>NZ_CM151398.1:7240000-9357046 GCF_056494185.1 Rania fehmarnensis
TGGTGACTCTGATCGCATGGGTCATGCGCTCGACAGCATCGTCTGTCAGGGGACAGTGGTCAGCGGTGGTACGGTTAAAAGAAGCGTGCTCAGCCCCAATGTACGTGTCAACAGCTATGCTCAAGTCGAAGACAGTATCTTGTTAGAAGGTGTCGAAGTTGGACGCCATGCCAAGATTCGCAGAGCCATTGTGGACAAACGTGTTACTATTCCTCCCGGCATTCAGATAGGTTACGATCCAGAGGAGGATCGCGCGCGAGGCTTTACGATCAGCCCGGCAGGAATTGTGGTCATCGGCAAGAATACGACTTTGCCGGAAGTGTAACCCGCTTATCACCGGAAGTTTTGCAGGGAGCTGCAGCCATCATGCCACCGAACGCACCGATTTTTTTGCTCGGATTGGCTGTCGGTACGGGCCTGCTGGTCGCGGGCGTCTTGTTGGGATTTGCGCTGGGCCGACGCGCCGGCGTAGCCAGCCAGGTGGTTGACCGACAACAATTTCTTTCCTTCCTGCAAAACTTGTCGCATTGGACTAGCGAGTTCGCTGGCGATGTCTCCAAGTACCAAACTCAACTGAGCTCGATCAGCCAACGCGTGCAAGGCAATAACGAAGCTCCGCGCGAAGAGATCTTGGGTTTGCTCACGCAGATTATGCAAGCCAATCAACAGCTGCAAAACCGCTTGGACTCAGCGGAAGCCAGGCTGGAATCGCAAACCCATCAGATTGCCGATTACCTGACAGAAGCTCGCACCGATGGCCTGACGGGTTTGACCAATCGTAAGGCCTTCGATCAAACGCTGGATGATCTCTATAGCGTGTGGCTCAGCAAACATCACAGTTTCACACTAGGGTTGATCGATATCGATCACTTCAAGAAGATCAACGATACCTACGGTCACCAAGCCGGTGATGCGGTGCTGAAGAAAGTGGCCGAGACGATGCGCACCGAGTTCCCTGAAGCTCAGTGTGTGGCGCGTTACGGAGGCGAAGAGTTCGCCGTCCTGTGGTCGCAGCCGCTAGAGGCAGCCGCTGATTCGCTCGACCGCCTGCGTTCTGTGGTCGGCCGCACCGAGTTTCGACATGAAGATACCGTCATCCCGGTAACGCTCAGCGGCGGTGTGGGTGTGATTCAGACCGACGACAAGATCGGCAAACTGGTGCGCCGCAGTGACGAAGCCTTATACGCCGCCAAACTTGGCGGACGCAATCGCATCTACTTGCACGATGGCAATATTTGTCGCCTGGTAACCAAAGTGCCACCCAACACAGCCCGCGACCTGCGGTCCGAAGCTGTCCCCAACCTGGCTCAGCAGGATGCCACCAGCCGCATTCAAGAGCGATTGCAACGCATCGTCGAAGAAGAATCTCGACTGTAAGGCACTGGCGTAGCCACCGCTTGGCGGCGGTGGCTACGTTAGATATCGATAACCTCTGCCCCAGCCAGGCTGCTGACGGGTAGGACGATGACTTTGCCGTCGCCCATGCGCCCACTGCGTGCCACTTCGATGATGCGCCGCATAACTTCTTCGACGCGAAAGTCTTCTACCCACATCGTGATTTCTACTTTGGGCAAAAACACCGATTCGAATTCGCCCGCTTTGTATTCGTCCAAATAGTTCTTCTGCCGACCAAAGCCCTTTACTTCGCGCACCGCCAGCGCTTCAAGCGGAGCAAGCTTGAGGTTCTCCAGCACTTTCTCAGCCAGATAAGGTCGAACGATGGCTATGACTTGCTTCATGACAGAATTCAGAGGGTTGAACATCGAGACGGAAAAAGAACATGCGTGACTCAAACTTCAGAGGATCAGCATCGCATCTCCATAACTATAAAATCGATATTTCTGAGCGATGGCCTCTTCATAGGCGCGCAGGATCAGTTCACGACCGGCTAAGGCGCAAACCAACACCAGCAGGGTACTCTTGGGCAAATGAAAGTTGGTCATCAAGGCATCGACAGCTTGAAATTGGTAAGGCGGACGGATGAAGATGTCGGTGTGCCCCTGCCAGGCAGCCAGCTGACCGCTATTGTGCGCACAGGCTGATTCCAACACGCGGACCGAAGTCGTGCCGACCGCGACGATCCGACCGCCGTCGAGCCGACAACTGGTCAAGCGTTTGGCCACCGCCTCACTAATTTCGCCGTATTCGCTATGCATTACATGCTGGTCAATCTGCTCCGATTTGATCGGACGAAATGTGCCCAGCCCTACATGCAAACACACTGGCGCCCGCGTGACACCCCGCTGTTCAATACGATTGAGCAAGTCAGCGGTGAAGTGCAGTCCAGCCGTTGGCGCAGCCACCGAACCGGCTTCGCGGGCATAGATCGTTTGATAACGCTGTATGTCATCATCCACCATCTGGCCATCACGAATGTAGGGCGGAATGGGCACGCGACCAAACCGCTCCAGGAACTCTTCGAACGGCTGGCCTTCGATCGGCCTGGCCGCAATGTGACCGGTCGGCAATCGCGCCACCACTACCAGGGCTTCGGCCATTCGACCTTCGCGATCACGGAGCGTGATGGATTCGCCCGGCGTCAAATGCCCTCGCGTATTGCTCAGCAATTCCCAAATACCGTCGGCCGTGCTATGCAGGAACAGCCCTTCCCAGCGGCCACCGGAACTGGTGCGAGCTCCGACCAGGCGGGCCGGAATTACTTTGGTGGTGTTCAGTACCAAGGCGTCGCCGGGTTGCAGAAACTCGGGCAAATCGCGGACATGATGATGCGAGATCGTACCGCTGGCTCGCTCGATCACTAACAATCGAGCGTCGATTCTCTGGTCGGACGGCTGCTGAGCGATCAACTCTCTGGGTAGCGTGTAATCGTACTGATTCAGATTGTTAAAATCATCCGCTGATAACGACATCAATTTGCTCCTGGCCTCGCATTAAGTACCTAAAGGATACACTGGCAGGCTAGAATGAGGAACGCATAAGGAACTGCAGCGTTGCGCATTGGGCTTGTAATTACCGAACTAGATCCTGGCGGCGCCGAATTGTGCCTGACTGAATTGGCACTCTATTTAAAGTCGCGCGCTCACGAAGTGGCCGTGTGGTCGCTCGGCCCGCCACCGCGCGGACCACAAGCCATTTTGCTCGAACGATTGCAATTGGCCGGCATCGAAGTTCAGTTCGGCCACGCGCGGGGTTCGCGCGACGCCTGGCGGATCGCGCGGTGGCTGAGACGTGCGCTGGACAAATTTCAACCCGATATTGTTCAGTCCATGCTCTGGCACGCCAATGTCATCTGTGGCTGGGCACTGTGGACCAGAAAGACACCGTGGGTAGCTGGCATGCGCGTCAGTGAGCCACGCAGTGGACGCTGGTGGCTTGAGCGTTTGGTTTCCCGCCGCATGCAGCATATGGTTTGCGTCAGCCAAGCCGTGTTGCAACATGCCTTGGAAAATGAACGCTTGCCCTCCACACTGCTAAGCGTCATCCCCAATGGGACCAAAACACAATCGCTCAACGATTCACGGCAGGCAAACCACGTAGATTTATCTCAACTCGGTCTACCACTAAACGGGTCGGCACTGCTGTTCGTAGGACGACTTGAAGCCCAGAAGGGTTTGCTGCCGCTGGCCGATCATCTGCCCGACCTGATGCGACGCTTGCCCGATTGGCATATGGTCCTGGTCGGCCAGGGTTCGCTGGAGTCATCCATTCGCGCGCGCCTGGCGGCATTGAAATTAACGGACCGAGTGCACCTGGTGGGTTGGCAAGCCAACGTGCCGGCGTGGATGCAGGCGTGCCAGATCTTGATTTTGCCAGCGGTGTACGAAGGCATGCCTAACGTGCTGTTGGAAGCCATGTCGGTGGCTCGACCCTTTGTCGCCTTCGCGGTCGACGGCGTCGAGCAGTTGGTCAGCCCCAGCGACGGCTACCCCAGCGACTTAGCTACCGCTCAAACAGCCCAGCCCCATAACTGGACGCAACTAACACAACGCATCGAGGCCCTCGCGCTGGACGAAGCTTTGCGCGAGCGCTGTGGTCAATTCAATCAAGCGCACATCCAGCGACACTATCGCTTGGACGATCAACTGCGCAAGTACGAAGAACTGTACGAGCGCCTACTGCGCGAGCGTGCTCAAACTTGAAAATTGAAATTCGAATTCGAAACTTCAATTTGCATCTAGCGGGTTAACCACCAGGCCGCTAAGCAATTTTGGATAGAAGTAAGTGCTCTTGGCCGGCATGCGTTCGTTATGCAGACTGACCGCGCGAATATCGTCAACTGTTGCGGGCATGACCAAGGCAGCCAGCGGATAACTCTTAGCACCTTCCAGCTTGCCTTCTAAACCAGCTACCACTTCATCAACCAGATGAACGTAAGTGGGCTTGGGCAGTTCCTTTTCATGGACGCCCAATAAATCCTCGAAGACCAAGCGATGCAAGATGGCCACACCGAGCCCGCGCCAATCATCGCTCTGGTCAGGCGCGATCTCGCGCATGCGATCCAGGGCCGCGACCGTGGCCGAAACCAACGTCCACTGTTGATCGGCGGTGGTATACAGAGCCAGCACACTTTGATCATTCTGATCTTCAATGCGCTGCCACACCTTGCCGGCATCCTGCGGACCATGTCCGGCCTGCTGGCAATCGAAATACTGACCTAACTTTTCGCATACCTGAGCCGCCGTTAGCGCTGCACAGCCTTCGATCAAGCGATGCGTCGGCAGCACGATCAAGCCAGGATCGTCCATGCTGACCATCATGCTTAGCACAAACTGGGCCGGGTGTTCTTCGGGCAGTGTACCACCGGCAGCGGCTGCCAGTTCATCGCGATAGTTGCAGGCGGTCTCGTAACGATGATGACCATCGGCCACAAACATCGGCTTGTCTTCGACCAGGGCAGCCACTTGTTGAATTACGTTCATGTCGCTAACTGGCCATAAGCGATGCGTGACATCCAAGTGATCAACGGCCTCCAGTGCCGCGCGACCAGCAATGTGCTCTTCGAGTAAGTTCTGTGCATTGTTTTCTGGATCTGGATACAGCCCGAAAATCTGCGATAGATTGGCCTGGCAAGCCCGAGTCAGGCGCAAACGATCGTCTTTGGCTTTGGCATGAGTTTGTTCGTGCGGATAGATGTTGCCTTCACCAAAACGCACCAGGCGAATGCGAGCCATAAAGCCGCGGCGCGTATAGGTGCGCCCAGCGTAATCAAAGACCTGGTGATAGACGTACAGGGCCGGGTCGGGCTCGACTTGCAAAACGCCATCGCGACGCCATTGACGAAACAGGGTTGCGGCTCGGCTGTAGACAGCCTGGGGATCCGTGTCTCCCGGTTCGGGCTTGGTCAGTTCCAAGCGAATGAAGTTGTACGGACTTTTGGCATACAGTTCGGCTTGCAGTTGTCCATCGACCACATCGTATGGTGGCGCGATGCAATCACTGAGCGACCCGATTTGAGCCATGTTGTAACGCAATCCGCGAAAAGCCTTGATCTGCGGCATACCAGCTAAGCACCTTCTACCCAAGAGTCCAAAACAGCGAGGCTGACGAGCCGATATTTGATAGTCTCCCGCTGCCGAGCGGAAGGGGAGTCCCCTTGGCAGAGCGGCTCTGTGGGGTCACACTTTAAGGTGTGTCGACGGCTGACTAATTTCTTGACACTCGCGAGGTTGATTAATGGCGACGCCAAAGGTGCTCATTCTGCGAGCCCCTGGGACAAATTGTGAAGTCGAGACTGCGTTTGCCTTCGAACTGGCGGGCGCCAAAACAACTCTACTGCATGTCAATCGCTTGATCGAATCGCCCAGTTTGGCCGACGATCATCAGATTTTGTGCTTCCCAGGTGGATTCAGTTACGGAGACGATATCGCTGCCGGCCGCATTTTGGCTCAGCAGCTGAATGTCCACCTGAGCGATGTGGTCGAGAAATTCCGCAGCCAAGATCGATTGGTGCTGGGAATCTGCAACGGTTTTCAGATCATGATGCGACTGGGAATTTTCTTCACCAATCCTGCTCAACCGCCGGCCACACTAACCCTCAATCGCCAAGCCCGCTTTGAAGATCGCTGGGTTCACCTGGCAACCACGCCCAACAATTGCGTCTTCCTGCAAGGCATCGAGCGGATGTACCTGCCCATGGCCCATGCTGAAGGGCGGTTGGTTCTGCGCAGCGATGATAGCGGTTGCCAGTTCGCAGGCTCTGGGCAGTTGTCTCTGCGCTACGCCCAAGAAGACGGAACAGCGGTTAATGATCTGCTGCCATTTCCTATCAATCCCAATGGATCGGAATTGAACGTGGCTGGCATGAGCGATCCCAGCGGCCGCGTCTTTGGCTTAATGCCTCATCCCGAACGCCACATCGAAGCCACCCACCACCCCTTTTGGACGCGCCGTGACCCACAGCCCCAGCACGGCGACGGTCTGGCAATCTTCAACAACGCTGTCGCCTACTTCGGGTAAGTGCTTGTGGCATAGGCTTCCAGCCTGTGTAACGTGTGGCATAGACTTCCAGCCTGTGTAACGTGTGGCATAGGCTTCCAGCCTGTGTGCTTGTGGCTTAGGCTTCCAGCCTGAGTAACCGCGCACCAGCCTCCAGCCTGAGTTTTTTGAGATTAGAGAAACAAAACTGCAGTTGAAGTGATGGCACAGACATCCTGCCTATGCCAAACTGAACTGTAAGGCACGAAGTGCCTATATCTCCGATCGGGCAGCGCTATGGCTGCCTCAGGCTACGTACCGAAGGTTAACGAAATAATGCTCACGCGACTGAATATCTGGCAAGCGTGGAACAGGGCTTTGGTCATTGTGCTGCTTTCTTCCGGATGGCTTGGCACCGGCGCGATTGCTGATGATGGTCCACAAAAACCGAAAGCGGATGCCAAGTCCAGTAAAGCCACCCAGCAGAACGACGAACCGATCTTTGTGCGAACCGTCAAAGAGGGCAACAAAGTTGTCACGCTGCAGACTGCCGTTGTCACATACCAGGCTGACAGCGGGCCGTACGCGGGTGCCACGGTCGAATTGGTGGGCGCCATTCACATCGCCGACAAGAACTACTACAAGACGCTCAACGATATGTTCCGCAGTTACGATGCACTGCTGTACGAAATGGTCAGCGATCCGCAGCGCGTGAAAGATCTCGAGAAGCGCGAGGCTAAAGATGGTAGCCCGGTCAGCGCGGTGCAAAGCGGTATGAAGGATGCGCTCGGCCTGAGCTTTCAACTCGACGAGGTTGATTACCAGGCCAAGAATTTTGTACATGCCGATATGAACCCCGAAGAGTTTACGGAGAGCCTCAGTCAGCGTCAGGAAGGGTTGATGACCTTCATCATGCGTTCGATGGGCTCGAGCCTGGCGATGCAGAGTTCGAAGAAGAGCGGTGACCTGAACCTGCTGAGTGCGATGCTCTCCCAAAATCGCGAACTGGCTATGAAGCGTGTGCTGGCTGAGCAGATGGAAGAGATGGATGGCCAATTGGCGGCGATCTCGGGCGACGATGGCAAGAGTACGTTGATTACCGAACGCAATGCCAAGGCGCTAGAGGTGCTCAAACGAGAACTGGACGCCGGTAAGAAGCGTCTGGGTATCTTCTACGGAGCCGGACACTTCAAACACATGCATCAAGAATTGAGTGAACAGTTCAAAATGAAACCGGTTAAAACGATATGGCTTGATGCTTGGGACATGCATGATTAATGCCCCAAGGTAACTGACTTGCCCGCCGACTGGCAGAACGACTCGTGGATTTTCAACTTTGATCGACACGCTTGAGGAGTAGTGAATGTCAACAAATCGAAGCCGACGCTCGAGTGAAGTTTCGATTGGTCAATATCTTATCAACCGCTTGCAGGACTATGGTATCCGCGATGTCTTCGGCATCCCGGGTGATTATGTGTTGAGCTTCTACAGCATGCTCGAGAAGAGCCCCATCAACGTGGTGGGCTGCACACGGGAAGATTGCGCGGGCTTCGCGGCGGATGCTTATGCCCGCATCAATGGCATGGGTGCTGTTTGCGTTACGTACTGCGTAGGTGGCTTGAGTGTGTGCAACAGTCTGGCTGGGGCCTTTGCCGAAAAGTCGCCCGTGGTTTTGATCAGCGGTGCACCAGGTCTGAATGAACGCACCAACAATCCGCTGCTGCATCACAAGGTGCGAGAGTTTCACACGCAGCTACAAGTCTTCGAGAAGCTGTGCATCGCGACGGCGGAGTTGAACGATCCTTTGTTGGCCTTCAGCGAAATTGATCGAGTTCTTGATGCGGCCGACCGATTCAAGCGTCCGGTGTATATCGAAATTCCTCGCGATATGGTCAGCGTTGTTCCGCCAGTGGCCCATGCCTATCGCCGCGAAGTACAGAGCACCGATACGGCCGTCTTGCAAGAGGCCTTGAACGAAGCCACCCAGCGACTCAGCCAGGCACAGCGACCGATGATTATCGCGGGTATCGAGATCCATCGCTTCGGCTTGCAAGACCAGGTACTCAAGCTGGCCGAACAGGCGCACATTCCATTGGCCGCGACGTTGCTAGGCAAGAGCGTGGTCCCGGAGAAACACCCGCTGTACATCGGACTGTACGAAGGCGCGATGGGCCGCGCCGAAGTCACCGAGTATGTCGAGAACAGCGACTGCGTCCTGCTACTGGGCGCGTTTATGACCGACATTAATTTGGGTATCTATACTGCCAAGCTGGATGTTTCCAAGTGCATATACGTCACCAGTGAACAGCTGCAGATTTCGTATCACTACTATCATCATGTTCCGCTGGAGGAATTCATCAACGGACTGATCGCCGCTGCGCCGCAGCCAGCGGTGCGCGAGATCCCCGATGGCTTGCGACCGCGCTCGTCCAAGCCCTTCGAGCCGCAGCCTGAGGAACCACTGAAGATCAGCCGCATGATCAAAGCGATCGACCAAAGGCTGGATGAAGATACGATCGTGATCGCCGATATCGGCGATGCCCTGTTTGCGGCCACGGAACTGTGCATTCACCAGCGCACCGATTTCCTCAGTCCCGCTTATTACACATCCATGGGTTTCTCTGTGCCGGCAGCCGTGGGCGCCTGCTTTGCACGTCCTAAAGAGCGTGTGCTCGTGCTGTGCGGTGACGGCGCCTTCCAGATGACCGGCAGTGAGCTGTCGACACTGGTCCGCAACAATTTTTCACCAATCCTGATCGTGCTCGATAATCATGGCTACGGCACGGAGCGATTTTTGCACGCCGGCGATTGGAAGTATAACGAGATCTTGCCTTGGAACTATCATCGCTTGCCTGAACTCTACGGAGCAGGCAAAGGTTATCTCGTGCAAACCGAGGGTGAATTCCTGAGCGCGCTGGATGCAGCCTGGAATGACCGGACGCAAGTGCACATCATTCATGCCAAGCTAGCCGAAGGGGATGCCAGCAAGACGCTGCTGCGACTGGCCGAACGCTTGGGTGATCGGGTCAGTGGCAAGTAGGCTTAGGGACCGATCATGCCTACGGACCGATCATAATCGTGCCGGGCTCTGCGTCGAAGAATTCGCCTTCGATGATCTGGGCTTCGGGCGAGACGACTGTTTCTGGCGTTTCAACCAGATCCCAGGAGTCGCCATAGTTGCTGCCGAATTCAACTGAGCTACCGACCTGGTACGCGCCTGCGTCGCTCAGCGTCGAGCCCACGCGACCGCATGTCGGGTTGCCTCGCTGCCATTTTCCACCCACTCCGCCATAGTCCCACATGTGTCCTGGACTGCACATCGTGCAACCAACGGAACTCGTCCAAGCGGCAATACCTAACCACAGGACCATTGAGGAAGTTCTTGACATCATGCTACTGTCCGGGGGAGGAACGAAACCAACCGTCGTTCTCTTATCGGCAGCTAGCATTGATTAGGGTGAGTTAAAATGAAACGATTACGCGAACTTTTCTGGATGCTCTGTTTGCGTTTTCGACGAGATGGACATCGACAAGTGGCTCGTTTAACCCGTGGCCGAAGGCTAGGCAATCGAAGGAGTACACGCTGCAGTGGTTATTGTCCATCTTGAGCGCGCTGATGCTCAGGGGTAAACGCAGCGTTTGGTTAGAGGGTGCACCTCGCCGAAGCGGCTACGGGTTAAACGCGTTTAACCCGTGGCCGAAGGCTAGGTGACCGAAGAGGTTGAGGTAGCAGCACCAAGTTGCTCCATTAAGCAAACAGTCGCTCAGGGGTAAACGCAGCGTTTGGTTAGAGGGTGCACCTCGCCTGGCGGCTACGGGTTAAACGATGGCCGAAGGCTAGGCGAACAAAGGAGCACACTGGCGATTGGTTAGCGGGTTCACCTCGCCTGACGGCTACGGGTTAAACGAGAACGCTTGCATTAACGGCGTCCATGCATCGGGCAGGGGGGCGGCGACGCTCACGAGTTTGGCGGTTTGAGGATGACGGAACTCCAGCCGACGACAATGCAGAGCCAAGCACTGGCGGTAGCCTTCGGGGTCGAGCGGCCCGAAGGTTTGATCGCTTCCGTAGCTCCAGTCGCCGACCACAGGCCAGCCGCGGCTGGCCAGTTGCAAACGGATTTGGTGCATGCGGCCGGTTAACAGTTCGACTTCGACCAGCGTGTAACCAGCTTGCCAGGCTTTTGGCTGGACGATCATCTCGGCCAACCGGGCACCTTCGCTGTCGGCAGCCACAATCTCTGCCAGTGGCTTTTCGGGAATCTTCCGCAAGTAGTCGGCCATGGTCTGCTGCTGGGCAGGCATGGTGCCCTGAACGATAGCCAGGTAGTGTTTGCCGACTTTGCGACTTTGAAACTGTTCCCCAAAGCGTTTTAAGGCGCGTTGATTGCGAGCCAGCAACATGGCTCCGGAAGTTCCGCGATCCAAACGGTGCGGCAGACCGATGAAGGGCCGACCAGGATGCGCATCGCGCTGGGCTAGTTGTTGCACGACCAACTCTTGAACATTCTCGATGCCAGGTGCACTTTGCGAAAAGAGCCCGCTAGGTTTATTGATCACCAGAAAATGCGGTTCTTCCAGCAAGATGGTCAGCATACTGCGGTCAATGAGTTAGCAGGCGTTGATTAGAGTAAGTGATGGGAAGTGAAAATTGTTTATGGCAATGGATAACATGAGCGCAAAAAAATAACGAGGAGTCCCGGCCACGAAAAACAACAAGGACGACAGTTGTTTTTCCACGAACTCCTCGTTACAGCCTCTTTTTTTAGTATGTGTTGTGAATAGGTCAAGATGGAAACCGATTTTTCTGGCAATCTCTTCGCGTGTCGCAAGCCTTGTGACATACTAACGCGCTGAGGTTTAGCAACATGCAAAGTGACTCTGCAGTGACTCCCGATACACACATTCTCTTCGTTACCGGACAACTAGCGCAAGGTGCTGTGCGTTCGGTCGTCGAAGAGCTTGCACTGAAGATCGGTTTCAAATATTCGATCGCTGTCTTGCCGATAACGGTTGCTGCGCTGATGACTCCGAAGTGGTTGCTGCGCAAGTTAGAAGTGCCCGGTGGTATCACGCGCATCATCGTACCGGGCTATCTGGAATCGGGACTGGAGGAGCTGCGACTGGCGCTGAATGTACCGGTGGATTGTGGCCCGCGCGACATTCGCAATCTCGCTGAAATATTCGGAAAAAAACGGGAAAAAATGAGTGAGCTGACCGAGTACTCGATCGAGATACTGGCAGAGATCAATCACGCGCCAAGCTTCACGCTCACGCAGTTGATTGCCCATGCGCAAGCTCTGCGTGAACAAGGCGCCGATGTGATCGACCTGGGTTGCACACCGGGTCACACTTGGCATCAAGTCGGTGATGCCGTGGTAGCGCTGCGCGAGAGTGGCCTGCGTGTATCCATCGATTCGTTTGATGCAGATGAAGTCGCTCAAGCGTGTCGCGCGGGCGCCGAAATCGTGCTCTCAGTCAATAGTACCAATCGCGATCAAGCGCTCGATTGGAACGCCGAAGTGGTGGTGATTCCAGACACGCCCGACGAAGAAAAAAAATTTTTCGAAACGATCGATTTTTTACTCCAACATGGGCTGCGCGTGCGCTTGGATCCGATTCTCGAACCTATTGGCTGCGGCTTTGCACGCAGTCTCGAGCGTTACGCGCGCGTGCGCTTGCGCTATCCAACACTCCCGATGATGATGGGTATCGGAAACATAACGGAACTAACCGATGCTGATTCTGCCGGCATCAATCTGTTACTGTTGGGCATCTGCCAAGAGTTGCAGATTCACAGCGTGCTGACGACCAACGTCATCAATTGGGCTCGCACGAGTGTGAAAGAATGTGACATCGCGCGACGGATGGTGCACTACGCCGTCAAACACAACGTGCCACCCAAACGACTCGACGATCGTTTGGTCACTCTGCGCGATGGCAAGCTGAATCGGTACAGTCCGGAAGTGATAGACGAATTGGCCGAGTCGATCGTCGACCGCAACGTGCGATTGATCGCTCAAGATGGAATCATTCACTTTCTAGCCGCCGGATTGCACTTTCAAGGCGCCGATCCGATGAGCCTATTCAACGAAGTCCTGGATAGCCCCTTCGAAAAATACATCGACGCCAGCCACGCCTTTTATTTGGGCTTTGAAATGTGCAAAGCGCTAACTGCTTTGACGCTCGACAAGCAATACGAACAAGACGAACCACTCCGTTGGGGCTATCTCACCCGGGCCGAGAAATCCCACCGGCTGAAACGCCGCAAGCAAACCAAAGACGCCCCCCCGTAGCCGAAGTCGCCAGACTTTGGACGCTACGCGATTGTTTCTGCAATCCAAGATCCAATCTCTGGCGAGATCGGCTACGGACTGTTTGCAATCGCCCGCAACATTTGTTTCTGCAAACCAAGGATCCAATCTCTGGCGAGATCGGCTACTAAGACTCTTCCCAGATGGCGTGGGGGTCGAACATGGCGGACGCTATTAGGCTCATCACTACGCACAGGACAAACGCCCAGACGGCGGGTCCTAAGCTGAATTGAACGAGGTCACCCAGCTTGACCAGCGTAACCATCAACGCCAGCAGCAGCACATCCATCATGCTCCAACGTCCAGCCCACTCAACGACGTGATACACCCAAGCCCGATGTGCTTTGCCAGTCAGACTGAGCCAACTCAATTCCATCAAGGCCAAGATCTTCATGAGAGGAATGATGATCGAGAAGATCAACACGACCAGGCCTACAAACCAACTACCGTGCCATAACAAGTCGATGGTCCCGCCCAACAAGCTGGCCTCGTGATGATGGCCAAGCTTTTCAATCTTGAGTATCGGCAAAAGGATCGCGGGAAAGTACAACACGAGCGCACCGAGTGACGCAGCCAGGCACCGCGAGGCACTTTGCATCCCACTGCGATCATCGGCATCGACAATGGAGTTGCAGCGAGAACAAACCGCTTCCTCCCCGGCCGCCATCGGCGGCACTTGATGCACCAGCCCACAACAGTGACAAGCTCGCAGATGATTCTGTGGCATAGCCTTCCAGCCTGTGTAAATTGTGGCATAGGCTTCCAGCCTGTGTAAATTGTGGCATAGGCTTCCAGCCTGTGTAACTTGTGGCATAGGCTTCCAGCCTGTGTAACTTGTGGCATAGGCTTCCAGCCTGTGTGCATGGTAGCACCGAAACGCTTGACGCGTTCCGCTACACCGAAACGCTTGACGCGTTCCGCTACACCGAAATGCTTGACGCATTCCGCTGCGGTTGACCCTTACAAACCCGTCTCACGGTCTGGAGGATAGATGCTCTGCGGATCTTCGATGGCGCGAATCAATTGCGCTAGTTCGGTTTGTGTTCGAATGAGACTATGCCAGCAGCGGAAGTCCATGACGACTTTGCCGGCTTGTTCATCGACCGAGGCGCTGTCGAAGACCACGCGCAGGCCTTCGTGTAAGTGATCGAGCAGTTCGCGCAGTTCAGCAGCCTGGCCGGGCGACATGCCTTTGGGCAGGCAGGGGTCATTGCGACTACTGGCGCTGCGAGTGCGATCCATGTCGGTACTCAGTTCGATATCCTCGACGTCGCTTCCGCTGGCCGAAGTGGTCGAGCCGCGTTGAGCCAAGGAGCGCGTGGGTTCATCGCTGAACCACTCGGCCACTTGTTCTCGTGTGCCGACGATCAGGACGGTACGGCCTATCGAAATGGTGTCACCGTAGCGCAGAATTTTCAGATTGCAGGGATGGCCGTTGACGCGTGTGCCGTTGGTGCTGTCCAGGTCGGTCACGACCAGTCGGCCGTCATCTTCCTGAATCTTGACGTGAAAGCGGCTGACTCGTTCGTCGTTGACTTGAACTGAGTTACCTTCTTCGCGACCAATCGTGATGGGTGGACGCAACTCCGCGTAGACCCGGCCGCGATCCGAGCCAGTTACGACACGCAAAGTAATCGTTTGCATCCGATGGTCTCAATCTTGTCAACAAAAAACAAATGTAGGAACAGTTCGTTCTACCGTAATTTTGCATCACGAGCACGCGCTAGGCAATGATTGTCAGGCTGGATTCGCCTATTTGCCCTCGAACAAGCGGTCGCCCAGGAAGCGTTCGAGTTCTCCGGTGGCAAAAATCTTCTGGGCGGTCTCGGCCACGTTGTACTCGACGCGGCGGAAGTGGATCCAGGGCTCATCTAATATCACATAACAACTTCGCCAGTCGCCGTCGCGAGGTTGCCCAACCGAACCAACATTGACCATGATCTTCTCATCGGTCATTTGAAAGGCATGGTTGATTTCCGTCGGCGAATGGAACTTCATTTCCGACGTAAAGACACCGGGCACGTGCGTGTGGCCTTGGAAACAGACTTTCTGCACCATCGAAAACAGTTTGTCCATCTTGCGGCGATTGTGAATGTCTTCGGGGAAGACATACTCGTTGATGGGATTGCGCACCGACCCATGCACGAACAGGGTCGCACCTTCGCGACGCACACGCGGCAGTCGCGCCAAAAACTCCAATCGCCGTCGGCAGTTCTCGGCTGAATCTCCCGACTCTAGCTGTTTGCGTGTCCACAGAATGGCTTGTTCGGCGGCACTGCTGAAGCCTTCTGGATCAAAGAGCGCTGCCAGATCGTGATTGCCCAGGATACAAGCGTCAAACTTGGCCACCACATCGACGCACAATTGCGGATCGGGACCATAGCCTACGACATCACCCAGGCAGATGATCTCTTGACAGCCCTGAGCTTCAACATCGCGCAGCACGGCCTGCAGGGCAACATGGTTGCCGTGAATATCACTAAGAATGGCTCGACGCAAAGCACTGATCCCTGGGCACTGATTCCAACCGACGATAGATCCGGGGCCATCACGGCGCGGATGCTGTGGTAGGCAGAAGGTCGGCCTTAACAGTTTAGAGGGACGGCTGCTCGGGCGAAAGCAGGGTGGCTGGGGGCAAGTCGGGCCGATAGAGCTGATTTCTCCCCCAGGTCGAAATCAGCGGCCACCTCTTAGGCGATCACCCAGCATGTCATCCAGGTCATCGATGTCGTAGATCTTCTGGATCGTACTCTCCAGATCGTACTCTAGTCGCCTGAATTCGATCTCGTGTTTGCGATCATCCAGAACGACGTAGCAAGCCCGCGGATCTTCGTCGCGGGGCTGGCCGACCGAGCCCACGTTGACCATCAGCTTTTCATCGCCGTATTGGTATTTGTATTCGCACTTCTCTGGTGGGACAAACTCGCCATCGGTCGTGAACACGCCCGGGACATGCGTGTGACCTTGGAAACTGAGGTGCTTGATCTGGTCGAACAGAATCTTCATGCGATTCTGATCGTAAATCGTTTCGGGAAATACATACTCATTGGTCGGGTCGCGCGGCGAACCGTGCACGAAGAGAATGTTGCCTTCTTGGCGTTTCTTGGGCAGTTCGCTCAGAAAATCCCAACGTCGATTGACCACGCTGGCTCGCCCGGGCGCGCGATCCAGCACGTCACGCGTCCAATAAATCGCCTTCAAGGCCACAGGGTTGAAACCCTCAGGATCAAACAGCGCCGCCTGATCGTGATTGCCCAGAATCGTCAAGTCCGACTTTTCGATAATCAGATCCAAGCATTCGCACGGATTGGGACCGTAACCTACGATATCACCCAAGCAGACAATGCGATCAACTTTTTGCTTCGCGATATCCGCCAGCACTGTGGTAAGAGCTTCTAGATTGCTGTGAATATCACTGATCAACGCCTGGCGCACAGTCGGTCTCTTTTGTTGGGTTTAGCTTCGAGCCAAAGGCAATATTCTATCGTCTGGCTGCAGGAAAGGACGCTGCTGGATCGACTCGAAGGTCGGAAAAATAATGGTTGTTCCTCTAGGGATGTTAACAGTCTACCGGAGACTGTACATTTGCACCCGGTGCGGAAAGGCTCCACTACCAACAATTAGAACACCTCAGATGTAGCTTTTTCGTCGCGCCGGCCCCTCTAAATTTCAGTTCAAGAGGTGGCTAAAACGAAGGTGCGGCTTTCTACACTCCTATAACCTGAACAATCGTTACAGCATGTCCAGTCGCTGGCATTTGGCCATTGAATGTTCTTCCCTAGGCGGCTCAGTTGCCTTGCTGGTTACTGAAAGTGCGCAATGCGAACACGGGCTGGAAGCCCATGCCACAGAGGAACAACTGGTTGTACAGCAGATTTTGCCCCACGCCGGGGGTAGCGTTCGCTCTCTCGCTCCCACGATTGAAAACGTGTTGCAGCACGCCCAAGTCAAACCCGCCGAGTTGCAACTGATCAGCGTGACCAACGGACCAGGCTCTTTCACCGGGCTGCGCGTCGGACTGGCCACCGCCAAGATACTGGGCTGGGCACATAAAATTCCAATCGCGCCAGTCGACACTTTGGCAGCCATCGCTCTGCGCTTCGCGCAAAACCACTGGTCATCAGACTCGACTTCTTCAACCAGCTTGCGGCTGGTGGCTGCCATCAATGCCTTTCGCAAACAGGTATTCACTTCCGCTTGGTTGGTCGGGTCCAGTCAATCGCAACAACTAACCGAAGACCAGTCGTCCCGCGTCTGTGATGCTGACCTGTGGCTGCAGAGCCCGTGGCAGGGCCGATCGGCAGCCAGCCCATCGGCTGAATCCTCTAGGGACGAAACCGTATGGGTCAGCGGCTCAGCCCTGGATAGCTACTGGAAATTTCAATCTGTTAATGTCCAGCTGGCTGCAGCCGAGTTGTGGCAACCCTTGGCTCAACAAGTCGCCCACTTGGGTTCCAAGATCTTTCGGGACGGCAAATGCGTCACGGCCCAGCAACTTTCACCCAACTACATTCGAGCCAGCGCCGCCGAAGAAAAGTTGGACCGCACACAAACGTAAGTACGATTGCCGCGCGTTGACCTTGAGTTGCGATGCAAAAGTTAAACGCGACCGGATTTGCACGGGGCTGGCTCTTGTGGGACAATTGGACACATGCATCAACACCATCGAAAGATCGACTGTGTCGTACGTGTGGTTACGCCGGAAAACATCGAGTTTGAATATATGGTGGCAGGCCCGTTCCAGCGCGTGCCCGCCTTCCTGGTCGACTTTGCGCTGCGCGCGTCCGTCTTTGCATTGGTAGTGTTCATCAGTGCGTTGGTCGGTATGCCCTTGGGGGCCTCGGGACCGCTGATGATGACCGCTGCCTTGTTGGGTTTCTTTGTGCTCAGTTGGCTCTATGGAACTTACATGGAGTCACACTTCAACGGTCGCACGGTTGGCAAGATGGTTTGTTCGTTGCGAGTCATCTCGGCCGATGGTCGACCGATCAATGGCTCGCAAGCTGCCCTCCGCAATCTGCTGCGGATGTGTGATTTCGCGCCACCCTTAACGCTAACGCTGTTGATGCCCAGTGCGCCACCGATCGCGCTGTTGCCGACGTGCCTGGTGGGACTGGTGGCCATGACGCTGACGACGCGCATGCAACGCATCGGCGACCTGGCTGCCAATACGATGGTGGTTTGGGAAGGGCGACGCGGGTACAACACCAATCTCCAGCCCGAAGATCCTCTGGCGTATGCGCTGGCCGAGATGATCCCTCCTACCTTTCAAGTCAGTCGGACCCTGGCCCGAGCAACGGCACTCTATATGGAGCGTCGCACGTTTATCAACACGCAACGTCGCGAGGAATTGGCCAGCCACCTGGCTCAACCACTACTAAAACAGTTCGAGATGCGCGATGACACCAGCGCCGACCTCTTGCTTAGTGCCATCTACGTCCGCATTTATCAAAGCGAAGATCAGCGATTGGCTAAAATCACTGCGGCCAGAAAGAAAGGCCAACTGCCTACAAGCCAGCAAAACCAGTCGATCAAGATCCAGGCCAAGGCCGCACCATCAACTGCGGCAGTGTTGACTGCCGACATTTTAGATGCTGACATTATTCCGGAAAAAGTCGCGTCGGATAATACCGCATTTGATAGTCTTGCGCGAGAAGACGAAGACATAGTGCCTGCTTCAATCGTACCGCCCCGTGAAACGCTGGATACAAAACGTGGAGGTTCGTTATGAGCTTACTGGCCGAGACCATTGCCAAGCGTAGAGCCGACTGGGATCGATTAGAGGAACTTCTGGGTCTGGTAACCAGCGGCGGATTATACAAACGACCAGCTAGCCAAGTGGTCGAGCTATCTGAACTTTATCGTCGCGCTTGCGCGGACTTAGCGATGGCGGAACAGTATCAACTTTCGCCTTCGATGGTCGAGTATCTGCATGCACTGGTCGGCCGCGCTCACAATACACTTTACGCCTCGCAGCGTTTTCAATACCGACGCTGGTTCGATCTGGCCTTCAAAGTAGTGCCGCGTGAAATCTATCGAGATCCTTGTATACAAGTCACCAGCCTGCTGTTCTTTGGACTCTTTGCGCTTTCTGCCTATCTGAGCTACGATCAAGAAACTTTTGAGTTGTTTGGTGAAAAAGTGCTTGGTCCAGATGCGACCCAACAGCTACAGGAAGACTTCGGCCAAGAGATGGGTAGGTCGCCGGGCACGAGCCTGATGATGGCCGCGTATTACATCCAGCACAATACTGGTATCGGCTTTCAATGCTTTGCGTTGGGACCATTGATTTTGCCTGGGCTATTTGCCACCGTCTTCAATGCGGTCTTGTTGGGCTCGACCTTTGGCTTTATGGCTCGGGGCGACGTGGATGGTGGTGAACGCTTTATGGAGTTTGTGACAGCTCACGGTGCGTTTGAATTGACGGCCATCGCTCTGGCAGCTGGCATTGGTCTGCGCATCGGTATTCGCGGCTGGCTGTTTACTGGCGGTTTAACCCGCACCGCTTCGTTTCATCGCGAAGGCAAGCGGGCGATACCGATTATCAGCGTGGCTGGCGTGTTGTTCTTTTTGGCGGCGCTGACGGAAGGATTTATATCGCCCAGTAACTTGCCTTATGGATTAAAGGCACTGTGGTTGATCGGCTCCAGCACCTTGCTGATGTTCTATTTTGCGGTCCTAGGTTATCCGGAGCCCGAACGTGCAATTGGACAAGACTGAAATTGCCATTCGGGGGCGCTCGACACTGGAACTGTTGGATCTGAGTTTGCTCGTGATCCGCCGGTACTGGCGACCGCTATTGACCAGCAGCGCTCTGTTGGGCCTGCCGCTCATTTTTTTAAACGTCGCCCTAATCGCATGGATGATTGGCCCCCAGGGGCAATACGCACTTTCCGAACTAGAGCAACCGGAACTGGCTGCGCACAATCGCTACTTGATGCATTTAATTGCACTGTGGTTTTTAGAGTATCCCTTGGCCTCGCTCCCGGCTACGCTGCTGATCGGAAAAGTGATTTTCTTCGAAGAACTGTCGTATCGTCAATTGCTCAAGGAACTCAAACCTATCGCGTGGCGGGCAGTCCTGATTCTGGGTGTTTTGCGGGCGGGCTTGATCGGATTAGTACTGGAGCTATTCATTGGTCACGACGAACCGTTTGACCCCTTCGTTGAAATTGTATTGTTGCTGCTATGCTGCTGCGGTTGGGCGGCGCTTCGGCGAGGGGCCGCTCCCTATGCGCCCGAGATCCTGGCTCTGGAAACTTGCAGGCTGAAGGCCCGCAAGAAACTAGAGCTAAGTTACTGGCGTCGCTCCAGCAGTTTGCACACTCCAATACTCGGCGATTCCATTGGTAGGCTGATGACCTGCGGTATCGTGACTGCCGCCCTGGTCTGGATCTTCTACTCAGTGACGTTGGTCGGAGATTTTGTCGGCATTCGTCAAACGAAGATCGACTTTCTCAATTCTGTGCTTTCCAATCACATGCTGCTGACGATCGTACTACCCTTGATGATGTGGTTGGCCAGCATCTACGCCACCGTGTTTCGATTTCTTACCTATCTCGATTCGCGCATTCGTTTGGAAGGCTGGGAAGTCCAGTTGCAACTAAAAGCCGAACGCAGCCGCATCCTGGCTCAGATGAATATCACTCCGGAAGGCCAACCTCTGGATGAAGAGGTACCCGCCCTATGAATCCTTCTACGTTGACAGGCGCCACACGCACGACGCATAGGCCGCACGCGCTGCACCACATGCGCATCGCAGTATTGATGACGCTGATGTTAGTCGCAGGCATGCTGCTAGCCGGTTGCACCAAGCGGGCGGCCAATTCACAAGAGCGGCAGCAGCGGGCAATCGAAACTCTCAAAGGTCGCCCGTGGTTCGATTCGGAAAAGGTTGCTTATCGTCCACCGCCGGTATCCAACGAGTTTGACGATGCGATGCGTTCCACCGGTTGGGAAGCAGCGCCAGAAGCAACCAAGCCGACACCACCACCAGCAGCCAGAGTAAACTGGTCCGGATTGGGCGATGGCCTGGGCGCCTTGGTCTGGGTGATTTTAGGTATCGCGCTTATTGGTTTGGCGCTGCTGTTAGCCTCCATTTCAATGAAGAGCTGGGATCGAAGTAAGCTTTCGCCCAAGCGCTTCAATCAAATTGAGATCGATCCCACGCGGGTGGTCGATCTGCCGTTTGCCGCCGTCGAAGAGATGCGCGATCCATTGGAACGCGCTCGGCAGTTGGCCAAAGCGGGAGACTATAATTCTGCAGTATCGTTTCTGTACGCTTACATGCTGTTGGCGTTGGATCGAGCTGGCAAACTGGTGCTGCATCGCGGTAAGACCAATCGCATGTACCTGCTGGAACTAGGCGCCGATCGACGGCTGCGTGATTTCTTGACGCCAGCTGTTCTGGCTTTCGAAGATGTGTACTTTGGTCGGCACGATATCGATCAAGCTCGGTTTATGAGATTGTGGCAATCGCTGGATGAATTTCACCGCGAAGTCGCCATGATCATGGAGGCGCAAATTGCAGCCCAAGCCGCCACTGCTATCAACAGCTCCCCGGCACCTGGTACACAAGAGGTGTCACGTATATGAACCAATCGGTAGGGAGGTCCCTTCGCTTAACATCGGTCAGTCGGTTGCTCTGCTATGTGACAGCCGTATTGTTTTGCGCCAGCCTGCTGGCCGGGTGTGGCATGCCCAACATTCCGACCAGCTACGGATCAACCGAGTATCCCGAGAAGCTCAATAGTGTGAACGGCTTAGGGGTTCTCGAAAAACTCTGCATGCAATCGGGAATGCGGGTGATGAACGTCTCGCGTTTATCGCCCCGACTGAAACGCGTGGATTGTCTGATCTTGGTCGGTAACGGTTTCGCGCCGCCGGCCAAAGAAGCTCGTGACTGGATGGAGCAGTGGCTGGCCGATAAACCAGGACGAACCATCCTGTACTTTGGTCGCGATTTCGCTGCTGAAACCTACGTCTACGGCAAGACTTTGGATGCGCAGCCACCGGAAAAGGCCGCCCGGGCGAAATTCGATTTGGCCCGGGCTCAATCGCAATTGGATCGCGAGTTGTATTCAAACGTAGACGAGGATGTATTCTGTCGCTGGTTCACTCTGCGCAGTTCCCAGCCCGCGCGGACGATCACCCAGTTCGAAGGACCGCTTAGTCACTTGATGGGCGACGCGGCCAGTTGGCCCGTGCGTGTTTATTTGGATACAGTCGATCCTGAACTGCAAGCCAGTCCACCCACCTGGCGCACCAGTACGATGACGCCCGCCTTTCCCTTCCCTACGTTCCGACGCCGCACCACCAAGCAGAACCAAGACAAACCCACGGTCTTCACCTCATTTTGGACTTATACCGACATCAACGACGATGAAACTTGGGAAAGCGAATGGGACAAGACCAGCCAAGCAGAGGTATTATTGTCGGGCGAAGACGGCACGCCTTTGGTAACCGAACTGACCAATGAGCGGTTTGAAGGCAGTCGTATTCTGCTGCTAGCCAACGGTGCGCCGCTACTGAATGCGATGTTGGTCGAGCCGCACTTTATGAATTTGACCTCACACCTGGTTAGTCAGTTGGAGCCCGGTAGCCGAGTCGCTTTTCTGCCATTTAATTCGGGCATTCAAGTCAGCCAAGTTCCTGACGATGAAGACCAGGTCGCCGGTTTGAGCGTGCTGATCACGTGGCCCTTGAACATTTTAATGGCCCACCTGGCTCTGTTGGGCGTCCTTATATGCCTGGCCTTGTTTCCCATTTATGGTCGAGCTCAAAAACTGCCCGAGAGTTCGACCAGCGACTTCGGACAACATGCTGAGGCGTTAGGATTAATGCTCTCGCGCACGCGCGATATTCAGTTCGCCGCTCAATTATCGGCCGATTACTTGCGAATAGTGCGCGGCGAGTCGCTGCCCAACTGGTTACAATCGGCCACGACACCGACCCAAGTTGCCAATCAAGCGGACAAACCGTAAATCACCAATGATTCATTTTTCAATCAGCGCAATCTCTTGCTCGTAGAACAGGCACCGATGCGATCCACCAAAGAAGTGTTCGAAACCGTTTCTCAAGAGCTTCACAAGATTTTTATTGGGCAAGAAGAACTGGTGCTCACGACCCTCGTGGCCTTGATGTCCGGCGGCCATATCTTGATTGAGAGTTTGCCGGGGATGGGCAAGACTCTCTTTGTGCGTTCGCTGGGCACGATCCTGGGATGCCGCTTTGGCCGTATTCAATTTACTGCCGACTTGATGCCCAGCGATATCACAGGCGCGCCTCTATTGGATATGCGCACTCAAGAATTTCGCTTTCGGCCCGGGCCAGTATTTACTCAGCTACTACTGGCCGACGAGATCAATCGCTCGCCTGCAAAAACTCACGCCGCTCTGCTGGAGATCATGCAGGAGTATCGCGTGACGGTCGATGGCACTAGCCATCAATTGGAACGACCCTTTCTGGTGCTGGCCACGCAAAACCCGATCGAAAGCGAAGGCACTTACAATTTGCCTGAAGCTCAACTGGATCGTTTTATGTTCAAAGTGGTAGTTGAGTATCCCGGCGAACAAGAAGAAGAACGCATCCTCACGCTGCACAGCCAGATGATCGACTTGAACCAACGACTGGCGACCGAACTGCGACCGATCACTTCGCCCGAAGAGTTGCTGGCTATCTCTGCCCAGAACGCCAACATTCGCGTCGAACCCAAATTGGTCACGTACATCAACCAGTTGGTGCGCCAGACTCGCAAATGGCCCACGTTTCATTTGGGAGCCTCGCCACGAGCGGGCTTGGCCTTGATGCAAGGTGCACGCACCTTGGCCGCCGCGCGTGGTCGCGATTATGCGATCCCCGACGACGTGGTTGAAATTGTGCTGCCTGCGCTGCGGCACCGCGTCATCATGACCGCCGAAGCCGAAGTCGAAGGCCTGAAAGTCGATGACCAACTGCGACAACTTGTAAGAAGTATCGAAGTCCCCCGCTCGTGAGTATTGGGAGTGGATGGCAGAAGGCACGCCCAATTGGCCTGTGCTACGTCCATCAACCTGAACACGATGACTGTCCAAACATCAAAGCGGCGACTCGGCCGCCGCATTCCTTAAGAAAGCACAATGGAAAACGCTCCAGAGGCCTTTAGTTTCGAGCAGCTGGGTATCACGCCGTGGTCGGTGATGATACTGGCATTGGTCCCGCTGGTGCTGTTGATTCTATTGACTAGGACCTTTCCTACGCGGCGTTTGGCGGCAGTCTTTTCACTGCCTGTGATCGCCACGTTAGTCTTGCCGGTTATGCCCGCCTGGTGGTGGATATTGGTAGCGGGATTGGATGCTGCCGTCGTTGTACTGGCGGTCGTTGATTTACTCAGCATTCCGAAACTCGCCAGTTTGGATGCCCAGCGCACGATGGCTCGCGTGGCTTCGCTGGGTGGCTGGCATCCGGTGGAACTGGCGATGGTTTATCGCGGGTCGCGGCAGCTGAAACTAAAGGTTACCGACGATGCTTCCGACGGCCTGGTTATAGATCCGCCGTTGCACAAGTGTACTTTGCAACCTCGTACACGGACCGTGCTGCACCATCGCTTGATGCCCGGCAAACGCGGCGAGTTTCTGCTGGAGCATGTGTATCTAGGCCTGCTTAGTCGACTTGAATTGTGGACTCGCACCCGCAAATTGCCTGCTCCTGGAACATTGCACGTCTATCCAAATATCCAGCAGATCAGCGAATACGCTTTGCTGGCCAGAACCGGACGCCTCAGTTTGATCGGTGTTCGCAAGACACGACGAGCTGGCCAGGAAAACAACTTCGAACGTCTGCGAGATTATCAGGAAGACGATAACTACAAACACATTGATTGGCGCAGTACGGCTCGACGCCAGAAGCTAACGGTAAAACAATTTCAGGCAGATCAAAGTCAACGCATCATCTTCCTGCTCGACTGCGGACGCATGATGACCAATCAATACGAAGGTCTCAGCTTGATCGACTACTCGCTGAACTCTATTCTGCTGCTCAGTTATGTGGCTCTGGCCCAAGGCGACTCTGTAGGCCTGATCTGTTTTTCTGATCATATCCACAACTATGTACCGCCCGTGGGCGGCAAGCGACAGATGAATCGTCTGCTGCACGCCGGTTTCAATCAGTTTCCACGTTTGGTGCAATCTCGCTTTGATCAAGCGTTCTTGTATCTTTCGACTCATTGTCGGCGACGCTCTTTAGTAGTGTTGGTCACGAACATCATCGATCAAGTGAACGCTGACCAGGTTCAGAACTATATGGGCAATTTGATTGGTTGCCATCTGCCGCTGCTGGTGCTGTTGCGCGATCACAGTTTATTTCAGTACGCGGACAATCCGGCACCCGACGAGAGTGTCCTATATCGCAGTGCCGCGGCCAGCCAACTGCTATTGTGGCGTCACCATGTCATTCGCCGCATGCAGGCCCATAGCTGTTTGGCGCTGGATGTATTTCCCGAAGAAATGACCTCACCCCTGGTAAACAAGTATCTCGAAATCAAAGCACAGCATTTGCTGTGAGCACATGGACATGTCCATGTGCACGGAGACTACAACACCATGAACGAAGCGCGCGCAATCCGGCTGGTAACAGAATTAATGGCCATTCGCGGAACGAGTTGCGAAGAAACGCAAGTCGCGGAAGCGATCACCGAGTTTCTGAGCAGTTACGATGTGCCGGCCAGCGCGATCAGCTACGACACGGCTCATAAGAAGACGCCTCGCCCCGGCGCGATCGGCAACTTGATTGTCAAACTCTCTGGCTCTCGAGGGCGACCGCGCATCATGCTCTCGGCTCACATGGATACGGTGCCGATATGCGTGGGCTGCCAACCCAAACGGCAAGGGACGGTGATCCGTTCGGCTGACAAGAATACCGGGTTGGGCGCTGATGATCGGGCCGGAGTAGCCGCCGTGTTGATCGCCTTGGTCGAATCTCTGGAAAGCGGTCGCCCCATGCCGCCACTTACGTTGTGCTTCTTTGTGCAAGAAGAAATTGGACTGCAGGGCAGTCGCAGTCTCAACCCTGCCAAGCTTGGCAATGTAGCGATGGCCTATAACTTTGATGGCGGAAGTCCGTTGAAGTTGACCATCGGTGCCACCGGTGGTGAAAAGCTAAAGATCGTGCTGCACGGACTGGCCGCGCATGCCGGGTTAGCTCCACAAGCAGGCGCAAGTGCCATCAGCGCCGCCGGGCTGGCCATTGCCGCCCTGCAGCGCGGCGGTTGGCTAGGACTGGTGCGCAAAGGCAAACGCCAGGGCACCAGCAACATCGGAGTCATTCGAGGTGGCGCCGCCACCAATGTCGTTTGCGAGCGCGTCGAGATCGACGTCGAAGCGCGTAGTCACGACGCCGAGTTTCGCGATACGATTGCTTCAACCATAGAAACCGAATTCATGAATGCTGCGTCGCAAATCAAAAGCGATAGCGGTATCGCCGTGCAGGCCGAAGTCACGCGCCGCGTCGATTATGAATCATTCAAACTAGACGAGGATTCACCAGTCGTCACCTCAGCTATCGGCGCGATCACGACGCTCGGTGGGCAAGCCACGCTCGCCGTTACCAATGGTGGTGTAGATGCCAATTGGCTCGTCCGCCATGGCATACCTACGGTCACGCTGGGCTGTGGCCAACGCGACGTGCATACCGTTTCGGAATCCCTAGACATCCCAGATTTTCTGATGGCCTGTCGCATCGGCCGCGAGCTGATCTGGAATGCGGCTCAAAGCACGTGAGCGCGTTCACCTGATCACAAAGAATCACTATGCAACCTGACGATGAACTGTGTATGTGCTTTCATGTTTCATGGCGTAAGGTCATGAACTACATTCGCGTGCACAAGGTGCGGCGGGCTAGCTTGCTCAGCCAGTGTCAGGGGGCAGGGACCGGTTGTGGCTGGTGCCGCATATTTATGGAGCGCTTGGTCGAGCGCATCGATCCTAATCAGCCACCGCCGGAGGACTTGGAACAATGGCTGGCAGACCAATTGCCGACTTCCCAGGCCTACGCCAAACGTCGCGCCGGCTACATTGCGCGTGGGAAAATCCGTCTGGCTGAGGATGAAGAGGAATAACACACCACCCAATAGAGGTGGGCACGTGACCGTCAGGTTACCGATATCTGGCATTTTCAGTGGCTTTCGCGTAACAGAGGCGGGAACGATCGACCATAGAGAAGCAACGGAGCCGATTTCATACTGCGCTCAGTTATAATGCGTACCAAACAGTCGTAGTTTGGGACCATGCTGTTTGCCTCCTCCCTCAGGCGGCCCTAGCCCGACTCGGTGATATGATGAGTAGAAAACTTCGCGGACTTCGCCAGGCTTTGCGATTAGAAACGTTCGAACGACGCGAGCTTTTTGTTGGCGACTTAATGGTCTCTCCGCCAATCTTCGCGATTGAGCAAACACCTTCTGAGCGACTGGCTGCCTACGTCAACTCAAAATGGTCCGCCGATGGCCAATCCAACCAGTTGCAGCAATTCGGCTCACGAGCCGAACTGGATGCCAAGCTAGCAACATTGGTAACTCAGTACTGGCAGGGCGTTTTCGACAAGCCAGTGAATGAAGTAGGGGGAGGGTATCAACTGGCTTACCCCTTGATGTTCGACAGCGAACAGAACATTCAATTCCGTTCCCTGTCCGCCGATTCAAACTCACTAGCTTACACCTCATCTGCCACAACTGGCATGACCAACGTGCAAACTGTCGGGGTCGATGAAGGCGATATGTTCGAGGTGACAGCCGATGGATTTCTGTATATCTCGACGAGCGAAGGTATTGCCGTCGTGGATGTACGAGACCCTGCCAACATGACGTCCGCCCTCAAAACCATCGAGGGCACCTACGGCTCTAGCCTATTTGTTAGCGGTAATCGGCTGGTGCGTCTGTCCAGCGTTACGATAGAGCAGACTTTGTACGGCACACAAAACAAGCGATGGTTGGGCGGTACGCAGGTCGAAATCTTTGACATCACCAACCGACTTGCACCGCAGTCGATTGCCAGCTTTCAGTTTGATGGGCAGCAGGTGGCGGCCCGATTGCACAATGGACGACTGGCACTGGTTACGAACAGTTTTAATGCACTGATCTTGCCCGAAGTTGCTCACGCGAAAGGCAGCGATGGCATCGACCGCTTTGAATCAGCCAGCACTTATTTGGCCCGCAACCGAGACCAAATCTATTCAGCCATATTGCCCAATTATCAAAAGGGCACTGATGCTTCATCCCAGGATTTAGGCACATGGGAAGACGTGGCTATCGGTGCGGAGCAATTGCAATGGCGTACGTCCGTCGTGCGACTGGACATCAGCACTGCGACACCAAGCTTGATTGGCACAGAACTGCTCATTGGCATCAGTGATGTCAGCACCTACGTGACAGGGGACACGCTCTATTTGTATGGCGCGGTTCCTCAACTGTGGGTCAATAACTTTTCCCACGAAAGTTGGATCGGGCGTCCGTTTGCAATCGAAACCGAGATCTACAA
Source organism: Rania fehmarnensis (assembly GCF_056494185.1). Lineage (NCBI taxonomy): Bacteria > Pseudomonadati > Planctomycetota > Planctomycetia > Pirellulales > Pirellulaceae > Rania > Rania fehmarnensis. Next base: position 7,268,196 of record NZ_CM151398.1, read on the forward strand.
ATTCAACTTGACTGCCGACGGTGAAGTTAGTTTAGTTGATAGTACCGTGGTACCGATTTCGATACTGAACTCTCGCTGGATGAACGAACACAATGGCGTATTGCGAATAGCGGGGCGCAGCAGTTTAGGAGCCGATATCTACACTATCGGTAATTCGGGGGGCGACTGGAAAGTTCTCGGAAAGCTCGAGAATATTGCACCCGAGCAAATATTGCTGAGCGCGTACTTCGATGGTGAGCGTGCCCTAGTGACGACCGGCGAGAACATAGCCATAGTTCCTTGGGGATTCGATCCGCTACATGGTATCGATCTTTCCGACCCGACCAATCCTCGCGAACTGAGCGAACTGGTGATTCCTGGATTCACCACCTATCTCCAGAAGATTGATGAGACTCACTGGATTGGAGTCGGTTACGAAGCAAATTCATCGGAAAGCTGGGGCAATAGAGTGCAGGTGTCGCTCTACGAAGCCAGCGATTTGACTAATCCTCGCGTCATCGATCGCTGGGTGAGCGCAGATGCTCAGATGTCGCTGTGGGGCCAGGTCGATGCACTAGCGGTCAACTATGATGCCCAGACCGGACTGTTGACGCTGGGCTCGGTCGTCAATTCGGTGGACCTGAATTCACCGAATGCATTTCGTCAGCCAATTCTAAGGATCGACCTGACTGCGGCTGATCCTCTACGGGCCGTTGAGACCATTGCTTATCCTGAAGCGGTTAACCGCACGTTTGTATATGACGGCCATCTGTTCTCGATAACCAACAACTCCGTTATCGCACAGAAGGTGAATGATCTGAAGCATTCTGTCGGGCAAGTCTTCTTTACCCAACCGGCGGACATCTATTTTTATCGACAACTTTCGCCGGGTGAAACCTCGACGTTCTACTTGCTAGCAGGCTGGGACCCAGCTCTGTTCACTGTCGTATCGGTCGAAGCTCCTCAAGGGATTACAGCCTTTGTCGCCAGTGATGGGCAAATGACCGTTAGCGTGCCTGCAGATGCGCCCAGCCAGATACATCCAGTCATGGTCAAGTATCAATACAACCGAGGCCCAGTCACCACCATTCGCGCGAACATAGAAGTTTACAACCCAACTCCCACTCCGCCGCAACACAGCGATGCTCGCGCCAAGATACTCGCGCGGCTGGAGGATAGTAACGGACAAGTTGTTGACCAACCGCAGGCGGGCGACGAGGTGTGGGTCGTCCTCAGTGCGCAAGACCAGCGCACGTTTGCTCAAGGCGTCTTTGCCGCCTACTTTGATGTGACTTTCAACAGCAGCAACTTGACCGTTGTAGGCGAACCAGAGTATCTCAACGACTTTATCAATGGACGCATGGCTACGCCCAAAGCCAATGGATTCGTGACGCTGGGCGGCTTTGGTGATGCTACGACCGACTCGGCGGAACCGCAGGATGTCGTGCGTTTTCGCGTGCGGGTCACAGACGACCAGCCAGTTTCGCTGAGCATCTCGGCGGCCATTGGCATCGGCTATGAATTCCTGCTGTATGGCGAAGCCGGGGGACTGAAGGTCGAAAACATCACCGCGGCCACTCTCGGAAACACTGTGGGAAGTTTGGGCGCTGGCGAAGGCAACCCCGCTCATGATTTCAACGGAGATGGCATCATCTCTGGTCTGGACGTCTTGCAGATTGTCAACTACATCAATGCCGCCGATAGCACGTCTCGCCAAAACACACTCGCGGTCTCAACGGTCAATACCACCGACCTTGTTCTAGCATTCGACCTCACCGGCGACGGAAACGTAAGCGGCCTGGATGTCCTGCAAGTGGTCAACGCGATTAACGCACGAGGAATTCAGGCCACACGCGCAGCCGGCGAAGGCGAAGGGCTTGCCAATATAGCCTGGAGCGCAGTTGACCAAGTGTTTGCACTGGATCCAACTTCGGACATAATACGCAGGTCGCGGCGATAAACATCTGTCTCCTTTTGCTCCGCGAAAGGCAAGGACCTGTTGCGGCGCAGCCGTAGCAAATCAAATTCTGTTTGCGGAGCAGCCGGTAGCAGTGCAATGATCCTTTTGCGGAGCAAAAGGAGACAATACTCTAGAGTTGGAAGTATTCTTCAGTGTCACTGACCAGGCAACTTGAACCCGAATTGATGGACGATCCGCAGGAAGCGGTCACCTATGACCAGATGGACCATGCGGATGTCAATCGAATTTTCGTAGATGATCTACTCTCCGGTGGCGATATCGGTCACGACATTCTCGATCTAGGTACCGGTACAGCCCGTATTCCTATCGAGTTGTGTCGTCGCGTTGCCCAGTGTCGCGTGCTGGCCAGCGATGGGGCGGTGAGCATGCTGGATGTCGCCCGCTACAACGTTTCGGTCAATTCGATGGACTTTCGCATCCAATTGCATCATGGCGATGCCAAGGACCTCAAAATCGATGACGCGACTTTTGATACGGTCATCTCGAATAGTTTGATTCATCACTTGCCCGAACCGCAGTCGGCCATCGCTGAGATCGTCCGCGTGACGCGCCCCGGTGGGCGCATCTTCCTCCGCGACCTGGCACGTCCGAACTCGCAAGCAGAAATTGACGAACTGGTCGAGCGCATCACCGGCGGTGAAACGCCCGAAGCTCAGGCCATGTTTCGCAACTCATTACATGCTGCCTTAACATTGGAAGAAATCCGAGCCCTGGTAGCCATACACGGCATCCAGGCCGAAGATGTCCAGATGACTAGCGACCGTCACTGGACTTGGAGTAGCCGTCTGCCGACGAGCTAACGCACCAGCCAGGCCTCGCCTTGGCAACATCGCTGGGAAAGCTGGCCCACGGCCTCCGCCAAGTCGATTTCGGCCAGCTTGGCAGACAGTTGGCGAGTTACCAACGTGGAACGAGCCGTTAAGAGTTGGCTGCGTGCCAGGCTCATCTCGGCCCCGCGTGCATCGCCCAGTTGCTCCAAACGCTCCAGGGCCGCAATGCGTTGATTCCATGACTCAATAACTGCCTGCGCGATCTCCACCCGCTCGTAAGCCGTGTGGAGGGCCGCACACTTATCGCAGACATCTTGCTCAATGCGCAAACGCAACGCTTGGACGGCCAGTCGCAACTCTTGTCGAACTTGCGAAAGTAGTTCGTCACCATGCATCGCAATCGACAGCTTCTCAAATAAATTCAGCGACGGCATTTTCAGCGTTGGCATGTTCACTCCAGCGCCCACCAATGGTGTTAACATGCTGGCCACACCCCGCACGGTTTCGCTGGTCAAACACTGACACAACTGAACGAGCGCTTGATAATCCTGGCGATGTTCCAGGGCGAAAGTTCGCAAGCGATCACAATCGATCGGCAGTGGTTGGATATCCAGTCCCTCCACGACTGCGGTCCGCAGATCGCTGGCACAGCAGGTCAAACGCAACAGCGCCGAGGCCAGCTGACCATCGGCAGCTTGCAACTGCACTTGTTTGTCCAACAGTTCCAGCCGCTGACGCACGAGTTCCGTGGGGTCGGCAATCGACACGCCTTTGTCGATAAGCGCCTGTTGCACTGCGACTTGCTGCTGTTGAAACTGCAGCGCTTCATCGACAATTTCCAACTGCCGTCGATTGGCGATCCACGAGTAGTAGGCACGCAGCGCATTGGCCGCCGCCACATCGCGTTGCCAGGCCGCCTGGCGTCGCAAGAATGCGGCTTGCAGATTGGCTAACTCTTCATCGCTACGCCGACACTTCTCAGCCTCCAACAGCAGGGTCACCGCCCGTTGCTCGAGCAATTTGGCTAGCGGAAAACAGCATGCAGCCTGACAAGCCACCTGGTGCCCACTAAGTGTGGCATAGGCTTCCAGCCTGTCTGTGGCATAGGCTTCCAGCCTGTGTGAATTATTGGCTTCCAGCCTGTGTCCTGCATCCAACCCGGCCAGCCTAACCACCGGTTCATCCGCCCGCAGTTGCTCGGCAACCTTTTCGAATTCAACTACCTGGACTGGATCAGGCTTTAGCCCACTACGACTGGCGACTGCGGTCTGGTTAACTTGCGCAGACTTTACCGCTTGAGCAAACGCCAACTGATTGCCGAGCGCGCAGAGGCTCACGCAGACAGTTAGGTTCAGTATCAAATGCAAGCGTTTATGCACCATAGTGCGAATGGTCCGTCCGCGCGGAATTCTCTCGGCTTTCGGTGTAGATCGAATCTGCCGGGTGGCGCCGTTGAGTTTCTACGCGAGCATGCCTGCAGTGTGGCTTGCGTAAACCTTAACGCATGGGGAAATAAGGTGTAAGGTGTAAGGTGGACGGTCACCTCTCCATGCGCAGCATGGGGAGGTCGAATCGAGCCGTGCGAGATTCGGGAGGGGTCTTGGCAGTAGAGATGATTGGTACCGCAGGTGTCTTGCCTGGTGCTCTGCCCCCTCCCGCAGACTTCGGCTAACGCCTTGTCTGCGACCTCCCCCAGCTGCGCCGGGGGAGGTGACGGTCACTACTCCTTACTCCTCAAAACAAACTCGTGTTTTTGTTCGCCGTAAGGATCGCGGTGTGTCAGACGCAGTTGAGCGGGTTGGCGCTCGACGTCCAACTCCAGTTCCAAATAGCCGCCGCCCACGCGCAGGAACTGGTGTATCTCGCTGCGGAAGTCGTCGGGGTCCCAGCCACCAGCATGGCGGTTGGTCACCGGTCCGACGGAGAATTCGTTAAGCCCAGTGGCTGGATCGCGACTGTGGTATTGCCAGTGCCGGTCACCGCACACGACAACCAGATTTTCAAATCGACTCAACAGTTGTCGTACGTGTTTTCCCTCAGCGGTGAAGGCTGAATTGGAATGGTTGTCGCCTTTGTTATCGCGATCGGGTCCCACAATCGGCGTGGGTGAGACAATAACCTTGAAGGTTGCCTGCGATTGTGCCAGCGAATCTTCAAGCCACGTCAGTTGCTCCGGACCCCAGATGGACTTATCGGGCCCATCTTCGCTGGAATTTGGATCACGAAAGTCGCGTCCCTCCATCAGCCAAAGTTGGAGGTCACGTCCTAACTGAACTGTACGATAAGGGATCGCTGGTAATCCGGTTTGCTCACGAAAGATGCGTTGCCCATCGGCGAAGGTAAACTCGCGCGTCCAAGGCAAGTATTGTCCCGGCCAAGAGTCATTGACGTAGGTATCGTGGTCATCTTTCAGAAAGAACGTCGGCACCTGGCGATGAAAGTTGACATGCGTGGGCAAAGAGTAAGTGCACTGCCAATGATAATGAGCCAACGCAGCGCTGCGAGCGAGCTTGTCGTAATAGACAACATCGCCCGCCAGGATAAATACATCGGTCTTTCGATGCAGCAGCGTACGATACAAATCCATGCCATGTTCGCCATCGCGATCTTCAAACTCTTGGCAAGTCCCGATCGCTATGCGCAGATGGCGACTCGCATCTGGCAAAGGCCATGTTCGAAAGCTGGCTGACTGAGTGGAACTGATTTCCTGGTCACCCAACGCTCGCGTTAGCGTTTGCAATTCATATTGGCTGTCCGGCTGGAGATCGCTCAAGCGGAATAGATGGGAGTAGTCGGTCTGGGCAGTGACCGGTGTCCACGGAGTTTCTAACCATGATTCAGACCCCGTGCGGCGATAGCGTACGCGCAGTTCCGCCGAAACGCCAGGGGCAGCGTAGCGCAGACCGGCCGTACCATCTTGAGGCAGAATCGGATGGCGACGCTGTTTAGCTTTTGTCTCAGGTTCATCGGCAAACTCGACCGTGGGTTGATCGCCCAAGTTGGGTAACATCCAGCGTGTGGCTCGACACCATACGGTAATGCCGTTGGCCTGCGGCTCAACCAGTCGCAGCCCAGTGGCTTGCTGTGGCCATGATGCCGTGTCGATTAACAGCTGATGATTTTGGTCGTAGCCCTCGCCAACTTCGCTGGGACTGCGAGTCGTATTTTCGATAACATCGAATGTGCTGCGAGCAGTTTCTATCAGGCTCTGCAGCGACAGGTGGCGTGCCAGGCCAGGCAAGACGGGAGCCAAGCGCCAATCGTATGGATAGTCGCGCAAGACTAACTGCTTGATTTGCTTGAACGCTACATCACTAGCGCTAGCTCGCAGCGCGACCAGCGCTGCTAGCGGAGCGTGTCTGCCATGCCCAATGATTTGCCACTGCGATGGCAGTGCCAGTTTGAGTCCATCTTCTGATGGGTTACGAGCCAGGTTAGATAACCATGTTAGTTGAGACACCATATCCGCTAGCGCTAGCGTCTCGGTGGACTCGCCCAACAAATAGAACCGTCGCTCCAAGTGTGTTCGCTCGCGCACCGAAAGTCCTGCTGCGGACCAGAGTTGTTGACTGCGTGGCAATAGGAAAATGTGGAGCCTATCTGGCTCATTGGCGAATTGACTAACTAACTCGGCTTCGTTCTTGAGTACGGTCTCGATGGTCGAAGGCTCAATGTGTTCTTTCATCCAAGCGCCCACATGAATGGCAACGCTTTGGTTTTCACCAACAGCAGAATCACCAGCCTGGAGCATTAACATGTGCGATCGCCAAGAGTCGTTGTCGCTAGTTTGCTGTGCAAACCACCGATAGTTCAGCTGGTTGACGCTGCCTTGTTCCTGCTGTTGATACTGATGGGACAGGGGGCTGGGATGCAGCGTTTCCAGCTGCGAGGCCAACGCTCCGGCCTCGGCAGTTACCTCTGGCGTATTTGACGGCACGAACCACGCGGACAAGTCGGAAACATGTTGATCAAGGGGAGTCTCTTGTTGGAAGACTTGCAAATCTCGGGCTTCGAGTTCTTTGCTGGCAGCCCGCTCGACCAACGGTGGTTGATCAGTTAGATGGGTTTGCAACCAACGGAACGCGCCGACTTGTAATTCTTGAGTGTCTTGATGAGGACCTGGTGTCAGCAGCAAACCAAATTTATTGGCTGCGCCCAAACGCGCGTACAGATCAGCCACGTCATGATGCACGCGCATCACGCCATCGAGCGGGAAAATGGTATCGTGATCGCTATTGGCCAACATTAGCGGCCGCGGCGCAATGAGCGCTGCCAAACGATTGTAATCCCAGCCGAAGTAATTGATGAAGTACATGCAATCGCAATGACCTTCTACGCAATCGTCGACAATATGATTGCGCAAATCGGTAATGCCAGCCACAGGCACGGCCACTGCGATGCGCGGATCCAGGGCGGCGGCGAACCAACTATACGCGCCGCCACCACTGCGCCCGGTGATACCGATTCGATTCTTGTTTACGTTTGGCAATGATTCCAAAAGGTCGATGCCGCGAATTGCATTCCAGGCTTCGACACCGGCGGGTGTGAAGCCGCGCGAGATCCAATCCCAGCGGCCAAGTTTGTAAGTGCCATGATGTTCGCCATGCATCTCGCCCAGTTGAATAGTGTCAATGGTCAGACAGACCAGACCGTGACGCGCCAGCCAGATTCCATGATGATGGTAGCCCGTCTTGTTACCTAGCAGTCTGCCTTGATCGCGCACGTTGGCATGACCACAAACATACAACACAGCTGGCCAACCGCTCGCAGGCGGAGCCGAGGTGGGTTGATAGAGATTGGCGGTTACATAGAGACCGGGTCGCGACTGATACGACAACTTGGTAACTCGATAATCGTCGCGCGCGAGCTCGCCGGTCGTTTGCACAGCCAGGTCTGTGCGCTGTGGCCATGGCGACAAGCCCAACATCTCTTGCAATTCAGCCCGCCACTGCAACTGAATCTCTGGCCAGTTGTCCGGTTTGATCTGCTCAATGGCTTGCCGCGATTGTGCTTCGATGTGCTGGGTGCGTTGACGCAAGTAGTCGCGCCATGGCTCGTCAGCCTCAAGCGGCCTGGCCGCACCATGTCCAATCAACACTACCAGCCCGATTACAAGCAGTCGGCACATGTTCCCATCCTCCTACGCACTGCTAAGCACGTGGACGCGCCCACGTGGTTAGAAAACAATTGCATCATTTATAGCAACTATAAATGCCGGAATTCGGGTGACAGAGTGTCACAGGGCGTCAGAACGCGTATCTTGGTCAGTATTACGACCAGACACCTGCGGCAAAATTGACTAGGATGAATTTAGTCGCAGGGTCTTGCCATGCAGTTCTTGTTAACGAGGTCCGCGATCGAATGTCAGAATTGACTAGTGGAAAGACGATTACCTTGACCAGCACGCCAGCGCCAGAGCAATTAGATGTGATTGCCGTCGGTGCCCATCCAGACGATGTGGAAATCGCCTGCGGTGGTACGCTGGCCAAACTGGCCAGCCAGGGATATCGAGTTGGAATTATCGATTTGACCAATGGCGAGCCCACACCACGCTGTGATGATCCGGCGATTCGGGTGGCTGAAGCCGAAGAGGCGGCCAAAGTGTTGGGAGTGACAGTACGCAAGATCCTGCCGTTCACTAATCGTCGCTTGTTCGATGGCTTTGAGATTCGCTGTGCTCTGGCCACTGAATTTCGCCGTTATCAGCCCAAGATCGTCATTGGATTTGGCAACAAAACTCCGATGGCTTCGCCCGATCATTATCAAGCGATGCTGATTACCGAAGCGGCCATTTTCTATTCGCGACTGACCAAGTGGGACGAGCACTTCGAAGGCTTGCCGGTACATGCGATCCCGGTGTCTTTGTATTTTCAGCTCGCTTTTGAATCCGTGGTCGACATGGGATTTAGTTCTCAAATCACCGTCGATATTTCTGATCAGTTAGACAAGAAACTGGCGTCGATACTTTGCTACCGGACGCAGTTTCCACCTGAGAAGCAGCGAGTGTTGGAACGTGTACGTGCAACGGCGGTGGCCAGTGGCAATGCCGCTGGCTTTGAGGCTGGTGAAGTCCTCGCTTCGGCTCGTCCGCTGGGGTGCGTAGATTTGATGCGCACCATGTTGCCACCACCGCGCTCCGAAGCACAACAAGAAGTCAGCCAGGCATCATGGAATCAGCAAACCTAACACGTCCGACTGCTCATCCACATCCGACTTTCGAGTCGGTGGTGTGGCTGCTACACCTGCGTTGGGTAGCGGTCGCTGGGCAATTGTGTGTCATCGCTGGTGTGCATTGGCTGATGCGCATCACCTTGCCTATCTGGCCGCTGTTAGCGCTGGTCGGTTTTACCGCCGCCACCAACGCGGTGTATTCATTCTGGCTGGACTTGATTAGCAAGCGCCATCGCAAAGACGATAAACATTCGCCGACCTATCATCTGGTGGCTTGCCTGATGCTGGTCGATCTGTTGACCCTTACCGGCATGTTAGGTTTATCCGGTTCACTACAAAACCCTTTTGCGTTGTTCTACTTTGTGAACATAGCCGTAGCCGGTGTGATTCTGACGCCTGTGTGGGCTTGGTCGCTGTGGATTGGTGCAGTAATCTGCGTGATCACGCTGATGCTTGTCGGCAATCCATTGCCAGCGTTGGAAAATAGTTGGACTGGCGCATCGTCGCGCTGGTCAATTGGCCGCATTGGCCTATTGATCTCGTTTGCAACTTGCGGTGGTGTGATCACCTATTTCATTACCATGCTCACCGGAGAATTGAAGCAGCGCGAGCTGGAGTTACAGGCGGCCGAGGATGAACGCCTGCGAGCTCGACAACTCGAGGGACTGGCTACTTTGGCTGCGGGTGCTGGACACGAACTGGCGACGCCGCTTTCCACGATCGCCGTGGTTGTCAAAGAGCTGTCGCGCACAGTTGAGAAACACTCGTTGCCACCTTCAGTAGGCAAAGACATCGCGCTCATTCGCAGTGAACTAGACCACTGTCGTCAGATACTGGATCGATTGGCCAGTGCCGCGGGCGATGCGGCGGGCGAACGTTTGACGGAGACGACGGTCGAAGAGTTTTTCAAGGAAGTTATCTTGGGAGTAAGAGAGCCGACGCGCGTCCAGGTCAGTGTGAGCGATCAAGCCAAGCCGACCTTGTCCGTGCTGCCCATACAAGCCGTGGCTCAAGCCATTCGCAACCTGGTTCAAAATGCTATCGATGCCAGCCAACCTGGAGCCGACGTTCAATTGAAGGGCGAACTGGCAGGTGACAAGTGGCGCATTTTGGTGGTCGATCGTGGCGATGGCATGACACCGGAGGTTTTGCAGCGCATTGGTCAACCATTCTTTACGACTAAAGAACCCGGTCGCGGCATGGGGCTGGGTTTGTACTTGACTCAAAACGTCTTGAATCGACTAGGCGGAAAACTCACCTACACCAGCAAACCTGGGCATGGAACTACGGCCGAGGTTACTTTACCGTGCAAACCTGCACGGGGAGGGGTATAATTATGGGACGAGGCACTTCAATGCACGTTCCTACCCCAATGCGTTCTGCATCCACAAGCAGGAACTCGACCACGAGTTCCATGAGTGACTCCACTTTTATAAAGGGCCCAAATGATGAATGCGACTGAGACCGCACCCGTCAATGTAGCTCCCGAACTGGGAGCCAAGAGCATCATGCTGGTCGACGACAGCTTTGTGTTGCGCGATCGACTCGCTCTAGCATTTCAAGAGCGCGGCTTTCGCGTCTCGGTGGCTGGCAGCTACGACGAGGCACTGATTGTCTTTCGTCAGGCGCCAACCGATCTGGCAGTGCTGGACTTGCGAATGCCTGGCAAGCCCGGCATGGCTTTGATCCCTGAATTGAAAAAGATCCATGCCGATACCAAGATCTTGATTCTGTCGGGATTCGGATCGATTGCTACTGCCATCGACGCGATTCGCTTGGGAGCTACCAACTTTTTGCCCAAGCCAGCCGATGCCGATGACATCCTCAACGCGTTTGCTCGGGTTGGCAACGACATCGAGATTCCTCAAGCCGAAGAGGAGATCCCGGTACCGACGCTAGCGCAGGCCGAATGGGAACACATTCACCGCGTATTGGCCGATTGCGGTGGCAACATCTCGGAAGCGGCTCGTCGCCTGGGCATCCATCGTCGTTCGCTGCAACGCAAACTTCGCAAGCGCGCGCCATAAGAATTTTTTTAGGCAATAAATGGACAAAAACGTCCACAATGTCTCCTTTCGCTCCGCGAAAGGAAAAGCGTCTGGCTATTTATGGAATGGGCGAATATTGTCGCAGAGGCGCTGGCGCGCCGAAGTAGAATCCTTGGGCCGTCGAGAACCCGAGTTCTCGGCACGTCCCGGCCTCAGCCGCGGTTTCGATACCTTCGGCCAGCGGCGCAATACCCAGTTCGCGCACCATTTTGACCAGCGAACCCAACATGCGTTGACGTTCAGTGGGCGCTTGATCGATGCGTCGTATCATCGACATATCGAACTTCAGGTAGTCGGGTGGTGCTTCCACCAATTCGCTCAAGCGAGTTTGGCCGGCACCAAAGTCGTCATAGGCCACACCGATATTTAAATCTCGCAAGCGAGCGCGCATGGTGCGCATTTCGGCGGGATCGGTAACGGCCGCTTCGTGAATCTCCAAAATGATCTTGGCGTCTTGGCTCAGGTGACGTACTTGAGCCATCGAGTCGATCAAACCTTCGCGAGAGATTTCGAAAGGGTGCGTGTTAACAAACAGAATGGCCTCTGCGGGCAGGTTCAAGCCTTCACGAACTCCTTCCCAGCGCAGCATGCGGCTCAGTTCGACTTCCATATTCAGTCGCGCAGCGGCATTGAACATGGCCGCGCAGGATTCCATACCAAATACGCGACTGCGTGCCAACACTTCGTAGCCTAGAGCTCGTCCGCTGAAGATATCGACAATGGGTTGATAGAACGGAGTAACCAGGCGGTTCTCCATTAAGCGATCGAACTGGACCAAGGCCAAGGCTTGATCACATACATCTTCTTGCAGTGTATGACAGGTTGTTCGCCGCACATCGCACTTGACCCGCATGGCCACATCGGCGAACTGCAGCAAGTCTTCTTCGCGAAGCGGTGTCGGTTCGGTAATCCGTCGGCCGTTGACGTAAGTGCCGTTGGTACTCTTGCGGTCGACAACCCACAGTTGATTGCGATCTAGTTGCAAGTCAGCATGGTGACCGGAGATTGTGCGGTAATTTAGTTGGAGACAGCAACCAGGTTGGCGGCCCACTGAAAAGGGAACCGGATCGACCAGGATTTCGCGTTGATCTGCTTCGCTGCCACCGGTGCGCAGCAGCATCCACACAGCTTCTTCGCTGGGCTGGGTTTCTGCTGAAGAAACCGGGCTGCTCAATACTAGTGGTGTTGAAGGTTGCATGATCGGCGTTTTCTCGGGAAACGAATGATCTCGCGCTGCAAGTAAATCTTGGTGTCTACAAACGCTCATGTAATGTAGGACACGCTTAACGTACTGCAGCCAATAATCGGTGGAGATTTTTTAGATTTGTGATTGAAGTGGCTGCGGCTTGAAACTTCCATGCTCTTGTCGCAGCGCCGGTCCCCACTTCCAGCAGCTCTCAAACTTTACCTGCGCGTTAGAACCGGTATTCAAGCTCAGCGGTTAGGCAAAATATTTGCGCTAAGCGGCTTTGCATGGCAGAAGTTTTAATGTGCGGCCTACTTTAACGGAAGTGTGATCATGCCGCGTGGATTGTCGTTTCGCCCGCCGAAATGGCTGTATCACTCAGAAACTAACCCATGCCTCCAGCCACCGTCGGGGCGGGAAAGCAGAGTAACCAGTTATGAATCTAGCCGCATCCAACCTTCTTCGTAACTCAGCCACACTGACTAGTAACGCCTTACCCGGCGTGCTCAGCGATGATCAATACTGGCCGCCCGAGCCGACCAGCTTGGAAGATGCAGGCGTCAGCGAAACGCTAGTCGAATCGCTGATCTGCCAGGTGCTCTTGGCAGTTGGCACCACCAGTGGTCGCAAGATCGCCGAACGCTTGGGACTGCCCTTTGGAATACTCGATCAACAACTGGGTGCGCTACGTACGCGTCAGATCGTGGCGCATGCTCGCTCCGCACCACTCAATGACTTTTATTACAGCCTGACCGAAAATGGCCAGAACCGAGCGATTCAGCATCGCAAAGCTTTCGCTTACGTGGGCCCAGCTCCTGTGCCACTGGCCGACTACATCGTCTCGGTGGAAGCTCAAGCTTCGCAGTTTGATCCCATCCGACGCGAACAGCTGATCAAGGCTCTTTCGGACATTACCTTCGAGCGTCAGTGGCTCGACTTTTTAGGCCCGGCTGTTAACGGTAATGGCGGCATCTTCTTGTACGGACCTCCGGGAAACGGCAAGACTACACTGGCCAAGTGCCTCACCGCCCTGCGCGGCGAAAGCGTATGGATACCGCATGCCATCATCGATGATGGTGTCATTATTAAATTGTTCGATCCGGCTTACCACAAACTGGCTGATCGTAATTTGCCCATGCCTCAGCACCTGGGCTCCTTGAACGTCGACAATACAACCGTTTTGCACATGCAGGACTTCGATCGTCGGTGGGTACGTATTCAACGTCCCACGGTCGTCGTCGGTGGTGAGTTGACGCTGGATAACCTGGAGATTCGCCACGATCCTCGCAGCAACATTTGCGAAGCGCCGCTGCAATTGAAGAGCAACTGCGGTAGCTTGCTGGTCGATGACTTCGGTCGTCAACGCGTAGCACCTGAGGAATTGCTCAATCGTTGGATTGTGCCGCTGGAGAATCGACAAGACTTCTTGACGCTGCCGACCGGCAAGAAGATCGTGGTGCCTTTCGAACAGATCATACTGTTCTCTACCAACTTGCAACCGCACGACCTGGTGGACGAAGCGTTTTTGCGGCGCGTGCCTTTCAAGATTGAGATCACCAATCCTAGCGAAGCTGAGTTCACGGAGTTGTTCCGACGTTCGTGTCAGACCTTTGGACTGCCTTGGCGTCCGGAGGTTGTTCAGCAACTGGTCAAGGAACAGTTCTATCGCGTGGGACGTCCGCTGCGCCGCTGTTATGCGCGCGATTTGCTGGTACAGGTTCGTGCCTACTGTGCATATATGAATGAACCGTTGGATCTGCGGTTGGATTATTTGCAACATGCTTGCCGCAACTACTTCGGTAACTTAATTGCCAATAACGCCGGCATCGTCCCAATTAGTACAACACCCGCCTCTGCGGTTCCCGCTGGCGCCGTGGCAGTCTCCTCACCTGCCCTGGCCACCGGAGCTTCGCCGGCACCTGCCAGCAGCTCGCTGAATCCCCTAGCGCCCCAACCCCTCCTGAATCCTATGGACATGGCCAGCCAGCCATACCGTCCGAACTTTGTCGAACCGATCATGCCCGACGTGTCGGTCAGCCAACAACCACTGGCAACCGCAGCTGTGTCGATGTCGATGCTGCAATTGCCCAAGCCATCCCCTAACGCTTAACGAGTTCGCTGTGTCGGAGATGGACCGACACTTCAGCGACCTGCCAGCCCCAACAGTGATGTGAACTATGACCAATCCCTCTGTAATTCGCGCAGGCTATGAACCTATTCCAGGTTATATCCTTCGGCAACGATTAGGTGCCGGTGGTTATGGAGAAGTTTGGTCGGCCGATGCCCCCGGTGGACTGCGGAAAGCAGTCAAGCTGGTTTATGGGACGCTGGATGAACAGCGTGCCAGCAGCGAACTGAGATCGTTGCAACGTATTCGCCAGGTGCATCATCCACTATTACTGTCGCTGGAACGCATCGAAATCGTCAACGGTCAACTGATCATTGTGACCGAGTTGGCCGAAAGCAGTTTGATGGACAGTTTCCACGCTGCTCGTCGACGTCAGATGCAGGGCATTCCGCGCGACCAATTGTTGGATTACCTGCGCGACGCAGGCGATGCGCTGGATTATCTCTCCCAAAAACACGATTTGCAGCACTTAGACGTCAAGCCTGGTAACTTGTTGCTGATGGCCGATCGCATCAAAGTAGCCGACTTTGGTCTGATCAAAGACTTGCATGATCCCAATGTGTCGATCGTTAGTGGCCTGACGCCAACGCATGCCGCACCAGAATTATTTGATGGCCGGCCCGATCGATTGAGCGATCTGTATTCGCTGGCAGTTGTGTATCAAGAAATGCTGACTGGCAAACTGCCATTCGATGGCAAGACGGCCGGTGAACTGGCGCGTCAGCATTTGCATCAAGCGCCAAACCTCGAACCACTGCCGCCCGCCGATCGTCGAGTCGTCGCGCGCGCACTGGCCAAGCATCCACTGGATCGCTACAGCAGTTGTCGCGCTTTCATCGACGAGCTGCGCAATAGCGGCACCCACGAAAAGTATGCATCCAAAGTTCGGCTGAACGAGCCTGAACGCAACCTTGATTCCCAAAATTCAAATGGGCATGCTTCGGCTGACACTCGATCCGACTCTAGCAGCGACAGCCGCGGAACGTCGACATGCACCTCACCAGCCTTGCTGTGTGGCTTGCAAGCCATGCCTCCACTGCCGACAGCCGATTCTGCCGACGGATGGCAAGCGCCGCTATGCATGTTCATCGGGCTCGGTGGATTCGGCTGCCATGCTTTGACCCGCTTGCGTAACTTGCTCGATCAAAAAATCGATAATCGCAGACGCTCGGCCGACCATCAATGGTTAGCGATCGACACCGATTTTGACTTGCTGAGCGAAATTTCCAATACGCGTTTGCCCGGTGGTCTGGACTATCGCAACGTCTGCCACTTAAAACTCTTTCGACCGCAAGACTATCGTGAACGCAATGATGAGCGTTTCAATGTGATCTCGCGGCGTTGGCTATACAACATTCCCCGCTCGCAGAAGACAGAAGGCGTTCGTCCGCTGGCCACACTGTCACTGGTCGATCACTTCGAAGAAGTACAACATCGCTTATATGACCAGCTGAAGAAGCTCTTGGCCACTCGGCAGCAACTGGAAGGCGACGAGTGTCAGCCGATTCGAATTTATGTCAGTGCTTCGATGCACGGTGGAACTGGTAGCGCGCTGCTGGCTGATATCGGTCGCATGGTCCGCAATGTTTTGGCGCAGTTGGAATGCCACGATTACTTCCTGATCGGCACCGGTACCATTGCGACGACGACAGGCAATCACAATGCGTTACCGGCGGCCGCTGCGATCGCCACGCTGTGCGAGCTGGATGCCCAAATGGAAAATGGGAACTTCATTCCCGCATTGATGTCAAACAACGCACCTAAGAAATCAGCCAGTTCCAAACCCTATGATTGGGTCACCATGGTCGACGGTGGTATCTTTGCCAACAACGAAGATAGTGAGAACGCCGTCGAAGACTTGAGCGAACTGCTGTGGGTGGATAGCCACACTTTGGTCGGTCCCACGCTGGATTCTACCCGCCATCCACAAGGTCCGCATCACGACATCAAGCCACGCAGTTGGTTACGCGCTGCCCGCAGTTCACTGGTTCAGCTTGGTCAAGACCTACAACCTGCGCAAGTCGCTCGTCTATGCTGCAGCGCAGCAATTTCCCGCTGGCATGCTTGCGTAACCAGCGGAGTAAACCTGCAGGGCAATCTCGAAACCACCAGCGATGCCGTTGGCTGGTCGCAGAACCAAACCACGGCCATTGTCGAACACTTGTCCTCCGAATGTTTACGGCTGTTGCGTCTAGCTGTTAACGACGATGCCTCAGCCGATGAGAACTCGGGCAGCCCCAATCCTTTCCGCAATCGCATTTCGCAGAGTCCGGAGGCCACGCGCCTGCAATTGGAACGCGATCTGCGCAGCTGTCGCGAGTGGTTGGCCAGCCACATTCGTCCTTCGTACATCTCGTGGAAACTGCTACAGCGAATTGTGCTGCGCACAGTGGAACGCATGTTGATGCTGGCCACCGGCCCCGAAGCAGACTTGCGAAAACTGGCTGACGAAGATACACCACATCGCGAAGCCATCTCGCAGATGGAATCTGCTGCGCTACGCCTGTACATCAAACAGTTGGCCGATCGTTGCATGCAGCAGTTGCAACAGGCTCAACCGCAAATCGAACAGTTCGCTGGCACACTTGTCAGTTGGGCTGGGTCTTTGCAAGCCGAACAGAAGATGCAAGGTGCTGGCGAAATTACGCTGGAACAGTCCAGCGTGCCGGTCGCTTGGCGCCACATGATCCAACGTATCCAATCGACCCTCGATGCGACGTTGCAGCGTTATGTAGTCGGTCGTTGCTTCAACGCCTTCTCAGGCGACCACGATGGCCAAGAGGCAGCCGCCAACATGCTCAGCCTCGAGCATCTCTTGCGATTGTCCGTCGACCTGGTCAGCCGCATGATGCGTGAAGCTGGAATTACTCCCGCTACGCCCGTTCCAGATAACAGCAGCGGTACGCGCAGTATTGTGCTTCAAGATGTGGAATCACTAATACCACCTGCCGCCTTGCGCGGTGGACGCCTTCATCGGCTGTTGGCAGTCACGCCCTCGCAACTGCATGACATTCAACCACGTCTGACACAACTAGACATGGCCGAGTCTTGTACCATGGTGCCTGCCCAATATGGCGAAGAACCAGTCGCCGTCTGCGATGCCAATGAACTGAACTTGCCCGCCATGATCAGTTCTTTCTGGCGTCCCACGGGCGAAACTCTCAAACTGGCCGAGCGGCTTCACACGCGATGCGACGTCGCCTGGCCCGGCGTAGATTGCCTGCTGGCCTCCGATCAACTGCAGAGCGCGCACTGAGCACCTTTGGAGTGCGGCCTTTGGAGTGCGGTGCCATCTGGCATCGCTTTGATGTAAGCAAAGCCTCTAAACGCAGTCTGAGTCACTCTGGACGCCTGGATCACTTAGTTCGAGCGGGCTGCGGCAGCATTGAGTTATCACACCAAAGCTACTTCAGCTCTTTAAAGCTGGTCCAGCTCACAAAACCCAGGCCGGCCGCACATAGTAGAAAAATGATATCCATTGTCAGGCTGCTCATCTTGAACGGCGCCAACGACACCATGCCCGCCATCCCAAAGATCAGGTCGGCGAGAAAGATTAAGAACACGAGGATGGCAATAACCAATCCAGTCAAGCACAATGCTTTAGGCATCAACCAACCTCGAGGGATCGTCGCAGAGAAGTCGTTAGCCATTCGGGGCTCCAGCGTAGTATAGTCCAACTTCTTTGGCTGTCACCTGGACTGCCTATTTAGCCTATTTTCGTTTGTAAATTGTTTAGATCAAGTTCCACTATGACCGTTATGAACCCACCAGACCAGCGCGCGGAACCCCCATCTGGCTCAGGGTTTGCGCGGACTGACCTCCGCCGGCACATGCCGATTACCCAGCGTTTTGCCTACTTCGACCATGCCGCTGTCTCGCCACTGCCGCTGGTCGCAGCCGAGGCGATTGCCAAGTACGCCCAACAAGCCAGCCAGTTGGGCGACACCCCCTGGATGGACTGGAGCCGCTGCACAGAAGTTCTGCGTGAGCAGCTGGCTCAACTAATTTCAGCCAGTGTAGACGAAATTGCGTTCATCCCCAATACTTCTACCGGCATCGGTCTGGTGGCCGAAGGCTTGCGTTGGCAAAGCGGCGATAGCCTGGTCGTACCGGCCAACGAGTTCCCCTCGAACCTGGCTCCCTGGCGCAATTTGGCCCGCCGTGGCGTTGAGGTCCGCGAAGTTCCCGTGCCAGCTGATCCCAGTGGCGCTAGTCCCGTGCAACTGGAGAAATTGCTGGAAGCGATCGATTCGACGACGCGCTTGGTGGCGGTCAGTTGGGTTGGATTTCTGTCGGGCTGGCGGATCGATGTCGCCAGGTTTTGCCAAGCCATTCATGATCGCGGCGCGATGATGTTCTTGGATGCAATTCAGGGCATCGGCGCCTTCCCGCTAAACGTCTCCGCCTGCGGCGTGGACTTCTGCGCAGCGGATGGTCACAAGTGGATGCTCGGCCCAGAAGGCGCTGGACTGATGTACATCCGGCGCGATCGCATGGAACTGCTGGATCCGCTGATGATCGGTTGGCACAGTCTGGATGAGCGAGCAGCCTTTGATCCCGATAATATTTCACTTAAATCCACTGCCGCGCGTTACGAAGGCGGCTCAGCCAACATGCCGGGGCTGATTGGACTACAGAGCAGCATTCAACTCCTATTGGAATGCCAGGCGCATCGGCCCGGCAGTGGATTTGCCGCAGCGATTCTAGAAAACGTGGCTGAACTGGCTGAGCGGCTTAAGCCACTCGGTTGCTGGACGTCTGTCCCTGACAGCCTGGAGCATCGCAGTGGCATCGTGACGATTGGCTGGCCCGAGGCCACCGGTGCTCGCGATCCGCTGCAAGCTCGCAAACTCTGTCTAAGCCGAGGAATTGTCACCAGTGTGCGCGGTGGCCGCTTGCGAGCTAGTACCCATGCATACAACAATAGCGACGACATTAGTCGCTTGATCGAGTGCCTGGAGGGATTTCTGCAGCCAGGCAGGTCTACTGCATCGGTCCAGTAGAGGAAGTTACAGGCTGGAAGCCTATGCCACACTTAACGGAACATCATTATGGCCAAAGCCCACAGTATTGCCGTCTACACCGGTTCGTTCGATCCGGTTACGCTTGGTCACCTACATATCATTCAGCGGGCCGCCAAGCTGTTTGACAAACTGATCGTGGGAATTGGCTATAACGCTGAAAAGAAATCGCTGTTCACGCCCAGCGAGCGCATCGATTTGATCCAGCGTGTAGTGAAAGACTTGGCCAATGTCGAGGTGCGTTCTTTTGATGGCCTGGCTGTCAAGTTCGTGCGGAGTTGTGGTTCGCGGGTCATGGTGCGCGGTGTGCGACCGTTAACAGATATCGCTGGCGAGTTCACCATGATGATGGCCAATCGGCAACTGGACGAAGACATGGAAACAGTTTTCCTGATGGCCGACGAAGAATATGCCCACGTCTCTAGTTCGCTGATCAAACAAATCGCGCTCTTGAGCGACGATAAAATGCTTTCGCGATTTGTGCCCCGACCCATCATCAAATCCTTGCGACAAAAACTGCTCGACCAGCAGTCGTGAGAATTCCTGAAGCTTACAGCCCAAAGCCTGCTCCATGACTTGTCGTCTTGATCAACTCGCCGCCGTCGCCTACTTGCCTCAATCGCCCAAGAGCTACGCTCCCAACATTGGTATCATTGGTTGTGGAGGCATCTCGGGTTATCACTTGCAAGCCTACAAAGCCGCCGGATTTCGAGTGACCGCGCTGGCCGATTTGAACAAGACGCGGGCGGTCTCACGACGTGATGACTATTACCCCGAAGCCCTGGCCACCGATGACCTGCAGCAAATCTGGCGCGATGAATCGATCGAAGTTGTCGACATTACCACGCACCCGGCCGAGCGCGTGGACTTGATTCGCGCAGCTTTGAATGCGGGCAAACATGTGCTCAGCCAAAAACCGTTTGTGCTCGACTTGGACGTGGGACTGGAACTGGTAGAACTGGCTGCCAAACGCAATCGCTACTTGGCTGTAAATCAAAACGGCCGCTGGGCGCCGCACTTCAGCTATGCTCGACGCGTGGCGCAGCAAGGCCTCATCGGCAAAGTCTTCGGCGCGCACATGTCATGTCACTGGGATCATCGTTGGGTACGCGGCACTCCCTTTGAAGAGATCCGACACCTGGTCTTGTATGACTATGCGATTCACTGGTTTGATATTTTGCGATGTTTCTTGCCCAATTGCACGGCGCAGCGTGTGTTTGCCTCAACTGCTCGCGCCCCGGGTCAGGATCTGAAGCCCAATCTATTGGCTCAAGCGGTGATCGAGTTCGACGAAGCTCAGGCCACGCTGGCCTTTGATGCCTGCGTGCCCGCCGGCTCGCAAGAACGCACTTATCTCTCTGGTACGTTGGGCAGCTTGACCAGTTCGGGCTCAGGCAATCAAGAGCAATCGCTGACGGTGAACGTCATTGAGGGTTCATGGACTCCCAAGCTCAGCGGTCAATGGTTTCCCGATGGCTTTCACGGAACCATGGGCGAACTGCTGTGCGCCATCGAAGAGAATCGCCCCACCTCGATCGACGCCTCAGATAACTTAGACAGCCTGGCACTGTGTTTTGCAGCGGTGGCTAGCGCCGATAGCGGCATGCCCATTCGGCCGGGCCAAGTCAGAAAGATGCCCTAGCTCAAACATCACCGATGCCAAATTTTCTTGACATCATTATCGAGATTCTCACCTTCGGCATCGTGCTGTCGCTAATACTGTTCTGCCCTGTCTGGGCGCCTGGACTGGTTTATCTAGACCTGGCAATTCATGTGGGCGCTAACACACCGGGGCGACCGCGTGTTTGCCTGATCGACTTGTTTGTAGGGACGTTTCAATTGGCAGCGGTCAACGCTTTGCTCATGCTGATGCGTCGCGAGCTCTCTGGCCCGCAGTTTACCTTCCTGCAAGTGGTAAGCAATTGCTTTGTGGCCTTGGTGTGGCTGGGGTGCTTGAAGTTCATGTACCACCGCGGCATAACCAAGCCTCAACATCGCTTATTGGTGCAAGCCGTTTACTATCCGCTATCCATTGTGGCAGTGGGCGAGTTCCTGTGCTCGATTTTCTTTTTGTTTACCGGGGCTTACCGCTGGCCAGAGAGCATTGTGGTGCCGATTATTTTGGCGACCGTCGCCTGGTCGGTACTGTATTACCTGCGAAAGACTTTTTCACAGCTAATCATCTCAAGCGCCACCAACGCTCAGCGAGTTCATTAGTTTCATTCCGGCTAATCAAATCTAAAGTACTTTATACATAAACTAAACACTGTCCATCGCGCCGTTTCGTACTCCTACTCCTACTCCTACTCCTACTCCTACTCCTACTCCTACTCCTACTCCTACTCCTACTCCTACTCCTACTCCTACTCCTACTGGATCGCTGGACTAACAAATCGAATCGATTCGAGTGGGAGTAGGAGTACGACCGCGAAAGGCGAAATTGGTCGCCGGGTTCCGACACAATTGGGGCCCGACTTTTGCACCGCCACCAGCGGGTGTAGCTGAACGCTTCAGGCCAGCTAGCAAAACATTCACGTAAATTTCAATGCGCTAGCTAGTAAATGTACCTGCGGCAACATCTATACTGCTAGGCATCGCACCCTTGCCCGAGTCTCTGCCAGCGAGTACCATAGCACCACTCTCTACAATTGTAGAGAACCTTAGCCGACGCCAATGAGAATATGACAGCCCTTTTGGGCCGAGTAGTGTTCTTCTGAGTCGCTTGGTAAACTTACGTTGGTATCCCTCGGGGCAAGTGCAATCTGATTTCCCCTCACAGACAATCCGTCACGAGGCCCGGTTAATGGCGAAGAGAGAGTTTGATGTATTCGAAATTCACATGCCCACCAATCCCATGGGAACGGCGGCCTTTGTGGTTTCGTTGGTAGCCTTATTAACGTTAGGTATTCTGTCGCCTGTCAGTCTGGTGCTGTCGATTGCTGGCGTGCAGAGACAGCCACGCGATTTGGCGATCGCGGGCCTAACACTTTCGACCATTGGCTGTTTGGTGTTGATTGGGCTGTTGCTCTTTTCATCCACTGTTCTGGATTATCTAAGCGGCACAACTCGCGACAATTCGTTTAGTGGTTCACGCGCCAAATGGTCAGCCCCCGTTGAAACTCGATCCCAGTTGGAACCTTACGAAGAACCGGTCGGGCACCCCTGGGCTGTCGCCTCCAAAGCTCGACTCGGTGAAAGCCCACTTGGATCACCGACACTCTATTTTCAGCTCAAGAATGTATCCAGCGAACCGATCAGCCGCATCAAGGTGGATGTGGCGGTTACCGATAAGAGCAATGGTGGCGTCATGGCCCAAGCCAACATGGCTGGCTCGTTCAATAAACCCATCCAGCCCGGCACCTCGCGTCCAGTTGAACTGAGAATCCCACTCACCTCGGATTTGAACGCCATCTTTCCTGATCCCAACGAAGTGATCGTCACCATCACCCACGCGGAAATGCCCGGCTCGTAACCCTGTAGCGGAAGCCGTCAAGGCTTTCGTACGAACGGCGCGACTTGATTTCGAAAGCCTTGACGGCTTCCGCTACATTTATCGGCCGCACGTTTTATTCACAGGCTGGAAGCCTATGCCACACTTGTCCACTAGACGTTGACTTCCTTGGTTGCACTGGCGCTCCCACCATCGCCGTCCGTGAGTTGCAAGCTGATCAACTTGGCCGGCCCTGGTCCATACAGGCCGTCGATGCGGAAGGTCAGCTTGCGCACTAAGGCTTGCACGGCTGAGCTCGTGGCTGATGCATTGAACGTAATGCTCAGTGGCGTGGAAGTGGTACCACCGGTGAAGCTACCGATGGTGACTCCACCGAAGGTCACGTTGCTGCCCGACGTACCGATCTGTCCAGCTGCGGTACCTTCATTGCGAATGGCCAGCACATCCAAGGCCGAACCGTTGGCAATCACCGACACAGTTAAGCTTCCGCCGGCAAAGTTAGCTGAATCGACGTCCGCTACAGTGGCAGTGTTATCGATATCGATAGCCGGGGCCAAAGGCGTGTAGCTGGCGACCGCTCCGGGCAGCGTAAGGGTTGGATTGTCGTTGACTGCGGTGACCGTCATCACTTGGGTCACGCTCAGACTGGTTCCTCCATCGCCATCGTTTAACAAGAACTGAATCGTGCGCGGCGGCGTGGCTGGGTCTTCCGAAATATTGGAGAACGTTATGTTGCGAAGCAAGGCCCGGGTGGTGACGGGCGTGGCGTTGACGTTCAAGAAAATCGTGAGGGCCGTCGTGCCTATGCCGGCGTTGGTACCTAGGGTACCGATCGTCTGACCACCAAAGAGCACGCTGGTACCAGCCAAACCAATTTGCCCCGCTGCGAAACCTTCGTTGCGCACCGCCAGGCGATCGCTGGCCGTTCCGCCCGCAGTATAGCGCACTGTCAAGTTACCACCCGCGAAGTTCAACGAATCGGGATCGACGATCGTTGCGGCGGGAGCCAAAATCACCGGTGGATCGTTCTCACTGTATGTGCCAGTGGCGGGAATGAACTCCAACACGGCTCGATCATTCACTGCAATGACGTTTAGAGTTTCAACCACCGGTACACTGGCACCACCATCACCATCGGTTAACACGAACTGGACGCTGCGTGGTAGAGTCGTCGGTGCGTTACTGTTGGTGCGGTAGGTCACACTGCGCAGTAACGCTTGAACGGCTACGCTGGTTGCATTGGTCGTGAGTGTCACGGTCAAAGGTGCCAGCGAGGTACCGCCGGCCAGTGTCCCAATCAACACTCCGCCGTATCGCACGTTGGCTCCGCTGACCCCGATTTGGCCAGGCGCGCTACCTTGGCTGCGAACCGCCAAGATGTCGCTTGTCGCCCCATTTTCCGTCAGCGTTACGCTCAGCACGCCAGTGGCGAAGTTAGCTGAATCAACATCGTTGACAGTGGCTGCCGAAGCGAGAATTAGTGCGGCACCGTTTTCTGTATAGTTTATCGAACTGGTAACTTGATCAAGGACCGGCGCATCGTTGGTCGCGCTAACGGAGATCGTCGCCAGAGCAGGCAGACTGCTGGCCGATGCGCCGTCGCTGACTTGCACCGAGATGGTGCGTGCGGCGGTCGACGGAGTATCACCTAACGTTTGGAAGGTCACATTGCGAAGCAAAGCTTCTACCGCAGCAGTGGTGGCATTGGCATTCAGAGCGATACTCAGCGCCGTCGATCCAACGCCTCCGCTTACCGAGCCAATCACCACGGGCCCGGTAACCGAACCATAGAGCACAAAGTTGCCAGATCGTCCGATTTGTCCAACCGAGAAGCCTTGGTTGTTGATCTCCAAGCGATCATTGACGTCGGCACCCACGACAATCGTTACCGTAACCGTACCACCGGCCAGGTTGTTTTCACTGTCGCTAATGACGGCTACAGGATCGATGACGCTGGGCGCTGCGTCTTCAACGTATACGCTCGGACTACCAGGCAACCCGACAACGGGCGCATCGTTGACCGCCGCTACGGTTACGGTGACAGTCACTGGCAATGAAGTACCACCGTCGCCGTCAGTGATCGAGATGACTAGCGTTCTCGGCGCTACACTTGGATTTTCGCTCAGATTAGCAAACTGCAAATTTCGCAGCAGGGCTTCTGTCGCAGCCGGTGTCGCGCTACTGTTGAGAGTGACCCCCAGGTCGCCGCCATTGGCTCCGGAGCTAATGGAACCGATAACGACACCGCTAAAGGTAACGTCACTGCCGGCCAGACCGATTTGCCCGACCGCCGTACCTTCATTGCGCACCGATAAACGATCGTCACTATCACCGGCGCTCAACTGCACGTTCACGACACCCGTATCCAGGTCCACAGAATCGATGTCTGAGAACGTAGCTGCCGCATCCAGCACAGTGGCTGAACTGTTTTCTGTGTAGTTGACAGGCCCCGAGTTGACGACCACCTCGGGAGCATCATTGACCGGTGCGATACTGATCGTGCGCGAGCCGCTAGCGCTGAGCGGTGCTCCCAGTCCGATATTGCCCAAGTCGTTAACCGCTAGAGTCAACGTGGCCGTCGTCGATTGGTTGGCGGGGGGAGTAAAACTCAAACCCGTCGCAGCCAGTGTCGCATTGATGTTGGCCAGCGGTGCACTCAGGACTACTAGCCCCGTGTTGTTGCCAACCACGTTACCGGCCAACACTCCGCCGAGTACGGAGGTGTCTATAGCGAGCGTGCCCACATCGACGCTCAGCGTCACTTCAATGAACGCAGTGTCCGAGTCGACATCGTCAATGGAGATTCCGGAGAGTGCTACGGCGGTGTCTTCGATTGTGGTCGGCAACGCGGGTGGCAATGTAATGGTTGGGGCTTGGTTAGGCGAGAGGATAAACAGTTCATCACCACTGCTGCCGTTATCGGCAGTGAAGGTAACGCGTGTGCCGAGGGCAGTCAGGTTGGTGATGTCGGATCCGACCGGGCCAACCCACAGATCGACAATCTGCTGTGTGCCAGCCGTTGTACCGTCGCTTTTCCAAAGTTCGCGGCCTGTCTCTGGCAAAAAGGCTGTAAAGACCAGCTCGCCATTGACGTTAACCAGGCTTTGTGGATTGGAACTGCTCAGCCCCGGCAAGATGTCCTTGACCAACTGGGTTCCGGCGAGTGTACCGTTGCTCTTCCACAATTCGACTCCGCTATTGCTCAGTTCTTCGAAGGCAGCGAAGTACAGCACACCGTTGACGTTGGTGAGGAAATTAGGATCATCAAACAAGCTCTCGGTACCTTCGATCGCGACGGTGGTTGCGCTGGTGCCGTTACTCTTGAAGAGTTCGAAGTTGCCCCCGCTCTCGTCGCGGGCCGCAAAGTACAGTGTGCCACTTACATTGACCAGTTGGGTTGGCTCGGAGCTGGCATAAGGATCGCTGGCGATGTTCTTAACCATCACCGTACCAGCGGCAGTTCCATTACTCTTCCACAACTCAAATCCGTTAATTTGATCATTGGCCGAGAAGTATAGCGTGGATGCGACAGCCGTCAGTCCAGAAGCATAGGCCGAGACGCTACCGGGCCCGATGTCACTGACTAGTGACGTACCGGCAACCGTGCCGTTGCTCTTCCAGAGCTCTCGTCCGTTGATGCCGTCGTCGGCCAGGAAATACAGCGTCGACCCCACGGCAGTCAAGTTGTTCGGGTAGCTGCTGTAGTAGCCAGACCTGATGTCACTCACCAAGGTCGTGGTCGCGGCTGTGCCACTGCTCTTCCAGAGTTCGCGGCCAATAGTATTGTCGGCGGCGGTGAAGTACAACACCGAACCGATATTCATCAACTGCTGCGGCGTGCTCGAATAAACACCGTTCAAGTTCGCGACCAGTACGGTGCCCGCACTGGTACCGTTGGACTTCCACAACTCGCGACCGTTTGCATCGGAGGCCACAAAGTAAAGTGTGCCGTTGACATTGATCAAATCCGATGGATAGGAACCGCTGGCTCCGGGCGATATGTCCTTGACCAGCGACGTACCCGCAGCCGTACCATCCGTTTTCCACAGTTCGACTCCGTTGGCCGCAGTGCTGGCCACGAAATACTCCGTAGCCCCCACGACCACAGAGCTGGTAGGTGTGCCGCTGGAATTGGTGGGCTCGATGTCTTTGACCAGCGTCGTGCCGGCAGTGGTCCCATTGCTGCCCCACAATTCAACACCTGTGGTTGGATCCTGGGCGACGAAGATCAACTGGCCATTGACTGCGGTCAGCGACCCTGGATACGAACCGTAGATGCCAGGATTAACATCTTTGACCAGCACGGTGCCCGCGGTGGTGCCATCGCTGACGAAAAGTTCGCGGCCAGTGGCTGCGGTTGAAGCTGTGAAATAGATCGTGCTGCCGACGTTCATAATCCGCTGTGGCGATGAACTCGCATAGTCACCGGTTATATCTTTGACCAACACGGTACCTGCAGACGTGCCATTGGATGCCCACAGTTCGTCACCTGTGTCTCCAAAGGCGCTAAAGTACAGTCGACCATTGCCGTTGACCAAATTACGCGGAAACGTGCTGCCACCGAGACCCGTTTCCACTTGCACCGTGCCGGCGGCCGTACCGTTGGATTTCCACAATTCACTGTTAACAGAGAAGAAGACCGTCCCCGAAACATCCGTCAGGTAAGCGGGGTAGGAGCTGTTGGTACCAGCAAAGATATCGCGAACAACGATGGTGCCTCCCGAGGTACCGTTGCTCTTCCACAACTCAGTACCATTGGCTGTGTTGGTGGCCACAAAGAACAACGTACCGTTGGAGTTGATCAGGTTGGTCGGACTGGAACTGCCATTGCCGGTGACGATGTCGCGCACCTGCACAGTGCCGGCAGCCGTACCATTGCTCTTCCAAAGTTCGTTGCCGGCGCTGGTGGTGGCTGCGAAATACAGAGTGCCTGAGACATTGACTAGCTGC
Source organism: Rania fehmarnensis (assembly GCF_056494185.1). Taxonomy (NCBI): domain Bacteria; kingdom Pseudomonadati; phylum Planctomycetota; class Planctomycetia; order Pirellulales; family Pirellulaceae; genus Rania; species Rania fehmarnensis. The sequence goes on from NZ_CM151398.1 coordinate 7,295,881, forward strand.
GTCGGGCTGGAACTACCGACACCGCGAACGATATCTTTGACCAGTACCGTGCCGCCTGCCGTGCCATCGGTCTTCCACAACTCCGCCCCGGTGCTGTTGGAACCTTGACGGAACGCCACGAAGAACAGTGTATTGTCGACCGCCGTTAACCAACTGGGCGAAACACTGCCGACGCTACCATCGACCAGCACCGTACCTGACTCCGTGCCATCGCTTTTCCAAAGTTCCGACTGACCTGTGGCCGGATCGGCGGCTGTGAAGTACAGCGTACCGTTGACGTTGGTCAGGTTGGATGGATATGAGCCATAGGCGGCAGTCGGTTGCAGGTCTTTCACCATCTGCGTGCCTGCAGCCGTCCCGTCACTCTTCCAGAGCTCAGCTCCGGCGGCCCGCGAATTGGCCTGAAAGAAGACCGTGCCGTTGACTTCCACAAAGTTGGTAGGCGACGAGGTCACCGGATCGAGGCCAAAGTCGATCAGCAGGGGATTGACTGCCATTACCTGACGTATTTCAAGTCCTTCGACCAACAATTTCTTGGTCAGCCGCCGCCGCTGACGCTGCCAGCGCGGAGCACAGCGTGAGGACAGACGTTCAGCCAGTGAGCGGGCAATCGCGCGTAAGGACATAGCAGTCTCGACAGAGGGGAACGAGGTCGCAATGAATGTATTTGGTCGCCGCTGAAGTTAGCAATCACCGTCGGCTGTCGCAAGCCACCCGTCTAGTGCTGAACACAGCGCGGCTCAGGGCCCCTCCTTCGCTTGTACACTTCTTTGTTCAGCACAACGAGCGCAATACAATACTTTACGTATAAAGTATTAGTGATCCCCCTAAACCGACGGCGTTAGCCGCGGTTATTGAACGTTCACGACGATTGACATCAGAACGCCCTAGAGGCCTGGAACGACGCAGGCGGAGCCTGCAAGGCAGTGGGTTCCCAGGCAGAGCCTGGGAACCAGGCCCCACGATTCAACGAAAACGGAATGCGGATAGCCCAGACATCAATAACACCACGACAAAGAACAGGTAAATCACCAGAATGGTACTGATCATCATGCCTGCATAGCGCCAAAAGGCTCGTTGATGGTGGGCATACTGCCCGAGCGAGACTCTGCCTTCGCCAAAATCGCGAGTGGCTTTAGCCGCGGCGCCCAGACGCATGGCGGGAATCAGATAGACCAGCAAGATAACAGCCAGTACGGCGATGGAACTGACGACTGCTCCTGTAGCCGCGCCCGGTCTGGCCATGCTGTTTGTCGAAGCAGCTATAACTTGAGCTACGATCACCACCATCGCCAGCCCGGTGATGCCATATCCCAAGATCGAGAAGAAACGCTGCCAGAAAGCCACATTCCGCAAAACTTCCGATTCGATATTAGCCAACCCGGGTTCTTCGGAGAGCGTGGGCGGTTGATAAGGATCATCCAGTGGCTGGCTCATCGCTGACATTCCCGGCAAAGTAAATATTGGAGGTGGCTTGAGTTGCATTCTAGAACTTGATAGCCAGCCGAGCAATTGAGCTGTCACAAGAAGTCTCAAGCGTCAGCGCCGGTCAACTTGGCAACCTCAGCAGCTCTCCAATCGATCGCCACCAACAGCGCGACGATTCATAGACTTCCCAGTCGACGGCGTGATATGAGTGTCTGATATCATCACTTGTGCGACAGCGTAGCACGTGTACCACAGGGAAAGTTTTCCAAGGCAATAGTCTCAGGTTGTATATTATCCGCGAGCGTATGGAACCCGTGGGGCTAATTTGTCCGGCGGCGAACATCGCGCCCAGGCACTTGCGACCAACCTGTTCATCCAGGCAAGTGGCCACGATCGACCCAGACTGAAAAAGACCAAGCTGCCTCTGAGAGGTGCTCACAAATTGTTGCCATACAGGCTGGCGTTCGGCTTCCCACCACTGTCCACCTAGAGGTGTGAGCCCGTAACGGCGATCGCTGGGATCGGAACTGCCCACTACGTGAAGAAGCTTCCGCGCCAGCAACGATTCGATGGTCAACCGTAGAGCCTCGTCGTCCAGCCCATGGCAATACTCGCAGTTCAAATGCGCTGCATAAACATCCGCGGATATCTGCCCTGCCGCTGCGCTGCAGTCAAACATCATATCGAACAACAACAGCTCGTCATCCGATAGTTGCGACCGACCGGTGCGTTTCGGAATTCCAGACATATTTAAGCGGGTCGAATTAGTTTATGCATCAAGTAAGTTTCCTATAGGGCAGGGAAACAATTTACCACTTCAGCCCGCGAACGCGGCAGTATTTGGAGCCTTAGCCATCAGTTCGCGTAGTGACATGAATAGACCGCGTTATTCAGCTCGGGTTGACTTGCGACTCGTTGTAGGCGAGCTTGTCTTTTCGCTCGCTCAAGCGGGGCCTTCCCATGCTATTCTGGCGAGCCCCGCAACCATTCCGCCGACCGATGCGAAAATTGAAATTCTGATTGACGACAAACTGACTACTCACCACGTATTTTTGTACGACGGAGTCAGTCCAGATTCGACGCGCTTCGAGTATTTCTGAAAGGCCCGCTCGGACGAGTCCAGCGAGCCATCAGGCCCCCGGTGTAGCGTACGTGGCAAACTGCTCGGTGGCAATATAATCGTCACCAAGACGCAAATACGAAAAAAGGCCTGGAGTTCCAGGCCTTTCACGTTTCTGCAGTGCCCCCGGTAGGGCTCGAAGGTTTACTGTTTTTGCGTTGACGAGACGAAGTGTGCACTGCGCATTGCACGTTATCTCGCGTGTCGGTTTTCTTCGCCACCGTGAACCATGTGATGGAAATATTGCTCCGTGAGTGATAGCATCAACGGCTACTAAGGAACAAAATCGTGTCTGAAGCAAAAAATCTACAGCCAGCACCGTTTGAGAGGAGTTTCCTCTGCCCACACTGCAAGAGAATTGCACAGCAGATCGGATGGGGATCGCACGCTTTTAACTGTAATGCGGGAAGCAACTATCGAATAACATACGGAATGTGCATAAATTGCAATGACGGAACTCTTTGGGTGGATGACCGGATGGTGTATCCGATGCCTTCTCCGGCACCCGAAATGAACCTCGACATGCCCCCAGCTGTAGCCAAGCTTTACGCGGAAGCAGCGTCAATCTGCGCGTTTTCACCAAGAGCGGCTGCTGCGCTTTTGAGGTTAGCAGTACAAGTACTATGCACTGCACTAGGGGAAAAGGGAAAGAACATCAATGACGACATAGCGTCCCTGGTATCGAAGGGGCTACCACAAATAGTTCAGCAATCACTCGATGTTCTTCGAGTTACGGGCAACGAGGCCGTGCACCCGGGAGTAATTGACACGGACAGCCTCCAAACTGCAATTGAGTTGTTCGAAGTACTTAACGTTGTCATTGAGTACACGATCTCACTTCCCAGTAGAACTCAGGCTATCTTCAGTAAACTGCCACAATCGGCGCGCGATGCTATCGCCAAGCGGGACAAACAATAAACGAAGGTCACAGATGGCTCACAGATTAGCGCGGTGCAACCTACTTGCAAAGTCAGGTCAAAACTTCACCGTCGGAAAAACAACGTACGTTCTGGGTGGAAAGCTCGGCGACGGCGCCGTTGGAGTTGTTCGGAGAGCTACCAGGAAAAGTGATGACTCCTTGGTGGCAATAAAGTTCCTTGCTCCGGACCCTAAGTATATTGAGTCGAGCTCTTTTGATGACGTTGCTGAAAGGTTCAAGCATGAAGGACAAAGAGGCGCGCGATTGGACCATCCTCACTTAGTCCAAGTATTTGAGTATGTAGACAATGAAAATGGGTCGTGCTTTTCGGAACAGCCAGCGCCTTCGAATCCATTCCTGATTATGGAGAAAGTTGCAGGCCATACCCTTGAGGCCGAACTGCGAGGTATTCACGCCGCTGCCCGTGGTGAACTTTCCATCACCCAAGAGCGACTATTCATCGCGCTACAACTAGCCGATGCCGTTACTTACATTCACAGCAAAAAGCTGGTTCATCGTGACATAAAGCCGGCGAATGTTTTCTTCGACGGAAAAACTAGGAAAGGCCTTCCGAGAATTAAGTTGGGAGACTTTGGAGTGGTTAAATGGGGAGACTTTCACCAATCCATCTCAACCGGCGGGCTGACTATGACACATCAACAGGGGTTAGGTACCTTGAAATACATGTCGCCGGAACAGGCAATTAAGCCAAAGGCGGTGACCAATAAGAGCGATGTCTTTTCATTTGCGATCACCATCTACGAACTCTTCACTGGGGAAATACTGGCATCGCCGCACCACGTGTTTCAGATAATGAATGCTAGGTTAATGCGCGGTAGTACAAATGCAAGGTTTCTTCAGTTAGGACATAGACTAGAGGGACCAGAAACTCATTTATGCGAAAAGCTGCTTGAGTGTTTCCTTAGAGGCATCGAGGGTAGACCGAGCGTAACAACTCTCAAGGGATGCTTTTCGTCCCTGTACACCGAGTTGTTCGACGTAGAGTGGAAATCGGAACTTATTTGATTCCCCCCCGCCCGAAAAAAAATCGCAAAAATGTGCGCGCCCGACGTGCGGTCTCCGATACCCCAAGGCACTATATTTGCGCCCCCCTACCTCTAGAACGTCAGGCCGAGGCCTGCGAAGTTGACCTCTTCATAGTTCTTGAAGCCGAGTTGGTTCTTGCCGCCGTAGGTCTCGGATCCTTCGGTGGCCTTGCCGCCAGTCGCTGTGAGGATGCCAACGTATGGAATGCCGCCGGCTGTCTTGAACTCCTTCGGCTGGCCCGACTCGAGGTAGTAGGATCCGCGGTTGAGCGGCATGGCTTTGTAGCCATCAGGCAGCGGGTTGTACCTGAATCGGTAAATCACTCGCCATAGCTTGGTGCCATCCTCGACCACCTGCGTGGCGCGGATAGAGGTACAAAGCACGGAATAAGCTGGCGCACCGTTCCAACCAGATGAATTGACCCTGTTCTCGTACTGGAGCTTTGTTGCGATCGTGAATGTCGTCTGATACCTGGTCGCGTTGAGCACAGGGTAGACCACAGGCGAGGTGAGCGGTGGATCAAATGGCTCACCGTTGGAACTAACACACGCTCGCGGCGTTGAAGAGAAGTCTTTGAAGATCGCACGCTCGCCGTACTCGGAATCCCACTCGAGCAATAGAGGGGCATTTACTGCACCTGGCTGATTCTGTTCGTCCTCAGATGATTCGCTGTTTGGGTCGTTATCAAAATCACATTTGATACTCACTGGCGAACGCGTAAAAGATCGGCAGGCGAAATTTCCATCACACGTCTGCGACGTCTGGCTCGGCTATTCAAGCCAGTGGCTAAGGATCACTATTTGATGGTGACGCCGGAGGATTGGGAGCGGGCAAAGGCAGACTGAGCTGTTGGTCGCCCGTCGGCTGTGCGTCTATCAACTCGTACTTGCGTACAAATGTGTCGTCCAGGTTGCGAATCGATGTTATTCGCATTTTGGCTCGCACTTGACGATTGCTCAAACCGTACACACGCAGCAAGTCTTCTTCTTCAAGCGTTTCAGAGAGCGTTCCGGTGATGATTGCGCCTACAAGAGGGATGAGATCAAACGTACCGCTCTCAAATGTAATGCCCCTTAAGACCCCAGTCACACTCTTGCCATCTTGAATATCCACGTCTCGCACCAATCGGGATGAAGCCTCACGAATCGTCGCGGCAGAGATCGCAAAGGACTTGCTTCGCTCAAATGCAAATCGCAGGCTCATTTGGGCCTCACTGATCGCCTTGATGAACATCTTGAGGGGTTGAATTACAGTTGTCGGTATTCGGCTTAGGGCAGTCTCAAGATTTTCGCTACTCACAACGTCGTTGACGGTGGCCGCCACCTTTTCAAGCGACCGAGCGTGAATACCCGCGTTATCGCCAGGAACTGGGGCGAATTCGAAGCCGAATGAACCTTTGGGAGTGGCAACTAGCTCTATGCGTGGCTCGGGTTGACCGCGTGGCCGTCTTGATCCACCGCCTGCGATAACTGCTTGCCGCTCATCGTAAATGGCCTGACCAATGAACATACGCTCATATTGTTGCAGCACTTCGCCAGCAAGCGATGGCCGTATACCAGAGTGCTCGGAATCGCCAGCTAAGAAAAAAGCTGCGTGGTCTGGTTCATTAGGCGATAAGTCGAATAGCGTCTCAGGATCCGTACGTTCTTCTATACCGTGGCTAACTGCATTGATTCGCTGCTGCAACTGTCGAGCCAGGAATGGGCTGCTTTCCTCAGCCAAAGTACGAAGCCGGTTAAGCTCAGAGGCCTCAATTTTTAGTCGTTGCAGTTCATTCATCGCAAGCTTCCCAGGAAAGCTATAGCTTGCTGCTCTGTTTGACACGGAAGGTCAACTCGCAGCATGCCCTTCCATAGGTCATCCCCTCGCCGATGTGAGAACAATCCAAACCAATACCTTGCGACGTCCACGAGTACAAAAGGATTGGTTAGAACTGGCAGTACGAAGTGGTCCACTTTAAATATTGTCTTCGTTATCTCGTGATCCGTCAAATAGTCAGGCAGGGCAAAGCCGGTAGCGTCATCAATGGCGCAGAAGGAAGCGACGTCAATGTCTCTGGGCGCGCGAGACTCTCGCGTCTCAATATCTTCGACAAAACTACCGTCTATCCACTGGTAACCGCGAATCCCGTGGGTGCAAAGTTCGAGCCGCAGGTCCATGAATCGTTTTAGAATGTCTATGCGTTCGGGGCTAGTTGAGAACCGCACAGCCAGTTCATTAACTGTGCAGTAGTACGGAGACATTAGATTAGAGTCGTAGTCATACCGACCGACATAGGGCGGCAGAATGCTCTTGATTCCGTCGAATGGTGGTATCGGCATGAACGAATGCCCTTGGGTTCTGTTTTGTAAGCTTTATAGAGTAATCTCTGCTCCCCATAAAGAGTAGAAGCTTCTGCACTGCGCGCGATCCATTTGCACGGCGTCTCGCACTGCGCCGGGCGGGCTGGGCGATGTCGTCATGGTGGTATAGCGCATAACAGAAACGAAAAAAGCCCTGGAAAACCAGGGCTTTTGAAATCAAATAGTGCCCCCGGTAGGGCTCGAACCTACGACCCGCTGATTAAGAGTCAGCTGCTCTACCGACTGAGCTACAAGGGCTGGGCATACTCTGGACACACGGCAGGTCTCGGAAGTTCGCGTGCTGGATGCAAACGGATTCTGGAAGAACCTGCTGAGGGTGCTTTAGAGAATGAAAATAATAGCCAAGTTTGGCCCTTTCGTGAAGGGGGTGGGGGAAGCGGTTTCGGAGATAGCTTCATCGAATCATCCCAGGTCGAAGAGTCCGCCAAGCCGGGTTTGTGGGTAGACTGGGGGGCCTTGAATCGGGTCAACGAAGGAAATCGTCTTGGAATCTTTGTTTCACATCGCCGCGTTTCGGCATTACTGGGTCGCGCGCGTGATGTCGATGAGCGCCTACCAGATGCAGGTGGTCGCCACGGGTTGGTCTGTCTATGTGCTGACCGGTAGCCCGCTGGATTTAGGACTGGTGGGACTGTTCCAGTTCTTGCCCCGCGTGCTGCTGACGCTGTGGGCCGGCGCAGTGGCGGATCGGTTTGACCGACGAGTGATCGCCTGCTGCTGTACGCTCGCCCAGTGGATCGCCTGCACGACGCTAGCCGTCGGTAGCTGGAACGGCTGGCTCTCGCGCGAACTGGTCTTTGGATTGGTCACGCTGCTGGGCGCGGCGCGAACTTTCGAAATGCCGACCATGCAGTCGATCCTGCCCAATATCGTTCCACCCGAACTCTTCGCACGCGGACTGGCTACGTCAACAGCGGCTACTCAAATTGCCATCATCGGCGGACCAGCCCTGGCCGGGCTGATCTTTATGATCAATGTCACCGCGGTCTATATCGTGGCCGCAACCATGTTCTTGATCGCCAGTTTGATGATGTTCAGCATGCGGGCTATCCCGCGCACGCAAGTTACCATTCAGTCAAGCCGCTCGCTGCTGGCAGGCTTGCACTACGTGTTTGCCAAGCCGGTTATCTTGGGAGCGATCTCGCTGGACCTGTTTGCCGTACTGCTCGGTGGAGCGACGGCCATGCTGCCGATCTACGCCAAAGACATCTTGCATGTCGATGCGACCGGTCTGGGCGCCTTGCAAGCCGCACCGGCCGCCGGAGCATTGACCATGACTCTATTGCTGGCAAGATATCCGCTCAGACGACGCGTGGGGTATCAGATGTTCATTTCGGTGGCCATCTTCGGAGCAGGCACCATCGTATTCGCGTTGTCGCAATCGTTTTGGTTGTCGATGGCTAGCCTGGCCATCTTGGGTGCCGCGGATTGCGTGAGCGTTGTGATTCGACAATCGCTGGTGCAACTGGAAACACCTGATGACATGCGCGGTCGCGTCAGCGCCGTCAACAGTGTCTTCATCGGAGCCTCTAATCAGCTGGGCGAATTCGAATCAGGTGTCATGGCCGCCTGGCTGGGACCGGTGGCCTCGGTGCTACTGGGTGGCGTCGGAACATTGGCCGTAGTGGTTGCCTGGGCTTGGATGTTCCCAGCTCTACGCCAGCGCGATCAACTGGAACATGATTAGGCTACTGCTGCACCTTGGCCACTAGCCCTGCAACGGTTTGAGTGATGCGATCTTCGATATCGCCCGACCAACGCAAGGCTGGGCGGCCATACTCATACAGATTGGATCCCCCTTCGTATCCACCTTCTTCCCAAACGCGGCGCGATGGAATGTATGAAAGCATGTCGTCGGTGTAACCACAGACCCAAGTGTTAGCGCCATACTCGCTTTTGAACCGTAGTGCATAATCAACGACCGTCTCAGCCCCCATGCCAATCATGAGCGTATCATTGCCCAGCCGCCAAACATGAATGGGATAGGGGTACGCTTGAGCGAAGTCGTGCCCTTGATCAAGTTGTTGCAGCAAACGTTTAGCCCAACGAGCGCGAATGGCATTGGCATCTTGACTGAATGCCTCCAGCGCCCCGCGATCCATCACTTGCAAGTAGTCGAGCGATACCATAGCGAACTGCTGCTTGAGGCCGGGGGCAATCGTCCGCATGGGCGCGTTGAGGACCTCGCGCACTGCGGTGGCCAACATCTGGCCGTATTTCTCACACAACTCCACACTGCGCCGAGGCAACGGATTTTGATCGCCACCGCAGGTGTTGATAAACATCGCCTGGGCACTGGGAAAGTGTCGCTCGATTTCTAACTGCGCAAAGCCTGGATAGTCACCACACCACTTGGTGAAACTGAGCGTGGTGGGATGGCACGCGTATCCAAACACGATAGCCAGCGGGCGATCTTGCTGATCAACGATCGATAACACTGGCACATCATGGTCGACAGGTCCCACCAGCGGCTGGCCTTCAGCCAGCAGGCGCGGCACATCGGCTTCGGCGTTATTGCGTCGATTGACGGCAAAGCTCGTAGAGCCTTTGCCTTCGCGCAGCTCGACTGGTTGCATGACACGCAGCGCCTCGCCAACTGTGCTGGCCGTCAAGACCACCATTTGATCGGTGTACTCCTGGACCAGTTTCTCTTGCGCATCGTCGACCGGGTAGTAGTCGATCAAATCATCACCCAAACGCGGCCCACAATGATTGTGCGAAAAAGTGAACATAACCTGATGGCGTTGGAGGCCGTGCTCGGACTCGAGCCTGGCGAAGACTCGATCGCTCATCGACTTCGGGACACCCTGAAAATCGCTAGTGATCAGTATGGCTCGGTTGCCGGCATGGTCTTGCAGGGCCAACACTTTCAGCCACAGATCATGCAGCTGGCCATCGGCGACCCGCGTGCCGCCATAGCCTGCCAACCAGACCGACGTCTTGGGAGTAATGACAGCTTTCGCAACCCCAGCCGTCCACTGAGCTAGCAAACAATTTGGAAACGCGACTAGCGCGATGAGCAGAGCATTTCTTAGCATGGCAGTACCTCGAAACGCTAGCATACGATCCCGTAGCCGAAGTCGCCAGACTTTGGAGGCTCTTCTGTAGCCGAAGTCGCCAGACTTTGGAGGCACCACACTAGATTCATCCAATCTCTGGCGAGATCGGCTACGTTCCAAAGTCTGGCGACTTCGGCTACGGCAGGTGAATTATTGACGAGCACCCCGCTGGGTGGTCGATTTAATAATGAACTTGCCTCAATCAGCCTGTTTGAGTTAAACAGTTAACGGTGTCACTGCGCGCTGGGGCTGGCTTGGATGCTAGCAGTCAGTGATGCCTCCCACAGTCGAAGGATGAAACGTGTCCGCGATGCAACGCCACTCGATCAAACAAGCCGCCTGCTATGGGCTCGCTCTGTTGTCACTTGCTAGCATTGCAGTGGGATGTCGCGGCTATTCGTACGGTCACCTCATCAAAAACAACCAGCCCGACATTGTCGGTAGTCATGACGCCGGGGCCGAAGTTTACAACCCACTGGTCGATGAATCGGTGGCTCGGTTGCTAGGTACTCAAAATCAATTGCATCCTCCGATGCTTGGTCCCGATGGTAATCCCATACCACGCACGGTGTGTTTTGTAGGTATCGAGAACAAGAGCATCGAAGAGTTGAAAGATTTTAAAGATCAAATCTACCAACAGATCGATACGCAGATCAGTCGGGCTCCGTCGTTCCAAGTGATCAATCGCCGTGTCATGGAAGCGGCTCTGCGCGAGACACGCTTGCGGCCAGAAGATCTACTCGTGCCCAGCAACATGCAGCTCTTTACGGCGGTGCTCCAGCGCGAAGGCCAGGCAGTGGACTATCTGCTGTATGCCCAGCTGACCAGCGGCTCGACCGAACGCAACTCATCGACGCAGCGTGACTATCTATTGACGCTCGAGCTCATTGATACGGCCAGTGGTACACAAACCAAAGAACAAGCCTCGGTCCGCAAGGGCTATCACAGTACTTATCTCGGCAAAGCCTGGAACTACAATCCGCTGAAGGCATGGAAATAATCGCGTGCATCAACCACTGGAGATGGTGGCAACTATTTGCCTGCCTGCTGGTGGTCCTAGCGGGATGTTCGACGCATGCCCAGCGATTGCAACAACCGCGTCAACTGTTTTACGACAACCAGATTGATGCGGCTCACGAGCGTCTGGCCAAACTGGCCGACAAGGGTGGCCGCGATGCCACGGTAGTGGAACTCGACCTGGCGATGGCCGACTTGGTGCGCGGCGATCCCGCCTCGGCGGAAAAGCGATTGCGCGAAGTACGCGACAAGTGGGATCACCTGGAGCAAGCCAGCGCGGTCGAGGGCGTCACTTCGATGTTGACCGACGATCAACGTCGCGCTTACGCGGGCGAAGATTACGAGAAGCTTCTGGTACGCACGTTTCTATCGCTCTCGAGTCTTATGCAAGACGGCATCGATGCCGAAAGTTATGCGCTGCAGCTGATCGACAAGCACGAGAAGTTGCAGCTGCAAGCGGCTGAACGTTGGGGGCCGATAGCCTCTAACGCCTATTCTCCACCACCGATCGGTTTTTATCTGCGGGGTGTACTGCGCGAAGCCACACATGCAAACTATGACGATGCGCTGCGGGCTTACGAACTGACCGCGCAGTTTCTGCCCGATCCTTCATTCATCACGCAAGACATTCAGCGGGTAACCCACGGGGTCCACAGCTCAAAAGGCTCAGGGGTTGTTTATGTGTTTGCGCTCGTAGGCCGTGGGCCTTACAAAGTCGAAGTGGCCGAGCATGCGACCAGCGATGCCTTGCTGATCGCCGACCGAATTGTGTCAGCGGTAGGCAAATACAGCGTGCCGCCCACTCTCGCTCCGGTAAAGATCCCGCGGATCGCCAGTCCGCCGAAACAGTTCGACGTCATCTCAGTTTCCTCAGGCGGACAATTGGCCGGTTACACTTTGCCACTGACCGACTTGGATGAACTGGCCACGCGCACCTTTGAAGCCAAGTTACCGGAGGTCATGGCTCGCGCCGTTTCGCGGCGCGTGATCAAGAAAGGCGCTGTCTATCTGGCCAAAGATCAGTTGCAGGCATCAGCTCCCCTGGCTTCACTGGGCATGGACGCTGTGGGCGTAGCCTGGGAAGCCACCGAGTCGGCCGACACGCGATGCTGGGGTCTACTGCCCCGTGAAATTCAGGTTTTGCGTTTGGAACTGCCTGTGGGCACGCATCGATTGTCGCTGCGGCCAGCCGCCGACGGCCGCGCCGTAGGTCGCAGTTGCGAGCAAACTGTGCAAGTCTTCGACGGTCGCAACAGTTTTCTCATGTCCTACTGGCCCGATTTGGAACCAATCGGGGTTACACTAGTGAGTCAGCCCGGCGGGCAAGTAACGAGCGAGAGCCTGAGCGCAGCTCCGCGATAAGTTCTGTCAATTATTTAATTCGGTTCCCCATGTCGCGGCCACCCTTGCGATTCTCAATTAGCGATTTGCTGCTGGCGACATTGCTCTCCGCTTTGCCACTAGCGTTCAAGCAATGGACGGGGCTGGTGGCGGCTTTGTGTCTTTCGATGATGTCGTTCGCGCTGACGTTTGGTTACGGACTACTCGCGCTAGTGCTAATGTGCATTAGCCTAGTCAGCTCGGCCAGTCTGGATTCGGATTTAACCGGAGTACAATCTCCGATCGGTGCGTTTATAACTTCCGTCGCTCTGACCATCGTCATTGCTCTGGCGCTGCGTTTGAGCCCGCGACAGAAATTGTGAGAATGCAAATTGTGGGAACTAGACGCGTTAAGTCCGACGGTTGGCTAGCGGTTGAGCATGTAGGGGTAATGGTCTCTACAATCATTGCCTATCCGCCCGGATCTAAGCTCCGACGTTTCCGACCAGATCCCGCTTTGGATGCGTCGAAATGCTTAGAAATTTAGATGTCGATGATGCGCTCAGTCGGCCAATCAAACCTGGCCCCTATCTGGCTTGGGGGCTGGGCTTGGCATTGCTTAAGTACAGCTGCGAAGCCGTGCTTATCTTTGCCGTCACGGGCAAGTTCTACACGCCCTGGGCCTTCATCTTGCCCTTTGTAACGCTCAAGAGCGTGGTGTTTAATTCGGCACCCGCGTGGGTCCCAGGGATCATCCTGGCTTGGACCCTCCCGTTTCTATTTATCGGGTTGATGCTGACCGTACAGCGGTGCTTGGATATCAATGCGTCGCCCTGGACAGCGTTTTGGATGTTATGTCCCATCATCAATGTGCCCTTTTTGCTCGTGCTGGGATGTTTGCCCAGTCGCCCGCGAGAGGCCGGTGATGAATTGGACATGCTGGCTGCTCCGCTGAGTACCAACAAGCTGAGTACCGACACGTTAATCGCCAACGAGCAAAGTGCGCCGCTGGCCAAAGAGCCAACTTTGGAGGCGCTACGAGCGGTCTTTCTCGGATTGCTATTCGGAGCCAGTTCGCTCGTCATCGCCGTCTACGCCTTAGGCGACTATGGCCGAGCTTTGTTCATCTTGACACCGATCATCATGTCGGCCATCACCGCGCACCAATTTCAATCTCGCACCCGCAGCGGGCTGCTGGCTTGTCTTGGCCTGAGCATGTTCTGTGTTACCTGTGCGATGCTGATGTTGTTACTAACGGCTTTGGAGGGATTGATTTGCGTGGCCATGGCGGCGCCGATGGTTTATGGTGGCGGCGTGATAGGCGGCGTACTGGGATTTATTATTGCGATGGCCGAATCGGCGCGTAGTCGAAGTATTTTACCGGCAATTGTGCTGATGCCGGTCATGGCCCTGGTGGAACGAACGTGTATGTCGCCCGCGACTGTGGAAGTGGTCAGCAGTGTGGAAATTGCGTCCAGTTGCCAAACCGTCTGGCCGCATGTGATTGCATTCAGCCCGATTACCGAACCGCCTACGGGATGGTTAGCTTATGGAATTGCCTATCCCAAGAGTGCCCGCATTGAAGGCTCGGGCGTTGGCGCCACGCGTTACTGCGAATTTTCCACCGGTGCGTTTGTCGAGCCCATTACAGTTTGGGATGAGCCGCTGCGACTGGCTTTTAACGTAACCAGCCAGCCCAGCCCGCTGACCGAACTGAGCCCTTATCGCCATATTCATCCTCCACACTTGGACGGCTACCTGTCGAGCCAGCGAGGAGAGTTTCGCCTGGTTGATTTAGGAGCAGGACGCATGCGTCTGGAGGGTCATACTTGGTTTACGGTGGACATGTACCCGCAAGCCTACTGGCAATGGTGGAGCAACAAACTAATTCATGATATACACTTACGGGTTCTTAATCACATCAAGTCCGAGGTCGAGCAACCGCAGCATTTACCTTGATTCGGATTGGAGAAGCTCTAGCTCATCTGGTACAACCAGTCGAAGGCCATCCAGTGACGCATTCCACTTCAGAGTCCGAACCGGCTTCGTTTGGCACCATCCCTCGCGTTGTCCTGGCAATTTTATTCGGAATTGCTTACGCGTTGGCCGCCCAGGTGGGACATCTAATGTCCTTCGAGCCTGGTCATGTCGCCACCTTCTGGCCGCCCAGCGGTTTGTTCTTGATGGTACTAACCATCACCTCGGTCCGACATTGGCATCTTTATTTACTGGCGGCGGCGATGGCCAACGTGGCCTCAGATTTGGTCAATCAAAAGGCGCTGCTGTTTTCATTGTCGATGACGGGTGCCAATATTTTAGAAGCGGCCCTGGGTGCGTGGTTATTGAATTTCAAGTCGTTCGAACGTTTTTCGCTCGAGCGATCGCTCGACGTAAAACGATTGCTTATTGTAGCTGCAACAGTTCCGCTAGTGAGCGGCGTGATTCCTAGCGGCGCAGTCGTGTGGTTCAACGACGGCCGCTTTCAAGACGTTTACTTTGTCTGGTGGCTGGCTGACTGCGTGGGTATCTTAATCGTAGCGCCTATCATCTGGGCGCTTCAAGCAGGCTTTCAATTTAAGACCGCTACGCTGTGGCGGAGTTTGGAGTTGCTGGTCTGCTTTGCCTTGGTAACGCTGAGCACCATTCTGATTTTCAGCGAGCGACTGGATGAATTCTCGCTTCCGTTTTTGCTGATTCCTTTGTTGTATTGGCCTGCCCTGCGTTTTGGGACCGTAGCCGTAGCTTGCCACACCGCCATCATGGCGGTCATCATTACGATTGCGACGCGTGAGGGCTTAGGAGCCTTTGCCAATACCATCGAAGAGCCAGGTCATCGTGCAATGGTGGTGCAAGGTTTTCTAGCGACCATATCTGGCCCGTTTCTATTGATGGCTGCCATGTGGCACGAGCGCAAGCTTGAAGCGGAAGAGCTCGAACGTCGCATCGGTCTACGCACGCAGCAGTTGGCCGAAGCCGATCGTCGTAAAGATCATTTTCTGGCAGTGCTGGCGCACGAATTGCGTAACCCGCTCGCACCCTTGTCTCATGCCCTGGATGTCTGGCCATCGGTCACCGCCGATCCGCAGCGATTGGACGAGCTTCGGCAAGTGATGACCAGCCAGGTCCATCATATGACCGGTTTGATCGATGACTTACTGGATGTCTCGCGGATCGCTGGTGGCAAAATACTCCTGCGCACAGACACGATCGACATGACCGATGTTGTACGCAGCGCCACGCGTACCGCAAACAGCCAAGCTGAACAAGCCGGGCACGTGGTTCGGTTGCACTTACCCACGCAACCAGTTTGGGTATGTGGAGATCGCGCGCGGTTGTGCCAGATTGTCGGTAACCTCCTGAACAACGCCATCAAATATACGGGCTCAGAAGGCAGAATTCAGATTCACCTGCAACAAGTAGGACAAGAGTGCCAGGTACGAGTCGAGGATAATGGACCGGGTATACCAGCTGAGGATTTGCGACGGATTTTTGAACTCTTCACCCAAGTCGATCAAACGCTCGAGCGAGCTCATGGTGGACTGGGAATCGGGCTAACTTTGGTTCAGAATCTAGTGGAATTGCACAATGGTCGAGTCGAAGCCACCAGCCCCGGGCTGGGCCAGGGCAGTTGTTTTACGGTCCATCTGCCATGTGTTGAACAAAGTCAAGCGAATATCACCGTGACCGAAGAAAACCACAGCGATCAAAGCGATGCCGATCTGCCCCAGCGTCGCATTCTGGTGGTCGATGATACCCGCGCTTCGGGGCGCATGTTGTGCATGCTGCTCAAGAGCTTGGGACAACAAGTTGAGTTCTGCTTTGACGGGCCATCAGCCCTGGAAACGGTGATTACTTATCAACCGTCATTGATCTTCTTGGATATCGCCATGCCGGGCATGAGCGGTTACGAAGTTGCAGAACAACTCAAGGCCAGCTCGACAACGTCCAACATCAAACTGGTTGCCGTGACAGGGTTCGGACAAGAAAGCGATCGGCAGCGAGCCTTTGAATCGGGGTTTGATCATCACTTGATCAAACCCGCTACGCTCGATGCCCTGAAACGCGTCATCCGCGACTAAGCCGTGGGCGGCCGTAGAGCGGCTGTCCCCAGCCGCTCAGCGCCCGGCAAGTCGTTCGCCTGTAACACTTGTCCAGTGGTCGGAAGAAACCGTGGTTAGAAGGTTCTAAGCAGCTGAGGACAGCTGCTCTACGTAGAGCGGCTGTCCCCAGCCGCTCAGCGCCCGGCAAGTCGTTCGCCTGTAACACTTGTCCAGTGGTCGGAAGAAACCATGGTTAGAAGGTTCTAAGCAGCTGAGGACAGCTGCTCTAGGTAGAGCGGCTGTCCCCAGCCGCTCAGCGCCCGGCAAGTCGTTCGCCTGTAACACTTGTCCAGTGGTCGGAAGAAACCGTGGTTAAAAGGTTCTAAGCAGCTGGCGACAGCTGCTCTACAAGGGACGCTTGCGACTTAGTCCCACCACCAGCTGTTGGCGTTGCCGGAGATGGCTGGGGTGCGCTTGCTGACGAGGGTTGCGTCGGGTTTGCGATTCTCGGCCACGATTTGCCAAGGATTGATTTCAACGCCACCGCTCGCTGAGACAACCCAACCAGCGACACCCTTCAGCAGGCTGCAGTGAGCGGGAATCACTTTGGGGACAACTTGACCGTTAGTGTTTACATCACCCTTGCTGCCACGCAGTACTGCCAGATCCAAGCCGGAGCTCTTGTCCAGTTGTTGAGCGGTGATCAGGGTGGCGACGACATTCAAATCGATCGCATTTCGCAGTTCGCCGAACGAAGCATTGAAAGCACTCAGTTCATCGAACTTGGCAGTGAACTGGTCGGCCCACATTTGAGCTTGCTTGTTGACGTGTTTGGCAGCCGAACGTTGACCGTCGGTGGCCACGAATTCTTCTTCGGTCATGGCTTTCACACCGCGACCGTCCAGTTGCCAAGCCAGGCCGTCTTCACTATGTCGGATAGCGTCGTACTGACAAGCGATCCACCAGCGAGGTTGCGAATTCTTGGATTGACGAACGTTGCGAATCATTTCCATGTAACTGGGCAGACCGGCGACTGGTGAGTCTTGCAAGTGCATGGCCAACAGCTTCATGCAATAATCGGCGGCCACCAGGGTTTGAGCCATGCGTGTATCGGTCGAGACGGTCGTAAAGGTGACCGTTTGAGGACCAAAGGCTTGACGCACGGCGGCTTCGACGACTTGCGGTTGGAACCCAGGACCACCAGTAACGCCGCGCAGAACCTGGTTCAGACGTTGAGTGCCTTCAGCCGTGGGATCGATCGAAACAGAAATCGGGGCTTGGCGAGCAGCTTCGACGGTACGGAAGGCGACCATCAAGTCTTCCAAGCGTACAACTGGTTTGTTGCTCTTGATGCCCACCACGCTGCCATCTTCGCGAATCTTCCAACCTTCGGCTGGGCCAGCGATGACGATATCGTTTTCTTCTGGATTGACGAAGACGTATTGCACACGTTGCAAACCTGCCAAGAAACGCATCTCTTCTGGCAAGGTTTCGCCGGTGCTACGAGCTTGCAGAATGGCCTCTTGCAATTTTCGCAACGAGATCATGCGCATCGCATTGGGCTTGGCCATATCGCCCTCGGCGCCCAACACAGCTTTGCGCAGGTCTGCCAGGTAGGCATCGCGCTGAGCTTGCGTGACCGATTGAACAACACCCTCAGCATCGATGCTGACACCACCGACCACCCCGAAAACAATCTGAGCGTACGAGGTTGTACTAACCACTGCCCATAGGGTGCAGAGGCTGACCGTGAAACCGAGATTTCGGAGCCAGCTCCGGCGGGAACTTCCGCATGTCATGTTTGTTTCCTCAATAGTTGCCACCTAGAGCGGGGCACACCAGCTGTGCTGCCTAGGTTAAGATTAGGGCTCGGGAATTCGGGATGAGGCTCCTTTTGAGGATACTTACCGCTCGCAGGGTTTGCAACAAACTCGACC
This sequence comes from Rania fehmarnensis, assembly GCF_056494185.1. Lineage (NCBI taxonomy): Bacteria > Pseudomonadati > Planctomycetota > Planctomycetia > Pirellulales > Pirellulaceae > Rania > Rania fehmarnensis. Next base: position 7,314,131 of record NZ_CM151398.1, read on the forward strand.
ACTTCTCGACGACTTCTCTGCCACTTCTCTCCCCTCTTTCAAGAGCTTTTGGACTTCGCCTATCGATGCAAGCCTATCTAGTGATCAGCCAGGGCAGCCGCTGGACCGACGTTTTTCGCCTTCAAAAGGAGATTCCGGTCGTGATTGGCCGCTCGTCGGAGAACCAAATTGTCATTCGCGACGATCGCGCCAGCCGCCGGCACGCGGAAATCGCCCTGCGGCGGGGGGCCTGGGTAGTCCGAGATTTGGGCTCGCGCAACGGCACGCAGGTTAACGGCCGAATCCTGGCCGACGAACATAACTTGGTCGAAGGCGATACGATTGTGGTGGCCGGTTGTCGTATGACCTACGTTGCCGATCTTAGCCAGGCTTTCGGGGCGGCTACTCTACCAGAATCCGGTCAGGTCTCGTCCACTCAGACGATTGCACTGGGTGAGGATCCGCCGATGATCGTCGGACGCATGACCGCCTCGCGCTGGACCGACGCGCGCCCAGGTCCGGCTGAAGATGTCTCCGATGCCATGTTTCTATACCGACTGGTGTTCGAGATGGTTTCCACCAATAGCGCCTCCCAGTTGGCGCAGTGTGCGCTGGATCGCTTGCTTGATCGACTGGGAATTCAAGCTGGCGGAGTCTTATTGCTAGGCGAAGTAGGGGATTTGGCCGGTGCGGCCGCTGCCTCGACTACAGAGACATTGCCGGCATGGGCACCAAGTGCAAATGCTCAAACCGTCCTGGCAGCCCGGCAGGCCCCCGGCCAGGCCTATCGGCGCGTTAGCGATTTTCTGGTAGCCGCGGTGCTACGAGATGGCGGCGCGGTACTGGCGCGCAATGTTCAGACCGATACACAGTTGTCGCTGGCCCGTGAATCAGGTCAGCGCGAAACGAGCAGTATCATTTGCGCGCCGCTGAAGCAGGACCAGCAGGTCACAGGCTTGCTGCATGTTTATACCTCACTCGATCAACGCATGCTCAGCAACACTGATTTGGAATTAACGATTGCAGTGGCTGATAACCTGGCCTTAGCTTTAACCCATCTCCGCTCGCGCGAACAGCTCAGCCAATCGCTGGCCACCAGTCAACGCAAGATTGAAGTCCTCGAGCGTGAATTGGGTTGGCAACACGAGATGGTTGGCAGCAGCCCAGCCATGCAAAAAGTGCGCAGCGCGATCGAACGCGCAGGACCGACCTCAGCCACCGTACTTATTCGCGGCGAAAGCGGGGTAGGCAAAGAATTGGTTGCACGAGCCATTCACATGCGCAGTCCGCGTCGCGATGGACCATTGGTTTGTCTGAACTGTGCGGCCCTGGCACCCACGCTACTGGAAAGCGAACTATTTGGTCATGAAAAAGGTGCCTTCACCGGCGCCACCGAACGCAAGATCGGCAAGTTCGAAGCCGCCCATGGCGGTACGCTGCTGCTAGACGAAATCGGTGAAATGATTCCTGAGTTGCAAGCCAAATTTCTGCGAGTCTTGGAAGGCCAAACATTCGAACGCCTGGGCGGCAACAAACCAATTCAGACCAACGTGCGGGTGATCGCCGCCACCAATCGCGACTTGGAACAAGCCGTGCGCGACAAACAGTTCCGCTCGGATCTGTATTTCCGACTGCGCGTGGTGGAAGTCGACGTACCACCCTTGCGTGCCAGGGCAGGGGACGTGGCCATACTGGCTGAACATTTTCTACAAGTGTTCCGCGGGCATGCCGGGCGGCGCATTGATGGAATCTCACCCGAGGCTCTGGAGCTACTCTCGCGCTACTCGTGGCCAGGTAACGTACGCGAGCTGCGCAACGTCATTGAACGTGCCGTGGTCCTGGGGCTGGGCGCGATCATCGAGCCCGACGATTTATCCTTGACACCACTGATTTCGACCAACCATTCTTCGCTACAATCATCCACCGACCCAAACGACGCTAGCGCCACTCCAGCCTATCGACCGATCAGTCTCGATCAACTGGAACGAGAACATATTCTGGCGACGCTAGCAGCATTCAAAGGCAACAAAAGTCGCGCCGCGGTGGTGTTAGGTGTCGAACGCTCGACACTTGATCGCAAACTGAAGCGCTACGAAGAACAACCCGAGGAGAAGTAAGTGGCAGGCGGCAAAGCGCGAGTATTGATTACTGATTTCCTGAACGAACCGCTGGATATCGAACGCGAGATTCTGGGCGACCTGGCAGAGGTCGAAGCGCTCGATGCGCAAGTCGCTTCGGATCTTTATGGTCGGCTGTCGCCAGCCGACGCGTTGCTGGTGTATCACTTTGTGCAGGTCGATGCTCGCGCGTTACGTGAGTTGCAGCACTGCAAATTAATCGTCCGCTGCGGTGCCGGCTTTGATAATGTGGATTGTCGCGTTGCCCGAGAACTGGGTATCCCGGTAGCCAACGTTCCCGATTATGGTAGCGAAGAAGTGGCCGATACCGCTATCGGCGCGATGTTGGCTCTGGGACGCGGCATGCACTTCCTCAATCATCGCTGTCAGCGAGACGGCCAGGCCTGGACCTATGCGCTGGCTGCACCGCTCTTTCGTCTGCGCGGACGCGTGCTCGGCATCGTCGGTCTGGGCCGCATTGGATCGGCCGCTGCCTTGCGCGGTAAAGCCTTAGGCATGGATGTAGTATATTACGATCCCAACATCGATACCGGTTACGACAAAGCTCTCGGTATTCGCGTAGCCGATTCTCTGGAAGAACTGTTAGCGCAAGCCCACGTGGTCAGCATGCACTGTCCGCTGACGACGGAAACACGACATATGATCAATGATTCTGCCATTGCCCAGATGAAGCCAGGCGGCATCGTCGTCAATACCGCGCGGGGCGGGGTGGTCGATTGCATGGCCGTGCTCCGTGGCTTGGAAAGTGGACATCTGTTGGGCGCTGCCCTGGATGTGCTGGAGATCGAGCCGCCCAATCCCGAACATCCGCTGCTAAAAGCCTGGCGAGATCCCAGCCATCCTGCGCACGAGCGATTGATGTTAACACCTCACGCCGCCTTTTATTGCGAAGAAGGCTTGCTGGAGATGCGTCGCAAAGGCTGCCATAACGTTCGCCGCGTACTCGAAGGCAAGCCACCGCGGAACGTCGTTAACTAATCCGCCCACCTCCACGCATACTCGCCGTAGCCGAAGTCGCCAGACTTTGGAGGCACTACAATAGATCCATCCAATCTCTGGCGAGATCGGCTACAAGATCACATCCGTAGCCGAAGTCGCCAGACTTTGGAGGCACTACACTAGATCCATCCAATCTCTGGCGAGATCGGCTACAAGATCACATCCGTAGCCGAAGTCGCCAGACTTTGGACGAATCACCGATTGATCTCGTACTCGTACTCAAAATTGCAGTGAGTAGGAGTAGGAGTAGGAGTAGGAGTAGGAGTAGGAGAAGATAGGAGTACGGGTGGGTGCCACCCGCGGTAGGAACGAGTACAATTTACGGCAATCCCATCACTAGTCGACTGCTCGCGCCCTCCATGGACCTTTCCAAGACAAACGTGTCTTTGCAGATTCGCACCTTTCAAAACACCGATGTTCAGCCACTCTGTCGAGTGCTTAGTGCCCACTATGCTGCCATCGGTCTACCTTCGGCGATCACGCCTCTCACGCTCGAGTTGTGCGTTCTGGCTAAACCCTACTTCGATACCAATTTGTTGCTGGTTGCTGAGTTGGGCAATCAGATCGTGGGCTTCATATTGATTGGATTTGAACCCGACGAGCTGTTGCAAACGCTCAATCCGACACAAGCGGTGATAAGCTGTTTGTGTGTGACCCCCAGCGAAAGCGAACAAACCGTCGCGACACAATTGCTCCAACATGGCATGCAGAAGTTGTCTTCCTTGGGCGTCATGCAAGTTCAATATTGTCCTCCGCCACCGGCCACACCCTACCTGGCGGGCTTGGTTCCCGGCGATGGCATGATCGGTCTACCGGCTTACGATACGAGGCAACAAAATTGGTTTGCCGGCCAGAGCTGGCAAGTCGATATCGCCATGTCAGCTTGGGAGTTAGATCTGGGCCAGTTCCAGCCGCCCATGGATCGCACTCAAATTCAAATTCGGCGCATGGCACACGTCGATCGATTGCTCGACGAGCCCTTCTTGCCATGGTATGTCGCCAGCCTCTTAGGACACAGCGAACCAGTCGGCTTTCAACTAACCAGCCGCCAAGAGCGAAAAGTTTCGGCGGAAGTTATTCTGTGGATGATCGGTCACGAGTTGCTGCCGCAACCCGAGCAAGTTGCTCATCTCTGGCCGCTAACAGTCCCCACCGGCCAGCAGAAAGAAGATCAACTGGTTTTCTTGCTGGCTGAATCGCTTCGACAACTGCGCGAAGATCGCGTGGACTTGGTGCGCACCGTCGCTGCCGCTGACAATGTGGCCACCATTCGCCTACTGACGCGACTTGGGTTTCACCAAGTCGCCAGTGGCAATGTATTGAAGTTTGCGCTGGCTTGACATCACGCCGGCATATTTCAGATTCTTAAGAAACCCACGAAGTACCAATTTCTATTTGACTTGAACTGTTCGCTTGGCTATCATCTCTACAGTTGTAGAGAAACCTGAGGAGTGGGCCATGGCCAAACAAGTGGAACTGACACGTGCTGAATGGGCATTGATGCAATGCCTGTGGCAACACGGTCGGGCGAGTGCTACGGAAGTACAGAGGTTGCTGGCCGATCAACAGGGCTGGGCCTACAGCACAGTCAAGACGATGCTCGACCGCATGGTTGAGAAAGGTGTGGTCACTGCCAGTCGCCATGGCAACATATACGAATATGTTCCCAAACTGCGTCGTCAATCGGCGGTAGGTCGCGTGGTGGACGACATGTTCGATCGCGTGCTGGAGGGTTCGCTCTCGCCGCTGGTAAGTCGCTTGATTGAGAGTCGCAAGCTGAGCGCCAAGGACGTGGCAGAATTGCGAGCCATGTTGGATCGATACGATGAGGAAGCCGAGTAGCCAATTATGAGTCAGTTATTGCTAGACAAGCTCGACTGGCTCGCAGGGGCGTGGTGGACGTGGATGATCAGCATGAGCATCCATGTAACGGTGCTCGTAGTCTTTTTGTACATCCTGGACCGCTGTCTGCGTGGGACATCGGCACGATTGCGGTTTGCACTGTGGCTGCTGGTGTTGGCTCGTCTGGTCGTGCCACCTGACCTGGCCGCACCTACTGGACTCATGTGGTGGACCGGGCAGTGGTGGCCCGATTTAAAAGTGGTAGCTCTTGCAGAACCAACGCCATCCGCAGTTGCGGCGATCCATGAGACCAGTGTTCACAGTGATACAAACACTTCTTCCAGCTTGACAATCGTCAGCATCAGTCGCACCGCACCTTGGCAGGTCAGTTTGTTCATGGTCTGGTTGGGGATGGTCATTTGCCAACTTGGTTTTATCGCATATGGCTGGTTGTTAGTGGAGAGTTGGCTGTCGCAAGCCAAAGATGTTGGCGACGAGAGAACTACTCAACTATTAAACAGTGCGCGTCAGAAAGTTGGTTTGCGTGGACAAGTGCAACTGCGCGATAGTGGCCAATGCACCACGCCACTAGTGGTCGGTTGGTTCCGGCCGACTGTCTTGCTACCGACGGCCGTATTGGAGACGCTCAAACCGGCTGAGTTAGAGGCGGTATTGGTGCACGAGCTAACGCATTTAAAGCGCGGCGATTGTTGGTGGCGATTTATACAAGCGGTGCTGAGAACTCTTTATTTCTTTCATCCAGCTGTGTGGTTGGCCAGTCGCGCGATGGGGCGCAATTGCGAAGAGGCCTGCGATGAGTTAACAGTCCGCGCCTTGAAAGGGCAACGCCGAGATTATGCCGAAGCCATTTTCAAGGCGGCTACGGTAGTGGGATACCAAGGTCCGCACCTGGCACTGAATATGTTGGGCGATGTCTTACCGGTGAAGCATCGCCTGGCACGAATTCTGGATCCACGTTTACCGCAGGGTCCCACAGGCAGCTGGCGGCATGCAATCATCGTCATGGTCTTGGCTATTGTGGTCTTGCCAACTGGCCAGCGTCGCTCGCAAGCTCTACCGCCTGAACAAGCCAGGCTATCGGACTTGCGATTGCCGATCGACAATTCGTCTGCGTCACCCGACAGCCCAATGCCAGCGCAAAATCCCTCCACACCCGAGACTGACAACTCACCCCAGACGTCTGCAATCAGCACAGCAGCGGCACTCAGTCAAGCTCCGGAGGTTAGCGCCCAAGAGCGCGCAGCCCTCGAGCTCTTGAAGTCCACACAGTTTGAAGATCGCATGCAGGCTTACGACCAGCTGGCGCAAATCGGCACTATCCATGCGCTCGGCGATCTTGAAGCGGCGTTCCTCGAGCGCTCGGGGATCGAACAGGATGCCGCTGAGCGTGCCCTCAAACATGTTTGGGAATTGATTCGCGTTTTACCCTCTGAAACCAATACCTCGACACGGGTCTTTGAAGCTCCCGCGGAGAATGAATATGTGTTTCCCTAAGGCGGATTGGGTTATACCAGCCATTGCTCTATGTGTCTGGCAAGGAGCGGTAGTCTGCGGCACTGCTCAAGAGCTGCGCTATCAATGGCAAGCTGGTCAAAAGTTTTCCTACAACGTAACCGTGACCGTCGATCAGGATGACGAACTAACGACCTTTCAAGGAACCATTCATTACGAAGTTAACTCCGCCAACGCCGAGCAATCCACCTTAACTTATCGTGGTGGATTAAATGAATCATCGAAGGCCAAGCCGAATCGGCAACCCAGTGGTGGCTTTGGCCCACCAGGTTTTGGTGGACGTTTTGGGCCCCGGGGTTTCGGTGGACCACCCAGTCCGTTCAGCCGACCGAGTTTTGCTGGTAAGGTCCAAACAACCAATCGCATCACGATGACGACAACGGGTCGTGTATTGGCGATGGAAGGCGATTCGCACTTGCCGTTTTTGCTCGGCAACGTTTCGCAGATGCCTTTTGAGATTTTGCCCAAGGACAACCAGCGCGATTGGGTGGTCGACTCTGGTGTTTCGATTTCTGAAGAGGAGGAGAATCGGCGTGGTGGGTTTGGACCCTTTGGTCCGCGCATGGGCAACACTTCTAACAAGAGTGTGCAAGCCGCCAGCGAGGTGACGCGTTACTCGATCCAACAAGACAGCGGCAACCTTGTCAATATCAAGAAATCCTATCAACTCACTTCGCCCGGCTCCGATGGCGAATCATTCGATATGAATGGCGCTGGCACGTGGGTCTTCAACAAACAGGATGGAGTAACGCAAGGACTCGACGTCGCGCTTAAACTAATCAGCAAGGAGGGCAATTCGTCGACCACGTTTCCGATCACCATCAAACTCGAGCGACTCTCGACCGAAGAGCTGGCGCGCATGGAAGCAGAGGCCAAACGCGCAGCGGAAGAGAGGGAGCGGCAAGCTGCCGAGGCCAAAGCCCTGGCAGAAGCTCCTCTGTCGCCAAACGAAAAACGCGAAGCATTGGCCGGCCTGGCCAGTCGCGACTCCAAGACTATCAAGGACACGTTGACCAAACTGGAAACCAAATCCCCCAAGGATCCAGATCCGCAAGTCGAGTCAGCTATTCGATCTCTGCTAAAACATAAAGATCATGAGCTTGCAGAATTGGCGGCTAAAGCATTAGCCAAATGGTCTGACGAATTTAAGAAAAAGTACCAGCTCAACAAAGCCTACGAAGGTCCCTCGCCGGTCGATTCGACGGATTTGGAAGTGGACTCAACCACTAAACTGGTCGTTGGGCAAATCGTGCAGGTCCAGGAAAGCGGAAGTTTTTGGTTTCCCGCAACCATCAAAGCCCTGATGCCGGGCGGCAAAGTCAAAGTTGACACGCTCAGTTGGGGCAAACCAGGCCGAGAGCTGACATTGCTGCGTCGGCAAATTCAACTTGCACCGCCGGAAGTAGATCAACCGGTCGGTGCCAGTAAGTCCTTTGCTCAGCCTTCAGGCAATGCCGGCGAAGGCTTTGAAGGTATTCAGACTATCGAAAGCGACGTTGACATCAGCACTCCGACGCGAACCTGGAGCGACAAGTCCGGCCGCTTCAAAATCGAAGCCGCATTTGTGGGTCTCGAAAACGGTTCAGTCGAATTGCGCCGCGCCGATGGTCGCACGGTCAAGGTCCCACTGAATAAACTTAGCCCAGCCGATCAAGCGTTTGTGCAACAAACGCTCGATGAAAACCCTTTCGAGGTCAAGTGAACCATTACGGTCCTACGCCTTCGAACTTGGTAACGGTCACACCATTTGCGGTGAAGCGAGCTTGCACGCGGTCGCCGATTTTGAACGCGTTGAGTGATACAGGGCGGTCATTGCGCTCGATCTTGGCGGTTGCCGGAATTGTCAGTGTGCGCGAGGTCCCATTCTGCAAGCGCACGACCACGCGTCGAGCAGCCACGTTGATGCCCGTGAGCGTGCCTTCCAAACGTGGTTCTCGTACATCTTTAGCTGACACCGATTGACTACCGATGCTCACCAGTCCAGCCAATGCCAACAAGGCGCCCAACAATCCGACAAAAAATTGGCGACGATTTCGAGACATGTTTCGAGACCCTTTCAAGGTGGGGGATGATTCGAAGCACACAGTTGTGCTTCGGTTACACCATTAAGAGTTAGGAAACTCCGCTGCGTCCGCCAAACTTTTTTTGCCCGTAGCGGAAGTCGTCAAGGCTTTCAGCATTGGGCTCGCGAAAACGGTCAAACTTCGAAATGCTTGACGCATTCCGCTACCGCCACAGGCTGGAAGCCTATGCCACACCACAGGCTGGAAGCCTATGCCACATTTACACGGGCGCGGGCAGGTCACGGCGTTCGAAGCAGATGATCGAGCTGACAAAACAGATGGCTGCCATCCCTAGCAAGGCCAACGAGATACCCAAGGGTCCCAGCCACGTGGGCCAGAATGCGCCGGGGGTCGCCCACAAAGCCCACAGGGCTGACGGATCGCGACCGGCCAGGTGTACGATGCCGTCGGGTTGATACAACGTAAAGAACGTAAACCAGTGACACCAACCGAGCTCCGGGGCCGCCTTGGCCAACAGGAACAACAAGAACTCGAGCACATAGAAACCCAGCACGCAGCCGATGGTGCGCCAGCGATATCGATCGACCGAGCTGATCAGTCCGCTGAGGGCCAGGATGAACATACTAAAGGCCATCAGGTTGAAGCACGGCGCGATGAACAGGCTGGCATCCACCCGCTGGCTCAGCGGCACCATCACGGTTTCTTCTGCGCCGGTGATGATCGGTACTTTCAATGTCCAAAACTGCAATGAGAAACTGTTCTGTGTGGTTTCACGCACGCTGTTGGTTTGAATGCCCATGTACAACCCCAACCAGGCCAGCGTTGCCAACAAGACAACGCCCGAGATCGCCACCAACAAATGAGCCGTCATCAGCTTGGTGCGACTGATCGGTTGAGCGAGCAGCATTTCCAGCGTTCCGCGACTCAGCTCGCCGCTGACAACATCGGAGCCGCGCGAAATCGACCATACCAGAATACAGAGAATCAATACCGGTTCGTCGAAGGTCAGCGCCAGCGAACCCGAATACGTTAATACTTGATCGAGCGGCACGGGCATAAACTGTTCGAATGGCCGCAATTGTTCAACAAAACTCTGCAAGCGGTCCAGTTCAAACCGCGTTACGATCCAGACGCGTGTCCAGCAAAATGCAAAGACCATCAGTCCACAAGCGCTCAGCAGAGGCCATGATTCGATCAGAGCTTTTTTGATTAGCAAGCGGAACATTCAGGACCTGTGAAAACGCGAGTAAATGGAACTGACACTCGCTCGTTCGATGCGCATATCGGAAACCGGCAAATCATTCAGCCAAGCCAACCACGTTTGCGGAGGCCCGCTCAGATGCAGTTCCACTTGCTCTGCACTGCATTGGCGACTAGCCACAAAGGCAGGCCAATGAAACTGAGCGCCCAGTTGCGATTGCGAGCCATTGACATGAGCTTGCACAATGTGCAGTTGATCCAATTCTGCGAGGCGTTGACGATGCACCAGGTGCCCCCCGCGGAGGATGACAACTTCGTCGCATGTATCTTCGATGTCACTAAAGATGTGCGAACTCATCAGCACAGTCCGACCATCTTGACGAACTTCACGCACCATGGCCACCACTTCACTGCGTACATTGGGATCCAGGTTCGCCGTGGGCTCGTCCAAGACGATCAACGGTGCGATGGAACCAAGCACGATGGACAGCGCTAACTTCTGGCGCATGCCGGTCGACATGAACATCACGCGCCGCCGCAGGTCCAGTTCCAATCGCGCCGCCACATTCACCATGCGCGTCAGATCACCATGCGGGCTCAGGCCACTGAATATCTCCAGAATGCCTTTACCACTCATCGATCGAAACAACCGCGCATCACCAGGTAGATAGGCCACTTGTCGGCGCACATCCAGACTCTCGCGTACGCAATCGAATCCGCAGACGGTCGCCGTACCTTTGGTGGGACGCTGAAATCCGAGTAACGTGCGGAGGAGCGTGGTTTTGCCAGACCCATTGGGCCCCAAGAGACCAACAATGGAGTTGGCAGGCACTTTCAGGTGGCAGTCATCTAACGCAACGAAGCTGCCGAATACTTTGGAAATGCCCTGGCAATCGATGATCCAATCGGTCATGTCATCCAATGTCGTTAGGGATGCGGAACCACGACGCCGCCGGTGACGGTTCCCGCCGCTGCAGCGGAACTGGCCAGTTCAAAGTGGCTGCCGGGCTTCATCCAACCACGTTTCATGTAAGCCAAGGCCAGGCGTTTACCAGCTACCAGGTCAGGAGCGACCGAGGTTAGAGTACCAACTTCTTTACCCTCGTGAGCCAGCTTCATACCCGCCTCGGGGGCCCAACCGTCGAGCTCTACTAAACATAACTTCTTTTGTACTTCGCCCATCGCATCCAAACGCGCGACCGTTTCTTGTCCCAAGTAGCAGCCTTTGGTGAAACTGATCGCCTGCTGGTCGCGATCTAGTTCTTGCGGCAAAGTACGTTCCATAATTTCATGGGGAGCCACGGGCCAGAAGTTGGCAATCCGCTGCGTCTGCCAGGCATCTGCTGAGCCCACCGTCAGTTGCCTGTCTCGCAACTGCTGAGCGAATCGCTCTTGGGAACCAGACGGAATGAGGCCCAGACGCGCGTGCAGGGTCGTCACAGGCCAGCGACAGCTCCAGGCCCCTTCAATTCCACTGGCAACATCGACGGGCGCCAGATCTGTTGGGCTGGCGAGGCCCAGCGCACTCTGCTCGTCGGGGTCATCGACCAGCCAGGCGCTAAATTGGCTGCTGACATCCCGGGGGGAGGCATCTTCACGAAAGATAAATCTGTCGATGTGCGCCGCCAATTGGGCGGGCGCAGGCAAGAGTCCAACGATCCAAACGGTGCCCGTATCAGCTGGTTCCAGCGCAAGCATCGCATGCGCCAGCACGCGGCCGCGGTCATCTGTAAACATCGCTTCTGTCGCTTGGCCAGCCGCTAGCGATCCCAATTTGGCTGTGCACAAGCCATTGAGGACCTTCACAGCATCCCGGCCCGAAACGCGAATCAGGCTAATTGCAGGTAACTGGTAAACACTATTCATGCACGTTGGTTCGTTGCTCTGGAGTGTCGCTTCTGGCGTGTCTTTTTGGGGGTGATTTCGAAGAAATCTGGCTACGTGTACGATTAGGCCTGCAAATGGGCGGCTTGTCAATGCAGGCAGCCATTGCATCCGATCCTCACGCAAATTGATAAATCCCATGGAAATTGTTGTTACCGCCGTCGGCCCCGATAACGTCGGGCTGGCAGATCCCATCATTCATGAAATCACCGGCCAGGGCGCAAACATCGCCGAAATTCAGATGTACGATCATGACGAAGCGGCTGTCTTCGCCATGATGTGCCGACTGCAGATCGATGAGAGCCATTGGGACAGTATTCGCAGCGCTATGGCCGAGATTGGCAAAGCTAAAAAGTTATCAGTCCGTGTCTGGACGCCCGAACCGATCGGCCGCAAACCCAGATTGGCAATCTGCACCACGTATCAGGAAGCCACGCCGCGAGCCGTGCTGGAAGCTGTGCACAGCGGGCAAATCGATGCCGACGCCACAGTCATGATCGGCAATCGGTCGCGATGTCAGTCGCTGGCTTCCGAGTTCAACGTCCCGTGGCATTCGATCGGGCGCGAAGATGGATCCGCTGATGAAGCGGCCATGGTTCGCTTGCTGGACGAATACGAAGTTGATTACGTCGTACTGGCGCGCTACATGCGAGTGTTGCCGCCGGACACGTGTTGGATGTTTGCCGGTGGCCGCATCATTAATTTGCATCATGGATTGCTGCCCAGTTTTCCTGGACTGCGACCATACCATGATGCCTACGCTTCTCGCATGTTGACCTACGGCGCGACGTGCCATTTTATTGTGCCAGAACTGGATGCAGGCAATCAGATTATCAATCAAACCACCTTTACCGTGCCACCAGGCGCGAAACTAGAGACCATCATGGCCGAGGGTCAGTCGCAAAACGAACCCCGTTGCCTGGTCGAAGGCGTGCGCCGCGTAGTGGCCCGCGAAATCAAATTGCATTTCCACCGAGTCATCGCGCGCTGATTTCAAGTTTCTAAGCACGGACGTGTCCACGTGCTGATATCTCTAATCTCAAAACTTCACCCAATGCTTAAACAACTTGCGTATCTTGTTTCCGTTATTCTGGTTGCCAACTTGTCTGTTAGCCTCCGGGCTGGCCAGCCGGATCTCGATCCCGCTCCGGCTAAGCTGGTCGTGATGACCTGGAACGTCGAGTGGATGTTCGATCATGACCAATCCGATAACAAGAGTGACCTGTCCAAGCAACAATCATCGCCATCGCCTGAGTATTGGCAGTGGAAAGTAGCCGCAGTGGCTCAAGCGATCGCCACCTGCGATGCGCACATCGTCGCCTTGCAAGAGATCGAAGGAGGCCAAACGTTAGCGGCTATCGCCAAAGAACTGCGTGACAAACACAGCTTGTCCTACCGAGCAGCCTTCATTCAAGGCAGCGATTCGTTTACCGAACAGGATGTAGGTATTCTTCAGAAAAGTGGCCTGGTAAATTTTCGCCGCTATGAGCAGTCGAAGGTGATGTTCGATAGCAAGCAGTACTACAATCTATCGAAGCACCTGGTAGCCGAGTTCCGCTGGGCCGATGTGGCATCACCACTGACAATCATGAATATGCACTTGCGAGCCACGGTTGAATCGGAGACTGAACGTACTAAGCAAGGTCGTCTAGCGCGTCGCTGGCTTGAACAACAACTCGATGCTGGTGACGACGTCATCTTTCTGGGCGATATCAACTCCGAACATCCCGTTGGTGAACTGGCCGGCGAAATGAAGTACTTGATCGACGGCGGTGACCAAGCCAATCCACCCCAGTTGATCGATCTGCTAGGACATGCCCCAAGTGATGCTCGGCAAACACATCTCATTTTGCCAAAGCAATTCGATCGAATTGTGGTCAGTCCGAGTTTGATGGCCGATGATCCTGCCACACGCGATTGGGTCTTTACGGGCATCGCCGTGCGTCCAGAACTGGCGATTGTCGGCTCGGGCAACGATGGTGACGCGCATTGGGATGGGCGGCTAACGCTGAGCACTGCCGAGTTGGATGTCAGCGATCATGCGCCTCTGGTGGCGACCTTCGAACTGAAATAGGGATTCGTTAACGATTGTGCCTACTCCCATGACCCGAGTGCTGGAGCGTCAACGCTGGCTGCTGTTGCCAGGTCGTGGTCGCCGCATGGCACGCAGTTGGTGGCCTCAGCAGGCTCCCCTTGCGATCATGGCCATCGTGCCCGGATTAGGCGATCACTCGGGTCGTTATGCAGCGCTAGCCATGCAATTGGTGCCACAGGGCATCGGAGTGGTCGCCATGGACTTGCAGGGCCATGGCCTGTCCCCTGGGTGGCGCGGATGCATCGATTCGTACGAAGGTTTGCTGCGCGAAGTTGGTTGGTTGCTGACTTGGGCGCGAGGTGGAGATGAACTGGCTCACAGCGCATCGGATACCGAAGCCCCCAATGATCAAGCGGTTCGACTAGATGGCTGGCCAGATGATCGAAGGGTGCCTGTCTGTTTGTATGGACATAGCATGGGAGGCAATTTAGTTCTCAACGCAGTCATGCGCGGCTTTGCCCAGCCGGAGCGATCGATTGCATCGGCCCCCATGCTCCGGGCCGTTAATCCGCCGGGACCAACCTTCATGCGTGTGGCTCGAATTTTGAAAGCCATCGCCCCGCACTGGCAACTAAAGGCTCCCGTGCGCAAAGAGATGTTGTCCCACCTGAATTCAGAGCAAGCTGCATATCAACAAGATGCCTTGATGCATCGCCGCGTATCGCTGCGGCTGGGTGCGGATTTGATTGATAGTGGTTTATGGATAATTGAGCATGCCGACCAACTGAAGAGTCCCAGTCTCCTCTTGCACGGTTCGGACGATCGCATCACCGACCCGCGCGCCTCGGCGGAGTTGGCTGCTCGAGCCGGCGCAGCAGGCTCGCCATTGCAATTCAAGTCTTACACGGGCATGCTGCACGATTTACATCGCGACCAAGGCAAAGAAGAAGTGATCAAGGACATCGCCACCTGGACACTACATGGGCAGCTGAACTTTAACTTTGCTTAGCTAGCCCCTGGGCCAATCGATTGGATTGATTGCTTTGCGTCAGATATAGAATCACTGGTGGGTGTACCACCAGGCAATCAGACGATGTTGCCAACTAAGCAGTGTGAGACCGTGGGCGCTGGCTACTCTCGCCGCTAGTAGACGCAGAATCCACTTGGTGACTCGGTCGCTGGCAAACTGTGGCTCGACTGGGAACACGCCTGGCGTCAAGTAAGCCACCATCTGCCTGGCCTCAGCTTTTGTGCGTGGCGGATCGTCTCCCAGCAGTCCAGGTATCGATTCCAGCGCGGCCACCAGCATGCGATAACCCAACGTGTACCAACCAGCCATCTGGTGCATGCTGACCGCCCGGGCATGCTGCAAGGCTTGAGCGTTATCGCCCTGCAACAATGCGTCCAGTCCAGCCCAGACGCGCAGCAGCGGAGTGCTGTCGTCTTCTGCCAATGACAGACCATGCTGAACTGCCTGTCGAGCGGCCTTTAGCTGAAACAACTCCCAGCGCGATGCGACCACCGGAACCATTTGAGTCGCAACCAGATCGTTGCGCGAGTTCCAATCCTTCGACCAATTGACCACCACGCCGTTGCGGCCGTAATCGAGCAGACCGCCGTTGACTGCCGCCCAAGTTTCGGTTCTTGATTTCAAGCGTTTACGATACTTGTGAACGATCTCGTCGAGCAGACTGAATTCTTTCTTGAAGTGAACCAGAGCTCGAATGAGCGTACGGGCCGCTTCGTGCCAGGCGTCACCATCAGGTAGCGATTTCAAAGCGGCCTGGCACTCTTTCGGATTCCGCAAGCGCGCCAACAATCGACCATAGGCCATCGCCATCGATGGCAACCGGCTCTCGGGACCATCGCCAGTTACGATCGCCGCCAAATGATCAATCAAGCGATTACCCAAGCGTGTGTCCAATTGATCCAGAGCTCGTAACAGCGGTGGACGCTCCTTCGGTTCTTCGCGGCACCATTGCAGAATGAACTCTTGTGACTGCTGGCCCAGAGGCTCCTCTTGTGAATCGCGACCGGCCAGCAACTGGGCTCTAAGACACTTGTCATAGCCTGTTGGCAGGTGTGCTGCGCCCAACTCCAGTACGTTTTCGGCGTCGTCCAGTTCTTTGTCTTGCAGGTGCAAATCGAACAAACGCATCGTACCGAATGCATAGTCAGGCGAAAACTCCAGCGCGGTACGCAACTGCCGCTTGGCCTCTGGCCGTCCATCTTCTTCGGCCAACAAGGCATCGGCCAGGTAGCCGCGCGGAGCGGGTTGATGAGGATCAAGCCGAACCATGTTCTCCGCAGCCAACTTGTATACATCGGCGCGTTGTTGTTCATCGGCCCAATCGGCCAATTGATTCCAGGCACCGTAGTGATCGGGATCGCGTTCCAAAGCACCGCGCATTTCATCGATGGCTTGTGGAACCAGGCCTTTGCGATACAGGATGTAGGCTCGGCGCATACGCAGTGCGACCGGGATATCGCCCGCAAACACCGGCGGATTGCAGGCCTCGAGCGCCTCGTCCCACATGTGCAAGCGTCCCAGATAGAACGCTTTCAGTACATGGGAATCGACGCTGCGATCATCTAACGCCAAAGACTTTTCAATAAACTCGAGCCCACGCGGAATATCTTCGATTTCGTTGAGCGCTTCGGCCATGCGACGGTGGCAGCGCGTATCATGGGGTCGGGCAGCGTTCGCCTTCTCGGCGGCATCTTTAGCGCTCTGACCTCCATCCACTTCGCTCGACCATTCACACAGGCGCGCCCAGGCCCAATCGTAACCCGGTGTCGACACACAAGCCGTAACCAATGGCTGCAGAGAATCGGCTTTCTTACCGGCTCGATAGAGACATTCACCAAGCGATCCTAAAACTGCTGCATCGCGAGGATCGGACTTCAAGATTTGCCGCAGGACTTCCTCTGCCTGATCAAATTGATCACGGCTCATATACAATTCGGACAGTTCACGGGCAACTTCGCTCCAATTGGGATTGATGGCGCGAGCTCGTTCCAAAGCAGCCAGTTCTGCATCGTGATCGCCCGCGCGTCGATGGGCGATGGCCAGGTCCAGCCAGGTCCGCGGCACCAGCGGAAAACGTTCAGTTGCCTGCGCGGCAATGTTAATCGCTTGTTTGCGATCATTCATCGCGGCGTATTGTTGGGTGACCATGGACCAGACCTGCCATAGGTCTGGTCGCTGCGCCCGAGCCTCCTCCAAGTGTTCCAGCAATTTGCTCGGTTCGAGTCGCCCATTGGCCGCATCGCGATAGGAAATCACCGCATCGCCATACGTGGTTTGTTTACGGAGCTGCGTCAGGATGAAGTCAAGTTGTTCGCTGCGATCGATGGGACGATCACATGTTTCCACCAAGCTGGAGATGGCCGCATCGTAGTCGATATTCAGTTCTAGCGCCCGTCGATAGGCGCTGCGGGCTGCGGGTATGTCACCCTGTTGCTGCAGCACTTTACCTTGCAAAAAGTAAGCGATCTCGTTGTGCGGCTCGAGTTCCTGGGCCAGGGCAATCTGCTGGGCGGCCCGCGTCAGATCATGCGACGAGATGGCCACGATGGCTGCCTCGCGCCGAGCCCAAGCGTCGCGCGGATGAAACTGGAGAAACTGGTTCAGTTCTTCATCGACTTCAGATAATTTGTAGCTGCGCAAAAATTGAATCAGCATCACGCGAAGCGAATAGCTGTGCGGAAACTCTTTCACAGCCTCGCGCAGACGACTTTCGGCCAGCTCGTTTCCATCGAGATCCAGGTCTAATTGCAAGAGACGTTCGCGGGCATCTATATCCAGCGGATCGAGTCGCACAACATTCAGAAACAAAGAGCGTGCCTCTGCCAGTTGCCCTTCGTACAGAGCGATTGAGGCTTTGCAGCGCTGCAAGGTCAACTCGCTACACTTGCCTTCAGCAGCTTGCAGCAACTGGGCAGCGCGTGGCAGTTGGTTGTAACGCGCAAAATACATCGCGGCCGAACACAACAGTTCACCATCTTCTGGATGTCGGGCTGCCGTGTCGTCGATGATCTTCAACGATTCTGTTGTCTGATCAATCACCTCCAGCGATCCAGCCAGAGTTCGGCCAGGGGAACTGTTGCGATCACCCAAGCGATGATAACGATCGCGCAACCAAGTCAGTGCGTCTTGCGTTTGATTGAGATACCGCGCGGCCATGAAATAACGCCGCGATTGCCCTTCATCTTTTTCATTCAGCGACGCAGCCAGGCGGTAGTATTCGAGGGCCTCGTCGCGTTGCTGTTGATTCCATAGGAAATCTGCCAGCAGCGAAAGAGCTCGGCCATCGCTGGGGTTGTATCGCAGAGCCCGCTTGAGTTGCCAATAGGCTTCGGGGTGGTCGCGCGCATCATCCAGCAGTTCAGCTGCCAGGCGAGACCAAAAGATCGGATGTGTCTTGTCGCCCGTACAAGCGCTGCGCAGGATATCGATGCGCTGGGTGCGCTGGCCAAATTCACTTAGCAAGCTCACCTTCATCAACATCAAGTTGGCGTCGGTAGGAAACTGCTCTAATAGTCGATCGACTAAGCGCATCTGGTCAGCCGGATTGGCATCGTAGCGGGCCAAGGACAACTGACATTGCAACGTCAAGCGGTGCTCCGGTGCGCGAGCCACCATCCGCTCGATCGCCACGACGGCCGCCTGCCGATCGTACCTGGCCAGTGCGCAGTCAGCCACATAATGGTCATCATATTGTTCGGCATCCGTCAGTTCGATACCTGCGATGCGCGAGACTTCTTCGCATGGAATCATCAACATTCCGCGTGGGCCGGTGCTGGCGTAGTGCTCAAGAAATTTATCCGAAGCAGCTTCGCCCACATGACGCTCGTTGGGATCCTGCACCAGCAGCGTGCCTCGGTAGACATCGATACCCACGATGCCTTGCGAGTGTGCACTGCCGGGGTCAACCGTGGTAAGCGTCATCGGCACCCCTTGCCGAATTAGTTGCTCGACCGTGTTTTCGGTGATGCGAAACTCGCGCGGTGCGAAACCATTGTCTTCTGCCCAGCGGCGTTCGTCGTAAGCTTTGGTGCCCTCATAGCAGATGCGTTCGACGATCTCTTCGTGTTTGACTGACTTGTTCCAGTACTGGGCCAGCGAAGAGAGAGTGGCCGGAACGCAGGTATCGTGAAATTGACGGACGAAAGGGACCGGCAACTGAACGCGCGGCGGAGGCTCGTCCCGGTGACCGCTGGCAGAACGTTTGGCGATGGCTGCGCGCAAACGCTCGGCCATGCGTTTGAAGTAAGGCCGTTCAGTTTTCTCGGCCAGCTCGATAGCCAGGTCGTATCGCCCCAGGAAGTATGCGATATCGCAGCGTTCACCGGCCAGCCACTTGAGGTAATGACTGTCTGACTTGGCCAGTGGCCAAAACGACTCAGCTTTTTGCAGTGAGTCCCAAGCCGACTGATAGTCCTTCAACTCGCGCTGCAACGCAGCCAGTTGGCACCACACCTCGCCGCTTTGCAAGCGCTGGGTGGCATCCAATAGAACTTGCATGGCCTGATCATCGCGTCGCAATTGAACCAGGCGATGTGCGGTGGCTTGCACACCAGGGCGAAAGTTGGCTCGCAGTTTCAGGGATTCTTGCGCCGCGCGCAGTGACTCCTCATGCAGGTCCTGTCGGTCCAATAACTCAGACAGCTCAACGTGCAACCAAGCGCTCTCTGGATCGAGCTCCAGGGCATCGATCATATACGGTTCGGCGCGTGAGAAGTCACGCATGGCTCCGAGCATCACAGCCTTGAGCGCCAGCCAATCAGCTTGCAAAGTCGTATCGGCACCCGCCGGCAAATCACGGCTTCGATAACGTCGCCAGGCATGCACAGTGCCAAAGCGGCTCCAGTAGTTCATGGCCGCGTAGTATTGAGTTTGGGGATGGTCGGGGAACTCGCGCCCGGCCAGCCAGTGCAAGGCGCGGCCCAGGCGTGGCGCGCCTAAATTGCCGGCCAGTCGTCCGGCCAACACACGTGCTTCAGGCCCCTGCCATGTACGCAGATCACCCAGCGGACCGGAGGCGGACAGGGCGTCCAGGTAACGCCCTTGATCGTACAGCGACAACACTTGACGCAGGATGCTGGTTGGATCCGAGCTACCATTACGATCGTGTGCGGTGGACTGCGCAATGACTGGGTCACTGGTCGCAGCCAGGCTGTTTGGTGTCTGATTCATGGTGGCAGCTACGCGGATTAATCTTTTCGGGACGTCGATTTTCACCTTGAATGTGGTGAGTTTTCTTCGCAAATGCAAGCGTTTGATGCCGCAACAAGTCGCGCTGGGCCAAAAAAACGAACATCGACACCAGACGAGGAGTGTCCCCGGGCAACCCAAGACACCCTTTTTTGGTGCTCACTCCGCAAAACGCAGAGATTGCTCTTGCTACGACAATCAAAGCTCAGTAATAGTTCGCCATGAATGCCTGTCAGAACGTACACTAGATATATCAACCCACAGCGAGTCGCCACGGTGGTCAACTCTTCTACAAATCTGCCACCACCAAGTATTGGACGATTCTGGCGATTCTCGAAGTATTTGGTACCACTGTCCTGGCAAACTCTCAATTTCCGAGGCGTGTTACCGCCGCGGGAAGTGGCCACGTATGACCAGATGGCCGAGCGATTTCCGGAGCTAGTGAGATTTCATGAACTGGGCTGCGACCATGATTGGGGCGAGTTTCCCTTTCAAACCATTCGAGATGGTCAATCGCAACCGCGCACCGCGCACGCCGAACCACCGTTTCGCCAGCGCATTGTGTCGCTGAAGCAATCTTCGTTTGTCGGCAGACATTGTTGTGTGCTCGGTCCCAATCAGACGATGGTTGCCGAGTTCGGTTACTACTTGCCCGATGACGACCCACGCAATCTCAAACGCCTTAAGAAGTTCGATCCGCGTTTCCTGCGAGCGCGCTGGTTGCTCGATCTGCGTTACCGCAGGCGCATACCTGCACCGCAAAAGCTGCCGGGCACCGCTGTCCTGCTGAACAATCCATGGTGCCACAACTATTATCACTGGATGCTGGAAGTAGCGCCACGACTGATGATGGTTCGCCAGGCAGGCCTGGAGCCTGACTGGTTTGTAGTCGACTGTCAAAGCAGTTATCAGCGCCGCACGCTACAGCTTCTGGGTGTTCCAGCCGAGCGCATTATTCAGCCGCACTGCGCACTACACCTGGCACCCGATGAACTACTGCGGCCCAGTCATCCTGGCCTGGGTGCGTGGAAGCAGCACGCTACGCAGTTGATTGCTGCCGTCCAAGCAGAGTTGGCCGGACAAGACAAGCAGAAGATGATGCTGGGAACGGGCCAGCACTTGCCGCGACGCATTTACATCTCGCGCAAAGTTGCCGCGCATCGCAAGGTGGCCAACGAGGCTGAGTTGGTGGGGTTGCTGGCAACGGCAGGCTTTGAATCCTGCATGTTTGAACAACTCGACTTCGCGCAACAAGTTAACTTGATGCAACATGCCGAGGTCGTGGTGGCAGTTCATGGAGCGGCGCTAGCGAATTTGATTTACGCAGTTCCGGGCACGCGCGTAGTAGAGATATGTCCGGTGAATCGGTACAACACCGACTGTTTCCCTAGAATCAGCCACAAGTTTGGGCATCAGCACGTGGTAGTGCTGACGCCCAGTACTCGCTTTCGACAGAATCTGTCGGTGAACCTGGCCGATGTTGGCCAGGCTCTGAAGTGGTGTGGCTTAGGGCAAGCTGAAGGGCGTGGCTCGCAGCGAGCCAAGGTCGCCTGAGCCAGCCTTCTGATTCGATGAACCCGAGTCACCAGGTTTAGCATCGGACGGGTTGCTATTGCCGCTGCCACTGTCGGACGGGCTAGCGGACGAGCCCGCATCGTTGGCCGGCGTATTGTTGGCCGGCGCCGGTGGTGGCACAGGTTCACTGATGACCATCGGGTCGTTGGACATGAACTGTGGTCGAGCTTCAGCCGGGTTGAAGTATCCACTGGTAACTGGACCAGGCTGGGACACGCGGCTTGGATCATTTACCGGTGCCAGATACTGTCCGTGTTGGTAGGCATCTTGGTAAGCCGGCGCAGCCCATTCACTTTCGCTCAGTCCAACCTGTACGTAGTTCAGCAGCGAACCTTTCTCGCGATGCAAGTCACGCAGCGCCAATTGGTAATCGACCAACGAGCGGAAGTAGGCACTGGTGCTGAGAGCCAACTGTTGTTGAGCTTGCAACAAGAAGCCGATGTTGGTCAGACCAGCGCGATAGCGATCGCGCAATACTTCGGTCTGCAAACGATCCGCATCTTGGCGATTGTAGTTGGTCTGCAGCAATTGATAAGCGCGATCGATCTGACGCGAAGCGTTGCTCAGGTCGTGCGAGATCCGCAACTCTTGCTCGCGCAACAATGCTTGCTCGCGAGTCAAGTTCCATTGTGCATTGGTGATCGCCACGCTGGCGGCACGCAAACCAACAGGGTAAGCCAGTTCGACACCGGATTGCCATTCCTGGTATTGGCCATTAAGAATATCTTGGTACAGGTTGTCTTGTGGTTCGAGTGGCTCATCCGCACCGATCAAGTGATTTCCAAGACCACGGTAGCGATACAGGGACAGCAAGTCGACTGTGGGCCGCTTATTCAAACGAGCCGCTACCAATTCCATTTCGCGACGTTTGATTGTCCATTTCTGACGGCGAATTTCCGCCCGACGTCCCAGCGCATCGCTGAGCGAGCTATTCCAATCGTAGACAACCAAACCTTCCATGGGCGCTTGCACAGGCTTGATCAAGCGACCGTCGGTGGCCTGCAACCCCAGCAGGTATCGCAGACGTTGCTCGGCGGCGAATAAACCATTGGTACCCGAGAGAGCTTCTTTGACTTGCGCATCGAGTTGGTAATACTGACTGCGCGCTTGAGCCTCGGCATCGGCTTCACCACCACGAGCGCCAATGCGTTGCTTCTCTTTGACCAATTGCCAGGTCAACAAGACATTGTTGCGTCCGGCGACGGTAGCTTGCAGGTTGCGATAAGAGAAGTACAGCTCCCAATAGGCCGATTCGACATCGTTGACGAAGCTGATGACGCCCAGTTCAAAATCAGCCAAGCTGATGTCCGTGTTGACGCGGGCGATCAATACGCCGTTGTAAACGCCAGGCGAGCCACCGTTGGGTCCAGCGATGCGGTTATAGGTCAGACCGTTTCCTAACATCAACGGCTGACGCCATTCGGCTTCGAAGAAGCCAGCATACTCACTCGTAAATCGACGAAACGGGTTGTTGCTCAGTTCGTAATTGACGTTATGTCGGAGCGCGAATCGTGCACCCGTGGCTGTTCGCTTGGCCAGTTCAGACGTGAAGACTCCAAGGGTCTGGTCCAGTGTGGCTGGAATGAACGGGTTTTGCGTAGTGACGTTGGCCGGGCGATTGTTCTTTTGCCAAAACAATTGGCTATTAACCGTAGCGTCAAACGCAGAGAGAGCCGCTTCCACGCCGCCCAGCGGATTGGTTTCGGTCAAGGTTGGATCGAACCGCGTTCGCGTACCAGCCGGCGCTTGCACAACGCTGGCCCCCAGCGATCGCAAAACGTCGGCCCGCTGCATGGCCATCTTGACCGCTTCATCGAGCGTCATTTCCCATGCCGGCAGTTCTGCTGGGTTATCCGTGGTCAACGGCGCAGCAGTGCCGGTCGCTTCGGGTGTCAAGCAGGAGCGGACATTGGGATATTCAATCTGAGTTGCAAAACTCTGATAGTAGCTCTCGCCTTGGGGTTCCGAGAACACGAACTTCTTGTTCGGTGAACAACCAAGTGCAATGGTGAAAGCACACAGCAGTGTACCGAAGCGCTTAAGTTTTCGGCGTCGCATCCTTGCTACCTTTACGTCGAGGTTCCGTTAGCCTGATCATGCGCCACGCAAAACTTTGCGCGACTTTTAGCGGCTAACGCCCGATCAGCCCGATCTGGTCAAGCTTCGTATCGGTAGACTGACTGTTAGGACTGGACCATTGACTATAGACGTTTCAGTCCGATTGAAGAGAGCCTGAAGCACGACCACTACGATCGCTACAAGTTCTCATGCTAGCATTCGTAGCCGGCTCATCCCGTAGCCGAAGTCGCCAGACTTTGGATGCATTACTTAAGACTCATCCAATCTCTGGCCGTAGCCGAAGTCGCCAGACTTTGGATGCATTACTTAAGACTCATCCAACCTCTGGCCGTAGCTGAAGTCGCCAGACTTTGGATGCATTACGCAAGACTCATCCAACCTCTGGCCGTAGCCGAAGTCGCCAGACTTTGGATGCATTACTTAAGACTCATCCAATCTCTGGCCGTAGCCGAAGTCGCCAGACTTTGGACGCATTACTCAAGACTCATCCAATCTCTGGCGAGATCGGCTACGGGAAACGTATTGGCTATTGACCACCTTCGGTGCGTTTGGACCACCAGGGCAGTTCGACTCCACCGTCCATTGTTAAAGTAGTGCCCACCATGTAAGCGGCTTGATCGCTGAGGGTGAAAGCGATGCCATGAGCCATCTCTTCGGACGTGCCCAATCGCTTCAATGGCAAACCAGAGGCACCCTCTTCGAGTTGCTGTTCAGTGAAGAATTTGCGCTCGCCCGGTGTATCGATCCAACCCGGATGGAAGATATTGACGCGAATGCCATACTTGACCAGTTCAATGGCGGCAGTGCGGCCCATATGATCAATGGCCGCTTTGGCCATGTTGTAGGCCATGGCTGTGGGGAAAGCGATCTTCGAGTGAGGTGAGCTGACGATCGTAATCGCGCCGCCTTTGCCCTGCTGGACCATTTGTTTGGACGCAGCCATCACTCCGTACAGAGCACCCCACATGCAGATGTCGATCGTCTTGCGAAAGCCTTTCATGTCGGCTTCGATCATCAACTGGCGATCGCTATAAGCTGCATTGGAAACAAACAGATCCAAGCTACCGAATTGATCGACGGTCTGCTTTACCATATCGTCAACGGCTGCCTGATCGGATACGTCGCAGACCACGATATGCGCTCTGCGTCCAAGTTTTTCGATTTGCCCTTTAACTTCTTCTGCGGCTCCGCGGCTGGAACTGCAGTTGATGGTGACGTTCGCCCCGCCGCGTGCCAGCTCAATTGCCACTGCTCGGCCAATACCTTTGGATGATCCGGTAACCAGGGCATTCTTGCCCTCAAACGAGTAGTGCATAGGATTGTTGTTCCCAGTGAAATGCCGCCATGGACGAAACGAGTACAATTCTGCTGGGAAAATGCTATTCGCAGAAGCCAATTAGTTCAAGCACGCAGAGAGTATCCATGGACAAGATCATCGCCGAAGGCAAATTCCTGCAGCTTTGGCAACGAGATCGCTGGGAATTCGTGCAGCGAAAACAGGCCAGCGGCGTAGTGGTGGTCGTGCCACGCACCGAAGACGGTCGCTGGTTGCTGATCGAGCAGCGGCGCGAAGCGGTCGCCAGCCGTTGCATCGAATTGCCCGCCGGCCTGTCCGGAGATTCCGCTCAATATGCAGGCGAACCCCTCGAACAAGCCGCTCGCCGCGAACTGCTGGAAGAAACCGGCTACGAAGCCGCCCACTGGCAGCACTTGGGGCGTAGTGCCCCCAGCCCCGGCCTTACCAGCGAAACAATGGATTACTTTTTCGCCACCGGACTACGACAAGTAGAGCAGGGTGGTGGAATCGGAGAAGAAGACATCGTCACTCACCTGATCCCCGATCAACAACTAGACGCCTGGCTGGCCAAACAAGCTCAGGACCATATCATTTCATCGATGGTCTACTGTGGCCTGTATTTGGCTCGACACGTAGCCGAGTCTCTCCGAGACTCGTAATCAATCAGCGTCTCGGAGAGACGCTGCTACGTGACCACGTAGCCGAGTCTCTCCGAGCCCCGCGATAGAAGTAGCGGAATGCGTCAAGCATTTCGGACGTGAACGGAATGTTTAAATGATCGAGGGACGTTCTCGAAAGCCTTGACGGCTTCCGCTACTAAAGACCTTAAACCTTACACCTTAAACCTTACAGCTTACACCTAGAGAACAACCAATGCCGAAACTGTTTGAGTCCTTTCAACTCAAGGACGTCGTCTTGCGAAACCGCGTGGCGGTGTCTCCGATGTGCCAATATTCATCGACCGATGGCTTTCCGAACGACTGGCACTTTGTCCATCTGGGATCTCGCGCGATCGGCGGCGCGGGCTTGGTGATTGTTGAAGCTTCCGCCGTCACCCCCGAAGGACGCATCAGCCCCGGCGACAGTGGCATCTATTTAGATGCACACGTTGAACCGTTCGCTAAGATCGCGGCCTTCATGAAACAACATGGAGCCGTGCCGGGAATTCAATTGGCGCATGCTGGTCGCAAGGCCAGCGCGAACAAACCGTGGGAAGGCGATGATCACATTCAGACTGGCCGCATTGGTTGGGAGACGCTGGCCCCATCGGCGGAAGCCTTTGGTGGCGGGTTAAGCAAAGTGCCGCGAGCCATGTCGCTGGATGACATCGCGCGAATTCGTGAAGCTTTCGTGATGAGCGCCCAGCGGTCGTTGGCGGCTGGATTCCAGTGGTTGGAACTGCACTTTGCCCACGGCTATTTGGCGCACGAGTTTTATTCGCCGCTAGCCAACAAACGCACCGACGCGTACGGCGGTAGCTTTGAAAACCGCATTCGCTTCATGTTGGAAACGCTGGCAGCGGTGCGTGATGTCTGGCCCGAACGTTATCCGCTGACGGCACGCTTGTCGGTTACCGATTGGATCGAGGGTGGCGTGACGGTGGACGAGTCGATCGCACTAACCAAGCGATTCAAGGCAGCCGGATTAGACATGCTGGATGTCAGCCATGGCTTTGTTACGCCTGACATCTCCCAAGTTCCGTGGGGACCGGGCTTCATGGTGCCGATCGCCAGTCGCATTCGTCAGGAAACAGAACTGCCAGTTGCCGTAGGTTGGATGATCACCGATGCGCAGCAAGCCGAATCGGTTGTCGCCGATGGTCATGCCGATGTAGTCCTCTTAGCCCGTGAGATGCTACGCGATCCATATTGGCCATATCATGCGGCACTCAAATTGGGTGTTGAGCAGGCGTACGACTTGCTGCCCGTGCAATACGCGCGAGCCGTCAGGCGGTAACGCCTAAGGCAATTTCTCTACTTCGACTTTGGCTTGGCCGACGGGGTCTGTGCTGCCGCGTTCGGACAGTAGTTTGGTGTAGAGTGCCTGAATGACCGGTCGCAGGTACACACGCGGATTGATGTGGTCGCGGAACTTGACCAGGTGAGCTTGGGCATCGGCCGGGGTCATGTAGCGAAACTTGACCAGCCACCACAGCACGATGGTTGCACTGCGAGCCCGACCGGCTTTGCAGTGTACATACACGGTGCCGCCTTGGCTGACATGTTTTTCGATGAACGCCGCGCCAGCTTCGACGTGCTCTTCTAAGGGATGGTTGAAGTCAACCGTCGGCAGGTGCAACTGTTCGATGCCCAAGCGTTCGTACTCGCGCATCGGGCCGAAGTACTCTTCACACATATTCACGACGCCTGTGACGCCGACTTCGCGCAGGCGTTTTGCATCGCGTCGAAAGGGACGAGCTCCCAGTATCACTTGCTTATCAACATGATCCCACCAGCGTCGAACTTTTAAGACTCGACCCAGGAAGTAGTTGTAACCTAGTGTCGGCCAATACAGCAGTTGAGCTTGCCAGCGTTTCATTGGGCAGGCTCCGCTATAGTGGTTTGTTTGGCTAATTCTGCAAAACGTTGACGAATATCAGCCAGTTTGCCAAGCGTTATGTAGACGTCGTATTCCCAAGTGAAGTCGCTGGTAATAGCCACCGTTGCGATCGGAGCGAAATACGAACACGCATCTTTCGCGGTTTCACTTTTGCCGTAGCGATAACATGTCAGTTGGCTGGCCACCGGAACATACACGCCCAGACCTTCGTCACCGTCGTCCACATAAGCGGCCCAGTGTTCGGTCATCGATCGATACTCGTTGGGCCAACCAGGTTGGCAGCGAGTGAGCTCGCCCGCGGTCCACGGTTGATCGCCTGTGTAGAGCACGAGGTTATGCAACCGAGGCGCTACGAAGACAGCGGGCAACTCCTGATGATGTGGCGGATGGTCGGCACCGCCTTGCTGGTCAAAACGATACTTGATTTTGGCGACCGAACCCTCGAGTGAAATCCACTGCTGCATCGTGGCGGTTTGAATATCGTCACCGCTGGCCCAGTGTTTAGGCAAGGTCTTGGCATAAGCGGTAGTGCTTTCGATTTTCAGTTCGAGCAAACGACTCGACTGGCCACGCCAATCGCCACCCTGCACTGGATTCCAGCGCCAGGGCTGTTTGTTCCACATCGAACCATCCGTCGAACCATAATAGGACTGCTGTATCAAGCGTCCGCGATCGAAGGCGTTGACCAGATTGGGAGCGTCATTGCCAGCAGAGATCCAGGCGATGGCTGCACCAGAATCTTCTTTCAGCCCGACAGTGATCTGGCCATTGGTAATAAATCGAAGTTTTGGATCAGCCCCGGGCGGCTGAGCTAGTAACTCACTCGAGCTCGAAAATGCTATCAAAACAAGCCAATACAGAGTGCGCAAGAACGTCACGGTTATCCACACTTGAAAAAATTCATCTAGACCAAATCGGCCGGGTCTTTATGATACATGGAATGAACGCCAAATGGGAAACGGACTGCGTCCTGGACGAATCGACCGCCACTGCGGCTGGACGCTTGATAAACTTGCTCGAGCATGCCTGTGCGCTTCGTTTGCATCCTGATTTCAAACTTAGCGCTGAGTATTCGCGACGCCAGGCTGGTCGCAACCGATTTAGTCCTTCGCTGTCATACGGTCGACATTTTGGTCCACCACTTCCATCCGCTCGAGCCGCTGCAGTCATGATCATGATTCAGCCGCACGATGGGCAGTGGGTTGTTCCCTTGACAGTGCGTCCGAATCATCTGCCCGACCACCCGGGCCAGGTATGCTTGCCCGGCGGCCGCGTCGAAGCCAATGAGACGATCGAACAAGCGGCCCAGCGCGAGTTCTGTGAAGAGTTAGGTTTGGCGATCTTTCCAGCCCGCACCTTGGGTCAATTGCAGAGCATCTATGTTTACAACAGCGACTTTTGTCTGACACCTTGCGTGGCCGTTAGCTCAGTGCCACTAGATTACTGCCCCTGCGCCGCTGAAGTTGATTCGTTAGCCTATCTGCCACTGACTCAGTTGATTGACGAAAACAACTACGTTCAGCGCGAGCACACGCGCGGATTGGCCACTTGGCAGGCCTTAGGTATCGATGCAACCAGTGTGCACATCTGGGGAGCCACCGCCATCGTGCTGGGCGAGTTGGCCGAGATTTTGAAGCTTCAGTTTGAAGTCTGAAGGTTGAAGTCGGGATTCTGAAGTCTGAATGCTCTGACTTCAAACCTTCTATCAGATCAAATCTAACGTCGTAAACTTTTCGCCCAATACCTGCTGGCTGTCAATTCCGCCGGCGAACCACTTTTCGATGATGGTCGCGTACACGCTGCGAAAGTCGGTATGAAACTTTAGATCGCCATCATCCAGATCGGTCAGGCTGGGCAATGCTCCATGCACAGGTTGTTTCAGTTTGGGACCAGATAGAAATACAGGGGCGGCAGCGCCGTGGTCGGTGCCTTCGCTGGCGTTTTCGGCTACGCGTCGACCAAACTCGCTGAAGGTCATCACCAAGACGCGATCGGCCTGTCCCGCTTGCTGGATGCGAGCATGGAACGCGCTGAGCGCCTCGGACCATTGACGCAGCAGACCGACATGCGCGGCAGCTTGCTGAGCGTGCGTATCGAAGCCGTCGAGCGTCACGTAGTAGATCCGAGTTGGCAAATCGCTGGCGATGAGCTGCGAGACGACCTGCAGCTTCTCACCCAACTGCGTCTTGGGGAACAGCGCATCATCGGCCGCACCGCGCGTGGCTTGCTCCAACCGCTGACTAGCATCAAGCGCCGTTTGCGAACTGGACTGCACAAAGTTGAGCAGATCGCTGGCAACTGCCTCGACACTGGTTTCAGCGATAGCACTGGCCTCCGCGATAGCAGTATCTTTGGCACTAGCGCCGGCAGACTGTGACCCAGCGGCGGCGTCGACGAGGTCGCGCACGGCTTGTTTAAGTGAGTCTCGATCGCCCAGTTTAAGTCGAAATTGTTCCAGCGATGCAATCGAAGGCACCGTGGCATCGCGACTGACCAGCGCTAAGGGTTGTTGCTCTTGGCCCAGATGCAAGGCCAGCGATTCGAGTGAGAAGTCGGCCTGAGCCTCATGCAGACTACTCAAGTAGCGGCCTATCCAGCCATACCCTGCGCGATTGGTTTTGCGCTGGCAGGTATGCCAAATATCCATCGATTCAAAGTGCGAGCGATTGGGCTGCGGATACCCAACCCCTTGCACGATGCTCAGACGATTGTCGCTGAGTTGTGTTTCGAGCGACTTGAGCGCCGGACATAGTCCCAGCGAATCGTTAAGCTTGATGATCGAATCGGCCGCGATAGCCAGCTTAGGTCGCGCTCGGTAGTAGGCCTCATCTTTGAAGGGCACGACAGTATTCAAACCGTCATTGCCACCGGAGAGTTGAATAACGACCAGGATTCGCTCTTGGCCGCTGGCCTGGCTGGCCAGCAGTTGCAGCCAGGGCTGAGGAGAAAATGTAGCCATGGCTACACTTGTGGTACCGATCAGCGTTTTTTGCAAAAACTCGCGACGTGTCATGATTACATCAGTTGCATTTCGGGCAGCGAAGCTGCCAGGACCAAACAATCCGCCACTCGTTCCATACCACCTGCTTGATTCATCAGCGTGCTCAATCGCTGGCGACTAGCAGACTTCACGGGCACCGCCAACAAATTCTCATCGACCCAATCGACTAGCGCATCGACCGACTTGATACGTTGCTGGTTAAAAAAATCAGTGATCGAGCCACCGCCAAAACGCGTGGCTTCATCGTGTACCAGTTGGCTGATCAAATTGGTTCGGCCCACCAGCGTCGATGAATTAATCCAAGCACGTCCGCCATCCCATCCCTTGACGTTGGGCGGGTAAAAGACCGCTTGACCAAGTTCGGTTAGCGATTGGCTGACCTTGATGAGATTGGTAGTCAGCTGGCAAGCTTTCATCCAGTTGATCGCCCAATCGATGGGTGAACGAATCTTGCGCCCAACGATAACCGGTGCGAACATCAACTGGCTGCCCAACATCATGCGCATCGTACCGGCCAGTTGCATTTTGTCTTGTCTTAACCGATCCGCCAGTGGTTCGATCAATTGCGGCGGCGCCGAGGGCTCGTCGGCGACAAAGAAACGAAACAGTTTCGCCGCCAGGAAACGAGCAGCGTGAGGGTCGGCCACGACAATATCGACCGCTTGTTCACCCGATTGAACCTGCATGTGGCCCAAGAGAGTTTTCAGGCCCTCGTCATGTTGAAAGCGATTGAATCGAAATTGATTGCGGCGCACTTCCCAACCGGTGAAACAGCGCGCCAGCTCTTGCACATCTTTCTCGCTGTAATTGCCTTCACCCAGGCAAAATAGTTCCATCAGTTCGCGTGCAAAGTTCTCATTGGGATGCGCCTTGCGATTGACTGCGCTGTCGAGGTAGATCAGCATGGCCGCATCTTTGGCAATGGCTTGCACTAGCTGTGTGATGTCGCCCAGAGCGTACTTGCGCAGCAAGCGATTCTGCGCGTACATGATCTGCGTCTCTTTGACCTTTTCGGCCCCGGTTGCAAAATGCCCGTGCCAGAAGAGTGTCAACTTTTCCAGCAGCGGAGTGGGCGATTGCAACATCGCATGCAACCACCAGTGCGCCAGCGACTTGGCTTCACCGCCGGCCAGCGCACTTTGAGCCAATTGGCTGGACGATTTTTCGAAGGCCACATCTTGATGATTTGTATCCAGCAACCTGTTTAGTGCATCGTCAAAGGTTGACTGGGCAGCCTGGCGAATCGTTTCAGCCTCGGCTCCAAAGGCGGCCCGGCGGTAGAGATGAGCGGCTCGACGAGCGTTCCAGGGCTCAGTGGCCGATGGTTGCCAGGGAGCCCAAGCCCAAGCCGGATCGACTGCATCAAACGGATTAGCAGCGTGCATCGATTGCATAACAAACTCGCAGGCGGGGTGAAGAGGCCCCCCTCAGTATAACACGATCGTCTCCACCGTCTCCTTTTGCTCCGCAAAAGGAACCCTGCCGTCTCCTTCTGCTCCGCAAAAGGAACCCTGCCGTTCGCGGAGCGAACGGAGACAATAGGGGGCTACTTCGAGTTATAGTATCGATCTCCACACTTGTCACCTGGAAGCGATGACTCATGGCCAAACCACTTGTATTCAAATTCAACGGCGCCGATGTGGCTTTCGAGATGAACAAAGTCGACCGCGCCAAGCTGTATGGCTATAAAGATTTGGAACTGATCGACGAGCATGGGCAGAAGTGCGAAATGGCTACGCTGGCCGAAGATGGTCACACCATCATCGGCAAAGGCGGCACAGGTTTGGGCTACTTGTCAGCCGACGGCCGCTGGTGTGAAAAATCCGATTTGCAACCGGTCGACTTGAGTGGCCAGCCCATCGAACCGGTTCCTTCCTCGTTCACCGCGCCGATCGAACTGGGGCCCCCGACCAGCGTTGACGATTACCTGGAACATTCGATCCGCGGTATCTATGCCATGGAGACCAGCACGCTTGATAGTCAACTGGTCCAGTCACTGCGCGACGGAGCGATCTACAAGTTCGATTACAGTTACCGCGGAGGACTGGAAGCCGACGTGGCTTTCCTGCTGTGCAATGACGCGGGTGATGTGTTCATGGCCGTCGGCAGCGCTACCGCCATCGACTTCATCGGCCTGCAACAAGTCGCGGCCACCGTCGACGAAGAAGCCACTGAAGACGTTGCCGAAGGCGATGACATGGACTTCAGCATGATATGATCTCGTTTACCAGGCGAGGTGTCCTCGTTTAACCCGTAGCCGACAGGCGAGGTGAACCCTCTAACCAATCTCTGCGTTTACCTGAACGACGGTTTGCTCAAGAGAGTAACTTACGGCTGCCATCTCCACTCCTTCGGTCCCCTTGCCTGCGGCCACGGGTTAAACGATGTAGCCGCCAGGCGAGGCGAACCCGCTAACCAAGCGTTGCGTTTACCTGAGCGACGGTTTGCTCAAGAGAGTAACTTACGGCTGCCATCTCCACTCCTTCGGTCCCCTTGCCTGCGGCCACGGGTTAAACGATGTAGCCGCCAGGCGAGGTGAACCCGCTAACCAATCTCTGCGTTTACCTGAGCGACGGTTTGCTCAAGAGAGTAACTTACGGCTGCCATCTCCACTCCTTCGGTCCCCTTGCCTGCGGCCACGGGTTAAACGATGTAGCCGCCAGGCGAGGTGAACCCTCTAACCAACGCTGCGTTTACCTGAGCGACTCGTTTAACCCGTAGCCGCCAGGCGAGGTGCACCCTCTAACCATCGCTGCGTTTACCTGAGCGTCTGCGTGCTTAAGACAGAGATTCGCCACGGCACGTGAACTCCTTCGTTTGCCTAACCTGCGGCTACGGGTTAAACGATTTGCCGCCAGGCGAGGTGAACCCTCTAACCATCGCTGCGTTTACCTGAGCGTCTACGTGCTTAAGACAGAGATTCGCCACGGCACGTGAACTCCTTCGGTCGCCTAGCCTGCGGCTACGGGTTAAACGATTTGCCGCCAGGCGAGGTGCACCCTCTAACCCAACGCTGCGTTTACCTGAGCATCTGCGTGCTTAAGACAGAGACTCGCCACGGCACGTGAACTCCTTCGGTCCCCTTGCCTGCGGCTACGGGTTAAACGATTTGCCGCCAGGCGAGGTGCACCCCCTAACCCAACGCTGCGTTTACCTGAGCGTCTACGTGCTTAAGACAGAGACTCGCCACGGCACGTGAACTCCTTCGGTCGCCTTGCCTGCGGCTACGGGTTAAACGATGTAGCCGCCAGGTGAGGTGAACCCTCTAACCAATCTCTGCGTTTACCTGAGCGGCTGCGTGCTCAACGTAATCACCTAGCCATGCGAGCACAATCGCTGCGGTCCCCTAGCCTGCGGCCACGGGTTAAACGATGTAGCCGACAGGCGAGGTGAACCTGCTAACCAAGTCAGCGGTTACCTGGGGCTTGCCTGCCGCTTAGAGCGCGTTGCAGAAGTGCCACGACTGTGGTCGGGACGAGCATACAGCCAATGAGGATGTACCACTTGGCGGACATGATGCTGATGACCAGCCAGTTCAACAGTTGCCAAGGTAATTGACCGAGGCGCTCACCAAGACTGGGTTTCACGCCAAGGGCTTTGGCAACCGCAGTGGACACATCATAACCGCGGAGGTCTCTGGCTATCAGTCGCCCTTCTTTGTCGGCCAGCATCATACAAGGAATGCCGTCGACTTGATAACGCACGCCGTTGGGATTGGCAAAACCCTGCTGTTGTTCGTCGGCAAAAAAGATTTGCGGCCAGGGCATCTGCTGCTCTTGCACGAAGTCTGCCAGGGCGCCGCGATCCTGGTCAAAGCTGACTCCCACGATTTCAAGCCCTTGATCATGGTAACGCCCGTATACATCTTTGACGTTCGGCAACTCGGCAACACACGGTCCGCACCAGGTGGCCCAAAAGTCGATCAACGTAACTTTGCCGCGATATTGCTCAAGTGAGAATTGTTGACCATCAAGCGTGGGTCCGGTAATTTCCAGAACTTCACCTGGTTGAGTTTGTTTCATGGCTGGACTGGCCGTCAACCCTTGCTGGGTAACATAGCCGGCCAAGACCATCCCGACCAATGCACCCATACTGGCCCAGTCTAAACCGATCGGTTTACCGTCGGCGCCAGTCGGTTGCAGCCCGCGGGCTACTGCGCCGACCAGTCCAATCGCAATGCCCATTAGCGAAAGCCGCTTTAGGACCATCCAACCAAGATCGGGACTCTTCTGCCATTCAAAGGCAGCCAGTATCACCGCAATGACTACCAACGATAACGTCAGCAATAGCCCAACCCTGAGCGCCGGATGTAATCGCTTCATCGTCGTCATTTCCCTATTTCGTTATGCGAAACATGGCCGACTTGGTGCGAATCAACAAGTCATGATCGACCACGGCCATCGAGGCCAGGGTGCGTTCTTCCAACTGATTCTTGGCAACCACTTGATACTCGCGCTCCGCTTTCACAATGGTAGTGACACCTTCTTCGCTCAGTAGATACAGGTCGTCACCCACCAGCAGTGGCGAAGCTGAAAAGTTTCCGCCGATGCGTTTCTTCCATACTTCGATCCCCGTGGCGGCGTCCAAGCAAGACGCGATACCTTTGTCGTCGACCATAAACAACAAACCGTTGCGAGTGATCAGGCTGGGCGTATGCGGCACGGCAGTCTTGGTTTGCCAGGCAACATGTGTATCGGTAACGTCGCCTTGACCTCCGGGTTTAATCGCCAGCAGCATGGGGCTATCGTAGCCCGTACAGACCATGATCAATCCAGCGGCCACGATCGGTCGCGGTATCACGCTGTAGCCTTCATAACGCACGCGCCACACTTCGTCACCGGTCTTGGTGTCGAGAGCTTGCACGACGTTGGATCCAGGCAGCACAACCACGTTGCGCGTGCCTTCCTTCATTACCAGCGGCGTGCAGAACGAGAACTTTTTGCTGGCTTCGACTTCGCGAGTTTTTTGCCACGCCACTTTGCCGGTAGCGGCGTCCAGCGCGATAACCTTGGCTTGATCGGCGCCATCTTGAGAGAAGATCAGCAGTCCATCAACCAATGCCGGCGAACCACCGTTGCCGTGTACGGGCGGATATTCCAGTTGGTCATTGCTCCACAGGACTTTACCATCGAGCGATGTACAGGCTGTGCCGGCATGTCCGAAATGCACATACACGCGATCGCCATCGATGATGGGTGTAGGACTGGCGTGGCTATTCTTGGAGTGAATGCGCGGCGCGTTGGCTGGTTGGATGAACAGAGTGACACGCTCGCGCAGAGCGCCGCTGTCGGCATCGATAATCAGCAAGGCCAGGTCGCGCTCGGTCTCAGCCTCGCTGGTCTTGGGGATAGCGGAAGTCACGTAGATGCGTTTGCCCAACACGACAGGACTGGACCAACCTTCGCCCGGTATCTCACTGCGCCACTTGACCTTCTCCTTGGCGGACCAGGTCGTGGGCAAGTCACCGACGCGACTTTCGCCGTCACCGGCTGTGCCGCGAAACTGCAACCAGTCGTCAGCCTGCAAGCGAGCAGCGACGCTGATGCTCAGCATGGTCGACCAAAACATTATTAAAGCGAACCGGCGCGGGGCAACGGTCATGGCAAGATCCGAGAGTGAAGGCCTACAAACGGGAAGGGCCTTCATGATACACCAGCTTAGCGGTGGCTGACACTCAGCCAGTCTTGGACCAGCCGCCAGGCCTCCAGCTCGCGCGGGCCGGCCGTCTTTTCGATCGGTGACTTCAGGGCCAAGAGCTGCTGGCGAATTTCCTCGGCCGGCAAGATCGAGGCGCGAGAAATCAGAATGGCCGCTTCCAGCAAAGCGTGTTTGGCTCGATTCCAACCCCAAAATGGTCGCAGCACGGCTTGCGCGATCGGCCGAGCGCGTGCCTCGCTGCGCGCCTGCTCGGTACTCCAGGCATCGATGTGCAACTGATACCAGCCGCAAGCCTGGCGAATGATCCAGCACTCGTCATCCAACTGCTCAAAGGCAAGATCGGTGGGCTGGCCGAGCACCAGTTGAATCACAGGCAAAGGGTCGTCGATGACATGGAATACGCAGGTGCGATGCGCTTGCAGCAAGCTGAAAATGCGCGACGATTGAAACGGACGCAACGTCCACTCGGTCAGTTCGGGATTGACCACCGGCCCCAGCGCCGCCACATGCGGTCGACCGACCGCCGGGTTTTCTTGAGCACAGGTGATCAAACCTTCAATGATCATCAATACTAGGCTTCAGGCTTCAGGCTTCAGGCTTCAGGTTTGGCTTAGCGGACGCGAACTGGCGAGCCGCCTTGGACGCGGGCAGTGCGAGGTGATTCACCAATGTAGACTTTGGGGTCGTCCACGATCCAAGCGGTCGACCAGGTTCGACCATCATCCCCGTTGACCACATTATAGAAGAACGTGCGGAAGCGTTCACAGCGATATCCGTAGGGATACTGCGAAGTGATGTAATCGCTCTCCGTTAGTTCTTCCACGCCGGGCCGAGCATAGTAGTGCACCATGCCATCGGGAGTAAAAGACAGTCCGAGCGTCCACCAACCAGTCTGCGTGATTTGGGGCCCCTTGAAGTCGCCTCCGCCGCGGTTGGCTCGCACGCGAAAGTAGGCGTAATCGTCCGGCTTACCCGTTTGATGTTTGCTATCGAGCACGATAAACAGACCGGGCCAGTAGACTTCATTCTCTTCTTGTTTGGAGGAGAACAGGAAAACTTGCTTGTCGCTCATCTTGGTCGTTTCCACTGCGGCGCGAAACGCAAATTGGGGACCAGAACGTCGCTCCCATTCGGCGATCGGTGGCAGAAACACTCGCGTGGTTACGCTAGGAGTTTTGGAAACGGCGATCGGACCGCCGATGCGATACTGCACATTGGCGATGAAGTCTTCTTGATGCATCTGACGGCTGGGTTTGTTGGGAATCCCCGTGAACAGCGATTGCATCAACATGGCACCTTGGCTGCCTGGCAGCCCGCCATCGGGTGTAGGCACGCGCTTGACCACGTCAGGTTGTCCGCGTTTGATACCTTCATACCAACGACCGTTGGTCGATTTGCCCAGCGGATTGTTCTGAGCTTCGTTAATGTCTTCGGTGCTCTTCGGGTTGTTATAGATATAGCCCCATTTGGGGTCTTCGAAGTCGTCACCAACTTGAGTCAGCTCGACGCCCGAGCCCGGAACGACAGGCCGCTGAGCATTTGAAACCGATTGCCAAGAGAACACGCTGAGGCCAAACACGGCGACCTGAACGAAATTGCGGATACGCATGGCGGAAATCCTTTTCCACGAAGAGATAAGCCTTCCCTTGTATCGACCGTCAACAACCGCAAATTTGGCAAATTCACTTGCCCTTTTTGCGCCAGCCCTCAAGGTCAATGCAACCTGCGCGTCTTAGCATTTTCCACTTGTATTGTGCGTGCGGGAAGATTTAGGATAGATATGGATTGATCGCACTTGGGTGGAACAACCACCAGAGTAGTGCCCAGGAGCCAGACGACTTTTTAGGAGGAAACCGCGATGGTCGACGTTGATGAAATCATGAAACTGCACGCTGTGACTGTCGTGGAATGGCATCAGCAGCCTATCGTCAATGGTTACGAAGGCTTTCTGGGACTGGTCTGCCAACAACACATTTTCAATTTCGAACTGTGGCACCAAGAAGATATCGCGCGCAGCCCCGAAGTCAGCGATGCCGAAATCGCGCAAGTCAAGCGGCGCATCGACCGCTTCAACCAACAACGCAACGATGCCATCGAAAAACTGGACGATGCGTTCACGGAAATGGTCCGCCAATCGCAAGTGGTCTTAAAACCCGGCGCTAGACAGAACACGGAAACGCCTGGGAGCTCCATCGATCGCTTGAGCATCATGGCCCTGCGCTTGTTTCATTACGAAGAGCAGATCGAACGTTCGGATGTCGACGTTGCCCACCTGGATAAAGTCGGTGCCCGCATTCAGATGTGCCGCGAACAGCAACGCGATCTGTCGCAAGGATTGCGTGAATTGCTGACTGATATCTTCGCAGGCGAAAAACGACATAAGACGTATCGCCAGATGAAGATGTATAATGATGCTACGCTGAACCCGTACTTGTACAAACCTAAAGCCACGGCCGGCGTCCCCTAACGGAAGCCAATGTGCTCAAAAAAGCCGACAAAACGAACGCCAACAGCCTGCCCGATCCCGACCAGTTTCCGGGCAGGAACGTCGTTATTTGGGATGGCCAGTGCAACTTTTGCCGGGGTCAGGTCGGCAACCTCTATAGACTCGATTGGACTGGCAAG
Organism: Rania fehmarnensis; assembly: GCF_056494185.1. Lineage (NCBI taxonomy): Bacteria > Pseudomonadati > Planctomycetota > Planctomycetia > Pirellulales > Pirellulaceae > Rania > Rania fehmarnensis. The sequence goes on from NZ_CM151398.1 coordinate 7,352,776, forward strand.
CTTGCCTTTATCAGCTTGCATGACCCGCGCGTCGCGGAGCGATATCCACAGCTGACGCCCGATCAACTGATGGAGCAGATGTGGCTGATAACGCCTGAGGGTCAGCAATTGGGTGGAGCCGATGCGGTTGGCTACTTGAGCCTCAAGATGCCCACGTTATGGCTCCTGGCACCGATCATGCATTTCCCATTTTCCAAGCCGTTGTGGCGCAGCCTGTATCGCTGGATTGCCAATCGCCGCTATCGCATTGCCGGCAAGAACTGCGAGAGCGGAACTTGCAATTTGCATGTGCGCTCGCGCCGATAGCTCATGCTAGAAACATCTCTGAGAAGGCGGCAATCAACGCGGCTGCAGTCCAATGCTTGATTCCCGGTGTTTCATCAGCGAGAGGCAACACGGCTTGAGGGAAGACTGTCTCACGCAAAGGCGCCAAGGCGCAAAGAATTTGACGCAGGCATCTTCGCGCCTTTGCGTGAAATATGCGGTCTAGTCCGCTCCCCAAAACATGACTGTTGGCTTCGACATCGGGAACAGGACCGATTTCCAACTATGCATCGATGGAAAATGCACCGTCAGAGCCCGAGGCCAGCTCGAAAGTCGGAGCAATGTTTCCAGCGGCTGGAGACAGGGAGTGGCCGCCTGTCATTTTCTGCTGAACCATCATCCAGGTATCGGATTCGATTTCCAGCAGCGACAGGAGCTGGCTCAATTGCTCGGCATTGCGATCGCGTTCCGCTTCGGTCAGCAGTTTGATCATGAAGATGTACAGGTCGGTGACTCGTTTAGCCAGTTCATCGGTGCCGTGCACGCCTGCTAGCAATTCAGTCAGAACGTCGCGCAGCCAAATCGACCACTGGGCGGAATCCGAGCTCTTTTCCTGCCACAGTTGCTGGGTCACTCGGGTTAGTTGCACCGCTTTATTGATCAGCAGCCATCGCAGCTTGGCAGGCGAAGCGCTCAACACTTCTTGTTCCAAGTAGGGACTGATCGGCAGTTCATTCATAGCTTGGCTTCGATCAAATAAGTGATCATCGATTGGGAGAGTGCTCTCCTGTACAGCATTCAGTGTCGATTCAACCCACAGCAAAAATTGAGCAAAACGCGCTTAGGCGTTAGAGTCACCAGCCGCACTACTAGACACGCCCAGCCAGCCTGTGGCACACTACGCTGGACTATGAAACCGATCATCGAAAGCTTGCAGAATCCGCAAATTAAATGGGCCATACGTCTGCGAGACAGCCGTGCGCGTCGCAAGGCAGGACTGATTTTGATCGATGGGTCGCGGGAAATCGGCGTGGCCCAGCGCGCCGGCATCCACCTGGAGAAGATCTTTTCTCATGTGGAAGCTCTTTCGACTTGGCCAGAGGAACTCGTCCAGCCGGTCAGCGACAAGGTCTTTGAAAAACTGGGCTATGGCGACCGCGTCGATGCTGTGGCCGTCGCTCGCCCGCCAGAGTTGAGTCTGCAACGACTGACGGTGGCTTATCAGCCGCAATCCAATCCACTGTTTTTGATCTTGGACCGCGCGGAGAAGCCAGGGAACATCGGCGCGGTCGTGCGAACCGTGGCCACTGCTGGGGCCAGTGGATTGATCTTGATCGATCCGCAATGCGAAGTTTTCAATCCCAATGCAATTCGGGCTAGTCTCGGAACGATATTTTCTGTGCCCGTTGCCGTGGCTAGCTTGACTGAGCTGAGCGATTGGTTGGAACGGCAAGCTATTCGACTGGTGCGAGCCTGCGTGGATGCCAGCGAAACTATGTGGCTAGCTGACCTCTCAGGTCCGTTGGCCGTAGCCTTGGGTTCCGAGGCTTGGGGACTGGGACCAGAGTGGAATCGAGCCACTTGGCCTGCCATTCAAATTCCGATGGCACCCGCTGCCGATAGTCTAAATCTATCGGTCAGTGCGGCAGTTTTGTGCTACGAAGCCTTGCGGCAACGCTCACAAAACCACCCAAAAGTGGAATAAATTTAGTGAAACTGGGCTGATAATCAAGTGAAACTGGCTTTTCGCGGTTGTCGGCTGTGCGGTAAGATGATGCAACTTTTCCGGGCCAGAATCTGGTTCGCAGGGACGCGATTTTAACAAGGAGATTTTAGGTGGTCCGCACTCTTTTCACATATGTTGCTATCCTAGCGTGCGTCAGTACGCTACAGGCTGCGGCCCCTAAGCCCGCTTATGAGCTATTGCCGCAATCGACTCAAGCGGTCGTGTGGATGGCCGATTCGGAGATCTTAACCGAAGGCTGGAATCGCACTCAGCTTTCCAAGTTGGCCGATGATCCCTCGATCAAAGATTTTTGGCAGGATCAACAGGGTCAGATCGAAGAAAAGCTGACCAGCGCCGGTTGGAAATTGCATATTCAGCCGCGCGATCTTTCGGATGTTGTGGCCGGTCAAGTCGCCTTGGCCTGGATCGAACGCAAGGAAGTTGTGCGCAAGCCATACGCTTTGGTATTGATTGCCGATGTGATCGGCAAAGAAGATCAAACCAAGAACTTTCTGAAGAAGCTGGATGATCAGCTAAAAAAACGCGAATCGCAGCGGAACCAACTATCGCATGCTGGTATTGAGATCGTCCAGCACACCTTGCGTCCGGCCGGAGGTGAGATTCTACCACAGGAGACTTTCTATGCGGTCATCAACGAACAGTTGCTGGCCAGCGATGACCTGGTGACGCTTCAAGATCTCATCGATGCTTCGCAAGGTAAAGCAGCCGATGAAAAACTCAGCAGCGAACCAGTCTTCGTAGAAGCTCGCAAGCAACTAGCCGACCTGGGCGAAGGTCAACTGGAGTACTTCGCTCGTCCACTAGGATTTGCAAGAGTATTGCGAGCTATCAGTGGAAAGCGCAGCGGCAACAAAGCTGATGTGCTGGCAGTGTTGCAAGAGCAAGGTTTTGGTGCCCTGAAAGCCGTAGTGGGCGAAGTAAAACTCGGGTCCGATCAATTCGACATGATCCATCGTGGCTTTATCCTAGCTGATGGCAAACTAAAGGATCGGCCCAACTCGGTGCAAATCCTGGACTTCCCCAACGATGTACGCAGCGAACTACCTGGCTGGGTTTCCGATAAGGTCTCGTCGGTAGTGGCGGTCTGCTGGAATGCGAAAGAGGCGTTCTGGAAAGCCGAAGGCCTGGTCGATGCAATGGCCGGACAGAAAGATGTCTTCAAAGAGATCATCGATGGGATTCGCGTGGACCCCACGGGACCGCAGATTGATATCCGCAAAGAAGTCATGCCCCTGCTGACCAACGAAATCTATGCCATTAGCGACGCCAAGCTGCCGATCGATGTGGACTCCAAACGCAACCTGATCGCTCTACGACTGACCGACGCCAAGAAGATGAGCCAAATCTTGGATCGTGCCATGGAGCGCGAGCCCGACGCCAAAATGACCGAGAGCAATGGACAAAAGATTTGGAAAGTTCAACATGAGCCCGAAGAGGAAATGGACTTCGGCGACAGCTTCGAAGATTTGAAAGTAGAAAATGCCGGCGCCAATGGCAGCGACGGCAAAGATGAACCGCTATTGAGTAACTGGGCCATCACTGTCTTTGGTGAATATTTGCTGTTCGCCTCGCACGAAGAATTGATCGATGAAGCCATCCAGTTGGCCAAGTCGGGTAAGCCTTCGAAACTTGCCGAGCAAGAAGACTTCCGTCGCGTCGTCGATGCTTTCCAGAGCCAAGTCGAAGATGGTGGCATGTGCCTCTGGCGCATCAACCGCAGCGCTCTGGCCTACCGCGCCCAATACGAACTGTTCAAAGCTGGAAAACTGCAAGTTTCTAAAGGCATGTATGCAATGATCCTCGAGAATCTCGTCGATAGCAAATCCGAGATGCCACAAGAGCCCAAGAAACCGATCGTTGATGGGACCAAGTTGCCTGCTTTCGAAAAGATCAGCAAGTACTTGGAACCAAGCGGTGCTTACGTTCGCTCGTTGGATAACGGTTGGAGCTACGGATCGATGCTGCTAGCGAGAACCAAAGAAGCCACCGGAGGTGGCGCAGCCAACGCAGCCAACAAGCCAGTCCAAAATGCAGCCACGAATCGATAAGACCACTCATCCAATCTCTGGCGAGATCGGCTACGAGATCACTTCCGTAGCCGAAGTCGCCAGACTTTGGACGAATCAAGTTAGACTCATCCAATCTCTGGCGAGATCGGCTACTAGAGATGGGCCATAAACTACGAATCCTGGCCCCAGTGAACCTCAAGCAAGTTCACGATTCGCTCGACGCCGTCGAGCTTTCTCAGCAATTCTTGAGCTACCTGCTTGTGATAGAAGGTTTGCACTCGGCCTTGCAGCACAACCACGCCTTCCTCATTGGTGCCCATAACATCTTTGCCTAAGAAGTGTGGGCTACGTTTGAGAACGTGGTCGATACGAGTTTGCAGTTCAGTGGACGAAATTTGCGCAACGGGCACAAGGCACCTTTAGCGATGATGGTGAAGATCAGGGTGGGAAATTGGCGCAGAGTATGTGCGTTGGAACGTCACGCTTGCATTATCGAACGCCTACCACCTAAAACTTTGGAAACAAACTCAAGGCTAGCTCAAGAATCAGAGGCACCGAGCGAAGTGCAAGGCTTATTCCAACTTTAAGCCGTTGTTCACAAAGTTCACAAGATTGATACTGTCGATTAGCTTGACATTGGCCAAAATTACCCAAGAGCTATCTATGCTAACTCTCCATTGTGCTCAGCCCACGTTCACCGCCGGCAGGACAAATGCCCTACGAGGAGCCTGTCAAGCAATGCAAGCGCGTCTTTAACGAAGGGTGCAACCAGTATCGACTTTCAGGAGAGTGGTTAGGGTCATGGAGTGTAGTAAGCGCGCTGGCCAGCGCTTCGGCCGCGCGAGTTGGTCGACCATCGGTCCATGAACACAGGGCAGTGGCCTGCAGACAAGCAACGCAGTCCGCATCCAGTTCGCATCGCCGCGATATCCAACCCAACATCCAAGCCAAACCGGCGGCGATCGCCAGGACGCTCCATTGCTGTTCAAGCTGCCAGGCATGACCGGTAGTCCCGTTAATCGCGCCGGCTAGTCCTACACCCACTGCCAACAGCGGCACAATTCGCCACCAGCAATGTCCGCGCTTCAAGTGGGCCAGCTCATGCAGCATTAGCATGTCCAACTGCCGATCGCTTAAATTCGTTAGTAGTGCCTGTCCCACCCACAGCTGTCGAAAAAGGGGAGTCCAACCGACCAGCCCCGCGCCCCTCCAACTGCCGTCCGCTCCCACGACTAACAACTGCGGCTTGACCACATTTAACTGAGCGCAGAACTGCGTGAATCGAATGCTGTGCGGATCATCTATCGGCAGCGGTCGAGCGCCAATAGACCAGCGCATCCACAGTGGCGCTAAGGTCAGACACACCACTCCCAACCCAGACAAACTGATGCACAGTCGCATCCATTCCGATAGTGCGGGTGCAAGCCAAATCAGCAGATCGTTGATAGCCAATAACATCCACATAGGCATCGCGCACGTCAGCACCTGTCCCATCACGCCTAAACGCAGGCGTTGGAGCCACATCGATTGCAGGCTGGTGGTCGGTACCGAACTGATCCCTTCGGTTAGATTCTTGCGACGAAACCTGGCTTCGGTCACGAGCATGTCCTGGTCCAGTTCGGCCGAGCAATACTCAAGCGCGCTTAAGAAGACGAGGCTGGGCATAAACCACAGAGCAATCGTCCAACTGGGCACAGTTCCGCTGGCTTCCAAGCCCACCAAGGCGACAGTTACCTTACTGGCCGGCACGGCCAACGCATGCATCAAAATCCAGGCCCATTCCAAGCCACCGCGCAGCGAAGCAAATCGTCGCCCAGCGGCACTCCGTCCCACTACCTCGGCATGCAGCGCCGACAAGACTGCCAATAATTTGGCTGCGACGCAGAACAGTACGCAAACCGCAATCAGCGTATCTGGATAGACGGTACCACCCTCGGGCACAACGGCGGGCGGTACATCGACTTGAACCAACTGGGCATTCAGGGCTGCATGCCTCAGACCAATGATCGACATCACCAGAATGAAAGCGCGCAGAGTTACCATGGAGCAGGTCCCCGATTAAGCCAAGCGTACGAACTCGCTCAGCCTAACTACTGACTGGCCGCATTTCGAGAGTCAAAGTTACAGAGAAAATGAAGATGGACGCCGACCGCGTTGGATTGTGCCGGTAGCGGCGAGTTGGAAGTGGGGCGGCAGCGAAGCTCGCAGGCTTCAGAATTGTTTTTTCTTGGGCGCTTCCGCTGGCTTCTCACCACCCCCGAACAGTTTCAAGGGCAAACCGAACAAATCAAAGTTCATGGCAGGCAGGGATGAACCCTCCCCGGCAGCCTGCGCTTCGGGCGGCAGTGGCTGGCGCTGAACATCGATGGTGCCGACTACAGCCAGGCGATCCGTGAATTGCGTCAAGTGTAACTGAGCACCTCGAAACCACTTGAGCCACGGCGCGGTGTAACCGGCCGGCACCCCCAGCGACGCTGTCGATGAGGGCACTGCTGCCGACCAGGCAGAACTAACCCACCAGCCACGGTTCTTCTCAGCTGCTGCCCCTTCAGCGGTCGGTTTGAAAACAAACTGGCCACCCATAGGGCAATTCAGTTTGACATCCAAAACAGTTTCCGCTGCCGCGAGTGCTTCCGGTCCAGGCACTTTCAATTGCTGGATCATCGCGTCCAGTAAGGCCGCATTACCGTGCGAAGCTCGGGCGGCGCGATCGTACCATTGAGCGTTGACCCAACCACTTAAACGTGAACCTTCCAGGTTACGGATGGTCAGTCGAACCTGAGCCGAATCCTCCGCTTGAATGGGCGCGACAACCGCGCGCACGCTCTCGAGGATTAAGCGATTGAACGATAGTACGCTAAAGCCGCCTTGTTGCCAGCGATACAGTCCAATCAGCGAACGCGAAATACCGAACGCATCGGGACGTCCACCGCCCAGTCCCAGCGGCAGTTGATCGAGATAACCTGGTTGAGGATACGCGCCTAAATAGCCCGGCGTGGCCTTCAATGCACGAAATGTTTTTATCAGCCCCTTCATATCTTCTGGTTCGGGGGGCGTCATATCTTTAACACCTGCAAAGAGATGATAGGGTAGACGGGGTTGCGTTAACGGTGCAGTTCCATTCATCAACAGTTGCACAGCCGCAACATCGTCGGCTGGTGTAGCAATAGCTACAGGTGCTGGAGGGGCCAACATGTCGCCCACCCAATCGTATTTGTCTTTCGCAAATGGAGCGACATAAGCCTCCAGGCTGATGCGTTCCGACAGTTCATCACCCGTGCCTTTGAATCGCCGCAGACCGACCAACATCGGATCCATTTGTTGCCACTTCGATTGATAGAAGCTGGTCAAGCGTTGGATACGTTCCGCTTCGACCGCGCTGATCTGCTCGACTGGCACATCCACGATCGGCAAGAAACTGCCGCGTGCACCGCGCAGTGAATCGATCCACTTGTCGTCAGCTTTCAGCGTGCGCGCCCCGTCGGCGCGATGATCGAACCACTCGGGGAGCAGTCCGGCGGCGATCATGCCTTCGATCGTAGGTTCCACACCTTCGGCCCCAGCTGCCCGCGAGGCAACCTCAGCCAACTCAATGTGCGCTATCGCTTCCAGACGACGACGCAGTTCGATCTGGTAGGCCGGCTCGACCAGCCCGTGAAAGAACTCCGGTGAAAAGTATCCGAACACGCTATAGTTGTTCGCCTCTGGCATCCATTGACGCGCCCAGCGAAAGTTATCGAGCGAACCCAGCGAAGGCTCACCTTGAGCCACTTCTAAAAAGCGCTGAACCAGGTAGCGACTGGTCGTCAGCAGCACATGGTCGCCCGAGCTGACCAAGAACGAACGCACCGAATTGTCGGGTGTGCTCAAGAGTGAAACATCTTGGCCGGCGATCTTTATCGTTTGCACGCTGGCGCCAGGGACTTTGCCGATAGCCTGTTTGCGTTCGCTATCCAGCGACGACATCAGCAGACTACGGTTTTTGGTAGCAAACAACACGCCCAGCGAGGCCCCTTCCTTCATGTACAGGTCGCGTCCGATAATCGCCATGTCACTAATGATCTGATCACCAAACATTTTGGCCACGGCAGTCATGCGCGTATTGAGCATGCGTTCCATGCGCCGCGACGTCTCGTAGTTGAAACCACGCACCAACACAATCTGCGCCAAGTCTCCACCGCTGCGGGCCGAGAGATCTTGGAACCAGATGTAGTTACTAAACGAGCCGAAGCGCAAGTAAAAACACTCGGGTGGAACTAGCGAGGCTAACGATTCAACTTGGATTTCGGGTGGTACCGGGGGTAGTAACGTCGGCGCCCAAGTGATTGGCGGTGGCAGAGGCAAGCTGGCCGCCGCATCGCTGGTCGGTTGCATGAAAGTCTGTTGCAAGATCTCATCGCGCAGCGGTTCAATGCCTGACAGAAGCGCAAGCGTGCCCAGCGGTTCCACTAACTTTTTCGATTGAGATTGCTTGGCTTCATCTGGATCAGCACTGACCACTGGCCAAGGCAAGTTCAAGCGACGCGCCAGCATGTTCGCTAAGTAATCTTGAACCAGCAGCGGATGGTCACCCGTTCGACGCGCTCGTTCAATCTGCAGCGTATATATGCGCCACCATTGATTGAGAAACGCGGCATGCGATATCGGGGCGGCGCCTGGTGGCGAGAGCGGATCAAGTGTGGCGGGTACGTATTGATCAGGTTGGAGTTTGATCCGTCCCCGCACATCACCATCAATGTACAGTTCAAGCGTTTGCCCACCACGAAACAGAGCCATTACCGTGATGGCTACGGGCACGCGACGCGACTTCTCGCCACGAATGGCGGTGCGTACGCGATCGATCAATCCGCCCGGCCGAAATCGGCCCGGTGGTGGCGGGGGTGCGGCTTCCTTGACCTCGACCGTGCGAATACTCGTGGCCGGATAAAACACGCGATTCTCAGGGTCGCTGACTACAATCCGTAAGGAGTCCTCGGACAGTCCAGGCGGCACTGGAAATTCAACTGACAACACGCCGAAGGGCTGGCCACTAATGGCCAGGGCTGGCTGTAGCGGCGGACCAGCCAAACCAGGTACCGGTCCCTGGGCATTCAGGCGTGCCATTTGCAGTGAGCCAGCCAGCGCGACAGCCAAGCTCCAGGCGAGCACGACGCGCGGCAAGGCGGCAACTATGGAATGAGCGGACAATCCGTTATGCTTCATGGTTGGTACGCAGCGTTAAAGGTGTAAAGTGGCATAGGCTATCCGAGCCTGTGTCGTCACAGTGGCAAAGGCGGGCCGGACCTGAGTCATGCTTACCTTGGAATATACAGTAAAATGGTCCCTGCAAGTCTAATTCGCAGTTGGGGTTTGGTTGGCCTGGCCCTATTGATATCACCCTGCTGGCTCTGTCTCGCTCAAACGCCTCAGACAACTCCCGGTTCCGACGCTCCCGCAAATGCGACACCAAACGCCGTCGAGATCACGGTGCTGAGCTACAACATTCATCATGCCGAAGGGGTCGATGGCAGTTTAAACCTCGAGCGGATCGCCCGGGTTATCAACGAGAGCCATGCGGAGATCGTGGCTTTGCAAGAAGTCGATGTGAACGTCGAACGTTCTGAGAAAGTCGACCAGGCCACTGAACTGGCGCGCTTGACCGGCATGGCGCATATCTTTGGTGGTAACATCGAATTGCAGGGTGGCCGCTACGGCAACGCACTTTTAACGCGTGGCAAAGTCATCAAGTCGATCAATCATGCTTTGCCCAATGTCGAAGATGGCGAACAACGCGGCGTGATCGATGCGATGATCGAATTCAAAGGCCAAACCATTAGAGTACTGGCCACGCATTTCGATCATCGCCAGGATCCGCGCGAGCGATTGGAGTCCATCGAGATGATTAACAAATTTGTGCACGACAGTACGAATCAGCCCACGTTGCTGATGGGTGACCTGAATGCAGAGTTCAACAGCAACGTTCTGCGGCGAGCCGTCACTGTGTGGCGCATCGCCAACACAGAGACTCTACCGACGATCCCCGTCGACAAGCCCAGCAGGCAGATCGACTTTATCCTCTCCTGGCCGGCCAATCGTTGGAAGAGCCAAGACGTTCGAGTCATCGAAGAGGCGGTCGCCTCGGATCATCGCGCCATCTCTGCCAAGTTATCGTTAAGCCCACCCAAATAGCCCCGTAGCGGAAGCCGTCAAGGCTTTCGATGAATCAGACGTGGTGCCCAACGAAACGCTTGACGCGTTCCGCTACGGGTGCTGGGTCCGGGCGGCGGTGAGGGTGTTGCGAAGCAGCATGGCAATGGTCAGCGGGCCTATACCTCCGGGCACAGGGGTGATGGCTGAAGCGACTGATTGCAAGCCCTCAAAGTCAACATCTCCGACTAACTTGTCGCCGACGCGATTGATGCCGACATCGATGACAACCGTGCCCACGCGAACCATCTCGGCGGTGATAAACGCGGGTTTACCGACAGCCACGATTAAGATGTCCGCCAGCCTGGTCAGTTCAGCCAGATCTCGGCTTTGGCTGTGGCAAACCGTGACCGAGGCATTGGCAAAGCGTGGTCCGAGTCCATAGTCGCGTTGCATGAGCATCATGGCCATCGGTTTGCCGACTATATCGCTGCGTCCGACCACCACGACATGCTTGCCGCTGGTTTCAATATCGTAGCGGGCCAAAATCTGGGCTACGCCATGCGGCGTGCAGGGCAAATAACGCGGTCGACCTTGAGAGAGCAGACCCACATTTTCAGGCGCAAAGGCATCCACGTCCTTGAGTGCCGAAACCGCATCGAGTACCGCTTGTGCATCGATATGCCGCGGCAGTGGCAATTGCACCAAGATGCCATTGACGGCTGGGTCATGATTCAATTCCGCCAGCAGATCCAAGAGTTGTTTAGTTGAAGTGCTCTCTGGCAAGCGAGCCAGGCGGCTGTGAATGCCCACTGAAGCGCAAGCCCGCTCCTTATTTCGCACGTAGACCTGGCTGGCCGGATCGTCGCCCACCAAAATTGCTGCAAGAGTGGGCGAGTGACCGCTGGCGGCCTGTAACTGGGCGACTTCTTGTCGAATCTCCGCGCGAATGGCCTCTGCGGTTGTTTTGCCGTCGAGTAGAATTGGGGACACGAGTGAATCCTGTTAGAAACAAAGGAGTTGCAACTCCTTTGTTCTAGCGTCTCGTATCGAAATCGTCATCTCCCCCTCCGCCTGGCAACGGTGTCCGCGGATGCCCTTGCGGCATTCTTGGTGAACTAGTAGAGCCCGGAGTTGTACCGCGTTGATCCGTCGAGATTGGTAAGTTATGCGTGTTGGCTTGTTTGTGCCGTGTTACATCGACCAGTTCTATCCCGATGTAGCCATGGCTACACTTGAGATCCTGGAAAGCCAGGGAATCGAAGTCGTCTATCCCGCGGAGCAAACGTGTTGTGGTCAGCCTATGGCCAACACGGGCTGCATCGATGATACGCGACCACTGGCGTATCGGTTTGTCGAGCTCTTTGGCGACTTTGATCATGTCGTTTGCCCGTCGGGTAGTTGCATCTCGATGGTGCGCAATCACTACGAAGGCTTGTTTCATGACGACGCGCGGTTCGAACGGATGCGCGAGCACACCTGGGAGCTGTGCGAGTTTTTGGTGGATGTCTTAGGCATCGAAAAACTACCGGTTAAATTCCCGCATCGCGTGAGCTTGCACTCGAGCTGTCACGGCTTGCGCGAGTTGCGATTGGGCGCATGCAGCGAGCGTATGGGACCGCAGAATGACAAAGTCCGCCGGCTATTGCAGAACGTCGAGGGTATTGAATTGGTCGAACCGACGCGTGTCGATGAATGCTGTGGCTTTGGTGGTACGTTTGCCGTTGCCGAAGAAGCGGTCTCGGTACTGATGGGCATCGACCGGGTGGCAGATCATATCGCCGCTGGCAGTCAAGTCATGACCGCAACCGATACTAGTTGCTTGATGCACATGGAAGGTATCATCCGGCGTCGTCACCTCCCGCTGGCAACGATGCACATCGCACAAATTCTAGCTGGTCGCCCGCTGCCACAAGTTCCACAATCCACTTCGCCTGGCAGTTCCACAGCCGGCCCTTAGTTTGCATACTATCGGTCGCCGTCCGCCTCATCCCAATATCTTTTTATGGCCCCTGCGAAAGTTACTCTATGGCGTCCAGCGCCTGGGAACGACTAGCCGAACGTTACGCACTAGGCGAAAGCCCTCAGTGGCGCCAATGGTTCGATGTCGATTCCCAACGTGGAGTACTGTCCGGTCCGTTTCGCGCTGTGGTAGATCCGCTCGATCTTTGTCAGCCAGCTCCGCTGGATATCTGGCCAGGCTTTATGTTGCCCGATAGCCTGCCGGTGGTCGGCAATGATTACGGCGACTGGTGGTGTATGCGTGTCGGCCCGCAAGGTGAAATCACTGAGGTTATTCAGTGGTCCCATGGCGGAGGCGATTGGTTGCCGATCGGACAGTCGATGGCCGAGGCGGCTCTGTGGGACTTTGCTCAGCATTGGCGGGCTCCGGCTATCGCTGTCGAGCAAGCTGCCTACGAATATCCAACTCGACCACAGATGCCAGCCATCCAAGCCCAGGATCATAACCTGCTCAAGGCCTGGCTCTTGGAAGTGCTCGGCAGCCCCACGGAGATCGAGCAGTTATGGAACATGCTCAGCGCTGGCAACTATCGTCAAGCGCTGGAACTGTTGGTTCGGCAGGCGTGGGCCAGCACGGCAGCGATCTGTGAACTGGTGGAGATTGCACTGCAAGGTCAATTAGCCAGATTGGCCGATAGTCGCTTGGCAGTGCACTGTGGCATCAACTGGGTTCCGGAATACACGAGTTGGCTATTCGATACAGCTCGCATTCCTGCCCAGGCCCAGCAACTCATTCGCGAGGCTGCGGCCGACGCGCAGTTCGACCAGGACTGGGAAACAGCTGAGCACTGGACCAACTTACTCGCCAGCCACCGTCGCGACTTGAGCTGGCCGGGCGATATTGCGGGCTGGGCTGCCCTACGTCGGGGCGATTACACAGCAGCAGCTCACAAGTTCTTCGACAATCGGCATGCATCGGCCTTTACCGATCAATCGGTGCGTCTGCGCAGCCACTGGTTCGCGGAACACTACGGCAAGTTCTCGGTTGCGCAACTGGCCAAGTTGAAGGACCACCTCAGCGACGCTCAGGTCAACGATCCCTATCTGCAGTTGTTGTGGCACGAACCGATTAGTCGAACGCGCACTGCGATTCGCGAGTACTGGTTAACTCAAGCTCGGCAGGCGATGCAAGGCGAGCAATACGCCGATGGTTATCGGTTTTACATGCTCGCCGGTTGGGATTTGGGCGCCGAGCGTATGTCGGATTACCTCGAGATCCTGGACGGTTTAGTGCGCAGCGCGACGCACTGCGGGTGGACCGCGCGAGCCGCGGTGGCCGGTGTCCACGCCGAATGTTTGCGCAGACGTCTGAACATTAGATAAGGTGAGTACTAGTGAAGGCCGAGATAATTTCTATTGGAGATGAAATGACCAGCGGTCAGCGACTGGATACCAACAGTCGCTGGCTCAGCCAACAGTTGGCCGATCTGGGTGTTACCACAATTCGTCACACCACCGTAGCCGACGACCTCGATGCGAACATCGAAGTCTTTGCCAGCGCCGCTGGGCGAGCGGACATCGTGGTGGCCACGGGAGGAATGGGGCCAACGTTAGATGATTTAACGCGCGACGCATTGTCCGCCGCCTTTGATGCTCCGCTAGAACTCGACCAGCCATCACTGACGCACATCGAAGGCATGTTTGCCCAACGCAAACGCCCAATGCCCGAGCGCAATCGCATTCAAGCAATGCTGCCCCGCGGGACCGCGGTTATTCCCAATCCGCATGGCACTGCCCCTGGCATCGATATGACAGTAGCGCGAGCTGGTACAACACCCAGTCGCATCTTCGCTTTGCCCGGCGTGCCAGCAGAGATGGTCGAGATGTGGAACTGTACCGTCAAAGGGCGCATTGAACTAATGCTCGGCCCGGATCGTTCCCAAGTCATGTTTCATACCGTGAAGGTCTTCGGCATCGGCGAAAGTGATGTCGAAGTACATCTGCCCGATATGATGCGTCGCGATCGTCATCCACGCGTCGGTATTACCGTCAGTCGCGCTACGATCTCGCTGCGCATCGTTGCCGAGGCGCGTTCCCAAGCAGAGTTTGATGAACTGATCGCCCCGACAGTCGCCGAGATCCAAGCGGCCTTGGGTGTATTGATCTTTGGTACCGGCGACGACGAACTGGAACACGCCGTCATTAGAGAGCTTCGACAATGCAACTCCAGCCTGGCTGTGCTGGAAATTGGTCCTTGCGCGCTGGCCGGCAACTGGTTGTTGGCTGCACTGGAAGGGGAGGATGCCGGTCGGGTGCGCGTCATGTCTTTCGACTCGCTCTGGCAGGCTCAGCAGAGCATCGCACGTCTGACCCATGCCGATGTAGATTTAACCTTGCCCGACTTGGCCAGAGCGGTGGCTCACCTGCTTGGGTGCGATATTGGCATGGCCTTTGGTACTTATGCATCGCCCTCTCAATTGCAAACTCGCCGTCCCGCAACCGATGTCGACGTGGCCCTCAGCGGCGCAGGTTTGCCCACCGAGGTTCGCTCGCGCCCCATCATTGGTCACCCCGACATTCTGAACGATCGCGTCGCCAAGTCCGCCTTGGATACGCTGCGCTTGGAACTGCTCAAACGACGGCTCTAGTAGCGGAACGCGTCAAGCGTTTCGGAATTTGCACGGACTACGAAACGCTTGAGGCGTTCCGCTACAGGGAGATGCTGTTAACTGATGTCCCACACGCCTATTTGTTTGGATTCCACCCAGTCGGCTATCTGACTGCCGAACTGGGCAAAGTGAGCAGTCGTGCGATGTTTTTCGAAGAAGGCTGCGCGATCATCGTAGGTCTCGTACAGCAAGACCATATTGGGACGTTCGGGGTCAAAACTCACGTCGAACTGATGGCACCACGGCTCCTTTTCAAGCGAATTCTTGGCCTGCAAAAGGACCGCCTCGCGAAAGTCGGCAACATTTTCGGGTTTGACAGTAAACATCACGCAGACAGCACATGTGGGTTTGGTCATCGATGATTATCCTGTAGGCGATTGATCTCGTACAATCCGCCAATCATATCTGACTCGTGCTTCGACACAAAGATGACAGTCCACTTGCCATGACTCATGCCCATATCATTGCCGCCGTTCGTACGCCACAAGCCAAGTTCTTGGGCAGCCTGTCCAGTTTGTCCGCAGCTGCCCTGGGCGCGCACGCCATGCGAGCGCTCAATCAGCGCGCAGGGTGGGACCCGTCCACGATCGATCAGGTGATTATGGGGCAAGTCGTATCGGCCGGTGCAGGCCAAGCCCCCGCGCGACAAGCCGCGACGCAAGCAGACCTGCCGCCCACCGTCGGTGCCGTCACGGTCAACAAAGTCTGCGGCTCGGGACTGTATGCAGTGATGTTAGCCGACATGGCTATTCGCGCCGGCCAGTACCAGCGCGTGATCGCTGGCGGCATGGAGAGCATGAGCCAGGCGCCGCATCTGATGAGTAACTCGCGAACTGGTTGCAAGTTTGGTCCCAGCGTCTTGCGCGATGCGCTGGAAATCGATGGTCTGCACTGCGCGTCCAGCGGGCAATCGATGATCAACATCGCGCAGCACCTGGCCTGGGACCAGCAGATCTCGCGCGACGATCAAGACGCTTGGGCTCTGCGTAGTCATCAACGAGCCTGCGCGGCCCAAGCAGCCGGCCAATTCCAAGCGGAGATCGTCGAAGTCGTTGTCGAAAGCCGAAAGTCGCCGTCGAGAATCCAACATGACGAAGGCCCTCGCTCCGACTGTTCGCTTCCGTCGCTATCCAACTTGCGCTCGGTCGCGACGCTCACCCATCGAGACGAGACCACCGGCCATTATGTTGGCTCAGTCACTGCGGGCAATTCCTCGAGTTTGGCCGATGGTGCGGCTGCGGTGGCGGTGGTGGATGCGTCGACGGCCAAGTCCTTGAACCCAAGTTGGGCATTTCGCATCGTGGCCCATACGACCTTCGCCGGTCCCCACGAGCATCTGTTTACCGCACCAGCCCATGCCATCACCCGCTTGCTAGAAAAGACCGGTCGATCGCTGGCCGATATCGACTTGATCGAAATCAACGAAGCTTTCGCTGCGCAAATTGTGGCTTGCAAAAACATCTTGAGTTTGGATAGCGACAAAGTCAACGTGCATGGCGGGGCCATCGCTTTGGGTCATCCCCTGGGATGCAGCGGCACGAGAATCCTGGTGACGTTGATCCATGCCTTGCTGGCAGGCAATCTCAGCACCGGCATCGCCGCTTTGTGTCTGGGCGGAGGCGAAGCGGTGGCGATGCTGATCGAACGCGTCTAAGCAGTGTCGCCACGTCCTACTGACCAACGATGGCGTTAGGGGTCGGTAGCGATAGGTCATTGGGCAAATCGGGCACGATTGTGCGCCGAGCCTGTTCGTCTTTCAAGCCGTTGCCGTCTAGAAACGCAAATGTCACTCCTTCGTCTTCCGATATGGCCAGCAAGTAAGACTTGGAACGTACACGGCGCTCACGCACACTCATCTCGCTCGATACCGGCACGACGGCAAAGATCTTGTTGTTATTGCGTTTGACTGTCACATTGTTTTCAACTTCATAGTTGTGAATAACAGTGCCGGTCGTTTTCATGGCCTCGAACGCTTTGCGAGTCGTAGCCACCAGTCCAGCCCGGCCGCCCATGCGCTTCAACAATCCGTGATAGGTTTGATCCGCAATGAATTCGTAATCACCGGCTATGGTAGCTTTGCCAAGAATTTGAGCTTGCTCGATCACACGCCGCGTCATCCCGTTGTATTCGCCACTGGTATCAGGTGCAGAGTTGGGGGTCGCGCTATTCGTGCTGCCTGCACTGGCCATCGGCAACGAATCAACCCGCGATGGTTGAGGTGTGGTCGCGGGTACGGGACTGGATGGTAAGGCACTAATCGGAGCTGTGCTGTTGGACGCATTGCTGCTCACCCCACCCAACGGACTGATGGGACTCACGCTATTGCCTGCAGCCGTTGTAGGCGGCAGCGCTGTGGTGGGTGGTAAATCCGAGGCCGTATTCGATGCGAGAGTTGAAGAACCAAAGTCCAACCTCGATATCAGCGTCGTGACAAAGATACCTAAACCTATCAGCAAACCGATCGACAACAGCGAGACGGTGGCAATGATGAAAGCTTTAGGGCTGAAAGCGGATGCCGGCGCCGGTGGCGGCGTATATGCAGAACCTGCGTAGTTACCATAGCCATAACCAGCTGCCGGTGGCAGTGGTTGATACTGTGGTGCGGGGGCTGGTTGATGTTGAGCGGGCTTCTTGGGTATCTTCTTGATTCGCTTGGGGCGAATTGGCTCGGGCGTAGGTTCGGCCTCGTCGACTTGAACCAATTGAATATGAGTCGGTTCAACGACTGGTTCGGGAACGCGAGCCGTGAATTCGTTTCGACATCGCGGGCAGTGCACATCGATCAATTGTTGCTGGTCGACCTTCAACTCGATGGCCGCTTCACAATCGGGGCATTTGACTCGGATGCGCCGTTCCATAACTATCAACTGCTCAAAAACGCGTGAGGGGAATCGCCAGTAACTGAACCTGTATATTGTAACCCACCAATGTGAGAGACAAGTCGAAATTTCCTGTGGGACAGGTTGCCGGGCGTGTCGACTGGAAATTTGTGCCACGCACATAAGCTGAACGCTACGGGCCGGAGACGTCGCCCACGTTGCATACCCCTGTGAAAAACTCTGCAACACGCAAGCTGAGACGGCTGTGGCGATTGCAACGCCCTCCCGCAGTGGGGGAATGATGGAATCGCGGCTCAAGTCCACTCCCGATGGGTTTTGTGTGTACTAAACTTCCAAACGCCCCAGCAGAGTGTTTCGGTTCATTTGTGGAAGTGGGGCAATTCTTGTGGCCAAGCGATGCTCGCAGCCAAAATCCTTTGATCAGCGCAGTCGTCGGCGGCACCGACTCACCGGGGCCGCGATTATCGAGATCGCCCTGACGCTCCCGATTTTGGTACTGATCAGCCTGGCCACGGTCGACACTTGCAAAGTCATCTTCGTTAAGCAGAGCGCCAAGATCGCGGCCTTTGAATGCGCACGCATCGGCATCTTGCCCGGCGTTACCAGGGCACAACTAACTCGGCTGTGCGACTCCATCATGACTCGCCGCAACGTCAGCGCCGCTACGATGTCGCTATCGGTAAACGAATTGTCACAACTTTCCAAAGGTGACCTACTGACAGTGAGCGTGTCGGTACCAGCCGACAGCAATGCGCTGAGCACCTCTTGGTTCTATCGTGGTCGCACGTTCAACGAATCGGTTTCAATCTTGGTGGAACAATGAGCCTCCGACGGACACTTTCTATTGATCGTCGTGGTGGTGCGTTGCTGGTCATGACTGGCATTCTGATGGCCACCATCGCCTTGGCGGCGTTGGCTATCAATGTGGCCTACATGCAGTACACACGCACGGAACTTCAGATTGCGACCGACCTGGCTACGCGAGCCGCGTGTCGAGCCTTGGTCGATTCAGGCACCGAGTCAGCCGCGTACGCCGGCGCGCAGCGGCTGGCCAATGTTAACAAAGTTGCGGGCAAGGTCTTGTCGGTCGAAGCAGGAGATCTCGAACTGGCTGCCGCTACTCGAATGAGTGCCGCCGAGAAATACTCTTTCACCAAAGAGGATCATCCCAATGCCGTGCGCTTCAGCGCGAACTTCTTTCAGCGGTCGCGCAACGCTTTGCCGATGCTGATGCCCGCATATTCGATGTCGACTCAATTCAAACCATTCAAAGAAGCCACCGCCGCGCAGGCGGAACTGGACATTGCTATCGTACTGGACTGTTCAAGTTCCATGCTCAGCCCCGCAGGCACTAATTCACTACCCGAAGGGCTGCTCGTCTTGCCTCTGCCGGTGCCGCCTGGCTCGCGCTGGAGCACCGTGCGGACCGGTATACAAGCCATGCTCAATACGTTCCGTCAATCTCCACAGCACGAACGAGTGGCCTTGACCACCTTTAACAATGTCTCGCTGCTCAACACGCCACTGACCAGTCAGTATGCGTTGATCGAATCCGGCCTGGCGGTGCATAGTCAACTTTACACTGGCGGTCGGACAAGCATCGGCGATGGACTCAACAGCGCTGTCACCATGTTGAACATGAGAGGCCTGGCCAGACCTTGGGCATCGCGGGTCATTTTGTTGGTCTCCGATGGCCGAGACAACTTTGGCCCCAATCCGTTAACCGCTGCCCGCAATGCTGCTGCCGGGCAGATCATGATCTACACGCTCAGCCTGGGCGTCGATGCGAATCGGGTTCAGATGAAACAGATCGCCGACTTGTCTCACGGCAAACATATTCACGCCGAATCAGCGGACGATTTTGTACAGCTGATCCAGGATGTCAACGAACACTTGCCAATTCTCATCACGCGCTAGTCGACCACAACATGTTGAAACGAAATATTGCCCTCCGCTATCGACGATCGCACTCTACCGGTGCGCTGCTAGTGGAACTAGCCCTGCTGTTGCCGATCATGCTGATGATGTTGGCCGCGTTTCTTGAGCTGTCGCGGGCTTGGATGCTGAAGCAGTCAGCCGATTCCGCGGCTTACGAAGGGGCTCGCGCCGCGATCGTGGCCGGGGCCTTGCCATCAGAAGCCCGCACCGCCAGCGAATCGCTGCTGCGAGCTTCAGGCGTCAAGTCATGGCGGATCGATGTTAGCCCCAGCGAGTTTACCGAAACGACCGCCCTGGTCAGCGTCACTGTCAGCATTCCCATCAACGGCAATACTTGGATCGCGCCGTTCTTCTTCAAAGAGACTCATGTCACCAGCAATGTCATGCTGATCACCGAACGCCCCGCCGCCATTCAACTCTCCGGCCTGGACGGAGCCAGCAGCGGCCTGCTAGGCATTAGCGCTCTAGGACTAGGGCTTTGAAGATTTACGATTGATGATTGATGATTGTCTATGTGGCTTTGCTGGAACCAGCGCTATTGTTTTGGTATGCGGCAAGTGCTCAGGCCTAATGGACAATAAGCTGGGCAGAATCCAATAGCACCGGTCAACAGAGGAACCACGCCAAGGTACCCCCAAGGTGTCTGCGGACCAATGAAGACCAGGGCCAGCAATCCAGCTCCTGCGAGGATTCGTATAGCTCGATCAATATTTCCAACATTTGACTTGATCATCGTGCTCTCCTGAACTGTTTTTTGCCCAATACATAAGGATAGAGCCGCGATAGCCGAAAAAGTTACAAGTGCGCATCTGCGTAGTTGTATTTCATGACTTCGCGGTCACCTGCACATGGCGATCGAGTATTCATGGGGATCACCCTGAAATTGCGACGCCGCCGCAGATGAAGGGAGCCTGATTACTTTACGCATAAAGCAAGAGCTAACCGCAGGGGCCCCCAGATGCAGTCATGGGCCTTACCGTCTTCGCGAGTTACCTCATACCCGGGAACGCGAGGTAATGCTGCAAACTCATACCTTCGTATCCAAGATACAAAGGCCTTAGGGTGGCACTGGCTATGCGCAGCATTGCCAGTGCATGGAACGAAGTGGAGCGGTTGGCCAGCCTGCTGAGCTGCCAATGTAATCGAAGTTGTGCACGCACCTTTGAGGGGACGCCATTGCGACCGTTTTGGTCTTTCGGGAGTGAACCACTGCCTAGGTGCTCACATGTTCAGCAACCGAGGCTAACGCCTACGGCTTCGCCTTGGTCTATGCAACCGAAAGACCGAATATGCAGTGGCACGACTTAAAAGCTGTACGGCCCCTTCTCCCCCAATAAGTGCCCTAATCCCGAATTGGACGTGTCGACGTGCTTAGGCAGTCACCAGAGAAAAATGAAATACGCATCAGTTCGCGTCGCGCCTCAGGGTCAGACTATAATAACTAGCTGCCGAATTGACTTGCGGAACCAGCGGAATTTTCCTTATGCGCATCAAGAGACCTAACGCATGTCGAAAACTAGACTCGGAAACGCTGGAGTGTCGACATTTATTGGCCGGCGATTGGCACAATTCCTCACTGCAATGTGATGTTGATGCATCGGGATATGTCTCGGCGCTCGATGCCCTCTTGGTAATCAACGCGATTAATGACGCTGGAAGTCATGAATTACCGGAGCGGCCGGACGGTGCGGCGCCGCCCTTCTTGGATGTTTCGAACGATGAAATGCTGTCACCCCTTGATGTGCTGTTGATCGTCAACACCCTCAATAATGCTCTGCCGGATGTTCCGCTGGCCCTGAGCATTGATTCGGCCAGCGACCCGAACGGCAACGGTTTGGTAACTGGCGATCGATTGCGATTGCTTGGGCAAACATCGGCCTTTGCCCGAGTCTCGCTTAGCAGTGACAGAGCTACCGCGCCGCATGCAGGCGCTTGGGCGCTGCGAGCCGATCAGAGTGGACGTTTTGTATTCGAAGTACCCATGGAGTTTGGAGTCAACCGTTTCCAAATCGAAATCGTAGATGAGCTTGGCCGGATCAAAGCGGCGACGCGAGAACTACGACGCGGCGATATTGTCACGGATTGGAATGCGGCAGTACTGAACGTGATTCGCGAGTGGTCGACCACTTCGAATGATCCCTACCAAAATCGAATAGTAACAGCGCGACCACCCGAAGTAGCTCGCAATCTGGCCATGATTCACGCGGCCATGTTTGATGCCATCAATGCGACCGCCGGTCAGTATGAATCGTATGCTTATACAGGTTCGATCGTGAGTGACGCCTCGCCAGTCGCCGCCGGTGCATCGGCGGCTTACCGCGTGGCAGCAGCCTTGTACTCAGCGTCCGATGAGTTGGCTGTGTGGAATGCGACGTTGGCCGAATCGCTCGCGACCATTCCCGACGATGCCGCACGCGCGAAGGGAATTCTGCTAGGCGAGTCAATCGCCCAAACGATTCTGGCGATGCGAGCCAACGATGGCAGTACTGCGACCACAGCATATGCATATGGAAGTGAGCCAGGTGCGTGGCAACGGACGCTTCCCGATTTCATTCCACCACTGTTACCACAGTGGCCTGCCGTGACTCCGTTTGTGATCGCCGATCCAATCGATTTTCGCGTCGAAGCCCCACCGGCGCTGACCAGCCCAGAGTACGCTGCAGCCGTGGACGAAGTCATGCGATTCGGCTCCGTCAACAGCTCTGAACGTACAACCGAACAAACAGAAATTGCGATCTTCTGGGCCGATGGCGGTGGCACAGCAACTCCGCCGGGGCATTGGAACCGCATCGCAACCGACGTTGTGAACGAGCAATCACTGACCTTGATCAACAGTGCGCGCACGTTGGCACTTTTGAATTTTGCTTTGGCCGACGCGGGTATCGTTTCTTGGGACAGCAAGTACACATACGATCTCTGGCGGCCCATTGATGCGATTCGCTTGGCTGAGACCGATGGCAATAGCGAAACCATTGCCGATGCGAGTTGGCTGCCCTTGCTGCGCACGCCACCGTTTCCTTCGTACACATCCGGTCACAGCACCTTCAGCGGCGCCGCGTCAGCGGTACTCACGCATCTGTTCGGTGACAACTATGCTTTCACCAGCACCACCGACGCCCACTCCGCCCCCGGCCAACGCCCGCTCGACGAATCGCTAATCGTCACCCGTAGCTTCACCAGTTTCAACCACGCTGCGCAGGAAGCAGGACTCAGTCGGATTTATGGCGGGATTCATTTTTCGTTTGATAATGCAGCAGGGCTAACGGTCGGTGCTGATGTCGGAGGCTATGTTGTTGATATGGCATTGTGAATTTCTAGCGAATTGCGCGAAAATGCAAGGAATGGAAAAGTGTTGAACACTGCCATGTCTCTCCAGAGATCAGAGCTGATTAAGGGAGCGTGACCGGCAGTCCGCAGGTTAACATGCAGGGTAGGCGGGCAATAGTCTGCCACCAATTGTCGGTGTGGATGTTGCTTTGATTAGTTCTGCGACTCTTTGTTGATGGAAAAGCTCGAACGTTAAGCAATCTTCTGGCACTTTCAAGCGTCCATATCATGCCACTACGTTCCATCCGATCTTTAACCAAGTGACCGCAGGCACCTTCAATGCCCCCTGTGGCGATTGGATAGCCTGACTTAAGATACAAGTCGTATTGCATGCGAGAGGGTTTTTCTGGAAGTAGTTGCAGATTTTTTCAAGCTCTCGAAGCTTGTCGCCCTTCAACTTTGAAGCGATCCCATTCGCCGTGAACCTCGGATGACAGAGGCGACGTCTCCCGTGAGTATCCTCAAAGTCGATCGCGAGTGAAGGTTTCGCGCTCGTACGCTCGTCGCACAGCAGTGCTGCGGCCTCCCGGACGCAGCTTGACTTTTATTCGTACTTGAAGGGGTTAAATCCAGGGAATGGAACGTGTGTGTCGGAAGCTCCCTTTCCTGGTTTCATCGTCGATGGGTCAATCGGTTGCCATTTTCCGTTCAACATCGGCTTTTCAAGTTTCCAATAACCTGTGGGATATTGGCTAGTTGCGGGTTGTCTTCGGATTCGCCAGCCAGGGGGAATGGTCAACGTGGGATTCTGATGAGGATTAGTGGGGGGCGTGAAATTTTTCGCAGGTTTCGGTTTTCTTCTCGGGACTTGCGACGCCTTAATCCCTCCCAATAGGCAAATTGCAACGTCATCGATGTTAAAGAATGCAGGCTGTATTTTTCCGGAACCATCATCCTCTTCTCGAAGACGTATAAACTCCTCCTCATGAACAAAATAATTTTGCAAATAAATGCCTCCCATTGCGATCCCCACCAAGACGACAAGATGCACTGCCTTTCCACTCGGATCCGTGAAACGGAGAGGCGCGTTTCGACCATAAATTGATGCATTTGGACCATCGGCGAAACGCCAAACATCTTCGCTTACAAAACGTGCAAGCTGTGAGTCGAAATATCTAGCACGGTTGAAATTAAGATTTGTCTCCGTATCAAACTCCCGACCTGCAAAACGAAAAGTTAGGTTTCCAAATGCCTCGATATCGCTAAGCAGATTACCGAAAACGTCATAGTCTAACAGCTGAATTTGGTCACCAGTTCGATTTACAACTGCTCTGATAGAACCCAAATGATCACTCAGGAACCATTGGAAAGAGCTAGTCTCTATCTCATTCACCAAGACTTGGTCTATCTCGGTGCCGTGTAGATATCGGGCTACTACCATTGTGCGGCCAGAAACGGGAATATTCGGTTCAACGAAAGCCAGTATTAAATTGTCGCGATCGTGAGCAAAATGAGTGATAATCGCATCAGCAGAGTTTGGTAGACTGGACTTCACTGACTTGGCGATTCGTCGGCCAAGCATATCATAAGTAAACCCAACTTCTTGCGTAGCTGCCCCACTAGAGTCTTTATCGATCACCGCAACCAGCCGATTTCGATAATCCCACTGAAACTCCCGCGTCGCACCGGTGGCGATTTCAGTGCGTAGGATCATGCTGCCTTCGTCGTCGTATTGGTAGTTGTAGGTGCCATCGGAGAGTAGGCGATTGGCGGGACCGGTGA
Organism: Rania fehmarnensis; assembly: GCF_056494185.1. Taxonomy (NCBI): domain Bacteria; kingdom Pseudomonadati; phylum Planctomycetota; class Planctomycetia; order Pirellulales; family Pirellulaceae; genus Rania; species Rania fehmarnensis. The sequence continues at coordinate 7,377,380 of NZ_CM151398.1, forward strand.
CGTAGCCGTCGCCGTGAAGATGCGAGTTGATACGGTTGCCGTTGGCGTCGTAGGTGTAGGATTCGTCGGGATTATCGGGGTCGGTGTGGTTGGCTCCCGTGAGCTGATCGCGATCGTCGTAAGAGTAGTTGGTGACTCCGTCGATGTCGGTGATCTGCGTGATGCGGCTGGAAGTGTCGTATTGATAATGAAAGAACGAAACGGCTGAGCCAGCGGAATTCAAGTGATCGATGCTGGCCAGGCGACTCATCGTGTCATAGGCATAGGCAGTGTTGATGACCAAGTTGGTACCTGACAAATCACTGTAACGGCGAATGTTCTGATACTGGCTGAGCGGGTTGTAAGTGAAATCAACACGTTTGTCCGACGGTAAAAACGCGATGTCGGTCGCTGCGGCCCCTGGTGCGGCGGTCTGAGTCAGCGTGGCCAAACGATTTAAGGCGTCGTACTGATAACCGGTCACCGCATTGGGAGTGCCTTCGATCGAATCGGTTACCGACAATACGTTTCCGACTGCATCGTAAACGTACCGAAGCACAACCTGAGGCGCACCGGGTGTGCCAGCGTTATCGACCGAAGTAACACGATCTTGCGCATCGTAGGTGTACGTCAACTCGCTGAACGCGTCCTTTACATGCACCAGGTTGTCGGCCAAGTCATAGTCGTAAAAAATCTGGTTACCGCCACCAACCCAAGTTTCGTTTACAAGACGATCGAGCTGGTCGTACTGATAGTTGGTGACGCGATTCAGCCGATCTGTCTTGCGAACCAGGTTGTCGACCGCGTCGTAATCATATCGAATCGCCTTTCCAAGCGGGTCGATCTCGGAGACTTGACGACTGCGTGCGTCGTAAACGAACGTGGTCGTGTTGCCGACTGGATCGGTCAGGCTGATCATGTTGTTGTCGAGGTCGTAAGCAAAACTGGTCACCCCGCCGTCTGGATCGATGGACCTCACGCGACGGCCGCGTACGTCGTATTCGTGACGCGTGCGATTGCCAAGCGGATCGGTGGTGCTGACCATATTACCGCCCAGGTCATATTGATACGTGGTGACACCACCTTGTGGATCACGCGATTCAATCATCCGATGCTTGCGGTCGTATTGGTATCGCCATACATTTCCGCGCGCGTCGGTCTGCTGAATCAAATTACCGAACGAATCATAGGCATATCGCGTTACGTTACCCACCGCATCACGCTCGAGAGTAAGCCGATCTCGTGAGTCATATTCGTATTCGGTCCGATTGCCGTTAGCATCCACTTGAGCCGAGATGTTGCCGAACGCATCGTACTCGGTCAGCATCACCGCTTGATTCGCAGTCCCCTTGGCGATCGTGATTCGCACTACACGGCCGAGTGCGTCATAGTCCCAGTCGCTCACCCGCCCCAGTGGATCGGTCATCTCGTCCAGCAGACCGCTGGCCGTGTAGGTGAAGGTAGTCACCTGGTCGTCGGTTTCGCTGCTGAGTAAATCACTCAAGCCCACGACAATGCGTGTCTGTAGACGATTACCATTGGCGGCGTCGACAGTGTGCAAAGTCTGACGCCCCAGTTCATCAATTTCCTCGACCAGTTGACTGAACGTCGGATCATAGGCGAAGGTCCGCGATTGCACTCGGGCTGGTTGCGGCTCTTCACCTTCACTACCGCCGTTTGGATTACGTTGGCCATCGCCGCCATCGGGGCCTTCACCGCCACCGCCGAACCCTGGCAAATTGGGAGCGTCCAGGAAACCACCGTTGCTGAGCGTGACAACACCGTTCCCAATATTGGACAAGACGGGTGCTTCAACACGCGCTGCACTGATGTTTAGATTCGTATCGTTGGCATCGAGCAGGTTGGTGAAAGTAAACGTACCATCCACAAAGCCAATCGTGCTCTCTTTCCAACTAACGATCTGGGAAATCGTCAAGTTAGCGTCGCCCGTAAGTTCTGCATTCACATCCTGTAAGGTGGTTAGCGCGGGCAACATGACAGTACCGCCATGGCGACTAAAAAGAGTTGATTGAAACCCAACACCGGCAAATTGCCCCATCCAAGTCGCTAACGATGTAAAGTCGATCAAACTATCTGCGTTATCGGCGCGCACTTCGACAGAATTCTCCGTAATGGCAACCACGTTGGGCAGCAACACTCGGCCACCAGTGGTGGCCACGATGCTTGTAGTGAAACCGAGCGAATTCGAATCGAGCGATGTCAGCGAGCTGAGGTCGAGCAGACCGCCGTCTTCGGATTGAAAGTGGCGATCGCCGTTAGAGCCGCCAGCAAAATATGTAGTGATAGCTGAAGGCAGGACGAAGCTCGTCCCCGCGCCTCGAACGAAGAATGAGGCCCCAGTGATATCCGCCAGCGAGGGTGTCGTCACTGAACTACCAGCGTTCAGTTCAAGAGCTGAATCGATCAAACTGGTCAGGCCACTCAAATCGACTACTCGATCGGCAACTAACAACCAGCTCTCGCGAAGGGTCGTGATCTGCGAAGTCGATAAACCACCCTCGCCAATCAGCTCAATATGAACATCTTGCACTGTTGCCAGAGCAGGCAGCATGACCGTTCCGCCATGGCGACTGAAGAGGGCCGATTGAAATCCAGAGTTGTTAAATTGTCCGGTCCAAGCCGCCAATGATGAAAGGTTGATCAGACTATCCGCGTCATCGGCGCGTACTTCGACCGAATTCTCCGTAATTGCCGTCACATTTGGTAGCAACACTCGGCCACCAGTAATGGCCACGATATGCGTCATGAAGCCAAGTGAATTTGAATTGAGCGCTGTCAGCGAACTCATGTCGAGCAGACCACCATCTTCGGCTTGGAAGCGGCGATTGCCGCTAGAGCCTCCAGCAAAGTAGGTAGTGATAGCCGACGGAAGAACCAAGCTCGTCCCTGCGCCGCGGACGTAGAACGATGAGCCAGTAATATCTGCCAGCACTGGTGTGATCAAGGAACTACCAGCGTTCAACTCAAGGGCGGAATCGATCAAGCTGGTGAGGCCGCTCAAATTCACTGCTCGATCGGCAATCAATAGCGAGCTCTCGCGAAGCGACGTGATTTGCGCAGTGGACAAATTGCCGGCACCGATCAACGCAATTTGAACATCTTGCATCGTGGTCAGAGCAGGCACAAGGACAGTACCGCCATGGCGGCTTGTCAACGCTGACTGAAACCCAGCATCGTCAAATTGTCCGGTCCACGTGGCGAGGGAGGTAAGGTCGATCAGGCTATCAACATCATCGGCACGTACTTCAACAGTATTATTTGTAAGGGCCGCCACGTTGGGCAGCAACACTTGGCCACCAGTAATGGCCACGATGTTTGTCATGAAGCCCAGCGAATTCGAATTGAGCGCTGTCAGCGAGCTCAAGTCGAGCAGACCACCATCTTCGGCTTGGAAGCGGCGATCACCGCTTGAGCCTCCAGCAAAGTAAGTAGTGATAGCCGACGGAAGAACGAAGCTCGTCCCTGCGCCGCGGACGTAGAACGATGAGCCAGTAATATCTGCCAGCACTGGTGTCGTCACTGAACTACCAGCGTTCAACTCAAGGGCGGAATCGATCAAGCTGGTGAGGCCACTCAAATTCACTACTCGATCGGCAATCAATAGCGAGCTCTCGCGAAGCGACGTGATCTGCGCAGTGGGCAAATTGCCGGCACCGATCAACGCAATTTGAACATCTTGCATCGTGGTCAGAGCAGGGACAAGGACAGTACCGCCATGGCGGCTTGTGAGCGCTGACTGAAACCCAGCATCGTCAAATTGTCCGGTCCAAGTGGCGAGGGATGTAAGGTCGATCAAACTATTAACGTCATCGGCGCGTACTTCGACAGTATTCTTTGTTAGGGCCGCCACGTTGGGCAGCAACACTTGGCCACCAGTAATGGCCACGATGTTTGTCATGAAGCCCAGCGAATTCGAATTGAGCGACGTCAGCGAGCTTAGGTCGAGCTGCCCACCATCTTCAGCTTGGAAGCGGCGATCACCGCTAGAGCCTCCAGCAAAGTAGGAGGTGATAGCCGACGGAAGAACGAAGCTGGTTGTTGCCCCTCGAACGATGAATGATGCTCCGGTGATATCCGCTAGTAGCGGTGTCGTTACGGAACTACCGGCATTCAGCTCAAGGGCTGAATCGATCAAACTGGTTAGCCCGCTCAAATCAACAGCTCGGTCAACGATTAACAGCCAGCTCTCGCGCAGCGATGTGATCTGCGCGGTGGGCAAGCTACCGGCGCCCCTCAGCTCAATATAAACATCTCGCAGAGAGGTCAGGGCTGGTGCAACGACACGTCCGCCATCGCGGCTGATCAGCGCTGACTGATAGCCTGCGTCGACAAACTGGCCAGTCCAACTGGTGAGGGACGACACATCCACCAGACTTTCCACATCATCGGCGCGCACCTCGACAGGGTTGTCCGTGATCGCCACTACATTGGGCAGCAACACTTGGGCCCCAGTGGTCGCTATGAAGTGAGTGAAAAATCCTAGCGAATTCGAATGGAGTACTGTCAACGAGCTCAGGTCCAGCAGACCACCATCTTCTGCTTGAAAGTAGCGATCTCCTGTAGTGGTTCCCGCTTGGAAAGATGTGATGGCAGCTGGCAAAACGAAGCTGGTATCTGAGCCACGGACAAAAAATGATGCTCCGGTGATATCCGCTAGTAGCGGTGTCGTTACGGAACTACCGGCATTCAGCTCAAGGGTTGAATCGATCAAACTGGTCAGGCCGCCCAAATCAACAACTCGGTCGGCGATCAACAGCCAGCTCTCGCGCAGCGATGAGATCTGCGCGGTGGGCAAACTACCGGCGCCCCTCAGCTCAATATAAACACCTTGCAATGAGGTCAAAACAGGTGCAACGACGCGTCCGCCATCGCGGCTGATGAGCGCTGACTGCCAGTTCCTTTCTACAAACTGTCCATTCCAACTGGCGAGGGATCCCAGGTCGACCAAACTCTCTACACCTTCGGCGCGTACTTCGACAGCATTTTCCGTTATGGCACCCAAGTTCGGCAGTAGAACTCGACCACCTGTGTTGGCAACAAAGCGAATCGTATAACCTTGTCCATTTGGAAAGAGTGTTGTCAGAGCGCTCAAATCCAAAAGTCCGCCGTCTTCGGCAACAAAGGTGCGATCACCCTCCGTGGCAATGGAGTAGCTCGTAACGGACATTGGAAGAACGAAACTCGAGTTAGCTCCGCTGACGGTGAAAGTTGATCCGATTATGTCCGTTACTCTCGGCAACTCAAGTCGCCCGCCAGAAACGACACGAAACGCTCCATCATAAAAGTGTTCTGCTCGCGAAAATCGAAGAAAGGCGCCATTCTCGGTTTGAAATTGTCCACCATCTTGCACATTCAGAAGCGTGACGTCAGCTTGCGGACCACTGGCGACGAAACTCGACTCCGGTGAAACGTGCAGTCGGGCAGAAACTAGAGACTCCCCCGTGAGCGTTAGCGAACCGCTCACAATGTTCAGTTCCTCATTTATAATGAGACGGTTGGCGGATGCCTGGGCGCTGATGGTTACAGTGACATTGGAATTCGCTAAGTCAATCAGAACATCGTCTTGAGGACCAGGGACTTCACCCGTGCTCCAGTTGCTGGGATCGTGCCAATCTCCGGAGCTACCGATCCACGTGACGTCGGCGTCGAAATTGATGCGGGAAATGGCGTCTGTAACTCGCGTCAGGTTGCCTCGATCGTCATATTCATACGATGTTAGGTTGCCGCGCCCGTCGAAATACTCACTAATTAAGTTGTCAGTATTGCGAATGCTCGAGAACACTTGACCGATGCTATCGGTAATGAGCTTGGGTTGCCCCGCTCCATCCAAGATCATATGGATGGCGTTGCCGTTGGAGTCAACGTAGTCTGCGGAGCGCTCGATAGATGGCAGAGGGGGTGTGACAGAATCGTCACCGATTTCTACGCGCGAAAGGCCTTTCGACTGCATAGGTCGTACAGTAGCCGTTGAGCCATCCGCGAAGGAGACACCAATCGCTCTTCCCAGTCCGTCGAAATGATCTTGGCCAACGTTTCCATTGGCGTCGGTCATACTGGTTGTGTGATGGTAGCTGTCGTAAGTCCAGGAAGTCTGCGAGCCATCAGGAGCAATGATACGAGTTAAATTGCCTGCCGAGTCATGACGTGTTTCAGTTCGGCGACCGTAGGGATCGATGATGGCCGAGAGTCGCGAGCCACTAAATTCGAATCGGGTCGTGAGCCCTACCGGATCGACGATCTCCGATATACGGCCATTGGTATACCGGTACTCAGTCACGTTGCCATTGCGGTCACGCTCGATGGCCAATTTGTTATCAGCGTTGAATTCGAAAACGGTCTGATCTTTGAGTGTACGGCGGAAAGTGCCATCGGGCATTTTTTCCATACGCGAAAAGTCGCCCGGTGGCGGATCATAAGCGGCACCCGGGCTTGATGGAGGTGTAAAACGTAAGCTCAAACCGCCGTCATCAATCAACAGCAACGAACCGTCGCGATTCTCAATGATATGCTGCAGGCCCGCGATTCCCCAGCCGCTGCCGAAAGGGCTCAGCGAGTAGTTGATAATCGGCATAAGCATCGGTGTGACCAGAGATGCACCAGAGGGTACGTCCCCCGCGCCAGTCGTCGTTACACCTACTTTTAATTCAAAGTCGTATTGGCCCGATGGAAAGTCTTGCATATTACCGATCAATGTGCCGCCCAGCTCTACTACTCCGCCACCGGAGCATGAAGGCAGGGACCAAACGCCCGATGCTAAAGACGTTTTTATGCCACCACCGCTCGAATTACCGCCGCCGGGAGAACTGCTTCGTGACGCAAGCAACTCGGCGGAAATCTTCTGATCGGCTCTGCCTAGTCCTCCAACTATCACACACTGAAGCGATGCAACAAAGTCTACTGCTGGCCGAACGTCTGCCCGCAGCGAATTGTAGGTCAGGTCAATGCTGCGAGATTGACCTTGAGACGAATAAGCAAATACCGTGTGTTTCTCGGTGATGGCACCATTGAAGAGATTAACACGGGAGGCTGAGGTAAAGTTGGGGTGACACTTCTGGCAGGGAGGATCAAAGAAATTTGCAATCACATCTGTAAGTCGCAATATCCACGCATGCCAACTACTATTGCGAATACCACCCTCGGTGGTTTCTATCACGCTCCCATCGGAGCTTACTGCCCCCGCGCCGACGATCTCGAATTCACCGGTCACGGGATTGATCGACCACAAGTCCATAACCGTGCCGGCCGGCCAACCAGCGCGATTGGGTAGCGATAAAGGCGCTGGACTGGCAAAGACCATCTCGCCAGGCTGAATGGTGACGACCAAGTCAGGGAGCAAGTTGTCTGGCAACGAGGCAGGGGTCAGCTCGCGAGGAACTTCGGTGATGGTCAGCTTGCCTGAAAATGGAGTGCCGGTTTGGTCCAACAGGGTACCGGCTTTAACCATTACCGAGGCACCAGGAATAGTTGCTGTCGTAACTAGTGTGTCTTGCGTGGGACTGACGGTCATTCCGTTGGCTATGTCCAACTTCGGCAAATAGATAGGCCGATAGATAATGTTCTCGTAACCGACAAAAATGTCGTGCTCGAGCACCAAAGGCAACTTCTCCGCGATGAACGGATAGGCCGCTGATGTTAGCAGCTCGCCGCGTACTCTGAGCGTATCTGCCGCTAGCGGACCACTTCCTAGGTCTAAGAGAAACGATCCGTCGGCACCCGTTAGTGCCTCAATGGCCCCAATTTCGACGCGCACTCCTACGAGGGGTGTTTGGTCAACATCCAATACCTTTCCACGAACGCGCGTCGTTGTCGCAGCGCTCGGCAATACGTTGATAGTCAATGACTGCGTCGAAGAAAGTAGGCCGTCGGAAGCGACGATCTGCAATTGATGAGTCCCGATATCACTTGGTAAGGGGGCGATCTTCAACACGCCTTCTCGATCCAAGAATACGTTCGGGGTTGACTCACTGAGGCCAATAGAAAACCGGATGTTGTCGCCGTCAACATCCGCAGCCGCAAGTTGCAGCGTTACAACCTCACCGGGTACGATGTTGATCGGGTCGATGGGCGAAAGTACGGGCGCTTGATTGGCCGCTCCCACTAACACTTGATAAGTAAAACGCAGCGGATTGACTCGAGCGTCGATCGCTATCAAGACTCTGTCCGTGCGAGCGCCGTGATCGAGCCCGCCGGAAGCGATCGCACCACGGAAGTTGATATACGCTTTGCCATTTGCGGTCTCACCTGAGACAGTCGAGCGAACAGAACTGGCGTCTATTTCCGGAAGTATGAGCACTACATCGCGTCCGATGGCGGGCCCTTCGTTTTCAAGGTAGACCTCAGCTGTAAAGACATCTTGCAGCACGTCATAGCGAAGGTTCTCAAAATGCGGAACAATGCTAGTGCTTTCTTGCAACGTGTTCAATTGAATCGCCGTCGAAGCCGCAGACAGGAAACTCAACGGGACAACGCCCCCCAATGAATTTGCATTTTCAATCACCACGTTCTCGAGCGGTGTAACCGTTAGACTCGATCCGATGTCATTGTCGGTGTTAATCAACTGCAATAACAACGCAGCATCCTGGATGGTTGAACCAGTACTGATGTCCAGTTCGAGTGTGCGGCCATCGAATCGAGCTTGCCCAGGAAGGAAATCTGCTTTCTTTCCAGACAGGGTAAAGAGAGCGGTGCCTGGCGTGCCGCGATCGACGATCGTCTCGCGAGAATATCGATCGACGATATAAATCGCAAAACTATCTTCGAGCGCGGAGCCTTCATCCGACAGGTCGAAGTTCGCATCTATGCCAAGACGTAGTCGCCGGACACCGCCTGACTCGCCCAGCTCAATCGGGACATAGATTTCTTTTACGCCAGCATCTTCACTGAGCAGATAAGGTGGCTGGGCCCTTCCGTTCGAATTGCTGCCGCTGTTAATATGATTGATCACCAGCAGGACATCGATAGGAGACAAGAATCGATCGCCGCTCGTGTCCGTGAGAGATTCTCCGCGAGTCGGTTGACCGCTCAGCGGACCACTTCCATTGGAGTTAATTTGGTTGATTCCCAAGAGCGCGTCGATCGGCGAGATAAACTTGTCGTCATTGACATCCAACGGATCCAACGCATTCTGCCAAAGTGAAGCCAGCAAGTTTCTGCGTTCGAGAGATTCGAATTGCATGCGGCGCGTTCTAGTCCGTTGAGACAATGAGCGGCGATTCATGGTGATTTCCAGACGAAAAGCGGCGGGAGGGTTAGGGCTAGGGCAGGAAAGTTCGAAGGCTTCAATAATAACCAAACCAAGCCCGTGAAGTTGCTGACTAAAAAGACTTTTCGCTGCGAAAAACCATGAAGTCACTGGAGTTATGTTTGAATTGCGAACATGATGCGAATCGTTTGTTGCCCCTTGAGTCGGACAATCTCCACAGCCTCACCCTTGCAGTAACGAGGCTCGCAAGTGCGAACCATCGGCGGTTCGTCTTCCTCGCGAGCCACTGCGTTCACTTTAGTCGCCTCCAGGTCGATGATTTTCTGATCGCTGGCCGTCTGACCCTCCGCAGCAGCGACTTGTCCGGTCACCATCTCTTGAGTCTGCGCATTTGGCGAATCGGCGTCGGGGGCTTACAGCTGTTAACTATCGAAATACAAAGGCCTGAGGGTGGCACTGGCTATGCGCAGCATTGCCAGTGCATGCAACGAAGTGGTGCCCTTGGCCAGCCTGCTGGAGCAGCCAATGCAAGCGAAGTTGTGACCGCACCTTTTTGGGGGCGCTATTGCGACCGGTTTGGTCTTTCGGGAGTGAACCACCGCCTGGGTGCTCACAGGTTCAGCAACCGAGGCTAACGCCTATCAGTACATTGGAGGAGAAGGGGAGAACCAGAGGGCGTTGCATTAGCTTACATATAAAGCAATCGCAATCCGAAGGGAGGCCAATTACTTTACGTATAAAGTAATAGTTAACCGCGAGGGAGAACCTTCAGTTAGATCCAGCAATCAATTGAGAGATACTGAGGTCACTATATCTTCGGTGGCCCTCACGCAGCTGCGCCGCAGGAAGTGACATAACCTCCTCAAAATGCCAGGGCGTCGCCGAAACGATCGCGTTCGTTTTGCGTCAGGCGATACATGTCGGTAACCAATTGCATGTCGCAGGCCCTCTGCTGGACTTTGCGTCGCGCAAACATGCGCTGCTGAGTGGCTGTCATGATGTCTGGTGGCAAGGTGGTCATCTGGCCGAACAGCCGCGCGTAGTTTACAAAGCTGGGTACGTTGCTGGTCACAAAGCCGTACATCATGCTGCAGACACCGATCACTTTGCCGGTGAAGATACCGGTGTTGATGGCCGTCTTGCTGTAGTCGCCCATGACACAGCCTAAGAACTGCATACCCGTGGCCACTTTGCCACAGGTGTATTCCATGTTCACAGTACCGTAGGTATTCTTCAAATCCGAATTGCAGGTACCGGCGCCTAAGTTAATCCAGCTTCCCAAATAACTATGGCCCAAAAAACCGTGGTGCTGTTTGTTGCTATACGGTTCGATAATCGCCGCTTCGACTTCACCGCCGACTTTGGTCGTGTGCCCTAGGGCAACTGCATCTTTGATGGCTGCATGCTCGAGGATCTTGGCTTTGGGGCCGATGTACAGTGGTCCGCGCAGCAGTGTATAAGGACCGACTTGGGCTTCGGAGTCAATGATGATGGGACCTGTGTGGGTATCACAGATGACATACTGGCCTAGTTGCGCACCATCGGCCAGGTAGAGACCATCTTCGGTTTGCCGATAGCGCTGCGACGCAATTCTCAATTGCATGTTCTCGTTGAACACGCGCATGTTGGCAGCGATGACTTCATGCGGATAAGACATCAGGCCCAGGGTAAGCGGTAGTTGCGGCAAGTCTTTGCAGCTCAACAGCAGACTCTCGATATTATTGCTGCTGGCAGCGATGGCGTTCCAATCCCAAGGCGGATTGACGACGGCCGCGACTTGCGAACCTTCCCAGACGACGCCCACAGCGCCGCTGGTGGAGCTTTGGCTGAGCAGTTGTTTGAGCGTTTGCAGGGTGGTAGCCGAAGGCACCAGTCGCGCGTTGAGCGCCAAAGCGGGACGCGGGCTGGCTGAACCAGTCATCTGATCCGGCAATTTCAGTTGCGGAAAATCTGCTTGTTGAATCTGCCGCAAATAGTCGCGCCACACACCACACATCGGTTGATCGAGTTGCATCAGAAGATCGATCAGGCGATACGAAGCGACGCTGATACAACAGGCTGGTCGGCCGGTTGTAATGGGTGCCAGTTGATCTACGTGCGCATCTTCAAAGACTAGAATCAAGATCGATCTCTTCAAACGCGGGTGCCGGGTCGACCTACGTGGAAGATTCTTCGAAGTCGCCGACCAGCGATAGCTCTTTGAATCGTCGTATGACGCTCAGGAACTTGACCTCGTTGAAGGGCTTGCGAATATAAGTCGTAACGCCCAAGGCCTCGCAGGCTTGTTTGTCCGCACCATCGTCACTACTGGTCAAAACTACCACCGGGATCGACTCGATATTGGCCGACCCGCGGAGGACTTTCAGCAGTTCGACGCCGTCGGTATGGGGCAGGATCAGGTCGAGGAGAATTACATCGGGCCGCGGAGCTCGCGAGAAGATGCCCTTTTGCTGCAGAAACTCGACGGCCTCGGTGCCGTCGCGGAACAGGGTCACCCGATGATGGATTCCGCATTTGCGCAAGGATTCGATCGTGATCCGCGCGTCCATCAGACTGTCCTCAACCAGCATGATCTCCATGGCCTTGCCTGTGGTCGATTGTAGATCTCCCAATGCCATGCTCGTCTCCTTGCCGTGAACAATTGTGATTGCGCTGCAGACGGTCAGTCGGCAGCGAACCGGGTGGAACACAGTCTACCAGAAATCGAACCCCGCGTCAGGCGGTTTTTAGCTGCCGACTTTGCGCAGGACCAGCAAACTATCGCAGGAATCGCGGCTAAGTTTGATCGGTTCGTCGATTTCCATCCAGAAGTCGAACGACTCCACCAATTGAAATTCGGGCACCTGAGCCAAAACTTTGCGCAGTTGGGGCAGCGTATAGGATCGCAGAACCATTTCATTCTGAACACGAATTGGCTTTTGTTCACCCTTGCGAATCAGCATATTGACGCGCAACGTCTCGTGCCGTTGGCGGCGTTTCCATTCGACCACCCGCAGAGTGAAACTGACTTGCGTGCGGCCAGTCTTGCCCTTCCAGCGTTCGATGCAATGATCGTCAGCATCCGGAGGCATGATATGCAAGCCCAAGAAGAACAATCCACCCGGTCGCAGTGCACGGGAGACCGCCTTCAGATGCCCCACAGCATCCTCGTCGGTCAGCAGGTGACGAAAAGTATTGAAAGTGTTTAAGGCCACGTCATACGGTTTATCGACTGCAAAGCCGACCATGTTGTCTTTGTAGACTTTGGCCTTCAGCTCTTTTTTAGCCAGACGTTTTTTAAGAAACTCGAGCGCATTTTCGTTCAAGTCAAAGCCGGCCACATCGTAGCCTAACTTGGCCAGTTCAAAGACCAGCCGTCCAGAACCACACGCCGGTTCGATGATGCGCTTGATTGGACCTTCGCCAAAGCGCTGGAACGCTTGTTTGAGAAACTTGATTTCGCGGGGCGTTTCTTCTTGAAAAAACAGATCGTAGTATTCAGGGTAGTCATACCATTCCTTGGTTTGCTTCTCCAGGGTTTGCGTCAAGATAGGTCCTTCTGATATGGGTTACTGTGTCGTTCACGCTGAGCGCATAGCAAACTGAGTATTGTTTGGCTGCGCAAGAAACACGTAGCCTTTCGCGGAGCGAAAGGAGACAATGCGTGGCTTTGACACCGAGTTTACGATTTAATTCTCGGTTTCACCAGGGATCTGCTTGAGCACACGCAAGAATTGCTCCATCGACGGCACGCGTTCTTCCGGCTTGGCCTTGATCGATTGCATGATCAGTCCAGCGAGCTGTTTGTTGAGATCGGGGCGATACGTGAAAATGTCAGTGGCATTGGCAGTATCGTGATTGAGAGCCGCCAGGCCGCTGGTTTCACTGCCCGGCCACGGATGCGTGAAGGTAAACAGTTGGTAACAAGTTACGCCGAAGGAAAAGATGTCGACGCGTTGATCGGTAGAACGGCGCCGAACGACTTCCGGGGCCATGTATAGCGGCGTACCAGTGCGATTGCCTGGAGCCATAAACTCTTTGGTGGCCGGCACGGTTAAACCGAAGTCGATCAACTTGATCAAGTTGATGTCAGCCTGGCAAATGAAGTTGCGCGGGCAAATATCGCGGTGAATATAGCCTGAGGTATGCACATAGTGCAAAGCTTCGGCCATCTGGTTCATCAGCATCAACCGCTTGCCCTTGAGCAGTTCGGCTTCTTGGTTGTGGATCAAGGTTTGCAGTCCGGGGCCGTCCACAAATTCCATGACCAGGTACGGAGCGCCCTTGGTACTCACTCCGTATTCGATCGTTTGCACCACGTACTTGTGATGCATCGAGGTAGCGATTTCACCTTCGGTGGGTTTATTCATTCCTTTGAAGCGACTCTCGAAGAAGTTGACCTTTTCGATGTCGCATAGCTTCACGCCCACGATCTGATCGTTTTCACGGTCACGAGCCACGATGAAATTGCTCATGGTGCCGCTGACAGCCGACTTCAGACGCTCAAAACGAGCATCGATATCGGAAACACGGCGACGAACGCCACCGCCACCCATCATGCCTTTTAGCTTGTCAAACAAACCCATCGCAGCACAATCGCCAACTAGAAGACTCGACCCGATCAGAAGAGATCTGTTCTATTGTACTTCGTTTGGCAAGTCCGGGCATGCGACTGCAAGGGAAGGCATTTGTACAAACTACCGCTCTGCCACTGGGGCTGCGACCGGCTACTTACCGCAGTAGTCGATCGCGCGGGCGATTTCGCTTTTCAGCCGAGTGCGATCGACGATCCGATCGATGTAACCATGCTCCAGCAGAAATTCGCTGGTCTGGAAACCTGGCGGCAGTTCGATCTTGATGGTGGCTTTGATCGTGCGCGGGCCAGCAAAACCGATCAGCGCTTTGGGTTCGGCAAACACCAGGTCACCCAGCGAGGCAAAACTGGCAGCCACGCCACCCATTGTCGGATTGGTCAGTACCGAAATATACAGACCGCCGCGATGATGGTACTTGGCCAAGGCCGCAGAAACTTTGGCCATTTGCATCAGAGATAAGATGCCTTCGTGCATGCGAGCTCCGCCACCCGAAGCACTAATAATGATCAGCGGCAGATCTTGTGCAGTGGCTCGTTCAACCAGCCGCACCAGGCGTTCGCCGACGACCGAGCCCATGCTGCCCATGATAAAGGCCGAGTCGGTCACTCCAAGAGCTACGCGACGAGCGCGAATCATGCCTGTGCCCGTGAGAGCCGCATCATTCAAACCAGTTCGCAGTTGCTCATCGACCAAGCGCTCGCTGTAACGTTTCTTGTCTTTGAACTCGAGCGGGTCGGTGGAACGCAGTTGAGCGTCCCACTCTTCAAAGGTGCCATCGTCCAGCACTTGCGCTACGCGCTGTTGAGCCGATACGTAGAAGTGGTATTGGCAACTGGGGCAGACGTTTTGCCGACGCTCCGCTTCTTTGCGGTAGATTGTCTTGTCGCATCCTGGACACTTGATCCACAGGCCATCGGGAACACCACGCTTTTGTTCCGCAGTCAAAGCCCGGGGCGTCAGATCAGTCTGTATTTGTTGAAGGACGGACATCGAATGGATCAGCCTTAAGTCTCTAGCCTTAAGCCTTAACTTTCACACCCCAACTGCATCCCGTTGATGCAGCGCGATTAATTCCCAAGTACCGGCATCGAGTTGATGCGTCCAGACGTCGCTGAAATCGCAACCCAACAGATGGCAGCGAACCACCGAAGCCAACGGCTCGGGGATCACCATACCGATGGTGCCATTGCGATGCTTGCGCACTAGTTTGTCTAGCACCGTCTCCACGCGGGCTACTGCCGATCCGAGCATCTCGCCATCGGGCGGGCAGATACCAACCGGGTTGTCTTGGAACTGTTTGTACAGTCGAGGTTGCAAGCGACGAACTTCGTCGACCAACTTGCCTTGCCATAGACCATGATTGACATTGCGAAAGCACTCAATGGTGCGTGATTTCCATCCGCAATACTTTGACAGAATCTTGCCGGTCGATTGTGCCGATTCGCACGGGGCGACATAGAGGCATTCAACAGGCATCTCTTTGAGTTGTTCACTCGCAGCCACACTTTGCTGCTGACCTAAGGGGCTCAATGGAATGTCCAGTTCCCCTTTAATCCGTCCCTCTTCATCAAAGGTCGTCGACCCGGGACGGACAAGTAACACGTTTAACATACAGTCCTTTAAAAGCAGCGAAGGAGCTAGATTCGCAGTTGGTCGCCTAACTGGTCGATCGCTGCGCGGTAATCGCTCTGGCCAAAGATGGCCGAACCTACCACGAACAGTCGCGCCCCAGCTTCTCCACACTTTCGAATTGTCGACAGGTTGACTCCACCGTCGACCTCTAGCAAAACATCCGGGGAACAGTTGGCCTTTAGCCAGGACAACTTTTCCAGAGCCACCGGATTGAACGCCTGGCCGCCGAAGCCCGCGTTAACGCTCATGATCAACACCAAGTCGCATAGAGGCAAGAGCGCTTCGACAACATTTATGTCAGTCGCCGGATTCAGCGCCAGACCTACGCCAGCCCCCCCTGAACGTATGGCATCGAGCGTAACTCGAATGTTCTCAGCCACTTCGGCGTGGACGGTGACGATGTCGGCACCCGCTTCAATGAACTGAGCTACGTACTTCTGGGGTTGAGAAATCATCAAATGGACGTCGAGCGGCAAGTCGGTCAAACGACGAACTGCGGCGACAATCGGCATGCCGTAGGTCAAATTTGGCACAAAGTGCCCGTCCATTACATCCAGATGCAGAGCGTGTACCCCAGCCGCTTCAAGCGTGCGGATTTCACGCTCTAAGTTGCCAAAGTCGCATTGCAGCAAACTGGGCAAGATAATCTCTTTGCCCCGCAATCGCTCTACGGCCGCTCTACCAAGTCTTGTTCCCATGCCCTGCTATTCTACTCGCCTGCGGCATTGGGTTCCAGCCTTAATGCGCCCTGGGCTACTCCTCGTAGCCGAAGTCGCCAGACTTTGGACGCACGCAGCAAGACTCATCCAATCTCTGGCGAGATCGGCTACGGGTCACTCCTCGTAGCCGATGTCGCCAGACTTTGGACGCACCTTACAAGACTCATCCAATCTCTGGCGAGATCGGCTACGGGTCAGAACTTACGACGAATCAGCAGCAGACTTTGGTCGGCCTGAACTTGTCGGGTTGGACCAAGCGGCAGACTCTGCGAGAGTTCAGCGGCGAGTTCCGCCAAAGGTTCGTCGTAACGATCTTTGATCGTTTGCAAGAACGTGTCCTGATTGAGACCTCCCAATTCTGCCCCGGCCAGCAGCGAAGCTGGCAGCAGCGCCAGGATGTCACCGGGCTCCAGATGCATCGATAATTGACGATACATGGAATCGGGCTGCAACCCCAAGAGAGGTCCGCTGACCATCAGCGGACGATAACCTCGAGCGCCAATCAGGAACGCTTGAATGTGGCCGCCACAGGCAATGGTGGTCGTTCCGCAGGCCGGTTCGATGGAAAAGATACCGAGCGAACTGCGCCAGTCGGCGTCCTGCAACTTCCAGATCATATCGTTGGCGCGGCGCACGATTTCACTGGGAGTACGCTTGGAGTTTTCGTGCAAGTCAACGATTGTCTGCAAACGAGCGGCAATCAGAGCGCCCGCCGCGCCTTGGCACTGAGCCGCACCGATGGCGCCAATGATTTGCTCTTGAGCGTTAACGCTCCAGTCGTGGAACGTCGAGCCAACTGAATGCGCATGATGCGTAAAGCCACCGACGTCGTAATCATGATGTAGCGGTTGCGAGTCGGGCAACAATGAGGACTGAATCAGGCTGGCTGCTTCGAGTTGCTGAGCGGCACCACGTACGCGCAGTACTTCGCTACTGAGCACTCGACGTTCGATGTCGGCCAGGATTTTATCAGCTGCGCCTTTGGCCGCTTCGATATCCACATGCGAGAAATCGCGCACGTGATCGCTCCACAGCCACAATGTTCCGTGGGGCATGTTCGAAGAGCCAATGGGTACACACAGGCCCGCGGCAAACTTTTCAGGGCAATTCCAGTCGGGGGCCACTGAAATATTTTCCAGCAGCACAGCATTGCCCAGCAGGGCTTCCAGGTCCGCCAGCGCCCCACGCAATGATCTGGGCGGCTTGGCCAGGTTGTTCTTGGAGATACCATAGCAACTGCGCATTTTCAGCGTACTCGTGGTATCGTCCAGCAAATACACGGCCGCGGCGTCGCTGCCGGAAGCCATGACGGCTCTTTCCAGCGCCTCTTCCATGGTTGTGTAGAGCGACTCTTCGCTCGGCTGATCGGTGAGCGTAACGCTTAGGCCAGCGGCCAACTCAGCCTCTTGACGCGCGATGGCGTCTTCACATTGTTTCAACTTGAATACCATCTCGTTGAGCGACTGCAGCAATCCCCAGGCTGCATCCTCCGATGTCATGGTCTGCTCGAAGAAGTCGCTTTCATCCAGCAGGCCATCCAGCGGCGTGTTGCTGACCAAGCGCACGCGGGTAGCCAGTTGATCTGCTTCCCAGCCAAAGGCCTCTGATAGATCCGTTGGCTGCGAGCCAGCCACGGGCGCAACTTCCCAACCAGTAGCTTCGGCAAAGTTGTGCAGCAATTGTGCGGTCGGGTTCTGTTTGCTCGAGCTGACAGACTGATCTTGATCGGCTCGATGCAACCGCAGATGGGGAATGTTTTTACGAGGCACCACGGGTCTTCCGTTGCTGAGGATACGCTTCGTCTGGAATAGATTATTGACTGGCCGCGATTTACGCGAGCCAATCAGTCATGTTCGGCTTTCGCAGCGCGAAAGCCGTCGGGATTGCCCCGAGGGGGAGAGCAGTATCTTCCTTGATGAATGTCGTCGCCGCTGGCTAAAAAGGTCACGTAGGCAGCCAGACGGTTGAATGTCCTACCTTTACAACCGTATTACTTTCATCGACCAAGCATTGGAATTTTAGCGCGCAAAATCCCCACTTGGTTCACGGTTGCTTGCAGATAGCCTTCAAGCTGCGCATCGTCGGCACAACCGGAACATTTTTACGAAAGCTGGGGCTCAGTCCCGAGAGCAAAAGACGACTCTGTCTTTACCAGAGCCAGATCATCCGGAAAAGTATGGATGGCTTGCACCAGCAAACTGCGTTGACGCGTTTCGACGTGCACGAAGCTCAGGCCACCAATGGCCATGCGACCGGAATTTTCGAAGACTTGAATCAATTCATGATTCTTCGCCGCTTCGCCCAATTGGTTCTGGATCATCCAGAACATTTCTGCGGGAACCCTTTCGAGCGCATATTCGTAGCGATATTGGACGCCCAAGTGATACTCGATGCGTTCCTTGAGCGTGCCATCCAAGCTGTGCGCCGCCAGGCGCCGTCGCTGGGGAAGTAATTGTCTGGCCGAGGCAGCCACTTCCGTCAAGGTAACGGTGCCAGAAGACCAGGTAATCAAATGTCCATCGCTGGTGATATCCACTTTGGCAGAGAAATTGCTACGCGTGATCTGAGCCGATTTGTAGACCTGAAAAAGCTCGGGATGTAACGAACGACCGAAGACCTGAAAGGTCAACTCGGCCACTCGAGGACGAATAGTAGAAACTGACATCAGCGTATCTCAATCGACTTCGGGCGTGGATTTTGATTGTGGTGATAAGGCAGCTTTCGATTATAGTCCGACTGCCCCGACTCCACCAAGGGCAACAATCGAGGAGTTCAGATAGTGGTCGACCTTTCCCCCAAACTTTTCCCCAATTCCCGCGCCAGCTTGAATCTTGTGGGAAAGACAAGTCAAATTGTTGCTAGCATTAGCTGACCATCGAATCCCATTTCGCCCGAAGCCTTTGTGATCAAATTGCTTGAATTACATCATCGACTGCGTTAGGACACACTTTGACTCAGCCAACCCCTGCGTCGCCACTGGAAGTCATCTTCGTCGCTTCGGAAGCTGTGCCGCTGGCCAAGACCGGTGGCCTGGCTGACGTGTGTGGTGTACTGCCGCGCGAATTGGCAAACCTGGGACACAAGTGTTCCCTGTTTTTGCCAGGCTATCGCCGAGCACTGGCGGCCGGTTTGCCACTGGAAGTTACCAACGTTGGTTTCGCCATACCGATGGCCGGTCGTCACGTGGCCTGTCGCATTCTGAAGTCGAAGTTGCCCGGATCCAATGTCGATCTGTATTTGATTGATCAACCTCAGTACTACGACCGCGATGCGCTCTATGGCGATGCGCAAGGCGATTATCGCGATAATTGCGAACGGTTTGCATTCTTTAATCGCGCCGTGGTGCATGCTATCGAACAAATGGATATGCGGCCCGATATCGTGCACTGTCACGATTGGCAGACCGGGTTGATTCCAGCGTACGTGGCCACCGGTAGCGGTGGATATAGCTGGGCAAAATCCGCCGCATCGATCATGACTGTGCACAACCTGGCTTACCAGGGGCGGTATTGGCACTATGACATGGTGCATACCGGCTTGGACTGGCAATACTTCAACTGGCAACAGATGGAGTTTTATGGTGATCTTTGCTTCCTCAAAACAGGACTGGTCTTCAGCGATGTCGTGACGACGGTCAGTCCAACTTATGCCAACGAGATTCGCACTCCCGAACACGGATGCGCACTGGATGGCGTCCTCCGCGATCGCGGGCCAAGTTTGGTGGGGATCGTCAATGGCGTCGACTACACGGTGTGGAATCCTGCGACCGATCGCCTTTTGCCGCAGACCTATGACGTCGGCAGCTGGCGATTAGGCAAGCGCATCTGCAAGCAACAATTGCGAAGTCAATTGGGGCTGGCCGATACCGATACAGTGCTGATCGGAATAGTGTCCCGACTGGCTTCGCAGAAGGGCTGGGATCTGATCCTGCCGCTGATGCATCGCTGGTTGCAAGCGGAGCGACCGGTGCAGTGGGCCATCTTGGGCACGGGCGAGGAGCCGATCGAGCAGGAGTTGGGGCGATTGGCTGCCCACTACCGGGGCCGAGTGGCCATTGAGCTAAAGTTTTCGGAACCAGTGGCGCACTTGATTGAAGCGGCCAGCGATATCTTCTTAATGCCGAGCAGATATGAGCCCTGTGGTTTAAATCAGCTTTATAGCTTGCGATACGGAACCGTGCCGGTTGTACATGCCACGGGAGGTCTGGCAGACACTGTGGTTCATGCCGATCGTGAGACGCTTGGCCAGGGAATTGCTACCGGCTTTGCTTTTGAAGGCTACCGTTTGGAGGCGTTAGAGCATACACTCGGGCGAGCCGTGGATGTTTGTCGCACTGAGCCAGGCATCTGGTCCAAACTGGTAGAATGCGGTATGCGACAAGACTGGTCGTGGCAACGAAGTGCCTTGCAGTATTCGCAGCTGTATGAGCAAACGGTGGCGCAGAAGCGGAGCAAGGGATGAGTAATCGGCAGCGCAATACCGAACCATCGACCAGCGAACTTCGACACGATTGGTTGTCGGATCGCTGGGTGATCATCGCGCCTCAACGCACTGATCGCCCCGATGATTTTGCGCGCTTTATGGAGCCCTCCTCAACGCCCTTTCAGGAAGACCCAACTCAGGCCTCTTGTCCATTCTGCCGTGGTCACGAGAATCAAACTCCGCCTCCCTTGGCTGTCTACTCCAAGATCGCCCATCAAGATACCAAGGGCCACGACGCCAAAAGCTCGACGACCGAGCCTTGGTTGGTGCGGGTGGTGCCCAACAAATTCCCGGCAGTCAATGGCGTCCGTTCGTTGAAGTTCCCCGCGGTAGCCGTGCAGGGCGTCAGTGCTTTGCTGGAAGGCAATCCACTGACCTCGATGCCCGATAGTCCACGTTGGCAGGGCGTGGAAAAAGAACAAACAGCAGGCGAGGTACAGTCAGTCGCCACTGTTGATCAGAGCCCCAGCGAAAACCACGCATCATCCAACCCGGCCATCGATCTCTTCCATGCGCGACATGTTAGCGGCGCGCATGAAGTTATCATCGAAAGCCCGCTACACCTATGCTCACTGACTCAACTGGATCGCTGCACGGCCACATTGATCTTTCGAGCATACCGCGATCGGTTGCGATACTGGAGTCAATGCCTGGATATTGCCTATGCGGTCGTCTTCAAGAATGTGGGACAAGACGCAGGCGCATCGCTGGTGCACACCCACAGCCAGTTGATCGCCACCAACATGCTGCCTACAGACGTTCGTCGCAATGTCGAGCGGATGGAGTTGTTTCAGCGCACGCAAGGACGATGTTTATTCTGCAGCATGTTGCGGGATGAACTCGAAGAAAACGTGCGTATCGTTGCACAAACGAGTGACTTTGTCGCGTTTTGTCCCTTCGCTAGTCGCTTGCCATCGCTAGTGACCGTTTTACCACGCGACCATGAGAGCACCTTTGAGACGACCAGCGACGAGAGCTTGGAACAACTGGCCTGGCTGGTACAGCGCATTTTGCGGTCGGTCGAGATCTGTTATCCGCAAGCTGCCTACAACTATGTGCTGCACACAGCTCCGCAAGGCAAGCATGATTCACCCGCCTTCCATTGGCGGCTGGAACTCTTTCCTCGCTTGACCCGAGTAGCTGGCTTCGAATGGGGAAGCGATTGCTTTATCAACCCTTTGCCCCCAGAACTAGCGGCTACTCGATTGCGAGGGCGCTTTGAGTGACTCCAGGAGGGTTGGCCACGACCGAAGCGCGGCGCATCCAAAGTCTGGCGCCTTGGCTACGAAGACGAGGCATCAAAAAGTCTGGCGACTTCGGCTACGAAGATAGCGCATCCAAAGTCTGGCGACTTCGGCTACATGGATGCAAGTCAACCGCTTGGAACTCGACGCCATAGCGGCGAGCACCTTCAGGCCGCGCGCAAGAGATTGCGATACTCGGCTACGACAATGGCGACCGTCAAACGCTAGTTCAGCAGACAGAACAAAATAGCGCGGCGGAAGATAAAGTAGTTGCGAAAGCGGTCGCGCTATGTTCTAATCCTGCGAAGCACCGGCAGCGTCATCAGTACGCTGGCTTCGCTGAATCGCGTCATATACTTCGCGACGATGGACGGGAACTTCTCGAGGAGCTTCAACGCCCAATCGCACCTTGTCACCACGAATTTCCACCACAACGATTGTGATGTCGTTATTGATGACAATGCTTTCGTTCTTCTTACGTGATAGGACTAACATCGGACCCTTCCTTTGGCAAAATAGCCCTCTGGCAAAATAGCTGCCGAATCCTTCTGGTCACCGCTCGCGGTGTTCAAATCAAGGCGTCTCGGCGTACAACATGTGAAGCGGTAACGGTCTTTACACCAGTTTACTTTTCATGGCGTGCTACCTTCACTCTACGTACAACGTCGCTGCAGTCAAGAAATTGCGGCGTGAAATGGAGATTTTTTGGCAGACTTTTTGCAGGTTGTGCCGGTTTGGGCTCTCGGACGCCGTTTGGAGAATCTGGCCGCGTGAATTCTCTTTTGCCCCTTTGCCGTTCACCAGGCTCCTCCCCACGGCTAATTTGACATGAGCCAAGCTGTCCCTAATTGCGATGTGGAGGCTGCTCCGGTCGCCCAAAATTTGACTCTCCACCAACTCGGGGCCGCCGCCGGCCTGAACCTGTTGGTCATCTGGCTCCTCAGTGCCGAATTGCCGCCCAGCATTAACGAGTCCCACTACTTACCCAAGGCCAAACATGCCTGGGACCAGAGCTTCGCGCCCGGCGATATTTTCCTGGCCTCCGGCAACGCTCACTGGCTCTTTGCACAGTTGGCTGGGTGGATGTCGACTTGGCTACCATTGACGGGCGTGGCTTGGCTTGGTCGCCTAGGTTGTTGGTCGCTGATGAGCCTGGCCTGGGCACGTTGTGCCTATCGACTTTCCCTACCCATTACCCAATCTGCTTGCGTCTTGGCCGGCTGGATTTTGGCCACGCGAGTGGGCAATTGGGCCGGCGAGTGGGCTATCGGTGGTTTCGAAGCCAAGTCGATTGCCTATCCCTTGGTCGTTTTGGCCATTGACGGCATGCTGGCTAACTCGTGGCGGCGTGTCTGGATTTTTTGCGGCCTGGCCGTCGCTTTCCATCCGCTGGTAGGCGGGTGGGCCGGTCTGACGCTGCTGGTCGCCTGGGTTTGGTTGGGTAAAGGGACAGCTCCCCTGCTGGCACAACTGCCAAAGCAACTACCCGCCATGATCTTGGCAGGATTCTTGGCGCTGGTTGGACTCTTACCAGCGGTGAGCATGATCAGCGGGCCCAATCGCCAGGGCGAAATTGTGGTCGCCCAGATCCATGCTTTCTATCGATTGTCACACCATCAAACGCCGCATCTGTTTTGGGCTCGTCAACACATTGCCGGCGCCTCTACGCTGCTGCTATTTGCCTGCACTTCGGCGGCCCTGCACTGGACGATCCGTCGCCACCCGACAGCCTGCCTGACAGCCCTGTGGCGTCTGACTCTGCTGGCTTGGTTGTCCGTGGCCGTCAGCGCGATCGGCTTGGTGATCGACTTGGTTGGGGTGCAAGTGCGACCAGATATCGCCGCCAGCCTGCTGCGGTTTTATTGGTTCCGTTGGTCCGACATCATGGTACCGCTGGCGTGGGTCTCCACGGCCTGGTTATTGGGTCTGGCCTGGCAGAGTTGGCCAAGCTCTGCATCGAGGCCTTCATCAAGGAGCATGCGTGTTAGCGGACTGGTGCTCAGTACAGCCTGCGCCCTGGCTCTGCTGGCAGTCACGTGGAACCGAGTCAGTGATTTGTTGAGCAACAACCTGGCACCGGCCGACCGCACGCTGCTGATGAGTGATAGTTCGACACTGGCTTCTGGCCCGGAGGTCGCTTATGAATGGATGGCCCTGTGTAACTGGGTGCGCGAAAACACCCCGCCCGACGCGCTATTCTTGACCCCTCGCGCTCAGCAGACTTTCAAGTGGTATGCGGAGCGCGCGGAAGTGGCGACGTTCAAGGATGTACCTCAAGATGCTACTTCGCTGCTGGAGTGGTACGATCGTATCGGGCGTATCGCTCCGCCGCGCGATAAAGAGTTGCAGCCCTTGGGTTGGACCGACAAACAAATCTTGTCATTGCACCGACGTTACAAGTTCGACTACATCATCGTCGACCGGCGCATTCAAAAACAACCACCGCTGCTGAAACTGGTTTACCCCGAAGCGCGAGGCATGCAGATCATCGATGGGACCTATGCCATCTACCAACTGCCAGCGAATTAAAACCGGAGCGCTGAGGCATCGCTAATAAGCACTAAGGCAATTGCCAACGTTTGCGCGTGGCCCATTCAGCTGAGAGCACGCCGCAGAATAGCACTAGAAACAACCACGAATCCCACAGGCCATCGCCTAAACGCCGTTTTTCGAGCGTAGTCACGCGCGACTTGGCTTGCCGATCGCGCAACCACTGCATGGCATCGCCGATCTCATCCGGCGTGATCAAGCGACCGCCAGCTTTCTCACATGCGGCAGCCAGGTTCTGCATCATCTGCCAATCGGCGGCCGGTGTATTCAGCTCGCGAGATTCCTCGCTGACAATGAAGGCCACGTCAGCGGCATATTCTTTCCCAGCACTGTCGGTGGCTTTTAATGCCAGACGATACAGTCCGGGTTCGTTCAATTCCTTCAGTCGCACTTGACGACGCCCGTCACCTAGCGCTTGACTTTCCAAGTTACCCAGCACGCGACCTTCGCGCAGCAGTTCAAGATTGATCTGTGCGGGCATCGCTTTGTTTTCGCTACCGCCAACCCATTCAATGCCCACTGTTTCTTCATCACCGCGCTGCAGGCGTCGCCGGTCGAGCGACAATCGAAAACCTTCTTGCAGTGAATCTCGCCCCAGCAGCCACAACATGGCCTGACGCCAAAACTGTTTATGCCGCAGCTGTTGCCCCTGCAGCCACCACTGCCACGTAGAATCACCGGCAAAGGCCAACACTCGACCGCGGCCGAATTCGCCAGTCACCAACAGCGGAGCACCTTCAGGACTGGCCACGATCTCCAGGGCACCACTACCCAACTTGAGCTTGCCCAACCGATTGGCATACTGTAGCGGTTTAAGCGATTTCCAGATGACTTGAGTATTCTCAGGCTCGGGGGCTAGCTGAGTGATCGGGTGCGGTCGCTTGGGGATCATCTTTTGCGGACCGGTCAAGTGATAGGACTGATCGATCGAGACATCGCCAAACTCTTGCGGCTTGCCGGGCGTGAGCGCCACGGGAAATAGATCTGCCAAGGGCGTGCCTGCATATCCACCTGCGTCGTAACTGTGAAATCCACCCAAGATCAGCAGGCCAGCACCACCTTCAACGCGTTTGCGAATCTCCGTCATCGTCGCCTTGGTACGGGCTACGTTGGGATTGACCAAGGCTCGCGCATCGACATCCCCCAGAATAAACGCGTCGTAGCTCGAAAGGTTGTACTTGCTGGTTAGATCCAGCGGCCACCTCGAGCGATCACTTTCAGCCAGCCAAGTATAGTCGACTTGAAAATCCAGTGAACTTATCGAACGCCTCAAATACGTTTGCTCGTGGCGAGGCTGACCTTCCATGTACAGAATGCGTGAGCCTCCAGCGCGAACGGTCACGAACGAAAAGGTCGAGTTGTTCGCGGTGATCAGTTCGTTGGCATCAACCGTGGCCTTCAGCTCCAGTAAGTATTCGCCAGCTTCAGGAGCTTCGACCGGAATGTTCATGGGCAGAGTTTGATCAGGCCCACTGGCGAGCACTTCGATAGGCTTGAGCACAATGTCAGGCTTGCCGGCCGCTTTCAACTTCATCGCCACTTTGATGGGCAAGTTTTGCATGCCGCGGGCTTGCACCACTGCCGGCACACTGACCTTGTTCTTTTCAAAAGCCGTGACGTGCTCGGGCACACCACTGATGGCCAGGTCACGCAATTGACTCTTGTCCGAGCGTGGTCCCAGGCCAACCACAATCAGCGGTTGATCGAGTTGCTCCATTTGCCGAGCCATCAGCGTGGCGTCGGTGGGCGCAGGTACTAACGTTTGCGTGCCATCAGTTATCAAGATCGCAGCCCTCAGCGGTGGATCAACTTGCTGCTTTTGAAGATCTGCCAGGGCCGTACCCAGATCGGTCACGCGTCCACTGGGTGGCGATTGAAACAACTTAGAAACCGCGGCGCTAGCGTCCTTGTCTGCACCGGGCGGAACAGCTCGCAAACTGTAGTCAAACATATAAGGCACAAAGCGCGTCTTGCCGAATCCGCGCTGAGACTCACGCTGAATGTTTTGCCATACCTTCTCAGCCATCGTCCAACGATTCTGTTCACCATAGCCGCTGGGCATGGTCATGCTCTGCGAGGCATCGATGGCCACACCAATCGCCGAGTCGCTATCGCGCTGAACCGAGCTGACAATGCCTGGCCGCAACCAGCCGAGCATTAATAGCACGATGGCCAACAAGCGCAGGAGCACCAACCAGCCTCGACCCAGCCAACTTAGACCTTCGGCCGTCATCGTGAACCACAAACTGGCCAGCATCAGAAGGATCAGAGGCACTACTGCCATCCAGCCGAAGACTGGTTCGGCGCTCCACTGCGTCATGCTGAAGACCTCGCGGATCGTCGCGGTATCGCGGAAACAGCGTCACCAGGCGCAAAGCGCATTTTGTAGAAGCGATTGGACATGGCTTGCTCGGCCAGAAACAAAGCGGCAACGCAGGCCATCAGCAGTGGAAACAACTCGCGACCATAGCGGGCCTGGCCCACGCTGCTTTCCACTTCGCTTTCCTGGCGGGCCAGTCGGTAATTACCGGCACCCAGTACAGCATCCAGATCGGCAGTGCTCATGCGGTCCAGCAGCGTATCGGCTGCCGGCGTGTTGACGCTGACGCCACGCACGGTTTGACTCTCTTGCAAACCTCGCAATCGATAGGTGCCCGCCTGGTCAAGCGCACCGACCACCACCGTTCCATTGTCGGCTTGCAAATTGCGCCGCGCACCGTTGGGCGCAAACAAAACATAGTTTAATGGAAACTGTTTAGGATCATTGTCCAGGGCAACCGTCTCACCGGCTGCATAGTTGAAACGCGATTGAGTATTGCCGCTCAATATGCGGGCCGCGCCGACTATTAAACCATAAGCGGGCCATGGATCAGATCCAGCCAACAAGTCATTCCAGGCTTGATCACCAGTGGCCGATGGCAAGGGTGTCAGCAGAGTCATGATCTGACCAGCCCCGCGGTTTTCCAAGATCATCGCGGCCCGAGCGCGATCGGTGGTATTAATCAACACCTGCGCGCCGGCTTTGAGTTCATCGATCTCCCAGATGCGATGGAGTGGAAACAAATTCCACGGCACATCGGCAGCCACCGATTCATAAACTTGAAACAAGGGATGCGTAGTCGATACAGGCACCAGAAAGAGCGAATCATCTTCCAGTGGTCGTCTCGCCACCCGCGCCAGCGGACCAGGCAACAACTTCTCGACCGCCGCTTGCTTGAGTTCATCGACATTCCCAAGGGCTGGCCCCAAGGCCAGGAACAATCCACCACCCCGCTCAACATACGTTTCCAACGCCGCCACGGTCGATGGGGCTAGGGCCGGCGGATCATTGATGTACACGACTCCATAACGATCCAACTCGGCTTGATCGATTTGAGACGTGCGAATCTGAGCAGCTCGCGGGCCTGAATCATTGGCGTTATTGATCACTGCCGGATCACTGCCGCCGGGTGACAAAGCCAACTTTAGCAGTCGGGCCGCATCGGCATCGTCGGCGACAACGAGCGTTGGTGCTTCGGCCGCACAAGTGACTGTGCTATAGCGCACATTGTCAATGCTCAACGGATCGGCCGTCGATAGTTCGATTCGGAAGTTGTGCGTTCCCGGCGTCAAGGCTGGCGACTTCAGTGTCACCGCCGCGTCGGTCGATTGACTTAGATCGACGATAGCCTGATCAACCGTCGTGGCCGGCGGAACCTTGAGCGTATCATCGCTGATCAGCGGCACACCGCTCTGCTCTTGAATTAGTTTGACCGTGACCGGTCCACCCGGAGATTTGACTTCGCGTGTCACATTGACTTGCCAGGAGGCGGAGCCACCATTGGGGACACTCTGCGATTCCAACTGCAGGTCACCCAAACGCCAGTTGATCGAACTCTCCGCGCCGACGTCGATGATTTGGATTAAGACTTCGGATTGATGCTCTTTCATCAATTCCATCAGCGATGCATCCGCGGCCGACCAGGCGGGCTTCATTAGATCGGTCAACACGTAAACTTCTTTGCGTTCTAAATCGCTGGCATGCACTAAATCAATCGCCGTGCGCAGCCGAGCCACCAGATCGATATGCATGGCTTGTGGTTGCAGCAGATCAACTTGACCTTTGGCCGTGGTTGGATCGAGCGACAGCGCGCCGATCGGTGCGCCGGTCAGCACACCCACGCGACTATCCAGCGGTAACTTGCCCAAGATCCAGGTAGCCATTTTCTTGGCTGCCTCGAACCGCTTGTCGTTTTCCGCGCGATAATCCAGCGATGGCCCACTGTCGATGATGATGGCTGCGGCCACCGGCGCCGTCTGATCGCTGCTGGGCACAACCGGTCCGCGCGTAATTGATAGTCCCGTCCAGATGGCCGCAGTCAACCATAGACAGCCAGCAATGATGCCGGCCGGTAACCACACTCCGGCTCCTCGCCGAGTGATGACAGCCACCACTGCGACCAGCGAGGCGAAGATCGCTCCCAATGCGACCAGGCCCAAACCCAAGGCCGTGGTCATCATGGCCGAATGCACCCGCGGCCGCGCAAGAGCCAACGCCATCGCGCCGAACATGGTCACCCGCAAACAGAGCAGCAGGAAATGTCGCAATTGCCAACTGCCACGTTGCTGGGCAACCGTGTGCTTGACAAAACGCAGCGCCGGGAAGGCGACCATTTTAGGTTGGCGCCGACTGAGCAAATGCATGGCGACTGGAATCGCCATGGCAGCTAGACCAGCCAACAGTGACACATGCAAAAAGTTCATGCCGATATTGTATACGTTTGATCGGCATGAAGAATTACCAATTGCAGATTCGAAATCTCAATTTTCAAATCTACAGAACGATCCGCTGCCCATCAGAGATGGCGAATCGCAGCCGCCACAAACTCGGCCAGTGATACTTGGCCGTCGGCATCAGCATCTGCGCGCAAGACCAAGCGCCAGGCCAGTCGCGGCAAGTCGTCGGAGGTCAGCCGACCGCTATCGTCGCGATCGAGCTGATGAAAGAACTCCTCGATGGCTGCCAGGCGTCGAGCTTCCAAATAATCGCTAAGCTCCGTCTCAGTCACGCCACCGTCTTGGTTGGCATCGGCTGCGACCAGCTTATCCCACACCGCTTCGGGAACTTCATCGCTGGTCAGCGAACCATCATCGTTAGCATCAAGCCTTGCAAGCAGATCACCTCGATGACGCATTACGCCACGCAGACCATCGCGGAGCGTCTCTCGCAGCCTCTGCCCATCGGCCACCGGATCGTGCTCGCAGCCATCGTCGTTATCAGCTGGATCATCCTCCGACGTATCATCGCCAGAGTTGTCTTCGCCAGAGTTGTCTTCGCCAGAGTTGTCATCGCCGGAATCGGGCGAATCGTCGTCAGCAGGAAACTCCTCGGTGTCATCGGAAGTGTCATCCGAGCCATCGCCTTCATCCACCGGAGTGTCGTCAACAGGCGTCTCATCAACAGGCGTTTCTTCGACCGGCTTCTCAGGCGTGCCGTCGGTCGGCGCATCGTCGCTGGGTGTTGAATCGATAGGTTGGTCGCTGGTGCCATCGTCAGGCACAGCAACTTGTTCGGTTACCGACTCGATGGCCGGTACTGCAGTGAGCCCTGAGTTGATGGCATTGATGACGCCCAGCACGTCTTGGGGACTGACCACACCGTCGGCGTTGGTATCGCAATCGATGCCTGCTTCCGCTTCGGCCACGGTACCACCAGTGGACGCTTGATTGATCCGGTTGATCACCATCAACGCGTCAACTGGCGAGATCAACATGTCGTTGTTCACATCCAGGGCTGCCAGATCAGCTGCTAACGGACGGCGACTTTCAAGGCTTTCCGCGAACAATTTGCGAAGTGAACGTCGACTCATGATTTGATCATCACCGAAAAAAGTATTGTTCAGTGCCGGAGGGTGGGCATGTACGATATCACACACCAACCGCTCGCGGCAAGTAAAAAGTTTCTTAACCATCGTAGAGCAGCTGTCCTCAGCTGCTCTGAACCCTCTAACCAGAGTTTCGAAACGCAGAGTCCGCGGAGTACGCAGAGAAAACCCTGTCTTCTCTGCGATCCTCTGCGTCTCCGCGTTTTAAAAACAGAACCTGCTAACCAAAGCTCCTTCCGACCAACTACGTAGTGCGAAGTTTCTGCTGACCAATGAACCAATGTTACAGCCCTTGGCACTGAGCCAAGGCGGTATTACCGATCATTAACGAGCAGCAGGCCAACAGCCACAGAGTTTTCTTGCACGCGATCTTCATAGCCAGTCCCTTTTTTGCTACCCCCAGACAATATGTTCAGACGAGTACCAACCCAAGAGCCAGTCGCCGGGGTGATGCTTAAGAGGATGATTTTGCCACAACAATGTCACGGCTGGGGCAGCCTAAAATCGTTCATCTGCTGCCTCCCAAATACGCAGGACGATTCGCGATTGTGGCTCACTTAACCTTGCTGCTTTCGAACTGAACGGTCTACACTGTAGAAGTCATTCGCCACATTCCATTCGGTAACCCAACATGAATTTGAAGCATATCGCGCTGGCACTGCTGCTGATTTTCGCTGGCCTGGAGTCCATCTCGCTCTTACAGGCGGATGACAAAGGCCTTTCTAAGACCGGCAAGCGGCTGACGGACTTTGGACTGACCGACTATCGCGGCAAGGTCTGGCAGCTTGACCAGTGGAAAGATCGACCAGTGATGGTCGTCGCGTTTCTAGGAGTCGAATGCCCGCTGGCGAAACTCTATTCACAACGCTTGGCCGAGTTGGCTAAGCAGTTCGAAGCTCAAGGCGTGGCGTTTGTGGCGATCGATGCCAATCCGCAAGATAGCTTGGCGGAGTTGGCTGCCCATGCGCGACGATTCGAGATCGAATTTCCGATGGTACGCGATCCACAACAAACCGTGGTCGCGCAACTGGGTGCCACCCGCACACCCGAAGTCTTCGTGCTCGATGCCCAACGCAGCGTTCGTTATCAAGGCCGCGTCGATGATCAATATGGCATCGGCTACACGCGTACCGAACCCGAAAAGTCGTTCTTGAAGGATGCGATCGAGTCGCTGATTGCGGATAAACCTCTCCTGGTCACACATGAACCGGCGGTGGGATGTTTGATTGGTAAGCCCAAACCGGCGACCTCCGCCAGCGACAATCAAGTCACTTATTCGCGAGACATCGCGCCCATCTTTCGCGACGCCTGTGTGCAGTGCCATCGCGCTGGTGAGATCGGTCCATTCGCGATGACCGATTACGCAGAAGTCGCGGGCTGGGCCGAGATGATCGGCGAAGTTGTGGCCGAGCAGCGCATGCCACCATGGCATGCCAATCCAGAGTACAGCCACTTTGCCAACGACATCTCGCTAACTCAAGCTCAGCGCGAACTGATCGCCCGTTGGGTTGCTGATGGTGCTCCCGAAGGCGATGCGGCTGATTTGCCCGAGCCCCGCCACTACATCGAAGGCTGGCAACTATCACGGCAGCCAGACCTGGTGCTGGCTATTAACGAGCAGCCCTTTGAGGTACCGGCCACCGGCGAAGTCAAATACAAATACTTCAAGGTTGATCCAGGTTTTACTGAAGAGAAGTGGATCAGCTCTGCACAGATCGTGCCCGGCAATCACAGCGTTGTGCATCATATTCTCGTGTTCGTGCGCCCCAAGGGTGCGCGAGGCGAATTGGGCGGCGAGCGTGGTTTCCTGGTCGGCTATGTGCCGGGCTCCATCGCACAGGCGTATCCCAAGGGCGCTGCCAAACGCATCCCCGCCAACAGCGAATTGGTCTTTCAGGTCCACTATACGCCGGTAGGTACTCCCCAAACCGATGCCAGTAAGATTGGTTTCCTGTTTGCCGATCCCAGTGAGATCGAGCGCGAAGTCATCACTACTAGCGCCGTACAACTGCGATTGAACATTCCACCCAAAGACAACAATTATCAAGTCGATGCCATGCTGCCGGAAGAGTTGCCTGAATGCACCATGCTCGGGATGGCGCCGCACATGCACTTGCGCGGCAAGTCATTTCGCTACACAGCCATCGCGCCGGATCGCACCAAGCAAATCATCCTGGATGTACCTCGCTACGACTTCAATTGGCAAACCGCTTATCGCTTTGAGGAGCCGCTGAAGCTAGCCGCTGGCAGCAAGATTTATTGCGAAGCCGCCTTTGATAATTCTGAGAAGAATCTGAACAACCCGGACCCCAACGCGTGGGTGCGCTGGGGCGACCAAACGACCGATGAGATGATGATCGGTTATTTCGATATTATGGTTCCCAAGGGTAGCGCACCGGCTGAGAACGGTCACGGCGCACGCCGCGAATTGGTACGTCGTATGCTACGCGATGGCATCGTCGAGCGACTGGACGCCAACAAAGATGGCCAGCTAGAGCGCGACGAGGTACCGAAACGGTGGAACAAACAGTTCGACCTGCTCGATGCGGACGGCAATGGCGTAATCACGGCGGAAGAGTTGAAAGACTAGCACACGAGTCTGTCGACAACTGCTTCTTGAAGACGCCCGAAAACTGTCAGACAGACCAATCATCACTCGAGGGAAACAATGCACAGCTTTACCAGAAAGGCAGGCCTGATCTTGGGCGCAGTGGGCCTGCTGACCGTCGGCATGATCCAATCAGATGCCCAAGCTGCGGATCAATTGGGTCGTAGTGGCCAGGAACCCGGTTGGACTCATGGCGTGGTCCGCGTCGGCGAGGAACGCGAACAGATTAAATCGCTGCCCATGACCGAGCGTCCGTATCGACCCTTGCACTTCTACGGTAATACCGTTCGTCGCATGCACTATCGAGGTACCGCTGTGCCCGCCCCACGCGACCTTATTTACGCCGGCGCCGCTACGATTACGCGCAAGTAGTGAAAATGTAGAGCGGCTGTCCCCAGCCGCTCTGCACCCTCTAACCCAATCTTCGACCGACCATTGGTCCCGGGAGGGCGAAGGTCCTCCTGAGCCCAACACCGTTATGCACAACGGACATAGACTCGGGGGCAATGCGGGCAACAAGATTTTGAACTGTAGAGCGGCTGTCCCCAGCCGCTCTGCACCCTCTAACCCAATCTTCAACCGACCATTGGTCCCGGGAGGGCGAAGGTCCTCCTGAGCCCAACACCGTTATGCACAACGGACATACTTCCGGGGAATTGTGGCGATGGCAGCATCAGCTTGGTAGGCGATGATGCAAACGGATTAGTCCCCGAGTCTATGTCCATTGCTCACGGCGGTGTTTGGCTCAGCGGGAGCATTCGCCCTCCCTCGCATTCGCCCTCCCGGCACCCAGTGCAATTCTGACATTTCAGCCACAGTGTCGAGCTATAAAAAATTCTTCCACCGCGCGAGGTGGCGAAACGTAACTTCTTTGCAGCGCACACCTTAGGTTAAAAAACCCCGTACCGATTCGAGCCAATTTTTGTCGGTTTTCGCTTGACGAGCCGCTACAATCTGTCTCGGGGAGACCAATTGACATGAACGAGACCAAGACGGTAGAGCCATTCAATCGACCTGCAAATCTGGCTGACTTGCGGGAGAGCGGCTGGCGTTCGCGGAGCGTTAAGCAAGAGATGCGCGAGAACTTTATGCGCATGCTGGCGGCTGAGGAAGAACTTTTTCCGGGCATTGTCGGATACGAAGACACCGTTATTCCCGACATCAACATTGCCATCCTTTCTGGACACGACATCCTATTTCTTGGGGAGAAGGGTCAAGCCAAGAGCCGACTGATGCGTGGCTTGGTGCGGTTTCTCGATCCGATAGTCCCTTATTTGGATGTGCCGGGCTTGCCGGTTCACGAGGATCCGCTGCAGCCGATCACCATGTTAGGCAAGCGGTACCTGGCTGAGCATGCCGAAGAAGATGTACCGATCGCCTGGTGGCCGCGAGAAGAACGCTACGCCGAGCGACTGAGCCCCGGTACCAAGTTCGCAGACATTATCGGTGAGATCGATCCATCGAAGCTGACAGGCGGCGTAAGCATGAGCGCTGAAGAAGCCCTGCACTTCGGTCTGATTCCGCGCATGCATCGCGGGATCTTTGCGATGAACGAACTGCCGGAACTGGACGAACTGGTGCAAGTAGGCCTCTTTAATATTCTGGAAGAGCGCGATGTGCAGATTCGCGGCTACCCGATTCGCTTCGACCTGGATGTGTTCATTCTCTTCTCGGCCAATCCGAGCACTTACAATCGCAGTGGCAAGGTCATCCCACAGCTGAAGGATCGTATCGGCTCGATTGTGCATACGCATTATCCGCGCGAGCGCAACTTGGGCATCGAGATCCTGCAGCAGGAGGCTCACATCGACCTGGATGGCGAGTATCCGGTGCAGGTGCCCTACTTCATGGCTGAGATCATTGAAGAGGTCACGCTGCAAGCGCGGCGCAGCAAGTATGTCGATCAGGCTTCGGGCGTATCGGCCCGCTTCAGCCTGGCCAACTATCGGACCATGATCGCCAGCGCTCGTCAGCGGGCAATCATTTTGGGCGAGTCACCAGCTGTCCCGCGCATCAGCGATCTGGGCCATCTGTACAGTTCATCGCTGGGCAAGCTCGAGCTGGACATGATGGGCAGCCATCAAATGTCCGAGCGGCAAGTGCTCGATGCGCTGGTCGCCGGAGCGATTAAGAAGGTCTTCGACCAGTACGTCGAAGAATTCGGCCTCAATGAAATCGCCGACATCTTCAGCAAAGGCGTGCGCATTGAAGTGGGTGACATGTTACCCAGCGCTGTTTACGCTGAACGTCTCAAGAGCGTTCCGCCGGCTTGGGAAAAAGCCTTCGAAGTCAACGCGGCTGAGAGCCCCGCCGTGCGGGCTTCTTGCGTTGAGTTTGTCTTGGCCGGTCTCTATGCCATGGATCGTATCAGCCGGGCTCAGAAGCACGGCAAGGTCCAATACGAAGTCTGATCGCTCTACAAGGGATTGGGGTAATTGCATGGCCAACAAACGCACGCTGGGCGGCGTTATACATACTTATCAACGCTATAACCCTGCCGAGTTCCCCAGTCCCACTGAGCCACCGCCAGACCTTGTTTCGACCGCGTTCGAACACGCGTTGATGTATGGCAGCTATCGCGAGCTGACCGAGGAAGAGTTAGCGCGGGCCGTGCGTCTGGACCCCAGCCAGATCAAAGGACTGGGGCCATCGCTCGATATGCTCAAAGCGATGCTGGAAGAACGCAAGCGCAAGATTCTCGAAAAGTACGAAACCGATTCAGTCCAGAAAACGGCTGATAAGACGTACAACAAACGGGTCGCGCGCAGTCGACCACCCGGCGAGTTGCGCAAGATGTTCAACCAAGCGACTCAGGAGAAGCAGATTTATCTGCTCGAGCGTCTGTACTATCGCCTGGGCGACGATACGCATCCATTCGCTAGTGAACTAGTGCAAGTCATGGAACGACTGAGCGACAAATATCAGATTGACGAACTGGTCGCCAAGTACACCTTTACCGGTCAGGATTCCATGACCGTGCCTCAGGCGATCGAGATCAAGAAAGAGCTCGAGAAGATCGATGAACTTCTCAAGCAACTGGAAGAAGCTGCCAAAACAGCCCAGATCGGCTTGATCGATATGGAAGCCCTCGGCGAGTTTGCAGAACCAGCCGACATGCAAGGGCTTGAAGAGCTGCAACGTCAAGTTGAAAACATGGTCCGCGAGATGGCCGAACGCCAGGGTCTGGAACGCAACGACAAAAGCGGCGCGTTCAAATTAACTCCTAAGGCTTACAAAATCTTTCAAGGCAAGTTGCTCGAACGCATCTTTGCCAAACTGCAACCGGGGCGCTCCGGTCGACATCACGGTCGCATCGTGGGTGAAGGCAGTGTCGAACTGCCTCAAACCAAACAGTATGAGTTTGGTGATTCGTTAGCCAACATGGATACGACGCAAACCGTCATCAATGCGTTATTGCGAGATCCCACGGCATCGCAGATTCAGCTGCGCACCGGCGACATCGAAGTGCATCGCACACGCAATTCGCCCAAGTGTGCCACAGTCGTAATCATGGATATGAGCGGTTCGATGCGCTACGACGGCCAGTACATGAATGTCAAACGCATGGGGCTGGCTCTACAAGGGCTGATCTCATCGGAGTATCCCGGAGACTTCCTGCGTTTCATCGAAATGTACACCTTTGCCAAGATGCGCAAACCTGGCGAGATCGTGGACATGATGCCCAAGCCAGTGACGATTTACGATCCGTGGGTCCGCTTGCAGGCCGATCTATCGCGCGACGACATCAGCGAGGAACAGATTCCGCCGCACTTCACCAACATTCAACACGCGCTCCGTTTAGCCCGGCAAAACTTAGCCACGGTCGATACTCCCAACAAACAAATCATTCTGATTACCGACGGGTTGCCGACGGCTCACTTCGAAGATTCAAAGTTGTTCCTGCTCTATCCACCGGACCAACGCACCGAAGCGGTTACCATGCGCGAGGGTGCCATGTGCCAACGGGACGGGATTGTGATCAACATGTTCTTGGTACCTAGTTGGTCGCAGTCGGAAGAGGATATTCGCTTCGCCCATCGACTGGCCCAGCAGACCAAAGGCCGAGTGTTCTTCACGGCCGGACGCGACCTGGATCGCTATGTCATTTGGGACTACATCGATCGCAAACGCGAGATACTGTAGGGCCACCCTCGAAGCCCACCTCTCCATGCGTTTTGAGTTGTGAGTGGCCCTGGCAATGCGCAGCATAGCCAGGGCTCAAAACGAAGCGGTTGATATTCGGACTTTAGTTGACCTGGCAAATGAAACTGAAGTTTCAAAGCGCCCTGCGATGGTTCATTGGCCAACGAACGAACCCGTCACAGGCAGAAACCTGGGATGCTGTTTCCAAAACTTCGCTGGCATTGGTACGGTGAAGGGGCCCGCCCAGGGCACCGCTTCGTTCGGAGCACTTTCCATGCTGCGCATTGACAGTGCCACCCAAAACCCCAAAACGTTTGATCTCCCGACTTCCCGCGGGAGTCTACTTGGCCTTGTGGCAGTTTTTGTCCAGCCTTATGATTTGCGATTTGACACTTTGTGCGCTGTTCGCAACCGGTCCGGGTTGATTCGGGGGGTAGCGGTAAGCGCGATCATTGCTTCGCTATCATTGCTGGTTTCACGGCAAATCGTTGAGTTTTCGCATGAATTGGTTGCGCGCCATTGACCTGACTACGCCCTTCACCCTGCTGGCGCAGGTAGCCCCAGAAGGGGGCGAAGCACCACCTGCTGGTGCAGCTGAAGGCGGTGCGCCGCCGGATTCGTTCGCTCAATTTCTGCTCAGCCCGCTCAATTTTATGCTGATGCTGTTCATGTTGTTTTTTCTGCTGGTCTTGTGGCCGCAGCAGAGGCAAATGAAGGCTCAGCAACGCGCGTTGGCTGATGCACTGGCCAACCTGAAGAAGAATGATCGCGTAGTAACCACCGGCGGGATTCACGGAACCGTGATGCAAGCCCCGGGGGACGCCGCCACAGTCACGCTCAAGATCGACGAGGGCACCGGTGCCAAGCTGACGGTCAGTCGCGATGCCATTGCTCGCGTCGTGGCCAGCGACAGTAAGAGTCCGGAAGCCAAAACAACGTAAACGATTGTTTGTAATAAGACAGAATTGGTTTGACACGGGCTGGAAGCCCCTGCCACATCGGTTAGAAGCCTATGCCACAGCAACCTTCATGGAATCCTACGGCAATGTTGGAATTTGACTTGAATCTAATTGCTCAGACCGTGCAGTCCGCCGGTGAAGCGCCCAATCCATGGGTTGTCTGGCTGGTCAACGTGGCGGTTGTCTTGGCTCTCTTCACATT
This sequence comes from Rania fehmarnensis, assembly GCF_056494185.1. Lineage (NCBI taxonomy): Bacteria > Pseudomonadati > Planctomycetota > Planctomycetia > Pirellulales > Pirellulaceae > Rania > Rania fehmarnensis. Next base: position 7,415,559 of record NZ_CM151398.1, read on the forward strand.
GCCGTTCCTGTTTGGCAACTTCGTAGCCCGACGTTTGCGCATGCCGACCATTGGTGGTCGTGTAGGCTTTGCGACTTTCGTGATCGCGGCCACCTTGGCGATTTGCATCAAAGCCAACTGGACGTTGCCACTAGGCATCGACATTCGTGGTGGCACGATTCTGGTGTACGAAGTACTCCACAACAAGGGTGATGGCGAACCGGTCAAACCCGACGCGGTAGTAACCGCGCTGCAAAACCGACTCAATCCGTCCGGCACCAAAGAAATTTCGATTCGTCCTTACGGTGAGTCGCAAATCGAAGTCGTCGTGCCAAACACTGAATCCGCCGAAGTTGATAGCATCAAGCGCGCGATTCGCGAAGCTGGTCAGCTGAAGTTCCGGATTGTCGCCAATCAAAAAGACCACGGCTTGATCATCCAAGCGGCTCAGAAGCTAGCCCAGTCTGCCGCTCCGAACCAACGCGATGTCTTCAACGAAGAAGGGCGTATGGTTGGCCAGTGGTATGAAGTTGGCCGCAAGGAACCTGTTGGCGATGAAGGTTTGCGCGAAGTTCGCACACCTGTGCTGGGCGATGTTCTGCGTAACTCACGAACCGGTCAAATCATCAATCCTCCGTTCTTCTCGCAGGATGATGAAAATGGTTTTGAGCGTTGGTTGGTCAAAGAAGGCATTGAAAACATCGACGTCCTGATGGCGCTCGAACGCAATGCTGACATGAAATATGTCGAAGTCTCTGGCGACGACCTGGCCAGTGCCAGTTTTACGTTCGATCGTCAAGGCATGCCGGCTGTAGGCTTTAATTTGAACACGGTTGGTTCGGGCCGCATGTTTCAGTTGACTGCTGCCAATGCACCCGATGGCAACTTCCATCGCCGCATGGCTATCATTTTGGACGAGCGAGTCCTGTCGGCACCGCAGCTGAACTCACCCATTAGTTCCAATGGTATTATCGAAGGTAACTTTACCCGCGAAGAAGTCGATTTCGTGGTATCGATTTTGCGCGCTGGTAAATTGCCAGCGGCCCTCAGTCCTCAACCGATCAGCGAAAATCGCATTGGTGCCCTATTGGGTGCTGCAACGATTCGCAAAGGTGCTTACGCTTCGATTCTGTCTGTGTTTGTGACGATCGGCTGTTTGCTGCTGTACTACCGCTTTAGTGGCATGGTGGCCACGTTTGCGCTGGTGCTCAATGGCCTGATGATTCTGGCCACGATGATTCTGATTCAGCAACCACTCACGCTACCGGGCCTGGCTGGTGTGGTTTTGACGTTAGGCATGGCCGTCGATGCCAACGTGCTGGTCTTCGAGCGCATGCGTGAAGAGCGTGCCAAGGGTTCGACTCCGCGCATGGCCATTCGCAATGGTTTCGATCGAGCCTTCACCACAATCGTTGACTCGAACTTAACCACGCTCATTGCAGCGGTGGTGTTGTACTGGATCGGTACCGACCAGATCCGCGGCTTCGCGGTCGCTTTGATCGTGGGCATTCTGATCAGCATGTTCACCGCAGTCTACTGTGCTCGCATTATCTTCGACATCAGCGAAAAGCTTGGGGCACTCAGCTTGAGCATGTCCGACGGAATTGCATGGGCCCGCAAAACGATGCTCGGTGATAAAGACCTGGACTTTATGTCTTGGCAAAAAATCAACGTGGGTGTTTCGATCTTGATCATTCTGGTCGGCCTGGGTGCCCTGGTAGTGCGCGGTCGGAATTTCCTGGCTATCGACTTCAACGGTGGCACCAGCGCTACGGTTCAGCTGTCTGAACCACTGACCGCTGACGTGCTGAGGCCGATCATGAACGACATCTTCGATAAAGATGCCGAAGGCCAAACGATCGAATGGACTCTGCAGCGTATGGAGCAAGAACCGCTCGATACGATCTACAAGATCGACACGTCGTTTACCGACATCGAATCGCTCAAACAAAAATTGGCCGAGGGGCTCACCAAGCACCCCGAAGTCAAGATGGTGGTCTACAAGGTTGATGTAACCATGCCACAGAAGACCGGCATGCGTTCCCCGCTGAATCGAGTCGGCCGCTTGGTGGCTTGGCAAGACCCCGCCGTTGCGCCTGCAACTCCAGATGCAGCAACTCCAGCTCCTGCCAGTGAAACACCTGCAGTCCAAACGCCAGCGGCTGACCCAGCGCCACCGGCAACCGACACAGCCACTCCGGCGGCACCTGCCGCTCCGGTCGCCGAAGTCAGCGGCCAAGAATCATTGGAGCCCGGTGCACCAGCACCGGCCGCCACGACGCCAGCTGCTGCAGCGACCACTCCAGGTGCTACAACTGAGGCAGCTCAACCGGAGCCTCCTAAGCCGCTTACTAAATTCAGCGTAACGTTCAGCAAGCAAAACGCAGCTGATACCAACGATTCGCAAGCCTTGGTCAACTACGAACAATTGGCCAACTATTTGGAGACTGCCGCTAAGACGGCCGGCATGAACCTGACGGCAGCTCAACTGATTCTCACTCCCGTGCCAGTGCCTGCCGACTGGAACAAGGATTCTGCCGTAGGTGTGCCTACTTGGAATGTAGAATTGCAGTCCGATCAAGCCACTGCGGAAAAGTTGGCCAACACACTTAAGTCAACTCTCGAGAAAGAGCCTGTCTGGTTGTCGCTGTCGAACATCGGCAATCGCGTAGCCAGCGATATGCAACAGAAGGCCATCGCCGCGCTGCTTGTCAGCTTGATCTTCGTGGTCGCTTACATTTGGTTCCGCTTCCAAAAGTTGTCTTATGGTTTGGCGGCGGTGATCGCGCTGTTGCATGACGTGTTGATTACGCTGGGCATTGTGGCTCTGTGCCACTGGCTGTCTGGCCCGCTGGGCTTCATGATGATCGAAGATTTCAAGATGGACTTGATCATGGTCGCCGCGTTCTTGACGATCATCGGTTACTCGCTGAACGATACGATCGTGGTATTTGACCGTATACGTGAAGTGCGCGGTAAGAGTCCGCGGCTAACCAGCCAAATGGTTAACACCAGCGTCAATCAAACGCTCAGCCGTACCTTGTTGACCAGTTCGACGACATTGCTAACGATTGGTTTGTTGTACTTCTTCGGTGGCGAAGGCATACACGGTTTCTCGTTCGCCCTGTTTGTCGGCATCGTGGTCGGTACTTATAGTTCGATCTTCATTGCCTCCCCAGTCCTGTTGTGGATTGCCAATCGTCAACAAGCGGCCAGCAACAACCCCACCCCGGCTCGCCGCGTCGAATCGCGAGCCGTGTAGACCTTTGGAGTGCGGTGGCCCAGCCACCGCTTTGATGTAAGTAACGTCTCCAGTTGCAACCCAAGTCACTCTCAACGCCAACGACGTAGTTCGTGCAGGCTGCGGTGCTTCGGGCACCACCCTCCCAGGCGCTACTCGCCCAGGTATCGGGCGAGCATCATAGCGACTTGGCCTTTGGCCAGGACGGGATCGAAGCCGGCTTTGGTGGCCGCGGCGAAGTGCTCGGTTTGGACATGAGGCCCGAAGGCGATACGGCGCGCGTCAGGAAAATTGGCGGTCAACATTTTTCCCAGCTCAGCGACTTGCACCAGGTTCAGCGGGGTCAGGTCGACCACGCAAGCTCGCACTTGAGCCCCGTCGATCTGAGGCGGTGCCTGAATGTCACCGTGAATTTGAAAATCGCAACCTGCGGCCAACGCTGCATTTTTGACGTTCGGCGCGAAAAAAATGTCGCGGCTAAAAAATAGTACTTGGGGTTTGGTCGAGTTCGAATCGCTCATAGTTATGGTTGCCTTCGGGGTGCGGTCTCGCAATTAGTGGCTCAGCCGATCGTTAATAGCTGCTGCAGGTCAATTGTCGGGGCGTGCTTGTAAGGGTAAACTGCTCTTTCTGCTTATAAATTGTTATCACGTGACGCTCCACCTCTCCTGGAGTCTGTCATTTCGTCCGCCGCGGAGTGAACGCCTATGTCTACCGCCTCTTCTGAAGCCAACCACACCGCCAAATTGATCCTTGATGATCAAGAGGTGGACTTGCCGACCATGGTTGGCACCGAACAAGAGAAAGCGGTTGATATTTCACAGCTTCGCAGGCTGACCGGTTACATCACGCTGGATGAAGGTTACGTCAATACCGGCAGCACGACTAGTGCTATTACGTACCTCGACGGCGAACAGGGTATTCTGCGCTATCGTGGATACCCCATCGAAGACATCGCGGCCCATTGCGACTTTGTCGAAACTAGCTACTTGTTGATCTACGGCAAACTGCCCAATACCAAAGAATTGACCGATTTTCGCGAATCCATTCGTCGGCATACGATGATTCACGAAGATATGCGAGCTTTCTACAATGGCTTCCCCCGCGATGCTCACCCGATGGCAATTCTGTCGAGCGTCGTGGGAGCGATGTCGACTTTCTACCAAGACTCGCTGAACGTCCATGATCCGCGGCAAGTCGAGATTTCGATTCACCGCTTGCTGGCCAAGCTGCCGACGATCGCTGCGTATAGCTACAAAAAATCGTTCGGCCAGCCGCTCATCTATCCGATGAACAACCTGAATTACTGCGAGAATTTCTTGCGGATGATGTTTGCCGTACCGACGGAACACTACGAGCCAGACCCCGATTTTGTCGAAGCCCTCAATCTGCTGCTGATCGTGCATGCCGACCACGAACAGAACTGCAGCACATCGACCGTGCGCATGGTTGGCTCATCCAATGCCAACTTGTTCGCCTCCATTTCCGCAGGCATTTGTGCCTTGTGGGGACCATTGCACGGCGGAGCCAACGAAGCCTGCGTCAATATGCTCAAGCAGATTGCTGACGACGGTGGCAATGTCAAGAAGTACGTCGATATGGCTAAAGACAAGAAGGGCAATTTCCGCTTGATGGGTTTTGGCCATCGCGTCTACAAGAACTACGATCCGCGGGCCACGATTATCAAGAAAGCTTGCGACAAGCTATTGGCTCGTTTGCAACTGGATGACCCACTCTTTGACGTGGCCAAAGAACTGGAAGAGACCGCGCTGCGCGATCCATACTTCGTTGAACGTAAGCTCTACCCGAACGTCGACTTCTACTCCGGCGTGATTTATCGCGCGATGGGGATCCCGGTGCAGATGTTTACCGTTCTGTTTGCCATTGGCCGTTTGCCCGGCTGGATCGCGCATTGGGTCGAGATGCATCAATCGCCCGCCAAGATTGGCCGACCTCGACAAATCTACACCGGCTCGCCCGTGCGAGAACTGGTGCCCATGAGCCAGCGCTCGTAGGTCGATCAACGAAGGTCGGCCAATTGGACTGCTAACCGGGGGTGAGACCACCAGTTTGTTTTCCAAAGTCTGGCGACTTCGGCTACTGGGCGTTGTTGTTTTCCAAAGTCTGGCGACTTCGGCTACTGGGGAAGTCCAAAGTCTTGCGACTTCGGCTACGGGGCGATGTAGTTGTCCAAAGTCTGGCGACTTCGGCTACTGGGGAAAGGTTAGCTGCGATGACGGAGACTTTTCGTGGTGGTAACAGTCGCAATCTGGCTCGGCAGCTAGATCAGCTATCCTGGCCGATCGTGGTATTGGATCAACGGCTGCAAATCGTATTCGTCAGCGCTGCCTTGTGCGAATTACTGCAAGTCGATGCGACTCGACTGGTGGGCTTGAGTTGTCAAGCGGAACTAGCGGAGGATTTGAACTCGACCAGTGCGGCGGCAGTATCCGAGGGCGAGTCACAGCGAACGCCCATTCCACCACAGCTGCGGATGATGTTGGCACCGCCATCGGCTGTGTTGCATGGCCAGGCGGCCGTGCGGCAAGTGCCATGGCCCCCGGCACAACCTACCGGGTTTGCTGTCCAAGCCTTTTTGCCGCTGATTGATGAAGATCCATCGACAGGTCTGATACTGATTCTGTTCGGTCAATCTGAAGTACTGCGTGAACGCTTCATGCCGCTGGCTCCAGCGATGGCACCGCGCGGAAATGCCGCTGATGAAATCCTGATACGTTTGCGTGCCCAGTGGGATCAGCTCGACGGCCTCTGGCCACTACTGGGCACATCGTCTGCGATCCAGTTGGCCATGCGCCGCGCCCAGTTAGCGATAGGTTCAATGTCGCATCTCTTGATCTCGGGGCCCGAGGGCAGTGGCAAATCGCGGCTGGCACGCACGATTGCCGCTCTGCGACGGCGGCCGTTGGAATTGCCAGCCAGCGCCATGCACGAACTCGATATCGAATGCAGCTTGATGGACCAAGAGTCGCTGGCCAGCCAGTTAGAGGCCTTTGCCTCACGCATGCGCGTCGGTTTGCCCGCTGCAGCGGCGCACCTGATTCTCGATCGCGTGGATTGCCTGAGCTCGACGGCTGCCAGCATGTTAGTCGAATGGTTGCATAACCATCGCAGTGACTACTGCGTGATCGCAACCAGCCAGCGAACTTCCGAACAGCTGCGCCAGCAGAGATCGCCTCTGGCCGAACTAGTCGAGCGGCTGGCCACGATCGAGCTGGATATCCCACCGCTCGAATCGCGGCGTGAAGATGTCACACCGATGGTCGCGCATCATTTGACTGCCGCGGCCAACAAGGCCGGCCGGCGTCTGCCGGCACTGGCCGCCAGCACCGAAGAACTACTGCAAGCCTATCCCTGGCCGGGCAACGCGTCAGAAGTACAAACGGCCGCCAGCGATATGCTTAACAATGCGGTGCTGACCGCCACGATTCAGCCCGGTCATTTGCCGCTGCAGATTCGCACCTTTGCCAGTACCGTCAATCGCAGCTCTCAGACGGCGGTCGAACCAATTCTGCTGGACGATGTGCTGTTGGACTTGGAGCGGATCATGCTGCAGCGCGCGATCAAGCTGTCTCCCCGCAACCGCGCTCGCGCCGCCCGACTGCTGGGTATCAGCCGCCCCAGATTCCTCCGCCGCATCGCGCAGCTGGGCCTTGATCAACCTGCGCCCTCCCACGATGAAGAAGAATAGCCGGGAGCGGCCTGCAACCGCGGCTAATGCCGTCGGCCTCAGCCGGACGCAACCGCGGCTAACGCCGTCGGCTTAGTTGGATGCAATTAGCCATCGCGCACTATTTCAGCTAAACTGGGTGGAGACCTCTCGACTCGCCTGTCCTCCCACCTCACAAGGATTGCTCCGATGCTGGATCTGCTCGGCAAAGGTAGTGCTCATACTTGCAACGGCGTTACGCGACGCGATTTTTTGCAAGTTGGTTCGCTGGGCGCTGTTGGTTTAGGGCTGCCCGCTTTGATGCAAGCGCAGGCCGCCGGTATGACGGATCGCACCAAAGATAACCGGTCGTGCATTCTGATCTTTAATCTCGGCGCACCCAGCCAACTCGATACTTTCGATATGAAGCCCGATGCGCCTGCGGAGATTCGTGGGCCCTTCAAACCGATATCGACCAAAGTAAGTGGCCTGCAGATCTCAGAGATCCTGCCACGCACGGCCAGCATTGCCGACAAGATCGCGTTGGTGCGATCGTGTTTTCATCGCGGCGCTGCGGTGCACGATGCGGGGTGGCAGATCATGCAAACGGGCCGTTTATTTTCCGGTGGAATCAATACGCCGCACGTCGGTTCCGCGGTTTGGTATCTGCAAGGTCCGCGTGGTGATCTGCCTTCGCACGTGGTCTTGCCCGAAACGATGGGCCGCGGTGGAGGCAACTTGCCCAATGGTCAGGCCGGCGGATTTTTAGGCAAAGCGTACGATCCGTTCGCTTTGATGGCCGATCCTTCGCAAGAGAATTTCAAAGTCCCCGATCTGTTGCCGCCCAGCTCGATTCCAGCTGCCCGACTCGACCGACGTCGACGCATGCGTCAAGCAGTCGAAGAATCGATGACGCAGTTCGAAGCCAGCGAAAGTGCCAAGCTGATGGACGAGCACTTCGAGACGGCGTATCGATTGATGACCAGTCCCCAAGCCCGCGATGCATTCGATCTTTCCAAAGAACCAGTGCAGGTCCGCGAAAAGTACGGCATGAATCGCTTCGGTCAATGTTGCTTGCTGGCACGACGCCTGGTCGAAGCCGGCGTGCGTTTTGTCACGGTCAATACATTCTTGACAGTCTTCGATGAGATCACTTGGGATATTCACGGCAGCAAACCGTTCACTTCGATCGAAGGGATGAAGAACATCGTGGCGCCCACTTATGATCAAGGCTATGCGGCTTTGATCGAAGATCTATCGCAACGCGGTTTGTTGGATGATACGCTAGTGGTGAACCTGGCCGAGTTTGGTCGCACGCCGAAAGTCAATCCTGCCGGTGGTCGCGATCACTGGCCACAGTGTTTCACGGTCGGCTTTGCTGGCGGTGGAGTCAAAGGTGGACGCGTGGTGGGGGCCAGTGACCCCATCGGTGCCGTGCCCGCCGAACGTCCGGTCGAACCGCCTGAAGTTGTCGCTACGATCTTTCATAGCCTGGGACTCAGTCCCGAAACCATTCTGCCCGGTCCTGCCGGCCGCCCCTTTCCCATCGTCGACTCCGGCTTTCGCGAAATCCACGAATTGTTTTAGTGTGGCATAGGCTTCAAGTTGCTTTAGTGTGGCATAGGCTTCCAGCCTGTTCCTGTGTGGCATAGGCTTCCAGCCTGTGTCCGATCGAACCTGTGTAACTGAATGCGTCAAGCATTTCGTTGATCCAGGAAACCAATGACCGAAAGCCTTGACGGCTTCCGCTACAAGTAACCGTCCGAAAGCCTTGACGGCTTCCGCTACTTAAGAGATGTCTCCCGTGCAATTACTTTCATACTCCCACAACACCTCGCGCACATTGATCGCACTGCTTGCTTGCGCGATTGGACTTGCGATTCCTTTGGCGGTGAAGAGCGAAGAAATTCGCCCTTACCCGGCCGAAGTGAAACTCGACGGCCAGGGCGCGCAATCGCTTGTCATATTTCAATCGACCAGCGGCGATACGGTCGGCGCGCAGGTCACCGATAATCTCGAGATATCGATCGCGGATTCAACCATTGCGACTTGGGAAGCTGGCCGAGTCCATGCGATCAAGAATGGCACCACGGATCTGGTTGCCAAGATCAATCGGCCTGATAACCAACTCGTCGAAGTGCATGTACCCATCGCGGTCACTGGCGCTGATGGTCCGCGCAGCTGGGAATTCGAAGCTCATGTGCAATCGGTCATGACGCGAGCCGGCTGCAACAGCGGTGCCTGCCACGGTGCGTTGGCTGGCAAAGGTGGATTTAAGCTTTCGCTACGCGCCTACGATCCGCAGAGCGATCACTTTGCGATCACGCGACAAGATCGCGGTCGACGAATCGATGCCGCACAACCTGGGCGTAGTTTGCTGCTGGCCAAACCTACTGGCTTAATCAGTCACAAAGGAGGACTGCGTCTGGAGGAGTCATCGCCAGACTATCGCATCTTGGCGGATTGGATTGCGGCCGGCGCTCCGCCCAGACAGTCCGCTGATCCGCAACTGGACAAGATTCAACTTCTACCCGCGCAGATTGATTTGTCGCGCGATGCACAGCAACAGCTGATCGTCTTGGCTCACTATTCCAATGGCCGGGTAGAAGATGTCACGCGATGGGCTCAGTTTAATTCAGCCAACGAGACGATGGCTCAAGTCGACGTCGGCGGTCAAGTGAAAATCGTCGGCCATGGCAAAGGTGCGATCGTGGCCACGTTTGCCAGTCGCATCGCCATCTCGGCAATCGTCTCACCCTATCCCAACGAGATACCAACGTCGGCCTATGCCGAGTTCCGGCCAGCCAACTTCATCGACCAGATCTTGCTGGAAGAATGGCAACGTCTCAAGTTGGCGCCTTCATCAGGTTGCAGTGATGAAACGTTCATCCGTCGCGCGTATCTCGACACTGTCGGTGTCTTGCCAACGCCCCAACGCGTGCGCGAGTTTTTGGGTGACGCGAGTCCCGATCGCAGACAACGGCTGGTGGAAGAACTGCTGGCCAGCGATGCCTTTGTCGACTACTGGAGCTACAAATGGTCGGACTTGCTACTGATTAACGGCACGATGTTACGCCCCGACGCCGTGGCCGCGTTTTATAAATGGGTTCGCCAAAACGTTCAGCAGAATACAGCCTGGGACGAGATGGTCCGTCAAATCGTGCTCGCTAAGGGCGACAGTATGGAACAAGGTGCCACAAACTTTTATGCGATCCATCAGGATCCTGAATCGCTGACGGAAAACACGTGTCAAGCGTTCCTCGGCTTATCGATCGCCTGTGCCAAGTGCCACAATCATCCACTAGAGAAGTGGACCAACGATCAGTATTACAGCATGGCCAACTTGTATGCACGCGTCCGCGCCAAAGGCTGGGGGGGCGATGCGCGCAACGGCGATGGCAAACGCACGTTGCTGGTGTTGGATCAAGGTGACCTCATTCAACCTTCGCGCGGCAAACCACAACCGCCTGCGCCGCTGGACGCCAAACCGATCGATGCCAATTCAACCGCCGATCGTCGAGAATCGCTCGCGGATTGGTTGACCGATCGCCACAACCCGTACTTCGCACGCTCGATCGCCAATCGCGTATGGGCCAACTTCATGGGTCCCGGATTGGTTGAATCGGTTGACGATATGCGCGCCAGTAATCCAGCCAGCAGTGAACTCTTGTTAGCTGCGCTGGCCGAACACTTGAATGAAACGAAGTTCGATCTCAAAGGGCTCATGCGATTGATTCTGAATTCTCAAGCCTATCAACGTTCAGCCGATGCGCTGCCGACAAACGTAGATGATACGCGACTTTATTGCCGACATTTGCCGCGACGATTGATGGCCGAAGTGCTGCACGATGCCGTCTGCCAGGTCACTGACGTGCCGACCAAGTTCAGCGAAATTGAATTCAATGGTGCCGATAAAGTAAAAACGGAGGCTTACAAAGAAGGTACGAGTTCCCTGCAATTGCATGATTCAGCGGTCGTCAACTATTTTTTGAAGACCTTCGGACGTCACCAGCGGCGCATCACCTGCGATTGTGAACGCAGCGATCAACCGACGGTCGTGCAAGTGCTGCATTTGAGCAATGGTGATACGCTCAACGAAAAACTGAGCGACCCGCGTTCGATCGTTACCCAGTGGATCAAGAACGACAAACCGCTGGAGGAAATCATCGAAGAGTCTTATCTGCTCGCCCTGTCGCGCTTACCCACAGCCGCCGAACGCAAGCATCTGCTCAGCGTCGCCCAAGAGTCGCTGGCCACCGGCGCCGAGCGTCGTTTAGTGGTTGAGGATTTACTGTGGAGTCTCATGACCAGTCCAGAGTTTTTGTTCACTCACTAAGCCGTAGCGGAAGCCGTCAAGGCTTTCGAACTCCCGTAATTCCGTAGCGGAAGCCGTCAAGGCTTTCGAAATGCTTGACGCTTTCCGCTACCATCCGTGATGCCCGAAATGCTTGACGCTTTCCGCTACCTTCGAATTGAAAAACAAAAATCTCGCTCTGGAATTTCTAAAGTCATCTGTGTGAGTATGTCGATAGGCCGATGTGCGCGAAGTCTGTGCGGTCAAGGCTGGGAGCCCTTCCAGCCTGCCAGCTAGATTTCCCGCATTATCAGATTGAAGAATCTGACAGCTTGAAAAGACTATCTCTGCGGATGGATCCTCAGCAGGTTCGGTGACTGGCGGTGCATGGAACGTGGCACTGCAGCACCTTGGCATGTTTGATGCCTGTGAGGTTCCCCTTGTTCTTCGCCGCGCTAAAACGACGTTGGCCAATTCTGACCACGGTAGTGGCTGGTTTGTTGTGGCTCCTGAACAACTACAGCATTCGGGGCTTGGACGGTCTGCGTCTGGAACCCAAACCCACGGTCTACGCCAACTCTGGCATAGACCCCTACGCTAGTGCGCCGCTAGGCTTTCCCACTAGTTTTCCAAGTGGTCCCAACCTGCCGTCGACGGCACCAACTCCGTTGTGGCCTAGTGCCAACAATAATTTCGGCGGCCATGTCGGCGGCAGCGGCGGTAGCAATTTCGGTTTATCCAACTCAGCTCCCATGTTGCCATCGACCAGCGCTGCGACCAATCTGCCTGGGGTTGGATATCAAACCAACTATCCAGGACAGATCGCGTCACCGCCAGGTAACCCCAGTCAGTTGCCCAATCCACTGCAACTGCCCGGCAACTTCAGCATCGATCAACTGCGACCCGCTGCTAAGGTGCTGGGGCCTGAGTTCGAGCGTTTGTTGTCGGTAGGTGAAAAGCTGGGGATGCTGGAAAACTCGCGTCAGCCGGCACCACCGGTCAACATGACCAGTAGTCCAACCGCGATAGCAGGCGCTGCTCCATCCCTTGGATTGCCTACAGCTCAGCGCCCCACGAGCAATTCGATCCGCATTGCCAGTTTCAATCTGAGCGGTTGGGGCGATGCTACACGCGACAACACCGCTGCGACTGAACTGATCATGCGCATGCTTAATCAGTACGACATCATTGCTCTGCAAGATATTCGCTCCACACGTGATGACCTGATGCCCAATCTGATCGAGCGTTTGAATCGGACCGGTCGTCAGTATGATTTTATGATTGGTCCACGTATCGGTCGCGGGCAGCGGACGGCGCAGTTAGCTTTTGTATTTGATACCGCCAGTGTCGAAACTGATCGCTTTCAACTCTATACGGTTGCCGACCCCGAGGACATGCTCAGTCATGAACCGCTGGTTGGTTGGTTCCGATGCAAGAGGGTCGACGAGCGCGAAGCGTTTACGTTTAGCCTGGTCAACATGCACATCGATGGTGATCTGGCGGGCAATGAATTGACTGCGCTCCCAAATTTGATCGACGCGATCTACAGCGATGGTCGAGGTGAAGATGACGTTATCTTGGCGGGCGATTTTAGCGCCGGCCAGCAACTTACTTCGATCTTGCCGTTGAGTACTTTTCGAGTTGCCATCGAAGGAATTGCCACTACGACGCGCGGTACTGCGTTGGCTGACAACATCGTCTTTCCGCACAGCAGTACTGCCGAATTTACCGGTCGTGCCGGGGTGCTGGATTTCCTGCGCCAGTTTAATCTTTCGCTAGAGCAAGCCGTCAGCGTGAGCGAACACTTGCCTGTGTGGGCCGAATTCTCGACAATTGAGGGAGGTCGGCCTGGCCAAATAGCTGGTCGCAACTAAGGGGAGCGAAAAAACAACTCGGGTGCGTCGTATCATCCGACCTGCCAAGTCGCCCTTAGTGAATAATCCACACTCGGCGCGGGCTTGCTACTTGCGAGGCTGGGAAATGGCAGACATATTGATAGTTAGTGCTCTTCTCGTCTGAAAATATCGTTGGGGCTGATGATGCCCGAACCCCTTGGCGCCGCTGGCCAAGGACTAGTCTCTTTGGGGCCTGAACTGAAAAAGGAAGTCTTGATGATTCGCTCAGCCACTTCAAGAAGCCTCGTTTGGAGTCTTGCAGCGACCGTGCTGGTTGCTGTTTACTTCGCGCTACAGCCCGAGATGCTGTGGGCTCAAGAGGCTGGCGGGCAAACAAAAGAGGCCGATGGTACCGATGTCCTCGGTTGGTTGATCGAAGTATCAGGCTGGATCGGTCTGTTCATACTGTGCTTGTCGTTTTATTTTGTGGCCGTGGTGGTCCAACAGTTTCTCGAGTTGCGTTCAAGCGTGGCAGCCCCGCCTGAAGTCTTGGAAGAATGCGATCGCCTGATTCAAGAAGGCAATGCTCGCGATGTAGTGAAGCTGGTTGAGCAGGACGATTCGTTCTTTTCGCGTTCGCTACATGCTGGACTATCGGAACTGGAATATAGCGTTGATGAAGCTCGCGATAAACTCGAGCGGACTGCTGACGCCAGCACCGTCAACATGGAAAAGAAGATCAGCATCCTGGCCACCATCGGCACGCTCGGTCCGATGATTGGATTGCTTGGTACGCTCAAAGGTATGATTCGCTCGTTTATGTCGATCGCGATGAGCGGCAAGAATCTGGATGCAGCCGAAGTTGCCAAAGGTATTTCGGAAGCTCTGGTGCTGACGTTCGAGGGCGTGCTCTTGAGCATTCCGGCGATTTACTTCTATGCGATGTTCCGCAGTCGCATCGCCAAGATTTCGATTGAGACCACGATGCTGGCCGACGACTACTTCCGCGCGATTGTGCGGATGCTCAAGCGTCCCCGCACCGCTACACCTGCTGCTCCCACGGCTCCGGCCGCGCCTTCAGCTCCCAAGCCAGCTCAGTAAGTGTCCAGTTGGCCATTGAAGTCCTTTAGCGGAATCCGTATACCATGTCGGGCGCAATGCATGCTGGTGATCGAGTGGACCCCAACCTGACGCCCATCTTGGATATGGTGTTTCAGCTAATCACGTTCTTTATGATGGTTATCAGTTTTCGAGCTGCCGACTTTGACAACTCGCTTGTGCTGCCCGTGGTCGGTTCGGCCGCTCCCGCAGAAGACGAAGTCAATGGTCAGTTCCTAGTCCTGAACTTGCGCACCGGTGGCAAGTTAGTAGTCCAAGGCAAAGAAGAACCGAACGTCGAAGGCTTTCTGGCATTCGAGGCCAAACGTTTGCTGCAGACGATCAAGCCGGAAAGTGGCGAAGAGATCATCGTAGTGATTCGCGCCGACCGCGCTCTGCGTTGTGACTTCTTGATGCGCGTCGTCAACGCGTGCAAAGATAAAGGCCTCAAGCGATTTGACTTTATGGTGCTGCGCGGCGGCCAGCAGCAGAGCGGGTAAGCCCAATGCGTAGACGAAGAAGAAGACGACGCTCCAATACACCGGCCGAGGTGGAACTGAACATGGCCGCCATGCTCGACATGGCGTTCCAGTTGCTGGCGTTTTTCATTTTGACGTTTCGTCCTTCGCCGGTTGAATCGCAGATCTCGCTACGCATGCCCGACAAAGCGGCGACTCAGTCCGCCGGCCAAACCAGCGATTCGGCTACGTCGGAAGCACCTGGGCTGACACTAACGGTCATGGTCCATGCCAACCAAGACGGTGATATCGCGGGAATCGAAGTCGGTCCACAAACGCTCGGCACCGGCCAGGGTGTGGCGGAAGCCGTCGGAGCTCTGCGAGCAACATTGAAAGATGCACTGACACAAGCCGAGTTCGAAGGCATCTCGTTGCAAGTGGCCGATGACTTGAATTACGAACGCATGATGCAGGTGCTCGACGTGTGTTCCAAGCAGACATTGCCCAACGGCGAGCCGATGACAAAGATTTCCATTGAGAGTATCAAGTAATCAAACGCTGTGTCCGGTCGATGGCCACGCGCGATTACTTTGATACCAGCAGCTTGAGTTCGGAGAAATCTACCACCAGGAGCCATCATGCATAAACTTATCCTCCCAGCATTGATGCTCATCACACTCTCGGCCTGCGCACCCTCGCCAACCATCACCACGGCAGAAGCGCCACAAGAGCCCAGCGTCACACAGGCCCCATCGACGGCCGAAGCTTTGCCACCTGAAACTCCTGCACCTGAAACTCCTGCACCTGAAACTCCTGCACCTGAAACTCCCGCACCTGAAACTGCGGCGGTCGATCAAGAGCCTGCAGAAAACACGACGGCCAGTGCAGATGTTTCAGCTGAGGAAGCTCGACTAAATGACCTGCTGAGCCTGGTAAAGGACAACACGTTGGGGATTCACAAGCGTGAGAACCCTGCGTACTTTGGATTGCTGAAGAAAGCCATCGATCGGTCCAACGAACAGCTCATCAGCCAGGTCGAAGCCAATCCGCGATTCAATGATCTCTACGCGCATCCCGACAAGTATCGTGGCCAATTGGTGCATGTGAATCTGAATGCGCGACGAATCATTCCCATCCAGATAAAGGTCAGCAACGTTGCCAATCTGACAGAAGTGTTTGAGATATGGGGCTGGACTGAAGAGGCCAAGGCGCACATGTATTGCTGTGTCGTACCCGAGTTGCCTGCCGGCTTTCCTCGAGAAGGTGATGTATCCAAGCGCATCGACTTGGTTGGCTACTTTTTAAAGATGCAAGCCTATCAACCGGGCAACGCGGAGCCCAATCAACGCAATCTGGTAGCTCCGCTAATTATGGGGCGCATCACTGATTCCAGCCCGATTGTCAAACGCGCCAATGATCCGCTGGGCCACTGGCCAATCGTTTTGATCATTGGCTTTGGCACCATTGTCATGCTGCGGTTGATGATGCACCTGCGCGGTATGACGCGTTCCACGCCCACTCACCGCAACTATCGACGTCGTTCGCTGGCTCCAATCGACCCCGAAACCATGGCCGATAACCTCAGCGACATTGACCGCGGCATCAAAATTCGCAACGCCGGCGAGTAGAGCGGCTGTCCCCAGCCGCTCAGCACCCGGTGAAGACGTAGAGCGGCTGTCCCCAGCCGCTCAGCACCCGGCAAGTCGTTCTGATGTGACGGGCCTCTGCGAACTCTGCGTTTTAAAACTGATGGCCAGGCGTCCAAAGTCTGGCGACTTCGGCTACAACACCTTCGCCCTCCCGAGCGCACGGTCGGTTGAGATTTTGGTTAGCAGATTCCAATTTAGAAACGCAGAGAAGCGGAGGGTCGCAGAGAATCCCAAATTTGAATGATTCACTTGAACGGTCTTCTCTGCGGCCTCTGCGAACTCTGCGTTTTAAAACTGATGGCCATGCATCCAAAGTCTGGCGACTTCGGCTACAGCACAAGACCACCTGTTTGGCTCAGGAGGAGCTTCGCCCTCACGGGACAGGCGCTGAGCAGATTTGCTACACTGTGGGCATTGGTGTCTTTCCCTGTTTGCGGCTACGAGTTAAACGATGAAGTACTTTCTAATTGCGATGGTTGCCTTGATCTCAACCGCTCGAGCTCAAGATGCGTGGCGACCAATCAAAGAACATGCCACGGCGATTGACTTAGTCACGGAAGAGTCACTGCGAGCCCACATTCGCTTTCTGGCTGACGATTTATTGGAAGGTCGCGGGCCAGGTTCGCGGGGCGATGAGATAACGCAGCTCTACCTATCCACACAATTTGAATCGCTCGGGTTTCAACCGCTCATGCCCGATGGCCAGTGGTCGCAAGCTGTGCCGTTGGTGGGTGTCACTTCTAGCGCACCGGCTACCACAGAGTTTCGATTGGGAGACAAGTCGCTGACCTTGAAGCATCATGACGAAACCATGTTCACCGCTGGCCGACCAGCTGAGCAGATTTCGGTCAAGGACGCTGAACTGGTGTTCGTCGGGTACGGCATTCAAGCTCCCGAATACGCTTGGGATGACTATAAAGATGCCGACCTCAAAGGCAAGATCCTGGTCATGATGAACAATGACCCAGCCAAAGATCCAGAGTTGTTTGCTGGCAGGCGCCGTCTGTATTACGGCCGATGGGATTACAAGTACGAATCGGCCGCGCGTCAAGGCGCAGCCGGAGCCATCATCATTCACACCACCGAATCGGCCGGGTATCCCTACCAGGTCATTCAAACTTCGTGGAGTGGCGAAGAGTTTGAGCTGAAAGAAGAAACGGGTCCGCGCATGGACTTGCGCGGTTGGGTAACCGACGATAGTGCCAAGAAGATCGCTGAGCTGGCCGGCAAGTCGCTCGACGATTTGCGGGCAGCGGCCGAAACACGTGACTTTAAACCCGTGCCGCTGGGTGTGAAGATGTCGATCGACATCAAGTGTAAAGTGCGCGAGCAGAATACGGCTAACGTTCTAGCCATTTTGCCCGGTAGTGATCCCGAGCTCAAGAAAGAGGCCGTGATCTTCATGGCTCATCATGATCACCTGGGTCTGGCCGAGCGTCGCGATGCACGAGGCGACAACATCTATAACGGCGCTATCGACAACGCGTCGGGCACAGCAGCCCTGCTGTCCATTGCGCGAGCTGTCGCCAGTTTGCCCATCGCCCCCAAGCGATCCATCATGTTGGCTGCCGTGGGTGCAGAGGAACAAGGACTGTTAGGCTCGCGTTACCTGGCGGCTCATCCACCCATTCACGCTGGTTACATGGCTGCGGTTATTAACATCGACGGTATCAATCACTTGGGCAAGACACGCGATTTGAACTTGATTGGTAATGGCAAGTCCAACCTGGATCCACTTATCGAGGCCGTGGCTAAGTGGCAGGGCCGCGTGGTCACCCCTGACTACTTCCCCGATCGCGGCTACTACTATCGCTCGGATCAATTCTCGCTGGCTAAAGTTGGCGTACCGGGCATTTATTTGCATGCGGGTATCAACGTTATCGGCAAACCTGATGGCTGGGGCAAACAGCAGCAGGAGGAATGGGTCGACAAGATTTATCACCAACCCAGCGACCAGTACGATCCTAAATGGGACCTGGCCGGTGCCTTGGACGACATCCGTTTGCTGGCCCATGTTGGCCTGGTAATCGCCAACAAACCGGAGCGTCCAGCCTGGAACCGCGGCGACGAATTCGAGGCCGCCCGCCTCAAAGCCTTGGAGACACGCTAAGCGGATGGCTTGCGGGTTGTGATTCGCGGCTTTGGGGTTAAGATAGTTGAGTACCATCTCCGCCAGTCCCACCGCTTCGGCCGTTGACCCCACATGATTGACCCGTTTCAGCCGGACAATTCGGCTGATCAGCTCGATGTCGACTTCTCTGTGCCGATGGTACATCGCTTGCGGTTCACGCAAGATTGTTTTGGCACCGATGCGGCAGCCGTGCTGCAACTGTTGGAACACGCGCCAGGTACGCCAGCCCGCGTGCAAGTGTGGGTTGATAGTGGGCTTGTGGATTACGACTCGGACTTGCTTCAGCGGATCGAATCGCTGCTGGCCAAACATCCCAGCGATGTCCTGCTGGCCAGTCCGATTGAAAGCCTCAGCGGTGGCGAAGAGATCAAGAACGATCCGCGTTATGTGGACTACATTTTAAAGGCCATCAACACCGCCAATCTGGATCGCCGCAGTTATGTACTGGCGGTCGGTGGCGGTGCTCTGCTAGACACCGTCGGCTACGCGGCCTCCATCGCGCATCGCGGTATTCGACTGGTGCGTTTTCCGACCACCACGCTGGCTCAGGGTGATTCCGGAGTTGGCGTCAAGAACGCCGTCAATTGGTTTGGCAAGAAGAATTGGAAGGGCACCTTCGCTTGTCCTTGGGCTGTGATCAACGATGCCCGATTGCTCGAAGGGCTGTCCAATCGCGATTTCCGTTGCGGCTTTACCGAATCGGTAAAGGTAGCGCTGCTGAAGAGCCCAGCGCTTTTCGAGTATATGTCCGAACATGCCGATTCAATTGCCCAGCGTGATCCATCCACCAGCCAATGGGCGATTCGACAATCCGTGCTATTGCATCTGCAGCACATCACCCGAGGCGGTGATCCCTTTGAGTTACTGGAGGCCAGGCCGCTAGACTTTGGGCATTGGTCAGCACACAAATTAGAAGCTCTCACCGAATATGGCTTGCGCCACGGCGAAGCTGTGGGCATTGGCGTAGCGCTTGATACGCTCTACTCACATTTGCGATTAGGTCTTAGCCGCACGGTAGCTGATCAGACCATCGACATCCTGCAGCGACTAAAGTTGCCGATCTACGACGAAGCGCTCAGTGAAGAAGCGGTCTTCGACGGTCTGGAAGAGTTTCGCCAACACTTGGGCGGCGAACTGACGATCACGCTGATTGAGCAAATTGGTCAGCCAGCCAACGTTCACGAGATCGATCGCGCCGCGATGAAAGAAGCGATCAGCGAACTATCCATTCGCAACCGCAGCCTAAGCCGTAGGCGTTAGCCTCGGTTCTTTGGAATTCGGTGGCGCTAGCCACGGTTCTTTGGAATGCTGTGGCGCTAGCCACAGCTTTGATGTGTTAACCAACCATCTCGCAGCCTGCACGAACCCAGGGCGTTAGCCCGGGTTCCTACTCAAACGCAAAACAACCGAGGCTAACGCCTGCGGCTTAGGCAGGGGTGTCGGCTTCTTCGGCGACTTCTGCCGGAGCCGGTGTGGCGTCGCTCACGCGAACGTAACCCATTTCGCGAATGACTTCGAGAATCTCGCTGCAGGTTGGAAACATACGACCGCTGCGGCGTTTGTATTCGTCGATGGCATGCATGAAGGCAATTTCATCGTCGCTATATTCGCGTTCGCAGGTGGTTGGGTCGATCTGGCGGCGGCGTTGCTTCTTGGCCCGCTTCTCAGGTTTCGGTGTGATAACTTCCGTGCTCTTGTCTTCCAGACGGCGTTCCTTACGTCGACGATCCATCTCGACAAGCGTGTCTCCTACATTCGACAACTCAGACACGGACATGCTGACCCCATTGTGCTGTAATGATTGGGAAAGTGATTGCGCAATGACCCGCATAACTGCGATTGTCACTGGACGCATCAGAACTTTACCGCTAATTGGAGATTTGGTCGGGTCAGCTGAACCTTTCTGCGTAGAAAAGCTTAACCGCATGCGGCAAGATGGCTGGTAGTGCGGATTGTAGGAAAGCTGCAGCGAGGACCTGTCTGTAGCTGAACTCGCGTCACCTCCCCCGCGCCGCGGGGGAGGTCGCAGACGAGGCGTTTAGCCTTCGTCTGCGGGAGGGGGCTCAGCGCTAGGTAAGACTCCTGCGGTACTAATCATCTCCACTGCCAAGACCCCTCCCGAATCTCGCTATGGCTCGATTCGACCTCCCCAAGGCGAAGCCTTGGAGAGGTGACTGTTTAACCTTTCGACCCGAGGGCCGGTGGCGTCTTCCCACCTATGCCTCCGGTTAATGCCAGGGCCCCGATCACAAAAGCCAAGTGCCCAATTACGACACCCGCTAGCGTCACGAGCACGGCCGAAGTGAAGCCGTAGCTGTGCAAACCAATTCCCAGTTGGTTGGTGCCGAACCAGGACCAGCTGGTAACGATGTTGCCCAGCACCGCCAGCACCGCCAATCCACGTTGACCGACGATGCGATCCCAGTTGGCATGCAGTACCAAGGCATTCCAGAGCACGATCATCAGGGCCCCGTTCTCTTTGGGATCCCAACCCCAGAAGCGGCCCCAACTGTCATCGGCCCACAACCCCCCGAGAACCGTACCGATGAAGCTGAGCAGAATCGCAAAACACAACACGCCGTAAATGATGCGTGTATAGATGTTTTGCAAGTCGCGGTCATAAGCGGATTGCTGATCAACGCTCCGGCGATCCATGCCGCTCTTGATGCGATGCACTAGCGCCATGATGCCGAAGAACCCAGCCAAGAACGTGGCGGCGTATCCTAGCGTAATGGTGATCACGTGCGTCGATAGCCAGAACTGCGTGTCCAGGACAGCTTCGAGCACATGCATGGTATCACTGGTGTCAAGCGAACGCGCGATGCTGAGCGTACTAGCCCCGATAAGCGCCGCGGCCAAGTTGCATACACCGATCGGATAGATCAATTCGAGGATCATCGAACCAAAAACCGCTGCCCAGCCGATGAAGACCGCAGACGAATAAAGATTGACCACCGGCGGCCGACCCGAAATCCAAATGCGTACAACGATGGCTACCGTGTGAATGATAAAGGTCATCAAGATCAAGGCAAACGTCGCCCAGCGCGTTGTCGGCGACGTAGCCAAGATCCCGCACAAAGCAGTGATCGCGGCAACGATGTAGAACAACACACCCCAGACCGTTGGATTGAAGTGATTCAACCACACTTCCACGGGCACACCGCTAAACTTGCGATCGACACTTGGGAGCTCGTTGACATACTTCAGGTAGTCACTGGATGCCTTGTTGAGCGCTGCTGAATCGTTCGCGCGATAGGCATCAAGGATGACAGTGAACTTTTCAATGGCAGGATTGGGCTCGCTGCGCATGCCCAGCTTGAGGGCCAAGTAGCTGGTGAAGAAAGCGGGACTGAAGGCTTGCCAGCGATCGTCTAGCGCTTGTTCCCCATCTTTGTTGGCTTGGGGCGGAATAATGGCCGGCGGATTGGCTTGTTCCAAGCGGCGCTCGAACTCCATCAAACCTCGCAATTGACTGGCAAAGCGATTACGTCCCTCTTCGGTATCTTCGAACTGCGCCTCGTTAGGCAGCGGCGGCATGCGATAGCTGATCGAGATGATGTCGTAGAGTTGCAGCTTGCGCTGGACCTGTGCCAGTTTCTCATCTTCGGGAGTCAACTTAGCATTGGCATCGCGTTTGGCCTGCAGCTCTTGCCCCAGTTGCTCACCCTTGTCCTTCAATTGATTGTACGAGTACAAGTAACCAGGTCGTGGTTTCAAATCGAAGTAATCACGGGCCTCCTGCGAATAGACGCGGAAGACGGGTGAATCCGCAGCCCACTCTTTATCTGCCATGACCGACAGCAGCCAACTGGTGGCCGAGTTTCGCTGACCGGTACTATCCTTGGGCTGCGGAGTGGAACCAAACAGTGGTTCATACAGAACTTGCAGCACATTGCGGGCTACCGTATCCAGCGGCTTAGGCCGACCTTCATGCATGACTGGAATCTTGCCAATCGTGTACCAGTTCGTTTGGTTCTCTTTATAGCGGGGTGGCTGTGACGCATACAAAACTGTCAGTCCGACGATCACAAAGACGCCAGCCATGGCAACCACGATGCGCCGCATCGATGTCGAGTTGCCCGCAGTTGTCCTGGAATCGTGGCTGGGTTGATAAGGATTTTCACTCGCCAGCTTTTGCGCCGTCGGAATTGCACCGCGTTCAAACCGATTGGCAAAACGCAAGAACACACCGCTGAAGTGCGAGATCATGCCAAAGAGTACTAGCATGCACGAGACGTACGGAATAACCCAACCTTGATTGGCTACAACCTGCAAGCCCGTCATTTCGACCAATTGGCCGTCATTGCCGCGCATGGAATTGTATTCGCTCTGGTAGAACGATTCGTTGCGATAACGTACCGGGTTGTTCATCCAGATATGGCCAGCGAACTCCGAATTGTCATTGCGAGCATCTTTGATCACCACATGCGATGAATAATCACGCACGCGATCGGAAACTTCGTAATCTTTGCGTTCAACATCTTTCAAGAATACCGAATAGGGTTTGTATTCACGACGAAAACGCAATCCGATCTCATAGGGCTTGCCATCGATGGTCACCCGATCGTTGCGATCATCCGGCGCGCCCATGAATATCTGCTTTTGATCGTTCAAAAACTGGGTCACCAGGTGCACCCCGAGCGATTGGTCGGTCTGCTTGTCAATCAGTTCGACATACGCGGAGGCGACGTTGACTTTGCTCATCGCGCCGCCGCTGGTGCGTTCCTCGACGGCCTGCATCTGCAGACCATTGCCGGCGGTGGCCAGATTCTTGTCGGGATCTTCGACCCTGACCATGGTGCTATTGGGCATCCACCGGATCACCTTCACCTTCACCGGCAACGCAGGATCATCGATGGGGCGATCGCTCTGAGCGGCGCGGCTCAAGCGACTTTCCGGAATCGCCAAAACATCATCAGCGGTTGGATCGCTGGTATCGACCAGGGCCAGTTCGACTTCGTTCTGACTGTAAACTAGATTGGTTTCCTGACCTTCCAACAATGACATCCGCTGTTCGACTTGACGATCACCGAAGATGAATTGTCCCAGCATCATCAGGGCCACGCCGATGTGAATCAGCACGTTGCCACCGCGATTGCCAAAGACCATCCACAGTCCAGCCAGCACGACCATGGCCGCCACGCTCGATTGCAACAACTGCCACACGATGCGCAGGCCTGGGTCATCCAATCTCACGCGATTGCCGCTAGCCAACAAGAACACCGTCAGCGCTACCATGAGCGAAGCGATCACCCATAGGGTAATCCGGGCCAGCGAAGGCAAGTTGCGAGGAAACAGCGCGGCGGCAATCGACAGGATTGTTAGCGCGACAATACTCCAACGCAGCATGTCCCAGAGTTGTGCGTACTCGATGGGCGGCTTGCCTTGCAACCCTTCGGTTTGATTGCCAGCGATGATTACAGCTACGACCAACCCAGCTCCGAAGAGCGACATGAGAACTCCGCCAATCAATCGACCACCTTTGGCCGACATGTGAAAGCGCGTCAACTTGGCCGCAATCAGATTGGCCATCAGGATCAAACCGATGGTCGCTCCACCCGGAAACGGAAAGGCACCTGGGATAGGGTTATCGTGCGGAAAGACAGTAATGGGCAGCAAGACGTCAAAGGGTATGATCGCTAAAAAGCTGTTGAAGTACTCGGCTTTGACTTCGCTCAAGTTCTGTTCGTCTTGAGCCAGCGTGCCGAACAGTACTAACCAGGTTGCCAGGAAGAACATCACTACGGTGATCTTCAATGAACCGGCCAGTTTTAAAACTTCCCAAGCCGTCATGGGCTGGGCGCCAGTTCGCGCGCCGGCCAAGGCGGACTTCATTCCGGGGACAGAACTTGCACTCATAATAAATTCGTTTCCTCGTATGGTTACCAGGTCAACTCTTTGACCATGGAGACGAAGGCTGCGTGTTGTGACTTGACCAGTTCCGCTGGTCCCATCATTTTTATGAACAGCGAATCTTGGCTGCTCCAATCGACTTTGGCCACACTGATAGCTTGGGGATCTTCTCCGGCGCCACTCAGTTGATAAATTTCCGTAGGAGCCTCATTGACTGTTAGCTGCTCGCATTCAGCCAGCGCTTTGGCTACTTGCTCGGGATCGCCACGGACCTGTCCATTCCAGCGAGCCACGTTTGATTCTCGATCACCTCCGGCAGCGATAAAGGTAATGGCCGCTTTCTTGCCGTCGGCTCCAGTGACTTCATACGAGAGCATGGCCATCGTGTTCAGCGGAGGAACCTCTTGCCAGCCTGCGGGCAATTTCACCTTGAGCTTGTCTTTAGCAGTCGCCGTAGGACTCTTGGTTTGTTGGGGTGCTACTGGCGGAGCGTTTGGGGCCATGCGGCTGAACGGTCCTCCACCCATACTGGTCGAACCGCCATCAGCCCGTCCGCGTAACGTGACGTAATAGGCAGGTAGCTCAGGTTTAGACAATCTCTCAATCGGTTCAAACCCGCTGGCCATTTCTTCCCAGGGCTGATCGTTTAACTGCAGTTGCCCGCGCCAACGATTGACATTCTGAGCCACGTAATCTTGCCACCGCTTTTGGTCGAGGTCCTTGGGATCAAAGGGAAAGCTCAGCTGAGACAGCGTAACGCGTATCTGATTGTCCGACGCCGGACTGAAAGCGCGGTAGACGAACTCATTAGCGCCAGCTTCTTCACTCCACTTCTCAGGCAATTGCCACGACGGCTTGCCATCGGGACCAAAGCTGAGCGACTCGACGAGCTTGCGAAAATCCTCGCGGTACTGCTCAACCTTCTCCGGCTGAGCCGTCAGCTTGAAGGTCCAAGGTGTGGTTTCCTGCGGCAGGATGGCCGCCAGCATCTCGCGCTGCTCAGTTAATTTAGGCACTTTGTAGCGGCGAATGGCATCGTCGGGTGAACAGCCATTCAGGACCGCCATGATACTAAGCAGCGTACACGCCACCCATAAGTTGTATTTGGCGAAACCAGGCACGTTGTGTGGAGTCATAAGCGGGTTTTTGAGCAAGGATCGAAAGGCGTGGTGACCGAAAACGGCTTTCCAGTCAGCCGACCGAAGGCACGTCTATTCTACGCCTTTTCTCAGCCGCTGGCGTGGCCAATTTGTTCGATCTGGTGGGGTGGGATTCACGTGATTGATTTTGGTAGGCAGGCTTGGTCACGTGGTGGGGATGTAAGTTGAGCGAACCAGGACCGGATATGGACTCACAAATCGAGCTTTGCTTTGGAGTGCGGTGCCACCTGGCACCGCTTTGATGTAAGTAAAGTCTCTAGCCGCAGCCTGAGTCACTCTGAACGTTTGAATCACCTACTGCGTGCAGGCTGCGGTACAGTCGGGTTATCACATCAAAGCTACGGCTAGCGCCGCAGCGGCGCTGCACTCCAAGGAGTCACCTATGGAGTGCGGTGCCACCTGGCACCGCTTTGATGTAAGCGAAGTCTCATGCCGCGCCTGAGTCGCTCTGAAAGTTTGGAGTCACCTGGTTCGTGTAGGCTGCGGTACAGTTGGGTTATCACCTCAAAGCTGCGGCTAGCGCCGCAGCACTCCAAGGAGTTATTGAATGGGCAAATCAAAGTCGCCGGTTAGGTCCCGCCATACGCAGTGGATGTGATTGGCGGGGTTGCCAGCTGCATCGGCTTGCACGTTGATGAACTCGACCAAGAACGTTGGGCCTTGGACTCGATAGTAATGACCTGTGCCCGGCTTATCAGCCCCTGACCAGGCGAAGGTTAACTTGTCGAAGCCGGCTTCTTCGATCAGCGACCAGCGGTTCTCGGCGACTTCGCTACGCATCTTGTCGCTGTACGCTTTCAGCAAACCTTTGAGCAACTCTTTTTGACTGGCCTCCATCTTGGCGACGGACAGACCTTCGGGAGCAGTCTTGGGTGGCTGCGGTTCAGCAGCACCACGAATTTCTGTGGGCGTCTTGCCTGGGAGCATTACGAGTTTGCGTTGTTCTTCGTTGAGCTTGCCTAGCAAATCAAAGGCGAGCGTCTCTTCTTCACGCAAGACTTGCAAGCCCTTTTCAAAGCCTTCGCCATAGCTGGCCTTGAGTTCAGCGGGATTGGTGGCGAAGAATTGTGGTGTGGAATCGACGATCTTGTTGCCTTGCATCGAGAAGTTGAGCGAAAGGTGATGGCCTTCGATGCTGAGTCCCCAATGCTCTTTTTCGCCCGGCATTCCATAGACGGTGACATAATACTTGAGCGGATTGCGACGCTCGTGACTGTCGGGGCCTTCCAGCTGGCGCAGGACCCCCTCCAACGACATGATCTTGGTTGCCTTGTCAAAACCTGCTTGACTAACGGCAGCTTTCAAGAGATTGCGAGCGGCGGCTTGCTGCGCTTCGTTCATCTCCATCATCGGCAAACCTTTGCGGGTGGGCAGGGGCACAAATTGCCAATTGGTGCGTTCTTTGTTGCTATATGGCAACATGGCTTTCTGTTTGGCTTCGCCGCTGAGCGATTGTGCAAATGTTTGCGCCGCGCCTACCAGGCTGGCCTCTTGAGGTGCCAGCGCGGTGGTTATCACACTGCGTGAAAGAGTTACTAACGCCAAACAGCAAATGGCTATCGAAATCCAAGTACGCACGGTTGAGTTCTCCAAGGAGGGATGGGGTCAGGAGTGTAGCGGAAGCCGTCAAGGCTTTCGAACAGGGAAGGGCGGGTAGGTCGAATACGTAATCTACGAAATGCTTGACGCATTCCGCTACGGGTAAACTACGAAATGCTTGACGCATTCCGCTACGTGCATGCCACATTACTTGGCAGACAAATCAATGCAAACTATTTCTTTGTCGTTGCGAATGAAGGCATGCTTGTCGGCGTAGGCCGGGTGAGTCCAAACCACGGGCCGGCCAAAGCCGTCGCTGGTAGGTTCAATCACATGCGCTCGACCAAGTTCTTTAAATCCTTTCGGACTCAGGTCGGCCAAGATCAAGTCACCGGTCTCGGCAAAGATCCAATACTTGTCAGCTTGCTTAGCGACGAAAGCGGTACCGTGATTGACGCGGCGCGTTGCACCTTTGGACGTTAGGTCATAGGTTTCCCACAATCGCGTACCATCGGCAGCGCTGGCTGCAATGAATAGACCACTACCACAGTCCGCTCCATAAATTGTGTTATCCACAAACATGGTCGGCGCGTTGGCCGAATAGATGGCCGACTTGGCCTTGCCGCGCCAAAGTTCTTTGATCGATTGTCCGTCAGCCCCGATTTCAAACATCGCTCCTACTTCGCCGATACCGCTAGCGTAGAGTCGATTGCCTTCCAACCGCGGCACGGCGATCGCCATGGCGTAACTGGGTTTCAGCGGCGCACTCCAATAGACTTTGCCGGTAGTGGGATCCAGAGCATTGATCGAATCAGCGTGCCAAATGAGCAGCTCTTCTTTGCCACCAACTTCAATGATCGAGGGTGCACAATAACCGATTTCGCTAGCCGACAAAGCACGCCATTTTTCTTTACCAGTGCGTTTATCGAAAGCAACTACCACGCTGCCTTCGCCGCCCGCCAGGCTAATGACCAAGTCGCCGTAAACCAATGGCGCAGCCGAATGTCCCCAAATGGGCGTTTCCGACTTGTATTCCGTGGGCAGCGACTTGCTCCATTTAACTTGACCGTCACTGGCTCCCAAGCAAACCAAGTCACCTTCGGCGCCCAAGCTGAACACCAGGTCACCATCGACAGTAGGTGTCGCGCGTGGACCATTGCTGTACGAGATGTTGTAAGGGCGTTTGTATTCGTGTTTCCAAATTTCTTTGCCGGTCTTGGCATCGAAACAGAGAACGCGTTCGGTGCCTTCGCGCATATCGCGACCACCTGGGTTGTTGGTGTTCTTGCCCGAAGTCGCGACGTAGTCGGTCACGTAGACTCGACCGTTGGCTACAGCGGGTCCAGCATAGCCACCGCCGATCGGTGCGCGCCATGTCGTGGGCAATCCAGCGGCGGGTATCGAAGTGACATAACCCGTCTCGCGAATGACGCTGTCTCGCTTGGCGCCCAACCAGCCCGGCCAATCTTCGGCATGCGTAGCGGGAGCTGAACCTACCAGCGCAGTCGCCGCGCACAGGGCAAGGAAGAAGCTGGATTTCATGCTGCACTCCGATCAATAACTAGTAACAAACAACTGGCTTGGACCTCCGATTATAGAAAAAAGGTCGCACTTAGCGAAGTTGGGCCCTCGAATTGCTTCTCTATCTCGCAAAGAAACGTCGGTTTTTCACAAATTCTTCGCACCGCA
The DNA here is from genome assembly GCF_056494185.1 of Rania fehmarnensis. Classification (NCBI taxonomy): domain Bacteria; kingdom Pseudomonadati; phylum Planctomycetota; class Planctomycetia; order Pirellulales; family Pirellulaceae; genus Rania; species Rania fehmarnensis. The sequence goes on from NZ_CM151398.1 coordinate 7,444,152, forward strand.
AGGAGCACCAGTACCATGTCGTTTGGTCAGTCATCTTCCACTTCAGGTCAAGGGTCTAGCCGCTCACAATCCGCCAGCAGATCAGGTTCCACACAGACTAACCGTCGACAAGCAAACGCAGAACGCAATCAGGTTCAGCAGCGCCGCAGTAACGAAACGCATTCTAGTGACAGCTCGATGTGGTCGAATACTTGTGAAAACGTCGGCTCAACCGAGCGGGTTGTCTCAGCTGGGCTAGGTGGTCTACTGGTAGCCAGCGGCATTGTGCGTGGTCGTTTGCCAGGCCTGGTATTGACTGCTGTCGGTGCATCGCTGCTATACCGTGGCCTAAGTGGCTATTGCGCGCTGTACCAAAAGCTTGGCATGAATACGTGCGAATTGGAGGACGACCAGTCACCCAGCAGCTCAGCTAGTGGTCCGCTGGCCGCATTTATGCCCGAGCACAAAGGCGTTCACGGTATCAAGGTTGAAGAAACCTTTACCATCGATCGTTCAGCCCATGAACTGTACGACATCTGGACGCAATGGGAAAAGTTGCCCGAATTCTTGCCGCATATCAAGAAGATAGAAAACATCGGTGAGAAGAAGACGCGCTGGACTGCTAGTGCTCCCCTGGGCATGACCTTGACCTGGGATGCGGAGATCATCAAGCAAGAGGCTGATCGCATGGTCTCCTGGAAGAGCACCAACGGCGACGTGGCCACCGCCGGCTCCGTCCACTTCCAATCCAAGGGTGAAAAGCAAACTGAGATGAAAGTCTCCATGCAATACGATCCACCCGGCGGTAAAACCGTGGCGGCCGTCGCCGAGTTCTTTAACATGGGCCTGGACCAACGTATACGCGAAGATTTGCAACAGTTCAAGAAACGTCTGGAATCGCGCGGCGCTTAAGTCGCCAGTCACCTCTCCAAGGCTTCGCCTTGGGGAGGTCGAATCGAGGCTCTGCGAGATTCGGGAGGGGCGAGTCCTGTGGCACAAGAGTCAACCGTAGCGCTATGCCCCCTCCCGCCGACGACGGCTGAACGCCGCGTCAGCGACCTCCCCCGCTTCGCGGGAGAGGTGACGTTCATCTCTCCATGAGCAGCATGGGGAGGTCGAATCGAGGCTTTGCGAGATTCGGGAGGGGCGAGTCCTGTGACACAAGAGTCAACCGTAGCGCTATGCCCCCTCCCGCCGACGACGGCTGAACGCCGCGTCAGCGACCTCCCCCGCTTCGCGGGAGAGGTGACGTTCATCTCTCCATGAGCAGCATGGGGAGGTCGAATCGAGGCTTTGCGAGATTCGAGAGGGGCGAGTCCTGTAACGCAAGAGTGAAGGTTACCTTACCCAGTAATAGCCTTTGGCCTTGGCGTCGCGAATGATGTAGGCTCTGAAATTGAATCGGAATTCTGTGGGCGAATCGGAATTCCAGTGGAACCAACTGGTATGCATGCGTTCCATCGATTGAACCCCAAAGCGATCGCCGTCCAGACCTCTACCATCGGGATCGTAGCTGCCGTTGATCAAACCGGCAGGAAAGTTTTGCTCGGTGTTGATGACGGTAAAGTTCCGCATCAATTGATAGATGGTTTTGCTTTGGTTGTCTTCGGGGTAGTTCCAGTTGTATGGATGAACACCCAGCGATGCATTACCAAAATCGATGCCGGCGCTCTTCATTTCCATAGCCACGTCGAACATGGTGCGGCCCCTGGTGGTGTAATGCGTTGCAAACGAGCACACGACGATATGTGTGCGCGGCGCCATGGCTCGCACCTTTTGGAACAACACCTTCAAATAGCGAATATCGGTCGCATCATAATCATCGGAGCTCCACTTTACGGGCTCGTTGGCCAATTCATAAAACACGTGCGGGCGATGCGCGTAGCGCGGTGCGACTAGATTCCAAAATCGATTGATGTATTGCCACGTTGCAGCTGGCGGAAATTGACCATCCTCATCAGCCGGTTGCGTGTAATCAGGGTCATGATAGTTGCCGACATCGTGATAATTGATCATCACAGCCATGCCATGCGCGGCTGCTTGATTGACAATCAAATCGAACTCGGCCAGCATCTCGGCTGTTTGCCTGGCGTCATACAAATCCGTATACGGATAAGGCTGTTTGGTACCGGGATCGCCATGTGAACGTTGCCAAGCATCAAAGGCCACCAGCCGTACCGCATTGATACCAACCGCCTTCATGTCAGCCCAATATTTCGGGTCGCTTAAATGCGTCGAAAGACCTTGATCCCGCTGAAACTTATAACTGGATACCGAGATACCGCGCAGCAACTGGCCGTTACCATGCCGCACGGTTCGCGTTAGTCCCGTGCGTGAAACTTTTACCCGCGGAGGATCGGTGATCGATGCCACCGCTTCGGCAATGGCCTGCTCAGGAGAAGCAGGTAAGTCAACTTGGCCAGGCAGTGCGAAACTGGCCAACGTAATCAAAAAGGCAAGGGTGTTTGTGTCCATGCACGAAGTATAGTCGACCGCCTGCCAGTTCCAAGTTTGTTTTCGCCGTTCAAACTTCAAACAGCCGCTTGATTTCCTTGGCCGCCTCGACAGGTTTTAGTGCTGTTGTGGCAATGCCGCTGACCACGCGGGTGATGTTGTGATCGACTTGGTTAGGTTGGGACCAGGCAGCGCCCTCAGCCTTGGTAAGGTAGACAGACATCGTGTGATGACCGCTACCGGGTCGTTCACCAATGATATGCACGATCGTTCGCGGACCAGCCAATCCCCCGAAGAGTGTTTCGCCTGTGCGGTACCCTGCGCGTACACGACCACTGGTTACCACCAGATGATGTGGCGCCAGTTGTAAACCGACTTCGTCGGCTACCTTGGTAATCGCTGTTAGCAGGGGCAGCAGATTGCCTGCATCCATCAAGGCCAACGCGTTCAGTCCCTCAGAAATTACAATCTGCGTATCGTACTTGCCTGCGTACTGGTTCTTCAGTGACAACAGGGCGTTAACCGAATCAGCTGACAGTCGTTCACCAGATTCAGGGTGCCAGATATAGTCGGTACGATCTTTGGAATTGGTCGCCAGCGGCATCGCCGTTGGAATCGATTTGACGAACTCCTCGCGCCACTCTTCCCAGATGCACTGCTTGGCGTCGGTGTAGATACGGTTGATCTCAGCGGCCAACTGCGGTGCCAACTCCGAGGGCCGCGCGCCCGAACCACGGGCGATGAATACTCCACGCTCGCGCACGGCGGTTAATTGTTGCTCGGCTTCGGCGCGAATCTCACTGGAGGGGCGCTGGTCGCCCTGCTTGCGCAGATACTTTTCGTAGACCCAAATGGGATCGCCAAAATGTTGAGTCGGATGACCTTGATCGTCGATAACTTCTAACTCTTGGAAGAACCTGGCCATGGCATCGTTGACCCGCGTACCAAACTTTTCGCGCAAGCGAACATGGTCTTGATAGCCAGTGGTCAAGTAGCCCAGCATGGGATCGATCTTGGTAGGCAAGGCCATCAAGTAAGCAGGACAAGCAGGTGCGATTTCATTCAAGCACCAATCGAGATCCGCCAACGTCACGTCCATGTGCAATGTCGAACACACATCCAGACCAATGGTCAAGCCATGTAGCTTGCCCATCACCAGGTCTTCCAAACAACACCGCACCAATTGTTCACGCGTGCGAAATACCTCGGGGCCAATAAAGCCCGCCACATCGTTGACGTGTACCCAAGCCTCCCCACCACGAACCTTGGCTACTTCATAAGTCAGCGAACGGGCCAGGCCGTATTTGCGGGATTCCAGCAAAACCATATCACAACCATCCGCATGGCCGTTGGTGAAGTCGGCTCCTTGCCCGGTTTCGAAGTAGAGTCCAAAAGGACCGGTGCGACCGCGAGCATAGTTGACCAGCTTGTCCACGGACACATCGAAGGTTGCGTTAGCCGCATCGTTGCCGGCGATGCTCTGAAACCACAGCGCCGTTGAACCCGGGGCATTGAGTTCAACCTCGGCTTGCACATCGATGTGTGCGAGCACACAGTGCGGCATCAATTGATCGATGCCAAACGTCTTGAGCACATCCTGCAGCGTGCGCTCAACAGCCAGCACCGCTTCCGGATTGCTCGACACAGGATTGGTACCCAGCAGCACATCACCCACGGCATAGGCAAAACCATCGAAGACCTGCCAGCGAATATCATCGACATTGTCGGTGGGCGAATTGGGTTGAATGCGCGCGCCCAGGTAACCACGAGCTCCGATTTGGCTGCCGGGCAACGCGTTGAAAACTTTTGCGCTAACCGCAATCAGTTCGTCATTACTCATCAGCTTGACGACTGCGGCGATACAATCGCTCGCTAGTCCCGGCTTGATCGCATGAATGTGTTCTTCACTTTGAGTAAGCAAGAATTGCTTTAGTTCGCCCAGCGTCATCGACTCGGGCAAGGCTTGCTGGGGTGCGGGGCGGCTGCGATCAATGGTCGTGGCCACCTGGTCGCGATGCGGCGTGCGCTGGTCGAAAACTCTCAGACGCGTGGCTGCCAACAATCGCCGTGCATGCTCGCGGGACTCCTGATCGGCGGCTGCTACGCCGACTGTGGCATCGCCTTCTTTGAACTCGTTGGCGGCCCCCAGTAATTGTTTGTAGAGAGTTTCATCCCAGGCGCCGCGGAGCCGGCGAATGTAACTTTCCACATCCTCACCCGGCAGCGGTTTTTCGACCGTCACTCCAGCAGCCGGAAGGTTGGTACTAAGATGGAGCCAACCGGCCAGCCCAACCGTGGTGGCCGCAGAACTCTTCAAGAAACGGCGACGATGAAGGCCCATGAGATTTAAACTCGCATCCATCAAATAGTTTATACATCAAGTACTTTGCTGGACCACCAGACAAATCCGCCGCTTGTAATCATAATGTAAACGTTCCAATCAAAACGCCCCACGCTGACTGAAATCCCGTTTGCACTTTTTTGACGTAAGATCAGGCTACCCATGTTGTTCTCTCGATTGTTGGTAAGCGTATGTTTCTTGTGCGTAGTGAGCTGGTGGTTGCCAGCGGCCCAGGGCGACCAGCCGCGCGTGTATCGCGGTCGTTGGCAGAGTCAGTCGACTGGCCATAGCGGACCGATGCGGGTGCGGATAACACCGCAAGCCGACGGCAGTTACGACGCGCGCTTCAGCGGCCGCTTCTTATTGGTGGTCCCGTTTACTTACAAAGTCTCGATGCAAGCTCAAGGCCATCCGGGCGCCGTTCAGGGTCTATCGGCTAACAAGCAATTGGGACCGCTGCTGGGTGGCTACCAGATGTCGGCCACCATGGAAAGTTCGACCCTGTCCGGCTCCTTTAGCGCCGCCGGCGACACCGGTCAAATACAAATGCAGCGCGTACGCTGACAGCAGTAGAGCGGCTGTCCCCAGCCGCTCAGCACCTTCTAACCAAATTCTCCACCGACCGATAGCCGCCGGGAGGGCGAAGGTCCTCCTGAGCCCAACACCGCCCAAAACGACGGACAACGTACCGGGGAATCTTAGGGCTCGCACCATCGCCATTGCGTCACGCGGTGTGACGAAACTTTATTAGAGGGTGCTGAGCAGCTGAGGACAGCTGCTCTACGCCAACGGACAAAGTCCCGGGGACCCACGCGCCATCGCCACCACCGACACGCGGTGTGACGAAACGTTGGTTAGAGGGTGCTGAGCAGCTGAGGACAGCTGCTCTACGAAAACGGACAAAGTCCCGGGGAATCTTAGGGCTCGCAGCATCGCCATCACGGACACACGGTGTGAAGAAACTTTGGTTAGAGGGTGCTGAGCAGCTGAGGACAGCTGCTCTACGCCAAAACGGGCGATCTGCCGCCGGAACTATTTAGCTCTTGTGGTGTTAGGAGCATTAGAGAGTAAGATGGGCTACAGGCCCGATCGACAATTTTTCGGGCATTCTCGCATTTTGAGGCTGGTACGGTGAAATCCAAAGCAACCCTGCTAAGCACGCTAGTTCTGACGCTGAGCACAGTACTGGGCACGCCTGATCTGTGGGCGCAACGGGGCGACGACCGTGGTGGGGACCGCGGTGGTGAGCGGGGGGGCCGGGGTGAACGTGGCGGCGATCGCGGTGGGGACCGTGGCGGTTTTCGCGGCGGTGGCTTTGGCGGAGGCGGCTTTGGCGGCCCGGGCGGTGGATTCGGCGGAGGCGGTTTCGGCGGCCCTCCTGGCGGTGGTTTTGGCGGCGGTGGTTTTGGCGGCGGTGGTTTTGGCGGTGGTGGTTTTGGTGGCGGTGGTTTTGGTGGACCCATGGGCGGCGGAGGCTTCTCGCCAGTCGACATGCTGCGTCGCTTTGATCGCAATGCCAACGGCATGCTCGACCCCGAAGAACAAGAAGGACCCGCTAGTTTCTTTCTCAGCCGCATGGCTCAGAACAACCCACGCATTGATCTATCCAAACCCATTTCGCTGGATCGACTAGCTGGAGAAATGGATCGCATGCGTTCAGACCGCATGGGTGGCGTTCCAGGAATGGCACCGGGCGGCGAGAGCGATGAACCGACCGAACCTGAACCGCTGGTACCTGGCTTTGATAAAGTCGAAGAGAAAGTCGGCGTGCCGGGCTTTGGCATTCCCGACGAAAGTGCCATGATCAAAACCGAGGAACGCGATCTGCGCGAAGCCGAAGAGCGCATTCGCCGTTACGATTCCGACAGAGACGGGATGCTCTCCACTGAGGAGCTGCAGCGCGGTCGTTGGCCAGAGGATCCGTTGACCTATGATCGAAACAAAGATGGCAAACTAACTAAGAACGAACTGGCCGTGCGCTATGCCAAACGCCGTTTGGGTGAACAAGGCGCACAAGGCGGCAACAACAATGATCCACGCTCACGATTTGCCGGAATGAGTCCTTGGGGCGGCGGTGGCGGAGCTAGTCCCTGGGGTGGCCGCGGTGGTTTGGGTGGCGACAGCGGCGGCTGGGGCGGTCGTGGTGCTGGCGGCGACGCCGGCGGCTGGGGCTCACGCGATGCCGGCGGCGACCAGGCCAAAGAGGAGAAGAAGGATCTGCCCAAGAGCTATCGTAATGCGAGTGTCCGCGACAAGTCCGACTCGACCAAGGGACTGCCCGATTGGTTTGCGCGCAGCGATGCCGATGGCGATGGACAAGTCCTGATGAGCGAATACAGTCCTACTTGGAACGCCGATAAAGTTGCCGAGTTCGCCAAGTTCGATCTCAATGACGATGGCATCGTCACTAGTCGCGAATGTTTGACATCGCTCAAGAACGGCAGCAGCTCGGTACCAGCCATCGCTTCGAGCTCTTCGAGCAGTGCAGCTGGCAGCCCGGCGTCCAGCAGCGGCTCTGGGGCTTCGATCGTCAGCGGGCCCGGCACCTCCACCGATGAAGCCACGCGCAAGTGGGGACAACGCATGATGTCCAAGTATGACAAGAACAACGACGGACGCTTGACCGTCGACGAATGGTCTGCCATGACCGTTAAACCCAAAGATGCCGACGGCGACGGAGTCATCACGCTAGAAGAATACATCAAGTCGCGCACCAGCAAATAATATCGTAGCGGAAGCCGTCAAGGCTTTCGTCGCTACTAAACTTTTGCAGGCATTAATCCTGCCGTCTGCGAAACAAGACTCCATTGCTTTGGAGTTCAAAATGGCTGGCGACGACCGCTCTGTATCATCGAAAGCCTTGACGGCTTCCGCTACAAACACAAGTAGCCGAATCTTGCGATTCGGCTACTTGCGTTTGGGGTTGGGTGTGCGGCAATTAGCTAAAAGTACCTAGCTGGCGGCTAGTGACTTACAGCACTTTCTTGATGTCGCCGCCCGGCTGGATGACTTCGTAGAAGCCATCGGCATCGGGCATGATCGGTGCTGGATCGTCGAGCGATTTGATGGCATCGAAGTCGGCTAACTTCAGATCGCTGTTGAGCACTTGCTTCCAAGTCAATTCACGACCGCTGTAGGTGGCCATGCGGCCCATGATGGCGGTCATCGTGCTCTCTGCACCGTATTTGCCTTCCTGCGGCTTATTGCCGGCGCGAAGCTCACGGAACAGATCGTGATGCTCTTCTTGGTGTCCGTTGCGATTGCCTTCGCTCTTCCACACCAACTTGTTATTGTTGTCATAGATCTTGGCGCCGCTGATGTCGCACCAGCCTTTGGTGCCGTGAGCAAACTCGCTGACCGAATTCCAGCAGTTCGGTATGTGGCGGCACATGCTGAGCATCTTCACACCGTTGGGGTAGGTGAATTCGACGGCATGATGGTCATAGATCTGACCATAGTCTTTGCCGGTGCGAACCTGGCGACCACCCATGCCTTCGGCCTTTTCAGGTGGGCCGTCCATCAACCAGTTGATCACATCGATGTTGTGGATGTGCTGTTCGACGATATGATCACCGCACAACCAGTTGAAGTAATACCAGTTGCGCATTTGGTAAGCGAGTTCCGATTGACCTTCTTGTCGGTTGCGCACCCACAACTCAGCCTGGTTCCAATAGCAACGACAGAAGATGATATCGCCGATTGCACCATTCTTCAGTTGGTCAATCGTTTCTTTGTAAGCGACTTCGTGATGCCTTTGCAGACCAATGGCAACCGCCAGGCCCTTTTCTTTGGCCTTCTCGTTGGCAGCCAAGAATCGACGCACGCCTGGAGCATCCGTAGCGATCGGCTTTTCAGCAAAAATGTTCTTGCCGGCTTCGACGGCGGCTTCGAAGTGTAGCGGACGGAAGCCTGGAGGCGTGGCCAGAATCACCAAATCGCAGTCGGTATCCAGCACGCGCTTGTAAGCATCCAAGCCGACGAACCGCGTGTCATCGGTTACATCGATTTTGTCTTTGTGATTGCCTTGCAGTGCGCGATAGCCCTGTTGCAAGCGATCTTCGAAAACATCACCCATCGCCACCAAACGCACATCGCCGCCCGTGGTGTTCATCGCTTGCTCGGCGGCTCCCGAACCCCGACCGCCCGAGCCAATCAGGCCGATCTTGATTACGTCAGAGCCATACGCATGGGCGGCCCGCGCGATCGGCAAACTACCGACCATCGCTCCACCGGCTAGCAGCATGGAGGAACCCTTAATGAAACTGCGGCGCGAAGCGCTGTCCTGAGCGGGTTGGGAATTATTGTCGCTGGCAGGTGCTTGAGGTGCTTGGTCGGTCATCTTTTTTACCTTCAACTAACTGGCAAGTACGTCAAATTTTTCCGGACGGAGGTGTCTTGTTGTATTACTTTAACGGACACAGGCTGGAAGCCTATGCCACTTTAATGGACACAGGCTGGAAGCCTATGCCACATGGAAGCCAATGCCACACTGGGTTGCGGCAGAGGAAACAGGACGTGCGAAGCCGATAGCGTGCAACGGGGGTGCTGCACTGAGTGATAAGAGAGAGTTTTAGTTGGCAATACCAGCTTCGCACGTCGGTGGGACAGCTCGAAATGGGAACAATCAACGATACCGATACCAACTGTCAGTCGCTGAATGGGTACCGTCGCGAATAACAACCAAGGGAACACGTCCGCCAACTCTGCCAAAGGATAACCCAATCGCGATCCTTTCGCAACTAGCGGAGACGCCTTTCGCGACAACATTCGCCCAAGGGAACAATTCTTAACATTAGAGCAAAGATTGACTTTGCCAGTTGCAGTGACTCTCGGCCAAAAACGGGTCGCCTCACCCTCCGTTGGGATTCTGCTCCCGGTGCCAGGTGGTTTTTCGTTGACCGCCAGGGGCAGTCACCTAGAATGTCCTGTGGCGCGGGCTGTTCAGTCTGTGCACCGAAGATATAAGAACCGCACGCCTGAATCATCCATCGGGTAGAGGACGAAACTGTCATGGCAAGTAATTGGCTGGCCGCCTTGCCGGTCTACAACGAAGCGAACACCGTCACCGACGTTCTGCAGCAAGTCTTCGAGTACGCGGACAATGTGCTAGCTATCAACGATGGTTCCAGTGATGGTACGGCTGAAAAACTGGAAGCGGTCCCACAGCTGCGCGTGGTTCATCATCCACAGAATCGCGGCTATGGCGCGGCTCTAGTATCCGCGTTTCAGTATGCTATCGAGCATGACTTTGAGTTCCTGGTGACGCTTGACTGCGACGGCCAGCATCAGCCCAAACGCATTCCGCGATTTGTGGCGGCTTGTCAAAACGCTGATATTGTTTCGGGTAGTCGTTACCTGAAGAAATATCCAGGCGATAGCCAACCGCCGGCTCAGCGGTTGTTTATCAATCGTCAGATCACGCGCCAGATCAATCAGCGATTGGGATTGTGCCTGACCGATGCCTTTTGTGGCTTCAAAGCCTATCGCGTATCGGCTTTGGCTCAGTTAAATATCACGGACTTCGGCTATGCGATGCCACTGGAACTGTGGGTCCAAGCCTCGATGCTTGGCATGCGCATCATCGAAGTGCCGGTACCACTGATCTACTTGGATCTGAATCGTTCGTTCGGCGGAGCCCTGGACGAGGCTGAGACGCGTTTGCGATATTACAATGAATGCCTGGAACGCAGCATTGCCGCCATGCAAGCTCGTGGATACCAATTGCCTGCGCACGACCGAGTTTGCAAAGAATGTCAATGTCCGTAATGGCCAAGCCCAAATCGTCCACGCCTGAACGAAGCCACTCACCTCAGTACCGCGCTCCCAGCGACAATCGCCAGTCACTCATCACGCCCTCTCTAGCAGCAATGCTGAGAGCCCGGCGTGGGTTTGCACCACAGCCGCTAGAGTTTGAACGTGATATGGCGCGTGTGCAGATCGCTGGTACTGCGCTGGCCGACTTGCGCGCACTTGCGCGACGTGATGCCTGGCAGGCAGCCCTCCGGTACACGCGGAGTTATCGCGATCTGTGGTTGCAGGACCAGAAGTCCGATGCCATGGCTACGGCAACTTGGTTAGTGGCTGGACATCAACCGGAGTTATTTCATCCCGGAGTGTGGTTTAAGAATTTTTTGCTCAGCCAGGCGGCAGGCGATGCTGGCGTCGTACCGCTGAATCTGGTGATCGATAATGACCTGTGTCGCTCGCCCGCTATTCGAGTTCTAAGCAGTCAAGCAGCATCCGATTCCTATCAAGAGCAGTTTCGCACGGAGAGCATTGCGTTTGACGCGCCCTCGCCGGCAATAGCCTGGGAATGTCGATCGATCCTCAATCATGATCTGTTGGCATCTTTCCCCCAGCGAATTGGTCGCGGGTTGATGGCCGATCTGCCTGCCCCACTAGTTGGCAAACTATGGCCGCATGTAATGACAGCCGCCAAACGTACAGGCCGCTTGGGACTGGCCATTGCGCAAGGCCGACATGCATTTGAAGGCGAACTGGGACTCAAGTCGCTGGAACTGCCACTAAGTCAACTTTGCAGCCAGCCGGGTTTTGCCAAGTTTTCTCTGGCGATCCTTGCCGATATCGCCCGCTTTCAACAGGTTTACAACCAGCAACTGGCCAGCTATCGCCAACTCAATCACATTCGCAGTCTGTCGCATCCAGTGCCCGTGTTGTCCTCCAGGCACGGTTGGCTGGAGGCACCCTGGTGGGTTTACCGGCAATCGGAACCAACGCGGCGACGATTGTTTGTGCGTTTGGAGGGCGATGACCTGCTGCTGAGCGATCAAGCCGGCTGGCAAGCAACAATTGAAGGCCCACTCGATAGCGCTGATGCAGTATCTGATTGGCAAAACTTTGCGATCGATGATGTAATGCTGCGCCCGCGGGCCTTGATCACGACCATGTTTGCACGACTGGTCATCAGCGATCTCTTCATGCATGGCATCGGTGGCGGCAAATATGACCAACTGACCGACGCACTTATTTCGCAATACTTTGGAATCGCACCGCCGCAGATGGTCGTGGCCACTGCGACGTTGCACATGCAATTGGGCGCGCATCGCCCGAGCGAATCGATCAACGACAATCGGGCCACCACCCAGCAGCAACAAGCCACCGCCTGGAACCTGCGGTATCACCCCGAAGCGTTTGTCGATGCCAGTAGCAGTGAGATTGAAGAATTGCTGAACGCGAAACGTGAATTGCTCGCCAATATTCCACCGCGGGGCGAGAAGTGGCAGTGGCATCACGAGATTACGCGTGTCAACAAGCGATTAGCGGAACTAAACCAGGGAGCACAGCAACAATCCCAATCGCGACTGCAAGAACTGGCCGCTCGTCAGCGTCAGTTGAAGATGGCCTTCTCGCGCGAATTCAGTTTCTGCTTGTTCGAACAGAGTTACGTCGTCGAGGCCCTGAAGCAGTTAGCAGCGGCGGAGTTTGACAGCGTCGCAGCCAAATAACGGGCCAGCGACTCTCGTGGGCCAGCGATTGTGCCTGATGCTCGCTTTCAACGAACAACACCAAGCTTTCAGTTGGTACATCGACCAGCCGTAAGTCGTTGGGTAGCCGCCATTCGCATTCGCTCTGCCAATCCTGCTCCGACGACTTGGCCGATCGGCGCTGGGCCGGCTGGTAGAACGCTCGATCGGCTTCCGACAATTGCTGATACAAGCGGTCGTCGCCATAAATAACCGGCTTGGCGCCAACCTGCTGCAAATAGTCGCGACGAATCAAGAGCCCGAAAGGCTCCCAATCCCAACGCCCCAGATGCGATTGAAAATTTCGACGCGCCAGCAACTGGGGCAGAGGCACAGCGGAGAAACTCAGGAGTGGCCGATCGCCACGCAGTAACTTGTGGCTGGCTCGCAGTCGGCCTTCACTGAGAATCTTCAACAGAGTTTGAAAGGCACTGGGCTGGTGAAAGCGGCCGCTGAGCAACGTATCCAGAAGCGCTCGATGGTCGAACCAACGTTCGGCGATACCCTGATCGCTGTGGGCTCGGTCGCTGCGTCCTGGATCACCGCGGACACAGTGAGCCAAGTACTCAGCCCAATTGTGCATCATTTCAATCGGAGCAATCAACTGCGATAACGGCTGGACAGCGGTATGGGGCCGGCGACATTTCAGCGGATGTTCGCGGCCCGTGCAATCGGGTTGGGATGAAGCAGGTACAAACCAACCAACCGCTTGCGGGTCGAACCTCCGCTGCGAACAAGTCTTGGATGTCGGTGTTGTTGATGTGCGATTCAGACGCACCGAAACAGTGCCCACAGGGAACCGCGAATCTTGCAAACGCCGTTGCATTAATTGATCGAGCGTTCCTCGGGTGCGCACGTTCAAGGCGATTACGCTATGCCCAAGAACCATGGCCACTCGGTCTTGGATCGGAAACTCTTCCATCCCTGTTTCAGCGGGTGTCAATCCCGGCGAGATGCACAGCCAATTCCGCAGTGAATCACTGTTAGCATCGAGTTGACGCTGAACCTTGATGAACCACTGATACACGCTCGTTGACTGATCCACCTCAACATGGAGTGTGGATAGATGACTGAGCATCGTTCCAGCCTGGATCCAGGTCGCTGTTGTGGTACTAGGTACAATCAGGCACGTTCGTTGTTGTCGCTCGAGCAATTGCAGAGCGCGCGTCAGCCCATTGGGCCAATCACGAAACTCACTCTGCGTTTGACTGATGCGCGAACTAACGATACTGGACCAACGACTAGACCTATCGTAGTGTGCCCGATGGACCAGCATCCAGCGCTCGCCCAGCCAGGTGCGAAGTAACCCGGCATCAATGCCAGGTAACGTTTGGGTCAGGATGTAATCCATGATTACACAATGCTCAAAGGGGTTCTCTCCTACTCCTACTCCTACTCCTACTCCTACTCCTACTCCTACTCCTACTCCTACTCGCAGTATTTACGAGTAGAAGTACGAACAACCTTGCACGCCCGGGCCCTTCTTTGCAATTGGTTAGTTAATGTGCGCGCTTCGATCTCTCCCAACCAAAAGTCACCAGAGGTGACACGAAACAAATTATCGCCAGGCACCACGCAGGCAAATCGCCCCATAGTTGCGTTAAGCCCCAGCGGCTGTCGCGTTTGGGTTGAGCGATAATGTAACCAGGCTGTAAACGCTCGAGCCGCTCGATGATACGCCCCGAACCGGCTATCCAAGCGGTGATGCCAGTGTTGGCCGCGATGATAAACGGCCGACGCAGTTCGATGGCAGAGAGGACCTCACAAGCCAAGTGATGATCGAGCATGGATGAACCGCGGAACCAACTATCGTTAGTCACATTGACGAGCACATCGGGATCCTTGTCGATGGCTTTCAACGATCGCAACTGCCAGGCCATGGTTTGCGGCATCATGCTTTCAAAACATATGCTCGGGGCGAGCACAACCTGGCCGATCTCAAAGGCGCGAGCCGTCGTGCCCGCATCCGTCGGCGCTAGTCCGAAGGCATCGCCTAAGAATTTGAGTGCCCATCCCAGCGGAATGTATTCTCCAAACATGACCAGGTGCATCTTCTCATAACGATTGACAATCTGGCCAGCGGGATCAATCAACAGGGCGGCGTTGAAGCGATTGACCTTAGTATCGTGCATGTCCATCACATCGTTGCCGACCAGCAAATGCGGTAGCGCGGCAATACTGGCATCGGATCCAATCGCGGCAGCAGGCACAACTTGCCCTGCGCTGGCAGCACCCGGTGGGTCAGCCAGCGCGACTGCTGTTTGAACCTGGCGTAAATTATCTTGCAGTTCGCGTGTCTTCCGTTGAAACTGCTGTTGCAGGTCGGCCACTTTATCGCGCAGCGCGTAACGATCGTAGTTGAGATCCTTCAGCTCTTTGGGAATGTCGCGAACGGTGTGATCCTCGGTCCAAGGAATCATGGCCGTATAAGTCGACTCGGGCCAAATGATGACATCAATTTGCGGATGCGACTTCCAAGCTTCGGCACTCTTGCCTGCGTACCGCGTCCAAGCCTTCAGTAAGCGATCGGGGTCAGCATCGAACATCGATGGCGTATTCTCTTGAATGAGCGCGGCGTTCAGCAGGGGCTGGCCAGACTCTTCCAATCGATCGCCTTCGCTCGTGCGATAAGCACCATATCCCAGCAGCAGCGTCAGCCAGCATCCAGCGACTACCAGGTCCGACAGCGGTCGCGGCTGCGCACGGGCTACCGAACCTTGAACCAAACGATAGATAGCGACCGAGGTAGCCAGCATGATGAAGCTGACTCCATATCCACCCAACTGATCGGCCAGTTGCAGCACCAGTGGATTCAGATACTGCGAATGCGCTAGCGTCGAAGCAGCATAGCCTGTCAACAAATAGCTGCGCCACAGTTCCAATCCAGTCCAAGCGATAGGCGCAGCCCAAACCAAAGGCACCTTCCAGTAAGTCGTCAAGTTTCGCGCGATGGCCACAAAGAGCGGCACATAAATAGCCAAATACAAACTGAGCGCTAGCCAACCAAAGTACAAAGGCCAGAAGGCTAAACGAATGCCTTGCAGAATTGCCAACCAGTAAACGCAACCTGCCAGCCACAGTATGAAATACCCCTGCCTGCCTGGGCTGGCTGGCCGATCGATCAGACTGATCAGCCCCAGCGGGGCCAACCATGCCAGCACGCTCCAGCCTAGTGGCGGCTGCGCAGCCCACAGCGCCACGCAACTAGCCAGCGCCGGACCACCGACTGAACGCCACACATTCTGTTGGCTCTTTCCATCAGCCGCAGACGCTAGCCGCGGATCTGGGACCGTATTTTCCTGCATCACCGATTGTCCTTTTTAGCCTCAGTGCTTTTGCGACGCGAGCGTCGTGTGGTGGTGTATCGAGAAGGGTGGGCGACCAATGCCTGCGGTTATTGTTGTAGCGCAAACAGGATGATGTTGATGCCAAGTCGAGCGGCGTCATCGCGCACATAGCCTCGGCATTGCAGTGAGTGTCGACTCTCCAGCGCACAGCTCATGTCTAGGGGTGAAAACACAACTGAAATCAAATCTCCATTACGAATCACTTCTAACTTGGGGACTGTTTTCCGCTCGCCCGTGATCAATTTGTTCTGACCCGGAGTAGGATCGAGTATGGTGACTTGCCGCACATCGTAACCTCGATATTCGGCGGTTAACATTGGATGATTGCCCGATAATGGCTCCAGCGGTTTACCAGGCAAGATCAAATCCATTTCGCGCCGGAAACTGACGGCGAAATCTTCGTTCGCGCAAATGGCATCGGCGAACAAGAATCCACCGTTTTCAAAGTAACGCCTCAAGGCAGCTCGTTGTTTTTCGCTCAACTTAAACGTACCGCGACCATGCATGAATACGATTGGATATTTTTCCAGTTCGGGTTCCGAGATGGAAATCATGCGGTGTTCGTTGCTGATCTGGAACGGGTTCTCGCGGTCTAGCCAGAGCATCAAGTTTGATAGTGATCGCGGCGCATCGTCAGCACCGGCACCGTGTTCCAGCTTGGGAATCAACAGCGTATTGCGATCACCGGGCGGCGAAGGCAAATCACCTTCCAGCACCGACACTGCATCGAGTTTTTCTTTCAACTGCTTGCCCGTGGCAAAGGACAGGACATTGATACCAATCTTGGTAGCATTATCCAGTTCGGCTTGCGTCTTAGGTGTGTGAGTTAGCTTGAGACCATACGGCGCATTCAATTCCCAGCGGCATGAAAGACTGATCGGGCTATAAACCAAACCCAAGCGACAGCACGATTGCACTCCGTACAACCAGAAATCGTGCGGCAAGTTCTTGGGATCAACTCGCGCTTCCACGCTCCAGATTGGATGATCGGGTGACAGCTTTTCTAGCGGTTTATCAAAGGTTTCCACCACAAATTTTTTGAAGGACTCTTCGAAGGCTGCCCCCATACAACCGTCTTGATCGCATGCCTCAGCAAAGATGAATCCACCTTGTTCAACATACTCACGCAACTTGTCGCGCTGCGCCTCGTTGAGTTCTAGCGCTTTACGACCACTGATGAAAAGCACCGGCGTCTCGAGCAAATCAGCCACACTGGCATCGGCGATATCGACCGTTTGCCAAGCCAGCTCGCGCTTCCAGACACTTTCGGTGGCCATGGTCAAATGTTGCAACGCCTGACGATGAATGTTCCAGTCCTCGCGATTGCGAGGGCTATGCTCCATTCGGCTAATGACCACCTGTCGTTTGCCTTTGGCGAGAAACAGCAGGGCCAAAGCAGTGTTGACTTGTGGATCGCGCTCTGCGGTGGAATGCGAATTGAACAAGCCTCCCGGCTGTTGATGACCAAGCAATTCGGCCGCGCCCTCGCGATACCAATCGGCGTTGCCAATAAACCGGGTGCCCGTCATTCGGCCGGCGCGCTCGAGCGCATACAGATAATAAAAGTGCCAATTGCTGTGCATGGGATTGGTGTTGACCGCAAAGTTAGCGGAAAGCCAACGCATGGCCGCCTGCAATCGATTTTTACGGTCGTCGCCACCTCCGCAACAAGCGATCTGCCCATTGTCGATCTGGGCCTCTAGACTGCTCAACTGACTGGCCGTGATGATCAACGAGGCAATGCCCGCGCAGGTCATGCTGCCTCGACTCCCCGGTTCATTGCGATAGGGAAAACCACCGTCGTCAGCTTGGATACTATGCCAGTACTTCTCGGCATTGGCGTAACACTCGTTCCAGACGCGTTGGCTCTGTACCGGATCGTCGGCCAGTCGCACACCGACGCGCTGACCTTCATGCAACGCCAACAGCGCGAACTGACTATTGGATGGATCGGTGTTACCCTCGGGATAGCCCCAGCCGCCGTCTTCTTGTTGCATCTTGACCAGCCATCGACAATTCCTTTCGATGATCGGCAGATCCTCGGCAGCTTTAGAACCCAGCGCACAGAAGACCATCGTATGCAACGAGACCGTATACGTCATTTGCGGCTCGGCTCGACGCAAGTAGTTGAGGGCTTTGCGCATTTTGACCGAATCGGCTTTTTCTCCGCAGTTGAGCAAGGCCAACACCACCAGTGAGCTGGCTCCGTAGTTGTAGCCTCCATATTCCGGCCAACCGCCATCGGCATTATCGGCTTGAACATTCCAGAGATAGGTCACGCCCCGCCGGATCGCCGCTTCCACCTTGGCGCTATCCAGTTGCTTGGCACCGCCGGCCCCAGCAGGCAAAACCCCTTGAGCTTGCACACTTTGGGTAAGCCAGGGCAATTGAATCGCACCGCCCACCCACGCCAGGAGCGCCAGCACAAAGGTGAACGACGTTCGATGCATGGCTGGTCCCCAGCGAAGCAAATTTCGGTAACAATGTGTCATGAGCGATGCTTTTCTGCGCGTGGTCGTCTGCGGTGCGAGCAGTCCCTGCGTCAAAAAAGAGAAGCCCGCTCGGTGACTACATACTTATTATAGTGCCTCGACAAGGTCTATTGCGTGTCGACCAAGCCCAAGAACATCGGTGATCTGCTTCGCGAGTTCCGTGAACACAGCTCGGTCATGCGCCAAGAGCTGGCCAAGGTCGTGATTGGCCAAGAAGAAGTCATCGAACAATTGCTAGCAGCCATTTTTACCCGCGGTCACTGTTTGCTGGAAGGTGTGCCGGGTCTGGCTAAGACGTTAATGGTCAGTTCGCTGGCCCGCATTTTGGATGTCGGCTTCAAGCGCATTCAGTTCACGCCTGACCTGATGCCCTCGGACATCACGGGCACCAATGTGCTGGACGAAGATGCAGCGGGCAAGCGCGAATTTCGCTTTGTTGAAGGGCCGATCTTCACCAACATTCTGCTGGCCGACGAAATCAACCGCACGCCGCCCAAGACTCAAGCTGCTCTGTTGCAAGCCATGCAGGAGCGCGAAGTCACCGTTGGTCGCTCAACCTACACCCTGCCCGATCCCTTCTTTACCATCGCTACCCAGAACCCGATCGAACAAGAAGGCACCTATCCGCTGCCGGAAGCCCAGTTGGATCGCTTTATGTTCAATATCCAAGTCGGTTATCCCACCGCCGATGAGGAAGAGAAGATTCTGCTGGCCACCACTCGCAATGAAAAACCCGAAGTCAACAAGATTCTCACGGCCCGGGCAATTTTGAACATTCAGAAACTTGTTCACAGCGTGGCCGTCAGTCCGCACGTGGTGAAATATGTGGCTCACCTGGTACGCGCCACGCGGCCAGCTGACGAGCGGGCGCCCGGCTTTATCAAAGACATGGTCGATTGGGGTGCCGGTCCGCGGGCAGGACAGTTCTTGATCAACGGGGCCAAAGCGATGGCAGCTCTGGATGGTCGATTCAGCATCGACTTCGGCGACGTGCGTAGGATCGCAGTGCCCGTCTTGCGACATCGCATCAGCACTAACTTCCAAGCTCAAGCCGACGGTCTGACCAACGAGAAGATTATTCAGCGGCTGGTCAAAGAGCTGCCCGAACCAGCCATTCCGAAGTTCGCCACTCCGCCACCACCGCCTCCTGCTTAAAGCTTCCGAGCTCAGACATCAGATTTCAAATTCGAAGACAGTGCGTTGATTGATTCGTTGCCACCGAACAGTGCCACCTAGTACTTCAGCAGCGGAGCGGACGACGGCCAGTCCCACGCCCAGTCCTTCGGGTTTGCTGGATACGAACGGATCAAATATATGTTCGCTCATCTCTGGTGTTGGTCCTGGCCCTGAATCGCTGACAGTGATGCGCGTCTTATTGGTTGCCGACAAACGTTCAGTCTGCACCGTCACATCGCCACTAGCACCAGCCGCATCGAGTGCATTGAGCACCAGGTTCATGACCGCCGAGCGAAGGAGCTGTGAATCCTTAATGGTGATCGACTCAGCTTGCGCATCGCGCTGCCACTTGAGGGAAATGCGACGATGCTGAGCGATCGTCTCGAGCAACGATTGCGATTGATCGATGACTGCCCAGAGCGGCGCTGCTTCGATTGTTTGCTTTCTACCGGCGGCGGAGTGCAAGAGTTGCTGGATGTAGGCTGCCGTGCGGGCCAGTTCGCTTTCAGCCACTGCCAGGCTCTCTTGATTGCTGAGCGGACAATCGCGGCGATGGAGTTGTACCGCCAGGTGAATGCCGGTGATGGCGTTGCGAAGTTGATGTGCCAGTCCGCTGGCGACTTGGCTGAGCAGTCGCGAGCGTTCGGTTTCGCGAATCGTGCGCCACATGCTGCGCAATTCGCTAGCCATGCTATTAACCGATCGAGCCAAGCTGGCCACTTCGTCATCGGGTCCGGCGATCGTTACTTCTTGCAATTGATTCTGAGCGATCCGTTGCACCTGCCGCTCAACATCTCCGATGCGATGCACTAACCGCTGGGAGACAGCCAGGGCCACCGCGCCAACCAGCATCAATGTAGCCAGGCCGGTCAGCAGCGGCATCAGCGCCAATTGCGTGAGCTGTTCCTGTCGTTTGGCTTGCGGTTCCAACAAGATCATCAACCGATCTGGGCTCGATGGTCGCAGTAGTGTCGCTACTCGGTAAAACTGCTCGCCCAGTTGCAGTGGTTGACTGAGCGATAGATTGGTAAAAGTCCGTTGGGCTGCGTCGTGCAGGCTGAGTTGTGCCAATACTTGCGTGGCGTTTGCCTGGTCGATACCCGCGCTGTGTGCGCGCAAGTTCGCATTGCTGTCACAGACGACGAACTCTAGTCCACTGATGTTCCGCAGTATCTCGAGCACTCGCGCATCGATGGGAAATGACGTATCGGCCAGCGTCTTGGAAACGGTCGCCAGTCGGGCTCGACTCTCGGAGGCCGATTGTCGATCGGCCCATGAAAAACTGAGTGTGGCCAGTCCAATAGCCGCAATCAAACAGGCTCCTACCAGCGGCAGCAATACCTGTCGATTGAGCGAGGCGGTCATTTGCCAACACGAATAAGAGTGGAATCGCTGCGAAACAAAGCACAATCAGCGTGGAGTGCGGGCGTAGCGCGGGTCGTTTCACCTAGAGCCACTTTGCCGAAGTTATGGAACTGGCTATCCGCGGCCAGGATGGTGACGATGCCCTCTTCGCTGACACCGATTAGTTTATCGCCGGCGATAACGGGAGAGGAGGAGACATTGCCACCGATACGCTCGCTCCACAGCACTTCGCCTCTGGGTAGCAGTACGCAAGAGACGATGCCTTTGTCGTCCCAAGTGAACATGAACTGACCTATGCCCACCGGCGTGGGCACATAGGGGGCGGCTTTGCGCATCTCAAAAACCAATTCATGGCTGCGATTGGTATCGACCGCAAACAATACGTTCCCTCCACCACCGGAACCTTCTGTACCTATAGCCAAGCCACCGATGACCACTGGGCTGGAGACGCAGCGTTTGGTAAAGGTCTTGCGATTCCAGACGCGCTCGCCGGTTCGAAGATTCAGAGCAAAGAGACCTTCACCCGTTTCGTTCATGAGTAGTTGCTTACGGCCCGCTTCATCTTCGATCACTACCGGCACGCCATAACAGACACGCGTCGTGCGCAGCGGTGTTTCCCAAATCGTTTCGCCGGACTTGGGATTAAACGCGGTGATGCGAGACTGACCGGGATCGACACCAGCGGGCAGCTCTTCAGCATCTTGACTGTTAACAAGAATCAGTTTTTCATCGGCCAGCATCGGAGAGTTACCAAAGCCATGTTGGCTGAGGTAACGCTCCATAGTGCGCGACCAAAGTTCCTTGCCATCATGCGTGAAGGCTTTCAGCACGACACCGTCTGGCGCACCCCACGCAGCATACACTGCGCTCTCATCAGCGCAGGGTGTCGAGGAGGCATAACTGCTGCGGGCATGCAGCGGATGGGGACTGGATGGAAAGCTGGCTCGCCAGCGCTCGACGCCGCTTTTCAAGTCGTAGCTGAGAAGATAGCGCTCAGCCGTATCTGGGTCGGCGCTCATCACGTAGACAGCTTCGCCATGAATGATGGGAGAGCCGTTGCCTTTACCAGGCAAGCTAACGCGCCAGGCGATATCCGTATCTTTCCACGGCAGCGGAGCGGCGCACTGGGCGACCACTCCCGAACCGTTTTCGCCGCGAAAGCGACTCCATTCTTGCTGGCCATAAACTGCACCAGCAGCGAGCAAAAAAATCGCGATTGTAGTAATGCCTAGAAGGCATGGCTGAGGCGGGAGGTGAAACATCGGAGGAGCTCAGGTCAGATAGAGGTGACAGGCGGCCTCCGATATTGTAACAGCTCTCCAATTGTCAGAGTTCAAATTTGAAATCCTGGGCGATTAGCCACCCAATTGGTTGGCGACGTTCGTAAACGTCGTGCGGGCTCGGCTGCCGATGGATGTAATGGCACCCAAGCAAACAACCACGATCAGGGCCAGCATTACAGCGTATTCCACTGCAGTTGGGCCATCTTCGCTGGTGAAGAAACGGACGAGTTTGCGGTTCAGATTCTGCATTTTGGCGTACTCTAGGGCAGGGAACGGGTTAGAAAAGCAACTTCTTATAGAAACCGTAGGTTGTGTGAGATGATTGTCAAATGAAATCGTGGAATCTCGACATTGTTAATGCCGTTTAACTGGAATTCGATTTAGTTTGACTACGCTCGATGACGGGATTTGACCAGTGCGGTTGGAGTTGTTGAGCCAGCCTCCTCTTTTGCCCCACCTTGCAGGTTGTACGGACTTTTGAAGATACTAGGGGTCTGCAGGAGATCGTTCCATTGAATTCAATCGAGTAAGGGTGGGATCGAGATGACGCGTCTGGATACTCTGTGGCGACATCTAACCAGTGTCGCTAACAGTCGTTGGCAATATGGTTTCGGATTATTGGTTATCGCCTTGGTGCAGGTGGCCGCCGGCTTCACCGTGGCGGCCGATCCGCTGGACTGGCCCATGTGGCGCGGGCCAGAAATGAATGGTGTCTCGCGCGAAAAGGACTTGGTGGATAAATGGTCTCCCAAGGGTGAGAACTTGCTGTGGTCTAAGACCGAGTATCCTTCGCGATCGACGCCGATCGTGATGAATGGCAAGATCTATCTCGTCTGCCGCCACGAAGCTGAAACGACCAAGGAAGGTGAAAGCACCGTCTGCTTGGATGCAGCTACGGGCGAGCTCGTTTGGGAAAGCGTTCACAATGTGTACCTCTCCGATGCCCCAGCCGAACGCGTGGGTTGGTCGAGTGTCGTAGGCGATCCGACCACCGGCAACGTATTTGTGCTCGGACTGGGTTGCCAATTCCAATGCCTGGATGGCAACACCGGCAAGCTCATTTGGGAACACTCGATGAGCGAAGAGTACGGCATGCTGAGCACCTACGGCGGTCGTACGAACTTTCCAGTCGTCTTCGATGACTTGGTGATCATCAGCGGTGTGATGACGCAATACGGCGAAAATGCCATTCCAGCTCACCGTTTCGTAGCGTTTGATAAACGCACCGGCGCGGCAGTGTGGTTCATGAGCACGCGATTGCGGCCCGAAGATACCACCTACAGTACGCCGATCTTTACAACTTTCAATGGTCAAGCCGCGATGGTCGTGGGTGCCGGCGATGGTTCAGTCTATGCCTTCCAACCTCGCACCGGCAAAACGATCTGGAGCTATCACGCTTCGACCCGCGGACTTAATTCACCACCAGTAGTCGTCGACAACATTGTCTATATCGGCCACGGCGAACGCAATGTCAGCAACACTGATGTGCTGGGTGCGGTGCTGGCTTTTGATGGCCGAGCTGAAGGTGAGATCGGCGAAGACAAATTACTGTGGAAGATCCCCAAGAAAACTGTCAGCCGTTCCGGAGCGGCCGTGATCGGCGACCGTGTCTACTTCATGGAAGACGGCGGACAAATGCTGATCGTCGACCGCTCCAGCGGCAAGCTGGTAGGTGAAAAGAAACTGGGACGCATCGTCTTCAGTTCACCTGTCACGGCCGATGGCAAGATCTATGTCACCGAACAAACCGGCAATTACTGGGTACTGAAGCCAACGGAAAATGGCTTAGAAGAAGTTGCCCGCGTGCGTCTCAATGGCGAAGAGATCTTTGCGTCGCCCGTTATTTCGCACGGTCGCATTTATGTGGCCACGACCAAGGCACTCTACTGCATCGGCAAGGAAGGCAGCCAGCCTCAAGCCGATCCCATACCGCCTCCGCCGGCCGAAACACCGCGCGATCAAGACTTGCAGATCGCTCACATTCAAATCGCACCGGTTGAAGCCACCGTCAAACCCGGTCAAGAGTTTAAGTACCAGGTGCGGGGCTACAACAAGATTGGTCAGTTCATCAAAGTCATCGACGATGCCCAGTTCGCGGTTGAAGGCCCTGCGGCAGTTGAGAGCGGCTCTTTCAAGGCCAATGCCGATGCGGCCCACCAGGTCGCCAAGGTCACAGCCAAAAGCGGCGAGTTGACTAGCGCGGCCCGAGTTCGAATTATTCCAGTGCTGCCATGGAAATTCGACTTCAATGACAAACAGGTTCCCCCCACCTGGATCGGAGTTGCTTACCGGCACAAACCGATCGATTTTGAAGGTGAGTCCGTACTAGTTAAAGTAAAGACGATCCCCAAGGGAACCCGCAGTCAGAGCTGGATGGGTTGGACACGCTTCCACGATTACACCGTGCAAGCAGATTTCTATGCTCCCAAAGATGGCGAACGACGACCCGACATGGGCCTTATCAACCAGCGTTACACCCTGGACTTGATGGGCAACAATGAACTAGAGATTCGCTCCTGGACCTCGCGTTTGCAGTTGCGATTCGCTAAACGCATCCCATTCGAATGGCAAAACGACAAGTGGTACACCATGAAATTCCGAGCTGAAACCGGTGCTGGCGGTGTGACGCTCAAAGGCAAAATCTGGCCGCGGGGCGAAAGCGAACCAGAAGCTTGGAGCATTGAAGCCACTGACGAGACGCCCAACTTGCAAGGCAGCCCTGGAATGTTCGGCAACGCCAGTGTGGCTGAATATTACATCGACAACGTAACTGTAACGCCCAATAGTTGATATCTAAAATTTGAATTTGAAATTAGGTTAACCATCATGCGAAGACTTTGGCTTTCCCTGTGCCTCGGACTGGCGGCTCAACTAGCCACCAGTGCGGGCGTGCATGCTCAGTACGATCCGACTGCAGAATCTTTGAAGCTCATCAAGGAACTGCAGGTCGGTCCCAAGGATTGGCCTCAATTCATGGGTTCGTCCCTACGTAACAACACACCTGATGCGACGAACATTCCCACCGAATGGGATGTCGAATCGGGCAAGAACGTTAAGTGGTCCGCTGCCCTCGGCTCAGAAACTTATGGCAACCCAGTGGTTGCCAATGGACAAGTTTATGTGGGTACCAACAACGGCCATGGATATCTGAAACGTTACCCAGCGACCGTCGATTTGGGTTGCCTGGTCTGCTTTTCAGAGAAAGATGGCAAGTTCCTGTGGCAACACTCCAACGAAAAACTGCCCACCGGCCGCGTGCATGACTGGCCCGATCAAGGCGTATGCGCCGCTCCGCTGGTCGATGGAGAAAAGCTATGGTACGTCACCAATCGCGGTGAAGTGGTGTGCCTGGATACTCAGGGCTTCCACGACGGCGAAAACGATGGGCCATTCAAAGAAGAACCCAACGAGAACAAAGATGAAGCTGATGTGATTTGGAAAGTCAACATGATGAAGCAACTGGGCGTATCGCAGCACAACATGTGCAGCTGCTCAGTCACTTGCGCTGGCGACATGCTGTTTGTTAACACTTCCAACGGTGTGGACGAAGGACACGTTAATCTGCCGGCCAGTAACGCACCAAGTTTTATAGCTATGAGCCGCGAAACTGGCAAAGTCTTGTGGACCGACAATTCGCCGGGCCCCAATGTCCTACACGGACAATGGTCTTCGCCAACCTATGGCACACTGGGCGGCCAGGCACAAGTGATCTTCGGTAGTGGCGATGGCTGGCTATACAGCTTCGATCCAGCTGGCGAAAACGGCAAAAGCAAACTGCTGTGGAAGTTTGACTGCAATCCCAAAGATTCACTCTACGTGCTGGGCGGCTCCGCCACTCGCAATCACGTTATTGCTACGCCAGTTATCTATGATGGTTTGGTGTATGTCGCCGTTGGTGAGGATCCAGAACATGGTGAAGGCAACGGTCACCTGTGGTGTATCGATCCCACCAAGCGCGGCGACGTGAGCCCCACCCAAGTCTTTAATTCGAAATCACCCGAAACGCCGATTGGCCACAAACGTTTGCAAGCCATGGTCGCAAAAGACGGTGACTTCCAACGCGACAATCCCAACTCGGCGGCAGTATGGCATTACGTCGGTGAAGACCCCGAAGATTTCCCCAAGACCATGCACCGCACCTGCGGTACCGTGGCCATCAAGAATAACTTGCTGTTCATCGCCGACTTCAGCGGTATGTTCCATTGTTTGGATGCCAAGTCGGGCAAGCCTCACTGGACCTACGACATGTTCGCCGCCTCCTGGGCCTCACCCTTGATCGTCGAAGATCGCGTGTACATCACCGATGACGAAGGTGAAGTCGCGATCTTCAAACTGTCGGATAAGATGGAAAAGATTAACGAGTTCAACATGGATAGCGCTGTCTTCACCACACCCGTGGCCGCCAATGACACGCTGTTTATCGCCAACCGCAATCGAATCTACGCCATCGCCGAAGGCGCTCAAAGCGAACCTGCCCAATAGCTGGTTAAACCGTGGGCGTTTAGCCCCGGTTCAACTAAACCGTGGGCGTTAGCCCCGGTTTTTTACAACCATCATCGTGGACGACTAAACCGTGGGCGTTTAGCCCCGGTTAATGCAACCATCATCGTGACGTTCGGAAACCGAGGCTAACGCCTACGGCTTATTTTGTCGGGTTGTCGCGAATCGTGTCCACCGTCTGGCGACGGTGGCTACCTTGCTTAAAACCCGATTGCCCGCAGCCCTTCGAGCAACGCCAAGTATTCGTCCCGGCAACACGGGCACTGTTGCAAATGTCGCTCGATAGCCGTTAGCCCCTCAGGCAACGGTTGATGCGATAGCTGCCACTGAGCGTATTCTGCGACTCGTCCAAAACACTCTTCGCAGTCAATCGCATCAGGGGCGACGGTGAGGATCATGTGGACCAAATTAGTTGTTTGCTGGTTGGTCAGTGCCATTGGCGCGAACCTTCTTGAAAAATGCGACTGATTTGTTCGGCTGTGTAGCCACGTTGCTCAAGTCCGTGTTTCAGCTTCGACCGAGCATCGTGCACCAGTTTATAGACCGCGTTGCGTTGACTGTTCAATTTGCGAGCCAGTTCATCGATGGCCACGTTTTCCAGCATGGCCCGTATCGCCAGTCGCTGCCGCGCGGTGAGCTTTTCTTCGATCAGCTCGTTTAAGAAACTCAAAACTTCGCGCCGTTCTGCCAGGCTGGTCGGATCCGTTCTCCCTTGATCGACAAGATCAATGTGCAAGCAATCATGAGTATCGAGGGCCTCAAGCGAAACTTCGCGGCTGTAGCTGCGACGTAGCGCAGAGATGCCGACGCGAGTCGCAATCGTCATGGCCCACACCAGAAAATGACTACGCCCCTCAAACTGATCCAGTGAATTCAAAATGCGTATCAAGGCTTCTTGAAGAATGTCATCGGCTTGAAACGGTCGTCCATATCGATTGCTCAGCGAGCGTGACAGGCCACGCTGCAAGACCGTTCGCAACTCTTCGAGAGCTTCGCCTCTTTCTGGTTCGGGGGCAGTGAGGCGCTGCACCCACATGTCTGGCTCACTCACTGCTTCACGCACCGTTGACACAATCGAGTGGAGTCTAAATCACTCTGCCAGCGCAGCATTGACGACCTCTTCGATTGTCTTGTCTGCAGTGGCACCTTTCCAATTCAATTCGCCTTGCCACCAGTGACGCAAATATCCTTTTTTGTCGATGACGTAAACCGTAGGCCACATCGTATTGGCCCACTCGTTCCAGTTATCCATCTTAAGATCCAGCATAATGGGAAACTCGAGCTTCTCGTCCAGGGCAGCTTTGCAAACCGCCTTGGGGTCGCGTTCGGTATTCGTTTCGGGCGACTGAATGCCGATCAAGACGACTCCCTTTTCAGCGAGAGAGTCGTGCCAGCGACGATAGATGTCGAAGTTGGCTTGGCAATTATGACATTGAAAGGCATAGAAGTGGACCAGCACCACTTTGCCGCGCAAGGACTTAAGCGTCAATGGTTCCGAGTTCACCCATTGTTCCACCGACACAAACTCGGGGGCCAAGGGATAGATGCGACGAAGGTTTTGAGTATCAAATACCTGGCCGACAATATCGGGAAGCTTGCGGTGCTGTTCTTCGGTTAGAAGAGTGCGCAAGCTCTTGTTCTCGCGTTCATTGGCTTCACGGCCATCCTTGGACTGCTTGGCGATGTCAGCAAACTTTTGTTGTTGCTGCGAGGTCAGCTTGAGCTTCGCTGCCAAATCGTCGCGCAGTAGCATTCGCGTCCCCAGCGATTGCCACTCCAGTTGATTCAGTCGGGAGACCTGCGATGGTTGAAAGTTCTTGGCCAGCCATTGCCGAGTATCCGCTTCTAGTCGATCGAGTTCGGCGAATTGTTCTTGGGGTTTGAGAATTCTCGATCGAAACCACTGGCCATCGGTTTCCGCAAACCGAGCTTCGAGATCAGCCACCTGCTTGGTGCTCAATCCCAATTCTTCGTGGACTTCAGGCGCATGCAGCAGTGACATCAAACGATGAGGCACCAATGGCCGGTATTCGCTGCGAACAAGATTCGCTTTCGGCTCGGCCGCTCGAAGCCTGCCCGTCAGACTAGAGGTTGAACTGAGCATCAGACTGAACAGCAAACTGAACTGCAAACTGAACTGCAAACTGAACTGCGCCAGCCCCAAAACTACCATCCGACTCGCAACCTGCATGACACACATCCTTTTCCGCAAAGATTAACACAAGATTGTCTCCTTTCGCTCCGCGAAAGGACAGTTCCTTTTGCGGAGCAAAAGGAGACAATCCTGCGGAACAGCCCGAGACAATCTTGAGACGCAGGCTGGTGTGAATCTCTTACCTGGAAAAAGGAAATTTTGTGGACCGATTACCGCTGGTTCAAGAGGTTACGGGCTTTGCTCAGTGCGCTGAGAACATGGCGACCGATGTCATCGCGGCGTTCATCGTATTTGGCTGACTCCAGGTTGCTGCCATCGTAGATTTTCGGATCCAGAAAGGGCAGCGACAGCCTGAGCGAGGCACCTTGGACGGTCGGGCACTCCGAGTCCGCTTCGCTGCAGACCATGATGGCTGCGAAGTTGGATTGAGGGTTGACGGGATCAGCGTAGTGTTTTGAAAACTCTTCAGCCTGCAAGCTTTCACCCCACTTCACTAGATAAACAGGGTTGGCCGTTTGTGGCTGCCCACGCGGCGCTTCTTTCCCGGTCGACTCAATGTCGACGCCAATCGCTTTCAGCGTAGCGACGGTTCGCGAGTTAAACGCCGAAGGCTCGGTCCCACCGGAATGAAAATGCAGGTCATCGAAACCGTAATAGGCGGCGGCCAAATTCCCCATACAGGCTCCCATCATGCTGCGACGCGAATTACCGGTACACACAATCACGACATGTAATCCATGACCTGACTGATAGTTTTTAGCAATCCAGCCGGCCAGCGATTCGATCGACGCGTGGTGGGACGGATCGATCATATCAAAAGAGGTCGTCAGCAGGTCTAGATGCTTAAGCGTCTCAGGCGCAAGTTTTTTACGGGAAGCTGGAATCATAGTCTCAACTGCTTGTTTAATTTCATCTACACTAAGTTGTTTGTCGATGCCTGCTAACGTCGCAAATCGCGGTTGGGGTATCAGCAGCTCTGCTTCGGAGGACTGAATCGCTCCATCTTTCAGGGCTTGGAACAACTGCGTTTTGATCGCCAAGTCTTTAGCGTTAGCATCCGACCAGCTGCCAACTGCTTGCACGAGCCACAGAGCTTGTACAAAAGTGCCTTCACTTTTTTGTGCATTCTTGTCGACAGGGTCGACCCCGTCGGCACACAGAGCGGAGTCTGGCCAGGTTAATAAGGCCAGGGCGATGAGCTGCAACATTTTGTCTCCTCGTTATTTGGAATTACATTCGTTCGCGATCGCTCGACTGGTCGCGGGCTGGCAATCAGCCTCGGTTAAACACAAGGCCAGTTCTAGGAGTGGTTCGACACAGCCGTTGTGGATCCGGTAATAGATATTGTTGCCGCTGCGTCGAGCGACCAAGATTCCAAGGTCTAGCAAACGCTGCAATTGGTTCGAAACCGCTTGAGGTCGCATGCCCAAAGACTTGGCCAATTCAGTGACGCACATTTCTTCGGCTCGCACCAAAGCGTGCAGAAGTCGCAAACGCGTATCGTTACCGAGCACTTTGAAAACCGCTTGCAACCCGGCCGCTTGTACAGGCGACAGCAACGGCCGGCTTTTCAATCGGCTCTCGCCGCCACTGCAACTTGACTTCTTCCGCTTGACTGCCATTTCCCAACTCTCCCGTGGCAATACACTATATCGTGTAATAGTGTTCGTCAAGGGCTCCACGCCTTTTACGCCGTAGCCAAGTGTCGCCGTAGCCACCGTCGCCGTAGCCACCGTCGCCAGACGGTGGTTGCATAAGGTTTGATCGTCCACCGCTTGGCAGCGGTGGCTCCGATGGTCTCAGGTCGTTACAGTGGTTTGTCACAAACCAAGTAGGGACCGACACGACCGGCGAGATAACCATGCCCGAGTACACTAGAACTAAGAACATCGTGATCTGTTGCGATGGCACCAGTAACGATGTCACCTGCGACTCGACCAATGTACTGCGACTTTATCGATCGCTGGAGCGATCCGACGAGCAACTGACCTTTTATGATTCGGGCGTCGGTACGATAGCCGATCCGACCAAGTTAACTTGGTTCGGTAAACGACTCAGCCGCAAGCTGGATATGGGCATCGGACACAGTGTCCGCGAGAATGTCTGCAAGGCTTATCGTTTTCTGTGCCGGCATTATCGACCGGGCGACAAAATCTACCTCTTTGGCTTCAGTCGCGGGGCTTACACCGTGCGGGCGCTGGCGGGCATGATACACTTCCTAAGCTTAGCACGTCCGGAATTAGACGAGCTCGATCGCATGGGCTGGGCCATCTTTGCCGATGATGATCGCAGTTTATTGGTCGGCAAACGCTTTCGCTCGGCCAATCGCTTCAAGTATAGTTTTGGGCTCGAACAGGAAATCAAAATTCACTTTGTGGGCGTATGGGATACAGTCAGTTCGTTTGGTTTCATTTGGAACTTGAGAACCGTTCCCCACTCGGCCAACAACCCATCGATTGTGCATGTGCGACATGCTGTTTCGATTGATGAACACCGCGCCTGTTTCGGCGCTAATATATTCCGGCCCGACCCACTTGCGCAACACGCCAGCTTCAAAGAGCGCTGGTTTGCGGGAGCTCACGCCGATGTCGGCGGTGGCTATCCGGAGCTGGATAATGGGCTGGCCAAAATTGCCTTAAAATGGATGTACGACGAGGCTGCCGAGCAGGGCTGCAAACTCATTAATCGTCAGTGCGACTACTTCTTAGGCCAGACCGACTCGGATATCTCGCGGCCAGATGTCATGGCCACTGCGCACAACTCAACCATCGGCGCTTGGCACCTCTTGGAGTATGTACCTCGCAAACAATTTGATCACGACAGCACCCCACCGCGCATGCGCTGGTTTGGTCCCAATCTCTACCGACGCCGAACGATCCCCCAGGATGCAATCTTTCATCCATCGGTTCAAGAAAAATTGCAGCGTGACCAATCCTATCGACCACCCAACTTGCCAGCCAACCCCCAATTCCTGTAGCCGAAGTCGCCAGACTTTGGACTTTTCACTCTTTGTAGCCGAAGTCGCCAGACTTTGGACATTCTGTATTCCGTAGCCGAAGTCGCCAGACTTTGGACGTAACTTCCGTCTCTGTGATCGCCCAGCTTTGGCTGAGATTTGACTTGTAATTCCTAGTAACTATGATGCCACCGGAGCACTTGGTTTACCACTTGATGTACTGCTGCGCCTGCTTTTGAGGGTTTTTGAAATGCGTTCTGTCATGATTGTCGCGTGGTTGGGTTTGGTTTCGACACCGCTACTCACCTGGGCTCAGCAACCTCTGGGGGCTGTTGTCAGACATGGGCATGTGGGTGCGACCTGCCCCTGTGGACATGTCCATGCAGCGCCCGCGCCGGTTATTTCAGCCCCGATCATTCAGCCGAGTTACAACGCGTGTAATTCTTGTGGTGGCGGTTGCGGGTCCGGGTCCGGTCTGTGTGCGAACCACGCCGAGTTCTACCATCGGCTGTACGCCGAGTTCTGGGCCAACAATCAGTGGTACGCCATCCACAAACAGCAAGAAGCGGCAGCACGTCGAGCCAGAATGTACGGCCGCGACTATCCAGAAGGCCCCGTGCAACCCATGGAACCCATGCCGGCCAAGCCCGCACCCAAACCACCAGCGCCCAAGGCACCCGCACCTGAGCCTGCCATTGAAGCTGTTCCCGCTCGATAGCCAATCACCCAGTTCCTGCTATCAATGCGCTCTGGCAAAAATCGCAGAAGGGATGGTGTTTGAACCATCCCTTCCGAGTAGCGTGCGAGGCGTTCGCCAATTCACAAGTTTCGACTACTCGTGAATGTTGCTCTCAACATGGTCAATTAGACTTTGAACTTGGTTGCCAACGTTGGTGGCTGGATTGAGCGCCGTGCTGGTTGGGATCTCGCGTGCTGGTGTTGTGCTCGCGGCAACGCCTTCGGCCTCTTTGGTCAGCTTGTCAGCGAGCTTGAAAGCTTCGTCTAAGGCTTTGCGGGCCTCTTCTGTGCGTTTGACATTAGCAGCCTGCTGATCTCGTTGCTTAATCGCGTCTGCGATGGCAGCTACCTTGGCCGATAAGGCTTTCTGATTAGCCAACCAGCGACCTTCTTTTTCGACCGCTTTCTCCAGGCCAGTTTGTGCCGTTACCAGAGCCTCGGTTAGTGCCTTGTGGCCTTTGTCGCCTTTCTCATAGTTGTCGACCATCTCGCCTAGAACAGTGGCGATCGTCTCTTTGCTGTACATCTGGCCATTGAGGCAGATTTCCAAGCAGGGCGAGTTCATCAAGTCTCGAACAAAGCTGATGCGTTTGAACAGCAAAGTTTGAGCTTGCTCCGACTTGCTGACTTGCTCCTTGGCGCCGGCCAGAACTTGCTCTGCCAGCTTGCGTTCGCTGGTACAGTTCTCGGTAAATGCATCAACCTGCTGCTTGAGCGAGTCAAGCTTTTGTGGTTGCGGGCTAACCGGTGTCGACACCGCTTGCACCGTGATCGTAGAGCGTTGGACAACGACCGATTGCGGTACGGGCTGCGCGACTGACTGCGGAACAATTTGCGCCGAGCAGTTGTCACCCGCACTGGTCAGGTTTGCCAATATGCTGCCCACAATCATCGCAACTGAAAATACACATCGCATGGAACGTACTCCGAAAAGAGATGGTTGAAACACTTG
Source organism: Rania fehmarnensis (assembly GCF_056494185.1). NCBI lineage: Bacteria > Pseudomonadati > Planctomycetota > Planctomycetia > Pirellulales > Pirellulaceae > Rania > Rania fehmarnensis. The sequence goes on from NZ_CM151398.1 coordinate 7,477,374, forward strand.
GCAGGGTCTCATGTCCTGCCTTCACCATCTAGAACGTCTTTCACAAACAATTCTTCCCGTCGGCGAAAGCACGTGGACACGTCCAATTCGGGATTAGGGCACAGACTGTGTCTGGTAAGGAATCGCAATTGATTCCGTTCTATCTAAAGATGCGCGCACTGTGCCGCACTTAGTTTCTCACATGTTTGTGGACTCTTTAGAGGGAGAATGTCATGCGATCTTTGTTCTACTTGGTGGTGGCTTCCGGGCTGGCGGTTGTAGGTATCACCAGCGGCACGCTTTCGACACTGGTGGACTATGGAACAGTAGGCTGGCAACGCGTCACGAGTTGGATGCAAGAAAACATTCCGCTCGAAGATGAATTGGCGGTGCTCGAATTGAACGTCAAGAAGCTCGACGCTGAGATTGAATCGAACGCGAAACTCGTTGCCAGCTACGAAGTCGAACTCGAGCAAGAACAGCGCAGCCTACGGAAAGGCGAAGCTACGCAAAATGATTTGGCCGATGGCCTGGAAGCTCTAGGGCAGAAGTACGTTACCGTGCTGGAGGGCCCACACCGCGAGAAAATCAGCCACACGCTCAGTCGCGGTACAGAACACTTCAAGATTCGATCGCAAACCTTGATGGCCCAGCGCGAACTAGTCGCCCGCAAACAAGAAAACCTGATTAAATTGAGAGCAGGGTTCGAACAACAAAAGCACGAACGCGGATTGATGAAGGCAGAGGTCGAGCGATTACGCGCCGAGTATACGTCAATGAAGGTCAAAGGTCAGCTGCACGAACCAGCGCTCTTGGGTAGCACCTCCAGCAAGGTTTACGACTTGAAGCACCGTTTGGAGAAGAAGTTGTTGACTCAGCAAAAACTGCACGAGCTGACCTCGAGTGATGCCTCAAGCGATGTGGCCAAACTGAATAACGACTCCAGTGAATTTGACCTGGCAGAGCTACAATCTGCGCTCAGCACTTTTAATCCGTAGTAGAACCCCTTTGAGGCTTTTGTCACACCAATTTTGAAGGGCGAGAGTCGAACACTGGCTACGTGCGATCAATCGATGATTGACTGCAGTTTCGCTCTACGCCCTTCCGGTTGCCTGGCCCTGTAACAACTTCTCCTAAGCAGATCAAATAACGCTATGCTACGACATTTAACGACCGAGCGACTCAGTCAAAAATCAACGAACGTCCCGGCAGTCGCACGGAGAATGGAAAGGCAATCACTTTCGACGAATTTGGTGGCAACATTGTCTTACCGCCTACCGTCACATTCGCAACCTGGCTGGTATTGATCATCAGCAAATGAGATTGTGTGAGCAACTGAATTTCCAGTTGTTGACGACTGATACTGGCATCGGTTTTGTCGGCGATCAGGAAACGGTTGCCTGCTGGCACAGCCATCGCCATGTTCCATTTTGGGTCAGAGCTCCGACAACGACCAAAGGTACATGTACCACGCAATGGCCAATGCTGCTTGGCTTGCTGAAGCGCCTCGTCGTAGATGCAGGTCACCATGCGTCCTGAGGCGGCATCGGTGAATTCGATACAGATATCGAACTGTTCCTTGTAATACAGTGGCCCAATTGCATCACCCCAGTGATTTCGCGCGCGACACTCCACCGTGGCCAGATCTGGGAGCACGTCGCGGAACTGTGAGCGCTGCGAAAACAGCTCCGCATATTGCTCGAGCTGAGGTAGTTGAGCCCGCTTATTCAGGATGCCTTCGCTATCCACGCGGTCGGCATGGCGGGCGACAAAAAAGCTCCAGCTCAGCCAGCATCGCTCGATATCAACTTGAATTAGCGAGGACAAAAGCGCCCAATCGCAGGTCGGGAGGTCGCTGCGTCGACCGAGAAAAGTTCGTATCGAATCTGGACCACAAGTCAGATTAGTCCAGGTAGCTTCGTACTCTTCGGTCAACTCATCGATTCGGCTATCCGATAACGTAGTCAATCTTTCCTCCGGTAGTTACGAACAATCCATATCAGATCAAGTCGCGTTCTTCCGCAAGTTTGAAAAGCATGTCTTCAATGCGATTGGCAATTCGAGTTACGGTCTTGGTCGACTTTCCTTCGGTACCCAGCGTCGCGGCAATTTCAGCATTCGTTTTTCCATCCATTCTGCCGGCTAACACTTGTCGCTCTTCTTCGGTCAGTTTCTCGTAGACAGCTTCTAGCAGATTGGCGACAGTCTCTCCTTCTTCATCCGAAGGGTCTCCCGCGTCCTTGATCAACTCTTCCAGTGTGATGCCATCTTCGATAGGGTTCCACTCGCGGTTGGCGCTACGCTTTTGGGCGCGGAAGAAACGCGCTTTTTTGCGAACCTTATTCAGGGCGATTGTCACCAGCAAGCGCATAAAGCTGTCGCTGGCTTCGATGTTGATCTTGCCACCTCGCGCTAGACGAATGATGGAAGCCAGAATGCTGTTGACCATATCTTCAGAAATAACCTTGGCCCGTAGTTGCTGCGACATGTGTTTGTGCACCAACGCCATCAAGTTCGGGATGTACGACTGCAAGATCTGCGTCTCGGACTTGGCCGCGCTGGTCGACGGCATTTGCGATTCTTGGGCAGCCATACAGGTTGTTTCCATGTCTCAATGGCAACGAAGTTAGGCACGTCGACGCGTCCACGTGCTTAGGACCCTCCAAATTGTATCTAAGCAGCTCGACGCGTCCAATTCGGGATGAGGGCACAAACAGAGTCAAGGTTCATCACCCGTGATCACAAATGCGGCCCAATAGTAGGGATGGGCAGATTGGCGCTCACTGCGAAGTTTGGCAATCAGCGCCCGTTGAGCGGCCGAGAGAGCCTCAAACTTTCTCGTGTGAATCTGCAATTGTTCAGAGAAAGCTCCCATCACTTCGACGGTTGCTTCATCAGAGATTTTCGAAAGCGACGCAACCACCGAGTGTGCGCCAGCTAATTGAAATGCTCGACGCAAACTGGCGATTCCATCTCCATCGTAAATGTCGCCAATCGCCGTTTCACAGCAGCTCAAGATGACCAATTGGCAACCTGTCAGGTCCAGGTTCATGATATCCCGACCTGTGACGACCCCACCCAGTCCAGCTTTGCCAGGTAAGCTGCAGCCACTCAGGCACACGCCACATCGCAACAGTGGGTCCTGGGTTACCGCGCGTACTGCGTACCCAGGTGTACCGGTTTTCGAATCAGGCTTGGCTGGCAAATAGAAACCATGGGTGCCAATAGACAGAGCCACTGGACGACGTACACTCAAAAGGCTCTCGGCCGTTGCAGCCTTGCCCGTCAAATAAACGGGTGGATCCTTATGCAGCTTGGAAAAGGTGCGCAAAATCATCTCGGCTTCCACCGCCGTGCCGGGCAAGGGTGGCAGATCCTGCAGCTTGAGATCATCGCCTAGCGATCGAGTAGTATCCTCTGTGCTTGTCGCCAGAAAGTCGGGATTGGCCAGAATTACTGGAGCACTCAACTCTATGGGGTCAAGGTGTTCTCTGGCGAGCAACTTTGTGCCCGAGGTAACTAACTCGATGGCATGTTCTTCGACCAGATAGCTCTGGTTGGTAAGTGACAATGACTGCCAGGGCACCAGCCATAAATTGCTATCAGGTGCGATGATCCATCTCGGTTTATCGCCCACGCTGCGTTTAAGTGGCGCGGCCAACTTTTCGGCCAGAGCGGATTGCAGACGCAAATAGTTCTGCTCTGCCTGAACGTCGCCTTTGCGTTTTATCTCGTGCAGCGCATCCCCGAGCACGCTGCGAAGTTGTTCAATCGCGCTATCGATTTCGTCGGCCGTTCCCAGTTTCAAGATCTCGATGCGATCGACCGTTACAACCCATGCCAGGTACTGACTGCGCGCGTGGTCTCTTTTCAGCGGGTCATTGTCATCTAGTTTCAGCAGCTCGATGTAAGCAGTGTCCGGAGACAGTTGCTGTACAAAATTCTGATGGGTGACCCAGGTTCTTCCTAAGCTAAATTGATTGGAGGTTTTGGCCAGCCGAATGGTCAACTGATGTTTGCTATGCAGCAATTCGTTCAGTTGCTGGTGGATCGCAACTTGCTCGGTTGGGTCGTCGCTAAATCGTTCCTCCAGCGACATTCTGGCCAATTTACGTGAGGTCTCGACCAGGTCACGATGTATCGATGCTGTTTCGGGATTGGACGAATTGCGAGCTAACCTTTGAAACTGTCCTTGCGCCCATTCCGAAGCGGCCTTAGCATTCATCGCCCACTCGAACGTCTTTTCGCGAACCACAGGGTCGTTGGGATTTCGCAGCGCCCACTGCAGTGCCCCATGCAATTGAATTCGATCCGCCAGGCTCAAGTAGTTTAGTTGTTCGACCTCGGGCATGAGTGGCAACGTCTGAGTGATATGCTCGAGGCTAGAGCGCCGAGCCTTGTCGAAGATCGCGACGGATTCCGCCAGGTTCCCCTGCATTTGATGGATCGCTGCCAGACTGCTGGCCGACTCGGCCAATGCGGGGTGAGACTTGGGCAACAGTCGGTTCAATTGTTGAAAACATACCTCCTGAAAGTATTGCGCCTCGGCATATGCTCCCTGGCGTTGATATACCAGTGCCAGAGACTGCAATGGAGCGATCTGGTTGCGTGAGGTCATCTTTACGGTGGTATCGTTTGCAATACGGACCGCACGCTTGAGCGTTTCCTGGGCCGCCTCGAAGTCACTCAGGTTCGTATGCACAAACGCCAGTTCCGCCAAAGTCTGAGCAACTTCTGGATGCGTAGTCCCTAATAGATTCTGCTGCTGGTCTCGCACCTCCAACAAGGTGCGTTTGGCCTCTTCATAATATTTGGCTGCACTCAATACGCTCGCATACAATCGCGAAACTTGTGTCATCGCCAATGAGCCTGTCGGCGAAATCTTGGTGAATGTCCGTAAACTTCTTCGCAAGAATTCAGCACTTTTCGTAAAGTTGCCCTGCAGTTGATAGAGCCTGCCGAGGTGTGCATAGGCTGCAGCGACATCAGGTGAGTTTTGTACGCCTAGGTCAGCGAATATGGAAATCGCGTCATCCAGATAGCTTTCGGCCATCGCGTATTGGCTATTCTCGATCAGCAGCAGTCCATAGTTGGACAAGCATCGAGCCGTCCGTATATCATGCCTGCCAAACGCACCGAGTATCATGGGCAAAGCAGCCTCGAAACTCTCGGTTGCACGGGACAAACTACCCAAGTGCGTGTAAAGATTTGCTTGACCGCAAAGTCTTTCAAGGCGAGCCTCTTCGATGCTCGGGCACTCTCGACATTGCTGAATGTTCTTCAGACTTTGATCGTACGCCTCTTGTGCCTCATCCAGCCTGCATCGGTCGATGTAGGTTTCCGCCAGGGCGTTATATGTATGGCTCAGTTCCTGAGTAGGCGTCGGACCAGCCATACCGAGATAGATGTCGATCGCGTGCTGATAATACTGCAGAGCCTCCTGCCATTGATTGGAAATCCTGCAGACGTATGCTAAACGTCGCGAGACCTCCGCCTCTTCAGGGCTATTAGGGCCCATTCCAGGACCGATTCGAGGCAATAGCTCGCGATAGAGCAACTCGCACTGGGGCCATTCTCCACGCAGTTCCAGTTGTTGAGCTTCATCAATTCGCTGTCGCAACTTTATGCTCAGCGGACTTTCTTGGGCCAAACCCCGCAATTGCATGGCGGCTAACAAGAGAAGGCTCGACCAAAGTCTGCAATAAGTCACAGCGAGCTCCGCTAACACGGGGTGTAAATGTCCATTGCTGTAGTGTTGAATGTCTCAAAGCGAGACTCGTTGCCGCACAATGAGATTCCCAAATCTCAACAGGTGGGACACAAAACTGGCGGCCATTTTTTGCAGGAAGAGCAGCGTGGGCTAAAGGCAGTCGCGATAACGATTCGGTAGCACTTCAGTTACAATCAAACGGCAATTCTGCCGTAGCTTCCCCTCCGATGATGTGTTAGACCTGGGCGATTTTCAGCCGTAATGGACGCTCGCGAAAAATTCAAGCAGTTGTGGAACACGGCTCACCGGCCCGAGTTGTGGGATTTTGTTGAGGCCAACTCGCTGGTTGCGCCTGCCGACATCCTGGAGATCGCGGTCATCGATCAGCAGTATCGCTGGTTGCATGGGCTACCGCGTGAGACTCACGAGTATCTGGCCAAACTGCCACTCTTGGCTGTATCACCCAAGTATGCTGCGCGATTAGTGGCCTCCGAATTTCTATGTCGTCTATTAGACGGCCAGTCGCTCGACGAACATGAGTTCATCTCTCGCTATCCTGCATTGGCAGATCGGCTACCGGGAAAACTGCGTGCCATCAGCCAGAGCATGCCGGCCAGGCAAGACCCGGCACTGTTGATAAGTATCGAAGATGGCTTCAATCATCAGCTGGCATTGGGGCGTCAGCCAGTGATTAGTCAATTGCTGATCGAGAATGCTCACGCGTTGAGGGGCGAGATAGCGAAACGTCTCATACGGCAAACCTGTTGGCGACGTCAGCGACAAGGCGCAGTACCCAACTGGCAAGAGTTTGCTGGTGACATCCCCGCGCGTTATCTACCGACGCCTGAATTTTTCGAAGAGTTGCGACTAGAGTTATCTCCGCATGACACGCAGTCATTTCAATCTTCTATTGATACGTTTGGGCAGGGGCCCAGTGAGCCGGTGGCGGCGCTACTCAGCGGCACCTTCATTACGCTGCGCAAAATTGGTGATACTGCAAAGGGCCGGTACCGACTGTTGCGTGAAATCGGTGCCGGCAATTTTGGGCGCGTGTACGCAGCGGTTGACGAAGAACTCAAACGGCAAGTGGCCATCAAGGTACCTAGTCAGACGAATTTTCGCAGTCAACCAGAAGTCGATTCGTATCTGGCCGAGGCCCAAGCGATTGCCAGTCTTGACCACCCCTATATCGTACCGGTCTATGATGTCGGTCGGACGCGAGACGGCTCGATCTATGTTGTTTCGAAGTACATTCACGGCACGACGCTGGCCCAACAAATCAAGGCATCTTCGTTTCAATTTGTAGAAGCTGTTCGCATTGTTCAGAAGGTCGCCTTGGCACTCGACCACGCGCATAGTCGGCACTTGATTCATCGTGACATCAAGCCTGCCAATATTCTGTTGGAAGAGTCAACCGGGGTGCCCTACTTGGTTGACTTCGGGCTGGCAGTTCGAGATTTGGATCATATTAACAGCGATGTCGCTGGAACGCCCTGCTACATGAGTCCCGAACAGGCGCTGGGTGAAGGCCACCGTCTTGATGGTAGAACCGACATCTATTCGCTGGGCGTAGTGTTTTATGAAATGCTGTCTGGCCGAAGACCATTCGATGGTCAGACAGTCAATGAACTGTTGCACAAAACAATCGCAGTTGAACCGCGTCTGCCGACGGAGATTCGCTCTGACATACCCGAAGAGTTGCAGCGAATTTGTATGAAGATGCTCTCCAAACGAGCCAATCAACGCTATGCAAACGCACAGGAATTGATCGAGGATTTGGAGCATTGGCTCGACACCACCGACGAAGACACCATTGAAGTACCCCTGGATTCGCCGATCGTGCCACGTGGCTTGCGTTCCTTTGATCGTTCTGACGCCGATTTCTTTATTGGCCTCTTGCCCGGGGTTCGCAATCGCGACGGACTGCCTGAGTCGATCGCATTCTGGCAGCGTCAAATCAATCAGAGCTCGCCCGAACTGACGTTTACGGTGGGGTTGGTTTACGGTCCTAGCGGTTGTGGAAAATCATCGTTGGTAAAAGCCGGATTGATTCCGCGACTGGCAGATCATGTCATCCCGATATTTGTCGAAGCCGATGGTATCGAGACGGAAAATCGCCTGCTGAGCACACTTGTCCGGCAACTGCCATTCCTGGGTGGCAGCGAATCGTTATCGCAAGCGATGCATAAACTGCGATTGAAGTCGGATGGCAAAGTCGTATTTTTTATCGACCAGTTCGAGCAGTGGTTGCACATCAGCCCTCCAGATCGATTGCAGTCAGACCTGGTTAAAGCACTCCGCCAATGCGATGGTACGAGACTTCAGGCTGTGCTGATGGTCCGTGATGATTTTGCTATGGCGGCGGCCCGGTTCATGAACGAACTGGAAGTCGCGATAGTCCAGGGGCACAACTTTGCTACCGTCGATTTGTTTGATTTGGCCCACGCCCAGCGGGTGCTGACCAAGTTCGGCCAGGCCTATGGCAAACTGCCAGAATCAGCTGCGGCGCTCAGTGATTCCCAATTGCAATTCATTGCTGAATCGGTCAACAGCCTGGCAGAGCAAGGCAAAGTTGTACCAGTGCGACTGGCTATCTTGGCAGAAATGTTAAAGCAAAAAGAATGGCAACCTGCCACGCTGTCGCAGATTGGTGGCTCACAGGGAATTGCGATCAGTTTTCTAGATGACACATTCGGTGCAACTACCGCCAATCCAGTCCATCGGTATTTTAGTTTGGCTGCGCAGCACGTACTGCGTGCACTCTTGCCTCAAGCCGGCTCGGACCTCAAAGGCGCCGCTCGATCGCAGGCAGATTTGCAAGCCCACGTGGGCGATAGTCTAACGGGAGACGGTTTTGCCGCGCTACTGCGCATGCTCGATGGCGACTTGAGGCTAATCAGTCCGGTCGATTTCGAAGGTGACAGCCTGAGCGGTTCGGGCAAGAGCGTAGGTGAGGTGCGCTATTTTCAGTTGACGCATGACTATTTGGTGCCCGCGTTACGATCTTGGCTGAACCGCAAACAACGCGAAACACCTCAGGGTCGGGCTGAATTAAAGCTGGCAGAGTGTACTTCGGCTTGGATGCTGCGACCCGAAAATCGCGAACTACCCACCTGGACAGAATGGCTGAGAATTCTGATGTACACTTCAAGAATGAAGTGGACCAATGCTCAACGCAAGCTGATGCGTCGCTGCACTTGGTTGTATCTGCAGCGATGCTTGATTTGGTCACTGCTCTTTGTTGGTCTAGGTATCTCGAGTTGGTTTGGCCGTCAGCAAGTGGTTTCCAAACAACTAGTCGTGAGCCTCCTGGCCGAAGAGCCCAACTTGATTGCCAGCAAGATTCAAGCCCTGCGCGGCTGGAACTTTTGGACCAATCACGACTTGTCTGCAACCTTTAGCTCAAGAGACTCCAGTGCGCGCGCCAAGTTGAATGCATGTTTGGGTCTGATCTATCAAGACGCTTCGGCCCTTCCTCAGTACACAACATTCCTTCAAGATCGTCTGCTCGAATTGAGCTCCGCAGAGTTCATATCCGTTTGTAAATTGCTCGAACCCTTCAGCGAACAACTGCTGCCCAGATTTTGGAATGTAGTTGAGGACCCGCAAAAGTCTGCCTCCCAGCGGTTGCGCGCGGCCTGCACACTGGCCCAGTGGGCGGCGGGCGATCCCAGATGGAATGACAGCGAGTTCAGAACTGGTGTCTGCCAACTCGTGTTGGATGAAAGCTCTGCGGATATCACGAATTGGCGAGTAGCCCTGCGACCGGTCAGCCAGTTCCTGTGCCCATCTCTGGCGGAACTGCTGAAGCAACCCACGACGCAGCAAATCTGGCGTGAACATGCTTTTGAATTGGTAACCGACTATGCCCAAGAAGACGTCGCCTTGACGGCCGAATGCATCGCTCAAGCCGACCCACGAAATTTTCAAAGGCTCATGGGGAATCTAGCCGCCGCCCGACCTGAAGCTATTTCCGCGCTAGTTCAACTAAGCGAGACCAAGCCTCGTCCCGATATAGCCCAGTCTGCGAATTATAGAGCGGAGCCCTCTGAAAAGTCCCGTAGTGCCATCCAATCCTCGCAGGGGATGATTCACTCCGATTCAGCATTTTGCCTGGCCATGCCGCTACCCACATTCCGAGAGGCGATCAAGGATCTCGGGATCGCCCAGTACCGACCTATCCGCGTTCGTCCCTTCAAGGTTGAACAACAAGCGGCAGACCTCAGTCGCAATTCGACAATTCTGATCAGCGCCGTTTGGACTCGCGATGCAATCGATTGGAAAGTCGATTTTAACGAGGAAGCCGAGCAGTCGCGGCAATGGCACGAATTGTCAACCGATCAGTGTTTGCTAGAGGATATGTCCGCCGTCGCTCAAGGTCCCATGTCAACCAACCGAGACTTGCGCATTACGGTCTGGAGAGCCAAACGGAACGAAATGGAGAGTCGCACGTTCATCTTTGATACACTCCAGCCAACGTGGCGCACCGAACTGAAGACGCTAGCCCAAGAGTATCCGTCACTGCACTCCATTTACGTGCGGCAAGACGCCGAAGGCAAGCCGCGTTTCACCTCGATTCTGACGAGTAAGGGTCCAGAAACCGAATTTGTATCGAACGATGGTAATCGTGAAGTTTTCTATCAACCTCAAGTTGACGTTAGCCTGGTGCCTGCAAGTCTATTGGCGCCCAGCAGTCGGACCAAGCGACTTTGGGACGGCTACCGATTGCGAAAGAACTCTGACCCCGATTTCGTTAGTAGCCTCAGTCCCAATGCTCTGCTGGAACGAGTCGAATCCGGATATGACCAAGGTGCATTCGATGAATGCTTGGAACTGCTGGAGGTTTACAAAGAAAAGCTCACTCCCGCATTAACTCGCATCCAGGCATTAACCAAAGTACGGCTGGCGATTGCCGAAGTGAACCAACAAGTCGCAGGCAGCGAACTGGATGAAGGTGCCCTGGAAAAACAGAGAGGCGACAGCGCAGCTCACTCAGAGCTTTGGAATGCGAGTACAGCGGAATCGATTGATCTTCGCGCGCAGCTGGCCGCTTGGAGCAACAAGTTTGCGGATGCTCAAAACATCTTGGAGACTGCGCAAAACCAAATTGGCCGTTCCTGCGCGCAGCTTTATCTGTTTTCACGCTCTTCAGCACAGTGTTTGGCCGCAGCCAAGCACGCCAATAACCCGGGCTATGCCGACTTATTCGCTCGCATTAGCATTGAACTGTTGGATCAGTGCTGGCAGCGTCGCCACGAATTGAAAACGGGACTTAAGGTCCGATCGCAATGGGAGTTTCGGCCACTCTTCGAACTGTCGGCAGACGAACAGTCCCGTTTGGGCGAAACCTATTCGCAATTCTTGGCAATCGAGCAAGACGCCGAACCGGTCTGCCCCGTGTCGCGAATTCTGAGATTGGATGATTCGCTCGATAGTCGCCTGCTCCTGGGTCAATCTGAATTCAACACTTCCCAAAACACTCAAATGTTCTCCGATAGTCCGCGCGTCGACGAGTTAGTCAAGCAAGGTTACCGAGCGGCCTCAATTTGCGTCACACCTGTTACCGAGTCGAGCAAGAACACCAATAATCCCGCTAAGCTTCATTACGCAGTTTTGTTGCACAGAACGGTATTGCCAGTCGAACGCAAAGAGCAATTGCAGCGACAACAAGCGCTGGCTGGCATCGCGCTCTTGCAACTCCAGGCTTACGAACATGTTTGGCCACTGCTTAAATCCCAGGCTGATCCCCAAGTACGAAGCTTACTGATCACACTTATTCCCCAATATCAACCCGACCCCGCGCTGGTCGCTCCTTTGCTCGACCTGGCCTCCTCTACAGAGCCTGATATTCGTATTGCCCAAGTCTTGTTAATGGGGCAGTATGCACGACAGTCCAACCTGACTGACTCCATCAAGGCCGCATGGACCGCGCAGTTGCAGACGCTGTACACCAATCACGGGCATGCAGGCATTCATAGTTCCTGCCGCTGGACACTTCAACAACTCGATGCCGAACCTGCCGCCGCATCGCGCGAGCTGGAAGAGAAACCCGAGGATTCGCTGCCCAACTGGTATACCACCAAAACCGAGGGCCACACGCTCAGCGTCGTAAGTCCCGAGCCATTCATCATGGGCAGTCCACTCTTTGACATGGAACGCTTAGGCGGAAGAGAATTTCCTGAAGAGCATCGACTCAGCTGTACGATCCCGCGAGTCTATGCCATCTCAAATCATGAGGTGTCGATGCCTCAGATGCTCGCCATGAAGAGGAGTTTAAATCTGGCAGTTATTCCCGAACCTAACACAAGCTACACCAAAAATGTCGAGGATGTACCGGCTCACCGAATTCGTTACTTCGACGCTGCCCGTTACTGCAATTGGTTGAGTGAAATGGAGGGCATCGCCCGCGAGCAATGGTGTTACGAGCCCGACCAGCCGTTCGAACATGGCATGCGCCCGCGAGCCAACTATCTACAGTTGACTGGGTATCGCTTACCTACGGAAGCGGAATGGGAGTATGCCTGTCGCGCAAGGGCGACAACGTCTCGATCCTACGGCGACTCTGTCAGCTTACTGAAAGAATATGCTGGCTACGCAGAGAATAGCCGGATGAGACAATTGTATCCGCGTGGAAGTTTCATGCCCAATGACTTCGGTTTGTTCGATATGCATGGAAATGTCTTGGAATGGTGTATGGAACCGCATAAAGAATACGCCTATCGGCTAGGTTATGGGACCGACCTTCCCAGCCAATTCGAAGTTACCAGCACAACCGGGATGGTCGCCCGGGGTGGCTCCTTCTTCAGCCCCGCGACGAACGTCCGCAGTGGCTATCGCAACTTCCAAGTACCAACCTACAACAGTTCCGTCATGGGCTTTCGAATTGCTCGAACGATCCACACAATTGATAACGCAGAAACCACAAAAAGTAACTAGAGAACCCGAAAGAACAAATGTCCGGCCTAATCGCATCAGTGGGAATGCGGCTCCTAATTCATTTTTGAATCTTACCCCACTGTGCCTCTGCGTCTGGCTTCGGCTTGCTCGCTGAGTACCTTGGTCATTCGCCTGGCAATATCACTTGCCTGGGCGGCAGCCACCTCCGGTGTCAGTCTATCCTGCTTGAGACTGGCGATCAGCTCGTCGAGTTCGTTCGACCACTTCTGGCACTTTGTAGTTAACCACTCTTTGTCCAGAGAGCTCAGTTGCGGTTTGGGATGATTGATGAGAGTTTGACAACCGGCCCGAAACTGTTGCAACCTTGAAAGTAACTCAGTCGAGTTGGCTGGCTGTTTACGCGACCATTGGGCCGAGAGAGCGGCGAGTTGAGACAGGAATTCTGACGGATGGAGGTCGGAACTGAGAGAAGATACTCTAGCCAACCCCCAGCCTACGGTGTTTGTTGGCGATTTTTGCCCTTGCGACAGAACCGCCGCAATCAGCACGGTAGCCGCCAGCGCCGCTAGCGTCAGCGCCTGATTGCGCAGCCACGTAAGATTCTCTGACTTTGACTCAATTACTAGCGGTGTACTCACCAGGTTCCCCTGCCCCCGCGAGACCAAGGCATCCCAGTAAGGACTGCAGGCCTCAAACGCACGGTCTTGCAAGTCAAACAGCAATTCAGGGTGATCCAGTAACAGAGCAATTTGTGCTGGTGATAGCACGCGTAATCCGTATTGCCAAAGGTCGGCTAATTGCGGTCCGCAGATAGTCTCCACTGATGGCTGCTCGTCCAATGCGTCTGGGTGCGGATCCAATTCGTCAACCAGTTCAGCCAGGTGCGGACTGACGATTTGTTGCTCCAACCATCTCCACCATAGTTCAGATTGAACAGGTAGTGCGTCGATTATCGTCATGCCACTCTCCCTTCACCGATCAAACGAATCGCTTTTTTGGCTTCGCTGTAATATACGTAAACCTTATTGACTGAAATCCCGAGAGTCTCGGCCACATGCAAGCTGCTCATCCCTTGTGAGCGTAGTTCGAAAACTTCCCGGTGCCTCGGCGAAAGCTCTTCGGCCCATTGGTCTATCTGCTTCATATCGCAGGCGGGTTCGGCCTCATCATCAGCAGTTGGGATGTAATGTGACTCTGGTTCGGGTGTATTGTCCAACCAGGCTACTTCGCGACGGCGTTTACGTTTGCGAAGCATGTCCAAGCATTTGTTCTTGACAGCTATACGCAGGTAACTTCGCCATTTTGATTCGGGCAGGTCGACAAATTTGCAGGCCGCTCGATCCTCGTGCAGTTTGATTAAGACGTCTTGTACAACGTCTTCGGCATCAGGCATGGCTCGTAGGAATCGACACGCCAGCAGAGTCATCCAGCGTCGATTCCGATGGTCGTTATGCTCAATTGCACAACGCTCACCTGAGCAGGCCCCAGAAATCATTGTTTCGTAATCCAATTTTCTCCCCTTCCCGTTGGATACAGGCGATAGCTCGACCGTATCTGTTCGACCGCCAGAGTAACGTCTGGGCCGTGAGATTCTTACCGTCTCCACATAAACACTTGATGGATAAAGTGCTAATCCCAGATCTCGCTCGCTGAGACATGCAACGCCTAAAAAAAGTTAAGTTCCTACTCCTACTCCTGCTCCTGCTCCTGCTCCTGCTCCTGTTCCTACTCCTACTCCTACTCCTACTCCTACTCCTACTCCTACTCCTACTCCTACTCCTACTCCTACCCGCAAGCATTTCGAGTAGGAGTAGGAGTGGGAGTGGGAAAACTAACGTCTTGCCCAGTCAGGTAGCGAGTTTGGAAACGGCAAAGCGGAAGAAGCGGCAGTGGCGGGCGTTATGGATATTGAACTGTGGTAGTCGCCACAGAACTTCAAAGAAACTTTGTCCCACTTCGCGGCAGACGGGATTCTCAACATGCACGCGAGTGCCTGGCCGAACAGTAGCCGGGCGAAACTACCCATTACAGAGCATCCAACATGATTGCGTTGAATAGGACCTGGCAAACTTTGTTAGCAGCAGTTTTGGTAGGTGGCATCGCGATGGCAGACGAGCTCGAGCAGCGGGCACTCCGGGTGCTCCAAGCCAGTTGCGGTCATTGCCATTCCGCCGGTCAGGAAATGCACGGCGACGTGGAAAACATTTTAAGCGTCACCTACCTGCGAGACGCCGGCTTGGTCGACTTGAATGAACCACTGAAGTCACGTGTACTCGTGCGTATGAAAGATGCCGCTAACCCAATGCCCCCGGTCGACGCACCCCGAGATCAGGTACGCCGACCGTCAGTAGCCGACATCCAGGTAGTTACCGAGTGGCTAGTGGAACTCAGCCGTCAAACGAAAGAAGAACTGACATCTACAGATGTTGAACGAACGGATAACTCGCCTGGTTCTCCGCGGTCACGTGAAGCGGACCTACAAAAGTCGATTCGGGCCTTTCTGAATCAACAACCGGCAGCGGCTCAACGCAACTTTCGATTCTTGAGCTTTGCCAACATCGTTGAATTGCGATCCAGCGATTCGATGTTTGCGAATCAATTGCGTTCTTCACCGACCAGTATCATTGAAGCTGCCGCTGCCAAGGCCATTAATAGTTTGCACTGGTCGCCAGGAATCGTGCACTTGATGCGGGTCGACCAGAGCCATGCAGTACTGGCTATTCCGCTCAATCAACTGCGAGATCGCCAGGACCACTCCTGGTCCAACACTCAGTGGGACTTGATCACCAGCGATTATCCCTACGCTCTAAAGTTGTCTGACAATCGTGACCATTTGGAAATCGTGCGGATGACCGGCTCGTCCATACCGATCATCCGCGGTGATTGGTTCTTGGCCAATGCATTGCGTCCGCCACTTTATCACCAGTTGCTGCAACTACCGGAAAATGTAGTTGAGTTGGAAGAGTTCTTAGATGTGAAAGTTGAGAGCAATATACTGACAGGCCAGGCACTGAGAATAGGTTTTATCAAGAGTGGTGTCAGCAAGCGTGCGAACCGCTTGGCAGAACGTCATAATTCTCGCTTCGGGTATTACTGGAGGTCATACGATTTTCTCTCAGGCAATAATCGCGGCAATATTGTCGAGTATCCGACGGGACCAGAATTCACAGCGAATCCCTTCAACGCGACGGCCTTCAAGCACGATGGCGGAGAATGCATTTTCTCGTTGCCCAATGGAATGCAAGGTTACTTTCTAACCAATGCAGTTGGAACTCGAATCGATGCGGGGCCCGCGGAGTTGGTCAGTGATGATTCGCGCGCCTCGGGTTCGCCTCTGATAGTCAACGGACTATCTTGCATCGCTTGCCATGCTCAAGGCATCTATCCCCTCCCGCCGGACGACGTTCAACGACAAACACCTGTGGCTGGCCAGGTCCTTGATTTTGTGAAATCCCTGCACCTGGATGATGCTGCCCAGGCCGCAGCACAACTGGACGATCGCAAAAGATTCAGCACCGCCATGCACAAGGCAATTGAACCCTTCTTGAGCCATCAAGATCAATCCAGTTTTGACGTTCAGACGTTTCCAGAACCTGTCCGGCTGATTGCCAGTCATCATCTGAACTCAAATTTGCATCTGGCTGATGTCGCGGCTGAATTGTCGCTCTCCAGCCAACAACTCCAACTGCGAATACAAAACGATCCAGAGTTGCAACGTCTGGGGCTCCTGCCGTTGATTCAAAATCGGCCCATCAAACGCGATGACTGGGAGAACACTTCTGAGGGAAGTAGCAAATTCCAGTTGGTGGCTCGACGACTGGGCCTGGGTACACCCTTAATTGTTATCGAGTAATGGAAGATAGGTAGAGACAAAAATGAACAAAGTTAGCAAACGTGAATTTCTGAAAGCAGCTCTGATGTCCACTGTCGCGGCAGGCCTGCTGGACCCGCTGCGAGCGATGGCCGACACCGACAAGGCATCGCAAGAGTTGATCGACGCTGTGCAGTCGCTGCGATTGCAGGTCGACAAGGTCTTCGCCCAAGATCGATTGAAAAAAGAGATTGAGTTGGGCATGTTTACACCGCGTGAGAACGAAGTTGAGCTAGCCGCTTACGGTCGGAGAATTGGGGAACAAGTAAGAACGGAACTTAAGAGCAGTGGCTATACGATCAAAAGCCGCGCCGCCCTGCGCGTCTTTGGACAATTTGATGTCGATCTGAACACAGGCATAATTACGATCGATCTATCCGTAACATTAAAGACGGGCCAAGAGCTGAAGAGCATTTCCGTCAAACGCCTATTGCACACGGAAACTCAAGTCGAGAGCCCCAAAGAATTTGTCCTGGTCGCATCGCCTTCGATGCCAGTCGCACTCAATGAAGGCTTCCAGAAGGTCGTACAAGAAGTGCAGAAAGTCAAGCAGATCGAAGCCGTCCAGCCTGATATTGCACCCTTGCAGTTTGATCGGGATAGCGTTTTTCTAAATGGTGGCGGACTGCGATTGAAGCTGGTCGCGGTTGATCCGGAGCAAGACCCCCATGATGAAAACTTTGTGATCTCCACCATTGTTCCGTCCAAACCCATCGATGGCGGAGTGCCCCTCTATCGTCTCGGTCAATCGCAACACTTTGCAATCGAACTGCAGCATCAACGTCAAGATGTTCACCTGCTGACCGAAGTTTTCGTAGACGGCGTATCGTCCTTTGCCCTGGATGATGAATTGCTCAAGCAGGATGGCAAACTACGCACTCGCTACACTCATTGGGCTGTTCCCAAGCACAAACGGGTGCTGATTCCAGGCTGGTACAAGAACTTGAACACAGTTTGTCCATTTCAGGCGGTGCCAGATGAAGATAGCGTCGCCCATCGACTTGGACAATCCAATGGTCTGGGAACGATCCAAGTGTTGTACTACGCGGCCTGGACCGACTTGGAAGCTCCCTTGGTCAGTAGTCAATTCAAAGACCTGACAACTGCCACGCGCGGTGTGGGCGCTGGCCGAGATGTCCCGGTACGACTAGTAGAAGGCAAACTAAACCTGGGCATCATGCTGGGCAGTATGTCGCTACGCTATGAGATCGACGGCTAAAAGTTGTTGACCACTAACTCACAGCGTTTGCAGATACACAATTAAGTCGGCGATCTGCTGAGGGGTGAGCGTGTCGATTAAACCTTTGGGCATCGGCGATTGGTCGAGTTGCTTGGTGGCTTCGACATCGTCGCTGCTCAGCTGGATCACTTGGCCATCTTGTTGACGCAGGATGAGGTGTTCATCGTTCTCTTCGACGACAAAACCGCTGAGCGATTGACCGTCTACAGTCAGGACCGAGGTGGGTTCGTAGCCCTTGGCAAACTTAGCCGAGGGATTGATGATGCTCTCGAAGATGGCCTGGCGATCTTGCTGCCCAGCCAACCCGGCCAGGCTGGGTGCACGTCGCAGCGGTGTTTCGCCTTGGGCATGGCATGTAATGCAAGTCTTGCTGGCAAATAACTCCTTACCGGCTGCAGCGTTGCCAGTGGCCGCAAAGACTTGCGCCATGGCTTCCTCTGGTTTCAAATTCTGATAGGCATTGGCCGGAATCGGGGCGGCCAACGACGCTGCATCGGCAGTTGAGGCACTGGCCATAAACTCGGCGATCATGCGCAGACGCTTTTCGCCCAACCCAGCCATGGGCGGCATGGCCGAAAACTGCGTGCGCTTTCTGCCTGGCTTCATCGCCCAGCTCACAATTTCCTCTGGCTTGTTGGCATACAGAGCCAGAATCTCCGTCGAAGTTGGGGCAGAGGTTGCTTTGTCCGGCAGGTGGCAACTGGCGCAGACAGTTCGAAACAACTCCTTGCCATCAGCCTCGGCGCCCAAGCCTGACTGACGGCGCAGATTGGCCAGGTACACCTTGGCTTCGAACTCATCGGTCTTGATCTTCACCTGCTCGATGTGATCAGCCAAAGCCACTTCGCGATACATTTGTCGCCCGGTACCCATCGAATAAGCAATCAACTGGAACACAAAAAAGATCGGCACCCACAGTTTGCCAACTTGCTCGTCGCTTGCAACCGTTTCTTTCCATAAAGCTGCCACGAGGATGACGGCCAAACATGTACCTACCATAAAGATGGTCACGACGGTAATGTCCAAGCCAATTCGCGGCATGACCAAGAGCGTTAACGGTCCAACCAGAAATTGCGCGAGCGTGACATACAGGGCAATGCGATAGAAATGCCGACGCAGCTGACCTTTACTGAATCCGGGCGGTAGCTTGCGAATCACTCGTGCGCTACGCGTTAACCAAATGCACAGGAACAGCGAGGTCACCGCCAGGCACGCAGCCATAAAGTGCAGATAGCGAAAATACACATTGCCATTGCCGACCTTTAACGACGACCAGAATCCTTGAACGTCGTACCAATGCTCTGGAAACTGCATCAAGTTGACGTTGGCCAGAAAGATCCATGGTATTGCCAAGAACAGCAGCGTCGAAACCAATCCAACTCCCAAATGCAATTGTTTCTTAGCCCCCTCATTCCACTTCGACCAGGTGTACTTGTGGATATAGGTGGTAACGAAGGCCAAGGTAACCAGCGGAATGATCAGAATCCAAGCATGACCGGTTAGCGCATTGGAAGTATAGAACTGTAAGGTGTAGGCCAGGCTGATCACTAACAACGGCCCTACGCCTAACACCACCGCCATGCTCTTATTGACCGTCACGGTATCGGCGATGCGCTGCGCCAGGTAATCATACTTGCGATCGCGCAGTCCGATCCATTCGTAAATCAGGCTTAGCACTGAACCGCCGACCATCAGGTTGACGAACACGATGTGCAACAAAAACAGCGGCACCAAGAGCGTCTTAAGAGTGACTTCGCTCAGCGGCAAAGGCAGCGGCAGATCGCGAGGCACCGCGGCCTGCGCCAGGCAGTGCCAACTATTGGCTAACTGGTTGAGGAACAACATATTTGCTCTCCGCCGCAGCCATGATGGGACTGGTGGGCTCTCTGGTGGGCTGGGGCTGGTAGGACTGGTTGGGGGCAACACCCGTAGACTGCGCACCGGGCAGTGACTGGCGACTCTGTTGCAACTGGCACAGGTAAGCCGTCAGCGCCTGACGTTCAACTTCGTTGCCTGGGAATGGTGGCATGTAAGGACGCGTCATGTGCATGCTGCTGAGAAAGTTATCGATCTGCTTTACATCCCAGGGATCACGACCATACAGTTTTTCAAACTTGCCGATCACGCCGCTGATACCGTTAGTCGTATGACAACGCGTGCAGGTCAGCAGAAAGACATGCTGACCAGCTTGGATTCGATTGGAATCGTTGATGGGGCCAATATTGTTATAGGCGGAGTGCGTGAGGATGCCCTCGTGCTGAAATAGGGCCAGTTGATCAACGCGTACACCGTTGGAGTACATGTAGCCAGCGATGATGTATGGTTTGCGAATGAACTCGCGCACGCGTTCAAAGTGTCCCAACAAACCAATAGCAAGCAGGAAGGTAATAACCAGTCCCCAACTCGGGATGGCTTGAGGTTTGACCCTACCCAGCCAGGCAATCGCTACCATGATCGCCAACACACTAGCCGCGACAATCAAGAACTGCGATTGCCAGGCTGCGAACTGCTGAGTCAACAATCCAACAGATAGATTGGCGGCCACTTCTCCAGGCACTCGCGTCCAATACCAGTATGCCGCCAACATACAGAGCGGCGTAAAGGCTAGCGTCCAGCCAGCTGTAAAGCGCACGGCTGGCGCACGGACTTCGTCATCTCGGCGTACCAGCAGCGCGATCAAGAACCAAACATACAAACCCGCGGTTGCCAAGGAGAAGCAGGTACGGAATGCCAACTGCGGCACATAGAGTGGATTCATGGTCGCGCTCAGCCACGAGCTATCCGTGGACCAAGCCCCCGGGGACATCATGAATCCTAAAATGGCCACAATTACGGCCATCGTGATCCATGAAAACAGACTCAAAGTCAGCCCTAGTACAAAATGCCGAGTCTTGTACCGCCCTCGCCAACGATCCCAAGTTAAATAATAAGCCAGAATCAGGGCTACTTCGACGACAAAGATCGTCCACTCGAAGAGCCAGTTCCAGAAGAAGACTCGCAGTAGACTACCAATACCAAATGGCGAGACCAGTGCGCTCGAGAGCCAAATGCCGACGCCCGAGAGCGCCCCGAAACTCGACGTTATCAAGAAGGTCACAAAAGTGATGCGCTTGGCCAGTTGATCCCAGCGCCGATCTTGGGTGCGCATACCCTTCCATTCCAAAGCGCAGATCAGCGGGTAAGCGCCGACGGCCATCGGATGATTGATCACCACATGCACGATGGCAATAATCGCAATCAACAGGCGATTGCCCATGCCATCCAAGTGGAAGACTGGCGTATCCATGAATTTTTCAGACAATCAGAGTTGTAAATGTGGCATAGGCTTCCAGCCTGTGTAGCACAGCCTTCCAGCCTGTGTGTGGCATAGGCTTCCAGCCTGTGTAGCGTAGCCTTCCAGCCAGAATCCGACCAACTACTATCGATCCATTACAAGCACTCTGGTTACACAAAAAAGAGTCGTATTGTCGCACCAGCCCCAAAGGCGGCAACATGCCGCATGCTTACCATACGATGCGCGAGAAGATAGCTCGCAATTTTGCGCCGCGAGCTGAATTGATTTGTGCGTGCCAACCGATCAGTCCCAAGAGATGAGCCCGAAAGTCTGTATGCTGCTGGCGGTTCTGCGAAGCGGGGCCCAGAGATACGCAGTTGGTTAATGTAGCTTTCAAGTTGTCGTACTCTCGACGCCGAGTGTTCGGACGCTGATTGAGCACGACTCCAGCCGCGGACTGACGCACTGCTTGAGGCATGAGCCTGGTTTTGCGCGGCTGCACTCGGAAACCTTCATCCATCGCGATCGCCATGACGTTGGCAACAAATGAATTGGAACTGCGCGCCAGAGCGCGGCCGCCGGAGAACAGCAGATCATCCGCGTAGCGCGTGTAACTGTAGCCAACCGAGCAAGCCAGGCCGCTCAAACGCGCGTCCAGGCGCCAGGCAATCAGGTTCGCCAGCGCCGGTGAAGTCGGTGCACCTTGAGGAAGATGAGGCACGCGGTAAAGATTCTGCAAGGCGATGCGATCGACTGGATTCAACTGCTCCAAGTTTGGGAGCGCATTTAGTACGGTCGATGTGGTACACAGATCGGTAAGCAGTTTAATCACAGCGTAGGGATATCCCAAGCTACGAAACACCGCTGAGACGCGCGCAGCGGTGATGCTGGTAAAGAAGTTGGCCAGGTCCATGCGCAAGACAGTGGTCTGGCCTACATGAGGCTGTGCGAAGCTGACCACCGAGCGACCGCGTACGAATCCATGAGCCGCCGGATGGGCCGGGACAGCGCGTAGAATCTCGCGCAGGATATCTCGCTGGGCCAGTTTGAGTCGCCGCTTGGGCTGCTCCAAAATCCGCACACCTTTAGATTGTCGATTACGTTTGGCGATCACTTGGACTACGTAATGCTCGGCCCGCGATGCTGCTAGCCAGTCGATAACCGAATAGGGCAAACCAAACAGTTGAGAAGCGTGCGCGTAGGTCGGCAGTTCGGGTACAACCGCTGCCAGCCTGGGAACGCAAGCATCGCGCATGGTTGTCGTTTGCAGCATGTACTTTTCGCGCAGCCGCGCCAGTCGCTTCCACGAGATACCTTTCCTTGCATGACGCGCGGCACTCAGGAACTCGATCAAGCACGTGCGCGACGGCACGCGTGGCAACTGACGATGGATCGCGGCCGCCAGCTGTTGGTGCGCAGCCGTGTCACGTTTGGCGAATCGTTGAATGAATTTTGCGTGCGTCGCTTCTGTCCACTCGATGTCCAGTAGCGCTTCGGCCAACAATTTCAGGCGATTGGTGTTTGGCACGTCAATCGAGGTTTCTACGAAGTCAACAAACAAGTCAGCCAAAGGAAAGCGGCCACCAGATCAACGGAACTGGTTGGCGATGAGCATCTGTGCGCAGCGGCGCACCACCGCTCATCATGGAAATGCTGGCAATGCAATGCGTTTGGGTAACCCAAACGAGACTCGATCAGAGTTTTACCGAGGTATAACTCGATTTCGTCAACTTGATCTGGCAGCCGCCACGGGCAATTATAACCCACGTCGTATTGGTGCGTGGTGTACCGCGTATGTTCAGTTGGTCGGAAGCTACTTTGGATAGAGGGTTCCGTATTTAAAACGCTGAGACGCAGAGGATCGCAGAGAAGACAGGATTTTCTTTGCGTACTCCGCGGACTCTGCGTTTAAAAAAGAGATCTGTCCGCTCTGCACCCGGCAAGTTGCTTGTCTGTAAGGAGTGGGCCGTTGGTCGGAAGCTACTTTGGCTAGTGCGTTCCGTATTTAAAACGCTGAGACGCAGAGGATCGCAGAGAAGACAGGATTTTCTCTGCGTACTCCGCGGACTCTGCGTTTAAAAAAGGTTCTGTGCGTCCGCCCCCGGCAAGTCGCTTGTATGTACTGAATCGTCAGTGGGTCGGGAGTTGGAGGCTAGACACTGACTTTGCTTTGCTTTTCCCAATTTGCTACACTGCGTTACGGCGGGTAGGATCGCGGGGTTTTCTTTTCGCTCACTCTCTAACTTGATGGAGTGCACCATGCTGTGGCTGATGCGCGCATCGTTCTGTGCTTTTGTGTTGCTAGCATCGTCGGTTGCCTATGCTGATTCAACTGCATTTACACACAAACAAGCACGCTCCTTAGTTCCCGTGCTCGACGGACACAAGCTGCAACTAAATACCTTCTGCATGGGGCCGGATGAAAATTTGTGGCTATGCTGCAGCGGTCTTCCCACGGCACCAGGTAAGGGCTGCATACTCATTCTGCAACCCTCTGGGGAGTTTGTACGCCAGTTGGATCTCGACTTCGTACCGCAGGCCATCAACTTCACTCAGGATGGTTCGACCGCTTTTGTGGCCGGCTCGGGGATGGTGGCCAAGCTGAACGCCAAAGGCGAAGTGATCAAAGCCATAAAAGCGCCCAATCTGCTCGACGAAGAAGAGCTCAAGCAGAAGTTGCAAGCCGCTCAAGAGAAACAGCTCAAGCAATTCACCGAAGTCTACGATGAACAGATTGAACGCTTGACCAAGCAACTAGACAAACTGAACGAACAAATCAAAGCTGCCCAAAAGAAGGATGACGAGCGAGCGCTCAAACGTGCCCAGGCTCGCGTCAAAGTAGCGGAGCAACAACTTGAATCGATGAAAGAAGCTTCCAAGCAGGTCTCTGATTCCATTGGTCAGTCATTGGGTGGTGAAAACTTGCTCGATCGTGTCAAGCGAGCAACGGCAGTGGCCGTAACCAAAGAAGATGTATTCGTCACGCTGCCCAGCCTCGAAGGCTTTGGTTACGCACTATGGCGTATGAACTTCCAGCTTGAGGATGCCTGCTGTGTAAAAGAAAATCTAAGTGGTTGTTGTGGTCAGTTGGATATTCAAACCGATGGCACTGATATCCTGATCGCTGACAACACTGCCTTTCGTGTAACGCGCATCGATCGTGACGGCAAAGAGCTGTCGTATTTTGGCCAGCGCGGTAGCGGTGACTCCGGCAGCGGTTGGGGTAGTTGCTGCAATCCAATGAACATTCGCCTGGTTGGTGAAGAAGTCTTAGTCGGCGAATCGAGCATCGGCCACCTGAAGCGTTATACGAAAGATGGCCAGTATTTGGGCTTGGTCGGAACCGCTCGCATCGGCGGTGGCTGCAAGCATGTGGCTTTGGCGGTTGATGCCAAACGCAATTGGTACTTTATGATGAACCAAAATAGCAACAACATCGCCGTGTTGGTTCCCAAGGAAGAAATCACCGGCGAAACCGATGAAGAACGCCTCTCGCGCGAAGCTCGCGATGGGTTAGGCAAGAAACTGCTGGGAGCATGGGAGTACACGACCAGCGACCAGTCAGCCGGCGCAGATCCCAATACTCAATCGCTCGAGTCGTACATTACCCAGCAGTATCGCTATCTTCACTTTCACTCCAATGGCGAATTGTCAACGACTCGAGTTCAAAAACCTAAGGCAGATTCATCCAGCAACGCCATCGGTGGACTGCTAGAGAGCGTTGTTCAAGCCGTATCTAGTCCTGCCACCGTGATATCAGGCGAGCAGAATGCCACCTGGGAAGCCATTCGCCAGGACAAGGGCCAACTACAGTTTGTGGCCTTGTCAGCCGGTGTGCGTGGCTTTGGTGGTACGGTTAGTTTTGTGGATGCAGAGACGATCACCATACAGTGGTTTTATGATTCGCCCGAATCACCCTACGGTGGCCCGCTAACCTACAAGCGCGTCGCCGGCCAATGCTGTGCAGACGGGGCCGAATGTGAAAAGTGCAAGCAGTAACTTATTAACTGTGAGGCCATCATGCATCGCCAATTGTGCGCCCTGCTGCTCGTTTTGTCTGGTTGTTTAACTGTCAAAGCAGATGAGTCACCCCTGATAATGGTGGTTACCGATCCGCTTTCTGCTCGAAATGCATGCGACTGCGTTTCGGGTTATGCACAGCGCGATTATGAACAACTGGCCAATCACTTGCAGAAAGCAGTCGGCCGCAAAGTGGAAGCCGTTTATGCGGAATCATTTCCGGTTGCCTTGAAAGAAAAAACTGCCGGTCGCGTAGACATCGTCATCGGCAAAGACTCCGTCATTCGTTACCACGCCAAAGCTCTCAAGTTGCCGCATTTGGAACCGGTCGCATCGCTTACCGATTCCAAAGGCAAGACGACCATGACCGGGTTGTTCGTGGTTAAAGGACAAAGCCAGGCGGCCAGTCTGTTAGATGTCGACGGTTATCGCGTCTTCTTCGGACCAGAAGCCTGCGACGAGAAGTGGGCCGCCCCCAAAGCTACGCTCAAGAAATTGGAGATCCCGACTGACGACTCGTCCAAGTCGTGTGATACCTGTTCGATCGCTGCCAAGGAACTCGATGCGCTACCGACTGATACGCAGACTGTGGCCGTTATCTCCAGTTATGCCATTCCGCTACTAGAGGGCTGTGGCACGATTAAGAAAGGAGCCTTGCGCGTGATTGGCCAGACGGATGAAGTCCCCTTCATCACCTGCTTTGTCAGTCGACTGCTACCCGAAGGCGAACAAGCGGCGATTCGCGATGCTCTGCTGGATACGAAGCAGCCTGAATTGCTAAAGGCGCTTGAATCCAAGAGCGGCTTCGTCGCCAACTAAACCGCGGGCGTTAGCCCCGGTTCCTGTAACATGTAACGCAACCGCGGCTAACGCCGTCGGCTTAGTAACGCAACCGCGGCTAATGCCGTCGGCTTAGGTCAATGATCAAGGCAAGCCGCTCCGCTCCAATATGCTCCAACAAAACCTTCGGTTTATTCTCGTCAGCCTCTTAGCCACTTTGGTCTGCAGTTCAGCCCATGCGCAATCGACCTGGCCGCGGTTTCGTGGCGAGCAGTCCGATGGCCATGTAGCTGCTTTCCCCGACAAGCCGCTCACGCCGCGCATGTTGTGGCAAGTACCGTTACCAACTCAAGGTGTTGGAGGCGTGGCGGCCACCGATGATTTTGTCATCGTTTCCAGCCGCAGCGAAGATGACAAGCAGGATGTCTTTGTGTGCCTGGAACCGACCTCAGGCGGCGAGCTATGGCGCATTGCATATCCAGCTCCCGGAGCACTCGACTACGGCAACTCGCCTCGCGCCACGCCCCTGATCGCCGATCCGCATGTTTATCTGCTGGGTGCCATGGGCGACCTGGCTTGCGCGGACATTGATAGCGGCGAAATCAGATGGCACAAACATCTAGTGAATGATCTTGGTGGAGCATTGCCGACTTGGGGTTACGGCTGGTCGCCACTGCTGACCGACGACAAATTGATTGTCATGCCCGGTGGTCCGACTGCTTCGATTGCGGCTCTCAATCCAGACTCCGGCGAAGTCATCTGGAATTCGCCCGGTCAGCCAACTGCCTACTCTTCGCCGGTCATGGGCAACTGGAACGGGCAACGTCAGATCGTCACCTACGACAAAGCCACGCTGGGTGGATGGGATTTGACTACCGGGCGGCGTTTGTGGAGTATCCGTCCGCCTAAACCCAACGACTTCAACGTGCCCACCCCGATCGTCTTACCAGACTCGTTGCTGGTCGTAACAGAAAACAATGGTCTGCGTCAGTATGCGATCGATCAAACGTCGGGATTGCCCAATCCAGAACCAGTTGCCCAAGTCAATCAAGTAACTCCCGATTCGCATACACCGGTTGTAGTAGAGCGGTTGGTGATTTCAGCTGATCGAGAACTAGTGGCGATGGATCTCGACAAACAATTGGCCATTGCTTGGCGCGTCAAAGATCGTGCTTTGCGCGGACATAATAGTTTGATTGTCGGCGGCGATCAGGTATTGATCATCACTCAAGGCGGTGAACTGTTGCTGGTCCAGGTCCAGGCTGCTGGTGGCTCGATCATTGCGCGCCACAAGTTTGGCGACGATGCACGCTACTTGCTGGCCCACCCGGCCTTGGTCGGCGACGTGCTGTATCTGCGGGCCGAAACCAGTTTGCAAGCCTGGGCGTTGTGGTGAGTTGTAGCGGAAGCCGTCAAGGCTTTCGACACGTTACATACTGCAGACCGAAATGCTTGACGCATTCCGCTACGTTGACCGAAATGCTTGACGCATTCCGCTACGGGTCATTTGCGCGTTTCAACTGCTTTGCGACGTTTAGGATAGAGCGTCTGGCACAATGGGCAGACGGTACCATTGCAAGCGCGTGCGGTGCAGTGTTCACGGCCGTAGTAGATGATTTGCAAGTGCAGTCGATTCCAACTGCTTTCGGGAAACAGGCGCTTCAGATCACGTTCAGTTTGCTCTACGTTCTTGCCGTTGGTCAGTCCCCAACGTTGGGCCAGGCGATGGATGTGGGTGTCGACGGGGAAGGCGGGTTGGCCGAAGGCCTGGCACATGACGACGCTGGCCGTCTTGTGGCCCACACCTGGCAATTCTTCTAATTTTTCGATATCCGCCGGGACCTGGCCGCCATACTGCTGCACCAAAATTTCCGATAGTCCGCGAATAGCTTTGGCCTTTCTCGGAGCCAGGCCCAGCGGCTTGATGATAGCCAGAATCTCCGCCTCGCTCTTAAGGCTCATCGCATGGGGATTATCAGCCAGTTGCCATAACGCGGGCGTCACCCGGTTGACCATCTTGTCGGTGCATTGGGCGCTTAGCAGCACAGCGATTAGCAGCGTATAGGAGTCGCGATGTTCCAGCGGAATTGGTGGATCCGGGTAGAGTTCATTCAGCCGCTGTAGGATCGCGGCGGCGCGCTCTTTCTTGTTCATCAACCACTGTCCTACTGGGGCGGGGTTTGGTTCAAGGAATTGCCAACATTGCCGCTGGCATCGTAGTATACTATTTCCTCTGTTCTAACAACCCTTTCCTCAATTCCCACCACTCTGTTATTTGAGGCGACCTATGAGCCAAGAATCCCGTCGTAGTTTTCTCAGACGTTCGATGATGGCAACTGCTTCGGCCTACGCCGCATCCCAAGTTGCACTGCGTACCGAACTGACCGCCGTTGCTCAAGAAAAGTCGGGCGATGCCATGCGTTGCGCGGTGATCGGTGCTGGTGGTCGTGGTGGCAGCCATATCAGTGCGATGCTGGGTCGAACCGATGTCATAATTAGTCATATCTGTGACGTCGACGAAAAGAAAGGCGGTCAACGTTGCCAGGAGATCGGCAAGGCGCAAGGCATCACGCCGACCTTGGTACCCGATATGCGCAAGTTGCTCGACGACAAGACGATCAACTTTGTAACCATCGCTACGCCGAATCATTGGCATGCACTGGCAGCCATCTATGCAGTTCAATCTGGCAAAGATGTCTATGTCGAAAAACCGGTCAGCCATAACGTGCAGGAAGGTCGCCGGCTGGTACAGTTTGCGCGCAAGCACAACAAGATCGTGCAGACGGGAACGCAAAGTCGATCGAATCCCGGCATGCGCGAAGCCATGGCGTTTATTCACTCCGGCGGCATCGGCGAGGTCAAGATCGCTCGCGGTTTGTGTTACAAGCGCCGCAAGTCGATTGGCCCGCGCGGTGAGTATCCGGTACCACCGGGCATCGACTACGATCTGTGGCTGGGCCCAGCGCCCAAGAAACCCCTGACACGTCCCAACTTCCACTATGATTGGCACTGGCAATGGGACTATGGTAACGGTGACTTGGGCAATCAAGGTATCCATCAAATGGACCTATGCCGCTGGGCATTGAACAAGAATCAACTGGCCGACAGTGTGATCAGCTACGGCGGACGCTTCGGCTATGAAGATGCTGGCGAAACCGCCAACACACAAATTGTGCAGTTCGACTTTGGCGATCAGCAATTGATTTTCGAAGTTCGCGGCCTGGAGACCGAGCCGTACAAGGGTGCCAATGTCGGTATCATTGTCGAAGGCACTAAAGGTTACTTGGTTATGGGGTCATACGAAAGCGGCGTAGCGTTCGATGCCGACGGCAACGAGCTTCAGAAGTTCAGCGGAGGTGGTGACAAGCACCACTACAATAACTTTATGGAAGCGGTCCAATCGCGCGATTACAAAAAGCTGAACGCCGATATCGAAGAGGGTCACCTGTCCAGCGCTTTATGCCATCTGGGCAACATCTCCCTGCGATTGGGCAAACAAGTTGCAGGAGCGGACGTGCCAGCGGCCCTCAAAGAGCACAAAGGCCACGAAGACATGGTCGCTACGTTTCAACGCACGGCTGACCACTTGAAGGCCAATGAGGTTGATCCACAAACAACCCTGTTCTCGTTGGGACCAAAGTTGGAGCTGGACGGCAAAGCCGAAATCTTCAAGGCATCGGCCGAAGCCAACGCCATGTTGACGCGTGAATACCGCGCCCCCTACCTGCTACCAAGTGAATCAGAAGTGTAAGCCGAGTGCAAAGTAGGACGGGTCTCCAGGCCCGTCCTATTCTTTTGGCGTGATTTCAAGCGTGGCGTAGCAACCGAGGCTAACGCCAGCGGTTTAGTTCAAGGCGAAAATCTTGAGCGCCTCGATGGTGCGGAGCATGTCTTCGCGGCTAATCTCGCTCCACTGGCCGGCGCGGTGCCGAATGATGGCCAGTTTATATTGTTCGAGGGCATCGGCCACGTCTACCGGCAAGGTAGGCAATGAAGCGAAAGGACTTATGCCGGGTTCGCTGGCGACTATGTCTTCCAACACTTCTTCATCGCTATCCGAGTCGACTGTACCGACTGCACCGCTCCCACCTTCTTCGTCACCGAAGTCGGGACCATCGTAGCGTGGACCCTCGGATATGTCCTGGCTATCGCGTTTGGATTCTTCGCCAGCCAGGTTCAGAGGTTCGGAGCTGGGTGAATAGTCTTCATCGATGGAACCGGCGACGATGTCGTCGCTGGCCGGCGCGTTGGCTGGGTCGCCACCACTGGCTTGCCACCGGGTTTGACGCATCTGCGAAACGCTCCAGCCGCTGTGCGCAGCACCTTCCAGCCACATCTCAGCATCGTCCCAATCGAGCGCCGCCAGAAAGTGCGTCCAGTAGAGCTTAGTATAGGTCTGATGGCTGGCTCCAAAGCGCTGGAATACACGTCGCAAGCGTCCGACATGCTGGCTGGTCACTCCACCAACTCGACGGCTCCAGGCTTCATCGCTGTATGCAGAAACCGGTGCGCCTTGAGTCTCCAACTCGCCGCGCCATGCGCAGATGATCGCACCCTTCTCCCAATTGGTCGTGCTGATTAGCACCGTCCAACGTTCAACAAACGGTTCCGATAATTCAACGCTGCGCGGATCGTCTAGTTGAGTAATGTCAGTTGCAGAAGATGAAACAGTAGCGGTGTCAGTGTCGGTTATAGAAGCTGTATCAACCACCTCGGTGTCGGCGTCAAAGTGAGCGGTGGACTGATCTTCGGCAACGGCGTCGATCGATCGGATCTGCTTGTTTCCCATGCTCGTTGGTTCTCCATTGTGTCTTGCGGGTGAGCCAGTGACGAGCATTAGCCTAGTGACTTTCTGACCACTGCAAAGCAAAAGCCCTCGTGACATGCACTTGGTGTTGCGCAGACAAGGGCTTAGCTAGCTTTGATCGTTCTTGAATGAATGTGGAAGAAATGTTGAGAATGCAAGCGTAGCCACCGTCGCCAGAAGGTGGATGGTCGCAAACGTACTCTATCCACCGCTTGGCAGCGGTGGCTACTGGAAACCAGACGAATTGGGTAATCTGTGCATGGAGGAATCAAACTTGGCAAGATTCAACGCTTGGCCAGTCGATGCTTTAGCGATAGGTCGCTATCCCCCAAAGCGGCATTGATGCCCTTCGACTTTCGCAAAGGATTGCCGGCAATGAAAGCGTTGCCCCACATCATACTCTCTGTGGCTACACTTGCTGTCGCCTGCGACTATGTTCAGGCTCAGGAGCCAAGTCATCTTCAAACAGCCAAGGTCGATCGTTGGCGTAACACTTTCTGGCCACTTCCGTTTCGCGCGGAAGACACAGTGGCTGTGACTCAAGTGTTCGACATCCAACGCAACAATGGCTGGCGACTGTTCAACACATTGGGCACGCCCATGTTTGACCCACAAACCAACCGCTTGACCGATGCGGGCAAAGCTCACATCAAATGGATCATGACCTACGCGCCGCAGAGTCGTCGCGTCATATTCGTACTCAAGGGTGACGATGCTGCACAGACAGCCTATCGCGTTGAATCGACCCAGCTAGCCATTTCGGAAATGGTACCCAGTGGCACTCTGCCACCGATTTACCTGACCGATGTCGAATCCAAGGGTTCGTCAGGCACTTACCAAACAGCCGTCTACCGCGCCATGGTCTCCACCGTGCCCGAACCTCGCTTGCCAGCCATGGCTGGCGGTGCCGGTTCCGGTGGTCCTTGAACCAGCTCAGGTCGGGTTAAACTCTGGACACATTGGGCACTGGCCGAGCCGCAGCTCTGCTAGTGCCTTTTTTCTGTTAGCCGATATTGAATTCAACGACGCAGCGACGTTCCAACAACAAAACCTGGCGCATCGCCTGAAACAATCTACGACACCCATTGACAGCCGGGGCTCGGTTTTGACAATATGCTGCACTGCCGCGGATGTGGCGGAATTGGCAGACGCGCTAGATTCAGGTTCTAGTGGCCGAAAGGTCGTGGAGGTTCAACTCCTCTCATCCGCACTGTTCTTAAGATCAATGAACACAAGGACTTGCAGTGACAATGTTGCTCAAGTCCGTGTTTCTTTTTGGTAGCCTGCCACTCCAGTTTTCTCAATCAGTGGCAAATCAGTAGCACCGCAAAATTCTCGTTGCTTCGGCGAAAACTTGCGCTGAAAACTGTTAGCGGATGATGGCTGCGAGATTGGAATTGTCCATGCATATCAAGCGGGACACGAATTCGCAACCATAGGTATTTCGTTCATGATCGATGTCTTAATGTCTTTCAGTTGCGTTTGAGAAAACTGCTGCTGGATTGGGATTCGAATTCGAATCGTCGACGTGTTATCCACGGCTGGTGCCCCGCAGGACGAACCGTTCCGTGTCAGTTTCGCAGTAACCCTGTGTCGCGCGGTGCCCCTGTGCCAGGTGAGGAACGGCAAAAAACTTGAGACAACCTGGAATACGACCTTTGCTATAATCTGTGACGAACCCTATTCGCGTGAACCCCTTATCTTTTCAGGAGCTAATGCAACCCCTATGTCTTTCTCCAAGAATCTCCGTACTGTCTTCGGTCTTTCCGCCCTTGCCGTCGCTTTGACCTCCAGCGCTCGTGCACAAGAGGCTGCCAAGAAGCCCGAAGCTCCTGTGGTAACTGCGGTTCACGGGACCCCAAAGATTGACGGCGATATCGACGATGCCTGGAAGGATGCGCCAGAAGTTGACGTCAAAAAGATCGTGAAATCGGAAACGTCCATTCGCGAGTCGGAGGCTGCCACCGCCAAAGTGAAGCTGATGTGGGACGCCGATAACTTGTACGCGTTGTTTCAAGTCAAGGATGCCAAGCTGTCTGCCAAAGCTGGTGAGGATCACGCGCAGGATTCGATTGAGCTGTTTGTCGATGAACTCAATCAGAAGGCTGGTGAGTACCAGCAAGATGATGTTCAGTATCGAGTCAACTACGAAGGAAAGCTCTCTGGCGCAGGTCCAGCATACTCCGAAAAGAATATCAAAGCCGTCGCCAAGAAGGTGGAAGGCGGATATCTGGTCGAAATGTCCGTCAAGCTTTCACATGCCAAGCGTGAAGCTGGCACCAAAATGGGACTCGAGCTGCAAGTCAACGATGATCCAGATATCGCAGCCAGAGGCGCCGTCACCAAGTGGAATCACAACGAAAACGACTCCTACCTGAGCACCTCCCAGTTCGGTACAGTGCTGCTGCAAGAGAAGGCCCAATAGCACCCGCGCCGCGTACTTGCCGTAGCCACCGCTGCCAAGCTGCCAAGCGGTGTCTCCACCGCATGGAGGAGCGGTGGCTTCGCCCTCGCAACGCATCCACCAAAGTCCGCGATAAGCCGAAAGTTCTATCAACGCTGAAAATTCTCTCTGGCTTTGCCAGTGAGCCGATCGCTTTCCGAAGCTTGATCATGCCGTCGATGATAGCCGCGATTCAATTTGCGAATGCCGTCGCGAGTGACGGTAGTATTTGGAGACCGTTGTCTCGAGCCATAGTACTTGCGACAGCTATGTTGCTTCCGCTCGCCTGGATTGGCGATCAACCTAGCGACCTAGCTGGATGCAAAGGTGCACCCGTGGAGGGTGACCGGAGCGAGTCAGCCAACCGCACAAACTGCACAGGTCACGCCCACCTTTGCGTGTACCTCCGTGTGAACGACATCCCAGTTCCCGGTCTTTAGGGTCCGTCCGCCGACGAGGTTTAGCATTTCGCCATGCCTAAGAGTTTGGTGACGGTGCCCACCAGTTAGCAAACATCTGGAATCACCGTATTTACATCACTAAGACTCAGGCCTTCGCTTTGATTAAGTGCATGCGCTATTGCCTTGACTTTGTTCATGCGCAAGATTCTTTTCGCTTGTTCGACTCGCTCGTCGAATACATCGGGCGTTTCGAAACCATCTGCGCATACGTGGACTCCCAAGTCTTGAAGACGCATGACTTCGTCATCACAAACTTCACTTCGATCGGAACTGCAGCCCCACGCTTGATATGATCCGAATTCCAACGTCTCTGCCGCAGCGCCAGCCGCGGAGCACAATTGCCGATTCTTATAACTTTCAGCATTGGAAGGCTTGAAGTCTATCTTGCACGAGCCGGCATTCTTTCCATGTGGCAGATCAACTCTCTGGAAAGGCAAGTGGAGTTTTAGAGCTGCATATACATGCCCAGCTTCGTGCAAAGCCAGACGAGGGCGATCGATTCGGAAATACGCTTCGTTTTGCTCGTCCGTCGTTTCTCGGGTGTAATTTGGTCCCCTCGGAATTCGTAGCCCCCCGTGGCTTACTTCCGCAACCAAGGTCTCGTTGTCGTACACTAGCAGAGACAACTCAATCTTGAGGGTGCCAAACCCCAACGCTGCAAACAACTCGCAAGCGAGTCCAGAGTTTACAGGAACTCTTTTAACCAACTCGTGTACTTTGAGTCTTTGTGATTTCACATCACTACTGTCATCACTTTCTATCCGGCAGATGGCTGCGACATTTTACATCAATTCACCTCGCTCAGTTTCTCTGACGCTCACGGTCTCGCCCGATGGATCCCATCTGGTGGTGCGTCTCTGTGTCCTGGGAGTAGTTCGCTTGGTGCTTAATGACGAGCCGTCCTGGGGCACAGAATGCATGCTGTGGCTATCGATAGACTTCGAACCGCAAACGTTAACGTGCTTGGCAATGAAACACTGGCGCAGCAAACCGACCGTCTTGGCGCCCCCCTTCCGAGTCGCGACCGATTACCTTTCTGCTTTGGGATACGAACCCAGCACTTCCAGTCGCAGGGTTTGTTTGCGCAGGTCAGCCAGAGCTGATGAGACGTTCTTGCCGTTGACATGTCCTTCCAGCTCGACAAAGAACAAGTACTCGCGCGGTGAGTCGGCCAGCGGGAATGACTCGATCCAGGTCAGGTTCAGCTTGGCGCTGCGAAAGGCATCCATGGCTTCAGCCAAGGCACAGGGGCGGTGAGGCAGTTGGAACATGAGAGATGTTTTGTCGTGGCCAGTTGGCTGGCTGTCTTTGTTTCCGATAATGGCGAATCGCGTAACGTTATTCTGATTGTCTTCGATATTCTCATCGATGATTTGCAGCCCGTGATGAATGCCGGCTTCGCGACTGGCAACCGCGGCCGCACCATGTTTTTCTGCGGCCAGTCGAGCTGCGGCAGCTGTGCTCGCGATTTCTATCAGCCGCGCGTCGGGCACGTGCTTGCTCAGCCATCCGCGGCACTGCGACATGGCTTGGGGTTTACTATAGATTTCGACGATCTCTGCCCGCGGTGTTCGGCCTAACAAACAGTGATGAATCGGCAACATGACTTCGCCGCAGATTTTCACTGGCAACCGCGCAAACATGCCCAGCGTATCGACGACGCGGCCGTCCGTACTGTTTTCGATGGGTACCACGCCATAGGTCGCCTGACCTCGAATCAGTTCATCAAAAACGGCTGCGATTGTAGCCACCGGCACCAGCTGACTGGCTAGTCCAAAGTGTTTGGCCGCTGCTAGATAACTGTAGCTGTAGATAGGCCCCAGATAGGCAACCGGCTCGGAAACGTGTGAGGCTTCATAGCTCAAGCTAACAACATGCTTGATCCATTCGACGGCTCGCTCAGGCGGCAGATTCAGCCTGGCAGCTAACGCGGTCGCCCGTTCGACAGCTGCTTGATGCATTTGCGACAATTCGACGGGCTGGCCCGCAGCCTGAATAGCCTGCAATTCGCGTCGCGTCGCTTCGACACGCTGGCTCAACAGTTCCAGCAACTGGCGATCGAGCTGGTCGGTCGTGGACACCTTGGCAGCAGGCATCGGCGACGCCTTGGACGGAACTTTCGAGGCTCCCGATCCAGGCTTAGAAGAGCCTTTAGTTGGCTTGACAGACTTCGCGGAACGTTTCAAAGCACAATTCTCCAGTTGGCATGAGTCAGGTGCTACTCAATGTAACCGCTGGCGAAAATTCAATTGGAAAGTCGGACGAGGAAAAGGCAAAATTCCTGAGTGTGATGACAGCCCTATCATACTGCCACAACCGACCAGCCACGCAGCGTAGTCGGCTATGCCAATTTGGCACTTCGCAAGCTGGCTGCCAAAAAATCTGCAGAAATTTGCGGCTCGTTCAAACAGCTAATGATTTCATTATCTAAAGTAACTTAGCTCATTCGGGATGGCGTCGGAAAAACGGCCGCAATTTTGACATTGGTACAGAGCTTGCATAGGTGGGCGACACGTCACCCTTAATTTGCACAAAATCGAAGGAAACTCATCATGGCTCAAGGCGAAAAGATCATTGGCATCGACCTGGGGACCACGAACTCGGTCGTAGCCATCATGGAAGGCTCGGAAGTAAAGGTCATCCCCAACGCGGAAGGTAATCGCCTGACGCCTAGCGTGGTCGCTTTCACAGACAAAAACGATGTCATCGTCGGCGAACCTGCGCGTCGCCAGGCGGTTACCAATCCCAAGCGCACCATTTACTCCGCCAAGCGTTTCGTGGGACGTCGCCATTCGGAAGTTCAATCCGAAGAAAAAATTGTGCCCTACGAAGTCGTCGGCGGCAGCAACGAATACGTCAAGATTCAAATCGGCGACAAACAGTACACGCCTCAAGAAGTCTCCGCCAAGGTTCTACGCAAATTGAAGGAAGCGGCTGAGAGTTATTTGGGCCATCGCGTCAGCAAAGCGGTCATCACCGTGCCCGCGTATTTCAATGATGCACAGCGTCAAGCCACCAAAGACGCGGGCCAAATCGCCGGCCTGGAAGTAGCTCGTATCATCAACGAACCCACTGCCGCTGCCCTGGCTTATGGCCTCGACAAGGAACACGATCATAAGATCGTCGTGTTCGACTTGGGTGGTGGTACGTTCGACGTTTCAGTTCTGGAAGTCGCTTCCACCGGCGGCGGTGACGGAGACAAGTCGAGCAAAGTGTTCGAAGTGATCTCAACCAATGGTGATACACACCTGGGTGGTGACGACTTCGATGATACGCTCGTCAACTACGTGGCTGAGCAGTTCCAGAAGGACAATGGCATCGATCTCCGCAAAGAGCCGATGTCCCTGCAACGCTTACAAGAAGCTTGCGAAAAGGCCAAGAAGGAACTGAGCTCGCTGCCGCAAACCGACATTAACCTGCCGTTCATTACGCAAGATGCGTCGGGCCCGAAGCACTTGCAGGTCAACATTACGCGTGCCAAGTTCGAAGAACTGGTCGACTCGTTGATCGATCGCTGTCGCGGTCCAGTCTTGCGAGCACTCGAAGATGCCAAGCTGAAGCCCAGCGAAATCGACGAAGTTGTGCTGGTCGGTGGATCGACACGTGTGCCCAAGGTACGCCAACTGGTCAAGGACATCTTCGGCAAGGAACCGCACCAAGGTGTGAACCCTGACGAAGTCGTCGCTGTTGGTGCGGCTATTCAAGGTGCCGTGCTGGCTGGCGATCGCAAGGATGTGCTGCTGCTGGACGTGACGCCGCTGACGCTGGGTATTGAAACCGAAGGCGGTGTGATGACGGGGCTGATCGAACGCAACACGACGATCCCTGCCGAACGCAAGAATACGTTCTCGACCGCTGCAGATAGTCAAACTGCCGTTACGGTGCGCGTGTTCCAAGGCGAACGCAAGATGGCGACGCAGAATCGCTTGCTGGGTGAATTCAACCTGGAAGGCATCGCACCGGCTCCTCGTGGAGTACCGCAAATCGAAGTTAAATTCGACATCGATCAAAACGGTATTTTGAATGTGTCGGCTCGCGATGTCAGCACTGGCAAGCAAGCCTCGGTTAAGATCGAGCAGAGCTCTGGTCTATCCAAAGACGAAATCGAACGCATGCGTCGCGATGCCGAAGAGCATGCCGAAGAAGACAAACGTCAATTCGAACTGGCCGAAGCCCGCAACAAAGCTCAGCATTTGATTTATCAGCTCGAAAAGCAGATGACTGAAAATGCCGAGAAGCTCACCGATAGCGATCGCGATCCTCTGAACAAGGCCATCGAGAAAGTGAAGACTGCCTCCGGCGGAACGGACACGGCGACCATTCGCAGTGCGACTACCGAACTGGAGCAAGCAGCTCAAGCCTTCGGTAAGGTGTTATACGAAAAGACCGCCGCCTCCGGTGGCAGTGAAGCTGGTCCCAACAAACCAGCCGGCAGCGGCGCCGACGACGATGCCATCGACGCCGAGTTCGAAGTCAAGAACTAGTATGTCTCCTTTCGCTCCGCGAAAGGCAACCATATCCAATCTTCGATCACACTCAAACACCAGCGTTCCCCAAAACGCTGGTGTTTTTTTGTGCCCGTAGCCACCGTCGCCAGACGGTGGTCGCGCCTCCAATTGTCCACCGCTTGGCAGCGGTGGCTACACTTTGGCACTCGATTTTCTTATAGGACCACTGCTCAACTGCGATGTGCAAAAATGGCACTCATTGGCTGAGCTCGATGCATGGCTGGGTCGCGCGATGCGTCGAAACGTGTAGCCGATCACCAGGAGTGCGTCACTATGGCATTTCGCTTCGAAAAACTGACAGTCAAATCGCAAGAAGCCGTGGCTGCGGCACAAAGTGCCGCTCAAACAGAGGGCCATGCTGAAATTGATTCACTGCACCTTTTGGCAGCTTTGCTGCAAGATGAAGAAGGTGTGGTTGTACCGCTACTGAAAAAGATGGGCGCAAATCTCGAGCAGTTGCGTTCGTTGTGTGGAAGCGAACTCGGACGACTACCCAAAGTCTCAGGGGGTCGGACTCCAGGTGTGAATCCGCTACTCAATTCCGTCCTGGAAGCGGCCGCCAAAGCCGCTGAAAGTATGCAGGATGAATTCATCAGCACCGAGCATCTGCTGCTGGGCATCGTTCGCACCAGTGGTTGCAAAGCCGCAAGTCTATTGAAACTCAACGGCCTCAACGAAAAAGACATACTCCAAACTCTGCAAACGATTCGAGGATCCGCACGCGTGACCGATCAAACGCCCGAAGGCAAATTCAATGCGCTCGAAAAGTATGGCATCGACTTGATCAAGCAAGCGACAGCCAACAAACTGGATCCAGTGATTGGTCGCGACAACGAAATTCGTCGCGTCATTCAAGTACTGTCGCGACGCACCAAGAACAATCCGGTACTGATCGGTGAACCTGGCGTCGGCAAAACCGCGATCGTCGAAGGCTTGGCGCTGCGGATTGTAGAAGGCGATGTGCCGCAGAGTCTCAAGAACAAGAAAGTCATCGCGCTGGACATGGGCGCATTGATCGCCGGCACTAAGTTTCGCGGCGAGTTCGAAGAGCGTTTGAAAGCAGTCCTGCGCGAAGTCAAAGATGCAGGCGGTAACGTAATCCTATTCATCGACGAGCTGCATACGGTCGTGGGTGCCGGCGCTGCCGAAGGTGCCAGCGATGCCGCTAATTTGCTCAAGCCTGAACTAGCACGCGGTCAATTGCGTTGCATCGGCGCGACGACCCTTGATGAATATCGCAAACACGTGGAAAAAGATGCGGCTCTGGAACGTCGTTTCCAACCCGTGTACGTTGGCGAACCATCGGTCGATGATACCGTCACCATCTTGCGCGGACTCAAGTCCCGCTACGAAGCTCATCATGGCGTCAAGATTCGCGACTCGGCGCTGGTGGCCGCAGCCAACCTCTCCAACCGCTACATCACGGATCGTTTTCTACCAGACAAAGCCATCGACCTGGTCGACGAAGCTGCCAGTCGCCTGGCCATGGAACGCGAAAGCGTACCAGGCGAGATCGACGTGGTACAGCGCCGACTGCGTCAACTCGAATTAGCTCAGCGTCAATTGACCGAGGAGGGCGATGAAGCCACCGACGCACAGCTCGACGACATCGAAGAAGAAATGGAGAAGTTGCAACGCGAACTGGCCAGCTTGCGCGAACAATGGGACGCGGAAAAGCTGGGACTCAGCGATGTTCAATCGGTGCGCAATCGACTGGATCAAACCGAAGCAGATTTTCGGAAGCTCGATAACGCTATCAAAGAAAAACAATCGAGCGGTCTGCCTGTACCAGAACTCGACTATCAGCAGTTGTTTGAAATGGACAAGCTGCGTAGTCAACTGCGAACTCAAATTGAAAATGAAGAACGTGCAACGCCGACTCAGGCCAGCGAACGCAAGCTGCTGCGTACAGAAGTCAACGCTGACGAAATCGCAGCCGTGGTCAGCAACTGGACTGGCATTCCCGTTAGCCGCATGCTGGAAACCGAACGCGCCAAACTGATCGTGCTGGAGGAACGTTTGCATCAACGCGTGGTTGGCCAGGACAAAGCCGTCGAAGCAGTAGCCAATGCCGTCCGCCGCAGTCGTAGCGGATTGCAAGATTCCAATCGCCCCATCGGTTCGTTCCTGTTTTTGGGTCCCACGGGCGTCGGCAAAACGGAACTCTGTAAAGCTTTGGCAGAAGTCATGTTCGATGACGAACATGCCATGGTCCGACTGGACATGAGCGAATTCATGGAACGCCATTCGGTCAGCCGCATGATCGGTGCCCCTCCGGGCTATGTCGGCTACGAAGAAGGTGGCAAACTGA
This sequence comes from Rania fehmarnensis, assembly GCF_056494185.1. Lineage (NCBI taxonomy): Bacteria > Pseudomonadati > Planctomycetota > Planctomycetia > Pirellulales > Pirellulaceae > Rania > Rania fehmarnensis. The sequence continues at coordinate 7,517,675 of NZ_CM151398.1, forward strand.
CCGAAGCTGTGCGCAGACGTCCTTACAGCGTGATCCTCTTAGACGAGATCGAAAAGGCTCATCAAGACGTATTCAACGTCTTGCTACAAGTCCTGGACGACGGCCGTCTAACCGATGGTCATGGGCGCACTGTAGACTTTACGAACACGGTCATCGTCATGACCAGCAACATTGGCAGTCAAATCATTCAGAAGCTAACCGAAGAGGGCGCCGATGAAGAAGAGGTTCAGCAGGCCGTCAAAGAATCGTTGCAATCACGATTCTTACCCGAGTTCCTCAATCGCATCGACGACATGATTCTGTTCGAACCCCTCGGTCGCGACCAGATCCATGAAATTGTGGGCTTGCAACTCAAACGCTTGGAACAGCAATTGGCAGCCAACCATATCGAGATGGAAATCACCGACAGCGCGATCAGAGCCGTAGCGCATGAAGGCTACGATCCAGCCTACGGTGCTCGACCGCTAAAGCGCGTGATCCAACGACGTATTCAAAACCCACTGGCTACCGAACTGCTCAAAGGCAACATCGTCGAAGGCGGTAAAGTTCGAATTGATTTTGTGAACGACAACTTCGTGTTCGAACCCGTCACCGGTGAAATGCAACCTGTGGCATAGGCTTCCAGCCTGTGTGTATGTGGCATGGCTTCCAGCCTGTGGCATTCTAAATGACACAGGTTGGAAGCCTATGCCACACACCCTGGTTCGTTGGCCAATGATCCATCTCAGGGTGCTTTGAAACTTCGGTTTCATTAGCTCAGGTCAACTGCAGCCCTAATATCAACCGCTTCGTTTTGAGCACTGGCTATGCTGCGCATTGCCAGTGTCACCCAAAATCCTAAACACTAACGCCGTCGGCTTAGGGCGCTGATTCTGGGGGACTACTCGGCCCCCCCGCTGCAGAGATTAATTCCGCTACTCGGCTGTTGTAAATTTCCTGGCTACTGTAAAAGCTCTGATTGAGTGGATCGACGCTGTTTCAGGATGTTTCCTCTAGTCCGTAGGCCCCTCCTATTTAAATCACGCTTAGGCCGGAGCGGTTGGAGACCTGTATGTCATCGTTCTTCAGTGGTTGGATGTGTTTAGGCAGCATTGCCGCAATAACGCTAGCAATAAGTTGTTTTACGCAATTGCGCAACCTGTACAAGCAACTCATTAGCCGAATCGTCGTCAATCTAACGATCAGTGGTCATCAAGCCGATGCCGTGTTGTTGTACGCTCGCGAGCATTTCAAGCCGTCGCGTTTCGGAACGCGAGCTTACGTGGGTTGGAAGTTGTATTATCGACCTCAGCGTCGAGTGCAGTTGATGGCCATGGAGGTCAACGCGCCCAGTGGTAGGCTGTACTGGTTAGGCTGGCGGCCAATTTGGGTGGCCGATCAAGTGGCGGCTGCACAAACAAGCGGTGGCGCTGGCAGCAGTGACGAACCGACCAGCAGCATAACCGTTACGTATGCGCGTGGATCGTTGGATGCTGATCAGTTGATCCTGGCAGCTACGACTTATTACAACGCGCAGACGCTGCGTTTTGATGCCACCGGTGGTCGACGACATTCGATCAAGTACGTCAATGGTTCAGCTGGCATGAGCATCGCGCAGTTCAATTCGCAGCGATCGCGATCCACCGCCACTCCCACATCGGGTAGCGATGTGCGTGGCTGCCTGATTCATCGACCGCTTGGATTTGACTTCAGCGAAATCGGGCACGATCCGGATTCTCGACATCAAGCCATCGATCGCCTGGCCTTGAATTCGCAGTCGGAACAGCTGGTGGAAGAAGTGCGACGCTGGTACGAGACTGAAGGGTGGCATCACCAGCGGCAGTTACCTTGGCGACGAGGTTTCTTGCTGTATGGCCCTCCAGGCACCGGTAAGACCGCGCTTGCCCGCGCGATCGCCGAAGATCTCGACTTGCCGATCCATGTGTTCGACTTGGCCAGCCTGCGCAATGATGAACTGCAAAAAGCTTGGAATCAGATGCTGGAAGAAACGCCGTGCATGGCTTTGATGGAAGACATTGATTCGGTCTTTCATGGCCGTACCAATGTGGCCGTCTCGTCTGGCCCAGCCCTAACCTTTGATTGTTTGTTAAACGTCCTGGATGGTGTGCAGCGGACCGATGGCCTGCTGACGGTGATGACAACCAACCATATCGAACGGGTTGATCCCGCCATCGCGCAGCCCGGGGCCATCGGTTCTCGGCCTGGCCGCATCGACCGCGTGGTCCACTTGGGCCAGCTAAGCGAAGCCGGCCGAGCAAAAATTGCCGCACGTATCTTGGCCGATAACCTCGACCTGTTGTCGGTGGTCTGCCAACAAGGACATAGCGATACTCCCGCACAGTTTCAGGAACGCTGTGCAAGACTAGCATTAGCCTTGCACTATCAAGACCAGCAGGTGCTCAGCGAGTTACCCGTTGTGCCTATTGTGACACCAGACCTAACCTACTATCGCATGTCCGTGTAACCGGTTCGCATTCGTAGCCGAAGTCGCCAGACTTTGGACTCTTTCGTAGCCGAAGTCGCCAGACTTTGGAAGCGTCACCATATAACGCATCCAATCTCTGGCGAGATCGGCTACAGGACAGATCCAATCTCTGGCGAGATCGGCTACAGGAGATCGGCTGCGAGAAAATCGCACTTTCCACCACTCTGGATAACTGCTATACGACTCCATATTAGGCGTTGCCTCAGGAGTGTCGGAATGTTGTTGAGCGTAGAAAAGGGACGGAACCCTTTGGGAACACAAACTATGAGCAGGGCTGCGACGATACTGCCAATGAGCGTTTACTGTTTGGCGCTGATAGCCTGGGGGGCGATAACTGCTGGGGCAGCGGAGCCCGATAGTGTTTCAGCAGACCTCCAAGCCATCTATGCGCGCACGCAAACGGCCACGCAAGAAGCTGAGTTCACGGCAATAGCCAAAGAATGTTCGGCGATCATTCCTGATGCTCAGCGTTCGGCCACCGACAAAGCCTACGCGTCGAAACTCTTTGCTTGGGCGCTGAATCGCCGCGGAGAAGTTCGCAGCGAGTCGGCCGCCGAATTGGTGAAGACCGGCAAGTTGCCCGAAGCGCAAAACCTCGACCAATTAGCCGGCAAAGACTTTGCGACAGCCGTCAAATATGCGCCCGACAATTGGCGCGTACACCATAACCTGGCCATCGCCTATGCCATGCAAGGCAAATATGACGAAGCGGTCGAAGAGTTGAGCGTCGTCATTCAACTCAAGGACGACTATCCCAATGCGTATTACAATCGCGCCGAGTTGTACTTCGAACAAGAACAGTTTCCGCAAGCGATCAAGGACTACAGCCGCGCGATCGAGTTGGTAGATAACGATGCACGATACTTTAATGGTCGAGCTCATGCGCGATTTATGCTGAACGATACCGACGATGCGATCGCCGATTATACGCATGCGGCTACTTTGGAAAGCACCAGTGCCGGCTATATCACAGACCTGGCCGATGCGCTGCAATCGACCGGCAAATGGGCTGAAGCAGCGGAACGTTATCGTCAAGCTGTCAAGGTCGACAAAGGGTATGCGCGAGCATATCGCAACATTGCATGGCTCTTGGCCACTTGTCCCGATCGACGCTTTCGCAATCCCAATCTCGCACTCACAGCGGCTCGCAAAGCCATCGAACTCTCGGGCGAACAAGACTATCGCGCCTTGGATACGCTAGCCGCAGCCACCGCGGCTACTGGCAATCCAACCGAAGCAGTCGAACTGATGCGCAGCGCGGTAGCGATTGCACCCGCTGGTGCTCAACCTGAATTGAAAGCTCGCTCTTCCGTCTATGCCAAGGGTGGCAAGTACGTTCAAGCGACACCGAAGGCCGAACGACCAGCGCCCGATTTGCAGACAGCCGAAGTTCGCACCGCCTCAGCCGAAGGTCCCGCCAAATAAACTCGTTGCTCTAAGCACGTGGACGTGTCCACGTGCATTGCCTTTCAAGCCTGGCGGGTAGGAAACATCAAGCACTTCTGCGCGCCGACTTTGCTTATAATCGTGTCTTTGGGCCGGTATCCACCAACCTTGCTCGAGGCACATGATGATCTTCTCTGTTCGACCACTGCTATTGGTCCTATGTTGTCTGTCGCCTGTGAGCGCGCAGTCGTGGCAGACAATCGAACTGCCTGTGAAGCTGAGCGTCGGCTATGCCGTGCGGGCTATCGATATCAATGGCGACAAACAGCTGGATATCGCCATCGTCGACTCCAAACGTGTGTTGTGGTTGGAAAACCCCAGTTGGCAAGAGCACGTCATTCATGCAACGCCCGAGGCCAAAGCGGATAACGTTTGTTTTGCACCCCACGATGTCGATGGCGATGGCTGGCTGGACCTGGCGCTGGGCGCCGATTGGCAACCCAACAATACCGACTCGGGCGGTTCGATTGGTTGGCTGCGACAATATCCAGCGGGCACATGGACTTATTATGAACTGGACAGTCAACCCACCACCCATCGCATGAACTGGGTTGAGCTCAGTAAAGGTCAACCCAGTTTGGTCGTCGCGCCTTTAAAAGGCGCCGCCAGTAAAGCGCCGGGCTTTGACCAGACCGGAGTGAAACTTATGGCCTACACTCCACCCGCACCCGACTCCGTCACGGATGCCTCCAAGTGGCAATCACGTGTATTGAATGATCAATTGCACGTCATGCACAATTTCCAAGCCTGCGATCTGGATGCGGACAACCAGGTTGAATTGTTATGCGCCAGCTATGAAGGTGCTTCGTGGCTGCAACTGGACCGGCAAGGTCACGTTAGCCAGCTGACACAAATAGGCATCGGTCAGCAACAGTCGCCACCGGCACGTGGTGCCAGCGAAATTCGACATGGCCAGCTGGCCGGTGGTACGCATTACGTGGCCACGATCGAACCGTGGCATGGCGACAAGGTCGTCGTCTATGTTGCTCCGCAGGCCTGGAAATCGCAAACACCATGGCCCCGTTTAGTCATCGACGAACAATTGGCTTGGGGGCATGCGGTCGCCTGTGCCAACTTGGATGATGACCCGGCTGACGAACTGGTCATTGGCGTGCGTGATAATCAAACAGACGCTCATCGCTGTGGTGTACGCGTGTACGATCCCGATGCGTCTGGACAGACATGGACGCGAACGCTGATCGATGCTGGTGGCGTCGCGGTCGAAGATCTAATTGTGGCCGACTTCAACAACGATGGTCGCAACGATATCGTCGCTGTCGGTCGCGCCACGCATAACGCCAAGTTGTATCTGCAATAGCCTCATGCCTCCACTGACCGCGGAGGGCGCTTCGCTTTAATCGTGGGCAAAAGAGGTACTCGTACTCGATCGTCCCATCCGAGTGCCGCCGGAAGCGATTCTAGCCAGCCACGGTAGTTCATCGACTTGCCAAACCATTTCAATAACTCGATGAAGCGAAGCGCCCGACTTGTGTCAGTGGAAGCTCGACTGACTAGCTAGAGCGAGTTCGGCGACGGCCCCTTGCCAATCATTCGTGCTTTCACCGAGGCGAGTTCCGTGGAAGCCTGCCTATTGGTCGCTGAGTATTTTCGGAGGCCAGGCGGCTCGCAGGGCGTTTAGAATGGCAGCGACGTCGATGACCTCTTGTGCGATGGCACCGGCGACCGGTGGCAAGTAACCGGCTGCCGCCAGAAACATACCCGCTATGCTGAGCGCCATACCACCTATCGCACTCTGCAAAGCGATGCGCCGCATGCGGCGACCGATATGCAGCAGTTCATCGATCTTGCGCAGCGATCCGTCGAGTACGACGACATCGGCCGCTTCGGATGTAATTTCGTTGGTGGTTCCAAAGGCGACTCCGATTGTGGCCGCAGCCAGGGCAGGGGCATCGTTGATGCCATCACCGACAAACATGGTCGGGCCCCGAGCCGATTCGCGACGTATGATCTCCACTTTTTGTTCTGGACTTTGGCTAGCGTGAATCTCGACGTCACCCAGTTGCTGGGCCAAGTAACGCACCTCCTCTTGGCGATCGCCCGATACCAACAGCGTGCGTGTGATTCCATGCCTAGGGCGCAAGTGACGAATGAAATTGCCGCTATCCTGACGGATCTGATCGCGAAAACGCATTACGCCAGCCAAGCGATTATCGACAACGATAATGCATTCCAAACCGCCGGTGCGTTCTGGCAATTGAGCCACCAGGGCTGGTTCGGATTGAGCAAGCAACTTGCGACTAGTGATCCATATGCGATGACCATCGATACGTCCTACCAGACCATTGCCGGGCAACTCCTCAACTTCGCTCGCTTCACGCACGGCGATGTTTTGGCGACGAGCCGCATCTTGAACCGCACCGCTGAGCGGATGGCGCGAGTACTGCTCGAGCGATGCGGCCAATGAGATAACTTGATCATTGGTAAATCCATCGCCTACGACCAATTCTGAGGCCGTAGGGCGACCGTAGGTCAAAGTGCCTGTCTTGTCGAACAGCGCGGTCTTCACTAGCGCTATCTGTTCCAAGACGGCGGGATCCTTGATGATGATGTTGCGTTTGGCCGCTAGAGAGATCGTGCCGATAACCGCGATGGGAATCCCGAGCAGCAGCGGACAGGGCGTGGCGACAACCAGCACTGCCAAGAACCTGATGACATCTCCGCTAGCCCACCAGGCAGCCAGAGCGATGATCAGAGCCAGCGGCGTGTACCAGGCTCCCAGCAGATCACCCAAACGCCGCAGATTGGGCTTGCGCTGAGCCGAATCCTGCATGACCTGCATGATCTTGGCGTAACGCGAATCGGCCGCCGCGCGCACGACGCGGATCTTGAGTATGGCCTGATCGTTGATCGCACCAGAAATGACCTCCGAACCAACCGACTTGGGAACGCGGTATGGTTCGCCAGACAGATACGATTCGTCCATGGCACCGTGACCTTCGATCACCATGCCATCGACCGGACAAATTTCTTTGGCTCCCACGACCAGCGTATCGCCCGGTTGGACTTGATCGAGCGAAACCTCGCGAACCTGGTTGTTCTCCAGTCGGTTAGCCACGCGCGGCATCCGCTGCGCCAGTGCGTTCAGCACAGATGAGGCATTGTGGACAGCGTAACTCTCCAGCGCTTGACCACCCGAAAGCATCATGACCACGATGGTGCCGGCCAGATATTCGCCTAGAACCAGTGACGTTACGATTGAAATCGCGGCCAGCAAGTCGGAACCAAAACGTCCGTGAATCAGTTCGCTGGCCAGTTCCCAAACCAATGGACCGCCGCCACCAATGACTGCTAGCACAAGCGGCCACTGTTGGGCTGAAAAAGGTCCTAAAGCATGTTGCCCCATCCCCCATAGCCAGAAGCCGCTGGAGATTAGCAGCATAACCAGTGCAAAGACGAACACCGTAGTTTGCCAGGTCCACTTCAGCAGTGGTGAGGCATTCAGCATAAATACAATTCCTCTTTCTAAACCGAGGGCATTAGCCCCGGTTCCTAAGCCGTGGGCGTTAGCCCCGGTTCCTACTGTCGCGTAATACACGCTGCGGCGAAGTTTGGTTATCACATCAAAGCTGTGGCTGTGGCCACAGCATTCCAAAGAGCGGGGCTAACACCCTCGGCTTAATCCGTAATGCTATCAAACTGCTGGAATTTCCGTAATGGAAAGAAAAATCCGCAAGTTCGGCGCACTTTAACAACGATAACTGGTTCTACCATGAGACATTTGTTTGGTCAGCGACCTTCGGGGCACAGACCAAGCAAGCCGGTAAGGCAATGGTTAGCCTGGTCTCGCAACTTGTTAGTCGATACGAGGGATCGATCGATGTCGCGAAAATTCGCAACTTTGACTGCTAGTCTGTTGATGTCCGCATGTGCGGTTTTTTCGACTGGCTGCATTGGTGTTCACGGTCCAAGCCTTGGGCCATTCTCGATCCCCATCCCAGTGAGTCCTTATTTTCAGGACACTGAGGAACGAGATTTCCACATCCACGAGCGGTATGCACGCGTACCGATCTTGGGACCTTTGACCTCCGGTGGACCTGCCATCGCCATCGATCCGCCGAGCGATGACGAAGTGATCCAAGCGTTGGAAAAAGCCCGTCCCACTCGAGGTGGACTGCCGCTGATGCACGAAAAGCATCGCAACAACGTCCGCATCGTCAAAGAGAAGATTGCCGACTACGTCGACCCACCGCGGTTCATTCCGCTGATCGGTATGGCAAGCCTGCACCATGCACACTACAAGTGCACGATCTACTTCAGCGAACGCACGATCAATGGCTGGCCAGTGCCTTATACACTGGAAGACAAGGAAGCGATGGAAGTGATCTACATCGACCACAACCACTTCCATATGTGCGGCAACCCAGACACTGGACCAAGCGGTCTGTACTAACCTGCCGCCGGGCTGGCACTGGCCCAAACGCCAAACCTAAAAGCACAACCATCGCAGTGGAGGCCCAACCTTCGCTGCGATTTTGTTTTTTGGCTAGTGCGTGAAAGCTCTTCGAAGGGTTACTTCTTGAGCGACTCGAGCTTCTCTCGAGCTTGGGTGACGGGTTCGGCCAGTTCTTGATTGTCTGCGTATAACTTGAGAATGCTCTCCCAGATCTCGCGGGCCATCGATGTACTGCCCTTCTGGAACAGCGCTTCGGCCTGCTCCAGTTTGGCGACCAGCAGTTGCCGCAGTTCGTCGGCATCCAGCGGCAAGGCTTCGAGTTCCGCGATGCGACGTTTGGCCAAAGTAACCACCGCGTAATCGCTCTTGTCATCGCTCAGCAAGGTTACCATGCTGCGATACATCTCGAGAGCTGTGACGCGGTCGCCGAACTTTTCATAGCGCCACGCTTCCAGGTAGCGTCGTTCGATTTCTCGATCGGGTGTGCGATTCAAGCGCGCCATGCGTTCCAAACGATTTTGGGCGTCGACCGAATCGACGAAGTCAATTTGTTCTTGGGCCCACTTGGCATCTTCGGTATCCGGGAATCGCTCGACCAGATCATGCAGATAGATCTCGCGCGCGTAATCCCAGTCGTCTTCTTCTTTGCTAGCCATCATCTGTTCAGCGCGATACCGCAACGTCTTTTGACTCAGCGGCAGCAGCAGCCACACCGCCAATGCGATACACAACACCAGCGCGCCGCCCAGTACCCAAGCGCTTTCCCAGAGCGAAAGTTCGCTTTGCTTGCGCTCTTTCTTCGGTTTGATGCCCAGGACCTTTTCCGCTTCTTGTCGATCGGCTTGCTTCAACTGCAACGGACTGAAGCCAGCTGTGGCGTGCTGGAGTACACCGACTCCGGCGCTTTGGCGGCGCTCGGCTTCTTTGAAAGCTAGCAGCAAAGCCGCCGCACCGAACGGACGTTGCCGCGGATCTTTGGCCAACAGTTGATCAATGATGGCGCTCAGCCACACAGGGCAATCCAGCACTTCCGACTGCACACTGGCAGGCGTAGTCTTCTGCAGTGCTGTCATCAATTCTGCACTATTGGCAGCCACTAGCGGTGGATGGCCCGTCAGCATCATGTACAGGACTGCACCCAACGAATACAGATCGCACTTCTCATCGGCGACTGCGCCCATGTTGAGCAATTCGGGCGCGGTAAACATGAGTTCCTCGAGCGTGGGCGGTCCGCCCCCTATGGCGGACGCAATCGCGTCGCGACGGAAGTCGGTTAGCTTTACAGGAGCTGTCTGCGGAACTTCCAGCGGGCTAGCGTTGCTGGCATCTGGATTGGCGATGATCAACTTTTCCGGACGGATACGACCATGAATCCAACCCATCAGATGGGCGTACTGCAGAGCATCTGCGAGTTGCTTGCCATAATCCAAGGCGGTATCCCAGGGCAGGCGATGACGGCGAGCTAAGACAACATCCAGCGACTGGCCATCGACCAGTTCGTAAACCAAGTAGGCGGTGCGTGAATCGAATCCGCCTCCGTAGCAGCGCACGATATGGGCGTGTCGCAGTTGCTTCAGCTCTTCTAACTGGGCCGCAAACTCCTGTCGACTTTCCGGGGTCAGTCCCAGTGGGATGGGAAAAACGCGGACAGCCAAAAGCTTGCGCTGTTCGACATGAATGGCTCGAAAGACTTGCCCGGAGCCTGTACGCTTTCCCAGAGGTGCTTCTAAGGCCAACGGACCAATACGAGACTTCATGTGCGGCGGGATGACGTTAGAAGACCAGACTCCAATGAACTATGAAAAATGATAACCCAGCCAAGCTGTCCGTACCTCACGTACTGCCAGAAATGCTGCAAAATAGCTCCGCAATTTCTGTAGAGCGGCTGTCCCCAGCCGCTCAGCACCCGGCAAATCGTTCACCTGTAACGAGTGGTCAAGTGGCCGGAAGAAACTTTGATTAGAGGGTTCATTTATTTAACGCAGAGACGCAGAGAATCGCAGAGAAGACAGCGTTTTCTCTGCGGACTCTGTGGCCTCTGCGTTTTAAAAAGGAACCAGCCGGGGCGCGTTGTCCGACTCAGGAACTTCGCCCTGCCCGACGAGGATGAGCAAGAATTGAGGCGGAAAAAGGAACGTTTGCCCGGTTTCCCGTTGGCTTGGAGCCTATCTACAACGCATAATAAATGGGTTGGTACACTGAATGCAGTCAAACGATTTGACGATGCCTGAGACTGCAATAACGGCAGTAAGCCTCAATGGGTCACACGCGGGAGTGCGCTGTGCAATTCAACGAACCACAAATTCTGATCGCTGACGACGACGCTGCCCTGCGCAGTGCGTTGGCTGAAGCCTTTCAGCGGCGTGGCTATCGCACGACTCTGGCCGGGGACGGTCAAGAGGCATTGGAGGTCGTGCAGTCGCGGATCACCTTGCACCTGGCGATTCTGGACGTGCATATGCCTCGGCTCAGTGGGTTGGAGACTCTAGAAGAGATCCGCAGACTGAAGCTGCCCAATTTGCCGTGTATCTTGATGACGGCCGAATTGAACGCAGCCATAGTCAAGCAAGCCCTGGAACTGGCTGATAGCCCCGTGCTAGAAAAACCCTTTGCCCTGCGCACGCTTACGGAAACAGTCCGCGACATCATGCACCGCGCGCATGGCTTTGCACTCTGAATAGCGAAGCGGTTTTGATCTCTGTCGTAGCGGAAGCCGTCAAGGCTTTCGAAATTGAATGAATCGGCTCGTGGATGATGGCGGAGCCCGAAATGCTTGACGCATTCCGCTACAGAGTCCTGTCGACGATTGATTGCGATGTTTGACTCCGCGCCGGCTTCGCCCGGGAGTTGCGGCGACTATAATACGGGTTTCCCTAATTGGTTCCTCTGACGGGTTCGTATTGGCAATGCCTATCCAGCTGAAATGTACTTGTGGACAATCGCTGACGGTTCCTGACTCGCTAGCAGGTAAGACAGGCAAGTGCCCCAAATGCCAGGCGCTAGTTCGCATACCCGCGTCAGGCTCGCCGGCTGCAGCCAAACCTAGTGCTGCCAAGTCCGACAACGCCAAACCTAATACCGCCAAACCGGCCGCGGCGAAACCGGGCACTGCGAAACCGGGCACTGCGAAACCGGCATCCAAACCGGCGACCAGCCCTGCCAAACCAACCGCACCTGCAGCCCGAACCGCTGCGCCAGTGGCAGTAGCTACACCGAAAATGGATGAACTGTTCGACGAAGTTGGCCTGGTACAAAAGAAAGGTCCAACCTGCCCCAAGTGTGGCGCCGGTATCGCGCGTGGTGTTGTCTTATGCACCGGTTGCGGATTCAACTTGCAAACGGGCGAACAGGCGATCGGCGTGAAATTCAACGCCGAAGAAGAAGAGTTCGACAACATGTTTCTCAAAGAAGCTGCATCGAACATGCTGCGGGAAAACGTGTCGGAAGAACGTCATGCCAAGGCCGGGTTTCCGTGGTGGATGCTCGTCTCGTTTCTCTTTGGCAGTCTGTGCCTGGGGATGGCCGGTATCATCGTGGTCGATGCCACCTTAAATGAACCGGAACCCGAAAGCACGTTCATGGGCAAATTACAGCGCGAACATTTTGGAGTCGTGGCCGGAGTGACTTTGGCGGCAGTGGGCTGCTTGATCACTTTCTTCGCTCATTTGAGCATCGCGGTGTTCGCCTTCAAGTCGAGTGTGGGCAAAGGTTTTGCAGTGCTGCTGGTTCCACTGTTCAACATGTACTATGGCATCACGACCTGGGCCGATAACAAATCGGGTATCTTTGGCTTGATCTTGGGCGGCATTATCGCCGGCTTGGGTTTCTTCTTGAACGCCCATTACGGCGGCATCCGCGGCTATTATTTCTAAGCACGTAGACGCGTCCCTTTCGGGATTAGGGCACTCATTCGCCAACGGCATCACTTCGTTCCATGCACTGGCTATGCTGCGCATTGCCAGTGCACCCCGAAGTCCTTTGAATGTCTATAGTATCCACGTTCCCGGAGCACTGTGAGTCCGGGAATAAACACGTCAAGGCAACGGTACTTGATTGGCTGTGGCCCACTCTTGAATTTTGGCGACATAGGTTGGGCCATGTTGCTGAGCCTGTACCATAGCCAGTCCAGCCACATCCGCTGCGAAACCTTTGTTACCCATGCCTAGATAACACTCGGCCAGGTTCATTAGGTCTGCCACACTCTGATGACCGGTCAACTGGGCAACTCGCTTGGCCCACGGCTCAGCTGCTGGGAATTCAGAAGTGGCCATGTAAGTCTGAGCCAGTTCGCGTAGTGCTTGCAAATTCTTGGGATCGCTCTGCAGAGCGACTTGCAGACGTTCGATGCCTGCGGGCATTTTGCCCGCGCGAATCAAAGCCGATCCCCACAATCCATTCAGTTTGCTATTGAACGGTTCAATGGCATCGGCTTGTCGATAATACTCTGCCGCCTGTTCGAATTGCCCAGCCCCCAACGCGATCCACGCCAACATCGACAGTCCGTACTGGTCGTCTGGGTCCATTTCAACCACGCGTTTCAAATACGTCTCGGCTAAAACGCGGTTGCCCAGTTTGGCATAGATGGCTCCCATGCGTCCTACGGCTTTGGCATTGTCGGGACGAATAGCCAATACCTTTTCGAACAGTTCAAGCGATTCACGATCGTGGCCTTCGCGTCGATTGTGTTCGGCAAGATTAAAAAGATCGTCGAACTCGCGCTGCTTTTGTGTGAATTGAACAAGCAGTTGCTTACCGCCGTCGACCTCTGGCGCTATACGCAAGAGTTCACGCACTGCCGCCGAAGCCGCGGTGAAGCGGCCAGCGGCAGCCAATCCTGCAGCTGTCTTTTGCCAATGATCAATCAATGAGCTTTGTAGTTCCGCCGCCCGCGACTGGGATTGGTCATCGACCTGGGACTGAAACCAGGTCAACAAAACCTCTTGCGTGGCCACCCGATCCACCGCGATGTTATGCTGCGAGCGGCGCACAGGTGGCAGGTACGCGTCATCGGCAGTATCGAAATTGACATTCACCTTGGCGTACTTCCGCATATGACACTGCACACAGCTATCGGCCACTTGAACCGGTAGACGCGGGCGTTCTGTACACGCATGCGGTTGATGGCACTGCAGGCATGATTGCTGAAAGTCCGCGCCATGGGCGGCCGAGGCCGTCAGGTGTGGATCGTGACAAGTAATGCAAGTCATTTGGCTTTTCTGAAAACACTTGCTTTGGCGCAAAGCGGTTATCTGATCAGCGACGTGGTCGTCTTCACTGTACTTGGGAGCCACGCTGCGATAGTGATCGGCCAGCACTTGTCCTGGTCGATAACTGAGGGCCGGTCCGCGATGCCGAATCGAATTGGCATGGCACTGTGTGCACACATCAATCAGTCGTTCACGCTCAAGTCCACCTGGGTACACGATGGCGCGCGACTCTGTTTCATGCGGATGCGCTTCGTGATAAGCCACATGTTCCTGGCCGGGTCCGTGGCACCGTTCGCAGGTTACGCCCAGCAACAACCCCTCGCGACGATAAGTGCTCAGCGTTCCAGGCACATGTTCAAACCAGGTGTTGTGGCACTCAAAACAACGCAGAGTCAACTCTCTGGCAAAATCAGTCCCGTGGCTACGGTCAAATCCAGCCGCCCCCCAGCAATCATCGGCATAGATCCAAGCTGCCGGTAACTCCCACATCGAATCATCAGCATGCCAGGAAAGATAAACTTCGTCCGAAGTAGTCTTAGCTCCATAAACCAAATCGATGGTTGAGTGATGGGGCGTGTCAGTTGCCCCACGCCGGGCAGACTGCAAAAACTTGCCATCATCGGTAACCGACATTAAAAAAGAAATATCCGAGCCTGGTAGGCGCAGCGTGCGTTTTTCGGGATCTGAGCTTCTGAAAACCTCGGGCATACGATCCAGTTGGGGTTGTCGACAAGTTTGAAAGTGACTGCTATCAACACACTCTTGGACGCGTTTGTCATGACAAGCAGCGCACTTTTGATAGCCCACGTAACCAGGATTCTTGACGCGCGGCATCTCGAAGGTCGTTACTTCATAACGCGCCGAGTTGACTTGCTGAGCCGGTCGAGGGCTAGACGCAGGTTGCGAAGGATTGGCGGGCGTTGGTTTACTTGATGGCTGGCTAGATGTCTTACTCGGTGGCTGGCGTGTGCAAGCAGACAAGCTGAACACGAGACCGCACAGTGCGAGGCCTGTCAAGATCCAAACGCTCGATCGTATTTGCGCGGGTCTCATCGTTCTAAGACAATTCTATGTTGACATGGTTTAGCATCGAACTGGCTGATCGTTCCCGAGGGCCAGCGAATGCTCACATGAACTTCGGAGGCATCATGATCATCGCGAGGCCACGAAAAGTGGACCAGCGATTGATTCTGCGACAAGTAGCTGCCACCACCATACACCTGCCGGGTAAGTTTGTATTTGCCTACGCTGACCTCGACGGTGGTTCCATGGGCACTGCGTGGGCTCTGCAGGCCGATGGGCTGAATGGTCAACCACTGGGTAGTCGGAGTTACATTTTCGATCAGTTTGGGTGGTCCAAACAAGGAGGTGGCCACCAAATCGAGATCGCCATCGCTATCGATATCTGCAGTGGCTAGTCCGCGGCCGACGCTAGGCGTAGTAAAAAATTCGCACTCCGGAACCAGCTTAGCAAACTTGCGACTGGCTTCGTTCGACAAATAGGCGGGCAATTGCGCCATGGTTCCGACATCTGGTTGATAGTGCACATGCCCACTATTGAAGATAATGTCTTCGTCAGCATCTCCATCAAAGTCCGCGGCGACGACGCCAAAACCCACCAACTGTAAATCGCTGCGATTGAGCCCTGCCTGGCGCGAGTAATGATGAAATCCATCGCTGCCCCGATTGAGATACAAAGCCATCTTCTCGTGTTCGAAGTTGGTCACAAACAGGTCCATTTTTTGGTCGAGATTGAAGTCCAGCAGAGCTATGCCCATACTGCCGTTGGCTACGCCCGCGTCGTCTACCGCCACTCCCAACGCGAACGCTTGTTCTTGTAGCTTTCCGTTGGTGCGGGTAAACAGAAAATTGGCAATCAGATCGTTGGCCACGTACAGGCTGACGCCGTTGCCAGGGGTGAATTCCGCTGCTACGGCGCCTAAGGATTTCGCGGCTTGAGTTGCCGGCAAGTATTCGGGCGCTGAGGCAAATGTGCCATCGCCGTTATTTAAATAAACTGTGTTCTTCTGTCCTGCAAAAACATTGGGCGAACAAACATCGTTCTGGCCTGACTTACTCTGGCAGACCGTGTGTGTATCAAAGTTCCAGTCGACGTACGAACCTAGAAAAAGATCAAGGGACTGATCACCGTTGATATCCAGCCAGGCTACGGCGGTCGTCCACGCGCGCTGGGTCAAGCCTGATTGGGCAGCCACCTGCTCAAACGTGCCATCACCCAAGTTGTGCAGCAGTTCGACACCTCCGTATCCATAAACTAAGACATCATCAAAACCGTCTTGATCGAAATCAGCCATCGATACTCCGTGTGAATGAATCCGCGAGGTATCGAAGCCGGCCGCCTGGCTGGCCGAGGTGAATTGCCAGTTGCCCAGCCCACGCACCAAATGCACGTTCAAGCCAGTTACTTGACGCGCGGCAGAGTCGATATGCCCACCGCGCGCGAACAAAAAATCGCAAATGCCATCGCAGTCGTAATCGAAACAGCCGACGCCTCCACCCACAATTTCGAGGATCGTATTCAGTCCGGCCTCACGACCATTGCTGAAATCGCAATCCTTCAATACATGGCTGGTCCGCATGGCGAACCTGGCTGGCTGGGACACAACTCGGGCGGCGGAGGCGGAGTTGGATGCAGCTTTGCCAAGGCTTTGACCATCACTAGTGACTGGTGCCGTTGGCTTGCATCCCACATGCGCAGCCCAGAGCGTTAGTGACAGCAGCAACATGAAGCGGAAGCGGACAGTCGATCTCACGGCTGGGATTCTGATTGAGTTGGTTTCTTCGCCGCTGCTTCGAACTTGGCGAGCAGCTGTTGAGCTGGCACATATTGTGGATCCAACTGCAGCGTTTCCTTGATCATTAACCGTGCTTCGGCTTCCGATTCGGTTTGCCAATACAATTCTGCCAGTTGACATCGCAGGGCCATATTTGTTGAGTCATTGTCAAGTTGCTGGCGAATCTCGCGGCATCGTTGGCGATTGAGCACCATCTGATTTTGAATGGCCGCTACTTTGTCTGCTTCTGCATTACGTTTGAGGAGCTGCAAGTGTTTGATCAACAACGCTCGGGCTTCGAAATCGCGATGATTAAACGCCAGGACCCGTTCCAGCAACTGTACCGTCCGCTCGCTTTGGTCGCGAGCATCTTCAACTCGCGCTGCCGTGATTGCCGCCCGATCGTTATCGATGTACTCGTCCAGTTCGAGATAGAGCGATTGCAGTTGGCGTGGGCGCACAGCCAGCGGCGCGGCGATTAGCTCGGCCGCTTGTTCCGGCTGGCCAAGTTCTACCAGGCAGTCGGCCAATTCGATCTGTCCAATCGCCTGGTATGTGCCGCTGTGCAGCTGGCTGAAGTTCTCAGCCGCCTGATCGAAAATGCGTTGATGATGCAGGCATTTGCCAGCCCGAAAGGCGGCGCGAGCGCTGTGCGGATTGTCCTTCAGTGCCGCGCGATAGTTTTCCACCGCGCCTGGATAATCGTCCAGGATCTCGCACAAGCGGCCCTTCAAGTAGTGAACCAGTGCCGGCGCAGTGCCCACCCGTTGCAGTTCATCGAGCACCAATTGAGCGCGCTGGAAATTGTTCTGTTGAAAAGAGCCACGCACGATCGCTTCATAGGCCTCGCTGGGCAATTCCACTTGCGACTCGTTAGCCATCAGCTTTTCAACCGCGGCGCCATCGCCAGCTTGAGCCGCTACTGTGTCCGCAAACGCTTGCAGGCTATCTGGTGGTAGAGCATAGCGCCGAGCCAGGTCCAGCAATTGGCCGGCGGCCTGCGTTTTGTTGAGTTGCAGGTGTGCACGCACAGCCAACAGTAACGCCGGTCCCTGTCGAGAGGAAAGGGCTCGAGCTCTAGAAACCCAGCGCAAGGCGGCATGCGGTTGATTATCGTGTAACGCCGAGTTCGCTAGTGAACAGCAGATTTGGGCGGGAGTATCAACGATCCAGGCGACCGCAACTAACAGGCACAAGGCAATCAACAGCAGTCGGCCACGCGACAGCCGAGTTACATTTTGAGATGCAAGCGATTTCACGAGAGACTCGAACTTACCGCGCCTGGAACCATCGAAGCTTACGCTTTCTTAAGTATATAAAAAAAGCGAGGCCCCTTCATCAGGAGCCTCGCCATTAATTGAGTTGAAATGTTGGTTTACAACTCAAAGGTAAAATCGTTGGCTTCACCTTTGACAACCGTGCGCACGAGTCCGCTTTCGCCCGGCTTGCCATATTTGTCCGGCAGCAAGTCCTTCATCACTTTGGCCATTTGGTTCTTGCCTGCAGCGCCCATCATTTGGCCGTACGCTTCGCCATATTGCCCTTTACTGACATCGATTTCAGACGTTGAAATCTTGCTTTGTTGCTTGGCAATCGTGACCACGTAGTCACCAGGAGGGGCGCCATCTCCAGTATTGACCGTGGTGAGCTTAAAAGTACCGTCCGCCTCGGTTTTTGCACTCGCTGACCGACCACCGCTCTTACTCAAAAACGTTACCACGGCCCCGTCAACTGGCTTCCCGCTCAGAAGCACTTTACCTGATGCAGGAACCGGTGGATTCGCACCGCCACCACAACCTGTTACACAGAATGCGATCACGGGAATCAAAAGCATCAAAAACCGCACGTAAACATCTCCTCTATAAGATCGCCGGCGCGCGCCAAACGCGTCGCCGGCAAATTGGTTGATAAACAATCCCCTCGACAAAACTTACTGGTAGTCGCCCGTAGGCTCACCGTCGTTACGCGATCCCAAACGTTGATAGGTGGTGTAGTCGATCGATTCCGATAGGAATGTGACCGATCCATCACCCAACACGAACTGTGCACCGCCAGTATGATCGGACTTGTACCCGCCCGAGGTCATCCAAACGTTGAACGAGTTGCAATTGTTCGAGTTGTCGTCAATGCCTTGCTTGCGGCAGGTATTGAAGTTGATCTTAGGCGTCGTGGCAGTCCACTGACCGTTGGAGTTGTACCAACCGCCACCACCGCGATGGTGATCATGACAGCTGGGCAGAATTTCTCCACCAGCGATCGTGTTGGAAGTGCCGTCAACCAAATCGCTGAACTTGGCCGACCAATCGCAACGACTGATAACACCACTGATGTTGGCGCTCTGAGCATAAGGTCCGGACCAACCGTGACCATTGGCACCGTTGTTGAACAGATTACCACCTATGATACCCGCAGATCGCGTGAGATAGGTATTGCTGGGGTGAACAGCGCACCAACCACCGTTGGCATCCATGTTGTTGTTTCCAATGGACAGCGAGTAGTTGTACAGGTGATTCTGTTGCGACAACACGCGGCCTGAGGTACCGTCGCTGGGGCAGCGGTACACCGACATGGGAACATTGCGCATGTCAACGCGAGGTGTCGTGGGCACAGGCTGTCCAGGACCAACACCACCGTTCAACTGAGCTTCGACGTCGTACTTGAAATCGATCGAATTGAAGAGTGCGTTTTGCTCAATGTAAGGTAGCAACTTGACCAGTGTCGTTCCTTTGCGGTGGTTACCTGCCTCCCACAAACGACGTGGAGCGACTTCTTTGGGGTCGTCGTCAACTGTGCCGTTTGGATAACGCTTGTAAGCGCTTTCGTAGTTGTGAATCGCCAGACCAATTTGCTTCAGGTTGTTGGAACACTGCATGCGTCGCGCAGCTTCACGGGCTGCTTGGACTGCTGGTAGGAGTAAACCCACCAGAATGCCGATGATGGCAATGACCACCAGCAATTCGACCAGCGTAAAAGCTGATCTCCGATCAGAACCTCGCTTCATCACATCCTCCTGCCCTCGACTGGGGCAAATGAAAACCAAAAGGTCAGAGAAAAAAGAAGGCGGATGCGATTGTACAACTCGCCAATGGGGAAGTAAACAACTTTATTTTGTAAATATGGTGAAACGTCACAGCCATAAATGCTCAAATTAACGCGTTGTTCATTAACCTACCCTATGGCTGCGAATTTAGCCTGTTAAGGGCAGTTTTCGCTCCAGCGAGGTCTGGGGACAATCCCAGTGCGGCGGTATACCAGCTCCGTGCTAACTGCGTCTTGCCGAGTTTTTCAGCCATCTGCCCCAGCTCAAATCGCAGCTGGGCGTCCTCAGGCTGAGCCATGGCACTCTCGTGCAATTTTGCAAATTTCAGCACGTCATCCTTCAATTCCGTTGCCCGCTTGATCTCTTGTTGCCCATGTTCGTTGTCGCCTTTTCCCATCAGAGCACGACCATACAACAGTCGTGGCTCATGATCAAAAGGAGCCGACTTGACCAGCGGTTCTAGCACTTCCACGGCAGGCAACCATTGGCGCTCCGTTACATACACACGACCCAAAACCAATACAGCGGTGCGCTGATTGGTTGAATGGGCCAACGCATCTTTGGCCAGTTCCACTGCGCGATCAAATTGTCCTTCGCTTTCCGCAATCGTAGCCTGTGTAGCCACGACGGCAGGAGTAGTTGGACAAGCAGACAAGACTTGACGCGCTTCATCGAGCTTGCGAAGCACGCATAAACATTCGGCTTGCTTAACAGCCACAAATATCTTCAAGTTCTCATCAAGCTTGCGATTCGATACCTCGCGATAATCGCGCAGGGCCTCTTCGTACTGTTCATACTCTTGATTGATCTTGGCTGACAGCAGCAATGAGTTCACATCACGCGGGTCGAGTTCGCCCACAATGCGCAAATGCCTGGTCGCCAAACGCATCGATCCGGTGTCGTAATAGACGACGCCTAACCAGCGCTGAGCGCGCACGTGTTGAGGATTGATCGCCACTGCATTTTGAAAGGCAGCGAGCGCTTCGCTCAATCGATTCTGCCGCTGAAAGACTTCACCGGCGATAACGTAGGATTCGGCCTGCATGACAGGTATCGCGGAGATATCTTCAGCGATGCGAATGGCTTCATCGAACTTGCCCTCGCGAATCAGGACAAGTCCTTGGATGGCTTGTGCCAAAGCACTGTACTTGGGACTGGCTGCCAACTCTTTTTGAATGACTTCGACCGTCTTGGCGTCGCCACGATCCAGCGCTTGAGTAGCTTCACGAAATTTCAAGCCTTCCGGTAAGCGATCGATTTCATGAGTGAAAGGTGAAGCGTCTGGGCCAGCGCCAGGTAACGAGTCCGGCGGAACGGTCGCAGTTTTGCCCGCCGCAATTGCCGCGATCTGGTCTTTGGTCTTTTGGTCCACTTGGGCTGGGGGCGTTTGCCGAGCAGGGCATCCAACCAGCAGTAGCACACCCAGCGCGCTGAGGTTCCGCCAGGCGCATGCACAATTTATAAGGCTATTCATGGGATTGTCTTTTCTGTCCACTGCCCTCTCGCAAGAGGTTGACTTGATTGGGCTGGATCACGAACTGTTCGTTTTGACCGGTGGGCCAAACGACTTCGACGCTGGCGTCAGCTGCTGCATTTGCGCTGCCGCGGGGCCAATAAAACAGTGGCCGCAGATCGCTTTGCGATAGATAACTGCCGCCACCACATACGAATTTGCATTGCACAGGTTCGTGTTGCTGCAAAAGCACGCTGGCTCCGATGCCGTCTCGATTGCTCTGGACACCCACCAACTGCACGCTAGCCCAGTTCATCTCAGCAGGACTGGGCGCAGCTATCACTTCGACTGGGTCCTCCAAGTTAGAGAAGACCAGGTCCGCAGCTCCATCGTTATTTAAATCGCCCGCAGCCAAACCGCGGCCAGTCCTAGCTTTGGTAAAGCAGTCGACGTTGATCTGACGCCGAAAGGTGGCCCCGCGTTCATTCTGCAATAACAGTGGCACTTGCCGATAAGGCGCAAAGGGCGAAGCATACGAAACATGGCCATTGGCAATCGCTAAATCCAATCGGCCGTCAAAGTTGTAATCCAGACTCACCGCTCCGAAGCCCACGAAAGTGGCCTCGTAAGCTGCTAGCCCCACCTGACGACTGGCAAACGTAAACAGTCCTTGACCATCATTACGATACAAAGCCGTCAGTTCGCGTTCAAAGTTGGTCACGAGCACATCAGGCAAGCGATCGGCATTGGCGTCCAGAACTACCAGCCCCATGCTACCGGTACTGATACCTTTATCATCGCCCGAAACACCGGCCAGCACCGCGGCATCACTGAACTTGCCCTGACCATCATTGAGGTACAAAAAATTGTCCGTCGTATCGTTGGACACATAAATGTCTACGTGGTGGTCAGCATTCAAGTCACAAACGATGACACCCAGTCCTTTGCCATTCTTCTCGATACCGATGGCGGAGGTGTCGGCCCGCAGCGGCATTTGGCCATCGTTGAAGTAGATCACATCTTGGATACCGGTGAAGTCTTTAGGTGTGCAGACTTCGCGTTTTACATCGCCTTGACCCGCACACTGCGGATGATTCAGCCAGCTCCAATCAACGTAATGCGCTACATAGAGATCGAGGTAGCCGTTGCCATCCAAGTCGGCCCAAGCCAGGCTAGAACTCCAATTGATCGGAACGTCGGCCACCAACGGCCCCTGTTCGATAAAGGTGCCATCTCCTTGGTTCTTCAGCAACTGTACTCCACCATAGCCACTGACCGCCATGTCGCTGAAACCGTCAGCATCGAAGTCGCCGGCTGCGACGCCATGCGTAAAGAACCGTGCGGCCAAAGCATGAGCCGCATTGGTCACTGCAGCGAAGCGCCAATCACTGACATTGCGAAACAAGCCACTTGGCAGCGCGGTAACTGTTTTATTTCTTAGATCGCCACCACCGGGAAAGAACAGATCCAAGCGACCATCCGCGTCGTAATCCACCATGCCCACGCCACCCCCGAGCGACTCGAGAATGGCGTATTCGCCCGCTGCACGTCCATTGCTGTATCGAAAGGCGATGCTCGTTTGAGCAGTTACATCGCGAAACGCTTGTGAACCTGCCGCCGGCTCTGCTACTGAGAGAGCGGGAGGCGGCGGTTGGCCAGGCTGATTACTAGTCGACGGAGATAAACTTGCGCTCGGCTTCGGATCAGGTGCCGACCTCTGGGTGCACCCCAACGTAACCATACAGAAAGTGACCATGCAAAAAGATATGAGCCAGATGGCCCGCTGCCCATGCCGGTACCCATACCAGCAGGGGCGGTTGGCATTCGCTAGACGCGCACGCATACCCATGGAAATGATCAGTCAAGTTAGTATGTGCGCGCTGGATCAAGCGATCGCTTCGTTGGTCGCAACTGGTTTCTTGCCTACCATCATCAGCAACACTACAGTAATCACGGCCAAGACTGCAAACCAAATGAAGGTTAAATCCAAACCCATCGGAGGAAAGTAGGTTGTGTTGGTCTTGGGGGAAATGACGGCCGCCACTGTGGGCACCAAGACGCCTGTCAACAAGCCTGCCAGCGGTACAGCAAGCGCCTTCTGGCGATCTTCAGGCAGCTTGCGCATCCACAACAAGGCCGATACAGGCAACAGCAGAATGGCGCTACCGACGCCGAAGACCACGGCGTCGCAAAATAGTGGTCGCATCTGATCGCTGATCAGCGGAAGAGGATATTCCAAGTCAAGATACTGACGCAGCACCAAACTGATGACACCTGAAATGGCACCGGCCACCACGCCAACCCCCAACGTTACCCCGGCTGTTGACAAATGCCTGCCGAGACTGCCTGCATAGAGCAATGCGCCCGAGAGGCCAATGCCTAAACCTGCCAACGAAAACTTCAACAGCGTATTCTTCCACTTATTGGCTACCTCAACTGCGTGCAACTTGGCTTGATCCTCTGGCGGACTGAGTGCGCCAATGTGAATCATGTCGTCGGGAATGCGCCACACAATGGGCGGATAGTTGTATCCCAACCAACCCACAATACAGGCCACACCTACCGCTAGAATCCACGCACTTAACCCTGGGGAAGTAACCGGCAATTGAGGCTCTGTAGAATTCGGCGAGTTTTCAGTTGCCATGGCAATCTCCTCTGAGGTTTTAAGCTTCAATAAATATGAGGGATTTGAAAGCGCCGCAAAAACTAGCTACGGCACAAATCGGACGCATTCTGACAGAATTGCCCAGCCATGTAAACAAATTTTCAATCGCGCTTATACAACTTTCTGCCCGATATCAATCAGCCAGATAGGCTGACATGTCAACCAAGGCAACCCTCCCAATCATCTCAGACGCTGAGTACTCGACACATCGCTGGCTATGAGTAACACAGCGATTAGCAGCATGCAGGCTCCCGGCGGCAAGAGCAGTATGCCCAGTCCCGGATCGCCTGAATAATGGATCGCACCCCCCATTAAAAATCCTAGGGGCATGAGGATACCCGCACCAATTAAACATACCGATCCCCACGCGCGTTTCGCACTACTGGGAAGATCGAGTTTGCTGAGAGTGAACGCATAGGCCAAATGCACCAGGCTGAGCAACGTTCCGTGACTATGGGCCAAAGTCCACATCAAGCGCCGCGTATCGTTGCTTACGCTTAAGTACCACTGAATCTTGAACCCGTGCAAGCTCTCCAGCACAATCCCCAGCGTCAAGAACACAAGTAGCGACCACCAGCCGATCCGCAAGTGCCTCATGCACAACTGGTCAGCATCCAGCAACTTCGGGCGAGCATTTTTCTCATTCACAAGACTTGATCTCGATTAGTTTTCCAGCGGTTCCTTTTGCTCCGCAAAAGGAACCGCATGTCAAAGGCGCAACAGGTAAGTAGAGGCTAAAAATGGGAGGAATAAGTGGCTTGCCTTTCGCGGAGCGAAAGGAGACTTATTCATACAACGTAATGGGTTGATGGTCACGTTGCTTGAGCAGGTGTTCGACCAGTTCGACCTTCAACTGATTGTTGTCGTTCAAAAACTCCTTTAGCGCATCGCGCTGGCGCAGTTCGTCTTGAGTTCCAACAACCACTTCACGAGCCTGCGGTGGCCGGTCATCTGGCGAGACCAAATAATCGAAATCTGCCACATCGATTCCCACTTTCTGCAGCGAACGCCACGCATTGTAACGCACCATCGAGTACGGATCATCCAGCAGAAGTGTCAAGAAATTTGCCTGCCATTTGCGTCCAGAAGCTTGTCCAGCCGCATCCCAACCGCAACTCCAGGCCGCCAGAACTCGCTGCAGCGCATTGCCTTTGAGCAACCACAGCACACTGGCTGCGTACTTTTGTTCATCTTCACCCAGTTTCGCCGGTGCCTGGCCGTACCAGGACTGCAAGTGTTCATTGGTCCATGCCAGGCTCTTGTCCAGATGGCATTGGTTACACGCATTGGGGCGACCACTGGCAACGCTCGAAGTCAGATTGGGCGAATCGATGCGATGACTACGAATCGCATTAAAAAGCGCGTAACTGGTGTGTGGCATGTGGCAGTTGTAGCACAAGCTACCACTGGAATCAGCCGCATGGTGCGTGTGAGCAGGAATGTCCTCAGCCATCGATGGGTGACATTGCAAACACGCCTGATTGCCCTGCATCTTAGGAGCTAGCTGTTTATCAGGCGAGCTGTTATGCATCGAGTGGCAAGATAAACAACTCATCTCGCCCTTGAGAAAACAAGCGGATTCAATCAGGCCATTGTATTCGCGACCACCTACGCGAATCGTGCCATCGGACCAGAAGCGGACATCTGACTGGTTGTGTGGATCTGCCAGGTGAAACACGCTTTGAAAATCACCGCCAGCGCGATATTGGTTGTAGGGTGTCGAGGCTTCATCATCAAAACCGCAGTGGCACTGGCCGCAAATTTCCGAAGCCTTGGCATGACTGAGCCGCGCGGGATTGACGATCGTCGGATCGGACTGTTGACTGAGATGCTGTGCGTAACGCGTGAGCGGATTGCGATGTCGCTCGACATGCTGCTTGCCCGGACCATGGCACGCTTCGCATGAGATGCCCAACTCAGCTACCTGACTTTGCCAGTTGCCCGGATCATAGCCCACGTCGCCCGCCACACTGTGACACAGAATGCAGCTGTTATTCCAAACTTGCCCATAACGTTTGGAGTGTGGTGGCAGAATAAACGAATCGCCATTGGGTATCCAACGCTGCGAATCAATGTGGTAGACCCAGGGAAAAATACGCACCTTGTTACCATGTTCGCTGGGAACCCAGTACGCTTGCAAATGGTGCGAACCGGTGGTCATCACAATAGGCAAGCGTACCCGTGGTGCTTCGGCAGACTGGCCCTGGGCGATGCCATCTTTGTATTGGCTGGCTTCCCAATCGGGATCAGGCAGCTCAGCCACAAACCACTGGCCCTGTCGCTCGACTTTGTAGCTGCCGTCTTTCGACGATAGCTCTCGCCCATCAAAGGGAGCCAGAACGGATTGGTCAGAGGCCAATTGCGTCATCGTACGATGGTACGACTGGTGCCAGGAATCGTAATGTGGAATGTGACAACTGCGACACTCGGCCGAACCTGTGAACTGATCGCGACCAACCGTCGGCACCTCTTGCTTGAGCTCTTGCAAACTGGTATCCGGAGGCATCCACACCACTGACGCGCCCAAGCTCAACAGTGGAATCGTCAGCAACCACCAGCGCAGTTTGCCCAATTGGGCAGTGACCAACCACAACACACCAGTGGTCAGCATGGCTACCAGCAGAAACAGACTAAGTTCAATGTCTTGCATGGCTCCATCACTCAGGTAGAAACACAGGGCGTCGATCTTGAGCCTTTAAAAGTTGTTCCAGCTTGCCACGATCGAGTTGTCCGGTCTGTGGATCTTGCAGCAGTCGCAACCTGCGCGAGCGAGCGTCATCGCTATCAACTGTACTCTTGGCTTTTTCTGCCCAAGCCCGCTGCACTTGCGATTGCAATTTGGCTCGATCTTCGAGCGGTCCCACATAGTCGAACTGCTTCTCGGCGAGCACAGCTTGCTCGGTCAGAACCTTACCAGCCACATAGCGCACGACGGCATAATCATCGACCAGCTGTTGAGCCAAAATGGGTTCCTGCCACTGATCACCGGCGGCCTCGCGTGCTGGCTGCCAACCCGCATGCCAGGTGGCCACGGCGCGCTGCACCGCGTCCCCCTTGGTCATCCACAAGACGCCCGCCGCGATCGATTTCTCGTCTTCGTCCAGCGAAGCAACCGGTTGTCCATACCATTGATTCAGTTTGTCTGCCGCCCAAGCGACCGATTGATCCAGGTGGCACAGGTTACAAGCATTCGGTCGATCGCTTTCCGATTT
The DNA here is from genome assembly GCF_056494185.1 of Rania fehmarnensis. Lineage (NCBI taxonomy): Bacteria > Pseudomonadati > Planctomycetota > Planctomycetia > Pirellulales > Pirellulaceae > Rania > Rania fehmarnensis. The sequence goes on from NZ_CM151398.1 coordinate 7,544,392, forward strand.
ATGCACCACGCGTGGTGATAAGACACGATGACTGCGAATCGCTTTTCGCAATCCAAACGATGTGTGCGGCATATGGCAGTTGTAGCACTGACTGCCTGCCGAATCAGCCGCATGATGCGTGTGAGCCGGCAGGTCGGCTTCGTATTTGGAATGGCACTGCAGACAGGCTTGGTTGGACAGCATGTCCTTAGCCAATTGATCGTCGGGATCACTGGAATGCGACGAGTGACAGGAGATACAGGACATCGGGCCGCGCTGGTAACAAGCTGATTCGCGCATCGCCGAGAACTCGCGCCCGGCCATCCTGCCTGTGCCATCGCTCCAGTAACTGGCCATAGCCGTCAGGTTATTTTGAGCTTTGGCGTCTGCGTAGGAAACGAGTTTATGCGATGCATTCAGATCGCCACCAGCCCGATAGGTATACCCGGTTTTGGCAAAAGCTTGCATATCATGCGGTTCAAAATAACTGTGGCATTGACCACAAATCTCGGCCGATATGCGCGGCTCACATGTGGCGGGATTGATCACTGGGTCTTTCTGGCCCACAGAGGCTAACTTCTGATCGTGAAAAGCAATGTGAGACTTGCCGGGCCCATGACAGGCTTCGCACGAGATCCCCAGTTCAGCCACTTCCGAAGCGACCTTGATGTTGTGTAAATCGAAATTGGGATTGCCGGCAACCGCATGGCATACGAGGCAGTTGTCGTTCCATACAGCCAAATGACGCGGCGCGTCGGGCGGTGCAATAAACAAATCTTCGCGAGGCACCCAACGTTTATCATTGATCAGATACGCAAAGGGAATTTCACGCAGCATGTTGGGCACGCTGCTGGGAATCCAATAACCTTGCGTATGATGCGAACCGGTGGTCATTACCACTTGGCGTTTAACAATCGGTGGATCGACCTTCGACAAATCGAGTCCATTGGCCTGAGCGCCGGCCTCCCAATCCGCATCGGCCATCGTCACAAAGAACTTATCCTCGTCACGCGTCAAGTAGTATTCACGTCCGCGCGAGGCCAAGCGCACATTGTCAAACGGTGCCAAGACAGATGCGGGTGAGGCAACCTGAGTCATCGTGCGATGGTAAGAGTCATGCCAACTGGCATATTCGCCTTCGTGGCATCGTCGACATTGGTCCGAGGTCACGAACCCATCACGCTCGGCGACCCGTGGTAGCGCCTGGGCCTGCGTAATGGCTTCGGGTTTAAGTTTGTCTGGCTGCTTGCGATCGACCGATGGCTGTGGCAGAGGCGTTGGTTTTTGCAACCGACTTTGGTAGGCCAGCGTCCCTACCAGGCACGTGACGGCCAGAATAAACAACGATTTTCGCCATGCGCCATTCATAACGCTTTGCTTTCAACTATTTCTGCCACCAGATTGTCAGATGCGGTAGCTTGGCCGCTGGACTACCTGGCGCGTCGGTATCAAACAACTGCGTTCCGATCGCCAGGTCTGGCTTGCCGTCTTGATTAAAATCCGCCACTGCCAATGCAGGATAACGCGCATCGCCTCGGGCTAATACATGGGGCATAAAGTGCAACGTCGAGGTCTGCTCTAAAATCACAACCGACACAGGCTTGAGTTCCGCCAGCGTTTCAGGATAGACGATCGTAGGCAGATTAGCCACAGCGACGATATCCAAGTCACCATCGCCATCGATATCTGCGGTCACGGCCCGGTAAGCGCCAGGCAATTCCAGCAGTCGATGTGAACGAAATTTTAAATCTCCCGTGTTCTCGAGCAACTGAATGCCATGTGCCGGATTGGCAAAGTTATTATCAAAGCAATCGCCATTGACATATAAAATATCTAAATCACCATCGCGATCGAAATCGCCACTTTCCAACCCGACTGATCCAAAGGTCAGGTCCGTCCCACTGGCACCCACATAGCGATCAAACTTGCGGTCGCGATGAACGAAGATCTCCAAGCTTTCAAATTCCTGGCTAATCAGACCTGCAAAGTCGAGCATGCCGTCTCTGTTCCAGTCGTGTGGCAGTAACTCCACGGTTCCTGGCCGCATATCCAATGTCTCGCCGCTGAACTTCAACGAGCTACCGGTGCCCAGGTGGCGATACAGGTGAATACCGCCAGTCAGACGATGGCCAAACTCGGCTACCAACATGTCAGCCTGGCGATCGCCTGTAAAGTCGGCCACGACCACATCGGCGACGCGCCCCAGACCTTCAATCAATACACGCGGTTCCGCGGATGGATCTTCACCGGCTTGAAACAGCAAGACCTTACCCAGGGCGTGATCATAGGGACTGAAACTGCCCAGTTCGGCCACCACGATTTCATGGCGACCGTCTTCGTCGAAGTCACTAATGGTCGCCCGCGCTGGATGTTTGGCGCGGCCAATCAACTTACGGGTGCTCTGCATGCGCACCGGTACAATCTGATTGATACTGCCGTCGCGCATATCAGTGACCAGCAGATAAGCTGGCTGGTCACCAGCAGCCGATATCCAGCGGACAGATGAGATCGCTGGCGAGACCGAAACACCATCACGCCAGGTAATGGGTTCTATGTCAAAACGGTTCAGCCACGGCGCATCAATTTCCGGTGGGCGTTGAAACTGCATGGCCGGGGGCGCAGCCGGGCGATAGAGTTTGAGCACCTTTTCGAAAGCCGGGGGCACCAGATCGTTGCGACCCGAACGTGCGTAAAATTCATAGCCTTTATGAATTTCGTCGTACCACGCTTCGCGCGTGAAACTCGTCGGCTGAGGCAAGCGATGGCAATGGCCGCAAAAGTCCTGTATTTCGGGCGGCGCTTTGAACTCCGCTGGCGCAGCCATGTCGGTTGTCGCGCGATTCAGTTCTTCCAACTGGCGATGCAAGTCAGTGGCCATCGGCGATCGATCCGTACATCCCGACAACCAGGCAAGCGCCAGAAGCGCGAGCCATCTCAGATGCCGGCGACACGACCGGCTGATCACCGCAGTCCAGAATTGCGCAAGAGAATAATTCGTCTGCATGGCAACTGCCGGTGGCTGTGGTAGGCTGTGGGTATGGGATGAAGAGTTGATTCATGCTATCTGGCTTGTCTCGCAGTTGCAACCTTCGCTGACGCCCAAATCGGGTGCATCCACGCCGCTTATGAAACAATTCGTCTGGGTCATCGCTATTGCTGGCTGCCTGACTGTATTGGGCATAGCCTGGTTGGACTCTAGTTCAAACCAGGCCACTGATCCGGCTGCGCTATATGCCAGCGGCCAACTCTCGCGTGCCTTGGCTAGCATCTCAAACGAGGAGGTCCCCTCAAGCGTAGAAGCATTCATTATTCGAGCTAACTGTTTGAGGCAGTTGGGACGCAACGATGAATTCCGAAACTTATTGAAGAACATAGCTGGCCACCAAGACTTAAACGATGCTCTGCAGTTAGCCCTGGCCCTTTACAACATTCAACATGCTGGGGCAGGTTCGATACCCGATGAGGCACCTGAAAAACTGGTGGCCACGCTCGAAAGCGGTGGAACGCTTACCAGTGATGCCTACAGCGTTGTCATCCAAGGTCTGTTGGCACAGAACCGGCTCGATCAGGCCCAGCGACTGCTGCAACTGTGGCAAACAGCCAGCGTTCAAGATTCCGCGCAGCGAGATTATCTGCAAGCGGTCTATCTGAATGTCAGTGGCGAACTGGAGGCTGCCGAAGCAGCACTACTGAGTTGCACCATAAAACATCCACGCCATGAATTGTCGTGGCTGGCACTAGCGGAACTGTACGCGCGGCCTCCGCAGGTGCGCTTTGAACAGAGCCAACTGATCTTGCAACATGCAACTGAGGCGTTTCCGGAAAACGGCGATGCGGCGTTGCGCTTGGCCAGCATCCGCCGACGCATGGGCCACCCCGATGCCAAGCTCAGTTCCAATAACCAAGCGTCAACGCCAGCGGCGTTGATTGAGATGGCTACAACCGAGTTTGATTTAGGCAACTACCAGCGGGCGGCCCAGTTGTGGGCGGACTGGGGTGTTCAGGATGGCAGTGACTTTCAGATCCAGATCGATCGCGCGTTTCAGTTGGCCCTGCAAGGCCAGGCCGACGCAGCCGATCAACTCAATCAACGCGTCAGTCTCGCCCTCACTACACAGATCTTAGGCGGAATCCACTCAAATCTGGGCGCGTTCGACCTGGCAGCCAATCGTGTGGCTCGTTTGCGCCGCCTGCAAGACCTGTCGAACGAATCACTCTTTCGACCCCACGCAACCACGATTGACCAAGAACTCGAACAAGTTCGCAGGCTCGAATTGCCAGTCCTGGAGCTACCGACGACCAAAAGTGTGAAAGGTGCCAGCGACGACCTATCATCAGGCAGGCGTTTGTATGCGCTGCATTGCCAACATTGCCATGGCGCCGAGGGTGACGGCCGCGGTCGGGCTGCGGCCAATCTACATCCGCCGGCCCGAGTCTTTCGCTCCGAACCCCTGCGGCTGGTCAGCGCTCGCAATCGCTTGGCCACCGATGAAGACTTGCAACATACGATCCGCCACGGAGAGCCAGGGACCGCCATGCCTGCCTTCCCTCAGTTCACGGCAGCGCAACTCAAGGAACTGACTGCGGTGATTCGCCAGTTCATCCATGATGGAGTGAGTCAACAGTACGATCACCTGAGTGTCATCGAAGGTAAATTAAGCGAGCGTCAATCTTGGATCGATGCGCGAACCCAACCCGAGTCAAGCATTGAATTGCCAGGCGTGTTGGCGAACCCAATCAGTCAGGAACGTGGGGAACAGTTGTGGACGCGCGCCGGCTGCGCTGGTTGCCACGCTCTTGGTCGCGATGACAATATGTTACGTCCTCAACTGTTCGATAGCCTGGGTCGCCGCATCTCGGCTCCAAATCTGAAGCTCGATCCATTTCATGGCGGAGATCAACCGGCTTCCATCTATAAACGGCTCTTGCTCGGCATACCTGGAACACCCCATCCGGCTCTCTCGCTGCCACCAGACCAGATCGCCAACTTGGCAGTTTATATCGCCAGCAGACGGTCGGAGACCATCAGAAGATAATGCCAAATGGTCTCGCGCCCCTTCGACGTAGCGCGCGATTCAGAGTAACGCTCTGAGGCCGATTGATCGTGGCGCTGCTCTTGGCGTTTGCTTTGATGGACGAAGAGTACATTATGGTGGGTGGCACTGGCAATGCGCAGCATAGCCAGTGCTCAAAACGAAGCGGTTGATAGAACCTTGCATGGATGCGATTCAATTTGCAAGCCATTCGGGGATGAAGAGTGTTTTATGGTGATATGGTGACTTTCTTATATTCTGCATAATTGGTGGATCTAATCGAAGGGTCTCCCCTTCTCCCCCAATGTACTCATTGGGGGAGAAGGGGTCGGGGGATGAGGGGCGCGCGGCGGTGTGCAGCAACAGTACCGGCACGATGCGACCGCGTTAGTCGGAAGCAAAAGAATTCGGGTATGACTCGGCGAAAGGCACGATCGAAAGAAGCGACGGAGTTTGCCAGAAATCAACGCAAGGGCGCCAATGAATTTGCGTGGACTGCTTGGATATGAAGTAACTCGCGACGATGGCACCGCTCACTCGCGAATCGGGGACTTCGTCCAAACTGGCCTGGCCGCTCGCGCAGCACATAGCGGTGACATCGAGCGGTAGGGTGCTACAAGCTCAAACGCGGCCCCTCATCCCCCATCCCCTTCTCCCCCAATGAGTACATTGAGGGAGAAGGGGGGCCCCTGCGGTTGGCCGATTACTTTGTGCGTAAAGTATGCTGGCTTAATGTAAGGAACCTTCTCGAGTGTGGCTGTGGCGCGGCCCATGCGCGTTATCGCGGCAGCGTAATCAAGCCGCGACCACTGGCGACGTTGATCAATTCGACGCGATTGTGTGCTCCCAACTTTTTCATGACGTTAGCCCGATGCCGCGTGACCGTATGCGGACTGATGAACAGTGTATCTGCGATCTCCGAGTTGGTGAGGCCGTCGGCGATCAAATGCAGCACTTCGATTTCGCGCGATGTTAATTCGCCATCATCGAATGAAAACTCCCGCAGCGCATCTTGGTCAATGGCTTCGCTAATAAACATCTGACCATCGAAGACGGCATCGACGGCATGGAACAGATCTTCATCCATCGCATGCTTCAGCAAGTATCCGTTAGCCCCTGCCTTCAAGGCGCGGGCCACAAACTGGGCATCGTCGTACATGGAAAGTACGAGGATGCGAACTTTCTTGTTCGTTTCACGAATGCGGCCAATGGCTTCGATGCCACCCAAGGCGGCCATCGCTAGATCCATCAAGATCAAGTCGCATTCGATCGCTTCGGATAGCTCAACTGCTTGGAGCCCATTATCGGCTTCGGCCACGATCTCAAAGCGTCCGGTTTGGGATAGCAGCGCAGCCAATCCACTCCGCACCAGTTTGTGATCGTCGGCCAGTAGGGTGCGAATCTTATTCTTGGCTGTTACCAGCATGATGAGGGATCCCAACTTCTATGAGTGTGCCGTGGCCAGGCCGCGAGCGAATCGACAAATGGCCACCAAACATTTTTACGCGTTCACTGATTCCAATTAGCCCCAGACCGCTGGTTGAATCACAAGCGGCATCACTGGCCGGTCCACCGCTGGAGGAAAGTCGCTCGCTAGAAAAGCCGCGACCGTTATCGCGAATCGTATACAACTGGCCATCGGGTCGATCGATCAGGCGAATAGTTACACACGTAGCGGCCGAATGTTTGACGATATTGGTCAGGCTCTCTTGCGTAATCCGATAGAGGGCGGTGAGACCTTCAGACGATAGCTGGGGTGAGGATTGAAAATCGACTTCGAAACTCATCTGCGAACCGACCTGACGTCGATATTCGGCCAAGAGTTGATCCAAGGTGGCTTCGAAACCCAGTTCATCCAAGGTCGGTGGACGCAAGCGTTTGGCCAGGTCCTTCAATCGACCGGCCGCATCGTTGACTTGCCAGCGCAATTGATCCAGTTCGCGCCGCACCGGTTCTTGATCTTGCGACAGCAAGCCCGACAAAACTTGCAAGCGCAGTTTCAAACCGATGAGCACTTGCCCAGTTTCATCATGCAGCTCGCGGGCAATATGCTTGCGTTCTTCTTCCAGTCGTCGCACATGGGCGGCCGAAAGCGTCTTGATCTGGCGATTGGTACGATCGAGCGATTGAACCAAGCGTGCGTTCTCGATCGCCACCGCCGCCGTATTGCCCAGCGATTCCAGAAAGGCTGCATCTTGCCAAGTGAATTGCGCCTTGCCAGCCAGGCGATGCAACTTGAAAAAGCCCAGCACTTTTTCGGCTGCATTCTTGATAGGCACACAGATACAGGAACGCACATGAAACTTTTGCAGAAGCTCCGCATCGGCAAGCGGATGCGTCGCATAATCATTGACTAAAAATGGAAACTCTGTTTCCAGGATCATGCCTGGAATACCTTCTTTCCGCGTCCACTTGCGCTCAAACGGATGCCATTGGCCGTCGAAGTACACGCTATCGCATTCCACCACGGGCGCACCATCGACATTAAATACAATCCCAGCCGCACCGCCATCGGCATCCAGAAATCCGGTCACATTGGCTACCAACTGCCGCACCATGTCGCGCGGTTCCAAATGTTGATTGACCGTGGCATTGAACGATAACAAGGTCTCCATCGATCGCGTCCACTGTTCAATGCGATCAAACATCAATGATCGATCGACAGCCGTGGTGGCCACCCGCGACAGACACTGCGCCAGCCGCAGATCGGCATCATGGAACAAGCCTCCGTTGCGTTTGTTGACAATAGCCAACACACCCAGCACTCGATTCTGTGTAGCGATCAGTGGCACACAAATAGAATTGCACCAGCCACCTTCGGATGTGTGGCTAGTGCAGAGCTTGGGATGCAAGTAACGGGCAACCCACTGCACATCTTCGATCGGATCTGCGTTGCAGAGCGATTGATCGGCAGGATAGATTGCGCCCGGAGTCATGCCTTGATCACCGGGCAAGTAGAAAGTGCAATGATCGGCTCGCAAGATCTCAACCGCTTGCCGCGCTATCTCCGCAGTCAGTTGATCGTGATCGAGCTGCAGAGAAAATAGGCCGGCAGCCGACGAGATCTGTTCCAACTGCCGACGCTGCAAATGGTTTAGTCCACCAGCTGAACTTGGAGATTCAACCCGACCGTGACAATCAAGAAACGAGTGACTTTCAAGCAGCCCGTGACTCAGGCTGCCAGACTGCAACTGCGTAGCCTGGCTTTCCAGCAGTTCGTGCGTACGGGCTATACGGCTGTGATCAGCAAGTTCGATCGTGCCTGGTTCAGGTAGTCGATCCATGTCGCCATTCCCCAGCCTGTCTTAGCTGATGTCTCGAAGACGGGCATATTGGGCCGCACCTGGTGAATATTCTCCAGAGCTAACTGGTGATCGAACTCACAAGCATCGGCCAGATCGATTTTGGTAATGAGAGCTACATCAGAGGTATTGAAGAGTCCCGGATATTTTAGCGGTTTATCTTCGCCCTCGGTGACCGACAGCAAGGCCACGCGCAATGATTCTCCCAAATCCCAGCTGGTCGGACAAACCAGATTGCCAATATTCTCGATGAACAAGAACTCGAGGTTTTCCAGGGCCCAGCCTTCCAAATGCTTTTGGACCATGTCGGCTTCCAAGTGGCAACAGCCGTGGGTCATGATCTGGCGCACCGGTGCCCCGCTTCGCGCCAAGCGCTGAGCATCGTTGTCGGTTTCCAAATCACCGACGACGGCCGCTACCGAGTGACCTGCCTCAACGAGTTGTGTCAGTGTCTCTTGCAACAAGCGTGTCTTGCCGGTCCCTGGGCTAGAAACCATGTTGACGACTAAGACACCAGCTTCTAAGAACTGGGCGCGCATAGCTCTGGCCAGTTCGTCATTCTTTTTGAGAATCTGCGTACGCACTTGTAGAATTCGCGGTTCTGCCATGATCGATCATTCATCCTCAATAGCAATAGCCACAATATCCAGCTCTTGGCCGCGGCGGATATCCGCGCTGGGTTGGTGGCATTGCGGGCAGCGAAACTGTTGGATGCCTGGCAGTTCGACCAGGTCCTGACAATTGTGACAATAGACCGTAACCGGTACTCGCTGGATTAGTAACGTAGCTCCGCCAAGCATGGTTCCTTCCGTTACTAAATCAAATCCAAATCGCAGCGAATCTTCATGCACATTCGACAGGGCACCTATCTCGAGCGTGATGCTGACCACCTTGGCCGCCCCTTGAGATTGAGCTTGCTCTTCAACTGTGCTAACAATACTCTGCGCGATGGAAAGTTCATGCATGATGCGCCATAGGCTTCACTTCAAGTTTTTGGCAAACGCTCGTGAGAAATTCTGCGCAAAGCCCAGCATTTTCTGAACGTCGGGGTCTTTCATCATCCTGAGCATACCAAAGAAACCGACCACCGGTTGAATCGGTTGCTCGATGGCCTCGCTGTAAGCATGAGTGGCTTGCTTACCCAATTGCCCCAGCAGGCTGACAACTTGCTTGTCCAGCATACCCGAGGCCAACACTCCGTTGCCAGCGTCCACCAGCTTGTGCAAGTTGTCGCCCAGCAGATCAGACTGCAGCAACTTCTCACCGGCTTCTTGCAGTTTGGGCAACGACTCCAGCATGCGAACAACTTTGGCTGGGTCCATTTCCTTGAGATGCAATTCCTGGACGACGCCGGCCAAGTTATCGGCCACCGTCTCCCCACGCTCGAGAAAGTCCTTTAGCGCGTCCATCAAGAACGCGATCAGCGGCAATTGATCCAGCAATCGATTCATGGCCTCCAGCGTGGTCTTGTCCGTCAGGCGCTCAAGCACGCGTGACTGGTTCAATTGCGCCAAATCCATATGACCGGCAGCTTGTGCCAACTGCGAACCGGTCTTCAGCATCTGCGGCGCCTGACCGAGCATTTCTTGCGCGTCGCCAGTTTGCGCGTGCCGCAGTTCATCCACCGTGGTTGTAATCGAATCGATGATCGTTTCACCACGTCGCACAAATCCATCCATCGATTCGACAAAGAAGGCCACCGAATCGAGACGATCCAGCAAGCGATTGAGCGAATCGGCGACCGCCGGGTCGTTCAGTCGATCTTGCAACTGGTTGCTGAGGCCCGCGTGGTCGCCAGCATCTTTGGAATGAGAGAGCGTAGTTTCGGCCATGATCTACCTGCATGCACAACTGAAATTCTCCACTGGACAATCGGTTCACCTTCCCAAAAGCCTTCTTGCCCAGCAATGGCGCGAACATGCTATTTCAAATCGCTAATGGCCAGCTCACAATCTGCGTTCAGTGGCCTATGTCGTATTCTGCACCGCAGGAGCCGCGGGATGAATCAAGGCGATATCTTGCCCGAAATTTTAATGGTGACAGCCGCCACGGTCGGCTGCTTGCATACGCTACTGGGCCCCGATCATTACGTGCCGTTTATTGCCATGTCGCACGCCAATCGATGGAGCTACCGTCGAATGCTAGCTGTGACCACGGCATGCGGCTTGGCCCACATTGGTAGCTCGGTCATCATTGGCATCTTGGGTGTAGGACTGGGTACCCTGCTGATGCAACTAGAAGCCTTCGAATCGCTCCGCGGTGAGGCCGCCGCGTGGTTGTTGATCGGCTTTGGATTGGCTTACGCGACGTGGGGCCTGTTTCATGGTCTCTTCCAGCGTCAACACACTCATCCACATGACATCGATCACTGTCATGCGCCAGATCATCAGCCTGCCAACCAATCCGGCCTTGCATTTGAGCGTGATGGCGCCCCACAACTAGCTAATGCCAACCACAAACAGGACCTGCCACGTTGGAGTCCTTGGTGCCTGTTCTTGATCTTCGCCTTTGGTCCGTGCGAAGCGTTGATTCCTTTGATGATGGTACCGGCAGCTCATTCACACTGGTGGGCGATCGCCGGTATCGTGATCGCGTTTGCCGCGGCCACCATTCTCACTATGTTAACGGTGGTCGTCCTGGGACGTTGCAGTTTGCACCTGGTGCGCTGGCCCGATTGCCATCGCTTCAGTCATGCCATGGCTGGACTGGTGGTGTTGATCTGCGGCGTCGCGGTAAAGCTGGGCTTGTAAAGTGCCACAGTCGATCTCGCAAACGCCGGGGAATGAACAGCAGAGCTGGGATGGCGGCCAGAAACCACTGCTGAACCGTCATGCCCACAGACTCTTCGGCACCCAAGTGTCTGGTTGGCTGATCGCCATCGGCAGTGCTCGCCAGTTGCATCTTCATCAGGTCGAGGTCTGGCAGAGGATAAATCGCGGCGTCCAGTGTTAGCGACGGTAACCTCTGAGGCAGTCGTACCAGTGGCGGTGCAGCTTGCCAGTCGTCGCTTAATCGATCCGCGTTCAGTGGTTTGAAAACAGTGGTCTCATGCGCAGAGCGTGATTCGAGTTTAGGTATCGGTGCCAACTGAGGCCGAGCGTCCAGTTCGACTTGGCTAGCGCGAGCTTGTGGCGGGACCTGGTAGCCTAGCAAACCTGTCCAGCCAAAGCGATCGCCCGATTGTGGCAACTGATTGCTTCTGGCCGCGGCTCGCACCATATTCTGCAATTGATTAGCGGTGGCATTCGCTCCAGGCAGTACCCACGCGACCGAGGAATATTCAACTGCGACGTCGCGAAGATAATCCACTACCATGAGTTCCTGTGCTTGCTCGTCGAGGGAAGTAAGCTTCGTCGATGGGCTGGCTGCTGATGTACTGCCACGCCGCGCCGCGGCTTCCACCGCTGTCGAAGCCTCGCCTTCAGGAATTGAAAGTTGTCTCAAGGGCGCAATGGTGGCCCGCTCCGCCTGTGAGGTCGATTCGGCAGTTGATGACCGAGTTGACGACTGGTCTAGCTGAGTTGACTGACTCTGACCAAATGGCTGAGTTGTTTCTGCCACGCTAAGGTCGTTGTTGCCAATCGCGTAAAAATCTTTTGTGTCAAAGCCGTCTTGAGCAGGTTGCCCTAACGCCGGAGACTCTACGAGGCGAAGCCAATTGTCGTTGGCCGTCCAATTATCGGGAGTCAAATTCTTGATGCCGATGCGGAACGCTACCTGATTGGCATCCACAAAATTACCTAAGACCGTATTGATCAATGGTCGCGTCTGGATTTCCGATTGATCGTCACAGACCTCCATGCCTTGCGATTGAATCAGAGGCTCGACATCACAATCAACATCTGCAGTATCGTTGATGGGAAGTGGGGCAGCGCTACTAAGAGTCCGGGATAGGCCAATAGAGCCATTCCCGTGGAAGAGCGATCCTAGATCGGCACCTTGTGCAAAGTACCACGTAATCGGCGCGTCGTCGTTATTGGAAAAGACGGCCGGCTTTTCATCGACGATCCCCATTCCCAAATCGACCGAGTAGCAAGTGCGGTTCTCAAGGGCCTCGAGGCGAAAGACTTTGGCTGCCATCTTTTGACGCGAAGCAGGTCGGCAACTCCAGCGCGAGTTTCGAGTTTTTCGGCGTGTCATTGTCCTGCCTCCGTTGGTGTGCTCGCTGAATCGACACTGGCTGTAGCATCGGTAGATTCAGTGCGTGATTCTCGGCCCGCTTGCAGGTTGGCAATGCGCCGCTGCAGCTTAGTTAAGTTCGCTTGTGCGTCGGAGTGAAGTGGGATACTGGCCAGTTGCGCGAGTGTCTGCGCTAACTCCGTTCGAACTTCACTAGTGGAATTAACTCCTAGATTATTCTGAACCTCGCCAAGGTTCACCAGCGTTTCTATGAGCATCATGTGATTTTCGCTATTTTGGCCCAGTCCGGAAGCCGCCAAAAGCGATTTTCGAGCCTGGCTGAAGGCCTCCGCAGCTAAATCCCAATCCGTTTTTTGCCGGGCCATTTGTCCTAAAGCGTTGTACGAACGTGCTAAATCTACATTTAGACTGGCGCGTGGCCCCTGCTTTTGAACTAATTGTTGTTTGGTGGCAATTGCTTGCAAAAGTGTCGCTTCAGCCGCCTCTCGGTTACCAGCCTGCAATAGCAGCACGGCTTGATTGTGCTGACTGGCTGCCATACGCACCAGCCAACTGGCCGCGGGCTCAGGCGACTGGCAACAGGCTCGATGCAGCCCGACCGCTTCTTCGCTCAACGTCAGAGCTGCCGCTACATCAGTACTACCCAACAACAGAGCCTGCTCGTCCAGGACGGTCGCTAACTCCGAATGGTAATGCCACCAATTGGCCGAAGTATTACGCGTTTTTTCATCGCTCGCCAATAGCTGACGGTAGACCGCCTCGGCTTGGTCCAGGGCACGAGCTTCTTCGGCAGCATCGCCAGCCAACTGATGCGCCCGCGCCAAGTTAACCAACACGGCAGCTTGTAGTCCCGCCAGCGAACTATCGTCACGCTGAATATCGGAGCTCTCAATCCGCTGCAGAGCAGACTTGAGATGTCGCAATGATTCACTCACTTGATTGTCGCGCAGGAGCGCCACCGCCAAATCATTTTCGATGGTCGCCAACTTTTCGCGCTGGCTATCGGTGCTGGCCTGATGGGTCCAGCCATCCAGGACTTGTCGATAGGCCTCGATGGCTGCGGGCAATTGTCCCGTTTGGTCGAGTGCCACAGCCAGGCCACGCCGCGCTTCTAATAGATCAGCCGTCAATCGCGGATCGTTGGGCGAACTTTCCAAGTGGTCCTGAATGTACGCGCGGTAGTACTCCACGGTATCAGCCAACATCTGAGCTCGGAGTTGGTCAGCGCCAGGGATCTCGGCCAGCTGCGAAATGATGTCCCGGTTCCAGTGCTCGACCAGATTGCGACCTTGCCAATAGTTCGATTCGGCGGCCCGCAGATGCTGTTGCGATTGCTGACGTGTGGTAACCAGCTCTTCCCGCGTCAATAAAACAGTAGCTGCGCCGGCGACAACGGCCAGGCTGGTCGTGACCAATCCGGCGGCCGCGATCGCCACTGGCAAACGATGACGCTTGATCCATCGCAGGCTGGAGACCATAAACGTCGGACGTTTTCCAAGAATGGGCACGCCCTCGCGCACGCGCATCAAGTCGGCACCCATATCCTGAGCGCTCGAGTATCGCTGTTCGCGATCCTTTGACATGGCCTTTAGCAGGACCGTCTCCAAGTCGTACGGTATATCGGGCTTGAGTTTGCGTGGAGCGGTTGGCTCACGCTCTTCGATGGATCGAAGCACGACGGCGCGCACCTGCCCTGGAAACGCTTGTTGGCCGGTCAGCATTTCATACAGCGTTACGCCCAAACTATAAACATCGGTGCGTTCGTCGATCGGTTTGCCCAGGGCTTGCTCGGGGCTCATGTAATTCATGGTGCCCACTAAATCACCTGTTATGGTCAGGCGAGTATCGTGACGCGACTGGGCTAAACCAAAATCGGTGATCCAGATATCACCGCTACTGTCCAACAGCAGATTACTCGGTTTGATGTCGCGGTGAATGATACCCACGGCATGCGTATGGTTCAGAGCATCACACAAGTCGATAGCGCAGTCCAGCAGACGGCGGTACCCGGGTTGGTTCCATACTTCAGGCCCCACTTTCTCCAGCGACTGACCATTGATCAGTTGCATCGCGTAGTAGTGCACATCCCCTTCTTGTCCAACCGAATAGACTGGCACGATGTGAGGGTGATGCAACTGCGCGACCGCTCGGGCTTCCAGCTGAAATCGCTTGAGCTGCGTGGGTGCCAACAGGCGATTATTGGCAAGCAGTTTAAGCGCAACCTGGCGACCCAACGACGGTTGGCTGGCGCGATATACCGAGCCCATGCCGCCGCGGCCGATCAACTCTTCGATAATAAACTCGCCCAGCTTGCCACCGACATCGGGCAGTTCATTACCGGGCAAAGTTTCGTCGCCATGCACAGCCGCATGCAGACTCATCAAGGTCGTCAGGCACTTGCCCAATGGCTCGGCCAAGTCAGGGTTCTGCGCCAACAGAGCATCGGGCTCGAACGATTCACCATGTTCCAGCGCGAAGAGGCACGACTCGAGAATGGCAGCCATGCGCGACTGATTGTCTACCGAGAGTGCTTCAACTGCAGAAGTGCTCATATCCAACCTTTGGGGACGTGCGACGGGCGTGCAAGCCTTTCGCGGAGCGAAAGGAGACACTGGCCTACAAGGCGACTTCGCGCAGTTGCTCCAAGGCGCGAAGCCAAATCATGCGAACTGCGCCGGCCGACTTGCCTAGTCGCCGGGCCACTTCGTCAAACGGTAATTCTTCGATATGCCTCAGCAACAGAACATCGCGATAGTGGGCCGGCAGTTTATTGATCCGTTCCAACATCGTGGCCAATTGCTCTTTCTTGTGCAGCGCGCTACTGGGCGAGATCGTATCGGCGGTCAGCCAGTAATCGCGGCGTTCTAGTTTCGATTCGCCCACCACCGCCTGCTCGATCCGCCGCTCGCGACGCATGTCGCGTTTGTCGGTCAGCAGGTGTTGTTCGACGATGCGGGCCAGATTATTGGCCAGAATCTGCCTTAGCCAGGCCATAAACTCGCGTTCCAGGCCGCCGCGAAATTGATGAAAATCCCGGTAAGCCTCGAGCATAGTTTCCTGGACCACATCCGACGGATTGCAACGGGCGCGGACGCGTGGATCAAGCTTGGCCACCGCAATTCCCAGCAAATAATCGCGGTACACGGCCAACAATTCGCCGACACATGCTGCATCACCTCCTTTTGCCTGCTGCAGGACTCGCTGAATCATTTGGCTCTTGTCGGGGCTCAAGCTGGACCTCGCTGGTATCACCATTGGCCGAAAGGAGAAAAGATTGTCACGCCGGTTTTCCCCGGCAGCCAAAATTCTAGAGAGCCTAAAAGTCTACGACACCGAGAACTGAAAACTAAGCCCGCTTGATCCGCACTGCCGGTTCCAAATGGGCGGCCAGTGGATGCATTTGGCTATCAAGGGCGTGAGCCAAGATCTCCAGACTGTCGACCAGGCGTGGCCCCGGACGGTTAAAGTACTGCGAGCCATCGACCAGGAACACTTGCCCTCGATCGATGCATTTTAACTTGCCAAAGCTGCGATAGCTAACCAAACGCGGCAAGTCTTCCAATGTGCGATCGATCGAAAGTCCGCAGCATGCAATCACCAGGAACTCCGGATCTTCGCCCAAAACCTCCTCCCAGTCTACCTGACGAGACTTTTCTCCGGCAGTTCCCAGAAGCGGCTGGGCGCCTGCGATTTGAATTAATTCTGGATTCCAGTGGCCAGCGCTAAACAAGGGATCAGTCCATTCCAACAAGAGCACCGACGACCGGTGGCCAGTGGCCGCCACGCTCCTTTCCGCTCGCTGATGCACCAACGCGACGCGAGCCCGAAGTTCAGCGACGATGGATTCGGCGTGCGTAGTAATGCCAGCTGCTCGGCCAATCTGCAGCATGTCACCCAGCACATCCTCCAAGCTCAAGGGTCCCAGACGCAGCATCGTCGGTTGAACCTCCATGCGCTGCGTAGCCCTAGTGACTTGGTGGTCAGAAACCGCGCACACATCGCACAGCGACTGACTGACGATCAAATCGGGTTTCAGCTCGACCAACAGATCTTCGTTCAAATCAAACAGAGCTTGATCTTGACCAGCCAACTGTCGCACTTGCCCGTCGATGGCATCGCTCGAGAGATTGAGCGCTAAACGACTGGCAGTCAGCTTGGGCAACTCCTGCACTCCCAGTGGATAGTCACATTCATGCGACACGCCTACCAAATGCTCTTGCAGGCCTAGAGCGCAGACCATCTCAGTCGCACCGGGTAATAAGCTAACTATTCGCATGAGTCGTCCGCAGGCGCTAAGTACCGTCTGACTTGCCGTCACCGGTAGATCACTTTAAGCTATAACGATCGAAAGTAAATGCGGATCACTTAAACCGTTTGCGTCATGGATGTTTTCCCGGCGGGACACACACCCGCTGGCTCGCGTGGCATTTAGGTTGTTATAGGTGGAGGTTGCCACTTACCTTCTATTGATGCTGCCAGCACCTTGGCGAGCGCCATTTGGTCCTCTTTACTTGATGGATAGCCAACTATGTTGGCATGATTCGGATTGTTAGGAAGAATCGGATCTGGAACCACTCTCAAGGTATTGTGACAGCAACGACGGGCTCGAATGTTTGCCAGCCCATAGAGCACTTTGCTACGTTGGGAAGCAATGTCGAAACCAATGGTCCATGTTTCATCTACCGATGCTTCACGATGCCGATTTACAGACAACTCGGTCCACTTGTAGGGCATGAAGAGTTTATGGTTGACGTTTCCATCGTCTCTCTTTTCATTGCTATTGAGGATGAATCGCGCGAGCAATTCGTTATCAGCAATGGGTGGAATGTTCTCGGGATCAATCACCTTCGAATACCCGTGCGATCTGATCAAGAATGATTTCCGGTATTCGTTCAATGTACCTTGCACTACCCCGAGGCGACTCGGTGCCGATGAGCGCGGCCCAGTAAAGCCGATTGTCGGGACCGATACTTACCGATAGCACACGTCGTGGTGAGCGATACCATTCAAAGTTGATATGCCCATCAGGTTCACCACATACCGCAGGCTGCGGGAAACCAAGCGGCAAATTCTGGACAAAGCGAATCGCTGCGTCCTTGACTTCTTCCGATATTGCAACATCGCCACCAATGAGCTTCCAGCTGTCGTCCGTCGATTGCCATGCCTCAAAGATCGATTCCATAGCACCTCGCCGAGATAACGTGACCGATGAATTGAATCGATCTAAAATCTGGCTCTGCACTTGCTCAATCATAAGTGCCGCATCGCATTCGCCGGAATGTACTGTTGCCATATCTCAAATGACTTCTATTGGAAGTTCTTATCCGCGTCTTTCATGTACGTGAAAAACACCTTGTTCTTGATAAACCTTAGCTCATTCAAAGTTCGATCCAAGTTCTCGAAAGTCACCGCTTCTGTAGTCGAAACGTCAATGTCCACTATCAACACCCGTTTGCTTCCCGTTTTTTCCGCAGCAGGCTGCATCGCTCGAATTAGGCGGACCTCATAAGGATACCCTTTCAATGGAATCGTGTCTTGATGAAAAAAGGCATCGGAACGCAAGCCCAGCCCCTTGAGCGGCGGAGGTACTTTCTGTACGTATTTCGAAGGCCTTTCGTTCTCTTTGAGCGGAATTTGCGAGATGAAGCGAACGCTAATTCCTTCAGTTATAGCTGGTTTGCCGACCTTTAGGTACGCCGACCAGAAGGGCCTGGCAGCGTCTAAGAGCTTCGGCCAAGTATCGTAAGGCTGCAATCGACTAAAGACGAGGCAGTGGCGTTTCCATTGACAGATGTACTTTCCATCCGCGGAATGCAGACGAAAGCCGTCCCACTGGGATCGGTGGTGCATTGCGACATTACCGTCAACTGAACTTTGAAAACCAGTCTCATGTTGCATTTGCTCGTGAATCTTGTAGCCCGCGAATTCCTTTGCTAGCAGATCCTTGAGTTCCGCTTGCTGAAACGCAATTGAGGGAGGCGCATTGAACTGCAGCACGGCCTCGACAATTGGTGCGTTAGCCAGAGAAGCAAATTCTTCGGTTAGATCAATGCTGAAGGTGCCCATCAGGCGCTTACCCTTCGCATTCCTGGAGCGAAATTGGTCATTTGTAAAACCTTCAATTGTTGCCAAAGATCTCCTGCCCTATGATAAGTCATCGGAGGCTATCTTAACCATTGGTCCGAGTATCGCAAACTGGTCGCCCTGGTGTGCGAGTTGATATGGAACCCGACGCTGATCGCGTCGCTAGTGTCTTAGCCGACAACGAGCGGATACTGGACCATCGCCGCGGTTCAATGCGGACGGTGGCTTTGGTGCCCGTTGTCTTTCTTTGAAGTAGACTCGACCGTTGAAGTTATAGTGTGCGAGACGATTGGCAACGAATCGTTTGAAGAGAGCTTGGCGTTCCTCCCAGCATTTACGGATTTTCCAAGGCCAACCAAGTTGGTCGAACAATACGCATCCAGTGGCGACCCAAACAGATCTCAACTCCCGCGCGAATTGCATGTCGACGCACCCTAGCTACCGACCTTCAGTGGTATGCGGTAGTTCAAGATACGGTTGGTGCCGATTTCTTCGCAGCGAATCAGCAAGCTGGAACCTTCTTTCACACCGTCCAGCGGCAGTACCAAATCTCGCTGCGTGGTGCCTGTGGGCGCGTTCATGATCGGGAAGAGTCGATAGGGACGCTCAGGCAAAACCAATCGGCATTCAAAACTAACGGGCAAGTTATTGGTATTGGTAATTTCCACGCGCAGCACAGCTCGCTGCGGATTGATGTCGAGCGTCTCCCATTCCAATTCAACATCGCTAGTGCCCAAGGTCAGCGAATCATATACGCTGAAGTTTAACTCGCGATCCGCTGTGGCTTGAATGTCAAAACGCAACAGATGCTTGCCGGCCGAAGCATCGGTGCGTACGGGAATGGACATCGTAATGCGTTGATGGCTGCCTTCAGAGATTTGAAAACTGGTCTTGGCTGCCAGGGACTGCAGCAACGTCGGTGAATGCAAACCAATCGTGCCGTGGACGCTATTGCCTAAAGTATTCTCCATGCCAATGGGCAACTCAGTCCGCAGGGCTAAGGTGCTGGGTAGCCGATGGCTTTCCAATTCAAAACGCATACGCCATTGGGCAACGGCTGCGTCAATGCCTTTCAGAAGTATAGGCCAACTGGTCACCGTGACTTTCTGTTCGGCGCTCTGGTTGTCAGAGACCGCTTGTTCAATAGGTAGCGGTCGGCCCCACAGGTCGGTGGCGACAACCTCTTCGCCCAGATACAACTGCTCTACCGTCGGCTTGTCGTTCCACACAATCATGAAACCGGTTTGCCCTTCACCGAAGACAAAGTTGGTACTGCCGCCCGGCATGGTGAAGGAGCCCAGGTAGGTTGCACCGGCCAGGTTTTGATTAAGCACGCGCCATGGCAAGAATAACTCGCTGACCGAACCATCTGGGTTAAAGATGCCGGTCTCCCGATCCATGGGAGTGGTCAAGAATGCCGCCTCGGTCTTGTACTCCTTCACAGCGATCATGCGTTCGGTCAGGTCACGCACGCGATCAAGCGTGCGATAGCGATTGGCAGGTAGTGGATTGATCGATATCCATCGCTTGTGCTCGGGCGAGATAGTCGTGCTAAGGTGACTGCGCAGTTCCGCGGCTGTTAGCTGTGGTTCGCAAGACATCTGGCTGGCGCGCCACGGCAAGTTCTTGTCTTGAGGTATGGGATCTTGAAAATCCCAAGCCAGCGCCAGCTGCAGCTCTTGGCTGTAGTTCTGCATCCGATTGCGAATATCGGTAACCAGCGGAATCAAGTTGGGATTGCCGATAAAGCTGCGATCGTGATCGCGGCCCAATTGGAACCAGTTCAGCTTCATCGACATGCGTGTCAAAGCGGGTTCCAGTTCCGGTTCCCAATCGGTGGCCGTACTAAAGGTCGCTGCAGCTGGCTGTCGTACTGGCCGCGCCGCACTCTTGTCGATAGGCCGTTCTAACAGTCCCACGCAGTTCACTTTGCGCAGGTCCAAGCGTTCCAAGAGCACTGACAATCGATCTGCGGTCTGCACGTCGCGCGAATCAAACCAGACTGGCAATTTTAGCCAGCCAACTCCACCCAGCTTGACCAATTCCGGCACGATCTCAGGCGTGATCGTTTTATCAAAGTCTGGCAAAGACCAACCGAACGGACCACCCACTCCCGCCCGCGACCCATCGCTGATCGCCAATGAAGTCTCGCGCTGGATGGTACGCAGCTGACCGTTTTGCATCGTGCGTCCCAAGTCAACCACGATGCGGTAATAACCTGGTTGAGGAACTTTCAAGGGCCACTGTGCCAAACCATCGCGACGCTGCGAAGATGCCTCCGGTGCTGGCGATGTTGGCGCAGGAGCAGATGCATCGCTGCTCTTCATGCGAACCAATTTGCCGGCCGGTAGTTGTTTGCCGCGCGGTGGTAGTTTGTTTGCCGGTGACTTCGCATCATCGACTGGTGTATCTGAGGCCAGCGGAGATTCAGCCGCCGGAGCCGACGGCACCAACGTCGCAACTGTTTGATCGCACAATTGTCCCAAGTGGTCGATCAGTTTAAAGTTCACCGAGGAACACGCATCGCTGATGCCCAGCACCAAACACTTAACATTGACAGGTTGATTGGGCGCGGCCACATGAAATGGCACATCAACGCTCAATTCCAGTTTCGGCAAACGATACAGACGAATTTCGTCCAAGCGCACGTTACCGGTCAAGCGCTTGGCACGCAGTGGTTGGATGTGGATGACCACCTGTCCCATGGCCATCGCTTCACTGCTCAAGGTACCGGTGGTTATGTGATGCCAATCGGTGGTGCCGCTGGACATGGCGGTCTTGGCCGCGTCGATCTCGCGACTCTTTTCATCTAGTAACAGCAGTTCCACCCAAACCTGGTGGCCATCCAGTCCGCGCGTAGCAATCGACGCATCGAGCGTATAAGTAAAGCGTGGATCGAGCTTGAAAGCAGCGCTCTCTAGCTGCACCGCGGCGCCGTCCATATCGATCGACAGACAATTGTTGACCATGAACTTGTCGATGAAGTTGGCGATTGGTTCAGGCGTGCTCTCGGGAATAAAGTCCTTCCAATAGCGACCGCTCTGGTATTTCATCCACAGTCGACTGAGGGCCGGTTCGGCTTCGCGGGCGATGCTGGCGGCTTGTGGATCGCGGGGAATGATCCGAATGGGGATATAGGCGGGGAAATCGCGCCCCGAGCGCCTGCGCCAGCCGTCTGGCCACTGGTCGAGATTGCGATCTTCGTTACGCTGGAATTCCCAAGCGAAGACTTTCTCCGCGTGTAGATCGTCGGCAGTGGCCCGGGGCTCGCCGCCCAGGCAGGCGCTCAGACAGCCCCAAACCAGTGCCCAGAGCCCAACGGCGCGAACTACGGGTGAGCGTTTCGCTGGTGCGAGAGTCGACAAAAGTGATGGGAGATGCATTGTGGCTGAAGTGAATATAGGAATCCAACTGCAAAGTCTGCGGATGCCGCTTAAGAAAGCTTTGCTGACGGCAGCTCGTTTGGGCGCTACGGGTATAGAAATCGACGCCAGAAACGATCTTCGCCCAGACGAACTTTCCGATACCGGTCGGCGACAGCTAAGGAAATTGCTGGATGATCTGAATTTGCGGGTTGCAGCAGTCCGCTTTCATACCGCGCGCGGTTTCGACGTAGCCGAGAATCTCGAGCGACGAGTCGATGGAACCAAGCAGGCCATGCGGTTTGCCTACTCGCTAGGTGCTTCCATCGTGGTCAACCAAATCGGTCAAGTTCCAGAAGAACCCACCGGCGATACCTACAACATGCTGGTGCAATGTTTGACCGACCTGGCCCGCTATGGTCAGCACGTCGGCGCCATGCTGGCCGCGGAGACCGGGTCCGAGCCCGGCGAGCGGTTGGGCATGCTGCTGGATAACATCAGCGAGACCGCGTTGGGGATTACGTTCAATCCGGGCAACTTGATCGTCAACAACTTTTCAGTAGAAGACGCCTTGGCTCGATGTGCCACGCACACGATGCTGGTACATGCCAAAGACGCCGTGCGAGATTTGGCCAGAGGCCGCGGCGTGGAAGTGCCTCTCGGACGAGGCATGGCAGAGTTTCCGCAAATCATTGCCAGTCTCGAAGAACGACGCTATCGCGGTTGGTACGTAATCGAACGCGACTACTCGGAAGATATCGTGCAATCACTCACCTATGCAGTGCAGTTCTTGCGCAATTTGTAATTTGCAATAAACGATTGCAGTACTGAATCGGCAGCAATGATCACTTGGCCGACACAGTCACGTTTTGTTCCTGCCGGACGATTGCCAACTTGGCCTGCGCACCTAAGCCGCGCAAGATTTCATCCAGCTTGGCATTGTTCGCTTCGATCGTCACCGGCGTCTGTGTGGCCGATGGTGGCAGCTTGGCATCCCAAGTAATCTTTAAACCCAGTTGCTGCCCCAGATTGTTCAGAACCGCACCTAAGGGCACGTTGGCTTGTTTGGCAATCGTATAGCGACCGCTACCCAGCGCATCGCGGGGCTCTTTAGGCTGGGGAGCGCTCGCCGCAGCTCGCTGGAGTAAATGGAGATGAGCGGCAGTCGAGCCGGTCAGTTGCCATTGACGATCCACTTTCTTCAGCCGTGCCTCGGGAAAGAGTTGGGCCAGCGTCTCGGCTTGCTTGGGGTTTACCAGGTTGTTGCCGTAGCTGGCTTGCCAGGCAGTTGCGGTAGGCAGTTGGAGCATGCGCAGTTCCGTTGGGCGCTTGCCAGCGACACATTTGTCAAAGCCACCAAAGAGCAAGGTCGCCTGCGTCGATAGCGTGCAAGCCTGCAACTGACCCGCGTTCATCAAGTCGTGTGGCAACTCGGTCGGCAAGGCTGTCTTCCATTGCTGATTGAGTAACTCGATCAATTGATTGGGCGTGGTCAGCATGGTCCAGGCTAGTGGTTTCAGCGACGCATCGGCGCTCCGTGTTTGGGGGCTGTTATTTTTGGATGTGGCCGCACTCTGCATCAACTGGTCATGCAAGCGCACGGCGGTGTACTGCATATTGGCCAAATGATCTGCTTTAGCAATCGTCACTACGTTTTCGACCAGCCCGACTTCGGCTTGGCAGGCGGCAGCCAATTTGGCTAGACAATCACGCAGACTGCCATCGCAGGCGACGTTGATGGGTTGATCCGCATCAACTCGACGGTCGATCCAATAGGCAAATTGAAAGCGTTCTGACAATTGAGCCACACACTGGCGCAGCGGGGCGTGCTCATAATTCAGTTGAGCTGGCATTGCAAGTCGCACATCTGCAGCCCGCGCACCGGGGAGTATCAGCAGGTTGAACTTGATTTCGGGCTCGGCGGCGCAAATGTCCGCAGAAAAAAGCCAAAAAATTATTAGCGTCCCGAGAACTTGTCGGAGGGCTCGCATAGCGAACTGGATCCTCATTCGAGCTTAATCCGGAGAAAATCGGGGATCTGCGCGCTTGAGCATGCGCAAGATAGACCGAGTTTGCAGATTAGTGATTTCGTGTTGGTACCTGCAGCCGCTACGCGAAAGCCGCTGGGGGCAATACTAGCGGCGCGTGAAAACATTGTCGACGATTCTTGTCTGATTATACTGGACCGGTCGAGTCGTCGACAGCGCGAGCAATGATGTGCGCGGGGGAAAGAACTGACTGTGTGGCCGGCACACCTTTGAGACTGCATTCCAGGGTAACAGACAGTGGAAGAACGCGCAACACATCGAGCGGTCTTGTTGA
Organism: Rania fehmarnensis; assembly: GCF_056494185.1. NCBI lineage: Bacteria > Pseudomonadati > Planctomycetota > Planctomycetia > Pirellulales > Pirellulaceae > Rania > Rania fehmarnensis. The sequence continues at coordinate 7,568,614 of NZ_CM151398.1, forward strand.
AGTCGTATCAACAATACTTACAAGACAGTGATACAGCTCGTTTCATTCAATCGGTCGCTTCGCGCTACGCAGTGCCCACACTCTTGCGTGTGATCTGCGAAGGCGATACCTATCGACGGCGAGCTGCCGCGCTCGCCCTGGGTTTTATCGGCGATATCAGCTGCAACGATACAATGGGACCGCTGCTGTGCGATGGCGATCGCAAGCTGCGCCTGGTTGTCGATGACTCGCTGCGCTCCATCTGGGCACGCGATGGATCTCAAGAACAACGCCATCTGCTCGACCGCGTCATGCGCCTGAATGAATGCGGCGAACATTCGCAAGCGGTCAAGCTGGCCAGCGAACTAATCGACAGCCACCACCAGTTTGCCGAAGCTTACCATCAACGCTCGTTAGCACTATTTCATCTGGATGAAATTGCTGATTCGATCGAAGATTGTCGGCGCGTGCTGCAACTGAACCAGTTTCACTATGCAGCCATGATCGGACTGGGACACTGCAATTTGGAATTGGGCGATCTGCTGGAATCGTTGTTCTGGTTCCGCTGCGCTCTGGACACCTATCCCGATTTGGAACCAGTGCGCGTGCAAGTCCGCAGGCTGGAAATTGCCATTCAAGAGCTGTAGTTCTGCAGCAACGCATGCCGGTTGCCGAACCGATGCCATAGACTTCCAAAAGACTGCCTCACGCAAAGTCGCAAAAACCCAACGAGTTTGACGCGAGAATCTTTGCGTCTTCGCGCCTTTGCGTGAAAAATTCGGTCAAGTCCGGATGCCTTAGAAGTCCGCAGTCTCGTACGCTTCTTCCGACCTAAGCAGCAACGCATGCTGGTTGCTCAACCGATGCCATAGACTTTCAAAAGACTACCTCACGCAAAGGCGCCAAGGCGCAAAGCAGTTGACGCAAGTAATCTTTGCGTCTTTGCGCCCTTGCGTGAAAAATTCGGTCAAGTCCGGATGCCTTAGAAGTCCGCAGTCTCGTACGCTTCTTCCGACCTAAGCAGCAACGCATGCTGGTTGCTCAACCGATGCTATGGACTTTCAAAAGACTACCTCACGCAAAGGCGCCAAGGCGCAAAGCAGTTGACGCAAGTAATCTTTGCGTCTTCGCGCCTTTGCGTGAAAAATTCGGTCTAGTCCGGATGCCTTAGAAGTCCGCATACTCGTCGTACGCTTCTTTCAGCACTTCGATATTGACGCTCTGCGCCGTCCAACGGGCTTGATCGTACGCTTCTTCCGCCACGATCAAATCGGCAGGTGTCACAATGGTGACTTCACCGGCGTGCCATAGATCGCTCAACTTGCGGCGCGTGCCGGGCGTACCGGAAATGACCAGCAGTGAACAATTACTCTCTGGCTGACAATTGGCCAGGGTATCAAAATGTCGGGCTTCGACATCGCCGGCATGTACAATTGCTTGAGGCTGGGACTGTTTGTCGAACTGCGCCGTGAACCAAGCGCTGATTTCCGCTTCGCGCTCGGTTGACACAATCTCCAGCGGGAGTTTGGCGGCGATGTCTGCGGGAAGAACTTCGCCTGCTGCTGCGGGCAAGGCCGAGTCCGTCATGCGACTGCCGGTCCATAAGATTTGACGGGGTGGATTCTCGGCACAGGCTACTAGCAAACTTCGCGTGCGCTCGGTGTTGCCGTGCAACCAACAAATTGTTTCTTTCCAGGGCACTCGCGACTGCAATAACTCATACAGGGCCGGTCCACCGTTGTGCCACATGCTCCAACTGTCGCCGGTTCGCAGCGCCGAGGTGATACCGCCCACAAACAACTCTTCAGCGTTAGGGACGGCGACCAGGTGCATGGCAGCCGCCTGGTGAGGCGGAAAAAATCGGACCGCCGTAAAACGCATGACCACCATGCCTTCCCAAGCTTTCGCCAGTGCTTCGGGCGCCACTTCAACCGTGATGACATGCCAGTCCCAATGGGCGGCCGCCGCGGCCCGCTCCATCAAAAACTGAGTCGGCTCGCCCGCCACCTCGGCTCCGACACAACAAAGAATAGGTTGAATTCGATTTTCCATACCAACAAGTTAACAACCTCGGGCCGCATATTCGAGGGGCTGTAGCGAATACGACGCTGGATTCACGCTTTGTATCGCACTTTTCACTGACCAGCTGGCGCCGGCCAGTCACACCAGTGACTAGGCTAAAAGCTGCGGCCTCTACAAGTTTCAAACTTCAAACTTCAAACTTCCCCCATGTCTTTGCGTCGCGCTTTTCAAGTTTGTCTGCTCGTGATGCTGGCCTGGCCAAGCATCGCCGTGGTGCCGCCGTGGTGCATGCCTACTTGGGTTGGCTGCGCTTGGGGCGCTTTGGTGCTGACTGGGATGATCGCCACTTGGGCCAGCCATCGCCTGGGCTGGGTCGCATATGCTGGCCTGGCCATGTTCTTGGCACAGCACGGCCTGATGGTCACGCTGGCCGTGGCCCATCATCAAGCATGGCTGGTAGTGTGCTCACTGGTAGCCGCTGGCTGGTTGATTGGCAAGTTGACGACCTTCAGTACCGCCGCCGATGATCGCGTAGCGGCTGAAGTGACGCGCTGGCCCCAAGTGAGCCTGTGGGATCTGGCGGTGATCACTACCGGTGTCGCTCTGCTGTGTTGGGTCACACCGCGCGTCGAGGGTTTCTTTTACCTGGCTTGTCAATTAGCACCAGCCATCTCGGGCGGACTGTTGCTCAGTCTCTTAGCTGCCCAGTGGGCCTGGCGCGATCGCTGGTCCCTGTCATCACTAGCCGGAGCCCTGGCGGTCACGTTCGTCGCGATGCTGCTGATCGTGCCCTACAACACGCTGGATCGTCAAGCGATCGTTTCGCTTGCGCTGTGGATGATTGCCGGACCAATCGGAGTGATCGCCGCTCAAGGCACGCTAGTACTGGCGTATATGGCGACGACGCGTGTCTCTCACTGCAAAACCACCGCGCTGTGTACTTCGACTGGCGGTACGTCAATAACGGTTGTCTCTCCGTCCTGAGACAATGGCAGTTCGATGCCTTCCGGTTCGCAACGGGCGCTGCGCACCGACGAACCCTTGATGCGCAGCTGGATACCATGAATGGGTATCGATTCCTCGCGTAGCGGCGCTTCGACATCCTGCTGACCATGATCGGATGTAGTGTTCAGTCCATTCCATAGATGCACGATGCGTTTGTCTGCCTGTTTCCAAAACGTGCTCTGCACACACATGGGCGCCTTGACTTCGATGTCGTAGGGCGAACCAGCCGCCCACTGCGTAGCTTGAGCCAACATCACGCGTTGATACGGAAAGCCGTAGCTGTACAAAGCGGCATCGATTCCGGCTGCAGAATAAACTACTCGACCTTTGCCAAAGTTGCCCACGGCGACAGCCGGAAATGGCTCGCGACTACCTTCAGGAAAATACATGACCGCAGGTTTCATATGGCCTTCGAAACCCGCAGGCAGCACGAGCGGTCCTTTGAAGGTGGCCTGTGCGTTGGGAACCAAATGTTTGATACGGGCATCGGTCGCAAAGATCGATTGTGAGTAATCCGAAAATCGAAACGCGCCCGCGTTGCCTCGCTGTGCCCAGTAGCTGTCGCCAATCACGATTGCAAAGTTCACATCGAGATCCCGTTTTACTTGGGGTGCGCTTGGTCGGCCACCGAAACTGGTCCCAAACAAATCTTTGAGAGCAAAGTCATCCCGCGAATGTCCCAGTTCATCGCATAACGAGGTTTCACACGTGGCCACCAGTCCCCCACCACGCTGAACGTAGTCGCGAATCGTGCTCACTTGCGAGTCGGATAAACATACGACGTTGGGCAGTATCAAAACTTTGTAGCGATCGAGCTCATCGGCCGTCAGGTCTTGTTCGGTGATGAGCGTCAGCGGCAGATGCTCTTCCATGCCCATGCGATAAACGCCCAGGGCATGCGACAACCATCGCTCCATAATGTTACCGTGAGCATAAAACTGACGCGTTTGTTCGCTAACCAGCAGTGCTGCCCAGGGTTCCTGTTCCAAGCGCGTAAAGACATGCTGGCGTCGGGCGATCTCGCGCAGCGCAGCATAGGTGGCCTCCTTGCCCGCCATCTGCGCGATCGGTGTGAAGGAACCATTGGTCATCGCACCTAGACAGCGAACCGTTAGTTCATGTGGTGGAAAGCTGTCAGTCGTATAAGGATTGCCGCGCGACATCAAGTACGGTTCACTTGCACCAACTTTTCCACCGCTTACCGCGCGCACATAAGCGGCGCCGAAATAAGGAACGACGGTCGCGCCGAGATTCACTTCGTCCAGCCACCATTCTTGCACTGGACAATGGATCAAGCGATTCATGCGCGCGGACATGACGCGCGGGCTAGTGAGAAAGTGACCATAACGTCCTGCGTTGGTGGTCCAAGTGTAAATAGCTGCTTCGGCGTTGACCTGCTTCAATCGCTCGCCCAACCGTCGATACCAGCTCTCCAGCTTTTCATCCGCCCACAACAAATAGATGCGATAACTGTCGTCGTTTAAGTCAATCTTGGTCGGAAACTGGCGGCCAGTCTCTTGTTGGTACAACTGCTTCTCGTATGGACTGAAGTTGATGAAGTGATGATAACAACCATCAAACGAGAAGCCATCGACTTGGAAGTCGCGCATCATTTCCGCCAGGCACTCGATGGCATAGTCTCCATAGGGAGTATTCAGCGGTAACGACCTCAGCCCGATGTTCTCAGGAGTGGTCAGATCCAGCTTGGCTTTCTCGCGAATCGCTGGATCGTCGGTGGCATGATGCATCCAATCGGGATGTTCACGCACGATGGGAATCGGCGCATACGGCGACACACCCAATATCACGCGCATGCCATGCTGCTTGGCATGTTGGATGCCGGCCACCAGTTTCTCGCGTTCGGCGGTCGGCACGCCCGAAGTAGGGTCATCGCGTCGCAGCGGATAATATGGCGATGGACCACCGGCATGTACGATGGTGGCACCGATGGCCGCCGTATCTTCGATGCCTTTCATATCATCCAACGACAGAAAGACCTTCACCGCGCCATCGAGTACCCAACCCGGTGGATCAACACTTTTGAACTGGCTATCAGATGTCAAGAAAGGAAGTTGTCCGACTTGGGCACAAACCAGCCAAACGAACAGCGTGCAGACATTCATGGATATATCCTTTGGTAAGCCGTAGGCGTTAGCCTCGGTTTTCGGAGTGCTGTGGCTGCGGACCCATAAGCACGTGGACGCGTTCCCGTGCTTAGTAAAATCGCCCCCCGCGCCTATGTTACAATGTTACCAACCTTTTTCTGAGGCAGAGCGGGGCCAAGCCGCCCGCGAACCGCCACTTATCCAACCTCACCATCCGGAACGAGCGATCATGCAACGTAGAGAATTTTTCGGAAGCGCCGTAGCGGCCGCTTCGCTGGCGGCGTTGTCGAGTCGAGCATTTGCAGCGGCAACCAACAAGCCGCGGCGCGTTGGCCTGATCGGACCGGGCTGGTATGGCAAGTGCGATCTATTACAGCTGCTGAATGTCGAACCGGTCGAAGTTGTTTCGCTCTGTGACGTCGATTCCAAAATGCTGGACGAAGCAGCCGACCTGTTCAAAGCACGGCAGCCTTCGGGCAATCGCCCGCAAACTTACGGCGACTATCGTCAGATGTTAGCCAAAAAGGAACTTGATATCATCTTGGTAGACACGCCAGATCACTGGCATGCCCTGCCTATGATTGCAGCCGTCGAATCGGGCGCGGACGTATATTGCCAAAAACCGACAGCCGTCGACGTAATGGAGAGCAAAGCCATGCTCGACGCAGCTCGTCGTCATAACCGTGTCGTTCAAATCGGTACCCAGCGCCGCAGCACGCCGCATTTGATCGAAGCCAAACAGCGCGTGATCGATGCCGGGCTGCTGGGCAACGTAGCCTATGCCGAAGTGTGTTGTTACTACCACATGCGCAATCGCAAGACCGAAAAAGAGGCGCCAGACAAGGCGGCGCCAGAAAATCTCAATTGGGATATGTGGACTGGCCCTGCGCCCATGCGCCCTTACAACGACATCGTGCATCCACGAGGTTGGCGAGCCTTCATGGAGTACGGCAACGGAATCGTCGGCGACATGTGTGTGCACATGCTCGATACGGTCCGTTGGCAGCTCGATCTAGGTTGGCCCACAGAAGTCTCCAGTAACGGTGGCATTCTGGTCGATAAAGCAGCTCGTGCTAACATTACCGATACGCAGACCGCTACCTACCACTTTGATAATCTCGATGTGGTCTGGACCCATCGCGCCTGGGGCTCGTCACCCGACCCACAGTATCCCTGGGCGGCCATCATCTACGGCGATAAAGGTACTCTCAAGTTGAGTGTCAACAGTTACGACTTCATCCCACAAGGCGGTGGTCAGAAGCTGCATGGCGAAGCTGTAATCGAACTGGACAAATATCCCAAAGATGCCGAAGACCAAAAGAAGTGGGCGCTGGAACTCCACGTCGCCTCAGCCATTCGCGGTCACATGCAGAACTTCTTGCAGGCAGTCGACGAACGCACCAAGCCAGTGGCAGACATCGAACAGGGGCACATTTCCTCAGCAGCTTGCATCATGGCCAACCTCTCACAAAAGCTTGGCCGCTCGCTGAAGTTTGATCCAGCAACACATACGATTCCCGGCGACGAAGAAGCTACCAAGTTGCTCAAACGCGACTATCGCGATCCATGGCAACATCCGGCTGGATAGTAATCAAAGCCATCGAAGCACGTGGACAATAGTCAGCTTTTGCGATGAGATCCTGAACTTGAAGTTCAACACTTTATGCTTGATGTGGGCTGCGCTGGCGATATCATCGTCTGCTCGCAGCCAGGATATTTATGTGCCGCCCATTATTTTTGATGGCGTCTTAATCGTCAGCACCAGCGCCCAGCTGAGTCCACAACAGCATGAACTGCTGAGCGCAGAATTCGAATCGCAACCTAAGCCTGGCACCTTGTTCATCTTGGGTGCGCCGCAGAACGACGTACCGCCCAGTCTGAAACACTTGCTCGAAATGCAGTGGGCCTCGGAGCCACAACACTTAAACGTCGCTGATCAGGCAATCGCTGAGCTGACCAGCGCCCTGCAGAAGCCAGCCCGTGGCGACTGTGTGTGGGTCTCTGCATCCGACGTGACGCAGGAAAACACTGATGTCGTCAAAAGCATGCGCGCCTGTTTGGAACGTGGCAGCTTCGTTTACGTGGAGGGCTCGACTGTCGAACATGGCCAAGTAATTGCTCAGGGGTTGGTGCCCGATTTTGAATTAGTGCGCTGCGATGATCCAGAGCGACGCGCGGAGATTGTCGAGAAACAAGACACGGATGCGCACAGGCTAGAAGCCTATGCCACAGTGCCAGTTGATTGTTGGCTGCGGACCAGCGGTCGAGCGATCATGAATCTCTCCGCCGCACCAGGAGCTGAGTGCTGGGTACACTGGCCCGCGACCAAGCATTATTTCAGCTCCAAAGAACAGCGCCTGCCAGTAGGCACGGTGGCTGATTTGGTAACGTTTCGCCGCGCATGTTATGAGCGGCAACAACCAGAATTTCCCGCCGAGGTGGACTACGCGCCGCAGCTGGCTAGCGGCAGTCTAGTCATTGTCGGCGGCGGCCGCATGTCGCCCGAGATCTGGCAGAGGTTCATTGATTTGGCCGGCGGCCAGCAAGCTCGCATTGTGGTTCTACCGACGGCCGTACCGGAACCAACTCTCGAAGATGCTGACGAACAGCATATCTTTACGCGCATGGGAGCCGGCGAAGTTCGAGTGCTGCCGCAAATCGATCGCCAATCGGTTTCCAGCGACGAGTATCTGGCCGACTTGCGTTGGGCGACCGGCGTTTGGTTCGGCGGGGGGCGACAGTGGCGATTCGTGGATGCCTATTGGGGCACGCCTGCATGGCATGAGCTGAAACAAGTTGTCGCCCGCGGTGGCGTCATCGGCGGCAGTTCCGCTGGTGCCACCATCCAAGGTGATTTGCTGGTGCGTGGTCATCCGCTAGGCAATCAGATCATGGTTGCCGATGGTTATCGACGCGGGCTGGGTTTGTTGAGCGGTGTAGCCATCGATCAGCACTTTCGCCAACGCAACCGTTTTGATGACCTGGCTGGTGTGGTTGAGCGTTTCCCGAAGATCATCGGCATCGGCATCGACGAAGGCACGGCTCTGGTTGTTGAACCCACGCACAAATGCCAAGTGCTCGGCGAAGGCAGCGTCTGGCTGACCACACCCTCCAATCGACCCTACGTCCAGCATCCCAGCGGCAGCACCTTTACGCTTGCAGCGCCGCAGCCGTAGAGCAGTTGTCCCCAACTGCTCAGAACCCTCTAGCGTAGAGCAGCTGTCCTCAGCTGCTCAGAACCCTCTAACCAAAGTATCTTCCGACTAGGTGACTAGCGTTACGGGCAACCGACTTGGTCAAGCTCTTTTTAAAACGCAGAGGTGACTAGCGTTACGGGCAACCGACTTGGTCAAGCTCTTTTTAAAACGCAGAGGGCGCAGAGCCCGCAGAGAAATCACTGACTTCTCTGCCTCTGCGATTAAAAATTTGGAACCCTCTAACCAACGTTTCTTTCGACCGAATGACCAGCGTTACCGCCAAACCGACTTGCCGGGTGCTGAGCGGCTGGGGACAGCCGCTCTACAATTTCCACAGTTGGGGTAGGTCGGCGACAGATTCGATGACGTAATGGGCACCAGCTGCTAAGAAATCACTGGTGATCTGCTTCAATCGTGCGTTCAACCCGTCACTTGGCAAAGTGCTGACCTGCGATTCGGATAATCCCATGGAGTTGCCGGTCTTGGAAACGGCCACCGTGATAGCGCCAGCTGCCAGGCCGGCGGCTATGCCGATTGGGGTGTCATCGACGACCAACACTTGGCTCATGGGATAGATGCCCAATTGCTCTGCTACGCGAAAGTTCAGCCACGGTGCGGGTCGGCCGGCAGCCACTTCATCTGAGCAAACTACGACGTCAGGCTGATAGCCACCTGCACCGGCCAGGGGTACGACCACATCCATCAACTCTCGCGTGTAACCGGTTGATGATCCAATCTTCAATCCACGACTACGTAGCCACTGAACTGTCTCGACGACTCCTGGAATCACATCACAGTGATTGGCGAGCGTCGTTTTTTGTAACGGCAGAAACTCCGCATAGATCGCATCGACATCCGCCGAAGTGGGACCGCGTCCATGTTGAGTGCACCAGGCGGCGTTGACGCGCGGCATTCCGGCGATGGTGGCGATATGTGCATGTTTGGCCATACCCATCGGTTCACGGGCTTCGGCTTCGGTAATATCGACGCCACGGCGCCGGAACATCTCAATAAAGACTTGTGTCGGCGCGCGGCTACCATAGTCCACCGTCGTTCCGGCCCAATCGAAGATGACTGCCTTGATGCTCGATAACGTTAACGCTGCGTTCATGCCCACTGATCCCAATCTACTTCGGCTAGTCCGAAAGCCATTGTCATGCCTGATCCACCTGCACCGCTGCGCACGAAAACGCCGGACTCAGGCTCGGCGCAAAAAACGGGGCCTTGCGTGTACTTGCAGTAGATACCGTGCCAACGCTCGCGAATATCCCAGTCGGGCAAGTCGATAATTTTCTTCAGTTCGCGCAACATCAAATCATCGATGAGTTGTTTGTCGAACGGTTCGATGTCGCTGTCGTATTCGTGCGAGTCCCCTAAGATTACTTCGCCCAGTTCGTTTTGCGCAGCCATCACATGGATCCCCAGGCGATCCAGTTCTGGTGTCTCTCGAGCCACCCGCTGTTTCAGTTTCTCCAGCCCAGGGCATGACTGAAAGCAAGCGTAGTGTCGGAGCGTCAAACCACTGGCAAGGTGCGTACCGATTCGCCAATTGCCGGGCTGCGGTCCGGTGCGCATCATTTGCAATTTGCACTGCCGAATTCCGCTGCCGGCGTAAATGTCTGCGAAGAGCGTTTGCAGATCACTGCCGCTACAAATCACACAGCGATCAAATGCTTCGCGCGATTGATCCCCCAGGACAACCTGGTCGCGATCGATGTGCGATACGACCGTGTCAAAACGAAACTGGATGTTGTAACGTGCGCTCAACCAGCTCGGAACGGCGCGAATAGTTGCCGGTGGGTTCACCGCGCATTCAGTGGGACTGAAGAGACCGCCCAGCAGTCCACGCCGATTAGCAGCAGGCGTTTTCTGCACAACAGCCTCGGGATCGAGCAGTTCGCAATCGTATCCCAGGCTGGAACTGAGCTCCGCAAACTCTTGCAAAACTCGCCATTCATCGTCACGGTGCGCCAAGTGAATCGAACCACAAGGCTCGAGCCAAATGTTCGATTCACGCGCCAGTTCCAACCACGCTTCACGGCTGCGCAGGGCTATGTGATGCCAGTGGCCACTGGTCTGACCGATGGGCCAGACCATACCGAAGTTTCGAATCGAAGCTCCACTGGCGCGCTTTGATCGTTCGAAGACCGTAACGTTATGTCCGCGTTTGGCCGCGGACCAGGCATGCGCTAGACCAAAGATGCCAGCGCCGACAATTGCAACTTTCACTTACAACTATGCTCCCTGCTTATTGCGAAACGCAAGCGACGATCGCCTGGGCAAAGTGTTCAACGGCCGGCGTGACCATACCGACTATTTTGGCTTCGTCGTCCCAGCGACGCAGCGAAACAGCTTCGCGATAGAAGGGATTAGCCAAGAACTGACCAACTTCGCTGGTCGACATCGGACCGCCTTGCAGTTTGAGACTCAATTGCGAAGGTGGGCTAAGCTGGTTGAAGTAGACCGGGTCGGTAGCACACAAAAATCTCTTGGCCGCCACGTGCAATCTCACTGGCTCGACGACGTCGGGCCCAAACCGTTCGCGCAACCACTGGGCTGCGAGTTCCTCGTGCAAGTCATCGATGCCTGTTTCAGGAGCATCATCCGGTAGCGCATGCAACAAGTGACCAATATCATGCAGGAGGGCGGCCACAACTAAAGAAGGCTGAGCTCCGCTGCGTTCGGCCAAAGTTGCACATTGCAGCGCATGCTGAAGCTGCGTAACGCTTTCACCGCCATACATCGAACCTCCGTGTTGATTGAACAAGCCCACAATGATCCCAGCCACTTCCTCGGCTGCAGCAGAAGCGCTAGGCCCCGGCCCGCGCTGTAGCGTTACTTGCGATTCGGCCATCTTGTCACCCGGAACGAAAAGAGAACTGAAAATAAGTCGCCACAGTATAGCAAATAGACTTACTGGCCGTCGGCACCGAGCCACGGATGCAAAAATGTTCACTTAGCAGACGGCGTTAGCCGCGGTTGCTTTTAGCCGACGGCGTTAGAGGCGTTTGCGGTCTTTACCGACCGTAAACGTTCAATAACCGAGGCTAACGTCTACGGTTTAGTTGGGACGTTCCTGGTCAAACGTGATGCAACCGAGGCTAACGCCTACGGCTTAGTTGGGGTACAGGATTGTTACCGATCAGAGGCTCTTAGGGCCGAAGGCTTCTGGGAAGAGATGGTTAAGATTTGTGACCAACCGCTCAGAAGTGCGGCAAGAACTGATAACTCTTGCAGTGGGCCCAAACTCGTGGATCACCTGTCGACAGGCACCACAAGGTGCAGTCGGTTTGTCGGTAGGAGTGAACACGGCCACGCAAACAACTTCCCGCTGCCCATCGGCGACCATTTGAAAGATCGCATTTCGCTCGGCGCAGCAGGCCAGACCATAAGATGCATTCTCGACATTGCAACCGCTGTAGATCTTGCCACTGGCCGACAAGATGGCCGCGCCCACTGCAAAGCGACTGTACGGCGCGTAGGCACGTTCAGCAGCTTGACGAGCTGACGCCATCAGTTGCTCAATCAGCTCGTCGGATAAATCGGCCATCCCTTACCCCTTCACAAAAGAAATCGTCCAGCTTTCAACTATCGAAATACCGGTTTGGTCTTTCGGGAATGAACCTTCATTGGGTGCCCACAAACTTCGATTTCCATGGTTTATGCAACTGCAGACCGAATATCAAACGCTTCGTTGTGAGCACTGGCAATGCTGCGCATAGCCAGTGCCACCCAGAACCCTTAACGCCATGCAATCGCACTACTTAAAAGCTGTACGATCTCAATGAGCACGAGGGCGTGTTTAGCAGCGAGCTCAACTATCTAGAATCGCATGCAGTACTTCGCCATGCACGTTGGTCAAGCGTCGCTGAATGCCATTGTGATAAAACGTCAGTCGCTCGTGATCGATTCCCAATAAGTGCAACACGGTCGCGTGATAATCATACCAATGAACAGGATTCTCTACAGCTTTCCAGCCTATGTCATCAGTCGAACCGTAAGCCAATCCGTGTTTTAACCCTGCGCCGGCCATCCAAATCGAGAAACCATACATATTGTGATCGCGGCCCGCTCCTACTTTGTCGGCGTCGGACTGCGTAAAGGGCGTGCGTCCAAATTCGGAAGTGCAAATGATCAACGTGTCATCTAGCATGCCGCGCTGCCGCAGGTCTTTGATTAACGCGGCGACCGGTTTGTCCATTCGCACCGCTTCGCGATTGTGGTTCTCCTTGACATCTTCGTGACCATCCCAATTGATGCGAGGTGAACCGAACGAACCGCCCGAAAATAACTGGACAAAACGTACACCACTTTCCAGCAAACGCCTGGTCAGCAAACATCGCTTGCCAAAATCGGCCGTCTCTTCGCGATCGATACCGTACATGGCTTGAGTGTCGGCGGACTCTTGCGACAAATCGGTGACGCGCGGAATGGCCAATTGCATCTTGGCCGCCAATTCGTAACTCCGCATGCGGGCAACGAGCGCATCTTCCAATCCATGTTGCTGCAGATGATGCTCGTTCATCTGCGTCAGCAGTGCTCGGCTTGCACCATCACGGTCCGCGGGCAAGTCGCGCGCGGGAAAGAGATCATGGATAACAGGCCCGCTTGTTTGAAAGGACACGCCCTGATGCTGCGCGGGCAAGAAGCCATTGGACCAATTGATGGTCCCGCCAGCTGGCATACCGCGAGCATCGGGCAGCACGACATAGCTGGGCAGTTCATCGGTCTCGCAACCCAAGCCGTACGAGATCCATGAACCCATCACCGGAAAGCCATTCAAACGAAAGCCACTGTTTTCTTCAAAGGTAGCTGGCGTATGGTTAGCAGATTCGGCCACCATGGAGCGAATCACGGTCAGTTCGTCAGCGACTTCAGCCAGGTTGGGAAACAACTCCGAAACCCACAGCCCACTTTGACCACGCTGCTTGAACTCCCAATCATTCATGCGCAGCAAACCGATGCGATCGAAGAAGGTCGCTGGCTTTTCTTCCGATTGCAGCGACTTGCCATGGTACTTGGCAAGCTCCGGTTTGTAGTCGAACGAATCGATCTGACTAACACCGCCACACAAACAGAGATGGATCACGCGTTTGGCTTTGGCTGGATGATGGGGACAACCGGCCACCTGGCCAGGAACCGACGCAGCCCAGGCTGGTTTATCCTGAGCCAATAGCGCGGCCAGCGCCGTCCCAGTTAGCGATGCCGTCGCAAAGTTGAGCGCCTGGCGTCGATTCACTAGCGGTTGGATATGCATAGGTTTGCTCATGGCACGACGAGAAACTCGTTGCTGTTAAAGACGACTCGACATAGCGCGGCCAGACCATGTTTGTCAACAAACGCTCGGCTGCGCTCGATTTCGGATGGCGTGGCCGGGCGATTGTATGCCAGGTTATACACCTCGCCGATCTGTTGATCGACGTTTGCTCCCGCACGCTGCTGCGCACGCTGGACGAAATGATCAGCCAGGTCGAACACCATCGGATTGTTCAGCAGGGCCAGCGCTTGGAGCGGCGTAGTGGTAACGGCCCGGCGCGGCGAGGTTGCACTCGGATCGGGACAATCAAAGGTGGTCAGGAATGGATTGTTGGCTCCCCGCGGTGTGAAGCGATAGATCGTGCGCCGCCGCGCCTCGGGCCCAGTCTCCGTCAGCAGATCATAGAAGTGGCTACCTTTGTAGAAGTAATGCTTCATATCGCGATAACCAGTGCCACCGATTTGTCGATCGAGTCTATCGGTGACCACCAACAGCGCATCGCGCAACGTCTCTGCCTCGATGCGCTGCGGAGCCTTGCGCCATAACCATATGTTGTCCGCATCCTTCTCTAGCCCTAACGCATGCGGTGCGGAGGATTGCTGATACGTTTCAGAGGTAACTATCAGGCGATGAATGGCCTTTAGACGATAGTCGCTGTCAAGCAACTTCACCGCCAGCCAGTCCAGTAGCTGCGGATGCGAGGGCAGACCACCGTTGAACCCAAAGTCGCTAGGCGTCGTGACGAGGCCCTGGCCAAAATGATACTGCCATAACCGATTGACAATAACTCGCGCAAACAAAGGATTGCGGTGGTCAGTTATCCAGGTGGCCAGCGCCAATCGTCGCCTACGATCGTCGGCCGTCGCCTCCAATTTCCAATCGGCATCCAGACTTTGCAAGGCGCGCAAGCCTTTGGGCGAGACTGGCTGCGCCGGAGTGCCAACATCACCGCGCAGGAGCACAAAGGTCTCCGGTGGCTTGACCGACAAGCAAGTGTAAAGCGTCTGCTTCTCGGATGCGCGAATGGCTCCCCGTTCGTTTTGCAGTTGCACTAGTTTGGCTTCGGTGCTGGCCAACTGCTCGCGCTGGGTTGGCGTCATCGCTTCCAGGATCAGGGACCGCGGAATATTGCCGATATCATTATAAGCTGCTGACATCGCAACTTCTTCGTCGCTGAGCGCGCGGTCATACAACTGAGCTCGATCGATGCGGCCAATTAACAGACGATTGCCGCCCGGCGGCGAATGCCGCAAGCCGAAGTTCAGCCTGGCTGAGTTGGCTGAGTACGTTTGCAATCCACCGGAGTTGTAAGCTGTGCCATACGCCTGCCCATCGCGATAGGCGCGAATAACTCCGTCGGATTGATAGACCAGCGCGATGTGCACATAGCGCTCGGTCGCCTGATCCTCTGGGCTAGCAGCTTGAAAAGATTTGGTGCGCACAAAGGAGTTGCTCCCGGCCATCCACTTCTTAGGCTCTTGTTCGCCAAAAACGATGGCATCGAACAAGCCCATCTCCGGCGCTTCGAGCGAAATCACGGCGCCACCAGCTTGTTGGAGATTATCGAGCTTGACCCAAGCCTCAAGTGTCTTCTCACTCAGCGCCTGCGGTAATAGCGGCGTAGTTGCGTAGGCTTGCTGGCCGTCGAGCACCAATGCTCCATCCACTACCTTGGCATCGCCGGCAACAGTTAGTTCGAATTGTCCTTGCTCGTCCTTTAAATTGCCCTCAAACTCCCAAGTCGCTAGCGCCTGCGGCGGAGTAAAGAGCTCCGAATGATCGGTGGGCGTGACTGGTGAGGCAGCAGCAGCTTGTCGCTGAGCCACTAACGCTTGACGAATCGGTTCGAGCAAGCCGTCACGTGCGTGCTGCAATTGATCGAGCTCAACCTGAATAGCCTCCAGCCGCGTCAATTGCGCCGGGCCGAGCGGCACCGTAATCGTACGCTGGCCGTGCGAAACGCCACCGAGAGTAGCGGCTAACTGATAATAGTCTTGCTGCGAGATCGGATCGAACTTGTGATCGTGACACCGCGCACAATTAATCGTCAGCCCTAAGTAGGTCTGACCCACGATGCCCAGCAAATCTTCCATCTCGTCCTGAGCCATCGCCATGCGCATTTTGACATTGGCTGGCAAGGTCGTATTGTGTGGACCGGCTACCAGAAAACCGATGGCCGAGGCGGCCGAATAGTCCTCAGGTGCCAAAGCATCGCCGGCAATTTGTTGTCGCACAAATTCGTCGTAAGGCATGTCGGCATTAAGCGCATCGATCACCCAGTTGCGATACGGCCAAAAGTTATCGCGGGGTTCGTCGTACTCGAAACCATTGCTCTCCCCGAAACGCACGATGTCCAACCAGTGCCGTCCCCATCGTTCGCCGTAATGTGGACTCTGCAACAGGCGATCAACCAACCGGCCATAAGCGTCATCGCTAGTATCGGCCAAGAATTGGTCCACCTCTTCAGGCGCAGGCGGCAAACCCAGTAGATC
Organism: Rania fehmarnensis; assembly: GCF_056494185.1. Lineage (NCBI taxonomy): Bacteria > Pseudomonadati > Planctomycetota > Planctomycetia > Pirellulales > Pirellulaceae > Rania > Rania fehmarnensis. The sequence continues at coordinate 7,584,671 of NZ_CM151398.1, forward strand.
AAATGACAAGCGCCGAATCAATTGACGGCGCTCAGCCCGCGGCGCCGGCTCTAATCCAACTTCGGTCAATTTGGCCCGCACGAACCCGTCGATCGGATGCACTGAACTGTGAGTAGGTTCAAGCGGCTTGAGTGGCTGCAGCGACCACCAGTCCAGTCCAGCCCGCGCGTCGCTGGAATAAGCCAGTGGATCAATCTCGGGCAGCGTCCACTCTGCACCGGCCGCGATCCACTGCTGCAGGATCGCCTTCTCTGCGTCCGATAGCGGCTTCTTGGGTGGCATCGCGTCCGCTTCGACTTGCTCCCACAAAGCTTGCACATCCAAGTCAGCCGACTTCCGCGACAAGTCCAGCTCGCCCTTGGGCTCAGCCCCGCTGTGGCAACCCAGGCACCGCGTGGCCAAGAGCGGTGCGACCTGCGTTTGAAACTCAGGCGGATCAGCCTGCAGCTGAGTAGAGACAAGCAGCAATAATATGAGGAAACGCATGAATGAAGATTGAAGAATGAAGATTGAAGATTGAAGATTGAAGATTGAAGATTGAAGTTTGAAGTTTGAAGTCTAAGCCAAGATATCTTTTACCACGGTTCCATGAACGTCGGTCAATCGACGCTCCAGGCCATTGTGGTAGTAGCTAAGTCGCTCGTGATCGAGCCCCAGAATGTGCAGGATGGTGGCATACAAGTCGTACACGGTCGTCACGTTCTCGACAGCCTTGTATCCAAATTCATCGGTAGCGCCGTAGGTAAACGGAGCTTTGACACCGGCACCTGCTAGCCACACGGTAAAGCCTGACGGATTATGATCGCGACCGCTGGCACCCGCTTGAAAGGTAGGCATGCGTCCGAACTCGGTGCACCATACGACCAACGTATCCTTCAGCAAGCCTCGCTGTTTCAGGTCGCGCAGCAAGGCCGCCGTCGGCTGATCAAACACTGGTCCGTGTTTGCTGTACTGTTCATGTAGCTGTTTGTGACCATCCCAGTTGCTCACACCTTCGCCACCTGTTTGATACGCGCCATTGAACAACTGCACGAAGCGCACGCCCTGTTCCACCAGGCGGCGTGCGAGAATGCAATTGCGCGCGTACTGCATCTTCAACTCGTTGCTCGAATCGTTGGCACCGTACATGGTCAGCGTGCTCTCCGATTCGGTGCTCAAGTCGGTCACCTGAGGCACGCTCAGTTGCATGCGGGCGGCCAGTTCATAACTGGAGATCCGCGCAGCTAATTCTGTGTCACCGGGAAATTGCTCCAAGTGCCGCTGATTCAATTGCTGAATAAAGTTGCGGGTGGCGCGATCAGTCTCGGCCGAGAACTGAGCGGGTCGATCCAGATTGCGCAGCGGTTTGGTCGCGTTGAAATCGGTGCCTTGATAGGCCGCCGGCAGAAAGCCACTACCCCAGTTGTTAACGCTCGATTGCGGCGTGCCGCGCGGATCGGGGATGGCGACATAGGCGGGCAACTCTTGATTCTCGGTACCCAGTCCCCAAGTGACCCACGTACCAACCGCGGGAAAACCTTCCAGCGTATTGCCCGTCGACATGAAGTTCTCGCCCGGACCATGCGTATTGGTCTTGCTGGTCAGCGAGTGCAGGAAACACATCTCATCGGCCAATTCACCCAACTGGGGCACCAAGTCAGAAACCATCTTGCCGCATTGCCCACGCGGTTTGAATTGCCAAGGACTGCGAGTGAGATTGCCTTGTTTGCCCTGAAAGGTGACCAGTTCGTCCGCACCCGGCATGGGCTGGCCATCTAGACGAATAAGTTCTGGTTTGTAATCAAAGGTATCCAGTTGGCTGCAAGCACCAGAGCAGAACACCAACAAAACATTCTTGGCTTTGGCTGCAAAGTGTGGCTCGCGCGGTGCAAACGGTTTGGCCGGATCGATCGCGGGCCGAATCGGACCACTCCCCGTGTCACTAGCGAGCAACAAACGCTCGTCGGCCAGCAGACTGGCCAGCGCGATCCCACTGAGTCCCGTCAGGGTGTGATTGAGAAAGCGACGGCGGTCCAGCAATGGCGAAAGTGGCTGCATGGCAAGCATTTCTATTTAGTTTACATGTAAAGCAACTTACTTTACACATAAAGCATCTGGCAAGTTTATTTTATTACTCGTTCAAACCACTAGGGGATAAACACAAACTCGTTGGAGTTCAGCAAGGCACGGGCGAACTGTTCCCAACCAGATTCAGCTACAAACTGGCTGGCGGCTTGGACTTCAGCGACAGCGGCGGGGCGGCCGTAACAAAGTTGCCAGGCCAGTTCGATGCGCTCAGGGGTTGACTCGCGAGCCGCCTGGAGCTTGGCCGCCAAAAACTCGGCTTGCTGCAACACAAAACGGCTGTTGAGCAAGTTCAGAGCCTGGAGCGGCGTGGTCGAACGACTGCGTTTGGGAGTAACCTGGCTGGCATCGGGACAATCGAAGACGCCAAAGACCGAGTCTTTCTCTTGACGCACTTTGGTCATGTAGACCATGCGCCGCCAATCGCCGGGACCATAATCCTTCTTGGGAAAATAGTGCCGCACGTTTTCAAGTTCGACTTCGAAGGCGCTGAATCCCGCTCCGCCCAGCGATCGGTCCAACTTACCGGTGACCGCCAACATGCAATCGCGAATCGGTTCTGCTTCCAATCGCCGCGGCGGAAATCGCCACAACAGTCGCGAGGCGGCATCAATGGCCAAGCCAGCGGTGCGCGGTTGGCTGGATTGCTGCCAGGTCTGGCTGGTGAGAATCAGTCGATGCATGTACTTCGGCGACCAACCATGCTCCATAAATTGCCAGGCGAGCCAGTCGAGCAGTTCTGGATGCGTGGGCAATGTCCCGTTAGCTCCAAAATCACTGGGCGTATCAACTAGCCCAGTGCCAAAATGAAACTGCCACAAGCGATTGACCATAACACGCGCCGTTAATGGATTGTCCCGATTGGCAATCCAATCGGCCAGGGCCAGGCGTCGCTGTTGTTCGCTGGTGGCATTGGTTAGCGGTGGATTCAATTGCCCCAGCGAGCCGATCGCGCCGGGCGATACAACTTCGCGCGGTGCGGTCGGATCACCGCGAAACAGTCGATTGATTTCAGGTGGCGCCACGAATTTGCCGGTGTAAGCCATTCGCGCGGCCGTCAGCGTACGTTTGGCTGTTTCGCTGCTGGTGAGTGTCTCGAGCGCAGCTTCGGCCGCCGAGCGATGCTCAACGGCAACCTGGCTCAGATCGTAACGCGGCTGCTGACTGCCTGTGGCTGGCAGGCGATCCTTGGACGAAGCTACAGTCTGCCACTGCTGACCGTCTAGCGACAGCTCGATTTTATAATCCAACGCCAAACGATCGGCGAACTGGCCGTCGCGATCGCGTCCCCACACGATGCGCTCGATGTCTTTCGGCTCAGGCAACTTTAATTGCAACCAGGCATCGCTGGCCGTACTGGCAATCCAGCTGCGCGAGTTGCCGAACTGCCCATCATTGATATGCTCGAGCTTATGAAACGGATGAACGAAGTCACCCGATGATGTGGCCTGCGTCCCCAGGCTGGCTAAAGCTACGTTGGCTTGCCCCGAGAAAACTTGCAACTCGTCGATACATGGTTCGGATGCGCTCGAGCGCTGGATCGAGAACCTCACGAATTGTGCCCGGCGAGGCTCGAAGGACTCGACATTCTCGCGCGGGTTGACCGGCGGGCGAAGTTCGGACTGCGCGGTGAGTTTATCCAAGATCGATTTGGCTTGACGGATTTGATCATCCAGTCGGACCAGCTCTTGTTGCTGATCAGGCGTCAGTGGCAATTGGCCATCGGCATGTTCGACACCTGCAAAGATGGCTTGCAAGGCAAAGAAGTCGGTTTGCGAGATTGGATCGAACTTGTGATTGTGGCAGCGCGCACAACCAGTGGTCAAACCCAAGAAAGCTGTACCGGTCGTGTTGACGATGTCCGACAATTCATCTTGACGCTGCATCAAACCGAGAAGCTTGTCTTGACCTTTGACTATATCGTTGGGCCCCGAGACCAGAAACCCCGTGGCCACTGGTGCCCCGAGAGCATCGCCCACCAGTTGCTGGCGAATGAATTGATCATAGGGCAGGTCGTCGTTTAGCGACTGAATCACCCAATCGCGAAAGTGAAACGCATTGGGTCGTTCACGATTGGTTTCAAATCCATTGGTCTCGCCGAAACGAATCAGGTCCAGCCAGTGCATGGCCCACCGCTCGCCGTAGTGTGGACTGCTGAGTACTCGATCGATCCAGGCATCCCAAACTTGCGCGGGATCGCTGGTCTGATTCTCAATGAGAAACCACTCGACCTGGTGCGGATCGGGCGGCAAGCCCTGCATGACTAAGTACAACCGTCGGATCAATCGGCGCGGATCGCTGCGCGGCGATAGCGACAGTCCTTGCTCTTGCAACTTGGCGACGATGAAGGCATCGATCGGATGAGCCTGGCCAACTTGCGGGATGGCGGGCTGACCAACTGGCTGGAACGACCAGTGCGTCACCGATTGTTGGGCAAGTTGATCGCGAGCTGCGTTCCAAGCTGATGCCTCATTGATCCACTGTCCGAGCAAGGTTATCTCGTCGGCCGCCAGGGGCTCGGCGTCGTCGGGCGGCATGCGCAGAGCAGCATCGGCGCTGGTGATGCGCTGCATCAAGTGGCTGCGATCGCTCTCGCCAGGGACAATGGTCGCCTCGCCTGAATCGCCTCCACGCAGTGCATCGAGCATCGAATCGAGCCGCAACTTGCTCTGGGCATCATCGGCTCCGTGGCAGCCCAAGCAATGTTTCTGGAAAATCGGCAAAATCTGGCCGTCGAAATCAACTTGCTGCGTCGCAGTTTGCCCGTGCGCTAAATCGACCAGGCCCAGACTGCACCACATGCCCATGCATACGGCCATGGCATTGCGGAAGATTGGACTGTGGGCAACGAACTTTCGCAGCATGGGATAAGTCATAGCCGGCAGAGGTGGGAAAGTGGGCAGGAAAACTCCATTGTAACCCAATTCCTTGCCCCACTGCAAAAATCCAGGGGAGCGATAATAATCTGGCATTCGTGTGGGCTGGGCTTTGGGTCTATGACATCACATGCCACAGGAGAGCTGGAAGTCTGGGCTGCTTGATTGACCACAGGCTGGAAGCCTATGCCACACTAGTGCGTATGCCACATTTTAAGGTTGCCGACCGATGAAACTGATCGAAACTTTGCGAGCACGATTTACCGCAGCACTTACCGGACTGGTCGATCAGCCGGCCGAGCATGCTCAGCGTATCGCGCCAGCTCGCGATGCTCGATTCGGTGATTATCAAGCCAATATCGCTATGCCACTGGAAGGCGTTCTGAACAAGAAGCCGATGGATATTGCGGCCGAAGTGGTTAGCCGATTGCAGATTGACGACCTGTGTTTGCCACCGGAGATCGTCAAACCCGGCTTCATCAATTTGCGACTAAAGTCCGATGTGCTGGCCCAAGCCGTCCAGGCTGCTTTGCTGGACGAGCGACTAGGGGTTGATTCAGCCGGCCAACGGCAAACTTACGTGATTGATTTCTCCGCTCCCAACGTGGCCAAGCCCATGCACGTTGGTCACATTCGTTCGACCGTGATTGGCGACGCACTTTCGCGTATCTTGCGATTTCTGGGCCACCGAGTGATCACCGACAATCACCTGGGCGACTGGGGCACGCAATTCGGGATGGTGATTTATGGCTACAAACATTTCGTCGACAAGACTGCGTTCGCAGCCACGCCCGTCGCCGAACTGAGTCGGCTCTATCGACTCGTGCAGCAGATCATCGGATACCAGTCAGCCGTGGCCGAGCGCCCACAAGCGCTCGAAGCCATCGACCGGGCAACTGAGAAATTGAAACTGACCGAAGCTCGAGCGACGGCCGACAAGAAAAAAGCCGAGAAAGAACTGAAAGCAGTCACGCGCGGCCTCGCCGAAGCCGAACAAGCGCTGCAAGATCTCGATAAGAAAATCGACAAGGTCGCCAGTGATCCTGCGCTGGCCAAGCTGGTGGCCAGCCATCCACAACTGGAAACGCAAGCTCAGTTGGAAACCGTGAAACTGCACCAAGGCGATCCGGAGAACCTGGCGCTATGGCAACAGTTCATGCCGCTGTGCTTGGGCGAGCTCCAGTTAGTTTACGATCGCTTGAACATTACTTTTGATCATCAATACGGCGAAAGCTTTTATCACCCGATGCTGGAGCCCTTGGTTGAACGACTCACCCAGTCGGGCCTGGCTCAGACTAGCGATGGTGCATTGTGTATCTTCGTCGAAGGCTTCGACGCACCGATGATCGTTCGTAAAGCCGATGGTGCCTTTCTATATGCGACCACCGACTTGGCCACCATTGAATATCGCGACCAGCACTTTCACCCCGACGTCATGTTGTACGTAGTCGACCATCGGCAGGGTGAGCATTTTGCCAAACTGTTCGCGGCGGCTCGCCAGATCGGTTACGACAAAATCGATATGCAGCACATCGCCTTCGGGACCGTGACCGGCAAAGACGGCAAGCCCTTCAAGACCCGCGATGGTTCGGTTGTCGGCCTGGATTACTTGCTGGATGAAGCAGTTGATCGGGCTTATCAAGTTGTTTGCGATCCAGCCCGACTGCAGAAGGCGAACCTGCTGATGTCCGAAGCCGAGCAGAAATTGGTTTCCGAAACGGTTGGTCTGGGAGCGATCAAATACGCCGACCTGTGCCACAATCGCACCAGCGATTATGTGTTCGACGTTAACCAGATGGTGCAACTGGAAGGCAACACCGCCGCCTATATCCAATACAGCTACGCCCGCATCGCCAGCATTCTCGCCAAAGCCGATGTGGTACCAACTGCGGCCTGGTCGAGCGGCATTGCTTTGACGCTAGAAGAAAACGCGGAACGCGAGTTGGCTCTGAAGCTGATCCAGTTTGAAGATGCATTGCTGTCGTGCTTGGATGGCTACTTCCCCAGCCAGTTGACGGCATACATGTATGCACTGAGCAAACAGTTCGCCAGCTTCTATGATCAATGCCACGTCAACAACGCACCCACACCCGCTCTGCGCGACAGTCGCTTGCTCTTGTGTCATGCGACTGCCAGCACGTTGAAGTTAGGCTTGAGCTTGCTAGGCATCGGTGTCGTCGAACGCATGTAGGACTGGTCGTAGGACGGGTCTCCAGGCCCGTCCAAACCGACGGCGCGTAGGACGGGTCTCCAGGCCCGTCCAAATTAAAACCCACGGCGTTAGCCGAGGGCCCTACATGCCACAGACGTGGGAAAGACGTGGACGGGCCTGGAGACCCGTCCTACAACCCGTCCTACAGCGTGCCGTCTTACTTCTTTCCGTCGCGGAGGGCGTTGAAGTATTCGCGGGTGTGTTCGCGTTGGCTCTTGGGCAGAGGTTGATTGTCGAGAGCTTCTGGTTCTTCGGCCAGCGAGGTCAGGACGGCTTGTTGAACTTCGGCAGTGGTTACACCTTTGCGATTCTCGCCGCCGATTTTGCCACCGAAGACGGTTTCACCTTTTCGCATTTGTTCGCGAATGCGGGAGTCAAAGAAATCGGTTTCGTTTTCTTCTTCTGGACGTTCACCTTGGCCTTTGCCTTCGCCCATGCCGTCTCCTGGCATTTGGCCCATCTTGCCCATGCCGGCGTTCATGCATTTCGCACAGCCTTTGCCGTTGCATTTATCGCAGGCCATCTGTGACTTGCTCTGCGAGAGGCTATCCATCAACTCGTCTAGGTTTTCCATCTCGCCGTCTTGTTGGCTCATCTTCTGCAGTTGCTCAGCCATCTTCTGCAATTGTTGCTCGGCAGACTTTTGATCGCCTTCGGACATCGCCTTCTGCATTTCCGAGAGGGTATCAGCCATTTGTTGCATCTGCTGCATCTGGGAGTCTTTGGCCATCATCTCCGAGAGCTTGCGTTCCAGCTGAGCGGCTTTCTGCATATCGCCAGCCGCTTCGGCTTGCTTCATTTGTTGCTCGAGCGACTTCTTGGCTTCTTCATGGGACGAGGCCGCTTCGCTGAGCGCCTTTTCTAGCTGAGAGAGTTGCTTCTCAAGCTTCTGCATGTCTTCTTTGCTGAGACCATCACCGGACTTCATCTTTTCGAGCAACTTTTGAGCTTCGGTTTCAGCTTTGTCGAAGTCACCCTTCTTCATCGCTTCGGTCATTTCGTCGGCTGGACCTGGTTCGAGCTTCTCCAGGTTTTGCAGATTCTTCTTAAGTGCTTCCGAGCTGCCCAGTTCTTCTTTGCGTTTCTCGAGCTGTTGCTTGATGTCGTTCAACTTGGCTAACGATTGTTTGGTATCGAGCTTGGTATCTTTCTGCAAGTCGTTCAGCTTGGCTTCGAGTTGGCGGAATACGTCGGCCGCTTCGTTGAGGCCTTGCTTCTCGAGCTCTTCGCGTTTCTTTTTGAGCTGTTCGATCAGAGGCTTGGTCGAGTTGGCTATCTGATTAACTTTGGCACCGGCCTTGGCTGCGTCTTCATCCGCTTGACGCAGCGGAGCGAACCACAGCCCCAAAGCCAACAGGGCGGGAATCACTGGCAAGAGTAAGCCGCGATGCACGCCCCACTTGAATTGATCGCGCACATCGATTTGCGTGGCGCGTTTTTCAGCGTCAGCCGCCAAGGCTTGTCCTAACTCGGTTTCACGATCTTCCGGCCCCAGCATCAGCGCACTGGAAAGCCGTTCACGCAGCGCAAAGCGCCGATCGATCTCGACTGCTGCGTCCGTTAACGTAGGTCGACCGATCCAAGTCATGATCGTGTTGACAATCAATGCCAGCACAACCGCGCCGCCCAGCCACGATGCATACCAAATGACTTTGTCGACGGCCATTACCATAAAGATAGGCAGAGCCAAACCGACTAAGGCAATACCCAACCACACCAGCAAGTTGTTCGAGAGATATTTAAAGAATCGCTCCGAGACCAATCTGCGCTTGGCCACTTTGGCCTGCTTGCGGACATTATCCATGAGTCTCAACCCTGCGAAATGGTGTGGTAAGCGGTCATGTACCCAACAAGAAGTATATCGGAGCGGCAAGCTGAGAAGCAATAGTTGATCGCGTATTCTCGTAGAGCGGCTGTCCTCAGCCGCTCGGCACCCGGCAAGTCGTCAACCTATAACGCTGGTCACCCGGTCGGAAGATACGTTGGTTAGAGGGTTCCGTTTTAAAACGCAGGGAGACAGAGAATCGCAGAGAAGACAGCGTTTTTTCTCTGCGGGCTCCGCGGCTTCTGCGTTTCAGCAAAGTACTTGACCACCCGGCAAGTCATCAACCTATAACGCTGGTCACCCGGTCGGAAGATACGTTGGTTAGAGGGCTCCGTTTTCAAACGCAGGGAGACAGAGAATCGCAGAGAAGACAGCGTTTTTTCTCTGCGGGCTCCGCGGCCTCTGCGTTTTAGCAAAGAACTTGACCACCCGGCAAGTCGTCAACTTGTAACGCTGGTCACCCAGTCGGAAGAAACGTTGGTTAGAGGGTTCCGTTTCCAAACGCAAAGAGACAGAGAATCGCAGAGAAGACAGCGTTTTTTCTCTGCGGGCTCCGCGGCCTCTGCGTTTTAGCAAAGAACTTGACCACCCGGCAAGTCGTCAACTTGTAACGCTGGTCACCCAGTCGGAAGAAACGTTGGTTAGAGGGTGCTGAGCAGCTGAGGACAGCAGCTCTACGTCTTGCGGCTGGATTCAGCCGCTTTACACTCAGTCTTTTCGGCTGGGACTATTCTCAAGTAGGGACTCGGACATGCACCAGGCGGCTTATATCGAAAAAGTGTTTGATCTAGTCGATCCTCAAAGCAACCTCATCTTCAATATGTCCGTCGCCGAGGCTACCGAGCGGGTGCGAAGTGGGGATGCCGCCCAGGTCAGCCAAATCGAAGGGCAATTTGCCTTGGTGGCTTACCAAGGCAAAGACGTGCGTTTGGCGCGCACCATTGGCCGGCCGCTCCGCTATTTTCTGGCCAAACAGTCCGACGGCCCGTGCTTGATTGTGGCCGAACGTATCGATGCTATTCGCCAGAAACTGGACGAACTAGGACTGGGCGACCAGTTCCATCCCTCTTATACGCGGATGGTGCCGGCTCATCATGTGCTGCATTTGAAATTGATCGGCTGCCCAGATCCCAACCCGACGTGCGATCGCTTCTTTACGCCCACGCGCAACAGTCTACCGGCCAATGTTGAGACCATCGGGCGGCAATACATGGGGGCTTTGGCTGAGCAATGCGAGCGTTGGCTCGATTCCATCGAGTCGCGTGAACCGATTGGCGTGCTATTCTCCGGTGGAATCGATTCGGGTTCGGTGCTGTTAGTGCTGATGCACCTGCTGCTCAAACGCGGCGAGAATCCGGCTCGACTAAAAGCATTTACACTCGCCGTCGATGGTGATAGTCCCGATTGGCGGCAAGCTCGTCAGTTCTTGCAGGCTTTGGACATGGAGATGCTGCTGGAAACGATCGATGTGCCGGCCAGTGCCATCGATTGGCGCGAGACAATTCGAGTCCTCGAAGATTACAAACGCTTGGATGTCGAAGCCGCCACGATGGGCCTAGCGCTGTGCAAAGCCATTCGCACTCGTTATCCCGATTGGCAGTGGCTGGTCGATGGCGATGGCGGTGACGAGAACTTGAAAGACTACCCGATCGAAGACAACCCCGAACTAACCATTCGTAGTGTGCTGAACAACCTGATGCTCTATCAAGAAGGTTGGGGCGTCAACGCGATCAAGCATTCGTTGACCTTCAGCGGCGGACAGAGCCGCGGCCACGTGCGGAGCTACGCGCCCGGACAACAGTTGGGCTTCCGCGGCTTCAGCCCGTATGCCTTGCCACAGGTCATCGCAGTTGCCGAAGGTATACCATTTATCGAGTTGACCGATTGGCAGCACGACAAACTGTACGAGCTTAAAGGACAAGTTGTAAAAGCCGGCATCAAAGCGCTCACCGGTTGGGACATGCCCATCTATCCTAAACGCCGCTTCCAAGACGGCAGCGCTGATCAACCCCAGCGTCTCTTTCCCAATAACCCCCAAGCTTATCGGGCTGAGTTTCTATTGGCCTATAGCTGATCGTGTGAGCTTTTGGGTTCCACCTTAAAACGCAGAGTTCGCCGAGGATCGCAGAGAAGAACAAGCGGACTCTGCGTTTCAAAAAACCTCGCCCAGTGGTAGGCTGTGCCTTCAGTAGCTTTGACCTGACAAGCTCAGGCCATACAAACCACTGGTCACAGTGCCCCTCCATCCCCTAAGTGATCCTATTGATATGCTCGAAACGATATCGCAGATCGAAGATCTGTACCGCTATAACGATTGGGCTAACGCTCGACTGTTCAAGATGTGCGATGACCTCACCAACGCCCAATTGGACCAGCCCCGCGAGTTGGGGCTGGGAACGCTTCGCAATACGCTCTTTCACTTGTTAGCCGCCGAACAAATCTGGCTCGAGCGTTGGCAAGTCGCACCGTGGCGACCATTTCCGATCGAGTCGATGGGCTTGGCACCCGATGATATCCATGCCCAACTGCGCCAGATGTCGCAAGCTCGTTTGCAGATGATCAAGGCCGAAGTCGATTCGGCGTTCAAACGCGTGATCAACTACAAAGACGCCAAGGGCCAAGAGTGGTCCAATCCGCTGGACGTCCTGCTGTTACATGTGGCTAACCACAGTGTCTACCATCGCGCACAAGCACTGTCGTATCTAAAAGCCTTCGGTCGCACGGTGCCGATTGGTTTGGATTTTATCGTCTACAAACTGGCCCGACCGACGTTGGAACAACCGGCGGAATCAGTGACGGCCTGCAAGAATATGGGACTGCAAGTCGCCGTCTCACCTGGCTGGATGGTGCGCTGGGATGGGTTGGCGATGCAGCGCTACATCGAGTACGGCCAATGGGCCACCAATCAAATCCTGAACTTGCTAACGGATGCGTCTGCGGAGATCCTGGATCGTGATTTCGCGATGGGCCCTGGATCGATTCGCAAGACGCTGATGCACATGCTGAATGTCGAGCTGAAATGGAACGCCATCATGGACAGTCAAGGTGACTCGTGGCAACCTCTCCCAGAACTAGACATTCCAGCCATGCAAGAACACTTCGATACCGTTTATGCCACGCGATTGGCGCAGGCAGCCCAGACCGACAACAAGGCGGCGCAAGAAGTGCTGGAGGCGAAACCAGGTGGCGTTAGATTGCTCGCCCGCCGCAGCGAAGCCTTCACGCAGTTATGCACGCATGGCACGCACCATCGTGCGCAACTGGTGAACATGCTCCGACACAGCCAACGCCCCGTACCGGCCAGCGACCTGATCGCTTGGTGGCGCAGTTTGCCAGTGTAGAGCGGCTGTCCTCAGCCACTTGCTCCCGCTATTCCAATTTGCAACCGACCCAACCGACCCAACTGCCACACGGAACCCAACGGTATTGTCACACAGGCTGGAAGCCCTTGCCAAACACACAGGCTGGAAGCCTATGCCACAACACAGGCTAGAAGCCTATGCCACAACCAAAGCAGGAACAAAGTTACACATGCCACGCAAAGCACTCGTCTCGACCGTTTTAACAGCAGAGGAACAAGCGAGACTCACTCCTGATGAGGTGTTGCAGAGTCTGAAAGAGGGCAATGCGAGATTCGTCAACAACGACATCACCGCTCGCGATCATACAGCCCAAGTTCGCTTGGCTTCAGCCGGCCAGTACCCTAAAGCTATGGTGCTTTCGTGCGTCGATAGCCGCGTACCTGTTGAGGATGTGTTCGATAAAGGTATCGGTGATCTATTTGTGGGTCGTGTGGCTGGTAACTTCGTCAATGAAGACTTACTTGGCAGCATGGAGTTTGCATGTCATGTAGCTGGGGCGAAGTTGATCGTAGTGCTTGGTCATGAGTATTGCGGCGCGATAAAATCGGCGATCGACAATGTGAAGATTGGCAACATTACTTCAATGCTCTCGAAGATACGTCCTATCGTGAAGCGCAGCAGTCAAACATTTCGAGGCAAGAAGCTCTCCACCAATCCTGCATTCGTTGATCACGTAGCCAAGAACAACGTGCGACACAACGTCAAACAGATAACTCGTCGCAGTCCAGTCTTGCGCGCTATGGTCAAAGATGGCAGCTTGAAGATCGTCGGCGCGTACTATGATCTCGACACGGCTGTCGTCGACTTTTTCGACTGATCCTCGCTAGCGCACATGCGAGCTGTAACGTCCCGTCGAGGCCGGCGCAGCGCGGGCCACTACGTAAATACAAATGAATTTCAAGGCCGCCTCTTTTGCAGCAGCTTGGTCGATGTCGTTCAATAGGCTGTGGCCCGCACTCTCTGCCCCCCGTTGGCCCTAACGCGATTTTGGACATGCTGCTCCGCCGACCAGGAACCTGCCGACCAGGTGCGGCCAGGGGTGATCTATCTACAACTTGTCCACTTCGCTCCGATTATTCCGGCAGAAACGCGCCAGAAAATTTGACCAATTTCGGCTGTAGCCAAACACCCCGACAGGGGAGTGGACAAATGGTGACATGGCGGATTACCGGCTCCCAAAATGGGTAAAAATGAGCTAGTCAGGACACACCCAGCCACCAAAAGCCGGATGGCAATGGGAGTCTCGACGCCATTAACGGAATTTCCGGCCTAGCTTATGATAGCTATAGGCAATCCACCCAAAGTAAGGGGTCGCAGAGGGTGGGGCGGTAAATGGCAGAAAGCGGTTGCCTGGCGCGGCCCTGGGAGTCAGACTTGGTGGTGGGCAGGGAAAGCCGCGGCTGGAAATGCATACCGCAATCCAGCTGTTTTTAACTTAACCAGCACTGGCTTTCACTGGTGGCCCCATGGTGGATGTTGACCGCGCTTACAACCAGGTTCGCAGAGAGCTTGCCGAAGTCGGATTGCTCGCCGACGGTGTATACCTCGATCATATCGAGCTCTGCGTTTCCAATTACCCGAGTCGAGGCGAAGCGGGTTATGTGTTTGAATCGATTGGCGATTGGGGACGACTGGGTTTTCGCCCGGGCGTGATCTACTTGCCCAGCGATATGCCACAATTGCCTCGCGTTCCCGGCTCTACGCTAGTCGATACGATTCGTCACGAGTTTGGACACGCCTGGTATTACACCGATCCAAAATTCTTCAGAAACGAGTGGTTTGCCCGCACCTTTGGTGCGCCTTATACCAACTGCAACCCCAAGCCACTGACGGCGTGGTCGCGGCAAATTCTCGGTAACAAGCGTTACCAGAATGCGGTCGTGCGCTGCCGCACCGAGAGTGGCCGTCGTCGAGTTCGCGAAGATCACTTTCGACGCGATTTCATCTCCGACTATGCATCGACTTGTGCATGCGAAGACTTTGCCGAGACCTTTATGTACTTTCTCAAGTACCGCAACTCGCTAGAGCGATTCGATTCGCGGCCTGCCGTCGCCAAGAAGCTGCGAGCCGTCGAGCGAGCCGTCAATCGCACAGCCAGCCAACTCCGCTCCGGCCGAACCCAAGGCCGCTGGCGCGTGAAGTCAGCTTGAGTGCCTAACGTTGGTTGCTGACGTCCTCCCTCGTACTCGTACTCGTACTCGAAAGTAGCGAGTAGGAGTACGAGTAGGAGTAGGAGTAGGAGTTTCCGCTGCCACATCTTTTACGGCAGTAACCTGAGCGTCACATCTTTCGTGCCAGCGGTGGTTTCGATCACGGACTTCAGCGCCGGCTGGCCGGGAATTGGTCTGGGAGGGCCAACTTCGAGTCGGTAGTCGCCTTTGACGAGCTTGCGAAAATGAAAACGTCCCTCCGAGTCCGTGGTGGGTTGGCTGCTGGCTAGATATCCGAGCAAGCCATGTACATCGAGGCTGCTCGACTTGAGTTCGACAACGGCACCCGGCACTGGCCTGCCTTGGCCATCAACGACGATACCCGCGATCTCCTCGTCACCCGTTTGCAGATTCCAAGCTTCGACGTTTGTCACCTCCGCGTCTGCCGTCGCTGTTTTCGTGGTGAAAATAGAAGCGAAATCTCGATTGCTGCCAGGAACTGAGTCAACGCGAACAGAATAGTGGCCTCCAGGTGCCACGGCCAAGGCGTAGTTACCCGCTGCATCCGTGGTGAGTCGACCAATTTCTTTCGACTCCATATAGGTCAATATGACTTTGCCCTCCTTACGATTGCGCGGTGTGTCGATCGATACAACGACAATCGCATCGGCCAGCGGTTGACCATTCAAAGTGACGCGACCTTTTAGCAAAGCCACACTCTTAAGCTCGACCTTTATCTGATACTGGTCGGCCACTAGCGTCTGTGCTGCGCGATACGCTTTGTCACCTATGACCAGCCGAATGTCCAGCGACTCATTGGGTGTTGGGTTATTGCGCAGCAGCATCGATATACGTCCCTGTGCATTGGTCACGATCGGAGCTTCAAGCTGAGTTGTTATTTGACCGACCAACCCGCGATCGGAAGTAACCGCCTCCGTCGTACGCAGAGTGACTTCAGCCCCCGCGGCTGGTTGGCCATCGGGCAACGTTACCGAGATTTCCAGCGGTGGTCGTCGCTTGATAACCACTGGCTCCATGCGCTTGGGCTGGCCATCGCGAGTGTCGAGCGCTATACCGACGATGGTTTCCACATCGGCTGGCACTCTCTCCAGAGTTGCTTGATTCGCAAGGTCGGTAGCCAATACGACGCGATAGCCCGCGAGGGTTTCCACGTCGGGAGGCACGCCTTTTAAAAGTTGTTGCGCCCGGGGCAATTGGAAACCGGGTTGGTCTGTAGCCACCACCACGCGATACACATCGCGCGGCAGTAAGACTTCAAACGAACCATCCTCTGCGGGGATGACTGTTCGAATGCGTTCCAGCGTGGTGTCGTTCAGAAAACAGACCGTTGGCTTGATCGCTGAAAGGCTCTGCCCTGGTTCCGCGACCAGTTGCCCAGTAACGGTCACCGGAGTTCGCAATCGCAAAGTGACTGCCGGCGGTCGCTTGATTTTGTCTGCCTCGATGACGGCAAAACCATTCAGCAAGCCTGATCCCGAAGGTGCCGCTGCTTCCAGCATGCGCTGTGCAAGGTGTGGCAGCTTAAGCTGGCTCAGGCTGCTCGGAAGAACCATCTCGAAATTGCCGTCGGCATTGGTTTCGGTTGTCATATTCACAACAGGCAGAGCCACGTTGACCTGCGCAACCGGTTGTGATTGTTCATCGACAACCTGACCCACCAGTTTGTATCCCGGATCCACTTCGATCTTATACGGTTTGTCCCAATAAATGCGTCGGGAAGGTGGGTAGCGATTATCGTTGCGATTCACCGCATCGATCGGCTGGGAATCGTTGTAGGTAGCCATCACCGCCACGGTGCGCGCTATGCTCGGGTGGGTGATGATCACCGTGGCCAGGCATCCGTGCGGCAAACTTGTCAACTTGAATCGACCCTCACTGTCCGTAACTGTATGAGGAGCCAACTCGGTCGCAGCTAGATTCAGTCGTCGGCCGAACCTCGAAACGGGAAGTGGGTTAAGCTCTTCTAAATCAACGAGCGTAACCTTGGCATCAGCCAGCGGTCGTCCGTCCGGCCAGACGACCTCGGCTGGCAGATCGACGCGTTCTTGCAGTCGGACATCGACATCGGCCTGTCGAAAATTGGTTTGCCTGTTCAGATTGACATGCCGCCAACCAACACCCTGTGTAGGATGCCTAACGGTGACAAAGCCTGGTAGCGAAGTGGGCAGTTGATCGATGGGATAAGGCACGGACTTGAACTCATAGAAACCTTGATCGTCTGTAGTCGCGCGGGCCGTAGCGGACTTCTGACGCACTTTAAAGTAGTTCACAGCACTCGGTAGCCGATTCTGATTGATACGCGGCCAATAGGCAAAGCTCTCTGCATGCAACGCAACATCTGCTCCCGCTACTGGCTGGCCACCGGCATCCACCACGCGTCCACTGACCGCTGCAATGGCAGGTTTGAGTGCGAACATGGCCGTCATCTCTGCCTGGCTGACCACTCCGCACGCAGTTAGCAAATAACCAAAGTCAGCTTCCACAGGGCTAGGCGACTGCACTGGATCAGCAGCCGGTGCCGCTGTTGGTGCTTGAGCCTGTTCTGCAGGCGGCTGTGCGGCTGCAACTGCCAGGGCTTCACTGGTCACCCAGTTCAATTCCACTGTGGTGATTGCAATTAAAGCGATCAGCGGAATGAATGCCAAGCCTCGCACGCGATTTGATGAATCGCTGGCGGTTGGTAGCGACAGAATGTGCGTGATGCGTTGGCTTAAATTCATGGAGCAAGCCATGCCCACTGCCAGCCCCGTGGGCGGTCGGCGACCTTGCAATCGCTGGAGCACATTCAGCAAGCAAGTTGCGTATCGGTCGCCGGGCATGCCCGAAGCGACGACCAGTTCGTCGGTCGCCAGTTCGCGCACGCGAGCTTGCTGATCATCCATATACCAACTCGCTGGATGAAACCAGTAAAGGCACTTCAAGGTCAACGAAGCCAACTGCGACCACGTGTCCAAACGCTTAACGTGCGCCAGTTCGTGCAATAGCACACAGCGCTGCTCCTCGGGAGGCCAGCTGGCAAACTCCGTGGGTAACAGTACAGTGGCCCGAGCCACGCCAAACATCAGTGGCATCGTGACTCGATCATCAGCCACAACTCTCGGTATACGCTTGAGCCCGATTTGACGGCACGCCTCAGCAACCAACGTGTGTGTTAATTGGAGTTGCGTACCACGTCGCGCAAGCGACCACAGTCGTATGGTCGATAACCATGCGCGCACTGCCAGGCACGCAACTCCACCCACATAAACGATTACCAGGCAGCGCATCAACACCAGCCAGCCAGGCAGTTGCCATCGCGCATCACTAGCCGGCTTGGTTTCGGAAACTGGTGTGCCCTTCGACGTAGCCATTCCGATGTCTCGCGCAGTGATGACTGCAGCTGGGGCAGTTGATGTCGGAACTGCCGCAGCCGGTGGCAGGGCGGATGGAATGGTAGCCTTGATGACAGAACCGACCGGCGCATTTTCAATTGCCTCGAGCTTTAGCGCACTGGTCTGCAATTCCTCGATACGGGGTTCAGTAGTGAGCGGGGCCTGCAAGTTGATGGGCCAACCGCCTATGATCAAGTGAACCGGCATCAACAGTAGTGCGAGCACGATGGCCGTTAGCCACAAACGATGGCGGGCCCGGGCACTGGGATGATTGCCCTGGGCACCCGCGCCCCAGAACAACCGGGCTGGCTGCCAGCGCGACAAAGCCGTGGCCAGGCCGGCGACCAGAAATAACTGAACCACTACCACGCTCACCAGGCTGCCTAGCGACAGCCAATCGAGCCCCACTGTCTGGCTGAGAGAGTCCATCATGGTTTGCGTTTCTCCGGTTTGTGGTGTTGATCGATCAAGGCTCGCAGGCGCTGGATTTCTTCGTCGCTGATCTTGGTTTTGGGATCCGCCAGGTGTGCCGCCAAGGCTTCTTCGACTGAGCCTTTGAAGAAGACGTTCAGCACTTTGCGCAGCGCGCTGCTGGCGGCCGACTTCTTGGGTACCGCCGGTCGATAAATGAATCGCTTGCCGTCTTGCCGGTGTTTCACTGCTCCCTTTTGCTCCAAGAGTCTGAGTTGCGTACGCACCGTAGCATTGGCCAGTTCATCGGGCATCTCCGCCACGATCTCGTTGGCCGTCGCTTCACCCAGCAAATACAGCACGTCCAGAATCTGCTGCTCGCGACGTGTTAATTCCATAACCGATCCTCCCAAAAGAATGTGTTATTTTTCTAACACAACTACCCGGGCAAATCAAGCTGGATCTGTTATTTTTTTAACAGTTTTAGGGAGCCTGGCCGGAGGGCAAGCCGGCCAGGGGGGGTGCGCTGCGAGCCGGCGGGAAAAATTGCGACTGTTCAAAGTATGGCAATAAACTAGACTAGGGGATTCTCAAAAATTTCCCCGTGGTGATTCTAATGCCGGTACCCCGTGTCGTGATTGTTGGCCGCCCCAATGTGGGCAAGAGCAGCATTTTCAACTGGTTGTGCGGTAAACGCATCGCCATCGTTGACGATATGTCTGGCGTTACCCGCGACCGCATTACCATGCTGGTCGAGCATGAAGATCGCTTCTTTGAAATCGTCGATACCGGCGGCATGGGTATCGATGACGTTGATAATCTGACTAAAGAAATTGAACAGCAGATCACCAACGGCATCGACGAAGCCGACGTCATTCTGTTTGTGGTCGATACCAAGACGGGCGTGGCACCCCTGGATGAAGAAGTAGCCGAGCGGCTGCGCAAAGTCGAAAAGCCCGTCCTGCTGCTAGCCAACAAGACCGACCATGCCGGACTGGATGTGCAGGCTCACGAGTTTCACAAGCTGGGTCGCGGCTGGTTGATACCGGTCAGCGTGCTGCAGAATCGCGGCCGCACCGACCTGCTGGATGAGATCCTGACACGCTTGCCCAAGAAGGACTACGAAGACAGCGAAGTTGAACCAGCGCGGATGAAAATGACGATCGTCGGTCGTCGCAACGTCGGCAAGAGCACCTTCGTCAATACGCTGGCCCGCGCCGAACGCATGATCGTGAGCGAAGTTCCCGGGACCACTCGCGATAGCGTCGACGTGCTGTTCGAACTGGACGGTTATCGCTTTATGGCGATCGACACACCGGGACTGCGGCGCAACAAGAGCATCCGCACCGACATCGATTTCTATGGATTCCATCGCGCCCAGCGCAGTATTCGCCGGGCCGACGTGGTCTTTCTTTTCTTCGATTGTATGGAAGCGATCAGCCGCGTCGACAAGCAGCTAGCGCATTACATCGAGCAGCAGTTCAAGCCTTGCATCTTTGTGATCAACAAGTGGGACAAAGTCGCCGGGCAGGTACCGACTGAGCGTTGGGTGCGATACTTGCGCGAGCATTTTCCGACCATGGCGTATTGTCCGATCGCTTTCATCACGGGCCAAACCGGCAAGAACGTCAAAGCGCTGCTCAATCATGGACAGATGCTGTACAAACAAGCTTCGACGCGGGTGCCGACCAACGCCATCAATCGTTTGATCAAAGCCGCCCTCAGGCAGCAGCAACCGTCGATGATCTCGGGCAAACGACCCAAAATCTACTTTGCGTCGCAGATTTCGACCAATCCGCCGACGATTGTGATGATGTGCAATAACCCGCAAGGCTTTACCTCGCAGTATCAGCGTTACTTGCTGGGCGTACTCCGCGATCACCTGCCCTTCGGCGAAGTGCCTATCAAGTTCTACATGCAGAAGCGCGATAGCCACACCGGCGCCGGCCCTGGTGCGACGCTGGAAGATGAACAAGGCGAAGTGATCGAACTGATCGATTCCGACGACGAGTTCAGTGATTCGCTCGAAGAAGAGTGAACGGTTGCGAACGTAAGGGAACACGCACAAACAGCAGGAGCTTACATCAGCGACATTCGTCCGCCTTGTTTCATGCTGGCCTGTGCTTTCTCGATCGCATGCAGACTGCGATACACATCTTCTAAGTCGCCCATTTTGCGGACCAGGCTAGTCACGGCCCGGTGAAACTGCGCCAGCAATTGCTGACCGACCGATAGTTCGCTGTCGAGCGACTCCTGGTGCCGACCGGCTTCGTCAAACCAGATGAGCGAATTGGGCAGATCGACAAAGGCCACACCTTTTTCGCAGGCAACTTGCACGCCGGCCGGTGGGCGGAAGGTAATGGCCTCATGCCAACTGCCTGGAATGTAGGCTCCGCAACTGATCTGAGCCAAGGTTGCCTGGTCGGGCGCGTCGCCTTTGGAAAAATCCATGCTCAGCACCTGATAGTCGGGGGTAGCCGCTTCGGTCATTGATGGGTGATAGACCGCCTGAACAGCCCGCGGTTCATTGCCCACGATGAAGCGACACCAATCGATCAGTTCCATCAACTCTCGATGACTACGATCGATCAGGCTCCGCTGGCTCCGCTGATGCGTGCCGCTGCTCTCGCAGGCCAGGCGTCGATGGCAGAACAACAGCCGAGGTCTGCCTAAGCGCGTGGCGATCAATTCCTTCAAACGCAAAGTCGCAGGTGCAAATCGTCGCGGGAACTCCGCCATAAATGCCACACCAGATTGTTCGACTTCCTTGCGCAATTCGTGGGCCACCGCGGGCTCGAAATCCACTTCTGTCCCGCAATAGATGGCTTTGCCAAATTCGCAGGCGGCATGAATTGGCAGGGTGCCGAACCAATCGCCGTCCAGCAGCATGATGGCGTCGATGTCTTCACGCTGCAGCATGGTGCGGTAACCGTCGAAGCGTTCACAGTGAAACTCCTGGGCAACCTGGTCGGCCAGGCGTGCGACACTACTGTACACGCCGCGGACCTCGAACCGATCCTGGAGCATTCGCAGGGCAGGACGGTATCGATTCTGCCAATCCTTGCTCAGGCCGATCAGTCCCACTCGCAATCGCATTGTTGGCTCCTAAGGGGTTGGTTTGCGATTCTTGATACGCACATTAGTAGGCTAAACGCAGTTCCAGCAGGCGGAAAGCCCAGAGCACTGCGTCCCCAGGGTACGCCACTGACAGGCCTCAGGCCAATGACACTGGGGGTCTTTTGAACGTTCTTCCCACACATTCCACTCTTTTGGTTTGGTTTTGCAAAAAATCTTTTGGACCAATTGACCCCCACCAAGCGGAGGGGCACAGGACGCGGATCCTGGCATTGTACCGTTTACGTAACCATCATCATGGGAAAGACTTGGCGTTTTCTATCCGTTTTGTAAGTGGTCATGCTGTACAAGACTCGGGAGGGCTCCAGGGGCCTGACGATAATGCTAGCACGACAGCAGGCGGTTGCCAGCACCATTCCCATGCCTATACTCGGTCCAACATTGGTCGTCAAAGGTTGCACGATTGGTAGAGTTTAGCCAGTTAACCCAAGATCCTGATTCTCATCTTCGACTTGTACCCTGTGGGCTGAAGCAACCTTTGACAGCGAGACACATCAGCGCGCTGGAGTGGAAAGGACTCGAACTGCCGACTGTCGTTAAAGTTCAGCAATGACAGTCTGTTTGAACCGGCAGGAGTCCTGTTCATCTTTGCTGATTGATCGCCACACTGTCTTTTCACGAAGGGATGACAAGTATGGTTCATGTGGCAATAGCTCTATTGATGGCTATTACTATTGCGGGAGCGCCGAACGAAGGCCTAGACGAGTACGACGCTGCGTGCGCAAAAGCCGAAAAGGAGAAGAAGCCGCTTCTGGTCCTGGTAGGTGCCAATTGGTGTGCGTCCTGCCAAGTGATGAAGAAGGAAACGATTGAACCCATGAAAGGATCGGGGGAACTGGATGATGTCGTGGTGGCTGTCGTCGATAAAGACGCCAAGCCAGAGTTGGCCGAGCAATTGATGCGAGGTTCGACTCTCCCACAAGTTGTCATGTTCAAGCAGGAAGCTGACGGCTGGAAACGTTTTAGTTTAACCGGCATGCAGAGCCAATCGCGGCTTCGCGAGTTGCTCTCACGAGTACGAGAACCAATCAAACAAACGGCTGCTCGCCCACAGTAAAGAGCATGCGTTTAACTCATTCAATTTCTCATTAATTTGCTCAGCCTCTTGCCGACGGTGGGTACCAAAGGAAGCAATTTCGCGTTCCAACCCGACGCCTGACAGGCAAGTAACAGGTTTATTACTCATCGCTCGTTCGGCTCGTTGCCGGGCACGCGAAGAAAAATCAAGCGGACGACCTACCAGCGCAGGTCGTCCGCTTTTTTTATTTCAACGTGAAGCTGTTTAGTTCTTACGGGGCTACGCTCTCGGACAGGCGCGCATCGTAGATCTCGCGAGCTTTTTGATAGGCAGCGGCGGCCTCTGGGCGCTCGCTCTCGCGGATCTGATTCTGTTTGCGCTCCCAACACACGTCGACAGCCTGGCGACACCACTGAGCACTGGCGCGGCTGGCTCGAATCGGCTTGTCATCGACGACTACGAAAATCGGGTTGGTGTGGACCGAGGGCAAGATCCGCACGGCTACCCAACTCGAATGCTTCAACTCCACGTTCCAGCTTAGTTCTTTCACCTGGCCGTCAGCTTCGATCTCTTGCCGCGCAGCTACCTGACCGTTGACGATCAATTCGACAGGTACTTTGCGCGAGCTGCCCAAGCGGCATCGCTCCAGGTGCCAATACGGTTTGTCGTCCAAACGACGTTTGGCAATCGCTTGACCTTCACTGGATTGTTGGGCATCGAGCATGGCCGCGACATCCGCCACGACTTTTACTTTGCCCGGCTGCGCTAGGCGATGTTCGCTGGCCGGTCCGTTGGCCTCAGTCGATTGCCCCAGCGCGGTATCGCCTACCTGAAAGCGGAGCACATGGCTGAGGCCATCACCGCAGTAGCTGCGACCATTCTTCAGGCCATGGACCCAGCGTTCGTAGTTGAGTGGTTGGCCTTCGTCAAGCTGTACATAGATGCGTCCCAGTCCAACGCGTTCGCCATAGATGCAGGGAAAATCTGTCTCGCCGCTGATGCGTGAGCGGAAGCCGGTGTTGAGTGTGTGATACCAGATATTCAATTCCCAAATCGCGGGTGTATCAACGGCTGAAATAAAATCGCAGGCCTCGTGTGCCACGGTCACGATAAACTCATTGGCACCAATGCCGTCAAAGGCCGGCATGGCCATATCCGGCAGCTTGTCGGCCGCGCGTCCGCCAGCGCGAGGCGCAAATTCATTTTTGCCGCCCGGGCTAGGTGCTCGCGAACCATCGGGCATGTAATCGGGCAGTGCTAGTCCCCAGCCGCTGTGACTGTAGCCCACCACGCCGCCTTGTTCTTGCCCCCACTTGAGCACCGGCAAAGTCCAACTGGGCCACTGTTCGATGCGCTCGGTACCAGGATAGTCATCTTCGGAAAGACGCAGCAAACACAGATGGCCCGCATGCGATGAAGGAAAGCCGCTAACTTCGACATCGTAACGCATCAAGTAATCGCGCTTGCTCAGGTCCGATGTGCGGCCTTCGAAGAATTGCTTTTGGTAGTACCAACACGGTCCCCAACTCAGCACACAACCCACTTTCAAATCTTCGCCTAAGATGTGGCGCATCATGTCGCCAGGTTTGACGCCTTCAGTCGGTTGATCGTAGTGCGCACAACCTGCGGCATGCACATGATGGTCGCCGCTGAACCAACTGCGCTGCGTGGGATCGATCCAGCGATCGAGCTTGACGACCAAGGGCTCAGGAGCTTTGTCGGCCACAACATCAATCTCTGTTTGAAAGACGTGATATTCGGGTCCACGCGTGGCTGTTACAAAGTAATGGCCGGGCGGCAAATCAATCGTTTCACCATCTTGCCTGTAGACCTGTGGATGAAAGAAGAAGTCGGGCGCCAAGCGCCGAGCTGGATTGGGATACACACGGCCTTGAGCATCTTTGACCAAGAGCGCTGCCGTCGTAGGCGAGCCATCAGTATCGCGGATTGATAAACGAACTTCGCTAGCGGGTTTGCAGGCAAACTGCATGGGGGCTTCATTGCGGAAGCCCAGGTCCTGCGTGCCCTGTCCCACATCAAATGCCAAGGTCGCTTCGCGCGCACCCGCATCGCGACTATAGAGTTGCACCAGTCGATACTCCAGCGCTAGCCCCGAGAGCGTCGGCAATAAGGGCTGCTTGTCCAGCACCGCCAACTCTAACCACCGATCGCGGACGTCGGCCGAGGTGATGGTCTGTTTCGGTTCGGGCGAACCCGAACTGGCTCGCAAGAATTTCTGAGCTTGAGGACTACTGATGCGCAGGGCTGCCGTTACACCCGCTTCGTTATGGACCTTGATTAAAAAAGTTCGCCAGCCGTTTTGCGTTAATTCTTGACGTGCAATAGGTGCGGCGACTTTCACGCGGCTTTCCGGATTGATCGACACGGCCGCCAAACACAACGGGTCAAGCAATTCTTGAATTCGCTTGAGCGCGGACGAATCATCGCCGGTCATAGCCTGCTCCAGCTCAGAAGCCAGCGAAGCCTCCAGCGGTGAACCAGCCAACTCGAGGGCACTAACCACGCGCCGCGTAGCAGCGATGAGTGGCTGTGTTTCAACTTCAGTAACTTGCGGCCATGACGGTGGCAGTTGCGCTTGCAATGCCCAGGCCGACAGATTCCAGAGCACCAGCGTCCACAACACAGTCAGTCGCATTCGCACAACCATTGATCACCTCCGACAGATAGTAGCGGAAGCCGCCAAGGCTTTCGTCTGGGTTTGTAGCGGAAGCCGTCAAGGCTTTCGAGTGAGTTGTAGCGGAAGCCGTCAAGGCTTTCGAGTCTTGAGTTGGCTCGCGATATAATGGCAACGCTCCGAAATGCTTGACGCATTCCGCTCCCAGCATATCCGAAATGCTTGACGCATTCCGCTACCAGCATGTCCGAAATGCTTGACGCATACTGCTACTGGCTTTCAAGCTGGCGGCGCTGATACCCTCCATCTCGAGGAGCCAAAGTTTGGTATCGATGCCGCCCAGGCCTGAGTAGCCGGTCAGTTTACCCGATTGCCCAATCACGCGGTGACAAGGCACGACCAGTGGCCAGCGATTGCGAGCCATGGCCTGTCCGACGGCCCGGGCCGCTTGCGGACTTCCGGCGGCCGCGGCCAATTGGCCGTATGTCATAAACTGACCACGTGCAATCTGCGCGCAACACTTAAGGACTTGGCGATGAAACTCGGGCACTCCGGTCCAGTCGAGATGCTCGAGCGGAAAATCGAGTTCGCCACGGTTATCAAAGTACTCAGCCAGTGCACTGCTTAAAGCTCGCGGCCCAGCTAACCTGGCCTCCGCACTATTCATCGGAACTGTGCCCGGCAGTTCCATGCGTCCAAAGGTCAGTCTGCACAGCCCGCCGGCTGTCCAGACTGCCGTCAATTCACCCTTGGGCCAGTTGAGCGTTTGAAGTTGCATAATATTGTTTTCTTTGTGTACCGTAGCCACCGTCGCCAGACGGTGGACGTGCTGCCTTCAACTGACCACCGCTTGGCAGCGGCGACTACGAGCGCCTCTAACCGAACTTTTCATTCAGGTCACGAATATACCCCAGCGCGGCCTCTAGATCCGAGGTTTCCACTCCGGCCACGCGACCGGCGCGATCGCATTCGGCCAGCATGAGCAGTTCGTCATAACTTTCGTGCGCATGCAAGCGTCGTTTGGCCCGCGCTCCCAACGTGCCGTCTAGGATTTGCTGCGCCTCCATGTGATGCTCAATCAACCAGGCTGTGCGATCTGAGATAAACCCTTCGAGCGCCTCCAGACCGGCAGCCACATGCTGCTGCGGGTCAATACCTTTGCCAACATCATGCAACAAGGCAGCCAACAAGAACTCTTCGTCGTAGGGCAGCTCATCGCAAGCTAAATCAAAGACCTGCAGGCTGTGATACAGCACATCTCCTTCGGGATGGTACTTGGGATGTTGCTTGACATTCTCCAGTGGCAACAATAGTGCAGTGAATACTTGAAAGCGATCGGGCGTATCGTCCAAGTCGCTCAGAGATTGCTCGACTTGCAAGTCTGGATATTCTTCGGCCAGCAGTTCTTCCAGCTCAGCGATGCTAGCCCTTTCAATCGCTTTGCCGGTAACTGAGCTTTTAAAAACATAATGCGCCAAGTTCGCGGCATAAACCGTCAGCTCAACGGGAAACACATCACGCAGGTGGATGTGAGTAAAGATCCGCTCTTCACCATGTTTCTGGACGCGTTTCTTTTCGACGTCGTAAAACAGCATCTGCTCATCGAGCACGAGCGTGATGGCATCGATGCTATCGGAGAAGAGGTGAATGTCGATGTCTGAGCCTTGTCGCACGTGCCCGGTCATAACGCTGCCGATCAGACGTGGACGAAAACGCTGCAGCAAACGCATGATGCGCAAAGCGACTAACCGCATTTGCTGCAGATTGTCAGTACGAGTACTGCCTTCATGCATGCGTGCGAAGGCTTGAATCTCATCGCGGATCTCGGCGTTGCTGGGCAAGTCAGCGGGTTTGACCCAACCGCGCGCGATGCGCTGGGCCGCTTTCATTTTGGCCCGATAATATTCTGACTCTTCGCGGTAATACATCGCGCGGGCGGCATCCAGCGCGATCTGCCTCCTAAGCTTGCTAGATTTCATTCCAGGTGCCGCATATCAAACGGCATGTTGTGATGGAAAGAGATTGGTCGAGCCCAAATTCTAGAGCTCACGTTCCGAAAGATCAAATCTCCCTGCAAATAAAAAACCCTCGCAGCGTGAGCCACGAGGGTTTGTATTGCTGGCCGCTGGCGTCAGCCGCTGCAGCTTGGGTTGACCGAATACCGCCGATTAACGGCTAGCGACTAGATCTTTGTCTTCGTCGAAATTGAAGGTCAACGAGACTTCATCACCAGCAATCAAGCGTAGGCTTTCACGTTTGACTTGGCCATCGTGATGAACTTCGACGATGTAATCATCCCACTGTTGACCAGCGGTCAATTGTGATGTGCGGAAGGTCCGCACTTCACCGGTGGCCTTGGTTTCGTTACCAGCCAGAATGACCTTGGCATCTGCCGGCACATTCAACGTAACCGCCGTTTGTACACGCGTATCTTGCAGCGAGACAAACTGAACTGCTTCTTTCTGTCCGGCGGTCAAGGTCACCAGCTTGGTTTCCTTGGCGACTTGTCCGTCTGCAGCCACAACTTCAGCTCGCAGTTCAAACTTGTAGCTCTTGCCTGGAACCAGACCGCGACTGACGTATTGACGGCTAGCACCCGTGCTGGTGGTTGGCATGTCATTGACATAAATCTTGGCTGCGGCAGGTACATCCACATTCAAGTAGATCGCATCGCTATCGCTGTTAGCGCTGTGTGAAGCCAAGCTGGCTGCGCCTGCGGGTGATTGATTCGAGACGCCAATGTAGCCGCTTGAATAGCTGCTGCCGGTGCTACCATAGCTCGACGAGCCCGTGCTGCCATAAGACGTGCTATAGCCAGTGCTGCCGTACGAGGTGCTGTATCCACCGCTGCTGCCATAGGAACTACTGTAGCCGCCGTAACCGCCACTGCTTCCGTAGGAGGTGCTATAGCCGCTGCTACCATAGGAACCGACGTAGCTACCACTGCTTCCGCCAGTGCTGCCATAGGAGCCAACATAGCTGCCACTTGAGCCGCCACTGCTGGCGTAAGCCGCGCGACGTGCGTGCTTGGCGGCCATGTGATCGTGGACGTGAGCAGCAAAGCGACGCAGGGGTCCTGGACCGTGACCAGAGGAGCCGTAGGCAACAGCACCGGAGCTACCGCCACCGGAGCTACCGCCAGTGCTGCCGTAGCCATAACCAGCATAGCCACCGCTGCTACCATAGCTTGCAGCTGCGTAGCCTGTGGAACCATAGCCTGCGGACGCATAACTCGCAGCCCCATAGCCGCCACTGCTTCCATAGCCTGCGCCACCACTGGAACCGCCAGTGGAGCCGCCACGATGCAGCAGCCCAAAACCCGCACTAGCGGGACTGGCCACTAGCGACACGACGCAGCAACTGGCTGCGATGACGAAAAGCCGAACCATTGTGTACTTCATGTGCCCAAACTCCACGGCTGACAATGTCAAAAACTACCGAATGTGAGGATTATTCGGAACTCACTTGCTAGGATAACCAATCAACGGGGAGGTACAAGCAGGCTGGGTAGATTTTACCACCTGCGTGCACCGGGGCGTCTAGGAAGAGATTACGTCGCCATGCGAAGCGAAATCTGTTCCAGCTGCGAAGTTTTGGGAAATTAGCCAATCTCCTTAAGAGCGTCTTTCGCAACTTTCACGCACTGCCGGATATCCTCCAGCGGGTTCTGTTCGTTCTCTTCATATTCCAGCGACAGGGCGCCATCGGCGGGGAACTTAGTATCCACCAGGGCTGCAAAGACCTCAGCCACGTTCAGGTGGCCTTTACCCAAGATGACCCCCTTTGTCTTGTCTTGCTTCTCAGCAAAGTCCTTCAAATGCACGCCAAAGAGGCGACCGGTCAACAACCGAACCACTTGCGTTGGCTCCTCGCCGGAACGAATAAAGTGCCCCAGATCGGCACATGCCCCAATGCGCGCATCGCGCTTTTCAACGGCTCGCAGCACGTCGATCGCTTTGTTGTAGCGGTGCGTTGGACCGTGATTATGAATGGCCACGCGAATATCAAATTCCTTGACCAACTGCTCTATACTGTCGAAGGAATCGGGGTCGGGATCAGCCGTGATGTTGCGAATGCCCGCGGCTTTGGCGAACTCAAAGACCTTGCGATTGGCTGCATCGTTTTTGGACAAATGATTGACGCCGTGCGCGGAAATGCTCAGCCCCAAATCGCTGACCTGCTTTGTAATGGCTGCGATTTGTTCAGGCGTGGAGTCCAGGGGAAACATGCCGCTATAGAACTCGACTTGTTCAAAACCCAAGTCTTTGGCGTGCTTGAGAGCAATGGTGGCATCTTTGTAGCCGCGAAGCGAATACAACTGGATGCCCAGTTTCAGACCGCTTTGGTCTGCAGCCAAGGCAATCGGGGCATAACGCAGCGCCGCAGCGGCCACGGTGAGAATAGCTGAGGTTTTGACAAAATGTCGGCGAGATAAAGCCATAGCGTGGCTCCTGCTTGGGGGGAATGATCGAGTGCGGGAAGAGGTTGACCAGTGAGTATGATAGCCTGTGCAAACCTCGAAATCGCTGCGAATCGCAAAACTCAAACTTGAAATTTCAAATCTCAAATTTCAATTCCCCAATCCCAAAAATGCTTTAGTTCTGCCGGAGAGCGACTACACTACAAGGTTGGAAGAATCGGATAACTCTCGTCTCGGCTCTGGCCGCTATTAGTAAAACGGATTCAAGCATGGTTTTACGCTGGCAGCGTTCGTTTCAAGGTTTGGCAGCCTTCTCCCTGGCTTTGGCGCTGGTGGGCGTCGATTTTGTGCCGGCCCAAGATAACCTAGCGCCTGCAGGCGGATTGCCCGTCACGGCCAACTCAGGTCGTCGCCTGGCCGCGGACGCTATCAACATTATTCCGCCGTCGCCCGAATTGGGTGATACGGTCGAAGGTCCGCTGACATTGCCCCTGAAGTCTGCCGATTCTCTGCAGTGGACTCCCAATTTCGCGCCCACTTCTGAGACCCTGGTCAACAAAGTCAAAGACGAGATCTTCCGCAATGAAATCTGGGGTTTGGAAATTGGATTCAAACCGGTACGCATGCTCGCTGTGGACCTGTCAACCGCGACGGGTGAAACCCAAACCAAGGTTGTGTGGTACTTGCTGTATTACGTCAAATACAAGGGCGGCGACATAGTTCCCAAGCTCGAGAAAGATCAGTTTGGCAACGACGTCTATCAACCGACCCCCAGCGCCGGACGCACCGAGCGTCGGTTCATGCCGCACTTTACCCTCAACTCCACCGCCCTGGGTAGACAGACCAATAGCAAACTAATTCCGCAAGCGCTACCGCTGATCATGGAAAAAGAACGCGTCGGCAAGCCAGTCTACGATCACATCGCCATCCAACGCGTGCCTGTCAAGTTGTCGACGGAACTCGAGTCCAATGAAGTCTGGGGGGTCGCCACCTGGACTGACGTTGACCCTCGAACTGATTTCTTCTCCGTGGAAATTCGCGGGCTAACCAATGCCCAGAAAACCGAAACTGTTGAGGGTGAATTGGTCAGCAAGCAAAAAACGCTGGTCCTGAACTTTTCCCGCCCCGGCGATACGGTCAACGAACTGGCCGACATCATCCGCTACGGGGTGCCAGCCTTGGCCGACCCAGTCCAACAAAAACGCGTGCTAGCCAAATACGGTTTGCGAGAACGACTTGATCATTATTGGGTTTATCGCTAGGATTCTGAGTTCTCCAGAATACCAAACATATCGAAATCCAATTAGGCAGAGAATTCAGCGATGGCACACAAGAAAGGTCAGGGCTCGACCCGTAACGGACGCGACAGCAATGCTCAGCGTCGTGGCGTAAAGCGCTTCGGTGGCGAACAAGTCACCGCCGGTTCGATCCTGGTTCGCCAAGTCGGCACCAAGTTTCACCCTGGTCGCAACGTCGGCATGGGCAAGGATTACACCCTGTTCGCCCTCAAAGAAGGCGTCGTCCAATTCGACCAAGAAGGCCGCCGAGTCAATATCGTCGCCTAAACCGCAACCTACCGGCACTATCCGTAGCGGAAGCCGTCAAGGCTTTCGAACCGGCAGCGTCAAACTTTCAAACGCTTGACGTATTCTGATGGTTCGAAATGCTTGACGCATTCCGCTACCGGCGTCCGCGTTTGTTAACGCTCTCTTCCATCTCATCCAGCGCAGTACCTATGCGTTCCAGCGTCTCGGGCTGGAGTACTTTGTTGCCACCGAAACGTACTTGATAGTAGGCGTCGGTCAACA
The DNA here is from genome assembly GCF_056494185.1 of Rania fehmarnensis. Lineage (NCBI taxonomy): Bacteria > Pseudomonadati > Planctomycetota > Planctomycetia > Pirellulales > Pirellulaceae > Rania > Rania fehmarnensis. The sequence goes on from NZ_CM151398.1 coordinate 7,615,979, forward strand.
AGCTCAGCTGGCGTGGAGCATCTCGCCAGTGGTCCGCCTCTGCTAATTCGGTGGCGGCCTGGCCGGTGTACTCTTGCACCGTTTGGCTCCAGTTCCGAATAAAGCCTGCGCGGCGGAGCATGCGCATACACTGCTTGAAGAACTGCTGCTGGATCTCTTCGGCACTTTGACGCAATCCAAGCTTGCGGGCCAGTTGCGGTGCCAGCCTTGGCAACCAGCGAGCTAAGCGTACGCTCATCACCACCGCGGCTCCGGCTAGCATAATCAAGACTGCCACAGGCCAGGAAAACCAGTTGTCACGATTGATCGCCCCGCCGACGAACTCTGCATCGCGCGCGCGACGTATCAGCTCTTTACTGAGCTCCAACATCTGCTTGTAGGTCTCGACGGTCGATTCCTGCAGCGGGGCATACAGCGAGTTTTCTTCGGCGCGCTGACGACCATTTAGAACGTATTCATTCCAGACTCGATTGACGTAATCAACACCTTGATCGGACTGAGCCCGCAGATCATCACCTGCATTGGAGCCCGGCCCGGCCGGCGTGGGATCCATGCGCAGCCAGCCGCCATACTGCCCCAGCTCCGGTGTATAGAGCCCAATCTCGCGCAGTTCATCTGCTTCAAAATAGGCTTCCACCCACGCGTGCGCATCGCGACGTCGAACCGTAAAATAATCGCCAATTTCGTTGTACTCCAGCGGATGGTAGCCCATGACGATCCGCGTCGGAATGCCCAGATGCCGGAGCGTCATCGTTAGCGCGGCCGCATAGTATTGGCAATGACCTCGCTTTTGATTGACCACAAAGTCTTCAATAGGATCGATATCGTTGAACCGAGAGATGGAGTGCACCAGCGAGTAAGTGAATTCACCCGACTGCGAAAGATAGTTCTCCACAGCTTGGGCCAACTTGATCGGTGAAGTTGCTTGTGGCGAACGCGCTTTCACTTTGTCGATGAACCGATCAATCCAGCCAGTGGAATATGCTTGCCGTTCTTGACGAGCCTGAGAGAGCTGCGACAGGAGAACCGCATGCACGTTGCGATCGGGACGATTGATCAACCGTCGACAGTCGGGCAACACTGGCCACTCTTGCCCTTGCCGAAACGCCGTCGTCATCAGCTCATATTGCAGTTTGGTCCGATGTGGAAAGTGATCCGAGCGTTTGTCAAATAGTCGCCATTCGAATGGGATGATCATCATGAACTGCTTATCGCGATCGTGATTGGCCATCGGGGCCAGGCACGGCAAGAGCGATCCATCAGGCGAGAGGATTTCGAAGTTAGCAATCACCTTGTCGCCGGCCAAGGCATCGTCGGCATAATGCAAACCACCCAGCAATTCAAGCAGATCTGCCGCCTGATGCGTGTCAGTTCCCTGAAAAGAAGTGGTCTTGTTGTTCTGATCGCGGAAGTAGCGGCTGACCACCGTGCCGCGAATGTAGGGCGGGCTCTCCAAGCGATACGGTTGACCAGAGGCATCTCGCAAACTCAGCCGCAAGGCGACCTCCTTGTCTTGCAACAACTTGCCCATGGAACCCAAGACCATCGTATCGGACAGTCCCGTCCGTGGAGCCAGGGCCAGCGATTCCATGTCGCCGGCGGCTCTGGGCAAGAGATAGAAGTACAGGCCCGCAAACGCCAAACTAACAATACCAATTGGCCCCGCCTGTCCCATCAGCGTAATCACGCCGGCGGATTGAGCCCGAGCGTTGGCAGGCTGCACCACTTCCAGCATCTTGGTGGGAGTCGGTTGATTTCGCGATCTAGCCCGCGACCATGCATCCATGATCAGCTCGATCACGCGCGGCGTCGGCTTGTCCAAATCCGGTGCCAATTGAATCAAAGCCGCATAGCGAGTGAATAGCAACAGCGAAGCAACCCACAGCAACACGATCGGTGCCAACAATACGCCGAATAGCACGTTATCGTTGACCAGCGCCGCTACGATGATCTCCAGCAGCAGAAAGATCGCCATCTGCTCGAACAGCCGCAGGTTCTTGCGCTGCAACATGATGACTAGCTCGGGATAGATCAGCAGACTAGCGATCGCGCATAGCTGCTTACTGGTATCGGCCCCTGCGTTGCGAAAATAATCGGACAAGGCCACGATCGTGCCCAAGATCATGCCGAAATACGCCAACACATGGTGCAGCGAAAACCATTCCAGCCAATCGACAAACAACAGCGATGATACGCCAATCACCAGCACCAACAACGGCAGAAACGCACTCTGACTGCCCAAGGCAACCAGCGTCGATGTCAGAAACGCTAACAGCACCAGCATCAACGTCAGGAGACGTCGGACGCGGACGATTTCATCTCGGACCATTGAAAGTAAGGCTCCAAATCATCGGCCGCCACATTTAACCACCGCAGACTGATTCTCTCCAGCACGCGTTTACCCAAACTCTCTGGCATACTCTTGATCAACTGCGGCATCGTATTGCTACGAGTGCTAATCACGATCAACAGCGGGTTGCGTACCAGGCTGGCCTGCACCTGTTCCAGCGCTCGAGGCAAAGCGTCTTTTTGAGCTGTGCTGGCGGCACTGGCCAGGCGATCCAACAAGTCATCCACCAGTATACGGCTCTGCACGTTCGGCAGGCCAACAATATCGCGACCAGCAATGGCCACGCTCAACTTGTGCCGCCCGCGGCCGACCAGTTCCACAGCCAAGGTGGCCATGAAACCAATGGCCCGCTCCACCACAGGTGATTCGACCAACGACCACAGATCTTCAGGCTTGGCATGCAGATCGAGCACAACAACTGCCTGCATCCGTTGCTGCTGCTCGAATTGACGAACACTTAGCTCACCCAAGCGAGCCGTAGTGCGCCAATGAATCCAGCGCTGCGAATCGCCATTGTGCCACTGGCGCAGACCAAAGAACTCGCCTTCGTTGACTCCGGCTCGAGCGATGGCTCGCGACAGTCCCTGTCGCTCGACGCGAAACAACTCGTGGCAGCGATTGGTCAGAATGCCTTGGCGAGGATGGACGACGACCGTATTGCGCATGCTGAACAAACGCATGCTCCGCCCCAAATTCAGCGGGTACCTGGTCGAGACGGTTGTTGGACCAACGCGATAGTGACCACGCTGATGAAATACCAAATGATAGGTGCCCTGACGCTGCTTGCCTGGCGCGACATCATCAACCACGGTCAGAGCGCGTTGATAGTTGATGCGGCGACTGGGTGCCAGTTGCTCAATATGATCTTCGACCGTTAGCAGCCAAGCTCCCAACCAGCGACGTTGATTAGCTACGGTCATTCGTACATCGATCTGCAATCCACAAACCGTGGTATGCGGAATCTCGCGTTTGACTTCTAACCCTGACACACTGCGAGTTCCCACACGCCACTGAATGAGCAGCAGCGCGAACATCACTCCGGCCAGCAGCACCAGCAAACTAATGTCGCGCAGGACCGCTCCGATGAGAATGAACAGCAGAATCATCAGGAAATGAAAACCTTCGCGCGACAAGCGGAATCGCACTTGGTTGTTGTTCAGTTCCTGGCGTCGTCGATAGGCATTTACCGTGCGACGCCACAGCCCGCCCAGCAGGCTCGGCTGCGGCGATTTCGCGTGTGCTTCAGTCGCCGGCCGATCTGCTTGACTCATTCATGTGCCACAAGTAGACAGTTGGAAAAGTGAGATTAGGATTCTTCGTCACCGCGGAGCTTGGCCAAGACCGAGTAATCTTCGAGCGTGGACGTATCGCCAACACTCTCTTTACCCGACGCAATGTCCCGCAACAGGCGCCTCATGATTTTACCACTTCGCGTCTTGGGCAGGGCACTGGTAAAGTGAACATCGTCGGGCTGGGCCAGGGCCCCGATTTCTTTGCGCACGTGCATCCGCAGGGCTTGCCGCAGTTCGTCGCTGGGCTCGCCGCCACGCAGCGTGACAAACGCTGAAATTGCCTGGCCGCGAATCTCATCGGGCTTGGCAACCACCGCCGCTTCGGCCACCGCCGGGTGCGATACCAAGGCACTTTCGACTTCGATCGTGCTCAAACGATGGCCAGCCACGTTGATAACGTCGTCGATGCGACCCATGATCCAGAAGTAACCGTCGCTATCGCACCGGGCATTATCCCCAGTTAAATACATGCCTGGCACCTTGGTCCAGTACTGCTCTTGGTACCGCGCGTCATCGCCCCAAATACCACGCAGCATGCCCGGCCAGGGTTTGTCGACGCACAACATGCCGCCGCGACCGGCCGGAACCTCTTGACCTTTGTCGTCGACGATACGTGGACTGATACCGGGTAGCGGCTTGGTACAACTGCCAGGTTTGGTAGAGATGGCACCGGGCAACGGGGACATCATGATGCCGCCGGTTTCCGTTTGCCACCAGGTATCCACAATCGGACAACGTCCACCGCCGATTTTACGGTGATACCACATCCAAGCTTCTGGATTGATGCCTTCGCCCACGCTGCCCAGCAACCTCAAGCTAGTCAAATCGTGCTTGTCAACGTGATGATCGCCCCACTTGATAAACGCGCGAATCGCCGTGGGAGCTGTGTACAGGATCGTAACGCCATACTTTTCAATCAGTGCCCAGAAGCGATCTTCTTCTGGCCAATTGGGCGCGCCTTCATACATCAGCACCGTAGCGCCAGCCGATAGTGGACCATAGACTACGTAGCTGTGTCCCGTAATCCATCCGCAATCCGCAGTGCACCAGTAGATGTCATCATCGCGATGATCGAAGACCCACTGAAAGGTCCGCTTGGCAAATAAGTTGTAACCAGCGGTCGTATGACGAATGCCCTTGGGCTTGCCCGTCGACCCGCTGGTATACAGGATGAACAGTGGCGTTTCCGCTGGCAATGATTCGGCTGGGCAATCATCGCTGGCCTGTTCCATCTGCTCATGCCACCAAACGTCGCGACCGGCGGTCATGTTGACTTCATTGCCAACGCGTTTGAGGACAATGCACTTCTCGATGCTGGGACTCTTGGCTAGAGCTTCGTCAATGGTTTGCTTCAACGGCAGAATCTTGCCGCGTCGGTACAAACCGTCACTGGTAATCTGAATCTTGGCCTGAGCATCGTTATTGCGATCGGCTACCGCTTCGGCCGAAAAACCGGCGAAGATAACCGAATGCACAGCACCGATGCGGGCACAGGCCAGCATGGCCACGGCCAATTCGGGCGTCATGGGCATGTAGATACTGACCACGTCGCCGCGCTGGACGCCGAGCCCCTTTAACATGTTGGCTGCCCGGCAGACTTCGCGATGCAACTGGGCGTAGGTCAGCTCGCGCATCTCGCCCGGTTCACCCTCCCAGATGATCGCTCGGCGGTTACCCAGTCCGTTGTTGATATGCACATCCAAGCAGTTGGCGCTGGCGTTGGTCTCGCCGTCGGAAAACCACTCGGCAAACGGTTCGTTCCACTGAAGCGTTTTGGTGAACGGTTTGGACCAGTACAAATGCTCGCGGGCTTCGGCTGCCCAAAAGGCCTCAGTATCGGCCATCGAGCGTTTGTATAGCTGCTCGTATTCAGCCAGGCTTTTGATGCGAGCTTCGGCAGCGAACTCGGCAGTAGGTGGAAAAAGCCGCTGTTCCACCATCACGGTATGGACTTGGCCTTCGACATGCTCGCTCATCAAGGCGACCTTTTGCAATGGGATCGGGATGTGGGGTTAAGGGAAGATCAGGGGATGCCGATTCTAATTTGCGGGCGAAAAGACTGTCAATGATCCGGGATTGGGTAACATACGCATCCAAGCAGTCACCAAGCTTCTAATCATGCAGGTCCCATTTCACAACTTCCAGTTCGATAGGTTGCCCAAACGGCAGCAAAAAGAGTGGCTGATCGCACCCCAACAGAGCAGTTAGACGACTGCCAGTCAATTCGTATTGAAAACGGCGGGGATAACTGACCTCTTGAATATGTATTTCCCGGTAGCGCCCTCGGTCCAGTCGATAAACTTGCCCCCGATTATCGGAAATGTGCCCTTCGTAATCCAAATAAGCCAGGCGGTGATCCTTCAGTCGCCGCGTCTCCATCAAACCCGGACCAGAAGGAACTCGCATCAATTCGAACGTCAACAAACTACCCGAATGTTCGAGCATCAGATCCCAGTGATCAAAACGTCCAGCAGCCGCGTCCATGGCATGATGCAAAAGAGCAAATCGCGGCTGAATGCCGACAGGCGGCTGATGAATAGTCATAGGCAATAACAACATTGAGGCGGGAGTCGAGTTGGAGAAACCCTATTATAGTCAGATTAGCCCATCGCTGTGGCATAGGCTTCCAGCCTGTGTCTTCTGTGGCATAGGCTTCCAGCCTGTGTGCATTCAAATTCCCAATCCGGCATCGCCGCAGCTGAGCTGTTGCTGGATTTCAAGTAAAACTAGTCTGTGCAAAGCTGAGTTTCAGTAAAGGTAGTAACGACACAGGCTGGAAGCCTATGCCACATGACACAGGCTGGAAGCCTATGCCACAAGCCCAATCAACCACAAATACTTTACACATAAAGCATCTCCTAGGGACCAAACCGCGCAGCCGTTCCGAACCAGTAACGCTCTGCAGCTAGTTCCAGCTCGCGTCGGCCTTCTAACACGGTGGTCTGCCTGCGCCCGCTGAATCGCTGGGAAACGCTTTGCAACACTACGCGAATCTCGAATTCGTCCACGCGTTCTGCTAGAGCCCGAGCCACGCCTACATAGAACCTTTGTTGCGGATACGTCGGCACGCCTAGGCCGTCGAGCGACCATTGGTCAACTGCCAGTCGTCGCCACCCCAGCTGGTCAGCGGGGGCGAAATAGTCTTGAGTCGCTACTGGCAACCGATCCACAGCTGATTCAGCGATTTCAATCGAGGCGCGACTGCTATGCGGTGCATAGAGCGCCCAGCCCAACCAATGGTCGACCCATCCCCAGCGTTCGCCGATCGGCAAGATCAATATGGCAATGCACAGCCATTGCACCACACCAAGTTGCCTTAACTTCGCTCTTGGTGTTTCGCTTACGACCGACGTTTCGTTCAGGACTGATGGTCTATTGGATGTTGAATCAGGCCGCAATGCTCGAATCAGCCAGGCATTCTGAGCCACGAAGACTGCGTTCCACAGCAGCACTCCCCAGGAGTGATTCAAACCCCAAGGTCCCAAGATCAGTAACAACAGCATGTGCATCATAATTGCCAACCACAGCGCAGTGGTCCGCGAGCGTACCCACAGCAACCCCACCCCGCACAGCAGTTCACCAAGCGGAAAACAACATACCAACGCCACTCGCATTGGTTCACTCAATGGAATCTGGGCCAGACCCACCAAACTTAGCAGACAACTGAGAAAATCTTGCCCCACCGTATACAAGAATTGCGCATCGAATTTACTGAGAGCCGAATAGATGTAGATCGAGGCCGTCAGATAGATTAGCCAGCGCTGTCCGCATTCTCTATCATGTGGCATAGGCTTCCAGCCTGTGTCCCCCTGTGGCATAGGCTTCCAGCCTGTGTCCCCCTGTGGCATAGGCTTCCAGCCTGTGTCTCCTTGTGGCATAGGCTTCCAGCCTGTGTCTCCCTGTGGCATAGGCTTCCAGCCTGTGTCCTTCCGTGAAGTTCCCAACAACAGACCAACCGCCAGGTGAACTCCCCAAGGTTGCAAACGATGTTGATCTAGCACGACCAGCGCGGCGAATAATCCTGCATAACACCAGGCCAACCAGCGCCCACGACAGACCAACAAAGCCGCGCTGACACCCAGCCAACTTCCCAGCAATAGCCAAGTCAACCATTGATCGATACCCTCCGGCAATTCAGCCAGAGCTGAAATCAATGGCACTCTGGGAAACAACCACTGCGGAGTCCACAGTGACCACGTGCCCAGCACCAAAAGCAACGATCCGCCAGCCAGAACTGACTGCACAGAAATTCTCCTTGCCACCGCCCATGGGCTACTGGCCATCATTTACTGGCCATTCTGATCGATAAACTGTAGCGACTTGTCGATGACGTCCCGATCGGACATAAGATATGCGTGCACTACAGGCACAATCACGTTCTCGGCCGCTCCATCCAGGCGTGTTTCTTCAACAGTGACAATAAAATCGTTTTGACCTTCGAGCAGTGGATTCTTAAGCGAGCTTTCCGATAGATCACCAGCCACAATCATAAAAGGGCAGGGCGGGGTTGCGAGTTTCGCTTGAAACTCATCCCAGGCTACGCCCAACTCTTGGCCCGATGATCCAGTCAGCTTTTCGAATAGCCCCAGCCCCGAAAGATATCTGGCCAGCGACGATCCGTGATTGGGCGGACCGAGCATGACCACATGATGCAAACGTTTGAGCACCTCGCGAGGATCGCCTTCGGTCTGCCACATTTTGATCGCCCGCCGAGCCACAATGTTGCCCAGGCTATGACCGACAAAAGCCAGGCGTGGTTGGCCGGGCAAATTGTCGACCAGTTCGCAGAGAGCTCGCGCATGCTCATCGATCGATGCTTGAGTACTCGCATAGGAGAAAACCACTGGTTGCCACTGTTTGTCCAAGGTGGCGCGAGCCAGAGGCGTCATTGAATCACCCGATCGCATTAGCCCGTGCAACAAGACCACGACATTCTCCGGCGGCGCTGCAGCCGACTTTTGGATGTGCTGATCGAGTTTCGCGATGCAAGCCTCACGCGATCCCCATGCACGCCGCACATCGCTGTCATCTAGTAGTCGCCAGTGATCGGTCAACCAATTGCGCTGCACGCGCCAACCACTGGACCAACGATAATCAGTCCAAAACTGCTGGCCGCCCATGGTCGGCATCGGCACGTTCAAGTAGCTTTCCTCTTGAGCCCACAACGGAGGAACTGCCCAAAATGCGAACAGAACAACAACTGCCGCCAGTGGTCGACGCTGAAATTTGAGGTTAGTGCGAATCAATTTGGAATTTTTAGTTTGAAATTCTGAAATTGAAAAGTAAGTTGATTCCTTCATACCCCATCGACCTTCGTTCCGCTAGGAGTCCCACCTTGAGAATCACTTCGTTGGCCCTGTCGCTTGCGTGTTTGTTTGCCTGGACATGCGCACCCCATGCCTTAGCCCAAGAGGTCAAGCCTGTGCGCATGGGCTGCGGCGTTATGACCTTCGATACCGTGCCCGGCTGGGGATTGCGCCCCGATGGCAAATCTGCCATCGGTTCCACCCACGGCTCAGTAGTCATCGACAAAGCCGGCAACATTTACACCAGTGCCAGCGAAGGCGTCTTTGTGTTTTCCCCCGATGGCAAAGTCATTCACAACTATCTGGGTAATGACTACTCCAACATCCACGATATGAAGATTCGCCAAGAAGGCGACACCGAGTTCATCTATGGGGCTCGCAATGTCGCGGGCGAAGGTATCAAGTTCAATATCGCCGATGGCAAGATCGCGCTGCGTTTACCATTTCCCAAAGAGTCCGGACTAAACTTGGACAAATTCAGCCCCACGGCGATCGCAGTCGCGCCCAGCGGTGACATCTATCTATCGGACGGTTACGCCAGTAACCACATTTTCAAGTTCGACCAGACCGGCAAGTACGTGATGCACTTCGGCAAGAAAGGTAACGAGCTGAAGGAGTTCAACACGGCTCACGGCATGGTGCTCGACTCGCGCTACGATCCACCGCGACTACTGGTCTGCGATCGCAACCATCAACCCAAAGGCAGGCTCGTGCACTACTCACTGGAAGGCGAGTTCATCGAAGAAGTCATCAACGGCCTAGGCATGCCGACATCCGCCGCCGTTCAAGGCGACTACGTTTCGGTCCCCGACCTGCATGGACGCGTGGTGATCCTCGACAAGAGCAATACGATCATGGCCGTATTGGGTCACAACCCCGATCCAAAGAAGGGTCGCGAGTACAAGATCCCTCAAGCCGAATGGCAAGAAGGTATCTTCAGCGGCACTCACGGTTCCTACTGGGATCACGATGGCAACCTCTATGTCCAAGACTGGAACGTAGATGGACGCATCATGAAACTTGTGCGTGTTAAATAGTCTCCTTTTGCTCCGCAAAAGGAACATACCATCACGAACCGACCGAACTTGCCGAAGCAGATTAGATGATCACAAACACACTTGCCTTTCGCGGAGCGAAAGGAGACTATGGGTATCAATCTATCTGTATTGCCATCTTGCTGCTGGCAAGTGGCACTAGCTTATGCGCTCAAGAGCCGCGAGTACTCTTGCGCTTGCCGCTAACGCAAGACACGAACGATCATTCGTCGCAGCCACTCGCCAGCACTTCGCAGCAAGTTACGATTGTTCGCGACCAATTCAACCCAACTGCTGAGATCCAACTCGATGGCTCTGCCAGGTTTAATGGCCGTTCATCGCGCATCACGATTGATAGCGCTCCTCAACTGGGCACAACTCCGTTCAAGATTTCGATGTGGGTCAACGCTGACAATGTGCAAGACAATCTGGCTGGGGACTTAATCAATCAATACGATGCCGATTCTCGCACGGGTTACCATCTGGGAATTTATACGCACGGCGGAGTGACCAATAGCCAACCCAATTCGCGGCAACTGCATTTTGGAATCGATCAAGGTCGGCTCGAGACCGACTTCACCGATCATGGACGACTGGGACAGGCAGTTTTTGTATTTGCCATGTGCGTGCATGATGGGCAGCTGTATGCTGCCACATGTTCGGCTGGTAAAGACGAGGCCGGACATGTTTACCGATTCGAAGGCGGAGAGCGTTGGACAGATTTAGGCTCACCCGATAAGGCCAACGCTATCTCCGCCATGGCGGTTTACAATGGTCAACTGTACGTTGCTTCCTCGAAGTATCGCTTGGCTGGTTCCAGCCTGGCTGAATCGGAGAACCCTAACTCAGGTGGCAACATCTTTCGCTTGCAGACTTCCGGCCAAACCACCACTTGGCAGCCTTGTGGCAGTCTGTCAACAGAAACAGAAGCCGTGGCCAGCTTGGTTGTCTATCAAGGTCGACTCTACGCCAGCTCGCTGTATCGACCAGCCGGGTTCTTCCGTTACGAAGGCGATCAAAACTGGACAGCCTTAGCTGTTCCCGATGGCAAACGCGTGGAAGCCATGACGGTTACCCCAGATGGACTGTTCGCCACCAGTTACGATGAAGGTTCCATATTTCAATTCGATGGACAGCAGTGGAAACATGTAGGCACGCTACCCGGCGCCACTCAGACTTATGGCTTTGCCATTTATCGTGGACAGCTACACGTCAGCGAATGGCCACAAGCGCACGTGTATCGATACACAGGCGAGTCGCGTTGGCAAGACACGGGCAAATTCGCTGGCGAACTGGAAGCCATGCCGCTGCTGGTATACAACGGCAAGTTGTATGGTGGTTCGCTGCCCAGCGCACAAATCTTTCGCTACGACCGCGATGACCAGTGGACCTTGCTAGGCGCAGTGGATAAAACGCCTGATGTAAAGTATCGTCGCGCTTGGTCGATGGCCGTATACCAAGGGCGACTGTTCATCGGCACCTTGCCTTCAGGCCGTGTCCTCTCGATCGAAGCCGGCGCAAACGCTACCTGGGATTATGAGTTTCCCAGCGGTTGGCATTACGTCGAAGCCATCCGCCTGGCTGATCGCCTACTGCTGCGAGTAGATGGAAAACAAGTGGCTCAATCTAAATTGTTTAAACCCAGCGATTTTAATCTTGATTCCCATGCGCCGGCTGAAATTGGCTTTGGCGCTCAAAAGTACTTTGCTGGCAGCCTGACAAACATACAACTCACCCAACCTTAGACGCCTCTTACACGACCTAAGGCAAGTGGACACGTGCGTTGTTTGGGATGCGTGTATTGGCATGCAGAATGCACACTGGCCCACGCACCTGAAATGTTTGAGGTGTATCTATGGCCAGACCTGTATGGACTGGGCACATTACCTTTGGCTTGGTCAATGTCCCGGTTGTGTTATATTCCGCCGAGCGCCGTACGGATCTGAATTTGCGACTGATCGATAGTCGCAATGATGCTCGGGTACGGTACGAGCGCGTCAATGACGAGACCGGCGAGGAAGTTCCTTGGAACAAAGTCGTCAAAGGTTATGAAGACGACGGCGGAAACCTTGTCCTATTGAGCGATGAGGAACTGCAACGTGCCTCGCCTGAATTAACGCGCACGATCGATGTCGCGCAGTTCGTCAATCAGAGCGATATCGACCCTATATTCTATGACAAGCCCTACTACTTGGTGCCAGGAAAAGGCGGAGCCAAAGGCTATGGTTTGCTGCGCGCAGCCCTGATCGACTCCGAGCGCGTCGGCCTGGCGACTGTCGTTATCCGGACGCGACAGTACGTCGCTGCCCTGCGACCCTATGCCGACGGTTTAGTACTGCAGCTGCTGCGTTACCAACAAGAACTTCGCGATATGAAGGACTTCGACCTGCCTGCCCAGTCGCAGAAAGTTAAAGCCTCCAAGCAAGAGCGCGATATGGCTATGCAGTTGATCGATGGCATGACCGACAAGTGGAATCCCAAAGACTTTCACGACGAGTATCACGACGCGGTCATGAAAATGATTCAAGACAAAATCGCTTCCGGCGATACCGAGCCACGTGATGTTCCCGACGAAGAGGATTCCGATGACGAACCGACAACGATCAACTTTTTAGATGTGCTGCGGCGCAGCATTGAGGGCCATGGCAGCCATGGCAAAACGAAAAAGAAGGCCAAGTCAACAGTTGCCAAGCCGAAGACCAGCCGCCAGAGCACGCACCTTCGCAAGTCCACTCGCAAGTCCACTCGCAAGAAGACCACCAGTAAGACCGCGACCAAAACCGCGGCCAAAAAGAAGCGAGCATAGTCGATCATGTCGCTGCGGGAATACAATCGCAAACGTTCATTCACGAAAACGCCTGAACCGCGGGGTAGTCAAGACGCATCCACCAAGTCGACGGGCCAGGGTCAGTTCGTCATTCAGAAGCATGCGGCTACGCGACTGCATTATGACTTCAGGCTGGAACATGAAGGGGTCCTCAAGAGTTGGGCAGTACCCAACGGCCCAAGTCTCGACCCGACAGTCAAATCATTGGCGGTCCAAGTTGAAGATCACCCGTTGGATTATGCAACTTTCGAAGGTACGATCCCCAAGGGACAATATGGTGGTGGCACCGTTATGGTCTGGGATCGCGGCCAGTGGAGCACGGATGAACCCAATGTGTCGGCAGCGCTGAAACGTGGCAAACTCTCTTTTCAATTGGATGGCGAGAAGCTAAAGGGTGCCTGGACGCTCGTGCGCATGCACGGTCGTGGCGACGAGAATTGGTTGCTGATCAAAAAGGACGACGCGACCGCCCAACACCGCCTGAACATCCTCGAATCCAAGCCTCTGAGCGTCTTGACTGGTCGCGACCTTTCTCAGATCGCAGATGGTGAAAAAATCATCAACCAGCCAGTCAAAAACAAATCGAGCTTGCGCAAGCGCACGCCCTCACTAGCAGCGGGCAAGCCTACTAAATCTCGGATTACTCTTCCCAGTGAATTTCGGCCCCAACTAGCGACCCTGGTCAAAGAGGTGCCCAGCGGACAAGCCTGGTTGCACGAAATCAAGCTAGATGGGTATCGCATACTCGCGCGAGTTGCTGGCGATGATGTCCAACTCTTTACGCGCAGCGGACTGGATTGGTCCCAGCGCTTTCCGAGCATCGTGGCGGCGTTGACTAAGCTGGAGCTAAGTGAATGCTGGCTCGACGGAGAGGTCATCGCTGAAGACGATCAGGGTCAATCCAACTTTCAAAAACTTCAAAATGCCCTTTCGCAGGATGACGATAGCGGGTTGATCTACCACGTGTTCGACATGCCATATTTGAATGGTCGAGATCTAACTCGCACTCCTTTGATTGAACGCAAGTCGCTGCTGGCAGAGCTCCTCCAGCCGCTGACCAAACGCAAATCGGCCGCTCACGTGCGCTTCCACGATCATATCCTTGGTTCAGGCAAGCAGGTCATCGAAGGTGCGTGTGAACTAAAACTGGAAGGCATCATTTCAAAGCTAAAGGACAGCTTCTACGAATCCAAGCGTTCCAAAGCGTGGTTGAAGATCAAATGCGCTCGTCTGCAAGAGTTCGTTATCGCCGGAGTTACCAAACCTGCAGGGAATCGCACGGGATTCGGCGCACTGCTGCTGGGCTACTATGCGGGAGATGACCTTGTATATTGCGGACGCGTCGGTACTGGCTTTACACAATCGTCGCTCGGCGAACTAGCGCGTCGCTTTACGACTCTCAAAACTGAAGAGTGTCCCTATACTCGTCGGCCCACGGGCGCTCAACTGCGCGGCGTCACTTGGCTCCGGCCAGTGCTGGTCGCCGAAATCAGCTACGCCACCCGTACCCAAGATGGGATCTTGAGACATGCCGTATTTCATGGCTTGCGAGAGGACAAGTCGGCCGACGAGGTAACACTTGAAGAGCCCAAGGCCACGCCTACCATGCCAAAAACACAACGAACGCGCTCGAGTGCCAAGAAGTCCACTTCGAAAAAGCGCGCCGCGTCGCGCTCAAGCGGGGCAACAGTCATTTCGCATGCAGATCGTGTCGTCTACAAGGAATTGCAGCTGACCAAAGGCGATGTCGTAAACTACTTAATTGAAGTGAGCGAGTGGCTGCTACCGGGCATCGTCAATCGCCCGTTAACACTGCTGCGTTGCCCCGCAGGTGCCGCTGGCAAGTGTTTCTACCAGAAGAACTTTGATGAAGCTCTGCCCTCAGGGCTCGAGCGTATTCACATCCAGGAAGACAAAGCGACCACGCAGTACGTGGTAGTCAAGAATCTCGAAGGCCTGATTGCTCTGGCACAGTTGAACACCCTGGAGTTTCATCCCTGGCCCGCGTTGGTCAAGGATATTGAACAGCCAGATAGGTTCATCTTTGATTTAGATCCGGGACCTGGTGCGAAATGGTCGTTAGTAATTGAAGCTGCTCATGATGTTCGAGAATTATTGGCCGAGGCGAAATTGAAATCGTTTGTCAGGACCAGCGGCGGCAAGGGTCTACATGTCGTTGCCCCCATTAAACCCGGCAGCTTGAACTGGGATGAATTAAAACAGTTTGCCAAGCTGCTAGCGCAAACACTCGCCAAGCAAAAGCCCAAAAGCTACGTTTCGACGATCACCAAGGCCGCGCGACGCGGCAAGGTCTTTATCGACTACTTGCGCAACGGTCGCGGCGCTACCGCTGTAGCCAGTTACTCACCGCGGGCACGCGCCGGTGGTGGAGTAGCCATGCCCATCCGCTGGGAAGATCTCGACGCTGACCTGACCAACGAACGATTCACGCTTGCCACAGCCGTTGACCACATCAAACGCCGTCGAAAAGACCCCTGGTCCACCTAAACCAACGGCGTTAGCTGTAGCCGAAGTCTCCAGACTGTGGATGCATCAACGCCACTTCATCCAATCTCTGGCGAGATCGGCTACGCCCTCGGCTTAGGGGCGACTCACGAACTTGCAAAACGTACTCGTTTCGCCGTCCGCTTTCTGTTCCTGATAAAGAAAAGCCAATTTTGCCTCGTCAAACTTTTCGAAGAACTGTTCCCAAGTAATATGCGTTAGCGGGGGATCGCCAGCGCCGCCTGGGAAATCGATGCGCAACAAGCCAACATCTTCTCCCTTATGCTGAGTCTGCTCAACGGTGGCAGGCTTACCGCGGCGCTCTTCCACCCATTTGCGAATCACTTTATGGTCATGCGTTGTCTTGGATTCATGCTTCATGATGTTCACCTCTCGGCAATGATTTTCGAAGTAGTATCGACGCGCCGAAGAAGTGCTGGCGCGTCGACAATCGTTCAACCAACACACCTCTACCAGGCTCTCACCTGGCGGCAGCGCTTGACAAAATCCTTCGCCGCATTCTCTCCGTCTAAGACCACCAATTGGTCTTGGTGATCTTCAGCCTGCATGAGCAGGGATTCGGCTACTTTGGAGTAGGCAATAAACTTCTGATGAGCCAAGGCGTCAGCGATAAAATCTCGCACCGCTGGCATCTTGGCCAATTGCCCTACGCCTTCCTTGGAAGGCATGATCGCTACTGCATCAAACAGCACTGAAGGACCACCGTCGATTTTTTCATCGGCTGCGTAGAACTTGCCTTCGCTGGTCTTGATTCCACCCACCTGTGGCGCGATCAACTTGAACGTTGCTCCCTCGGCTTTCAGCGCCTCGGCCAGGCTGGTCAGTTGGGCCGCGTCGACGCCGTCGGTTACTAAAACGCCGACCATGCGCCCCGCAAAACTCTTCGGACCATTTTTGACAATGCTCAGGGCTGGCGATGGTTTCAAGTCGCGCTTTACTTCACGAGCGGCCTTGATCGGCTCAGGCATCTCGCCAATACGCAGACCATCGGCCACAGTTTTGGCCAGCTGCTCATCGATGTTCAGTAGGTGCGAGACCATGCGTACTCGGACGTCAACCTTGTCGACTTTGCTGAGTTCAAAGATAAGCGCGTCCGCGATGTGCTTCTGTTCGACTTCGGTTTGACTGACGTAGAACTGTCGAGCTTGCGAATAATGATCAGCAAACTTCTCTGATCGAGCGCGAACCTTCTTACCTTCCAGGCTGGCTGGGAAAGACTTAAATCCCTTCTGTGGTGCTTCGCGTGGGCCGACGCCGTAGGAATTCGGCTCGTAGTTCACGCGTCCCTTGGGATTGACCATAGCCATATGACCATCTTGCGTAAAGTTATGCACTGGGCAGCGTGGCGCATTGATCGGCAGCTGTGTGAAGTTAGGGCTGCCTAGACGCTTCAGTTGGGTATCCAAGTAGGAGAAATTGCGGCCCTGTAGTAGTGGATCATCCGTAAAGTCGATACCCGGCACAATGTTCTGAGTGCAGAACGCAACTTGTTCGGTTTCGGCAAAGAAGTTATCGACCAGTTTATTGAGCACCAATCGACCAACTGGTTGTACAGGCACCAACTCTTCAGGAATGATCTTGGTCGCGTCGAGCACATCAAAGTCAAATTCCTCGGCGAACTTCTCGTCGAATACTTGCAAGCCCAACTCCCATTCGGGATAGCTTTTCATCTCGATAGCTGACCATAAATCTCGCCGATGGTAATCGGGATCAGCACCGTTGATTTTCACGGCTTCATTCCACACGACCGATTGCAGGCCCTGCTTAGGTTTCCAATGGAACTTGACGAAGGTGGCTTTGCCTTCGGCATTGACCATGCGAAACGTATGAACACCAAAACCCTCCATGAATCGGAATGAACGTGGAATCGTGCGATCGGACATGATCCACATAACCATGTTCATGCTCTCGGGAGTCAGCGAGATAAAGTCCCAGAAGTTAGTATGCGCTGTTTGAGCCTGGGGGAAGCCGCGATCGGGCTCTGGTTTGGCAGCGTGAATTAGATCGGGAAATTTGATCGCATCTTGAATGAAGAAGACAGGAATGTTATTGCCAACGATGTCCCAATTGCCTTCTTGCGTATAGAACTTGACGGCAAAACCGCGGACATCACGTGCCACATCGGGTGAACCCTTGCTTCCGGCCACTGTCGAGAATCGCACGAATACGGGCGTCTTCTCGCCAGCCCTTTGAAACAGATCAGCCTTGGTCAGCTGGCTCAGCGGTTTATAGTTCTCGAAGTATCCGTGCACCCCAAATCCACGAGCATGCACCACCCGCTCTGGAATGCGTTCGTGATCAAAGTGAAACAGCTTCTCGCGCAGAATGAAGTCTTCCAGCAACGCCGCACCGTGCTCGCCAACTTTCAGTGAGTTTTGATCGTCGGCAATCGGTACTCCTTGTTGCGTGGTCAACGACGGAGTCTTGCCGCTGGCCGTCTGGTGAATCTCCCCAGCATTGGCTGTGGTGGTCTCGATCTGAGTTTGATTTGGCTGAGTTTGATTTGGCTGATTCTGATTCTGCTGATTTTGGTTTTGGGTCGGCTGATTTTGTGCGAACACTGGCAGGGTCGCCAGGGCGATCATCGACAGTCCCAAAATAAACGGTCGTACAAACATGCTTGGGTGACTCTCTATGGGGTGGGGGAAAAATGTATCGCGCTTTCCCTTAGCCAAAACTGTGCCGATCTGCGACGAGTTCATCAGAACTATCTCGACAGTGGGCCCTTGGATTCCGAACGGTTAGAGCGTTCCGGTAAAAAACGCAGAGACGCAGAGAGTCGCAGAGAAGAACGGTCGGCTAGCGACCGTCAAAGATTCGTGGTAACCCGAGGCGTGATCGCCATCTTCAACCGCCACGTTTTCTCTGCGGACTCTGCGAACTCTGCGTTTAAATAGAAAGAGCAAAACTGCGGTGCGTTCTTGCCGGAAAGAAATCCTTGACGGCTTCCCCTACAAAAAAGGTTGTCGAATATGCGTAACCTCGATCGATTATTATTGGAGAGCACTGGTCGCTTAGGATTCAATCTGGGCAACCATCGCCTGTAAAATCAAATCGATATCCCCTAATGCGAGAGACAAATGCAAATACCAAATCCAACAGCCGAGCATCAATGGCTACATCAACTGGTCGGCCACTGGGAAATCTCTCATGAATGCGACATGGGGCCTGATCAACCGGCTGTGAAATCGACTGGAAAACAAGTTACGCGCAAGCTGGGTGAACTGTGGATCCTCGGTGAGCTATCTGCGGAAATGCCCGATGGAGATATGGCTACGTCGATCATCACGCTGGGTTTTAACCCGGAACTGGGGCGATTTGTGGGCAGTTTCGTTTCTTCCTGCATGAACCACCTGTGGCCCTACAACGGTTCGCTAGACGCTAATCGCAAAGTGCTGACGCTCGATTGCGAAGGGCCCAGTTTCACTGGCGAAGGCATGGCCAAATATCAGGATATCATCGAAATAATCGACGCCGACCAGCACACACTCAGTTCCCAGACTCTCAACCCTGACGGCTCGTGGAAGATGTTCATGCACGGCGTGTATAAACGAGTGAAGTAGACCTGCTGGCCACTGGCGAGCGCTATTGCCGCTTGTCCGAACCTCTTTCGACTGCCGCTTCGTAAACCGTCACCGCCGCTTTGGCCATCAGATGCAGAGTATGAGGCGATGGCACCAGCGGCAGGCGGCGAGCATTCATGTCGTCCATGATTTCAACAAGTGCTTCTTCAATGCGATGCTCTAACTGCTCCACCAGTCGCTGATCCATCGTGTAGAACCTTTTGCAATAGTTTACATATAAAGTAATTGGCCCTGCGTTTGCGGTACCGTATTTGCCTGACGATTCATGGAATCCAGACAAACCTGACACGGATCGCAATAACAGGAGTTCAAACATGTTACCATCGACTGTCGAACGTGTGCCACTGCATACCACCCAAGCCGCTAACGAGGAGATCCGCCGGCAGACTGACGAAAATATCCGTCACTATACGCGGCAGGGCCGCTCGGCGATCGAAAATCGATTGCAGGCACTGGATGATGAGTGGGATATCGAGCGCACCCTGGAAGCCAACGCGGCAACCGTGTCTTTGCTGGGTATAGCTCTTGGCACCATGGTTGACAAACGGTTCTTGTTATTACCAACTGCAGTGGCAGTTTTCTTACTACAACACGCGGTGCAGGGTTGGTGTCCGCCGTTAGAACTATTTCGACGCTCGGGAGTTCGAACCAGTAAAGAGATCGAGCGCGAACGCGCTGCATTGAAGAGCGAGTTGCGATCACGCTGGTAAGATACTCACCGCGTAGCCACCGTCACCAGACGGTGGACTCCCTTCCCACATCCACCGCTTGGCAGCGGTGGCTACGAAAAACCGACCGCGTTACGCTGGCTTGATGTGCGGGTCACCGTTTTCAACCACGAACGCAGCCCGCGAGGTACACTTGCCACCGGGTTCGGTGACTTTGTCGACGATGATGTAATCCGAGCGCCAAGTCTTGGGCGTCACGTCACACAAGATGTAACCGCGCTGGGCATTCATGAACTTGACACCTGCGTTGGCCGCCAGCACGCGGTCATGCCCCTTGGGTTGATCCATGCCATCGCCACCACTGGAGAGGGACGTCGCCACAAACTCGGAGGCCACGACCGGTTCGTCGCTGCGTCGATCATCCACCCGCAGTTCATTGGCCCAATTGGAATGAATGTCTCCGGTGAGTACCACCGGATTAGGAACACGACGCTCGGCCATAAACTTCATCAGCTGCATACGTTCGTAAGCATAGCCGGGCCACTGGTCCATCGAGTACTTCAGTTCGTCCCCTTCGAGCGCAAAACCGACCATGCCCATCATCACCTGCTGAGCCAGCACATTCCAATGAGCTTGTGTTTGAATCAAGCTCTGACAGAGCCAGCCGCGTTGGGTCGCGCCGAGCATGCTGCCGGAATTCGCGAGGGCCGCATCGTTGAGCGGTGACTTTTTGTCGTCGTTGGGTTGATCGGTGCGATACTGTCGAGTATCGAGCACCATGAAATTTGCCAGCTGTCCGAAGCTGGCTTGACGGTAAAGCTGCATGTCGGGGCCGTGTGGCAAACAACTGCGACGCAGTGGCATCATCTCGTAATATGCCTGGTAGGCATTGGCGCGACGGATCAAGAAATTGACTGGGTCCACCTCTTTCTGTTCCGAAGTCGCCGAGGCGCAGTTGTTGTCAAACTCGTGATCATCCCAGGTCACGATCCAAGGGCACTGCGCGTGCATGCCGGACAGCAATGAGTCCGAGCGATACTGCGAATGGCGAATGCGATACTCATCCAGCGAATTGATCTCGGCCCCGATATGTGTTCGCACTTTGCCATTGCGACCTGCTTCGTATTCATAAATGTAGTCGCCCAGATGGAAGACCAGGTCCACGTGATCGCGCGCCATTTGCTCGTAGGCGGTGTACAAACCTTGTTCAAAGTTTTGGCATGAAGTCACCGCGAATCGCAATTGTTCAGGCGTGGAGGTTAATTCCGGCATGGTCCGAGTGCGACCGACAGGGCTGATGGCATCACCCGAACGAAAGCGATACCAGTACCAGGCACCTGGCTTGAGCCCCACAACTTCGGCGTGAACCGAGTGCCCCAAACTCGGTGTGGCTATTTCGGTACCTTGTGCGACGAGCTTGTTGAAAGCCTCGTCCTCGGCCAGTTCCCATTGGACGTTAACCACCCGACGATCCATACCACCACCAGGCACCAAAGGTTCTGGGGCAATGCGTGTCCACAGTACGACGCTGGTTGAATCAGGATCGCCCGAGGCGACCCCCAGAGCAAAGGGGTTAGCGGTATAGCCGGGGTTATTTTCCACTGCGCAAGCCGCGCGGCCCAGCCAGGGAATCGCCGCCAGTGCCGCCGCATAAGAGACAAACGAACGTCGGCTGAGGCCACCGTCGCGGCGAATTTGATCTCGAAACTCGGATATTGGAAACATCTGAAACTCCTTGCGGGGCTGGTGCCGGGCTGGGATATACATTACACCAGATATTGGAATCCGGAAGTTTGACAGCCGGATGTCGAAATGCGAAATTTTCGATGAAGATATTGGGTGAAGTCAGGGAGTGATTGCGGCTCCTTTCCACATTGCTTTGAAGGACCATTGATGACTGCAGCAGGATCTGCGCTTCGCAAGGTATTCGTGATCGACACCAACGTTATCTTGCACGACGCCAACTGCGTGCGAAACTTTAAGGAGCATGATGTCGTTATTCCCATTGTCGTCTTAGAAGAACTCGATCAGTTCAAGAAGGGCAACGAGGACGTCAACTTTCAAGCTCGCGCTTTTCTGCGCATCGTCGACGAATTGACCGGCGATGCCTTCCTGGCCGAAGGGGTCTCACTGGGCGCTGGTCGTGGTTCCATTCGTGTGATGCTGGGCGGCGAGCGCCATCCGGACCTGGCCAAGGCGTTTCTGGATGACAGTCCTGATCACCGCATCCTCAACGTGGCTCTCAACGTAAAACACGAGGCCGCGCCGCGGCCGGTGGTATTGGTGACCAAAGATACCAACCTGCGCATGAAGGCCAAATCCTTTGGCCTGACCGCGCAAGACTACAACACCGACAAGGTCGAGAGCTTTGACAAGTTGTATACCGGCAAGCGATTGATTGAAGATATCGACGCTGAACAATTGGCACCGTTTTCCAACAATGGTGGACACGTCCCTGCGGCCACCCTGCCTCAGATCAACCAGCCAATCGCCAACGAAAACTTCATCATGCGCAGCGGATCGCGCTCGGTGTTGGCCACGTACAACGCTAAAGAAAAGATGTACGTGCGGATTGATCGAGTAAGCGCTAGCGGTATTCAACCTCGCAATGCTGAACAATCTTTTGCGCTGCGAGCGTTGATGGATGACAACTTGAAACTGGTCACGCTGACTGGCCAGGCCGGTTCGGGCAAGACACTCTTGGCCCTGGCCGCGGCGTTGGAATGTCGCAATCGGTATCGGCAAACGCTCCTGGCTCGGCCGGCCGTACCGCTGAGCAACCGCGACTTAGGGTTCTTGCCGGGAGATATCGATGCCAAGCTCGATCCGTATATGCAACCGCTGTACGACAACCTGGCTGTGATCAATCCACAGCGCGCCGGTGACAAAGTAGGTCAACCGTCCAGTCAGAGCGGCCAAGAATTTCTCGCCAGCAATCAAGTCGAGATAACGCCCCTGCCCTACATTCGCGGGCGATCGCTGCATCGCGTGTTCTTGATCGTTGACGAAGCTCAGAACCTGACGCCCCACGAAATCAAAACGATCATCACTCGCGCCGCCGAAGGTACCAAAATGGTCTTCACCGGCGACATCCAGCAGATTGATCATCCTTACCTGGATTCACTCTCCAACGGCCTGACCTATTTGATCAACCGTATGGTAGGACAGGGCATCTACGGACACGTTTCACTAGAGAAGGGCGAACGCTCGACGCTGGCTGAACTGGCCAGCAACTTGTTGTGATACACAAACTTGAAATAGGCCCAAGTCGCCACAGCGCAGGCGATGGTCACCAGCGCACATAGCCAACTCCACATCATGAACAGTTGAAATACCTGGTCGTGATCTTGATCTTTACGACTGTTGCGCATAACGATGACAGCTACGTAGCCTAAATAACCGATTGAATCGACCAGGTACATCAAGAAGCCGATGTTGCCCGGTTGCCTCGTCATGGCGAGCAAGCGCTCAAAGAGTGTGGTGTGCACTGCCACATACGGCAAGTAGAGCCCTTGACCCATCAGCACCATAAACCAGAAGCCGCTAATCCAACCGCGGTTCCAGCCCATAATGGCCAGGCCCATGATGAGGCCACCGACCAGGCAAGTTCCCAGTGAGACGCTGAAGGCCCGCGCATTGTTATGAATCAGAACAGCGGCGCCATTGATCAAGAGCACGATTAGCGCGACCCACGTTTCCGAAGTTGTATAAATTGTTGGCGGCGCGGCGACATTCATTCCGCGCCATAGCTCGGGCGCAAAGTCGGCGCGAATACTGCGCACAATCGTCACGATCAAATACATGGCGATGATCGGCAACAACCCCCAGGCGTATTGTCTGAACAACAGCCAGCGGCCCGCGCGATTAAGGGCCACGCGCTCGTTGCGGTGCTGCCGATCGTAATCATCGGGCGGTTTGACCATGGCCAGCATATAGACAAACACACCCAACGGACCCAAAAAAATTGCCCCGGTCGCCATCGGCATCCAGTGCTCTGGGACGTTGAGGTCTAGCAGCCATTTACCAACCGTCTTGCAGAAGCCATCGGCAAGTATAAAGCTCGTGCACAGGCCAGCAGTCAATGCTTCGGTTAGCCGGCGACCTTCCAATTGCCCCAGCACCAGTCCGAATATCATCCCTAGCGGCAAGCCGTTTAAGAACAGGCAGAAGGCATTCCATGGTCGCGGCACAATCGCGAACAACAACAGCGCAAGCTCTGCTAACAGGACCAACGCCAACAACATACGCGGGCGTTGATTGGCTGTCATCTCGGAGATGACTTTTACACCTACGAACTTCGAAAGGGTGTAGCCCATGATCTGCGAAGTGACCAGCAGTGTCTTGAAGCTCATCCCCCAGATGTTCTCGTCGCCACTGAATTCAGCTACGGTGAACGGCTTGCGAAAGGCATACATGCAGAAGTAACAGCCAAAGGCAGCCGCCACTGCCCATATTGCGCTCTGGTAGTCGTGACGCTGTCGGGCGACATCTGAACTCACGAGAAGACCTTTGTTTGATTAGACATTCGATCGAGAGATCGTCGGCGCCGAAGTTCACGATCAGTCCCTAGACTTACCATGAGCCGACGAGTAGTCTACGCGGATCAGGTGCTGACTGCAATTCCGATGAATCCTTGATTCCTGTTTGTGCCCTAATCCCGAATTGGACGTGTCGCCGTGCTTATGAAGATCTTGATCACCATGTTCGCGTTTCGCATTCGTGCGCTTTGCCTGTTGATTATTGTGATGCATGTGCTCGTTTCCGCTGATGAAAACGTATTAGCGCAGTCCAGTACCGTGCGCAACGTTGTGCTGATTACCCTTGATGGCTTGCGCAGCGAAGAGGTGTTTGGCGGAGCTGACCAGAGGTTAATTGTTAGTGAAAATGGTGTTAAGAAGCCCGACGAGATCAAAGCACAATATTGGCGAGAATCCAGGACCGAGCGCCGCGAACTGCTGATGCCGTTCTTGTGGCAACAATGCCAATCAGATCGAGGCTGGATCGCTGGTGACTTGGAATCCGATTCGCGTGTCAGTGTCACCAACGGTTTGTACTTCTCCTATCCTGGCTACAACGAAATCCTGACTGGCAAACCTGACCCGCGCGTTAACAGTAATGACAAGAAGTACAACGAAAACGTGACTGTCCTGGAATGGCTGAACGCGAAAGAGGATTTCAAAGGCAAGGTCGCTGCCTACACTTCGTGGGATGTCTTTCCTTACATCATCAATGACAAACGCAGCGGCGTTCCTGTGAATGCCGGTTGGCAACCGCTGACCGTCGGTGATCCGGCCAAGGTTGCGGCTCTGAATCTGGTCAGCGAACAGTTGTTTCACGAATGGGACGGCGTGCGCTACGATGTCTTGACTACCAGCGGCGCGATCGAAGAATTGAAAACCAATCGTCCTCGTGTGTTGTTTGTTTCGCTAGGTGAGACCGATGATTGGGCACACATGGGCCGCTATGATCGTTACCTCTTAACCGCGCAGCAGAATGATCGCTTCATCGAAATGCTCTGGGACACCTGTCAGTCGCTGCCCGAGTATAAAGATCAAACCCTTTTTATCGTGACCACCGATCATGGTCGCGGTGACGGTCGCGAGGGCTGGAAGAATCACAGCGTACTACTATCAGGGTCTGAACACATATGGATTGCCGCCTTTGGTCCCGGGCTGAGTGCCCGCGGTATCGATACCCAGAACAAGTACGAACAAGCCCAAGTGGCCTCGACCGTCGCCGCTGCCCTGGGCTTGGACTTCACCGCTACCAGCGCCGAAGTTCGCCCACCGCTAAAGATTCTGGCTAAGTGAGGAACCTGGACACACGCTTAAGCCGCTCATCGACAGCTGCGTTTGCTAGTGCCAGCTCGAGCCAATTACCAGCCATCCAGCCATCGACAGCCTGGGGCAGCAGCGCTGGACTGGAGGCTCCCTCATCAGCAGAGCCCGACGGCGGAATCGTGATATTGTTCAACACAATCGAATTGGAGATCCGCGACTGGACCAGCGATAGATCGGCGCCTGTGACGCGACGATCTTTATTGACATCGCGAACGTCATGAACACCAACCAACGCGTTGGATATGGCACTCTGTATCAGCGACAAATCCGCACCGGTAACGCGATACGCCGCGGCTCCATTAACTTCCCCCAATGCATGACCGAAGTAGAAGACGCCCGGCGACTCTAATCCAGTACGCGCAGTGGGATGTACGATGATCTGAAGCCACGTGTTTTCAATTGCATTGTCGGGCCACTCCAATTGAATGCGCCCAGGCAAAAGCGAAGTACCTGCCGTCACATGGATGTTCGATGGATCAGGAGCCGCAGGCCATGTGACTGGAGAAACAGCGCCTGATACCAAGTGCGGTGCTACGCGAAAAGTAAAATCATCCGCAGTCAGCGCGCTGGCGGCCAAACCCAAGACTTCAATGATTATTCCATTGAGCCCGCGCGAATAGCTGCTGACATTTCCAAAGGTGGTTGTCCGAGCGGTGCTACCCGCAGCCAGCAAGCTCTTATTGGTGGCGATTGCGCCATCGACTCCAAACGCGTTGTCATAACCCGAACGATTGTAGAAGGCAGTGGCCCCTCCTGGCTGCGACCACGCAGTCACAAGAAACGTTCGCGATGTTTGACCGCCGTCTTCGTCGCTGGCGACAATGGTGACCTCCTGATCTACCGTAGCCAGATCGAGTGTGATCGTCCAACTCCAATCACCACCTTGCTGGATCAATGAGCCTGAACTGGCCGTCAGGGTAATTGAATCTGACAGAACGTCACTTGTTGAGCCTGAGTTTTCCAAATTGATCAACACAGGGCCTGCAACACTGCTCTGCGCAACGCTCAGTTCGGGCGGCGCGTTGAGTACCAGAATGTTTAAGACTTGTTCCAGCGCCAGACCACCACTATCTACAGTTCGCACACGAACGGTATACGTGTTGGTCCCGTCCAATGCAAAACTGCCACTGGTCAGCAGGCTCGATCCAGAGATAGTGAAGTGGGAATTACTGCTGCTACCGACGCCGCTAACCAATGTGTAGCTGTGTGTGTCCGCAGCATTTGGATCGCTGGTTGTGAGGCTGCCCACGACCATTGTTGGGCCGGCGTTTTCAGCTACCGTTGCCGAAGAGAGCGTAATGGCAGTGGGTGCCAGGTTCGATGCAAAACGGTAGTCGGCCACGACGGGCAAATGATCGGAGGTCGTGGTGAGCAGATTGAGAATGGTCGTTCGATTAGGTAAACCCGGCAGCGCCGTATTGGCAGACGAATTGATATTTCCATTGACCGGTACGGAACCATTGTTGCCAAAGCTACGGTAGGTGCCAGCGACATACTCGTATCCCTGACCATCGATCCATTCGCCACTGAGCAACTGAAAATCAAAACGATCATCCAAGCCACCACCGACGAAGCCAGAGGGTGGATTCATCAGCGGCGCTTGACTAAAGAGTCCTACGAAACTCGAATTGCCACTCCATTGCCCTAAACGATCAACCGGGTCGAGCGCTTGACCATGACCGCTGGCCAGCAAGGTTTGAAACGAGGCTTCTAAGCTACTCTTGACATTAAAATCACCCGCATAGATTACGTGTGCACCTGCGCCCAGGGCATCCGCGTCGGAACGAATCGACTGAGCTTCGATGTTACGTCGCGCCAGATCGCTGGCCGTATCGCTGGCTTTGTAATGACTGTTGTACAGATAGATGTCATGGCCGCTGGGAACCTCAAGGGGCCGCAAACGATAACGAATGGGCTGTCGTGCTGCGGCAGAGGAGGACACGGAACCGATGCCTACTTCGCTGACCAACTGCACGGTCTGTGAATTGTAGACTAGACCGACGGTTTCGTTTCCCGAGAGCGAGAGTCCATTGAGGTTGCCGCTGCGATACTTACCAGCTCCGTAGATGCTATTGAGCTGCGCGACCACCGCGGCGGTCGTGGTGGCCTGGTTGCGCACTTCTTGGAGAGCGACTACATCTACGGGACGCGTGCGACCGCTGACCGACTCAGTACCGATGGCTTGCAGTATCGAACCGACATTGGGGCTCGGAGTGCCATCGAAGGCCAAGACGTTATAGGTGACGATTCTCAAATCACCGACAGCCAGTGCCAGACGGTGTTCCAGTTGCTCGACCGCCAGCAACTTGGCTCTCGTCCGGTACAAACGCCTTGGGCACAGCGTTGTCAATTCAATTAACCGATGCTGATACTCTAGTTGGCTGGCTTGCGAATGCGACGACGAACCCGATGCACAACAGCGGCGCCAGCCATGCCAATCAGTGCCAAAGATGCTGGCTCCGGTACCGGCACAATCGTGTAGGACGTGAATACACCTGAGGTAGTAATCGGACCAGGAGGAACGCCCACGCCATTCCAAAATGGTGTGGAGTCCAAACTGTCGAGCGTCAGGTCGTAGGTGCCAAGGGCTACACCTGTCGTATCGAGAAACAGCCTCGCGTGCAGCACACCCAAATTGGCTCCCACGCCATCAGCAAACGGAATATTGACTCCAGCGGCAGAGAAGTTCGTCGAGAAGGCTTGCCCAGGTGTTGACGCCACATCAAATGGCACACCGCCCAAAAGCAATGTGTCTCCAGATGAAAAGACACCGCCAGTGCCATCGCCCGCTCCAGCCAACGCGTTCAAATCAAGAGTGATTACCTCTTGGCCACCTGCTTGATCAGAACGAACGAAGACATTGAACTGTGCTGTTTGACCAGCCACAAATGTGTCAATCGAATTAGGTACAACGGTGAATATCAAGTCCGCCGAAGCAGTTTGAGCTAATCCAAGCACGCATGCCAGGCACAACAGTAAATATTTCATTCGTAGGACTCTCAACATTCAAACGAGTTAACTTTTGCAAGGCGCGAAGTTTCGCTTTTGCGCTACACTAATCAAAACCAATCTGCATTCAACAACTTATCGAGTGAATCACCCAAAATTTCATCAACGACCTTTGGCTGCGGCTTGGCACCGACTACAGCGTTCAAACGCAGTGGCAATTCCCTAGAAACGGGGTATGGGCTGGAAACCACTCGGTCGCTTGGTGTTTGTTCGATCAAGTTAGAATCACGGCCGCTGGCTGAGCGGACAGAACCATTGGACAAACTGATCGAACCACCCAGGAATCGACCGTCCAGTCTTGGAGCCAAGCGGGGCAATGCACCGCTAGCCCCTTCTTCGGCAGAGCCCGCCGCGGGAATCGTGATGTTGTTCAACAATACGTTGTTGCTGATGCGCTGCTGAACAAAGGACAAATCCGCGCCGGTTATACGACGATCTTTGTTCACATCTCGATTTTCATTGACCGAAACCAGACTATTGGAAATGAAGGCTTGAATCGAACTCAGATCTGCCCCGGTTACGCGATATGCAGCCGTAAAGTTGACATCACCCAGAGCATGCCCGAGGTAGAACACCGCTGGTGACAACAAACCAGTATTGGCATTGGCCCGGACAATAATCTGCAGCCAGGTATTTTGAATCTGATTGTCAGTCCACTCCAGTCGAATGCGGGCTGCGGTCGAAGCGTTTCCCGCAGTGACAGCAATGGCCGAGGGACCAGGTGCCGCATTCCAAGTGCTGGGATTGACCAAGCCCGAGGCACCAGGTGGAGCCACCCGCAGAATGAAATCTGCTGCAGTCAGGGCCGTGCTGGCCAAACCAGCCACATCTAACACCACTCCATTGATGCCACGCGTGTAACCGATCACATTGGCTGGGCCCGTCTGCTGAGTAGTCAGTCCAGCTGACAACAGGACTTTGTTGGCGTCCAGCGACGCGTTAACTCCACCGTTAGTTTCAAATCCGGAGTTGTTGTAAAAGACTTGACGATTTACAACCGCCACAAACGCCGAGTAGGTAAAGGTCACCTGGCTCGATCCACCATCTTCATCTGTGGCAGTAATGGTCACCAGTTCATTGTTAACGACAGCTGTCGGAGTAATCGACCACGACCAGGTACCATTGCCGTTGTTGACAATCGTGCCAGTCGATGCTCCTAAAGTTACCGTGTCAGCGGCTACATCACTGAAGGTGCCGCTGTTGGTAATCGTTGACAGCACTGCACCGCTTACTGCTGCGTTGCTAACTGCGACTGTCGGATCGGCATTGGTCACGGAATAGCTAAAGGTCGCAGTTGCTGTATTGCCATTTCCATCATCAGCCGTAATGGTCACGTTGGTAGCGGCCAGATCGTCGGTGCTGACGATGCTCCAGCTCCAAGTGCCATCGATATTCTTCACCACCGTGCCTGTCGATGCTGTCAAGGTTACGACGTCGGTGGCGTCGGGATCTGACCATGTGCCTGTATTGGTGATCGTCGTGCCCTCGGCACCCGTTACGCTACTGGCATCGGCTGCGACGACAGGAGGCTGATTGCCAGCTACATAATTGGTATCGCCAGGAGTAATGACGGCTCCCACTGGCAGATTCGAGCTGCCGCGCGCTGGATCATACTCCACCGAAGCATTGCCAATCGTATTCAGCATATCTGCGCCGTACCACGCACTAACTTCGTTCGGTGTTGCATCACCCACGATACGTGTAGCACCATCTGCAGCTGGGGCCGTTGAGTTAATCGACAAGACCACGCCGCCATAAACAGCATCTGTAGCGCCGCCATCGGTCCAACCAATCGAATCTTGAATGATGGCCCCGACGGGCAAGCTCAATCCACTTCCGGTGTCATAGTCGGTGCCTTCAACGATGGGCAGGTCAGGACTATAGATGAGCATTGAAGTCACTGTGCCGTTCTCGATACCACCACCACCGTTATCTAACTGGACGTCGGTAATAACTGTAGTCGCGCCGGGCACGGTGAACCCGCCGGTCGGTGACTTAATCACCAGTAAACCATTGGTGCCGAAGGCAAAACTGGATAGGTTCACCACGAAATCGGCAGTACCTTGAGCTGCGCCGGTATCACCTTCGAATTGAACAAAGTAGTAGCCACCCAGTGTCGAGCTGGGCAGGCCGATCAGTTCTATATACTCGAAGGGGTTATCCGTGTCGGCTGGATTCTGCAGAATCTCGTTGATCAAAGCGCTGGTATTGCGATCGTCATCCAGGTTGGTCACCGAGACATCATCGACCGCTATATTGCTGTAGTTGACATCCGCGCTGGTGGCGACGGTCTGAATGGTGTAACTGATCGCACCGTCGATGACTGAATCGTCGACACCAGTAACCGTGGCCGCTTGTGGCGAATCCCAATTGGCTGAGGTGAAGACCAGCGACGCAGGCGCAACTGTGCCTTCGGCGATGTTGCTGGAGGTCAGGGCAATGGTCACATCTGCACTTGGCTGGCTGGTCAGCACCACGGTAAAGATGGCTGTGCCACCAAGTTCCGTAGTAATTAGTCCCGAAGTAGGAGTTACCGTAACACCGGGCAGGTCGTTATCTGTATTGGTAACACTGACATCGTCCACTGGCAAATTGTTAAACGCAGGGTCGGTGCTGCTGGTGGTCGTGGTGATGATGCTGTAGGTTACATCGCCATCGATCAGCACATCATCGACACCGGTAATGGTGATTGCTTGGGGTTCGCTCCAATTTGCATTCGTGAACGTGACGGAAGTCGGTGCCACAGTACCTTCAGCGGTGTTGCTGGAAGACAAGCCGATCGTAACGTCCGCTGTGGGTTGCTCGGAGAGCACGATGGTGAAGCTGACCGTGCCGCCCGCTTCGGTTGTCACCAAACCAGAAACCGGCGAAACAATTGCAGCCGCGCCAACAGTTAAGTTGTCCGTATTGATAGTAATCCGCACTGAGGTACTCGGATCGGTTACCCAATTGGTAATGTCAGCCACTGCGTTGCGTAGCGTGCTGGCACTGCCTACATTCGGTGAATGATCATACTGTGCCTGTGACACAGGTACTGCAGCCAGCGCCTCAACCGCGCTCTGTCCTACAATCAAGTCTGGTGGCAGAAACGAGGTGGCGTTAGAAAATGAAGTCGGCACCCAAGTTGCGCCCAGGTTCACGCCGAAGAGCATCTTAGGCAGCAGTTGACTGGCCGTGTAGGCAAACAAGTTGTCGCCACTGGTGATGTTGAAAGTGCCGCTGACTACTGCGCTACCGGCACTGGCTGGCAAGACGCTGGCCGAAAGTGCGTCTGGGCTCAAATCTACTTGAACCTTCG
Source organism: Rania fehmarnensis (assembly GCF_056494185.1). Lineage (NCBI taxonomy): Bacteria > Pseudomonadati > Planctomycetota > Planctomycetia > Pirellulales > Pirellulaceae > Rania > Rania fehmarnensis. The sequence continues at coordinate 7,647,713 of NZ_CM151398.1, forward strand.
AACCCCGAGTCAAGCCCGATGCGCCCACAGTAAAGGTGATGAGACCTTCGGCGGTACCCAGCGTGCCCGCCGCACCGGTCGCAGACCAACCATTGTCCGTAAAGTAAAGAGTCTCGCCGGCCGTCAAATTAACCAAGGGCACAAAGGTAAAGATATCCGGCGTGGGGGCACCGCTAACGGCGGTCAATACTACGTCGCCTGGTTGCAAGCTCTGCAGGGCATCATCGTTGGCAATGGCTGCGTTTGCCGAGCCTTGTCCGGCACCAATCGTGGCACCGGCTGGCAACGGATTGGCGAGCACTACTGAGAAACCTTCGTCGGCTTCGATCGAGGTATCGCCGACTACTTGCACGGTGACTGTCTGCGTCGTCTCACCGATTCCAAAGCTGACCGTACCGCTGATTGGGGCCGCGAAATCACTGGCGTCAGCAGCGGCGGATGCACCGCCGACAGCTCCACCAGCAATGGCCCAATCAACGCTGGCTGCCACACCCGTATTGGCATTGCGAGTAACGGTGAACGTGTAACTCGTGTTGCCACTATCCCCTTCGGCCTTCAACAAACTGCCGGTATCAGTGACGATCGTAAAGTTGGGATTCGATGGTGGCACATAAACATCGCTGGTGATCGCAATGTCATCGATCCCCACCCACTCGTCGCTGCCCACAGCATTAGTGGTGAGAACCCGCACTAGTACAAGTGCTTGATCTTCGGCGGAAACTGGCAACGTAGCGCTGACTGACGTCTCCTGTGTCGCAGAACCGCCAGTGGTCGCATCAGCTACAAAAGCCGATGGGATATTCGTGAATACACCGGTGTTCCCGACGCGATACTGCAGAGCGACCGGTTGAATTGCATTGTCTGCACTACCATCTACGTCGCGAAGTTTGTAGTTGATTACAATGTTACCTCGCCCCGTAGCATTCAAATAGAAAGCCAAATGCGGGGCGTCGGCAGTTCCAGAACCTTGCAACGCAACTACTGGATCGGCTATCTCAAACTCTGCTATGCCCCCGCTAGTATTTGTATTTGGATTGGTTTGGTTAGCGCCAACGTTGACGACGTTAGTGCCTTCCGCAGTTGCCGTCTGAGGATCGGCTCCAGTAGCTGTGACGATATCATCGCCACGATAACCCATGATGCTTGGTACGCCACTCCAATCATTGGTTGTGGAGATCAAGCCGACGTTATTCCAGTCCTGCAGGAGAGGTCCCATGCTCAAGTCAAAGGGCGTCGTGTCGAAGACGATCCGATTTTCTAGTTGCTCCAACACTGTACAACGATGAGCTGATACTCGTCGTGAAGTGTTGCGTTTCGACCGGGAGACCATTCTTCGCTCAACCATTGATGCCATGTGCGTATCGCCCCTGACCTTGTTGTGCCTGTTTCCACTTACGCTCGCGTGAACTGCTTGCGCAGTCATCGCAGATTGTGCAATCTAAGGCAAAGAGGTTATCGATCAACTGGCTAGCAAGCAAGCATACGGGCGACAACTTCACGAAATCTGCATGATTCCTTTTTGCAAACCCTCGGACATTCAAAGTCCCGCGGGTTCGTGAGTTTTTGGCAGAACGATCAGCCATTTAGGCAGTTTATGCTTCCCAGCCTGCCATAGCGGCCAAGCGTTGCCCGTCGCCACTCCATTCACACCCCTTGAACCTACTATCCAAACAGGCTCCAGACGCATCTAAAAAGATTTCGAAAATTTCAGAGAGCGTCCCCGTCCACCTGGGACAGAGCCCGGGGGCGTTGAGTGTCGGCGCTGAGCGTCTGTCCCCACGCTCGCAGCGATCCGAGCGGGTGCCGAGCGGCTGGGGACAGACGCTCTACAGCCGCCGGCTTGCAGGGGGCAATCTCTATTGGCTCGGATGGATATCCAACCGTCATCGTTGACTTTGACGTCTGCGCAGAATTTGCGGCTTCGAGTTAACTTGTCTACGATCAATGCCGATGCTGGAAATGGCCGAACATCCATTTGCACAGATTCTTCCCCAAGTTACATCGCTATGCGCTGGGTATCGGCTACAGCTCATCAATCTCGTCAGCGCACGATGGGCTTACGGCTGGCTCTCGCCATCTGCCCGCTCATCACCGCCGCCTGCGGTTGTGCGACGCTTAACAAAGAGCAAGCCGATTCGCGTACGATTGCATCGCCGGCAATGACGCACTCACCGGGCAACGAACAACTCGCTCCCGTCGTTCCCGCTGTACCAGTACCACCGCCAATACCCCGGCGCAACTCAGCGATCGCCCAGCCTGCCAACGCGACCAAAGAGCTGCCCAAACCCGTCCAGCCTTCATCCTCCCGCCGCTTGCCGACACCAGAACCACTTGATTCAGAGACTTCGAATTGGCTGGAGCTACCTTCGCCCATTGAAGACCAAGATGTACAGTACAGCGTCAAGGACAACCTCGTCACGCTCAACGCCAAAGATGCATCGCTGAGTAGCATTCTCACCATGATCGCCCAGCAGCATGGACTAAACGTGGTCACTAGTGCGGAGATGATCGAACGTGTCTCGGTCACTATCTCGCGAGCTCCGCTTGCCGATACGCTCGACGCCCTCTTGTCCGCCAATGGCTACGTATGGGCCAGGCAGAAAGACATCGTCATCGTATCCAAAGTGTCGGAAGAGAAACGTGCCTCGCCAGCTGTTCAGGGTCGCTCGGTGCTGGTGTTCGATTTGAACTACATAGCCGCTACCGACGTCGACAAAGTTGTGCAAGGTTTACTCTCACCAGTCGGTAAGTCATTCGTTACGCAGACCATGCCCACCGATCGCATGCGCACTCAAGAGCAATTGGTTGTCGAAGACTTGCCAGATTACCTCTCGCGCATCGAACAGTACATCTACCAAGTCGATCACGCGCCGCGCCAGGTCCAAATCGAAGCCCACGTGTTGCAGATATTGTTAAAAGACAATTCTCGACACGGCGTAAACTTTCAACACTTGCTTAAACTTGCCAATTCAGATCTCACCGTCAGCACGGTCGGATTGGCGTCGTCCAATGCACCCACATCGATGATTCGATTGGATGGATCCGACTTGGAAGGCTTACTCGACGCACTCAAAACCACCACAGATGCCAAGACCCTGGCTTCGCCCAAAGTCACCGTGCTGAACAATCAACAAGCCCGGATCCAAGTTGGTGGCAAAATCGGATACCTGCTTTCCACGACCACCCAAACCAGCACCCTCCAAAGCGTCAACTTCCTGGATGTCGGCGTGATCATGACGGTCACGCCCACCATAACCGAAGATGCCCAAGTCATGATCAAGGTCGCGCCACAGGTTTCCACCGGCCGCATCAATCCCACCACGCAACTACCCGAGAGCGAGACTACCGAAGTTGATACCCAGGTCCTGCTAGCTGATGGTGAAGCCATCGTGATCGGTGGCCTGATCAAGGAGACCGACAGCGATAGCAGCAATCGCGTTCCCTTGCTCGGTGATTTACCCGGCGTTGGCTTGCTGTTCCAGCGCCGCGAGACCATCCACGAGCGGAATGAAATCGTTATCACCCTCGTGCCTCGCATCATCCCCGATGATAGACCATCCAAGTGTATCCAGTAGCAGAATACGTTAAGCGGATGATGCGATCCGAAGCGCGTCGATGGGGCCAGTTCGGATTAGTACAGCAACTAGCCGAAAGCCTTGACGGCTTCCGCTACAGGACAGCTGAATGCCGAAAGCCTTGACGGCTTCCGCTACAGACACTGCACAAACGCGTCGACCACTGCTGGGTCCCATTGTTTGCCTTGGCCGCTGGTCAAGATCTGGACAGCTTTCTCAGTCGGCATGCCTTGACGATAAGTGCGGTTGCTGGTCATCGCATCGTAGCTGTCGGCCACTGCGATGATGCGTCCCATCAGTGGGATGTGCTCACCCGAAAGACCATGCGGATATCCAGACCCATCGAAGGACTCATGATGGTGCAGCACACCTGGTAGTAGATACGCGAAGGGTTTAAGGGCTCGCAATATTTCGTAGCCAATCTCCGGATGACGTTTGATCTCAGCATACTCTGCGTCGGTCAGGCGGTCGGGTTTGCCCAGTAGAGCGTCGGGCACACCAATCTTGCCAATATCGTGTAGCAACCCGCTCATGTAAATCTCTTCGCACACTTTCGCATCGAGCCCCAACTGGAATGCAATGCGTTGGGAATAGGTCGCCACGCGATCGCTGTGACCGCCAGTGTAAGCATCTTTGGCATCAATCGTACTGACAAGCGCGCGAAGAACCCCCATTAGCAACTCTTCTTTTTCGCGCAGCAGGTCTACATTCTTGGAGTGTGTCGCCAACATGACCGCCATCGTACTCATCAAGCCCGCTTCGGAAGTTCCGAACTCGACCAGGTTCTGATCATGAATGGCCGACTCGTCACCCAGCATATCATCGCGCGGAATACATTTATTGATAGCCAACAACCAACCATGCAACTCGTCGGATTTCATTACCGGAACAAGCAGGCAGTTGCGAACTGTGATCGTGTCTTGATCATCGCGAACGGATACCGGCGCATTCCACACGATCAATTGATTATCACCCGATCCCGCCAAGCGGCGCCACAACTCGTTGACCGTCGGCTGGGAAATCAAGCCTTCACCGTCCCATGCCAGTATCGGTGGCATACACTCGGTCGCCGATGGACTGGCAAGACCAAACAAGTACAACTCCTGCGCAAATATCAGTTGTCGAAGCGGCGGCAAGGTTGCCTGGCCAGCTCGTGCCAATCCGTCCTCTAGCGAACAGATCTCAAAGTGTTCAGCCACCGAGCGTAGCCAGGTCAATTCTTCGAAGCAGGTAGTGATCTGGTACAGACTATGATCAAGCTTTTGCTGAGCCAACTTTGCTTCTTGCTTGAGCTGCTCCGCTTCGACAATCGCATCGGCCAAGTGACACACAACTTCAGGCAAAGGTCCTACACTGCTGGCCACCAAATAGTCGGGTGATATCTGGCTCCTCAAGCGAAGATCCTGCCCAGGCTGTGCGAAGAGCGGCACGACGATCACCTGGCCACTAGATGCAGGCACGATCGTCGCTGATTCGATCGCCGCCAAATCCAACTCAGAGATGGCATTCGACCGCACAAGTTCGGCTAGGACTGACGCGGGCACTAACTCAAATGCAAGCCTGGTTGTCTGTTGCAAACGATCGATGACAACGGCGACTAACGCATTGGGGTGCGAGGAGAGCAAGGTATTACTCATAGACTTGGCTGCGGCTTGGCTGCATGGATAAATAGCCTTACGTCCGACGCGGAAGTCGTCAGGCTTTTGGATCTTGTGCATTCGAATAACAATCCTCGAGATTCCATTGCGATCTCAAGTCGACTGTAGTGCGACGCAACTTGCAAATTTAGCTTGTAAAGATCGCTTGAAATGCCGCGATTTGGTTTTGTTTTTTGAATGACTTGCCACAAACACAACCTATGTTTTTGAGCGGCCGAAAGTGCTGGTTCTGTGGGACGACCAGCGCCAACAATCTGTCACTCGCAGTGGGGCAAAAACTGCGATTTGCACTTGAGGGGGATCTACTATGAATTGCTTGAATCAGACAAAGCGCAAAGCTTTTAGTTTGGTGGAATTGGTTGTGGTCGTGCTCATTCTGGGTATCATCGCAGCGGTCGCGGCACCAAAGATGTTCGATGCGGCCAGCGATGCGCGACAAAACTCGACGAAGACATCATTGTTCGTGTTACGTGATGCGATCGAATTGTACAAAGCACAGAACGGAAGTTATCCACCAGCCGCAACGTTGGCAACTGCTCTCGATCCTCTTTTGAAGGGTCCGTTCCCGGCGGTGCAGGTCGGTTCGAATCAAAATGCCACGGTGGTGGCGTCAACGCAGAGTCCCATTGTGACTGCAGAAACCGGTGGCGCCGGCTGGGCCTATAACCAGACCACTGGCGACCTGGTGGTCAATGAATCGTCATATATCGGTTGGTGATGTCGCCGATATGACGCACATGCCAGCTCGCGTGCTGGTCGTTGAAGACAATCCAGTCCTGGCCGATGTTCTGCGTTTCAATCTTCAACGAGCCAAGCTCGATGTAACGGTCGCGCACGATGGTGCACTCGCCTTGCAGTATCTCCAGCGCGAACCGGTCGATCTACTAATCACTGATTATCAAATGCCAGGACTGAACGGGGCTGAACTCTGCAGCCTTGTTCGCCAACAGCCGGCACTCGCTGCCTTGCCGATCGTAATGTGCTCCGCCAAGGGCTGCGAATTAGATATGCGCATGCTGAAGGAATCGTTCGGCGTAGCGCAGATCATCTACAAGCCGTTCAGTATGCGACAAGTCGTTGAATTAGTTCGAACGTTACTCAAGCCACCAAGTGTCAGCCTCGCGTGCGAGCTGGTTTCATGCTGCGTGCAACCTGTCCAAATCCTGCAACCCGACGTCTAGTCGTCCACTATTACCTGGTGGCCCTGGCTAGCACTTTGGCCGGTGCGACCCTGGTCGTTTGGTTTCATTGGCAGGGCACGCTGAGTCAGAACCTGGCCTTTTCGGTAGCTGCACAGATGAGCGTGCTGCTAGTGGGCATCGTTCTTGTACGACGATCGATGCACACGATGCAATCGATCGAACATCAACTGCGCTCGTTGATGCTCGACGGTCAGCACGCGGCTAAGCTACGCCCGCTGGCCGAAGCCGGCTCGCTGGCCCGAGGTTGGAATCTAATTGTCGAACAACTCTTTCATCATCAGGCTCTCAACTCACTGGAATCGCGATTTGCCGAGCTCCACCAGGCCGCCGATGAAAAACAGTGGAACATCCTCTTCCATGCTCTGCCCGAAGGCATCGCCATCTGCGACTGCGATGACCAGCTTGTGCGTATCAATAACTCGCTGACAGCCATGCTGAGTCTCGACACCCACCTCGAAACCATTGGTCGACCGCTGCTGGAATTATTGAACTCGACGTTTCAGTCAGTCCATCAGACGCTTTCCCACGCCAAGGGTACGCAGAGCAGCAGTCGAGCGCCTGCCACCTTCGAGTTGCGGCGCGGCGAACTTTCGATCGATGGCGTCGTTCGTGTCAGCCGAATCCCGTTGACCGGCGAACATGGTACCCACCAAGGTACTCTGTGGTGTTTTCGCGATGTGACGCAGCAACGCATAGCTGACGAGAGTCGCAATCAATTCGTGTTCACCGCCACTCACGAACTACGGACACCTCTAGCCAATATCAAGGCTTACGCCGATACGCTGGCCGAAGCCGATGACATTGATATGGCCGATCAAAAGCGTTTCTACAACATCATCAGCAACGAGGCCACGCGACTAGCGCGTTTTGTCGATGAGTTGCTGAACATCAGCCAACTGGAATCGGGCGCCGTCTTGCCCACGCGAGGCGAGACCGATATCGAGCGTCTGATCCACGAGACCATCGAGAACTTGCGGCCTCAACTGCTACAGAAAGAACTCAAATTCGAAACACGCCTGGCACCCAAGCTGCCAACGATGCTGGTTGATAAAGACAAGTTGATCGCAGCCCTGGTCAACTTGTTAGGTAACGCAATTAAGTACACGCCCGACCAAGGCTCGGTTCGCTTGATCGTGGAACAAGATGAAACGTCGCTTCACTTTCATGTCGAAGACACAGGCATCGGTATTTCAGCCGAAGAGTTACCGCGCATCAGCGACAAGTTCTTTCGCAGCCAAGACCGACGAGTTCAGAGCTTGGTGGGCAGCGGGCTAGGCTTGGCCTATGCCCAAGAGGTGGCCAGGCTGCATGGCGGCAAACTGAGTGTTAAGAGCCAACTGAACAAGGGCTCCCGTTTCACCTTGACCCTACCACAAGCGTAACTGAGTGCCCCACCAATGTTTCAAATAACCAGACATGGCGCAGTTCAGGTCCTCAGCGGCACGCATCCGCTCAGCAGTGAGCACCTGGACGGACTCAAGCCACTGATCGACCAGTGCTTTCACAAAGGTCAACCGCAGATCGTCGTGCATTTGTCCGCGATACCCTTGATCGATAGCCAAGGTTTGGAATTCCTCATGGACCTGCGCGACCGGGCTCTACGTAGTGGCGGTTCGGTGCAACTGGCTGAACCCAAAGCCTTGTGTAGAGACATCCTGCAGGTCACGGGCTTGGCCGGTGAGTTTGCAATTTACGATCATTTGAGCGCAGCGATCGGGAGCTTCGCACAATGACCTCGCTACTGAATCTCGATTCTGTCGCCTCAACTCTTAATGAGTCCACTGCCCGCGGTACCAGCAGTTTTCAACCTGTGCCCGAAGAAGTGTTGCCACTGGGCGAGCGTCTGTTCCGCGCCGGTGTCTTAACCGCGGAAGAATTAGAAGCTGCCTTGGATCGGCACGTCGACAAACGCCTGCAGTTCGGAGAAACGCTGCTAGAGTTAGGCTTTGTCGATGAAGATACGTTGTTGCAGTTTCTGGGAGCCCAACTGCAAGTTCCAGCCGTGCGCATCCGCGAAGGCATGGTTGATCCACAAGCCGTACGACTTTTGCCGCGTCACAAATCCGAAGCTCTTTGTGCTATCGCTATGTTCAAGGTTCACCACACGCTCAGCGTAGCCATGGTCGAGCCTCGAAACTTGCAACACATTGACGAGATCGAACGTCTGACCGGACTAAGAGTGCGTCCTGTCGTGGCCCTGCGCAGCAACATCGTCAAGAACCTGCCGCGGTGCTACGAGAACGATTTCAGTGTCGACGCGGTGACGGCCGACTTCGCCCAGGATTCGGTCGAAGTTCAGAACGAAGCCTTCGATATCGACATGCGCAACGTCGATTCGCTGGCCGAAGGTAGTCCGATCATCAACCTGGTTAACTACATGATTTACAACGCAGTCCGCCAGAAAGCGAGCGATATCCACGTCGAACCAGGGCATCAATCTACCGTAGTGCGATTCCGCATCGACGGCGCCTTGCGAGAAGCCCTCAGGCCCAGACGCGAATTTCACTCGGCCATGGTCTCACGTTTGAAGGTTATGGCCAAACTGGATATTGCCGAACATCGCACGCCCCAAGATGGACGCATCCACGTGCGCGTCGATGGTCGCGAGATCGATTTGCGCGTATCGACCTTGCCAACGATCCTCGGTCAGAAAGTGGTCATGCGTGTGCTGGATCGACGCAACGTGACCTTTAATCTTGATCAATTGGGAGTGCCACCCGGACAATTGACACAGATGAAGTCGATACTCGCTCGACCTCACGGTCTGATCCTGGTGACCGGTCCTACCGGAAGCGGCAAGACGACAACGTTGTACTCCGCACTTGAACTGGTCAAGAGCGTCCATCACAACATCGTCACAGTTGAAGATCCGGTCGAATATCAGCTTGAGCAGATCAATCAAGTGCCGGTCGGTTCCAGTCGCACCATGGCTTTCGCCAGCGCTTTGCGCGCGATCTTGCGTCAGGACCCCGACATCATCATGGTCGGCGAAATTCGCGACAGCGAAACGGCTGCGGTGGCCGTTCAAGCCGCCCTCACTGGGCACTTGGTACTAAGTACACTCCACACCAACGATAGTTTTAGCGCGGTCACACGCTTGCAAGACATGGGAGTCGAGCCGTTTAAGATCGCTGCATCACTCGTCGGAGTCATAGCTCAACGATTACTGCGTACGGTCTGCAACAGTTGCCAGGCAGTCTATTATCCGTCGGACGAACTGTTTGATGCGGTTCATTATCGTGGTGACCGTCGGCGCCAGTTCGTCCATGGCAAAGGCTGCCGCGAATGTTACGACACGGGTCTACGCGGGCGTCTAGGCATCTATGAACTACTGGTAGTCTCACGCGAAATGCGTTCGCTGATTGCCCGGGGTGGCGATGTCGAACAACTGCGGCTCGCTCACCAGAACCAAGGTGGATCGCTGCTACTGGACGAAGGCATCCGCCTGGCGGAAGCAGGGCGAACCAGTCTGGATGAAGTTCTGAAGGTAACTTACGCGGAGTAAACATGAACTTCAAATATCAAGCCAAGCAGCGCAGCGGCCAAAGCCTCAGCGGACACATAGAAGCCGAAACTCTCTCTGCAGCTCGCAATCAACTCCGGGCCCTAGGCTTGTTCGTCACGCATATAACCGCCGTTCAAGCTACACATTCACCCACACTCGCTGCCAGCAGATCACTCTGGACAGGGCGTGTGACCAAGAATGATTTGGTGATGACCATGTCTCAGCTAACAATCATGAGCCAATCCGGGGTCGACCTGGCTGAAGCTTTAGAGAACCTTGCCCAGCAAGCCACAAAACCTGTGCTGCGATCTGTTTTGTCAGCGGTCCACGCAGATGTATCCAGTGGCACTTCCTTCTCGGAAGCTCTACGCAAACATCCGACGGCTTTTGATGAGACCATCATTGCCGGTGTAGCTTCAGGTGAACACGCCGGCACGATGACGCAAGTGCTGGAACGACTGACTTATCTGCTGCGCAGCGACATGCGTTTGCACAGCACTATATGGTCGATGCTGATGTATCCGCTGGTATTATGTGGCGTGACGGTTGTCGTCCTGTGCGCTATGCTCTTCTTTGTGTTACCTCAGTTTGCCACTGTATTTGAGTCGCTGGAAAAACCCGCGCCGCCACTAACTAAGTTCTTGCTCGACATTGGCTCGCTGGTGCGTGGTCATCTGATCCTGGTGCTTTCGTCCATCGGCGGTTGCGTGGCCCTCGCGGTGTCCCTGCGCAAGTCACCGCTAGTTGCACGCGGCTGGGACTATGCCACCCTAAACGTAATATTTGTTCGCGATGCCTCGCGTGCACTTTTGACGGGTCGCGCGTTTCGGATGTTGGGTACGATGCTAATCAGTGGTGTGCCACTGGTCGATGCCTTGCGGTTGTGCCAAAGCGCCTCGCGCAACGGACACTTCCGAAAACTCTTTGAGAATATTGAAAGAGAAGTTTTGATCGGCGAAGGCTTGGGCACTACCCTATTGGCCGCGAGCTTCTTGCCGCCTGGGGCTGCCCAGATGGTAGCTACCGCCGAGCGTAGCGGCAGTATGGGCGAAGTTATCAAAAACGTTGGTGAGTATTACGAAGACGTGGGCCAGCGACACTTGCGTGATCTGGTGAAAGTGCTGGAACCTGCAGTCATCGTGTTCTTGGGCGTGATCGTCGCAGGGATTGTACTGTCGATGGTCTTACCCATGTTGGATGTATCCACCGGACATTAGTTGCGCAGTCGTAGCCACCGTCGCCCGAGGGTGGAAGCACTGGGTAGCCACCGTCGCCAGAGGGTGGAATCGGCTGGCGAAAACCATCGCTGGGCAGCGGTGACACTGTTGTATTTTTAGTTGGTTAGCAGGTGCGCCTAGCCTGCGGCTACGGGTTAAACGATTGTGAATAGCAATACAGGCTTGATTGGTATCGACTTCGGAATGGCTAGTACCAAGCTGGTACAGTTGGGAGTCGTCGCCGGACAATTTGTCATTCAAGCTAACTGGTGCTTGAAGCATGCAACCACGCTGAATTCGCCTGATCTGTCCGCTGTGCAGAGTGCGTTGGAGCAGCACACTGATGTTTTGCCCACGCTACGTCGGCTGTTTACGGGTAAGCGCTGCGCGGCGACAGTTCCGATGGCAGTTACCGAAATGCGGTTGCTGGAAATACCGGCAGCCAGCGATAACGAACAAGCAGACATGGTCAGTGAAGAGTTGCTGGCAGAACTTGAGTGCGACGCATCGGATTTGAGTATCGGGCACTGGCCAGCAGGCAAAGCGTGCGGTCAAGACGCTTCCATGTCACGCTATACGGCTTATGCGATTCCTCGATCGCTGGCAGAACTAGTCGGCCAGCGGCTGCTGAAAGGCGGCTGGCACTGCCAGGCCATCGATGCGATCCCATGTGCGCTGGCTCGAGCCGTACAGATGCTGGGCTATCGCCGAACCGACGATGCAGTGCTGGCAGTCGACTTGAGCCATCAACTTCCGCTAGTGGTGCTGGTAGTGCGCGGCGTGCCGATCTTTGTGCGGCCACTGCGTGATGCAGGCATGAACACCATCACAGAACCCTTGTGCCAGGAGTTCAACATCTTGAGCACCGAATGTCATCAACTCCTTTCGCGGTTTGGTATCCCGCGCAGCGATCAACCACCAACGCCAGCGGCTGCCAAGACGATGCAGGTGGTGCATCAACCAGTCAGTCATCTTTTGAGCGAGATTAAACGTACGGTGGACTTTATCCGTCAACAGTTCCCAGCGAATAAACCCACGCAGATCTGTCTGTTTGGAGGCGGAGCCAGTATCAAGAACTTGCCGCAACGCATCGGTCACTTCGTTCAGTTGCCAGTTACGACTTGGTCGCTCCGCAGGAATTCTGACCATCGCGATCCCGCTGAAGCAATCTTAGGCTTGGCCGCCGGCCTTTCGGCGTTGGCCATGGAGGAACAACTATGCACCTGAACCTGCTGCCGACCTCTACACGTCTGTTGATTCAATTCGATCAACAACTGCGTATCTCTCTGCGGTTGTGGCTGACGCTAGGCCTGGCGGCGACCATTTACTTGATATATCAACTAGTTTTGGGGTATCAGGCGCAGCAGCAACTAGCCTTGCTGGATGTGGCGTGCGAGCCGGTGCGTCAAACGCAAGCCCAGCTGCATCAAGATCGCCAATCGCTAACCGAACTGCACAAGAAACAGGCTGATTTGATCTCACTGCATATTCCCGCGCATCCAGTCGCCATCTTGGGTGCGATCGTCAAAGCCATCGCCAATCAACCAGGGAAGGTTCACCTACAACGTCTCAGCATCCAAACGGATCAAGCGGTAGCTTCGACGGCTAATACTGCCCAGGCGACCAGTGCCCAGAGTGTGACAGCCCGCTCACCGTCCCACACTCACAGCCTCGTACTCATGGGGCAAGCCGACGATGATAGTGCCCTCTCCAAACTGATCACGCAGTTACGGCATTCGGATTGGATCCAACGCGTGGAACTGAAATCGTCAAGTCGCTCAACCGGCTCCGCAGCTCGTCAATTTCACCTGGAGGGCTGGTATGGAACTGACAAAGAGCTTCAACAGACCATAGCTAACTGAAACGTCCCAGTCTCGATAGATCGGCAGCCATGAATCTCGAAACCCTACTCCGAAAGTTGCCCAGCGGTGGTTCGCCTGCAGCGTCCTTGCGCGGAGCCTTTGTGGTCGCCAGCCTGCTCTTAGTCGGCATTGCCTGGTCAGCCATAGCCTTCAGCCACCAGCGCCTGACAGAATTCCAACTAGCCACCAGTCAGCGCCAGCAGTGGATCGAGCAACATCCGCAACTCAAACTGGAGGCAGATCAACTTCGCCAGCAAGTACAACAAACGCAGGCTGATTGCCAGCTCCTGGTGGCGAAGCTGCCCGCGCATCCATCCGAGTCTGAGCTCCTGAATTTGCTTTCCGAGGCCGCCACTCATTGCAACGTGGCGCTGGGAGACTATCGACCAGGCAGCGTGCGTACCACTGCGTTGGCCAGTGAAATGGAGTTGCGTTTGCGAGCCACCGGCAACTACGCCAGTCTTTGCCAATGGTTGCATGATCTGGATCAATTGCCCCGCACGCTGAACATCACACACTTGACCTTCATCGGACCATCTGCTGCTGGCGGTGATTGCACCGTCGATTTGCAGTTGATGTTAGTGTTTGGTTATTCAGGAAAGATCAATTAGCCACCATGAATAGTGCACCAGGTCAAAAGCCTAACTCCTTGCGCAAGCTGCTCATTCCTCTACTACTGCTCGTGCTGCTGGGTGTGTTGATATTGCCTGGCAAAAAAGCGGCTTCGGCTCCACCACCTGTTGCGCACAGTGCCTCGACGTCTGTGTCACCAGCCACGCCGCACTTTACGCGGACGGTTGATCAGGCGAGCGAGCGTCCAGTTGCGGCCGGTCCGTTCACCTATTGCTTGTCCGATGCGCTCGCGCTAAACCCATTTGACCCGCCGCAAGTCCCAAACCTTACGGCATTAGCCACAATACCAAAGCCTCCCGAGGTCGAGCAGGTAAGCCAGATAGCGACACTTGCCGACCCCGCACCCGCCCGCGCACCAAAAACGAGCGTCGCGTTACAAGCCATCTTCTTCGATCAACAAGGTGCGGCGGCCATCATCGAAGATCGCATCTTGCGCGTAGGTGACCCGCTACCCGACGGACGACAAATAGTACGCATCACAAAGCGCGGGATCGAGTTAACGCCATGATTCATCTAAGCCGAATATCGACGAATACTCTACTGTTCCGGCCAGCATTTTCATTGATTGAACTGTCTGTCGTTCTGTTGTTGATGGCGATCACCGCCGCCGTCGCCGCGCCGCGCTGGACAATGGCCCTACAGCAGTTCCGTGCTAGTTCAGCTGCGCATCGCCTCGCCGCCGACTTGTCACTGGCCCGGCGTCATGCAACCTTCACCAGCGGCAATCAAAGCGTGGATTTCTCAGTTAGTACGCACACCTACTGGCTGCCCAATATGCCGGCACTCGATCGTGCCGCGGGCACCTATCAGACTCGATTGGCGGACGATCCGTATCGTGCACAACTCGTGACGCTTTTTGGATCAACTGCAGATCAACAAGTTGTCTTCAACGGCTTTGGAGTTCCCAATCAAGGTGGCTCGATCGTCGTCGCCTGCGGCTCTGCCCAGCGCAGCGTCCTCTTGAACATCAACACAGGTCTGGCCGAAGTCCAAGAGTAAAGCGAGATTTATATGAGCAAGCACCGCGGAACCACACTCTTGGAGTTTGTCGCAGCCATCGCCGTTTTTGGCATTCTGGTGGTGGGCATGCAGTCTAGTGTGTTGGTGGCAGTGAAAAGCCTGCCGAGATCGGATAGTCCTATCTTACTGCAGTCGCGTGCACATCAGTTGCTGTCTAATTTATCGACTGAACTCGAAACGGCGCTATATGTTTCCGAGCTCACTGCAACCTCCATCGGCTTTACGGTTTCCGATCGCAATGCTGATGGTCGACCTGAACGCATTCGATATAGCTGGAACGGAACTATCGGTGCACCCATAACACGACAACTCAATGGTGGCACGGCGGAAACAGTGTTCAATGGCGCGTACGGTTTCTCAGTGAACGGGCACGTTCAAAATGATGTTGTTACCTATCCGACTGTATGTGTCGAAGACGCCCTTGAATCGCTACTGATCGATCAATCCAATGTGACACAAATACTGGAACACGATGTCTCCTCTAGTCTGTCAGTGGCACAGCGATTCACGCTCGACTTGCCTACCAACTCCTTTGCCTGGCGTCCAACTCGAATTCAGTTTCCAGCCAAATTTGCAGGGTTGTTAGGTATCGCCACCGTACAACTTCGAACCTACACCTTTGCCTGCGCACCGGGAACGGACGTGCTTCAACAGCAGTACCTCACGTGGGCCACACTGGACAACAACTACACCTGGCAGAGTTTCAATTTCGACGACGTCGAACCGATGCCCAGCGGCAGTGGTTTTTCGCTAGTGCTGCAGCGCTATTTTGGTTCGCGTGCGGCCACTTTGCCGAGCACCGTTAGTGGTAGTGGGCTCTTGAAAGGCAATGCGTCTGGCAATACCTGGGAACTGATGGACAATCGTGGTCTGGCGTGCCAGATCTATGGTAAGCATTGGCGGGCTTCGGGTACTCGCTCGCAGACGCTGAGAAAATACGCATCGATCAGCGTGACTTTGCAGCCCACCAGTATTTCGCCTGCCATCCCGCTAACGGTTGCCCTGCTCAATAGGCCCAAAGCGCTAAGCAATCTTTGGGACTTGGACTTTACAAGTAATCCAACGTTGATCGATAGCAATGGCGATGGCCAACTCGATTGGTCGCTATCCCGCAGTGGCGAATTACAGGCGACATCGCTCACCAGTTCCGGTTGGCAAACTGGCGGCGACCAACTGGTCTCCAATCAAGATTGGAATTTCGCCAGTGCAACCCTGATCGAATTCACTGCCCAGTGCCAATCGACAAGCAGCGAAGGGGCCGTCATCAGCCTGAACGCCTTGCGATCCGGTTCCCGCTGCGCGCCGCTGACCGTTACGATTCAGAAGCAGTCTGACGGAACGCAGTCAGTCATCTTGCTGACTCGCACTAGTGACTCGCAACTGGTCACACTCTTAAATCTGACGCGGCAGAGCAATGTGCCTTTGAATGTCCGATTGATCATTGATCCGACCATATCGGGAATCTCAGTTTATGTCGGTAACGTCGCCTATGGAACCTATTCGCTCACGCCTTACACCTCCAGTCAAAGCAGTCGTCGCATCACCTTAGGTGCCGCTGGTAGTTCTACCCTGTTTCAAAGAGTACAAGTGCATTGCCTATAGCCCAATGTGGCATAGGCTTCCAGCCTGTGTGAATTGTGGCATAGGCTTCCAGCCTGTGTACCCCCCTTAACCTTCCAACCCAATTGAATCCGCACCCAATCTCAACACCCCAAAATGCCATCACACCATGATCACACCATGAACCGCCGCGCATTCAGCCTGATCGAATGTACTGTTAGCGTCATGCTGGTCGGAATCTTGATGACCGCGGCGTTACGTAGTTTATCCACTTCGCAATATCGAACCGCCGAGACATTACTGCAGATGCAGGGCAGGCAACTCTGCGACTCGTTTAGCTGCGAAATATGCAGCAAGTCCTTTGCTGAACCGAGCAATCCAGGAGCTAGCCTGGGTGTGGACGCATCAGAAAACCACACGTGGCGTGCGAGCTTGGATGATGTGGACGACTACTCCAATATGAACCTCACACCACCAACTGATCAACTTGGCAACGTCATAGCCGGCGTGAGCAATTGGCGCATCACGGTAGCAGTCGGCTGGGCAGATCCCGCTTCGCTGGCGGCTACTGCCAGTACCAACACCAATCTCAAACGGATTGAAGTTCAAGCATTCTTCGCTGAGCGCTTGATCTCGTCGACCGTTGTATATCGAGTAGCCGATGAATACTGAGCTTATCGCTCCACGCAGAAAACTTTCTAGTCGCACTGTGACCAGACAAGGTGCAGCTCTCTATACATTGGTTCTGCTGACTTCAATCTTAGTCAGCGCTATTGGGTTGGCTGCGTTGCAGTTAGCCCGAACACGCGGTCGAGAGCTGAGTGACGACCACGATTTCAATGTTGCCAAAGCAGCGGCCCACTCGGCCCTGCAATTGGCTCAGCCCGTGCTGGCCGGTACGTCCAACTGGCGCAGTCAATTGGTGGGTTCATCTTTGGTACAAAACCAGAGCTTTGGACGAGGCTCACTGGCCATCTCAGTGACCGATCCGGCGGATGGAGTGATCTCAGACTACGATAAATCGCTGCTGGTTGTTGGAACCGGCCAACAGGGCAGGGCGGTACAAAAGCTTTCGGTGCTGATGGAACGTCGCGCCCATGAGCGTGCATGCTTGCGGCATGCCATGGCGGCTGGCAGTGGGATTGTCGCGAGTCAATCAACGCTGCGCAGTCTGACATCGATTGCCACGGGTGGCGATCTGCAGGCGAGCAGTTCGCTCATCGCTGCCGATGTGGTGGTCAGTGGATCGGCTAGTCCGGCGGGCATCACAGGCACAGTCACTCAGCACGCGCAGGCTCGGCAAATGCCCGACGCTCAGCATGTGCTCGACTATTATCTTCAGAATGGCACGGCGATCAGCTACTCCTCGTTGCCACGCTGGCAACATTCGCAGATCATTCGCAACAACTCATTCGAAGGCGACACATCGGCCTGGTATGCGCTGACTGATTGCAATTTATATCGCAGTTCCAGTCGTTCGACCAATGGTACCTGGTCGCTGCGAGTCTCGAGCCGCTCTAGCCGCGATGATTCTGCAGCCCAGGATCTTACATTGGGCTCGATCAAGAACGGCAACACATATCGCGTGTCGATTCCGTTTTATCCAACTGCTACTGGAACAGCCAGCGCCCATATCACCCTTCAGTCCAGCGGTGATGGAATACAAGTTTTGCAGCTACCGAATTTTGCGTGCAGCAAAAACAGTTTTGGTAATTTCAGCTGGATCACCATCGAAGGTGATTTGACGCTGCGCTGGTCGGGTACGCTCACCAAAGCCACGCTGTCGCTCGATTCATCTTTTAGCCAAGATTTCTATCTGGATGCCGTTAGCCTGGTCGATGTCACATATCCCAACAATACAGCGGTGATCGATCGCCAGTTAATAAGTCCAGTCAACAATCCGCTGGGTGCCGCCAACGCTCAAGGTATCTACGTCATCAACTGTGGAAATCAAGATCTGGTGGTCGGTCGCAGTCGCTTGGTTGGTACGCTGGTCTTAATTAATCCAGGGCCAGGCAGTCGGCTGGCCAACTGGGTGAACATGGAACCCGCGGTTTCGGGTATGCCTTGTCTGCTGGTCGATGGACACATGCGGCTGGCCACCAACGGTGAGGGCTTTAGCGAAGCCGCGGTGGGTATCAACCTGAATCCTGCCGGCACTCCCTATCCGTATCCCAGTGGGCTGGCTAATTCCGCACTGACCGACAACTATCCTGCGCTACTTTCGGGTTTGATCTACACCACGGGATCGCTCACGTTTGCGGGCACTTCGCGGATTCATGGCATCGCTCTTGCCGGTCAGACGATCCAATTGACATCCGCCAACGTTGTCTTGGAATTCGATGATCAGTACCTGACCGATCCGCCCCCGGGCTTTCAAAGCGGCATAACGGTCCTACGTCCCCGACCAGGCAGCATCAAACGCGTAGTCAACTAGCTGTGTGGCATAGGCTTCCAGCCTGTCTGTGGCATAGGCTTCCAGCCTGTGTTCTTCTGTGGCATAGGCTTCCACCCTGTGGCCATGGTACCCTGTACTTCCAATCAGCGCCCCTCCTGGCCTGAAACCAACTCACCCCCGCGGCCCTTTGGAATAGTTCATGTCGTTACCCATCATCGTCAACGCGGGGCAAGAGAGTTGGGACTGTCATCAATGTGGGTTTTGTTGTCGCGGCAGCCTCGTGCCACTCAGCCAGGTTGATGTCGACGTTCTCAATAGTCAGCGTTGGCAAGACGACCCTGAGTATCACCATCGCCGAGTCATGGTGCGTGACCGAGGCAAACCGCGTCGCGGTGGTTCGAGTGGTTATCGCCTGGCGCATAATCCCGATGGTAGCTGCGTGTTTTTGATGCAGGATGGGTTATGCCGCATTCATGCCCAGCACGGTCTGAAAGGCAAACCTACGGTGTGCCAGACTTTCCCCTTGCAAATCATTCCTCACGATAAGCAAGCGATCTTGACGATTCGGCGAGCTTGTCCCTCGGCCGCGGCCGACTTGGGCAGCTTGGCGGCAGAACGATTGCCATGGATTAAGCAGCAAGTGCGCGACGAGCGTATCAAGGCAGAGTCGATTCCAGCGCCGCCGATTAAGCCTGGAGAGGCTCGCACCTGGCGCGTGGCCAAGGGCCTCTTGGAGTGCGCTCGCCAGTTAATCGTTGACGAGCGCTACCCGATGGTTCGCCGCCTGGTGCATGCGCTGCAATATGCCAGTTTGTTATCGCTGGCCAAGACGCGATCATTGGACGACAAGAAACTTCTGGAACTGGCGCAGACGCTGGTGGATTTAGCACCAGAGGAATCGAAGGTTTTGTTTGACGAGCGCCGTGAGCCCAGAGGCTACTCGAAGATCATGTTTCGACTCTTGGCAGTTGACTGCGCCAGGTTGCATCCAAGCTGTCGCTTTCAATCGCAATGGTCGGCACGGCTGCAGCTGATGAAAATCGCTGCCAAGATTGTGTGGGCGGCTGGCCAGACGCCAGTAATTAATAAAACCAGTTTTCCAGCCGTCAAGTTTCAAAGCCTGGAAGCACCCACTGGCCCCCTCTCGCCTGAAATCTATCCGCCGTTAACGCGATTCATTGAAACCAACGCGTCATCGTTTATGTATGCCCTGGCTGATCGGCCTGGTTGGTCAGTGATCGAGAGCATACGCGGACTGGCGATCCTTTACCCAGTCGGCTTATGGCTGCTGCGGTGGGTCGCGCATGGCCGCAGTCCGTCAGTCCAAGACATGTTGCACATCGTCGTGGCTCTCGACCGCAGCCAAAGCTACGCGCCACTAGCCGGCTTCTTCCATCGGGCTCGCCTGGCGACGGTGGCTCACCAACATGACTTGGAACGTTTGGTGATTTGGTACGCGCGTTGAAATTGTGCGATTTCAGCATCGCCCGCTAAGCGATGCAGAAGCATAGTGTAGTCACGAATTACAGTTCTATTCGCGGGATCACAAATTCGGGATTGGTATTCAAGGCAGCGCGATCAGCCACGATGACCGAACGATCGCCTACATCGAGTGTCGGACCCGAAGCGGACACTACATCGCGCAGACGGATCGTACCTGCCGGCCAGCGTTCTACTGGACCAAGATCCACTAGCGTGCCGGGTCGATTGATACTGGTGTTCACACGAACCAGTAGAGTATCCACGCCTTGAACGCGAGCAATATTAATTCGATCGATAGTACCAGTAGCCGATTTCCGCTCATCAGCGTTCAAGCCTTGGGGAGTAGGAGCAATCGCCTGCGGATTACCCGGCCCTACGAACGTCACCCGATCAAGACTACCTGTCGGAATGGATCCTACTGCAGGCGTACGAACAACGGTGGCTGATTCGACCACTCCATCCCTATCGAGATCCCGAGCAGAGCGCGGGGCACGCACGTACTCACCCACATATTCCGGCACATCGGCTGTGGTGTAGTGAACGACAGCGCGTTGCGCGTGGCCCACAGAGATGACAGACGGAATCATCAAGGCCGATAGCGTAAGAATAGCGAAACGGTTATGCATGATACTTCTCCCACAATATTTAGGTGGCTGATCAATCCGAGTGCTGGCGCACTGGGTCACAGCTGGAGTGGTTATACAGTCGACCCGCCGACGCATTGGATCAAACGTATGAATGAAACAGCAGCTGCCGTGCCAAGAGTGGCAGCGTGTGGCAGCGTGTGGCAGCGTGTGGCAGCGTGTGGCAGCGTGTGCAACTTAAGTCAAGGGCGCAGGAACTGCGCTAGAGCCTCGCCCTAGTTTATACCTTCACCAGGAGGGCATAACGGGCAAGTCGCGTCAGCGCCTCTGACACTTCGTGGGAGTTAATGGTTGTCGTTCGTTGGAAGTCGGAGATCAACGTCTGGGCATCGCGACCATCACATTGAATGAGCAGCTGACGCTCGACATCTGTCAAGATAGTAGCTTCATGCCGCAGGTTGGTAACACAGTTCGCATTGGCTGCTTGCAGTCGAGCGTAGCAACTGCCCAGGCATGTACCTTCAGTTTGAGTGCTAAACTCTGGAGGGTGCAACGTGAGATCTACGAGCATGCGCCCTGTTGATGAGTAGGTCGTCAGCAGAGATTTGGAAAGTTGGCGACGACTTTCTTCCGCATCGAGCGATACATTTGCAGCGGATAGTTTCTCGATCGACTGACTCAAGAGTTTGTTGAATGGTAGCGACATAGGCCACACGTCTTGAAGCACTGACAGGGCTGCCTTGAATATAGGTAGAGGAGTGGTCAAAACGAGTTTTCCGCAGCTCGTAAATACTTGAGGTACATCGTGTCGCAGATCAACGCCCTCGGGAGCCTTCAAACACGAACCGACGGAAAGTCGGTAGAGCTGCTTGGCTTGAATTTGGTAATTGGGCCGAAGATGGCTGCGACATATCAGCGATTGACGAAAACACCTATTGCGCAAGAAGTCGAGGTACTGTTCCTTTTCAAGCAATCCGGGAGCGAGCTTTGCCAACTCGTCTTGGACATCCTGGGAAAACTCAGCCGTGGCAAACATGCTGGCAAAGTCGGCTTCGGCTAAGTATCTCAACTCATATTGACTGAGCGATTGACAAAAGTCGAGGAACCAAAATGGTTGATTGTGTTCCTCGAGATGCTCGTGAAACAGGTAAGCATCGGAGAGTTGATTTAGTAAAGTCAGATTCTCGCGAAGGAGCTGGCCATAAGCGCCGGTCTGAACAGATGTCGCTCTGGTTAGAAATTCCAGTAAACCTCGAGCGCGGGCAATACGCTCGGCTGACGAATCTTCAGAATAACGCTCGACATGAAACTGCATCATATGTCGAATAACGCTTCGTCCATGCCAACCGGGATGAGTGTTGTAGCTGATATAGGCAACCCCGTTATCGGTCAGTCGCTGGTTGATGGTTCGCAGGATACTAGCCTGCATAGCGGTGGAGACCCAGGAAAACACCCCATGACACAGAATGTAATCGAATTGTCCCCATGATTCATCAATCGCTTCAATCGAGCCGTGAATCAGCTTTATATTCGACACTTTCAGGCGTGCTATGCGATGCTCGCCCAGCTCGATTTGCTTTTCTGAGGCATCGATGCCGATGAATTGGCTTTCTTGATTACCCACGGCTATGGGTATCAGGTTACCACCATCGCTACAGCCGAGTTCGAGCACCCGGCAACAGCGAGAGTCTGGCGGTTCCAGTGCCAGCAATAAAGCCAACGTTTCCAAGTGCCGTGGATGCGTTTGCGGAAAGGCGTGTGCGGGATAAGGAACTTCATCGTAGGGATTCGAGGACGGCAGAGTCTGCGGCATTCTGTTAACCTTGTACAAGATCGTGGCTCTCCGGTGGCCCATTTATTAGCTATGATTGTGGCATGAACGATCCTCCGATTCGACTAGCCATAGATGGCACGCTGGAAACGATTAGAGCCCGGGCCACTGCGTATCGAAATCTGGTGGTATTTGTGAGCCTGACGTGCGTGGCAAGTCTGTTATGGCTGTCTATTATCCGTCAGTTCGTGACTTTAACCTTGCTCAGCATGCTGCTACCGGCAGTGGCATTTTGGCTGTACCAGGATTCGCGCATCATTTTTCGCTGGTGCCAGAATACGATCGAACTTTGTCGACAAGCTAAGGTCGACACAGAGGTATTCAGAAATGTGGTTACATCGCTCCGCCCGTTACCGCAGTCGACTATCTCGAGCATGTTGGTGGAGTTAGATGAAAATGAGCGCACGGAGTATGGCCGCAGCCATAGTCAGACTCGCCTTTATTGGAATACCTTCTGTGTTTCGCTGCTGGGCAGCCTGACTCAAATAGCCGGATGGCTAACGGGCTGGGCATTACTGTTAGGCGTGGGGATAGCGATCTGGTTCGCGTCGATTTGGGCAGGCAGGTTAATTTCGACGCGGCCAAGGTGAAGACTTATGTTGGAGTGTTTGACTTCAGCCATGCTTGGGCAAATAACAACCGATTATGGCACGCCGGGCAGTCAAGCTGGTCGCTTGCATGAAAATAGCGATATGCTGACGGAACGAATCCTTTGAGCGCAAACATTGCTCCAATTAACGAAAACGCAGCAGAAATGGAAGAGTTCGGTCTAACACCTTGAACCGCTAAATTCGCGGCGACATCAAGATGGCTCTTCGGTAGCCCTTCCGAGCTTTCAATTTGCCTGAGGGCTTCTGCCACTGGCATCCATGGATTTGGAGAACGAGCTTCTTGATAGTCAAGCGTGGCTGATTCAAGCTTACTTGCAATCTTCGGTATTTCTTGACGAGCGAATTCCAAAGGAACTGCCTTTAATCCAGCGTCATCAATAAACACTTTGAGTTCTATATCGCAGGTAGGACAACAAACAATGGAATCAGCTTTTGCTACTGGCACGAAGTTATCTATCAGGAGCGCGCGAATCCCATGCCTCGCTACGCCAAAGCAACCAAGTATGGCGTAGTAACAGTCCTCGACCTCGTAGTCACTTGCTAAGAATACGTTAATGAAATCAGATTCTGCCTCCGCAAGAGCGTTAGCGAAGTTTTCGGCCATATCGGGCGACAATCGCGCGTCACTACGATCAGACGTGCAAGCAATACACCCGATTAGAAAATGCAAACTTCTTCTATCGCTAAGATTAAGCTTTTGACCGAAGTTAACCAAATGGGGAACAACTGCATAGGCCGCCGCAGACGGAGTGAACTGCTGAAAGATCATCTCTCCAAGTGTCTGAAGATCTTGCCTATAGTCCAGCTCAGATTTTCCTTCGATGCTCTTGATCAAGGATGGAATATGAGCAGCAGAGCCCTCCCAGACCTCGAGTGAGCTCCACAATGAACTGTTCAGATCCAGCACCTTTACCATGTTGACGGTTCTCACTATCGAATACGTCCTGTTCCATTGGGCGGTTGAGCCCCTGTTACATTATTTACGCCCGCAGCCTGTTGGGCCGGACAGCAGCACTGACACGCTGCCCCACCGTGCCCAGCTCCGGAACTCGAAGCCTGTGTTCGTTGAGTTTGCCCTTCAGTCGCGCGAATACCACGTTGCTCTGCGTGATTTCCTGCACCAGGTTGTTGATCTCTTCTGAACCTGGCCTCTTCACTTGGCAATCGAACATCTGGGCCCAGAGTTTGTTGGGCAACGGCAACTTGCTCTTGCGTCAACTTACCGTTGCTGCTTGTGACCGTATGGACAACGTTTCCATCACGGTCGACACCTTGCGTAACACAAGTAGTCTGCAGGCTACGCGCCTTCTCGCCCGGAATTGCGTTGTGGATAGCATCGGCTGCACCCTGAAGTTGATCATCATTCAACCGAGTCGAGCCGCTACCGCGTGACGATGCTACGGCATTCTCAGCGTCAGGTCCGTCTTCTTTGGGTTGAGTACAGTTTTCGTCGTTTCCTTCGCCTAACCCGCGAGTATCGACGTTTGCTAATGGGTTTGGACGATAGGCGTATACATTCATGCCGCCGCTGATACCCCAGGGGTCAGATTGAATGTACCTTGCCAGGGTCGGGTCATAGTATCGGAAACGATTGTAATTGAGCTCGAGAGCAGCATCGTAGTAATGACCGGGAAATCGGAGGTTAAACTCAATTTCACTCTGGTCACTGACAACGGCTCGCCCATAGGGCTGAACATCCGCCTCCCAAACATCTCGGTGATCCGCCCTTTCAACTAGTATTGGGGTACCAATTTGATCGCTAAAAACAAAAAACTTTTGACAGTTTAGCGGGTCAGACGAGACCGAGGGGTAGTCCAAAAACATTAGCGGAACTAGGGCCAATGGATTAGAATAAACGTACAGACGGAGTCGTCCGTCAGCACTAACCTCGGCTACTAGCTGGTCGCGATACCAAATAAATTGAGTGACATCGCGTTTCCATGTACGTTTAGTGCGACGCCCCAAGGCATCATAAGTAGCACACCATTCGTCGTCATCGACTAGTGCCTTCACCAGTTGATCACGACTGTCGTAAATGTAGTTTGTATAGGAGTCGGCGCTCCTGCGAGACTCCATG
Source organism: Rania fehmarnensis (assembly GCF_056494185.1). NCBI lineage: Bacteria > Pseudomonadati > Planctomycetota > Planctomycetia > Pirellulales > Pirellulaceae > Rania > Rania fehmarnensis. Next base: position 7,672,928 of record NZ_CM151398.1, read on the forward strand.
TTTTGCCTATCGTTGTACGTGAATTCAGTTCCGTTTGCCGAAGCCAGTTGGTTGCAGTGTACTTTCTCGACCACTAATCCAGGCTGTGAAAGAACGTTGCAAGCATTGTCGACTTCATAGAATTCTTCGCCTGAAGATCGCGATCTACTGATGAGGCGATGAGCAGCATCGTACTTTGCATCGACGTCGCCTCGTAAGTTATCCTCAACCTTCAATAGACGGCTCTCACCAGACCACTGAAACTTACGGATCCATGGACGTTTCACAGGACGATCTAGTGACTTAAATCGACAACGCCCCCGGTTATCATATTGTGAAGTCTCCCGTGTGCCATTACTAAAGTTACGGCGAACAATGCCATGCCCCAAAAACTCGATAGAGTGCTCTTGTCCCGTTGGGTCTAGGACCACCAGCGCATTACCCCTCCACTGATACTGAATCTGGTATCGCTTAAACAGTGTCACCTTTAGAAAGCGATCAACTCCAAGAAACTCGGCTTCAATCTCACTCCCTTTTCGAACTTCAGTTGCTCGATTTCCAAAGCGGTCGTAGGCCATCTCTATAGGATCTTCCATTGTGGATGCCTTTACACAACGCCCGTTTTTATCGTAGGCAAATTCGTGTTGGTCACCGCTCGCTAGCAACTTTTTAGTTACCAGATTTCCTGGACCGATTTCTATCGTCAATAGTTGACGTCCGTCTGCTGCATATTTGCCTGTCAAATTGCCAACCGAGTCTCGGGTATATCGATCGCGTACGGCACCGCCGCGTCGCACCTCCGTCAAATGGTCACCTAAGTCATACGCGTACTCACTCTTGGTGCCAAGCGCATCTATGGCAGACGAGAGTTTTTCAAAGGCTGTATAGTTGAATCTGTCCGTGGCGCCGAGTGGATTGCTCACCCCTCTCAACAAGTGCCACTTACCATATTCATGGCTCCAGCGTTGGCCATCAAAATCTACATGTTCAGCGACATTACCGGATCGATCGTAGTTCCAGGTGCGTTTTTTGCCTTCTTGATCCCATTGAGCAATCAGCTGGCCGCTTCTATTGAAGACTCGCCCGTCATTGGGTGACGGCCACCAGGCTGAATTTAGTGGCAAAACTCGATAGTCGCGTTTCTGCGCGACCAGGCCTGAATTCTCCGCCTTAGTGACTATGCAAGACTTTACCAAATCCCGAAACTGCAACGTGCGAATAAAACCAACCGTCGGTAACGTGACTTGTGACGTATCCATCAATACGCCGTTTTCATATTCAAGAGCATTTGAGGCTACCCGATACTCACGTGCGTCTGCAAACGAGTCATCTTCCGGTAGCGCAATTCGGAATCCCAGCGGACAGAAACGCGCAATCACAGCCCCAGCTGCATCGTACTCATAACGAGAAACATTTTGGTTTGCGTCGATCTGCATTGCCAACTTGCCTGTGAGATCGCGCACAAATCGTTGTGTCCCACCAAGCGGATCAATAATCTCAGTTAACGCCCCTTGCGGTGAGAATTTGTAATGCCAGACGCCGCCATCGCCGCGAGTCAAGCGGGTAACGCGTCCAGGCAATACGTAATCTAGCGAAATCTCAAACAGCCCTTCGTCGCCAGATGAGAATACACATCGACCCTGTGTATCGTATCTGTACTGAAAGCTAAATCCCTTTCGGCCTCGACGAGTTATGAGCCGGTTATCTCGATCATAGGCAAATGAATATCCTGTGCCAGCGGAATTTCGTGTACCAAGCAGATTTCCCAGAGCATCATATTCATAGGCAACCAACAATTGTTTTGGATCGTCGACGGTCCCGTCCAAGTAGACTTCTAAAATCTGCCCCGACGAATTCTCGTTCACTGTCAACGAAGTTCCTGTCGAATCTACAATTGATTGCAAGTGATTCTGTTGGTCATAGACAAAGCTTACAGAATGCCCACGCTCCAGCAATTTACTCAGTGTTGCAATTGATCTCTGGCCATTGCACTCAAATTCCATTTCTGGCTGAGCATATCCTGATAGTCGAAACTTATCGTTGGCTAAGCGAGTCAGTACGTAACCACCACTTGCCGACTGACCACCCACTTGTGCCGGCAGCTCAAAATTTATCAAGCTCAAGAATGCATGCTGATAGCGTACATGTCGGCCGTCCATGTACAAACATTTTTCAAATTCCGTTGCGCAACCTCTGCCAAGACTATACAACTGATTGCAGCGTGAGCTGTCATAGTGCCTTTCCCACCGCAAATCGATCGGTCCAATGAGTCGAAAGTCGAGCATTCGATCGACGACTGCGCCTGTAAGTGTATCCACCGGATCACCAACAAGCTGCCAGTTTTGTGAATAATTGCAATGTGATGGCTTCATCTATTCACCCAATCCTATCAAGCACAACGATGTTGCCCGCCGCGGCGACCTACTCTGTCTACTCCCGCAGCAACTCCGGCAGACACTGCACCCTGTGCGGCGTTGACTGCAAGAGCTCGGGCCATGTCGGCCAGGCTCACACCTACCAGCACGTTGCTGAATCCTATCGTGGCTGCGTTGGGCACAATCGGTAATTCACTGCAAGAAGTAGCCATCAGCGGGGCGACAAATGCCAGAGGACCTCCGTTGACCGTGACGTTGGGACTACCAATCGCCACCGAACCTTGCGCACCTGGATACGGTATCGGAGGAATCAGCAATTTGACCCAGGTCATCCATTGCGTATACGCAGAAAAACTCCCTTTGATCGACTCCCATGTCGCCTTGCGGCTTGAGGTATCCACCCCAGTCACATCTTTAAGAAATCTACCCGCCGCTGAATCGGGCGTGACAAACAGGGACGATATGCCTGCGATCGCCATGTTGGCTAACATCGTCAAGGCGACGAGCATAAGCTGCTTGGGAATGTTCAACAGATGCCGCCGCCAATACAACATGTTCATCGCAGTCGGAGGAACAGGCAATCCTAAGGGATGACAACTGTAACCCATCGCCCCCGAAGTAGCCGCCGGCATACCGTTAATCAAAGTGTTGATCTTGCCAGGCCAGGCAGGTGTCAACCACAAGAACACGCTTCCGAAATACGGATGCGGTACCATCGGGATCGGTACCGGCGAAGGCGGTACCAGGATTGTGTGCAGATCCAAACCCACGATCGTATCACCCATTTTGGCTGCTGGCCACAACATGCTAGGCTCGCTTATAGCTCTGGTTTCGAGATATCGACAACTTCCAGTCCACCGGTCAATCGCGTTTTATGAAACGAAACTTTGACAACATCCCCAACCTCCAGCAACTCATACTTTTCGGTGGATACATAGCCGGCGAGTGATCCCTGATCCGTTTTAACCACAATTGAATTCACACAGCCGTTGTCGGCTGATTGCACCCAAGCGCGGCCTGCGATGATCCGCGTGCTGTAGCTGGTGCCACCTTCGAACTGCTGTTTGTCTTCAACGGTTCCCGTGGCAGACTGCAGATCTAAGCCCCATCGATTCATCGCGTGGAAGCCTCCGAAGAGAAGCAACATCACTATGGGAAGCGCAACTGCTCGCAGCATGATCTTACGCATCGATGGTATTGCAGGTGATGGTCCACTCATCGCACGATCACTTGCATCTTCTGCATCTGTGGAAGCCAGTCGAGACCAGGGTAGTCGATGGCCCCGCGCCAAACCAAGTCGATGGAACGCTCATGCAAGTCGATCGCGACGGTGTGCATAACGACCTCAGCCACCTCAGGGCCTTTGCCGATGTCGAGCCCAATAGTTGGACTATCCGCAGGCAAGGCGAACTCGAATGTACCTTCAGGCGTCAGAAATTCAGTGCGCACGCGCTCGCCTCCAACCAGAAAAGGCACAGACAGTCCAGGTGATGCACCACTGAAAAATCTAAAGTCCATATCTTTCAACTGCGTCTTGCCATACGCTTCACGCTGCTCCGGCGGCACCAAAAGCGTGTAAGCTTTGCGCATTTCCTGCTCGTGCTGGCGATCACCTGGCATAATACCGGCCCACCCCGCGCGCGGCATCCAATTTTTGTTGAACCAGCCGAAGCCACTGGGTATCGGCTGCTTCTCCCAATTTCGAAATTCACCAACGCACAAGTTCTCCGGCGTCAGGCGCTGACTTGGCTGTTCCAAGTTGGGCAATGGTAATTGATCAACCGCATCGCGCTGATTAGCTATGACGAATCCACGGCCGACGAAATTTCGAGGATAGGGGTGAGGAACCGATTTGAAGGAGCGTACATCGCAGCCGCCGTAAGATCGTTCGTACTTGAGCTCCATCTGCACAAACGGATTGGGATCCGTAAAACGTGGAGGAGCCCCAGGCACGTAAAGAGCTCGCCGATCGCCTATGACTAAAACTTCTTTGCGAATATCTCCAACTTGAACTGCCGCAATCAGCTTATGACACGGTTGAGCACCTGGCGAATAGGCAGTCGCTTGTATGACAAGATCAGTTGCGAGTTTGAAGGGCACAAAATCGCTCTCGAACTTAACAGAGGAGTTTAAGGGCGAGTCCCAAAATTGATCACCCGAGTTGAGTGGCGCATCCTCGTCGGCTCGCTCGGCCATCCCGCTACTGGTTAGACGATAGCTGCGCTTCAGCAGCACGCTCAATATCGGTTGACCATTGGGCCGCTGACCAGGCAAGACCGTATACTGTCCTGTCGCCTCCGCCGGCATTTGGTCCATCTCGACAACAGAACTCATTTCAGAGTACCTCCGCTTGTAGTCGAGCTACATTGGACCACTCACGGACAGTACCGATTTCATAGATCCCCGCCCAAACCATATCAAGCAGTCCATCATTGGGGCGAATACAGATCGAGTTAAGGCTTGCCTCTAATGGCTGCAGGCCACGTCCCACATCCAAGGCAATTTCAGGGCAGTCGCCAGGAAGTGAAAATTCCAGTGTGCGATCCTGCGTCAACCCATCCAGTCGCATCGGACAGTCGGAAGGTAGATGCTCAATAGACATACCAAGCGACGCGCCATTGCCCAACAACCTTACGTCCGGAGCCAATCGCGATTGAATCGCTTGCGATACGTAGTCCGGCGGCAAAATTCCCATCTGTTCTTCGACTGTCGTCGTACCCACGTGCAGGAAAGGCGGACAGGCGCCAACGAATGCGCACCGAGGAAACCAGTTTCTTTGCCGCCAACCAAATCCTTGAGGCAACGGTTGCCGGTGCCAGTTCCATGGATCACCAATCGATAAACGTTCAGGTGTTAACTGATCTTCGGGATTCTCGATATTGGGTAGCGCCAAACCTTCAATTACTTCGCGATGGCTACCAAGTACAACCCCTTTACCCATATCATTGCGTGGATACCAAAACGGAATTTGAGGATCACTCTTTTCATCCCGCCCACCGTATGCCAACTCGTATCGCAACGGCAAGCTCACAAAGGCTTCGGGCTCTGAATAGCGAGGCAGCCCCCCGGGATTGTAATGGGCTGTTCGATTTCCCCACACAAGTAGTTTCTTGGTTCGCTCACCTACCGTTACGCTCGCGGTCATACGTTCAACGGGCTTGCCACCCGGCGCATAGATCGAGCCAACTACGACTACATCCGTACCGCGGCGCAAGGCTGACATATCCGACTCGAACGCAACTGTCGATGTCAGCGGATCGCCTTCATCGTAGTAGATGTCGACTTTATGAAGCGGTGTATCTTGAGCACTGCGTGTTGCGGCCGCCCCAGGCTTCAAATCATAAGTTCGCTTGACCAATACAGCGACGTAGGTAGAGCTTGGCTGGGTCATACTGGTAACCAGTTCGACCTGCCCATTGAGTGATTGTGACATTGTGGCCATTGGGGCACGCTTGCTTTGCATCTTAAGGATTGAGCATGACCATGCCACCCTTGACGGTATTGGTAGCGCTGCCTTCAGATAGGACGATAGCCCCTTTGGTCTCGTGTTGCGAATCGGCGTAAGAATGGACTATGCCACCTTGAACTGTCGCAGTTGTAGCACCTTTTACCGTGACGTTCAGCCCTTCCAACGTAATGTCACCGCTGGCTGTCATTACCAATTTGCTGCTGCCGGTATGCAAGGTGATCTTGTTGGCAGCATCAATCAAGATTTCTCCGGCCGTCGACTTGATCGTGATATTGCTTTTGACGGTCGTGTCCTGCGTTGAGTTATAGGTCTCTGCCAATGCCCCTTCAACATGATAACTGGCTTTATTGGCCGCCACTCTGTGATCGTAAGTGCCCTCTGTGATGGTAATTTTCGTGGCACCCTTAACAGTTTCTGTGTGCGTACCATCGACGGTAATCGTACGATCGTTGTGAACCGTCTGTGTGTCATCATGTTCAACAGTAGTTGCCATATCGTACTGGGCATGAATGTTGACTAACTCTTTACCAGGAGTGTCATCCATGGACATCTCGTTGTAGCCTTTGCCCTTGTAGGTCTTGGTTTTGATGCCGCTGATGGTTTTGGCGGCGGGCAGACCGAAGGGGGGCATGGACTCTTTGTGGTAGACGCGGCCGGTGATTAAGGGGCGGTCGAGGTCGCCTTCCAGGAATGAAACCACCACTTCTTCGCCCACGCGGGGAATGTCGATGCCACCGAAACTTTTGCCGGCGTGAACCTGGCTGACTCGAATCCAGCAACTGGTGTTCTCGTCCTTCTTGCCTTCACGGTCCCAGTGGAACTGCACCTTCACGCGACCATATTCATCGGTGTAAATTTCCTCGCCCGCTGGACCAACTACTTCGGCAGTCTGCACGCCAGAGACCAGGGGCTGCGGCGTCGTGCGCATCGGTCGGAATTGGCTCTCCTTGGGTATACACGTAAAGCTGTTCGTGTAAACCGCACCCTGCACATCCGAAGTATGCGGGCCAGGCTGCGAGGCCGAGTGGTTCACCGAGGTCAGCAGGTACGACTTGCCCTTCTCATCCGGACAATTCAAATGCTCGGCTAGCTTAAAACAGTAGCCCGGAGAAAACGAACGACAGGTACTCGAACCAAACACCGTATTGAATCGCGATTCTTCCTCCTCCAGACGCACTGCCGCCTCAGACTCACCGTCATCCTTGTTGACGTATTCGCCTGGATAATCGTAGTGCTCGTACGCATCATTGTTGTTGAGCGTAATCGAACTGTGCTTTTGCGAGTTGACCTTTAAGTCGGTCGAAGGATTCACGAAGTCGTAGTCCGTTTGTTCGTACTTGCCAGTGACGAACTCGTAAGCGTGTTCCCAGCTGGTGATCACGTCCTCGTAAGCCTGAATATCAGGACTGTTCGGGAATCGCACTTCAGCTTCTGGCGCGTTGGGATAATCAACCTGGTCCGACAACACCACGGTGTGTGAACCCGGGTCGAACTTGAAGTAATAGTAGACGCCAAATTTCTCGAGCGTACGCGATAAAAAGTTCAAGTCGGTTTCGCGATACTGCACGCAGTGCTCGACCTTACGCTTGCCAAGCACTTTGGCGTTGCCAGGCTCGATCGTCGGATCGACGTGACCGTACGACTTGACTCGCTTGATCACTTCATCCAATACATCTTGAATCGACTTTTCTGCTTTCTCTGGCAGATAGACAAAACAACGCGACGCCCGCGACATGAACCACAGCCAGGGTACGATCCGCACACGATAAATGCGCCAGACCTTCAAGTCCGACTCGGTCGCAACTGTGTTGCTGGCAGCAAAGCTGTTGATGTATCCGTGCACATAGCGAGGCTCGGCCTCGTCGCGATTGATCCGCACGGCCAGCGGCTGGCCGATTACGTCTTCGGGTTTGAGCTTGTCTTTGCGTGAGACGATCGTCAGCGTGAAATCAAACGGCTGAGCCAGTTGCTCGCGCCCCGACAAAGAAGTTAACACCGCTTCTTCACCAAACAGACTAGTCGGTTCGAGTTCAAGTAGTCGCTTTGTCATGACCGAAGAGTCCCAAGTTCGTAACGCAAAAAAAGCCAAGCCATCGGAGCTTGGCTGAATTATTAAACATCCCAAGCCCCAGGTCGAGCAGGCGCGAGCGATAATCCTCTGCGCCTGCGTGGGCTTCATGCCGCGGTTTCGGCCGCCGCGATACTAGGCAGTCTTGCCCTTGGGCACGCTCCAAGCGAAGTCGACACCGCCGCCCTTCTTGCCCTTGGAATCCACTGGGAAGTACTCGATCTTGATCTCTTCGTAGTTGAGCGTCATGTTCTCGCCAGGACGACCTTCGCCGTGGCTGGAGATGTCATACGAAGTGACGTACACGTCCTTTAGCTCATAAGCCATGATCACTTGTGGACCGGAATCGGTCGTGGTCGTCACGTGGATCTGAACCTTCGGGAATGACTTGCCTTCAGCCATCGCCTTGAGCAGCTTAGGCGTCGTCTTGTCCGAGTTCTTCGAAGCGCGAATGTCTTCGAAAATCGTCACGCCAGCCACGCGCTGCGAACCGGTGTTGCCCCCACCACCTTTGTGAGCGCCATTGGAGAACGAGCTCAGCTCGGTCCACTTGTCGTGATCTTTTTCTACTACTTCACCGTCGATGCCATCAAACTTGATGTAAGCTGCCATGATTCGTTTCCTTTTGCTTGAGTACTACTGTATTCGTTTGCCCGACACTACAGTTCTCGTCGGTCAGGCTGTTTGGTTGCTTCAATTCGCTGAATTTTATTCGGGACATCCCGAACCACTTGCGGGCACTATTAAAATGCCTGGCTTTGCCACTAGGTTTGTGTCGACCTTGACTCAGTGGAAGACGCAAGTTCAGTGGAGGCTCAGCCGTACTCCCAACGAAAAAATGCGTGGGGGCCACCCGGCTCCCCCACGCATTCGCCTTGATATATATTTCTTAACCCAACCGCCCGCACTAGGCAGTCTTGCCCTTGGGCACGTTCCAAGCGAAGTCGATTCCGCCGCCCTTCTTGCCCTTGGAATCCACTGGGAAGTACTCGATCTTGATCTCTTCGTAGTTGAGCGTCATGTTCTCGCCAGGACGACCTTCACCGTGGCTGGAGATGTCATACGAAGTGACGTACACGTCTTTCAGTTCATAGGCCACGATCACTTGTGGACCGGAATCGGTCGTGGTCGTCACGTGAATCTGAACCTTCGGGAATGACTTGCCTTCAGCCATCGCCTTGAGCAGCTTGGGAGTGGTCTTGTCCGAGTTCTTCGAAGCGCGAATGTCTTCGAAAATCGTTACGCCAGCCACGCGCTGCGAACCGGTGTTGCCCCCACCACCTTTGTGAGCGCCATTGGAGAACGAGCTCAGCTCGGTCCACTTGTCATGATCTTTTTCTACTACTTCACCGTCGATGCCATCAAACTTGATGTAAGCTGCCATGATTCGTTTCCTTTTACTTGAGTGTTGCTGTGTTCGTTTGCCCGACACTACAGTTCTCGCTGGACATGCCAACTAGTTGCCTGGATTCCACGATTTTTTTCGACTAACTTCCAAGCCACACCAAAGGCCTGCTCTGCCAGGGCAGTTCCGGAATCGCGAGACTGTCGCAGCGGTGAGTCGCTCAATAGACAAAAACGCTATACTAGGCGGGTCGTAAGTCTTTACATGGTCCGACGTTGGGCACATTTGCATGATCGAACTAAAAATACTGGTTTTGCCCAGTGGCAGACAATTGAGCTACACCCTGGAGCCCGGTCAATCTGTTTCACTAGGGCGTGAGCAAGGCGATTTGCGTTTTCCCGACGATGGCCAGATGTCCAGTTTTCATTTGACTTTGGTAGGTGAACAAGCCCAGGTCCACTTTCAAGATGAAGGCAGTACCAACGGGACGTTCCTGAACGGTCGTCGAGCCAACAGTGGCGTGGCCGGGCCAGAGGACGAGCTTTCGCTGGGACAAACACGCATTGAAATCGACGCCCGCAATCGGATCAAACCCAAACCGGCCGTGGTGCGTGAGTCCTCCAGCTCACGCGAGTCCACCAGTTCGCTGGATACGATTCTGGAAGTTCAAGGCAGCCATTCGACGTTGCGGAAAGTCATGCCCGGCGAAAAGATCTCTGTAGGCCGAACGGATCGGTCGGACTGGATTTTTCCCGAAGACGATTTAATGTCAGGCTTGCATTTCGTCATCTCCGGCCAAGGTGAACAGTGGGAGATTGTCGATGCCCGCAGTTCCAATGGCACCTTCCTCAATGCGCAACCGGTTGAGCGCGCAATTCTCAGTCCCGGTGATGTCATCACCGCCGGCGTTACTAAGTTCAATATCAACTTCTTGCCGCTGGAGACCGTTAGTCCACTATCACCTAAAAGTGAATTCTTTCGTCAAACAAACTCCAATTCTGAATCGGGACCAGTCGACACGCAGCCCTTGACCTCAACCGGCGATACCCACCGTAGTCATTGGCAAGAGCCCGGCGATCAACTGGACCATATGTGGCTGGTGGCCCTGCCTCCCGCCCAGGCGACGATATGCATCAAGCAAGGTAGCTCGCTATGGCTAACGCATCGCACTCAGGAAGCTCATCCACCTGGCATCGTGCTGGACTGGACCGATCGCCACTGCCGGGTGTGGACCGCCGATAGTTCTGTGGAGCTGACGGTGAACGACCTGCCAACCAATCAAGCGGAGTTGAGCAACGGAGATACATTGAGCTACGACGGCTGTGCGTACCAGATTTTGTACACCAACGATCCGCGTATTAGCCCTTGGCCCTCCCCCGACCACGATCCGGTTGGCGAACTCGAACCACCACCGGTTGCAGCCAAGCCAGCGGCCGTCGCCTCCCAATTACAACCACAAGAGCCAACAGCATCCCAGCCCACTACATCAGAGCCAGTCACGCCCGTCGATGGGAACCCCGCGGCGGCGCGGCCGGAATCGGTGGTGGCGACTGCTAAGCGCAGCGGCCAGCTGCCGGACGATCTCATTGGTATGCTCGTTGATATGCTAGGGAAAGCCCAGTCCATGTGGCTGGTGATGGTCGACAGCCAGTTTCCTGGGCAACCATCGGTTCCGGTTCCAATCCAAGTGGGTGACGCGTCGTGGATGCTGCAGGTCGAAGCTGGCTGGCCCAAGCACTTGTTTCTAGTGCTATTTGCTCAATCGACCGCTGAAGAGTTGCTGGTGACGCTGCTGGAGCAAGCTCCAAGCGGCTTTGAGTTTACGCGCCAGACAATCGATGATTGGCTTTCCCAATCGCCATCGGTTTTACCCTTGGGAGCCATATTAGGCATTTTGGTTTTGGACGGCACAACGCAGCGCTGGATAGCCTACGGTCAAACACCGCCAAACTGGTTACCAGGCTCTGCCTGGTAACCCAATGCATTGCAGGCTCCGCCTGCGTCGCTTAAACGCAGGCAAGGATAGGGCAGCGATTATGCTCAGCGTTCAACAGCCGGGGCTAATGCCGGCTAACGCCCACGGCTGAGTAATCCGGGACCAATGCATTCGGTTTCGAGTGGGTATCTGCTATAATTAAGGGTGTTCGCCTGCCGCTGCTGGGCCGTTTACCGAAGGAAGATATACCATGCGTTTAGGGACTAACCCTATTACTGGTGTTTGGGCTTGGATCGTGGTTGGATGCTTGAGCATATGGCCGCTGCCGACTGACCAGGTCGCTTGGGCGCAAAAGCCCAAGCCGGACACTGCCACCAAGCCCGACAAGAACAATAGCCAGACTGATTCCAAGCGCAATGCGGCAGCGGCTGCCAAGCCGACTGATGGCTTGAATAATACAGGCGGGGCAATGGAAATTGCCAAGGTCGAAGGCAAGCTGGAAGCCATGCAGCAAGGGGTCATTAAGCTGGGCACCGCCGACAAGAAGGAAATCTTCTTACAGTCTGGGCCGCTGACCGTGATCGCCTACACGGCCGAAGCTGACGCGAAGTGGCTCTCGCCAGGAGTCTCTGTACGCTTCACGGCTAACTTCGATGCTGCCGGCAAACCAACAGCGCCACTGAAGACCCTCGAAGTCTTCACACCTGTAATGACGCGCCGCTTGTCGCCGGAACAGATGCGCGAACAAACTCCAGGTGTCTATCAAGAAGGCAAAGAACCGCCAGCTGGTGCCAAGAACTTATTTAATGGCGCTAACAACAAAGCACCCGCCACGCGCGACAAGAAAGAGCAACTGAAGAAAGATACAGACTCCGCTAATAAAGACACGGCTAAGAAAGACACCACCAAGAAAGATGCGACAACTAAAAAGGACAGCAAGAAAGATGCCTCGGCTGTCGGTGGTGGAAAAGCCTATCGAGTCGTTGGCCAGTTGACCAACATGCAAGACAATATGATTTTGGTAATCGCAGGTCAGCCCATGCAATTGGAACTGGCGCCCGATTGTCAGATCTTGGTGACAGCGAATGAATTGCAAACCGCGCTCAGCCTGGCTGTGAAAGGCGATGATGTCACCGTCTCCGGTCTGCGCAATCCCGCTCAGCCGGCCATCGTCATGGCCGAGCAGATCACGATCAAAGCCGCCAAGAAGTTGACTCAACCAGAAGTCCTTGCCAACAAACGCACCCGACAAACTCGCGGCAAAGACGATGATGACAAAGGCAGGTCCAGTAAAGACAAAGACGGTAAAGACAACGACAAAAAGAAAACTGCCGACAAGAAAAAGTAAGAGTTCATTTGGCAAAAGTTGCCCTGCATAATGTCGAACGAACTACCACCGATCGTCAGCCAACCCGGACAACCTCCTCAAGATGGCATTAAGTCCAGTCGACCGTTGGTGTTCGCCATTCTCTTTGGTGTGACCGGCGCTATTGGGCTACCGCTGCTGTGGTACAGCCCGGTATTTACGCGCAAAGAGAAGGTGTGGTGGTCGATCATCAATATCGCTTACACCCTGGGCCTGGTGTGCATCGCCATCGCATCCATCATCGTCATCCGCAACGCAATCATCGAACTGAACTAAACCGCTGGTGCCCTGGGTAGCCACCGTCGCCAGACGGTGGACTAGACTGGCGGCGAAATCCACCGCTTGGCAGCGGTGGCTACCTAACCTCCCACCTCCCACCCGCAGAATGTGTGCTATGGATCCTCGACTTGAATTTGAGCTCTTGCAGACTCGACGGCAGTTCTTCGGTCGATCTGGTTTGCGACTTGGCGGATTAGCACTAGGTGCCGCGGGATTGATGTCGCTGGATGCAACTGCGCGGGCTGAAGAAGCTCGTGTGCATCCGCCGATGCCAGGCTTGCCGCATTTTGCTCCCAAAGCCAAATCGATTATCTATCTGCACATGAATGGTGGTCCTTCGCAAATCGATATGTGGGACTACAAGCCACAATTGAGCGAGCAGTTCGACAAAGATCTGCCGGACTCGATTCGACAAGGCCAACGTATTACCACGATGACCAGTGGTCAAAAGCGTTTGCCTGTAGCTCCGAGCAAATACAAATTTGCCCAGCATGGACAGTGCGGACGCTGGGTGAGTGAACTTCTGCCACATACCGCCAAGATGGTCGACGAGATCGCAGTCGTGAAGAGCGTTTTCACCAACGCCATCAATCACGATCCGGCCTGCACCTTTGTGATGACCGGCAGCGAAGTACCGGGCAAAGCCAGTTTGGGAAGTTGGCTGGCTTATGGATTGGGTAGTGAAAGTCAGAACTTACCCGCGTTCGTTGTGTTGACTCCTACTTGGTCGGCCAAAGCGCCGGCTCAAGCCTTGTTTACGCGTATGTGGAGCAGTGGTTTCTTGCCCACGCGTTTTAGCGGCGTGGCGCTGCGCAGCGCCGGTGATCCTGTACTTTACTTACAGAATCCGCCGGGCGTTTCTTCGGAAGATCGTCGAGCCATGCTGGATACGATCAATCAACTCAATCAAAAGCGATTCAGCGAACTGGGCGACCCCGAGATTCAAACGCGTATCGCTCAGTACGAGATGGCCTTCCGTATGCAGCACAGCGTCCCAGACCTGGTCAACTGGCAAAGCGAATCGGCTGATACGCTGGCCATGTATGGCGATGATGTGAAGACGCCTGGCACCTATGCTGCCAGTGCCCTGCTAGCGAGGCGACTGGTGGAGCGTGGCGTGCGCGTCGTACAGATTTTGCATCGCGGCTGGGATCAGCACGGCAACATTTCCGGCGACTTGCCCGCGCAGTGCCAAGATGTGGACCAAGCCACCGCTGCACTACTGCAAGATTTGAAGCAACGCGGACTACTCGAGTCGACGCTGGTCGTCTGGGGCGGAGAGTTTGGTCGCACCGTTTATTGCCAAGGCGGACTGACCCGCGAAAATTATGGTCGCGATCATCATCCCCGCTGCTTTACCATGTGGATGGCCGGTGGTGGAATCAAAGGTGGTACGATCGTCGGCGAGACCGATGAGTTCTCGTACAACATCACCGAACGGCCCGTGAACATTAACGACTTCAACGCGACCATCTTGAAGTGCATGGGCGTCAATCACGAACGCTTTACCTTCTCGTTCCAAGGTCTGGATCAACGCCTAACGGGCGTCGAACCCAGCTCGCCAATCTCGGAAATCTTGTAAAGCTGCCGCGTGGGGCCTCCACTGACCTTGTGTCAGTGGAAGCTCGACTTCTTCGGCTAGCCAATCAGTCGTGCATCCACCGAGACAAGCTTGGTGGAGGCAAAACCTACGAGCTCACTTTCAATAAACGCTGTGATTCCTTCAGCAGGAACTCGTCGTCTTTGAAGGGTTCGAAACCGATGTCTTGCCAGAGCACCTGGCCTTGAGCGTCGATCAAGAACGTGCCGTGCAATGGTTGTTTCTCGAAGTCGTCGAAGCAGCGATAGTCTTTGAAAACCTTCAACTCGGCATCCGATAGCAACGGTATGTTCAGAGGCTTGTCATACTTTTCGAGCCCTTGAGCTAACGCTTCGATCGATTCGCTGCTGATGGCCACCAGTTCGATACCAGCCTCGCGGAACTTGTCGGCAACGGGCGAGAATTCATGCAGCTGTTCCATGCAGTGCAAACAACCAAAACCCAAGTAAAAGATCACGATCACCGGTTTGCCGGCATATTTATCCGCAGTGACCGTTTCCGAATTCCGCGTTTGAGCTTGCCAGGCCGGGGCGCGATAGGGCGAATAACGAAACGGACCAAGTTTGTCCAAGTCGGGCCGCGGTCCAATATCGCTGGCAGGTCGACATGGTTTGGCCCACTGCTGATCGTATCCTAACCAGGAGGCTAACGGTTCCAATCGTGCGAACATGGGCGTCGATAGTTCGCTCACACAAGCTGCTTCGCGCAACAATTCAAATTCATCGCGGGCAGCTTTGGCGCCGCTGGTCTGCCAACGAATAAAGGCAGAGGTCGCTCGTGGCAAAACAGTCCCCGGATTGTCTTTGATCTCGCTTTCAACCAGCTTGAAGGCTTCGTCGAGCTTGTCGGCTTTGGCCAGCCATTCGACTTTTAGTAGCTTGTCCCAACCGCCTGCTTTGTCGAACAGTTCGAGAGCTTTATCCCACTGGCCAGCTTGAGCGGCCTGCGAGGCTTCGATGGCGGCAATGGCTTCGGCTAGCTTATCACGCTGGGGCGTGAGCGATTCTTTGCGTTCTTTACGTTCTTTCTCGCGACGCTGCTTGTTGGCTTCGGCCTTCTGTTGATCTTCATCGGAGCACCCGCCGCTGGCCCCCGAGTTGGTGCTGTCAGGCGTCTCGGTAGCTATGGGAGTGGCAACCGGAGTTGAATCTGAGGTTGAGGTTGGGGCGGTGGAATTGCTGACATCATCGGGCGCCGGCGGGGTGCCTTCGTCGGGTCGAGCGGCGACCTGCGGTGGTCGCTCTTCGGTTTCAATCGACTTCAATTCGCGTTCAACTTCCGTCAGACGATCCTTGAGTACGGTCAGCGTCTTGGCCACATCAGGGGATCGATCGAGCATGGCTTCGGCGATGCCGCGATGGCGTAGCCATTCGATCTGATCCTTGGGTTCCTCGCCCAGTTCGACCAGGCCGGCAGCATAAGCATCGAGCATTTGTGACCAGAGTCGATAGGCGCTGAGCGTTTGAACCAGCCGTTCGCGACCATATTTGGCACTGCCACCGTTGAGCGTGTTGAAGCTCGGATGACGTGGCAGTTGAATCATGTTCGTAGCCAAGTCGATCCCGTCCTTGACCCGCCCGATCTTGATCAAGTTGCGGATCATCCATTCGTTGTTGTGCGCAAAGTTATGAATCTGATCGGGCATGAGGCGATCGCGCATCATGTGCGCATGATCGACGCGAGCCGAGGCCTCTTGCTGCCATACCGCATCTTGAAAACGGTTGAGATTTGAATAGGTATGACCAGGCATGTGCCACATGTGGGCAATGCCTGGCAAACTGGGACCACACAGAGCCGCGCTAGGTAGCGCTTGAGCTGGGTCTTTCCGGTCCCACAAGTGAATGCGGTAATGGTGAGCCGGATGCATGGGGTTCTTGTCGAAAACATCTTGCAGCACAGCGTTGATAGCGACATGGCTGACTATGGGCAAGTCGTGGCGATCGTTTTCCCATAACTGCAAACCCAAGAGCGCTTTGGCCTCGATGTCTTCGGGATACTTCAGCACGATCGCTTCCAGATCGCGAGTATAAGTTTCAGCGATCTCTTTCTTGCTCGGCTTCTTGGGCTCTTTGTCTTTGTCTTTGTCAGACTCTTTGTCTGCTTCCTTGTCTTTATCTACGTCGGGTTTACCGAAGCGGCGCTCGGCAGCTTCGATATACATCTGTTCGCGTGGTGAAGCATTGGCTTTGCGCTCCACAGCTTTCGCAACCAATGCACTGGCGCGCTTGCCATTGTTGACGTTGGCCAGGGCCATGCCCCAATAAGCCATGGCACAATTGGGATCCAAGCTGGCCGCCTGGCGAAACGAACGCTCGGCTTCGTAATACCAGAAGCCGTGCAGCTGGGCGACGCCCTGATTGAAGAACTTGCGAGCCTCAGCCTGGCTGGTCGAAACATCGAACTGGATGTTGCTCATGCCTTCCATCAAATAAGCCGCTTGTCGCGGACCTTCGTTGAAGGCTTCGCCATGCATCGAATGCCCCGCCAACGGCTCGTCAGCCTGCAAAGGCGAGCAGCATAGAAGCAGCAAAAAACCAAGTCGGTAGCGAAGGCATTGCATTATAGTCGGCTCATTAGTGGCATAGGCTTCCAGCCAAGTGTGGCATAGGCTTCCAGCCAGTGTCTCTGGTGTGGCATAGGCTTCCAGCCTGTGTTCTCCTTATTTTAACGTACCGACCACCCAGATAGGACTCCCAGCCCGCTGAGAATCCTGGGATTCCAAGCGCAAAGCGACGTGGTGAGTCGGAAAGAGGTACATAGTAAGACACAGGCTGGAAGCCTATGCTACACCAGATACACAGGCTGGAAGCCTATGCCACACTAGGTCACGTATTGCTTGTACCACTGGACGAAGCTGGCGATGCCACTGTCGAGACTGGTGGCGGGTTTGAAGCCGATGGCTGCTTCCAGGGCGCTGGTGTCGGCGTAAGTCTCCATCACGTCACCAGCTTGCATGGGCAGCATGTTCTTGATGGCCGCTTTGCCTAAATGCTTTTCGATCAACTCGATGAAGTAGCCAAGCTGTTCGGGTTGATTGTTGCCGATGTTATAGACGCGGTAGCGACATGTGCTGGTGCCAGGATCGGGATGCAGTGAATCAAAGTTTGGATCGGGCAGAGGCAAAGTATCAACCAACCGTGCCATAGCTTCGACAATATCGGCTACGTAAGTGAAATCGCGGCGCATCTGACCATGATTGAAAACGTCGATCGGCCGACCTTCGCTGATGGCTTTGGTAAAAATGTACAAAGCCATGTCGGGTCGCCCCCAAGGCCCATAGACGGTAAAGAATCGCAGGCCTGTCGTCGGCAGATCATACAGATGGCTGTACGTGTGCGCCATCAGCTCGTTGGCTTTTTTGGTTGCAGCGTACAAGCTGATCGGGTGATCCACGCTGTGATGTACGGAAAAGGGTTGCAATTTATTCGAACCGTATACACTGCTGCTGCTGGCATACAACAGGTGCCCCACACCATGATGCCGACAACCTTCCAAGATGTTGATGAACCCGACCAGATTGCTGTCGATATAAGCGTGCGGATTGGTCAGCGAATAGCGCACGCCGGCTTGAGCGGCCAGATGCACCACGCGCTCGAACTGTCCCTGGGTGAACAGTTGATCCATGGCTGCGCGATCGGCACAGTCGATTTGCTCGAAACGAAAATTCGGGTGCGAAGTCAACTGCGCCAAACGATCGCGTTTCAGTTGCACATCATAGTAACTGTTCAGATTATCCAAGCCGACCACCTGTTCGCCGCGAGCCAATAAGCTCTGCGCGAAATGAAAGCCGATAAACCCGGCAGCACCAGTTACTAATATCGTGCGTGGCATGAGTTTTAAGCGGTACGCGGTAAGGTGTAAGCGGTAAGGTGTAAGCGGTAAGGTGTAAGCGGTAAGGTGTAAGTAGTAAGCAGTAAGGTGTGAGGTGTAAGCCTACTCCTACTCCTACTCCTACTCCTACTCCTACTCCTACTCCTACTCCTACTCCTAATTCCTTATTCCTTATTCCTTATTCCTTACTTCTTACTTCTTGTCTTCCAGGAAGGCCAGATCGACCAGGTTGCCGGCATCGTCGCGGCAATCGATTTCGAAGTGTTCGGGGAAGAGGGCTTCGCTGCCGAGGATTTGCACGTTAACTTTGCTCTCTTCTTCGATCTGCATCACGGCGCGGCGTTTGCGGTTGTTGACGTACGCAGCCACTTTGTCGTTGACGCGAATGGTAATGCGACTGGCGCGGGGTGCATGGCAGGCCATGGTCAAGATGCGCACGACTTCGATCGCCATGCTCTCGGCTGTTTTGACAACGGCTCGCCCTTGGCAGCAAGGACAATCTTCGTAGACGCTGCGTTTGAGGCTGGGTCGAATGCGTTGCCGCGTCATTTCGATCAGGCCGAATGGGCTGGTCCGCAAGATCTTGGTGCGAGCTCGATCGCGGCGCATGGCATCACGGAGGGCGCGCTCGACTTTGCGACGATGGGTTTCGCGTCGCATATCGATGAAGTCATTGACGATCACGCCGCCTAGATCGCGCAACCGCAGTTGGCGTGCGATTTCTTTGGCAGCGGCCATATTCAAGTGGAAAGCATTTTCTTCGGCCGAATCATCGCCGCGGAAGTTGCCACTGTTGACGTCGATGGCCACCAGGGCCTCGGTCGAATCGATGACGATGGAGCCGCCGGCTTTTAGCGGAACTTTGCGCTGTTGAATGCGGGCGATTTCGTGTTCCAAATTGTATTTGTAGAACAGTGGTTCGCGGCCTTCGTAGTATTGCAAGCGGCTGACGTAGCGGGGCATGACCAGTTGCAAAAACTCTTTAGCGCGTTCGTATGAATCTTTTTCATCGACGATGATCGCATCGATATCTTCGGAGAAGATATCGCGGATCGTGCGAATGATCATGTCGCTTTCTTCGTAGATATCCGCCGGGGAGCCGGTATTCTTCAAGCGACGCACGAGGACTTTCCAGAGTCGGAGCAGGTAGGCCATATCGCGCGACAGTTCGCGCCGCGTTCGGTCTTGACCGGCGGTGCGGACGATGAATCCTAAGCCCTTAGGTGGATTGAGCTCCTGCAGGGTTTGCCGCAAGGTGCGACGTTTTTGATCGTCTTCGATCTTGCGACTCACGCCCACGCGGCCCAGGGCTGGCATCAGCACCAGGTAGCGGCCGGGGATGCTGATATACGTGGACAGGGTAGGGCCTTTGGTGCCGATGCCTTCTTTGATGACTTGCACCAGAACTTCGTCGCCGCGTTTGAAGATCTCTTGAATGGGTGGCTTGAAGCGGGGGCGATTGCCCCGCATGGGCTTGCGTCGGCGGGCTTGATCGTCATCGTCATCATCGATATCAGCCCCTGGGTAGTTGCCATCGGCGATTTCATCTGGGTCATAACCGGCTTGGCGAAAGTACTGGGCTTCGACATCGCTGACGTGCAAGAAACCATTGCGGCCTACGCCAAAGTCGACGAACGCGGCTTGGATACTTGGCTCGAGATTGACGATGCGACCTTTGTAGATGTTTCCCGCGAAGTTGTTCTGGCTGGCTCGTTCGGTGTACAGTTCTTCCAGCACGCCATCTTCCAAAACGGCGATGCGACACTCCTCGGGTTGGGAGACATTGATCAGCATTTCTTTGCGCATAGAGGGAGTTCTTTCTTTACGTTGATTGTTCATTTTGTGCTTGAAGTTCCGCTGTCGCGGCTTCTGCCTCAGCGCTAGGAGCGTGAGTGGCCGACGCAGCGCTGGAGCTGGAGGCCAGGTGCACGCGAGTGCGCGTCAGCACGGCTCCAGCCGGCAAGATATGCGCGATTGAAAGGGCTTGCACGAGTTCAGATGGTCTGAGCGAACCGGCAGCGGTCGTGGGCAATGTGAATCGCAACACATTGCCATCACAGTTGACTTCCAAAAGAGGATCACTGAAGCGTGCGACCATCGTCTTACCGTCGCGCTTGACTTCGATTTGACCGCTAGCCCGCAGTCGATCGAGAGTCTCGCGAGCAGTAACAGCATCGCTTTCATCGAGTGGCACTTCGTAGGTAGCGGCGATCATAAGCGCTTTGCCCCTACCGGGCGTCAATTCGGCCAGGCTGAGCAGTTGCATGCCTTCGGGCATTTGCTGCTCGATCTGCGTGCGAGCCTGACCGAGATCAACCAGTCCGATTAAGTCCATCTCGACAATTTCATCCAAGGCTACGATGCCCAAGGCCAGGGCAGATGGGAAACTGATTTTGGGTTTGGGATGAAACCCTTCGCTAAAGGCGAGCTTCAGACCGGCTCGACGCAGCAAACGTTCCCACAGTCGCGCGAGATCTCGATGACTGATCCAGCGCAGGTCTCCGCTCTTGGTGAAGTGAATTCGAATGCGTGTCTTGGTCATGCTTTACACCCCTAGCGCCAGTTCAGGAACCAGCGTCGCGAAGTGCGACATCAGATACGCATCGACCTCTCGGGCTGTCTCGAACTCCATGGCCCGTGCCGCCAGCATTTGACATTGCTCTAGCGTCACGGTACGAATGGCGTGCTTGACACTCGGCAAAGCCGAGGGAGGCGCCGACAGCGTGCGCACTCCGAAACCAACCAGCAGCAGAGCATAGGCTGGTGTAGAACTCATCTCTCCACAGACGCTGACATCGATGTTGTGGGCTCGAGCTAAATCGACCGAAGTCTTAATCAGCCTGAGCACGGCGGGATCGACTGCCATATAGAGGTCGGCCACATATTCGTTACTGCGGTCGACCGCCAGCGTGTACTGCGTCAGGTCATTGGTACCGATACTGATGAAGTCGACTTCGGGCAAGAAGCGATCGAGCATGAGCACGGCGGCGGGCACTTCGACCATCATACCGACCGGGACATGCTTGGGTACTTCGATACCTTCTTCGCACAAGTCATCAGCGACTTGACGCAAGACCATCCGCGCTGTGCGTAGTTCGTGCAGCGTGGTGATCATGGGAAACATGATTTGCAAGTTACCGCCACAGGCGGCGCGCAGGGCGGCCCGCAGTTGTGTGCGGAACAAAGCTGGGTTGCGGAGCGACAGGCGAATGCTGCGCAGTCCCAGGAATGGATTGTGTTCTTGTTCGACCAGCGGCTTGCTGCCCATCTTGTCGGCACCCAGGTCGAGGGTACGAATGACGACCGGCATATCGCCTAGTTGTTTGACGACAGTCGAGTACGCCTGGTAATGCTCTTCTTCGCTGGGTTCGGTGGCTGAACCTAAGTAGAGAAACTCGGTGCGATAGAGTCCGACGCCGGTGGCGCCGCGGGCCAGGCAGGCTTTGACTTCGTGTGGAAACTCGATGTTGGCTAGCAGCGATACTTCGCAGCCGCAGCGTGTCACTGCTGGCAGATCGCGATTGGATTCCAGTTTAGCCGCGCGGCTCTGGCGATCTTCGCGACGCTCGAGATATTGAATGCGAATTTTTTCATCGGGATTGACGATGACACGTCCGCGGTAGCCATCGACGATGATCGTGCTGCCGCCGCGCAGTTTGTAGAGGAACGGCCCCAAGCCAACGACGGCGGGGATTTCCAGGCCACGGGCAACGATGGCCGTGTGTCCCCCAGGTCCACCCACTTCGGTGCAAAAGCCCATCACGCGATCGCGATCGAGCCTGGCAGTTTCGCCGGGCGTGAGATCATGACAGGCCAGAACGCCTTTATCGCTTTTGTCAAAGAAGTTGTCGGTTGGATGACCACCAAGGGCTTCCAGCAGCACGCGTTCCACGTCGCGAATATCGACGGCGCGCTCGGCCATGATCGAGCTGCCCATGCGGCGAAAGGCTTGGGCATACCGCGTGAAGACGGTTGATACAGCGTATTCGGCGCTGTAAGCCTCGTCTTTGATTAAGTGCTGCAGCTCGTTCTGCAGACTGGGGTCGAGCAGGATTTGTTGGTGAGCGGAGAAGATTTGCCCGACGTGTTGACCGAGCATGCGCGAGGAGTTTTCGCGGTCATTATCCAGACGAACCGACGCAGCCTCAATCGCTTGAAGCAAGCGTTCCGATTCACTCTTCAGGTCCACAGGTGCTACCTGGCAGCGTGTGATCCGGTACCCTTCCTGGTCCAGAATCAACACCTGACCGATGGCTACTCCCGGTGAGACCGCAATGCCTTGCAGTTCCAGCATGGTGACAAGCGGCGGTTTGCCAAAGGGACAAACATCGCGTGGTTGGTGTTTCTTGGTATTAAGGTGTTGTGTTCGG
This sequence comes from Rania fehmarnensis, assembly GCF_056494185.1. Lineage (NCBI taxonomy): Bacteria > Pseudomonadati > Planctomycetota > Planctomycetia > Pirellulales > Pirellulaceae > Rania > Rania fehmarnensis. The sequence goes on from NZ_CM151398.1 coordinate 7,695,546, forward strand.
GGCCGGAGGTGACGTCACTTCCGAATCGTTTTCATTCTCGTTAAACCCCAACGCGAACAGCTCCGACAACGCCTGCACCGCTTCGGCCGCTCCATCTCCCGAAGCTCGCAAATTGAGCTGGGTACCTTGAGAGGCCGCTAAAGTCAGAATGCCCAGGATGCTCTTGCAGTCAACGGCTTGGCCATCCTTGATGATTTCGATTTGACACTGGTATCGGCTGGCAGTGCGCACCAACATATCAGCAGGGCGCATGTGCAGCCCTAACCGATTGAGGACGACGACTGTTTGCGTAGATGTTTCCATCAACCGAACCGTATCTCGAAAAGTACCGAAGCGAATTGAACTGGTGCGTTTCTGAATTTGTGCTGGTGGTCGTTTTCTCCGAAAGCGACCGCGGGCTGTTTTTGAGTTCATCAAAGACACAGGCTGGGAGAGCCTATGCCACGTTCAGGAACACAGGCCGAATCGGCCTATGCCCCACTTCAGGCCTGGCCAAAGTGGTTGTTATCCGCCTCTTCCAACAATTGCAAAATATCCGGAGTCGTCTTGCTCTGCTTGAGGAAACGACAGAACGTTTCGTCGCGCAGTTGACGCGAGATGTTTTCCAGGGCACGCAGGTGATCGCTGGGACGATCTGGTGGTGAGATGAGCAAAAAGAAGAGTTGAACTTGTTCGCCATCGAGGCTATCGAATTCAACGCCGTCGGCACTGACGCCTACGGTGCCGACTAACTTCTTGACGCTGGGATGCTTGGTGTGCGGCACTGCGATGCCGCGACCAATCCCTGTGCTGCCCAGTTCCTCACGTTTGAGAATCGCTTTGACGATATCATCGCGATCGGCGGCACTGATTTCACCGGCCGCTTGCAATGAATCGACCAATTCGCCGATCACCGCTTCTTTGCTGTTGGAAGCCAGCGAAGCGCGAATGGCGCCTTGGCTAATAAAATCTGAAAATTTCATTCATGGTTCCTTTCTCGGAATCTCCTCCTCAAAGGGGAGCTGGCGCAGGTGGCGAGCGACACTGGCTCAAGGCCGCGCAATCGCGCCGGCGGCCTCGGTCCAGGAGCTGGTTGCCAGAAACGTTCCCCGCCGAAAGGATTAGCAGACCGTATAAGTTGGCTTGGACGAGCTCAACTTTTCTAGCCAGCCGTAAAGCGATTCAGGGATCGCTCAACTCCGGCACAGATGTTTACTTCGGCAGGAACGCTTGTCCCGGTTACTCGTCCCGCGTCTCGTCTTTGGTCGGAATATGTTTAACGCTTGAGACCTTGTGTCCCGTCAGTTTCTCTTTATGTTTGCGAAGCTGTTGTTCCACTTTACCCATGGCTGAATCAAAGGCCGACAGCACGGTCGCCGCGTTAGCCGAAGCGACGAATTCTGGGGCATGTTCAGCCGTTACATTGATTTCTAACCAAGGATTCTCTTGGTGTTGAAAATCAACCGTAATGGATATCGCGTTGATGCGATCATGAAACTTCCGTAGCTTTTCAGCCTTCTCGCGAATTACGTCGTTGTCCGGTCCGCTAAGTGTTCCATGGCGCGCGGATACATTGATTTGCACTCGAAATCTCCAGTTGAAGCAAACCAGCCTCGGATAAATTTTCCTGGTAGTCTGCGATCCCAGTAAAGTCGATCTGTGCCGCTGCACCTACCTTTTGCAGGACCGCATTCTCCCAGCATTGTAGCTTTGGACCGCGATGCCGCTATACGACATGCCACCTCTAGAGAGTCAAATAGCGGTTTTTAGCCACGCACGACTCTATTGGGGGGTAATCGTGTCCCGGTGAACTGCCCCCCTGACCCAAGTGGTCTAACACCCGACGTCTGTCCCCCATCCCGCCCGGGGACAGAGCACGCGCACGCGGGGTCACAGTCCCCATGCCAGCAAATCATCCCGTGGTCTGTCCGGTCTGTCCCCAGCAAATCATCCCGTGGTCTGTCCCCAATTGAATACGGGGACACACCATTGATCTTTTTGCTAGCGTTACTAAATATTCGCGCCGGGGCCCCCCGTTCTGGCAGCACCTAGCACCCGGCGTCGGCCTCACTCCCGGTGTCTGTCCCCCGTCGCATAACACTAATGCTCGCAAAACAGAAGGCTGGTGGCTGTGCTAGTATTCGCCAGCAATATCGCCGCGGTCGCGGGTCAACAAGGCCACGAAGGTCTTGGCGTCGATGGTGGCTGCAAGAAATTGAACCGAACCATCGCCGAACGTGAACATGGCCCCACCAGTGTGGAATGAATAGATCTCTGAGTCGTTGGTGCAGTTCATCAAGCAATTGCCAACGATCGTAGTGTTGCCGCTATTTTTGCTGTCATTTTGAAGTCCCGCGGCATTGGCCCCGTCGATACTAAAGCCACTATTGATATCTGCCCAGCCCCAGCCGTCAGACGTGGTGGGAGTACCAAAGGCTGAGTTGCCGGTGCGTGGATTGAGAGATTTCTTGCCCGAGATAAAGCAACTCGGACGCCCCGCTCCTTCACCCAAAACCGCCGTATTCGACAAGCCGTCGGTAATGCTGGCTAAACGCACGCCTTCAGGCCCGCGGCCCAAGGCTCCGAACGTGTCCTTTACTCCCAACGAGGGCAAACCGGCCAGCACGAACATGGAGTTGCGTACGGCATTGATCGAACCGTAATCGGCATATCCCCATAGCGGCCGATCGGTGCGCGTACCACCCGTGACATCGGAATACAGATTCTGAGCTGGCAAATCGCGGTCAGATGGCGCCGAAGGGCACAGCATTGTAGGTATGCGGACCGTGGTCAGCGGATCATTGACCGGTGCATACCAAGGTGTTCCAAACTGGTAGCTGGCATGGATGGTGGTTTGTTCGATGTAAGGCAGGATCATCGCTGTCCAGGATTGCTGGAAAACCTGGGGAGAACTCAGGTTGATGCGGCTGGGCGGCCATCTCTTGTGCGCACTTTCATAGTTGTGCAACGCCAAACCCAGTTGCTTCATGTTGTTACTGCAGCTCATGCGGCGAGCCGCTTCGCGGGCAGCTTGGACTGCGGGAAGGAGCAAGCCCACCAAAATTCCAATAATCGCAATCACGACCAACAACTCTACCAACGTAAAACCCGACCTTGGACGAGAGTTTTGCATGGCTCTGACATTCCTCTTAAGAAACTGCGTGCTCGATATAGAACTGACTTCAGGCCAGCATCGTAAGGGTCGATCAAGCTCGTTGGATTAAGATCCTGTTAAGGATTGGCGAAGAAGTCATAAAGACTGCAACGCTTGCCCGCAACCTTGAGGTTTGTCATAGTGGGGATAGGCCTACAGGCTGTGAACCCCGCGATTATCACGCAGTGAATAGAACCCGCGGGCCAGCGACCTACGCCGCTATTCAAGATACGCTTGTGCCACTATTGGGAGAGCAAAATGAAATATATACTCGTGGTGGCTTGGTTGATCCTGGTACCTTTTTGCGTCGCGCAGGATGTGACGAAGGCGGACGACAAGATCCCGCCGGCCAAGAGCAAGTTCATGGGACGGCGCATCGCTCAGGCCATGAGCTTTCATGGCGCCAACTGGCTCATTCGCGACGAGCGCGAAGAAGAAGAGCGTCCCACACAAGTCTTGGCTCAGTTGAATCTTAAGTCCGGCATGACGGTGTGCGACATGGGGTGTGGCAATGGTTTCTACTCATTGGCAATGGCCCAGACAATCGCGCCGGGCAATGTGCTGGCGGTCGATATTCAGCCCGAGATGCTACACCTATTAAAACTGCGAGCCGACGACGCCAAAATCGACAACATCAAGCCGTTGCTGGGGACGGTTGTCGACCCGCAACTGGCCGCTGGCACAGTCGATTTAGTATTGATGGTGGACGTGTATCACGAGTTCTCGCATCCCGAGCAAATGATGGCGGCGATTCGCAAGAGCCTGAAACCCGACGGACAGATTGCGCTGCTGGAATATCGTGAAGAGGACCCTAAGGTACCGATCAAGCCAGAGCACAAGATGAGTAAGAAGCAGATTCTCAAAGAATACTCGGCTCATGGATTCAAACTGGTCAAAGAATACGACGAATTGCCCTGGCAACATTTGATGTTTTTCCAGGCCGAATAGGCCAATCCCGCAGTGCCAATTGGCTCCAGCCTGGAGTGCCGCTGACTCTGCCACTTACTTGAAGCAGCGATTAGACTATTGTGTGTCTCAAAAGAGCGGTCTGACGCCCGATTGAAACCTGCGTAGTCTGTGCAGGAAAAAAGAGACTTGCCTTCTTTGCTAAGGATCGATAGTGACTGCTTTGGAAGTTACGCCGTCTACGAATTACGCAGCCAGTAAAGCCAGACCAATTCCTGGAACGCATCTACCTGCGTTTATGTTCTCGACCGGACGCGATTTGGCCCGGCATGCGGCTCAGATGATTGCTCGCTTGATTCGCGAGCGGACCGAACTGGGGCAGCGCACCGTATTGGCCCTGCCGACAGGCAGTACGCCGGTGGGAACCTATCGAGAGCTGATCCGTTTACATCAAACCGAGGGTCTCGATTTTTCATCCGTCGTCGCCTTTTGCGTCGATGAATATTACGGTTTACCGGCTGATAGTCCACAGACTCACAAGCTGTGGTTGTCCGAACACTTCTTTGGGCACGTGAATCTCAAGGCCGAAAACATCCACTGCTTTGATGGCACGATTGGGCCTGGCGATATTGATTTGCATTGCCGCCGTTATGAAGAAGCCATTCAAAATGCGGGCGGCTTTGATTTAGCCTTGCTGGGCATTGGTCGCAATGGTCACATCGGTTTCAATGAACCCTTTTCCGTGCGCAAGAGCCGCACTCGGATGTGCACGCTTGATCCGATCACGCGCCAAGCAGCGGCTAGCGATTTCTTTGGTGAAGAAAACGTACCGACCCAAGCCCTTACCGTTGGCTTGGGGCAAATCTTGGCCGCGCGTCATGTATTGCTGCTGGCGCTGGGGGAACACAAAGCGTCCATCGTGCGCGAGACACTCGAAGGTGCGATCAGCGATCGCGTGCCCGCATCGTACTTGCAAGAACATGCTGATGCGCGAGTGCTGTTGGACTTATCCGCTGCGGGCGGATTGACCGGCGTGGCCAAGCCCTGGCTCTTGGAGAATGTCAGCTGGTCAGAGAGTCTCATCAAGCGGGCCGTACTGTGGCTGTGTGAACAAACCGGTAAGGCTTTACTCAAGTTGGATGATGACGACTTTCGGCAGCATGACTTGCATCAGTTGCTGCGGCATCATGGTCCGGCACAGAAGATCGCACATCGCGTGTTTCGCTGGATGCAGGATACGATTGAGTATCATCCTGCCGGTCGCGAACCCAAAACAATACTCTGCTTCAGTCCGCATCCGGATGACGATGTGATTAGTATGGGCGGTACGTTGATTCGCTTGGTCGAAGACGGGCATCGCGTTCACGTGGCATACATGACCAGCGGCAACATCGCGGTCTTTGATCATGATGCGCTGCGTGTGGCCGATATGGTAACTGAATACAACCGCATGTTTGGTATCGATCAGCAGAAATCGCAGGAAGTCGAAAATCAGGTGCGTCAGTCGCTAGAATCGAAGAAGCCTGGTCAGCCTGATCATGAGACGATCTTGAAGATCAAGCAGTTGATTCGCTGGAGCGAAGCTCGGGCCGGAGCCGTGCAAGTAGGTTGCCGTGAAGACGATCTACATTTCCTCGACTTGCCGTTCTATCGCACGGGCACGATCGCCAAACGCCCGATGGGCTGCGAAGACACCGCAATTATTCGCGGCCTCCTCGATCAAGTCAGACCCGATCAAGTCTATGTGGCCGGCGACCTGGCCGATCCCCACGGTACGCATCGCGTTTGTGCCGAAGCGATCCTGAAGGTGCTGGACGATATGCGGGCCGAGAATCTGCCGCTACCTGAAGTGCTCATGTACCGCGGTGCCTGGCAAGAGTATGCGCTAGATGAAATCGAAATCGCCGTGCCCCTTAGCCCCAGCGATATTGAATTGAAGCGTCAAGCCATCTTCATGCATGAAAGCCAAAAGGACGAAGCGCTTTTTCCAGGTTCCGATCCCCGCGAGTTTTGGCAGCGGGCTGAAGATCGCAACAAGGGCACCGCTGAGAAGTATAACCAAATCGGCTTACCCGAGTTCTTTGCGTTGGAGGCCTTCACGCGTTGGAAGGGCAACCCGATTTGAGAGATCGAACAATCGCACAACTGCCTCTCTCCCCACCACTACCCTTTGCCTACTGGAGCAACATCGTGAGTTTCCGTTTACATTTGAGTGCGGCTCTGGCTGTACTGCTGGTCTGTTCAACTTGGATGGCTACTCCCGGATGGTCACAAATGAAGATCGGTTCAATTGAACGTACGACTCCCAAAATGGATGAACTGGTCGCCAAGGATGCAGTCATCGAAGTGCTCGCGGAAGGTTTTACGTGGACCGAGGGACCGGTGTGGGTTGGAGGTGCCAAAGACGGTCATTTGCTGTTCTCCGACATTCCACGCAACAGTATTTTCAAGTGGACTCCCGGTGCGGGTATCTCGCTCTTTATGTCGCCCTCGGGCTACACGGGCGTAACGTATTATGGGCTGGAACCCGGCAGCAATGGACTGATACTGGACAAGCAAGGTCGGTTAATTTGTTGTGAACATGGCGACCGGCGCGTGAGCGTGTTAACCAAAGACGGTGGCAAGCTGACTTTGGCTGATCGCTATCAGGGCAAACGCCTGAACAGTCCCAACGATGCGGCTCTTAAGAGCAACGGAGATATTTACTTTACGGATCCACCCTACGGATTGCCGCAGCGTTATGACGATCCGCGTCGCGAGTTGGATCACTGTGGAGTTTATCGCATCGGCAGCGATGGCAAGTTAACTTTGCTGACGACGGCCCTTGAACGTCCTAATGGAATCGGTTTTTCGCCTGATGAGAAGACGCTGTATGTGGCTCAGTCGGATCCCAAGAAAGCGATTTGGATGGCCTTTCCAGTCAAAGAAGACGGTACGTTGGGTGAGGGCAAGTTATTCCATGATGCTACTGAATTTGTCGGTGACAAACATCCAGGTTTGCCTGATGGCTTGGCCGTTGATGCTGCGGGCAATGTGTTTGCCAGCGGTCCCGGCGGCGTATGGGTCTTTGGAACCGATGGAAAACTGATCGGCAAGATTGTCACCGGCGAACGCACGAGCAACTGCAAGTTCGGCGAAGATGGTTCATCGCTCTTCATCACTGCCGATTCCTACTTATGCCGAGTGAAGACCAAAACCAAAGGCAAATAGCATTTGGTAGCCGAAGTCGCCAGACTTTGGACGGGTAGCCGAAGTCCCAAGGTTTAAACATTACATGGAAGTCATCAGTAACCCACAAGCCGCTTATGCGCAGGTAGCGAATTGGCGTAGAGCAGGCAAACGAGTGGGCTTAGTGCCGACGATGGGCGCGCTGCATACTGGGCACGTTAGCTTGGTTGAGCGTGCCAGGCAGGAATGCGACTTCGTCATCACGACCATCTTTGTCAATCCAACGCAGTTTGGTCCCAACGAGGACTTTACGCGATATCCGCGGACGTTGCCCGCGGATTTATCGTTGCTGAAGACAGCGCGTGCCGACATGGTCTTTACACCTGCAGCCGATACGATGTATCCGCTTGGCAGTTCAACCTTTGTGTTGCCGCCGAGGGTGAGCCTGCCTTTGGAAGGCCAGTTTCGTCCGGGGCATTTTCAAGGCGTGGCGACGATTGTCTTGAAGCTCTTCAATCTCTTGCCGGCCACCATCGCGTACTTTGGTCAGAAAGACTATCAGCAATGCGCGGTTATTCGGCACATGGTCGACGAGTTGAACGTGCCGATTCGTGTAGAAGTTTGTCCGACAGTGCGCGAGAGCGATGGTCTAGCGATGAGCAGTCGGAATCGTTACCTTTCACCGGCGGGTCGAGAGCGAGCCCTTTGTTTGTGGAGAGCTTTGCAGGCAGCGCAGAGCGCGGTGGCGATGCATTCGGGCGACCTGAATGAGCGAGCGCTGGAGGCTATCGAAGTGTGCATGCAGGATATCTTGCGGCGCGAGGGTGCGGAGCGCATTGACTATGCAAGGATCGTGGATCGTGAGACACTGGAGACACCTCAAGGGTCAGACGGTATGAGCAATGGGCTCGTTGCACTGATTGCCGTGCATGTTGAGACGACCCGCTTGATCGATAATCTGTTGTTGGAGCTACCGGGTGCGCAGCACGCTGTTCTTCATACCTCATGAAATCGCCGGCATTCCACTGCTAGGCTTTGGCTGGTTGCTGCTGGTGCTGGTGATAGGTTGTATTGGCTGGGCGATTTGGCAAGCCAAGCATGGACAGTTGTTCGCGGAACTGCCTGCCGGTTTGCCGGTGTGGTTAGTGGCTGCGGCGATCATTGTGTTTGTGTTGCCGATGGTCGAAACTCGCTGGCCCGATGGCGAGCCGATAGGCCTACCTGTGCGGGGTTATGGCGTGCTGGTCTTGGTTGGGCTCTTTTCAGGTATTGGCTTGACAATTTGGCGCGGGCAACAAGTAGGTGTGTCTGGCGATCTAATCATTTCGCTAGGCTTCTGGATGATGGTCGGCGGAGTGATTGGTGCGCGGACGTTCTTTGTTATTCAATACTGGGACGAGTTTGAACGCGTTCCCGCTGGTCAGCGAATGATGGCCATCTTGAAGTTAACCGAAGGTGGATTGGTGATTTATGGTGGCATGATTGGCGGGGTGATCGCTGGCTTGATCTATTGCATGCGTTATCGCTTGCCCGTACTGTCTTTTGCCGATTTGATCACACCAGGTTTTTTGATTGGCCAGGCGTTTGGACGAGTGGGTTGTTTGCTGAACGGATGTTGTTTCGGAGGTATATGCACAGCCGATTTACCAACCATTCAGTTCCCTCAGGGCAGTCCACCTTATGTCGCGCAACTGGAAAGCGGTCGGTTGTTGGGTGTTACCGCGCATCAACAACCCGGCGGTGGAGGAAGAATCGATGCGGTGGCGCCTGGTTCGCTGGCGGCGGACCAATTCGAGGCTCAACCGGGAATGCCGCTGAGCATCCAACCGAGGTCGATTCCGCCCAGGCCCGGGGTCGACGACCCGGCCCGCACTTGGGCCATGGGCGCAGAGGTTCAAGTTGGTAGTCGCGAGAAAGTATTGATGCCGGAGCAATTGCCGGCCTGGAGCCTGCCGGTGCATCCATCTCAGCTTTATTCGGCGGTCGATTCGCTGTTGCTTTGTTTGCTGGTGCTGTTCTTGCAGCCGTGGGTAGCGCGCGATGGCCAAGCGTTCTTCTCTGCAGTCCTACTGCATGGCATCGCGAGATTTACGTTGGAGTTGATCCGCAGCGATGAGAGTGGCAAGTTTGGGACTTCGTTAACTATTTCTCAGTGGATCTCGATCGGCGGAGTCATGCTGGCCGTGGTAAGTATCATCGCCACCAGCCGCCTCTCCGCCCGCACCTGGAAATGGCGCTGAGACTTTCGCAGCGCCGTGTCACCTCGCCCAGTTTTCTAATGCCCCATGTCTGTCCCCGCTTATACCCGGGGTCTATACCCGGGGTCTGTCCCCCGATGTTTCCTCAGGCACCTTGGTATACCCGGGGTCATACCCGGGGTCTGTCCCCGTTCATATTCGCAGGCGTTTTGAGGCTCAAGCGGTGGTGGGCGCGCGGTGGTGAGAGCGGTTTGGTTCGGATGCGCGCAGGTGGAGCGCGGGGGAAACGCTGTTTGAGAGTGGCGCGCGGGTGTGGGAGGCGATTTTTGAGGGCGTTGGCGGGTGTTGTGTGGCCGCTGGGGAGAGACCGGGATAGACCGGTAGCGAGACGCACCCGGTAGGTGAGTTTTTAGAAGGGCCGAAATTGCCTAGTTTGAAACTGTCCGGCTAAGCCAGCGGGCTTGTCGTGTGCGCATTGTGCTCGTCGGCTCTAGGCCGACGAACTAGACATGTCTGCCGCTTGCTCTGGCACAGTTGGTTCGGTCGGTTGCTGGGAGAGCGGTTGGATGGTCAACATCTCACGCGTGGCTTTGGGCATGTAGAAACGCTCATTGCGCGACGTGCTATGCGCATCGACGCTGTCGGGCATGCCAGCCACTGTGCTGAAGAGCTCATTGAAGCTGGTGACCAGCTTCATCCACACCTCCGGGGGAATCCCCAAACGCTCGAGGATCGGCGGAGTGTCGCTGGGCATCACGCCGCGTTTGCCAGGGCGAATCTGCCGCGCACACCATTCGAGCAACTCGATGTACTTGCCAATGGTCATCGTCAAATAGCCACGATCACTACAGCGCTGACAACTGCGACTGAGCCGTGGTCCGATCGGATCCAGTGCTTCGTTGATCTCCAGCGGCGCCAGGTAGCCGCCCGGCCGCCAGGGCACAGGCGGCAACTTGCGCAGCTCGGCCATCTCCGGCGACTCCTCTTCACCCTCCTCAGGCTCGTAGGCCATCGCCGATCCAAACCGAAGGATCTGATCGGCCAGTGTCTCAGCCAGCGAACGCCGCCGGTCGGGCGCGGCCGCATTGGTGGAGAGGCTAGACGCCAAGATGTCCTGCGGCGGCGAGGCCTCCCTGCGATTGCTGGCAGCCACCTCCAGCGGCTGCACCTTGGTATCGCTAACCACTTGATCGCTGCCTAAGTGATCGCTGCCCAGTTGATCGTCCAGCAGGCTGTCGCTGGCCAGCGGCTGCGCTGCGCTTGAGCCGGATACTGGCTCCGTACCAGGATCGGAGATGGCTTCAGGTATGGCCTTGTTCTCGTCAGCAGGCATGACCATCAACAGATCTTGCAGTCTCCGCTGGATCGAGGTGTACTGGCTGTCTTCGAAGGTGTAGGCCATGACGGCGCGGATGGGATTGAGATTGATGTAAATCGAGCAAGCCAACACGGCTTCTTCATCCAGCAGGCGTACGCCGTGGAAGCGACCGTTCCAGAAGCTGCCAGTGGGCTTATTGGCTGCTTTGGCTTGGGCGTTGGCCCGCTGAGCCACGTGTTGGCAGATCTTGCGTATAAACCACGAGATGTCGCTGAGGCGCTTGCGCAGCTCGGCGATAAACTCCGGCTGCCCGGTCAGGGCTCGAATCTGAGCTTTGGTAGGTCCGGTGGGCAGGGGAGCTCTGTCTTTATTCTTGCCTTTGCGTTTGCCAGAGCTGGGCGGGCAGAGGGTCAGCCAGCGGCGAGCTACCTCGGCATCGCTCCAGCACAGGACCACATCGGGCCGGGCTCTGCCCAGAACATGAAAGTGATTTTCCATAATAGCTTGATCCAGCACGTCGAAGGCGAAGTGCCCGGCACAGAACTGCATGTAGGTTTGAAACCACTCGCGTCGTTCGGAATGATCTTCGCCGGTGGTCTCGTCCAGCCCCATCAGGTACTGGCCGCGGACACAGCGATTGGAGATATGCACGGTGGCGACTTCGTCTGGGGTGAACAAACTTCTCCGAGGTTTTCGAGCCATGATCTTGCACTCCTTTTTCTTGTGCTAGCAAACAGCAGTAGCCATCGGTAGCCCGGTAGCCGGTAACAACGAAACGTCACCCTATATAGATAGTGATGCGTCAAGGGCGCGCCGCCCCGCTGGCTGAGTGCATACCCTGTAAGCACCAGGGTTTTTCAAGATTGGGTCGCCCGAAAATATTCTGCAATATTTTTCAAGGCTCAAAAATCGCGTCTTCAATCTGCGCTAGTTTGTGAGCTAGCAAAGGATAGAGCATGGTGTATGTCCCCAGTGGCGGCTTGCTTGCAAGCCGAGCATGAGTGGGGACAGAGCACCGCCGCGCTCACAGGGGACTCCATGATCCGGTGTCTGTCCCCAGGCGCGCACCACTGGGGACAGACACCGGGGTGATTTGCTGGCATGGCATGAGGGTGTCATGTGCGCGTGCTCTGTCCCCGGGCGCGACGGGGACAGAGCACAGGTGGACCCGCGCGGTGTATGTCCCCGGGCTCGCGGATGGTGGTTCGCGAAAGGGGACGGAGCACGGGGTGAATTGGTGGCATAGAACGAGAGCTCTGTGCACGTGCTCTGTCCCAATACCGTTCGGTACTCTTCTTGCTGAGGGGCGTCGGGGCGTAAAATGCTGACATTGTTGGGTGAGATTGGGGTTATTCTTGCTAGCATTTGACGGAGGTGGAGGATGTCTGCGTCAGATTCTGAGGGTAATGGCAAGCATATTAGGTCTAAAGACATCAAAGGATTGAGGTACTTAAAGGCGCTTCGTCCATTTCTAGAACGCTTGCATAAGGTGGGAACGAAGCGTGATCAGGGCCGCCAGCGCAAATTGTTCATGGACCAGTACTGCATGCTGATCCTGCTGTGGCTCTTCTCCCCTACGGTCGACTCTCTGCGGGGCCTTCAGCAAGTGACCGAACTCAAGAAGATCCAAAAGAAGTTCGGCATCTCTCGAGCCTCTATGGGCTCGCTGTCGGAGTCGGTCAGGGTGTTTGACCCCGAGGCGGTCAAGGAGATCATGTATGAGCTAGCGAAGCTCCTGCCCGAGCCCAAAGTGCCTGAGAGGCTTTCTCAGTTAAGCAAGACGCTAATGGCCGTCGATGGCACTGTCGTCAAGATCTTAATGCAAGTGGCCGAACTGGCTTGGATCAATGAGTCTTGCTGTGGTTACAGGTTGCATACCCACTTCGAAGTTCTGCGGGGTCTGCCCAAGCGTATAGATGTAACCGGGGCAAATCCCAAGGGCCGAGACTCAGAAACAGCAGTTCTCGAACGAACTATTGCGCCTGACCACTGCTATATGATGGATCGAGGGTATGCCAAGTACCAACTTTGGAACAGGATTCATGCTCAGGACAGTAACTATGTTTGTCGCGTTAGCGACAAGATCCAGTTTGAAGTGCTTGAGGATCGCCCGCTAACGGAACAGGACCGGCAAGCCGGCGTGTTGAGTGATCAACTCGTTCAAGTGGGGGCCAGTGAGAACAATCGTCCCGACCATCCGGTTCGCATGATTTGCGTGCGATGTTCGCCTCACACCAGTCGCGGTCGAACTCGGGGGAGAAACTTCTCCAGCACTGGTCCCAGCAGCGATGGCGTCCTACGAATCGTCACCGACATGCTTGATCTGCCGGCTGAGTTGATCGCTTATTTATATATGCTCAGGTGGAGTATTGAGCTATTTTTTAGAATGCTCAAGCAGTTGTTGGGCTGTCGTCACTTGCTGAGCCACAAGCAAGAGGGCGTTGAGATCCAGGTCTACTGTGCGTTGATAGCCTGCATGTTGATCCTGATTTACACCGGACGCACTCCGACCAAACGCACTTTCGAGATGCTTTGCCACTACATCAATGGCTGGGCCAGTCTGGAGGAAGTGGAGCGGCATCTCGAACGCCTGAAGGAGCGACCTCCCTAAGTCCCAAGCCCAAGCCAACTAGTCTCTAATGCTAGCACTCAACTGGGCTACCGGTGCGCGCCGATCCAGAAAACGCAACAACTGCACACTCTATCTGTGAACGCTAGCAATTCGATTCACCCTGAAAAAACGCTAGCATTTCCACACTCGACAGCAAGGCAATTCGAGGGCCGAACGGTATTGGCTCTGTCCCCTAACGGCTTGGCATAGGAATGATCGATGCCTGCCTGCCGAGCGGATTTGGGGACAGAGCACCACTGCACGCCAATGGCCCTTTTACAAAAAGGCAATTCCGGTCCGCCCTTTGCAATTTAGGACAGATTGGCAAGATGGCGACTATGCATCGAGTTGGCGAATCTGTACGTTAATAAGGGCGGGTTGGCGAAAGTTTTGAAGGATGTTGTCGGCAGCCCGTAGTTCTGACTTGAGTGATTTTTAAAAGAGGTATAAGCTCCACATGACTTTGGCGAACCAACCTTTCGATGATTCGCCGATGGAGAGAATGCAATCTCCCAAACGACCAATCGAAAGGCCTCGCAAAAGGAAAAAAGCGAGAATGGTGGAGTGTTTGTATCTAGAAGACTTGGAAATTGGTGCCCTGTGGACCAGTCCCTCGCGCACCGTTACCGAGACCGACGTGGTGTTCTTTGCTGGTATGACCGGCGACTTTGATCCGTTGCATACCGATCATGAGTTCGCCGCCAAGAGCCATTATGGCAAACCGATTGCACACGGATTGCTAGGCCTCTCTCTCATGGCAGGCCTCAGCAGTACCACGCCACGCATGCGAAACTTGGCATTAACCAAAGTCGATACCTGGGAATTTCATCGACCCATCTACGTGGGCGATACAATTTTCGTCGTCAGTACCATCGAACGTATCACACCGCGCGGTCGGCGCAGCGGCGAGGTCCTGTGGCATCGCAAGCTGATGAACTCACGCAACGAATGCGTCCAGTCAGGCAACATCATTACCATAGTAGCTCGACAAACCGCTGCTCCGCGCACTGAGATAATTGCGACCCGCCTGACCGTCGAAACGGTTGATGCGGTGGAAAAGGCTGCACCGCCACAGTCCATGTAGTTGGGGCCAAGTTGCAAGCGTCGCTGCCAGTTATGTATGAAGACAATCACCTGTTGGTTGTCAATAAACCTGCGGGACTGGCGACCATGGGCACTGCCGCTGGGCACCCCTCTGTCGTGACACTTGCCGCTGCCTATCTGAAACGCAAGTACCACAAACCCGGCAACGTCTTCGTGGGCGTTGTCAGTCGTCTAGATAGTCTCGTATCAGGCGTGCTTGTGCTGGCGCGCACCAGCAAGGCAGCCAGTCGTCTCTCGGAGCAATTTCGCGAGCACACCACCGCCAAGCAATATCTGGCCTGGGTCGAAGGTCGTTTCCCAAGCGCCACTCCAATGGAACTAACCGACTGGATGGCGAAAGATGAGTCGAGTCACCGTATGATGGTCGTGGCCTCAACTCATCCCAGTGCCCTGAGTGCCTCGTTGAAACTGCAACCACTCGAAGCCCGTGGAAATCAAACATTGGTCTCCATCCAGTTGCTAACGGGTCGCAAACATCAGATCCGCTTGCAGTTGGCCTCGAGGGGACATGCGATTCTAGGTGACCGCAAGTACGAGGCCACCAGCCGTTTCCCACGCGGCATCGCCTTGCATAGCCAACGCCTCAGCATTCAACATCCCACACGCGCAGAAGAGCTAATCTTTGAAGCTCCATTGCCCAACTATTGGCCCACGTAAACGCAGATAGACGTTACGCCACAGATGCATGCCAAGCCAACGTGCACCCGTCTCGCTTGGCCATCAGCGCTTCTTGAGCGTACCGATCCACCAGTTGGCCCATTGTTCGGAGTTGGGAGAATCTTCCGCCCAGTCCTTACTCAACCTCAAACGTGTTCCAGATGCAAAGTCGATGACTTCCGATGAGATGGCCCCACGAATAACTTGGTGATCGTAGGGCTGTGACAGTGGCGTTGGAGTAAAGCCGTCATCGGTCAGCACATGCTGGCCTCGAACCCACTGACCAATCTCCGATACGACCATCTCTTCCGGCACCGGCAGAGCTCGCAAGGCACATAAATCACGCCCCTGCAGCCTGGCTTCAACGACATAAACACCTGCCACAGAGCGCAGCAGGCCGGCAATCGCTACGCCCGATACCAGTCGATAATTCTCCAAGCCTTCAATCGGCGCCACCTCGTACTGCCACTGGCTCTCCAAGCAGTCAAGCAAACAATCGAGAAAGAAGATCTCGGGTTCCAAAAGATAGTTGAACATACTTGGACGCAACAATCCTTGACTGGCTTGGCTCTCCGGACGCGATAACGTTTCCATGCCGATCACCCAGCGCTTCGGTTCACCTACGCTCTCCAACATGGCCTGCGCCAATAGCAACTCTTGCTGAATGTGCATGGCCAACACCTCGGCGGGTTCGTTCATGTGCGAAGGATCAAAGTCTTCGTGGCGCAGCGTGTCACGCAAGTCTTCTTCAGCCATCCAGTCGCGCATCATGCGCCGCGAACTTGTTCCGTAAATCGTCGTTCGTCGAATTGCAGAGGGCCTACCCTGCATCGGATTGAGCTTGGGCTGTGCCTGAAGGGACAGACGATGGCGCGCGGCGCGCAGCAATTGATTGCAGCGGAATACGCGCTCATGCAGCGTGTAGTATTCCAACTTGTTGGCGCTCACTTCATCATCAGAACCACCCGATTTCAGCCGGCCCTGGGCAGCAGCCAACTGCTCTTCGAACTGCAGCAGCATCGGCTTGGCCAGTTCGCTCACCGTCTCCAACGATGGCACGGGCGTCGTTTCAGGCGGAGTCAATTCGTGCAAATTCAACGATTGACAGGACAGACGCTCGGCATGCCGCGAAACTCGAATGAGCACAGGGGTTTGCACCGTCAGTTCCGCCAATTGATCTCCCAGTGGCTGAACTACTTCTTGTTCCAGCGCTCGGCGCACGGCGCGAGCTCCCAGGTTCTTGTCAAAACCGACCTTGACGACATGCTCGAGAGCCGACGGTTCAATGCGCACAAATACATGGCGCCGCTTCAACCCTTCGCGGGCCAAGAGCAACCGCAATTGAATAAGCACGATCTTCTTGATATCGGCTTCAGTTAACTGACCGAACGCGATTACTTCGTCGATGCGGTTGAAGAATTCTGGACGAAAGAAACGCTCGGCGGCGCGACGATAACTCAGCTCCGACTGACTCTGACTTTCAAAACCCAACTGCGTGCCTTGATGGGTTGAACCGAGATTGCTCGTCAGCACGATAATGGAGTTTCGAAAATCTACGATGCGGCCGCGAGCGTCAGTCAAACGACCTTCGCCCAGAACCTGTAATAGGTAATCGAAAACATCTGGATGGGCCTTCTCGATTTCGTCCAGTAAGACGACCGAGTGCGGTTGACGCCGAATGGCGGAAGTCAAACGACCATCGGGCGCGTCGAACGAACCGACTAGTTGTTCCGCGGCCAACGGCGTAGTGATCTCGTTCATGTCGATGCGAATCATCCGCGAGGCATCATCAAACAGCAATTCCGTCAGGGCTTTCGCGGATTCCGTTTTGCCCACGCCAGTTGGACCAAGAAACAGCAAAACGCCGACAGGGCGGTCGCTGGGTTGCAATCGCTGCGTAAAGCGAATGACTACACGAGTCATAGCTTCGATGGCAGCTGGCTGGCCAATCACCTTGCGACTCAGCACATCGCTAATCGTGGTTTGACTACCCAAGTGCCCGAACAACAATCGCAAGTTGGTACCAGTTCGCTGGTGCAAGTGAAAGAGCAAATCGTTTAGCGTAACGGCCGCGTCCGGATCCCCGAGCGCCTTGATCAGTTCGATCGCTTTGCCAGGAAAGGCTCGATTTGGTGCCAGCACTTCTTGTTGCTGAATGACTGCAGGCACCACACTGGGATGAAAATAAATACGTTTGCGAGTCTCTACGCGATAAGCTGACTCCAGCAAGATTGGCAGAGTATCGCCAGGCGAGAGCGACGGTACGTAGATCAAGTGAAAGCGATCGGCCAAGGAGCGATCGCGACGACGCAGTATGGCTAGTTCTTCGGGCGTGGTTTCACCAACGATCCGCACGCGATGCTCGGACAGGTAACTCTTGAGCACATCGGCCGCGTTAAGGCGACTATCGCGCGTCAGGCCGGCCGTGTACAAACCGACCAGGTCATCGAAATAGAGAATGTGATCGCGCTTGGTGGCTTCACGCAAGATGGCCAACCAACGTTGCTCCCACTGGCCTAAGTACATCATGCCGCTGATCAAACGTTGCGGCGAAATCCACCAGGTTTGCGGTTTGTGTCCGCGGCGCTTTTGAAACCGCAGCGTGCGACGCTTTACGGCTTCTTGAACAATGGCCGTCTTGCCGACCGCCGGCGGTCCGATGATCAACACACCATGGCGATCGGGGCGACGCAGTACATGATCGACTTCGTCCACCAAAGCTGTTCTGCCCAGGGCCGTTTCAAACTCGCTCGCCATGTAGTCCAGACATTGTCCGACTTTGTTCAATTCGTCGCTGCCACTGACTGGTCCCTGGCCGAACATGGCCGCGAAGATATTCTTCATCTTCTTCTTGGCCCGCACATTGCTTTCAACTTCGACTTCGAGACTTTCCAGCCAAGCGTCCCCTTCGATCGACAAGCCAGCCAGTGACTCAACATCGTTTTCTTTAACGCGCTGTGTGCACCACTGGGTCAGCACTTCTTGTGCACGATCTTCCAGTTGACGATGGGACTGATGTTCGAAGACCAGTCCCGGAGCAGTTGTAGCCATAGCTACAATTCGTCCTGCCATCGGCACGGTTACCACCAGGACTTTACAGCGAATAGTTCGGTCGCGCAGAGTCAGTACCAGGCGGAGCACCGTACCTTTCATGCCCGGTTCGTACAGCCACGGAGCACTCCGCGTTGGCTTGCCCTCCTCGATCCAGGCGTTGATCGACTTGCGAGCCGTATTGGCTAGCTTGCCCAGAGCGGCACTCAATACGGCATCCCGCGCCGAGCAACTGGCGCCGCGCAGCGTTGCACACTTGTATATCGTGCGACCCTCGACCCGCTCGGTCGTGACCACCACTGCCAGAGTCAACCGCATTTCAATCGCTTGTCTAAAGTATTTGCCCGCGAAGCACTTATCTGCCCATAATATATGGAAGTACTTATCCTACCACGGGACGAAGTTTGAAATTGGAAGTTCGCAGCTTTGAAGTTTGCCATGCCCATCCGTACACCGCTGTTGTCCGTCATTTTATCGCTGCTGGCACTGGTGGGCTCTGTCGCGTCCCAGGTCCAGCCGGATAAATCCGAGGCCTATGAACTAGTCTTTCCCGCCATGGGAACGCAAATGGCACTGCAGTGCTATAGCCAGGATGAGTCGCGGATTAACACTGGCTTCGCCGCAGCGCAGCAGGAAGTCGAACGCCTGGTCGAGATCCTCAGCGACTACAGCACCGAGAGCGAAACTGTGCTCCTGAGCGCGGATGACAAGATTGGCCGTTGGCAAAAGGTCTCGCCGGAGTTGTTTGAAGTCTTGGACGTGTGCGACCAGTGGCATAAGTTGTCCGATGGTGCATTTGATGCCAGCGTTGGTCGGCTATCGATTCTGTGGCGCAAGGCGCGCAAGGCCAAGACCATTCCGACTGCCGAACAAATTGAAGCGGCTCGAGAGCTGTGCGGCTGGTCTCATGTTCACTTGGATCGCCAGCAGCGACTGGTGCGCATCGATTTGCAAGGACTGCGATTGGATTTCGGCGCCATGGGCAAAGGCTACATCATCGATCGGGCTTACGAGAAGTTGGCCGCCAATGGTTTGCCATGTTCGCTGGTACGGGCCGGCGGCGATTTGAGACTGGGCCACGCGCCTCCAGGCAAATCGGGTTGGCCGGTTGAAATCGCGCGACTGAGCGAAAATGAGAAATCGACTCAACTGTATCTGGCCGACTGCGCCATCTCGAGCTCCGGTGATCTTTACCAATTCATGGAAGTCGACGGCGTGCGTCGCAGTCATGTGCTCGACCCTCGCACTGGAATCGGCGTGCCCGGCCCGCGGCTGGTTACCGTCATCGCCCGTACATCAACTCAAGCTGATGCGGCTGACACAGCCATGTGCGTGATGAGCGACGAGGCAGCCCTGAAGGTGGCGGAGCAAATCGAGGCCCTGGAGGTCAGACTGGTGACAGTTCTCTCACCACCCAACCCAATGACTCCTTTGCAAATCAACACCACCCCGAAGTTCAGCAACTCTGCCCGACGGCCATAGCGGCCATAGTCAAGGTTCTCTAAACCGGCCATTGCATAGAGGGTAACTTTACCCCACTTGCTTGTTCAATCGCTACAGCCTGCCGACTGAGATATCAATCTGCGACTTTTCGCTCATGAGCCACCACATTTGGTGGCAGGTCAAGCCTCAGCGGCCTACAGTTGCCATGCCCCACACTAGATTCGCTCTAGTCAAGAATAGGATTACGTAACTATGAACACTGGTGACCATTCTCGAAGCGCGTATCGCTGTACAGTTGTCCCCGAATGCTCCGATGGCCGGCTAAAGGCGGGCTGGCACACGTTCCCTGTGCGTGTAATCGATACCTCGCGTGATGCTTTCACGCTCGAAGTAAAACCTCAAGCCTTTCGCAAGCTGAAAGAAGGCTCGCGAGCGACACTGGATTTCAACGACGAGATCTGGGAAGTCCAATGCATGGCGGTGTTTCAGTTGGCCAATGGCCAATTCAGTGTCAGCATGGCACGCATTCGCGACCTGACTCGAATTCGTGGACCACGTCCAACGTTCGGCTCGGTCTTGCCCGTACCCAACCCGACGGCCGACCCGGTCTTGCCGCTGGCCATGTTGATTGCGTTTTTGTTTGCGTGCGTTGCCCTGCCTGGCATGGGAGATCGATTGGGAACCGCGCCCAAGATCCGCAGTGTCATCCAAAACGCTTGGCGCGCAACCTTGGGACGCTAAGCCAAGTCGCCACGTCACCGATGACCAAGTCAACCGATGACCACGTCAACCGATGACCACGTCACCGATGACCAAGTCACCGATGACCAAGTCGCCGATCCCTTCTTGCGTCAGTGACCATCCTCGGCAAATTTCTCGTTGCCGCCTCTCGCTTGAACAGCCTGGACGTGAACGATTAGCGGGTTTCCATCTTAAAACGCAGAGAGTCGCAGAGAAGACCGAATCGCCAGTGCGGTCTTTGCGAACTCTAGGTTCGTTCCGCAGGCCCTGTGAGTCAGGTCATTATTTTTTCACGGTTCCTTAGTACATAGGCTTCCACAAGACGGCTTGCATTTGAGCTTTGGGCAGACGGCGGCGATGTGGGAATTCCGGTTCCGTGATGGGACGCGCGACGTAGAGGTCGCTATGTCGCAAGTCGATGATCGTTTCCGATTCGTCATCGATGCGAATGATCGGCCGCAACGGATCCGAGTTGGAACTGCGCAAAACTGTAGCCGAACGATGGTCGTCCAATTCAACTTTCGAACCAACCGAGTAAATCGACAGAGCCGACAGAAAGGCTTTCATACAATCGCGATCGAACGAGCCGTTGTTAGTGTGATTGACCATGTAAGCGATGGCGTCACTGGGAACGTACGCGCTCTGCGAATGCTCCGGTTCGATCAGAGTCAAATAAGCATCGACGATGTTCAAGATGCGACTGAGCACATTCAAGTGATGGCCCGGTAAACCCCTGGGAAAGCCCCGACCATCCACCTGTTCGTGGACTTGCGTAATCACTACGCGCACCAGCTCAGAAACTCCACTACAACGGCTGAATAGTTCAGCGCTATGCAGGGCGTGCCTGAAGAGTACTTCACGGCGTTCTTCAGGGGTGTTGTAATCGTTTTGCAACATGGCCAGCGGTTCTTCGAAAAGCGCCATATCATGGAGCATGCCGGCCAGAGCGATATCCTGGCATTCATCGCGTGAAAGTCCCATCACATAAGCTGTGACGGTTCCTAACATGGACATCTGTACATTGCGAGTGGCTAGCGAGCTGTTGCTACGTTTACCTGGAGGGATTTTTTGGGCAGCCGCGTTGCTCAGTACGGCTCCTTGGTCAACCGTGGTAGCGTCAAGGTATTTTGTAAAGACGGCTTCCAGAGTGCTCATCTCTGGAATTTCTTTCACAGCCAACTGGAAGATGATCTCGTCGATTACTTGCTTGGCGCGCGTAAAGTTCTGACTCAGTTCCTTCATCAATTGAGGATCGTAAGGCCGGATTAATCTCGCGGCCAGCGCTTCGGGTGAACTATCGTCCGGATGATCGTTAATAGATGAACTCTCTTCACACCGCAAAAGTACTCGAGCAAAGCCACGCTTGGTCCAGCCATCCACTAAGGTTTGACTGAGTACCAGTCCTTTACGTAAGAGGACGATACCCGAAGTATCTAAGATGTCGCAATTTAACGGTTGTCCAATCTGCAAATCGCGGATGGCAACGTCTTTATTGGCCACTGGCATAGTAACCGCTAATCTGAAGAACGCCCAAAGGTTGCGGGAACACGTAGAGCGTCAGCTCGTGACGGTCTCCAGGGTGCTGAGCTGGACAGCTTGTACCCCACCAGCTCGACACTCTTACTTGTTCAATGATCGGTCAACCATAGCGTAGGATTGGTGGCGAAATCCTGCCAATTGTAATAGATTTGAGCCGTCGGGTGCACCCAAAGTGAGGCGGGGACGCCGTATTGATATCATGCCACAAGGTAGCATGGATAATATGGAAAAAATGCGGCGACACACGCATCGTCTCAGCAGCCCGCGATCCCCTCGTGCGAACTGCCAAAACTAACGACGCTTGCATTTCATTATCGGTATTCGAGCCCGAAATGATTTGAAAGCGTTTTGCCCCTAGCGTATGCCGCCGCCCCTGTATTGTGACCAAAGACTAGTTTGGCATTAGAAGGTTAATCTGCTTCTATCTATCGTTGATTGCCAACCTGAAACCCTTGGCGAAGGTTCGCCAAAGGAAGCGGTTGGACTACACCAAAGACAAATGCTCGGTCTTCAGAGCTGGCCGACTTGCATTGAGGGTTGGCAGTAAAGCGTGGAATGTCGTGCCGCCTAATTGGTTGCATTCGAAGACTACGTAGCCGCCATACTCGGTCACCACGCCGTGTACCACGGACAATCCCAGACCGGTCGCTTGTCGGTCGGCCTTGGTTGAAAAGAACGGTTCGAAGATCTTGCCACGATCGCCCTGGGCGATACCGGTCCCGGTATCGCTAATGCTTAAGTCCACGTACCTGCCGCTGCGGATGAGTCGACCATAAAAATCCGTTTCCCGTTCGAAGGTGCGCTCTGTCGTGTTGATTTCTAGTAGACCGCCGCGGGGCATGGCATCGCGAGCGTTGATAACCAAGTTGATGATGACTTGTTCCAACTGGCCGGCATCGGCAATCACTGCGGGCAAGTGTTCGACCAAATTGAAATGCAAGCTGATTTGGGGATCGATCAAGCGTTCAATCAGTGGTTGGGATGCTCGCACTACTTGGCTGATGTCGACCAAGCGGGGCTGCATGACTGCGCAGCGACTGAATGCCAGCAGCTGGCCAGTCAGTTGAGCCGCCCGATCCCCGGCGTTGCGAATCTCCTGTAACGATTCTCGCAAGTTAACACCCGGCAAGCCGCGCTGGTGCGAGTCGCTCAGCAGCAGCTCACAGTAACCTTTAATGACTGTCAGCAGGTTGTTGAAGTCGTGTGCAATTCCGCCAGCCAATCGCGCGACGGCTTCCATCTTTTGAGCTTGGCGCAACTCTTGTTCCATCTGTTTGCGATGCGTGATGTCTTGGTCGATGCCATCGAGCCGCATGAGTTTGCCAGAGGCATCCCGCGTAGCCCGGGCGACAGCATGAATCCAGATGATCGATCCATCCTGCTTAACCATGCGAACGTCGCGAGCAAACTCGTCGATCGTACCCATCACGACCGAATGCAAACAATCTTCTATACTTTGCCGATCTGCCGGATGAACCAAAGAAACGATCGAGTGGGTTGACGGTTGAAAAGTGTCGGGCGATAGCCCCAATCGCTCGAAACAAGCTGGCGACCAATAAACATAGTTAGCCTCAGGCTCCCAGTACCAGTTTGCCAGGCCCGCAATTTCCTGGGCATAGGCCAGCCTCTGCTGACTTACACGCAAGCTCTGTTCGCTGGCCTTCAAAGCCTGTTCCGCCTGCTTACGTTCAGTAATGTCGCGGGAGATACCAACCAGGCCGATAACGGTTCCTTGTCTGTTGCGATAAGGAGCTTTCATCGCTAGATACGTGCGAGTCGTACCGGCAGCGCAGAGCTCCTCTTCGGCTGTATCAATCGCGCCGCAATCCATAATCTGACCGTCGCGGCGCAGAAGAAACTCGGCATGTTCGGCGGCAAACAGATCGCGATCGGTGTGTCCGATGATGTCCACTAGCGGCTTTCCGACAAATTGGCCGGTTGCTTCGTTGGCCATGATGTAGATACCGCTGCGATCTTTGACGAACACGGCATCGGTTGTGGTTGAAAAGATGGTATGCAACAGTTCCATCAAGCGATGGTTCTCGGAATCACCTCGACTGGAATAACCAAGCGTTCCAGCCAAGGATTGTTGTTGCAGCTGACTAAAGCGAAGTGCCAGGAAACTGGCGATACCAGTCATTGCCAGCAGGGCGATCATCAACGAGATGATGACAAAATTCGCGGTACTGAGCGTGGTCTGCGCCAACGTCCATACGACGTAGCTCAGCGGCATTGCAATCAAAATGGTTTCAAGCATGATCGGCCCCACTAGCGAAAAGGAAGATGCTCGAAACGTGGAATCAAAATCGCGAATACAGTGGCTGGGCAGCTGAGGGGCCTCGAGTCGCTATCGCCTGCAACCATACTGTTGTCTCGAACATCTACGGCCTAAGATATACAAAAGTCGCCCTCGCTCCAAGCTCGAAGTGATCCAGAATGCATGATCGACCAATAGTTTGGGTTGTTGATGACGAAGAGTCTGTAGCTACATTGGCTGCCAAAGTTCTTACTGGGATGGGTGAGTTCCAATGTCGCGTCTTCTTGTCCCCCCAGGAGTGCCTGACCGCCATGCAACCGGGAATCGCGGCCTGCGTGGTCTCGGATGTGCGCATGCCGCAGATCAATGGCGCTCAGTTACAAAAGCGTCTCTTGGAGATTGATGATACGATCTCGATCCTTTTTTTGACTGGTCACGCCGATGTACCAACTGCCGTACAGTTGATGGAGCAAGGTGCCGTCACATTGCTGCAGAAACCGTACGCTGCGACCGATTTGGTGGCCGCGGTTCAGAAAGCCGTTCGCCGCTGCGAGGCAGTTCGCCAGCAACACGCCGAGCTAGCCGAAATGCGCCAGCGCCTGAGTGCCCTCAGCGATGACGAACGCGAAGTGCTCGAGTGCATGGTGGCGGGCCTCAGCAACAAAGCCATTGCTTACAAATTAGCTGTCAGTCCACGCACGCTCGATCGTCGCCGTTCAAGCATTCTGCAAACGATGGGCGTCGATTCTGTAGTAGAATTAGCGGCGATGCTCGAACGGCTCAGGAGTCGCGGACCACTGTTTCAATAGTCCACGTGCTTAGCGTTTATGCTCTCAGAGATGTAGAATGGCGGTTTTGTACACACTTCGCCTGCGGGGCCAATGACCAATGCGACTTGATGGACGAACTGCACTCGTAACCGGTGGCACCCAAGGAGTGGGAGCCGCGATTGCGCTAGCAATAGCTCGTGCCGGTGGCGATTTAATTCTGCATGGACTTCGCGAAGATCAGCGAGCCCTAGAGACCATTGATGCGTGCCGGCGTGCAGGCGCTCAAGTGCAGGTAGTGTATGGCGATTTGATGCACGACACCGCCACCGTGGTCGACTACCTGTTTGGCGAATGTACGCGCCTTGCGCCGCAGTTGACTTTGCTGGTCAATAATGCGGGCACGTTCATGGACAAACCATTTCTAGAGATGGATGTGGCTACGTTTGAAAAGACTTGGCGGTTGAACGTCGCGGCCGGTTACTTTCTGACACAAGCCTTTGCCCGACGTTGGATCGAGCAGAACCAACCAGGACGCGTGCTCTTCACCGGTTCGATCAATGGTCAACTGGCCGAGATGGATCATTCCGCCTACGACACCAGCAAAGGCGCGGTGTGGATGATGGTGCGCAGTCTGTGTGTGGCCCTGGCTCCACACCGCATTCGCGTCAATTCCCTGGCTCCAGGTTTAGTGGTCACACCGCTGACCTCACCTGTACTCGACCAGAATCCCGATGCGCTGGCCTGGATGCAACTGCATACGCCCAACGGTCAAGTCCCGTCGGCAGAGTGTTGTGGTCCGCCAGCAGTCTTTCTGCTCAGCGACGAAGCAGAACATGTGCACGGACAGACCTTGCTGGTCGATGGCGGAATGAGTGTCTGGCAACAACCCGACCTACCGAGCCACTGGCGCAGAACTTGAATCGCCCCTGCCTTTGGAAGCCCTTCAAGTTTTCAACCGTCTAACTTTACAATTTTCAAACTTTAATTCTGGATCCCGACCGGAAAATCACGATTTATGGCACGTAAATAGCCATAGACGTCCCTTAAAGGCTACCAGTGCGCCTCTAAGATTTTAGTTACATATTCGCAGTTTCCCGCGACGATTGGCTGCATTACAATGGAGCTTCTTGTCAGTAAAAATATGCGAGTGACGCACGAGGCGTCGAACCGGCCCTACATCTAGAAGACTCATCAGTTTCGCTTCCTTGGTCGGCAACAATCGCGCCCCGGTCTCCTGTCGTTTTCGGGTACGTATATCAAGTTTAAGGATACCATCATGGCAGTCGCTATCCATCATCATTCGCTTTCAACGATGATCAATGCGGCCTTCCTTCAGGAGGTGAAGGAATCGAACATCGAGCTATGGGATGTGGTTCACGAACTTCGTCACTTGGTCGAGGGCGCTGCCAGCTCGGCGTGCAACGCCAAGCGCTTGGTAAGTCTGCTCAGCCAATTGCGCGACCAGTTGGCTTTTGCTTTTTCACTGGAGGAAGCCTACGGTTTCATCGAAGGCTGCCGAGGGATTGCGCCGCGCATAGCTCAGCGAGCTCAAATGGCCAAGCAGCAACACCGCGAGCTTTACCTGCGCATCCATGAGCTGTGCGAGACGGCGGAAGAAGCACAGTATCGCGGCGTGGCCGATCGCGAATTCAACGAACTTCTTGCAGCCACGGCTGATTTCGACGCCCAGTTCCGAGCCCATGAGCAGCTCGAGTCGGAACTGATGACCGAAGGTCTCATGCCCTCTTAAATGGCGCGGACTGAAGCCTGTGGCAGGTTCGTTTTTAAAACGCAGAGTTCGCAGAGCCCGCGGAGAAGATCGTGCGCCTCTGCGTACCGATTTCCGACCGCTCGTCTTTCGGTTGTGAGCGGCCCTGGAGAGCCGCTCTGCGAGTGATCTAGTGTTACACGTAGCAGCGTCTCTCCGAGACGCTGATTGGTTAAGGGCGAGTCTCGGAGAGACTCGGCTACGTGGGAATTTTCGATATGGACTCACAGTGGCAGTGTTGTCACAATACGCCCCGGACGCCTAGGAGAGCTGCACGGATGCCGCCCTTGGTGCGACCTCTAGAGGGACTGATCGAGATACGATGAAGAATTTTCGACGCGCGATATTGGATTCGCTGCATCACTGGCCCATGCTTGTCCTGGCGACCCTATGCTCCATTTGCGTGGCAGCATTGTGGAGTGCTAACATCGGGGCCATGTATCCCGTCATTCAGATGACGCTGGAAGGCAAGTCCGTTCAAAGCAAAGTCGCTGAGTCTATCAAGGGTACCCAGGAAGAGCTGGGCAAACAGGTTGAGCGTGAGGTCGAGCTCAAGAGCCAGTTGGCAGCCGCTGCCACCCCAGCCGATAAGGCTCCTATTGAGCACGAACTGGAGCAACTGAACAAACAGCTAACCCGATCGCAGAAGACGCTGGGCTGGCAACACTGGCAATTGCAAGTGGCTGAAAACGTACTGCCCAAAGATCCGTTTCAGACAATCTGTTGGATCATGGCCATTCTGGTCTTTAGCACGCTGGTCAAGCATCTGTTGATTTTGGCTAACGACATGCTCATTGGTCGTGTATCGACGACCATAGTGCGTTCGCTGCGACGGCGATTGTTTGATCAAGCCTTGGCGTACGATCGGCGGACCTATCAGGCTTACGGCACCAGCTCGCTACTGGCTTCGATTACGCATACTGCTGACATGCTCAGCAACGGGTTGATCAGCTTTTTTGGAGCCGCTATTCGCGAACCACTGCGCGTGGTGGCGTGTTTGATTGGAGCAGCCATCGTTTGCTGGCGCCTGCTACTGCTGAGCGTGATCTTGGCACCGCTGATGATTCTAGTGGTCTACTGGTTCAATGGCCGCGTTAAGAACATCGCCCGCTCAATGTTGGGCCGCACCACAGGTTTTCACGAAGTTATCCTGGAAGCCCTCAGCAACATCTTCACCGTGCAAGCCTACACGATGGAAGATTCGGAGCGCAAACGCTTTGCCAATTGCACCGAAGATATGCAGACATGCAGCCTGCGGATGATTTTCTACACCGGGATGAGCAAACCCTTTACCGAATTGATCGGCGTCGGCATGATTGCCATCACCGTGTGTGCGGGCGCCTATCTGATCGTCAACAAGCAAACGCACATTTTCTTTCTGCGCATTTGCAACGAGCCGATGGACGTCGCCCAACTGATGGCTTTCTTTGCACTGTTGATCGGTGCCAGCGACCCGCTCCGCAAGATGTCAGGCGTATTCTCAAGCATCTACGGCGGCGCGATTGCTGCCGACAACCTCTACCAAATGCTCGACCATCCACCGACGCTGGTCGAGACCAAGCAACCCAGGACTGTCGCTCATCCGCATCGAACTATATCGCTTAGCAATATTTCGTTTGCCTACACGCCCGAATGCCCGGTGCTGAAAGACGTCGACTTGACCATTCCGTTTGGCAAGACGCTGGCCATCGTAGGGGCCAACGGCAGCGGTAAATCTACTCTGATTCAATTGTTATGTCGTTTTTATGATCCCATTAGCGGTAGCGTTAGCTTGGATGGAGTCGACTATCGTGACCTGACATTGCGCGACGTTCGGCAGCGGATCGCGCTGGTCAGTCAACATACGGAACTGTTTAATCGCACCGTCCTGGAAAACATTCAGTACGGAAGTCCTGACACGACTCGAGAAGATGCCATCGAAGCCGCCAAGCTAGCGCACGCCCACGAGTTCATCGTCAGCGCACTGGGGAATGGCTACGAAACGGTCGTCGGTCAGGGCGGCGGTCGACTTAGCGGCGGACAACGTCAACGCATTGCACTGGCCCGAGCAATTTTGCGCAAACCTGAGATCCTCATCCTGGATGAATCGACCAGTCAGATTGACATGGCCAGCGAGCTTCTGGTCCGCGAGTCACTCGCCCAGATGAAAGGCCAGTGCACCATCATCATCATCACGCACCGCGAAGCCCTTGCGGTGCTCGCCGACGAAACGTACGAAGTCCGCGACGGCCGGCTCCAGGCGACCACCTACGGAGTGAAGGCGGCCTAACGTCTCCTTTTGCTCCGCAAAAGGATTTAGCCTTTCGCGGAGCGAAAGGAGACTCTTACTGACCAGCATCACCGCCTTCTACGCTCGTCGCGTGGCAACGCAACACGTCCAACCCTAGTTCCCCACCGCGGCCCCTATTGCTCCGCCGATGTTGGCACCGCGGAAGCCGCCGATTGCACCACCTATGTTCGCGCCCACGTTGGCGCCTCGGTTATAACCTCCGTAGTAGCCATTGCCATAAAAACCGCTACCGTAGTAGTTGTTACCGTAGTAACCGCCGTAAGATGGACGATTGTAGATGGATCCGTAGTAAGGCGAATTGTAATACGATCTGCCGTAGTACCGGGTCCCGCCATAGTAATTGCCGTAATTGCGCGGATAGGTGTTATAGTAGCGCACCACGGGCGCCCGGTAACCGTAGCCGCGATAGCCAACGTAACCGCCGCGAAATCTACCACGATTTTGCGCCGACGCATCAACACTTGTCGCCATCAACGTTATTCCGGCTAACAATCCAATAGCCATCAACTTGGCTGCTTTCTTGAACATTGCTCAACATCTCCCTAGTGATTATTCAATTGCCGGCCAGCCGCCCCCCCCAGTTGGAGAAATCGGCTAAGCCTGGCTGATACACAATGGGTAGAGCTTGCAAGCTGTGTACCACACCAGCGCCAAGTGCCTCCCCCGAACCCAGCAGTTTGCGCAGGCCGCTCAGCACCCCTGAATGGCACAAACTGACACTGTTCCCATGATTGCCAGTGGACAGAGTTCTTCTAGTGTCCTACTGTTTCCAAGGCGGAGAGTACTTTATGCATGGACGGTGGCGAAGCTAGATAGCATCCCACGAAGAAATCCGCCGATTGTTCTGCACCCCTTGCAGATGTCTTCCTCCCTGGCAAACAACTCGCTCTGGCATGGGCTACCGGTCCGTGCTTGTCACCTTTTTCACCAGCCAGGTGCCTAGCGCAGCATTTCCCACGCATCGCACGTGAACCCGCACGCGTGTGAGTATTTGAACATCCCATTATTTGGAGTAATTCATGTCCGAAATGTCCGTCATCGATGCCGATGTCAGCTCGTCCAGTTCTCACCAGTTCCTTACTTTTTCGCTGTGCGACCAAGAGTTTGGTATTGAGATCTTGCGCGTGCAGGAGATTAAAAACTACAGTCGAGTAACACCCATTCCGAACTCGCCTCCCAATGTAAAAGGTGTCATGAATCTGCGCGGCACGGTCATTCCGATCGTTGATCTGCGCAGTACTTTGGGCATGCCTTGCGCCGAGTACGACAAATTCACGGTGATCATCGTGGTCAACATCGATTCGCGGGTGGTGGGCCTGGTGGTGGATGCAGTCTCAGACGTTATGGACGTCAATCAAGTGGACATCGAAGTCCCCCCGAGCCTGACCAGCGAGGCTGGACAATCTGTCGTTAACGGCATTGCCAAATCCAATGACAGGCTGATCACGATTCTCAATATCGCCAAGTTGGTTCAGGGCGACACACCCGCCGCAGTCGCGTAGGACTTGTGAGCTGATTCTTGATTCTGAACATTATATCCGGTCAACTACGCGAGGTGGACGTCCATGCAATTTCTCAATCGTCAGAACGCCAGTACTCTGTTTGTATATACGCTTTTAGCTTCACTTGTTAGTTTGCTGATCGTCGGCGGCCTGGCTGTCCAGACGGTAAGCAACGTCAAAGTTGGCGGCAAGCTGCACGACCAAATCATCGAAGGCAAAGACTTGGTGGCCGATATTCTTCCACCACCCGCCTATATTATCGAAGCTTTTCAAGTAGTAGGTCAGATGCTGCGGACCAATGACGCAGCGCAGCTGGAAATTCATCAAACGACGGTAAATCGCCTTGAGGCAGAATACCAAGATCGACTCGCGTTCTGGAATGAACAGATGGCCAGACACAGCGGCGATCCTAGCATGCTCGCCGTGTTTGAAACGCTTGAGGGAGCCTCACGCAAGCCCGCCGAAAAGTTCTTTAAGGTCGTCCGCAATGAGTTCTTGGCCGCTTTGAATGCGGGCGAGCAAGCGGCGGCTGAAAAATTGTACGATCAGACATTAAAGCCCACCTTTGAAGAACATCGCCAAGCGATTGATGAAGTGGTCAAGCAAGTAACGGCACATAACGCGAATGTAGAACGTCAAGTCGGCGCGACTGTCGCCAGCAGTTCATGGTGGCTGCTCGGAACTATTGCTACAGCTCTCGCCATCGTGGTGACTGCCGGTTGGACGGTCTTCCGCCTGATTCGCAAGGCCGAGAATCGCAACAAGGACTTCACCGGGCGTTTCAATGCCATCGATCGCTCACAAGCAATCATCGAGTTCAACTTGGATGGCACGATAATAACCGCTAATCAGAACTTCCTGGATGCGACCGGTTATCAACTTGGCGACATCAAGGGTCGACACCACAGCTTGTTCGTACCTAACTCGATCTCCACCTCCGCCGAATACAAGCAATTCTGGGCAGACCTAAACGCAGGCAAATACGTAGCCGGTCAATTCGAACGACATAAGAAAGATGGGGCATCCGTTTGGTTGCAAGCCTCATATAACCCAATACTGGACCAGAATAACAAACCGTTCAAAGTGATCAAATACGCCAGCGACATTACCGCTGCCAAACAAATGGAATTTGCCATAGCCGAACGTCAGCAACAAGACGAACAAGCCGCCATACATATGCGTCAGCGTGTCAATGAAATTTTGACAGTAGCTGAGCGCGTCGCCCAACGAGACTACTCCAAGAGCCTGACTGTGAGCGGCAATGACGAAATTGGCAAGCTGGGTGAAGGCCTGAGCCGATTCTTCGATAACAAACGCACTGCCGAAGAGGCTGAACAAGCTCGCAATGAGCGTGAACGCGAGGCCGCAGCCGAACTGGAACGCAAGGTCGCCCTGGTTCTGGAAGCCGTCAGCTCGGTAGCCGATGGCAAGTTCGATGTGACCATACCCAACTTGGGCGATGATGCTGTTGGCCAGGTAGCCACAGCACTTCGCTCGGCAGTTACCGCCATGCGAGGTGCTCTGCAAGAAGTCCGCAACGTGGCTCAAACTGTATCGACCGCTTCACAGCAATTGAACGGCGTGGCCCGAGAAATCTCTGCAGGCGCGCAGTCCCAAGCTTCAAGTCTCGAAGAGACCGCCTCCAGCTTGGAAGAAATCACTTCGACAGTCAAGCAAAACACCGACAATGCGCAGCAAGCGCGACAGCTGGCCAACGGCTCACGCGATGTGGCCGAACGCGGTGGCGCAGTTGTACACGACGCAGTCTTGGCCATGGAAGAGATCAATCAGTCGTCCAAGCGCATCGCTGATATTATCACTACCATTGATGAAATCGCGTTTCAAACGAACTTGCTGGCTCTCAACGCTGCGGTCGAAGCGGCTCGCGCTGGTGAACAAGGTCGGGGTTTTGCAGTCGTCGCGGCCGAGGTTCGCAACCTGGCCCAACGCTCAGCCAGCGCTGCCAAAGAGATCAAGACACTGATCCAAGATTCGGTGTCCAAAGTTCAAAATGGCACCGACCTGGTGAATCGTTCAGGACAAACGCTTGGAGAAATCGTCACTAGCGTTAAACGTGTCACCGACATCGTCGCCGAAATCGCAGCTGCGTCGAAAGAACAATTGGTCGGTGTCGAGCAAGTCAATAAAGCCGTTGCTCAGATGGATCGTGTGACCCAAGCCAACGCAGCCCAGACCGAAGAGATGTCGGGCACTGCTGGCATGCTGCTGACACACTCTGAGCAGTTGGCCGAATTGGTCGGTCAATTTCAGCTAGAAGGCCCAAGCGACAAAACACGCCGTGCCAGGCGTGACGAAGTCAAAGCGGTCGTCTCCAAAACTACACTGGAAGCAGAGGTGCGACCAGCGCCGGTGACCTTTACTACGTCCCGCTCCGAAAACGCCCTGCTGGAGTTCTAAGCCGTGGGCGTTGCCCCGGTTCCTACCTCAACCATGCTAACGCCTTCGGTCCACTAAGCCGAGGGCGTTAGCCCCGGTTCCTGCCTCAACCATCGCGAACGTTCAACAACCAAGGCTAACGCCTACGGCCCCCTAAGCCGTTGGGCGTTAGCCCCGGTTCCTACCTCAACCATCATGAACGTTCTAGAACCGAGGCTAACGCCTACGGTTTAGGTGCCAACCGGCTTAAGCCACCTTACCCGCTAGAATTTGCTCGCACTTGTGCAAAGTTCTATTGGACAACCCAGAATGTGTATCGTAACCTTTGTCAGTTGAATAAGCGGTGCCGTTCAGGAGTAGTTTAACGGTTGCGTATTCGACGCCTGCGACTTGCCCCGCAGCCTCTGTTGATCCCTGTAAATAGAAAAGGTCTATCCCGCAGCCGACCGAAGCTGCGCGGCTCCGGACCGTTGGGTCTTCTTCCGTTTACGACGAAGGCCCGTAGAACAATCGGGATATCTATACAACGTGCTGGGGGGCACCGACAACGATGACTAATGTGCGCTATGAATTTTCGGACGATCAAGCCAGCATTGTACTGGACGGTCGCGTTGATATCCGCAATGCAGTTGAGTTGCAGCGGACGCTGGTTGAAGCCGTAGCGTCAGGTCGTCCGATAGTTGTCGATTGCGCTTCGACCGAATGGCTCGACACTTCTTGTATGCAATTGCTGCTCGCTGCGCACCGCTGCGCACCAGGTCGAGTAAGCGTCAAAGTTGGTACCGAGGGCACGGTGCGTCACTGGCTCGAGCAGAGTGGCTTTGCACGCGAACTAACTCTCGCTTGATCTCGGATCTCCGCTGGTCGCAATCAACTTAGACACGGTGTGGAAACGTCGCTTACACACACCTCGGTGTGGATTGAGCTTGTCACGTAACTAACCTCTGGCCCCTTGAAGGATATTCATATTATGGCGCAAACTCATAAGAACAATTCGCTCCTGGATGGCTCGTCCATCTCGGCTATATTGACGGTCTTGGATATCGTTTCGGAACAGTTGAACGATATTGCCAAGGACGTCGAAATCTCGGTCGTTGGTGTGTGTAATGGCTTTCAAGGCATGAGCACTCGAGCTCGTACTGCCTTGGCCAAAGCTGCTGATGCATTGGATACCAGCAGCGACGATGGTGGTTTGCCGGCCTTCGTCCATCGCGTGCGTATGGCTTTGGCCACCATGTTAGCGCGCTTGGAATCATCGCGTGATTTCTCGCTGCACCTTACCGAGCAGATCGATGAAATCGATGAACGTTTGAGCCTGGTTGTCCGACTGGGCGAGAAGATGATCCAGATCTCTGGCGATGCGCGTAATGCCACGAATCACTCGATTGGCATCGTCAAGCGAGCCATGGGCAATCGCGTCGAAGCCGAGCAGATGCTCGACAGCTTTGCAGTCCTGGCGCAGGCCTCCGCTCAGTGCGGTCAAGCTATTTGTAGCCTGGTCATGGGACTGAGAAGCATTACCAAAGATGGTGCCTCGCGAGCCCGTGCCAAGTCGGAAGAAGATCAAAAGACAATCGCCTCCAGCGAATCAACGATTCGTACCACGCTCGACATGATGTCGATCTCGTACGAGAAGATGAACGAATCACTATCTAGCTCCGCTGCTATGAACCGCCAACTTAACCTGGACATCGGTCAATCGGTGATGAGCATGCAGTTCCAGGACCGCGTCAACCAACGTATCGAGCACATTGTTGAGACCATCCATGAACTGTCAGCCGATTTACGCCCGCTGACTTTGACGCGCGATCCAGAGACGGCGGACAAAATCATCAAGCTGTGGACGGATCGGCTAGCCGAAAAGTCCACCATGAGTGCTGAACGAAACATGTCCGGAAATGCTGCGGCCGAGCCCTCGGTAGAATCTACCATCGACCTCTTTTAAATAGAAGAAAGGTAATCTTATGTCTACAATTCTCGTCGTCGACGATTCCGCCTCGATGCGTCAAATGGTGACTTTCACCCTGCAATCGTCGGGTTATGAAACGATCGAAGGTGCCAATGGCTGCGAAGCCCTAAAAGTCAGTGACGGTGCCAAGGTCGACTTGGTGATCACCGACTTGAACATGCCTGAAATGGATGGCATCACGCTCGTGAAGGAACTTCGGGCTAAAGAAGCCTTTAAGTTCACACCCATTCTGTTGCTGACCACTGAATCGCAAGATACCAAGAAGCAGGAAGGGAAAGCGGCAGGTGCCACCGGTTGGATCGTCAAACCTTTCAACCCCGATCAATTGATGGCGGTCGTCAAGAAGGTCTTGAAGTAGGACAACGGCCTGGCAGGTTGAGCGTTGTTCTAAAAAATAGACCTGACCACTATTGCCTCGGAGATTAGCATGCAGATTGATGTCAGTCGCTTTCGCGCGGCCTTTTATGTCGAAGCGGAAGAGCACTTGGAGCACATGGAAGCTGCACTGCTGCAGCTGGAGAGTGCACCCAACGATAACGAGCTTCTCAATACGATCTTTCGAGCTGCGCATAGCATCAAGGGTGCCAGCTTGACGTTCGGTATCGAAGAGGTCGGCAAGTTCACCCATGTGCTCGAGAATCTGCTTGATCGTTTGCGTGAGGGCAAACTAGCTACCTCCAGCGAACTGGTTGAATTGCTCCTCTCCAGCATTGATGTGCTCGAGGGCCTGATTGCCAACTCACGCGATGGGGCGCCGCTGCCCGCGGAGTTGGAAGCAGTTTTCGCTCAATTGCAATTGGCCAACGGTGATAATACTACGAAGCAGGACAAAGTTGTTGCGGGTCTCGCAGTCGAGTCAGTAACTCGTGGCCAACTCAAGTATCGAATTGATTTTAGACCTTCGCGAGAGTTCTCCCGCTTCGGTCAAGACGCACTGCTGCTCCTGCGCGAATTATCCGAAATGGGCGAGTGCAGCCAGGTGGTTCTGCATAGCCAAGCCCTACCAGCCCTGACAGAAATGAATGCCGAAGAATGTTACGTCGGCTGGACCTTGGACTTGATCACTGGCGAGCCTCAACGTTCGCTGGAAGAAGTGTTCATGTTCTTGGACAACAACAGCACTTTTTCTATCACTCAGGCGGCTGACCAAAAACAAGACTTCGATGCAGTTCCTTCGGCCATATCCACACTTACAGCTGCAGCCAAGATGACGGATATCGCCACTCCCAGTGGAAGTGCGAACAAGATTGCCGGAGCCACCAAAACGCCATCCGGAAATGAACCTGCTCGAAGCAGTGCGCCTCAGCGTGGTAACGAAAATGAAACGGTGCGTGTCGACCGCCGTCGCTTGGATGATTTGATCAATCAGATTGGCGAACTGGTCATCGGTGCCTCGATGGTCGAACAAGAGTTGCTAGGGGTCAACAGCGGCTTGAAACTCGATTCAATGGCTGCTTTGGGCAAGATTGTACGCGACTTACAGGAGATGAGCCTCTCACTGCGAATGGTGCCGATTGCGGCTACGTTCCAAAAGATGAATCGCGTCATTCGTGATGTAGCCAAGAAACTCAACAAGCAAATCGACTTTGTAACCGAAGGTGATGATACCGAACTGGACAAGTCGGTCGTCGATCAAATCGGTGACCCGCTCATTCACATGGTTCGTAACGCGGCGGACCATGGAATTGAAATGCCCGAAGCGCGGGTTGCGGCCGGCAAAAATCCGGAAGGCACCGTGCGTTTGCGCGCCTTCCAACAGGGCGGCAACATCTACATCGAATTGTCCGACGATGGCAAGGGCCTAGATAAGACTCGCATACTAAACAAGGCCATCGAACGAGGTTTGGTCGCGGCCGATGCGAATCTGTCCGAGCAAGAGATTTGTAATTTAATCTTCTTGCCGGGTTTCTCAACGGCCACCGAAGTTACCGAACTTTCTGGGCGCGGCGTCGGCATGGACGTCGTGCGTAGAAATGTCGAAGCCCTGCAAGGCAGCGTCAGCGTTCGCTCGGTTGCCGGTCAAGGCTCGACCATGACAGTAAGGCTACCGTTGACCCTGGCGATTCTGGACGGTCTGCTAGTGCGACTGGGCGAAGAAGTTTTCATCCTCCCACTATTGTCAGTGATCGAATCGATCAGTGTTCAACTGCAGGACATTCGCCCGATCGTGGGCATAGGAGAGATTATCTCGCTGCGTGGTGAAGTTGTTCCGCTATTGCGACTGGACAAGGTCCTCGGCATGCCTCGGAGTGCCCAAGACGACCAGCGATTGATCGTGATTGTCGAAGATCAAGGACGACGCATCGCGCTGCTGGTCGACGAACTATTAGGACAACAGCAGGTTGTCATCAAGAACCTGGAATCCAACTTTAGAAAGGTTCCGGGGGTAGGCGGCGCGACCATCCTGGGCGACGGTCGCGTA
Source organism: Rania fehmarnensis (assembly GCF_056494185.1). Classification (NCBI taxonomy): domain Bacteria; kingdom Pseudomonadati; phylum Planctomycetota; class Planctomycetia; order Pirellulales; family Pirellulaceae; genus Rania; species Rania fehmarnensis. The sequence continues at coordinate 7,732,790 of NZ_CM151398.1, forward strand.
GCTCTGATTTTGGATATCTTTGGTCTTTCACATATGTCTGAAAATACTGAACCGGATGGCGCGCTGCAAATGAGCGTTTAATTCGGTCGAAGTTCAGTTTAGCTATACCGTCTGAGGAAAACAATTACAGCTTGAGAATGGGGAATTTATGAACAGATCTACAAACTTGACAAGTCGTTTCTGGATTGTGATGTGGTTAGTAGGTGGCAGCCTATTTAGCCTGGTAACTGCGATCGTCGCTGGCCTGCTCAGTCAGAGCACGTTTGTCGGCTGGCTGACTTTTAGTAGTCTGGAAATGCTGGCGACTCTCGTGGCAGGCTGGATCGGCCTGCGCGGCACACGGGCTACGCACAAACAACTTTCGCTAGCGAAATCGCAACTGAATGCAATCAATAAGGTACAAGCGATCATCGAATTCAACCTCGATGGAACCATCGTGGATGCCAACGAAAACTTTTTGAGAACCCTCGGCTACACTCTCGATGAAATTCGTGGCAAGCACCACAGCATGTTTGTGGAATCGACCTACGCGGCTAGTCCCGAGTACCGTCAGTTTTGGAACGATCTGGCCGCCGGGCGCGCGCAAGTCGCGGAATTCAAACGCATCGGCAAAGGCGGCAAAGAAGTCTGGATTCAGGCTTCGTACAATCCCATCTTTGATGAGCACGACAAACCATGCAAGGTTATCAAGTTCGCTATCGACACCACGGCTGAAAAACTGCGGACTGCGGACTTCGCGGGTCAACTCGAGGCCATCAGTAAAGCTCAAGCCGTCATCGAATTCGATCTCAGCGGCAAGATTATCAGTGCCAACGATAACTTCTTGACTACCTTGGGCTACTCGCTCAACGAAATCAAGGGTAAACATCACAGCATGTTTGTCGAATCTGTGTATGGCAATAGTCACGAGTATCGCAAGTTCTGGGACGACCTGCGGGCTGGTCAATATCAGGCCGGTGAATTCAAACGCATTGGAAAAGGTGGCAAAGAGGTTTGGATCCAGGCCTCCTACAATCCCATCTTCGATATGAATGGCCAGCCGCTGAAAGTCGTCAAGTATGCCACTGATGTGACCAAAGCAAAACTGGCCGCCGCCGACTCCAGCGGACAACTGGAAGCTATCAACAAGGCTCAAGCTGTTATTGAGTTCGATTTAAACGGCACCATTCGCTGGGCCAATGACAACTTCTTGTCATGCGTGGGTTATTCGCTATCGGAAGTTCAGGGCAAGCACCATAGTATGTTTGTCGCTCCGACCACCAGTGCGAGTCCCGAATATCGCAAGTTCTGGGATGACCTCCGCAATGGAATCTACCAGACAGCTCAATTCGAGCGAGTGGGCAAAGGCGGCAAGAAGATTTGGATTCAGGCTTCATACAATCCGATCCTTGACCTCAACGGCAAACCATACAAGGTCGTCAAGTACGCGACCGATATTACGGCCACGAAGGAAATGGAATTCGCGATCGCCGAGCGTCAGAAGCAAGATGAAATCGCTGCCACCGAAATGCGTCGCCAGGTCAATGAAATTTTGACCGTAGCCGACAAAGTTTCGCAGCGCGACTACTCGATGACTTTAAGCGTGCGTGGCAACGACGAAATCGGTAAGCTGGGTGAAGGGCTGGCCAAGTTCTTCGCCGATAAGCGGGCAACCGAAGATGCCGAACAACTTCGCAGTGATCGTGAACGTGCCCTGGCCCAAGAAGTCGAACGCAAAGTTGCGGTCGTGCTGGACGTCGTCAACTCTGTCGCTGCAGGAAACTTCAGCGTCACAATTCCGGACTTGGGTGACGACCCGGTTGGCCAAGTGGCTGCGGCCTTGGCAACAGCAGTTGACGCCATGCGCTCTGCGCTGTCGGAGGTCCGAGACGTGGCCGGAACAGTGTCGACCGCCGCCTCGCAACTGACCGAAGCATCGCGAGAGATCTCCTCTGGCGCTCAAACGCAAGCCTCCAGTCTTGAAGAGACCGCTTCCAGCCTCGAAGAAATTACCTCGACGGTCAAACAGAACACCGACAATGCTCAGCAAGCCAGGCAACTGGCCAATGGCTCGCGGGATATCGCTGAACGCGGAGGCAATGTCGTTAGTGAAGCAGTGCAAGCCATGGAAGAAATTAACAACTCTTCCAAGAAGATTGCCGACATCATTACCACCATCGACGAAATTGCTTTCCAAACTAACTTGCTGGCTCTGAATGCAGCCGTGGAAGCCGCCCGCGCCGGCGAACAAGGACGAGGCTTTGCCGTTGTGGCAGCCGAGGTTCGCAACTTGGCACAACGCTCTGCCAGCGCGGCCAAAGAGATCAAGTCTTTGATTCAAGACTCGGTAAACAAAGTTCAGAATGGCACCGAACTGGTTAATCGTTCAGGTCAAACGCTCGGCGAGATCGTCACTTCGGTGAAACGCGTGACCGACATCGTGGCAGAAATTGCAGCCGCTTCCAAAGAACAGTTGACCGGTATTGAGCAAGTCAACAAAGCCGTGGCTCAAATGGACCGCGTCACGCAAGGCAACGCGACGCAGACCGAAGAAATGTCGGGCACAGCTGGCATGCTTCTGTCGCACTCACAACAGTTGGGAGACCTGGTCAGTCGATTCCAACTGGACGGACAAAACTCCAAACGCTTGTCTCGACGCAATGAAGGGCACACTGAGACTCGCCAACGTGACTCAGTGCGACCAAGTGAAGCAAATCTCAGACACGCACCTATTGTAATGGACCACTCCCATCTGGACGCCAGTGGTGTGCTGGAGTTTTAAGGTAGTACAGTTAATTTGATTTAGCTTTGAGAAACTGGTGTTGATCGATCGCAGCTCTGAACCTTCGCAAGTTCACAGGCTAAGACCATCGACACCAGTTCTTCCGCGAGAGAGTTGAAGGACCGTATCTGTGATCGACGTTAACCTGAGCTTGACCAGCAAACAGTTCAAGCTCATCCAGAAGATGATTTACGATCAGGCAGGCATCGATTTGCCCGAAAACAAATTGTCGATGGTTCAAGGTCGGCTGGCCAAACGCTTGCGGGCACTGAAGCTGGATACGTACGATAAGTACTTGAGCTACTTGGAAAAGAATGCGACTGGCCCAGAACTAGTCGAGTTCATCAACTGCTTGACGACCAACAAGACGGACTTCTTTCGCGAGAACCATCACTTTGAATTTCTCAAGCGTGAGATTCTGCCCAAGATGAAGGAATCGCTGGCAGCCGGCACTCGTAATCTACGGATTTGGAGCGCCGCCTGCTCGACTGGTGAAGAGCCTTATTCGATCGCCATGACACTGCGCGAGAGTCTAGGCACCAGCTGCGATATGGGTATCTTGGCTTCAGATATCGATACTCAAGTACTCGAGAGCTGTAACCAAGGAGTTTACACTTCCGAGCGGATCGCCGAGGTTCCCAAATTTCTTTTGCATCGTCACTTTGACAAACAGAAGACCAGTGGTAGCGCCGACGTTACCTGGCGCGTCAAGAATTCACTACGCGACCTGATACGTTTTCGGCGCATTAATTTTCAAGACAGTCAATGGCCCATCAAGACCAAGTTCGATGTGATCTTCTGCCGGAATGTGCTGATTTACTTCGATCTCGAGACACAGCGCAAGTTGATTGAGCGTTTTGTCAATCACTTGCAGCCCGAGGGTCACCTGATCATCGGCCATTCCGAAACACTTTCAGGCGTGAACGATAACTTTGACCTGGTGGGCAACACCATCTATCGTCTGAAGAGTGGCAAGGGTAGTCTTGCAAGCGGTGGCTCCAAGGCGGCTATCGCGTCCAAGTCTGCGACTAGCAACTCTTCTCTACGGCTGCCTGACACCACCCAACCAACGCCCTATCAATTGGCTCGCACGAAAGAGCCCGTGCATCCCATCATCGTCGGCGAAATCCATGCCAGCTATGAACCCAAGTGGATCAGCACGCTGTTGGGATCATGTGTGTCTGCTTGTTTGTACGACGAGCGAATCAACGTGGGCGGCATGAATCATTTTATGTTACCGCTGGGAGGCGCCGATGCCACAATTTGCGCCAGCTATGGTGTCCATGCCATGGAAATGCTCATCAATTCGTTGATGAAACTCGGAGCCGATCGTCGGCGTTTGAAAGCCAAATTGTTTGGTGGCGGCGCAGTGATTCGTACCTCGGACGCGCGGTGGAATGTCGGGGCTGCCAACGTCGACTTTGCCAAGAAATTTTTGGACGCTGAAACGATTCCCTTGGTTGCCAGCCATACCGGCGGCAACCGGGCGATGCACGTCCGCTTTCACACCCGAAGCAACAAAGTGGTGGTTCGAGTTTTGGACGAACGCTCAGCCGCCCAAGTTGTGGCTGCTGAAACACAAGTTCCACTGCCACTTACGAATGCTACCAACTCAGTCACATTGTTTTAGTAGAAGCAATCATGCAAAAAGTCAAAGTTCTGATCGTGGATGACTCCGCTCTCATGCGCCAAATGATTGCCGAGATTCTCAAACAGGATCCAGAAATCGAAATAGTCGGTACCGCTTCCGACCCCTACGTGGCCCGCGAAAAAATCTTGGCCCTTAATCCAGACGTACTTACGTTGGATGTAGAAATGCCGCGCATGGATGGCCTGTCGTTCTTGGAAAAACTAATGGCCGGGCGCCCCATGCCCGTGGTCATGTTGTCATCGCTTACTCAAAAAGGTTGCGAGACGACCATGCGCGCGCTGGAACTGGGCGCCGTCGACTTTGTTGCCAAGCCTAAGCTGGATCTTGTCGAAGGTATGGATCACCTGGTTGAAGAGATCATCACGAAGGTCAAACAAGCGGCGGCCGCCAAGATTCATAACCGCATCCCCCGTCCCGCTCCCAAGCCTACGGGAGCTGTCAAACCAACGCCTAGTGCTTTGATCACCAGTACGCACAAAGTCATCGCCATCGGTGGCTCGACCGGCGGCACCGAAGCCTTGATGGACGTGCTGACTGCTCTCCCACCCGATTCACCCGGCGTTGTGGCAGTCATTCATATGCCCGAAGGCTTTACCAAGTCTTATGCCGAACGGCTCGATCGCAACTGTCAAATCCGCGTAAAGGAAGCCGAAGACGGAGACCGCATCCTGCCAGGCCATGCGCTACTGGCTGCCGGTAACTATCACATGCAAGCCATCCGCAGTGGCGCCACCTATTCGGTACGTGTCTTTCAAGCACCACCGGTCAACCGCCATCGTCCTAGCGTCAATGTGCTCTTCAATTCCTGCGCGCAACACTTAGGTCGCAATGCTGTCGGAGTTATCTTGACCGGCATGGGTAATGACGGGGCCGAAGGTTTGCTGGCCATGAAAAACTCCGGTGCCCATACGATAGCGCAAGACGAAGCGAGCTGCGTCGTGTTCGGCATGCCGCGTGAAGCGATCGCCATGAGCGCTGCCGAAAGCATCCTGCCACTATCCCGCATCTCCACCGCCGCCTTGCAGTACGCCCAGTAGAACGCAAGTTCCAGTTGGCCTGATCTCAAAGAACAGAAGGGCGATAATTATATTGTTCCCGATGTCAACTACTTGATGCGTAAACTAATGTGCGCCGAGCTCTCCACCGACCTTGTGTCGGTGGGAGCACGACTTTCTGGCTAGCACTCTAGCCGAAGAAGTCACCGGTCCACCGAGCAAGCTCGGTGGGGCCGCAGGGACACCGGAAGTGCTTCCAGGCTGAAAATTGGGGTCAGGTCTCAATAAAGGTGACCAATCGAGACCTGACCCCATTATTCTCTAGATCAGTAGAGGCCGCTCGCCAGCAACAGTACAATCAATGGCTGGTGAACCTATGCCTGATCAACTCAATCCGTACCAGCCGCCCATCGGTCAGCACGCGCGCTCGTCCCCCGCTACGCCCGCGCGACCGAGTCGCGAACGGCTTCGCCGAGCACTGCTGTGCTTGATGCCGCTGGCAAGCTACGCCTACGTGCTGGCGTTCTGGAGTTTGGCAAGTGTTTCGCAAGCGCGCTGGTTGCAACCCGGAGTGGATGATCCCAAAGATATTTTCTTTGGTATACCTCTGGCCGTGCACCATATCCTGCAAACGATGGCGTTTGCGATCTTGCCAATTATGTTATTGATGGCCCGCTTTTCTCGCTTTCCAGTCAGCAAATACGCAGTGTTCTACTTCATTGTTTTTGCGATAGCCGTAGTGTTATTTCGCCTCGACCTGAATCAGACGACGAGTTGGATTGCAGACTAACTGTCCACTTGCAAAGTCAATTTATGTTTTGGCCTTTCATACTTCCGGCACAGATTACGTTCGGGGTAATGCTGTTCTTGGTACTAGGCGCCACCCTGGTAGCTATTCTATTGAAATGGAAGCCACTGATGGTGCACGCTATCGCCGTGATGCTAGCCATCGTCGGCTTCATACCTTCTTGCAGCATGGTGATGGAGGTAGTAGATGCCCGCAGGTTCGGCACCTTCCAATATGCGACGTACGCGGAGGTGCAGGATTTCCGTGTCGAACGTTACCTGCCGCCGATGGCTAGTCAGATTTTGTTGGAGAAGTATCCACAAGGTCACCGTGCCAAGTATCGCATCGAGGTAGATCAGCTCAAGCAATGGTTAGATCAGCAGTGGGAGATGGACGGCCCGCAGTCGGCCAGTCAGCGCTCCGAATTGGGTGACGGAGAGCCGGTGTCGGCCGAAGAGATCGAACTCTGGTTCCAGGGCCCGATTTGGCCACCGCTGAATAACCCGGTTGTCTACCACAGCATTACGCAATACGACGGGGGAGGCGCGCGATATTATGTCGATTCCATCTCTGGTGTCGTCTATCAACACGCTGGTTATTGGTAAGCACCTGCCGAAGTTTCGCTGACCCCCCCCTCGTACTCGTACTCCTACTCGTACTCGCAGGCATTTCGAGTAGGAGTAGGAGTAGGAGTAGGAGTAGGAGTACGGGGAGTAGGAGAGCTTATTTCGTGTGACTGGCCACCACGGTTTACCGAGAGTTACAATAGAATTTAATATCGTGTACGGAAACTGGCGAACCTGGCACTCTTCGATGAGGTCTAGCTGATCATGAGATCACGCAATCCTGGTTCTAATGACAGAAAGGCCGCGCAACTGTGCGCTCAAGTGCGTCGAGCGCTCGACTTCGGGCTCTCCGAAGCCTTGAGCGATACGACGATGGACGCTTACATCATGGATGTCTTGCCGGCACCCAATACTTCCCATCTGCTGGTGATGGTGCAACCTGCTACCACAATGGATGAAGAAGGCTTGCGCTCGCTTCAGGCAACCCTCGAGCGGCATGCCGGTATGCTACGTACGGCGGTGGCCGAATCGATCCATCGGCGCAAAACGCCTACCTTATCGTTTCGCGTTTTACCAATATGAACCCTGCCGATACCCAGCCTCCATCCGCTTCTCAAACACTCCAGTTCGGACAACCCGACGAATTTGGCATAGTGCATACCGGTGAGGCGACGGGTGTCGTACCTATGAACGGTGACCTGTCACCCATTCAGGTCATCGGCACCGAAGCGATTCGACAATCGATGGGCCACAGTTGTATCGCCCAAGCCATGGCCGCCCGCGGAGCTCCAGGTGTAGCGCAACTCATCCTCAATCCCGATGCCCACTATGGTCATGGCGTGCCTGTGGGCAGCGTATTGGTCTCGCCTACGCACATCTACCCAGGGCCAGTGGGTGTCGACATCAAATGTTCGATGAGCTTGCTGCAAACCGATGTACCGGCTGAAGCGATTGCTGACGTTGATGTTCGTCGCCACCTGATTCGTGAAATCGAAGCACGACTGGGTGGTCGCAAAGCGCCACGCAACCGTCGAGTCAACGACGAAACAGGCTTTCAAGCAGCCGCCGAAGGAGCCAGCAAGAGTCTCTTGCAAGAACTGGACATTCCGACGCATTGGATCCAGCGCTGTGAAGACGCCAGTCACGCGTCACCGGATCGCCGTCCCGATCGACTGGCCATACGACTAGATAAACTCGTGCGCAGCGGCGTAGTCAAAGATCTGCTGGCCAAGAGTCGGCAACTGGGCTCCTACGGTGGTGGCAATCACTTCGGCGAATGCGAAGTTGTCCACGTGCGCGACAATGATCGCGCCCGTGTGCTGGCTGACAAATTCGGCCTGCGCGATGGTTGCGTCGCCTTTCTATCGCACTGCGGTTCGCGCGGTTTGGGCCATGCACTGGCCACTAACCAATTTCGTACCTTGCAGCAGAGCTTTCGCAAACAGCGGCGTTACTTCCCGGCGGGCGATAAAGAGCTAGTGCACGTTGAGTACGGTTCACCGGAAGCGGAACTGTATCTGTGCGATATGGCGCTAGGTGCCAACTTTGCAACCGTCAATCACTTGTTAATCAACGCGATTGTCTTATCCGCCTTTCGCAAAGTACTGCCCGGTTGCCAAGGCGAGTTGGTTTATTACATCAGCCACAACATCGCGCGTCACGAATTAGTTGATGGCCAATTGCAATGGGTTCATCGCAAAGGAGCTACGCGAGCCATGCCGGCCGGTCATCCAGAACTGGCAGGCACTGAGTTCTTCGATACTGGCCATCCGATTCTATTGCCCGGTAACCCACGCGATGGTTCGTCAATTATGGTCGCCGAAAAGGGCGCCGAACTGACCGCGTTCAGCGTCAATCACGGGGCAGGGCGGCGCATGAGCCGCACCGCGGCACGCGCGCAGCTCCGCGCATCTGAAGTCGAACGGTCCTTGTCCGATGCCGACGTGGTTAGCAATCGCAGGCACTACCCCATCGATGAAGCCCCTGATGCCTATAAAGACTTTGCCGAAGTCTTACGCAGCGTGGAATTAGCCGGCTTGGCCAGCGAAGTTGCCAAGCTGGAAGCCAAGTTTGTGATCAAAGATGCTGAGTAGTCGAAGGTAGCCACCGCTGCCAGGCGGTGGATTTTGACGCCACGAATCCACCGTCTGGCGACGGTGGCTACGGCGACGGTGGCTATGCGAAGATCGAGCCGCTCAACTCGCCGGTGCTATCGGCAAAATTCTCGACCTCGATTTGCATACTGCGCAAAATGCTCAAATACATATTGGACATGCGAGTTTCACCATTGCGCCAGTAACGGCCATGCTTGAGGCCCATGTTGTTGCCACCGGCAACCAAAGTTGGCAAGTTGCGGGGATTATGCGTAGTACTGGCGCCGCTACCGTAGAGCACGATCGTATTGTCCAACACTGAACCGCTGCGATCCTGATAGGTATCGAGCTGAGTCAGGAAATGAGCCAGCTGCTCGCTCAAGAACAAGTCATACTTGGCGAACTCAAGCTGACCGTCCTTATCACCGGCGTGCGACAGGTTATGGTGCGTGCGCGACAAGCCCAGCTTCAATGGAAATGTATCGCTGATGCCCATTCCGTCTTCACGGTTGAGCATAAAGCTCACCGAACGGGTAATGTCGGCATCGAACGCCAGCGCGATCAAGTCGAACATCGTGGAATAATAAACGGCCGGTTCGCCTTCCGGAGAAGCGGTCAAATCCAAGTTGGCATAGTCCTGCGGTTTGATCGGGATATCAATCCAGCGTTCCGAAGCGATCAAACGAGCTTCGACTTCATTGAGCGAAGTCATGTACTGATCCAGTCGCTGACGATCGGTTTGACCCAGTTGTTGCGACAGGCTCTTGGCGCTTTCAACCACTGCGTCAACCAACTTGATCTTGCGACGAAGTTCAACGCGCTGCGCCTCGAGCGAACTACGGTCGGCTTTGAATAGTCGATCAAAGACGCGGCGCGGACTGCTCTCGGCCGGAATCGGTCGACCTTCCAAGTTATAAGAGATCGTACCGGTGCGCGATAGAAAGCCCGTGCCGGAATCAATCGAGAGGACCAGGCTGGGTTGACGGCAGAATTGCTTGGTGTGCAAAGCCACGATTTGATCGAGGCCGACCGAGTTGTAAGTACCCGGCTTGGAGTTATGCAGCGGTGCTCCGGTAAGCCACATGTCAGAACAAACATGCGGGTCCGCTTTGGGGCCACTGGGATGATAGAGACCACCCATGAAACTCAGATGCTTGCGAAATGGTGCAAGTGGTTCGGTGGATTTGCCGAAGACGAACTGGCCATCTTGCTCGGCAGTGGGAAACCAACTCCACTGATCGATACCATTTTCAGTTCTGGGCAACGACATGCCGTTGGCAGTGTACATCGCACAGAACCGGCGCGGAATATCGTCGGCTACTTCTGAACCCATGCACTGGAGAACTGGCAAGGCCATCGCCACGCCACCCAGGCCCTGCAAAAAGGCTCGGCGATCTAAGTGTATTGATCCTGGCATCGCAGCGCTACTTTTCTAAAAACATGGGACTGTGCACGACCCAGCGCAGCATGTCTTGCATTGGGTAATCGTGTGACTTTAATTGTTGACTGTTTTGTCGGATGAACTCAAGCTCATAGTAGGTGAGATCTCGACCACACGCATAAATTGTCAGGTGCTTGAGGAAGCTGAAGGCTACCTGGTCTAGGCGATCCTGGGCGAGATAACGTTTCAGATCGTTCGTCCCGCTAATGTGTGCGGAGTCGGGCAATTGACTGCGCGCGTCGACAGCCTCCGACTTGCGTCGACCAGCCGCATCGTATTCTTCTAGTGGAATACCGTACGGATCGATCTGGGCATGGCACTGCGCGCAACCGGTTTGATTGCGATGCATTTCCAGTCGCTCGCGCAGCGGCAAGTGTTCGGTTTCTTGCTTGAGGTTGGGAACATTGGGCGGTGGGTCATCGGGAGGCTGAGCGATGATGCGGCGCGCCAGCCAGGCGCCGCGCTTGATGGGATTGGCCTGCCGACCATCACTCAGTCCCGCCAGAACAGCAGCTTGGGTAATCACGCCTCCCAGGTCACGACGATGGGCCTGGATAGGCACATATTGAAAACCGCTCTCAACCTGCTGGCCCAGTCCGTAATAGTCGGCGACCACTTCGTTGACGACGATGAAGTCCGAGTCGATCAATCGCTTGACGGGCAAGTTCTGCTGCAATAGATACTCAACATAGCGCACCGGTTCTTCGCTTAATTGCCCGCGCACATGCGGCGTGAGTTTCGGGAAGCGTTTTCGATCAGCTTCGAGCACCTGGAATTTGTCCAGTGCCAGCCACTGCGAGACGAATGGCGATGTGAAACGTTGGAACCGCGCATCGGCTAACATTCGTTCCAGGTGTTCGTCGATACTTTGATGCAACTGCCCACGTCGAGCCGCCTCCAGCAACTGTTCATCAGGCGGGCCATTCCATAGAAAGTAAGCCAGCTTTGAAGCTAGTTCAAATTCATCCAGCGGTTCTGGCTCGGGCGAACTGCTGCTCTCGATCAAGAACAAGAATTGTGGTGATGTCAAAACGACTTGCAACGCGTCTTTGATACTCTGCTGCAACGACAGGCCTTCGACTTGCGCGCGGGCCAAGACACTCAGCAGCATCTCTACTTCGTGCCCCTGCAGTGGTCGCCGCCAAGCGCGGGTGGCGAAATCGGTGACCGTGCGCTGCGCATACGCCGGATCGTCCTCGCCAACCTTTCTGGCCGGCATGATGCGAACATGCTCGGCAGGCGGCCAGGCATCATAGAGGGGCCCTTCGAATTTGATACTGTGGATTTGCAGTCGCGGCATATCGCGGGCGTCGGTGTATTCGCTGCGCACACCAATCTCGCGCAAGCCGGCCAGGTAGTTGACGTTGTCCTTTTCTACATCGGGGCTTGGAAAATCGTTAATGGCCCCTTCGAACGTAAACTCTTGTGGCTCAGCGTTGCCTACTTCTTGAATTTGTCCTACGCGCGAAAAGGTACTTCCGCAATCGCGGCGCAAGCCTAGATGCACTCCCAGTTTGGGCACGCGGCGCTCAAAGGCAGCCATGCGGTCGGCTAAGGCACCTGGATCAAGGCGTGTTAGTTCAATGCGTTCAATTCTCTCGGCCCCAGCGTATTGCGCATGCAGGCGATGCTCGCCAGCGGCCAGGCGCACAGCCACCAAGGCGGGGTGCTCGAGCTTGCTCGAAAACTCGCGCTGATCGAGGGTCAAATGAATATCTTGCGGTGGCATCTTGGGCGGCGTGGCGAATTGACGACCCGGTTGGACGAGGGCTTCGATTTCCAAATCCTCGAGCGCTCGAGCGTAGATGGCTACTTCGTCGATCAAACCATTAAACGCATTGGCTGCAGGTATGCGACCTAGATGCAGATCGATGGCCAGATTATCCAGGTCAGCCGCGCCGATCGTGCCCTTGGCTACTGGATGGCCATTTACAAACAGTCGCGTCGCATTTTGGCCGCGGCGGACCACGGCAGCCACGTGTTGCCATTGCCCCGCCACGATTACACCCGGAGGCGATGACACCGAACCGTTGGATGCACTTTGTGAATTCGCCGTTTCCAGTCGAATGCGACCTTGATTGTCCGGCATGTCGAAATACCAACCGTGCGTCCAGTTGTATTGACCCAAGCTCACGATGCCCGCTTGTTGCAACTGCCGCGGATGAATCCAAGCGGCCACGGTGAATTCGCCGGTACCGACCTTAAACGAATCTTGACGTGGTATCACCAGCGCATCGCCTTGACCATCCAGGCTCAGGGCCTGGCCAAAGGGCGACTCTTCCAAATGAGCCTGCTCCTCAAACCGGCCAGTGGCCGGAGAGTCGCTGTCATTGGCTTCAGCATTCAGCGGCCAGTAACCCAAACGCTGCTCAGCCAAACGCGAACTATCGGGCGATAGATTCTGACGTTCATACGACTGTCTGAATGTATCGATTCGATAGATGCCGTCTTCGGTTAGCGAAAATGACTGGGCTGTTTCGGGGTTCGTAACGACCAGCGAAGGGGGAATGTTTTCTGCTCGCTGGTCGGTCGCATCCAGCAGCAGGCCATCGTTATACTGGGCGGCCGAGACGGTAACGCGAAAGCGACCGTGATCGGGCAGCTGGCGCAAGGAAAGTTTGAAGTTGGCTTTGGGACCGTAGGTACTTTCTACTTCGAACTCTTCGACACTGGGTATAGCTGGACGCAGTAACAAACCACTCGCACCCATACTATAGGCCAGGCCTTTAGGATAACCTTCGCTGCCACGCATGCAGGCGAACACGGCGTGATAGATGCTGTCGTACTCGCGCCAGCCACGAACTGTGTCGTTGCCCGCATAGCCTTCAATAAAGCGGAACTTGGTTTGCATGACGAAAGGATCGAAGGCGGGGCTTGGTGGTTTTAGTTGTCGTACCCCGAAGTCTTCGTTGCGCAGCAAATGGTTATTGGCGCCCAGGATCAAATCATCGGGGCAGGGATCAGCATTGATGCGTCGGCCGAAGTCCACTTGGAACAGTTGCACTTGGGGCCGCGATTGAGGATCGACCAAGATGCGGTCCAGCGCCTGGCCGGCGATCTGGAAATAACTTTCCAGCAGCAAAGGCGAAAGCTGTAATGTTTCTTTGTTGTTCAAAAACCCGTCGCGAGACACGGCATCCGGTGGCAAGATGTCGGTCAAGTCTTCGTCTAGTCCCAAGAGCTGTTCGAGCGTGTTGCGATACTGAGCCACGGTCAGTCTGCGCGTCAACCCGTTCTTGGGCGACGGTTGGGAGCGGGCTTGATGAACCAGGCCATCGATCCACTGGATGGTTGTTTGCCGCGCGCTTGACTCTGGTTGCGGTTCCTCGGGCGGTGGCATCTTGCCATCGGCGAGTTGATGACGGATGCTCTGCCAGAGTTTCAAATAACGTTCGTCTTGAGCGCTAGAGAGCTGGCTCAACTGATCCACGCGAACACCCGACGTCAATTCGTCGACGTTGTGGCAACGTAAGCAATGTTCCGTCAACAGCGGTTGGACAACTTGTTCGAAGCGCTCAGCTTCTTGCGCGACGTTCCAGGAACTGGCGAGCAAGACCACGCTTAGAAAACTAAATATGCTACTACTAGTAGTTTTAAAACACATCAGCCATGTTGCCTTTGGGGCCCGGCCATTGCCCAGAAGGTAACTCTACTCTGGCAATGGACCGGTATCATATCGGGTCATAAGGACGTGGACGCATCCAACTGGGGCAATGGCTACTGGATGCAAAACAGTTGGTCATAAGTTCTCAGAAAGATGCGGCCGGAGGCGGGGACGGGCGTAGCGACGGTATCGCCACCTACTGCGTTGGTAGAAACCAGTTGGTAGGTGGCTGCGTCTTGGATCACAAAGGTAGTCGCATCTTCACGCGTGATGTACACGTGGCCCCCTGCGATTACCGGCGAGCTACTGTAGACGGAGCGGTGCTTGGGCAATTGTTCGCTCCAAACGGTTTCGCCCGTAGAAGGCTTGAGGCACGACACTAGGCCCCGATCGCCGATGATGTATAGTCGATCACCACTGATAGTTGGGGTGGGTACGTCGCTACCCAGATCCGTGCGATGCCAGGCGATGCGATCGGCATCGCTATTCGCCTTTAGTTTGATAGCTGTGAGAGTATTGCCGCGCGCGTAGGGACAGATCACTAAATCGCCAGCTAACACCGGCGAAGCGATGGACCTCATAAAACGTCCTTGGTCAGGATTGAAACCGCCTTGTTGCCACAGCAGTTTGCCATCGGTAGTTGAGTGGCACGTTAAATGATCCGCACCTAGTGTCAATAAAACTTCTTGGCCATCGATCGAGGCCACGATGGGAGTTGAATAACTCTGGTTGGCTTCGTCAGGTGCCGGCAGCTGGCGATCGGATTGCCAGAGTTGCTGGCCGGTAGCACGATTAAGAGCTAGCACGAAGCTGGGACCGGATTGCATAACAGCGATGACCACGGCATCTTTGGTTAAGACGGGGCTGGTCCCCAAATCCCACCACAACGTGTCTTCGCCATATTTTTCTTGCAAGTTAATGTGCCAGACAATTTCGCCAGTGACTTTGCAGCAGGCGAAGTCGCCGCTTTTGAAGTAAGCGTAGACGAACTGGCCGTCGCACAGCGGCGAAGAATTGCTGCCAGTAGCTTTCACATGTTTACCGGCTCGCGCTTGGCCGATTTCGGTCTTCCACAACTCCTGGCCATCCAGATCGAAGGCTTGGAGCACGTTGGCCTCGGAAGTTACGCTAGTGATAAACACACGCCCTTGATCGACGATTGGGGTCGACGCTCCCTTGCCAGGCAGCGAGATTTTCCAAGCAACATTTTGACTCTCCGACCAGGCGGTCGGATACAGCCCGGTGGCGGCCACACCATTGCCAGTGGGACCACGCCAATTCGGCCAGTTGTCAGGTTCGGCGCTCAATGCCAAGACGGGCGAGCATGCCACTAGCAGCAGGCAGGTCATGGTGGAAAGCAGGCTGCTGTTGAATGTGCGGGGCCTTTCGCGGAGCGAAAGGAGACAATTGGGATTCATAGGTGGGTCCGTAGTGCAGAGGAATTCGGCGGGAAAGTGTATTATGAGGTATATGGAAGCCAGTTTCCAGCGACTATTTGCCCAGCGATCGATAGAGGATGAGTGCAGATGCTTCGGCCAAGTGAACGACCAGCTGCGTGCCTGATAGGCCTGTTGATATTGGTCGGCGTGCCTTTAACCGCTCGCACCGATGATGCGCCGCCCGCGGCTCAGGGCCAGACATCGCAGCCAACCGAACAGGAATTGCGCATCGAACAATGGATCCGGGACCTGCAGTCGGACGAGTACGTTGCCCGCCGCAAGGCTTTTTTGGATTTGTGGGCCCAAGGGGCAGTGGCTTTGCCGCAGGTTCATGCGGCTATCTCGATCAAAGATCCACAAACGGCGGTGGCTGCTCGCACACTGGAATTACTTTTACGTTTGGAAATCACTCCCAAGGATAACGACGAGTTGGCCGAACTGGCCAACTTGACGCGTGGCAGCGTCATAGGCACGCTCAAGTCGCTGGCGCAAAAAGGCCATTGGCGTTTAGCTCGCGAACTCCTGAAGATCAATGAGCCTATCTGGACGGCTCAATTACCGAATCTCCAATTCGATGATCTGAACCAAGTGGTTCAAGCTGCCTTTGAGCAAGGAGATGCCACCGAAGCCTGGCCCGCCATCTCACAACTTTTGCCGCCTCAGCAACGTCAGTATATGGCGTATCGTGCCAGGCACTACCTGCGAACTGAAGCAGTACCCAAAGGTGTTGATCCGGCAAAAGCCAAAGTTCAATTGCAACGCCTGACTCCCAGTGACGAAGAATTGCAAGCGCTGCCGATTGACGAGCGAGCGCTCTACTTGTTGTATGAAGGCAAAGTTGATGAGGCCTGGCAACTGGATACCAGCGCGGCCATCAAGTTTCGTATCGTCACGCACGCGCAACGCTGGCCTTGGCTGAAAGACTCACAAGTCCAATCGATGGTTATGGGCGCGACCCACGATTCGACCTCCGGCTTGGCGCAACAAGCGGCCTTTGCGTACTTGGCCGATGACCAGGCCGTCAGCGACCAGCATCTGGCTAACGTACGCCATGAAATTCAGAAGGCTGAAGAAACGCTGCCCATTGCCGCCACCGACGAATTGCTCGATGCCCTGTTGATATGTGGCGATGGTGCCACCTTGACCAAGCTGATCCCCAATGCACATGAGTACTTGCTGCACTTTCAGAATACGCTCGAGTACGACCGCGGCTTGGAAGCGTACGGTTTAGCCAAAGACATGGAACTGGACAGGTTTGAAACCTGGAGTCGTCGCGCACTGCAAAAAGTTCCGCGTGGTATGGGACGTGAATTTCGCGAGTACGGCGAAGTCGCGCAGTTCTTGGTGGCCATTGGCGAAGTCGACAAAGGCAAGCTGCTGTTTCGCAAGTTATTCGATCTGATAATGAACCAGGGCGGACAAGAGCGACAAGAGTCCTTCGACAATCTCATGTCCACCGCCCGGCGGGCTCAGCTGCGCAAACTCGCCATCGAACTGCTGGACGCTAATGACGGCAAGATCAATAACGAAACGCGGCAAATCGTATTGATGAAACTCTATTCGGAGTGGCGGCAATCCGAATGGCAATATAGCGCTGAACGCCTCTATTCGCTCATGCCGGAAAGCCTGGCTAAAGATGACGAAGGCGTGCATCGATGGAGAACTCTGGAGCGATTATGGCGGAGCGATCCGACGCTGGTCAGTGATCCGACTTCGGCACGACAAGTTGAACAGTGGCTGGAAGCGGTCATGCAAGACAGTTTGAAGATGGGCACTTCTTCCGAGCGTGTTTGTCCGGAGCTGGCCCGCATCGCTTCGCAGTTAGGCTTGCGGCGCGTGGCTTCAACACTCTTGAAAGCCAATCCTCGAATTCCCATGCATGAAACGGCGGATATACTTTTTTTGAACGGTAGCGTGGAGAATGCGTCCGAGTTTTGGGATGTCGCGATTGCGCGACAACCTTCGCAATTGGAGTGGATTCGCAAGCAAGTGACGGCGCTAGAGATGCTGGGCGACCGCGAGAAGGCTGGGGAATACGAAACCTCGCTGTGGCTGCGTCCGCTGTCAGCCGATATCGGACGTCAGAGCGAAACGACTCACCTGCTGCTGGCGATAGATTTGTTTCGGCAAGGGCAATTCGATCAAGGACGGCAACATGCAGAAGTCGCTACGGTGATGTGCGAGACCAACGAGCCGTACGTATTCGTTTCGGGTGAATGGTTAGGTCGCAATTGTTTGGAATTGGAAGACTTTGCCGGCGGCGCTCAGGGTTGGCGATTAGCGGCGGTCAACATGTTTATGGCCCGTACGACTTTGCCGATGGCTCGCGATGCGGGCTTTGACGAACGCGAATCCGTGGCCACATATTGGCATCTCATGCAAGCTGCTGCGGATATTCAGGCCGACAAAATCGAGCTAGCTCTCGATCGCATTCGCAGATACGAATCGCTGCGTCCCGGTGGGATCGAAATATGCGAACACTGCTATCCTCGCCTGGTTAAAGCTGGCAAGCAGTCCGACGCAGATCAACTGTTACAGCGATGTTCGCAGCGCATGCGCGATCACTTGGAAAAGTGGCCCAAGGATGCCGGCAGCCACAACAACTTTGCCTGGATGTTGGCCCGCTGCAACGTGCTGTTAAGCGAAGCGAAACAGCATGCGGAATTGGCCGTTGAGCTATCCGAGCGTGAACCTACCTATATCGATACGCTGGCCGAAGTCGAATTCCGGCAAGGCAATCTCGATCGGGCAATCGAACTGACCAAAGAGTGTATTGCCCTCGATCCACGCCATGTCCACTATCGCACTCAATTGGATCGCTTCCGCAGTCAACGAACCAACTGATCAAAGTTGACTCAAGCGAACTTACTTGAGCGCAATGGTTTGCTGCAAAGGCTTAAGCACGTTTTCGATCAGATGGCTGTCGACGATCTCGCGGCACATCGTGGCCAGTCGCTGAAATTCGTCGACATAGCTCTCACCAGGTCGGAGACTATCAAGTCGACGGACGACCAGGTAGACACTCAGTTGCTCTTCGGCGTATTCGCCACTGCGAACCTGGTAAGCATTGTTGCGAGTCTCGAAGGCTAGTCGACATTGCGTGCGGCAATCATCGTCCAGAGATAACTGAATGGCTGGCTCGTATCCCAACACGTTTGAGCCCGGGATGTCCAACATCTTTTCGTGAGCAGGAATTACCCCTAAGGCCTCAGCCAACAGGTCGTTTTGATTACCGCGATAGTTGAAATCAAACCCCATGGTCACGTTCAGCGATTCACAATCCAAATGACTGATCGACAACGCGTAGGGGGCTAGTTCCAAAACCGCCGTATGTTGTACCAAGGACTCTTCGAAGCTGGCGGGATTGACTACAGCACTACCAATGCGGCGCGGTTCGATGGCGACCCAGCAATTGCCTTGCCCCTCTTTGTCTTCTTCCAGGCAAAATTCAGCGCGCTCGCGGGCAAAAAAATTCTTCAGTTTGGGAAAGCGTTTTTGAATTTGCTCAAAGAAATGCAGGACCGCTTCGCGGTTTTGAGGCAATTCCATCTCGGTCGTCAGGTGCATATTCACATAAGTGTCGTCGCAGAATGCACCATAGCGATTCATCCGCAATTCCTTCCAGGCTGTTTGACATGTGGCTAAACTGAGCGGTAGTCCTCTGAAACTTAAGTATACGAAACAGGACACAAAGTTCCAACTGCTCAGCGGGAAAAGCACCTCTTGCGAGGGTCCTGGTTGTGCCCTATTCCCGAATTGGTCGTGGCCTGTTGCTTAGGCGTTTAACCCGATTGGAGATGGATGTGAAGAGCGACGCACTGCAATTGAGTTGCCCGGTTCCACTGTCGAATTACCCTCAAATCATCTTGGGCCACGGCGGCGGCGGCAAACTGTCGGCCGAACTAATGGAAACTGTATTCTTGCCCGCCTTTGGCAATAATCAACTCAACGAGCTGCGAGATTCGTCTGTGCTGTCGCTCGAAGGTGGAAGGTACGCGTTCTCTACGGATACCTACGTAGTGCGACCGCTGTTTTTCTCTGGTGGCAGCATCGGACATCTGGCAGTCCATGGGACTGTCAATGACCTGGCGATGAGTGGAGCCAGGCCGCTGGTGTTGAGCGCCGGTTTTATTTTGGAAGAAGGTTTTCCTATCGAACAGTTGCAGCGCATCGTCACCGACATGGCCAGCGCGGCCCGCGAGGCAGGGGTCTTGATCGTCACCGGCGATACGAAGGTTGTCCAGCGCGGACATGGCGATGGTTGCTACATCAACACTTCCGGCATCGGCGCGATCCCGGCCACAGTTGATCTGTCTGCCACCAAAGTTCAAGTCGGTGATGCGGTACTGGTTAGTGGTACGCTAGCCGATCATGGCATGACAATCATGAGTGAGCGCGAAGGCTTGCAGTTCGAAGCTCCGATCTCCAGCGACACCGCTGCGCTACATGAATTAGTCCAAGCACTCCTGGCTGCGTGCCCCGAGACGCGCGTCTTGCGCGATCCAACTCGTGGTGGACTGTCGGCCACGCTCAATGAACTGGCCACCGCCGCTAAACTGGGAATCGAAATTCTGGAATCAGCCATTCCAGTCTCGCACGTAGTGCAATCGGCCTGTGAGATCTTGGGCATCGACCCAATGAGCGTGGCCAACGAAGGCAAGCTAGTAGCCATTGTTCCAAGTGCCCAAGCTCGGGCGGCACTCATTTGTCTACAAGCTCATCCCTTGGGCAGGCAAGCGGCGATCATTGGCAAGGTGCAAGCAGGACCAGCTATCGTCACCGCCAAAACCGCGCTTGGTGCCTCACGCGTGGTGACGCTTCCGTTGGGTGAACTCTTGCCAAGAATCTGCTAGCCAGTTGTGGTAGCGGCCTGCGTCAAGCATGTCGAAAGCCTTGACGGCTTCCGCTACGGGTGCAAAAGAAAATTCGGTGAGTTCAGCAGCTTGATTTCAGCCCCTCGCTTCATCAAGCTGCTGAAG
This sequence comes from Rania fehmarnensis, assembly GCF_056494185.1. Classification (NCBI taxonomy): domain Bacteria; kingdom Pseudomonadati; phylum Planctomycetota; class Planctomycetia; order Pirellulales; family Pirellulaceae; genus Rania; species Rania fehmarnensis. The sequence goes on from NZ_CM151398.1 coordinate 7,753,106, forward strand.
GACTCACCTTGTGGACCGGACTCGAAACCAACCTTCATTCGCGATCAATTACCCCTTGACGTCTAGCCCGAGCCTTTAGCTTGTTTCGCATCCAGCTCATGCTATCTCGCGATCGATTGGATCGGTTTGCCGTGAAGCGAATCCGATAGGAGTAGTTTTCGGCAATTGCGGATAAAAGTCCATTGCGAACCTGCGCAAAAACGTTTTGTTGACTAAGGCAATGCTTTCATTGGTAGTGCTTATTGCTGACTCTTGGGCTTTGGCAAACGGATTGTTTACGGCAAGCTTTGTCAGTTAGATGGATGAATCGTCAACCAAACTTTCATCAGTTCAGCGACGCTGTTGACACCCAGCTTTTCGAAGATTGCTGCCCTGCGCGATTCGACGGTTCGCAAGCTGACATCCAGTTGTGAAGCGATGACCTTGTTGGCTTTGCCGCTGGTCAAGAGTTTCATGACGTCCAACTCAGCAGGCGTCAGGCTAGCCACCTTCTCGGCGGCCAGGCGGGTCAGTTGTTCCTGGCCAATCCGTTCGCGGTCGTCGTCCAGGCCATGGGCGATCGCATCAAAGAGTTCTTGTGGATTGCATGGTTTTTCGATCAGATTGACCGCACCACCTCGCATGGCGCGCACCGTCGAGCGCGTATCCGGATAAGCCGTCATGACCAGGACGGAGAGGTTCAGCCCCCGCTCGCGCAGATCTTCCAGCAATTGCACTCCGCTCAGACCAGGCATGCGGAGATCTGTGACCAGACACGCGGGGCGCTGATGAGCGTAGGCGCTGATGAATTCTTCGGCAGTCGCAAAACATTCGACATGGACATCCAGAGGCTCCACAAGCGCCGCTACAGAGCGACGGGAACCCTCGTCATCATCGACGATGAAAACGTATCCGGGCTTCTCCATGTCTGTATGCTCACCCCCTTTTCCGGTCCCCAAGGAATTGGCCGGAAATTGTAGCAAGCGCAACTGCCCGAAACTACCTGCGGCAAAGACTCCATTCGGACGGTCCATGACTATTGAGCTACTGCTTCACACTCTGCTTTTGGAGTGACATGGGGAGTTCCCCAGTGCAGTTGGTCTAACCACGGGCCGACGGCACGCGCCAATTCAATAGCATTGCTAGCACCAAATGCAGCCAGAATCTCAGCCCGGTCCAACTCGATGGTGCGGCGAGAGACGTCCAAAGTGTGAGCGCTCCACTTGCTGGCCCGACCGTCGATCATATGCCGCAGTACCACTTGTTTGCGGCGACTGAACTGCGAATAAGTCTTGGCCAGCTCCTGCGCGCGACAATAAGTGCGAAAACGTTGCTTATCGACGCGCAGTGCCTCATGAATCCATTGAGCGATTAGCTCAGGGTCGTGCGGCTCTGCTAGCACGCCTATCGCGCCGGCCCGCATATACTTCACCACGTCGTAAATATGAGGTTGCTCGCAGAGCACAATTGTAGCCAGATGATTGCCGGTGAAATCTAAGCTGGTGGTTGGATGCGCAGGTTCCAGATTGCCTGCGTGTTGACCCGGATCAGAGAAGTCGGAGTCAAGCGACACCTCTGAGTCGGATTTTGGCATGAATCTATCCGCAATGATCAAGCACGCTGGCCGTATCGCTAACATGCCAGGCTGGAAAGCGTTCGGATGCTCGTCACACGCGAATCGCAATCCGAGGCGCAGCGCCAGAGCATAGATCAGAGCGCGATTTTCAACCTGATCATCGACCAGACACACGACTCCCGTCGTAGATTGTTGTAGTTCATTCATCCCAGTAACGTTCCTTGGGCGTTAAAGCTCCCACCACTTCAACGTCAATGAAAAGAATAGAAGTCTTAAGGAATTCGAAAAGAGTTGATTGAGTCAAATCCCACGATTTCGCGGATCATTGCGGCAAACCGCAGTCAAACTGGCTTGTTGGGCCCAAGGGAATTTGGAAAATATGCCGAGGCCAAACACTTCACGATTCTGATGCCCAACTGGACGCTGTATGTACTTGACCTGGTTCGGTATCGCTGCCACAACATCAGCTCTCACGGCCGTAGCTTTTTGGTGGCGACGGAACGGCATCACAGCTAGCCAGCTGCGGCATATGGCAGATATTGAGCAGCAGTTGGCAGGCTGCCGCGAAGCCTTGGCATCCACGCAAGTTGTGCTGGAACAAACCGTTAATCTGCGAACTGAACAGCTCAAGGCAATCAACCGCCAGCTGACCGAGGAAATCCAAGAACGACAGGAACTGGAAAAGGCCCTGCGCATTAGTCAGCAAAATTATCAATCGATCGTCGAAGATCAAACAGAGATGATCGTAAGATTTACGCTCGATGGGAAAGTAACCTTCGCCAACAAAGCCTACTGCAGTCGCTATCAACTGACGCCCGAACAATGCATTGGTACGAACTGCTTTGAAAATATTCATCCCGACTATCGTCAGCCAGTCTCGGCGCTGGTGCATTCGATCGATCGCGCCAACCCAACCGGCAGCATGGTCATCAAGGTCGCCCGTCCCGATGGTTCACAGGATTGGGCAGAATGGAATGGGCGCGCCCTGTACGATGTCGATGGGACGCTGGTTGGTTACCAGGCAATCGGACGGGTCGTCACGAATTTGGTCGAGACACAACGGCAACTGCAGGAGAGCGAGTTGCGCTATCGATCGATCGTCGAGAATCAGAGCGAGATGATTATTCATGTCAACGCCGAAGGTGCTCTGACGTTCGCCAATGAAGCCTACAAGAAACACTACGACGTGACGCTGGAAGAAGTGCTGGCATCGAAAGTTACCGACATCCGCGACGCCGATGAACTGGCTAAAGTGCTCAAGGTCATCGATAGCTTGACACCCGATCGGCCAACAGAACGTGTGCGCCTCCGCCTTCATCACAATGGCAGTACATTTTGGGAGGAGTGGTATGCCATCGGCCTCTTCGACCAACTCGGTAAATTTGTGTGTGTGCAGGGCGTGGGACGTGATGTGACGAGCCTGGTACAAGCCGAAGAGGAGCTACACAAAAAAGAAGAGCTGTTGCGCCATGCTTCGCGATTGTCCCTATTGGGTGAGATGGTTGCGGTCATCACGCACGAACTTCGTCAACCACTTTATTCCATCAGTAACTTCGCATTCGCTTGCCAACATCATCTCAATACAAACTGCGCCGCATGTGGTGAAAAGGTGGTCGACTGGAACAAAGAAATTATCGAGCAGGTTCAGCGAGCCAATGACATCATTCAGCGGCTGCGGGGCTTTGCGCGGCGCAGCGATTCGGTGGCCTGTTCCGTTAACATTAATGGTGTGGTTCGCGAAGCGCTAGCACTGCTTCAGTTCGATTTGAAACAGGCCAGAGTCGAGATCATCCAAGAGCTTGATTCAACGCTACCTCCGGCTCTGCTGGACCGACTGCAGGTAGAGCAAGTCTTAGTCAACTTGATTCGCAACTCGTGCGAAGCGCTTACTGCGATCGCGTGCCCTCAGCCTCAAATTAGAATTCGGACTCAGCGAAGTGGTAACAAGATCCTGGTTAGCGTGGAAGACAATGGTCCAGGACTACCCAACACCGATTTTGAATCGGTCTTTCAACCTTTTCAAACTACCAAGCCCGAGGGTCTCGGGTTGGGATTACCCATCTGCCGCTCAATCATTCTCGAACATGAAGGCGAGATCTGGGCCGAGAACCTCCAGCCTGGGCTGGCAGTTCGATTCAGTTTACCTTTACCGCAATGACTCCATCTTTTGCCCCAACTCATTATGCTCAAACATCTGAACGCATTTACACTAGAGGTCTTCCTCATGCTTTTTTAAGTATTTGTCAAATTATCTTTTGGATTATTGGGTAGAAAGTCTGCTAGACTGTGGCAATGGCTTTACGAGAATTATCTGTAGGCGGTGGAAGGGCGCTAATGAGCGAAGCGCGAGAACTAAAATTGGCTGAAGATGTCGAGCAGTTGCTCGACTCGCATCAGACAGACTTGGCGCTCAATGTCGTTGTCAGTGCGTTACAGGTCTATCCGGACAGTGCGCGATTATTGTATTTGAAGGGTTGCTTGCATCACCAGCGGCAGGAACTCCCTGACGCTGTAATGGCCTTGAAGGCTTGCTCGAATTTGGGCGGAGAATTCGCTGCAAGTTCGCTATATATGCTGGGCAATTCCTACCGGGACGCTGACGACATCGCCAATGCATGCGACTGTTACAACCAGGCGCTGGAGTTGGCTCCCGCTATGACAGACGCATGGGTCAACATGGGATCAATGCTGGATGATGCGGGGCAGCATGAATTAGCGCTGCGTTGTTACGCTGCCGCTTTAGCGATCGATGCCAATGACGCTGTGGCTTGGTGCAATTGCGGCAACACCTTGCGTGAAATGGAGCAGTATCGCGAGGCTGCGGCCAGTTACGCACAAGCCGTGCGGTTGGGTCCCGATAGTTTCGAAGCTCAACTGGGACTGGCCGCTTGCCGAGTTCGTTTGCAGGAAGCTGGGGCCCTGGACGACTTACGACGCATCTTTGACTCTTCGCGCAGTCCGCTGGCACTGTTCGAGCTGGCCATGGCCCTGACTTATAGTCACCAATTCAACGAAGCGATTGATTGCTTCGATAAATTGATTACGCAAGGCGCCGATGAACCAGCCCTCTGGAACAATCGGGCCGAGTGCCTGGCCCAGCTAGGCCGAATTGCAGAAGCTCTCCAAAGTTACGATCGTGCCATCGAAGCCGATCCGTTCTTCGAGGCGGCTTATATTGGCAAGACTCGCATGTTAGTCAACCACAGTCGTACTCAAGAAGCCAAGTCTGTCGTCGATCAATTGCTCAATTTCTGTTCGGAAGAGTTCCGCAATTCCACCACTGTCCGCAACCTGGTCGAGTCTCTCTAGACTCGTAGCCGAAGTCGCCAGACTTTGGATGCACGACCATCAACCCTTCCAATCTCTAGCGAGATCGGCTACGTCTTTTTCGTAGCCGAAGTCGCCAGACTTTGGCTGCACGACCATCAACCCTTCCAATCTCTGGCGAGATCGGCTACGTCTGCCCGGGACGAGTGTTCAACGATCGCCGGCTTGGCTGTATAATCGCGAAGATGAGCGATACAGAAGATACTGAAGATACAGAAGCGACTGACGAAAACACCAAGCGGGCCTTGCGCTGTGTGCAGCTGTACACCGACGGCGCCTGCAGCGGCAATCCTGGGCCTGGGGGCTGGGCGTTTATCCTGCGCGATACCAAGACCGGCAAAGAACTTACAGGCTCTGGCGGCGCGGTGGAAACGACCAACAACCAAATGGAATTGCAAGCCGTCATCGAAGGCCTGAACTCCCTAAAGAAATCGTGTCGCGTCGAGCTCTATTCGGATAGCAAGTATGTCTTGCAAGGGCTGACTGAATGGATGGCTGGTTGGAAGTCGCGAGGTTGGATGCGACTGGAAGGCAAGAAGAAGGTGCCAGTCAAGAATGTCGAACATTGGCGACAGCTCGACCAGCTGGTCGCCTTGCACAGTTTGACGTTTCATCATGTCAAAGGACATGCCGGGCATCCAGAGAATGAGCGTTGCGACGAGATGGCCGTGGCGGCCAGCCTTCAATATCATCGAGGGTGACATAGTCTCCTTTTGCTCCGCAAAAGGAAACTGCCTTTCGCGCAGCGAAACTCTGTTTGTGATTAAATACCGAAACGTGCTTGGCAGAGGCTGCTTTTGCTCCGCAAAAGGAAATCGCCTTTCGCGGAGCGAAAGGAGACGATGATGGTACCTGCTGAATTTGATTTGCCCCCGGATGACCATTTGCGGGCTGCCTTTGCTGCGGCCGAAGCTGGCTCCAAGGTGATTCTGCATTACTTTGAACGAGGAGTGCAGATGCGCAACAAACTGGACGAGGGTTTGGTCTCGCAGGCGGACATCGAAGCCGAGCAGATGATTGCCCGCGTACTCCAGACGCGATTCCCAGCTCACGCAATCTTGGGCGAAGAAGAGAACAGCGGTTCGGTGGAAGCAGCGGATTTGTGGATCGTTGATCCGTTGGACGGCACCAATAACTTTGCGCATCGCATTCCGCACTTCGCAGTCTCGATCGCCTACTATCACGCCGGGCAAGCGCAGTGTGGTGTAGTCGTAAATCCCGTGCGCGGTGACTGGTATTGGGCGTTACGTGGTCAAGGCGCTTACTACAACGGTCAACCGCTGAAAGTCAACGATCAGGCCGAGCTGAACCAAACTATGGTCGGCGTCGGTTTCTATTACGACCGCGGCCAGATGATGGAAGCCACGCTGGCAGCCATCGGCGACTTCTTTCGTCAACAGATCCACGGCGTTCGTCGTTTTGGAACAGCGGCTTTGGACCTCTGCCAGGTCGCGGCAGGCATGTATGGCGTTTTCTTCGAATACCAACTTAGCCCATGGGATTTTGCAGCCGGCCGACTAATTCTGGAAGAAGCCGGCGGCCAGATTACCACCGGTCGTGGCCTACCTTTACCGCTGGCGAAAACCAGCGTCTTGGCCACCAACGGCCGCTTGCACCCCGCTGCCCTGCAAATCGTCCAGCGCCATCACCTATAGTTCTTTGATGGTTGGTTATTGCGAACCTTTGGCCGCTTCGAGTTGTTGTTTCTCAGGGCGTGCTTTGTAAAAGCTATCCAACGGGTAGCAACCGCTGACGATGCCGTTGCGAGGAGCAGTAGTGCAATCGCTGAAGGTGCGACACACCAGTTTCCTGGAAGGTTGCTTGCCGGAAAGCGAATCTCGCGGCATCTCAGGGTACGACAAAACCATGCGTCCCAGTCCAACGAAGTCCACCCAGCCTTCGCGCACGACGGCTTGGGCCACCAGCGGCAAGAATTCTTGCAAGTAGGTGTATCCCGTGCCAACGATGGGCAGGTCCTTGAACTGTTGCTTGACGGCGGCCACGGCCTGCAATTGGCGAACGACGCCGACCAGAGGATCCTCTGGCGGTTGATAACCATCGCTGGGCGGAAACAGCGCCGGACGTTGAATGTGTGGATTGTAGTAAGGACTGCCGCACGACAAATTGATCGCGACTACGCCGAGCCTGGTCAATTGATCGAGTAACCATAACGGCTCTTCCAAGTCCATGCGAGTTGGATCTTCGGCGCTGGAGCCGAAGGCATGCGGATAGGGTTGACCTACCGGCCAGTTCATCGGCTCTCCAACTTCGCTGCCGGCCTGATATGGCAAGAAATCAAACAGGCTCAAACGCACGCCAATCATCAGCTGCGGTAGTTCACTGCGAATTCGCCCAATGATCGTCAGCATGGCTCGCGAGCGGCCGACCAGGTCTCCACCAAAACGTCCCGGTCGCGTGCGCGCGCTGAGAAATTCGTGCAGCAGATAACCATGACAGGCTTTGACGTCGACGAAGTCGAAACCAACTTTCGCCGCCAGGTGCGCGGCAACTACGTAATCATCGATCAACTGATCAATTTCAGCGTCGCTGAAAACCACCGCTGCATCGCTGGGATCAATTTTGAACTTAGGATCCAGCAGCGGATGATGATAAGCAATTCGCGGTTGGAACTTCTTGTGGTCGGCCGGTTTGCAGAAGCGGCCCGAATGCGTCAGTTGCAGACCGACCACCAGATCATCAGTCGATTGTCCGCTGGCGCGGTGAGCTTCTTTCAGTGTCGTAAGCAGTTGCTCGAGGCCAGCTTGGTTGCTGGCGACGGCCAGCGTCTGATTTGGATTGGCGCGACCATCGGGCCTGACGGCTGCGGCCTCGCCTCCCCAAATCAATTTGGCCCCGCTCTGTCCAAAACGTTCCCAGCGGCGCAGCGTTAATTCCGACGGCGAGCCATCGCGGTTGGCGTCCCAGCCTTCCATGGGGTGGATACACCAGCGGTTGCCCGCAGTTGTCGAGCCAAAGCGGAGCGGCTGAGCCAGCGGCGAACCTTGCTCGGCCGACAGCAACTCTCGATCGCACGGCAACGAACATCCTAACTCCGCCAGCCTGGCCAGAAAGTCATCAACCGTTTTCAGCTGGGCAACTCGCGGATAGGAGCTCATTGGCAGGGCTTTCAGTAGCTGGATGCACAACACGTCGGACGAAGACCGACGCGCCGCGTCGGAATCAATGTTAGCCAGTAAAAGCCGGTTGCCTACTTATCGGTTTTGGTATCCGCTTTCGCGCTGCCTTCGACCTTTAGCTGTTCATCCTTGGCTTCTGGTTTTTCCTTTTCGCCTTTGCGCTTCTTCTTGATTACTTCGGGCAGTTCCTCACCTTTGGCAATGAACTTCATGGAGACCGAGTTTACGCAATGGCGCGTGTTCTTGGCGGTAAAACCTTCACCCAAGAACACGTGGCCCAAATGTCCACCGCAGTTGTTGCACACGATCTCGATTCGACCAGTACCATCTTTTTCCAACTGTCGTTTAACAGCACCTTTGATCTCGTCATCGAAACTTGGCCAGCCACATTCGCTCTCAAACTTCGAATCGCTGTAATAGAGCGGTGCATTGCAGCGGCGGCATAGATAGGTCCCCGGGTCCTTCAACATGGTGTATTCACCAGTGAACGGTCGTTCGGTACCTTTACGCAAAATTACATATGCTTCAGCTGGATTCAGCTTGTTATATTCGACTTTGTCGTCGTCTTTGTCATCCACGTTCTTCTTCCTCTTGTTTGAGGCCGAATCCGGTTTGTCGGCGTTAAGGGGCGGTGAGACCACGTTGGTCACCTGGAGCGAATTCTGTGCGGCATCTGCGTTATGAAACACTGCACTTTGACGCACCGCCAGCAGGCAGCCTATGGAGGCAGTCAAGCCAACAATCCAATAAAAAACTCGTTGAGTCATGCCAAATGTCCTCGACAATTGAGTGTCCTGCAGGTTGGGCGAGATATCAACATTACCGTCAGTATTATAGCCGATTCACTCACGATGGCATAACCTCGCTCGACTTCTTGGCTGGCAGGAGCCTACGTTTTCCAACTGCGGCCGGCGGGCTACAATGCCAGAGTCAGGCTCTTTTTGTCAATGTCATCAATTTCATCAGCGAACTGCCACAGCCCCAAATGTCGATAGCATCCGATTCGATTCAAGCCGTTGAGTGGGTTGGCCAAACAGATGGACATTTGCGTCTATTGGATCAAACTCTGCTACCCGGTTCGCTGACGTACGTCGACTGCACGACGGTCGACCAGGTGTGGGAAGCGATCAAAAAGCTGCGAGTCCGGGGCGCTCCGGCTATCGGTATTGCCGCGGCCTACGGTGTGTGCTTGGGAGCCGCTCAAGCCAATAGTGATCAGTTGGTCGCAACCACTCATTCTGCCATGGCCGCCATCGATCATTTGGCCACTAGCCGACCGACAGCGGTGAATCTCTTTTGGGCTCTTGAACGCTTGCAGCGGCTGATCAAACATACGCCCAGCAGCCAAACCGGCAGCGAACTTCGCATGCGATTGCTGTTAGAAGCTCAGTCGATTCAGGACGAAGACCGTCATATGTGCCAGGCAATTGGCCAATACGGTGCCGCCCTGATTCCCAATCACGCCACGCTGATGACCCACTGCAATGCGGGTGGCCTGGCCACCGCTGCTCTGGGCACTGCCTTGAGCGTCATGTTTAGTTGCCAAGACCAAGGCAAGGAGTTGAATGTCTTTGTCGATGAGACGCGACCATTGTGGCAGGGGGCACGCCTCACCGCTTGGGAATTGATGCAGCGCAAGATTCCAGCCACCATCATTTGCGATTCGATGGCAGGCCACGTCATGCGCAGCCGGCCAGTGACCGCAGTCATCGTGGGAGCCGACCGTATCACCGCCAACGGTGATGTAGCCAACAAGATTGGCACGTACAGCCTGGCGGTGTTAGCCAAGCATCACGGCATCCCATTTTACGTAGCCGCCCCCAGCAGCACCTTCGATCTGACTCTATCTTCAGGCGACCAAATCCCGATCGAGGAGCGAGATGCCCGCGAGATTACCGAACCAGGCGGCGTCCGCATCGCACCGGCAGGCGCGCATGTTTTTAACCCCGCTTTTGACGTAACGCCCGCCGCCCTCGTCACCGCCCTGATTACGGAGCGGGGAGTGATCCAGCCAGTCAATCGCACCAGCATCGCCAACATGCTCAGCGATGATGACAGCGTCTGAACCACAAAATCCAAGAAATAAAATAATGAACGCTTTGGGGACACACTAAGTGTTATTCACCTTGGATGTGGTTTGTGCCTAGCACTGTCCTGGCCTGCTGTTTGTGCCCGAATCCCGAATTGGTCGTGTCCAGGTGCTTAGTTGCAGCAGTTGCAGCCGGGCCGATGGGGAGCAGTTGCACCCTAGTGCCGCTCCAGCTACAATCGACGCGTCCAGGGATTTGCGGCCGCTTGCAGCCTACAACTGCTAAAGAGCCAGATAAAATGTGACCCGCTCGCCAATCATGCTGCCCTTAGAGTTGATTGAACAATTGCGGGAACAAGGTGCCAAATTTCAGCCCCCTCTTATTTGCTGAAGGCACTTGCAGCTGAGGTAGCCCAAGCTGTCGCAGTTCTCTGAATAATAGTCGGCGTGCACAGGATGGCACACATTCGATGGCATCCCAAAGTTTTGGCGCGGGATGCACTACACTTATGGTTCCTTCGTCTGCACTCAACTCAATCGTATTTTTTATGACTGCTCAGATTCCACTCTTGCCCCCAGCAACTTGCGCAAAGAAGAATACTATGCCTGTCGATAGTCATACCAACGGAGCATCGACCTTGGCAGTGCACGCAGGCGAAGCCCGTCGCAAGGCGCTCGATGCGGTTACCGACGCCATTGTCTGTAGTTCGACCTACACCTTTGATGACACTCAATCGGTTATCGACTTTATCGAGCAGAAGCAACCTCGCGAAGAATACGGGCGCTACGGCAATCCCAATGAACGCGTAGTCGAAGCCAAACTGGCTGCACTCGATGGTGCCGAAGAAGCGCTGGTGTTCTCCAGCGGGATGGCAGCGATCGTCGGCGTGTTGATGGCCAAGTTGAGTTCGGGTGACGAGATCGTCTTCTTTGATCAGTGTTATCACCGCTCGCGCGAGTTCTGTTTCAAACACTTGTCACGTTTTGGCGTCGTTACTCACCAAGTCAAGACGGGTGACTTTCAAGCGATGGAACAAGCGATCACACCGCGCACCAAAATGTTGGTCAGCGAGTCACCGACCAATCCGCATTTGACATGTATCGATCTGGAACAATTCGTCGCTCTGGGTAAAGCGCACGAAGTTGAAACGCTCATCGATGCCACCTTGGCTACACCTTTGAACCTCAAGCCGATTGAGTATGGCGTAGACTATGTGTTGCACTCGGCCACCAAGTACTTGGGAGGCCATAACGATTTGCTGGCCGGAGTAATCGCCGGTTCGCGTGAGAAGCTGGAAAGCGTCAGGCAACTGCGCGGCGTGATGGGTGGCATCAACTCGCCACACAATCTATATCTGCTCCAGCGCGGCTTGAAGACTTTTCAATTGCGGATGCAACGTCACAACGAGAACGGCATGGCCATCGCTGAGTTCCTGCAATCGCATCCACGCATTGAGCGCGTCTATTACCCGGGCTTGCCCAGCCATCCGACGCATTCAATCGCCAAACAAACCATGCGCGGTGGCTACGGTGGCCTGGTGACGTTCTTAGTCAAAGATGCTGATTGGCGTGAGACCGCGAACATTATTGACCGCGTCAAGATCCCGCGCATCGGGCCCAGTCTGGGTGGCGTCGAATCGCTGATTGAACAGCCCATGGTGATGAGTTACTTCAATCACGCACCGGCTGATCGTGAACGCTTTGGCATTACCGATAATATGATCCGCATGGCTTGTGGTATCGAAGACACCGTGGACCTGGTTGAAGATTTAAGGCAGGCGCTTGATTCATGAAGTTCCGCACGCGCGCGATCCATGTTGGCAATCAACCCGATCCACAAACCGGAGCGGTGATCCCTCCGATTCATCCTGCCACTACCTACGTTCAGCCCGGCGCGGGCGAGTGGGGCACCTTCGATTATTCTCGGAGTGGCAATCCTACGCGGGCAGCGGTTGAAATGACACTGGCTTCGCTCGAAGGTGGCTGCGGCGCGCTGGCGTTTGCTTCCGGTATGGCCGCCACGCACTGCGCCAGCATGCTGCTCTCCAGTGGCGATCACTTGGTGGCCGGCATGGATATTTATGGTGGCACCTATCGCCTGCTGCATAAGATCTGCAATCGCTCAGGCATTGACGTGACATTGGTCGACCTACAAGACCCAGCCAAACTGGAGGCTGCGATCGGCCCACGCACGAAAATGATTTGGCTCGAAAGCATCGGCAATCCGCGGCTGACCGTGCCCGACTTGCCCAAGATCGTAGAGATTGCCAAAGCCCGAAAACTGCTGGTTGGTGTCGATAACACCTTCGCAACGCCGGTACTGCTGAGGCCACTGGAGATGGGTGTGGACATCGTGATGCATTCGGCCACCAAATACTTCGGTGGTCACAGCGATTGCCTGGCCGGTGTTCTAGCCACAGCCTCACCTGAGCTGCACAAGCAGTTGTACTTTATCCAGAACGCCACCGGCGCAGTGCTGTCACCCTTCGACTCATTTCTGCTGGCGCGTGGACTCAAGACTCTCGATTTACGCTTTCGCGCGCAGTGCGAGTCATCGCTTCGAATCGCTCAGTTCTTGGACGAACATCCAGGTGTCGAGTACGTGCTTTATCCCGGTCTTCCATCGCATCCCGACCATGCCCGCGCTCGCCAGCTCTTTGGCGGTATGTATGGAGCCATGATCACTTTCGCCCTGCGAGGAAGTTTCGAAGATGCCCGCCGGGTGGTCAAATCAACGAACCTGTTTCATTTAGCAGTTAGCCTCGGCGCCGCCGAATCACTGATCGAACATCCGGCTACCATGTCGCACGCCAGCTACGATGCGGCAGCTCGCCAGGCCGCCGGTATCGACGACAACTTAATCCGTTTGTCCGTCGGACTGGAAGACGTCGACGATCTGATCGACGATCTAAAGTCGGCGCTTTGAAGATCTCCCGTAGAGCGGCTCTCCAGGGCCGCTCACAACCGTTAGACAATCGGTCGGAAGAAACCTTGGTTTGAGGGTGCTGAGCAGCTGGGGACAGCTGCTCTACAGCTCGGAAGGAACTTTGGTTAGAGGGTTCGTTTTTTTAAACGCTGAGACGCAGAGGATCGCAGAGAAGACTGGGTTTTCTCTGCGGACTCCGCGGCCTCTGCGTTTTAAAAAAATCCAGGGCCGCTCACAACCGTTAGACAATCGGTCGGAAGAAACCTTGGTTTGAGGGTGCTGAGCAGCTGGGGACAGCTGCTCTACAGCTCGGCAGAAACCTTGGTTAGAGGGTTCGTTTTTTTAAACGCTGAGACGGAGAGGATCGCAGAGAAGACTGGGTTTCTCTGCGGACTCCGCGGCCTCTGCGTTTTAAAAAAATCCAGGGCCGCTCACAACCGTTAGACAATCGGTCGGAAGAAACTTCGGTTTGAGGGTGCTGAGCAGCTGGGGACAGCTGCTCTACAGCTCGGAAGAAACCTTGGTTAGAGGGTTCTGTTTTTTAAACGCTGAGACGCAGAGGATCGCAGAGAAGTCAGCGTTAGTTATTCGAGCTACCTGGGTTTTGCGGCAACAGGTGTTGTTGGAGGTAGTTAGCGCGTTCAATATTGCGGTCGGCGACGCTCATGGCGTGTCCGCGCAACTTTTGCAGGTGAGCCGGTTGCGTGTGCACAAACAACTTGTTGATCGTGCCCATTTTTACGTCGCGAATCAATCCAAGATTCACGCCCATCCGCACTTTCGATAGATAGTGCAAAGTTTCTTCGCTGCTGATTTTCTTGGCGGTGCACAAGATTCCGAACGCGCGACTGACATCGTCGTGTAGATCTTGTTCGCTCTCGTTGACCAGGAATTCGCGGGCCTTGCGTTCGTACTGAATAATGCGAGGTACGACTTGAGTAACGGTGTCGACCAGTTCCAGTTCGCTGCGCCCGAGGGTGATTTGATTGCTGACTTGATAGAAGTCGCCCATAAACTGCGAGCCTTCGCCGTACAGGCCGCGCACCGCGACGTTGATCTTTTGCAGGCTGCGAAAGACCTTTTCGATCTCGCGAGTAATGACCAGGGCCGGCAAGTGCAACATGACACTTACGCGCAGGCCGGTGCCGACATTGGTGGGGCACGCAGTCAGGTAGCCCAGCCGATCGTGGAAGGCGTAGTTCAGACCTTTTTCCAGCAGATCATCGATTTGATTGATGCGTTCCCACGCGGACATTACATCTAATCCGCTGCGCATGACTTGGATACGTAGGTGATCTTCTTCGTTGACCATGACGCTGAACTGTTCGTTCAAATCGATGGCCACACCGCGCACGCCTTCGTTTTCGGCCAATTCCCGGCTCATCAACTGACGTTCGACCAGGAACTGACGATCCAGTTCGGCCAGGCGATCGACATCCAGAAAAACCAGGTCGTTCCAACTGGGCACCGATTCAATTTGTCGGCGGACCGACTTGGCAATGGCTGCCTTTTCGTCGTCGCTGGCTCGGCGTACAAATGGATATTCAGCCAGATTGCGAGCCAGTCGAATACGACTACTGATCACAATATCGGACTCGGGCCCGGAGCCACGCAGCCATTCACCACATTTTTCAGCCAGGTCTTCCAGTTTCACAGTACGTTATCTGAGATTTTGTATATGAGAATTGAAACAAGTGACTAAACCTCGTCGTCGGTCGGTGGCGACTCACCGGCGCTGGCGTCGGTTTCAAGTTGTCGGATAGCGTCCCGTAATTCACTGGCTTTTTCGTATTGTTCTTTTTGAACCGCTTCTTGCATTTCGCGGCGCAACTGGATCAAGCGATGCTGGCGATCGGGCGAGCCGGTATTGCGGCTGGGGCGTTTGCCTTTGTGCATCTTGGCGTTGTGGATATTGATGAGCAACGGTTCCAATTCGTCTTCGAAAAACACGTAATCGTAGGGGCACCCGAGCCGTCCGGCTTGTCGGAATTCGGCAAAGGTTATGCCGCAAACTGGGCAGGTCTTTTTATCTTGTTTGGCGAGTTGTTCGGCAGTTTGCTCGAGCTTGAGCTGCTTTTCCAGCATCCCCTGCAGCGCGGTGGCCGATGGTTTACCACCTTCTTGCGACAAATACTGGCGCACGTGCTCCTCGCACAAGTGAACCACCTGAGGCCCATCGGGGTCCGTTAGTTCAGTTATGTGGAAGGTGGCGGGTTTTTCGCAATGCTGGCACTTCATCTAAGCCCATATCCTCTGTTGTTGCTTCGGCTCGAGAGTATTGTATCGTGTTGCCGGTCGCGTGGGGACTGACCGACCGATTCTAGCAGGATTCAGCCACTCGATTATCATGTGCTTTTCGCGTTTACCGGCCACTATAGTTTCGAGACCTTGAATGACGGCATCTCCCAGTTTCGAGCAATTCGAGCTTCTTGCGCGCCAGTTTGACTTGGTGCCCATGTTTCGCCGCCTGCTCAGCGACAGTCTGACACCTGTCTCGGCCTTCAAATTGCTCGACGACGGCACATCCTCGGCCTGCCTGTTCGAGAGCGTCATCGGTGGCGAGAAGGTTGGGCGTTATAGCTTCATTGCCGTCCATCCCGGCGACCGAATTGCCGCTTTCGGGCAACGAGTCTTCAAAACCCAGGCTGGCGTAGAACAGGAAATCACTTCGCCCGATCCACTGGACACTTTGTGGCACATGGTCTCCGGCAAGACGGTAGCCCAGTTGCCCGAGCTACCGGCCATCACAGGCGGCGCGTTCGGTTATGCGGCTTACGATGTGGTTCGTTATGTCGAAGACTTGCCCCATCCGCCCACCGACGATCGTCACCTACCCGATCTCGATTTTTCACTTTTCGATGACCTGGTAATCTTTGATAACGTCAATAAGACCTTGTACCTGGTCGCCCTGGTCCACGGGGCCGCCTTCGCAGACTTGCTCTCAGCCTGGCAAGACGGACAGACTCGCCTGGAAAACATGGCTCGCCAACTGCAACAGAGTATCTCTCCGCTGGACTCGAGCGACCTGCCCGCGGGCGATGCCGTGCCCGCTCTGCAAACAACCAGCAACTTCACGCGCCAGACCTTTGCACAAGCGATCGAGAAGTGCACCGAGTACATCAAAGCTGGCGACATCTTCCAAGTCGTTATCAGCCAACGATTTGAGCTAGATCGCGTCTGCGAACCACTGGAAGTTTATCGTTCGCTGCGCATAGTCAATCCGAGCCCTTTTATGTTCTTTGTGCGCACGCCCGCTGTGACGCTGGTAGGCGCTTCTCCCGAAGTGATGTGCCGCGTGCAAAACGGGATGGTCACCGTACGTCCTTTGGCCGGCACTCGCCCGCGGGGCAAAACTCCAGCCGAAGACTTACGCCTGGCCGATGAACTCCTGGCCGATGAAAAAGAACGCGCCGAACACGTCATGCTCGTCGACTTGGGCCGCAACGACGTAGGCCGCGTTGCCAAGTTTGGTAGTGTCTCGCTGAGTGATGTGATGGTCGTGGAACGTTATAGCCACGTTATGCACATTAGCTCCAACGTCGATGGCATCCTGCGCGATGACTGCAACGCGATGGACGCTATGAAAGCCTGTTTGCCAGCCGGTACAGTTAGCGGAGCCCCGAAAGTGCGGGCCATGCAAGTGATCGACGAAGTCGAACCACATCGCCGCGGCCCCTACGCTGGAGCAGTCGGCTATATCGACTACCATGGCAACATGGATACCTGCATCGCCCTGCGCACTATGGTCTTCACCGACGACAAAATTTACATCCAAGCCGGCGCGGGCATCGTGGCCGATAGCCAACCCGACAGCGAGTTTCA
Source organism: Rania fehmarnensis (assembly GCF_056494185.1). Lineage (NCBI taxonomy): Bacteria > Pseudomonadati > Planctomycetota > Planctomycetia > Pirellulales > Pirellulaceae > Rania > Rania fehmarnensis. The sequence continues at coordinate 7,769,902 of NZ_CM151398.1, forward strand.
AGAGACGCTCAATAAAGCCAAAGCCATGCAGCGAGCCATCGAAGTCACCGTGGCCAGAAGTAAGCAAGCCGAAAGTTAAGGCACGTGGACGGTTCCACGTCCCTAGAGCTCGCGATCGTATAGCCTGTAGGTTTTCGTTCTGCGGGTGCCGCCGCGCTCGAGGCTGGCGCGCGACAGATGGTTGGACTCCAGCACCCAACTGAACTCACCGTGCGTAATGCCGGCTGCCAGGCAGGCTGGCAACATCTGTTCCAGAGCTAACAGGCCAAAACCCCAGCGCTGGAATTCGGGTAGCACATTGGTGCTCATCAGACGTACTCGATTGAGCTTCTTCTTGCCAAAAATCAGATGCAAGAATCCGAACGGAAACAGTTTGCCGTTGATGCGTTTAATGATCGGGTTGTAGTCGAGCAGTCCCAGGCCGGCACCGATCGGCTTGCCATCGACTTCGATAATCGATGTCAGCTCGGGCACCAACAAGTGTTTCAGTCCGGCGGCTTGCGCCAGCACTTCGTTCTCCGACATCGGCACAAATCCCCAGGTGCCAACCAGCGAACGATTGTAAATATCCAAGAACAACTTGACTTCGTCGATGAATTTCTTGGGATTGAACTTTCGCACTTTAACGTTGAAACGCCGCTTGAGCTCCTGAATTACAAAGGCCAGTTTCGGATCGATGTTAGAGAGCATCGATACATCACCTTCATAGGCATATAAATCTTGCGACTTGCCAAACCCATAGCCGCTGATCAACTTGTCGTGATAGGGCGGGTTGTAGGCCATCATAAACGTGGGTGGCGTATCAAAGCCTTCGATGAGAGTTCCAAGATCATAGTTGAGCGAAGGATTGCAGGGCCCGCGAACGGCCGTCATGCCTTGCGATCGCAAGCAATCACAAGCGCGTTCGAAGAGGGCACTGGCCACCGCTTGATCATCGATCGATTCAAAGAAGCCGAAGAAGCCTCGCTTTTCTTCGAAACGTTCATTGTGCCGGTTGTTGACGATCGACGAGATGCGACCCACGACCTGGCCATCTTTGCTGGCCAGGAAGTTATTGACCTGGGCGTACTCGTGAAAAGGATGCTTGCGAAAGCCCAACAACTCTTCTTGCGTCAGCAGTAGCGGGGGCACCCAGTTAGGATCGTTGGCGTATTGGCGAAACGGCAAACGCACAAATTCCTTTTTGTCGCTGCGCGTGGAGACTTCCCAAACTTTGATGTTGGCCACAAGTGGATGCTTTCTGTGAACTACTTCTTGACCGGAGGAGTTTCGATTTGGATGTGCAGCTCTTTCATCTGCTTGTTTTCGACATCGCCGGGAGCTTCGGTCATGAGGTCCATCGCGCGTTGCGTCTTCGGGAAAGCGATGCAGTCGCGAATATTGTCCAGGCCACCAAAGAGCATGACTACGCGATCGATCCCCAGAGCGATACCGCCGTGCGGTGGCGCACCGTAACGCAGCGCATCGAGCAGGAAGCCAAAGCGATTCTTGGCCATCTCGGGCGTAATGCCCAGCAGATCAAACACCGATTGTTGCGTCTCGCTATCGTGAATACGAATCGTACCGCCACCGGCCTCGTAACCGTTGATCACCAGGTCATAGGCTTGTGCGCGACAAGCGGCCGGCGATTCTTTCAGCTTCGGCAAGTCTTGCGGTCGCGGAGCCGTAAACGGATGGTGCATCGCCACCCAGCGTTCCTCTTCGGGATCGCGATCGAACATCGGAAACTCAACAACCCATGAAAAGTGCATCTGCTTGGGGTCATACAACTCCAGTTCGGCACCCAAACGTTTGCGCAGGCCATGCAGTCCTTTGCACGTCACTTCCCAAGTGTCTGCCAGCAGCAAGACCAGATCGCCGGGCTGACAAGCAAACGTGGACTTGAATCCATCCAACACCGCCGGTTCGAGATTCTTGCTGATAGGCGACCACAGCGAACCATCGGCTTCGCAGCGGAACCAGGCCAGTCCCTTGGCTCCGAAGTCATGCTTGACAAACTCGGTCAGTTCATCGATGCGTTTGCGCGAAAACTCTTCCGCGCGTTTGTCAATCTTGATCCCGCGTACAAATCCACCGGCATCGACCGCGCCCCGAAAGACACGAAACTCAGTTTGCCTGGCCAGGTGGCTGGCATCGACAATTTCCATGCCGTACCGTACATCCGGCGCGTCGTGACCGAAGCGACGCATGGCATCATCGTAGGTGATGCGCGGCAGTGGCAATTGCAGCTCGATGTCCAAAATTTCTTTGGCTAGAAATTTCATCAGCCCATCGATCATGCCGATGATGTCTTCGGCATCGACAAACGACATCTCGAGGTCCAATTGCGTAAACTCGGGTTGTCGATCGGCGCGCAGGTCTTCGTCGCGAAAGCAGCGAGCTACCTGCATGTAGCGATCATAACCGGCGACCATCAGGATCTGTTTGTAAAGCTGTGGCGATTGAGGTAAGGCAAAGAACTTGCCCCAATGAACTCGACTGGGCACCAGGTAGTCACGCGCCCCCTCAGGTGTACTGCGACCGAGGATCGGAGTTTCGACGTCGATGAAGTTATGATCAGCGAAATAGTCCCGCATGGCCTTGATGATGCGGCTGCGCAGAATCAAGGTCTTCTGCATGGCTTCGCGACGCAGATCGATATAACGATACTTCAAGCGTGTTTCTTCGCCAGGTAGTTCCGCCTGGCTGGGAAAAAATGGTGGGGTCTGGCAGCGATTGAGCAGTTTAGCTTCGCTGGCTACCAGTTCGATTTCGCCGGTGTCCAGTTTTTCATTGCTCTTGCCCTCCAGGCGTGGACGCACCACTCCGGTGAACAGTGCGACATCTTCGCCGCGCAAATCTTTGGCGACTTGCAGTGCTTCCGCGCCGCTATCGGGACTGATGACGACTTGCGTTCGGCCATAGCGATCGCGAAGATCGAGAAATACGGTCTGACCGTGGTCGCGCGTGCGGTCCACCCAGCCACAAAGCGTCACGCGCTGGCCAACATGTTCACTTCGCAGCTCGCCGCAAGTGTGAGATCGCAACAAAATCCGACTCCTTCAGGGATTACACGCAGCAGCTCTCCCGAGCTGACCTGTTCCCGCTAGTTGTTCGCATCGTCTAACAAAAATGATTCTTTTAACCCGAACCCTTGGGGTGGCTCAGGAATTGATTTTGGGAGCGGCCCTGGAGAGCCACGCTACTTTTTTAGTGCGGCCCTGGAGAGCCACGCTACTTTTTTAGTGCTGCCCTGGAGAGCCACGCTACTTTTAACGCGGCCCTGGAGAGCCGCTCTACAATTTGTAGAGCGGCATTTTAGTACAGTTAGCCGAGGAGGGTAGGCCCAAGATGCAGCCGGGTAGGGCTGAGGAGCGATCTACTTCTTAGCCGCGCCGGCGCGGCGATTGAATTCGGCCGGGTCGAAGGGATCGGTAGCTTGGCCACGCGGCGGCTCACCCAAAGCCTGGCGGACCATGTCGTCCAGCTGATCGATCTCGCGATCGGTAACCTTGCCGTTGCCGGGAATGATCACCGGAGCGGCTCCCGCCGCTGGCGGCGCTGATCGCAATTGCGTGGCCCCAGGGGCCAGAGGCGAAAGCGGGGCGGGCCCCGAACCAGCCGAGCCAACCGCGTTTGAACCGTTCGGTTTCCCGGTGTAGACCGCAGGCGTGGCGGTACTATCCGGCTTGCCGGTGGCACCGACGGGCGTTTGTTGCACCGCCGCCATCACTGGGTTGCGTGCAAAGGTTGTCCAGGATTCGATCGTTTCCGAGAGTTTCTTCTCTTGAGACGTGATGGCGGCCTCTTTTTGTAAGCCGTGGGCAACCACCGAGTAACGCAAGAGCGTACTCATGTTGCTGCTGTCAACTTCAACAAATTGCAGCGCGCTTCGGCAATTCTGCTCCGAAATGCGAGCCCGCGCATTGCCCGATGGCTGTAAAAATTTCAAGCGATTCACAGAACTAAATCCATGACATCCCGATTGCGAACAGCGTTTCAATAAGATGGGTTGAACGTGATCGGCAAACGACGTCAGGACAATTGGCAAGATGGGTGCCAGCGGTTCATCGCCGTTGCCAGCGGTCGAGGCAGTGCGCACTTCGGCGGGTTCATTGCCCGCCACCTGCGTGGGCTGCAAGCCTAAGTAATTGCGAAAGCCTTCATCGCGCAGCAATTGTTCGCGGAGTTCGATGCCCAATTGTCGAACGATCGGATTCTGTCCCGCTTCGCGATTGACGGCCAGAAAGTGAGTGGCGGCGTGTTCAGGCAAGCCGTTGCCCATGGCCCAGCGAGCCATGCGAATATGCTCACCAGGCCCTAGTCGCGGATATCGAGACAATTTGTAGCGATAGACACCTTCCATATCATCTGCAATGGTTTGGATGTCGCTGGTCGGTTTGGAGATGCGCGCGTTTTGATCGATATCAACGACAACCAAGTCGCCCAACTGACGCACCACCCCAGTCAAACATCGATCATTCTTGAGCAAAACGACGCGCGTTTTGGCGACCGACGGAATATCAAGTCCGCTGATCAGGCTTTCGCCGGATGTTTGAGTTACCATGCTATTCGGCTGCGACTCCTGCGCAAACGCACAGCGGGCCATGATCGCACAGTGGGCGATGAGTGCCAATATCAAGGCAAAGATTGGAAACCTAGGCCACATCAGGAGCTTGCCCACGAATTTCGAATGGATAAAGCACAGGTAAACTACGCATGGTGGCCGGAAAGTAGTTGCAGGCCACCTACCAAGTCAATAGCACTTTGAGGTAACTAGTGTGCAAAGGATCACTGTTTGGTTTTCGGGTCGCGTTCAGGGCGTCGGCTTCCGCGCAAGTGTGCTGCGATTGGCGCGTGACTTTGAGGTAACTGGACGCGTAAGAAACTTGGCAGACGGCCGAGTTGAATTGGAAGCTGAAGGCCAGCGCGCCGAACTAGTCCGCTTCCGCGATCGCATCGCGCTAGAAATGAAGCGGCATATCGTAAATCAAGTTGAAGACTGGGGCGCAGCCGCAGGCAGTTGGCAGAGTTTTGAAATCAGCTACTAATTGGCCATTCATTGTAGCCATTCAGTAGTCCGTAGCCTGCAATCGTTTAACCCGTGGCCGCAGGCCAGGCAAACGAAGCAGTTGAGCTTGCAGCGCCAAATGTCCATCTTAAGCCGACAGATGCTCAAGCGAGCGCGCGGAGAATTGGTTAGAGGGTTCACCTAGCCTGGCGCAATCGTTTAACCCGTGGCCGCAGGCCAGGCAAACGAAGCAGTTGAGCGTGCAGCGCCAAATGTCCACCTTAAACCGACAGATGCTCAAGCGAGCGCGCGGAGAATTGGTTAGAGGGTTCACCTAGCCTGGCAGAATCGTTTAACCCGTGGCCGCAGGCCAGGCAAACGAAGCAGTTGAGCTTGCAGCGCCAAATGTCCACCTTAAGCCGACAGATGCTCAAGCGAGCGCGCGGAGATTGGTTAGAGGGTTCACCTAGCCTGGCAGAATCGTTTAACCCGTGGCCGCAGGCCAGGCAAACGAAGCAGTTGAGCGTGCAGCGCCAAATGTCCACCTTAAACCGACAGATGCTCAAGCGAGCGCGCGGAGAATTGGTTAGAGGGTTCACCTAGCCTGGCAGAATCGTTTAACCCGTGGCCGCAGGCCAGGCAAACGAAGCAGTTGAGCTTGCAGCGCCAAATGTCCACCTTAAGCCGACAGATGCTCAAGCGAGCGCGCGGAGAATTGGTTAGAGGGTTCACCTAGCCTGGCAGAATCGTTTAACCCGTGGCCGCAGGCCAGGCAAACGAAGCAGTTGAGCTTGCAGCGCCAAATGTCCTCCTTAAGCCAACAGATGCTCAAGCGAGCGCGCGGAGAATTGGTTAGCGGGTTCACCTAACCTGGCAGAATCGTTTAACCCGTGGCCGCAGGCCAGGCAAACGAAGCAGTTGAGCTTGCAGCGCCAAATGTCCACCTTAAGCCGACAGATGCTCAAGCGAGCGCGCGGAGAATTGGTTAGAGGGTTCACCTAGCCTGGCAGAATCGTTTAACCCGTGGCCGCAGGCCAGGCAAACGAAGCAGTTGAGCTTGCAGCGCCAAATGTCCACCTTAAGCCGACAGATGCTCAAGCGAGCGCGCGGAGAATTGGTTAGAGGGTTCACCTAGCCTGGCAGAATCGTTTAACCCGTGGCCGCAGGCCAGGCAAACGAAGCAGTTGAGCTTGCAGCGCCAAATGTCCACCTTAAGCCGACAGATGCTCAAGCGAGCACGCGGAGAATTGGTTAGCGGGTTCACCTAGCCTGGCAGAATCGTTTAACCCGTGGCCGCAGGCCAGGCAAACGAAGCAGTTGAGCTTGCAGCGCCAAATGTCCACCTTAAGCCGACAGATGCTCAAGCGAGCGCGCGGAGAATTGGTTAGAGGGTTCACCTAGCCTGGCAGAATCGTTTAACCCGTGGCCGCAGGCCAGGCAAACGAAGCAGTTGAGCGTGCAGCGCCAAATGTCCACCTTAAGCCGACAGATGCTCAAGCGAGCGCGCGGAGAATTGGTTAGCGGGTTCACCTAGCCTGGCGGCTACGGGTTAAACGAGGACACCTAGCCTGACGGCTACGGGTTAAACGAGCTTGGGGGCCAAGCTCGTCTAACCCGCTTGAGCCTGCGGCTTGAGGTCTTAAGAATCGACCAGTTCGGCGTCAGCGGCTTCCGAGGCATCGGCTCCGATGGCGGCGGGTCCTTCGGGGCCAGTGTAATCGCCAGAGGACATGATCTCTTCCTTGATTTGCTCGCAGACGTCTTTGTTTTCCAGCAAGAAAGCTCGCGCCTTTTCTTTGCCTTGGCCCAAGTACGTTTCGTGGTACTTGAACCAGGCGCCGCTGCGCGAGACGACTTTCAACGTCGTGCCCAAGTCCAGCAAGTCACCTTCGTAGCTAATGCCGGTGGTGTGCATCATGTCGAATTCGGCCAGGCGGAACGGAGGAGCCACTTTGTTTTTGACGATCTTGCAACGCACGCGTTGACCGACGACTTCTTCGCCCTCTTTCAGGCTGCCGATGCGTCGAACATCGATGCGGCAAGAAGCGTAGAACTTCAGTGCTCGACCGCCGGGAGTGGTTTCGGGGCTACCGAACATCACACCCACTTTTTCGCGAATCTGGTTGATGAAGATCACGACGGTTTTGCTCTTGGCAATTACGCCGGTGAGTTTCCGCATCGATTGGCTCATCAATCGAGCTTGCAGACCGACGTGCGATTGACCAATTTCGCCTTCCAGTTCGGCTTTAGGAACCAAGGCAGCTACCGAGTCGATCACGATGACGTCGACCGCATTGCTTTTGACCAAATGCTCGGTGATCTGCATGGCTTCTTCACCGGTGCTAGGTTGGCTAACTAGCAAAGTGTCCAGTTGCAGGCCAATCTTCTTGGCCCAACTTGGATCAAATGCATGCTCGGCGTCGATGATGGCGGCGATTCCACCTAAGGCCTGAGCCTGGCCGCAAATATGCAGAGCCAGAGTCGTCTTACCGCTGGATTCCGGGCCAAAGATCTCAATGATGCGTCCCCGTGGCACACCTTTACCCCCCAGAGCTATGTCCAGCGACAGACTGCCGGTCCGCACGCCATCGATCTTCAGCGTGCCCTCACCGCCCAGAGGCATGATCGAGCCTTCGCCAAACTGCTTTTCGATCTGCTGGAGCGCTGTTTTGAGATTGGGCTCCTTCTTGTAGATAGCCTCCAAACCTGCTGGAGCACTATCTTCCTTCTTGGTCGTCACACTTTTTTTCTTGGCCATCGTCTTACTCGCTGTAACCATATCCCTGGAATCCCTGACCCCAAAGTGGGTGAATGAAACGGACACTCTTTCGAGAACTCGCTGTGGTGTGGCCACGATTTCATTCAGCGTTTGGTTTCAGGCGCCGCTGCGACACCTTTGGCAATCGCTGAATACTCGTCGAAGCTACGCTACAAGTATCGCGATGCCGTGGACACGGTTGGTCGCGTCCAGAAATTATTGTAGCGCTTTGTCAAGAGTCGGGGTGGTCAGGGCGAGGCCACCTTGGTCAAAATTTGCCGATCCGGTATCATAGGGAGTCATCCACCAGCCTCCCAACTTGGCGCTGGGTCCCTCCCCAAGCTTGCTCGGCATGGAATGCTAGCGGCGTTAAGCGAAGTGGCAGCAGTGTCTTCTTCGACATCAACAGCTTCGACATCAGAGCCATCCTGTAGCGGCCCAGCTGCGGCCAAGCTGTTTTCTGCTGATGCTCGCATTGCCCCCGATGCCCTTCGCAGCGTATATGTCCCTACTGAACGGACAGCATTCCAAATCATTCCTAACTTTTCATTGGCGTTTCCACGCACTGCCGGTTGATCGTGAGCATGAATACTTTTAGCCTCGACTATATCGACGATTTGTACGTGCAATTTATCCAGGACCCCAACAGCGTTTCGGCTGGCTGGCGGAAATACTTCGAGCAGTTCTCGCTGTCGGCTACGCCTCAGAACGACTCGCAAGCCCCGCCTGCCAATCCTTTGCAAGCTGAAACGGTAGGCGAAGTCACCCGCACCATTCGCGACGAAGCCTTGTGGCTGGCCCGCATGCAGGACCGCGTCGATCACCTGGTCCGCGAGTATCGCGTCCGCGGACACTTGATGGCTCAACTGGACCCGCTAGGCATCGATCGCCAGGCTCCACCGGAACTGGATCCACAATCCTACGGTGTCAGCCCGGCTGACATGGATCGCGCGTTCTCATGCCCTGCATTGGAACATGTCGACAGCCGCACGCTGCGCGATCTGGTTACCAAACTCAAGAACACTTATTGCCGCAGCATTGGTGTGCAATTTATGCATATCGAAAATCGCACCATTCGCGATTGGCTGCAGCGCCGCATGGAGATCAGCCAGAACCGCATCGAACTATCGCGCGATGTGCAGGTGCGTATTTATACACGCCTGGCCGACGCGGCCATCTTCGAAGAGTTCGTGCGCCGCAAATTTGTGGGAGCCAAAACTTTTTCTCTCGAAGGCGCCGAAAGCCTGATACCGCTGCTCGACCTGGCACTTGAAAAAGCGGGACAACATAACGTTAAAGGCGTTGTCCTGGGCATGGCCCACCGCGGTCGATTGAACGTGCTGGCCAATATTCTCGGCAAACGAGCACAAAGCATCTTCTGGGAATTCGATGACCCAGAACCGGAGATGCATCGCGGTACCGGCGATGTGCGTTATCACTTGGGATACAGCAGTGACTGGACGACATCCACGGGCAACAAAGTGCACATCTCGTTGTGCTTTAATCCCAGCCATTTGGAATACGTCAACACGGTGGCTCAAGGTCGCTGTCGCGCCAAACAAGATCGCGGTCGCGATGATCGCCACGCGGAAACGATGACCATTCTGATGCACGGGGATGCCGCCTTTGCTGGCGAAGGCATCGTGCAAGAAACGCTGAACCTCAGCCAATTGTCAGGTTACAGCACCGGCGGTTCGCTGCATGTGATCATCAATAACCAAGTCGGCTTTACGACCGAAGCCGATGAGGCGCGCTCGTGTACTTATGCCACCGATGTGGCCAAGATGCTGCAGATCCCGATCTTCCACGTCAACGGTGAAGATCCCGAAGCCGTCGCCCAGGTGGTCAGCCTGGCCATGGATTTCCGTCGTGAGTTTCGCCGCGATGTGGTCATCGACATGTATGCCTATCGCCGCTGGGGACATAACGAAGGTGATGAACCTCGGTTTACACAACCCATCATGTATCGAGCCATCGATCAGCGCAAGAGCGTGCGTGAAAGCTATCTGGATAGTTTGCTGACCATGGGCGAACTGACGCGCGCCGAAGCGGATGCCATCGCCGATGTGCGCCAGAATAAGTTGGAACGCGAATTCGAAGCGGCCAAGAATGAACCATACGTGCCCGACTTGCAAACCTTGGGCGGTAACTGGCGCGGCTATATCGGCGGCATGGAACCCGCCAGCGACCAACCCAATACGGGCATCAAACCCGAGGTTGCCTCGAGCATTCTCACTTCGCTCACCAAGCTGCCCAGCGGTTTTTCGCTGCAACGCAAGTTGCAACGCTTCATGGAACTCCGCGCAGAAATGGCCGCCGGCACGCGTTCCTTGGATTGGGCCGCCGCCGAAGCCTTAGCCTTCGGATCGCTACTGCTAGAGAATCATCCAGTACGTTTGAGCGGTCAAGATTGCGAACGAGGTACCTTCAGCCAACGCCACTCGGTTCTGCACGATACCGAGAATAATACCAAGTACATGCCGCTGAAAAACCTGAGTTCCTCGCAAGCTCGCATCGACATTATCAACAGTCCCTTGAGCGAAGCGGGCGTGTTGGGCTTTGAGTATGGCTACTCGCTCGACTACCCCGAGGCGCTGGTCGCCTGGGAAGCTCAGTTTGGCGATTTCTGGAATGCGGCTCAGGTGATCGTCGATCAATTTATTGCCAGCGCCGAAGACAAGTGGGGACGCCTCAGTCGCCTGGTGCTACTGCTGCCCCATGGCTTCGAAGGCCAAGGTCCCGAACACTGCAGCGCCCGCCTGGAACGCTTCCTGTTGTTGACTGCAGAACACAACATCCAAGTTGCTCAGCCTTCGACACCGGCACAATACTTCCACTTGCTGCGCCGCCAGGTGCTTTGGCAATGGAGCAAGCCGCTGGTCGTGCTGACTCCGAAAAGTCTACTGCGTCATCCTGCGGTGGTCTCACCTATGGAAGAGTTTGTCAGCCATCGCTTCCGCAAGATTTTGCCCGACGAACGCACCGATGCCTCGCATACCGACCGGGTCATCCTGTGCAGCGGCAAAGTTTACTACGATTTGATCGAACGTCGCAAAGAGCTCAGCGCCAGCAACGTAGCCATCGTGCGTATCGAACAGTTTTACCCGCTCTCGACAGCCGAACTGATGCGCGCTCTGGAGATATATCCGAGCGACACCGATGTCATTTGGCTGCAAGAAGAGCCGGCCAACATGGGCGCATGGCAGTTTCTGAAAGTCCACTATGCCGATGCCATCAACCAGCGTTTCCGCCTGCGGCCGCTCAGTCGCGTCGAATCGGCCAGCCCCTCGACCGGTTCCTCCAGTTCGCACAAGTTGGAACAAGACGATCTGCTGCAAGCCGCCTTTGCTGACTTGCCAGCCCTGACATCGGCCTGAGTTGCTCTACTCAGTTCCCAGATTTCAAGTTTCAAATCTCAAAAATCAAATATCCGAATTCAAATCGAATCACTAGAAAGTCGCACCGGAAATGGTTGAGGTGAAAGTTCCTACCGTTGGCGAATCCATTCAGGAAGTACAGATTGGTCAATGGCTGAAGCGTGAAGGTGAATGGATTGCCAAGGATGAGAACCTGGTGGATCTGGAGACCGAAAAGGCTTCCGTCCAAGTTCCCTCGCCCGTCTCGGGCATCCTGAAGAAGATTCACAAACAAGCCGAAGAATTTGCCGCGGTGGGCGAAGCAATTGCCGACATCGAGCCGTCTGAAAAACCTGCTGGCGGAGCCGGCCAAGCGGATGGCAGTGGCAATGGTTCGGCTGCCGCCAGTGCGCCTACGCCAGAAGCTCGCGTCATGCCCGCCGCCCAACGCATCCTGGAAGAGAACAAACTCTCCTCCAGCGATGTGCAAGCCACCGGTCCCGGCGGACGCGTCCTCAAAGAAGATGCTCAGCGGGCAGTGCAAGCCAAGAGTTCATCAACTCCGGCGCAAGCCACTTCAGCACGTGCGCCAGCGCCAGCCGCACCCGCACCCGCACCAGCGGCGTCCAAGCCCAGCGCCATGATCGAGCCAGCCAAGTCGGCATCGACATCGATCACCTCCGGTAGTCCAGAACGTACCGAAGAGGTCAAACCGCTGAGCATGATTCGGCGCACGATCGCTTCGCGCCTGGTACAAGCTCAACACAATGCCGCCTTGCTAACGACCTTCAACGAAGTCGATATGCAACCCGTAATGGACTTGCGGCAAAAGTATCGCGATGCCTTTGTCGAGCGTCATGGCGTTAAGTTGGGCTTCATGTCGTTCTTTGCCAAGGCCAGCGTGGAAGCCCTCCGACGCTTCCCTTCGGTCAATGCCGAAATGCGCGGTAACAACATCGTCTATCGCCACTACTGCGACATCGGGATTGCGATCGGGGGCGGCAAGGGCCTGGTGGTGCCCGTGTTACGCAACGTCGAGAAGATGAGCTTTGCAGATGTCGAACGCAACATCGGTGACTTTGCCCGCAAAGCCATGGAAAATCGCTTGATGCCCGAAGATCTGGAAGGTGGTACCTTTACGATCAGCAACGGTGGCATCTATGGTTCGCTGCTCAGTACACCGATCGTCAATCCGCCTCAGAGCGCGATCCTGGGATTGCACTCGATTCAGGAGCGGCCGATCGCGCGCGATGGTCAAGTGATTATTCGCCCAATGATGTACCTGGCGCTAACCTATGATCATCGCATCATCGATGGTCGCGAAGCGGTTAGCTACTTGAAGACGATCAAGGAAGTAGTGGAAGATCCAACCAGGTTGTTCTTGGAAGTGTAATCTCCAATCTCTGGCGAGGCTTCCCGTAGCCGAAGTCGCCAGACTTTGGACGAACCGCTTCAAATTCACGGCAGGCAACTAGCAAAGCACTTGAGCGCGGCGCAGGTGGCTTCGACATCGTGCACGCGCAAGACGTGCATGCCCTGCTGGGCAGCGGCCAATGCTACGCCTACCGATCCAGCTGCCACGCGTTCCGGCGCATCGCCCACTAACTTGCGAATGAAGCCTTTGCGCGAGTGGCCGATGAGAATTGGCCGCCCGAGGTCCAGAAAACGCTGACACCCGCGCATCAGATCCCAGTTGTGTTGATGCGTCTTGCCGAAACCGATGCCCGGGTCCAGGCAAATGCGCTCAGGCGAGATTCCCGCAGTCAGCAAGGCCGCGTCGCGCTGGGCCAGATATCGGTAGATGTCTTCGACAACGTTGTCGTACTTCGGGTCATCTTGCATGGTCCGCGGCGAGCCCTGCATGTGCATGGCGCATACACCAACTTGACTGCGGGCTGCCAGGCCGAGCATTTCCGGATCGCCCTCCAGGCCCGTGACATCGTTGATGATCTCTGCGCCGGCTTCAATGGCGGCTTGAGCCACGTGTGACTTGGATGTATCGATGGAGATAGGTATGGTGATACGTTTGACCAGCGATTCGATGGTCGGTAGCACGCGCGACAATTCTTCACTGGCGCTGATCGGTTCACTGTAGGGACGCGTGCTCTCACCTCCAATATCGATAATCGCTGCGCCTGCATCTTCCAATCGCAGCGCGTGATCGACGGCCAATTGATGCGAGAAGAATCGGCCGCCATCCGAGAAACTATCGGGTGTTACATTTACGATCCCCATAACCGCCGGCACGCCCTGAAACTCAATGCGTTTTGATCGGAGTTGCCAAACAGTAATGCTAGACGTTTGCATGAGACGCTTCGGTCGTTGGGATGAATGGTTTGAATGAGAGGCTGCGATGCGACGGGCGCTTTGTTGAACTAAACTGCAGCAGGAAAATCGGCGATGAACAGGCAGCCGCTCTTGCCAGCTCGCGATTGACGCTCAGCGGGCATATGTTCGATAGCCGTCGTGATGATCAGCTTGGTTGAACCGTCAGGATGTTTCAGGAGCAGCGGGCAAGTGTTCTGCGGGCTGGCCGGCGTGCGCCACGAGAACTCGAGTTGTCCGTTGGCCAGGCTGTACTGCTGGGTCAAACCGTATTCGGCTTCGTCAGGGTTGTAGAAACTAATAATGCAGCTGAGCCCGTCGGGTGTCACTACCATGCCATCGGGGAAACCGGTGGCCTCGCTTAGTTCCACTACGGTTTCAGGCTCGCTTACTTTACCGCCGGCAATGTCCAGTTGATAACGCACGACTTTGCGGGTGGGTGTATCAATGTCCAGCAGAGTCAAATTACCAGCGCTGTTCTGGATGACTGCTTTGCCGTTGCTGCAAATTTGATCGCCACGCAGTCGAATGAGCTGCTTGTCTGCTCCGCGGTAAAGATACAGCCCGGCTTTCTTGGTTTTGAATTCCAGGTCTTTGCAGCCGAAGATAACGTTGTCTTGCCAGGTCGTGGCATCATTGATGATCGTGTTGTCGACGGCGGCATCGACGCCGCCGCAGAGCACATCCCAGGCACCGGATTGAATATCGAAGTAGCCCAGTTCGCGTTCAGCACCCACGAGGAACTTGTTAGGGTTCTCAGTTGGTCGTGCAAAGCCCGGGCGTCCAGGCAGGCGGAAATTTTGATTCTGGCGCGTGCTGATATCAAAAATATTCAGCGATCCAAACTTGGCTGTCGCTCCGTGTTGGATACCAACCCAGCTGAACCGACCACCCCCGAGATCGATAGGCCCTTCGGGCAAGAAACTCAAGTCTCTATCGGTTGGCTCGTAGAGAACTTCGGCTACGGCAAACTTATCGCTAGCGTTGTGATTCATCGCATTATCCTAGGCAGGCAAGAAGGCAACGGAAAACATTTCTATGGTTGCCGAGTTGGGCAAAAAGTAATCCCTACCATACCCAGCATTTTACAGAGCACAAGTTGCTAAGCCGCAGGCGTTGGCCTCGGTTGCCTCAAACTAAGCCGAGGGCATTAGTAGCCCCGGTTATCAACACGTTCACGGCCGTGGACTAGGGAACCGGGGCTAACGCCGGCTAACGCCGGCTAACGCCCGCGGCTTAGTGCACGCTGGGGACAGACCAGTCTGACGATACCGGAGGTCTGTCCCCGCACGCGATAATGCTTGCAATAGTTCCCGATGGCGCCTGGCTTAAGAGGGACAGAGCATCGGTCAATGACCACCGACGGTAGACGGGTGTCGACCGTGTGTCTGTCCCCCAGCCAGAATCGCATTGCTAGCATGAGTACCCGCCCTGGGGACAGACGTCGGTTGGAAGTGGCTGGGTTAGAGGGTGCTGAGCGGCTGGGGACAGCCGCTCTACGATCGGGGACAGACCCCGCGGTGGTTTGTTCGCATTGCTCGCCGGCTCCAGCGTGCGTGCTCTGTCCCCAGGTGCGACGGGGGACAGACGCCGGGTCGGAAGTGGTTGGGTTAGAGCGTGCTGAGCGGCTGGGGATAGCCGCTCTACGATCGGGGACAGACCCCCGCGGTGATTTGCTCGCATTGCTCGCTGGCTCCAGCGTGCGTGCTCTGTCCCCAGGTGCGACGGGGGACAGACGCCGGGTCGGAAGTGGTTGGGTTAGAGCGTGCTGAGCGGCTGGGGATAGCCGCTCTACGATCGGGGACAGACCCCCGCGGTGATTTGCTCGCATTGCTCGCCGGCTCCAGTGCGCGTGCTCTGTCCGCTCTGTCCCCAGGTGCGACGGGGGATAGACGTCGGTTGGAAGTGGCTGGGTTAGAGGGTGCTGAGCGGCTGGGGACAGCCGCTCTACGACATCCGGGGCTAATGTTCGCGGCTGAGTCATTTTTTGGAAATCGGGAACCTTATCCAATCCAGCGTTGTCTACATTGGCATCGTGAGAGCATTGACTGCGCGGCTATGGCGGCGAAACCCCCATAGGGCACCGGCAAGGGTCGAGGCTCGCTTGCTGAGCGCAAGTGGGACAAAAGCCCAGAAAAAGCTTACGAAAACTTTCTGAATTCGCGCCAAATATTGTCGCGGCTTCAGCCGAATTATTTAACGTCAATAGCCCTTCCCCGAAACATACCCAACGACTACGGTGTTCAATAGGCAGTGACTACTAACCCCAGCCGCTGTCCCATTCCTCCAACTCAATACTTACCTCAAGGACGCTTACCGAATAGCATCGCCAGGCTGAGCGATGCGCCAATCGGCTCGCACGTATCATGGTCACGACCCTCCGCAACCAAGCTCGCGGTTCTGCCGCTCCGGAACCAGCGCCACGAGCGCAATTCCGAATTGGTCGCGCCATGACGCCCGAGTTTCGCTTGCTCGGCCTGCGACCACGCGAAGCTCGCGTAGATATCATTCGGCAAGCCATGCATGAGGCAGCCGCTAACGTTAAATCCGCCAGCAGCGAAACGGCTGGAACTGTTGCAGATCTCTCTGCAGAGCAATCTGCGGAGGACGACCAGCAACTGGCTCGCATTGCCACCGCCGGTTATCACCTGCTGGATCCGCGACGGCGACAAACGCTTTTTGAGCGTGTGCAACTGCTGCTGTGGACTGAAGACGATCTGGACATCACTGTGTCAGCTCGTTGGAATGCCGCCCAACAGGACTCGGCCGCGAAGGTGCCCGTGGCCCGCGTGATAGCGACGCCTGTAGCCAGGCCGCATGCAAAGCTCGGTGATCCATCGACCACCGGTGCTGAAGAGACGCAGGTCGCTCTGGAAGTATTTCGCTCGATCCGCAAGCGCGATCGCCAAGCCACCGCGCTGTGGGCCGGCGTCATCGGCATTGCTCTGAGCCTGGCACTGACGCTCTCGATCTTTGCATTGGCTTGGTAGCCAACTGCCCTGCGTAGCGGAAGCGGTCTAAGCATTCTCAAGTTCGTTCCAGAATTCGAAATGCTTGACGCATTCCGCCACAACGAGAATTCGAAATGCTTGACGCATTCCGCTACGGGTAGCGTGGGTGACGATTACTTATTGTTGATCGTCACGCCCGGCCAGTCGTCGGTGCGGAAAGGTGTTAGTGGCAAGCCTGCGCCGCTGAACATGTTGCACACTGGATTGTCAGCCCACGCGTAGCGGACCGAGGCGGGGTTGGCAACCTGCGCGCTGGTTACTTCGACTTTGTTGCCGTCGATGATCTTGGCATCGGCGTGGTAGAACTTCTTGTCTTCCCCGGCGATTGTAAAGCCGCGAGGCGTATTGACGTCGAAGGGTCGCCAACCGTTATCCAAGTAATCGAACGTCAACACGATCTTGTTGTCGACCTTTTCCATCGACTTGTACTGCGGGCTGTGGTATGGAACTTTCACACCATACTCGTTGGCAAGTGCCCATCGAGCCAAACGTCGACCAACATCGACTTTGTTCTTGGGGTGAATATCTTTGCCCTCGCCAATGTCGATAATGACAGCTTCGCCAGTCTTAGGTAGCTTGCTCATAGTCATTGTTTGAGCTTCGCGCAATTCCGCCCAATCGCTGTCAGCAGGTTCTGGTTTTTCATCGCGGAAGTCGGCCAACTGAACCCAGTAGAATGGGAAGTCACCTTGATTCCATTCCTTGCGCCAATTGGAGATCATCAGCGGAAACAACTCTCGATACTGATAAGCGCGACCGGCGTTCGATTCGCCTTGATACCAGATCGCTCCGCGAATGCCGTAACCCAAATGGGATTTGAGTACACCGTTGTAGATATTGCCGGGCCGCGAGTTACCGTTCATAGGGCCCTGCAACTTCTTCAGTTCTTCCGCTTTGCCTTCGGGGTTTGCCTTGAGATCGGCGTAGGTTTTTTCCATGCCAGCCCAACGGTCCATCAGCGGTTGATATTGCGGGTCAGCGGCCAATACTTCGCGGTTGATCCAGGCTTCACAAGCTGAACCACCCCAAGCGTTATTGATCATGCCCACCGGCACATCGAGCGTTTGGTGCAGTTGCCGCGCGAAGAAGAAACCCACAGCTGACCAGTTGCCGATAGCATCTGGTGCACATACCTGCCATTTGCGATCGTCGTGCGACCACACCGGTTCTTGAGTGCCGACTTGCGGAAAGTTGATCATGCGGATCTTCGGAAACTTGGCGGACAATTTTTCCAAGTCGGCATCGTTGGACGCATTGACGCTCCACTGCATATTCGACTGGCCCGAGCAGATCCAAACTTCGCCGACCAGGATGTCGTCGAACTTAATTTGGTTGCTACCTTGAATAGTCATTTCATAAGGTCCACCCACAGCCAAGGGATCGAGCGTGACTTGCCAATCACCGTTGGCATCCGCCTTGGCCGTGTGCGTTTGTTGATCGATCTTGACGGACACATCTTCACCTGCATTGGCTTTGCCCCACACGCGATTCTTTTGCGATTGCTGTAGAACCATGTGGCTACTGAAGATGTTGGGCACTTTGACTTCGGCCCGAGCCGTCGATGATTGGCCGACGATTGTCAGTCCCATCAAACATAGAAACGCGCCGATGCGCGAAACACCAACTCTCATGGTGAAATTCCTTGAGGAGAACAAAAACGGGGAGGGGGAAAAGCCGAGATGGTTTCTCAGGCGGGGGGATGAACGAGCAATTGTAGCGGATTTGAAATCTGGAAGAGAAACCTGAGAAGTGAAAATTTCAATTCTCAGGCAGACCAGAAATTACGCGGCTTCGCGACGCGTTACCTGCACAGGCACACTGGCCGGTGATTCGACCGGTTGTTGCCATTGACGCAGTTGGTGACGGGTGAGCAAGTAGATGCGCGAGATCCAAGTGCGGCGACGAGTATGAGCTTTGAACACGACTCCCAGCGGGCCAGCCAGTAGCGCCGGCAACATGACCAACTCGGCCACCACGCCAGCCACCAAAATCGACAGCATCAACCACCCAAAGCGTTGCGTCGGTGTGAAAGTGCTGAGCGCAAATACCGACAGCCCCAGACCGCTAATCATGGCCGCTTGTAGCGTAGGTGTCGCACACTTGGCATAACAATCCACGATCGCCAGGCGTCGATTACCCAAGCGATCCAATTCCTGGCGATACCAGGATAAGAAGTGGATCGTGTCATCGACGGCCACACCCAGTGCAATCGAAGCAGTCATCATCGAACCAATATCAATCGAGATTCCCATCCAGCCCATCGCGCCGAAGATCACCAGTACCGGCAGCACGTTGGGGATCATTACCACGGCACCGGCGGCGATCGATCGCGACACGATCATCATGAGCGGGGTGATCGTCAAGAACGACCAAAGTGTGCTCTGAATCAGACTGTCCAGCAAGGCGCGCTGCGCTTTATAAACGATTGGCACAACACCGGTGTAAACCGCATGTAGTTCTGGATCGCGATTGCCAATACCGGCATCGCCAGCCAACTGTCGACGTGTGCGCGATCCGCCGTGTTCACCGGCCACGACTGTTTGCGGCAGCAGGCCCGAAATGGTCAGCATATCCGAGTCACTAAAGTCGCCCACCAGCACAACGGCGTCGGTGGCTGTCAAGCGTTCCAGGCTGGTAAGCGTAATGGAAGCCGGGTCGACCTCCGTGCTCATCACTCGGCAACGCGCATTGATTAACAGTGAGTTCAAGGTATCAATGTTAGGCTGCACACCTTCTGCACGGCTGGTCGACAAGAATTGGTTCGTCGCCGAAGCGGACTCCATTAACTTATCTTGATCACGGTGCCATAGCATGACCCGCGCGCCATGGTAACTGGCGGCTGGCGACCAGGCCGCGACTTGGCGCAGTACTCGGTTGCGATCGACGTACGATTGCACGACCGGTTGCACGACTTCGCGAATTTCGGTGACCAACTGACCGTAGTCCACGCCCTTGAAGGCTGCAACTCTCAAGCTAATACGCCACAGTTCACAGTTGTCGACCGGATCGATTTCCAGGAAGCCGGCGCTCGTAAATTCTCCACGACTGCTCTCCAGACGCATATTGAGCGCCTTGCGATGCATGAAGCTAACGGTATTGCCACTGGCATCCGGCAAAGGTGGCGCGAACGAAACGGCCGACATGCAGGAGCCAACAATGCCTTGCCCCTCTTCACCAAACTTTTTCTGAATCGCTTTTTGTACGCGCGATACAGCTTCCATTCGTTCCAAGAACGACAGCCTGAACAGGTCTTCATCATTCTCATGATGCGTCGCATGGCTACCCAAGAGCGACGACGGTTCAAACTTTAACACAATCTCCATCGGCACCAACACGCCCAGGTTGTCTTCCAGCCAGGCGTAGTCGCGTAAGATGCGCGCCTTGCCATCGAACAGCTCCAGCAGATTAATACTGGTCTTGTTGCGCGTGATTCCCCACCCGATGGCTCCAATGGTCAACATGCACAGAGTCATTACCATGGCATGATTGTTGACCAGGCGACTAGCGATCCAGTGCCATAGCCGCTCTGCAGGAGTCAAGGTGTCTTCGACGTGCAAATTCTTTTGTTGCTTGCGAACCAAGCGAATGTGTTCGGGTTCCGCCCAGCGCTTGCCAATGTTGAAAACGTGCAGTGCAGCGGGCAAGAACAGAAACAGAATGCACACCAGCGTGATCATGGCGATGGCTGAGTACAAACCAAACTTTTGAATGGGTACCAGTTCACTGGCATACAGCGAGATCAGACCAATAGCAGTGGTAATGGATGAGAGGGCGGCTGGTTTCCAGGCATGCATTACGGCACGCTCTACCGCACCATGCAGTCCATCCTCACGGATGGCATCGCGATAGTAGTTCACCAGGTGCACCGCACCCGAGATCGACAGTACATATACCAGCGAAGGCATCGACATCAAGATCGCGTCGACCGTCTGACCCGTCAGCCAGACAGTACCTAGCGAAGCTGCCGCACTAACTACACCAGCCGCGAAGACGACAACCGTCAATGTCACGCTGCGCAGCGCCCAGTAGGCCAAGAACAAACCCAACAAACCTGAGACTCCGGCCAGGCGAATCAGCGTCTTCTCACCTTCTTCATCAATGGCTGCATTGTCTACTGGCGGTCCACCTAGATGGACTTCATCCAGCGACAACCCTGCCGCCATAATCAATTGCCGCAGCAGTCCGGGTGGCACACTGGGACGAAAGACGCGGTACTGCCCGGCACCCATGATCTGCTTGAGATTACCGAGTGCTTCGGTATGCAAACTTACGACGACGCAGGTTTGCTTACCATCGGGCCCCAGTAACGAACCCTTCAAGCGATTGACGGCTTCTTGGGCTTCCAGACTCAATGGCTCTTTGGTAATGCGATCGAGCACCCGGCGGCCAGTGGTTACGCTTTTGAAATAGCGAGCGGCATCGCGTTTCCATTCATCTGTGACTGGTTTGACCGGAGCTAGCTCTTTAGGCAACTCGGCTGGGTCGCGATCAGCGACCAGGAGCTGTGCCAGGCGTTCGATGCGCGGATCATCGGTGGCCGCAGCATCGGGACCCTGTAGGTGCCCTATGCGACAACCTTCCCAACTGATGACCACAAACTGGTCTGATGCAAAGTGTTTACGAAACCAAGAAAGTTGTTTGGTTTCGTTAAAGGTCTTCGGCAGCCAATCTTCGACTTTATTGACGTTGCTTTGAACCGCTTTGCCGGCGCAGTAAAAAATACCGGGGACCATCGCCACGGTAAACAACAAGATGAGTCGGCCCCACCGATCAAAGAAGGTCGGTTTTAGGCGTGAACTGCCGGCGCGCACCAACGTGATATCTCCTCTCACCAGTACAGCGACTCGGGCGAGGCTGATCCAGTGACTGAAAAACCAATGCGAGCATCCAAGGTGTTCCCGTATGGGAATCTTCCTTGTATGCCGTCTACGTTATGTCGACTCGCTTGCCCCCGCTTCCGTCACGATTTTGCGTCAGACTACACACAATTCCCTAGTCGGCACACTTTAACAGCGATGCTCAGCGGCCTTACTTTGGGGGGAAAGCATTGAATTGAGACTGGGTTGTGCGACAATCCAACGCTGTCTATCTCCCGCTTCTTTTCCGCCGTACCCTTCCCGTCTGCTGGAGTTTTGTGATGACTGCGTTAGCCCCTCAAACCGCGCCGACCGATCACTCCACTGTGCGAGTCTTGATTGTCGAGGATCATCCGATTGTTAGCCAAGGCTATCTCCACTTGCTGGCTACTCGTCCGAATTTTCAGGTTTGTGGCACTGCCGAAGGTGCCAGCGAGGCCTTGCGGATCGCCACCGAGACTCACCCCAACTTGGCTCTCGTAGACCTGTCGTTGAAAGAAGGCAGTGGCCTGGAATTGATTCGCTCACTTCGCCAACTTGACGAGTCGATCAAGGTGCTGGCTGTTTCGGCCCACGACGATCGCCTGTTCGCCGAACGAGTGTTGCGGGCTGGCGCCAGTGGCTTTGTCAACAAACAATGTGCAACCGAAAATCTATTGCTGGCCATCGATCGCGTCTTAGAAGGCGGCATTCATCTCAATGAAGAGATGAGCCAACGCATGCTCACTTCGATCTCCGGTGTCCCCAAGCCCAATGACGAATCTCCAGTGCATAAACTTTCCAACCGAGAACTTGAAGCCTTCGAAATGATTGGTCAAGGTCTGACGACTCGCGAAATTGCTCATCGCATGGATGTCAGTCCCAAGACCGTCGAGCGTTATCGCGAAAACATCAAGAATAAACTCAAGCTTGAAAGCGCCATCGAACTGGTGCGGACCAGTACCCAGTGGGTGCTCGAGACTCGTTAGATGAAATATGTTTTTCGCGTTATCGATGCATTTGCCGCTTCTCCATTTACCGGCAATCCTGCAGCCGTCGTCATCTTGGAGCACTGGCCCGAGGATAGTTGGCTGCAAAACGTAGCCATGCAAATGAACCTGGCTGAGACGGCTTTTCTGGTTCCGCAATCTGCATGTTATGAACTGCGTTGGTTTACACCCAAAGTCGAAGTTGATTTGTGCGGTCATGCGACGCTGGCCGCTGCCGCAGCCATGGTCGAAGAAGGGCTACTCAGTACCGGCCAGCGCATAGAATTTTCAACGCATAGTGGCACGTTGCATGTACTGGCCCAGAACATGTTCTTCGAAATGGATTTTCCTATCGTAGCCGCCGAAGCATGTGAAGCGCCCACGGGCTTGTTGACATCCCTGGGAGTGCACGCCCTGCACGTAGCCCGCAATCAATTCGATTACCTGGTTGAGTTGGCTTCCGCCGAAGAAGTAAGAGCCATGCAACCCAACCTGACCGAACTTGCACGCATCGAATGCCGCGGAGTGATCGTGACGGCCGCCGATGAAAGTGGCCAGCATGATTTCGTTTCACGGTTCTTTGCTCCTGCAGTAGGCATTAGCGAAGATCCGGTCACCGGTTCGGCGCACTGCTGTTTGGCGGATTATTGGGGCAGTAGACTTCGCAAGAAGACGCTAGTTGGCTATCAAGCGTCGCAGCGCGGTGGCATCGTGGCCATGCGATTAGCCGGCCAGCGAGTGTGGTTGTCCGGCAGAGCCCGGGTGTTCTCCAAAGGTGAATTCGAAGCCTAAGGTACGCGTTGAACAATGCTATGTTGGGCTGAGTCGATAACCAGGCAACTCTTGCGTTGTTGCAAGATATGCTCGGCTTGATGCAAGTCTTCAATGGCGCCCACACCCAAAGGTTCTACCACCGCGCTGGGTAACTGCGTTAACAAGTACACATGGCAGCTTTCAAGCGACTCGAGCAGAACGGCGGCGGCCAGTGCATCATCGGCTGAGTCGTTCGATAATTGTTGGGCCAGTTTCTCTTCCGACCGATGCGGATCGCCGAGTTTATGCAGCGCGCGCCCAGGTCGCTCGGTTAGCTCGCTGCAAATGATCAGCGCACCATCGGCGGCCACCAGCGCCGCAGCGCTGGCCAATACGCGAGCGATCGAATCCCAGCTTTGTTGGCTCTGACCACCATCGATCAGTGCAATTACACAGTCATACGACTGCTCCAAATCTGTACGCCACAGTTCGGTCATACAGGCTTGCACGGCATTCTCCAGCGCTTGCGGATTGCCGGCCATGATGCGCGCCACTCCACCCAGCGGTGCAGGCACGACTTGAATGGCCACTAACAAACCAACCCACCACGCTGCTTCATCTGCCCAGTTAGTCAATCGCCGATGTTCGCCCGGATCAGCCAGGTGCCGCAAACTGTAAAACTGACCGCGCGTGCGCCGGTCGGTCAATTGCGGAAAGACCCCGTAGGCTCCCTCGTAATCAATAGCCTGGCGACCGCGTGCACACATGATCGGGATGACGACATCCGCATCGACCATCGTGCGATTCATGTAGATCGGCTCACCTTCTTTGTTGGCAGCCACGTAGGCAACTTTCGTCTGATCGTCAGCATCGTGAACTTCCAAGTGCACCTGGTCGGTCAGCGCTTTACTTAATTCTTCTTGGTCGAAGGTCGCATGTCCGGCCACGACCACCGAAATTTGCGCGCGCTCAACACCGTGCTGACACAAATATTCAATGACCGCTCCCGTGACGTCTGCCAGCCGCGGCACCGTTACATCGACCGCCAGTACCACGCGATCACCTGGGACAATCGCTTGCTCGATCGAGGGGAATTCGATGGGGTTGGACAGCGCCTGCTCAACTTCTTTGGCCAGATTTTCCAGAGCCCGCAACTGCGAAGTGGCCCCGGCCCGCTGGACTTGACCGCCAAAGGACAGCCGACCAGAAGTGGAGTTGCCATACACAATGTCTATTGCCGTGCCTGCCTGAGCCATGAGTCGATGCTAGCAAAAAGAAAAAATATTGTCATTGCCGAGATAACCTGCTACTGAGGATACCCGAGTGGTGCCCGTTCGTCAGGGGGCCCGCTTGGGGACCGCACTTCGCTCCCCTAAGCGACGACTGGGTTTGGCAAAAGGACTCTCCGGGTGGACAAGCAAACAGGATTCCAGCACATGCGAATTTGGGCAGGCCTGGGAGCAATATTGTGTCTGATTCTGGGCTGCGACTCCACGCATGAACTGGCCCAGAAAGATCGGGCTCCAGCTCGGGCTGGAAAATTGATCAGCCAAGATACGCAAGCCGATAACGCCGCTGTCCAGTTACTGGAGAAATGCGCCGCCGCCTACAAACGCGCTACCAGCTATCAAGACTCGGCGCGCGTTGTCCTGGGTTACAAAGTCGATGGCCAACCAACGCAGGACATCGCGCCGCTCAGCGTGGCCTTTGAGTTCCCCAACCGTTTGGGTATTAAGGCCTACCAGGTTATCGCCGGCACCAGCGACGATCGATTTCGCTTGCGTCTCAATTTACCACCCGCTGCACCGCAATCGCTGAGTCGGCAAGTTATCAGTCGCGCGCCTCCCGCTACCATGACCATGCCGTGGTTGACAAGCGATGCCACAGTGACTCAATATCTTTCCGCAGGTCTGGCCGGTTCGCCGCCACAATTGGAATTGCTCTTAGGTGATCAACCTTTCCGGTCACTCTTGGACGGTGCCACCGCTATCACGCTCGACGGCCTCGGCAAAGAATCTGGTCAGTCCTTTCAGATTGTCACTGTCACGCGTGGTACGGCCCGTTATCGACTGTGGCTCAGTACAACCACATCGCTGCTTAGACGCATCGAATTACCCAGCGAGTCCTTGCCACCTGTAATGTTGGCCGACACACACATATCCGACTTGCATTTGAGCATCGAACTAGACGATCCCAAACTGGGCGCGCGAATCGATTGGAGCAAGTGGCAATTGCCACTGCAACCCCAAGATCAACTCGTACGGTACTTTGTCGTGCCGCCTGAGGTCGAATTGGATAGTCGTTTAGGTAAAGCGTTACCGGCATTCAAACTGCCAGGCTTGGTGGGTAGTCGAGGCTTAGACACAAGTGCCAACTCGAAAGAAGGTAAAGTTCAA
The DNA here is from genome assembly GCF_056494185.1 of Rania fehmarnensis. Lineage (NCBI taxonomy): Bacteria > Pseudomonadati > Planctomycetota > Planctomycetia > Pirellulales > Pirellulaceae > Rania > Rania fehmarnensis. The sequence continues at coordinate 7,795,315 of NZ_CM151398.1, forward strand.
GTGCTCGTCTGGGCAGCGGATCATCCGTCGTGCCGAGCGACACTGGATCAAGTCAAGTCCGCGCTTGATAGCCTGCCGCCACCGATGAAGAGTCAGGTGGTGGCCACGGCGATCTGGGCCGAATCCGATCCACCCGCCGGATCATCGTGGACCGAGCTCGCGCGGGCGTGGCAGTTGCAAATGTCCTTGGTTCAAGACTTGGAAGCCTTGGGCCGCGATGTATTGGGCGTGGCTGAAGCTCCGACAGTCGTCATTCTGGATAGTCAACATCGGCTCCAACTTTTACAACCTCGCGCCAATCCGCATTTGGCCGACGCCTTGCCCGCTCTCTTGGCTCGGCTAGTCGCCGGCGAAAACCTGGCTGGCAACATGGTGCAGAGAAACGCGCTCCAGCGTGAACGCTTTGGCGCAGAACTGTGGCTGGCTCGCGCCAGCGATGCAGTTGGCAGTGCCTTTACTCAGCCATCAACCTATCCGCCCGGCCAATTGACTCTCAACCAGCTGAAGTCCTGGAAGCAGGAATCCAAGATCATCGCGTTTCAATCGGACTGGGCCCATAACCTGTGGCACCTTAACAGCCAGGGACAGTTGATCAGCCTCAATAGCAGTGGACAAAAGCAAGCGCAGATCGATGTTGGTTGGAAGCCGACCAAATCGACGTCAACAACGAGTGTCCGCCTGGCCATTGATCCCAAGGGTAGCGAGATCGCCTTGGTTGGCCACACAGGCGGTGAATTGCTGTTGATCGAAGTGGCTACAGGCAAACGATCCACAGTAGACATCAAACAGCAAACCGTCAGCGATATGCGTTGGCTCGATACGCCTGCCGGTATGCGCCTGGCCGCTATCACCGATGGTGGACGCACGCTCCTGATCGATCCCAAGCGCGCGGAACAACATAGTGGCCAAAGCCCAGCCTTGCCGGTAGCCCTGCTGCCGCGCCCGAAATCAGAAGCCTTGGCCAGTGGCCTGGTGATTCTGAACGATGGTCGTGTGGAACCTATCATCGTACAAGACGAAGGCGGGGCCCGGTCAGCAGCGCTAGCCAAACCGGTATCGACCGTAACCAAAACCGATCCAACGAAGCCGACCGCCAATCAGAGCCTGGAGCAACAATTAAAATTCACACCTGCCCGCGGACCATGGAGTCCATGGAGCGATGGCAAGTCCGCGTCGACCCTGGCTCGCGGTTGGCTCGCCAGCGATGAACCCGGTATCTACGTGCTCGATCAACAGTTGCGACAACTGTGGCATGCGCCCTTGCCGATCGAGACCGGAGGATCGGGGACGCTCATCAGCGTTACTGACGATCCCATTAGCGGCGGGCCAATCTGGGCTCTCAGTACCGGTGACACACGCGTGCATTTCTTCAACGGCGATGGCCGATTGGTCGACCACTGCCAGTTCGCTTCACCCATTCGCGGCCTGGCTCTCCTACCCGTGGGCAAAGAACTACAACTCTGGATCGCGCATGATCAAGAGTTGATTCAATATTCCGTACGGTAGGGTTCCATGTAGCCGAAGTCGCCAGACTTTGGATGAACAACTCTGATACGTTCCAATCTCTGGCGAGATCAGCTACAGAACCAATCTCTGGCGAGATCGGCTACAGGTCAACTCGTAGCCGAAGTCGCCAGACTTTGGATGCGCAACTCTGATACGTTCCAATCTCTGGCGAGATCAGCTACAGAACCAATCTCTGGCGAGATCAGCTACAGATCAACCCGTAGCCGAAGTCGCCAGACTTTGGATGCACAACTCTGATACGTTCCAATCTCTGGCGAGATCGGCTACAAAAACAATCTCTGGCAAGATCGGCTACGGATTTACAGGTACTTCGATACAGCCAGGTTCTGCGCGGCCAAGGCATCGACTCTCGAACTAACGCGAGGGTCTTCGATCAGGGGTGGTGCGTGGTGAGGCTTTACTCGTGCATCGATCACCAGCGCACCAGATACTGAAAAGTGTTTGTTGATGGTTTTCGCACCGATACCATAGACATCAGCCGCCGGATTGCTGCGTGTAAAGGTGACCCAGACCAGGTTGCTGACGTTACGCGCCGCGAAATCGGCGTCGTCAACTAACACGATCAGCGGAAAACGACTGAGAGCACCGCTTGGATCCAGACTATCACATACCTGTTGCCACACGCGGGCGGAGACATCAGCAGCATCTCGCAGTCGGTTTGTTTCCACACACAAGATACCCGGCCAGGCGATGCGCGGATTGCGCCAGCTCGCAGGCATATGCAGATCAGCATCTAATTCAGTTGGCAAACTGCGTTTGGGTTGTCCCGTGGCAGCGATGACCAACTTGGAGCCAGCATTCAATCCGTCGCCTGAGTAGTCGAGCGTATCGATCGTAGTACAAGTATGAAAATGTAGATCGCGATTCCAATCGACTCGGGCCAGCATGTATTCAAAGAAGCTGCGCACGTCATGAATGTCTAGCTGGCCATCGGGCGCATCGGTAATCCACAAATACTTGGCCAAGGACAATTGCCCCTGGCCAAGGATCGCAGAAGCTTGCGTTAGCAATTCTTGGGGTTTACCCGCTTTAGCATAGGGCGTGTAGCGTTCACTCCCGATGGCCAACAGTAGTGGATGCACTCCGGCCGCATCGACTGCGTGAACGGCTTTGACACCTGGCAGAACGGTAGGAATGACTGGTTCAGTTAGTTCATGGATCAACTGTCCAAAGACGGTATCTTCTTGCGGCGGCCGTCCCACGACAGTCATCGGCCAGACCGCATCGGGGCGATGCCAGACTTTGTGTACCTGCAAAAGCGGAAAATCATGCACGCGGGCGTAATAACCCAAGTGATCTCCAAATGGCCCCTCGGGCTTTAACTGCGTAGGATCGACGGTGCCTTGAATTACAAAGTCAGCATCAGCATAGATGGGCGCGTGGGCTTTCGTCGCGGCGCCAGAGCACACCAGTGGTATTCGACCACCGGCTAGTGCACCTGCGAAACCTAATTCGCTCATGCCTTCGGGCAAGGGCATGACCGCGGCTATCGTCATGGCAGGTGTACCACCCACGGAAACGTTAACATGAAAAGGCTGGCCCAGTTCGATGGCCCGCGTGTGATGAACACCGATGCCGCGATGAAGTTGGTAATGCAATCCACATTCAGCCTCGGGCACATAGTTGTTCCCGGCCATTTGAATGCGATACATGCCCAGGTTGATCGATGACAGCCGCGCATCGTCGGGTGGTTGGCTGATGACTTGAGGCAGGGTTACAAACGGCCCGCCATCATCGGGCCAACACACGATCTGTGGTAGTTCGCTCAAGCGACAGGTGTGTTTGTTGACCGGCCCAGCACTGACGCGTTTGGGCAACATGCGCACAGCTACAATCGGTCCGCGCCACAATTGCCAAGGCTGCTTGAAAATGTCTTCGGGATGTGTCTTCCAGTGAATGGCTAGTTGCAGCGTTTCAAAAGTATCGCGAAAGATCCAACGCGCGCGATCGATCGTACCCAGAAGATTAGAGGCTACAGGGAACCGACAACCGATGACATTGGAAAACAGCAGAGCTGGTCCGCCGCGGGCGTAGACACGTCGTTGTATTTCCGCCAATTCCAGCTTGGGATCGATCGGGTTGGTAACTTCGATCAATCGTCCAGCGGCTTGAAGATCATTGACAAGTTGTCGTGTACTGCGGTATCGCATGCAAAAGTCACTGGTGGGATTGATGTCGCAGCCAGAGTTTCAACAGTGCGACACAAGTTGGCGCATGGGTGATGCGACCTTCGTGAACAGCCTGCATGGTTTCACTTAGCGGCATCGGTACTCGTTCAATCAGTTCAGTGCCTTCGGGCTGCGTGGGAACAAATGACAATTCTTCAGCCAGGTACAACTCGACTGGCGAGAGTACGGCGGATGTAAACGGGTCGACGGTGCCCAGCGAAGTCCAGCGGGCGGCGACGATGCCTAACTCTTCCAACAATTCACGTTTGGCTGATTCGAGGGCCGATTCACCCGATTCAATGCCACCACTAGCTCCTTCCAGGGTTACGCGACCGACCGCGTAATGAAATTCGCTGGTCAAATGTACGACGTTGTCGGCATCGACGGCAATAACCGTCACTCCCGGTTTGAGATGAACGGTCGAATACGTACCCGCTAAACCATCGGGTCGGATAACGTCATCTCGATCCAAACGAATCCATGGATCTTGGTAAACCAGCGTCGACTTCACGATTGTCCACGGGCCATGACGCCGCATAAATCGCACCTTCAGTGGGAAACGAGCAAAACGGACTGCGAGCAAGTTATACCCGCAGGCCCCCGTCTCCCATAGGAGTTCGTCAGCTTTTAACTAAGCACGTGGACACATCCAATTCGGGATTAGGGCTTAGGCGATGCGAAATGAGGGCAGTTGTTCACGCCAATTGTCGGGAGCGGGAGTGACGTCCGGCAACGTACCGCTGTGGACGTCTAATTGATAGCCTTCGCGCATCAAACGGCCGGCATGACGACTGGGCAAACGCACGTGAATCTCTACGTACTCATCGTGGTACTGCTTGCTGGTCACATCGCCAACTTTGGTCAGCCAGGCAACGGTGCGCCCGTCCGCTGGGCTCAGCCGCAGGCCGACGGTCACAAAGTCTTCGCTGAGCATACCGCTGACGGTGTGCGCCAGTTTCTCGAAGCCTAGCCGCGTCTTAGCACTAATGCCAATGGACCGAGGATAACGTTGTTCGACGGCAGCCATGCGTTCCATGGCGCCCGGCACATCGACTTTGTTGATGACCAACAGCGTTTGTTTCTCGTCGATCCCCAGTTCATGCAGTACGCGATAAACTGCCGAGATTTGATCCAGCACAGCCGGGTTACTGGCATCGGCGACGTGCAAGAGCAAATCGGCTTGTCGCGCTTCTTCAAGCGTCGCGCGGAAGCTAGCCACCAGGTTGTGCGGCAAGTCCCGAATGAAACCGACGGTATCGCTCAGCAGCACTGGTCCCCAACTAGGCAGAGTCCAACGTCGCGTACGCGTATCGAGCGTGGCAAACAACTTGTCGACCGCCAGCACATCGGCTTCTGTCAACGCGTTCATCAGCGTGCTCTTGCCAGCGTTAGTGTAACCGACCAGCGAGACTGTTAAATAATCGCGACGACCGGCCACTTCGCGTTCACGTCGACGTTCGACCTTGGATAGGTCCATCTTCAGTTCGTGAATGCGGCGTTCTACCAAGCGACGGTCAACTTCCAATTGCTTTTCACCCGGGCCGCGCATCCCGACACCCATCGTTTGACGCGACAAGTGCGTCCACATGCGTTTCAGTCGCGGCAACGAATATTCCAGCTGTGCCAGTTCGACAGCCAGCCGAGCTTCGTGAGTTTGCGCATTGGAAGCGAAGATGTCGAGAATCAGCTCCGTGCGATCGATGACCTTGCATCCGACAACCTTCTCGAGGTTGCGCGTTTGACTGGGAGAAAGATCGTTATCGAAGATCACCAGGTCCGCCTCATTGGCTTCGACCAGCATCTTCAGTTCCGATACCTTACCTTTGCCAACGTAGGTCTTGGGGTCAGGAGTCTCGCGTCGTTGGACGACTCCACCACAAACTTGGGTGCCTGCTGTCTCCGCCAGACCAGTCAATTCATCCAAGGGGTCTTCGGTAAAAGCATCGCTGGGACCGATAACCCTAGCCAAGACACTCCGTTCCTGAGCCACACTGGTTGATCGATAATGTTCTCGCACTGCGTTGTTGCGCCTCCGCTTCGTGGCAGCCCGGCATAACTGGGCTGCATACGACCAAAGAGAAAAGTGTCCGCCACTACTTAATTATACTACGCAGACCGGGCAGCGACTTCTAGTCTTGCACCCCCCAGGGTCCCGTAGCGGAAGCCGTCAAGGCTTTCGGATTCGACGACTCCCGTAGCGGAAGCCGTCAAGGCTTTCGACTCAGGCAATCAAAAACAACTGAGCGCCTGCGCCACGATCATAAAGCCCGGATTTTGATCTCGCGCCAGCGGACTTCGTAAGGCCCTTGGTCTTTAGGGATACCATGGACTTGCAAGCCGATAAAGCCAGATCGGAAACTGGCTGGGTCGACCAGGTCTTCAATTTTCTGGCCATTGACCCAGGTTTGAATACGGGCACCAGCGGCGCGAATGGCGTATTTATTCCATTGGCCTTTCTTGAAAGCCTCCATCTTTGGCTGCTGGGCGCTGATCCAACCGCGATCAGTGCCTTCGCTGTAGACGTAACCGGCAGTGCCGCCAGTTTCTATTTCGACTTGAGGACCATGGACGCGTCCATCCTTGTAATTTGAAAGACTACGCGAGCGAATTTGGACACCAGAGTTCAGCGCGTCGTCGACCTTAACTTCAAAGGTCAATTCAAAGTCGCTGTAGTTCTGCTCGGTACACATGAATGAGTTGGGACTGCCCTCTTGGGTTCGCCCTAAGACACAATTTTCTTCAACCAAGTAGGTGGCCGTTCCATTCTTCTGCGACCAACCACTCAAGTCTTTGCCATTGAAAAGTGATTGCCAGTTACTACCCGCAGTCGAGTCTGGTATCGCTTGGAAATCGATTTGAGCCAGCTTTAGTGGATCGCGATTTGACACTTGGCTACTGGACAGTTCCTCACTGGTGACCGGCGGCAACGTAACCTTGCCGGTGGCGGCCCACTGGGCGCCACGCTGCAGTGTTACTTGAAACGCCATGCCATTCATCGCCGTGACATCGTGGCCCATGGTCGTGTGAAAGACGCGACCTTTATCGAACTGAATCGCCATGAGAATCGGCTCATGTTCGCCGGTGCCGCCCGACTGTTGGCTGCTAAGAGCAGTGGCCAACACTTGCATATTCTCGGCCGGGCCGCGCAGTTCGGCATACAGCTCATCTTCAGCTTGCAGCCAACTGTTCGGCAGACCTGAAGTAATTGGATGCTCAGTATCGCGAACGACCACTTCGAAGGCATGTCGACGGCCATGACTGCCGCCACGGCCCGCCTGAGTATCACGCGCGATCTTGCCATCGCGCCAGCGTACATACGGGCCAGACTTTTCATTGCGCCCGCCCCAGCCACCGACGCCGATCATGCGGTTGTAGTCAGCCCATTGTGGAAATGAGTTGTCAGCTGCATGTACGCTGACAAAGCCACCGCCACCACGAACATAGTCACTAAAGCTGGCCATGGTCTTTTCACTCCATGGACTGCCGTTATAGTTCGAGACGATCACTGCGTAGGAGCTGAACTGGGGTGCAAAGCCACTCATCTCTTCAGGCTTGCCGGGTGCTGTCGCAACTTCGACTTCAAAAAGTCCGCATTCCTCCAAAGTGGCTTTGATCAATGGAGTGGTCCGCTTCCAATCGTGGTTGTTCTGGCCATCGATAATCAGCGCTTTGAGTTTGGAAGTGTCAGCTGGCAAGGTAGTGCTTAACCAACACACAGCCATGAGGCAAGCAAGTGTTCGCATACTGTCGATCCGGTCAGTAGGTGGGTTTAGAGGGAGGTTAGGTAGCCGCCGCTGCCAAGCGGTGGATTTCGCCGCCAGCCGAGTCCACCGTCTGGTGACGGTGGCTACCAAGCGTCCACCGTCTGGTGACGGTGGCTACCAAGCGTCCACCGTCTGGTGACGGTGGCTACGAATAGACGGCCAGCACTTAGTCTAACAAAACCTCGACCAGCCAAAGACAGTCGATTGACAGAACCGCTACGAGTGAGCCACTTTTAGATTGGCGGACTCTTCTTGCTCGCTGGGTGGTTGAAGCGGGCAGAGTCCCAAAACTTCACGATATACATCGATGGTCAGATCGGCTGATAGATCCCAATCGAATTGGGCCCGAACTTTTTTCAGGGCAGCCTGGCCCATGGCTTTCAATTGCGCTGGGTCGCTGACCAACTGCTCGAACGCTTGCCGCAGGGCAGTTGGATTCTCGGGTTCCACCAGGCGGCCGCAACTGTCATCGATCTGATAGGGAATGCCGCCCACACGGGTCGAGAGGACTGGGCGACCAGCCGCCATGGCTTCCAGCACGACCAGTGGTAGCGTATCGGCTCGTGAGGGAAACACAAATAAATCGGCGTAATGATGCAAGCAGCGAATTTCGCGATCGCTGATGAGATCGGTAAATACGATGCGCTGGCCACTCTGCGCTCTGGCCTGGTAACCGTCGTAGTCATAACTGCGCTTCCGACCACCGACGATCAAGCAATACGGCAGCTCGCTTTGCAGAAACGCATCCAGTAAAACATCCAGCCCTTTATTGCGGGTGTGATTGGCTAGAAAGAAGCACACTGGTACATCCGACTGTTTGTGCTCGGGCAAACCGAATTTGTTGCAAACTTCCGCCACCTCTGACTCGGGCGGCTCTGGATAAAAATCTTTGGCGACGCCGTTGGGTATGATCGAGAGCTTGTCCACTGGCACGCCTAGCTCGACCAATAGCGCATGATCCTGCGGGGCAAGGCAACAAATGTGGCTGGCATGATCAATCACGAACTGCAGCGGCCGACGCATACAGAAGCGGCCGATCAACTGCTGCAGCATGTTCAGTTGATATGCGGATTGCAGACCGAGAATTTCTACAAATCCGTGAGTCGTTAGCACATAGGGAATCTTCTTAGCCAAGCAGCGCCGCGCAATGCGCTGCATCTCGAAGGCGGGTATGGCGTTGTGGATGTGCACCAGGTCGTAAGCATCGACCAGCGACGCAATGTCGGAACGGTAAAAGAGCGTGCGGTACTTGTTGGGCAACCAGCCGCGCGTAAAGTCGATCGCCGTGCTGGCTCGGCGTTTGAAGACACTCAAGCCTTTGCAGCGTTGCTGACTGGTCTCGTCAGCCATCAACGCAACATCGATATCGCAGTGACGCAACAGCGACTGCGATATGGCCAGGGCGGCGTTGACCGCGCCGCTAGCCATCAAATGGGGAGGTATGACAATGGTGCCCAGAATCTTCATCGATATCGATCAATCCACTCAATCGGCAGGTCAGGGTTGTGCCACAGATCAGCCAAGGCCTGGCCGATAGACAATTCTGGTTGCCACTGAAACATTTGGCCGATTCGGGTAATGTCGGCCGACAGAAAAGGTCGGTCCGATGGTCGCATGCGCAGAGGATCGGTAGCCACGTTGAATTCAGGTGCTCCAACTTGACGCAACTGATCCAACAACTCTTTTACGCTCAGTGAGCTACTTGTACCCAAGTTGACAGTACAACTTTGGCTCGGTTCGATTTGTCCGGCGGTCGCGACTTTGGCAAACCCGCGCGCCACATCGGCCACGTGAACATAATCACGTTTGGCGTCAAGGTTGCCAAGTTGCAGTGTAGTTCGGCCGGCTTTTAATTGAGCCACAATCTCTGGTAAAACGTGTGGATTGGTTTCACCGGGACCTATCACGTTGAATAGACGGACTATTCCAGCCGCAAATCCGCGTTGTTTTGCAAAGTAACGCAGATACTGCTCACCCTGCAGTTTGGTCCAGCCATAGACATCCGCCGGTTCCGTGATGGATCGCAACTCGTCATGCGGTTCTGCTTCCGGTTGATAAACCGCACCGGTACTGGCAAATACCACTCGGCAACCCGCCGGCGCCGCTGCGCAAACGTTCGACGTTCCCAACACGTTAGTGGAAACGGCCAGTTCTGGGTCGCCCTCACACTCTGGAATAAAATGGATCGCCGCCAAATGAATGATGGCCTCGGGCTTAAACTCGGCCATCACTTGTCGCAAAGGAGACAGCTCGCGAATGTCCAGCCGTCGGCAAGACATCTGCGATAACTCGCGATCAGTAAATCGCCAGGTGCCATACCGCAAACTATCGACGATGCATACATCGTGCGAAGAAGCCAGCAGGCGACAAAGCGCTCGGCCAACGTATCCGTTGCCTCCCGTAACCAAAATCCGCATGTTCGTTCTCGGGGGTGCAAATCATGAAAACGCTAATAGTAATTCTGCAACGCAATATTTGAAGTGAGTGTCCCTCGATTTCCTAAGTGCTGTGAGCCAACCATCGTACTGCCTGGCTCTGCCAACGTGCTAGACGCCACGTTTCAAATTTAGAAGCTCTATTGGTCGGTTGATTGCTGAAGTTTCACCTGAAATCGCTGGCTAATCTATCGATCTCCGACGCAACTTCCTATTGCTGAGAAACGTCAGCCAGCCCGCGGGAACGGCTACGGGCTGAGTGCGCTCAGCTTTACACCCTAATTCCAGAAGTCGAGTTTTTGGCGTAAGTCCGCCAGTAATCTCTAATTTTTGGTTTATATTTTTAACCGACGATTGGTCCGACCTACATGGCTGCTTTGCGTCCGGACTTCAAAGTCCCCTGTACGCAGAGCGTGCTTCCGATATTTTGATCTTAAATTCTGTAGTTATCCTAGATGACAATTAACACCTCTCGTCTATTAACCAAATCGTAATTTCCCTTGAGCGATCTGAGTTCCTTGCCCGACCCCAAAAAAACAACGCTCACCGATGCCAGCGTCGTCTTTCTGGTCAACTTCCTCTCGCCTAACCTGGTCGAAGTCATGCGTGAAATCGCACGGCGCGTCAGACGGCTGGAGATCCTGGTATCAGTGCCAATGGAGGCAAATCGACAATTCTCGGTCGATAGCCAAGGCTTACAAGTAACCTGCCAGAAGACATGGACCAAACGCAAGATCGTAGCTCATCCGGGCGGCTACAGCGAAGAACTGTTCATCCACGTGCCTTGGGATACATGGAGCCAACTGCGGCGCATCCAACCCGATTGCATCGTATCGCTGGAGATGGGCATGCGCAGTTTGCAGAGTTCTATCTATCGACGTTTCCATAGATCGACGCGGCACGTGTTGAGCATCTACGGTTCGGAACGCAGTGAAGCCGGGCGTGGTCGACTGCGCACCTGGCTCCGTCGTCATTTATTGCGCTCGGCCGACATCATTACTTACAACGGTCCGAGCTGCCAGCGCTATCTTCTAAGTCAAGCCGCCCACATCTGCCGCATGTTACCTTGGAACTACGCAGCCGATCCGCAGAAGATCTATCTAGGACCAATCGTCGATGAGCAGCCACCCTCAATCACTTCACAGCTGCATCTGTTGTCGATCAGCCAATTGATCGCTCGTAAAGGCGTCGCTCGAGCCATCGAGCAACTGAGCGCCTGGGCTGTGCGCCATCTGCACATCCATATCCACTGGGCAATTGCTGGTACTGGCCCTCAAGCTGATGAACTTCGACAGATACAACTGCCCTCCAATCTCTTCATTGATTGGCTGGGACATTGCGATGTCGCTAAGTTGAAATCGCTCTACGCACAATATCCGATCAACTTCTTTCCGACCCTGGGTGATGAATGGGGATTGGTGGTGGATGAAGCATTGGGCTCTGGCCAATTGGTCTTGGGCAGTATTCATTCGCAAGCCTGTGAAACGCTAATTCGTCCTCAGCGCAATGGTTGGTTGTACAATCCAGACGACACAACCTCGCTAGCTCAAGCCATGGAGGAAATAATCCAAGTCGACCACGCAACTGTGAGACAGATGCGAACGTTTGCCCGTCACTCAATCCAAGATCGCTCGCCTGCGGATTCGGCTGAGCAATTTGTGGCTGCGGTCAAGGCAGCTCTGGTCAAGTAGTTTGTTATAATGTCGCCATGGACACGCCAATTATCTCCGATGCACCGAAACTGCGCCAAGGCTTGATGCAAATACTCGAGTGTTATGCAGCCGCTGGCCTGGTGCGCTTTAATACTCAGCCAGCCAATCCCGGCAACACTGCAGTGCTCGCGCCGCTGATGGGTGCTCAAGCGCACACCACAGACAGCCGTCAAGCCGCAGCCCAGCCCAAAGCTGAGCCTGCAAGCGTCGCTTCCGCAGCCCAGTCCGTAATCGAGTCCCCGACGACACCAGCCGCGACTACGCCGGCCATGACGCCACTAGCCACCGCTCGACATGCACCCGCCGCAGCCGAATTAGCGATGCCAGTGACCCCTGGCACCTGGCAGCTACCCAACATGGATAATGCGCTGCGAGTAAGCAAACTGGACGAGTTAGATGTCCAAGTTAAGGCTTGTCGCAAATGTCCGGAACTGGTTTGCTACCGTCGCCAAACTGTGTTCGGTGAGGGCCATATTCGCCCACGGGTTTGTTTCTTTGGCGAAGCTCCGGGTGCCGACGAAGATACGCAAGGCAGACCATTCGTGGGCCCGGCCGGCAAATTGTTGACCGACATCATTCGCGCGATGAAGCTGGCACGCGAAGAAGTCTACATCCTCAACTCGTTGAAATGTCGACCACCTCAAAACCGAACTCCACTGCCGGAAGAGGTCGACAACTGTCGCCCCTACGCCCTGACGCAACTTGAGATTTTACAACCTGAGTTCATCATCCTGCTGGGAGCAGTCGCCGTACGCTCTGTCCTTCAAAGCACGGATTCTGTCGGCCGGCTGCGCGGCCGCTTCCATCATTTCCACGGCGCCCGCGTCTTGGTTACCTATCACCCCGCATATCTGCTGCGAAATCCCGACGCCAAAAAACTGGTGTGGCAGGATGTGCAGTTGGTGATGAGCGAACTAGGCCTGGCATAGGTTTCAAGCCTAGATTTCTACTCCTACTCCTACTCCTACTCCTACTCCTACTCCTACTCCTACTCCTACTCCTACTCCTACTCCTACTCCTACTCCTACGAGTACGAGTACGAGTACGAGTACGCGTAGGAACCAGGCCTAAATCGAGCGCATACGGTAGTTCATCCAAAGTCTGGCGACTTCGGCTACGAGTAGTTCATCCAAAGTCTGGCGACTTCGGCTACATGTTTTCCACTTCTACGACATATTTTTATGGACTTTTTCATACAGGCTCTGGCTTTTAGTGGGGCATCCAACCACACTAGCGGCACTGTTATCACCCTTAGATCAGATCGCTAGCGGGCGACCTTCCGCCTCGGGCTCCGGTTTGTACACGTGAGGCTCAAACTAGGTAGAATGGTGGACACGCCCTTTGCCGAATTTGACGACCAGGGGGTTTGCAAAAGCTAGGTAAGTTTACAATTGCAGCTTTGTGCAGCTAGCAATCGAGCGCTGTTTGGTTAGTTTGTGAAGAGTGAACTCCATCAACCAACGCAAGTCGGATCCGATGGGTACACCACAAGATCCTTGGCTTCGTTCGGTTTCAAGGGATTGGTTAATGTCGACATCGTCACCGCAAGACTTCGTGACCCTCGCGGATATTGTTACGTCGCTGCGAAGTCGTTGGCTCGGCATCCTGGCTACCACGATCATGTTCTCGATGATCGTGGTCGTTATTTTGATGCTCATCCCCAACAGTTATCAGTCCGATGCGTTGTTATATGTACGTATGGGACGAGGCACTGTTTCGTTGGACCCGGCCACCACAGCGGCCAGCCAAACCATTTCGCTGATGGACCGTCGTCAATCTGAAATTAATTCTGTGCGCGAGATGTTGCGGTCGCGCGTCGTATTGGATCGCGCGGTCAAGCAAGTAGGCGTTGATCGATTTTTGTCCCACGAAACCTGGTGGAATCAAGCCCTCGATCGTGCGGGAGTTTGGTTTGAAAATTCCACCAACACATTGCAGGATCGTTTCCTCAAACATCGCATTATTGGTGGCGACAAGACACCAGCAGGGATGACGGCTGCGCAGTTCAAAGCTCAAGAGAATTTGGAGCTGGCGATCAAGCGGCTCTTCAGTGCGCTCAGCATCGACGCTGCCAAAGAAAGCTACACCTTGGGAGTCTCGGTGCGGGCATTGGATCCCGAACTAGCCCGCGATCTGTGTCAAGCGATCGTCAGCGAGTATCGCATGGTACACGTTGATGCTCACAGCATGGAAGGCTCGTTGCAGTTCTTTGACAAAGAGTATGAACTGTGTCAACAAAGGCTGGCTGCGACTGAAGCTGAACTGCGCGATGAAAAGAATCGCATTAGTTTGATGACTGTGTCCGGCAAGCAGGAATTGATTCATCAAGAGATTCGGCAGTTGCAGACAGACCGCCTGAAAGCCTCGGCTGAGTTGGCTGCTGCTCAGGGGCGCGACGCTGAGATCGATCGCAAGCTAATCAATATGCCGGACAAGCTGGATTTGGAGCAAACGTCGGGTGTCGCCAACGTGGCCACCGATGCCATGCGCAACCAACTGTTTGAACTGGAAATGATGGAAAAGGAGTTGGTCGGTAAATATTCGGGCGAGCATCCGTTGGTGGTACAAGTGCGCTCGAAACTTCGCGAAGCTAAGAACATCTTTGATCAACAGTCCGACGATCGAGTCTTGAGCAAGCAAGCTCTCAATCCCATTCGTCAAGAGATCGAGCTTGATCGACTCCGCAATCTCTCCGCCCTCGAAGGTTGGAAAGCTCAAATGGACGAGATCAATGGCAAACTCAAGATTGCCCAGGAGAAGGCCGCTCAGTTGAACACCGATGAATTGCGCATCAATGAGCTAGAACGCAGCGTTCAACTGGCCCGCAACGATGTGCTGACCTACGGTCGCAAGCGTGAAGAGGCCCGGCTGCTCAAGGAACTGGATCTGGGGAACTTCTCCGATATCTCTGTTCCGCAGCCTCCGATGTTGGTCTACAAACACGTCGCTCCCAAGCGCAGCTTACTGTTAGCGCTCGGGACGGCGGGATCATTTGTAATTAGTTGTGCCTTGGCCGTGTGGCGAGGCCCAAAGAAAATTCGTCAGCGATCGAAGGTCAGCTCGCAGCTTGAAACTGTAGTTGATTCCGATGATGCCTTAAGACCGGCCCTGTCTGCCAATAAACCGGCTGCCAAGAAGGCTTCGGCGATTGCTCGAACTGATACCGGCGATGCGTACATCGCTGGTCGTCCCTCCAATGTCAGAGGCGCTGCAGAGGACAACCAGGTAACTGGCGTTGCTCTGAGCGCGGATCGCCCGTCCGAACCGTTGGTGGAATCGCATTAGGTATTGCAACATGATGAGTTGGTTGAAACGAAGGACCGAAAGAAAGTGGACCCGTCGCACGACTTGGACTCCGCTGCTGATCAATCAGCGTCAGTTACAACGTGTGCTGTCCAAAGAGCGCATGCGAGCTGATCGCGAAGGCACCTGCTTTGGCTTGATCATTCTCCGTGTGGTAGATTTGCGCAACGTGCGCACCACTTCGCTCAGGTTAGCCAAGGTGCTGCATCGTCGTTTGCGCGAGACCGACGAAAAGGGCCACCTCAACTATGGGCGCATCGGTGTCGTGCTACCGTGCACTAACGAAGATGGCACCCAGTTCGTCTTAGCTGAGATACTCAAATTAGCTTCGGCAGCCCAGTTGCCTATCGAGGGTGAAGCGTTCGTCTATCCCGAGCGACCGCGACGCGTTGACAAATCGCACAGCGACGGCTCGCAGGATGAGACGGTGGAAATAATCGCCGAAGACAATACGGTCCCGCTGGACTCCGTTGAAGCCGAGCCGATTAAAGTCAGCCCGTTACCGACAAGTATCCTAGCCAGTGTTTATCCAGCATGGAAACGCGTGCTCGATGTCACCGGGGCGGCGATTGGTTTAGCGCTTACTTTACCGTTCATCTTGTTGGCGGCCCTGATCATTCGCTTGACCAGTTCGGGACCAGCTTTTTTTGCCCAGCAGCGCATTGGCTATCTGGGTCGTCCGTTTTGGATTTACAAATTGCGGACGATGATTGTCAATGCCGAAGAGATGCAGAGTTCGCTACTGGAGCGTAACGAACGCGATGGCCCGGCCTTCAAGATGCGTCATGATCCACGCATAACTCGCTTTGGACGCATCTTGCGTTCGACAGGTTTGGACGAACTGCCTCAACTTTTCAATGTGCTTATCGGTGACATGTCGCTGGTGGGTCCTCGTCCCTTGCCGGTGAAGGAAGCTGATCAATGCGAAACTTGGCAACGGGCTCGCATGCTCTCCAAGCCGGGGTTGACCTGTTTCTGGCAAATATCCAAGACGCGCAAGATGACTTTCGTGGAATGGATGCGGCTGGATATGCGCTACGTTCGAGCTCGCAATTTGTGGCTTGATTTCAAGTTGATCGTCAGTACATTTTCCGCCGTGATTTTAGGACGCGTCGGCCACTAGCGCCACCAGCCTTGGAGCTAGTGTTTTGTCATCGATGCCCGCACAGCAGCGTAAAGAGTTTGGTCCGAGTTGGTTGCCCTCTGGTCTTCGCGCGTGGATAGCCCGAGTGATTGGCCCCTTAGCGACGCTGGGCGCGTCGCTAGGTGCGTTTGTGTTCTTTGCCCTGCAAGGCATCCTACTGGCTCGCATGCTTGGCCCTGAGATGCGCGGTGCGTTTGCAGCGACCGTGCTCTTTCCGCAAGCTTTAGTGTATTTGGGATTGCTCGGCGCGCCTGAACTGTTCGCCGGCTACGCCGCCCGTGGTCTGAGCGATGCGCCACTACGACGGAGCGCGGCGCGATATGGTGTAGTGGCAGGTGGTCTGTCGCTGGCAGTCTGTTTGCTGCTGAACGTGTTTTTTCTCGGCCAAGAGTTTCGCTCAGTTTTACCATTGGCATGTTTATGCGCAGTGACTTTGCCACTGCAGCAAATACGCTTAGCCGTCGCCGCGGTCGATCACGGCCAACGCGCCCTGTCACGCTACAATCAAAGCCGAATTCTGGCGGCCGCGGCTTTTCCAATCGTCCTGATCGTGGCGTGGATGTTTCATTGGACCAGCCTCTCTGCGGTATGTGGTTTGTTTCTGTTCAGCCAGGCAATGGCTCTAATGCTGGCCGGTCGTGGCATGCATCAGTCGTGGTTCGGCCCAACTGCAGTAAGTGTGCCTGAAGCGATGGGCGAAGCTCGTCCGCTGATCGCCGCCTGGTTTGCCAGCGAGTTATTGGAACGCATCGATATGTGTTTGATGCTCGTACTGGTCAGCGACCATGCGGTGCTGGGATATTATGCAGCCGCTGTGCCGATCGCTGCTCTGCTGATCATCGTACCTAATGCCGCCAGTTTGTATGCCTTCAATCTCGGTGCTCGCAGTCACGAGATTCCGACGCTCGGCTCGGTATGGAAGATTTTGATTAGTGGTTTACTCATTCAAATTGTCTGTGCTACGGTCTTGGGTTTGTTGCTGCCCTACCTGGTGCCCATGTTCTATGGTCATCGATTCGACCCGACGGTGGTGTTCGCCTGGTTGCTGCTGCCAGCGGGCATGTTTCGCGGTCTATTGCAGGCTATCGATGGTTACTTGCGGGCTCGGGGTAAAGCGGTAGCCAGTGTGATCGTGCGTTTGGCCGGCACTTTGATCCTCATAATCGTCGCAACCTGTATGGGATCGACATTTGATACCTGGCAAATAGATCGCACCTACGCGGTACCGATTGGGCTGAGTATTGCTTTGGGTTTCTGTTTTTTGGTGATGTCTGGCTTGATGCTGGCCGACGTTTGGCGGCATCACCGGCATCCGACATCTGAGAGTAGTGTGAACTAAGATTCAGTGGCCACTGCACGCGTTCAGATTTTGAGCTCGCTACTGCTCCAATTGCGGAAAAAAGTTTGATGTTAAATCTGTCTTTGGATCTGGATAATAAGTGGTCGTATTTGAAGACCGCTAACAAGCCCGCGTGGAAAGAGTTTCCCTCATACTTGCCGACTGCCTGCGCGCACATCGAAAGCGTACTGGCGCAAGCCGCCGTGCATGCCACGATCTTTGTGGTCGGTCAAGATTTGCTGAGCGATCGAGATGTGGCCGCAGTCAAGGGACTGACGCGGGCTGGGCATGACCTGGGCAATCACTCCTTCCATCATGAACCATGGTTGCATCTGTATGATCGCGACAAGATCGCTTATGAACTTGACAAGACTGACGAGCTGCTCGGCCGGCTGGATGGTCAGCATTCGTTGGGTTTTCGCGGACCTGGTTACAGCGATTCGCCGTTGGTGCACCAGCTGTTGTGCGAGCGCGGATATCGCTTCTGTGCCTCGCAATTGAACAGCTGTGTTGGCCCTTTGGCACGCGCCTACTACTTCTTCAAAACTGGACTGAAAGCCGAACAGCGCAAAGGACGTGAAAAACTGTTTGGGTCGTTTGATGCAATGTTAGGCAAAAATTATCCCTTTCCGCTGCCGGTTGGTTCACCCAGTCTGTGGATGATGCCCGTTACGGTGATGCCGCTGTTTCGTACACCATTCCACTTTTCGTATTTGCAGTTTGCCGCCGAGAAATCTGAGCTACTAGCAAGGTTCTATCTGGCAACGTCCCTGCGACTGTGCCGACTGTGGCGCATCGAGCCTTCGATGCTGTTGCACCCACTGGATTTTTTGGGCGGTGATGATGAACAAGACTTGGCGTTCTTTCCAGGGATGAAATCTACCGGTCAAGTCAAACGTAAGCGCCTGATCAAATTCTTGCAGCAGATCACGCGATGCTTCGATGTTGAAACGCAAGGCGAAGCGGCAGCTCGATTAGATGGTCGCCCGTACTGTCGCCATGTGCAGTCGAGCCTCGACAGTCCCGCAGTAGCAGCTCCATCAACGTTAGTTGCCGAGTAATCCAATGATCGATCAAGGCAAAGTCAATTTGCTGGGCATACAGATCGCTGCGGTCGATTACGAAGCAGCGGTGGCGAAAATCGTGGCCGCTGCGCAGAACCAACAACCTTTGGGCGTCAGTGCGCTGGCGGTCCATGGGGTGATGACTGGCGTTTCGGATCGCGAACATTGTTATCGGCTGAATCAATTGGAATTGGTGGTCCCCGACGGCCAACCGGTGCGATGGGCCATGAACTTGTTGCATCGAGTCGGATTGCCCGATCGCGTCTATGGTCCCAACTTGATGTTGAAAGTATGTCAGGCAGCTGCGGCCAATGGACTGAGCGTGTTCTTGTTTGGCAGCAACGCGCAAACGTTGGCATTGCTGGCCAGCAATTTGACGGAACGTTTTCCAGGCTTGAAGATCGTAGGTCAGCGACCTTCCATGTTTCGTCGCTTGACGCCGGCTGAAGGGCAGGATCTAGTGGCCGAAATCAAACAGAGCGGTGCTCAAATCACCATGGTCGGAATTGGTTGTCCACGGCAAGAGGTGTGGGCTTTTGAATTCAAAGATCAATTGTCGATGCCAGTGTTAGCAGTGGGAGCGGCTTTTGCTTTTCATGCCGGCCAGTTGGCTCAAGCGCCGCGCTGGATGCAGGACCGTGGTCTGGAATGGTTGTATCGCTTTACGCGTGAGCCGCTGCGACTATGGAAACGTTACATGCTGCTCAATCCCGCCTATCTTAGTCTGCTAGCTTTGCAGGCGACCCGCTTGGTTACTCTAAAACCATCGCGCGGTCAACCACCACGTGAACCGATGCTGTACGGCTGAAGAACCAACAAGTCGTTCGTTCACTTATTGAACTTGCGCGTGAAACTTGGTTTAATGCCTGCTCTTGTCACACCGCTAAAGCAAGTGTGTGGTTTGAGCTCGTACTCCCAGGGATTGCTGCATCAATAATGCTCGAGTTATACGACCAGGTTCTGGACGCGTGTCAGTTCATTCGCAGTCAATGGAATCGCGATCCACATGCGGGCATCATTTTAGGCACCGGTCTGGGCCAGTTAGTCAATCAAATTGAGGTCGAAGCTGCGATCGATTACCAGCTGATTCCTCATTTTCCGAAATCTACTGCGATCAGCCATCGTGGACGGCTGGTGTGTGGCAACCTTTGCGGGTTGCCCGTCATGGCCATGGAAGGCCGTTTTCATATGTACGAAGGTTACTCGCTGAAGAAGATCACCCTGCCTGTGCGGGTGATGAAGCACATGGGTGCACAGTTGTTGGTCGTTTCCAATGCAGCCGGTGGGATGAATCCCTACTACAAAGGCGGCGACATCGTAGTGATCGAAGACCATATCAATCTGATGGGTGATAACCCGCTGATCGGCATCAACGATGACCGCTTGGGTCCACGCTTTCCCGATATGTGTCAACCATACGAACAACACCTGGTGGATAAAGCGTTGGAGATCGCTCGCCACCATAATTTCGTGGCGCACAAAGGTGTGTTTGTCGCCGTGGCGGGGCCGAACCTGGAGACGCGCGCCGAGTACCGATTCTTGCGTGCGATTGGGGCCGATGTAGTCGGCATGTCGACCGTACCGGAAGTGGTCGTCGCTGTCCACGCCGGCCTGCGCGTGGTCGGGTTCTCTGTCGTCACCGATCTTTGCTTCCCAGATGCGCTAGAACCGGCTGACGTGCAAAAGATCATTGCCACTGCCAATGCCGCCGAGCCCAAGTTGTCAGCATTGGTAACCGGCGTACTGAAATACGAGGCCGAGCGATTGCACAGTGCGACTACTGGGTAGCCACAGTCACCAGACGGTGGACGCTGGGTAGCCACAGTCACCAGACGGTGGACGCTGGGCTGGCGGCGAACTCCACCGCTTGGCAGCGTTGGCTACCTGCGACTGGCAACGACGCAAGTTTGTTTTCATAAGAGGCCGAGATGTCTACGGTGGCAGACAAGATTGTCAACAACGCGCAACCGAGAATGAATAGCCGAGCCTCGAATGAGGGCCAGGATTCATTGACAACTCGGATTCAGCAGTCGGTGGATTGGGTCTCGCGTCAACGTCTGTTGCAGCCTCAAGTCGCTATCATCTTGGGCAGTGGCCTGGGTGGTCTGGCCGAAGATGTTCAGCATGTCACGGCCCTAGGTTATGAAGAGATTCCGCATTTTCGCTCCACTCACGCAGTTGGCCATCAAGGACAATTGTTGCTAGGGTTTCTCTCGGGCGTCCCCGTGGTGGTCATGCAGGGGAGATACCATCGCTATGAGGGACATTCCGCGGCCAGCGTGAGTTTTCCGGTGCGTGTCATGGCAGGCTTGGGCGCAAAAGCATTGGTCGTCACCAATGCCGCCGGTGGTTTGAATCCACGTTATCGTCCTGGTGATTTGATGCTTGTTGATCAACACATCGATTGCTTGTGGCCACGTCATCACAGCCAGGTGGATGCGGCTGAGAATTTCCCAGTGCCGCAGGATGTCCCACCGCAAGCGTTTTGTGGTTCACTGCGTCAACATGCCGAAACCTACGACTCGATACTGATGGATCAGGCTCGACGAATTGCGCTGGGCCTGGAGATCAACTTGCAACGCGGCACCTACATCTCGACGCTCGGACCGACCTACGAAACTCGAGCCGAATATCGCATGTTTCGCTCGATGGGCGGCGATGCTGTAGGTATGAGCACGATTCCAGAAGTGTTGGCGGCGCGTCAGGCAGGCATGCGCGTCTTGGCCATGTCCGTCATTACCAACGTCGCCTGTACCGATCAAGCTCACGGAACTTCACACGCCGAGGTCGTTCAGTGCGGCCAGCAACTCGAGCCCAAGCTGCGAAAGTTGGTCGGCCAGCTCTTGGAAGAGATGGCCGGTCCAGCCGACTGACATCGGCCTCCTTTGTCCGCCGAAGCGATGCTGCTGTACAAAATACATAGTTCGTGCTATTCCCTCCGTGGCCGCAAAGGGCGATAACCATCCGCAATATGGATGGCGGAGGAATCTGACTCCGCTTTGATGTCGTCTTCATCTAATCTGCGGAGGTCGTCATGGCGTCTTTACTGTGGCTGCAAGGCGGAGCCTGTAGCGGCAACACGATGTCGTTCTTGAACGCGGAAGAGCCCAGTGCCTGTGACCTGGTGACCGACTTTGGCATTGATGTGCTGTGGCATCCTTCGCTGGGCGTGGAGATGGGCAACAATGTCCAGAGCATGCTCAAGGATCTGGCCAGTGGCCGCCGCTCGCTGGATATCTTCGTCTTCGAAGGTACGGTGATTATGGGCCCCTCTGGGACCGGTCGCTTCAATATGTTCGCCGATCGCCCGATGAAAGACTGGGTCCGCGAGTTAGCCGCTCAAGCTGGCGCGGTGGTGGCCCTGGGTGACTGTGCCTGTTGGGGCGGCATACCGGCCAACGCGCCCAATCCTACCGACAGTATTGGTTTGCAGTTTCTCAAGCGCGCGCATGGTGGTTTTCTAGGCAGTGACTTTAGATCCAAGTGGGGCTTGCCCGTGGTCAATATACCTGGCTGCCCGTGTCATCCCGATTGGGTGACGCAGATCCTGGTGGCCATAGCCAGTGGTCGGGCTGGAGATATTGCGCTCGACAACTTGCAACGACCGCAAACGTTCTTCAAGACCTTCACGCAAACCGGTTGCACCCGCGTCCAATTCTTTGAGTACAAACAGTCGACCATGGAGTTTGGTCAAGGCACGCGCACGGGATGCCTGTTCTATGAATTTGGATGTCGTGGTCCTATGACACATTCACCGTGCAATCGAATTCTGTGGAATCGACAGTCATCCAAGACGCGGGCCGGTATGCCCTGCACAGGTTGCACCGAGCCCGAGTTCCCGTTCTATGATCTGGCACCCGGGACTGTTTTCAAAACCCAGAAGGTCGGAGGCATCATTCCCAAAGATGTCCCTGAAGGCACAGATCATGTGACTTACATGGCTCATGCAGCAGCGGCCCGCGTGGCCGCCCCCAAGTGGTCCAAAGAAGATCTGTTTGTTGTTTGATTTTGTTTGACACTTCCCAGCAACTTTTGTCTCACTCTCGTCTCGTCGCCAAGGAGTATGAAGGATGGCTACAGCCATTGCCCCAGCTACACCCATGCGCATAAGTCCGCTGGGTCGTGTGGAAGGCGACCTCGATCTAAAGATCGAAGTCACCGGTGGCGTTGTTACCAATGCCTGGACCGAAGCCAGCATGTTTCGTGGCTTTGAGATCATCCTCAAAGGCAAAGATCCGCAAGCTGGGCTGATCGTTACGCCGCGCATTTGCGGTATCTGCGGCGGCAGTCACTTGTACAAAGCGTGTTATGCGCTGGACACTGCCTGGCAAACTCACGTGCCACGCAATGCGACGCTGGTGCGCAACATCGCCCAGTGTTGCGAGACCCTGCAATCGATTCCCCGCTGGTTCTATGCGCTCTTCGCGATCGATTTAACCAACAAGAATTACGCCAAGACCCCCGGATACGCAGAAGTCGTCAAACGCTTTGCGCCCTTTGTCGGTACAAGTTACGAAATCGGTGTGACGCTCTCCGGCAAGCCGGTGGAAGTCTACGCGATCTTCGGTGGCCAGTGGCCGCACTCCAGTTTCATGATTCCTGGCGGCGTTATGTGCGCGCCAAATCTATCGGATGTCACCCGCTCGATTGCGATTCTCGATTATTGGAAGCGCGAATGGCTGGAGAAATTGTGGCTAGGTTGTTCCATCGAACGTTGGATGGAAAACAAGACTTGGGCTGATGTATGGAAGTGGGCTGACGAGAACGACCAGCAGCGGAATTCCGACTGCGGACTGTTCTTGCGTTTCTCCAAAGCGATCGGTCTGGACAAATTCGGGCACGGCTGCGGACGCTTCTTGGCCACCGGTACTTACTTCGAACCATCGCTGTATGAGAAACCAACCATCGATGGTCGCAATGCGGCCCTCATCAATCGCGCGGGCGTCTACGATGGTCAGGCGTATCACGATTTCGATCATTTAAATGTACGCGAGTCCACTGCTCATTCGTTCTACAAAGGCACGACCTATTTGCATCCGTGGGAAGGCAAGACCGAGCCCATCGATCCGGCCGAAGGGCACAAGCAGCAGAAATACAGTTGGGCCAAGTCTCCGCGCTATGAAATACCTGGCCTTGGCTCCAGTCCGCTAGAAGCTGGACCACTGGCTCGTCAAGTGATCGCTGGCCGTCCTGGCGCTGCCACGCATCAAGACCATGATCCACTGTTCTTGGATGCGATCAAGAGCGACGGCCCCAATGTGCTGGTGCGTGTGATGGCTCGCATGCACGAAGCCTGCAAATACTACAAGCTGGCCCAGAAGTGGCTCAGCGAAATTGATTTGCATGACAAGTTTTATACGAAACCCTACGAGGCGCCCTCGGGCAAAGGTTTTGGTTCCACCGAAGCAGCTCGCGGCTCGCTCTCGGATTGGATCGTGCTGGAGAACGGACGCATCGAAAACTACCAGGTGATTACGCCTACAGCCTGGAATATCGGTCCCCAAGACGCGGCCCAAGTTCACGGCCCGATGGAACAATCGTTCATAGGTGCCAGTATCGTTGACCCAACCGACCCTGTCGAAATGGGACACGTTGCTCGTTCCTACGATTCGTGCCTGGTATGCACCGTCCATACCTATGACGCCAAGACCGGCAAACAACTAGCCCGCTTCCGCATGGGCGAAGGCGCGTAGCTAAGCACGTGGACACATCCAATTCGGGATTAGGGCACTCTTCGTGTCAGGGCACATTGAGCCCCGAACGAACAAAAGATTCTAAGAAAGAAAATATGGGCAGCTCTGCGGACGGATTTGCGTTGGTGCGGGACTACCGCCAGGCCGCCAGCGATCCTCATATCAAACCGAATCTGTAATCAGGGCCCATTTTCTCCAGCCAAAAGCCTACGAACTTGACACCATTACTGACAAGCAGCCCCACCCTCGTAGCAGCTAGGATCTCCATCCACCAATGCCTCCAAGCTTTAATTGGAATTGTTAAGCTCACTAAGTGTTATTCACTCGAATATGGTCTGTGCCAACCACTATCCTCGATTCCTGTTTGTGCCCTAATCCCGAATTGGATGTGTCCACGTGCTTAGCAGAATAGTTGGTGCATGCATAATTTGTACAACCTCGAACAGGCGCGCTCATTGACTTGAGTTGGCCAATTTCATTTGCGCTTATATGAACTTCGATCCATCCATACCGATTCGCAGTCATGCCCGTGTGCTGGTCATCGGCTGCGGTAACTTGCTGCGCGGGGACGATGCAGCTGGTCCGGTGTTGGTGCGCAGACTATGGCAACGCGGTTTGCCCGAAGGCATGCACTGTGCCGATGGCGGAACTGGAGGCATGGACGTCGCTTTTCAAATGCGTGGTGTAGAACATGTCATCCTGGTAGACGCGTGCACCACCGGTGATCCTGACAGCCCGCCCGGTACTTTGTACGAAGTGCCAGGAAAAGAACTCGAGCAACTGCCGCCGCTGACGGGAATCAACCTGCACTCTTTTCGTTGGGATCATGCCCTAGCGTTTGCCCGCTGGTTATTGAAAGAGGATTATCCTCGGCGGATAACTGTCTATCTGATCGAAGCCAAGTCTGACCAGCATGGTGCCGAACTAACACCCCGAGTCAGCCAGGCCATCGATCGCTTGGCAGAATTATTGTGTCCTTCCACTGCGAGCGACTCGATGATGGACAAGGCGACTTACGAGATAACTCCCGACGGCTACTTGCGAATGAGCCGGCCGCAAGCCGAGCGTTTCTTTCCTGAAGGTTCGTTGGTCGCCTTGCATCGCGACGGTGAGTTATGGTTGCTGCCCACGCGCGGACCAGCGGCAGGTGGTTTCTTGCTCAAACAACGCAATGCCCAGGGGGATCGCGCGGTGTTGCTGGCCGAGGTGTTTCAGTTCAGTTCGATTCCCGTTGGGCATTGGCCCGCTTATTGGGATCCGGCGGCCGGCGCCTTGCGTATGGATCTGAGCCGATGTGAATCCAGCCATCAAGAGGCATTAGCGTGATAACATTGCGACCGCAACCCATCGGCATTTTCGCTTACCCAGCGTCGCATCTATTGTTGCCCGATTTATCCGACGAAGTCGATAGCTTGACTCTGCGTACCGCCTTACAAGCATTGATGCTCGGTGATTTGTCGGTGGACCTGCCCGATCGGTGGCGCTTCTTCAAAGTGGCTGCAGACAATCGTATCGATGAGGCATTGAAACTGGTACGGCAACGCCAGGCCACCAGCGAAACTCGAGAACGCGACATATGGCTCTACAATGAGTTCGTCCTTGAAAGCACACTGGATCGATTGCTCATGTGTTGTGCTCAGTTACAAGATCCTCATCTGAAAGAGCTGCTAAAGGTCGCTGCCTACTCGGTAGGCCTGGTCGATCAACTGCCCGACGATTGGGCAGTTGATGGTGAGTTGCTCGCACATGCCCTGGCGGTAAAAGCTGCCGCGGAAGTGGAAGCCGGCAATCGAGCAGCGGCTCGCAATACGCTCAAAACTGCCATCGCGGCAGCCATGCCACACTCGCATGTGCTGGCTGCGCTGCTAATGGTCGAACACTGTGACGCGGCCCAAAGCACAGGTGCCCAGGCCGATGCGTGGGTAGTTCAAGAATTGCGCCAAGCGATCACTTGGGCGGAAGGTTGTCAGTTGACCGGCTTTCTGGCTGAACTCTGGATGAAGCTTGGTATAACCTTGCAGCAGTCCGCCGCTGGTGATCGCAGTCGCTTGCTGGAAGCGATCGCTGCTTATCAAGCCGCTCTGCGGATGGGCGTTGATGCCCAGTCGCGTCCTAATTCCTATGCGCTGCTACAAAACAACTTGGGGCTGGCGTATCTCTCGATGCCACAAGTCGAAACATCCCATCAACTCCGCTCGGCCATTGCCGTCCAGTCCTTTCGACGCGCGCTCGATGTACTCCAGCCCGAATCGGATATCGAACTGTGGGCGTCGATTAGCATGAACCTGGCCAGCGCGCTGGTCTATCTGCCGACCTCACATCCACAAGAGAACCTGGTCTCTGCCGTGGAACTGTACGAACAAGTCTTGGGCGTGCGCACCCGTGATCGCGATCCCGTAGCATACGCGCTGGTACTGCTTAATCAAGCCAATGCGCTAGCCCATTTGGGCATCTTCAAACCAGCCATGGAGAATCTCAGCGAAGCTTACAAACTGTTCCAGTGCCACCATCAAACCGAACAAGCTCAAGCGGCTCACGAACTCATGGAACAAGTGCACTTGGCCCGCGAGACCCAAGTCGTGACAGAGCAAGTTCTGACAGGATCGCAGGGTTCCGAAAACATAGCCGGATAAAACTAAGCGCATGGATAACTATCAACGTCAACAATTTGACTTCTTCCTGCAAACCGCTGTCGAGCGATTCGTCGAACGTATTGAGCTCCGCTGTCGCGGCCCGGAACGAGCCCTGGAACAACTGCAGTCCAACCCAGCCAGCGAGCTGGTGTGGCTGGATGGTTTCATCGAGGCAGTCATGAGCGAGTTCTTACTCGACAACATCGACGGGGCCTGCTTTATTCTTCGCGCTTTGGGACGCAAACAACTAACGATCGATCAACTAACGGGCGCAACCAACGGTAGCCACACAGTCGAAACGCTGCTGGTCGCTTTGGCTAGGCAATTGCTACGCGACTTACTGGTCCAGAAAACGATCGAAGCCCTCCAACAACATGCCAGTTATCAACCGGTCCAGTGGGGAGAAGCATAATGTCGATTACGCCTCAGTCACACAATTCTCACAACTCACACACCGACGACGGCTCTTCAACACTCGATCAAGCTGATTCGCTGGAGGCCGTTGCCCACAAGGTTGACCAGGCAGTTGCCGAAGTGCAGACCCTGCCGGCTGAGCAGCGAGCCAAAGCCATGACCTTGAAAGCCGCCATCGAAGAGTTTCATAAGATCGGTCTGACGCAAATCGTCAAACGACTGAAGGCGGACCCGCGCGGCAAGGAGCTGTTATTCGACCTGGTCGATGAACCCGCCGTCTATGCGCTGCTGGCCATGCACTCCCTGATCCGCGCCGATTTGCGCACCCAAGCCAGTCGTGTCTTAGAGATGGTGCGACCTTATATGAAATCGCACGGCGGTGATTGCATTCTCGAAGATGTGCGCGACAAGATTGTGTATGTGCGTTTGATCGGCAACTGCCAGGGTTGCTCGATGTCAACCATCACGCTGCGCAATACAGTCGAAGAGTCGCTCAAGCAACACTTGCCGGAGATCTTAGGCGTTCAAGTAGTCGATGACTCACCATCTGCTCAATCTGCGCTGGTTTCGATCAGTCCGCAACTCGGCTCGCCCCATGTATCTACCACGCCCACCAGTCCCGATAGCGATCATGGCTGGGTGGCCGGGCCACTGGTGGACGAAGTCGATCCTGCCCGGCCATTCGAGTTCAGCGCAGACAAAGACCAGATCTTGATCGTGCCTACCGATGATGGATTGAAAGCCTATCGCAATTCATGCGCTCACCAAGGGCTGCCGCTGGATGGTGGCCTGCTCGATCGCAGCGGTGATACTTTGACTTGCCCCTGGCATGGTTTTCAGTTTTGCGCCAGTACAGGTGAATGTATGTCGGCACCGCAGTGCCAATTAGAAGCTTTTCCTCTGCGCGTGATCGATGGTCGCATTTGGGTGCGGCCCGAATCATGAATCCAATCCATTCAACTTATGAAGATGTTAACTGTCCCACAGTTCGCATTTCGAAGCCATCGGCTGAACCAAGCGGCCCGCACGCTCAACCGGCTTTGGCATGTCGACCTGATGTATGGTTAGGTGCGCCCGCCACTTTTGGCCTGGCCTTGCCCGATGCGGCGCCAACGGCAGCCACGCTGTATGGCCCACGCGGCGTGTGGCTGGATGACCAGCGATTGATTGTCTGCGATTCAGGCAACCATCGCGTCATGATCTGGACCGGTGGTCCACAGAGTGATCATACACCGGCCGATGTTGTTTTGGGACAAGACGACTGGGTCAGCGAAGGCCCGCGTGAAGCTGGATTGCACCTGCCCACAGGTGTCATCGTGGCCGGCGGCAAGCTACTAGTAGCCGATGCCTGGCATCATCGGATCCTGGTGTGGAACAAAGTGCCTGTCAAAAGTGGCACGCCACCCGATTACGCTCTGGGTCAACCGGATCTGAATTCAATCGCAGCTAATCGCGGCGGAACTCCATCGCTGGCAACGCTGAATTGGCCATACGGCCTGACCGCCATTGGTGATCAACTGTGGGTGGCTGATACCGGCAATCGCCGTGTGCTGGTATGGAACCATCTACCTGAACATGATTGCCCAGCGGATTTTGTGCTGGGCCAGTCAAGTCCCTCGGATCGCGATGAGAACCGCGGTGGAGCCGTGACCGGCAACTCGTTTCGTTGGGCACACGACATAGCCGGCAACGGTCGCTACGTGTGGGTAGCCGACGCAGGCAACCATCGTGTATTAGGTTGGCATATGCCAGTTACCCAGGACCGACCTGCCGATTGGGTATTGGGTCAAGCCGATATGCAGTCCTCCAAAGAGTGGCCCTATGCCAATCAATCTGCAACCGGCCTGCGTTTCCCCTACGCCGTTGATGTATGCGAAGATGTGCTCGCAGTAGCCGATACCGCCAACAACCGCGTGTTGCTGTACATGTGTGACTGTGGCTGTGGCATAGGCTGGAAGCCTGTGTCCTGTGGCATAGGCTTCCAGCCTGTGTCAATCTCCACCGCTTCCACCGCAAAGGCAGACACTTGCTCTCACAGGCTAGAAGCCTATGCCACAGCTCACAGGCTGGAAGCCTATGCCACAGTTCACAGGCTGGAAGCCTGTGCTACCACCAGTGCGCTAGATGTTATTGGTCAGATCGATTTCGCAGCGGCCGGTGAGAATCGTTGGCAGAGCGTGCGGCATGACACATTGTGTTGGCCCTATGGGCTTTCCTTTCGTGGTGGCCGCATGGCGATTGCCGATTCGGGCAATAACCGTGTTATGATTTGGGATTGTCGCGCGCTCTTTGGTGACTTGATTCATAATAAAAGTAGAGGATGAACCATGTGCCTGGCAGTTCCTGGACGCGTTGAGAGCATCTACGAAGAGCGTGGCACGCGCATGGGCCGGGTCAACTTTGGAGGTGTTGTCAAAGATGTATGCCTGGCGTATTTGCCAGATTTGAATGTCGGCGATTACACCATCGTGCACGTTGGGTTTGCTCTCAGCAAGATTGACGAAGCCACCGCGGAGCAGACGCTCAAGACCTTCGCCGAATTGGGACTCTTGGAAGAGCAGTTGGAAGAATTGCGAGCGACCGATGTATCATGAAACACTTGACCGAGTATCGCGACGCCACCACCGCTGAACGGCTGATCGAACAGATTCGCAACATCACCACGCGCCGCTGGGCGATTATGGAAATTTGCGGCGGCCAAACGCATTCGATTATGCGCAATGGGCTCGATCAGCTGATGCCACCTGAAATCGAGATGATCCATGGCCCGGGTTGTCCGGTGTGTGTTACGCCTGTGGCTGTGATCGATCAGGCACTCAGTATCGCCGCTCGACCGAATGTCATCTTCTGTTCCTTTGGTGATATGCTGCGCGTGCCGGGTTCGTGCGACGACCTGTTACAAGTCAAAGGAGCTGGTGGTGATGTACGCGTCGTTTATTCGCCACTGGATGCGTTGAAACTTGCACGCGACAATCCGACTCGCGAAGTTGTTTTCTTGGCCATCGGCTTCGAGACAACGGC
Source organism: Rania fehmarnensis (assembly GCF_056494185.1). Lineage (NCBI taxonomy): Bacteria > Pseudomonadati > Planctomycetota > Planctomycetia > Pirellulales > Pirellulaceae > Rania > Rania fehmarnensis. The sequence goes on from NZ_CM151398.1 coordinate 7,825,532, forward strand.
CCCAGCCAATGCCATGGCCGTTCACCTTGCCAGGCAACAAGGTATCACCAACTTTTCGATGTTGGTTTCGCATGTGCTGGTACCACCAGCCATCGCCGCCATCATGGAGAGTCCCGGCAATCGAGTGCAAGCGTGTTTGGCGGCCGGGCATGTCTGCTGCGTTACTGGCTACCATGAGTATCCGCCGCTGTGCGCACGTTACCAGATCCCGATTGTCGTCACCGGTTTTGAACCGCTCGATTTGCTCGAAGGAATTCGTCGAACCGTATTGCAACTAGAGCGTGGCCAGCATCACGTCGAAAATGCGTATGCACGTGTGGTCAGTGCTGAAGGCAATACAGCTGCGCAGTCAGTGATGCAAGAAGTCTTTGAAGTCTGCGATCGCACGTGGCGCGGCATCGGTAACATTCCTGGAAGCGGCCTGACCTTGCGCAGCGAGTATCGCTCATGGGATGCAGCTTACAAGTTTGAAACTACCTCGATCTGTACCCGCGAGTCATCGCTTTGCCGAGCAGGCGAAGTGCTAATCGGCCAACTCAAACCGAATCAATGTGCCGCTTTCGGTAAAGAGTGCACCCCGCGCCACCCACTGGGTGCCACCATGGTCTCCAGCGAAGGCGCCTGTGCCGCCTATTTCAACTACCAAATTGACCGACCGCGCCAATCCTCGTAGCGGAATGCGTCAAGCATTTCGTTCTTCCTCGTAGCGGAGTGCGTCAAGCATTTCGTTTTCGCGTTGGACGCTTCTACGACGAAAGCCTTGACGGCTTCCGCTACGGGGGACATTGAGGACACGAAAGCCTTGACGGCTTCCGCTACGGCGGCTTCCGTAATGGCCCCCCCGCACTTATAACTGATTGGATGAAATCCACTGCTGCTACCGCTACGGCTCGAGTACCTGAAAACGTTGAATTGCTGGCCCCGGCTGGCGACTGGGATTGTGCGCGGGCGGCGGTCGAAAATGGAGCCGACGCTATCTATTTTGGGCTCGATGTCGGCTTTAATGCCCGGGCTCGAGCTACCAATTTCCATATGGACCAACTGCCCAAGCTGATGCAAATGCTGCATCGCCAGGCGGTCCGCGGCTATGTCACGCTCAATACGCTGGTCTTTACCGACGAGTTACCGCGGCTGGAAGAACATGTGCGGCAACTGATTGAGGCCGGCATCGATGCGGTGCTGGTACAAGATTTGGGTGTAGCCAACCTGCTGCGCGAGCTCTGCCCCGAACTGGAAGTGCACGCCAGTACGCAGATGACCGTCACCTCAGCCGCGGCCGTGCGCATGGCGGCTCAGTTGGGCGTCCGACGCGTTGTGCTAGCCCGAGAACTGTCAATAAAGGAGATTCGCCAGATTGCGGCGGAATCGGTACTGCCGCTCGAAGCTTTTGTGCACGGTGCGCTGTGTGTGGCCTATAGCGGCCAATGCTTGACCAGTGAATCATTTGGAGGCCGCAGCGCCAATCGAGGTCAGTGTGCTCAAGCCTGTCGCTTGCCATACGAGCTGATCTGCGATGATCAACCGCGCGAACTGGGCGATATGAAATACTTGCTCAGTCCTCAAGACCTGGCGGCGTACGATTATGTACCAGAGATGATCGCAGCTGGTATCTCGAGCCTGAAGATCGAAGGGCGACTAAAAACGCCTGAATACGTGGCCAACATCTGCCAGCACTATCGAGTAGCTATCGATTCTGCCCTGGCCGGACAACCCCAACGCATGACGCGTGATGAACAAGTAGAAATGGAGCTCAGCTTCTCGCGCGGATTTTCGCCTGGTTGGTTGGAAGGTTGCGATCACAAACGCCTGGTACCCGGACTATCCAGTGCCAAACGTGGTGTCTTGCTCGGTCCCATAACCGAAGTGCGCGGAGACGTACTGCGCATCGATTCCGCTATCCCACTATCGATTGGCGATGGGATCGTACTGGAAGGTGATCGCTTTGCAGGCAAGGAAATTGGCGGTCGCATCTACGAACTGGCAGTGGATGGATTCAAAGTAGACACTAGTTCCGTCGGCGCCGTCGACGTGTATCTGCAACGCGGCACCTTGAACGCCACAGAAAGTTCGGCATTGATCGGCAAACTAGTTTGGAAGACCGATGATCCACGACTAGGCAAACGTTTGCGAGCCAGCTTCGAAGCAGCGGATGCCCATAAACGCGTGCCTATCGATATTGAGATGACGATCGACGTCGGCCAACCACTCCAACTACAGGCCAGGTGTTCAGACGGCATCACCGTAGTCGTCAATTCCACGCACACCCCAGCTGTAGCCCTCAAGCACCCCTTATCAATCGAAAAATTGCGCGAGCAGTTGGAACGCTTGGGTGGTTCGGTTTATCAACTGAACGAATTAAGAGCCACGATTCATGGCCAGCCGATGGTTCCGCTGAGCGTTTTAGGGGCGATGCGTAAGCAATTGATCGACCAGCTCGATGCGGCTCGTACACTTATCGCACCACGCACCTGCGCCGAACCTGTAGTCGTTAATCGACTGCTGGACGAAGTCATAGAATTGGAAGCAGCCGCCGAAGAGGATGCCCAGCTAACATCGACGATGACTCCTGCGGAGCAAACCACGTCGGAACAAACTTCATCGGAACAGCTGGTCGTATTATGCCGTTCGCTGGTCCAGCTCCAGCAAGCGTTGGCCTGTGGCATCACATCGGTCATCGCTGACTTCCATGATCTCAGGCAATACGCCGAAGCCGTACGCCTGGCCGACTCGCATCAGGCCGAGTTGATGGTGGCTACGCTGCGGATCCACAAGCCCGGTGAAGATGGGCTCTTTCGCATGTTGCAAAAGAGTGGTGCCTCCATGTGGCTAGTCCGCAGTCTGGCAGCCGTGGAGTACGCGCGCCAGGCGAACATCCCGTTTGTGGCTGACTTTTCGCTCAACGTAGCCAATCCACTTACCGCACGGCAGATCATGGACTGGGGAGCTCGACGTTTCACGTTATCGTACGATCTGAATCGTGCACAGTTGATCCAGCTGGCGGGATTTGTGCCTAGCGACTGGATGGAAGTGGTCATTCATCAACATATGCCCATGTTCCACATGGAGCATTGCGTCTTCTGCAGTACGCTCTCGCCTGGACGCAACAAGAGCGACTGCGGTCGTCCTTGTGATCGGCACGATGTAAAGTTGAAGGATCGCGTCGGTATGGAGCACGTATTGCACGCCGACATCGGTTGCCGCAATACGCTCTACAACGCGCAAGCCCAGAGCGGGGCCGAGATTGTGCCCGATCTGAAAGCGCTGGGACTGAAGTATTACCGCATTGAATTGCTGCGCGATACCTCTTTGGAGCAGACTGAAAAGTTGATCAGTCTTTATCGCGAACTGCTGGCCGGCCAGCGCTCCGGTGGCGAAGTCTGGCGAACGCTGCGCGCCGACAATCGCGTGGGCGTCACGCGTGGAACGCTGGATGGACCCAAAAATCCACTGGCCATTCTGTAGCGTCACCGTAGCCACCGTCACCGTAGCCACCGTCGCCAGACGGTGGAAGCATCACCACACGATCATCCACCGCCTGGCGGCGATGGCTACAAGTCGCCGTCGCCAGACGGTGGACGCCTAAGCTTCCAGCAGCTGACGCAATGTTTGCAGGAATCGCGCAGCGGGAGCCCCATCGACAATTCGATGATCGAAGGTCAACGACAAGGTCATCCGCCAGCCGACTCCTAAAGTACCGTCAGCCAAGACCACCGGTTCGCGATTGATGGCTCCCAAACCCAGAATGGCGCACTGGGGATAGTTGATGATAGGTGTAAAGGCATCGATGCCAAAGCTACCCAGATTGGTCACCGTAAACACTCCACCAACCAGATCTTGGCTCTGCAAGCGGCGATCCAGTGCCGCAGTGATCAATTGCCGCGAACGAGCTGCCAATTCAGCCAACGATAACTGATCGACACTTCGCACAACCGGCACGGCCAAACCATAATCCGTGTCGACTGCAAATCCAATATCGAGACTCTCAGCCGCTATAACCTGGTCGTCTTGCCAGCGCGATGCCAGGTGCGGATGCATGGCCAGGGCGCGAGCACAATGCTTGATCACGATATCGGTGTAAGACGGTACCGCTGCGGTAGATGTTTCGGCTTTTAACTGCGAACGCGTGGCCACCAGACTAGCGGCGTCGATGGTCGCGACTAAAGTCACGGGCGCCGTGTGTTGTTGACTGGCCAGCATCCGCTGGGCAATCGTGCGGCGGAACGGTGCAATTGATTGACCGGTAGCTGGAGTACCAATCGGTACAGGCGATGCGTCGACCAGGGCAGCGCGGACATCCTTTTCTGCGATGCGCCCGCTGGTACCGCTGGGTGTTAAGCTAGACAGATCCACGTTGTGCTCAGCGGCCAGTCGCCGAGCGCGCGGGCTAGCCATGACGGCTCGGGCTGCGAACTGGCCTGTCGCGGGAGTTGATACCTGTGGTTGTGGAGTTAGTTGTGGAGGAGCACTTGCCAGCGGGGCAGCGGGCTGCGAATTCAACGGCTGCGACGTTGGCGGCTGTGAAACCGCGGGCTGCGATGTTGCTGGACTGGTATCGCTGTGACTTGCAGAAGCTGGACCGGTGGAGATCAAGTAGCCCAGGAGTGCGCCCACTGGCAATGTCTGTCCGGATTGCGGAGGATCATCAGCCAGTTTCAAGGTGCCGCTGTCGATGGCTTCAACATCCTGAGTCGCTTTGTCGTTCTCCAGCGCAAACAGGGGCTCACCGGCGCGCACGAGGTCACCAGGCGACTTCAGCCAGCCCACGAATGTACCTTCCTCCATCGACCATCCTAAACGCGGCAAGCGGATTTCAATCAACGTCGTCTCGGTCATGAACTCGTATAATTTATATATAAAGTAAATTAGTTGATATATAATGCAAAGTAGCTGATACGTAAGCTATCACTCGCGAACCAATTGGCGAATGGCGTCTGCGATGGCGTCCGTAGAAGGCACGACGGCTGATTCCAGTGTGGGGCTGTACGGCGTGGGTGTATGCACACCGGTCAGTCGCCGGATGGGAGCGTCCAGTTCATCGAATGCATTTTCGGCGATGGCAGCGGCAATCTCGCCGGCTACACCGCAGGGGGCGAAAGCTTCGTCGATTATCAATAGTCGTCCCGTCTTGGCGACGGACTGAATGATCGTCTGAATATCCAGGGGAGCCACCGTGCGTGGGTCGACCACTTCGACGGAAACGCCTTCTTTCGCCAATCGCTCGGCCGCCGCGAGACTCTTGTGTACCATCAGGGCCAAAGCCACGACCGTCACATCGCGACCGCTGCGAGCAATAGCGGCCTGTCCAAACTCGATCGCGTAGTCGCCTTCAGGCACCTGGCATTTGGTGGCTAGCAGTTCACGATGTTCCAAGAACAGCACCGGATCTTGGCAGGTCAGCGCTGTCTGCAGCAAGCCTTTGGCATCGGCGGCGTTGGACGGCACGACCACCCGCAGGCCCGGTATGTTGGCATACATGCTGTAGTAGCTGCCCGAATGATGCGTGGCCGCGGAGTGTCCTATCCCGATACAACCGCGCAGCAAGATAGGCATACTAATTCGCCCGCTGCTCATATATTGGATCTTGGCGATCTGATTGATGATCTCGCCTACGGCATCCAACACAAAGTCAGCAAACATAAAATCGACGACCGGTCGTGTGCCCGTCATCGCGGCTCCACCTGCCAGGCCAACAAATCCGCGTTCACAGATCGGCGTGTCTCGTAGACGTTCGGGGCCGTAGAGCGCGTAGAGTCCCGTGGTGGTGGCAAAGTTGCCACCGCGTTTGCCAATGCCTTCACCCAACACAAAGATATGCGGATTGCGTGCCATCTCCGTCGTGAGAACTTCCAGCGTGGCTTTCATATAAGTCAATTCGCGTGTGGTTGCTGAACTCTGCGGCGGCGCAGCCTTGGGGCTGGTGTTCGCGTCTTTCTTGAGACCGTGTGCGCTTTCGAAGTATACGTGCGTTGTGGCAGACTCAGCTGGCGGATACGGGCTGGCGGCCGCACGATTGTGGGCGACCTCGGTCAGCTCAGCAATTTCCCGCTCGATGGCTTCCAGTTCAGAACTAGCGGCTACGGTAGCTGCAAGGATGTGTTGCTTGAATCGCTGAATCGGACAGCGCAGCTTCCACTGATCAACGTCTTGTCGCGTGCGATAGGTAAAGTCGCCCATACCTTCTGCATGTGGTCGCGTGCGGTAGGTCTTGCATTCCAGTAGCGTACTGCCTTCACCGCTTCTGGCTCGCGCGACCGCCTCCTGCGCTGCCTGGCTGATGGCCAGCACATCGTTGCCATCCAGTTCGACTGACGGCAGGCCATAGGCTTGTCCGCGTGCGGCCACGCTGGGGTTGCCCGCGGCTTCGGCAAAGGGCACTTCGGTGGCAAACTGATTATTCTCGCAGACAAACAGGACCGGCAGCTTCCAAATGCTGGCCATGTTCAGGCCCTCATGAAAGGCACCATTGTTAACGGCACCATCGCCAAAGAAGGCTACGGCGACCTGGCCCGAGTTCTTGATGCGTGAACTATAGCCAGCCCCGGCCGCTTGCAGTATGCACGGGCCCACAATTCCGCTGGTACCCATCAATCCAATTTCAGGCGCAAACAAGTGCATGCTGCCGCCACGCCCGCGCGAGCAACCGCCTTCGCGACCATATAGCTCGGCCATGAGCGCCTCGGGTGCCAGGCCTTTGGCCAACGCATGGCCGTGTCCACGATGTGTGCTGAAGATCGTATCGTCGGCCCTTAGGTGAGCGCACACACCGGTAGCGATCGCTTCTTGACCCACATACGTGTGACAGGCCCCATGAATGAGACCTTGCTGGTGCGCTTTGGCCAATCGCTCTTCGACACTGCGTATGATCAGCATCGTGCGATAGAGTTGTAACAACTGAGCTTTGTCAGGCATGATAGACACGGTTGCAGGCGCTGTCGCGAGTGACATGAGTGGACCGAGGTTAGGGAACAAAAAAATAAACTACTGGAGTACACAGGCTGGAAGCCTATGCCACACCACGGAGTTCACAGGCTGGAAGCCTATGACACATTACGGGGCACACAGGCTGGAAGCCTATGCCACATTAGGATTGGAATTTGGGGACTTTGACAAAGGCGATCAGCGTTGCTCCTACGATGAAACAAATGCCCAGAAAGATCAAGCAGTTACGATCGCCAAAGCCATTATGTTGTAGCCAGCCGGTTGCATGGTTGCCCACATAACCAGCGAAGTTCGCGCTCATATTGATCACGCCAATGGCCACCGCTGCGGCGGAAGCGGACAGAGTGATTGTCGGCAACGTCCAAAAGGGAGTTTGCCAAAAGTGTGCAGTCAGCGCTGTCAAACACAGCCATACCATGATCATGCCGAAAGACTGACCCGGTAGCGTGCTCAATATCAAAAATATACCTGTCCCGATTTGGCCAGCCATACAATGAAATTTGCGATCGCCAGTTCGATCCGATGATTGGCCAGAAACGAAGACACTTAGCAGTCCAAAACTATAGAACAGGCAGCTGTAAAATAAGGCTTGACGATCCGAGCCGCCAGACAGCGACTTGATCATGCTCGGCAGCCATATCGTTAGCGCATAACCACCAGTGTTGGTAGCGAAGATGCCTAGAGCCAAAAACCAAACATTCGGTAGTCTCAATACTTGAGCGATCGAGAGATGATTGGACAGTTGCTCGTTACGCTCTCTCTCGAGCGTGGTTTCCAATAACTCTTTCTCTTCAGTGCTCAGCCAGTCCACGTCGCGGGGGCGGTCGGGCAACATGAACCAGGTTACGATACCTAACAGCACGGCCGGCATGCCTTCGATGATGAATAGCCATTGCCAGCCTTCCAGTCCCAACCACTTTACATCTAACAGCAGCGCCGAGACGGGCGCGCCCAGTGCCAGGCTGAATGGTACGGCCAGGATCAACCCCGACAACGCCCGGGCTCGAGCCTTACGGGTAAACCAATGCGTGAAATAAACAATGATGCCGGGAAAGAAACCAGCTTCTGCTACGCCCAGTGCAAACCGCGCGACATAGAACTGAGTTTCGGTTTGGACGAAGGCTGTGCCCGCGGAAATCAGACCCCAGGTAACCAAAATGCGAGTAAACCACTTGCGCGCACTCCAGTGTTCCACCAGCAATGCCCCGGGTATTTCCAGCAGCAAGTAGCCGATGAAGAAGATCCCGATGCCGAAACCAAAAACCTCTTCAGAGAAGTTTAAATCCTCGCGCATACGCAGCTTGGCAAAGGCGACGTTGGCTCGATCGAGATACGAAACGATATACAGCAAGACGATCAGCGGCAGCAGTCGCATGGCCGCTTGGCGTTGAATGGAACCCAGTTGGATGTCCGCGTTGGAGGCAGAGCTCATGACAAGCGCCTGGCAGCGGAGACACCGTTAACGATACTCGGCAGTGGTTCGCCTTGGATGGCCATGACCGCCAGGCGAGCGGCCGTCTGACGCAGCGTCATTACTGCCGAGGGACTGGCCGATGCGATATGCGCGGCCAGGATCACGTTGGGCATCGCTCTCAATGGACTCTCTTCCGGAATCGGTTCGGGATCAAACACATCCAGCGCCGCTGCCGACAATTGTTTCGACTCCAGTGCAGCCACCAGCGCTGCGCTTTCGACCAGGTCACCGCGGCTGACATTGATCAGAATGGCTCCCGGCTTCATGGCGGCAAGCGACTGGGTATTGATCATGCGCCGTGTGGTTGGCAGTGAAGGACAGTGCAGCGTCAGCACATCACACTGCGGCAAAAGAGATGCGATCGAGGTAACGAGTTCTGCACCGCAGGCTCGCACATCTTCCGGTTGGGCCAGCGGATCGAGCACCAGCACGCGGGCTTTGAAAGCGATCAGTCGTCGCACCACTTCCCGGCCGATGCGGCCGAAACCCACCACACCGATCGTCAGATACTTGAGCGCTTGCATATTGCCTAGCGGCGTGGCCATGCCCCACTTTCCGCCACGCACATGCAGCGTATTGCTGACCACTTGCCGCGTAGTGGCTAACAAGAACGCCAGCGTATGATCGGCAACTTCATCAACGCAGTAATCGGGAATGTTGCATACTGGAATATCAGCCTGTTTGGCCGCTTCCACATCGACGTTGTCGACGCCAATGCCGTAGCGCACGATGGCTGAAGCTCGCTGCATGGCTTGAACAACCTGGCTATTCAATTTGGCAAACTGAGTAATCACCGCGTCGGCATCCGCGCAAAGCGCGACCAGCTCTTGTTCACTCTGGCAGCGATTGGCTACCATGCGCACGCCAGCGGCGTTGATAATGGATTCTTCGACCGACAGATCTGGAAATGTCCAATCGGTAATGGCTACCGTCGGGACGCGAGGCGAATTCATGAGGAGAGCTTTTCGCGGGTTGTGGGGTTAAGGTGGGAGTGGTGACAAGATAGCAAGTCGCCGACGTACTTGCTACAGTTTGGTGAAATATTGAACCCGTGTAGCCCTGGAAAGGCTCCCGCTTTTCCCCGGTGCCGATGATCAATCCTCTTACGATGTGGGCGGCGTTTCATGCAAGTTGATTTGAGTGGGCAGGTGGCTCTAGTTACCGGTGCCGCAGGTGGCATCGGCCAGGCGATTGCGGACAAGCTGGCTGACAATGGTGCAGTCGTCGTTTACACCGACGTCAATGGTCAGGGTGCGCAAGCCGCGGCGGCTCGCCAAGAAAGATCTCTGGGCATGAAAATGGATGTGACCAACGAGTCAGAGGTCGAGGCGGTTATCGATGCGGTGCTCAAGCAGTGCGGCCAGTTGGATATCCTGATCAATAATGCCGGAGTCAATACGATGGCTCATCGCGTGACCATCGATCAATTTCCTACCGACGAATGGCTACGAATTCTGAATGTGGATCTCAACGGATTGTTTTATGTCAGCCGGGCGGCGACGCGTGTGATGCTGACCAAGCATTCCGGTCGAGTCGTCAACATTGCTTCGGTAATGGGACTGGTGCCAGCTCGACTGCAATGTGCCTTTGTGGCAGCCAAAGCTGGTGTCGTGAATTTAACCAAGGCGATGGCTATTGAACTCGGTTCGCAAGGCGTGCTAGTCAATTGCATCGCCCCCGGTTCGATCTTGACCGAAGGCACTAAGCAATTGTTTTACAGCGAGCAAGGCAAGTTCAGCGAGCGCGTCCAAGCCATGTTGTCTCACATCCCACTCGGTCGACCCGGCACCTGCGAAGAAATCGCGCATGCCACTTTGTTCTTGGTCGCACCTGCCAGTTCGTATATCAACGGCGCGATCCTGACCGTCGACGGCGGTTGGCTAGCCGGCTACTCACGCGACTTTTGATTGTGGCATAGGCATAAACAAGCACGCTCAATCGTTTAACCCGTAGCCGAAGGCTAGGCAATCGCAGCGATTGTCCTCGCGTGGTTAAGACATTGTGTTGAGCACGCAGACGTTCAGGTAAACGCACAGATTGATTAGAGGGTGCACCTCGCCTGGCGGCTACGGGTTAATCGAGGACACCTCGCTCGGCGGCAAATCGTTTAACCCGTAGCCGAAGGCTAGGCAATCGCAGCGATTGTCCTCGCGTGGTTAAGACATTGTGTTGAGCACGCAGACGTTCAGGTAAACGCACAGATTGGTTAGAGGGTGCACCTCGCCTGGCGGCTACGGGTTAAACGAGGACACCTCGCTCGGCGACAAATCGTTTAACCCGTAGCCGAAGGCTAGGCAATCGCAGCGATTGTCCTCGCGTGGTTAAGACATTGTGTTGAGCACGCAGACGTTCAGGTAAACGCAGGGATGGGTTAGAGGGTGCACCTCGCCTGGCGGCTACGGGTTAAACGAGGACACCTCGCTCGGCGGCTTATCGTTTAACCCGTAGCCGAAGGCTAGGCAATCGCAGCGATTGTCCTCGCGTGGTTAAGACATTGTGTTGAGCAAGCAGACGTTCAGGTAAACGCACAGATTGGTTAGAGGGTGCACCTCGCCTGGCGGCTACGGGTTAAACGAGGACACCTCGCTCGGCGGCAAATCGTTTAACCCGTAGCCGAAGGCTAGGCAATCGCAGCGATTGTCCTCGCGTGGTTAAGACATTGTGTTGAGCAAGCAGACGTTCAGGTAAACGCACAGATTGATTAGAGGGTGCACCTCGCCTGGCGGCTACGGGTTAAACGAATCAAAGCGCATCTTGCCGTTTGTATTGTTTGGAGCGGGGAGGCAACTATCCCTACATATCTTGGGTCAGCCCTGCCGATCCCCTGAAAATTGGACGTGATAGCAATAGACTCGCAACTCAGGATGGGGCGCGCCGCGAGTTAAAAAATTCACGTGGTAACAGATGGATCGTCTCAATAGAGCGGCTAGCCCGTCATTTCGTTGAAGGACCAACGTATGCGCCCCGTGGTTTTCTGGTCATTGTGCTGGCTACTAACTCAGAGTGCACTTGCTCAAGAGCCGGCTATCCATCCGGTCGATCAACCGTGGCCGGATGCCGGTGGAGCAGCCCATTCGGAAGTCATACATTCCGAAGTCAGTTCCTGGTGGCCGCATCGCAGCTCGTTGGACCGCATGGGCGTCGAGCTTGGTGTCTTGGGTCTGCAGCGCGAGAAACCCGACAGTCAAGTCGTGGCGATTAACCAGGTCAATGCCGAGATCTTGAACGCTGACCAGTTTCAAGGCGACCTGCAGTTTGGCCTCAATGCCAAGGTGGATTTCTATCGACTGTGGAATGCTCTAGGTGGTACCGATTTGCAGTTCGGCTACTTCGGCATCAACAGCATGGATGCCACAGCCACTGTTAATGCGCCGCAAGTCTTGCCAATCTTCTTTAATTCGGTGCCGGTCAGCCCCAGCAATACTTCCAGCTTTATCTACTCCACGAATCTATACTCGGGCGAAGCCAATTTGCGATTTATGTCAGGGCGACGCTTTCGGCCGATCGTGGGATTGCGGTATTTGAAAGTGGAAGATCAATTCGATGCTTTCGAGTCGATCAACGGAACCTCGGTTGGCGGATTTTCCAAGACCAACAACAGCCTGTTTGGCGGTCAGTTTGGCATCGAAGGTACGCTGCTGCGGTGGCGTAGCCTCGACTGGATTGCCAGTGGCAAATACGGAGCCATGCACAACAAGATCTACGGCTCAGCCAGAGCTGCCGATAGCACGGGCACAGGCGTCGTGCGAGACTTCGACGACACCGCCTTCGCATCGCTGGCCGAAGTGCAAACCGGCATACGATACAACTTTGTCAGCGGCCTGGATTTACTGGCTGCGTACCAGTGCCTGTTCATTAGCGACATGGCTCAGGGTCTGGACCAAAACCAAGCGATACCGCTGTTCCTACCCATCGGCCAGGTCGATCTAAACTCGCAACTCTATCATGGCGTCAACTTGTCAGCGGTGTTTAGTTTCTAGCCATCGTCTCCTTTCGCTCCGCGAAAGGTCCTGTCTGCTTTGGCTCCGCGAGAGGCAGTTTCCTTTTGCGGAGCAAAAGGAGACACTAGGCAACGCCCTCGTTGGCCTATAGGCTGGTATCGGTTCTGAGCTTCAGCACTCGATATCCAGTGGCGACTCACCATGAAGTCTTGGCAGTTGTTCATCAGTTGCATCGTTGTGCAAGTCCTGCAGGTGGGCCTGGTTCGTGTTCGGGCCGATGATTGGCCGCAGTTTCGCGGTCTTAACTGCAGCGGGATATCGACCGAAACCAAACCGCTGCCAGTGCGATTTTCGGCGAGTGAAAACTTCCAGTGGCAAGCGGAGGCTGGCGATGGTATCGGCGGGGCTGTGGTGGCTGCTGGCCGGTTGTTTGTCAGTGGCATGCTGGACGATCACACCGTACAACTGCAAGCCTTTGAGGCTGGCAGTGGCCAGTTGTTATGGCAGCGCAGTTGGGAGACTGGTCCGCTGTCGGAGATTCACGCGACCAATAGTCAAGCTAGCGCCACGCCCGCTGCGGATGAACATCGAGTCTACTTCTACTTCACGACTCTGGGCCTGATAGCACTCGATGCTAAAACGGGTCGCGATGCCTGGCATCACAAACTGCCGACACCCTTCTTTGTATTCAAGTGGGGTCCCGGCGCGTCACCTGTCTTGTACCAAGACATGGTACTCTTCTGTCAAGACGACGATCTTAACCCGGCCATCTATGCGTTTGATAAAGCCAGCGGTAACGTGCGATGGAAAGACGAACGTCGCGACATGGCCGTCAATTATTCGCACCCAGTCGTCGTGCGTCTAAAGGATCACGACGAAATTGTGGTCGCCGGTACGGGCCGCTTGATTGGTTACGCTCCCCAAAACGGTAAACGACTCTGGACGGCTCGAGTCTTGCTGCGCAATATCAAGACGACACCGGTGGTGGTTGACGATGTCATCTACTTGTCGGTACAGAGCAGTGCCATTGCCAATCAATGGCTAGCGGCCGTGGATCGCGATGAACACTCAGGCAATAACGACAACCGCTTGGACAAAGCCGAAATCGAGCGCTACGTGGGTAAACAAGCCGCGCTGGATGAGTTTCTCAAGCAGACATTCGACAAGGGCGACGTCAATCAGGATGGTTTTCTGGAAGGTGAAGAACTCGATCGCGCGTTTCTGGACCCAAACAATTTTGCGGGTGCAGACTTTAAAGCTTCAGGTGACGCAGCGGCGGAACAGTTCATTATGGCGGTGCGGGCAGGTGGCACCGGCGATGTGACCGATAGTCATCTGCTCTGGAAACACAAAACCAAGAGCACCGATCATATCGTCTCGCCGCTGCTGACGCATGGTCGCATGTTTCTCATCAAAGACGGCGGAATTTGCACCGTCTTCGGTATGCACGATGGACTATCCATGCGAGCTACCGCGCGGGTGGGCAACGGTGGCGGCTATTATGCATCGCCCGTCGTTGGTGATGGCAAGATCTACCTGGCTAGCACCAACGGCAAAGTCACCGTACTGAAGGATGATGACAGCTACGCTGGTCTGGCCATCAACGACCTAGGTGAAGCAATCACCGCTACACCTGCCATCGCCGACGGCAGACTGTACGTGAGAACCCGAACCAAAGTCATGTGCTTCGCACTGCCCGAGTAGCGACATTACGTTTGACTCGTTTAACCCGTAGCCGCCAGGCGAGGCAAACGCAGCGATTGTCTTCGCGTGGTTAAGTCATTATCTTAAGCACGCAGACGTTCAGGTAAACGCACAGTTGGGTTAGAGGGTGCACCTCGCCTGGCGGCTACGGGTTAAACGAGCCGAAGGCGAGGCAAACGCAGCGATTGTTCTCGCGTGGTTAAGTCATTATCTTAAGCACCCAGACGTTCAGGTAAACGCAAAGATTGGTTAGAGGGTGCACCTCGCCTGGCGGCAAATCGTTTAACCCGTAGCCGAAGGCGAGGCAATCGAAGGAGTGCATCCGCCAGAACTAAGCGCTGGTATTAAGCCAACAGACGTTCAGGTAAACGCACAGATCGGTTAGAGGGTGCACCTCGCCTAACGGCTACGGGTTAAACGAGCCGAAGGCGAGGCAAACGCAGCGATTGTCCTCGCGTGGTTAAGTCATTGTATTAAGCCAACAGACGTTCAGGTAAACGCAAAGATTGGTTAGAGGGTGCACCTCGCCTGGCGGCAAATCGTTTAACCCGTAGCCGAAGGCGAGGCAATCGAAGGAGTGCATCCGCCAGAACTAAGCGCTGGTATTAAGCCAACAGACGTTCAGGTAAACGCAAAGATTGGTTAGAGGGTGCACCTCGCCTGGCGGCTACGGGTTAAACGAGGACACCTCGCCTGGCGGCTACGGGTTACACGAGTCCCAATTCCTGGTGTTGTTGACGAGCTGAGTTCAGATAACGCGCGTATGCCTCTTCATCGCGTGTGCAGGATACGCCTTGGTAAACCATGGCAAAGGAGCGGCGATGGCGAGTAGTGGAGAGGTTGGCATCGGCGCGGTGGATGGTCATGCCGTGATGAGCTACGGCATCACCTGGCTCGAGAGGCACGGCGATTTCGCGCATAAAGTCATCGGGCGTGTAGTCAACAATGCCTTGTGAGAATCCCAAGATCTTGGAGCGTGCATGCTGGCGATAACCTTGCAAGTGTGAACCTGACACATAACGCAAGCAACCATTCTCGGCATCGACCTTATCGAGCGCCATCCAAATGGTGACCACCTCAGCTGGCGCCAAGCAAAAGTAGTAGTTGTCTTGGTGGGGCGGAGTGACATGCCGCGTGCCGGGTGGCTTGTTAAACCATTCGGGTTGATCACTGGCAACCGACTGACCAACAAGTGCCTCTGCCAACTCGGACCATCGCTCTTGGTGCTTGTAGTCGCGAAAGAATGGATCGACTCCCATATGTTGAAGTTGTTTTAGCGTCTCAGGCCGCGATCGATCTTCGTAGAAGGCATCGGCATCAGGTAAACCCGGTACAACTTCGCGAATATAGCGGTCCAGATTGTCGTTCAGTTTTTGAAACTCGGCAGGGCTTAACAATTGACGAATGACCACAAAGCCGTGCAGGTCGTAGAAAGCCTTCTCAGCCTGATACTTCATCTGACGTGCTCCCAGCAGTACTTGAATAAGTTATGGCGCTGACCAGGCTACCGATCACAATGCCGACCAGCAGTGAACAAGGTATCATCCAAACGAAACTAATCGTATAGGGCAAACCCAGTTCCTTCGAGTACGCGATCAAGATGGCAGTCGCGGCGCTGCAAATCAAGCCACACCAGGCACCAATGGCATTGGCCCAGGGCACAAATAGAGCCAAGAAGAACAGTACAAACAGTGGGGCTGTCAGCAGATTGATCAGTTTGAAACAGCGTTCGACCAAGTTGCCCACAAATAATAGATTCAACATGCTGACAGCGATTGCCAGTAGAGCCACGATCCAGGTCATGCGCCGCAAGCGACGCATGTTGTTAGCCGGTTCAGCAGTTGGGGTGCTGAGAAAATCTCGCTCCAGCACAGCACACGATGAATTCAAACCCGATGAGAGGCTCGAGAGGGCTGCCGAGAGTATCGCGGCCAGCACCAGACCTGCCAGGCCAGCCGGCATTTCATTCATGATGAACATGGGAAACAGTTTATCACCAATGCTCTTGATGCTCTCGCCGGCAGGCAACTGCGGTGGAAAGGCCGTGTAGAAAGCCAGTACGGCTATGCCGGTCAGACCGAGAAGAATGGACACCGTGCCATCGGCCAACTGTGATACCAACAATGTCTTGCGTGCGGCCGCCGGATCGCGCGTCGACAAAAACCTCTGAATGGACATCTGATCCGAACCGTTGGTGCAGACGTACCACAGGGTAGTCGAGAACACCAAAATGCCAAACGAGATGCGTACGTCGGGATCAAATCCCCAGTTCGGTTCTTGCCAATGTTCCGGCCAACTCTGCGGCCACCAATGACTTACGCCTCCAAAACGATACGTCACGACAGCTAACGTCATCAGCGCCCCAGCCAGCATCGTGAGCGATTGAATAGCATCGGTCATCACCACCGCTCTGAGACCACCAGTCGACGCATAGGCGGCGGTCAGCAAGCCAATCACCACGCATGATACAGCTGTCCATTGCGGATCGAGCTTGAGCAATGGAATGATCACCACACTGCTGGTCGTGAACAGAATCGTGGCCATCCAGCCCAACCGCAGCATCAAAAACACCGCGGCTCCGGCCGTGCGAATACTGCGTCCCAATCGCGTTTCCAAAATTTCGTAGGCACTAGTCACCCGTTGACGCATGAGCAGCGGAATTAAACCGTAACCCACAATCACAAAGATGATCGGAAAAGCCGCCAGCTGTGTCAGTAGCATCGGACCATTGGCAATCATCTCGCCTGGATGCGCCAGGTACGACAGCGTGCTTACCAATGTGGCAAATAGCGACAACCCCAGTGCAATGGGCGACATGCGGCGGCCACCCAAAAAGTAGTCGTCTGCTGTGCGATTCTGCCGCGAATAATAGGCACCTACCGCGATCATCATGACAGCGTAGATGGCTAGTACTATGAAGTCGACTAGCTGCATGTCCTCTCGCGTCCTCAGGTAGTTGCACTCGAATCAGCCCACGCACCCGACCGGACAGAGTATCATCTTGTGCGTCGCGCTGCATCACATGGTAGCGGAATGCGTCAAGCATTTCGATCGAAAGCCTTGGTAGCGGAATGCGTCAAGCATTTCGAACCGAAAGCCTTGACGGCTTCCGCTACACAGAATGACCGAAAGCCTTGACGGCTTCCGCTACGTAGAATGCGATCGAGATTTTTTAATTCCTTCAGCGAATCATACTTTCATGAGACCGAGCAGAGTCAAACAAAAATTGCGTCAAGGCGAGCCGGCTTTGATCACTTGCTGCCACTTCACCGATCCCAGCGTTTATGAGCTGGTCAGCTTGATGGGCTTCGACGGTATCTGGCTGGATCTGGAACATCACCCCACCAGCGATGAAACGGCTGCCGGATTGATGCGGGCGGCGCGTGTCGGCCAGTCGGACATTATTGCTCGGCCTGCCAAAGGGGAATACATGCGCATGGGCCGACTCTTGGAGTCAGGTGCGCAGGGCATCATGTATCCGCGCTGTGAATCGGCAGACGAAGCCGCCGATGTGGTGCGCTGGGCCAAGTTTGCTCCGCAAGGCATTCGCGGGGTCGATGGGGCCAATGGCGACAATCCGTATTGCACCATGCCCATGGTGCCTTACTTGCAAGCCGCCAACGAACATACGCTGCTGATTGTGCAATTGGAATCTCCGACCGCCCTCGAACAGTCCGAAACAATTGCCCAAGTTCCCGGTGTCGATGTGCTCATGTTAGGACCCGGAGATTTGAGCGTGGTGGCTGGCATACCTTATCAATTCGATCATCCGATCATCACGGATGCCTACCAACGCATCGCGGCTGCTGCCGCGGCTGCCGGCAAGTGGTGGGGAACCGTTAGCGGCTCTACCGAACATACCCAAAAGCTGCTGGACCTCGGTGCCAAATTCATCTGCCACGGTTGTGATCTGATTATGGTCAAACAAGGCATGGAACAAATTCAGGAACGCTACGCCAAGCTGGGGTTTACCTTCGGCTAAACGATACGCCAATCGTTTATTTTTCACACTTCGTAGCCACCGTCGCCAGACGGTGGAACTTCGTAGCCACCGCCGCCAGGCGGTGGACGCAGCCCGTGGCGACTATCCACCGCTTGGCAGCGGTGGCTACCAATTCGAGACTAACGAGTAACCCATGAATGTCTTGGTCATTGGCACCGGTTCGATTGGTGAGCGGCACGTACGATGCTTTCAGCAGACTGGGCGAGCCAGTGTCACTATTGCCGAGCCCAACGATGCGTTACGCACGACCATTGCCGAGCGTTACAACGTACCGGGCTACGCGGACATCAATACCGCCTTAGCAGATCAGCCGCATCTAACGGCAGCGGTCGTGGCTGCACCAGCCCATGTGCACATCCCAATTGCACTTCAGTTGGCCAGCGCCGGCAAACACCTGCTGATCGAAAAGCCGCTCAGTACATCTCTCGCTGACATCGAGCAGCTAATGCTGTTGGTCGAGCAGCAGTGGTTGGTTGCGGCCGTGGCCTATGTCTATCGCTGCTTTCCAGCGCTGCTGGACATGCGCGAAGCGATCGCCAGTGGTCGCTTCGGTAGGCCGCTGCAACTGGTGGCAACGTGTGGTCAGAATTTCCCAACCTATCGACCCGCGTATCGTCAGACTTATTACACTCAACATGCTACCGGTGGCGGAGCGATTCAAGATGCACTGACGCACATCATGAATGCCGGCGAGTGGTTGGTAGGGCCAATTGACTCGGTGGTCGCTGACGCGGCCCACCTGGCGCTGGCTGATGTCGATGTTGAAGATACCGTACACGTGCTGGCTCGACATGGTCACGTGCTGGCATGTTATAGTTTGAACCAACATCAGGCGCCCAACGAGACCACCATCACGGTCATCTGCCAAAAGGGGACAGCTTGCTTCGATACTCATCTTAGTCGTTGGCGATACATGCTGGCCCCAGATGAAGCGTGGCAGGTTCAGCCTACGGAACCACAGCCGCGCGATGCAGCCTTTATTGCCCAAGCCCACAACTTTATCGATGCGATCGAGCTGGGTCAGCAGCCGAGATGTACCCTGGCCGAAGGCCTGCAGACGCTGCGTATCAACCTGGCGGTGCTAGCCAGTGTGACCTCACGCGGCTGGCAAGAGATTAAACGGTAAGCACTCATGACTCTATCAACAACCGAACCGACCATCCAACAACTGTTCGATCTCAGTGGACGCACGGCGCTGGTGACCGGCGGCTGTGGACACCTGGGCTCCGCCATCTGCCGGGCTCTGGCCGAGGCTGGAGCTAGTGTCATAGTCACTAGCCGCGATCGCACCCACGCACAAACCTGTGCGCGATCACTGCCAACTGCTGGCGATGTTCGACACTTCGGGATCGCGCTCGATCATCTGCAGCCAGACTCGCTGGGTGCAAGTTTCACTGAAGCTCAATCGCTGGCTGGACCGATTTCCATTCTGGTCAACAACGCGCATGCAGCGGTAGCCGCGGATTGGAAGTCAATTACGCCCGAACAATTCAACCGCCAACTGGCCAATGCGACCGGCTACTTTACTTTGGCCAAGCTGTTTCGCGATCATGTGGTTGCGCAGTCGCACTCAGGTAGTATTGTCATGTTGGGTTCGATGTACGGCGTGGTCGCTTCGTATCCCGAGGCCTACGAAGACCTATCGATTGCCAGCCCCGTGGCGTATCATGCGCTCAAAGGCGGCATCGTTCACATGACCAGGCACCTGGCAGTGTATTGGGCCAAGGATAGCGTGCGTGTCAATTGCCTGAGTCCCGGACCGTTCCCCGCACCTGGCGTATCATCTGAACTCGTTGAGCGTTTGAGTTCAAAGAGCCCGATGGGACGCATGGGCATGCCGAGCGAATTAAAAGGTGCGCTCGTGTTCCTGGCGTCAGATGCCAGCAGCTATATGACCGGCCAGAATATCCTCGTCGATGGCGGCTGGACCGCATGGTAAGGGGCAAGGGTGTATAGATGGAGATGACGTTGAATCTGCACGATCAACAGATATGGGATGAAGAGCTAGATGCCTTCGTGCCATGCCGCGTCTTTGATGCACACATTCATATGTTTCATCCCGAGCATATGTTGCCTGGCCAAGCGAGCACCTGGAGTTTGGCTGATTTTTCCACACTGCATGAATGGGCGGCCAGGTTGTACCCCGGTCGCGAAGTTCACTTTCTGACCTTGGGAACGCCCACAATCGGAATCGACATAGACGCGCATAATGCCTGGTGTGTCGAGCAAGTCGCCCGTGATCCCATGTCGCGGATGAATCGTTTGGTCACCCCTACATGTTCGCTAGAGTCGATCGAGCGCGACCTGCAAAACCCAGCCTACTTGGGTCTGAAGCCGTATCGTTTGTATTCGGTCACCGGAGATATAGCTCAGTGTCGTATTCATGAGTTCTTGCCACACCCACAACTGGAATTGGCCAATCACCTCGGACTGTGGGTGACGATGCACTTGTCGCGTTATCATGGCTGTGCCGACCAGTGGAATCTGCAAGACTTGGAAGAGTACACACTGCGACGCTACCCGCGCATCAAATGGATTCTTGCTCATTGCGCGCGCAGCTTTACGTATTGGCCAATTCGCCAGGCGATCGATCGACTGCGAGATTTGCCCAACATTTGGTATGACGTCTCCGCGGTGACGGATCTCCGGCCTATGCTGACTTTGTTCACGCGTGAGAACCCTCGGCGTATCTTCTACGGTTCCGACGGCGTCGATGCCACTTACTTCCATGGTCAATACGCGGCCATGGGAAGAGCCTGGCAGTATGTGGATAGCGACAAGTTAAAGTTGCAGTTTCCTCATTGCGACGGCCGCCCGATTCTGGCGATCTATGAACAGCTACTCGCCATGAAACAAGCAGCCGAGTTGGCTCAATGGTCGCGCAGCGATATCGAAAACCTGTTTTGGGGCAACGCCACCCAGGCCTTCAATCTTGTGCCACATGCATCAGCGAACTCATCCAGCTTTGATTCCAAGTCGCAAACAACCTATCGTCGCGCCAAGCAAATCATTCCTGGTGGTACGCAGTTGCTCAGCAAACGACCAGAGATGTTCGCGCCGGGTTATTGGCCCACTTATGCCCAAGAGGCCAGGGGCTGCGAAGTGATCGATTTGGATGGCAGGCGGTTCATCGATATGACGACATCGGGCATCGGTGCTTGTTTGCTCGGTTATGCCGATCCCGATGTGACTCGCGCGGTCATAGAGCGTGTGGCCAAAGGTTCGATGTCGACACTCAACGCAGCGGAAGAAGTCGAGCTGGCGGAGTTGCTCTTGTCGATTCATCCTTGGGCCGAGCAAGTTCGTTATGCCCGCACCGGTGGCGAATCGATGGCGATCGCTGCGCGGCTGGTCCGAGCCGCGACAGGGCGCGACAAGATTGCCTTCTGTGGTTACCACGGCTGGACCGACTGGTACCTGGCCGCCAATGTCGTGGCCGAAGGCACTGCGGGTGACCAACTGAGCCAACATCTTTTGCCAGGGCTCGAGCCGGCTGGTGTCCCGACCGGCCTGGCAGGCACGCTGTTACCCTTTCGCTATAACGAACTGGAAGAACTCGAGTCGCACTTCCAACACCACGGAGATTCCATCGCCGCCGTAGTGATGGAACCGACGCGCGCCCTTGATCCAGCCGCTGGTTACTTGCCGCGCATTCGTCAACTGTGCGATCAGCACGGTGCGAAACTGGTCTTCGACGAAATCTCATCGGGCTGGCGCATGCATCTGGGCGGAGTGCACTTGAAATATGGCACGGAGCCAGATGTGGCGGTGTTTGCCAAAGCCCTCGGCAATGGGCACCCGATCGCAGCCATCATCGGCAGGCGCGCGGTCATGGATGCGGCTCAGCGATCATTCATCAGCAGTACCTATTGGACCGAAGCTGTTGGTCCAACAGCCGCCGTGGCCACGATCACCAAGTTGCAAACGCTCGACATGCCACAGCACACGACAACGATCGGTGAGCAGATGCGCCGCGGCTGGCAGGCACTCAGTCAGCAATTCAAAGTGCCAGCCAAAGCCACCGGTCACCCCGCCTTGTTGCATTTGGGTTTTGACTGCCCGCAAGCTGTGGCAGTGATGACGCTCTTCACCGCGCGTATGATCGATCGTGGATACTTGGCAGGCAGCGGATTCTATCCCAGCTACGCCCACTCATCGCAGCATGTATCCAACTATTTGTCAGCAGCCACACCGGTGTTTGCAGAACTGGCCGACGTCATCGCCCGTGGCGATGTGCTGGAGAGGTTGCAGTCCATCGGCGTCGAAGTCAAACACACCGGATTCGCGCGCTTGACATAAGCTTGTAGCCGAAGTCGCCAGACTTTGGACGCATGGCCATTGGTTTTAAAACGCAAAGGTCGCAGAGGCCGCAAAGAAGACCAGTCAAGTGAATCATCCGATTTTGGACTTCTCTGCGATCCTCTGCGTCTCTGCGTTTCTAAATTGGAATCTGCTAACCAAATTCTCGACCGACCGTGCGCTCGGGAGGGCGAATGCTCCTGCTGAGCCAAACACCGTCATGCAGCACGGACATAGTCGCGGGGAAGGATGGTCTTGTGCTGTAGCCGAAGTCGCCAGACTTTGGACGCATGGCCATTGGTTTTAAAACGCAGAGGTCGCAGAGGCCCCAGAGAAGACCAGTCAAGTGAATCATCCGATTTTGGTCTTCTCTGCGATCCTCTGCGTCTCTGCGTTTCTAAATTGGAATCTGCTAACCAAATTCTCGACCGACCGTGCGCTCGGGAGGGCGAATGCTCCTGCTGAGCCAAACACCGTCATGCAGCACGGACATAGTCGCGGGGAAAGAAGGTCTTGTGCTGTAGCCGAAGTCGCCAGACTTTGGACGCATGGCCATTGGTTTTAAAACGCAGAGGTCGCAGAGGCCCCAGAGAAGACCAGTCAAGTGAATCATCCGATTTTGGTCTTCTCTGCGATCCTCTGCGTCTCTGCGTTTCTAAATTGGAACCATAATCCGGTAGCCCAATTCGCCAGACTTTGGACGCCTCACAAAGCACACAGGCTAGAAGCCTATGCCACATCGCACACAGGCTGGAAGCCTATGCCACAACTGGTGCTCTACTGCATGAGTTTTTCGAGCGTCTGTCCGAGTCGTGGGCCGCGGCAATTGACAGCGGAGACTTTGCCGGCCAGCCACAGCTTTGATGTAAGCGTTGACGGTTCCGCAGCCTGCATTCACCGGATGACGTTCATAACGAGTGGTCCGTTCAGGCTACGGTACCGTTTGGTTAGTACATCAAAGCTACGGCTACGCCGCAGCACTCCAAGGACAGTTACTCGATATCAAAAGCGAACGTCTGGTCGGGGGTTACTTTCACTTGTACGCTGGTGATGGGTTTGCCTTCGGCTAGTCGCGAGAGCATGATCGTCGAGAGTTCCGGCAGCAGCGACCGAGTCAGAATGTGGTCGATGTTGCGGGCTCCGGTGTCGACTTCTTTGCAGCGATCAGCGATCAACTGGACAAGCTCTTCAGAGAAGCCAAACGTGGCTTTGTAGTTTTCTGCCAGGCGCTTGCCGACTTTGCCGAGTTTCAAGCCGATGATTCTGCGAATGACATGTTCGGCCAACGGATAATAGGGAATCAGCGACAATCGCCCTAAGAAAGCAGGTTTGAAAGTCTTTAATAACTCTGGAAAAATGGCTTCGACAAATGCGTCAGGTTCTGGAGTCGTGTCCGGATCACTGCAAAGGCTCTTGATGACATCTGTGCCCGCGTTGGTGGTCATCAGAATAACGGTGTTCTTGAAGTCGATGTCGCGACCTTCGCCGTCTTTCATCGTACCTTTGTCGAAGACTTGATAGAAGACATCCTGAACACCCGGGTGCGCTTTCTCCATTTCATCCAGCAACACCACGCTGTAAGGTTTGCGGCGCACGGCTTCGGTCAGCACTCCACCTTCGCCGTAGCCCACATAGCCTGGAGGTGAGCCCATGAGCAGCGATACTTTATGCTCTTCCTTGAATTCGGACATGTTGATCACCGTCATGTTCTGTTCGCCGCCGTAGAGCAGTTGAGCCAGTGTGATCGCAGTCTCTGTTTTGCCCACGCCGCTGGTGCCCGCCAGCAAGAAAACGCCGATCGGGGTGCGTGGGTCGTTCAATTGGGCTCGCGAAGTCTTGATCGATTGGGCAATGCGCTTAAGCGCATGCGATTGACCAACGATCTGCTGTTCCATTAGTTCGTGCAAGTTCAGCACGGTCTTGATCTCATCAGCAACCATGCGCCCCACCGGAATTCCAGTCCAGGCGGCGACCGTTTCCGCGATCGCATTGCGGTCAACAAACGGATGCACCAAGGGCGATTCACCTTGCAACTTCTTGAGCGCCGCTTTGCGTTCGTTTAGTTGAGTCTTCCAGCTCTGAATTTCTTCTGCTGTAGGCGGCACTGGTGGCGGTGCAGGGGTAGTGGATGGAGCGTTGGTCGTTGGGGCGGCTGTAGGGGCTTGGGAGTCGGCAGGCTGGGTGCCGCCATTTTTGGCTGGCTCTGGTTGTGTGGCGTGCAGTTTTAACGTGAACTCATGGATGGCTTGTACGATTTCACGCTCTTGGTTCCAGCGTTCTTGCAAGGTCTTCAATTCAGCTTCGATCGCCAAGATATGCTCGTCAATCTCTTTCAGGCGCAGCGTATGATCCGAACCGGTCAGCGACTCACGTTCCAGGATCTCGCGTGCAAGTTGAAACTGCGTTAGCTGGCGCTGAGCATTCTCGAGGGCAGGGGGTGTAGAAGACTGGCTGAGGTTGATGCGTGCGCACGCGGTGTCGATCAAGCTGATCGCTTTATCGGGCAGTTGTCGTCCGCTGATGTAACGGCTCGAGAGTTTGACGGCGTCGACAATGGCTTCATCCAGGATGCTAACTCGATGATGTTTCTCGAGCGTTTTGGTGAGACCTCGCACCATCTCGATGGCGACCGGTTCGCTCGGTTCCTCGACCTTGACGACTTGAAAGCGACGAGCCAAGGCGGCATCGCGTTCGAAGTATTTTTTGTATTCAGCCCAAGTCGTAGCAGCAATCGTTCGCAACTCACCCCGCGCTAAGGCGGGCTTGAGCAGATTAGCTGCGTCGCCTTGCCCAGCGGACCCACCGGCGCCAATCAAGGTATGAGCTTCGTCGATGAACAAAATGATTGGCTTAGGCGATGATTTCACTTCGTCGATCACCGACTTGAGCCGATTCTCGAATTCACCTTTGACGCCAGCACCAGCCTGCAACAATCCCAAGTCGAGTGTCCGCACAGCCACATCTTTCAGCGGCGCAGGCACATCGCCCGCCGCGATGCGCAGTGCGAAGCCTTCGGCTACGGCTGTCTTACCCACGCCCGCTTCGCCGGTCAGGATCGGATTGTTCTGTCGACGTCGAGTAAGAATATCGATGACCTGGCGAATCTCGTTATCACGGCCCAATACCGCATCGATCTTGCCCTCGCGAGCCCGCGCGGTCAGGTCGATCGTAAACTGATCCAGCGATGGCGTATTCACGCGGCGCGGTGCACCTTCGGCAGTAGTAGCCGTGGCGCTAGTCAAGTTGGTCGCTGCCCGGTCTTCGGCTGTATCGGCGCAGATTTCGTACAGGTTCTTGCGCAATGCCTCGCTATTGAGTTTTTCAAATTGACGCGAAGCACCCAAAACCGCGCGGCGAATCGATTCGTTGGCCATCATCGACACTACCAGGTGCGCGGTGCGTATTTGACCAGCACCGTAATCGATGGTGGCAATCGTCCATGCATCGGTCGCCATCTCCACCACATCGGGACTGAGCGACGGCGACTTGGCATTGCCAGTCTTCAAGCGATCCAGGTTCTTAGTCAGGTCGGCTTTGACACGACTGAGATCGATCTCATACGACTCGAGAATTCGAATGAAATCAGAATCATCAGCATCGATGAGTGTACTGAGCCAGTGTTCGACTTCAACGTTATAGTTGGTTCGCTTGACGCAACCAGCGATAGCCATTTCAAGAGTGCGGCTACCCATGGGGCTAAGGCGGTCAAAGAGCTTTTGCAGATCGACGTGAACCATGTTGCGCTCTCAGCTTTCTACTCGACAATGTCAGGGATGAGGTTTACTGGGCGAAGGGTATATCAGCTAGCTGGAAAAGTGGTTGATCAGCATCGTAATCATGCGGCCAATCGCCCAACCAGGTATTCCAACCCAAGCTGGCGCGTTGCTGGTCGTTGAGTTTAACAGTTGCTACATCTTCTCGCTTGAGGACCACTTGTACATCAACATCATATTGTGGTCCCACGTAGGTGCGTACGAGGTCGAACAACTGCCGCAGCTTAATTCCACCGGGACTGAACTCTTGAAAGTGATCGAATGTCAAAGGCCCCAGACGCAGGCGGAACTTGTTCTGAAAATCCCATATGCGCTGGCCAGCAAATGCTTCTTCACCGAGGTGATTGCCGATGGAGAATCCAAGTGGCTGGGAACCAAGTCGCGTCTGCTGACTGGGGTCGATCAACATCAACTGACCAACAAATTGCTCGAGTTGGGTGGGCACATTAAACGCTGATTGCACCATATCGACGACGGCCGAGCCTGTAGCCCGGCGATTGGCCAGGTGACCAGTAAAATACAGTAGATCGCTGGCTGGAAAGCTCAAGCGGTTCCACAGTCCCTCGGTGCGCATGCCGATCAGGGCTCGCAAAGCTGCGGTAGTACAATCTTCGGCTTGGGAGAAATGAGCCGTTTCGAAGGCTACGGGAAACTGATGCTTTTCCCAACAACGATAAAAGAACGACAACAGCCGATGATTGAATAAGTCCAAAAAGTCTCGCAGCGCAAAATCGCGCATGCGGGCCCGATCATTGATCAGCTGCGTGTAATGATGAGGCAGCGCGCCGCTGGGGCCGAACAGACCAAAGAAGGAAACCTTGACCTCCGGTATCTCGGCTTGCGCATTCCAAGTGCAAACTTCGGTAGCGGCAAAGTGCCCATCAGGATCGGCCTTCAGCACAACGGGTTCGGCGGTGGGCATTAGTTCGCCACCCAGCCGCAGACCGGTCTCGC
Source organism: Rania fehmarnensis (assembly GCF_056494185.1). Taxonomy (NCBI): domain Bacteria; kingdom Pseudomonadati; phylum Planctomycetota; class Planctomycetia; order Pirellulales; family Pirellulaceae; genus Rania; species Rania fehmarnensis. The sequence continues at coordinate 7,852,619 of NZ_CM151398.1, forward strand.
GTTCAATGGTCCGTATCAACTGAAAGAAGCTGACTTCTTTAATCGCTGACGGATCGTGTGCATCGAGTTGTTGTTTGCGTACCACTTAAACTCTCGGCCCTTACAACAGGAATCGATCGCCCGCGCGCGGCTGGCCCTCAAAAATAACCGACATGCTCACCGACTCTCGTACTATCAACCTTGTGAAGGAATTAATGGTGGCCATTTGCGAGAAGAAGTTATCCAGGATCGTGGCAAAGAGGTAACGCCCCATACCGACCAGGCGCTCTTCATCCACCACCACTTCAACACGTACGCCACGGCAGAACCCGGTGCCCACTTCCGCCGATAACCGGCCGACGTCTCGAGAGTAAGAGATCTTGTCGATGGCCTGAATGGCCCGCTTGGTTTCGTCACTGCCATGCGCGTTATACAGACTGAGAATCTCCCGCACGGCTTCGGCACCGGCAGGTGTATTGGCCAGCGATAAATGATTCATCGACAAGTGCGACAATAGCCGCCAATAATATTCGTCGGGAACCACGGGTCGCAGCGTGCCTGTCGGTGGCGTAAGCATCTCCACTTTGACCGCAGCCCCAGCATTGCGCAGTGTAATCTTCGGTCGGCCGCGACCAAACGGTAGCCTGGCCACGATGTCGCGATTGCAACAAGTGGTGCTGACGTGGACCGTCCAATCCTGCAAGTTCTGTGGCTGCGACTGCAAATCGACCAGCGTCAAAAAAACTTCGGTACCGCGATCGCCATCGGAATCAGGTGCCAATCTTCGGCGACGTGAACTGTGCCAATACATCGCCTGCTGGCCCGATTGCTCGTGGTGGCTGGGCAAATAGAACGGTTTGAACTTACGTTTCTCTTGTCCGCCAGGACTGGTCGCATGCACCTGGTCAACCGAAATGACTTCTGTGCCTAGCGGTTTGCGGGCATTGGGGATGATTCGATACTCACTCTTGCTCTCGACCAGGCGAAATGACTCGGCCGATTGTTCGAAGAGATTGATGATTGGCGAACATCCCAAGCGGAGTGTATCGCTGCGCAGTTCGCGCTGTATTAGCGGATGAGCGCGGCGCAGCAAGATCGTCAGCTCAACTGACTGGCTGGAGCCAATGGCCGCCGACCAGGCTGCGCCCACTTTCAAGTCGGCGAAGCGAAACTTGGCTGGGCAAGCAAAGAATTCCCAGAGCAGTCGATAAGCATTAATGGTGCGCGGATCATGATCCAGCAGGCCTTGATCACTGGCGAAACCAGCCGGCTGAATTGCTTGGCGAGCCACGCGCAGACCACCAGGATGATTGGGCGATGTCAAAACCAATCCCACTGCATCGCGGAACAATGCTTCGTACAGTTCGCTGCCTAGTGCACTTGATCCTCCGAGGTAGAATCGCAAGTGCTCGAACTGCATGGCCGACAAAGGCAACTTCTCGGACTGGCTGACCAGCGTCAAGCGAATAGCCGCTTCGACTTGATCCTTCCAAGTCACATCGACATCAAAGGGCAATGGATGTTCAAAGTACTCTGCCTTGGTGACCGACAGCGGCAAGAGTTGCGTGTCAAAACACATGCGGAACGCGCATTGAACTCCCTCGGCAGCTTCCGTTTCCAGTCGTTCACCACGTTTGATCCAGCGGCCTGTGGGCACATCCAGCGACAGATCCGACAGCTCCAATTGACAGATCGACACCGGTGGAACCGGGGCCAGGTACTGCGGGTAAAGAGCTTGTAACAGCGTCTGGCAGATCTCAGGAAACTCGTCCTGCATCTTGATGCGCAGGCGAGCACACAACAGAGCGAAGGCTTCGATCAGGCGGGAGACGTGCGGATCCTCGACATTTTCCGCATCCGATAGCCGCAAGCGTCCAGCGATCTTCGGATTGCGACGCGCAAACTCGCGACCTTCTTCGCGAATGAATGCCAGTTCACGCTCGTAGAAGTCGAGCAGAGGATCTTTCATAGCTCGCTCGTTTTAACTTGGAACTGACCGACAGCTGGTGTTAAGAGTGAATCGAAGGCAACCGGTTCAGGTGCTGGTTCGGCGTGCAGCATACCATCAATGCGGAAACGAATGACCCGTTGCAACTGGTTCTCGGGATCCACTACCAATTCGACTCGGACATATTTAAATCGAGTTTCAAAGCGACGAATTGCATCTTCGACACGTCGCCGCAACTGTTCTTGCTTCTCGCGCGAGCCCATGGCCACACCGCTGAAATCGGGAATGCCAAAGTTGAGCACCGAGGTTTTCAGATGCTCTTGCTCATCCGACATTTCACGCAGGCAAATGCGCGTGTTGAGCAAATGTTCCAAGTCGCGCCGCACGCTCAGTTTCAAGTCGGCCAGGCGCTGGGCACGCGATCGCGGCAGTTCTTGACTAACGTCCGGTTCGTCATCCAGTAGACGATCCAACAAGGAAGGGACCAGCAGTTGTTCGGGAGTGATGCGACTCATCGCCAGTACCTCGGTAACACTTTCTTAGCACGTGAACACGTCCACATGCCTACTCGGGTTGAGTCACTTCGATGCGTTGAATGTCCATCCAAGCCAGGCTGTCTTGCCCGACCAGCACCATCCGCTGTCCCAGTCCATGAATGGGTCCTGGATCATCGCCGGCCCAGGTGGTGGCACGGCCCAGACGCAATTGATCGTCCCAGCCCTCGCTGGTGGGACAGGGATACCGCACAGGAATAAAGACCTGACCTTCTGGACCATCGACCACGTCGATCTCCGCTTTCCGCCACAGCAAGTCGGATGGGCGTTCGGGGGGACTTAGTTCGAGTGTGCGGAGTGACTTCCAGGGTACCCAGTAGTACTTGCCTGTGGCGGTGATCACTTCCAAGACACCTGCAATGCGGTCATCTAAATCGCGAATATCATCGAACGCCTGACCGTTGCATATTCCGGACACAGGCGCGCGATTCAAAGCAGCCTGTTCAACCAGTTCCGCGGATTGACTCGCATCGTTTGATCGCAAAACGGCGCATAATTCCAATTGCAGTTTGGCATCTGCGGGTAACTCACCAACCAGCTGCGGCGAACGCCCCTCGTTGAACACTTGTTCGCGCAGGATCTCACCGCGAATCAACTGTCGCAGCAGCAACGCGAAAAAACCGTCATCCTGACTTTGCTGGGCCGCAGTATCCAACTGCTTCTCGGCTCGATCCCATTCCGCTTGAAAGCAAAACAGTTCAGCCAAAAACAAGCGGCCACCGATATCGGTCGGCTTGCTCTTCATATAGCTGAGAGCAGCAGTGGTGGCCTCAGCCAATTGGCCAGCGGTATACAATGCTTTCGCGTCCATGGATGTTCACTAGCAAAGATTGAGGGATGGGAAAGTCGGAATGATAACTTACGTCGAAGGTTTTACCAAACGCGTATCGAGTCGAATCGAAACGCGCATGTCGTCCAGTTCATGATGCGGCACTAACTGGAAGACCGACATGTATTCACCTGCGCGTCCAGCGATGGAACTAACTCGAATCTCGGCTTCCAACAGCGGCTTGCGAAGTCGTGTCGTAGCACTAGCATCTTTATCGGGCGAGACATATTGATTGATCCAGTTCTGCAAAATGTCTTGCAATTCTTCGGGTGAGCCACAACTGCCGATACGATTGCGGGCAATATGTTTTAAGTAATGAGCGAATCGCGAGACGCACAGCATGTAGTTCAGCATCGCACTCAGTCGCGAACTCATGGTGGCTTCGAAGCTATTGTATTCTTTGGGCTTCTGGCAGGTGCTGGCGGAATAAAAGGCAGCCAGCGGCATATCCTTGGCAGCACACATCGGCAAGAAACCAGCCCCGGCCAACTCACGCTCAAATTCATCGTTGACGACATAGTCGGTCAGAGCTCGTGGAGCGTTTTCGTATGGTTCGGTCGTAAAGGGATCCGCAGTTGGTCCGAGCACCAGGCCACCGCTTTCCACTCCACGCTGCGCGCCGCGGATGTTGGCAAACCAACCGCTATCGGCAAAGGCTCGCATGAGTACCTCGCCCATGCCAAAGGCAGCTCCACCCCATAGATAATCGTTGGTCTGCGTTACGGATTCGGTAAATGGAAATCCCTGGCGTCTATCGTCGCGATAGGGTTGCCGCATCAGCAGCCGCGGCATAGCCAGGCAGACGAAACGCGAGTCTTGAATCTCTCGAAAGCGCTGCCAGGCAAAAAAGTCCATGCCTGAATGCAGGGTCTGCAGATTAACCGTATTCTTGATTTCAGCAAAGTTATCGACGGCGAACATCGACGGATGAGCATTGGTGATCAGCGGACAAAATGCGGCTGCGGCCACCTGCGCCAAACCACGCAGAATGTTCATATCATCAAAACGATGTTCGCGACTGAGCCGAGGATGGATAGCGTAGTCGGCCAGAATCGCCGAGAAAGAATTGGCACCAGCCTGACCAATGCCCTCTTCATAGACTTTCTTGAACAGTTGACTCTGATCAAACTCGGAGGCGTTTTCAAAGTCGCGGCTCAACTCGGCCCAGCTGACATTCAATACTTCAACTCGAATCGGCGCGTCGGAGTATTGATCTCGCGCCGCAACCAGGTACTCGAGGCCGCGCCACGACGCTTCCAGTTTTTGAAACGCGGGCGCATGCAAAATCGCATTCAACTGGCTCTGCAACAACGTATCGATCTGCGCCACATCGCGATCGATCTGGTCTTTTAACCAGTCTTTCCCCTCGTGGGCATCGACCGCACAGCGACGCAGCCGCTCGGGACCAAACCAGAGTAACAACTGCTCGTCGAAATTATCGCTTTCGCTGAACCGCTGCAGGCTTCCGGTTGCAACTTGAGCGCGTGTGTCATCCGGTCGCTCGCTGCCGGCAGTTCCAACTGCCTGGCTTTGAGTTAGAACCTGATCCAGCAGAGACGGTGTATCTGGGCCGGATGCGGCCCAGTTACCGGATTCTAATTCTCTGTATGGCTGACCAGCACTTTGACCCGAGGGCTCCAGCGAACTCATCGCGTAGTCCTTTGGTTGATAAGCACGTGGACTATTTCTTACCACTCGGGATCTTAGTGACTAGACGCAACGAAGCGGTGAGTTCTTCGAACTGCAGCCAAGGTCGCAGGTAAGCAACCGCGCTATAGGAACCAGGGGAACCAGGGATTTCGCTGACTTTGATTTCCGCCGCCGCCAGTGGTTTGCGCGCCTTGGATTCTTGGCTGGGATTGGGGTCACCATTGACATAGTTGGTGATCCAGTTGTTCAGCCAGGTTTCGCATTCTTCGCGTTCCAGGAACGAGCCGATCTTGTCGCGAGCGATGACCTTCAAGTAGTGAGCGACGCGGGAGGTGGCCAGGATGTAAGGCAGACGTGCACTGATGGCTGCGTTTTCGGTAGCCGCCACTCCGTCCTTGCCTTCGTACTGCTTGGGCTTTTGCGTGGTTTGACCACCAAAGAAAACGGCATAGTCAGTTTCTTTGTAATGGCACAAAGGCAAGAATCCGCAGTCGCTGATTTCTTTTTCGCGACGATCGGGAATCGAAACTTCGGTGGGGCACTTCAACTCCAAATCACCGTCGGCTGCGCGCACGATGTGAGTCGGCAGATTCTCAACCTTGCCACCACCATCATGTCCGCGAATGGCCACGCACCAACCGTATTGGGCGAAGGCATCGGTAAGACGCGCGCCCATGACGTAGGCGGTGCTCATCCAGCAATACTCATGATGGTCGGTCGTCTTGGGTTTGCCATCGGCGCCTAATTCAACTTCTTCAAAGGCGAATTCGTCGATTGGCTTGGTGTGAGCTCCATAGGGCAAGCGTGCCAACGTGCGGGGCATGGTCAGGGTAACGAAACGCGAGTCCTCAGTTTCGCGGAAACTCTTCCAAGCGGTGTACTCGACGTTATCAAAGATCTTCTTCAGATCCCGCGGTGTATTGAGGTCAGTCCAACTGTCAAAGCCAAACATCTCGCAACCGGCCGACGCGATGAAGGGACAGAAGGCTGCAGCGGCCACGCTGGAGATGTTGCGCAGCATTTGCATATCATCAGGATGATTCTTGAATTCGAAGTCACCCACCAGTGAGCCGTACGGAATACCGCCGGGCATACCGAACTCTTGTTCGTAGATCTTCTTGTAGAAATTGCTTTGATCAAACTCGACCGCCTTTTCAAGGTCTTTGCGGAGTTCGTCTTTGGTGCAGTTGAATACTCGCAATTTCAGGTCCGTGCCCGTTTCCGAGCTCATGACCAGAAATTGCAGCCCGCGCCATGAACCTTCCAGTTTCTGGAAGTGTTCATTGTGCATGATGGCCGAAAGTTGTTTGGAGACTTTGACATCGATGGCATCGATCGCGTTTTGGATCGAGCGGGACATGCTCTTGTCCCACGTGACAACACCTTCGAGCGCTTGTTCGGTAAAGTTTCGCAGGAGTTCTTCGGCTCGCGGCTTTTCGGTTTGCTTAGTGGCGTGGATGGCTTGGGTCAAAAAGCCTTTTTGTGATTCGGTAGTAGTGGTCGCTGCCGATTCAGTGGAGGGTTGTGCGTTTGGATCAGCCATTGATGAGGAGCCTTCTATGTTTTGGGTAAGTGTTGAATCGATGTGCTACTGCCTGAACCCGAAATCTGCAGGCGAGTTTGTTAAACCGTACTCAGAGGCAAAGGTAGGCGCGGCCCATAGTGCGCCTGCGCTGGCACATGTTGGTGGCGTAAGTGTTGATTGACAAAGGTGTCGCTGGCAGACTACTTGTCTTCTTTCAGTCCCAGTTCGCCGGCCAACTTGGCTACGTTCTCTGTATTTTTCAGCACTTCTTCCAGCGTGTTTTCCAGATCAGTACTGACGTCCATTTTGGATCGCAGATCTTTCAACTTGTCACGCACTTCCAACAGCTTCTTCAGCGGCTCAACTTGCGAAGCCACGCTAGCTGGACTGAAATCTTCCATCGATTCAAATTTGAGATTGACCTTCATCATCGAGCCATCGCCCTTGAGCGTGTTCTCGACTTCCATGCTGACGCCAGGCGTCATGCTCTTGAGCACATCGTTGATATTGTCGCGATCGATGTTGACAAACTTGCGATCGCGCAGCGGTTTAAGTTGGCTGGTGGGCTTGTTGCCCGAAAAATCTCCAACCACACCCATCAAGAACGGGAGATGTTTCTTTTCGGTAGCATCACCAATTTGAACGTCATAGGTGATGTGGACGCGGGGCTTGCGAACTCTACTGAGCTTGCTGTGTACAGAACTCATATCATCTCCTAAACAGTAACCAAGAACATCAATTCACATGCGCAGCACGGGACCGAAGGGCGGCCCGGAATTGCTCAGCGCGGGAGGGGATCAACACTATATCCGTAATTTGGTCCACTATGCGAAAAAATAACCGAAGCGGAGCCTGATTGCTACTTTCACTCGTCGGAATTGTCGGGCTTTTCTTGAATTCCCATGCGTTGATAGACCTGCGCCAGGACACTGGAGTCCTGAACCAGGTCGCGCAGCAATTCGGGTAAGGGCATTTTCCCCCATCGAACTGCCTGCTCCAGTGCATAGGAAAGCGGCGAGTGCGGTTCGGTCGCACGGAAGAAGGCGGCGACCTGCAAAAGACTGGCTAAGGCCTGATCGCGGGTGGCCAAGGTGCTGGACGAAACGTTCGAACCACCAACGGTGCCGGAGGTATTGGTCGTCGCAGTTTCACCGGTACTGGAGGCGCTCGTGGCGTTATCGGTCGCCGCTACCGTCTCGGCGGGCAGCTTGTCGATATACTCGCCCGTCAAGTTGCGATACCAACGCTGCAACTCGGTCAAGTCGCCCACCAACCGTGTGATACCAACTTGATTGTCGCTGAGGGAGCCTAGCAATTTGTCCAAAGCAATGGCAGCGCCGAGTGCTTCATCAACTTGCTCGGCAAACTCTCGAAAGTCGCTCCGCTTCCTGAACTCGGCCAGTTTGACGCGGAATTTTTCCAGCGTCATCGGACTGCGCTCGATCAGAATGGCGCGCTCTTCTTCGCGGACTTTTGGAAGCTGCTTTTCCAGTTGAGTTGCACTGGAGTAACTGAACCAACTAAAGCCTGGCGAGTTCTCGAACAAATCAGCCTGGTAAATGGCCGATTGCAAGTTATAAAGTTCGGACTCGCAGATCTTGCCGATGAATTCAAGACAGTAGTGGGGATATTCGCCGGGCTCGGTCTCGGGAAACAATTGCAGTTGGTAACGTTCAACCAACATCAAGCCGGCTTTGAGCGCATCGCGCAAACCAGGCAAACTGTAGACGCGCGTGGCAGATTCGATCAGGCCCACGATCGCGCGGGTATCTTTGCTGTGCCGACAGATGATCTCGTTGCTCAGATCAGCAATGCGGTTCCAGTTTGGCGACTCCGATGCCTGCTCAACTTCAACAGCCCCGGAGGCCATCAGGTAACGTTGCTTCTCGTAATTGCGAGCCACGTTGGTCAGCGTGCGCAGTTCGCTAAAGAGTTGAGTCAGCACGGGGTTTTCCCCCGAGTCATAACTGGTGCCACATGGATGCGTATCGCTGATGGGGGCTACCAGCGCATCGAAATCTAATAATGCCGGCTGAGACATGGGAGGAGGTTGCCCTGAGGAGGACTAGTACTAGTCGTGGAGGTCCAGGCGGCGCATATCATCGGCTAGCCGCTCCAGAATCTTAGCATGCAATCTGCTGGCCCACGATTTACTAAAACCTAGCCTAATCCCAGCCTCCTGAAGCGTTAATCCCTCAAAATAGACATAATTGATCAATCTGCTTTCTACTTCGGGCAGGCGTTCCACCATCGTGCGGAGTTTTTCGCTGGCTTCTCGATGCATCAAACGCATGGGCGCTGTCTCGCAGGGATCGACGGCCGATTGCACCGGATTGTGCTCGTCGTCATCGTCACTGGCCAGGTAAACCATGGCCAAGCGCTGGGTGACTCGCAGGAACCAACGTCCGCTCTCTTCAGCCGACTTGGGTTGTCCGTCATCGCTTTCGCGCTCAGATTCCAAGACGTCATCAGCCATCGACTCGTAACGCAGACGGCGGTATCGAGCGCGACTGGTCCAAGTCATTTTGGCCAGGCCGTCATAGATGGCCCCGCGAATACGATAGTAAGCAAACGTACTGAACTGATTGCCGAATTCCGCATCGAAATCGCGAGCCGCTTCAGCCAAGCCTAACTCGCCATAAGCAATCAAATCATCCAAGTCGACTTTCACCGGGACGTTGCGGTAAATGCGCAGCGCCAACGAACGCACCAGGGCATGGCCTTCATTGATCAAGTCGGTGATTTGCTGCGCAGTTGGTTCAGACACGCTTTTTGGGGCAGTTCTATTCAGGGTTGCAGCAGGTGTTGCTGAAATTCATTGAGGCGTTTACGTGCGCTGGGATCGGCAGCCAAGGTGGCGGCGATGCGTAAGCACATGCGTTTACAAGTAACAGTATCTTGTTGGATCTTAGGGAAACGCAATCCGCAAAGTTCCCAGATCAGGGCTTCGACAAACTCGACCGTTCCCGCTCCGCGACCATGGGCCTCACTGGCAACTCGCCTCAAAACGCTCCATTCATTTTCAGAGAGCGAACCATCACGCTGGGCCAGCGTAGCTTCCAACATCTGCTGCATCAAATGCGCATTGGACTCTTCGGCTGGCGGGCGCCCGTCTTCGCCTTGGGGAGTGGACAAGTTTGGAACTCCTCTTTAAATCTGGACGCTCAGCACGTGGACGCGTCCACGTGCCGAAAAAAGAGACCTGACCCCTTTTTTAGCTGCTGGCTATAAAGAACTTGTAGGCGATTACACCCAAGATGAATGCAACCAGCAGGGCATTGAGGATGGTGACCATACGCAGGACGCCCTGCAATCGCGCTTCGGCTTCAAGCGCAGAGGGTGACCATTCAATGTCGTCTTCAAGTTCTACCAGTTTCTCGACCACGCTGCGCACAAAAGCTTGTTTGGCCTGGTTGCGACCAGTGGCACCAAAGTAACATCCCGCCAACATCAGCGTGCGGTCGGAGTCTGCAGTGCCAGCCAAACCGGCTAACATCTCACTCAGGCGCGGTGCCAACTCGTTGCGAGTGCGGCACAACAAACCGAAGAGCTTCTCGTTATTGGAACGATCTAAACAGTCGGGGTGACGAAACAAATCATAGATCCAATCTTCGAACGCGCCAGCCGCATGGGCTGACAGGGCGCCTAACTGATTGGAATTGGGCGGAATCAAATGATTGAAGCCATGTCCGAAACGGTTGTTCTTGGCTTTGTCTTCGCCCACACGTCGCGACAGTTCCACGAAGCCTGGATCAACATCCAAACCATTAACTAACACCACCATCGGCACGACCATCTTGGCCGATTGCACAATCGCATCGTAATCGGAACGCATGCTGGACGACAGCTGCGCATCGCGACTGGCCAGCAGTACATTCCAGTCGACAATCGTCAGCAAGCCATTGATCGGACAGTGCGGCAATCGCGTGCCTACAGCCAGTTCACAAACTCGCCCCAGGCGTCGATTGTGCTCGATTCGGTCTTGCCGCGCCAATTGCGGACTGGGGGCCCCAGCAGGCTGGTCGGCCAGGGCAGCCCCGGCAATCATCGTGCCCTTAATGCTACTTCTAGCTCCTTCACCAGCGGCCGCTGATCCGCTGAAGAATGGATTGGCTTTAGGTTCTGCTCCAGCTACGATCGTGCCGCGAATACCTCTGCCTCCGCCAGCGTCCGTTGGCGATGCACCCACTAAAGTGCCACGGATATTATCCGGGCCACTCGACTCAGCCAACTGGTCGATGCGTTGGATCGCGGACGTCGCACTGGCATCCAGTAAGAACAGCATGGCGGCGCGATCCGATGCATACCAGCGCAGTGGCTGTGCACCGCCGGGCTCGCCATCGACCTTCAAGTCCCAGTTGGCAGCTTGCATCACCTGGTCGGCCGTTTTGGCATCGCTAACACCCAGCGTCAAATACAGCGGCACATCATTGATGTCGATGCCGGCTTTGGCCAGTGCCTCCAGCCCTAGCCGCCAGGCTTCGTCGATATCGGGATATTCGCTGGGGGGCGTCTCCAACCAAAAACGCGTGGCGTAATAGGCCGATACCGGCAACGCGATCAAGATAACCAAGAACGGCACAAAGAAAGTCTTCAGTCGCGACGAAAAATAAGCGTTGTTGGTATCGACGTACCACAGCACACCAAAATAACCAATCTCGACCAAGATCACGAACACAAACAGCACGATCATTACCCGCGCTGGCAGACTCATCTGCATCCAGCGGCCAGCGCTGACCAGCCAATTGGCCGGTGTCAAAAGAATCGTGCGTAAGTATGAGGTCAGTGTCGAGAGCAAAGTGTGGTTCTCAAATTTCAGATGCTTGGTAAATCAAGCCCCAGTATCCGACGAAGGCGGCCAAAACCGCCAGCATTAACAGGCACAATACGGCGCCCACCAGCGTCAGTCGGGTATCCAGCGGCGGGGCACCACTGGCAGCCACAGCCGTGCCGCTGATCGAAGGTCGAGTCGGCCGCGTGTTGAGCATCGATGATGCGCGGCGAGCCCATTCTTCGCGCGTGGCCGGTAAACCAAAACTTTGTGCTGCATACTGGGCATCGTTAACAGCATACAGTCCTTTGAATCCCAGGATGACCGCGATGTAAAAGACTTCAATCGCATCGCGGTTGGTGATCTTCTGCGCCTGCAAAGCTTTTTGAAAGAACATCGTACCCGCATCGTTGGTGTTGAATAACTGAAACTCCAGTTTATTATTCTCCCACCAATGTTGACCGGCCCAAGGACGATTGATCATGAGATCATCGATCCAGGCGCACAGTGCATATCGGGCTAATTCCCACGCTTCTTGAAATTGGCTGTTACGCAAGCGGTCATCGGCTTCGCGAATTCCGACCAACAACTGTGAATGCAACGAAACATGTGACACGTCGGCGTGCAATTGGATTCGATCCCAAGCTCGCAGGACATTCAGGAAGATCGGATCGACGGCGCGCGCGAACTCTGGACTCATACCTGGGCTCCCGGAACCGCAAACAAGGCAAACTCGAGCATAGCTCGCTTGTCTCTATAGACGACTTCCAAGCGACGTTGATTGGGCAGCGTCTCCAAATTATTGATAATATTGGTATTAAACCGGATCGCCAGCGTCTGCGTGGCCAAGACGTCGGCCCAAGCTGGACCTTCGCGACGAATTTCATAGTAGATCCAGCCTTGCTGGCTAGGCAAGGCTCGCGGCACGATCCGCAGATCTTCGCCGGGCTTCACATCGGGCATGCGATATCGGAACAATAAATCGACTTGTTTCTCGCTACCCATTTTCCAGTCCAGTACGCCCGGACGTAGAAGTTCGCGGGTGTTATCGGCCGAGATATTCTCGCCATGCACTCCAACGTACCACTGCCAACTGGAATGCAACCACTTGGGATCGATCGAAACTTGCATCCCACGCTCGGTGCCAATGAAGAATCGCTGTTCGTATTCGAGCTTCTTGGCCGAACCGAGCAATTCGCACAACGTGCGATAGAGCCAACGAAAAATTCGGCCCAGGTCATCATGATCGTAAGCCGGCAAGTCATGCGGCACGCGTCGAGCCGCGCCGAAGATGCTCAGCATCCCCACCAGGCGACACAGTTCGGTGTAAGCCACAAATGGATGAACACCTTGCGAATAAGTCAGCGCTTGCAACAACGCCACTCCGTGATTGACCTGCGTGAGCATCATGAGGTCTTCCAGATCGCCGGGGTTGGCGCTACCGAGCGTTTGTCCGCGGCTGACCGCGCGTTCGGCCAGGACTTCCATCTTTTGGGTAAACAGGTCGTACAGCGAGCGCACGATTCCCTGGGCCAGCGGCTCCCAACACGAAAACGATAGCAGCGGTGGAATGTAGTCGATATCGATATCGGGCAACGCTTCATCACCGGCCCCGCGTTTGATGCGGGCTATGGGTAAGGTGTCGTAGCCTTCAAGACTTTCAGTCGACAGCATTAGTCGCACTTGCGGATGCTTGAAGTGAACTTCGGTATCCCCCACACCAGAGTTTTCATCGGGGATGTTGAGGGCCTGTACCGAGTAGCGGGCCATCGAGTTGGCCGAACCAATTACATTGGGGCGTGCAGATTGATATTTGGGAATTGCCACCACGACAGTAACCGACGCACTTTTGCCCAAAGCCTCTTTCAGGCCAATGCGCAGCGGGGCACTGCTGACTTCGATAATGTCGCCTTCGCGTGAGACAATGCGTAGGTTATTGAGTTGAAAGGCATACGCGGCCAGAGCATCAGGCTGAATTTGCAGGCTCTGCAGTCCATAGGCATAGGCGTGTTGCCACTGCATGGCCGCCACCAGTTGTTCACCGGCAAAGCGATCGGCCGCTTGGAAATGTTGTGGTCGAAGGAACATTCCTTCGAACCAATGAACTTTGGGATATCGCATGAAGGGTGCTTCAATCCACGGAAGTTGGCAATAGGGGACGAGTTGCGAAACAGGGGCAATTCACACACGGGATGGAGAGTCTGCCTAAGATAGCGGCTCGAGCAGCATTCTAACAGAGATGATCTAGTTCTGCCTTTGTGGACCTTAAACGGTTGAATGGATGAAGAACTAAAACTTAGAATGGGCTTCCGTCCCGGCGCACCATTCATTGAAATTACAGGCCAGTCAAGTGTCGAAAGCCCCCGCCAGTTGGAAGCAAAAGCGCGCGCTGCCACCCCCAGGCGCCTCGAGCCTCAGTCGCCGAAGAACTCTCGCTACCACCGCACTGATCTTCTCGGTGACGCTGATCGGACTGGTCATCTATTGGATCACTTCCCAGCATAATCAGGAAACCATCATTCTGATGGCCGGCAAGTCGGCCGACGAAAATCAGTTCGCATTACCTCCAGCTCGATACGTGGAACAGGCTTGGGATAAAGTCCTGGATCAGGCGCGAGCGCCCGGCGTTCATGCTGTGCGCGTGAGCCAGTTGAGCAAGAATCTGGATGAAGAAGGCTTGGCCGCCAGCATCCAACAGTCGACCAAATCACTCCATCGCAGCGACGCACTCATCGTGTGGCTGCAAGGCACCGGCATTGTTCACTCAGGAAATGCGGTGATCGTGGGCGATACGTTTCGCCTCAATGATGTCGCCAGTAGCAGCAGCAATGTTAAGAGCTTGCTGCGCGTCACTGAAATTTTAAAGAGCATGGCTACGTGGAAAGGTCCCAAACTCTTGATTCTCGATTGGGGGCAAGAGGTCTTCGATCCGCGCATCAATCTGTTGGCCAATAACTTCATCAGCGCGCTGGAGTCCAGCGTGCAAAAAGAAGTTAATCCACGCGGCAGCCAGCCGACTTGGATCCTGGTCTCTCACCTGCAAGGCCAGGTATCACTGGTGGATAATCTCGAACGTCGCTCACTCTTCGCGCGAGCGGTGACCGAAGGATTACTAATCGAACCGCGGCGCTTGCCTCCCGATCCGGATCCAACACACCTGGCGGCGATACCCAAAGGTGCTTCGCATTTGACCGTCAGTCATCTAGCCGATTACGTGGCGCGTCGCGTGAGCGCCGATAGCCAGAGGTTTCAATTCCCATGGCTGCTGAAAACCGGCACAGGCTTAGTAGCGTCCAGTTCCCAAGGCTGGGATGGAGCCGATCAAAGTCAGCTCTTAGTCCTCAATACCAAGACCGGGTTGCCACTAGGCGTACCTGCTCCTGCCAAGCCATCCAAAGATGCGCCCGACAGCTCCCGAAACGCCGAGAAAGACAAATCAGAAATAGTTGATGCATCAACTAATTCAGCTGAGCCCGATCTTGCCAAACAACCCAAAGAATTGCGTGAGCTAGTTGCCGTGTGGGAACAGTTTGATCGCCTGCGCACGCCTTCTGAAGAACTATATGGTTGGTCCGAAGCGATGCTCTCTCCGTTGTCGATGAAAGACATTGCCACGCGCATCTTATACCTCGAGTTGCGATACTTCGCCGGTAGCGATCGCGCTGCAGATAATATAGCAACTCTTCGAAACGATTTGGCCCAAAGTTCCCGTCAAGTTAAGCCGCCGACCAATTTGATCGATGGCGAAGTTGATCCCACTCAGCGCCAGCAGTTTCTCAACAGCTATCAACAACTGCAAACGGAGCGGCAGTGGGCCTTCATTCACTTAGATAGCTTAAAACTCTTAGCCTCGCTCGAGACTCTTAATACCAACCTCAAGTTTGATCGCGATCGCACCGCGGAGATCAAAACAGCTTTGGCAACCCGACAGCCTCAGACGGTCGAACAATTGCTGCGCGAAGAGCTGGATCGCTTGATCGCGCAGATTCGCAGAAGTTTGTC
Organism: Rania fehmarnensis; assembly: GCF_056494185.1. Lineage (NCBI taxonomy): Bacteria > Pseudomonadati > Planctomycetota > Planctomycetia > Pirellulales > Pirellulaceae > Rania > Rania fehmarnensis. The sequence goes on from NZ_CM151398.1 coordinate 7,867,877, forward strand.
CTCCAACCTGGATCAGAATGGCGGCCAGGCGGCCGCTGCCACCGAAATAATCTTGCGTTCCAGTTTACTAACCGCCAGTCAGCGCTTGGCTCTGCGAGATTTTCAGTCCCGGGTAAGCCTGCGCGTTGATAACGATCGGCTGCAGGGCGATCAATACTTGGACCTGTCGCCCAATACCACCGTACCCGAGCCGCTGTGGAGCGAGCCAAAACACGATGTCTCCGCTGACATCCTGGCCTATCGAACTGCGCGCGAAGGTAACAACCTCAGCGATCTGCCGATCGAAAAGATCGCACAAGTAGATTCGCGCGATCTGTGTGTGGCTTCGGAGTTAGAATCGCCTTGGAAACGCATGGAGAACGGAAGCGAATTTCCGACCTTCCCCAAACCTCCGGAGCAACTGAAGTACTGGTTGATTCAATGGGATCGCGAGGGTGGCGCCATCGCCGTCACCGGCGAGGCCATTCGTCTAGAAGGTGCGACCGACTTGACCTTGTCGCTCAAGGCCAGTGATGCCAGTTTGCCGTTCCCCGTGATGCACTTGAACCCGGTCAACGTAGATGTGTTGATCGATCAACAGCTGTACCAACCTGGTACACCGCTGGAACGCAATTGGTTCAAAGAGCAACGTGGCAGTTATCGGCTGGCTTTAAAAATTCTTAAAAGCGAAAAGACGCTCAGCAGTGAAACGCTCGGCGGGTTGACATTGACATCGACCAGTCCAGGCATTCGCAGGTTACCAGGTGACCTGGCTTTTGATTTACCGGTCGACGATCCCGTGCAGTTGTTTTGGGCCCAGCGTTTGTTAGTCAACGGCGTGCCCGAATGGAAAACGCTGGCCGCGACCTCGCGGTTTACTTTAGCGCCCTTTGCAGGCCGTGAATCAAAGTTTCAATTCTCAGTCCAAAACCTCGATTCGCGCGCTCACGAGGTCACCTTAAAGTTGCATGTGTTCTCCGATGAACCGACCGGTAGTTTTGCGCACTTGCAAGCGGTTCCGAATCTCCAGTCACGCAACCCAGAGTTTACTTGGACTGAAAAGATCAAAGGCAGCGACAAGGGTATCGTTAAGTTTTTTGCACCCGCGACGGCCGCGGCCGTCACACCTCCGGCCGACCCGGCTACTGCGGGCACTCCACCCGCGACGCCTCCTTCTGCGGCAGCCCTCAGCGTGGCTGGCGGCATGGCCATTCAAATGTTCGTCGATGACAAGCCAGCCAAAACTTATGTGGTCAATCTCCGGCCGCGCAAGGCGGCCGATTTATTGGAAGGCAGCGTGCAAATGGAACGTGGCCAAGACCTGCGCGTCAGCCTGCGGTGGCGCGATGTCAACAGTGATGGTCGAGCCGACGAGGCACCCGACGATCTAGCCAAACAGCCATTGAAGATCACTTGGGATCCATTGCCTTGGCGACGCAACAACGAGAACATCATGGCTGGCAGTCTAAGCATGCCCACAGACAAGGCCACCTGGTCCGACTTCACTTCGCCCAACTTGCGCTTCGCAGCTCTAGATGGTGAAGTGTGGTTGGATGTCGACGGAACACCGCGCAGCCTGATATACGTCGTGCGACCCGATAGCCAGAATCCTGCTACGCGTCCGATCGAACGCATGCGCTCGCGCGTCCAGTGGCGACGTTATGCATTAATGGATAGCGGCAAACCTGGCTTGACCTACGTGCCCTTCACACCGCCACCTACCGAAAAGGATCTGCAGGAACTGTCAGCCAGCGGCACTGCAGTCTTTCCCAATCTTAAAGCCCTCGTCGAAGTGCAGTTGGCGGTCGACTTGCCGGAACCCGATAGTCGCTTCACCGTGCATTTAGCTCAAGTCCCCAAGCTGCGCGACGTTCGCGATCGCCAGATTACCGCCAATATCAAAAGTGTCGATGATCTGTTGATCGTCAACTGGAACGAACGTGATCAACAGGTAACGTTCGACTTTTCCAATGACCAATTAGTTCACGATCGTAAGTTCCCTGTCTCGGTAGTGAGTGGCCCGCAAACGTTGGCCAGCTTGCCCGCGATCTTGGCTGACTTTGATGCTCCCTCCGATGCACAAGGTGTGCTGCTGACCGAATCGGTCACCGCTGGTGATACCAAACCGATCGAAGTTCGATTGCGGGCCGTGGATTCCAGCGGCAAGTTGACCATCAAGAGCATCACGGCTCAAGCTGAGGGCAGACCACCCATGCCGCTGATTGCTGAGCCTATCGAACTGACATCAGCTCAGAGCGTGGCACAGAAGATGGATATCTCCTTGTTGCCAGCCGGCAAGTATCGACTGGCCATGGTGGTCAGCGACCGCTTCGATCATTCCACTCGCGTCGCGTTCGGTAAGTTTCTGACTATCAATGCGGTAGTGCCTGTCGATCCCAAAGAGGCTGGCGGAGCTGGGGCAGCACCACCCGAGGTCAAAGGTGATCTGCAGGTTGAAGCCAAGCTGCATGAAAACCGCGCGGCGCGTAACGATATGATCTTTACCATCGTTCCGGCCATTCCCAAACAGGAACGCAAAGCCAAGAACAAATTTATCTACAAGGATGTAAAGGCTGGCAGTTACAAAGTCTCGGTCAAATACAGCCAGTCTTCGCAAGAGTATGCAGGCGAAACAACCATCGTCCTGACTAAACCCGAAGATTTCCAGAAGGTGTGGGAAGTCGAGATGAATAAAAAAGAGTAGCGCGCGGGAGGGCGAAGGTCCTCTTGAGCCCAACACCGCTCTGAAGCACGGACAAAGTCCGGGGGAAGGTGGTTCTTGTGCTGTAGCCGAAGTCGCCAGACTTTGGATGCTGCCCGTCAGTTTTAAAACGCAGAGTTCGCAGAGGCCGCAGAGAAGACCACTCAAGTGAATCATCAGATTTTGGTATTCTCTGCGATCCTCCGCTCCTCTGCGTTTCTAAATTGGACCCCGGAACAAATTCCCGAGGTCTTGTGCTGTAGCCGAAGTCGCCAGACTTTGGACGCCTGGCCGTCAGTTTTAAAACGCAGAGTTCGCAGAGGCCGCAGAGAAGACAGTTCATGTGAATCATCAGATTTGGTATTCTCTGCGATCCTCCGCTCCTCTGCGTTTTTAAATTGGAACCCGGAACAAAGTCCCGGGGTCTTGTGACGTAGCCGAAGTCGCCAGACTTTGGACGCCTGGCCATTGGTTTTAAAACGCAGAGTTCGCAGCGGCCGCAGAGAAGACAATTCATGTGAATCATCAGATTTTGGTATTCTCTGCGATCATCCGCTCCTCTGCGTTTCTAAATTGGAACCCGGAACAAAGTCCCGGGGTCTTGTGCTGTAGCCGAAGTCGCCAGACTTTGGACGCCTGGCCATCAGTCTTAAAACGCAGAGTTTGCAGCGGCCGCAGAGAAGACAATTCATGTGAATCATCAGATTTTGGTATTCTCTGCGATCCTCCGCTCCTCTGCGTTTTTAAATTGGAACCCGGAACAAATTCCCGAGGTCTTGTGCTGTAGCCGAAGTCGCCAGACTTTGGACGCTTGGCCATTGGTTTTAAAACGCAGAGTTCACACAGGCTGGAAGCCTATGCCACATCAGCCGCTCTACGAGTGTTAAGCGAGGCAAGCTACATCGATTGAGACAAACTTTAACACAGCGGTTATCGATCCTCGACTTCAATTGACCCATTTTGCAATTTTCCTTCGGCGACCGGACGATATCTGGAAAGATGATGTCTCGGAAGAGCCCAAACGGAACTTGGGCAATGGGGCCAGAGCCCAACCCGGCCGAGCATCACCTTCACCAATGCCAAGTCTGAGTGCGATGGAGTGCGAAGATGTGGGTCAGAACTAAACTTTTGCTGTGGGGATTGTGCATACCATTGCTCATCTCGCCAGCAGTTGGACAGGAAGCTGCGTTGGCGCCGCCCGCTCCAGCTCCACCAACGTTATGGAATTTCTTGGGAATTCCCCAAGGCGCGCGAAAAGTGCATGGCGCCCTTTTCAATACCAAGGGTAAACGTCCTAACCTTGAGAAGAAGCCGCCGCTGAAAGCCATCGGCGATCCCGAGAATCTCAAGTCGAAGAACGAAGCCATCAAGCAGGCCGCCAAGGTCAAGCAAGAGGAAGACCTCAAACCACAAAAGATTAAAGCCATCAAGTATTTGGCTTCGATCGGTTGCGGTTGCTATGACAAAGATGGCGAGATCACCAAGGCGCTCATTGCCGCGGCTGAGGACTGCACCGAAGATGTCCGTGTGACGACCATGGAGGAACTGCTCAACCTGGCTTGCGGCAAATGCTGCAGCAAGTGTGGTATGAGCTGTTGCTGCAAGGAACCCATGCTCAAGAAATTGGCAGAGATCGCTTATGCCAAAGATGAGTTCGGTTGCTATGTCGAGCCATCGGCGCGTGTGCGTGAACTGGCTGTTCGCGTTCTACAGGCTTGTTGCCCAAGCCCAATTCCGCCTGTAATGGAACCGGAAAAAGAACCCGAACAAGAGCCACCACCACCGAAGAAGAAACCCGAAAAGAAGTTGCCACCGATCGTTCCGGAAGCACCCAAGCCGGATGCCGAGGAAGTTCCTGGCGAGAAGCCTAAGGCCGATGACGCTGATAGCGAAGAAGCCAAACAGGATGAAGAAGACGCACAGAAGAAAAGCGAACTGAAAGATGCAGCCTTGCGCCGTCTGAACGACAGCATGCCAGCTCGCCTGGCTGCCTTGTCACATGGCGCCGTGCCACAAATTCGCTTGGCCCCCAATCGCCCCGCGCCGATTGTCAATCCAGACTTGGAATTGACGTCCAGCCCCAATCCTGAGGGTGGCGTGGTAATTGGGTACGATCCGCAAAATGCACTCGCTTATGTGCACTTTGAAGATCCTACGATGATTATTCCCATCGGCTCGAACGTTTATGTTCAAGTCGACCCGGCTCGCGGCAGTGGTTTCCGAGGTTCTTGGAAAGTAGTGGCCACGGCCAAGGGACGAGCGAACCTGGCTCCGGAAGATTCCGATGCCGCGTACATGCTCCTGCCAGGCGACCATGTGATGTTTGGAGACCCACCAGTTTCCGTAACCCCAGTGCTGTTCCTGGAAAAATAATTCTCCGCACTGGCGCGCGTTCTAAGATCCGACATTGGTGAACAAACACAGGCCGCTAACCTTTCTAAGGTTAGCGGCCTGTGCGTCTTTTATAATGTGGCCCACATCCGTTGGCTGTATGATGTGGCATAGGCTGTCAGCCTGTGTAGGTGTGTGGCATAGGCTTCCAGCCTGTGTAAATCCTGAGTGTGCAATAATCGAGGTGGATCGATGGCTGGTTGGCGTAAAGACGATAAGGCGCCAGGTCCGCGCAAGAGCGTCAAGTCGACCGAAGTTGCCAATTCGGAATCGGCTCGACCGGCCCGCGCCGCCGGGGCTGCCTCCTGGAAGAGCGGTCGCAAGGCAGCCAGCAGCAAACCGTTTTGGGTTCAAGGCGGTCCGAGGTCAATGGGCTGGCGCGGAATGTGGTTGTTTGTTTCAGCCGCTTCACTTCTAGCGGCTGCGTTCTTCTTTGCGATTAGTCTGATGCCTCGAGGCGATGCGACCGATTGCATCGTGCTGAGTGGTCTGAATTTCGATTCGCCTTGGCAACCCAATTCGTGGGCCAAAGAAGACGCCGAACGCTTTGAAGCCTGGTTCAACGCCCGCGAAAACAAGCAAGCTCTGCAATGCAAGAGTTACTTCGACGAGGCCACGGCACCGTATGGCAAACCCTGGACATGGGATGACATCTTAAAGACTCAGCTGCAGCAAGCCCGTCCCGGTGGTCCAGGCGGTTCGGAATTCAGCTGGAGTAAATACAAGACACTGGTCGTCTATATTTCCGCGCATGGCGTGGTCAAGGACGGTCAGCCAGTCTTGCATTTTTCTAACGAGTCATCTGCACCCTTTTCGGAAGTGCTGGAGATCATCAAGTCGGTCGACAGTGCTACGCGCATCTTGCTCCTGGTCGATCAGGGCCGGCAATTGCCCGATGCACGCATACCAATCTTCTCCAATGAGTTCTTTGAACTAGCCAAGTCGCAAGTTGAGTCATTGCAGCGTCGACATTTGGCGGTAGTCTTCGCCGCGGGCAAGGGGCAGTTGAGTTGGCCCGCACCTGAACTGGGCGGCACAATTTTCGGCGCCTTGACGGCCCAAGGATTCAGCGGGGCGGCCGATCGCAATGAAGATAGCCAAATAACAGTCCAAGAGATGTTCGAGTATTTGCAGCGCTCGGTCAAAGATCATGCGCTGCAAACCCGCGCTGCCCTGCAAGAACCGCAATTAGTTTGGAGCGTCCAAGGCAAAGACTTTGACGTCGCTTACTGCGAGCCGACCAACGCGCGCAGCGCAGAGCCTGCGGTTATCCAAGCGAGTATGATCGCCAGATTGTCCGAGGCTTGGAATCGATTTCAACCGTGGCGCGTCAAACGACTGCAAGACAACCCGTGGTTGGTAGCCAAAGTGCGCAGCGAAATCGGCCACGCTGATCAACTGGCCTGGGCTGGCAAGTATTACGAATCCTTGGCCAATGCCAAGTTAGCCAGTGCTGACCTGGCGATGAAAGATAACCAAACTCGCACCGCAAATTTAACTGGCACCTCACGCTTTGGAGGTGAACCGATCAAGATTGATTTTCAATTGCCGCATGCCACCGCGGAGGAGATGTTAACGGCAGCAGCAGCCAAACAGTCGACAGAGGGCGCAGGCCAAAACGATAAGACTGCCCCTTCCGTTCAAACGCCAGCCCCAGCGCCACTGGCCACAGCACCAGCGGATCCCAAGGTCAAACCCACGTATGCTGACCTAGCGCTCGACTGGTTACAGACTCCCCCGGCCGCCGATGGCAAACGTCCCGCTCCGCCTCAGACCAAACAACTCGATGAATTCACCAAGTTCGCCTGGTGGTGGCTCAAGCAAAGTCCAGATCATTGGACCAAAGACAACTTGGATGGGCTGAACAAGTTATGGCCTGCTATAGAACAAGCGCCTTATGACACGCGCATGGAAGAGGCTTTGCTGCGACAAGTGTTAGATGACTCGCAGTCGATTGCCAACATCTGGAACGCCGATGCGAGTGTCAATGGGAACTGGCCACTGCTACTGACGGCACTAGAACAGATTCAACGCAGTTTCTACCAGGTTGTTCAAGCCGACGCGCGGATCTTGAGCAATCGCACGAGTCGCGAGCAGATGGAGGAGGCCATTGCACTGCTGCGTCTGCAGCGCGATGAACTGCACGCCCGCAAACTGGTTTCGACCTCGCTGTCGCCGACATCGATTGAATCAACGCGCGCTGCGCTGCAGCAACTGGGAGACAAGTGGCAGTTGCTGGACCAGAGTATGGACGAGTTGCCACTGGTCGCCAATTGGCTGTTTGATCCTCAGCTGCAGAGCAAGTTGGCCAGTGCCATAGCAGAGACCAAACGTCTGTCGGCGGACATCAATGCCGATGCTGCTCCACTGGGCAAGCTGATGGAACAGATACGTGCCAGGTATCGCACGGAAGTCAAAGAGCTGTTGAATGATCAGCAAGGTCTAACCAAGAGACTTACACCTGAAACATTGCACGACATCTATTTGCACTTGCATCATGTGCCGATCGATACCAGTCAGCGCCGCGAGTTGCACGATAATCTGCTGGCGCATTTTCAGGCCTTTGCACAACCAGCCGGCGCGACGTCGTCCAACATCCGAAGCGATGGCATTCGTCCGCTCCAGCGCGATTTGAGTATCCAGCCAGCCATGTTAGGGCTCTTCCCACCGCTGCTGAGTATGGACGCGCATAGTAATCCTGGGCGTGCAGATAGCGAGAAGCTGTGGCAGGCGATGTTGCAAGAGATTGCCGCCTCGCAAGGCCGGCACAATAGTGTAACGGCGGGCAAGAGCGAGCCAGCGTCAGCGGCCATGGCCGTGCGCATGTCTACCAATTGGTATCCGGTTCCACCAACCTTTGATGCCGCTCGCTTGCTGGAAGAAACGACCTGGCAAGACTATCTGTTGTGGCGGGCCGACGGGATGGCCAACGACTTTTGGCGCACACCGGAGTTGGTGGCCGACAGCTCGCGCCCCTATTTCGCCATTTGTGCACAAGCGTTTTTGGATGAATGCGATAAACTACCGCACGCGCCTCAGCCACCTCGCGCCGACGCACAGCAACGGTTGCAACAACGCGTATCCCAATCGATCGCCTGGTCGGAGATACTGGCCACAGGCAGTCCTGAAACCGACAAAGTGCAGAAGACCGTGACGGTCGGCTTACCTGCAGCCAGTTATCCGCTCGGCTTGGCTCGCAACTGGACGCGCATGAAATACTTGGGCGATTGGACCATGCAGCACCTGGCCACGGTCAAGATCGGTGATCAGGCTGCGCGATCCAAATTTGCGCTGACAGGCGAAGAAGGCAAACTGTTCTGCGACTATCGCGGTCATTCGGCTAGTTTGCCAGTTGAGTTTGGACGCCCCAAAGTCCAGTGGTCATTAGAAAACGATTTTGCGCGCGACTTGAGAACCACCGTCAAAGTGGCCGCGACTCCACAACCATTCGAGATTGTATTTGCCTTAGATTGTTCTGGGTCTTTCTCTGAGACCAATTTTGAGATCGCCAAGAATAATCTGCGGGATGCGTTGCAAACGTTGCGGGGACGTCCTAATGTCCGAATTGCATTGGTTGTGTTCGGACACTCGAATACTTGGATTAACAAGATCAATGCACCATGGCAGACGAAGTTTCCAACTCTGGTCGGCTCGGATTTCAGTACCGATGTGACGACGCTGGAAGATCTTGTGGACGCGACTCCCAAAGTGATCGACCGCATCGATCAGGAGTATCTCGCGAATCTGAAACCATATGGTAATACGCCGCTGTACTACGCGGCCGTTCAATGCAAAAAGATCTTGGATCACTCGTTTGAACGCGATAGAACTGCCAATGTGTATCGTCGCGTTATTTTGATCACCGACGGTGAAAATATGGTGGTGCCTACCCACGATGGTACGCCTGGCGGCAGGCCACTAACCGAATATCCCGTAAAAGTGAATACATCATTCAAGGAAGTCGACGACGCATTTACCGGCGGAGCTAGCGCTCAGTTCAATGTGCTCCATATTGGGAATGGGAAGGATGTAAAGTTAGAAGGTCTAACCAAGCGAACAGGCGGGCAATATGTCACTGCTAACTTCAGGAACTTGGCTGAGGTCTTGTCACGAACACTGGAGCCTTTGCGTTATTCAGTTGTACATCTGGGCCAGCACAAGGCTAAAGACATTGCAGGACAATTGACCTTTGGTACCGAATCTCCCTTGGACATTAATCAGGATGCGCCTCAAGCTGAGTATCGGGAAGTCGCAGTCACTGATTTTTCTGATCCTGTCAGTCGAGAGCTAGGTCGTCTGAAAATTGAAGTGCATGCGGGTGATCCAATTGAGATCGACTACGATCGCACGAACAATTTGTTCACTTTTCCGTTCCCAGGACATCAAGAATTACCTTTGCGTTTGACTCCTGAACTGCAAGCCTGGCGGCTGCGCTCACGCGATAATTATCACGATGTCCGTTTTCAGCTCGATCGCACCAAACGCACCGAACAAACGCTGCGACCGGAGTGGTCGTTTATCGAAGTTGGCTCCAGTGGCAATCAACCCAAGCCGCTGTTTTGGTCGGCAGATGTATTCTGGGAGTCCGGCCAGGTGCGTCCCGTGGGCCGAGTGACCTTCAGCGGGCCAAACTCCGATCGCGTCCTGCCTGCGCGCTTGTGGATTTGTAAAAGCCCACAAGGTCCCACCATCGTCGGTTCGATCGACATGAAAGATGTCTACCAGGTCGGCGTAGACAAAGTACATGACATTGGTGGTAAGTTTAAAGTGCGGGCCGAAGGCCAACAGCAAGCGGGCAAGTATTTGTTGGAGATAGCCGTCGTGCCCGGTGCCAGCGCGCGTTTGGTCGTGCGACCCCCGCTGGCCAACCGCGTCAAACATCAATACTTCGAAGATGGACGCGTGGTCTATCGATACGAATATGATTCTGGTAAACCATCCGGCAAACTGGACTTTTTCTTGGCCCCGGGCGACGGCGATGCCCAGTGGGTCAGCACCGAGTGGGCAGAAGAACCTGTTCGGTTACAATAAGCACCGTCCACGTGCTAAGGCTATTTTTCCGGAGAAGCTGCCAGATGTTCAAAGAAGGTGACCGTCTCGTTACTGGCCACCGTTTGGTTAAGTTCCTGGGCCGCGGTAACTTTGGCGAAGTCTGGCAAGCCATGGCGCCGGGCAATACGTATGCCGCGCTAAAGTTCTTGAATCTGGAACAGTCTCAAGGCCGCAAAGAATACCGAGCCATTCAACCGCTGAAGCACCTGCGGCATGCACATCTTTTGCAGATGACCGCGATTTGGTTGCTCGATGAGAATGGCGAGATCATTCCCGATGATCAAGTCAACGATGGCATACTGCTGGATACCGTGCGTGGTACTCTGGCCAGCGTGACGCGCGTGCCCGATGATCATCGGCCGGCCACACTAATTATCGCCATGCCGTTTGCCGACAAGAGTCTCGATCATCTGCTCAAAGAGTACAAGCAGAAAGGTGTCGAAGGGATTCCGCGCGATGAATTAATCGAGTACATGGAAGACGCCGCTAAGGCGATCGACTTTCTCAACGCACCCAAACATGATCTAGGTGAAGGCCCGGTGGCCATTCGACACTGCGATGTCAAACCAGAGAACCTGCTATTGATGGGTCAATCGGTAGTGCTGTGCGACTTCGGTGTGTCGCGCACGATCCTCGGATCATCGGCAACTCGCAAAACAACGATGGGTGGATCGCTGGCCTACATGGCACCAGAGTGTGTCAACGACGAAGTGACTCCCTATTCCGATCAGTTCTCGCTGGCGATCAGCTACTTGGAACTGCGCACCGGCAAGTTGCCCTTCGAAGATCTTTCTCAAGCTGGCGTAATCGATCAACGCCGCCGCGGCATCTTGGATTTAAGCGAGTTGCCTAGTGCCGAAGCAGCCGTGATTCGTCGGGCTACGTCCTTGCAACCGTCGCGCCGGTTTGTCAATGCAGTTGATATGGTCGATGCCCTGCGAGCGGCGACCAGCCGCCCGCCCGGATTGAGCAATTGGAAATTGATCGGCAGTGCGGTGGCGCTAGCCAGCCTGGCGACCGCAGTGGGTGTTACGCTGTGGCCCAAGCCGAAACCAGAAAAGGGTGGAGAGGTGCCCACCCAAGAGCCCGATGTTCCGCTACCACTGCCGGCCTGGCAAGAACAAGAGAACATCGCCCTCAAGTTGTTGGATCAGCCCTCGCTATCGAATGAGCAATGGCAAGAAGCAGTGCGAGCCATGACGCAAGCCATCGATACCGGCCTGCCCAGTGATCGGCTCGCCTTTCGCTCGGCAATTAACTTGCCCAGTCCCGTCCTGCGCGACACGGAGAAGGCGGCTTATCTACCCAACGTGTTTGCGGTCAAGCCTGACAATGAATTGGTCAGTATCCAGCGCATTGACAAATCAGTCTCACTGGCTAGTTATCGCGACAATCGCGTAGTATCCAGTTCTGACATAGTCTTTGACGAGATTCACAATCTGGGGATCTTTCATTCGCAGGTCATTGCCAGTGGGAAACTTCAGGGCAAGTACTTGATCCAAGCCTTCAATTCGACCACTGATTTGCCTGCCCCACTCAATCAGTATCGTTCGTCCAACGATCCCACCGAACTTTGTTTCGCTGGCAATGGACAGGCGGCGGTGCTGCTGGATTGGGGTGCAGATCAATTGTTGACGCTGGATGGTCAGTCAGCCAGGCTATCTTTGGCAGACATCGACTACTTCTCAACACCGACTACTCGGCTATCTGTCGACGGCAAGTGGGTCGCCATTCAAACTTCGCGCAGTTTGCATGTCGCAAGCCTGGAGGCATCTGGCAAGTTGGAACGCCTGGCCTTGCCGACAGACGATCCGAACCTCAGCTTCAATATTAAAGAAGAGATGTTATCGATTCAAACTGATGAGACCTTCGGATATATCACCCTTCGTAAAGAGCAGTCGAGCGTTAATGAATCGATGAACCTGGCGCAGCTGATTCGCTTCCCGCTGGCTGCGCCCACGCAGTATGAACTGTTAGACGTGCCTCAGACGACAGAAGCCTACTACGCGCGGCTCGAAAAAGTAGGCGGCAAGATTCAGCTCCTGATCGGCTGCGTCGATGCAACAGTCTTGTTTGTGCCCGACGTAGCCGATTATGCATCGCCAAGGAAGATCTATGCCAAGAGCGATAGCGGTACGATCGTCAGCTGTGCACTCGATAGCCAGTCACCAGTGGCCAAGTGGTTGGTCTTTGGAACAGATTCCAATCGCCTGTACCTACAGTCGCTGGACGACAATGCCAACCTGATTGAAATTGCCAAAACCTCCAGCGGGCCGCGTTACATGCGTCTGGATGAGCGATACCTGATCACCGGCTCGGAAGAAGGCGACATTGAGATCTATGACTTTCGCCAGATACGCTTGATGTTCGACGCGGCCATCCGACGCAACAAAGCCGTCGCCCCCGCCAAAGCCAGTACGAGCATCCGCTCGTAAGGGTGGCACTGGCTATGCGCAGCATTGCCAGTACCACCCGACGCCGTGTAGCGGCATGTGTCAAGCATGTCGATTTGGTCAACCATTCGAAAGCCTTGACGGCTTCCGCTACGAGGATAGCTACTTGTTGGAAGGACTGATGTCTTCCAGTTGTAGCTCGTTGAAACGCGTGCGTTGGCTGCGTGGGTCCCAGCGGAGAACGTCTTTGAGCGCCGCTGCTTCGGCCGAATCAGGGTAGGTGGCCAACAGGGCGATCGCATGTTCTCGCGACTTGGATAGATCGACTTGTTGGGGATTCACGCCCCAATCGCCAGCGTAGAGAAACACAAGCATCCAATGAGCACGGCAGACCGCGTCGACACCGATGCTTTGAGCGACGATTTCTTCGTACTTGGCGATGGCTTTGTCATATTGTTCATGGAAGAAACTGTAGTCGGCTTGAAATTCGAGATTGCCCTTATTGGCAATCTCGGCATGTTTTCTAGCCTGGGCCAGCTTGCTCGCCGCTGCCTTATTCGATTGCAACTTGCCTTGTAACCCCACACCGTAGTAGGCGTTGGCCAGCAAGTTGTTTAACAGTGGATCGCTCTTCATCGAATCGGGAACTTCCGTTAAAGCGTCGATGACCGCCTGCAGTTCTTGATCATCGCCGAGGTTGGCAGATTTTGGCATCGATTGCTGCAATTTCAAGCGCGCGATCTCTAACTGTCGCGAACCTTCTTCCGTGGTGGCTACCAGGCGGGTCGTAAATTTGCCATCAAAGACCTTGGCGATGATCGGGCTATTACCTTTGGTCTTGGCTGCCAACGACTGTAGAACTTGCGAGCATAACTTCACGTTCAGCGGTCCCCCGGGAGCAGTCGGTTTCTTGGGGTCGATCGGATCAGACACAGCATCAGGCTTGCCCGTGCGGGCATTAATGACGGCCACCTGGAATGTACTGGCTACGTTGGCACTGGACTGGTTGGTCGAGGGCAGATGTCGCCATATCAAGTAATCCACCTTCAAACGGTCGGCCAATTTTTGTGCCAAGATGTTGTCATCGATCGGGACGCGACTGCGCACTAGTTGTTGGTACTCGTCGCGCACCTTGGCCAAGCGCCTGGTCTGAATGCCTTTGTCATTCAATTGCACGCGAACCTCTTCGGCGAGTTGCACCATCGACTCTTTGAAATCAAAGTTCATCTCGTCGATCGTCAAAAAGGGCACGACGGCCACGACAACCGGAGCGGTCGGTTTCTTGGCGGCGACACTAAAGCGATCGAGATCGGCTTGGGTGATCGGCGCGAATTTCACTCCCCGGGCCGTGGCGAGTTGAGCTGCATGCTGCACTTCGCTTAACTGATGTGGATCGGCCAGATCCAACACAGCCCCGCCGGTGGCATCTGCCAATTCTTGAAAGAAAGCTCGACACTCCGGTAAGACCTGTTTGTGTATCGCTGCATCTTCGGGCCGCGATGGACAGACGATCCCGTAGACATTGATGCCTTTGCTTTTGGCCAAGCTTTTGAGCAATTCTGAATCATACTTGCGCGCCGCTTGATTGGCTTCTTCCGCAAAGCCGACTTGGAACGGAGGAGCATCGCCAATCAAGAATACCCAGCGAGTCACATTATCGTCGCTCGACCAATTCAGTTCTTCCAGCGCTGTGAACAAACCGACGTCGACTTGTTCGTAGTAGTAAGGCGCCCCAGACTCCGGCACAAGCTTCGAGAGACCAGTCGCAATGTCGACATCTTTCATCGCCCACGAGTTGGGGCTGACCTCCAGCGGCCAGGAGATTGGACCAGAGGCGGCGCCAGAATCACGATAAATGATCATCTGAACCGCCAATTCTTGACCGACGACGCGCCGCAGGTCACCCACCAGAGCACCCAACTGCATTTGGATACCCGATAGCTCCTTCCCCATGCTCTCGGTGCCGTCGATGACAAAAGCCAATTCCAAGCGTCCGCGTGCGTTGAGCAAATCGTCAAAATAGTTGGTACGCTGAATAGAGCCCATGCGTTGCACATTGGATCCCGGATTGAACATGGATCGAAAGGCATCCCCCAATGGGCTGGCAGGTGGCTGTCCCAACGCGGGCCATGTCAGCGCCAAGGCGCTAATAAATACGAGGCTGTGCATGAAGTGGCGAAACATTCTGATATCTCCAAGTGCGATCGAGGGCTCCGTTCATGGTATCGCAGGCTGGTGGCTGGAGTTTCCTAAAAATGGCCTAGTCTTGGAAAATATGTGGCACAGCCAGCAACCGGCGGCAGAATTCGGCGATAACTTGGATATGAGAACCTCAACACCTCTTCGTCGACCCTACACCATCTGCCTGGTGGTGATTCAAACCCTCTGGTTACTGACAGGTAATTCAGTATGGGCTTTGCCCCCGGAGTCTTCGTTGCCGCCAGCGTTGACCAGAAACGCGGCCAACTCGACTCAGCGTCTGCCAGCTGAATCGACCCTGCCCGGGAAACGCAATAGCTCAAGCGGCACAAATTCGCAATCTGCTCAGGCCCAGCCTGGCACTACGCCTGCCGGACAGTTGCCTAGCGAAAGTTCGCTACCGGTTGCTAAAGCCGACCAAACGATGGAGGTGGTTCCGGTTATCGACCAAGTGGGACAACTGCAAGAATTACAGGGCAGTCGAGATGCGCGTGTGCGATTGCGGCTGGCAGTGCCGGAACACACCAGCAATGTGTTCACTCATGCTTTTGATGCCAGCTCGACACATTTGTTCACCGGCGGTGATGACAAGTTGGTTCACCATTGGCGGCTCGTAAAATTGCCGGAAGCCAACACTCAGCAGTGGATGCACGACGAATTGATTCGTTGGCAGGTTGGCAGCGGTCCTAGCGGTCGTGTGCGCGCGATTGCCTGTAGTGGCAATGTCCTGCTGATCTCAGGCTATGGTGCCGATGGCGTCCGCGGTGAGATCCTGCGATATGACTGGGTTCAGCGCCAGTGGCTCAAACCATTTTTGTTCCAGAATCGACCGATCATGCGCATTTTGGCGCTGGATCGCGGACAAGCATTGGCAATTGATGAGCATTTGGGTGTGGCCCTCTACACAGTTGATGATTCGGTCGCGCCGCGTTGGTTGCAGAATCCGCAAGCCGTGATGCCTGACTATTGGCCGGTAACTGCCCGGGCGATCGAGGGCGGTGTCGAATGGTTGACCGAATCTGCGCCGGCTGCCCGGCCCTGGTCGATCGTGGCTCGCAATTCGGTCCAAGGCAATACACGCTTGTGGAGTCCCAGCGTAGCACCGGGCACCGATGCCCAGGTATTCAAACAGTTTCACGAACTGGTCCGGTCGGTTAAACCATCCATGGTCGCCGATGTTCAAGCCTTCTATGGCAAGTGCAAAGCGGCCTACGGTAAAAAGCTCATGTGGTTGTCGATGTCCCCCGATGGTCGCATGGTCGCCGCTGTCGATAGTTTGGCTGCGGATGGCGAGGCCAGCCAAGGCAAAGGCAATTGGCTGTATGTGTGGCGCGATGGTGCATTAATTTTAAAGACCGCGCAAGTCGCCAAAGACAACGAGGTCCTGGACGACTATCGCAGCCTCGCCTGGTCGGCCGACAGTCAACAGTTGGCCGTGCTAAAGGTAAGAACCATTGGTGTTCAATCGCGTTCGAAGATCGAACTTTGGAATTTCAAAGCCGAACCAGCAGTGGAAGAGTTGCCCAATCAATTCGGCAGTGAATACATTGCTTGCCAGTTTAGCCCTGACAGCAATTGGTTGATCCTCAGTGGGCGCATGGCCGTTTACGTTTTGCCGCTCAAAGAGAAACCGATTCGCAACCAACGCTTGCCATCGGAAGCCACGGTGCTACCGATCACGGACATCGCCTTTGCCAAAACCGGCTACCAATGGAAAGCGACGCACTCCAAAGGCACTATTACGTTTGATCCCCAGCGCATGACGCTGATCGATGCAGCGGCCGATATCTGGCAGCCAACGCTCAAGCCGAACGACGGTTGGCAGTCAGGCGAATTTCGCATCGCTATCGAAGGCGGACTGAGCGTTGTCAAACGTGGACAGGTGCAACTGGGAAGTCTCGATCCACTCACTCAACCCGAGCCCCGGCAGATCATTGCGGCTCAGTGGATACGCAACGCCAATCAAGTACCGACTCATGTGGCCGTGGTCTATCAATTTCCACGCGAGAGCGACATCCATCTGTTCTCGCTCAGTCAACCAGATAACGGGCGCCTGCGTCGCGTCGGCATACTCAACGGCCACGAAGGTGATGTACTGTCGTTATCCGTTTCGTCTGATCAGCGGATCATGATGTCATGTGGAAATGACCGCCAACTCTGCACCTGGCCCCTCAATGCACTATTAAGTGATGAACGATCGGCCCAGATTAGTTGGCAAAAGTACGGCGCGGTCTTTGCGCTCGATGCAGGCCAGCTGACGGTCAGTGAAGCTCATTCCGCCGGGCCGCTCTTCGAGTTTGGCCTGCGGGCCGGTGATCAGATCTCGGGCATTAGTTGGTTCAAAGCATCTGCCGATGGAACCCAAGTCGAAGAGCAAGTCGTCCCGCTGGACGAACAAGGGATCGCTTTCTTGAATCGCCCCGACTTCGATACCATCGTCAAGTTCAAATATGGAAAGCCTGGCAATGACCCCAAAGCCGTCGTACTAAAACCGCAGTGGCGACCACTGTTTGGCCAGGTCTTCGACGCGCAGCGAGAATGGGCTGCCTGGACAGCGGCCGGCTTCTATGCATCGTCGTTCAACGGCAATTCGATCTTCGGTTGGCAAATCAATCGCGGACCCGAAGCAGCGCCTTCGTTCTATCGAGCCGATCGATTTCAAGCGGTACTGGAAAGACCTGAGCTGCTCAAGCGCGTTATCGAGCAAGGTAGCGTCGAAGCAGCGGCCCGCGCCATTGGTGAAACCTTGACCGGCACGTTCAATCCCTTGCAGAACGCAATCGCTTTGCAACCGACGGTCAATATACTCTCGCCCAAGACCGGTACTCAAACTCGGGAGGACCAGGTGCAGGTCGAAGCGGAAGTTGTGCTGCCGCTGGGATCGGAACTCGCGTCGGTCAAAGCATTCGCCAATGGAGTGCCTGCCAGGTTGACTTCGCGGAACGATCAAGCATCGCCAATGGCGGCCGACAAACACATCGTCCGCCTATCATGGGAAGCTGGCGTCCCCCATGATCGCGACATCAAATTGCAAGTGCTGGCCGCCAGTAGTCAGCGTGTGGTCGGCGCTGCTGAAGTGATCGTGCATCGCCCGGCCACCGATGGGCTCAAGACCAAGCCGCGTTTGTGGATCTTCGCCGGAGGCACTGGAGATTACCAGGATAACCGCATCCCGAATTTGAAGTCACCCGAACGCAACGTCACCGAATTCACCTCGCAAATCGAGATGGCTGCTAAGAATGTATACGACGTGCAACGTTCGACGTTATTGGTCGGTTCACAAATGACGCGCAACCGCTGGTTGGCACTGGTGCATGACAAATTACAAAATTTGCGCGATACGGTGCGGCCCGACGACGTTGTCATGATATTTTTATCCGGACACGGCATACAGGATGAACAATCTGGGAACTACTTCTATATTGCAGCCGACGCCGATTCCCGCGACGTCCGGGCAGGGCAGTTCGACCGCTGCTTGGGTATCGAAGAGATTGCCCCGCTGGCCGGATTGGCGTGTCGCAAAGTGGTGGTGCTGGATACTTGTTACAGTGCGGCTTTCCAACCACTGGAAAGCGATCGCTTACGTTCGGCCGTACGCGTGTTGCAAGCCGATTTGGTGTTGACCCTCACCGCCAGCGAAGGCGATCAACCGGCAGCTGAAGTGGCAGGAAAAAGTTTGTTTACAGATGTCGTTCTCAAGACGCTCACTACTCCTAACGATGCTGACGGCGATAAACTGTTCACCTGGCCCGAGTTCGTCAAGCAAGTTCAAGAAGGCGTTATTGAGCGAGCCACTGCAGTGCAAGCCACTGCCGGTTTCTCACAGAGACCTAAATTCATTCCCTCCGAGTTATTGCCCTACGTTCGTTTACCCATGGCCCAAGTCGAGCCCAAAAACCCGTAGCTCGAATGTGCTCAGAATGGTCACCTAATGAGTCGCTTCTTTTTGCCGAGAACTTTGGGTAATCGCGGTGGCTATCTATGGCCCGTCAGTTTATTACTCGCCCTGTCACTGCTGCTGGCGTATGCCATCGGCATGCTGATCGTCGAAGCCAATAATCCGATCACGACGCAGCAGTCAACCGCTGCTTCGCTTTCGGTACACTCTGAAAAACTAGCCGATGCAACTCTGCGTTCACTCGTTAGAGTAACGGTTCGCAAACATGAAAATGCACGTGTCAGCGATGAACTGGCCGTGCTGTTCGGCGATGCCCTGGCACTTCCGCGCGAAGACCTGGGCAGCGGAATGTTTGTCAATCAATCCGGACTGGTACTGACCAATTATCACGTCGTGCGCTCGGCCGAGGCGGTGGAAGTGGTCGATCACCTCGGCCAACGTCAAAGTGGCACCTTGGTTGGCTATGACGCACTGACCGATTTGGCTTTGGTGCAGACGACCTTTAAACAAACACAGCCTATTGTTTGGGGCGACACTCAAACGCTAAAGATAGGCACCTTCGTGTGGGCTTTTGGCTCACCCTTTGGACTCGAAAATAGTGTGACGATGGGCATCGTCAGTTCCAATCGCAATCCAGCCATTTCGAACAGTCCGTTTCAAGACTTCATTCAGACGGACGTCGCTACCAATCCTGGCAGTAGCGGGGGACCGCTGGTAAATATTGAGGGCAAAGTCGTGGGTATCAACACGGCGATCGCTGGCGAGAAATTCCAAGGCGTAAGCTTCGCTATCCCGGCCACCATCGCCCGCAAAGTGACCGAGGAGCTAACTGCGCAGGGAAACATCCAGCGCGGTTGGCTCGGCGTCGAACTATCCCAAGTCGATAGCGACCGAGCTCGCCGCGCAGGCTTGAGCGGTATTCAAGGTGTCTACATCAATGGCATCGTCAACTCCACGGGCGACAACGCCAACGTGCTCAGTGCCGGCGATGTGTGCTTGGAGATCGAAGGCAAGAAAGTCAATGACCCCGTGGTCTTCAGCCGCGCAATCGCCAGCCAACGCGTCGGCAGTCAAATCAAACTGTTAATACAACGTGACGGTCAGCCTCAATCCATCACCGTCCGCGTCTTGGCGCGCCCGAAAGAAGAGAGTTGATCTTCGTAACCGATCTCGTCAGAGATTGCATCTCGTAGCCGATCTCGCCAGAGATTGGACCTTCGTAGCCGATCTCGCCAGAGATTGGATCTTCGTTTAGCGCGAAGACGACCCAAGCCAAACTCTGGCGAGTTCAGCTACGTGATCAGCTAGGTGTTCAAGAGACGCTAGACGTTACAAACTGAACACCGCTGCAGTCGTCGCTGTCTACACGGCTATTAAACTTAAGCAAAGCGGCATTTCCTGGACGAAGTAACGGTTGATACTACGCATGAGACAAATGCGCAAAGCTAGGGACCGGAGGCCCCGTCATGTTGAAACAAATGGAATCAAGCCGTTGGTTTTGGCCGTTGCTGGGCTGCCTGACCCTGCTATCACTGGCCCCTGTCGCCGTCCAAGGCGAGCATCTACTGCGCTGCCACCGCTGCGGAAAGAACTGCCAAACGTATCACCTGGTGGAAAAGACCATCATGGTGCCTAAGACCGTGGTAGAACTACGCGGCAAGAATTGCATCGTCACCAAAGAAGAAGAACGCGAAGAGAAATATACGGTCTTCGTGATGAAGCCAGACAAGCGTTCCTATAAAAAAGAATGCTGGTATTTGGATGACGAAGTCAAAGAGCAGAAGATCACCAAGATCGAACCCAAGTTAGCTTCGGTCCCGGTGGCCAGAACCGAACACATTAAGATTCCAGAATCGTTCTGCGTGGAAGAGACCAAGTGCCACGAAGAGTGCACCAAGTGTGGACCGGTGTGCGTCTGTGAGACGTGCCCAGTTGAAAAGGTCCGCATGCACGACGGTACGCAAGAATGCGATTACCTGGAAAAGCAACTGGTCATTGATAAAACCGAGTGCACCATCTTCTACTGCGTGAAGACTCCCAAGTCTTTCAAGATTCCGTGCGCCGAAGAAGAATTCTATAACCTGGTGCCCGAAGAGCGCACACGCAAAGTTAAAGTGTGCGTCCCCAAAATTGAACGCAAAAACGTAGAAGTCGAAGTCACCAAGCTGGTACCCTGCAAGGTGCTGGTCTGCGAAGCATGTTGCAAGTAACCTCGCGTAGCGGAAGCCGTCAAGGCTTTCGATCCTCGCAGCGGAAGCCGTCAAGGCTTTCGATATGCATGGACAATCCAAATACGAAATGCTTGACGCATTCCGCTACAAAATACGAAATGCTTGACGCATTCCGCTACGAGCTGCATTGCGGAAAGCTTTAACGGCTGGGTGGCGGAGGAAGCCTGCATGGCCGGGATCCAAACTCTGGCGAGTTCGGCTACGAAAACCGTGTGCCGATCCAAACTCTAGCGAGCTCGGATACGAAATCATGCGCGATTACGCGCGCTTGAGACAATATTTTTGTTGTCATAAACTGAATCTGTCGATTTAGAAAAATGAACGAAGCGAGGGCCGCGGCAAGCGTACGGCGGTGAAAGCCCCATAGGTGTGTGACAAATTGGTAGTTCATGGTGCTTGTGATGCTTATGCTTGCATGACGAATTCTGTTCAAAGAAGTTTTGCAAATCGTCGATCAATGCTGTCAATGGGCCAATCCTAAATTTAGCCGCCCCATTAAGTGGCGTACGCTCTTCCACGGAAGGAAGTGATTCATGAACTATCCAAGATGGATTCGACGGACTGCGATTCTCGCTGGCGCAGTTACGTTGGGTAGCGGAACACCAAATCTGCTGGCCCAGATGCCACAGTCGCCGGAAGTGCAGGTCATTCCGGCTTCGACCAAACGCTGCACGTGCGGTCGCTGGACTTGCCCCGCCTGCCAACAGCGTAAGCTGCGCGAGATTTGCCCACCCGGCCAAGTCATACCCATGATGCCTAACATGGCACCTGGCACGATGCCCATGCCGATGCAACCGGCTCCCATTTACGATTCCAATGGCAACATGATTCCGGTGCCGCCCAGCCAATCGATGCCCTTGCAGCCCTATCCATCGCAGCCCTTTCCTGACTCATCGATTCCCAATGCGCTGCCAACTCAACCCTCTCCCGAACAACCCAGCCCCACCACGCCTACGCCAGATCCCACAACCGAATTCAATCTGAACGATGCCACGCCTGCTCTCAATACACCACTGACGCAAGACGAATCTCAGTCGTTGGCCAGTCTGGGCCGACCCGGTCAACAAAGTCAGAGTGGTTTCTTTGGTAGCAACGCTGGCCTGACCGATCCCGGAATGTTCGGTGACTTCTTTGGACCGACATCCAATGCCAATTCAATCATCTCGCAGAACTACGAGACGATGGCGTATGGTGACTTGAATGGTGGCGTGTATGACTTTGATGTTATGGGCCCAGCCGGCAATGACATTTCGGCTGCCGGTGTGCTCAACGGCACTACAGTTGCCTTGGCCCAACCTGCCTCGCCCAACGACTTGCAACGCCCCGCCGAGCCAGGCTACGCCTTCGGTGGTGGTACGGCAACGCTAACCGGCACCGCCAGCGGCAGCAGTGATCCTTTCTTGCTGCGGTACGGTTATACGAAGGCAATCAGCGTGCCGAGCTCGTTTGCTCAGCAACGTATGAAGCTGGCCGAAAACACCAGCCCGATTCCGCAGAATCGTGTCTTTGTCAACTACAGTTTGTTTCACAATGTTCCGCTAGAGAACGGCATTACGGTCAATCGTATCTCGCCGGGTTTCGAAACGTTGTTACTCAGTCCCAACACGTCGTTCGAGATGCGCACTCCGTTTGCAACCACGCTCGACAGCAACATCCTGCTTGACGGTGGTACCAATACCAGCAACGTCGAGTTCGGTAATCTCTATTTCTCGCTCAAGCACGTCTTGTGGCGGCGAGGTAATGCACTGGTCTCCGGTGGTTTGTCGATGACCGTGCCCACGGCCGATTCGACGCGCGTGCTCAACGGCCTGGGCCAAGAAGTCGTTCGCATTGAAAACGAGTCTGTGCACTTGATGCCGTTCTTGGGCGCCTTCTACAAACCGTCGCAACGCGCCTTCCTACAAGGCGTGTTACAAGTTGACATGGATGTGAACGGCAACACCGTACTCCAGAATAACAACCTGAATCAGTCCAGCTTGACTCGCATCGGACGGCTGCAGGATATGACGCTGCTCTACACCGATTTGGGTGCTGGTTACTGGATGTATCGCAGCACCGGCAGAGGTCTGACCGGTGTGGCTCCGATTGCAGAAGTTCACTACAACCGTTCGCTCAACAAGGCTGACTGCGTAGTCGATCCTACCGGACGCACGCAGATTCAATTGCCCATTCAACAGTTTGACAATGTCAACCTGGTCAGCGCCATGGTTTTCGAGTTCAGCCAACGTAACCGCTTGGGACTTGGAATAGGTGTACCGGTGGGCAACGGTAGTGACCGAGCCTTCGACGGTGAATTCCGTGCGACTTTCAACCGGTACTACTAAGCTCAAAACGTAGCCACCGCTGGACCGTAGCCACCGCTGCCAAGCGGTGGAAAATCATCAAGTACCGCATCCACCGTCTGGCGACGGTGGCTACGACAGATCCACCGTCTGGCGACGGTGGCTACGGAATTAGATTTCGATTCCCAAACTTGAAATCAAGCGATCCACGGCGTCAGCGTCCAAGCGACGCTCGCCGCTACGTAGGTGGGCGTGCATGATTTCACCTTCGGTGCCGGCCAATTGATCTTCCAGTCCCAGCAAGTGTCCGATCTCATGAGTCAACACGCTCAGCAGGTCGACGCCAGTGACTACCTTGCCCGATTCAAACTCGCTATCGCTCTCGGGAGTGCTATCGACAAACCAGCCGCGTCCGGCAGCTTGTGAATCGACCACCAGTGTATTGCCGGTCACCCAGCTCAATACTCCTTCGGGCAAATCATCGGTTGCTACGGTCATGTTGACCAAGGGCGCCAGTAACTCAGGTCGCCCACTGACTACGCTCAACCGCTCGATGGCAGCTGAGAACATCGACTGCGCGATGGCCGTGTCGATAGTCGCGCCGACAGCCGCCTGCGTGTTGAGTTCATTGATAACCAACAGTGCATCCAGTGGCGTTACGCTGCCGTCTTGATTGACATCCAAGTTGCCCAAATCACCTGCCGGCAATGAGTTCAGCGAGTTGATGACCAACAAGGCATCCAACGGTTCGACTTGACCGTTGCCGGTCAGGTCAAAGGCCATGACCTCCGCACGTAGTTCAGTCGACAAGCGCAGCGGTGCAGGAGCCACGCGGAAATTGCCCAACTTCTGCGTAGGCACGGTGGTTGGTCCAGCGGCCAGCGAGAACGCGGGAGCCACCGGGATAAGTGCGGAATTGGGGTACTTGCTGTTGAGCGGATAGGC
Organism: Rania fehmarnensis; assembly: GCF_056494185.1. Classification (NCBI taxonomy): domain Bacteria; kingdom Pseudomonadati; phylum Planctomycetota; class Planctomycetia; order Pirellulales; family Pirellulaceae; genus Rania; species Rania fehmarnensis. The sequence continues at coordinate 7,891,948 of NZ_CM151398.1, forward strand.
CGCTCCATTGGTCGCCAAAGCGCGTATCGGTAACACAAAGCTACCATCAGCTACGCTAACGCTCGTAGCGGCGCGTTGGTCGATCAGATTTATACCATTGGTTGGACCGGCAATCGCCTGGGCAGATTTCCATGTCAAGCCAGTCGTTACCACACTAGGATGAATGGATACCGCACCTGAAAAATGCGTGTTGACTAAATCGGGGAAACCATCAGCGTTAAAGTCACCAAACGCAACTTGAATGCTGGCAGGCAAAGGCGTCTTCACATTCAGTCGATCCGCGCTATCAAACCGCGTGGCTGCTCCACGGGGCGTCTGATTGTAGAACAGCGAAATCGAACCGAACTGCCCAGAGGCGACGGCCAGGTCTAGATCTCCATCGCGATCGATATCGGCGGCCGCAGCAAAAGCTGGCCGCCCCGCGTCTCCAACTTCACCCACGACAATCTTGCTACCAAGTCGTCCATTGACCTGGGGGAAGAGACTAACGGTAGAACTGCTGTATTCGGTGACTACCAAATCATCGCGCGTGTTTTGAGTGAACTTGCCTGCCAGCACATGCGTGGGCTGCATCAGACCACTAATAGCCGGCAGAACTTGGGCGCCGGTAACGGGACTGAAGAACTGAACCGTACCCAATCCCGATTGTGGCACGGCCAACTCGATCGTCGAATTGCCATCAAAATCACCGAAGGCGGTCGAGACCACGTCTGCCGAAATCGAGGGCGTGCTAACATCGATCGAGCGCGTTTTGACAAACAACAGCGAATTGGCGGAGACTTGTCTCGCAATGCTCACATCATGGTAGTTGGTCACATCCGTATTGCCTGGATTATCAAAATTGCGTTCGTTGGAGATCGCCAAGTAGTTCAAGCCATTGATGTTGGCGACAGACACGTGACGCGGACCATCACCGCCCAGCGCGCTAGTGACCGTTTTTTGACGGTTACCATAGTTGGCTAACTCGCTGGTTGGAATCTTACCACCTGTCAGTGGATCGTAGACTTCGTACACCAGACCGTTCAGGCGCAAGATCAACACATCGCCCCACGTCTTATCGTATGGTCTCACCTGCGTTCCCGGTGTGCCTGAGAATGTCACAACGATTTCAGGAGTTGAGTCTCCGACCAGATTTACCGCTGTCGCATAGCTAGGTCGGGCATTCGGACCGAAGGCAATTTCTTGGAAGCGATATCCTTCGAGCGGGCTCAGGCCTACATTGCTGTAAATGCGAATGCCACCCACTTTCGAAGACGATGCGCGATTGAAGACTTCATCGACCACAATCAAATCATTATTGGTACCAATCGCATCCAGGGACGCAGCTACACTCCAGCGCGGTTTGGCCGATGTGCCCCCTTCGATATTCACCAAGCCATACTCGGAAAAGCGCGTGCGTGGAACAGTAGATTCAAAGCCCGCGGGTGTTACTTCGGCTACGTCGTAAGTGCCAGGCCAAACATAGAAGGTGTATTTGCCTGCAGCATCGGTAGCCAGGATGCGCTGGGTCGCCAGTTCGTCTTGCCTGTATCCACCGCTAATGCGCCGGATAGCGACTTGAACACCAACTTGTCCCGCTTCGCCAGCGTTTTGCGTACCGTCTGCATTAGTGTCAACAAAGACTGTGCCCTCAAGTTTGGACAGCTGAACAATTCCTTGTTCGAGATCCGTAGTGGGCAATAGCAGAATTCGTTCAACTGGCGGTGTGGAACTATTGGCCCGCTCATTGGGTTGTCGCGGGTCGAGGCCAGGCGCCACGTAGATGTTGTTCAAATCCGCATCGACAGTCGCGTAGCTCTTCGTGCGACCTTGCGTCTCTTGGGTAACGCCATTGACAAGTTCAGAACTCAGAATCGGACGAACTGAATAAACTCCCTCTGGCAAATCATCGAACAAGTAAATCCCACCGGGACCTGTGAGCACCTGTCGAGTTGCAAAACCAGCTGGCCCCTGCAGCGAGATGGTCTGGCCGACAACGACCGCTTCACCAGCTTCTCGGACACCATTGGCATTCAGATCGTTAAAGGCTACGCCCTGAATGGCTGCGTAGCGCTCAACGCCGAAATTGAGTAGCGCATTGGTGCTGGTCGTCTGGTCAGCATTGGGTGCCAGCGTAGCGACGACCCCGGGGCCCAAGACAATGTCGTTCAAACGCACGCCAGTAATGGTACGAGTTTCTGTACCGAAGTTGCTGCCGTTGCCGCGGGTGTAATGCATCGGTTCGGTGATTGTTACTCGGAATTGACCGGGCAGAATATCCGGTGTGGCTGTCAACAGGCCAACGGGATTGCGTGCATCGACATTGAATTCATACAGCCCCGTGGACGTGGTCAAAATCGGCGAGAAGCTGAGATCGTCAGCTGTGCCAAAGGTATTGTCAATTCCAGCACCCAGTAGCGTTATCGTAAAACCGGCCATACCGGGTTCTTGTGCCGGCGCGCCTTGCGAACCGTTACCATCGCGATCCAAGAAGACAATGCCCTTAATGACAGCTTGCTTGGCCGAACCGATGGCCAGATTGACATTGACGGTTGATGTTTGGTACGCATCCAGCGGCGCAACCAAACCTGTGACAGCCTGATAAACGCTGCCCGATGTGACCAGCAAATTGCTAATCACGCGCGCGGTCGTTAGCTTGCGATTGGGCAGTATCTGAGTCACCACGACTTGATAGGTGCCTCCTCTTAGCCCGCCAAAGCTATACACTCCAGCCGCATTGGTTTCGATCGGCGCACCAACATCTGATCCATTGCGCGAAAGCTGCACGCGCACACGCAGCTCTTGGGCTTCGGGTGGGACCGACAGCGCAGCGTCTCCACGTGGTTCGGCCGCCCCGGAATCAATGCCATCGCCATTGATATCGCCAAATGCATAACCACGAATTACACCCAGTCGAAAGACACCCAGAGCCAATTCAGGCTGCAGTGTGATAGGTAGTTGCCGCGCATCGGGCGTAGCCAGTGCGGCAGTCGCCGCAAAGATCAAGCCACTGTTGTTGACGCTGTAGACTCCCAGTGGGTTTGTCGTGCGAACTACGTCAGTAGGCAACTGCTCTTGCAACCGATAGCGGCCGAATACCAAACCTCGAGCGCTGAACAGTCCCGTGGTGGCATTGGGTGTCAGCGTCTGAGTTGTATTATCGGCTGCAGTCGCGAAATCGTTGTCTGGACCAGCCCAGGTCAATAGGATTGTCACGCCGGGCGTGACGCGGGATTCCGCGTTGTCCACGCCATTGTCATTGCTATCGACAAACGTATATCCATAAATCTCACCTAAGCGGAATGTCCCCACAGCCAATTCCGTTCGCAATGGTGCAAACTGTTGACGCGCATCAGGAATGGCCAAGGTGGTATTGGGCGCAAAGATCAACCCGCTATCGTTGATGTTATAAGTACCCAGGGCTGCCGTAGTACGAATCACATCGGTAGGCAATTGCTCTTGCAACAAGTAGCGGCCAAACGCCAGACGCGTGGCACTAAAGACTCCAGTGGTAGCGTTGGGTGTCAGAGTCTGAATGGTGTTGTCGGCGGTGGTGGCAAAATCGTTGTCAGGTCCAGCCCAAGTCAAACGCAGCGTGACTCCGGGCATGTTGCGTGTCTCAGTATTGTCGACTCCATTACTATTGCGATCGACGAACACATAACCAAAGATCTCGCCCAGGCGGAAGTTACCTCGCCGCAGCTCCGGACGCACAACTCGAGTTTGATAGGCATCAGGCACGCCCGATGCGGCTGTCTGCACAAACAATTGACCGCTGGCACTGACGACAATGTTTGTAAAGTCGGCCGTGGTGGTCTGGATGTTCGCGTTGATATCAAGTTCCAGCAGCTGGTAGGTGCCCAGCCCAAGATTGGAAAAGCTGAAGTCGCCGTTGACATCGCTAGTGACCACAATCGGAGCGCCATCATCGCCCCCACCCGGCAAACCATCCAATCCCAAGTTGGTCAGCTGAAAGCGGACGCCCGCCAGGCCTTCATCAGTAGACTGTTTGACGCCATCGGCATTGTGGTCAGTAAACTTGTGACCACGAATTTCTGCATTGCGAAACAGTCCGAGTGCTAGTTCGGGGCTCAGCACCGGAGCTTGTTGACGCGCATCGGGAATCACTAGTGTACTGGTCGGAGAGTAAATCAACCCGCTATCGTTGATCGAGTAAACGCCTAGAGCTGGCGTCGTGCGCACGACGCCAGTAGGCAGTGTGACCACAATCTGGAATCGACCAAAGTCCAAGTTAGTAAAACTATACAGGCCAGTGGCAGCATCTGGATTTGTGGCCACCGGCGCCGGGTCATCTGGCGTTCCAAACGCATTGTCTGGTCCGGCACCTCGAAGCGTTACAGTTACACCCGTAGTTACGCGCGACTCTGCATTGTCGACACCGTTGCCATTGGCATCGACGAAAGCATAGCCATGGATCGCTCCCAGTCGAAAGTTGCCCCGCGCTAGTTCAGGCCGCAACACTTGAAGAGTTTGAAATGCGTCCGTGGGAATGGCCGTAGCGGGCACAAACAGTTGACCACTGGCATCAACCACGAAGTTGGTGAACGCAGCGGTGGTTACTCTGAGAGTAGGATTGGCTTGTTCGACTAATTGATACGTGCCTGCTACGAGATTGGGAAAAGCAAATTCACCTGCGGCATTGGTGGTGACTGTTACGGGAACTCCATCATCGCCGCCGCCGACGGTACCGTCGGCGCCCAAATTGGTCAGGGTGAAGGCCACACCCGCAATCGCTTCATCGGTGGACTGACGCGTACCATCTGCATTGTGGTCGTTGAACTTGGTTCCACGAATTTCTCCCAGGCGATAGACGCCGATGTCATCGACAGTGGTTATCGTCAGCGGGTCGATGACTACCGCGGTGCCAACACTGCTGGGCGCAAAGGGAGCTCCGTTGGGATCAACGCGTACAGCAAACGTGCCCGCCCCCAGTAGCGGCGCTGAAATCAAATAGCTGCCAGTGTCGGTAGGCACCGATATATCGCCGGCGGTCAGAGTTTCACTGTTATCCAAATCAACGTAAACGGTGACTGCTTGACCGACCAGCAGATTTTCCGCCGCTTGGCGCGTGCCGCTAATATCGCTATCCAAGAAGATATTACCTTGGAGTGTCGCCATCACGCGACGGTTCTCAAGTGCTTCGACCAACAGCTTGCGACGTGAGGGACGTCGTCGAGGGGCAACGTACATTGCGGAACCTTTTATGGATATCGAGAGCGGCGTTTTAACATCGAAACGATGACAAACTGCGCCAGAATTTCGGCGCCGCTCTACAATAGATAGACGCTGAACCAAAGTCCAGCGTTAGGGTTCCCAACTAAACCGAGGGCATTAGCCCCGGTTCCCCAACTAAACCGAGGGCATTAGCCCCGGTTCCCCAACTAAACCGAGGGCGTTAGCCCCGGTTGCAGCGCGTTGAAGCAGGAACCGGGGCTAACGCCCTCGGCTTAGTAGGAACCGGGGCTAACGCCCTCGGTTTAGGGGGAAACGCAGGTGCATCAGATCTTGGGCGATATTGACGTAATCAATAACGGCTTCAAGATCTGCTTGAGATTTGATCCACACGCAGTGGCCGTTTGCAGTCCATACGGGACGGTCTTGAAATTGAGGCCAACGCTCTCGGATCATTCGGGTACAGTTAGCTTTCATTTTATCACGCACCGATTGCGCACTTCGATCGTAGGCAGTGACCACCGTATGCACGTGATTACTTCGAGCATTTCGTGCCCATAAACACCAGCCGCAAGCATCCGCCAAGCGATCGAGTTCGTTTTCGACAGCTTCCCGCTGTTGTTCGTTCAACAGCAAAATTGGATATTTAAGTCGATCGGCGTGCCATTCCTGCAAGAGCGGTTGTGGCTGCTGTAGTCCCGCCCCGCGTTTCCACCAACCGCGTGGATCGCCTTGCAAATGCGTTCCATATACATTCCATGTGATGAAGAAGGCTAATACATCTTTAGCTGCCATCATTAGGGCTCCGAACACGCTGAGAAGTTGGACCGATACCAATTGTGTTGTAAGGAGATCGACAACCCCGCTGCGGTACTAAGCCGAGGGCGTTAGCGGCATTAGCCCCGGTTCCCCAACTAAGCCGAGGGCGTTAGCCCCGGTTCCCCAACTAAGCCGAGGGCGTTAGCCCCGGTTGCAGCGCGTTGAAGCAGGAACCGGGGCTAACGCCCTCGGCTTAGGAACCGCCGCTAACGCCCTCGGTATAGTTTTCAAAAATCCACCTGCTTGGTTGCAAATTGTTGACAACGCGCGCCCCAATCAGTCAAGATGAGCGTATCCTCATCTCATTGTCCCGCACTTCTAGCGCAAGTCCCCCGTTGCCAAGACATTAGGCGTTCGGCGAGACTCTGGTTAAACTGGACAATACTGAAGTAATATCCACAGTAATTCCACCAACAGACTATTCACTGGCCACACCCTGTTTTCCACTTAGGGCGTGGCACACCGGTCAATATTTGGGAATCGGCACCCACACAGGAGCCTATCATGGACCAACCGATGCGCGACTTTACCGACCTGCTGCTTCGCCGCGGCGTGGTCAGCCTGGATCAATTGTCCGAAGCCAGCAATATGGCTCGGCAAGATGACATCTCGGTAGCCGACGCCCTCATTAAAATGCAATACGCGGCACCACAGGATGTTTATCGAGCCTTAGCCGACTTCCATAAGATGAACTTCGTCGATCTCGCTTCGGTGCGCATCGACAACTCCATTATCGAACTGGTACCCGAGTCGGTGGCCCGCGAAAATACGATCATCCCGTATCAAGAAGACGGTGACGCCCTGATCGTGCTCATCAGCGACCCGTTCGATCTGGAGACCACCGAAAAACTCCGGTTCATCCTCAACCGCCGCATCGAAACGGCCCTGGCCCCCAAAGAGACTATTAACGACGCCATTAACCGTTACTATGGCCAGGTCGAAGGTGAATCGGCCGACTCGATTCTGCAAGAATTCACCGACACGCAAATCGACTTCACCGAAACCTCCGAAGACGGCGCGTCCGGCGATAATGAACTGGTCGATGAGAATAGCGCCCCAGTTGTCCGCCTAGTCGGGCTGATGATTCAAGAAGCCGTCCAGCTCCGCGCCTCCGATATCCACGTCGAACCGTTCGAAGATCGCGTGCGCATTCGCTATCGTATCGATGGCGTTTTGGTCGAACGCGATAGCCCACCTCGCCGACTCTTGGGTGCCATCCTCTCGCGTATCAAGATCTTGGCTAAGATGGACATCGCCGAACGACGTCGCCCGCAAGACGGTCGAATCAAAGTCACTGTGGGGGAAAAGGAGCTCGACCTGCGCGTGAGCATCATCCCAACTAGCCACGGTCAGTCCGCCGTTATGCGACTGCTGGACAAAGACAACATCAAGGTGGGTATCCGCCAATTGGGGTTGGCCGAGCGCGACTTCAAAGTCTTCAGCCAGATGATCAAACGACCCAACGGCATTCTTCTGGTGACCGGCCCAACGGGCTCGGGCAAGACCACCACGCTCTACGCCGCCCTCAATACGATGAACCGGCCCGATCGCAAAATCATCACCGCCGAGGACCCAGTCGAATACTATCTTCCCGGTATCAACCAGGTCGAAGTCAAACACAATATCGGACTGGACTTCGCGCGCATCATTCGCGCCATGCTGCGACAAGCACCCAACATCATCCTCGTCGGCGAGATGCGCGATACCGAGACCGCATCCATGGGAATTCAAGCTTCATTGACTGGACACTTGGTATTCAGTACACTACATACGAACGATGCGCCCAGTGCTGTTACACGCATGTGTGACATGGGAGTCCCCGGATATTTGGTGGCTAGCTCGGTGGTGGCGGTGTTGGGGCAGCGATTGGTGCGCACAATTTGCAAGCGTTGCAAGACCACCGTGAAGCTGCCTGAGAGCGTGCTGATTGATGCTGGCATTCCAGCCGACGTAGCCGAGAAGGCGACCTTCTCGCGCGGCAAAGGCTGCAGTTACTGTCAGAAGTCTGGCTTCCGCGGACGCATCGGTATTTACGAACTGATGGTCGTGACCAGCAAAGTACGTGAACTAATGTTCCAGGGTAAATCCACCATCGACATACGTGAAGAAGCGATCAACCAAGGCATGACCACGCTGTACTGCGATGGTATCCGCAAGGTGCTCAAAGGCATCACTGTGCTGGAAGAAGTGTATCGAGCTGCCAAGCGAACCGAGCAAGACGACCGGGCCATGAACATCATCTTCAAGGAATTCCGCGACGCCGAAGCTGTCAAAGCCCCAGCCTAAGCCGAGGGCACTCGTTTAACCCGTAGCCGCAGGCGAGGAGCACGCAGAGCTAGTCTCAACCAGCATCAGCCAGCAGGCTTAGGTTAGTAGGTTCACCTCGCGGCACTCGTTTAACCCGTAGCCGCAGGCGAGGAGCACGCAGAGCTAGTCTCTGACAGCAGGTTTGGGTTAGAGGTTCATCAGCCAGAAGGCTTGGGTTAGAGGGTTCATCAGCCAGCAGGCTTGGGTTAGAGGGTTCACCTCGCCTGCGGCTACGGGTTAAACGAGCTGGTAACAACTAAACAAACCCCCAGAGGAGCTATTTGCAGGGAGGCTCATACAACTCATCGATTGGTCCCAACTCCCATGCACCGATTACAATGCCCATAGCGAGCCAGCTCTGCTGCATTCATCCATTCATTTGTCTCATCTCAAGCAGCGCTCTCGTTTACCTCGTAGCCGTTGGCTCAGGACGCACCGCCTGATTGGGCGCCCTCCTGAGCCTGCCGCAGTCCAAAACTTCCGAAACCCAATCCGAAGGCCCAGCGCTCAACTAAAGTCTGTTTGCACACTGTTGCGTTTTACATTGTCGCACTTGATTTTGAGCCTCGCGTCCTCGGTCGGTTACGTGGCTTCCCAGTTCCTTTTGTCCAGCATTCACTTTCCAGTACTCCCGCGCTTGCTGCTGGCGGCCTGCCGATAGCCGCCAGTGGAGCGTGGAGCATGAGAGATCTATGGCAACAGTTCTGATTGACAAGCTGCTCTCGGCAGCGGTAAAGCAAGGGGCCAGCGATATTCATATCGTTGTCGGTCAGCCACCCGTGTTTCGCTTGCATGGTCGCATGCGCAAACTCGAGACCAAAGTCCTCGAGCAGGATGACACGGTTTCGCTGATGAAGAGTATCGCCCCCGAGCGTTGCCAGCGCGAGTTGCAAGAGGCGGGCAGCGCCGACTTCGGTTTCGCCTTTGGAGACATGGCCCGCTTCCGCGTGTCGATCTTCAAACAACGCGGCAACATTTCGATGGTGTTGCGTCAGATCCCCAACGACAAACTAACTCCCGAACAACTCGGCCTGTCCGATTCGGTGGTGAAGATGGTCCAGCGTCCGCGTGGCCTGGTACTGGTGACCGGCCCTACGGGTTCGGGCAAGAGCACCACGCTGGCCAGCCTGGTCAACTTCCTCAACGAAACGCATGACCACCATATCATCACGATCGAAGACCCTATCGAGTTTTATCACGATCACAAGAAGTCGACGATCAACCAACGCGAAGTGGGCGTCGACGTACCCAGCTTTGCCGAAGCCATTCGCCGCGCGCTGCGTCAAGATCCCGATGTGATCCTGGTCGGCGAGCTTCGCGACTTGGAAACGATTCAAGCGGCCATTAGCGCCGCCGAAACCGGCCACGTTGTTTTCGGCACGCTGCACACCAATAGCGCTCAAGGCACGGTCAACCGCATCATCGATGCGTTCCCTGGAAATTTGCAGGACCAGATTCGAACTCAGTTGAGTACATCGCTGATCGGTGTAGTCGCTCAAACATTGCTCCCGAAAATCGGCGGCGGTCGCTGCGCAGCTTACGAAGTACTAGTCGTAACCCCTGGTATCGCCAACCTGATTCGCGAAAACAAAACCTTCCGTATTAACTCGGCCATTCAAACCGGAGCCAAATACGGCATGAACTTGATGGATGACGCTTTATTCAATCTATGGCGCGACAACAAAGTCACCGTCGAAGATGTACTCAGTAAAGCTCACCGCCCCGACGACCTGGCCAAACGCATCGTCAACGTCCGCCGCGGACTAGGCGACGACGCCATCCCAGTCGAAGAGGAAGCCCATTAACCGATTCGTTTAAAGATTACGTAGGACGGGTCTCCAGGCCCGTCCGTCAACCTGGATTTAGTTGGGCCGCGAGTCTCGAGCGGGCCTGGAGACCCGCTCTACGGACAAATATTGAACCGGATTGCGTTTAACCCGTGGCAAACGCTGAGCCAACAGTCACACGAGAGCTAAGTCATGTCAGTAAGAAAAATTGGTCAAGTCCTCGTCGATATGGGCTTCATCACCGATGAACAGCTCGAAGCTATTCTCGATGAGCAGCAGCAGCGGCCCGGTGCGCTCTTGGGCAAGATCGCTGAAGAAATCGGCTTGATCAGCGATGAACAGCTGGCCCAAGCGTTGGCTGAGCAGCAGAACATGCAGGTCGTCAATCTAGGCGAACTGAAACTGCCGCCCGATGTGATCAGCAAACTGACCGAAGCCATGGCGCAGATGTATCGCGTCGTGCCCGTACACTTCGATGGCAACACGCTGACTGTCGCGACTTGCGATCCACAGAACTTGAACATTCAAGACGAACTGCGAACCTTTTTGGGTTATGAGATTCGCATGGTGGTCGCCACCGAGCGCGATATTCAAGCGGCCGTGGACAAGTATTACTCGAGTGAGCTGGATACCTTCGAGCGCGTCGTGGCTGACTTGGCCAGCGATCAAGAGTTAGAAGCTGCGGCCAAGGCGCTGGCAACCGAAGGCGCGTTCAACTTGACCGACGCCGAAGCTCTGGCCGACTCGGTGCCCGTGCGCAAGCTGCTGAACATGGTGCTGCTGCTGGCCATCAAGGACCACGCCTCCGACATTCACTTTGAACCCTTCGAAGATGAATTCCGCATTCGCATCAAAGCCGAAGGTGTGCTGTATGAAATGGTGCCGCCGCCACGTCACTTGGCCTTTGCGATTACCACGCGCATCAAGGTTATGGCCAATTTGGATATTGCCGAACGTCGTCTGCCTCAAGACGGACGTATTGAATTGATGGTCGGTGGTCACCCGGTGGATTTGCGAGTTAGCGTTTTGCCGACCATGTTCGGTGAAAGCGTGGTTATGCGGATCCTGGACCGTTCGGTCGTATCGCTCAGCCTGAACAATGTAGGTATGAACGAAGAGACTTTGACCTACTTCCGCAAGATCATCGATCGCCCCAACGGTATCGTGCTGGTGACCGGTCCGACCGGCTCGGGCAAGACGACGACGCTCTACTCGGCGCTCTCCGAGCTGAATCATATCGAAGACAAGCTGATCACCACCGAAGACCCAGTGGAATACGATATCGACGGCATCATCCAGATTCCGATCGATCACGACATCGGTGTTACCTTTGCGTCGTGTTTGCGCGCTATCTTGCGTCAGGATCCGGATACGATTTTGGTCGGCGAGATCCGCGATCTCGAGACAGCCGAGATTGCCATTCAAGCTTCGCTGACGGGTCACTTGGTCTTTAGCACCTTGCACACCAATGATGCTCCCAGCACGATTACGCGTTTGAAGGACATGGGCATTCAAGCTTTCTTGATTACCGCATGTCTGGAAGCCATCTTGGCGCAGCGTTTGGTGCGCCGCATCTGCACCAAGTGTCGCGAAGAGACCGAAGTGCCGATGGAACTGTTGGCCGACTTGGGGCTGACCGCAACGGACGTGAAGGGCAAGAAATTTTTCCGCGGCCGCGGCTGCGATAATTGCAACAACACCGGCTACAAAGGCCGCGTAGGTTTGTTTGAGCTGATGGTCATGAACGACGACTTGCGCGACGCCGTGATGCGTAACGTCACGACCGACGAACTGCGCGACAAAGCTGCCAGTTACGGTATGACCACTCTGCGATCCTACGGCATCAAGTTCGTCTACGAAGGTGTCACCACCGTCGATGAAGTGCTGCGCGAGACCATGCAAGAGTAAACGCACCAGTAGACGTTAGTTTTTTCAGGCTTTAGGTTTTCCAACTTCAAACTTCAGACTTCAAACTTCAATCATGCCAACCTATCAATTTGAAGCGATGGATGCGACCGGCCAAGAGATCAAGGACGTGATCGAAGCCGCCACCGAGGAAGAAGCCCAAACGACTATACGTCAGATGGGTTACTTCGTCACCAAGATCCATCTGAAGAAGGGCGCCAACAAACAGGTGTCCGTCGGTGGCAAGAAGAAGCGGCCGTTTGCCATTGGCGGAGCCAAGACCAAACACATCTGCACCTTCACGCGTCAGCTATCGATTCTGCAAGACGCCGGTCTGCCGATTTTGCGTTCGCTGCGCATTTTGGAAGCTAACAATAAACCTGGCAAGCTGAAGAACGCGCTGGGTGACACGTGCGATGAAATCGAAACCGGTTCGACGCTGTCGGAAGCGATGAGCAAGTCGCCCAAAGTGTTCAACCGGTTGTATGTGAACATGATCAAAGCCGGTGAAGCCGGTGGTGCTCTGGAAACGATTCTGCAGCGTCTAGCCGACTTCTTGGAGAGCTCCGAAGCTCTCAAGCGTAAGGTCAAAGGCGCTTTGATTTATCCAATTGCGGTAGTGATCATTGCCAGTTTGATTTTGGTGTTGATCATGGCGGTGATCGTGCCGAACTTTACCAAGATGTTCCAGGAGTTCGGCCTGGACTTGCCGGCCCCGACGGTGTTGTTGGTGGCCATGAGCGATTACATCGTGCGGTATTGGTTCTTGCTGCTGATCATCCCGTTCTGTTTCTGGTTGGTGACGAAGCTGGCTCGCAAGTTCAAACATGGCCGCATGGGCTTTGACATGTTTATTCTGAAGCTGCCAGTGTTCGGGCGCTTGATGGAAAAGAACATCATGGCCCGGACGACGCGGACGCTCGGTACGCTGGTCAGTAGCGGTGTGCCGATTTTGGAAGCTCTCAACATTACGCGTGAGACGGCGGGCAATGCGCTGTTTGAAAGAATTTTTGCGCGGGTCAACGATTCGATTCGCGAGGGTGAAGTGATCAGCAAGCCGTTGCGTGAGAACGCGACGCCTGGTTTCCATCCGATGGCCATGTTCTTTTGGGCGCTGCTGGGCGTGTTCCCAGGCGTGATGATTCTGTCGGTCGCCATCACGGCTGGTCGAACGGTCAAAGGTGCCAAGGGTTCGTTGCAAACGTTGACGACTGTAGGCGGTTTTGCCTGCGGTTTGGGAGCGGTCTGCTGCGTGCTGTTTTACCTGGTCAAGATGCGGGACCGCGTGATCGACGAGCTAGTCGTCAACATGGTGGACGTCGGTGAAGAGACGGGCGAATTGGACACGATGCTTTACAAGGTGGCCGACACCTACGACGACGAAGTCCGCGTGATGACCGAAGGTTTGACGCGTTTGATCGAGCCGCTATTGATCGTGTTCTTAGGGGTAGCCGTCGGTTTCATCGTGGTGGCCTTGTTCATGCCGTTGATTCAGATGATCACCTCACTGACCTAATCGCGAGCCGATCGACCCAGAGAATGCCTCAGTGAGTGACTTAGTAAGTGACTTAATACCAGAGAATGAAGACTTGAATTTCAAATCTAGATGCGCCGCTCGCTGCAAGTGAATATGAGCTTGAGAGCCGGTAAGGCATTTAGATTTGAGATCGCCGAAGTTAACCAGAACGCCAAGTTGAAAAATCGCACCAGTACACAGTAAACGAAGTACACAGTGACCCAAGTACAAAGTGGCCCAGTAGAAGCCAGACCAAAAGGAGTCGACCCCATGCACCGCCCTCTCCACCGCCCCCGCTCAGCCTTCACCCTGGTTGAGCTACTGATGGTAATAGCAATCATTGGGATACTGGCTGGCTTACTTTTGCCGGCAGTATTCTGGGGTATGCGTGCTGCAAAGTCCGCCGGAGTCGCGATGGAGGTCAGCACGCTGGCCAATGCGATTGATCAGTACAAAAACAAGTATGGCGACTATCCACCTGACGGATCGAATTCGGTCGTCTTTGAACGTCATTACCGCAAGCTATTTCCGCAAATCGCAGACACCGAATTTCAAATGCTTCACCGACCCGTGGCGCCGCTAACACAAGCGGATCGTCTTGGAAAAGTTGTAAATGGTGCGCCATTGGGTGTGATGGACCCACCTGAAGCATTGGTATTTGCATTGGGCGGATTCAGTGATGACCCAGTCCATCCATTCACAGGTCCTGGTGGGCCATTCAGCTTAGTTCCAAACACCACGTCGTATCAGTACAACACTGCTCGAACAGGTGCTTTGTATGATTTCAAAGAAGCGCAGTTAACTCTCGGAATCGTGGGCCCGGCAACTTTGTCGAGTGATGAGTCCGATTATGGTTTCACGACATCTGACGTTGACGCGATTCCCGTGTACCGCCCTTCGTACGGTCTGCGCGCGCCCTATGTGTACATTGAAAAACGAACCTACAGCTACACTTCTCCAGTAGCGCCTGTTGGGACATTTTTCAACAATTACACAGTCGCTGGACTTGGAGTTGCAAGACCATATCGCTCAGGGCAAGAGAATACAAATGCGGGAACGACCGGAGCAGCAGCTGAGCTGCGCTATAAATATGCAAACGAAAAATCGTTTCAGATAATCAGCGCCGGTTTAGACGATCGATACGGCGGAGTTCCTTTTGATCCAACCGCCAGTTATAGCGGTCCGTATGCGAATCCGACCCCTCAAAATCCAATTACTATACCTCCGGTGACAGGTCGCCAAAGCCCCGTTGCAGGACCAATCTTTTATGCGTTCCCGTCGGGTGCAACCATTGACTTTGGGCCGGTTGATACCACTCATGGCCCAACACTCGCTCAATTTAGCCGATATTCGGATGTCGACGGTGCAGCAACTGCGCAACTCGATAACGTGACGAACTTTTCGGAAGGGCAGCTTCGCGACGGGCTGAGCAATTAGGAACGTGGTTTGCGTATGGGTACAAGCACACCATCTTGTCGATGTTTTTGCTTCCCAAACGCGAAATTTTGAGATTTGATTCTCAGGTTGCGACGACGAGATGCGAGTTAGGTTAATGCGATGAATCGTTTGCAAAAAAAAATCTTCATTCGACATCATCGTTGCTTCACTCTTGTGGAGCTAATGGTCGCGATCGCGATCATTGGTGTGTTGATGGGAATGGTGCTCTACACTTTGTCGGGCGCGCAAAGAGACGCGAAGATCACCAGAACGAACGGCACAATCAAGAAGATCAACGATGTCATACTCATGCGTTGGGAAGAATATCGGTATCGAGCGGTCAAGGTAAACGTACCCGACGATGTACTAAGCCCTTTTAAAACCGCCAATGGAACTTGGACAGTTCCGCTTAGTCCGCGCGAGGGAGCTAGGGCTCGAATGATCATTCTGCGAGACCTTATGCGAATGGAGATGCCCGACCGCTATGTCGATTTGATGTACCCTCCAATACCTTACAAGGTGGCGGCATTTACGGCTGATCCGAATACGACCGATACTCTGATTCCCGTAAGTCGCGATGTACCTGGGATTTATCTTACCTACCGCAGCAAGATGGTTAGCGGTCCTGCCCCCTCGCTGCCTGTACCAGCATCGAGCATTGTCATGGCACCGATAGGCTCGCTTAATCCAACAATCCAAAACCAAGGTGCCGAACTTCTTTACGAAATTGTGACGGCTTCGAACTACAACGGCGCTTCGGCACTTGAATACTTCAAGCCCAGTGAGATCGGCGACACGGACGGTGATTCATTTCCCGAGTTCCTTGACGCCTGGGGCCAGCCGATTCGCTGGATAAGATGGCCCGCAGGTTTTGCCAGCCCACTAAATGACCCATTGGTGCCCGATGCACTAGATCCTTTGAAAACCGACTTCAGGTACAGTTCGAGCGGCAGAACATGGCTCTTGGTACCGCTGGTCGTTAGCGCTGGACCGGACGGCGTGTTTGATCTAGTTTTTGACTTCGATGCCGGTAACAACGATCTGCCTTGCGTTGATCCATCAGGAGGTCCGACGGCACTGGCCCAGTATGTTACCAAGCCATGGGCAGGGACTGCCCTAGGAGTCTACTCAGATAATGGATTGCATTACTACATAGACCCATTTTTGGAGTTCACTCCTTCGGGATTTCAGGCACCTGTCTTGATCGGTTCAGTTCACGATACCAATTTTGATGGAACAACCGAAGGCTACGCCGACAACATTACTAATTACGACTTGTTGCTACAATGATAAACACTAAAACATCTAGACGCCGCAGTGGAGTGACACTGGTAGAGCTATTAATAGTGATGGGCATAATTTTGCTCATGGCTTCTGTTACTCTGCCCAATATTCGAACGCTGCTTAAGGACCAGAAAGTCTCGCAAGCCACACGGATTGTTCAAGGCTTTATTGAGTCCGCAAAAGCCCGAGCCGTTGCATCAAATCGTCCGGTATCCGTGATCATTGAGCGCGCGGGTTTTGACAACAACAATCAACCAGGGTTACTTCACTCAACACGTTTGTCACTCGGCGAAGTATTTCCACCATACGAAGGCGATTGGGTTGGAACGACTGGGCGATTAGACGATGTGGATTCCGATGGATTCTTTGACAGGCTGGCGATTCCAGAGGCCCAAGCGAGTACCCTTCTAGGTGGCTTAGCCTCGGATGGCGATGAGATCGAGATCGGCGACCATAGGTTCCGCTTTAAGATCGTCGGGACTCCTGCGTTGCTTCCCGCTCCAGACAACACTTTGGTAGGCGTGAGCTTTCAAAACCCGCCGCGGTTTGTAGATGTTGCGCAAGGAATCAACACTGCATCGATGGAAAAAATGCTGCCGTCCGCCACGACTGCCAACTATCCGTTTAGTTCAACGCCCCGTCCAAGTGTTCCGTTTCGCATTTATCGAAAGCCCAGTAAAACGATGGTCGGAACCGTAGTTCTGCCTCGAGATACTTGCATTGATCTAAACTCGAGTGGTATCGGTCCAACGCTTAATCAGTTTGCTACCAACGTAAATCTGAACGTTGCCGTGACTCGGCAAATATTCATTGTATTCGCACCCTCAGGTAGTGTAGATAGCGTCTATGAGGTGCAAACCAATTCAGCGGGCTCGTCGATAAGTCAGACCTGGGCTGCTCGGGGACTTATTCATCTGCTGGTTGGCCGCACTGAGCAAGTCGTTCCAGATTCAGTTTCGGGTCGAGACGACGTGAAGCTGAACATATTAGATTTATCAAATCGATGGGTGAGTATCAACACGGCTCATGGAACGGTTTACTCGACTCTCGTTGCGCAGAACGTAGGCTTGGCAGACTTGTCATCGGCGAGATTTTTTGCAACACGCGGCTTGATTGGAGGCGCAAACTGATGACAAGAAGACGAGTGCAGAAACGGCGGCTCGGCTTGTCCGTTTTGGAAGTGTTATTTGCGATGGGAATCGCAATCGTCGGATTGTTGGGTATCGCCTCTCTGATACCTTTGGCAGTCCGAAACACAGCTGACAGCTTACGTTCAGCCGAAGCTCAGGCATTGGCTCATCAATGGTACGATGACTTAGTTGCTCGGGGAATACACAAAAGTGCTTCTTGGCAATTCTATCAAGACTTCACAATTAACAACGTAATAAATCCTGGATATCACTCCTATTCCTCGCTGCCCACCGCACGCGGAACTGCGACGCGTATATTGTCGCGCCAAGCCGTTTGTATAGATCCTCTATTCCTATCATCAAGAGATTGGACACAACTGGAAGCCGCAAACTCATTTACGAGTATTGGAAACAACTGGTACCGTCCAGCGGTATTTCCGTACTACTTGGATACGTATAATCCTGCGGTTGATCCGGCCGTACCCTTTGCGCCTGCTTTAGCGATCGACACACAACCGCGAATGGTTCGCGTTACTCTGGCCAACAGTTCTAGTGGAGCGAGAGTATCTGCACGCCAGGTGCAACAGTTGTTCACTTCGATTGATGATATTTCGGTGGGAGATGCTGTAAATCCGGACGCTACGCTATCAACGACCGAAGAGGATAATTCAGTCCCACCGGTCCGATACGCCAGTGGTGGACGTTTCACGAGCAAGTCTGAATATAGCTGGATTGCTACCTTGTGCCCGACGGACACCAATGCGGGTGACTCGGCGGTGGACAGCGCAATCCTCTCAGTCGCCGTAATCTACAAACGCGATCTTGGTTTTGCCTTTCCCGCAGCTCGCGCGGGTATTGCAGATACTGAAAACAAACCATCCGGTGAACGATACTTTCGCGTAATACCGATGGCAGGCACTGCAGGCCCAGTGGATTTTAAAGGTGGACATGGTGGTCGAGTAAGCCTGTTTGCCACCGATGGCATTGACAGCGGGATGCATGTTGGGGAATGGATAATGCTATCCAAAGTTATGGGTACCCAGAACGCCGTGCATCGTTGGTTTCGGATCGCCGCTATGGCTCAGGATGCCATCCCGTCGACCGCGTCCATGGGACAGCCAGGCACTGATGCCTTATGGCATCGAGAGGTTGTGCTCGACGGGCCAGATTGGCAATTTGATCCCAACAATGTAGCAATAACAACTGCAACCTATATCCCTGGAACGGTGGCAGTTTACGAACGAACCTTGGAGCGTATGCGATAATGTTAGTTACCAAGTCCGAGGTTAAGAGGAGCGGGAAGATGCATCTGCGAAGACGTTCACAGCAGGGCTTGATTCTGCTTATCGTTTTAGGAATGCTAGCGCTATTCAGTCTCCTGACAGTGACTTACTTAGCATTCTCGGGACAAGCTCGCACCGCGAGTATGCAAATGGCCCGGCGCGATTTTCGCGGTACTCCGCCGTCGCGACTGCTCGATAGTGTTGTTCGGCAAATCGTGCGTGGCACGAACGATCGCGATTCTGCACTTTGGAAGCATAGTCTCCTTGAGGACTTGTATGGAAGCGAGTCGGTTACGCTAACAGCTCGCATCAACCTAAGCGACGACGGGAATCGCGGTTACACGCTTCCGCCAACCCCTATTCCTACCGATGCCGCAGGCTTTGAATACGGGCCTAAACTGTATACGTCGTATAGTGGCGGGGTGTTTGGTCCATTTCTGAAGATCCCTCTTGAGTACAACCGTTCGCTTCCCCGTCAACATGATGCTTGGACAGGTCGGGTCCTAACGTTTGTTGATGGGCCACTAGCAAATCAATCGTTCAGAATTGTGCGGTACGTAGGAGAAATTGATGTTGCTGAGATGAACACCAAGGGCCCTGCGCAATACACCGTTTTGATAGACTTGTCGTCTCTTGATACGGCAAAAACGCGGCCGTTTTTCTCTTCAGCGCTAAGCCGCTATGTGACCATAAACGAGTTGATGCAGCTAGATGACCAAACCAATTACCAGAACGAAAACCAAGGCGACAGCCTGCTCTACGCAAACTTTACGGGCCAGACCCTCCTGTCACCATTTTCGTTTGTGGTTAACGGTGGCTCGCACAACAATGATGGGATTGGTATCGTTCGAAACGGTGCGAACTTGTCCCCGACTACCGGTTCGCTGTTCATGAACCAGCAGCATGCGGCTGGCGCCCAGCCTCCTGTTGCAGGTCAGCATGCCCATCCCAATCAATTACAAGCTCCCTTCAATCAGGTTCCAGAGGCGTTCCAACCCAATCATGCCAAGATCGGGGCAACAAATGCGCACCACGGCCAAGCCTACTCGATAACCGGTGATTTGGACGAAGCCTATGATGCGGCTGACTACAACAACTTCTTTTTGGCCCTGCGGCGGTTTATCGACACCACCAGCGCTGCCGAAACCTCCGATGAGATCACCCCGTCGTTCCATCGACCTGATCTGATCAACTACATTGCTGGTCTAGACCCGCAGATGTTGTCGCTTTCGAATCTGCAATCTCAACCCGCGGTATTTTTGTCATTTCTTGAACTCGTCGAGCGCGCAACCGCTAGACCCATATCTTATCGAATTGGAAACTTTCCTGACGGAAACAACGGAACGATCACGCTTCAAAAGAATACGATGTTTACCGGCGGCTCCAACGTCCAGCTTGCTGAAGGGTTGAGAAATCCTCAGCTGAGACTCGACTGGAGCCGACTTGGAAATGATCCCGACCAACAAGAGAGTTTTGACGCTTGGTTACGATGGAATCTGCGAGGCCCTTGGGACGTTGACACCGATGGAGACCGCGTTACCGATGCGAATTGGGTCGACGTTAACTTTCCGCTGTCAACATCGTCAGATGGACATCTGCTTAAGGTCCTGGTTGCAGTCTATATCGAGGATATGGATGGCAAACTAGATATAAACTCTGCCGGTGCGCAGATTCAGGCCAACAGCACTAACTATCCAGTAACACTGTCATCCGAGAAGTTTGCGTACAATGTCAACTTCCCTCAACCTGGAAATTGGCCGCAGGGTTTGGGGCATGGTCCCGCAGACATCTATTTGCGTCACCTATTCGATAGCGGTCGCGATCAAGACATGACGGGCCTAATGAACCTGCGATACAACGATCGACCAGGTATTGATACAGAAGATGATCCACTCAGCCAAGCAATCGCTAAGCGATCTGATAGCTCAAATCTCGTTTTGCGTCCATCACGTCCGAACAATCTCCGATTGCCCGGGCTACCGATTTCAACCCATGGTCGAATTGGAATTGCTCTCGATCTTCACGGTAATCCCATCTTGACCAACTCGACAAATCCTGCAGATATCCTCGAGGAAGAAATTGACGACCCATATGAAGCACGTCCACTAAGCGGCCATTACTCGGATGGCGGCATATCCGTCTCTGCATGGGAGCGACTTGTAAGAGCGAGCGATCCAGACAGAGCGGCGATGGCCCGAGACCTCGAACAAGCCACTGCAGATTCGTGGTCTTCCGTGAGCAATTCCAACTTTCTGAACAGAGTTCGAAGCATCAGTCCTCGTAACGTTGAATTGACAACTCCTCGATTTCCATTTACGTACGTCAATGGAAACTCTGATACTGCAAGGGTAAGCTCGTTCATTGAGTTTGTTGAATCGTTTTGGCAAATGCGTACTGGGTCATCTGCATACCCACTTGTGAGCAATGCTGCTCTGAAAGAACTTTTCCCGCTTGAATTTACCAATAACCGTGGACTTGACCTAAACCGACCGTTCGGCAATGGCGTTGATGGCTTGCCAAATGGCCAAGGTGCCAATGGCGAAGTTGACGAACCACTTGAACTGACTTCAAACCCAGAAGCCGTCCCCTATCCCCAACGGGCAAATGTGAATTCCGATCTACTTCTTGGCCGTGCGAGTTTCGATCCTGCCTGGGAGGCAGATCCTGACTACCAAAGCACGTATTTCGGAGTTCAATCGCGTCAATTGTTTGCACGGCATTTGTATTGCCTGGCACAGATGATTCTGCCTGCCGACTATAAATTCCCGAATCAGCCGACTGCGACCGTTGACACGGCTACACGCGCCCGAATACTTGCTCAATGGGCCGTTAATGTCGTGGACTATCGTGATGCCGATTCGACGATGACTCGCTTCGTCTATGACCCGGATCCATTCTTTAATGGCAACAGTTTTCAACCTCAGTGGGTTCCACAACCAGACAGTGTCGTGTTTGGAATGGAGCAACCTGAGCTTTTGATTACGGAGTCATTAGCGACACATGACGCTCGATACTTCGCTAATCCCACGCAACAAAACCGCCATGAGCAAATTCGCGTACCAGAAGGCTCCCTCTTCTTAGAATTTTATTGCCCTCGTTCAACTGCGTCGAATCAAGATTTCGATAACGCGCTGCCTGGCTCGTCGCCGACTCTGTATACGCAGAATCTGAATGGGCGACTTGCATTGAATCTTGCGCAGTACACACAGGACTCAAGCGGTAATCGCTATCCCGTTTGGCGCGTGCTGCTACTGAAACCAGACGTCACCACTCAAGCTACCGTAAACACGCCTGACACAGATAACTTTACAGAAGCGTTCAAACAAAAAGCTGGTCAAACCACCGACCAAGGATCTCGTCGGTTCAACTACAGTTATCAAATTGGCAACCCAGACGATGGCCTTGAATGGAGAACCTCAAGTGCTGCCGACGATGGAAACAGCCAACCAGCTCTAGACGAACCTGTAATCGACCGCGTGCTCTGGTTCACCGACCGCACCGAGGTTCCTCCAACAGGTACGAACGCGTCGAGGGCATTGCCAGGAGTAACAGATCCCGAAGCCAGAATTTTCTATCGACAAGAGGCGGACGAAGTTGCATTGCAAGGTGGCCAATACTTAGTTATCGGTCCTCGGCCCATGACATATTTTGGAAGCCAAGAACAGGCGCTACCGCGCCAGTTCAACTTGCCAAGCTACCATCGCATTGCACTGAGACACGGTAATAATCCACCGTACGGTTTCGACTGGTTCCAGATTTGGAATCAAGATGGTGTTCCCGGATTTTGGCTTCCCCATCGAGTGCCGTCCAATATGCCTGGTTCACCGACTCAACCACCAATGGAGAGTACGGTACGTCCTTGCATAACGATGATTGCCGGAGCTACGCTTCCTGCCGATTGGAGTGCGTTGAATACCACGGCAAATCCGAACACAGTGAAACCGTACGTTGGCATTAACATTTCCGAGCCAACAACTGAACGGTATTATCCAATCCCTACAACTGTTTCAATTCCAGGGGATGTTACTGGCGATCCTACAATTGGAGCGCCGGGATTTGAACAGTTGCCACAAGACGGCTACATCGCAATGGATAGCGGATCCCTAAGCACGCGCGATGTATTCGACGGAGAAAATGGAGCTAGTTCGCGATTCTTTTTGGAAGAACACGGTTGGAACGTCATCAATAACGTTCCCGAATCAAAGACCCAAGCAAATTGGAGCGCCGCAGTCCTCCAACGTCTGGCCGATCCTACAATTGCATTCCATCCGGCGTTAAATCCCTATATCACAGTGGACTGGATTTCGATTGATTTGACCGTGTTTTCTGGGGAAAACCCTTCCGTGAACTCAAGTCCAGAAATCAAGTTTGTATCTCGCTCGAAGTCAGGCAAACATACGTTCTTTGACGCCACCGATACTGGAAATGAGTACAAGCAAGGAAACAAAGGCGAAACATTCTATACCTATGACACTGAAGACCTGCCGCAGCAAAATTCGCAGCCATCGACAACCTCAACGGCTTACTTCAAATTTGAACTAAAGAGTGAACACAACGCTGATCAGGCTTCACCCAACGCATCCCAAGATCGAACGCAACAAACGCCTGACTTCCAAACGTTCGGCTATTTGAATAAAGAATTTATTCTTCGGGGCTACCCGGATAGCAGTGAATATCAGCACGTTTACTACCAAGGCGGACCTTCGAGAGTCCCCGACGCACCGTTCTGGGCAAATAGAAACTTTGTTAGTCCAATTGAACTTGCAAACGTTCCGATCAGCGGACCAGGTACGTTCAATCAAGAGTTCTACTTCGAAACGGTAAACAACAAACCGCGTCATCGCCACACACTCGAGATTGATCAGGGGCCACAAGCCAACAACTCAGTTGGGTCGGTAGTTGAATTACTTCAGTTAATAGAAACTCCAAGTCCGTGGGGAGATTCGTGGACCGTTGTAGATCCAAATAGGGTCATCTCCAACGGGGACGTTGCCAGAGACGAGTTACTGGCACCATTCCGGGCCCCCTTTAACTTGATTCCATCGTATCGCTATCCAGGCAAGGTGAATATCAACACTGCAACTCAGCCGAACGTAATCAAAGGCCTCATGGCGAACATGATGCCAGCCAACGATCGACAAAACCAAGGTGCACAAATTCCGTACCTGCAGGAACTGCAAACTTCGCTCGGTGGCGGACTTTCTGCATCGTCAGTGTTGGATAACCGAACTGGCGAGGGTAACCCTTATCTCAACAGCACTTCACCTACACAATTTCCAGGTCGATTCACTTCGTTGGCTGGCCGTAATTCATTCCCGCCGCCATTGCCGATTGGAACGCCTGACAATGCCGACAATTCCGTACTTCGAAAGCTGAACGGGCAAAGATTGTTTAGAGATGATTTGAACGGTTCTCCCTTGTTCCCGAACTCGACGCGTATCAACAATTCGCAGATCTTCAATTACCCTGCTGCACGACTTGCCAATTTAGTCACGGATCGATCGAACGTGTTTGCTGTCAGAATAACGCTCGGTTTCTTCGAGTACGATATCGATACCGGCCTGGGTGCCGAATACGGAGCAAACCAAGGCAAAGCGAGGAGGCACCGAGCGTTCTATTTGATCGACCGCTCGATACCGGTCGGATTTGTACCAGGTACCGATCTGAACACGGAAAATTGCATTCTCCATCGTAGGTTGGTTGACTAGCTATCA
This sequence comes from Rania fehmarnensis, assembly GCF_056494185.1. Lineage (NCBI taxonomy): Bacteria > Pseudomonadati > Planctomycetota > Planctomycetia > Pirellulales > Pirellulaceae > Rania > Rania fehmarnensis. The sequence goes on from NZ_CM151398.1 coordinate 7,916,302, forward strand.
ACTGATCAATGTAGCGAAGTCGCCGTCCCTGGTGACAAGCCTTCGATCGGACTCGTGGATGTCGATTAAAACATCCCGAGTCCCCTGCGCAGATCATCGCAGTGCACAATACTGGGCTTATGTGTGGCCTATAGTTCGTAGCTGCTGGGTTGGATGGTGCTGCGGATTTCCCATCGACCGGCTGCGCTTCTGTGCTTGTTTCACACGTCCGCCCCCGCGCGTTAGAATAGGACGCACAAACTAAGCCGTTGGCGTTAGCCTCGGTTTTCAAACGCACACGGCCGATGGTTGTTGCCAACCGGGGGTGACGACTGCGGCTTAGGGAACCAGGTGATGGACAGGGAACCGGGGGTGACGCCGGCGGAGTAGTGTAGGAACCGGGGCTAATGCCCTCGGTTTAGTTGTAACCGGGGCTAACGCCCTCGGCTTAGTTGGGGGCGAATGTAATGTTGAAGATGTGGTTGGTTGGGCTGGCGTGTTGGGCGGCTGTGACCAACTTGGCTGGTGCTGAGGATGAGTTTGCGGATGTTAAAACCATTCGCTCGTTGCCGCGCACTCAATCAGAGCTGGATCGACTGCATAGCGAAAATAGCGGCAATCGCTGCGACCAGATCGCCGAAGGGCAATCGCTGGAAACCAATAGCTTCGCTATCATCCGCACCGCGCGACATAATTCCTCACGACCCGCCGCGCGACATTGCGTGATCTCCGTCGGACTGACGATGGACTCCTCCGATCAAGCCGCCCTGCCGATGATCAGCCGCAAGACGATCTTGGAATACCTCGACGATAACTATGTCTCTATCCAAGTCCGCGTGCGCCGCGACTTGATCGACGGCAAACTCTACTACCATCACTTGCCACTGGCCGCTACCGCTCAGTTCCGCGGCTCTAAAGTCACCCAGCGCTTCCAACCTGTCATCTCCAACGCTATGAACGAGTTTCGCAGCGTCGGCCTCTTCACCCGCTCCAGTCCCCAAGAACGTAAACCCGAAGACCTACGTACGCTGGTTATGATCTTCAAAAATTCGATCCTCAAATCCGGCGAACGAACCGGCAGCCAATTCGAATACGCCTTCGTCCGTGGTCGACCTACCGACGCCGGCTCCGAACGCCTCAAGTCCCACGTGTTCGTCACCGCCAAAAATCGCACGCAACTGGTCTACCTGAATCCCTACGGCCACCCGGCTCGACCCGACAACTGCAGCATTCGCGGCAGTATCGCCATCACCGAATTCGATAAGTCCGGCATCACGCCCCGCGAAGGTGCCACCCGCAGCTATCGACTCGACGCCCGCCGCTTCTTCCCCATGGAAAATATCGAAGCCTACTGCAAAGATAAACAACTCCCAGGCGGCTTCCACGATCACGTCGATACCGTCCTGGATGTTCTGATCGATCAAATGGAAGCCAAGAAGTAAAGTACCGCACATGCGACCATGACCAGCGCTCGTTTAACCCGTAGCCGCAGGCGAGGAGCACCCTCTAACCCAACTCTGCCCGCGCTTGAGACAAACGTGGTGCTTCCAAAGTCTGGCGACTTCGGCTACGGTTGTTGTAGCCGATCTCGCCAGAGATTGGATGGGTCAAACGTGATGCTTCCAAAGTCTGGCGACTTCGGCTACGGTCGTTGCGCAGAGTCGCTACACTGGGTGCGCCTCGCCTGCGGCTACGGGTTAAACGAGCGCTGGTCATATCAAATCTCAAATCTCAAATCTCAAATCTCAAATCGAAAATCGAAAATCATAAATCGCAAATATCTTTGGTTGGCTGTGCTGCTGGTGGTCGGGTGTAACTCGTCCTCGGCGCCTAAGTCGACCACCTTCAATGGTACGTACCCCATCAAAGCCACGGTGACCGTGGGGATGGTCGCCGATTTGGTGCGCGAGATCGGTGGACCAGAAGTCCAAGTGACTCAGCTGATGGGCGATGGCGTCGATCCGCATCTCTACAAACCTTCCACCGATGACCTACGAGCCATCCTCGGCTGCGATGTGGTCTTCAACAATGGTCTGATGCTCGAAGGCAAAATGTCGCAAGCCCTTCAAGCCTCGTCCAGTTCGCGGCCAACCTGCGCAGTCGGCGATTTGCTGCACCGTCCTGAAAACTTGCCCGATAGCGATCCGCATCATCCCGACCCACACGTGTGGATGGATGTCAGCTTGTGGCAACAAGCCGCGGGGATCGTGGGCAACTTCCTTCAAGAGTACGATCCCAAAAATAGTGCGCTCTACCAGCAACGCACCGCGGACCTGCAACAAAAACTCGACCAGCTCCACCAACATGGCCTCAGCCTCATGGCGTCCATTCCGGAACAGCGCCGAGTCTTAATCACTTCGCACGATGCCTTTCGTTACTTCGGACACGCTTACGGCCTGGAGGTCCAAGCCATTCAAGGCATCAGCACCGACTCAGAAGCCGGACTGCAACGCATCAATGAATTAGTCGACCTGATCGTCGACCGAAAAATCCCCGCCGTCTTCGTCGAAAGCAGCGTACCAGCCAAGAGCATCGAAGCCTTGCTGGAAGGCGCCCGAGCTCGAGGACACTCCGTCCAAATCGGCGGCGAATTATTCTCTGACGCCATGGGCAAACCCGGTACACCCGAAGGAACTTATATCGGTATGATGACGCATAACCTCGAAACAATCGCACGCGCACTGTCGCCTCTCGAACCGTAGCTACCGTCGCCAGACGGTAGGTCTTCGTAGCTACCGTCGCCAGACGGTAGAGGCGGTAAGCAGGTGCCTCCACCGTCTGGCGACGGTGGCTACGAGCGCGTCACGTAGTTGCGTCTCTCCGAGACGCAATTCGTCAGCGTTTCGGAGAAACGCTGCTACGTGGCTACGAGTCGAACCGTAGCTACCGTCGCCAGACGGTAGAGGCCTTAAGCAGGTGCATCCACCGTCTGGCGACGGTGGCTACGAGTGCGTCGCGTAGTTGCGTATCTCCGAGACGCAATTCGTCAGCGTTTCGGAGAAACGCTGCTACGTGGCTACGAGCGAAAGGAGACATATGGACCTTAGCAAACTACTGGCTCCGCATTCGATCGCGATCGTAGGCGCTAGTGAAACGCCGGCGAAAGTTGGTTCAACCGTGGTGACCAACTTGATGCGCAGTGGGTATCGGGGAACGATCTACCCAGTGAACCACTTGCGCAGCACCATTCATGGCTTGCCAGCCTTTGCATGTGTGGCGGATCTACCGCAAGTGCCCGAGTTGGTCGTCATCTGCACACCTGCAGCAACGGTACCCGACCTGGTACATCAGTGTGGTCGCTGCGGCGTGGGGGCTATCGTGATTCTGACGGCCGGCTTTCGCGAACTAGGCTCAGCCGGTCTTCTGCTGGAAGAACAGATTCGTCAAGCTCAACGTCATTATCAAGGTCTGCGCATCATCGGTCCCAATTGTCTGGGAGTGATTTCACCTTGGACGCAAATGAGCGCCAGCTTTGCGATCGGCATGCCCAGTCCAGGTTCGATCGCTTTCTTATCGCAGTCCGGAGCGCTCTGTACTGCCATTCTTGACTGGGCACTGACCGAAGACATCGGCTTCTCGCACTTCGTCTCGCTGGGCAATCAACTGGACGTGGGCTTTGCCGATTTGCTGGACTACCTGGCTGATGATCCCCATACCAGCGCGGCCATCTTGTATGTCGAATCGATCATGCAAGCCGGCTATTTTCTGCAAGCGGCCAGTCGCTTTGCGAGTCGCAAACCTTTGATTGCATATAAAGCCGGTCGCTTTGCCGAGTCGGCTCAAGCGGCCACTTCGCACACCGGCGCCATGGCCGGCGTCGATGCAGTGTATCAAGCCGCCTTCGAGCGCGTGGGTATCGTGCGCGTATTTGATTTAGAGTCGATGTTCCAATGCGCTGAACTACTAGCGCGACATCCTGAACAAGTTGGCGAGCGACTGGCCATCGTGACCAATGCCGGTGGACCAGGGGTCATGGCCACCGACGCCTTGCTGGCCGGCCATGGTCGACTGGCTCAGTTGAGCAGCGAGTCGATGCATAAACTGGACGAGTTCTTGCCACCCAGTTGGTCGCATAGTAATCCCGTCGATGTGTTAGGCGACTCGGATCCCGAGCGTTTCGCGCGAGCGATCGATATTGTCAGCGATGATCCAAACGTCGATACCGTGTTGGCACTGCTAACTCCGCAAGCCATGACGCAACCCGAACGCACCGCTCGCCTGGTCGCACAACTAGCGCCGCGAGCTGGCAAGACACTCATCGCCGCTTGGATGGGCGGCCAACAAATGGCCAGCGGAATCGCGCTGCTGCAAGCGGCCCAGATACCAACCTTTGAAACTCCCGAGCAAGCCATCGGTGGCTTTAATCATTTAACCGCTTACGCGCGTGCCCGAGCTGCCAATCAAGAGTTTCGTAAAGAAGATAGTGTCGAACTGGAAGTCGACTTCACGCGCAGCCTGGATGTCCCGCTGCCAACGCGCGCTCCGCAGAGTCCACAATCGCAGCGATTGCTCGACTCGACGGAATCCAAAGAGCTATTGCAACGTTACTCGATTCCTGTGGCTAGCGCGATCGCCGCTAGCAGTCCCGAGCAAGCCATCGAAGTGGCGCAAAAGATCGGTTATCCAGTCGTACTAAAAGTTTGGTCAGCCCAAATCACGCACAAGACCGAAGTCAACGGCGTGGCTTTGAATATCAACAGCGATAGCGAAGTCGTCGAGCACTTCAGTGCGATCGTCAGTAGTGCCGCCCGCATGCGTCCCGATGCAGTGATCGAAGGCGTTACGGTGGAACCGATGGTGACGCTGGCCAGCAGTGTCGAGTTGATTATTGGGATGAAACGCGATGCGGTCTTTGGTCCCGTTATCATGGTCGGTTACGGAGGTATCGCGGCTGAAGTTTTTCAAGATCGCGCGCTCGAGTTGCCGCCGGTATGCAAAAACCGAGCTTTGCGGATGCTCAAGTCACTGCGCTGCTGGCCGCTACTGGCCGGTTTCCGCAACCGTCCACCGGTTAATTTGGAGTTGCTCGCTAGCGTGATCGCTGACTTCGGTCGTATGATTCGTAATGAGCCGAGTTTGATCGAAGCTGACATCAATCCGTTGGTGGCCAGCCCCGAGCGCGTCGTAGCCCTCGACGCCAGGTTTGTAACCAATGTGGCATAGGCTTCCAGCCTGTGTGGAATACTTCCGTCATGACCACCAACTTTCTGCAGAAAGATCAATTCCAAAGTCTGCTGGATGTCGTCATCGCAGCGGGCTACGAGGTGATCGGTCCGCGCATTGACGAAGCCGCGATTGTCTATGGCCCGCTGGATAACGTTGACCAGCTGCCGATCGGCTACGGTGATCAACAATCCCCTGGTCACTATCGACTAGTCAAACGCGACGACGAGCGTCTGTTTGGTTACGTGGTCGGTCCCCATTCGTGGAAGAAGTATTTATTCCCGCCGATCTTGCCGTTGATGCGTTCGCGAAAGACTAGCGACGATGGCTGGAAATTTGAAGAGATCGTCGACCAGCCTCGCAAGCTGGCTTGCTTGGGTGTGCGCGCATGTGAACTAGCTGCCATTGGTATTCAAGATCGCGTCTTCATGCAGGGTGACTACATCGATCCAGCTTACGCCACGCGACGTCAGCATTTGCTATTGATCGCCGTCAACTGTACGCAAGCTGCCCAGACCTGCTTTTGTACTTCGATGAACACCGGCCCCGAGGTCACCACCGGATACGATATGGCTTTAACTGAAATAGAAAGCGGTTTTACTATCGTCAGCGGCAGTCCAGCTGGCGCAGCGATTTGCGACCAGTTACCGCTGCGACCTGCCACCGACGAGGAACTTTCGCAAGCGCAAGTCGGTCGGCAAAACGCAGTTGATCAGATCTCGCGTCGCCTGGACACCCGCGACATTCATGACAAGTTGCTCGCCCGCATGGATCACCCTCAATGGGATGACGTCGCCTCGCGCTGCTTGAGCTGTGCAAACTGTACGCTAGTTTGTCCAACTTGTTTTTGTCATTCGGTGGATGAGGTTACGGACTTGGTGGATGAGAGTGTGTTGCGCGAACGACATTGGGATTCGTGTTTTAATTTTGACTTTAGCCACATCGCCGGCGGTGCCGTGCGCCCTCAAATTCGCTCGCGTTATCGACAATGGTTGACACATAAACTAGCTACTTGGATCGATCAGTTCGGCACCTCCGGTTGCGTCGGTTGCGGTCGCTGCATCACCTGGTGCCCCGTCGGCATCGACTTGACGCAAGAAGTAGCCGCGCTTACGTCACCTCGTAGCGCCGTGCCCCCTCCCACACACGACGGCTGAACGCCGCGTCTGCGACCTCCCCCGCTGCGCGGTGGAGGTGACTGTCACCTCTCCAAGGCGAAGCCTTGGGGAGGTCGAATCGAGGCTTTGCGAGATTCGGGAGGGGCGAGTCCTGAATGAATATCAGTTAACGCACATGTCAAACCTGGTGCCGTGCCCCCTCCCGCACACGACGGTTGAACGCCGCGTCTGCGACCTCCCCCGCTGCGCGGTGGAGGTGACTGTCACCTCTCCAAGGCGAAGCCTTGGGGAGGTCGAATCGAGGCTTTGCGAGATTCGGGAGGGGCGAGTCCTGAATGAATATCAGTTAACGCACATGTCAAACCTGGTGCCGTGCCCCCTCCCGCACACGACGGCTGAACGCCGCGTCTGCGACCTCCCCCGCTGCGCGGTGGAGGTGACTGTCACCTCTCCAAGGCGAAGCCTTGGGGAGGTCGAATCGAGGCTTTGCGAGATTCGGGAGGGGCGAGTCCTGAATGATTATCAGTTAACGCACATGTCAAACCTGGTGCCGTGCCCCCTCCCGCAGACGACGGCTGAACGCCGCGTCTGCGACCTCCCCCGCTGCGCGGTGGAGGTGACCGTCACCTCTCCAAGGCGAAGCCTTGGGGAGGTCGAATCGAGGCTTTGCGAGATTCGGGAGGGGCGAGTCCTGAATGAATATCAGTTAACGCACATGTCAAACCTGGTGCCGTGCCCCCTCCCGCAGATTTTGAAGTTGCGCCTTTTTCATGCTAGCAAAAAAACTGCTATTGCAAAAAAAGCGGGTCCATTCCATGAAAAGTTTGTTGAATATCACCAAACATGGAGGAGGACCCGCAATGATTATCGTCGCCGAATCTGCCAAGTCGCTCAAGGGGTATTTGGCTCAATGTAATCTCAAAGAACGCGCATTGATGATGTTCATGCGAATGGTGCTCGCCTTTATTCTGCATCGCGGCCGAATGAGTTGCTCGGCTGCTGCTGGTAGTATTTGCTCCGAGGCAGTTCATCGCGGGGAGGTAACTCGTTTCTTGGCGCAGGCACGTTGGCGGAAATTCGATTTCAATAAAGGTCTGGCCAAGGCACTGCTCGCGAAAGAGTCGAAGCGCGGCAAATTCTTTTTCATTGTGGATGCAACGCAGAAGACGCAGTCTGGTAAGACATCTCAAAACACATACATATGTAGCGCTGGCAATCGCCAACGCAAGAAGAACGGGAATAGTAAAAACAGGAAGCGCGTGAAGACGGATGCTAAATCGATCCACAGCTTCACGTGCGGTGTGCTGATCACTCCCAGTGGCATCCGTGTGCCAAGGCAAATGCCCCACTACACGGAAGAATACAGCGAGCATCGAAAAGTTCCGATGCTGACAACGGCAGAGTGTGCTGCGGAAATGATCCGCACGCTCCCATTGCCAGATGATGCGGAAGTAGTGGTGATAGGCGATACGGCCTATGAATCTCAGGTTGTACGCGAAGCTTGTGAGGAAAAAGGATACACATGGATCTTTCCGGCTAATTCGGAAAGAGTTTATCAAGGCACCAAGGGCAACCGCCCCAAATTGCGGTCTCGTTTAAAGGATTGGACGAGTTTGTCGCTCAAGCGAACCAGGCTTCACGCGAGTACGGGCAAGTACGCCTCTTACCGGCGGCTTTCCAAGTATCGTATTGGGCCGAAAACGAAACATCGCGATTACTATACGCACAAGGAAAAAGCAGAGGTACGGAACGTCGGTTCAGTGCTACTGATTTTTTCGACAACGAAATCCAATCTAGTGAAGGCGACTTCCGACGACGTCAAAATCCTGATGACGAATGCTGTTGATTTGAGTGTGCTTGAAGTGATCGAGATGTACTCGCTCCGCTGGCAAATCGAACTATTCTTCAAAGAACTAAAGTCTACGCTCGGTTTCGATCAGTACTCGTTCAAAGACTTCCGAGCTGTGGAGACTTGGACTGAGTTGGCGATTACTACGGTATTGTTCTTGGAAGATATGCGTATCACAAGAATGAATGACCGTAGGCTCGACGAGGAGAGGCGACGATGGTGGGCCATGCAGCGACTGCATGGACTGTGCTTAGCCTACCGCCAAGAAAGTATGGGCCAAGAACTAAAGTACATCAACGACCGCCTAAAAACTTCTGGAGGCATCAACAAACTCAAACGATTGATGGCTGCAGCACTTCCAACAGAATACAGGATAGCCGTATGATTTAAGCAAAAAAGGCGCAACTTCAAAACCCGCAGACGACGGCTGAACGCCGCGTCTGCGACCTCCCCCAAGCGAGCTTGGGGGAGGTGACTTTAACGCTATACTGCAACATGGAGAATTGATATGAACCCTTGGCTCACTCATCCAGCCCGCATCGCTGCGATCTCGCCAGAGATCAACGATGTGCTTACCTATCGACTGGAGTTAACCGACGAAGCGGTCAGCAACGCGTATCGTTTTGCACCGGGGCAATTTAATATGTTGTATCTGCCGGGCTGCGGTGAAGTGGCTATCAGTATGAGCGGGCCGAGCGAGCCTGATGCGCGCTCGAGTGGACTGTTGCATACAATTCGCGCGGCGGGGCGGGTGACAGAAGCGCTCGCTGCGTTGAAGGTCGGCGATCAACTTGGTCTGCGTGGTCCCTACGGTTCGACCTGGCCGATCGCAGCCTGCGAGCAGCGCGATGTTATCTTATTGGCTGGTGGAATTGGTTTGGCACCTCTCAGGCCAGTGATCTACGCCTTGATGGACCAGCCCCATCGAACGGAGCGCAACATCTTGCTCATGGGCGCCCGCACGCCGGATCTAATGCTGTACGCCGATGAGTTCGCACAGTGGCAACAACACGGCTGGGAAGTGATCACCACGGTCGATCACTCCGATCCCAATTGGACTGGCCATGTAGGAGTTGTTCCTCAACTGCTCAAACAAGTAACAGTGATGCGGCCGGAGCGTACAGTGGTGATGACATGTGGGCCAGAAATCATGATGCATTACGCAGCTGTAGGCGCGATCGAGTGTGGCATCGCTCCCGAATCGATCTGGGTATCGCTGGAACGACATATGCAATGCGCGGTCGGACTGTGCGGACATTGCCAACTCGGCCCCAGCTTCGTTTGCAAAGATGGGCCGGTGTATCGCTACGATCATGCTTGCCAGCTCATGCGCATCAAGGAGTGGTGATGAATACAAAACCTCGACTGGCCGTGGTCAAGTTCGCTTCGTGCGATGGCTGTCAATTAACGCTGCTAGATGCAGAAGATGAACTGCTGGCTGTGGCCAACCTGGTACACATTGCTCACTTCGCTGAAGCCTCCAGCCATTTGGAAGATGGCCCTTACGATGTGACGTTAGTCGAAGGTTCGATAACCACGCCGCATGATGCCGAGCGCATCCAGCAGTTGCGGGCAGTCTCCAAGAAACTAGTGACCATCGGCGCTTGCGCAACCTCGGGCGGGATTCAAGCCCTGCGCAACTTTGCTGACCACGACGAGTTCATGCGGTCTGTTTATGCTCAACCTGACTGGATTGAAACGCTGGCCACATCGACACCGATCGCCGATCATGTGAAAGTCGATTTCGAACTTCGCGGTTGCCCGGTCGATAAACATCAACTGCTAGAAGTGCTCACGGCGCTGGTCGCAGGTCGACGACCGCGAACTTCAACTGAGAGCGTGTGTCAACCTTGCAAACGTCGCGGTACGGTGTGTGTCGTGGTGGCTCAAGGCAAAGCCTGCTTGGGACCAATCACACAGTCAGGCTGCGGATCCATTTGCCCAGCGTACGATCGCGGCTGTTACGGTTGCTTTGGCCACATGGTGCAAATCAACTTGCCTTCGGCTTCCAACATGCTGGCCGATCCCCGCGGAGCAGCCAAGAGTCAGCGCGAAGTGTATGAACTGTTGCATAGCTTCACTTGTCAAATGCCGAAGAAGATTGAAGATTGAAGTTTGAAGTTTGAAGTTTGAAATGTAAATACAATGGCTCGTCAAATTCATATTCCGATTCTCACGCGTGTCGAGGGCGAAGGCTCACTGCTGATCAAACTGGATGGTCGCCAAGTGGTCGACGTGCAGCTGGGGATCTACGAACCGCCGCGCTTGTTTGAGAGTCTCTTGCGCGGTCGGCCGCTGGAAGAAGTGCCCGATACGACGGCTCGCATCTGCGGCATCTGTCCCATTGCCTACCAAATCACCGCTGTCGAAGCCTTAGAGCGGGCGCTCGAAGTTACTACTCGACCCGAAATTCAGGATCTACGCCGAATGCTGTACTGTGGCGAATGGATTGAGAGTCACGTATTGCATATTCACTTGCTGCACGCGCCCGACTTCTTTGGCTGCGCTAGCGGTATTGAACTGGCCCAGCGCAGTCCAATGGAGGTCAATCGCGGTTTGCGCATGAAGAAGGCGGGCAATCGCTTGCTAGAAATTCTAGGTGGCCGCGCGATCCATCCCATCAACGTAGCGGTCGGTGGATTTTATCGCCCTCCCGATCCGGAGTTGCTGGCGGGTCTGATCCCTGAGTTTGAACACTGTTTGCAATTGGCCATGGAAACCGCGCGCTGGATCAGCACTTTTACATTCCCTGAATTTACACAGCCGCATCAATACGTGTCGCTGGTCGACGACCAGCAGTACCCGATCATGCGTGGCCACATAGGCATTGGTGACCAACTGCGCATCGACATCGAGCACTACGAGCAGCACTTTGCCGAGGTTCAAGTGCCGCATTCGACAGCTCTGCAATCGCAACGGCGAGTTGGCAACCAAACAGAGGATTACTTTGTGGGGCCACTGGCTCGTCTGGCTTTGAATCACCAGCGGCTATCGCCTTGCGCGCTGGCCGTCGCCCGCGAATTAGACTGGCCGCTTGTCAGTCACAACCCGCAACACGGCATCATGGCGCGAGCCCTGGAGGTCATCACGGCCTTCGAAGATGCGCTGAGCCTCATGCAACAGTATCGACCACTGCGTAGTGCCCGCCAGGCGTACCAGCATCGGGCGGGGCAGGGGTGCTGGGCGACGGAAGCGCCACGCGGATTGATTTATCATCGCTACGAAGTCGATGACGCTGGCCGCGTGGTCTCGGCAAAAATCGTCCCACCTACATCGCAGAATCAATCGCAGATCGAAGCGGACTTGCGCAGCCTGTTGCCCACGATCATCGACCAGCCCGATCCGCAAGTGGCTCTTATCTGCGAACAACTAGTGCGGGCTTATGATCCATGTATCAGTTGTTCGACGCACTTTCTGAACGTCAAGATCGAGCGGGCCTAGATGATCCCGGCTGAACTATTGGCTGCTCTGCACACAAACGACACGCACAATCAATTGGTAGTCGGCATTGGCAGCCCACATGGCGACGATTCGCTCGGCTGGTTATTGGCGGATCAGATTGCAGAATTGAAACTTCCGCTGGTCACAGTCCGCCGAGCTCTCGTGCCGCTGGATGTGCTGGACTGGATCGAAGATTTTTCGCGAGTGCATTTAATCGATGCCCTGCGTGGCGGCTCGGGTCAAGTTGAGCACTGGCATTGGCCCCACTGCAGCAACCTGCAGCGTGAGGCCAGTTCCACTCATGGATTTGATGTCGTATCGATGCTCCAGCTGGGCAGTGCCCTCGGCAAGATTAAGGCTGAAGTCACTATCTGGGGTGTGGCATAGGCTTCCAGCCTGTGTAGCCACCGCTGCCAAGCGGTGGATGATCTCACGCTACGCATCCACCGTCTGGCGACGGTGGCTACGGGAGTCCACCGTCTGGCGACGGTGGCTACAGAATGTCCACCGTCTGGCGACGGTGGCCACGGTTTACTTCTTGATCCGCATACCGTAGAAGCTACGGTGAATGAAGATCAAAGCCAGCCCAAAGAAGCCAATCGCCAGCCAGCTGGTGGCAACAGCTCCGTATTCAGCCCCCAGTTCCACAGCCAGCTCGACGGCCAGCAGACCGAAGAGCGTGGTGAACTTGATGACCGGGTTCAGAGCGACCGACGAGGTATCTTTGAACGGATCGCCGACGGTATCACCGACTACGGTCGCATCGTGCAAGGGAGTGCCTTTGGCTTTCAGTTCGACTTCGACAATCTTCTTGGCATTATCCCAAGCACCACCGGCATTGGCCATGAAGATGGCTTGATACAAACCAAAGATCGCAATCGATACCAGGTAACCGATAAAGAAGTAGGGCTCCAAGAACGCAAAAGCCAAAGTGACGAAGAACACAGCCGAGAAGATATTGACCATACCCGCCTGAGCGTATTGCGTACATATGGCGACCACGCGTTTGCTGTCTTCGACAGATGCTCGCGTCGTGCCTTCCAGCTTGATGTTCTCCTTGATGAACTCGACCGCGCGGTGAGCACCGGTGGTGACCGCTTGAATCGATGCGCCGGTGAACCAGTAGATGATCGCACCACCGCTGATCAACCCCAGCATAAACGGAGCATGCAATAGCGAGAGTTTATCTAAGTCTTGCGTCAGACCGTTCGTCAGTCCCATGATGATCGAAAAGATCATCGTGGTCGAACCGACAACCGCGGTACCGATCAGCACCGGTTTGGCCGTAGCTTTAAAGGTATTGCCCGCACCATCGTTCTCTTCCAGCAAATGTTTGGCGCGTTCGAATTTCACATCGATACCGAAGTCGCGTTTGATTTCCGCTTCGACGTTGGGTACATCTTCAATCAGCGACAGTTCATACACGCTCTGTGCATTATCGGTCACCGGACCATAACTATCGACCGCGATCGTAACTGGCCCCATTCCCAAGAAACCGAAGGCGACCAGGCCGAACGCAAACACGGCGGGGGCAGCCATAATCGCATCCAGGCCCGTGGGTGTGCCGCGACCAACTTCCGTTACGCCGTAAGCGACGCCCATCAGCGCCACAATACCCAAGCCCAACCAGAAGCACGAGAAGTTACCAGCGACCAGACCCGACAGGATGTTCAGCGACGCTCCACCTTGTTCGGACGACGAAACAACTTCGCGGACGTGTTTGGACTCGGTCGAGGTAAACACTTTCACTAACTCGGGAATCACCGCACCGGCCAAGGTTCCGCACGAGATGATCGTCGACAGTTTCCACCACAGCGTGGTATTGTCGCTCAAGCTAGGAATCACGATCCAAGAGACAATATAAGTCAGCACGATCGACACGATCGAAGTGACCCACACCAACCGCGTCAGTGGGACTTCGAAGTTCATCGTTTCCGAAGTGGCATACTGTTTGGTAGTAATGTTTTCGTTGATGAAGTAAGCGGCAGCTGAAGCGATCACCATCATGATCCGCATCACGAAGATCCACACCAGCAGTTGTACTTGCAGCGTTTCAAAACTCGCGCCGGCAGTCTTTTCGTTAACCGCTAGAAGTATGAACGTGATCAAGGCAACGCCGGTTACACCGTAAGTTTCAAAACCGTCGGCACTGGGGCCCACTGAGTCACCGGCGTTATCGCCCGTACAGTCGGCGATCACACCCGGGTTACGCGCATCGTCTTCTTTAATCTTGAAGACGATCTTCATCAAATCGGCGCCGATGTCCGCGATCTTGGTAAAGATACCGCCCGCAATACGCAGCGCCGCCGCGCCCAAACTCTCACCGATCGCAAAACCGATGAAGCATGGCCCAGCGTAGTCGCGTGGAATAAACAACAGAATGTAGAGCATGATCAGCAGTTCAACGCTGATCAGCATCATGCCGATACTCATACCGGCTTTGAGCGGGATTTCATAAATGGGATGCGGCAACCCACGCAGACTGGCGAAAGCGGTGCGCGAGTTAGCGAACGTATTGACGCGAATACCGAACCAGGCGACACCATAGCTGCCCAAGATCCCAATAACACTGAAGAGCAAAATGATGCCCACCCGCTGGTTCTCGAAATTCAGCAGCAGTTTGAAGTAAAAGATGATCACCGCTGCGATGGCCAACCACAGCATGCCGATGAACAGCCCTTGCTTGAGCAGATAAGTTTTACAAGTTTCGTAGATCAGGTCCGAGATATCGCGCATGCTTTGATGCACGGGCATATTCTTCAGTTGGGTATAGATGACCATCCCGAAGACGAGTCCCAGGGCGCTGATGACCAGGCCACCAAACAGTAGCGTACGGCCATCCAGGCCGCCCACAAATTTGACTTGGGCCAGATCCGGCAGAACCAGGTTGGCTTCGCCGCCCGGCCGCCGCGCCGGCTCGGCCGTTTCGGTTGCAGTTGTTTCAGGCGTAGCAGCATCTTGAGCCAAAGCGAAGGCATCGAGGCTGCAAAAGCTGGTGAGTCCTACTAAGAGGGCTAACATCCACCGACTAAAGGGCTGAGGCGGTTTCATAAGATCCATACTCTTTCCAAGGAATTGCACGGCCAGGAAAACAGGGCCTGTAGTTTAAAGAATCTTAACCGCGTTTCCAGCCCCCACCGCTCACGCAGGACTATTAGCCACCCTTAGAAAGAATTTTAGGGTAGACGAACGCCCTTAAATCCCTGTAGCCGAAGTCGCCAGACTTTGGACGCGTCATCGATCGACGAGAAAGCACTCCAATCTCTGGCGAGATCGGCTACAAGACCCGGAGCCGAAGGCGCCAAACTTTGGATTGCATCGCTGGGCGTCGGGTGGCACTGGCAATGCGCAGCATGGCCAGTGCTCCGAACGAAGCGTTTGATTTTCGGCCACCGGTCGCGCCAACCAACGGAACCGAAGTTTGCGAGCCCCATGCGAAATTGATTCGCCAGCGATCAAATCAAGTAACTAGGGCGCCGACTCCGGTGCCACCATCACTTCGCTGACCTTGGCCGACCAACCGGGGGCGCCATACGCAATACTTCGTTCCATGCACTGGCAATGCTGCGCATCGCCAGTGCCACCCGTGCCGCGGCCTTCAAGGCTTATTTGTTAAACGAAGACAATGTGCCTTGAATGGAATCGTCTAGAGTGACGCCCAAGAGAGCGCCGAGGGCCATTTTGGTGCTGGCTACCAGGCCACCGTGCTTTTGATCCCAGTAATAGCCTTTCTGTGGAACGACTTGGATGACTCGAATGCGTGGGTCATGCGAGCCTTCGGTAAACCAAGTCTTTAAGATCGGTTCCCACAGTTGTTCGATTCTAGTCTGATCGTGGGAGAGCTGGGCGTGACCGTCGAGTTGCAAGAATTCGGAAGTCTTGGCGCCTTGTACTAACAATGTCACCGCTGCATGCTGCTGAAGTTCTTGGGCAAGCGTGTTATCGCTGGCTGTTAGGAACCACAAGCTGCCGCGATCATCGACTTCGCGCACGTTCATGGGCCGCGACGACATGGACCCGGATGCGCCAGGGCCCGAGCAGAAAAAGCAATTTGGCCCATCAGCCACGATCTGCTTGATCTTGTCAACAGCTGCCTGTCCAGTCAGGTCCTCGTGGTTCTTCTCGGGCTGTTGGCGGTCGATCGAAGTCATGACAGATTCTCCAGGTAGTTGAAGGGACCAGTGCATGCACGGCAAACTACGTGCCGGAAGTTGAGCCAGACGGTGTTCACCGAACGATTAGCAGAGCTCGTTTTAAAACGCAGAGTTCCGCAGAGTCCGCAGAGAAAACGCCGAGGACACAGAAAGTCTTCTCTGCGATTCTCAGCGTCTCTCTGCGTTTATCTTTGGGAACCTGCTAACCAAATTCTCGACCGACCGCGCGCCCAGGAGGATCTTCGCCCTCCCGTTCCATCGTGCAAACCTTCAGAGTGTGTACAATCACAGATGAGGTTTCACTAGGAGCTGACATCATGTTGGGCGGATTGCCGATTCTAAATAACTCGACGGTGCGAGATCCTGTATGTGGGATGCAGGTCGATCCGGATTCGGCTGCTGATTCGTTTCAATACAACGGCACCCAATACTACTTCTGTTGTGCGCACTGCAAACACAAGTTTGCGCAGACACCAGAGGCTTTTCTGAATCAGCAGCCCAGCGATGCGGCCCCTAGCTGTTGTCATGGACAGGCGCACGCAGATGTCAGTCCTTCCAGTTCAGCCAAATACTTTTGTCCCATGTGTCCGGGGGTAGAGTCCGAGGTGCCTGGTGATTGTCCCGTGTGTGGTATGGCACTCGAGCGCAATCCCATGTGGGCCGGTGATGATGACGCAGCCGATCCCGAACTGCAAGGGATGACCAGGCGGCTCATCATTGGCGCTGCCTTAGCATTGCCCGTTTTCTTGTTGGCGATGTCCCATCTCATTCCTAGTCAGTCTCTCCATGAGTTGGCGGAGAGCACTTGGTCCAGATGGCTACAGTTTTTACTATCGACGCCAGTCGTTGCGTGGGCTGGCTGGCCATTCTTCAAGCGGGGCTGGAGATCGCTGCGGACAGGCAGCTTGAACATGTTCACCCTCATTATGTTGGGTGTCGGCAGTGCCTACATTTACAGTGTCTTTGCACTGCTCTTTCCAAATCTATTTCCTCATGCGATGCGACACACGGGGCAGGTGGCGATTTACTTCGAAGCGGCCGCGGTGATTGTCGTGCTCGTATTGCTCGGTCAAGTGCTGGAGTTGAGGGCTCGCAGTCAAACGGGTACGGCACTCAAGGCATTGCTCAGCCTGGCTCCACCGACCGCGCGACGCATCACCTCTAGTGGCGATGAAGTTATCGACTTGGATCAGGTTCAAATCGGTAACCAACTGCGCATCGTGCCGGGTGACAAAGTGCCTGTCGACGGCACTGTTATCGAAGGTCAGTCGCATATCGATGAGTCCATGTTGACCGGCGAACCGATGCCCGTGGCCAAGACCGTGGGCGATACAGTGGCCGGCGGCACACTCAACGGTGCCGGCAGTTTGGTGATGACCGCTGAGCGTGTTGGTCGCGATACTTTGTTGGGTCAAATTGTGCAGATGGTCGCCGACGCGCAGCGGAGTCGTGCTCCCATTCAGAGCCTGGCGGATCGTGTCGCCGGGTATTTTGTACCTGCAGTTCTGGCGGTTTCAGTCATAACTTTTTGTATGTGGCTGTGGTTGGGACCAGAGCCCAAGCTGGCGTACGCTATTGTAAATGCGGTAGCTGTACTGATCATCGCGTGTCCTTGTGCGCTCGGATTGGCCACACCCATGTCGATCATGGTGGGCGTCGGACGCGGCGCTGGGGCCGGTGTGCTAGTGCGCAATGCTGAAGCCCTCGAGCGACTAGCCCAAGTGGATACAGTGGTACTCGACAAGACCGGTACCATAACCGAAGGCAAACCACGCCTGACCGATGTCATCACGCTGAAGTCGACTACCGAAAGTGAATTGATCCGCCTGGCCGCTAGTATCGAGGCCAGCAGCGAGCATCCACTGGCCACCGCCATCGTACAAGCAGCCAAGGATCGCAGCCTCTCATTACTGGCTGTCCAACAATTTCAATCCACTGCCGGCGGTGGAGTTAGTGGGTTGGTAGATGATCACAAGATTGCCATTGGCACGTTGGCTTTCCATCAAGCCGAGCGCACCGAAGTGCTCGACACAACTCGCTCGAAGTTGGAGCAATTGCAGTCAGCCGGCAAGACCGTTATGGCCGTGGCTGTAGACGATCACATCGTCGGCTTGCTGGCCGTATCCGATCCCACAAAATCGACTTCCGTGGCCGCGCTTGCGCAGTTGAAACGACTGGGACTAAAGATCATTATGCTCACCGGTGACAGTCGACGGACGGCCAGCAGCCTTGCCAGCCAACTATCGATCGATGGTTTCGAAGCGGAAGTCAGCCCGTCGGGCAAGGCTGCGTATGTGGATAAGCTGCGCGCCGCCGGAGCCCGCGTGGCCATGGCTGGCGATGGAGTCAATGACGCGCCGGCACTGGCCAAAGCCGATGTCGGGATCGCCATGGGTACGGGTACGGACGTCGCGATCCAAAGCGCTGGGATTACGTTGGTTCGCGGCGACCTAAGCGGATTGGTAACAGCTATCTTGCTCAGTCGACACATGATGAACAATATTCGCCAGAACCTGTTCTTCGCTTTTGTCTACAACCTGGTCGGAGTGCCAGTGGCTGCCGGCGTGCTGTATCCACTGTTCGGTCTGTTGCTCAGCCCAATCTTGGCCGGGGCCGCGATGAGCTTGAGTTCGGTTTCCGTAATCATGAATTCGCTGCGGTTGAAGCGAGCGAGTCTTGAGTTAGATTAGCCTGGCCAGCTTAGCAGGCGACGAGCAGTCCATCTTCGACCACAACTTCCAGCGTGATACGTTCAGGTTTGGGTTTGCCTTTCAGTTCTTCACGCATGATCTTGACATCGGCGGGCGCAGCCAGGCCCAGCACCACACGATTGCCTTTGACACGCAGCACTTCAACAGTGATGTTGTCGCCGATGATGATCTTTTCACCAATTTTGCGAGATAGTGCTAGCATTTCATTTCTTCCTTGAGTGTAAGTGTCCGCGTAACTTAAAGAGTTGGTTGAGAGCGTTGCGTCCCAACGCCAATATTTATCAGCCGTGGCTGGACAACTTTGGTCACACGGGCCAATTTTTCTGTTGAGCGGCTGGGGACAGCCGCTCTACATTTCCGCGAAACCGTTGAAGGATCACACGAGCTCGGGCATCTAACTGGTAAGGCTGATGCGAATGGTTTGCGCGGCCGCACGGTAAACTTGTTGGGAGACAAATCGATGTTGAAGTCTGTGTTAGGCGGTGGGCTGGCCATTGCGGCTCTGGCGGCAGCGGTTACCTGGTCGAGCGCATCAGCTACCCCGGTAGCTCAGAAAACTCAGGCCTGTAGCGGCGCCGCCTGCTGCGTGGACAAGGGTTGTGATTGCGAAGACGACGTATGTCTGTGCGCGCAGTGCGTATGCGAGTGCTGCGTCACTGAGTAAAGAAGCGTCGCTCGTCCATCTACTGTGGCCCAGCGGATGCCGGGCCACAGTTTTAGATAGTTTGCCTTACAGAGCTGATTATTTGCCGAGCATTTCGAGCATGGCTTTGCATTCCTTGGCGCACTGGCGACAAGTCTTAGCGCACTGGGCCATGTGTTTATCGTCGGGGAATTTTTCGCAGGCTTCTGCGCATTGCGTACAACTCTTGACGCAGCATTCGAGCATCGGACGCGATAGTTCGCTCTGACGCGCGCAGAGGCTGGCGCACGTTTTACAGCATTCAGCACAGTCAACGCACAGTTTAGCGGTTCGTAGGTGCTCTTTCTGGCCTTCACCCAGCAGACCTAGGCAATGCGTCGAACACGCGTCGCATTCCAATGCGCAGTCGGCGCACGTCTTGGCGCACTTGGTCATATGTTCATTGTGCTCCTCCTTGGCCACCATGTGAACGGCTCCCAGCAGCGCCAAGCAACAACCAGCATTCAGTAACAATCCCAAACTCATAACACTTCTCCCATAGTCACAGAATCTTGAATCAAACCCCAAAGCCCAAAATTGACCTGAGCGATGATGTTGCTCAATCAAACAACGTGCCAACAACCGCCTTTCGCAGAACAACGAACAATTGAGTTTGCGGATTGTGAAACTTCACGAAGAATTCTATGTTTAGCGTGAAGGATGAACCCGCCCTGGGCATCTAAGGTGTGTAAGCACTGGACGTCGCGAGTTGCCATTGGGGGTTATGTTTCCGCTGTAGATTTCCGCAGTGAGGTACAGCTGTGAGCGAGAATGACATTAAGTACTGACGCAATTCGGCGCGCTGCCAGTGGCGATCGTGAGAGTCAACAGCAAGTTTATGAGCTGCTGGGCGGTCGCGTACATAACTTGGTGCGCAGGATCGTGGGGGAAACGGCGGCCGACGATGTGACTCAGGATGTATTCATCCAGGTTTTTGCCAAGCTGGATAGCTACCAGGCAGAAGCAAGTTTTTCCACCTGGGTCTACCGCTTGGCGGTCAATCAGGCGTTGCAATACCTCCGACGTGAGCGAAGACGAGCCACTTTGGAACTTGATGAATCAACGGTTGCTTTTCAACCACGGCGACACCAACTTGAAATGCGCGAGTTGCTCGAGATGGCGCTGGCTAAGTTGGATGATCACTTAAGGATCGTGATTCAACTCAAGGAAGTCGACAAATTACCCTACGAACAAATTGCTGAAATCATGGATATTCCTGTAGGAACCGTCGGGTCACGCTTGAACAAAGCTCGACGCGAGCTGCGTGAGGCACTGAAACAATTGGGATGGGAGGGCTAAGAATTGAACTGCCAACAAGTCTCCGCCAACCTCTCGAGCTACTTCGACGGCCAATTGAGCCCAGCGGAAATGAACGAGTGCCGCTGTCATATTGAGTCGTGCCCGGCCTGCCACTCCGAGCTGGCCAGGTTTCAGTCTCTATCATCCATGATCAGCGCGTGCGACCAGCCGTGCGCTCCGGCGCCCGCGTGGTCGAAACTCTGCGAGAGTTTGAACAACCAGGTTAGCGTCTCCAGCAATACGACTTCGAGCAGTACAACTCCAAGCCGGCGACAAGGTGGCCGTAGCAATCGCCTGCTTGTTTTAGGATTGGCCCTGGCAGCTAGCCTATTTGTGTGGCTCGCCTTTCCGCTGACCGACACGCCAGACAGCCGAGAGATCGTGATCGATTACTCGCGCGTCGTCAGCGTATATGCAGGTCAACCTACGCAAGCCTTACAGGAACTCGCCAAAGAATATTCAGGCCAAGATGTTGACTTACATGAAGCCCAACAACTGTTGGGCTATCAACCGCTCAGTTCGATCGCGTTACCCAAAGATGCCAGGCTGGTATCGGCTAAAGTGCTCAAGCTACCTGAATGCTTATGCAAACAAGGCAAGTGCACTTGTGCTCCTGGCAAATGCAACTGTGCAGCGCTGCTATGTCGGCGAACGGACAACTCCGAGTTCTTGGTCCTCGAACATGGTCAGTCGAGCAAAGTTCAATATGGCCAGGCAGCCAGGCAATTGATCAGTAACGACAATCGAAAGATCGATGTCTTCGGGACTGACGATCAGCTGGCGGCCAGTTGGATTCACCGCAATCGACGCTTTACAGCTTTTGGTTTACGCAGCAACGCAGAAGTACAAGCCCTCGCATCCGCGCAGTAAACGCAGAGTTCGCAGAGTTCGCAGAGAAGACCATTTAATTGAATCATCCGATTTTGGTATTCTCTGCGATCCTCTGCGTCTCTGCGTTTCCAAATAGGGACCTGCTAACCAAATTCTCCACCGACCGTGCGCTCAGAGCGGGTGCTGAGCGGCTGGGGACAGCCGCTCTACAGGCTATTTTCTTTCCGACAACAACTTGAGCATCTTGCGGATATCGCTAAGGCCTTGAATGGCTACGTAGATGGTGATCGTCGAGTACCAGACGACACAGGCGAGCAGCAGTAGCGACCAGAATGGGTGCGCGATCATTATTGAGCTTCCTTCGTGCGTGGTTTGAGCAGCGAACCGATGATCATACCCAAGGCCGACGCCACAAAGGCGGCGATACCGGCTGCGTCGGAACCAAAAGAGGCGGCCAGGTCCTTGGTAGCGGGAATCTTCTGCATGGCTAAATGCGCGATCGGCACTATTGCGCCCAGCAGAATCGAACCAATCGCTCCCCAGTTGTTGGCTCGCGACCAATAACAGCAAGCGATCAACAGCACTGTAATGCTCGACAAGTAGATCGATCCGGTGAGCAAGATGAACGACCAAACGTCGCCTTCGAGTTGATACATCAATCCGAACACAAACAGATAAACACCAATCAATGCCACGATGCAGCGGTTCCACAAAATGGCTCGACTGTGTGGCCACGGGCGACGACGAAAGGGGGCGAGAATGTCGTTGTAGATGACACTACCCCAACCCAACATGTAACTCGAATCGGTGGACATATCCGCAGCCAACATGGCTGCCACCAGCAGTCCCATGATGCCTATCGGAAGAAACGTGCTCAAGAACTTCGGCATGGCATGCAGCGATGCATCGCTGATTCTGGTAACGCTGGCACTATCGATTGCGGCCACTTCAGCGCTGCTTAACCCGGCCAGCGGCTTGCCGACTGCAGAGGCTTCAATCTTGGCTTGAACACTCGCCGGAATAGCGGACCTCTGAGCATCCGTCAATTCATTCAGCGGATGCCAGCCTAGGGTAGCCAGGGCTGCGATTCCCCACACGCCGGGCAAGATCCAGCGACACACAAAGAAGAAACTGGTGCGCGTATAAATCTGCTGACCAGTCCTGGCATCTTTGGCTGCCAGCAATCTGGAGATCGTGGCTTGCCAGGTCAGCGTTGCGGCAGTTGTGCCTAAGATCTGAAACAGTACATACGTCCATCCAAGATTAGGATTGACCAAGGCATTGAACCCGCCTGCCCCATGATACTGTTCAACTGTACCGAATATTTTGTCGATGCCAATCTGGTAGACAATCATCACGGTCACGATCAGAATTCCTGCGCTCATGACGATAAACTGCAGGAAGTCGGTGACGAGCACTGACAACATACCGCCCAGTACTGTGTAGATCACGACCAAGGTCAGCAAGACACCCATCATCAATGCCAGGTAGCGAATATCGAACCCGCACACCAGGCACAAGAACTCGCCACCAATCTTCAGGAAGACGCCCATATTCAAGAGGCCGCCCATGACGATCACCACACCGGCGAGCCAGCGCACAAATTTTCCGAAACGTTGTTCGAATAGTTCCGGCAGCGTCATCGCTCCCGATTCGCGCAGCGGCTTGACGCAAAACCCCGTCGTGCCTACGACGAACATGGCAATCGCCTGGCAAATACCTGGCATGGCGCCGGCGAAGCCATGATTGTATCCAGCTTGCGAAGTGTACATGCAAGTGATAATGCCAAACTCGGTAGCTGCCAATGAGGCGATTCCCAAGTAGAGATTCATTTCGCGGCCAGCCACCAGAAAATCTTCGACGCGGCTAACATACTTGCGTACATAGATGCCGGCCCACATCGTCAGCAGCAGATACAGACCAACAATCGGGCCGTCAATCGAAAACGAAAAATTGCTCATGTTCCCTCGGCCCAGTTGTTTGCATACTTTGAACTCATGACGCAAGCAATCCTGGAGGTCGCCATGAACCAGGAGAGTCGCCAGAATATAATGTTCGTAGACTTAGCTGACAACTTTCGTTTACAATAAGCGTCTCCTTTCGCTCCGCGAAAGGCACGCTCGTCACAGCCCTCCAGCGGCCAACTCGTTTCGCTTCCCGAAAATGCAAATTCCTTTTGCTGAGCAAAAGGAGACACTGCCTTTCACCTCCCAAGGTTTCTCATGAGACCATTTGTTGAATCCCTGTTCGCATTTGCCATCCTGGTTTGTTTGCTCCCAACGCTGGCCATGTCCCGTGAATGGCTCGACGCGACGGGCAAACATAAAATTGTGGCTGAGCTGGTGACCGTCCGCGGGGATAAGGTCATTCTGGAAAAGCCAGATGGATCGATCATCACGGTGCCATTCAATAAGTTGTGCCAGGCTGATCAGGATTTCATCAAATCACAAACCAGCACTCGAGCGCCAGCCAAGGGCCAGCCCACGCAGCCATCGACTAGCGATGCACAGCCGTCTTCGCCAGGTTCAGCTGGGATATCCGCCGCATCGTTGCCTACCGACAAACTACAGCTGGCCGAGCGCGTCGAGTCGATCTTGAAAGCTGGTTGCTACCGCTGCCATGGCGAGGACGGCGCGAGTGAAGGGGGATTCAACTTCGTGAGCAATCTTGGCAAGCTGGCCACCACGATGGCCAAGCCTGGTCAAGCCAAACAGTCATTGCTGCTGCAACGCATGAAAGCCAAAGACGAAGGCGTCATGCCGCCGATCGGCGAAGAGCCACGACCATCCCAGGAAGATCTGGAAACGATCGAAGCCTGGATCAATGCAGGCAGTCCAGTCAAACCCAAACAAGAAGTTCGACCGTTCATCACCCATGATCAAGTGGTCGATGCGATCTACGCGGACGTGGCCAAGCAAGGCGAACGCTCACGCCGCTTCATGCGCTACTTTACTTTGACGCATCTTTATAATGCGGGCGTGTCAGAAGACGAACTACAAACCTATCGCAATGCGTTTTCCAAACTGATCAACAGTCTAAGTTGGAATACGACGATGGTTCTGCCGCGGCCCATCGATGCAGCCCGCACCGTAATGGCGATCGACATTCGCGATCTGCACTGGAACGGTGAGATGTGGCAAGCCATCGAGAAAGCGAATCCCTACTTCTTGAAACTCGCATCGCCAGCCTTCAAGAATTCAGTGACAGAAACCCAAACCGAGATGCCCTACGTGCGCATCGACTGGTTCGTGTTCGCGGCCTCCAAGCCACCCTTGTATCATGTGCTGTTGAACTTGCCCGAGACCGACGCTGCCCTGGAAGATATGCTGCGAGTCAACGTGGCGTCCAACATTCAGCAAGAGCGTGCCATTCGAGCAGCCTTCAATCGCTCGGGCGTTTCTCAAAACAATCGCTTGATCGAATGGCACAAGTCACCCTACGGCAGTTATTGGAAGAGTTACGACTTTGGTGGCAGTATCGGCCAGCAAAACCTGTTTCAATATCCACTGGGTCCCACAGGGGCTCAAGAAAATTTTAAACACGATGGCGGCGAGATCATCTTCAGCTTGCCCAACGGTCTGCAAGGTTATCTGCTGGTCGATGATGCCGGCAAGCGTATCGATCAAGGCCCCACCAGCATCGTCAGCGATCCCAAACGCCCTGACAAAACAGTTACCAACGGCGTCTCGTGCATGTCCTGCCATTACACCGGCGTGATCCCTAAAAGAGACGAAGTGGGAGGCGCAGTGCGCGCCAATCGCAACGCATTCGCCGAGGCCGATGACATCTTGGCCCTTTATCGCGAAGCAGCAGAACTTGACGAAGTCTTCGACAAAGATGGTCAGAGATTTGCACAGGCTCTGCGGGCTCTGGGTATCAACAGTCTCAGTCGCAGCGGTGAGCCGGTATCCGCTATGGCCAGCAACTTCGACCAAGAGATCGATTTGCCACAAGTTGCCTGCGAGTTCGGTTTGACCGCCGATGAGTTCAAGAAGCGACTGGCCGATACCCGGAACGTAGCCCGCGCCTTTAGTTCCTTGCTGATTCCGGGCGGTACTATGAAGCGCGATGTCTTTAAATCGATGTTTACCGAAGCCGCCGTGGAGCTGAAGCTGAATGTCGATATCGATGTGCGATTGAGCGTGAAAACCGATTCCAGCGAAGCTCGCAAACCTGCGCCACGAGCCGCGGCTGGCTCAAACAATATGGCTTCGGGTAACAATGCCAGTCCACGCAGCGGTCGACCGAAAGCAGGTGGCCCGATCGATGGCAGCGAAGTCGCCAAGTTCACCGATCTGAACTGGGGAGTCAAATCGCTGGCCATTTCGCCCAATGGCAAGTTCGTGGCTGCGGGCAAGAACGATCGAGCTCTGGTGCTGTTCGACATTGCCAATCAGAGCGAAGCGGGTTCGCTCGACAAACTGGAGATGCTCGGCCAGGTCTCGTGCTGCACGTTCTCTGCCAATAGCAAGTTCTTACTGGCCGGTGGCGCCTCTGGTCAAATCATCGTCTACTCCGTCTCCGACGAAGGCATGCTGAAGCAAGTGGGACAATTTGCTGGCCACACCAAAGAGGTCGTATGCATGTTCGTTTCCAATGACAACAAGTATGTCATCTCTGGTGGCGAAGACAAAAAGGCTTGTTATTGGGAGTTGGAAACCGGCGACGAAGTCGCCAGCATTCCTGGTTTCGAAGGCAAAGTCAAAGCCGTGTTCATCAACAAGAACGGTCGCACACTACAAGCCACCGATGGCGGCGCGCTGATTGATTTCGATATTGCCAAGCAAGAGATCAAGAAGCGACGCATGCTGACCCGCTCGTGGTCCAGCGGCCAGGCAGCAGCGATCTCTCCCGATGGTTCGACCATCGCCGTCGGAGATACCTACAACATTCGGGTATGGAATCTAGAAACGGGCCGCGAACTTCAACCGCTAGTCGGCAATGAAATTCAGTGGTCGATGGAGTTTACTCCCGACGGCTCGCGACTGCTCAGCGGCGGTAACGCCAAGGTGAACATTTGGGACGTCAAGAAAGCCCAACGCGTGCACGTCCAAGCAGTCGGTGATTCCGGCTACGTGCAAACCCTAGCCATCAGCGCCGATGGCAAACTATTCTCAGCACCGGGTTCATCAGCCAGAGACCTCTATATTATTCGCTTGACCAAGTAACTGTGGCATAGGCTTCCAGCCTGTGTTCTTCTGTGGCATAGGCTTCCAGCCTGTGTTCTTCTGTGGCATAGGCTTCCAGCCTGTGTGAATCTGTGGCATAGGTTTCCAGCCTGTGTGAATCTGTGGCATAGGCTTCCAGCCTGTGATCTGTGGCATAGACTTCCAAATTGCTAGCCCTGCAATAACACCCTACTATCAGGCCGTTCAGAGCGGGTGCTGAGCGGCTGGGGACAGCCGCTCTACACTCCCCCGGGACTATGTCCGTGCTTCATTGCGGTGTTTGGCTCAGGAGGACCTTCCGCCATCCCGTTCCATCATGTAATCGTTCAGAGCGGGTGCTGAGCGGCTGGGGACAGCCGCTCTACAACTCCCCCCGGCACTATGTCCGCGCTTCATAGCGGTGTTTGGCTCAGGAGGACCTTCGCCCTCCCGGGCGCGCGGTCGGTCGAAAATTTGGTTAGAAGGTTCGCATAGTAGGCTGCCCAGCAGAGTAGGACCACCGGGGCCAGGGGCAGCACTCCAATCAGTGACACCAGCTTGATGAGCATTTGCATGGCTGCGAGCAAAGTTGGTTTGGTCATGGTGATCTCCTTCTCGATACTCGGGTTATGGCGTCGTCTGCTCTTTTGTTTAACGTTTGGCGACATACTGATATTCCCGAAATTTTCCCGCATGGACAAAAGATTCTCTAAATGTCCTTGTGGCCCACTGAGGCTTGCTAGTGAAATACAATGTCCGGCACGAGTCATCGGGCAGATCAAATATCCCTGTGCGAGAAATGAGTAGTGGCGGCTATGGATCGAGCGATACATCCTACGATGGTGGTGACGCTGGCGTTGATGGTCTCCTGGGGACCAGCTCGCTTGGCTCATGGACAAGCTGCAGCCCCCAAGCCGCCTGCGGTGCCAGCAGAATTGGCAGCGGAG
The DNA here is from genome assembly GCF_056494185.1 of Rania fehmarnensis. NCBI lineage: Bacteria > Pseudomonadati > Planctomycetota > Planctomycetia > Pirellulales > Pirellulaceae > Rania > Rania fehmarnensis. The sequence continues at coordinate 7,943,623 of NZ_CM151398.1, forward strand.
ATTCAGACTCATCAGAGTGGAGTCAACATGACTTTGCTCGCCGAGCATCCGGCACTAGTGACACCGACGGGCATCGATGTCGATGCTCAAGGAAATGTGTGGTTGGTCGCTTGTCATACGCACTTTAGGCCCGAAGGCTACCCCGGACCTGAGCATGACGAGGTGTTAGTTTTCGATAAAGAGGGGCAACATCGCCGTGTGTTCTACAATCGGACCAAGGCCACCATGCATATCAAACTGGGCGAGGATGGCTGGGTCTACCTGAGCCAACGCGATCGCATCCTGCGCGTCAAAGATACGGATAACGATGGTGTCGGCGATCTCGAAGAGAATGTGGCTGTGCTGGATACAGTATCCGACTATCCACATAACGGGCTGAGCGGTATGGCCTGGCATCCCAATGGCAGCCTGGTCTTTTCACTTGGAGAGAACTTTGGCAAAGACTGGACATTAACGGCTCGCGATGGATCGAAGGTCAGCGGTCGTGGTGAAGGCGGTGTGTTTTGGATCAAGGCTGACGGCACGAGCATGCGCAGGATCGCGCGAGGTTTTTGGAATCCGTTCGGTTTAGTTGTTCGATCTGATGGCGAGATCTTCGCCGCCGAAAACGATCCAGGCAGCCGACCACCGTGCCGCTTGCTGCAGATCATCGAAGGCGCCGACTATGGATACCAGTGGGTCTACGGTAGCGCCCCAGTACATCCCTTCGTCGCTTGGAATGGAGAACTGCGTGGAACGCTGGGCATGATCTATCCATGCGGTGAAGGTCCGAGCGCGATCGTGCAACTGGGCGGCGGCGTATTGATTCCGTCATGGAGCAACCATGCCATCGAGTACTTCCCGCTCCAGCGGCAAGGCGCCGGCTATACTTCGCAACGCATCGAAGTCATTACCGGCAGTGAGTACTTTCGGCCAGTGGCTATGGCTGTTGGGCCGACGGGCGATTTCTTTGTTACCGATTGGGTATTCAGTTCGTATGAACTACATCAGCGCGGGCGGTTATGGAAAATCAGCATCGATCGCGCGAGCCCCTGGGTCAAAACACAACCCGAGCCATTAAATGCTGAAGCCACCTTAGCGGCCAGCCTGCGCTCTGGAAAATCTGTGCTCAAGCTGCCCGAGTTGTTGCAACTGGCAAGTGGTCAAGATGCCTACCTGGCCGACGCGGCTCTCACGGCTATTGCCGCGCAGAGCAGTGAACTAACGCCTGAGGCGCTAACCAAGATGCCGAGCGGTGATCGGTTGTGGACCTTGGTCGCTCTACGCCGCCAAGACTTGCAAGACGATAAATGGGTGCGCGCCCTGTGGTCGGATAAGGATCCGAAGATTCGCTTTGAACTCTTGCGCTGGATTGCCGATGGCGTGCTAACACAATTCACAGCTGACGTTGAAGAGCTGTTACGTAGCTCCGAACTGGACTACACAATTTTTGAAGCAGCTTTAGCCACGTGGAATACACTCCATGGTAATCCGGGCGCAGGTGTCACTGATCCCGAGGTCTTGATTACCAAACTGCTTGATCCCTCAACTCCCGCGAAGATCAAGAGCTACGCCCTGCGTTTGGCGCCAGTCCATCATCCCAAGATCGATGTGCAGCTGCTGAGAGATTTGTATGCTGCTGGCGATCGCTATTTGTGTCTGGAAGTCGTGCGCAGTCTGGGCACGCTCCAAAATGCTGAGGCCTGGCAGATGTTGATGGAGATCGCTCAGCGTGAGAATATTGATTCAGAGCTGCACCTGGACGCTATCGCAGGTCTGGGTCAATCCAGCGTGGGCAAGGCTCGAGCGGAACAACTCGAGTTACTCGTTAAACTGGCCACAGATACAAATCTGTCGGTGCGTCACACAGCCCTGCGCGGCCTGCGCGCCTCTACGCTCGATGAATCGACGCAAGCCAAGTTGACTGAACTTGTGCAGCGATACCCCGACTCGGCTGAACATATAGCGGCCGTGCTTTCGCCTGCGAAGTGGAAACGCGGTCGACCTTCAGCCAACGATACCCTGGCATGGCTGCAGCGACTGGACAGTCTACCAGGAACAGCAGATCCTGACTCGGGGCGACGCATCTTTCATGACTCGCAAAGTAGCCAGTGCGCCAACTGTCATCGTCATTCAGGCCGCGGCAACGTGGTCGGTCCCGACTTGAGCCTGGTAGCGTTGCAGGGCGATCGGGCTCAGTTGTTACGCTCTCTACTGGAACCAAATCGCGATGTCGCTCCACAATATTTTGCCACTGCTCTGGAGCTAAATGATGGCAATGTATTCACTGGGATCTTACTGCGTTCGTCCAGTGTGGACGTTTATCGCGATGCGATCGGCAAGGAACGCGTCTTTCAAAAGAGCGACGTTGTGCAACGCAAAGAGCTCAAGTCTTCCCTGATGCCTACGGGACTGGTAGATCAATTAACCGATCATGACTTGCGCGATCTGCTAGCGTTTTTGACATCGAGCAAGTAGATGCTCAACCAACCAGAAGTAGCATACCATTTGTTCACTCTTATCAAAATGCAACCAATGGTGCCAAAAGGAGTTTGTCTTGTCGCGTTATTGACGGAGGCGATGGTTAATTTTGTCGCGAGGCAACTTGCCGGCTTACATACTCTTTGAAAATTGATATGTTTCCTGAGAGCTAAGTTGATGACCATCTAACCCTCAGGAATCGGACAATGTCAATTGGCAGCTTGTTTTCGCAAGTCCCACCCTCGGCCAGCGCGCAGAAGTCCCGTCATAATCGCAAGAATATAAACCGCAAACGCAGACTCGCGCGACGCAGTACGGTAGAACAGCTAGAACTGCGAACCATGCTGTATGGTTTGGCGTTGGGCCAAGAAGTCCACGAAACCATGGGTACGGTGGGCGATCTGGACCAATATGAGTTCAGTCTCAGCCAACCGACGCGCGTGGCGATCGACGGTTTAACGGCGGATGCTTCCGTCGCATGGACGTTGAAGAACGATTTCGAGACTTTCGTTCCGCTTCGCGATCTGACAAGTCAGACACTGGTTCTGAACCTGCCTGCCGGCGATTATTCGCTCGACTTTGCATCGCAGTCCGAGTCGACTTTTGGCTACTCCTTTCGGCTTGTTGATTTGCATACACCCACCGCGATTACGCTGGGCACGCAGGTCGATGGAACTCTCAATCCGGCTGGGGCTTTGAACGCATTCCGCTTTAATGCCAACGCGGGCGACGTGTATTCTTTTGATGCTCTGACGGCCGATCCACTGAATGCTGCCTGGCGGTTGCTCGATCCACTGGAACGCGATGTATTTGCCACGGGACTGGGTAACGATGCGACTGACATCAGTCTTGTTTTAGCCGGCGAATACCTGCTGCTGATCGATGGCAACACCGCCGATGCAGGGGAGTTGTCGTACAGCTTTCAGGTGGACTACGTTACGAACAATCCACCAACCCCAGTTGTTGGAGCTCCACTGACTCTGGGGGAAACGATTTCGTCTTCGATTTCAGTCGCAGACGAGCAAGACGATTATCAATTCACGTTAGCCACTGACTCGCTCGTTTACTTCGATAATCTGGTGACAACCGGCGGTATTACCTGGAGTCTGCGCGGTCCAGATGGCGTGGTCGTGATCGATCGACCATTGGAATATGACTGGTGGGCCGGCTATAGATCTGACTTTCAGCTCATCGCAGGCGACTACCAGCTCACGATCGATGGGGTGGATGCAACCGTCGGGGATTACTCCTTCACGGTACTCAACTTGGCAACCGCGACACCAGTTGCATTGGAGGCGGTGACGACCGACACCTTGGATCCGGTTCAGGAGACTCACGCCTACAAGTTCGAATTGACGGCAGGAGATTCGATTTATGTGGATTCTCTGGATGCTGAAGTAGGCAATGCGCGCTGGTTGCTGCTTGATCCAGCAGGGCGACAAGTTGCGTCCAGCGGGGCTGTGATCGATATGCAAGTTCAAGTTCCCTTGACCGGCACTTATACGCTGCTGATTGAAGGATATTTTTATGATTTGACCGCCGTCGACTATTCGTTCGCCGTACACAGCATCGAAGTCTCGCCAGTTGTGCCGCTAGTTTTCGATACGCTGGTTGCGGGCGAGATCTCTGGACCAGGTGCAGTCGATGTGTACAGTTTCTCACTGGCCAGCACCAGTCTGCTCTATTTTGAGCCGTTTTCGTCTGATGGTGGTATTTCGTGGTCTCTAACCGGTCTGGGTGGTACCACGTTCTTCGGTCACGACTTGAGTTACGACTGGCGGAATGGCTATCCCATGACCTTTAGCCTGCCCACCGGTGATTATATTCTGACCGTTGATGGCAACGGAGAAACGATTGGCAACTACTCATTCCAAGTGCTGAACTTGGGAATCGCGTCTGCGCTGGTTCTCGACAGCGTCACCTCGGGCACGCTTGACCCTGCTTCGGAAACGCATGCCTACAAGTTCTCGGCTACTGCTGGTGAGAGCTTCTTCTTCGATTCACAGGACGCTGACGTAGCTAACGCCCAATGGCGCTTGCGCGATTCATTAGGACGCGAAATCACCTCTGCTGGCGCTGGTAGCGATATGCAAACTCAAGTGCCACTAACCGGCACTTACACGCTCTTGATCGAAGGTTACTTTGATGACACCGAACTGGTCGACTACTCGTTTGTAGTTAGCAAAATTGAGGTCTCGCCGGTTATTCCGCTCGTGCTTGACACACCGTACACAGATTCTATTGACGAACCAGGTGTAGTCGATGTGTACAGTTTCTCGCTGGCCAGCACCAGTCTGCTGTATTTTGAGCCGTTATCTTCTGATGGTGGTATCTCGTGGTCTCTAACCGGTCTGGGTGGTACCACGTTCTTCGGCCATGACTTGAGTAACGACTGGCGCAATGGCTATCCCATGACCTTCAGCCTGCCCGTCGGGGATTATGTGCTGACCGTTGATGGTAACGGAGAAACCGTTGGCAACTACTCGTTCCAAGTGCTGAACTTGGGAAATGCGCCTGCGCTAGTTCTCGACAGCGTTACCTCGGGCACGCTGGACCCTGCTTCGGAGACACATGCGTACAAATTCTCGGCTACTGCTGGTGAGAGTTTCTTCTTCGATTCACAGGACGCTGACGTAGCTAACGCCCAATGGCGCTTGCGCGATTCATTAGGACGCGAAATCACGTCTGCTGGCGCTGGTAGCGATATGCAAACTCAAGTGCCACTAACCGGCACTTACACGCTCTTAATCGAAGGTTACTTTGATGACACGGAACTGGTCAACTACTCGTTTGTAGTCAGCAAGATTCAGGCCTCACCGGTTATTCCGCTCGTGCTTGACACACCGTACACAGATTCTATTGACGAACCTGGTGCAGTCGATGTGTATAGTTTCTCGCTGGCCAGCACCAGCCTTCTGTATTTTGAGCCGTTCTCATCTGATGGTGGTATCTCGTGGTCTCTAACCGGTCTGGGTGGTACCACGTTCTTCGGTCAGGACTTAAGTTACGACTGGCGGAATGGCTATCCCATGACCTTCAGCCTGCCTGCCGCAGATTATGTGCTGACCGTTGATGGTAACGGGGAAACGGTTGGCAACTACTCGTTCCAAGTGCTGAACTTGGGAAGTGCGCCTTCGCTAACTCTCGATAGTGTCACCTCAGGTACGCTTGACCCTACTTCGGAGACGCATGCTTACCAATTCTCGGCCGCCGCTGGAACGCGATTCTATTTCGATGCCCAGGATGCCGACGTCAGCAATGCACGCTGGCAATTGCTCGATCCGCTGGGGCGGCCAGTGGTTAGCAGTGGGGCCGGTAGCGATATGCAAGCTCAGGTGCCATTGACCGGTAACTACACGCTCTTGGTCGAAGGTTACTATGGTGATACGCCCCCAGTCGATTATGCGTTCTCCATTCATCAGATCGTGGTTGCCACCACGCCGTTGCCGCTGAACACTCCAGTTGCAGGCGCGATTTCTGATGTGGGCGATGAGAATGTTTACAGTTTTTCGCTGGCCAGTAAAAGTTATCTGCATTTTGATGCCTTGTCAGTTAACGGTGATTTCCTGTGGACTCTGCAAGGCCCCGCCGGAACGCATTTCTCAAATCGCCGCATAGATCAGGACCAATCGATTAGCAATCCGACTCCTGGACTAATTGCCGGCGATTACTTGCTGACTGTCTCAGGCGACAATGGCAGTACCGGAGACTACTCGTTCCAAGTGCTCGAACTGGCCTCGGCTGGCTCAGCAATTACACTTGGTTCTCCTGTGGCCCAGATACTCACCCCTGCAGGCGAGACCGACGTTTACACATTGAATGCCACCGCGGGAGATGCCTTCAACTTTGATTCTCTGGTCGAGTCGTCGCCGAATGCCATCTGGCGGCTGATCAATCCGTATGGGCAAATCATCTTCACGTCCAGTCAAGGAACGGATGCCACGGATGTGCGACTGGCGGTGGGCGGAGAATACTATCTTTTGATCGAAGGTTACCTCTACGATTCAGGCGATCTCGCGTACGAATTTCAAGTTGATTTCATTGACAATGTTCCGCCTGAACCGTTCATTGGTTCACCCTTGAACTTGGGTGACCTGGTGACTGACTTGATCTCGGATAGTTCCGAAGTTGATCAATACACGTTTACATTGTCTGCTGACAGCCTGTTGTACCTCGACGCACTTTCATCGACCGGGGGTATCTCCTGGACACTAATGGGCCCCACCGGGACAGTGATCGATAATCAACTGTTCGAAAGTGATGGAATTCACTGGTCGGGTTCAGGCAGTCAGTTACTCAGCTTGCCAACGGGCGACTACGGTCTATCAGTGCAGGGACCAGGCGGTGTCACGGGTGCTTACGAATTCCGTCTATCAGACATCGCTGCTATTACCCCATTTAGTCCTGGATCGACGATTACTTCTCAGCTTTTCCCCGGTAACAATACCGATATCTATCGCTTCGACGCCAGCGCTGGTGAGCGTTTCTATTTCGACTCCCAATCGCCGGCAACCTACAATGCCGCCTGGCACTTGTTTGATCCTCTGGGGCGATCCATGGTGTCGACGTATCAGTATGCAGATATGGGTACCATCACCGTACCGCTTACCGGTACCTATACGCTGATGTTCGAAGGCGTGTTCGGCAATCCAGATCCGGTTGACTACACCTTCAACGTCCAGCCGGTAATCGACGGCGGCGACATTCTGCTAACTCTTGGCACCAGCTACGACGATTCAATCGACACAGCAGGTGCAATTGATCGCTATACATTTACTCTGTCTGCCGACAGTCAATTGTATTTTGATACGTTGAATGCGAGTGGGGCTATCAACTGGACACTAGTGGGACCGTCAGGAACCCTGGTCCCTAACCGTGGCATCAGCGATGACGGTATCGGCTGGTCGGGCTCGTCTAGCTCTATACTCAGCCTCACCGCGGGACAATATGCTCTATTGGTGTACGGAAACGGTGAGGCCACGGGCTCTTATGAATTCCGTCTATCAGACATCGCTGCTATTACCCCATTTAGTCCTGGATCGACGATTACTTCTCAGCTTTTCCCCGGTAACAATACCGATATCTATCGCTTCGACGCCAGCGCTGGTGAGCGTTTCTATTTCGACTCCCAATCACCAGCAACCTACAATGCTGCCTGGCACTTGTTTGATCCTCTGGGGCGATCGATAGCGTCGACGTATCAGTACGAAGATATGGGCACTATTACTGTAGCACTTGACGGTACCTACACGCTGATGTTCGAAGGCGTGTTCGGCAATCCAGATCCGGTTGACTACACCTTCAACGTTCAGCCGGTAATCGACGGCGGCGACATTCTGCTAACTCTTGGCACCAGCTACGACGATTCAATCGACACAGCAGGTGCAATTGATCGCTATACCTTTACTCTGTCTGCCGACAGTCAAGTGTATTTTGATGCATTGAATACGAGCGGGGCTATCAACTGGACACTAGTTGGACCGTCAGGAACCGTGGTCCCTAACCGTGGCATCAGCGATGACGGTATCGGCTGGTCGGGCTCGTCTAGCTCTATACTCAGCCTCACCGCGGGACAATATGCTCTATTGGTGTACGGAAACGGTGAGGCCACGGGCTCTTATGAATTCCGTCTATCAGACATCGCTGCTATTACCCCATTTAGTCCTGGATCGACGATTACTTCTCAGCTTTTCCCCGGTAACAATACCGATATCTATCGCTTCGACGCCAGCGCTGGTGAGCGTTTCTATTTCGATTCCCAATCACCAGCAACCTACAATGCTGCCTGGCACTTGTTTGATCCTCTGGGGCGATCGATAGCGTCGACGTATCAGTACGAAGATATGGGCACTATTACTGTAGCACTTGACGGTACCTACACGCTGATGTTCGAAGGCGTGTTCGGCAATCCAGATCCGGTTGACTACACCTTCAACGTTCAGCCAGTAATCGACGGCGGTGACATTCTGCTAACTCTTGGCACCAGCTACGACGATTCAATCGACACAGTAGGTGCAATTGATCGCTATACATTTACTCTGTCTGCCGACAGTCAATTGTATTTTGATACGTTGAATGCGAGTGGGGCTATCAACTGGACACTAGTGGGACCGTCAGGAACCGTGGTCCCTAACCGTGGCATCAGCGATGACGGTATCGGCTGGTCGGGCTCGTCTAGCTCTATACTCAGCCTCACCGCGGGACAATATGCTCTATTGGTGTACGGAAACGGTGACGCCACGGGAAACTACGAATTCCGTCTATCGGACGTCGCTGCCATTACCCCATTTAGTCCCGGAACGACGATTACTGGTCAACTTGTTCCGGGCAGCAACACCGATATATATCGCTTCGACGCCAGCGCGGGTGAACGCTTCTACTTCGACACTCAATCACCAGTAACTTACAATGCTACCTGGCACTTGTTTGATCCACTTGGGCGATCCATGGTGTCAACGTATCAGTATGCAGATATAGGTACCCTTACCGTACCACTTGACGGTACCTACACCCTAATGTTCGAAGGCGTGTTCGGCAATCCAGATCCGGTCGACTATCAGTTCCGGGTGCAATTGGTTGATCCAGAGCCTGCGGATACGACGTTGTCTTCGGCTTCCATCGCTGAGAACATGCCGGCGACCTCGCTTGTTGGGCTGTTTGATACCAGCGATGTGGATGAAACCAGCACGCCGGTCTATAGCCTGGTAAGCGGGACTGGCGATGCGGATAACAGCTTCTTTGCGATCAGCGGTGGCCAGCTGACCACTACGGCAGCGTTTGATTTCGAGACGAAGTCTAGCTATTCCATTCGTGTTAGCACGACCGATAACCTGGGGCTGATGTTCGAGCGGGTGTTCACTATCATGGTGACCGACGTCAACGAGGCACCCACCGATTTGCAACTTGCACCCAGCAGCATTGCCGAAAACTCGGCGTCCAATACAGTTGTCGGATCTCTCACCTCAACCGACCAGGATGCTGACAATACGTTTACCTACACGCTGGTGACCGGAACCGGCAGCACTGACAATGGCGCCTTCACCATCAGCGGTGCGACACTTGTGGCCAAAGAAGGCTTCAATTTCGAAGCCAAGAACAGCTACGCAGTGCGTATTCGCACTACAGACCAAGGCGGTTTGTTCTTCGAAAAGTCCTTAGTCGTCGATGTGCTGGACATTAACGAAGCGCCCACGGATATCGCCCTGTCAGCTGCAACCATCCCCGAGAACTCGCCAGCTAACACCGCAATTGGAGTGCTCTCATCCACCGACCAAGATGCAGGTCAATCGTTTACCTATACACTTGTCGCTGGAACAGGCAGTACTGATAACGCCCTCTTCACCCTTACAGGTAACTCGCTCTCAGCCAATTCGGCCTTCGACTTCGAGACCCAGAGCAGTTACTCGGTTCGGGTGCGGACTACCGATCAAGGTGGACTGATGTTCGAAGAGATCTTCGTGATTGGTGTCACCGATGTCAACGAAGCTCCCACGGACATCGCCCTCTCGGCCTCGTCGATTGCCGAGAATTCGCCCGCCAATACTGTGATTGGAACGCTTTCGTCGACAGACCAAGATGCAGGTCAAACCTTCACCTACGCACTGGTCGCTGGAACAGGCAGTACGGATAACGCCCTCTTCACCCTTACAGGTAACTCGCTCTCAGCCAATTCGGCCTTCGACTTCGAAACCCAGAGCAGTTACTCGGTTCGTGTGCGGACCACCGATCAAGGTGGACTGATGTTCGAAGAGATCTTCGTGATTGGCGTCACCGATGTCAACGAAGCGCCCACGGACATCGCCCTCTCAGCCTCGTCGATTGCCGAGAATTCACCAGCCAATACTGTGATTGGTACACTCTCGTCGACAGACCAAGACGCAGGTCAAACCTTCACCTACGCACTGGTCGCTGGAGCAGGCAGTACAGATAACGGCTCTTTCACCCTTACAGGTAACTCGCTCTCGGCTAACCTGGCCTTCGACTTCGAAACCCAGAGCAGTTACTCGGTTCGTGTGCGGACCACCGATCAAGGTGGATTGATGTTCGAAGAGATCTTCGTGATTGGTGTCACCGATGTCAACGAAGCTCCCACGGATATCGCCCTGTCAGCTACGTCGATTGCCGAGAACTCGCCAGCTAACACCGCCATTGGGGTGCTATCCTCCACCGACCAAGATGCAGGTCAATCGTTTACCTATACACTGGTCGCTGGAGCAGGCAGCACAGACAACGCCCTCTTCACCCTTACAGGTAATTCGCTCTCGGCTAACCTAGCCTTCGACTTCGAAACCCAGAGCAGTTACTCGGTTCGGGTGCGGACTACCGATCAAGGCGGACTGATGTTCGAAGAGATCTTCGTGATTGGCGTCACCGATGTCAACGAGGCGCCCACGGACATCGCCCTGTCCGCTACGACGATTGCCGAGAACTCGCCAGCTAACACCGCAATTGGGGTGCTCTCATCCACCGACCAAGATGCAGGTCAATCGTTTACCTATGCACTTGTCGCTGGAACAGGCAGTACTGATAACGCCCTCTTCACCCTTACAGGTAACTCGCTCTCAGCCAATTCGGCCTTCGACTTCGAAACCCAGAGCAGTTACTCGGTTCGGGTGCGGACTACCGATCAAGGTGGACTGATGTTCGAAGAGATCTTCGTGATTGGTGTCACCGATGTCAACGAAACTCCCACGGATATCGCCCTCTCGACCTCGTCGATTGCCGAGAATTCGCCAGCTAATACGGTGATTGGTACACTCTCATCCACCGACCAAGATGCCGGTCAAACCTTCACCTATACACTGGTCGCTGGAACTGGCAGCACAGATAACGCGGTCTTCACGATCACAGGTAATTCACTCTCGGCCAACTCGGCCTTCGACTTCGAAACCCAGAGCAGTTACTCGGTTCGTGTGCGGACTACCGATCAAGGTGGACTGATGTTCGAAGAGATCTTCGTGATCGGTGTCACCGATGTCAACGAAGCTCCCACGGACATCGCCCTCTCAGCCTCGTCGATTGCCGAGAATTCACCAGCCAATACTGTGATTGGTACACTCTCGTCGACAGACCAAGACGCAGGTCAAACCTTCACCTACGCACTTGTCGCGGGAGCAGGCAGTACAGATAACGGCTCTTTCACCCTTGCAGGTAACTCAATCTCGGCTAATCTGGCCTTCGACTTCGAAACCCAGAGCAGTTACTCGGTTCGGGTGCGGACTACCGATCAAGGCGGACTGATGTTCGAAGAGAGCTTCGTCATCACGGTCACCAACGTCGAAGAAGCACCAACCGACATTTTACTCAGCGCGTCATCGATTCCTGAGAACTCAGCTGCCAACACCGCGGTGGGAACTTTCTCGACTACAGATCCTGACGGTCCGGGCAGCTTTATCTATACGTTAGTGACGGGTGCTGGCGATACCAACAACAATGCGTTTACCATCACTGGGAACACGCTGACGGCAAACTCGAGTTTTGATTTTGAGTCGCAAGCCAGTTACTCCATTCGTGTGCGGACGATGGATTCGTCCGGACTGACACTGGAAAAGTCGCTGATTATCAATGTCACGAATGTGAATGAGTCGCCGCTCTTGACGGTGACCGAGTCACACGTGTCAGGCAATGTGTCTACTGTTTTGGCAAACAACGGAAACTGGAGTGATCCTGAATCGACCATCGTGACGCTCAGCGCTTCTGTCGGTGATGTTGTTCGCAATGCCGATGGCACATGGAGCTGGACGTACACTCCTACGATCGGTGTCGATGACGCGACGGTAACCATCACCGCCGATGACGGATTCAATACCAGCCAGGTCACCTTCACCATTGATGTTTTCACGACGGTGGCCGACACTGGTTTCTACTACAAGGGCAGCAGCTTTGCGTCTAGTAGCGTTGATGCCGCGATTGCGCCCAACAAGAACTTGGCTCGGGCTGGTGCGGTCCCGGTTGTCTTGACCTATGAAAACTTGATCAATACGACTCGTGGTATTAACGGTCTGGTATTCGATATCGCTGGCCTGACTGCCAGTTCGCTCTTGGCCAGCGACTTTAGTTTCAAGATGAGCCCACAAGGGAACTTCAATGAAACCGCCAATGCGCCCAGCACTTGGGCCGATGCGCCGACACCTTCGGCGATCATCGTTACCCCAGGTACACCATCGACACCCGCGCGGGTTCGCATCGAATGGCCCGATAACGCGATTGCCAATCGCTGGCTACAGATTCGTGTGTTGCCCACTAGCAACACTGGTCTCAGTCAAGCCGACGATTATTATATCGGCCACCTTCAGGGGGAAATGAACGGACAAGTTCTGGCCGGAGCCTTCTTTGTTAGCAATGCCGACTTGGTGATGGTCAACCCAATTGGTGGTGTAGCAACCATTGATAACAATCGAGACGTCGACAAAGACGGCTTTGTCCTCAACTCGGACGGCGTGGCCATCCGTAACTCAGTGATTGCCAATCGAGTGCTACGGCGAATTACGATTCCCGCTATCGGCAGCGTCGCTGAATCGCGCGGCGAGAAGCTGGTCGTTTCCGAGAAACTCTCGGGCAATGCCATGAGCCTGGGAAGTCTGGCGGCACCGCAGCCCATCACAGTGCAACTGTCCACAGTAAACTCGCCATCGCGTACAAACTCGCGCGCAGAAGTTGTCAATCAACAAGTGCCGCCAGGTAATCCGTTGATGATGGCTACTAGTTTGCCCGTGGTCGGCTCCGGTCTCGTAACTTCCTCGACGTCCGCCAACTCGTCCTCTAAGATCTCGAGCGCAGCGGTCGACGAAGTGTTCGGCGATTTCGAAAGCCTGACCTCCGTAGAGCGGCTGTCCCCAGCCGCTCGGCGCCCGCTCTGAACGATTGCGGCCCGCTCGGGAGGGCGAAGGTCCTCCTGAGCCAAACACCGTAATGAAGTACGGACATAGGTCCGGGCAATGACGCTTATTGAAACGCAGAGTTCGCAGAGTCCGCAGAGAAAACGCTGAGTACACAGCCAGTCTGCGTTCGACATGTCTTCTCTGCGATCCTCTGCGTCTCTGCGTTTATAAATGGGAACCTGCTAACCAAATTCTCAACCGCCCTCGCGCCCGGGAGGGCGAAAGTTCTCCCGAGCCAAACACCGTAATGAAGCACGGACACAAGTCTCGGGCAATGACGCTTATTGAAACGCAGAGTCCGCAGAGCCCGCAGAGAAAACGCTGAGAACACAGCCAGTCTGCATTCGACTTACTTCTCTGCGATCCTCTGCGTCTCTGCGTTTATAAATGGGAACCTGCTAACCAAATTCTCAACCGACCCCGCGCCCGGAAGGGCGAAAGTTCTCCCGAGCCCAACACCGTAATGAAGTACGGACATAGGTCCGGGCAATGACGCTTATTGAAACGCAGAGTTCGCAGAGTCCGCAGAGAAAACGCTGAGTACACAGCCAGTCTGCGTTCGACATGTCTTCTCTGCGATCCTCTGCGTCTCTGCGTTTATAAATGGGAACCTGCTAACCAAATTCTCAACCGACCCCGCGCCCGGAAGGGCGAAAGTTCTCCCGAGCCAAACACCGTAATGAAGCACGGACACAAGTCTCGGGCAATGACGCTTATTGAAACGCAGAGTCCGCAGAGCCCGCAGAGAAAACGCTGAGAACACAGCCAGTCTGCATTCGACTTACTTCTCTGCGATCCTCTGCGTCTCTGCGTTTATAAATGGGAACCTGCTAACCAAATTCTCAACCGACCCCGCGCCCGGAAGGGCGAAAGTTCTCCCGAGCCCAACACCGTAATGAAGTACGGACATAGGTCCGGGCAATGACGCTTATTGAAACGCAGAGTTCGCAGAGTCCGCAGAGAAAACGCTGAGAACACAGCCAGTCTGCATTCGACTTACTTCTCTGCGATCCTCTGCGTCTCTGCGTTCATAAATGGGAACCTGCTAACCAAATTCTCAACCGACCCCGCGCTCGGAAGGGCCCGATTATGCCTTGGGTAGCGGCTGTACCGCGGGCAAGTCTGCTGGTGGACTACTGTGATCCGGATGTTGATGGCTTTTTGATGCTGCAGCAAATACGATAGTCGACTGGGCACTGACCCCAGGAGCGACTAGGCGATGCTGAATGAAACTAAACGAACTCAAAAGCGTTTGCTTCGCGAGAGCGTTTGGGTCGTGGGTGGGCGTGTCGTCGGGATTGCAACGGCGATAGGTGCCAACGTCGTACTGGCTCGGGTTGTATCGCCGGCCGACTTTGGTCTGTACTTCGTACTAGCCAGTATCCTGACATTTGCCACTTTGATGGCCATGTTCGGACTCAATACGGCGTTGGTACGCTTTGTTTCTGAGAGTATTGGCTTGCGTGATCTGCGGCAAGTCAGACTTATTCTACGCCGCGGGTTTCTTCTAGCATTCGTAGCCCTGATGGTCGGCGGCGCACTATGCTTTGCATTTGTGCAAGCGTTTGGTCAGCAACTCTTTAACATCCCGAATGTTCAGTGGGTCGCACTTCTGCTGGCCATCGGCGTAGTCGCTTGGGGAGTCATTCAGCTTTGTGCGGCTTTGCTACGCAGTTTTCACGATTCGCGTTGGTCGATCTTGTTGACTGGCCAATTTGGCGGACCCCTGTGCAATACGCTGTTTATCTTGTCGATAGTGGGACTATACATCCTAACGGCCCCTGTCAGTCTAGAACAAGCCGTGTTGTGCAGTGCAATTTCTTTGTGTGCTGTGATGCCGTTGGCAGTGAAAGCGCTGTTTTCAATCGGCAATCGTCGCTTGCTTGAACTGACCGAAGCGCCTGGCGCACCTGCGACCATTGATTTATCTTGGATAGCCTTGTTATGGGTCTGCTGGCCCTTGATGTTGACTCAATGTTTGTCGTACGTAACTGGCCAAGCTGATATCTGGATTGGTGGAACCATGGTTTCGCATGAAGACATGGCTCTCTATGGTGCGGCTCGGCGGTTGATGTTGCTGATTGGCATTCCGATGCAATTAGTCAATCTAACTGTAATCGCCTCGATTGCAGAATTGCGGGCCCAAAACAAACTTCAAGAACTGCAAAGGATTCTGCGCTCGGCGGCCACCATGGCAGCTCTACCTGCCCTGTTGGTGTCGATACCGATTGTTGCTTTCGCCCCGCAAATATTGGGGCTGCTCTTTGGGCCATTTTATGTCGAAGGCGCCAACATCCTGCGTCTGCTCTGCATCGGTCAGATTGTGTTTGTGTGCGCGGGAGCCGCCGAGTTGACGTTGATGATGGCTGGCCAACAGTTAAAAGCTCTATGGATTAATCTCGGCACTTCAATAGCCATGTTTACACTTGGTGTTTTGCTAACTCGCAACTGCGGCATTTATGGTCTAGCAGTGGCGTGGAGCATAGTGGTATCGCTTCAGTGTATTGGTTTTTGCCTGTGTGCCCGGGTATCGGTAGGTGTATGGACGATCATGGACCTGAGCCTTTTGTCGCACAGTCGGCACAGCTATACGTTCTTGATGGAGAAAGTACTGAAAAAAGGGCAGTAGGCAACTTGCAGTAGCTCGCCTGGGAAATCCCGTAATTAGTATGGCGTAGGGGGGTGAGCGTTAAGCCATTTAACTGAGAAATCAGATTTTTGATGAGCAAGGATCAATGCCCTTTTCGCTGCCGATTAAATCGAACAAGACCAACTACTGGGCGCAAGCTGCGGCCTCACTATGCCAACCAGGCATGGTGTTCATGCCGCTGCTGATAGTCGGTGTCGTGCTTTGGTTGTGTCCATCGACCGAAGGAGCGTCAGGCTATCGAGTGCGTGAAGAGCTGACATTCGGTAGCATCCTTGTGCTCTCCGCATGGTACGGAGGCATCTTTGCTTGTGCGGCTCTGGGACAATACGTGGCTGCCGCTCTACCCAAGTTGACCGTTATGTCGAGTGATGCCTTCCGACCTCAAACTTTCTACTTCGTTCTGTCGATGT
Organism: Rania fehmarnensis; assembly: GCF_056494185.1. NCBI lineage: Bacteria > Pseudomonadati > Planctomycetota > Planctomycetia > Pirellulales > Pirellulaceae > Rania > Rania fehmarnensis. Next base: position 7,960,023 of record NZ_CM151398.1, read on the forward strand.
TGGCGATGATTGGCGTAGCAGGCGCTTGGATGGCAGCGATGCGTGGTGGGCCAGGCCTTATGGAACTAGTGCGAACGCAGCAGTTCAATCAACTGAAAGATGCGCTCTATGAAAACTATAACCATCTGTACTCGCTGCGTTATGCAGCTTCATTAGTCGGTGGTTATGCGCTGTATAGACTTGTCTTCCAAGGCAAGTTTGGTTGGTTGGATGCCATTAACTTTTGTCTCTTGCTGGCGGCAGCTGCTTTATCCGCTCGCATTCTGATTGCACAAGCGGTCTTGTTTGCCGGCGGACTAGCCGTGCGTTTTGACCAGCTACGACATGTCAGCACTCACGCTATCACGCCGACCGTATTGGGACTGGGCGCACTAGTGATCTGTTTCACTTGGGTCCGAACCGCGGGCAGCTACCGTGAGTATTTCGGTGTCGAGAATCCGATAGCGGTAACCTTCCTGGAAGTTCAACGCTACTTGGGCGCTCCCGTCCAGGCCAGCGTAGGAGTTGCACGCATTGCCATCGACCACCCATCGCGGGGTGCAACGCGTAATGTAATCAAGTACATCACCCCGACCTTCATGCACCCAGCAGACATGAGACCCAACGACAATTCGGGTGGTGTTGGCGACCAATGGTACTTGCGCAAAGTCGATGTCGAAGAAACTCTGACGACCAACTCTGCCTTTGTAGAAATGTATGGCGACCTGGGCTATTGGTCGTTTCCGATCATGGCGTGGATTGCATTCTTGATGTCAGCCGTAGGCAGCTACTTTTTCCGCGCGGAGAACTTGCTGTGTTTGATCGGCTGCATCGTCCTGTATGCCTTCTTTGAGTTGTGGCGTACCTATTACTTCGCCGCTGGTTCGTTCACATTTTTGATCTTGGCTGTGCTGCTGGCGGCCGCTGGAACTCGACTCGTTCAGAAGTTGGAAAGCCCTGCTATGGAGAGCCTCGCATGAACGCCTTAACCAACTTGATTCAATACGACGCCCGTTGGGAGACACAGCAAGGCATTGGACGTTTTGCCCGCGAGCTCCATCGACGCTTACCAACTCTTGTCAGTCAACCGTTGACTGGTCGGCCCACAAGTCCGATTGATTGTGTGCGACTGGGCTACAAACTCTGGAACCGTCAACAAGCCTTCTTCTCGCCTGGTTACAATCCGCCGCTAACGCTGCCACTGGTTCCGATTTGTCCATTCATTTTCACGATACACGACTTGATATTCGTGAATTATCCGGGTGAAGCCTCTTGGGCCAAACGTCAGTACTTCAATTATGTAGTCCGGCCAGCGGCGCGTCGAGCATTCAAAGTCTTGACGGTCTCTGAGTACTCCAAACGCGAAATTATGCACTGGGCAGGACTGGCGGCGGAGCGTGTGGAAGTCGTTTACAACGGTGTCGGCGAAGCGTTCACCGCTACCGGCCCACGCCATCAAGCTTCACCCTACATGTTGTATGTCGGCAATCAACGCGCTCACAAGAACGTTGATGGCTTGCTGCAAGCGTTCGCATCTATTCAATCACAAACCAAGCTGGATCTGGCCATCACCGGTACGGCGTCGCCTCATACTGCCCAAGTCATTACCGAGCTGGGCTTGGGTGATCGCGTGCATTTTCTCGGTGCACTCTCGGATACAGATCTCGCCGCCGCCTATCGTGGCGCAGTAGTATCCGTGATGCCATCCCAGTACGAAGGCTTCGGCTTGCCAGTTATCGAATCGATGGCCTGTGGCACACCGGTGGTATGCAGCAATGTTACTTCGTTACCCGAAGTCGCAGGTGAGGCAGCCTGGCTGGTCGAACCGACAGCCGCTGCCATTGCAGCTGGGCTGATGAAGCTAATAGACGATTCATCATTACGAGATGAACTTTCCCAGCGAGGGATCGCACGAGCGGCCATGTTCACGTGGGAGGCGGCGGCCAGTAAAGTCCGCGCAGTCTTCGACGAGTTGGCTGAAACCGTTGTACCACTTGAAAAAGTGGAACACTCCGTTAGGGCTACGGTAATTTAATCCATGCGTAAAATTGCGGTAATTCATGAATGGCTAGCCAGCTATGCTGGCTCGGAACGGGTTGTTGAACAATTCTTGATTCAATATCCCGAAGCCGACCTGTTCGCAGTCGCCGACATTCTGCCAAAGAATGAGCGTGCCTTCCTGCGAGGTAAAGTCCCCAAGACCAGCTTCATCCAGAAGCTACCCATGGTGCGCAAGCTGGTCAGAAACTATCTGCCGCTGATGCCCATGGCGGTCGAGCAATGGGATCTGTCGGAATACGACTTGATCATCTCGTCGAATCACGCTGTGGCCAAAGGTATCATCACTGGACCTTATCAACTGCACATCAGCTACGTGCATACCCCCATCCGCTATGCCTGGGAGTTTCAGTACCAGTACTTGCGTGAAAGCAATCTGGAACGTGGACTACGCAGCATGCTGATTCGCGCCATGTTGCACTACGTGAGATTCTGGGACTATGTCGCCGCCAGTCGCGTCGATGTGTTCGTAGCCAACAGCGAGTTCATAGCCAATCGCATTCGCAAATGCTACGGTCGAGATGCCGAAGTGATCTACCCACCGGTCGACGTGTATGCCTATAGCCCGAACTATAACAAAGACGATTACTACCTGGCCGCCTCGCGTTTAGTGCCTTACAAACGCGTCGATTTGATTATCGAAGCCTTTAGAAAAATGCCCGATCGCAAACTGTTGGTTGCCGGTGACGGCCCGATGTACAAGAAGCTCAAGGCAATCGCGCCTCACAATGTCGAGATGTTAGGTTTCTTGCCACATGACCGACTGAAGAAGCTCATGCAACGCGCCAAAGCGTTCGTCTTCGCGGCCGAAGAAGACTTTGGCATCATGCCGGTAGAAGCTCAAGCTTGTGCTACTCCCGTCATCGCCTATCAACGCGGTGGCAGTCTTGAAACTGTCATCGACGGCGTAACTGGCTGCTTTTTTGAACATCAAGAGGCAGACAGCATCGTCGATGCAATCGAACACTTCGAAGCCACTCAACAGCAATTCGATCTCTCCGCAGTCCGTCGACATGCCGAGTATTTCCGTCCCGAACGCTTCAGGCAACAAATGCGTGACTTTGTGGAACTCGAATGGACACGTCGCAGCGGCAGACGGCGTAAACCTTATACCGCTGATTACAGGGCCGATCTTGCTCACCCCATGGATCACTCTGCGACCTTGAATCCCGAACTACCTATCACCTCGTTATCGTCAGAGACGATTGATGTCGGTACATAACCTGAGGAGAATACAAGTCATGTTTTCGTCGACTAGCTCTGATGCAGCGCTCAATCTTTTCGAAGCGTGTTGGAACAATAAGGGTAAGATCTTCATGGTCTTCGCTCTCGCGATGGCGGCAAGTTTAGGATACTTGTACGTCGTCGAGCCACGCTTTACCTCGGAAGCCAGTCTCTTCGTGCGTTTGGGCAAAGAAACAGTAGGTTTAGATCCCACGGCCACGACCGGCCAAACTATTGCCGTGCAAGATTCTCGTGAGAAAGAGATCTTTTCGGTTCAGACGCTAGTCCAAAGCCGCACGGTTTTGGAACGAGCTGTCGACAAGATTGGCCCCGATCGCATCCTGGAGGCCAAAGCCAAGAAGGGCAAATCCAGTTGGTTTCCCATCGACATGAAGACGATTCAATCGTTCAATCCAGTCTACGTCGATAGTCCGCGCGATAAAGCCATTGAAGCCCTCTCCAAACGCTTGGAGATCTTTAATCCTCGAAACACGACCATCATTGGTCTGCGTTACGAAACAATTGATCCCGCCCTGGCAGCCAATGTACTTAGCGAAGTTATTCAAGCGGCCATCGATACCCACGTGCGGGTTCACCAAAACGAAGGCTCGAGCAGATTCTTTGAACTGCAAACTGAAGAACTCGGTAAACAAGTCGCCGAGATTGAAGAGGAATTGTTGGAGTTCAAGAACTCGACTGGCTTCTCGGAAATGGGCCAGCAACGCCAACTCAAGATCGCGCAGATTTCACAGCTCGAAACGGCTCTATTGGATGCGACCGCCATGCGACAAACGGTTGAAGGCGAAGTCGATTCGCGTCGGTCGATTCTGAGTCAACAACCTGGCGAAGTGAAGCTGGCCGAAACAACCGGCTTGCCAAGTTCCGCCAGTCAGGGCATGCGTGAGCAACTTTATGCCTTGCAACTTCAAGAAAAAGAACTGCTGGCACGCTACAACCCTGACCATCCCAATGTACGTAGCACTCGCGAGCAGATTGTCGCCGCTCAACGCACGCTCAACGAGGAAGAAGCTCTGAAGCAAGTGACTGTTGGCCTGAACCAGTCGCGGCGTGAAATGGAGTCATCATTGCTGAACCAGCAGGCAGTTGCCGCTTCGCTCCGCGCCAAGCAACGCATCTTGGGTGAACAACTGACCGAAGCCAGATCAGAGCTGAAGAACATCAATGAAAATGAGCTGCGGCTGGCCCAAATCAATCGCAAGCTCGATTTGGCTCGTCGCAACTACGAAGACTACGCGCAGCGCTACGAACAGACTCGTATTGATCTAGCCCTGAGCGAACGCAATCTTTCGAACCTGAGCATTCTGCAGTCACCCAGTCAGTCGAAGATTCCTAGCAATCCCAAAGTCATGCTGACCATGTTTATGGGAGCTACCATCGCCGCCTTTTTGAGCTTGCTGATTGCGGTGGCTTTTCACCTGCGACGGCGCGTACCCACCAGCCACAGCCCGACCAGGCACTCGGCTGTCATCGAACTCGAACTGCCTTCACGTGATGGTTCGAAGGTCGAAGAAAGCCATATGCAAGTAGCTTGAGGAAGTTGACGAATTGAGTTCTGCAAAGTTTGGAGAAAAACAGAACAGCCCCTTGGCTGTTCTCATGACCCAGGTTGAGCAGGATCAGGTTGATCTGTCTTCCACCTTCTGCGAGCGGCTCTCGGAACACGAGCGCCGCCTGATCGAGAAGTGGAACGCCACAGAGAGAACCTGGTCTGACGATCCCTGCTTGCATGAGCTGTTCGAAGCTCAAGTGCTTCGTTCGCCGGATGCGCCTGCCGTGATTTGCGGCGGCAGCGTTCTGAGCTATCGAGACTTGAACGAACAATCGCAGCGAGTGGCTGCGCGCTTGATCGCCGCCGGTATTCAACCTCAAGAACCGATCGGTGTCTTGGCTGATTGCAGTCAACACGCAGTCGTTGGGCTGCTAGGGATTCTCAAAGCTGGTGGTGCGTATCTGCCGCTTGACACAACGCTGCCAGAGGAACGACTACGGTACTTCTTGGAAGATGCGGCTGTACGTATGGTCGTGGGCCACTCTAGCCAGCCCGACTGGCTAGGGCAGGCAGAGATCACTTTTGTCGATACGCGCGACTTGCCACCTACCGAGCTCGCGCGCTTTCCAAAAGTGCCCGCCGACAATCTGGCCTATGTCCTGTATACCTCCGGTTCCACAGGTAAAGCCAAAGGCGTGATGCTGAATCATCGCGGACCGGTTAATACTGTTCGCGATATCAACGATCGTTTCAATGTTCAGTCGACCGATCGAGTGCTGGCCCTATCGTCGTTCGGTTTCGACCTGTCCGTGTATGACCTCTTCGGCATGCTGGCAATTGGCGGGGCCATTGTTCAGCCTACGCTCTCACAATCACGCGATCCTGAGCAGTGGAGTCAACTAATACGGCAACATGCGGTCAGCATTTGGAATACTGTACCCGCGCTGATGGATATGTTGGTCACCTACTCGGAAGCGCGGATTACCTATTCCAGCCTCCGGCTGATTATGCTCAGCGGTGACTGGATTGCAGTTTCATTGCCCGCTCGCATTCGAGAGGCGACTCCAGAAGCGCAGATCGTTTCTCTCGGTGGTAGCACGGAAGCTTCGATTTGGTCCGTTCTCTATCCAATTGACCAGGTCGACCCTCAGTGGCGCAGCATTCCTTACGGCACGGCCATGCTTAATCAACGTCTCTATGTCGTTGATGCCGATTTGAATTTATGTCCGATTGGCGAAGTAGGTGAATTGTGTTTGGCAGGTATCGGAGTCGCTGAAGGTTATCTCAATCGAACAGAACTTACTGCCGAGCGCTTTGTGCCCGATCCATGGGATGCAGGCACCCTGATGTATCGCACTGGTGATCTTTGCCGCTATTTGCCCGACGGCAACTTGGAATTTCTAGGGCGACGAGACCATCAAGTCAAAATTCGTGGCTACCGCATCGGCTTGGGCGAGATCGAATCGGAAATCGCCCGCTTGCCGAATATACGCGAGGCAGCCGTCATTGCCAGCGAAGAAGCCGCTGGTGCCCGCCTGTTGGCCTACGTAGTTTTGGATTCAGGTCACGCTCTCACCCTAGAGCAACTCAATGCACAACTCGGGCAAGTACTCCCGGAATACATGCTTCCATGCGCGCTGGTAACATTGCCGGGGCTGCCGCTCAGTCCCAATGGTAAAGTCGATCGACGACTACTGCCACAACCGTCGATCAAACGCGCAGCGGCCGACATACGATTACCGTCGACAACCACGGAAATGCTGGTCAGTAGCCTTCTCTGCAAACTCTTGAAATTGCCTCAACTGGATATTCGTGACGACTTCTATGCGCTGGGTGGTAATTCTCTGTTAGCAGTTGCACTCGTCTGCCAAATTCGTAACGCATGCGGCATTCAGCTTTCCGTGCCCGACGTCTTGACTAAGTCACTTAACACTATCGAGTTGGCCAAACTAGTCGACGCAGGCAGCCACAGCGAGTGCGAACCTGCGGCTCTGCCAGAGATGACCGCTGGAAACACGCGACTGACTCGAGCGCCGCTTTCTTATTCGCAGCAACAGCTGTGGGTCGTCAACTTCCTGGAGAACAAACGCCAACGATACAACGTTCCGCTGGTGTATGAGATTGAATTGCCCGAAAATCGCAACACCCAAGCGTCGCTGGCCTGCGGCAATGGTTTGAGTGTGGAAGCACTGCAGTTTGCACTCAATGAACTAATCAGCCGCCATGACATCTTGCGGACGGTTTATGTGGCGAACGATTCGCAGTTGGAGCAGATCGTACTGTCCACTAGTGAGCTTGAACTACATTGCGTCGACTTGACTGCTCTGTCGTTTGATGCCCAACAATCGCAATTCGCTCGCTACGCACACGAACTGGTTACTCAGCCGTTCAATCTGCACGAAGACATGCCGATTCGCGCGGCCCTCTACCAGCTCGACGAAGCAACCTGGCGACTCGTGCTGTCCATTCACCACATTGCCATCGACGGATTGTCGATCAACTTGATCCAACAAGAGATCGCTGAGCGTTACCAGGCTTTCGTCAGCGGTTGCACCAGTAAGAAGACGAATCTGCAACATCAGTTTGCCAATTTCGCCCAGTGGCAAGCGGAAAATATGCCACCCACTGTCTTCGCGGCGGAGCGCGAGTATTGGCGCGAGCAGCTCAGGGGACCATTGCCAGTGCTGGATCTGCCAGACGACAAGATTGCCAGTGCTGATAGCGAAGGCGAAACAATCTATCTTCAACTGAGTAGATCGCTGTTCGAGTCCGTCACGCAGTTTGCCAAGGACAGTCAGGTAACGCCCTTCATTGCGCTACTGGCCGCCATCAAAGCCGTGTTCTACCGGTACACTGGGCAAGAGGATATTGTCATTGCCTCCGCCGTATCCACACGTAGTGACAAAGCCACGCAAGATTTGATCGGTTACTTCATCAATGTCCTGCCTCTACGCACACGCTTTTGTGGCAGCCACAGTTTCTCCGATCTGTTAACGCGAGTGCGTGCCACAGTTTTGGGCGCGCTAACCCATCGACAATATCCGCTAGAATTACTCAAGAAGGAACTGCTTTCGTCAGAAATCGCTGGCCAAGATCCATTTCGCGTCATGTTTGTGCTGGAGGATGAACCAGACGCTCTGCAACTACCTGGATTGTCATGCAGGTCGGTACCTATCGACAATGGAACCGCTAAGTTCGATTTGCTGATCGCTGCGTTTGTTGGTGCTGATACCATTCGCTTCGAGCTTCAGTATCGACGCACTTGCTTCCACCGCCAACGCATCGAAGCCTTCGCCAGGCATTTGCAATCGATGCTCGAGGCTGTCGTTCACCACCCCCAAGAGCGGATTGATTCTATCGACTGGTTGCCTGCCGATGAACTGTCAAGTATTAGCGGACAGTCCGTGGGTGTAGCTCCTGCATTCTTGCAAACCTTCAGTCAGCAAGTTTCCCAGAACCCAAACTTGCCTGCCTTGAGCTTTCGTGACAGCCAAGTTGAATACGCCGAACTTGAACATCGCAGTCAAGCTCTGGCAGCTTGCTTGCAATGCTGTGGGATCGGTCCCGGTCAACCCGTGGGCATTTACATGCCTCGCTGCTCAGAGATGATTGTGGCAGTATTGGCAGTCCTGAAGAGCGGGGCTGCTTATGTGCCGATTGATCCAACCTGGCCTGACAAGCGACGTGAACAAGTTCTGCAAGACTGTCAGCCAGCTCTAGTGCTGACGCTTTCACAAATGAACGACCTGCGTGTCGCAGCGCATGCGGTGCTGCCACGTTTGGACTGCGATACCTTCGATTACTCAAGTCTAACTGCCCATGACTACCAACAGGTTGAAATAGCCGCTGAGAGCATCGCGTACATTCTGTATACATCGGGTTCGACAGGACGTCCTAAGGGTGTCGCCATGCGGCATGGGGCTTTGAATAACCTGGTTGACTGGCAGGGCCGCACGTCCACGGCCGGATCATCAACTAGAACTTTGCAGTTTGCATCGCTAGGTTTCGACGTCTCATTCCAGGAGATCTTCGCGACCCTGGCCACCGGTGGCCAGTTAGTGCTGGTTGATGAGGAACTGCAACAGGACTTGAATCGTCTCTGGAAGTTCATCGTTAGCGAAAACATCGAGAGAATATTTGTGCCGTTTGTGGCCTTGCGTGGACTGTGTGAGATTGCCGGCGACCAAGCTAACCGAGCAGCGCTCAAGGAAGTCATTACCGCGGGTGAACAGCTGCAAATCACGCCGGCTGTGCGCGACTTTTTTGCTCAACTGCCTGACTGTCGTTTGTGGAATCAGTATGGACCAACTGAGACCCACGTGGTCACCGCCCACTTGCTGACTGGTGCCGCCTCGCAGTGGTCTGCCAGCCCTTGTATCGGCCAACCCATCGACAATTGTCGCGTGGTGCTGCTAGACCGCAATCAGCAACCTGTACCCCGTGGCTTTGAAGGCGAATTGTACTTGGGCGGTGAATGTTTGGCCCAAGGCTATTTTCGCAATGATCCACTGACTGCGGAGAGGTTCATTGCACGCCCAGTCCACGGTCACTTCCCGGATGAACGCCTTTATCGCACTGGCGATTTAGGATACCTGAACTGGGAAGGTCAGCTCCAGTTTATGGGGCGCAATGACCATCAGGTCAAAGTGCGCGGTCATCGCGTTGAATTGAATGAAATCGAACTGGCCCTCACGCAATGCGCAGGTATCCAGCAAGCCATAGTCTGCTTGCACCATTGCGGAGCTGGATCGCAGTTGCGTGCCTACATACTGGGTAACCAAGCCGAACTGGATACAAGTTCCATTCCAGCGCAACTGGCAGCCACGTTACCGGCCTATATGATTCCACAGCAATTCGTAGTCGTCGACCGTTTTCCGACTACCGCCACAGGTAAAGTAGATCGCCAGTATCTGGCCACGCACCAGGCTGAACAAAAACAGCCAGTTTCACTTGTGCCGGACGATGTCGAACAAGATCCAGTAGTCGTGAGGCTGCTGTCGATCTGGCGATCAGTCCTCCAGCATGATCAACTAAATGCTGACTCCAACTTTTTTGACTGCGGCGGTGATTCACTGGCGGCGGCCATATTGTTCTCGCGCATGGAAGCAGAGTTTGGCCGAGCGATCTCGATCGATACCTTGGTCAAATGCCCAACCATGCGACTGCTGGCAGACATCTATCGCGACGAACAAACTCACCACCTCGAACGTTGGGACAAACTGGTTCCCCTGCAACCGCTGGGGACGCAATCACCAATTATCTGCCTGCCCGGAATCGATGGGCACTTTCTGAACTTCCGGCATATGGCAAGGTTGTTGGGTGATGATCGGCCCATGTTTGGCCTGCAGCCCGTGGGTTTAAACGGAATCGACACTCCCCTAACCGACATGGTGGCGATGGCAGCCGATCACGTGCATACCTTGCGTGAAGCCATGCCACATGGCCCATACAATCTAGTGGGTTTCTCGTTCGGTGGAATTGTGGCCTATGAAATGGCCCAAATCCTGCGGCGCGACGGTCAAGAAGTTGCCCTGGCACTGATTGATTGCTCTACTGGTATTCCGCTGAAAGCTTCCCTGCTCCAAAGCTTAGCGTTTCATATTCGTTACGCATGCCAACTGCCCGCCGATCGACGCTGGCATTACTTAATGGAGAGGATTCACGGATACTGGCTGGGCATTCAATTCAAACTTAAGCTGATCAGCTGGGAGCAGCGACTAGAAGGATTGATCGATGTTAAAGGTAGCTACGCGCATGTCGCTGCCGTGAATATGCAGGCTTTGTCACATTACCGGCCAACGTCGGCACAGGGGCCGGCAGTCTTGTATCGAGCCAAGTTGCGAGCCAATTGGCCTGGAGAGGATCGAACAGACCCGTCTGCTTCTTGGTCTCCACTGTTTGCACCGGGACTATTTCAGGTAGTCGATATCGAAGGTGCGCACGCGAATGTCTTGAGTCGTCCTAACGTCGATGAACTGGTCGCCCATTTTCAGACGATTTTGCACTAGGCACGTGGACGCGTCCACGTGCTAAGGCACTTCTACACCAGGCTGGGGACTTGTTGGTTTTCCTCGAAAATTCGAATCGTCTTGGTGATGGCCGGATAGTCGAGCGGATTGAGAATGGCAGTTAACTGCATTCCTACGTAATAAGCACCGAGTTCGCGAGGTTTGCAGAACTTGCAATTGGCACGCACGTACATACGTTTTTCGGCGGCACCGATTACGATTACGTAGTCGCTAACTTCTAGATGATCCGTGGTAATCACGGACATCCCATGGAGAGATAGTTCGACTGTGGTGCCTGTGGCATAGCACTGCGGATCCTGTGCTTCACTTAATAGGAACAGAACACAAGGCACCGTACACCTGCTACGACTTTCGGTTCGTTTACGCTCAACGCTCAACTCCATGTCAACGTAGTAGTGGTCGTTGATGAACCGCCCCATCTTTTGGTTAAGAGCCAAAAGTTCTGCATTCTTCTTCCCAAAGCCAAACATTCAGAGTTGCCCCTACTCTGTATTAAGACCGTGCGTCTCCATCGAGTTTATGAATGCGCAGATCGAAATTGCCCCTAAACAGTGAACAGTAGGCCACCTCTCAGAACTCAACCATTACACCCGTAGTTCCAATTCGATATTGCACTCTGACCACAACCGAATTTGACGATTGTGATCATTTTTCGGCTCGGCTGGCAATCAATGAGGATGGTCGTGCCCATGGTCGTGGTGAATCTCGCCGCGATACGGTTTGCCGTTTATGGTCACCGAGAGTTTGGAGGCTACATGATCATCATCGATATGTGCAGCCAGTGCGCTATCGGTTAGGGTGAAGCGCGACGACTTGCCCTCAGGCTGTCCTGACTCTGGACTGGCGAGCAACTTGTACTGCTTGGGCTGGCCGTCATGCACGACATTGATCACTAGCTCCGGCGTCTCAACGGCAACTGCAGATTTAGCTTGTGCATCGAGCATGTAAACCGTCACCGTATCAGCTGTATGTACAACTTCAGCGTGATACTCTTCGTTGCCCAATTCGACCAAAGTCCCGTGGTGCGGACCTTGGCTAGGATGTTCATGAGCCTGCGAAGACGATGGTATGGAACTGTCGGTAGTCTTGATCCCGCTATTAACTTCAGGTCCACAACCACCAGCAAGTAAGACTACCAGCGAAACGCATACACCAGAATACTTCATTTCAAGCTCCAACAGAAAACAACTGCAACTTGGCCCAATATGTTTTAACTCTGACGGAAAGTTGGTAGCGGTCGGTCCAGCTCCGTCAATTCAACCGGCTGTCGTGATTTTGACACTGCCCGCTCGGCTGACCTAATTCCAAACAACCAGAACAGGGCAGGGTGGACGAAGAAGTCCAACATGGTCGAACTGATTACACCTCCCAAGATCACTGTGGCCACTGGGTAGAGGATCTCTTTACCAGGTTCACCAGCTGCCAACACCAACGGTACGAGTGCAATACCGGCAGTCAGCGCGGTCATCAACACCGGGGCCAAACGTTCGAGCCCCCCACGAATGATCATCTCCTTGGTAAACGCTTCGCCTTCGAATTCAACCAGGTGCAGGTAGTGCTGCAGTAACAGCACACCATTGCGCGAAGCAATTCCGGCCAACGAGATAAAGCCTACCATGGCGGCAATCGTCACTGTCTGACCAGTAAAGACCAATGCTGCTACCGAGCCGATAAAGGCCATCGGTAGCGCAGCCATAACTTGTAGCGCTAGATTCACTGAGTGAAACAAGGTGTACAGCACTAGAAACACGCCCAGCAGGGCAACCGCAAATAGGATCGCAATCGCCCGACTGGCCGAGCGTTGGCTTTGAAATTGACCTTCGTAGCTGGCGTAGTAGCCCGGTGGCAGAGACTTGATTGCCGGCGCTATAGCATTTCGAATATCGCCGACCACATCGACTACGCCACGGTCTTTAACGTTGCACTGGATAACGATGCGCCGGCGCACGTTCTCTCGATTGACGGTATTCGGACCGCCCGATTCGTAGATGCGGGCAATGCTGCCCAGAGCAATCGTGCCACCTTCTGGCAGATGAATGGCCAGCCGCCGCAAACCCTCGATGTCTTCACGATACTCGTTCTGCATTCGCACCAGTAAATCAAATGTTCGCATACCGTCCAATACTTCGGAAACCACTGCACCATTCATAGCTGTCTGCACGTACTCGTTCACTTCGCTGACATTTAGTCCGTACTGTGTCAGCTGATAACGATCCAGCTCGATGCGCAGCTGAGGAATCATGACTTGTGGTTCAATCATCAAGTCGGTTACCCCCGCGACGCCTTGCATTTGCGCCTTGATCTCTTCGGCCTTCTGACGCAGCAAGTCGAGATCATCACCGTATACTTTGATGCCCACCTGGGCCTTTACGCCGGAGAGCATGTGCGAAATAAGATGTGCGATCGGCTGTTCGACGGCAGTTACGATTCCAGGAATATTTTGCATCGCCAGGCGAATCGCTTCCAACTGCTGTTCCCGGGAGCGCGGAGATTGCGGATCCAGTTCGATCAGAATCTCGCTCATATTGACGCCTTCGGCATGCTCATCTAATTCTGCGCGCCCTGTGCGACGGACGAAACGCTGGACATCGTCAATGGCCATGAGCGACTGCTCGACGCTATGGCAGATTGCATTGGATGCCGATAGAGAAGTGCCAGGCGGGAGAACCACGTTCAGTTGAATGGTGCCTTCGTTAAAAGGCGGCAGGAAGTCTCGCTCCAAGCGTGACAGGAACAGCCCAGCCACGGCCACCAGGCCCACTGTCAGTCCTAGATTGAAATAGGGAAACGCCAAGCTGAATCGTATGACTTTCTCGCCGACTCGCTTGAGCAAACGCAAGGCTAGAGCGTCCTGCTGATGCCGCTGGCTCTTATTCGAACTCAGTAGCATATAGGAGAGCACTGGTGTGACCGTCAGTGAAACAATCAGCGACGATAGAATTGAGACGATGTAAGCGATTCCCAGCGGCGCAAACAGTTTGCCTTCCATGCCACCTAACGCAAAGAGTGGCAGAAAAACCAGAATCACAATAGTCGTGCTGAAGACGATCGAGCGTCGCACCTCCGTTGATGCACGAAAGACAACCAACAGAGGGTTGAGTTTATTTCCGGCCAGGCGATTCTCCTTGAGCCTCCGAAAGATATTCTCGACATCGACGATGGCATCGTCGACTAGCTCCCCCATCGCTACAGCAATGCCGCCTAGGGTCATGGTGTTGATCGACAGCTGAAATGCAGCAAATACGATGGCCGTCATAAACAGCGACAGCGGAATAGCGGTCAAGGTAATAAACGTAGTGCGAATGTTCATCAAGAACACGAACAAGACAATGACTACCAAGATTATGCCGTCGCGCAGCGCCTCTTCAACATTGGCGATCGCCCGTTGGATGAAAGCCGTTTGCGAATAGGTCGGTTCGATACGTACTCCCGCTGGTAGCGCTGACTTGAGATCTGCGAGGGCCTTCAAGATGTCTTCTGTAACACGGCGTGTATCGGCGCCAGGCTGTTTGTTGATGGTCAACACTACCGCCGGCCCGCCCGAAAAGAGTCCCTGATTGGGCTTGGTTTTGTCATCGCGACGAACAAATGCCGAGCTATCGCCGCGTTTAATCTGAGCGCCTTCGCGGACGGTGGCAACCTGGCTGAGTACGATGGGCCGCCCATCGCGAATCGTAACCGGCACAGCGGCCAGTTCCTCAATCGAATTCAACCGACCGAGCGAACGAACCAGTAATTCACTGGGCCCTTGCCGATCCAAGTATCCACCGGTACCGTTTTCGTTGCTGGCGGCGACCGCAGCTTCGACTTTTTTCAGCGTGACGCCAAATCGAGTCAGCGCCTGGGGGTCGATGAGAACTTGAAACTGCTTGCGCTCGCCACCCATCGTGAACACTTGCGATACGCCGGGGATAGTTAGCAAGCGTTGACGTACGATCCAGTCGGCCGTTGTGCGCAGCTCCATCGGTTGAACCTGGCCGTCTTCACTCCACATACCCAGCATCAGGATCTGGCCCATGATGGACGAAATGGGAGCCAGTTGAGGTAAGACGCCTTGTGGCAAACGGTCTTGCACCATTTGCATGCGCTCGGCCACGATTTGGCGGTCAGTGTAGATGTTTGTTCCGTACGCGAATTCGACGTAGACCACAGAAATGCCGACGCCTGACGAACTGCGCACCGCTTCAACTCCGCTGGCACCGTTGAGCGTAGTTTCAATTGGGAAAGTTATTAACGACTCCACTTCCTCTGGTGCCATTCCCGGGGCTTCGGTCATGATCACCACACGTGGCCGATTCAAATCTGGAAAGACATCGATCGGCATCCGCCACACTTGCCATAACCCTACGCCGGTCAGCAAGAGTGACATGGCTATCACCAACAATCGTTGGTGAAGGGCAAAGCGTATGACTGCGTTCAGCACGATGAGACTCCGTTCCAAGGCACGTGGACACGTCCAATTCGGGATTAGGGCACTACGATAAGTCGACTGGCCTTTTGTTCTGCAGTGCCTTAATGCGTATGTCCAGCGTGTGGATCTGCACCCACGCCCGACTTGTTTTTGATTGCCATTTGCAGTTGATGAGCCGCTCGACGAGCCACAACATCGCCCGCAAAGATCGAACCATCGTTTTCGATCACGATGTTGCGTTGATCGCGATACTTCACGTGTACAGCCACTCGATCGAAATGGTCACCATTCTGTTGGAAGACATACCAATCAGCCCCATCTTTGACGACCGCATCGACTGGCAAGACAATCTGTTGCTGCCAGACTTCGATGGGAACCTGTAATTGAAGGCGCTGCCCCACGCGATACTTCCAACTGATGAATCGCTTTCCATCGCTGCGCTGCTCGTCGCGCAGCACCTGGTTGGGCAGCTCAACAAAGAATGACAGCGTGCGCGAAGCAGGATCAACCGAGTTAGCCACGTATGCCAGCTTCAATTGCGAAAGCTGCTCTTGACCGCTGGTCGTCGGAAACAGGGCATCGATCGTCCAACCGTTTTCTGCGGCCACCGCCACTGCCGGCGCGTCTTGTTCGAAGGCTCGGCCCTCGATGTAGAGCTCGGAGTAGTCGGACAACGTGCATAGCAGTTCACCCGACATCACGCCTTGGCCCTTCTCGACTTTCAGATCCTCTATGATCAAGGGACGCATAACGGAGGCATCCGCCGATGCTGGCGGTTCATTTGGATTCTGCCTCTCATCGTGACCGTGTTGACCATCCAATCCATGTCGCTGGTTAGATGGTGGCTGGCGAAAGCTAGCCGGATGCAACGGCAACTTGCTCAAGCGCAAATTTTCGTCATGGTCATGTACGTCAATCTCGGGCGCAACAATCGACAGATCGCGCAGCAGTTTCTTGTCGACTTCGATGTTGCGTACATGTTGAGGCGATAAGCCGTGGAGTTTGAGAGCTTCGCGCAGCGAGGTGAGGTAGGCTTCTAATTTATCCTTGGCATATCGGCGATCGATCAATGCTTTACCAGGTACAGCTCCCGACTGCACCGCTTGTTCAAGCCTGGCGATCTCGCGATTTTCGACTTCTAACTCACTGATGGCTTTCAGGAATTGCGTTTGAGTCTCAACCAGATCTTCGTAGGTCAATCGAACTTTAAAAAGTAGGTCGCCCGGCATGACGGCCTCACCAGTCACTGCATGCACATGCATCACAACGCCGCTCATAGGAGACGAAACCCGCAGCTGTGTGCGGCCTGGACGCGGGGCGATAATGGCTGGTACGGAAATCGTGCGTTGATAGCTGCCCAACTCGATCGGCCCCAGGTATTCGGCGGTCAAACCCAAGTTCTTGAGCGCCTGGGCCGAGAGTTCTAGAGATTGAGTCTCCGAATGCCCTGCATGGTTGTGATCATGCTGGTCATGTTCGGTCGAAGTTTGCCCAGGCGTTTGCGCAGGCGTATTCTTGCGTGAATGTACAATCGCATCGACCGTGTGACTAACTGCGGGCCACCACCACGCATAAGTAACAGCGGTACCAATCACCAGAGCTAACAGTAGCCCCCAGGCGACTCGCCGCAACCACGTACTTGTGTTCGACTTCATAGGACCTCCCCCATCTCATCCCTGCGTTCTGCAGTGGAAACCGTCAACGAAACCGCGATCGTTTGCGAGCCGTTAAGTGAGTTGATTCTCCAGCAGCAAAGCATGCGACGAGGCACCGCTCAGTTAACCGTGTCTGTGCGAGAGTCAAAAAAGCTGTACGAGCTCTTGTGTTCAGGGGTGGCTCAGAGTTGCCAAGAATTCTGCGTCGCGCAGAAATCGAACACGATAGATAGTTGCCTGGTCCGGCTCAAATTCGAAGCAGCGAACGTGTCCACAGTAAGCTGATGGGGAAGCGATGCGTCCATGACGCAATCAAAACTCAAATCCAGATCTAGCAGTTTCGGATTGGTTAGTCCGCAATCAGTGACCAGGTACGAACACGACGGCTGGTCGCAGTCTGGTTCATGACTGGGCGCCGCTGGTAATGGCACGGATTCACTAGAAGTTCGTTCCGTGTGGTGTTGGCAACAGTGATGACCGACCAACTTCACAACCGGGCTGGAAACTTTGGCTGCCTGGCTGGAAAACAGAATCCCCGGATTGCACAAGTGGTGTTGATGGTGCATGCAGCAACCCAGCACTGCGTGTGCAGTGAAGGAAAGCAGCATCACAATTCTAAAACACGCAGCCAACAATCTGATATCCTCGACTTGAACCGGTTAGCGCCAATATCGCTTAGTTAAATTATCGGGTCAAGGCTGCTTTGTCTCCTTTCGCTCCGCGAAAGGCAGCCCCATCTCCCCATCTCTCCCTGTTCCCTTCGCCGCCAAAACCACTTCCTCAATCGCCTCCCACTCCGCGATAGCCATTCACCTATCGCGAAGCAAGAGCATTCGCTAGTCAGCGATCGCGCCTCAACTTCGGGAGGCTAAGATCTAAATTCCAAACAAGTAGTGGCCAGGATGCCAAGGATGCGACTGATAATCAGGCTGCGGTGCCTGGTGTTGATGTTGGTGCTGATGGTGCTGGTGTGAGTGGTGCTGATGTCCATGATGTGAACCGTGTCGGGCTGAGTTAGGATAGCTTTCATAGCGATTGGAATTGGGAAAACCGTTTGGATAACCGCTCCACCCTCGAGGACTGTAACTGGAACCATAATTGGCTCTGGGATGCACAATTGTCGGTGCAAACCTAGGCGGATAAGCGGGCGCTGCGTAGCCCAGACCACCGAAGGTTGCGTTATAGGGACTTGGATAAAACGGTCGTTGATAATTGGCTCCGTAGGCCGGCCCGTGATAGGGCTGCTGAGCTTGGCCCACTTGATTCACTCCACCCAATAGCATCACCGCACCGACTACCAACAGCAGATCCTTCATCGTACACTCCCAGAGTTGTTCGGAGGTTTGTCGCCAGCGCTTCCTCAAAGTGAAGAACGTGCATGAAGTGTTGGCACTCCCTGTACCAATGTTAAAACTTGAAAAAGAGTTTGCAGAAAACCCAGGAAACACACGATTTCTTCAAGGCGCGGGCTGTGCGGCTAATATTTCACCATGTCATTTTGATGCAGTTGTGATCAAATCGACTTCGCCTGCTCTCAATGGAGGCCTTGGTTACCGCATGATCTTGATTATGAAGTACATCGATGAACGATAAAGAATGCATTGACTTGGCTGTGCTACTGCCGCACGTCCAAGATCAGCAGGACAGCTGCATTGGACGTCTCGAAGAAATGCTGCAAGCCAAGCAGGGAGTCAGCCACGTTCATATGACGCGGGTATCTGACTCAGTGGCAACTTCTCAATTCTGTATCCATTTCGATCGGCAACAGGTCTCGCTTTCGGAGCTGCAGGAGTACGCGCGGCGCGCGGGTCTATCGATCGAAAACAAATATGGTCATTTCCTCGACCGTACACCACCCATGGACGCGCGCCTGGCGACGTTACGCGGCGAGAAACTGGGCAATCTGCCTGGAGTGCTGGAAGCAGTCGTCGCTGCCGACGGCACCGTGCGCATTGAATACGACAAGAACCTGGTAACCGACGAGGAACTGCGCGAGCAAATAGCCGCAATTCAATCGCACGCGTTTTCCTCCCATTCTGATGTCACGCCACATGCTGGCCACCGGCATACAGGCCATGCGGGTGAACATCCACATGGCGCGGCAGGTTGCTGCGACCGGCATCGGCATACCACTGCTAGCGGTCTCGACATCGAACTGGTGTGTGCCGTCTTGGCCGGCGCATGTGTGTTAGTGGGATGGCTGATTTCATTTTCAGCTTCGGTACCTGCGGCCATTTCAATCGGACTTTACATCACCGCCTATCTGCTGGCAGGCGGTTTTATGCTGCGCGAGGCTTTCGAGCGTTTGTGGGTTGGCAAGTTCGAGATTGACTCGCTCATGCTCTTGGCAGCCGCTGGCGCAGCGTATCTAGGTAAATGGGCTGAAGGTGCCTTGCTGCTCTTCCTTTTCAGCATTGGACATGCGTTGGAAAGCTACGCCATGGGCCGCGCGAAACGCGCTATCGAAGCACTCACCCAGTTGGCACCCGCCACAGCCCATGTACGACGCAGCGGCCAATGGGTGGATGTGGCGGTGGAAGACCTGCAAGTCGGCGAAGTCGTTAGCGTCAAACCCAACGAACGCATCTCAGCCGACGGATTTGTGGTGCAAGGCACGAGCAGTGTCAATCAAGCGCCCGTGACTGGCGAAAGTGTACCTGTAGATAAAAGTCCTGTAGATGATGTGCAGCAAGCAAGCGGGCATCCCGAACAAGTATCCGCCGAACATCGCGTGTACGCAGGCACAATCAATGGCACGCGGGCACTGGAGATCCAGGTGACCAAAACAGCCGCCGACAATACACTCAGCCGCATCGTCAAGCTGGTCAGCGAAGCAGAAACACGCGTCTCGCCGACTCAAACGCTTACGCGTCACATCGAAAAGTACTTTGTACCTGCGGTCCTAGCGTTTGATGTGTTGCTGCTGTTCGCCTGGCTGATCATCGACGAAACTTTTTCGGCGTCACTATATCGCGCTATGTCCGTGTTGGTGGCTGCCAGCCCATGTGCGCTGGCTATCTCGACTCCTAGCGCTGTACTGAGCGGGATCGCCAGAGCCGCCCGCGGTGGAGTGCTCATCAAAGGTGGTGGCCCTCTTGAAAGTTTAGGATCGGTCAATGTAATCGCCTTCGACAAAACCGGCACGCTTACCGAGGGCAAGCCTCGCTTGACCGATGTCCTGCCGATGCCCGGCATCACGCGTGAAAAGTTGTTGAGCGTTGCCGTAGCCGTTGAAACCCTGAGCGACCATCCGCTGGCCTCAGCTATCGTCCGCGACGCCAAGGCACAACTCGGCAATGCGGTCATACCCCTTGCTCAGAGTTTGGAAGGAGTCATCGGCCGCGGTGTACGAGCTCTAGTGGATGGTCAGCCGGTGGCCATTGGCAAAGAGAACTTGTTCACCGACCAATCCGCGGAGTTACCACCTGAGATTCGCCAAACGGTTGACCAACTAAAGGCAGAGGGGCGCACCACGATGATCGTCCGACAGGGCAATCAATACTTGGGTGTCTTGGGAGTGATGGACACGCCGCGTTCATCCGCTGCTGGTGTTGTCAGCGTGCTAAAGCAGCTTGGCATCCAGCGGATGTTAATGCTCTCAGGTGATCATCAACAAGTGGCTCAAGCTGTTGCTCGCAGCGTAGGCATCGAGGAGGCGCATGGCGATCTGATGCCCGATGACAAGGTGCGTTTCATTCAGTCGCTGGGCAGGCAAGGTGGAGTGGCCATGGTCGGCGATGGAGTCAACGACGCGCCCGCCATGGCTGGCGCCACCGTTGGAATTGCAATGGGTGCCGCCGGAAGCGATGTCGCGCTCGAAACAGCCGACGTTGCATTAATGGCCGATGATCTCAATCACTTGCCATTTGCAGTTGGCCTCAGTCGGCAAACGCGCGCCATCATTCGACAAAACCTGTGGATCAGCTTAGGCATGGTCGCGTTCCTAGTACCCGCTACCACGCTGGGCCTCTCACTGGGCCCAGCCGTTGTCCTCCATGAAGGCTCAACGTTGGTCGTCGTCGCCAATGCATTGCGGTTGCTGATCTATAAGTCACCTCTCCACGCATAGAGCATGGTAGCGAGATTCGGGAGGGGTCTGGGCAGTGGAGGTGGTTAGTACCGCCGGAGTCTTGCCTAGCGCAGTGCCCCCTCCCGCAGACTTCGGCTAAACGCCTCGTCTGCGACCTCCCCCGCTGCGCGGGAGAGGTGACAGTCACCTCTCCAAGGCTTCGCCTTGGGGAGGTCGAATCGAGGCTTTGCGAGATTCGGGAGGGGTCTGGGCAGTGGAGGTGGTTAGTACCGCAGGAGTCTTGCCTAGCGCAGTGCCCCCTCCCGCAGACTTCGGCTAAACGCCTCGTCTGCGACCTCCCCCGCTTCGCGGGAGAGGTGACAGTCACCTCTCCAAGGCTTCGCCTTGGGGAGGTCGAATCGAGGCTTTGCGAGATTCGGGAGGGGTCTGGGCAGTGGAGGTGGTTAGTACCGCCGGAGTCTTGCCTGGCGCAGTGCCCCCTCCCGCAGACGAAGGCTAAACGCCTCGTCTGCGACCTCCCCCGCTTCGCGGGAGAGGTGACAGTCACCTCTCCAAGGCTTCGCCTTGGGGAGGTCGAATCGAGCCGTAGCGAGATTCGGGAGGGGCGAGTCCCTTGACCGATCCATTTCCAATCTCTGGCGAGATCGGCTACAGGCGAAGCCTGGCAGAGCTCACTGACGTTGGTACGGTGATTGCATTGCGTATTCATGATTGTTTGGCTTCGAATCACACCATGGGCATGGACGATGAGCAATCAAAGTGGCATCGGGCGGCGAGACTTTATCAAAGAAGCTGGATTGATTGCTGGCGCTTCGGCGGCCAGCGTCGGTGGTTCCACTGCGGGCAGTCAAGCTGATTCAAATGACAACCTAACTACGCACACGATGAGCGTTGAATTCAAACTAAACAATCAGACTGTGAAGTTAGAAATCGATTCAAGGACTACGCTGCTCGATTTGCTTCGCGAGCAACTGCAGTTGACTGGGACCAAGAAGGGGTGCGACCAAGGTGCTTGTGGTGCATGTACGGTGCTCCTTGATGGCCAACGTGTCCTGTCATGCTTAACCCTGGCTGCCACGTTAAGTGGTAAGCAAGTGACAACTATCGAAGGAATCGCCCGCGGCGATGAGCTGCATCCACTGCAAGAAGCTTTCTTGCGATGCGACGCGTATCAGTGCGGCTATTGCACTCCAGGGCAGATTATGTCCGGCATCGGCTGCATCCAGGAAGGTCACGTTCAGCAATCTGTCGAAGAGACTCGTGAGTGGATGAGCGGTAATCTCTGTCGCTGTTCAGCCTACCCCAACATCGTGTCTGCGGTTCGTCAAGCAGCCGGTATTGAACCGGTTTCTGATCCAGTAACTCAGGTCACGCGCTTCGATGTATCTTAGCCCCAGGAGTCATTGATGAAACCGTTCCAATTCTCCGCGCCATCAAGTCTTGAAGACGCGCTGCAGAGCCATGACGACTCACAAGCAATGTACCTAGCTGGTGGCACGACCATGGTCGACTTGATGAAGCTGAACGTGCTCACCCCGTCGAAAGTGATCTCGATCAAGCCGCTACTCGATACAACGATCGAGGAGCGGGAAACGAACGTCTATATCGGAGCCGGCTGCACAATGGCTCAAGTCGCTGATCATAAACTGATCGGGCGCTTGTTGCCTGCCGTCAAGCAGGCGCTGTTGCTGGCAGCTTCACCGCAAATTCGCAACATGGCTACTATCGGTGGTAATCTTCTGCAACGTACGCGGTCGCCTTATTTTCGACATATCGACTTCCCAGACGCGCCATGGCAGTCCAATGAACTTGAAAATACTACGCAGGGTGTCGATCTGTCGTTGATGGCTATCTTGGGTCATCATGGTCGCTTGCTGGGCACGTACCCCGGGGACTTGGCTATCGCCCTGGCTGCCCTGAACTGTCAGCTGCATTTACGTTCCAGCCAAGACGAACGCACTGTGGCTGCTCGTGACTTCTTTGTGGAACCAAAAGACCAAGACACCTACAGCACCGTTCTACGAAACCAGGAACTAATCGTTGGTGTTTCGATTCCCGTTACGGCTGCCAGTCGTCAAAGCATGTATTTGAAGATTCGCGATCGTAGCAGTTACGCTTTTGCTTTGGCCAGTGCGGCCGTCGGTTTAGAACTTGAAGGTCAAGGCCAGCAAGCCAAGATAATAAGCGCTCGCGTGGCACTGGGGGGACTAGCGACCATACCTTGGCCCAGCCCCGCAGCGGAGAAGGCACTGCAAGGTCAAGCGGCCACCGATGATGTGTTTGCCCAGGCTGCCGAAGCCGCCTTGGGTGATGCCCAACCGCCCAGTGGGCTGGAATACAAGCGCACACTGGGCAAACGTGTTCTCGTTCGAGCCTTGCAGACGCTGCGCGACCAGGGCACTCCGACCGATCGTGACCTCTGGGCCTTCCAGCATGGTCGCGATTCCTAAGAACAATTCCTACGCGTCGTTGCAAACTCGGAGAGGACAAACATGAGTTCGCCTACATACAAACCCATAACGCTCGGCGCCAATGTCGGCCAACCCCTGGTGCGCCGCGGCGGTCGTGAGAAAGTTACGGGCACAGCTCGTTTTGCGGCAGAGTGGCCCATCGAAGATTTGTTGTACGCGGTCCCAATAACCAGCCCCATCGCAGCCGGCCGATTTCTGGCTGTGGACTCGCAAGCCGCCGAGCGCATGCCTGGAGTCAAACGCCTTATCACTCCCGGCAACATTCCAGAGTTCACACGGGTAGCCACGGCCAGCGAAAGCAAGTTCCAAACAAACGCTCATTCCAAACTGTTTCCCGCGGCCGAAAAGGAGGTCTTCTTTGCGGGTCAATTCCTGGCCGCCGTCGTCGCCGACTCTTTTGAAAACGCACGCGACGCGGCCTACCTGGTGCGCATCGAAACGGAAAGCACGGCGCACGTAACCGATATTCATCAAGCTCCAGCCGACGAACGACCCAAATCGCTCATGGGCGCACCGCCAGTAATCGAAATTCAAGACGCCAACAGTTTACTACAGTCTGCTGAGACTTCGATCGATGTCGAATATGATTTGCAAGGCAACTATCATAACCCGATCGAGCCACATGCCACGATCGCTCAGTGGTCGACCAAAGATGGCCAACCGTTTTTGACGGTGTACGAGGCGACGCAGAGTATCGCCGCAGCTCGCAATACATACGCGAAGGTCTTTGGTTTACAACTCAGCCAAGTTCGTGTCATCTGTCCCTATGTAGGCGGGGCGTTTGGTTCTAAGGGACTCTCATGGCCACAAGCTCTGCTCGCCTGTTTTTGTAGTCGAGTGGTCGGAGCCCCCGTCAAGGTGGTCATGTCGCGTGAACAGATGTACGGCGGTACTGGCCAACGCACTCCGATGAAACAGCGAGTTGCCATTGGGGCGCGGCGCGATGGCCACATCCAAGCCATCATCCACGAAGGAGTAGCGGCTACGGCCATCAAAGACGAATACGCGGAAGCCTTTACGATGGCTACGCGTATGATGTATCACACGGAAGCTCTTCGACTGGCGCAGACGCAATGTCGCTTGAACATGCAAGTCCCCACCTTCATGCGCGCCCCTGCTGAAACTCCAGGCATGTACGCCCTGGAATCGGCCATCGACGAATTGGCAGTGAAGCTCGACATGGACCCGATCCAGCTGCGCATCCTCAACGAACCAGCCAAAGACATTCACCAGGACAAGCCTTTTAGCGGTCGACATCTGGTCGCTTGCATGCAAGCAGGCGCCGAACGTTTCGGCTGGAAAGATCGATCGAGTAAGACTGGTCAACGACGAGAGGGAAACTGGCTGATCGGAGTGGGCATGGCGGCCGCAACTTATCCATCCATCGCTTTTGCTACCGAAGCCAAAGTCACTATCAAAGACGATGGCACTGCCCACATCGACTGCTGCACCCAGGAAATTGGGACCGGCACCGAAACAGTTCAGTGCCAACTGCTTGCCGATATGCTGGGCATCGAAGTCGATAAGGTGACGATGAAACTTGGCGACAGTGATTTACCGGCCGGTGGTGTATCCGGAGGCAGCACCACTGCCCTCAGCGTAGGCGCGGCAGTGCGTTATGCAGTCGAGGAACTCAAGGGCAAGCTTCTGCAGCTGCTCCCTAAGGAATCACCGCTCCGCGCAGTGGACGCCGACGAAATCAAATTCCAAAAGGGTCAGTTGGTAACCACCAACGACCAAACCTCATGGTCCCAACTGCTTCAAATCGCCAATAAACAAACGTTGGAAGCCAGCGGCAAGATGCCGATGAAGCAAGACACGCAGACTTCGAACCATTCATTCGGCGCTCAATTTGTCGAAGTGGCAGTTGATGAAGACTTTGGCTTGGTACGGGTCCGCAGAATGCTCGGCAGTTTCGCTTGTGGCACCATCTTGAACGCCAAGACAGCCCGCAGCCAGTTCCTGGGCGCGATGATTATGGGTGTCGGTCATGCTTTGTATGAAGAAGTCAAATGGGATCATCGACTGGGGCGAATCACGAACGACAACCTGGCGGAATACCATGTGCCGGTCAATGCCGATATTCCCTTCATCGATGTGATGTGGACTGAGGTGCCTGATTTCAATGCCTCGCCCATCGGTGCTAAGGGAATCGGTGAGATTGGCATCACAGGTGTCGCTGCCGCCATTGCCAATGCCGTTTACAACGCCACAGGCAAACGAATTCGTCACTTGCCGATCGTGCCTCGCTTGGTCATGCGCTAAACACGTGGATGCGTCCACGTGCCCAGAAAGAGTCACACCTATGCTCAAACTGCTCGAATTAGCTGAATCCGCGTTAGTCGCTAAAGAAAAAGGCATCCTGTGTTCGGTTGTGCGTCTACAAGGCAGTGGCTATGGTCGCGTCGGCGCGCGGATGCTATTGACCGAAGGTGGCCAGCGTAACGGCTATATAAGTGGCGGTTGCTTGGAGAAGGACCTCATACGTCGAGCCTGGTCCGAAGCACGGCACAGTCCGAAGCTGATCGCATTTGATACACGCGGCAATTCAATCTCGCCCACGCGTTACAACACTGGTTGCGATGGTATTGTTTCAATTCTCTGCCAACCACTGGATTGGGCAGATGCGTTTTTTGTCCGCATGGCCGCGCAAGTTGCCCGAGATCGACAGACTGCGCGCCTACTGACGGTCTATCGATCGCAGTGGAACGACATTAGTGTAGGCGACAGTCTGATTCAGTTCAGCGATGGTGCCTTTTTGGCTTCCGCGCCCGCAGTCGGTCATGGCGGAGATGTATTCCAACAACTGCTGCGCAACACACGCGACTCTTTCACCGCTACTACACTCGATGCGCAGCGGCAGGCTATTGAACTGTCTGTCGAGATTCTTGAGCCTCCCAAACGCCTTGTCGTTTTCGGCTCGGGCGACGATGTTCAGCCGGTCGTCCAAGCCGCGGTCAGTCTAGGCTGGGAAGTCTGCGTTGTGGGCAAACGCCCTGAGACCACAACCCAGCTTCGGTTCCCAGGTGCACAAGTGCATTTAGGGGATTATCTAGCGTTAGCCCAATCGCTAGTAGCAGACTCGCACACTCACGTCTTATTGATGACGCATGATCTCAATAGCGATCTCCAGCTACTGCCGATCCTCGTGGCCGCACCCGTAGGCTCGATCGGTACGCTGGGATCAAAACGCAGGTTAGCGAAACTGATCGCCGCACTCTATCGCCGCGGACAAATGTTGTCCGCAGAGCAAGTTGATCGAATTCGCTGTCCAGTGGGCTTGGATATCGGAGCCGTTACGCCCGAGGAAATTGCTCTGTCGATTATGTCAGAACTTGTCGCTCTCGAACATGGTAAGACGGGTATGAGTTTGACCGAACGATCTGGCTCAGTGCATCCTCCATTGGCACATCAAGTCTTCGAGATTCGTCGACCGTCAATAACTGTTGCCGAGGTCGGTCAAGACGCAATCAAAGCCACGCCCGTGTTCCATACTAATGTTTCTACACCAGCCGAAACTGAGTATCATTGAACAGGCACAGGCTTCGAACAATGACATCAACCGTCAAGACAGTCGCCTTGTTGCTAGCGGCTGGAGGATCAAGTCGGCTGGGACAACCCAAGCAACTGCTGCCCTGGCAAGGAAGTCCGTTGGTAGTGCATACCATCGAACAACTTCTGGCAGCTGGGTGTACCCGCGTCGTAGTTGTACTGGGCGCTCACGCTCAGCAGTGCAAGGCGGCCTGTCAGTCCCTGATCGATAGCTTCGATGCTGGCCACTCACTCATTACTTTCGTTGAACACACTCGTTGGCATGCTGGTCAAGCCAGCAGCTTGCGTTATGGGCTGAAGAATGTCCGAGCAACTATCGACGTTCCGTACAACTTGCTAGTGGCCTTATGCGACCAGCCCTTGATGGCGGCCTGCCACTATCGAGCGTTGATCGACAGCCTGGGCGACCAACAATCAACGCTCGTCGCAGCTACTTCATACGCAGAGGGCCCCGGGGTGCCAGCTTGTTTTCGCCATCGTAGCCTATCGGAACTTGGCGAATTAGACGGCGACACCGGGGCGAAAGCGTGGATACGTTCACAGCCCGCGAATTGCGTAGAGATCTTGAATCTCGACAGCGTTACCGCCGATATCGACACGCTAACCGACTGGTGCTGTGTGAAACAACTGACCTCATTTCACGACTTCGAATCCGGCTTTGGCTAGTTCGTCGTAACCGGGTTTCAGAGGCCGAATGTCGTAGCCGTACTTTTGAATCAGCTTGCCAGCCTTCAAGGCCCGCAGCCCAACAGCACAGTGCGTGTAAATGACCTTGTCTTGGGGTAGCTTCTCGCGCAATTGCTGTTCGCTCAACTTGCCGAGATCGGACACCGGCAAATGGAGCGCCTGCTTCACATGTCCATCTTTCCATTCATCCTCACTCCGCACATCAACCAAGATGGCCTTCTTCTCCGCCACCCGCGTCTTGACCACATCCAACGAGTCCTTTGTATGCGATAAATCCGCCGCCACAAGACGACCCGCTAGCAAGGCAACCATGCCACAAGCAATCAACAGCCATCGACGATTCATGAACAAACTCCTAGTCCAAACCACTAAACACACAGAGCGTCCCTGGCGGACCCTCTTCTCCATTGTTCTTCATTAGATCCACACAAGTGGAAAAGGTTACAAAGCCGCCGGCGTTAGCCTCGGTTTCCCAACGTTCATGACAACTAGATGCAGCAACCGAGGCTAACGCCCTCGGCTTAGTGGTCAACCGATCACGGCTCACGCTTGGCTGTCAGCAGCCAATAGGTCACCGGGATGACGAACAGCGTGAAGACCGTCGAGGCGATTAGTCCAAAAATCAGCGACCAACCCAAGCCTGAAAAGATTGGATCAAGCGTAATTGGAACAGCGGACAGCAAGGCAGCGCCCGCGGTTAATAGAATTGGTCGCAAGCGCACTACACGGCTTTCCAAGATCGCATCAAACAGCGGACGACCTCGAGCTACCGATTGCTGCATGAAGTCGACCAAGATAATCGAGTCACGAGTCACAATACCCGACAGCGCGATCATCCCAATCATGGCCGTGGCCGTAAAAAACACTGGATCGGGGTAATTGCCGACCGGTTGGCTGAACAAAACGCTCAGCATGTAGAACCCGGGCATTACGCCCAGCGCTGTCAAGGGTATTGCCAACATCACGATCACCGGTACGGAAAACGAACCTGTTTGAGCAACCAAGATGATATAGATCATCAGCATGGCAGCTCCAAAGGCCAGGCCTAAATCGCGGAACACATCCAGCGTGATCTTCCACTCACCTTCCCCAGCAAAAGTGACGGTTGTATCCTCCGGAATGCGCCAGTCGATACCGCTGCCATTATTTATAAAAGTGCGCTGCGAGACCGGTACAGGTTGGTCATCTTCGACCATATTCGGGCCACTGGGCTTTTGATCGCTCAAAATATCGATCACACATTCAGCTGGCGGTCGGCCTACACATTCAGCAAACACGTAGGCCACGCGTTGCAGGTTCTTGTGATATACAGTCTGCGAAGCTGCTTCCGTATACCACTTGCCCAATTCATGCAGGGGCACAAGTTGTCCAGAAGCACTTCGCAAGCTTAGCTGCGACAGCCCCTCGGCACTGGAACGCAAGGCTCGCGGCAAGCGGAACGTCAGCTTGAGCGCATTGCGTTCATCATCAACTCGCAAACTGGTTTGTGTATCACCCTCTAGCGCGATTCGAATTGTGTTGGAAATATCGGCAACAGAGATTCCCGAAATCGCCGCCTTCTCTTGATCCGGTTCGAACACCATTTTCGTAATAGGCGTTTCGCGAACATCATCTACCTCAACCACTCCGGGTTCGCGACTCATCCGCAGTCCCACGGTAGCTGCGGCGTCTAGCACTTCTTGATAACTGCTATCTTCTTTGCCATACACTTCGGCTACCAGCGAGGCCAGCACCGGAGGTCCTGGCGGTAGTTCCACGATCTGAATTTTGCCGTTTACCTTCTTGGCCAATGCATCTAACTCGTCGCGCAGGCGCAAACCGATTCCATGGCTTTGCAGCTTGCGATTCTTCTTGCCTACAAAGTTGACGCGTACTTCGGCTTGATGCGGACGATTGCGCAGATAGTAATGGCGCACCATGCCATTGAAATCGATGGGGCCCGAGGTGCCAACTGTACTGACATAGTTGATCACTTCGGGCTGTGCACCTAGGATCGACTCCATTTCCCGTACCACCGCGTCGGTCCGTTCAAGTGTCGTACCTTCGTCCATGTCGAGCAGGAAGAGAATCTCATTCTTGTTGTCAAAGGGCAACATCTTTAGCGGCACCATGCGCAGCACGCCCAAGCCCATCGCTCCGGCGGTAAGTGCTGCCATGAATATCAGAAAGGCGATCGCGCGAAAACGAGTCTTAAGCAGCGGCAACATCAGGGGACGGAAAAAACGATACAAAAATGACTGCTGCACCACCGCCGGATCGTAGGCCTCCTCGCTAATTGCCCCAGCTTCGGTATCCGCATCCGTGGAAGCGCTGTGCTTGTCTTCGGCGCGAATCAGTTTGGTACCCCATGTCAGCACGTGATACGACAGCCACGGCGTAATCGTAAAGGCCACCACCATCGACATCAGCATGGCTACCGGCACATTCAAGGCCATCGGCGACATGTATGGCCCCATCATGCCGGTGATAAAGAACATCGGTAAGAAGCTGACGATAACCGCCAAGGTCGCGCTAATCAGCGGTGGCCGAATTTCGGACACAGCATCCAACACAATCTTGCGAGTGGCTTTCTTGCGATGCTCGAAGTGCCGAGCGATATTCTCCACGTCCACGATCGGATCGTCGACTAACAACCCCAGCGCTAGAATCAATGCAAACAGGGTTACGCGATTGATCGTGTAACCAAACATCAAGTTCACGGCTAACGTCAATCCGAATACCACTGGTACCGCGATGGAAACGATAAACGCTTCGCGCCACCCCAAGCCGAACGTTAGCAACAAGATCACAATAATGATGGCTACGCCGAGAGCTTCGATCAGCTCGTTTACTTTCTCGTTGGCGACGATACCGTTGTTTCTGGTTACAACCAGTTCAATATCGCCGGGGAGCACTTCGTGACGCAGACGCGTAGCTTCGCGAACTACGGCATCCGCGACCCGCACTGCATTGGCCCCTTTTTGCTTGGAAATCGCCAGCGTTACTGCAGGGCGCGAATAGTCGACCGCTTTGGCTGGTCCATGGTCGTGGCTATCGCCAGATGATTCGGAATCGAATTCATGTGTCTGCCCAAGCACCCAACCTGGCGTTGATGGGTGCTTTTCGAATTCGTTGGCAGCTCCCCAACCATAGCGAACATAGTCGGTGACTTCGCTAGGACCATCGATGACATCAGCCACATCTCGCAGCAAAACCGGCCGAGCGTCGTACACACCGACCACCAGATTGCCTACATCAGTGGCAGTCTGCAGGTTTGGCCGCACGCTGACTTGGAATTCGCGATCGAGCTTGGAAAACGCGGCGGCGCTACTGGCCAGGTTGGACATTTCCACGGCGTTACGTACATCGGTGATGCCCAGTTTTCGTGATTGTAAACGGTCAGGGTCGAGATCGATTCGAATTGTACGTGGTTGTCCACCTATGACATACGCGCGGCTGACCTGTGGCACAACCGATAGTCGCTCAACCAATTCTTCACCCGCACGACGCAGCGTGTAGCTGTTATCCGATGCGCCGGTGATGGCCAACGTAACGATTGGAACGTCGTCGATTTCGACGGGCTTCATCACCCAACCGGTCACACCAGTCGGAATCGCGTTGGCGTTCTCATTCAGCTTCTTGAATAGTTTGACCAGGCTCCGTTCGCGATCCTGGCCCACATAGAAGCGGACCGTGATGATCGCTGCATCATCGCGCGACATGCTGTACACATACTCCACTCCGTCGATCTGGTAGAGCATGCGTTCCAAAGGAGTCGAGACTAGCTGTTCGACTTCCGAGGCTGAATGACCAGGAAAGTTCACATACACATCGGCCAAGGGCACTACGATTTGTGGATCTTCTTCGCGGGCCGTAATCCACAGCGCAGCGGCGCCCACGATCAGCGACAACAGAATCAAGATGATCGACAGATTCGAGTCGAGAAACGCGCGGACGATCGATGTCAACAAATCGGTTGGTTCATGTTTTGCATGTCGAGTCATTGGGCTGTTCCTTCAGACACCAGACCTGGAACGACAACTTGTTCACCAGCTTGCAATCCAGACAACACTTCGAACTGGTCGGAGAATAACCGTCCAATTTGTACTGAGCGTCTCGACAGTCGATCCCCAGTGGCAACTTGAACAAATGTCAATTGTCCGACGCGCTGAATGGCCGCTTGTGGGATGAGCAGCAACTGTTCATCTTCCAGCGGCAGCAGCAGTCGTCCGAACATGCCGCTGTAAACTCCATCGGGACACTGCCCGGTAACTTTGACGTCGAAGGAACGACTGAACGTATCGGCTTTCGGGACTACTTCGCTGACAGTTGCAAAGCACTTAAGGCCCAGAGCTTCTAGTTCGGCTGGCAGTTGCTGGCCGACCTTTAACTTCATCGCCAACGACTCGCGCACGCTAGCAACCAATTGCATTTGCGTGGGATCGTACAGCGTAACCAGAGTTTGTCCGGGACTGACCGTATCACCAGTTTGCACAGCTTTGTCGACTACCGTCCCGGAAAAGGGGGCGACCACGGTTGTGTAGTCTAGGAATACTTTGGCTTCCTCCAGTGCGCGAGAGGAGCGATTGAGGTTTGCTTCGGTCGTTTGCAATTTGGTGCGAGCTGAATCGTATTCGGATTGCGAGATAGCCTGAGTCCGCACCAGTTGCTTGGCGCGCTCGAATTCAACGCGGGCCAGGTCAAACTCTGCTCGGCGTGAATCGCGATCGGCTTCGGCTTGCCGCACTCGAGATTGCTGCTCTTCATCGCTCAAACGCACGAGCACTTCGCCAGCGGTAACGCTCTTGCCAGCGACTACGTTGACCTCCAACACGCGCGCCAGAATCTTCGAAGCCACATTGGCTTCGTGAACCGGGCGAATAGCGCCAATGGCGGATTCATATCTGGGTTGCGTCACCAACTGCGCAGTGGCCAACTGAGCGCCTGCAGGTAACTTCTCATAATGCGTCTGCTCAGAGGGCTGGACCTTAGAGTGAAACAGGCCGGCAAAGACCATCAGCAGCAAGCTGACGCCTGCGATACTGGCCAGTAGCAGAAGCCAACTGGCAAACTTGCTTGCATAGTGGATCAACTTTGCGGACATACAACAATTCCCTTTACCGCCTGAATGAAACGTTTTAGCCCAAGCTCAGCTTAACGGTTTACCGAACTCACCTCGGCACTGAACTTTGCTTCCCATTTGGCTTTGAGCGCCTGTACCAATTTCTGCTGGCAGTCAGCCGGCATGGGGAACGGCAATCCGGACTTGTAAATTGAAATCGTCTGCCGGATGTTATCGATGACGATCTGGCAAGGGTTGCACCCTGCCAAATGCTCTGCGAATTCTTCGCAAACCAAGTCCATGGGATGGCCGTCGACGTACTCATTTAAAGCTTTAAGCAGTTCTTCGCAAGTCATGAGGAATTCTCCCGCATCAGGTTCCGAGACTTAGCTAGAGCCAATACAGGTCAAAAGGTTACAGATTCTTGCGCATCGAGACATTGTGGACATTTTGGGCATTTTCAGCGAAATCTGTGTAACCAACCCTAGTTTGGTGGCTCTAGGCTTTTGTCCGGGCGCTGCCTAGGGCGGCAGTGGAACGGGTGGCAGACTTTAGAGCAAGGAGTACAGATTGTGGTTAGATCCATTTCAGCGATAGAGTTCAAACGACTGGTCGAAGCAGGCCAACGCCTGGAAGTGATCGATGTGCGGACGCCTGCAGAATTTCAATCGGTTCATATCACCATTGCTCGCAACCAACCGCTCGACCGTCTGGATCCGTGTGCCATACAAACAGCTCGAAATGGTACGTCGCAAGAACCGCTGTACATCGTCTGCCGTTCGGGAGCTCGAGGTCGCCAAGCGTGTGAACGCTTCGTAGCCGCAGGTTTTGACAACATCATCAACATCGACGGTGGAACGATGGCTTGCCAGTCAGCGGGAGTACCCGTCGTTCAAGGCAAGAAGACCATGCCGATCAACTGCCAGGTGCAAGTAATCGTTGGTACGTTGGTCATGGTAGGAGCGATCCTGTCGGCGTGGAACCCAATGTGGTCGATCCTGTCCGGAGTCATGGGCGCTGGATTGCTGTTCTCTGGGATGACTGACTCGTGCGTACTAGGCATGATGCTCGCACGCATGCCTTGGAATCAGGTCAGGTCGACCAACAACACAGCGACCGATTCAACGGCTTGCTGCGTCAAATGACTAACGCCTCGTAGCGGAATGCGTCAAGCATTTCGGTCAACGTTTGGTAGCGGAATGCGTCAAGCATTTCGGTTAATGTTTGGTAGCGGAATGCGTCAAGCATTTCGAGTATGGCTTCCGCTACAACTTCCCACCTCCTGGTAGATTTCTTAGCCAACGGCCGTAACCATGAATATCAAACAGTACTATCTTGGTTGTCTGTCCCATGCGTCTTACTTGATCACCGATACGAAGTCGAAAACGGCAGTGGTTGTCGATCCGCAGCGCGACATCGACCAATATTTGGCAGATGCCGAAGCAGCGGGTTGTCAGATTCGCTATGTATTCCTGACGCACTTTCATGCTGACTTCTTGGCTGGCCATATTGAACTGCGCGACCGAGCTGGGGCTCAGATATGCCTGGGGGACCGCGCTCAAGCTCAGTTCGAAGCCATTAAGCTGAAAGATAATGAAACGATCGAGTTTGGCGATGTGCGTTTGCAAGTCCTGGAGACACCCGGCCATACTCCCGAGGGTATTTCGATTCTTGTTTACGACCTCTCTGTTGACACGCAAAAACCACACTCAGTTCTCACCGGCGACACGCTGTTCATCGGAGATGTGGGACGGCCGGACCTGTTAGCTTCAATAGGTGTCACCGCCGATGAGTTGGCCGACCAGTTGTATGATTCGTTGAATCAAAAGTTGGTAACCCTGCCTGATGATACGCTCGTATACCCAGCGCACGGCGCCGGTTCGATGTGCGGAAAGAACTTGAGCAATGAGACCGTTTCGACCATTGGCGAACAAAAGCGGGTCAACTATGCACTCCAACCGATGCCCCGCGAACAGTTCAAGCAGATTGTCACCGCCGAGCAGCCCGAAGCGCCTGGCTACTTTGTGCACGATGCGATTCTGAATCGTCAAGAGCGTCCCAACTTGCATGACACACTGATGGATTCTATGGAAACTTTATCGCTGGAAGAGCTCTTGCAATTTCAGCGCCAGGGTGCCCAGGTGGTTGACGTGCGCAGTCCGGTCGACTTCGAAGGTGCTCACTTCAAAGGTGCTATCAATATCGGCCTGACTGGCAAGTACGCTACGTGGTGTGGCACGCTTCTCAGCACCGATCGCCCCATTGTGATCATTAGCGACGAAGGCGATGAAGAGGAAGCCGTCATGCGGCTTGGACGAATTGGTTTTGACAACGTAGTCGGCTACCTTGTGCATGGCATGAACTCACTGCGCAAAAGTCCCGAGCTGGTCGAAAGCATCGAGCGAGTTACGGCGGTATCGTTGGCCGAACGCATTGAAGGTAACAATCCGCTGACGATTCTGGACGTTCGCAGCGAACGCGAATGGGCTGGTGGTCACTTGGCTGGCAGCCTCAATATTCCGCTGAATCATTTGGAAGAGCGCCTCGGTGAAATTCCTGCCGATCGACCGCTGGTAGTGCATTGCGAAAGCGGTTACCGCTCAGCCATCGCTTGCAGCTTGCTGGCTCGCCATGGCCGTGCCGTTCAAGACATGATTGGTGGTTACAAAGCCTGGCAGGCATCCAACCTGCCGACGATGTGCGTGGCTTAGTCTTGTAATCCTTAGACCTCAACGCTTTATCCACTAACCCTTCAACCGAGAATCCAATATGAGCATGTTAACGATGCTCTTAGGAACGATAGTCGGAATCTCGCTGGGCTTGACTGGTGGTGGTGGAGCCATATTTGCGGTGCCACTATTGGTTTACGCCATTGGCGTGGGGCCACGTCAAGCGATCGATGTATCGCTCTTGACCGTGGGTCTCACTGCCTTGGTGGGTTTTATGCAACGCGCGACCAAGGGGCTGGTCGAGTTTCCAGTAGGTTTGTTGTTTGCGGTCGCTGGCATGGCGGGAGCACCCCTCGGCTCGTATGTGGCTGACTTTATACCAGAGTCGATTTTGCTGACGATCTTTGCTTTCCTGATGCTCGGTATTGCGGCGAAGATGTGGTTCAAACGCGACGAAGAGACGCAAGCTTTCGCGTCAGGGCAAAGCGATTCGCCAGCGGTTTGTAAGCGGGATGGTGAGGGAAAGCTGCGCTGGACATCGCCCTGCGCAGTATTGCTGGTCGTGGTCGGTGTTGTCACAGGGTTCCTGTCCGGCATGTTCGGTGTAGGCGGCGGATTTATCATCGTCCCAGCCTTAGTCACCTTTAGTTGCATGAGCATGCAGCGAGCCATTAGCACCTCCCTGCTGGTTATGACGTTGGTCAGTATCTCAGGTATTGCCAGTCACTTGTGGAATGGCAATGTCATGTCCTTGGAGATCGCCACTCAGTTCAGCCTGGGCAGCCTGATCGGTTTGATGATTGGCAGTCAGTTCGCGCAGCGACTTTCCGGTATCGTGCTCCAACGAGTCTTTGCCGGTGCCATCGTGGCGGTGGCCCTGTTGGTTCTGTCGCGCACGGCATTCCATCCTTAATCGAATACTCTTTTGACAACACGAATTGGGAACACGGATACATGACCAAGACAACGCAACTCAAGATCGCTTTTGGCTTGTTGGCAATGGCGACCTTCGCCGGCTGCGTGCCGGCACAAAACGATTCTGTTGGCCAGAATGCGGCTGAAGACAGTTCATCACTTTCGCTTATCAATTCTGATGCGGTGGTGACAGAAGAGCAGCGTGGACAGTTGATGGCTGCTAAGGATCAGCTCTTTACGAAGCTCTCTGGCCGGCTGGTGGAAGTCTTAACTGCGGAGGGCCCGGTCAAGGCTATTGATGTTTGTCATGCGGAAGCGCCTGCTCTGGCGCAGCAAGTCAGTCAAGAACTTGGGCTGCGAATTGGCAGAACTGGTGTCCGGCTGCGCAATCCTGCGAATGCGGCTCCTGAATGGGCTACCGAGTTGGTGGCTGAGCGCAACAACGAGCCTTGGTTTGGCGTTCTCAAAGATGGGCGTCCAGTTGGACTGTTACCTATCAAGTTGCAGGCACAATGTGTGATGTGCCATGGAGCGAAAGATCAAATTGGCCCTGATGTCTTAGAACAACTGCGCACCCATTATCCTGACGATGCCGCTATCGGTTTTCGAGAAGGGGAATTGCGAGGATGGTTTTGGGTCGAAGGCAAACTGTAATTCTCATTAGCCACTCTTTTCTAATATCCTAAGGCACTTGTCATGCAAACAATCATCAAGAACCACTATCGAGTGCTGATTCTCGGCGGAGGCACAGCCGGTATCACTGTCGCCGCTCAACTGCATCGCAAGGACGCCAAGTTAGAGATGGCGATCGTGGAACCATCGCAGGATCATTTCTATCAACCGCTCTGGACGCTGGCAGGTGGTGGCGTATTTCCGAAAGAACAAAGCCGTCGTGCGGAAGCCGACTATATTCCGCGAGGTACCGACTGGATTCAGCAACGCATAGTAAAAGTTACGGCCGAAGAGAATTGCGTAACGCTGGCCGATGGCCGCCAGGTCAGCTACGACTTCTTGGTGGTCGCACTGGGTATCCAAGTAGATTGGGACAAGATCCCGGGCTTGCGGGCGGGCTTGGGCCATCAGCAGATCTGCAGCAACTATTCGTACGAGCATGTCGATTACACATGGGAATGCATTCGTGACTTCAAGGGTGGTAACGCGCTGTTCACGATGCCCAACACGCCGGTCAAGTGTGGTGGAGCGCCGCAGAAGATCATGTACATGGCCGATGATCATTTTCGCAAATCTGGCGCTCGTGCGGGCACGAATGTGATCTTTGCGACTGCACAAGGTTTCTTGTTTGCAGTGGAAAAGTATCGCAAGACGCTTGAGAAAGTCACGGTTCGCAAAAACATCGAAGTCCGTTTGAAGTGGAACTTGATCGAGATTAAGCCTGAGAGCAAAGAAGCGGTCTTTGAGCAGTTGGAGACGGGAGTCATCACCACTCAGCCGTTCGATATGTTGCACGTTGCTCCTCCGATGAGTGCGCCCGATGTATTGAAGAGCAGCACACTGGCAGGTTCCACCGGCTGGGTCGAGATCGACAAGTTCACATTACAACATCCGCGGTTTGCCAATGTGTTCCCCATCGGCGATTGCAGTGGCTTGCCAACCTCCAAGACTGGCGCGGCCATTCGCAAACAGGCTCCCGTGCTCGTCGAAAATTTACTCTGTGCGCTCAACGGCCAGCCTCTGACGGCCAAATACGATGGGTACACTTCATGTCCGATCATTACTGGCTATGGCAAACTGGTGCTGGCCGAATTCGACTATGACGGCAAACCGCAAGAGACTTTCCCGTTTGATCAATCCAAGGAACGTTACTCGATGTATTTGTTGAAAGCATATGCTCTGCCCCAACTCTATTGGCACGGCATGCTTCGAGGCCTGGCCTAGCCCTGTAGAGCGGCTGTCCCCAGCCGCTCAGCACCCTCTAACCCAAGTCCGCCTCACACCCCACGTCTGTCCCCGTCGCGCCGGGGGACAGAGCACGCGCACGCGGGCCCATCGCCAAATGCATGCAAATCAACCCAGGGTCTGTCCCCGGGTCGTAGAGCGGCTGTCCCCAGCCGCTCAGCACCCTCTAACCCAAGTCGCCTCACACCCCACGTCTGTCCCCATCGCGCCCAGGGACAGAGCACGCGCACGCGGGCCATCGCCAAATGCCAGCAAATCGACCCAAGGTCTGTCCCCGATCGTAGCGCGGATATCCCAGCCGCTCAGCACCCTCTAACCCAAACTGCCTCACACCCAACGTCTGTCCCCGTCGCGCCGGGGGGACAGAGCACGCGCACGCGGGCCTCTCGTCCAATGCCAGCAAATCGACCGGGGTCTGTCCCCGGTCGTCGAGCGGCGTTGGGGGACAGACCGGACAGGCCAACGGTTGCTTGTAACTTTTGCCGCACATCTGGATCTATATTGATAGCAGATATGATCTCTAATGAGCGTGAGGGAAAACCATGACGTCGCCGAAGGTATCCAAGCCGCCAACTGCCACCAGTGAAGGTGCACATGCTGGCCAGTCACTCTTGCGTCCTGAAGAGCACGTACTGGCTACGTTGGAGGCTGATGGTTCACGACGCTGGCTGTTTCCTCGAGTGGCCATCGGCAAATTCTGGCATGCGCGACGCATCGTGGGTTGGCTATTGATCGCCTTCTTTACGATCCTGCCGCACTTGCGATTTCGTGGGCTACCACCGGTGCTGCTCGATATTCCAGCGCGCCGATTTACGATTCTCGGTTACACCTTCTTGCCGACCGACACGTTGTTGTTGGCTCTACTGATGGTCACGGGATTCCTGTCGCTGTTCTTTGTGACTGCATTGTTTGGCCGAGTCTGGTGCGGTTGGGGTTGTCCTCAGACGGTCTACATGGAATTCCTGATTCGCCCTATTGATCGTTTGTTCCAGGGGACAACGGGCAAAGGCGGGGTGCCACGCGCGAAGTTAACCGGCTGGCGTTGGTGGATGCGAGGCGCTGTGGTCGTGGCCATCTGCGCATTTTTGACGCACACGTTTTTAGCCTACTTCGTAGGCACCGATCGCCTGGCCCAGTGGATCCAGCGTTCACCGCTGGAGCACCCCATACCGTTTTTGGTGATGGGCGTGACGACCGTTCTGTTGTCGTTCGACTTCCTGTACTTCCGCGAACAAACCTGTTTGATCGCCTGCCCCTATGGTCGCTTCCAATCCGTGATGTTGGATCGTCGCAGTTTAATCGTGACCTACGATAACTTGCGCGGCGAACCACGCGGCCACGGCAAGCCAGAAATCAATGATGGACAACCTACTAAAGGTGACTGTGTCGATTGCGGCATGTGCGTGCAAGTCTGTCCCACGGGTATCGATATTCGCAACGGTTTGCAGATGGAGTGCCTGCATTGTGCCCAGTGCATCGATGCCTGCGATAGCGTCATGACCACCTTGCACATGCCCAAAGGTCTCGTACGGTACAGCAATCAAGATTCCGTCGGTCGCAAGAACGCCTCGATCATTCGCCCACGCTTGATCATCTATCCCATCGCCATCACCATCACGTTGTCGCTCTTCACCTTCTTCTTCTTGACCAAGAAGGACTTCGACGCCAAGATTCTGCGTACGCTAGGCAACACGTATTCAGTGGGCTCCAACGGTTCGATCGACAACACGCTGAAGCTGAGTCTGACCAATCGCACAACGGAACAGCGCAGCTACCAGTTATCGATCGTCTCACCGGCCAGCGGCACCATTCGTCCCATCGAGAAACCCGAAGTTGTCTTACCTGGCGGAGAGCATCAATACATTCCCGTCTTGATATCCGCCGACTTCAAGGACTTCAGCGATGGCCGCTGCCCTGTCCAAATTCGCATCGAAGATACCAGCGGCGAAGATACCAGCGGCGATGTACGCGAAATCAAATACACACTCCTCGGCCCATACCAACAATAGCTGTGGCATAGGCTTCCAGCCTGTGTCTTCTGTAGCATAGGCTTCCAGCCTGTGTCCGCTCTACACTTCCTTCGCTCCGTCAGCCAAATCCTTTTTGAATCTCCTGATAAACCAAAGGCATTCCCAACAGCTCCATCTTGGGCAGTTGTTCATGGGTTCCCACAGGTCCCAAATGCTGGTCGCCAACAAACACCTCACCGCCCACATCGCGCCTGGTCAGCATAAGTTTGGCAGATGAGATAGGTTGATGTGCAACCGGCCGCCAGCCGTAGTGTTTAATCGCCGGCATGCTCGTGTACAGCGGACCAAGAACCATCATCGACGCTGGTCGATCGGAAGCGAAGTTAAACACCACATCGTCGCGCAGCTGTCCTTTAATCCCGAAGACAATGAAGCCCACACAGTTCTTGAAGTAGCTCGAGACATAGAGAATCCAACCAATGGCCACTCATCCAATTGGCAAAGGAATCTCGACTATATCACCTTCGACAACCAATTACACCTTGCCGATCTGTCTTCTATCCATCCACGATCCACTGGAGCACACCGAGCTGAATAGCCCGGATCATGGCTTCGCATGCGGCTTTGAATTTGAGCTGGCAGCCATCTTCACCCACATTCCACTGATCATCAACCAACAAAGTTCGCACCGCCGACAAGGCTTGGCTCGTCAGCCGGCGAGAATGCGGCAACTCATGATCCAGCAGTTCCATGGCTTGAATGTATAACGTGCAGCACTCAGAACCGGTGCGTCCTAGAGACTCACATTTCATAAGTTGTGTGTACAGAAAACGACAGCAGATTAGATGCAACCGCTGATCGAATGGCCGTGAGGCTCTTTTCGAAAGCTTGCAGGCTGACTCAAAGCGGGTAATCTCGGCCTGAGTAATTGCATGCCGGTTTTCCGCTAGCTCCCAAAACTGCCGTGCATTCCATTCGGCTTGATTGTGGTCGACGATACGCTCCGAAATCAAGAACTCACGAAACTCCAACAATCGTCTAATCACGCTCAATGAGCCAGCTCGATCCGCCTCGTACCCGATGACTTTGCCAACTCGATCCCAACTCTGAAGTTCCGTAATGCTCTTTGGAGCAAACAACAACTGCTTTGTGCCATTCCTGGCAGGCACAAGCGATACCGCTGCCAGTACGCCATAATGCGATTCAACTAGCGATGTAGAGATCGATTCCAGAAGTTTGCGTATTTTGTCACTCACAAGAGTTAATTTAATTTCTTAGAGGCGAAAGTAATTCGGAATAGTGGGATGTTTCTTTAAGAAGTTACCAAGCCGTCGAAGTGCAGAATTGATGGCGTTAACTGGGTCCCCACCGTCTTTTCCCAACGCCTTCGTAAGAACACGATGGACGAATTCGTGGTAGGCAGACAAGTGTGGACCTGTATGATAATCCAATGGAAGAATGTTCTCTCGATGCGTTCTGATATTCAATCCAACACTACGAAAAATTTCTCGAAGCTGTCGCTTGTATGGCGAAGCGATATGATGGTCTTCTTGAGTGCTAAGGGGCCTTCCGCTTACTAGTGCGCCGCGGGTGGGGACGGGGTTCAAGCCTAATTCACGCGACTCTCGGGCAGAGTATGTTGGGCGATCGCGAGGTTCGTTCTCCCAATCATCCCGCACACACGAATTGTGGACCAGCACGTTTGAGTCGCCCACATAGTAGACGTGCTGATTGTAGACTTCCAAGTTGTACACTTGATGCTGACCAGACCGAGCAATCTTGCGTAGCAACCGGCTCGTCGTCCCTTGGTAAGTGCGCAACCGTTCGCCAATTGTCATCTCAGCGACAGGAACGAACCGATTTCTGTCAACGCTCCAAAAGGGATGGTTCGAAGTTACACCAACGGTATCGACTGAGCCAGGTGAATCATGATTACCGAATGCAACATCGAATACGGCTACCGTGGCGGGATGGGCGAATGTCGCCGTCACCACGTTCCCAGGACCAGGTTCGATGATTGGGCAGTTCGCTATGGCTGTGATGCGGGCCGATCCTACCGCGCCCATTTCGGGCAGATTCAAGTCCAATTCAATCCTCTCGAGCACCTGCCCCTGGTCCTCGAGCTGGACAAGCTCCTCGAGGAGATCCAGAAAGATCCCACGAAGCGGGACAACACTGCCCTGCAATTCAATTAGCTTGGGTGACTCGCTGAAGTCGATCATTGTGCGAGTGGAAACGAGTCGGATTTGCTCGCGGACCCATGCCTCTGGCCTCAAAAGTTGAATCGTCAAGCCTTGAGAGCTCCGATCCGAATGTGTCGGATCCTGAAGGACTGCCTCTAAAAGCAGCCATTCGGCCCAGTTTGGTTCTGGCATTCGAGATTGCTGATAGAGTTCCTCCCCCAGAACTCGTTGGCCAACCTCGATCCGTTCTATGGGCTTGGTCACGTTCGTCTGTTCAGACTTGCGTACACCATTCAAATTGCTCGATTGACTGTGGCTCGGAACGAAAACGCCACGGAGTATCAAGAAACCTGCAAGTAGAGCTGCAACCGTCAATCGACCTAACGAAAGTTGCGTCATCATTTCTCCAATTTCAAAGAAATGTATTGAGCTGTCTCTCGAATGTTTTACCGATAGCTGCTGGCGAATCAAGCAGCCCATCAATGGATCACCGTCAGTTTTCACTTGCAACACCTTGACGAGTGTGTACAACAACTGGCACGATTGGAGGCCGACGGCCGATTTTACGGTACCCGCGATCGAGTAACCACCTATGACAGCCAGTAACGAAAACGATCCTTGGTTCTCGAATGCTGCCGATGATTCAGAGGAGCGCAGCGCCAATGAAGATTCGGCGGCTCCTACCCTGTCGGGAGCTACTGTAAGTCTGAAGCAAGCGGGTAGCACAATCGGCAATTACAAGCTGCTTCAGAAAATTGGCGAAGGCGGCATGGGGGAAGTCTGGGTAGCTGAGCAGACAGCGCCTATCAAACGCCGAGTCGCTCTGAAACTGATCAAAGCCGGAAGAGACACCAAGACGATCGTGGCTCGATTTGAAGCCGAGCGTCAGGCGCTAGCTATGATGGACCACGAGTGTATCGCGAGAATCCTCGATGGCGGAACGACCGAATTCGGGCAACCCTACTTCGTAATGGAGCTGGTACGCGGCGTACCGATCACCGAGTACTGCGATAACAACAAGTTGAGTATTCGCGAACGACTGCAGTTGTTTAGCTTGGTGTGCGCCGCGGTCCAGCATGCTCATCAAAAGGGCATCATCCATCGCGACCTGAAGCCGTCGAACATTCTGGTTACCAACAAAGATGGCCAACCGCTGCCCAAAGTGATTGATTTTGGACTCGTCAAAGCCCTAGATCAGTACTCTAAGCTGACAGACAAAACTCTGTTTACCGAATTCGGTTCGGTTATCGGCACCATTCAGTACATGAGTCCCGAACAAGCGGGGCTGACTGCCATGGACGTCGACACTCGCACTGACATCTATGCACTAGGTGTGGTGTTGTATGAACTGCTCACCGGTATGACACCCCTGGAAGCCGAATCCATCAAGCAGCTTGCCTTTCTCAACGTACTTCAAACCATTCGTGAGCACGATCCGCCGCGGCCCAGCGATCGGCTGACTTCATCGAAAACCAAAATTTCCG
Source organism: Rania fehmarnensis (assembly GCF_056494185.1). Classification (NCBI taxonomy): domain Bacteria; kingdom Pseudomonadati; phylum Planctomycetota; class Planctomycetia; order Pirellulales; family Pirellulaceae; genus Rania; species Rania fehmarnensis. The sequence continues at coordinate 8,003,808 of NZ_CM151398.1, forward strand.
AAATCAGTCTCCTGCGACGAATCGATGCCCAACATCTTCATCGTTTGCTTCGAGGCGATCTTGATTGGGTGGTGATGAAGGCGCTCGAACGCGATAGAACCAGGCGTTATGAAACGGCCAGCAGTTTTGCAGCGGACATCGAACGTTACCTGGCGGACCTGCCGGTGGTCGCCCGCCCACCTTCGGCCAGCTACAAGATTCGGAAGTTTGTCAAAAAGAACCTGGCTGCCGTTATGGCCGGATGCACATTTCTAATGCTCTTGATCGGCGGTCTGATCGGAACGCTAATGGGGCTATGGGAAGCCCAAGCTCAAACGGCTATCGCCAACGACGCTCGCGACCAGGCCCAAGCTTCGGCGACCGAGGCAAAGCTTGCGCAAGCCCGCGAGCACAATGAAAGTCAAAGAGCTCGAGAAGCAGAATCACAAGCGCTTCAGCGCGACCAGCAGTCCAAGGATCGACTGTACATTTCCCAGATGAACAGCTTGCAACTGGCGTTCAATAGCGGGGACATCGAAATGGTGAACCGGCTGCTGCAGGAATCAACACCGCCAGCCGGCCAGCGTGATCAACGCGGTTTTGAATGGAGGTATTGGATGCGAGCCATTTCCAGAGCCTCGGCATCGAACCAGGCCTCGGGCGGGACCACGGTCAGCTTGGACGTATCTCCCGATGGCACCATCGTGGCCAGCGGCCATTTCACAGGTGATATCTTTCTTTGGGATTTCGCCACTCTAAAGCAAATCGGTACGTTGAAAGGCCACAACGCTCGAGCCACCAGCGTCAAGTTCTCCAGCGATGGACACACCCTCTACTCGGCCAGCAACGATGGTACGGTGCGTGCATGGAACCTACTCAAACAGGTGGAAGAGAGTATCCTCTTTCAACATCCAGAACCACCACCGCCAGCAGATTCCGATCTCAGTCGAATCCACTTGGCCTTAACATCTCATGGCCTGGTCATTGCAGCTCGTCGTGAGTCACCGCCTCACACCATCGTAGTGCTTGATCCCAAATCGCCAGAGACCCAACCGGTGGCTTCGTGGATTGCACATGACGAATCGATTGTTGGCATGGCCGTCAGCCAAGATTCGAAACATGTTTTATCTTCATCTCCCAACATGATGCGCGTGTGGACATTAGATCCTCCTGGCGAAATTGAACGCTTTGAAATCCGTCCTCATAGGCGCCCGACATTTGCCATTTCACCTGACAGCGACCGCATCGCCGTTTGTTCGGATCGAGTATTAATACTCGATCAGCCAAGGTCGGTCAGGTCTCTTTTGGGTTCCGAACATCCGCGAGGTGTGATCGATGCGAAGTTTTCGCCCAATGGTCGATGGATTGCAACGATCGGCGACGACACAACAGTTCATCTGTGGGATGCTGCCAACTTAACCAAGTCGGCGTCTCTAGTTGGACACACCCGACCACTATCTGCGCTATGTTTCTCTCAAGACTCGCAGTGGGTGGTTTCTGGCGACGCTTACGGCTTCATCAAAACCTGGAAGCTGAGTGAATTGACGACTCCGAATTCGCTAACGTCACAGTCCCCGTGGACTCACGCATTTGCTCAATTGCCTGATGATCGGCTGGTAAGCTTAAATCTGGGTGGACAGATTGAACTCCTGGGACTAAATCGAAACAAGCTAGCCACCGTCGATAAGGTCACTCTTACTCAACTCGGCCAAGTGCAAAGTTCGGTTTCGGGTGAATATTTTGCCGTGGCAACTGATCAAGGCCATCTACGCGTTTACCAGTCCAACGGTAAACCAGCAGCCTCCATCACTCTGCCAGATCCTGCCAAAGCCATCAAGTGGCATCCAGCCAAGAATTTATTGGTGACCGTAAGCCAGAAGTCCATATCATTTTGGACCCCTGAGCTCAAGCCAGCCCGTGAAGGCATTCCGTTACAAACCGCTTGGATTGGCGCGCAAGTTTCGATCGCTATCTCGCCAGACGGTAGTCAACTCGCCATTGGTACCGATCGCGTTACCGCTTACAACCTGGAAAGCGGAAAAGTCGAGTTTGAGTTTGACGAAAAGGGCACCGTCAATTCCCTCGTTTATCACCCGAAGCTACCAGAGATCGTGATCGGACACGCCGACGAATTCCCCTTGAGTTTAACCGCCGTAGACATCAGAAGCGGCAATCGCTTAAGAGAGTTTTTGCTACCGCAAACCCCCATTGATGTTCGATTCGACGAAAAGGGCCAGCGATTGGTTGTGCTAACAAACTACTGGCACAGTATGCCGGTGTTGGACTATGAAACTGCTTTGCCCTTGCTGACACTTGAATTCGGCAGCCGCATGTCAGGCACGACTCTCGAATTTTCAGACAACTTCGAAGCCATCTACGCGCTGCTGGATGGCTCAATTCGTAAGTTTGATGGCACCGAATTGGCCACGCTCTCCAATCGAGAATTGTCACCCACGACCATCAAGCCAATGCCAATTTCTGAGCCCAAGCGTCCCTATCTGATCGATCCGTTTACCGTGCGCGAGTCTGTTCAATATGGAGATGGCGCACTGTATCACCAGTATCAACCCGTCGGGCGATGGATCGAGACGAAGAAAGGACTGCCTGAACACTTCACTTTCCAAGAAACGCGCCGCGACGAAAGTTTCATTTATCTCCACGATGCCACGCGCGGTTTCACCCTACGACTTCCAACACAAGGCGGAGAAGCCAGCTTGTCGACCGACGACGAAACAACTTGGCTACCGTTTCGTCAAATCAGGCGACCAATGAAATCTTTGAGCCCCAGAAACTAAGACTGGCGTGGAGTACCCCCAGAAAATACACTGTAATGCATGACTTTTTGAAAGCTAAGATTTCGTAGGCCAACCGAGTACGCATACGCGATGACGACTTCAGCATGCGACCCAGAAACATCGGGTACACTGGTTCGGGCAATTGGCCGAGTCGACGATAACGCGAGTTGGCAAAAGTTCGTACACATCTACGAGCCCATGTTCCGAACTTGGCTAAAATATCGCGGCGTTCCAGACAACGCGATGGAAGACATTGTCAGCGAAGTCTATTGTAAACTGCTGACCAACCTGCCCAAGTTCATCTATGATCCCAGCCAGAGTTTTCGCGGCTGGTTGAGGGTGATTGTCGACAATACGGCTTCCGACCATCTGCGCCGAGACTTGCGTAATGATCGCATGTTGAAGCAACTGCCTGAATTGCAGCAATTGACTGATTCAACTACGCATGCGGTTGATCACGATGATTCGCTAGCAGCTTTTTCTGATTCGGTAGAACGACGCCTCAAGGTGGCTCACGCGGTAGTCAGCGATGTTCGATCACGAGCCGCGTCTGTGACTTGGCAGTCTTTCTTTCTAAAAGAGGTTGAGGGCTGGAGCGGCGAGCACATCGCCCAACATTTGGATATCCCCGTTGAAAGGGTGTACATTCACGTCTTCCGGATTCGCAAAATGTTGAGCGAGGCTCGCGAACGATTGACGCAGAACTATGGCACTTCTACTCGTCCAATTCGCGATTAGGCACTCTTTGGGACTGAGCGATGTAAGGCTGGTACGTAAATGAGTTGAAGCTGAAAATGCTTGCGAACGTGCGGCGTTGCCGCTTCCAGAGCGATCGCTCTTCCCTCACACTCAGCCCAGCACCGTGGCCCCATGGAATGTCCCAACAAATCGTTTCTACATGCGTTTGCCGGCGATCCTGATCAGGCGTTGCAGAGCGTGCCAGATTTTGCTCTGCATCTGAGTCTGTGCCCGAAGTGCCGCGTGAGCCTGGACGAGATCGCCCTGGATCAGAGAACCGACGACATTTCAAAGTTGCTGCAGTCGATCCCTCAGTCTGCGCAGCCTCTTCCCAGTGTCGAAGGTTATTCCCTGCTGGCGTACGAAGGCGCTGGCGCCTCGGGCGTAGTGTATCGAGCCAACCACAAACGTTCGGGAATCGAAGTTGCCATCAAGATCATTCCCAACCTGACAGCTGATCAATGGCAGCGAATCGAACTAGAACGGCAAACGCTTACCCAATGCGACCATGCCAATATCGTTCAGTTGCTCGACTTTGGTCGTCGTGAACAAGGATGTTATTTCGCGACACGTTGGGTTGAAACCAGTTTGGCCAAAGAATTACAAGCCCGGCCGCTGATCGGTTTGCGGGATGCTGTCACCTGGACAGAGCAAATTGCCAGCGCGATAAGTCATTTGCATGGTCTGGGTATAGTGCATCGCGACTTGAAGCCATCAAACATACTGCTCAGCAGTGATCGACTACCCAAGTTAACCGACTTCGGCATCGCCAAGAACTTGAATTCCAATTCGTCGCTGACTGCCTCCGAAGTTATGCTGGGGACGCCGGGTTACATGGCTCCCGAGCAAGCATCTCAGGCGGATCATCCGACTAGCTTTGCGACAGACGTCTATGGTCTGGGAGCGGTTCTGTATGCCTTGATCACAGGCCGGCCACCGTTTATTGGCAGTTCGCCAATGCAAGTCACCATTCAAGTATTGAATGACGCCCCCATCTCTCCGCGCAAGTTGCGTCCAGAGACGCCCAAGGATCTCGAGATCATTTGCCTGAAGTGTTTGGAAAAGAACCCCGCCGATCGCTACGACTCGGCGCAAGCGGTCGCAGATGACTTGACGCGATTGCTCCAGGGATTGCCAATTAAAGCTCGCCCTAAGAGCGTACCGCTACGGGCATGGCGAGCCATTGCCAAACATCCCACCATCGTTGGCTTGCTGGCGGCCATGTTTTTGGTCAGCACGTTGTGCGCAGCAGTCATTTACCGTTCGCTGAAATACGATCAGTCTCAACGTATCGAACTCTCAAATCTTGCACTGTTAGGGGCGATTGGTAGCGCATCGACAGAGAATTTGCCACAACTTTTTGCTGAAGCCAGTGTTCGACTGAAAACTCCAGTCCCAAAACACGAATTTGAAGAAGTCAGCTGGCAAGTGAAAATGCGATGGCTCTGCCTGACTCCCGAAATCGATGGTGCACTTGTACGACCAAACGAACTGATCGCCGCAATTGAGAACTCTGCCTGTGATGAGTTAGCTTTCTTACTTCCCCGGCTCGTCAAACATTCACAGGTGGCTACATCGGAATTCGTCACAGCCCTGGACCAGGCAATACAGCATTCGAAGTCCGAAGTCGGTGCACTCCGACTTGTAAGCCTGCGGACCGAGTTGGAACCAGGCTGGCATGCTTCGCCCGACTGCTTGCAGAACATCATTCATGGATTGACCGAAGCTCCCGTCGAAGAATCCAGTCAATGGTCTAGATTACTCCAAGGAGTAAGCCAGGACTTGCTGCTGGAACTCTTTCGGGCACCACCTCCGAACGAGGGACAGTCATCGAAGGAACGATTGGGAACGATTAACCTTCAAACGCTACAGGAACACCCGTTGGTACGTTCGGTATCACTTCGCCAGACTGCCTGGAGTTGGGCTTTGCGCGATTCAGAATCTATGTTGCGTTTCCTCGAGCTGACGCCTTTGTCTTCAGTGGCTATTCCATCAAGTCTACCTCTCGCAACACAAAATGATGCAATCAAGCAGTTTCATACCGAGTATGAACGACTCTGGCGGCAATCCGAGGAACAGCCGCCACCCAGTTCCATAAATGTTCGACTGCAACAATTATTCGATCAGTCTAGTGCATTCATGGGCAGAGGTCTGGGATCTATACACTCCATTGAACGTGCAAGATGCGATGAACTGATCGAGGCCCTAGCGGAGAACCACTTGTCGCTACTGACCATTCAGCCGTATGAGTTGGCAGGTCGCCAGTTGTTCTGCGCCACCTTCGAACTAACCGATGAGCCATGCGCGGTCGATTGGCTGGTACCACTCGATCAAGTGGGTGCTTACATCGATCAACGGCGACAGGCTGGCTGGGAAGCGATTTCCATGTGGGTACACGTAGAACCTACTCCTCAATATGCAGCCCTGCTCTGGCGCAAAGGCCAGTGGGGGCCTAGCACATTTCTCTCGAAAGATCTAACAGAAGCACTCCGCAATATTACCGATGGAGATAGTTCTGAGGCGTCGACCAAAGTATTTCAACAAACGATTACCTGTGGCGAACAGGCCATCGAAGTCGGCTTGCTGACCAGTCGCCAACATCCCAGTCGCGATGAAAACGATCGCAAATTCATGATGATCCAGGAGCCCGTAAGTTTCGCTGAATGCAACGTCTCGTCTACCTACCGCCTGGAGTACATCTCTGGTACCGAGGAGTTTGCTCTCATCCGACGTTGTGAGCCCGGTGAACATCTACGCCAGCAACTCACGTTGTCGAAACTCGGCTATGATCCAGTCTACATCTATGCAGAGAACAATACGGGCTATCTGCATAGTTGTTGGCATCGCCAAACTGGTCGGCTGCGCGTGCAAGACTCGGCAAACATGGCCAAACTCGCACTGGCAACCTGGCAACTCGGCTCGAGCGACCTTGTCCTTCGGGTTCTTGACCAAACATCGAACCCCGCGTTGAAGACAGCAGTGATTGAAAACTTGGCCACTGCCGGACGCGGCGCCGCTGCAATTCTACAGTTGATTCATCCCGAGGCATCTGCGTCGCAATTGCAGGGGCTGCTCCTGGCGCTACCAGCGGACATTACTCTGACGCGAGAACCCGCGCGCAGCGACCTGCGACAACGTTTGGCTTGGTGCTGGCAGCATCCCAATTCCGGAGTTCACTTTGCGGCCGACTTTCTGCAACGACTGTACTTTCCTGAACAAGCCGGACCGGTAGCCAACCAGCAACACGCGCACAGCTATGGCTACACCCCGAACGAATCAAATCGACAATGGTTTTATGGACCGTTGGGACTGCCCTTTGTGATCATTGACCAGGGTGTTTCTGGAATTTACGGCATCGATGAGAACTTACCTTGGTCCCTGACGATCAATCGACAGCTTGTCACCGTAAAAAATCGATTCGCACTGTGTGCCATCGAAGTTCCGCATTGGCTGATGCACAAGTTCTTGATCGAAAACCCAGCCATTGTGAGCAATGATCGCTACAACTACATCGTGCCGGATGACTGTCCTGCGGCGGGCTACAATCTGACCGACATGCTAAAGTTCTGTCGCTGGTTGAGCGAACTGGATCAAATTCCCCTCGAACAGATCGGGTTACCAGAAAGCTCACAAATTGATGTTGGGCTAACCTTGCCCACAAATGTGTGGGATAGCGACGGATATCGCTTGCCAACTAACGTTGAATGGGAGATGGCGTTCCGCGCAGGCACACGAACTCGGCAGTTCTTGGGTGACTCGTATGACTACCTTCCATCTTACTGCTGGGACTCGTCCAACTGTGACCAACGTCCCCGAGAGGTAGCCACACGCAAACCCAATCCGTGGGGTTTCTATGATATAGCGGGTAACTTGTATGAAGCGGTTTTGGGTGATGACCAACACTTGACGACCATTAGGTCTCGAATTTGGGATGACCAGTCGCTCGACAAACAGACGGTCCTCGATATCCGTGGTGGATCTTTCTTGTCCAGCCGTCTTTATTCTTCGGCAGGTTCCCACCACCATATCAATGCATTGACCCGCGATATCAACTGCGGATTTCGTATCGCGAGAACTCTACCACCGAAAAAAAACTAAGCTCGTGTGAAGTGAGATTTTTGTGAGTGCTGTAAGGTACGTGCGTAAAAGCCAATAGCGAGGCAAAAAACTTGCTCTGCCTTTTATTCTCGTTCGCTTAGGTCAGGGATCTTATGCGCCACATTGTTCTTGTTTTCAGCACAGCCTGGGTTGCGTTGTGCACAGCGTACGTACACGCTCAAGCAACCGCTTCCAAGGTGACTTTGGCTGGAGTCAATATCGAAATCACCAACATCCGCGTGATGACTTCCCCAGCCATGACTCAAGATGCCAATGGCAGTCATCCCACCTCGCCCGTACCACTAGACTCGCAAAAACTACTCGATCCGGCGACCAAGTACTTTGTCGCATTCGATTACCAGACCGACTGGAAGGCAAGTGAAGATCCAGAATCCGTCGACAGGCTAGTAGTGGGACTGGAAATTGGTGCAAACGCTGCCGGCGAAGAGACAGGTGCTAAAGGTTTTCGCGGCTACGGACCTGCACGGCTGTCGTCCAACCAGGGTACCGCCATGATATGGATGTCCGATGTCATGGTTGACGACAAGAAGCAGATCGATGTCGAAACTCAATTAAAAGTTTATGGCGTCAGAAAGAACAAGAGCAGCATCCCTAGTGTCGCCGTCGCTCAAAAAATAGCTTTCGTGGCCAAACAGGACCGATATGCGGTCATCTCTGAAACACAGTTTGATGCACTCAAGTCTTTGTACAGAAGAGTGGGCGACCTTGAAGCGCGGATTAAAAAACTGGAAGCCCGCCCGTAACGCGCCAGGCGACATCCGCGCGGCCTACCTGGCACTCGGAGGCAACCGATTTAAGATGCATCATGTCTAATGAACATACGGATGAGTTTACACCTGACACCGGGCCCTCGCAGTCGATACCTCAAATCGTAAAAACCTTCGAACCGCCTGGTTTCAAGATTCAGAATTTAATCGGCCAAGGCGGATTCGGGGCTGTATATCACGCCATACGCATTAGCGATCAACGGGACTTTGCCATCAAACTGCTGCGCATTGACAAGTGCCATGGCATCGATCGCAACCGTTTTCTACGAGAGGCAGTGGTACTCTGTCAGTTACAACATCCTAAGATCGTCGGCTTTCGCGAACTGGGGATGGCCGGCGAGTCACCGTACATCGTAATGGACTACGTGCCGACCGTGCGTTGGGCCGAAGTGTGCAAGTCTCTATCGGCTAAACGCCGAATCAAACTGGCGGCGGGCATCATTACGCATTGTTTGGAGGCGCTGGCCTTTGCCCACAGTAAAGGCATTGTTCATCGAGACCTCAAACCCAGCAATATCTTGTTGGAACGTCGCGACATGAAGTTAATCGTCAAGCTCGCGGATTTTGGCCTGGCCAAAAACTACTTCGATGCGGGCTACAGCGGCATGACCAGCGATCAACAGATCGGCGGGACCATTGGCTACATGGCTCCCGAGTTGCTGGCCGGTTTTCGCTTCTTCAAACCCGTCAGCGACCAATATTCGATGGCAGCTACTCTATACGAACTCATCGCGGCTCGACCACCGCTCAAAATTGACAACCGCACCAATCCAATCATCGCCGTTCGCGATAACAAATTTACGGCTATTGAATCGCTGGTGCCGGAGATCGACAGCCAACTGGCCCAGTGGATTCATCGCGGACTCGACACGAATCCTGACCAGCGATTCTCATCCACCGAGGACATGCTCGCCAGTTTGAAACATATCCATTCTCAGTTGCACTGATCATCAGGCTCAACCACGCTATGCCCCACGCGTCGAATATCATCGCTACCGTATGTACCCTTTGCAACGCCAGCCTACGACTTGATTCCAAGTACATCGCCAGTCGCATTCGCTGCCCTAAATGCCATGGAGTCTTCGAGGTTCAAGCCGTCAAGCTCCACGCGGCTGAAGATGAACTGGCCAGTCGCGAAGCTCTGGCCACCCACTCGGAAGTTACACCATCACCCAAGCAGCCATCTACTCCGACTTCTCCATCTCAAGAGGAGTCGTTTAAGCCGCTGTCGTCGGCAGCAAGCGAACTGACTCCAGCCACTTCGAATAAAGCGCGTGGGCAACAGACTATCGGTCGTTATGTAATTGACAGAGAACTTGGTCGAGGTGCCTTTGGTGTCGTTTACTTGGCCAAGGATCCTGTATTGAAACGCCAGGTCGCTATCAAATTGCAGACGGCACCACTGGCTGAATCTGATTTCGAGAAAGTCCTTCAGGAGGCGCGGGCTGCGGCTCGGCTGCGCCATCCTAACATCGTGGCCGTCTTCGAAGTTGGGGGCCATAGTCAGCGGCCCTTCGTCGTCAGCGAGCTGATTCCGGGCAGCAGTCTGGCCGATCGCATCACTGATGGCCCGATGGAGCCACGGCACGCCGCCACCATCGTACGCGATCTGGCTAGAGGCCTACACTATGCACATCAAGAAGGCTTGATCCATCGCGATGTAAAACCTCACAACATACTTCTGGACGACCAAGATCGACCGCAACTAACCGACTTTGGGCTGGCCGTCGATCGGACTGATGAGCAACAACGCGAGCAGGCAGCCTATTCCCAATCGGGTACCTTGGCCTATATGGCTCCCGAACAAGCTGGAATTGGGGGAGCATCGGTCGGTTCAGCGGTCGACCAGTACGCCTTAGCCGCCACACTGTTCGAAATGTTATGCGGACAACGACCGCACCCTGGCGAATCTCTCGACATCGTTACCGGTCTCGAAAAACCTACCCCGCCGCGTTGTCGCAGCCTATTAACCAGCATTCCACTTGACTTGGATGCGATTTGCTTCAAGGCGATGGCCCACGAACCATGGAATCGCTACGACAGTTGCGGTGAACTGGCTGATGATCTCGATCGTTTTTTAAATGGCGAGTTGATCAAAGGCCGCCGCATCAGCTTGCTTGAGCGAGCGCAATACTATGCCAAGAAACATCCTAAGCTCGCGGCCTGGTCGACTGGTGGTGCAATTGCGGCCGTCGGTCTTCTCATGGCTACGACGACGATCATTGCGCGCCGTATCAACAACGCCAATCGAAGTCTGCAATCCGTGCAGAATCAACTGGGCGCAATAACTAGTATGATTCACGACACCGCTGGCCTCCGCCCGATCCCCGCGGGCTCGGACACATCCGAATTGCCACTGTGGATCGCTTACTCCCGAAAATTGAACAGCGCGGCGCGCGCCGAATCGATTGGCGATCGCGAACTCTCGGGAAAATTGCTCGACGAATCTGGAGACAACATCCGGGATTGGGAATATCAACATTTGGATGCACGCCAACGCCAGGGATTGATCTCCAAATTTCCTCTTGAACAGCGGCGAGTCCTCCGAATTCTGGCCGGCACCGATGGTGCCACCTGTTTGGTTCACAGCGCCAATCCATCGGCCATGCGTGTGATTTCCATTCGCGATGGAAGCTTGCTGGCGGAGCTGCAGACCGATGCACGTGCCGTGACATTGGCTAACCAAGCCGATTTAGCTTATTATTCCAATGCCAATAAGATTAAAGGCTGGGACTGGCGGTCAAAGCAGGAGCTATCCAGCTTCGACATGCCATTCATTCCTCAGAACATCATGATCTCGTGGGATGACAAATGGCTATACGCAAAAGGGCCGGATAATCAATTCGCTCTAGTCAACCTTGAACGACAACAAGTCATCCACACTTCGATACTCCGCCATGTGGATATGCCCGTCTTCGCGCATGATTCTTCTAAGCTATTCGTGGCAGTTGAGCAACAACTTCGGTTCTTGCCTTTGCAGTCGCAACTGAGCTTCCAACCTACTTCGTTTCAAACTTACGCAGAGAAGAAGCTTTCGCCGCTAGCCGTGCTGCCTAACTCCAATACGGAGGACTGTTACTTTGTCGTACGTACCGACCCGTCGTGGACAGTGTGCAAGAACAATTTCGAGCTGGCCTCGCTAGCGTTTGCTCCATCTCAATTGCGTGTCCGAGAAGATGACCTGGTACTCTTCGATAGCAGCTATTTTGGTATTAAAGTGGCCATTCTAGTGCATGGCGCAGGCAATCCAGTTCAGCACTCGCTCTTAGATGGATATGGATTAATTAGCGCTGATATTAGTTGCGATGGGCGCCTGGTTCTGGCCGTCAAGGACCAAACCGTTTACGTCTGGGATACGCGATTGCTGAGCCCACAAAAGGACAGCCAGTCACCCGGGATACTGAAAACCATAGCAGTAGATCGAAACGGCAATCAATCAGTGGTTGCCGACGATGCACAAGTTTCATTTATTGATATTGATACAGGTGACGTATTGTGGAGTCGCAATAATGACCGCTGAAGAATTGTGTGAGTCTTGGATGCGACGAGTCTCGATCCTCTGCATGTGTATGGTCCTTGGCTGGTCATCAGTAGGTTCCAGTCAAACTGTAATCAACCCAACGGCACCCGCAGCGCCAGGGATGAAGTTTACACCTGACTTTGGCGAACCTCTTTGGAACTCAACCCTCCCGATGCCGGAAGGAAAAACATCGCCGGATAGCAATCGGTCGGTTACTCCTGAACTGGATATCAAGATTGCTTCTATATCGGGCGCTCTGCAGCCCAAAGACACGATCCTCTCGATCGCAGCCAATCCTGGCAAGAACTTTGCCGTTAACATCGAAGTCACCTTTCAAACATCCGAACCGACCAAGCTGTTTGCCAACTTGAAGTTAGATGCGATTCTGCCACAGAGTGAAACGCAAAAACTCATGCAGTTCCACGCCACGACGTGGCATTACGACAACGAATCCAGCCCCAATGCAAAACCAATATCTGCGCCTGGCACTTTACAGATTCAGTTGATCGGCACTGCTCCGCAAGAAACTGGCGAGTTTGAATTTGCAATCGATGTTGGACTAATGCCCAAGCAGTCGGGCGGTTTCTTGAAAAAGCTGTATCCTGTCAAACTTGTGACCAGCTTTACGAAACCCCAACCTTTGTTGCCGCGGGCTTTAGCCATCCATGCTCAAACGCAGCGCGTCGCCGTTGGTGGGCAGGACGGTAAAGTTCGCCTGCTCGATTCGGCCGATGGACGAGTGTTGCAAACGTGGCCGGTGGGCAACGCTCCTGTCCAGTCGTTGGCATTCTCGATCGATGGAATTCAGCTAGCCGTTGGATTCGGGGCCGCGCAAAACGAAGATAATTCTCCTGTGAACATCCAGGTTATCTCGACCACGGATGGCGCGCAGCTAAAAACATTGGCAGGTCACGTCGGGAAAGTTACGTCGCTGTTAGCCACTACCAATAATCAGCTCCTCAGTTGCGGTGAGGAGGGACGCGTCATCTTGTGGAACCTCGGCACCGGACAGCAGACCGCCGCTTTTCAGGCCGATGGGCCAGCTAGCCTTCTGAGCCAAGCAACTGATGCCTCCATGGTCTGTGCGACAATTAATAACCCGCTAAGAATCGAGCTGCGTACCGAGACGCAAACAAGAACAATTAGAATGACATCGTGTCGAACAGAAATTCGGCAACGAACTGTCAAAAAGTCTCGCATGCTTGATGTTAATAAAACTCAGCAGCTTTCTGTCGACTTTGAAGGTCAACTGCGCAATGTAACTCGTACCAGAACTCTGCAGGTCCCCGAGTTCTATGATGAGATTGAGGAATACACTGTTCAGGTGCCATATTCAACAATCACGACCGAAACCTACGCCGTAACTGTTCCTGACTTCACACGCATTCCCGATGTGGCTGGCCACCCTACTGCGGTCGTCAAGCTAACTCTTCCTGACTTGAAACTCGTGGGTCAGTGGACGCCTGAGGGCGATCGCTTGCCGATTGGTACTAGTTTCAATGAAGATGGCTCGCGAATCTTTGTTACGACCCAAGCGGGAGTTAGTGTGCTCGAATCGAACTCAATGGTGGAGCTGGTCGACGTGCGCGGCAAGTACGATGGAGTCGATGCCACAAAACCTGTCTATCATGCTGCACCGTTCTATCTTCCAAGTCGTCAGGCAGTCACGACACCTACCCTCAGTCGCTTGACGACGCTAGGTATAAGACCCAAGACTGACGACGATTATTTTCAATCTCTAACTAGTTCAGCGGCCGATTTTCGAAAGCAATCGCTCGAAGTTTCGAGCCAGGCTCGGACGAAGACCCCACCAAGTCCAGCTTTGCCAGTGGAGACGGCCTCAGCATCACCCAATCCGCAGCCAAGCAAACCATTGCTGGCCAAAGTTCCCGCTGATTTACAAACAGTCTTGTTAACCGATTACAGCTTCAACAGCCAGGGGCTGGCCGATCCGGTTTTGAATCCAACTCCTGTACATTTGCTCGGTGGCGTCGAACATTACGACTCCCTGGCGGTCGATGCTCCGCACAGCACGACCATTGCTATCCCCGAAGGTTTCTCGTCGTTTACCACCTACTTCGGATTGCAAGACAACCAGGCCGGTTCGGTCGCCTTTGTCATTCGCGGAGATGGCCAACCTCTTTACCGCTCTAGCATTATTCGCGATCACCTCATCCACGGTATCACCGTCGACATTCGCGGAGTAAAGAAGCTCGAACTAGTAGTGGAAGCAGCAGACAAGGGCAATGTGAACGATAAAGCTCTGTGGGTTGATCCTACCTTGCTCCGTCAAAAGGCCAGCGATGCCTACGCTCTGCCATTCGTCGAAGTACGACTGACGATCAAAAATTTTGATCCAGCACTACTGATGTTTGATAGCTCGCGGGCTGAAGTTTTTGGACAGTTGCCAGCCAATGACAAAGCTGAAATTAAGTTGGGCAGTCAGGTATGGAATACCCGAGAATCACCCTTCAAAATTCTGCCTTGGAAGGGTACCAAATTGAATTTCAACTTGGCGCGAGTATATGTGGAGCAATTGGAACGGGGCGATCTGGCTTATCGGTGCGAAGCGGATCGATTATTCGTGCAACTAACGCCCCATCAATATCGTACGATTGATTGCCAGCTCGTTTTTCAGATACCGTTACTTTCAAATACGCCGGCTACTGCGCGTGAGCCGGACTGGCTGGGTCCTTGGAAAGTGGCCGGCTGGAAAGCGCAACACGATTACGATTGGTGGATGCTGCCCGAAGTACCTCCTATGAGTACGAAATTCTACGCAGCCATTTCAACTCCCGCGGTCGATTGGCACTGGGGCGATCTTGCGCCGCTAAAAGACGCCCCAGTAGCACACGGCGTCACCGTGGGCGAGCGCAAATTCAAATCCGACGGTGGAGTGTATCGCCTCGAAACCTTAACCGACGATGGCCTGCGCATCAAGCTGGACGGCGAAACCATTGTCGATGACTGGGTGCGTGACGATGCGCGACAAACTTGTCGACAAATCACCGTTGCGGCAGGTACTCACACATTGCGTTTTGAACATGCTGATACGATTGGCTATAAACGAATCTTTGTCTCGCTACGATTAGAGAGCGACAACGAGGAATCGCAATCCGAAGTCAAGAACGTCCCTACGCCCATGCTCACCGCTGAGATAATCGCCGACTTGCGAGAACTTCGGGAGATGGGTGTGTACATAAGCTTCGATTTTGCCCACCCAGAATTGGCAGATACCTTGTATCTAGATCGGCTAGCCAAGGCTCAAAGTGATCGTGCTCTGACCCTGCTTGCCAAGCTGCCAAACGCCCAGACCGTTCGCGTAGTTGGACCGACCATTACAGACTCAGAGATGGCTTTCATATCGAAGAACAAGCAACTGCTGAGGCTAGTCATCATGTATGCTGACGTTTCCCCAGCGATTGCCAACCAGTTGGCCAAACATCCTACGCTACAACAACTGGTACTGTTTCGAGGTACGCAAACGATCGAGGCAGCCACCGCCCTGGCGGCCCACTCGAAAATCGAGAAGTTAGATCTTTCGTGGAGCGATTCCATTGATGACAATCTACTACTGGAATTCGGCAAACTGAAGTCTGCCAACTCGATTGCAGTCTACCAGACGAAATGCACGCTCGATGGAATCCACCAACTATGCACCAGCCGCCCCGAACTGCGATGTGAACACGATTTTCAAGTTCAATCCAATCCGGTAAGTGTGGGCGGGAAGAAGTATGTCATGATCAGCACGCCAACCAAATATGCAGACGCAGTCAAGTTGGCTCAATCTATGGGCGGCGCATTGCCGGCCCCCACTACACCTGAAGAAAATGAGCAGTTAGCCAAGCTGGCCGAAAGCTTCGGAGTCTATAGCTCAATCTGGCTAGATGTCAGCGACGCATCAAAAGAAGGCACATGGAAAACGTCATCCGGGACCGAGTCTGCGTTTACACCTTGGGCACCTAAAGAACCCGGTGGTGGCACCAATGAGAACCAAGCAATCTTGCGAATCCCCAGCCGCCTGTGGAAAGATCATAATTCGGAATGGCCAAGTGCGTTTTTGATTGAACTTTGATGGCCAATTGTCCTAGAGTTTAGCACTATGTCCAAACTCAGCCGAGATCAGCTTGACGCCGCGATTATCGTCGGCGGTTTGGTATTGGTGTTGATGACCGGAGCTGTATTTGCAGCGTTTCCGACTTACCAGTTGCTCGATATGAGTGTGGTGCGTCGTCCGGTTTGGGATCCGCCACGCGTGGTCGTGCGCGAAGCGGGGCAGGGGCTGACGCCTGCGGATATCGCTAGACTCCAGCCAGACCCACGTCAGAAGGAACTTCTCGAGGGTCTTATG
The DNA here is from genome assembly GCF_056494185.1 of Rania fehmarnensis. Taxonomy (NCBI): domain Bacteria; kingdom Pseudomonadati; phylum Planctomycetota; class Planctomycetia; order Pirellulales; family Pirellulaceae; genus Rania; species Rania fehmarnensis. Next base: position 8,020,077 of record NZ_CM151398.1, read on the forward strand.
AAACCCATCGTCTTCGAGCCCACCCCTAACTGGTTGGGCTTTCAAAAATGGGAGCCCAATAAGCCAGCCCGCGGTCGTGCCTATCCCACCAACGGCTTGCTCTATTTGTTCATCCTATCCATCGTTGGCTACGTGTACGCTCTGAAGTATCGCGGCATCCTTTGAAACATACAGGCTCTGAACAACTGGCTAGCATGGAACAGTCGAGTCTAAACACGTTGATGCGTCCACGTGTTTAGTCCACGTATAAGAAGCGATTGGTCGACAGCAGCGCTTGCGTGTACAGCGCGAGAGCTTGCTCGGCAGGTGTGATTCCCTCCAGCTTTTGTTGCTCGAAGTAATTCTGTTGCTCGGTGATAAAAGCGATCGCTGCAGCTATCTCCTCTTCAGTCGGACGCACCGCGAAGGCTAAGAGGTTAGCTTGCACAACCTCACTGCGTAAGTCTGGCCCTGAATCGCGCACAAGTCGCTGCGCAAAACGTTCAGCTAAACGGATGGTGACTTGGTTATTCATCAACAGCAGGGCTTGCGGCGTTACGGTCGAGGCACTGCGGCGGTCGCAGTTGGGAGCCAAGGCTGCTAAGTCAAACGGTTCCAGCATACCCAGCGGCATCGAACGTCGCACTTGCACATACAAACTGCGGCGAAACTGTTCAGGATCGTCTTTTAACTGCGCGACCATGATGCCGTTGCCATCGCGCATCGCAGAGCCCACGATGACCTGGCCAACATCGTCGGGATTGACCGTCGAGGGTGGGCCATACATTGTCGCGACACGCATGCCGGCCACCTCTATCATCGCATCACGTATGGCCTCTGCTTCCAATCGTCGAATCGACATGCGCCCCAGCAGTCGATTATCGGGATCAACAGCGGCCAGGGCTTCGGTCTTCTGCGACGCTTGTCGATAGGCATACGAGGTAACGATTCTGCGCTGCAGTTGTTTCAGATCCCAAGCGTTGCGGACTAGTTCCAGCGCCAACCAATCCAGCAACTCTGGATGGCTGGGGCGTTCACCAAGCGCACCGAAGTCGCCAGGCGTATTGACAATTCCCTGACCAAAATGATGCATCCAAACTCGATTGACAAACACACGCGCCGTTAGTGGATGCGTGCCACTGGTTAAATGCCTTGCCAACGCTAAACGGCGCCCAGTGGTGGGCACATACTCATCATCGCTGGCAATGTTGGCAGGCTCGGGCAGTATGCTCAACCCTCCAGGTTCAACGGCCTGACGAGGTTGTTTGTGATCTCCACGAGAAAAGAGATAGGTCACTGGAACTTGCCCAGGCACTTCGCTTAGACAAGCTACATCTTGTTCAGCCGGTCGGCGTGCCTTTATCCGCTCGCGCAACTCGTCATAGCGTTTATTGAGCTCATTCAGGCGAGCCGGTTCATACAAGTACGCGGAACCGCGATCGACGTTGAGCGATGGGTAATCTTTCATCAACTGCTTTTGCTCAGCAGATCGTTGATCTTCAGGCGTGGAGCGCGTGATCAAAGCTGGCTGGCGCATATCATCGGCCAGCTTGTCGAGTTCCTTGCCGAAGATCTCATCGACGATGCAATCGAGTTCGGCAGTCTTGCGTTCTTCAACAGAGTTCATCTCTGCGTCAACTTGTTGTGCCAACTGTCGCTCTTGCGGCTTGAGAATGCTGACCAGCCGCGAGGCTTTGGGACGCCAGTTCTTGGTATCGAGCGCTGGTTCGAAGATCGCACGAAAGCGATAATAATCGACTTGCGATATCGGATCATAGCGATGATCGTGACATTGTGCGCAGCCGACGGTCATCCCCATCAGCGATGTACTGACAATCTTTAGAGTTTCGGCCATGACGTCGTTCTTGGCGACTTCAGCATCAACTCCGCCACCGGCCGTACCGTCGGGTGCCGTGCGCAAGAACCCTGTTGCGGTCAGCCGCTGGATAGCAACTTCATCGAGATCTTGATACGGACCAGCGACCAGTTCATCGCCCGCAAGTTGCTCGACGACCCACTGGTCAATGGGCCGCGATTGATTGAAGGCAGCAATCACATAATCGCGATAACGAAAAGACCATGGTCGGACGTCATCTTCTTCGGTGTAGCCATCGCTATCAGCATAGCCCGCAGCATCGAGCCAGTGCCGCGCCCAACGCTCACCATAAGCGGGCGAGGCCAACAGTCGGTCGACCAGTCGTTCGTATGCATCAACCGAGTCATCGCCGACGAAGCTGAGGACATCGGACGGAGCCGGCGGCAAACCTAGTAGATCGAATGAAAGTCGCCGAATGAGCGTGGCTCTGTCGGCTTGCGGACTAAACGACAAACCTTCCGCTTCCAGTCGAGCCAACAGATAGGCATCAATTGGATTGTCAGCGAGTTCAGGACGATTCGTAGAAGGCAAGGCTGTGGCCGCCGGCGGCTGGAATGCCCAGTAGCTGCGTTCCTCTTCCGTCCATTGATTGGCATCGTCGAGCGATTCTGGTTCGGCCCGTTTGGTACGAGCCCCTTGATCGATCCATGTTTTGAGGATCGTCGCTTCAGCTGGGCTGAGTCCTTTACCTTTGGGAGGCATCTCACCGGCATCAATGCGTTGCCAAAGTAAACTGTGTTCTGCGTCCCCGATGGCCAGCGCTGGACCGCTTTCACCACCTTGATTCAAGAAACGTACCAGGCGAACATCCAGTTGGGCTTCGCGCACACCATCTTCGCCATGGCAATGAAAGCAGTGCAGCTTCAAAATTGGTCGAACGTGGCTCTCGAAAAACAGTTCGTCCGCTTCGATCGATGGACCGGGCTGCCAGAGCACAATGAGCAGCAAGAGAGAAAATAGTTGACGAAGATGCACAGGTGGGATCCTCGAGTTGGGTGCGTTCGGGTGGGATGTTCTTAGCATAGAACGAACGAGGCTCGAGCACAATCTGGACGATTCTCCCCCGGGGGCATAACGCCGGCGAGATCTGCTGCACTCAGGACGTTTGGGCGTCCCTGAGCCCTGGAGAAAATTCCGTATTCTGCTGGCGGATTCTACGGCACACGAGACCTTTACTGAGTAATGCATGAGCCTTTACGCCTTGCCAGCGCAGGCGGGCGCCAGTTGCAGAACCAGTTTTCCAATCAAAATTTTGGGAGCCTCTATTGTGAAACGTCAATTGAAAAGTCTGTGTCGACCTCGGGTAGAGTCTTTGGAGCAACGCCGGTTGATGGCTGGCGATGTATCGGTCGCCCTCGAAGGCAGCTTGTTGCGAATCGAAGGCGACAACTTGGACAACCAAATAATCGTTGCACAGGCAGCATCTGGCGATGTAGTAGTCAGCGGTCAGAATGGAACCCTCATCAATGGCCGAACGACCCTTCGATTTGTACGTCCAAATTTGAATGCCATGGAAGTTCGCATGGAAGGCGGCAACGATACCGTCACTATGCGTTCAGTCCAATTGACCAATGACCTCATGGTCGATCTGGGAGCTGGCAATGATCGCCTGGTCAACCCTGCTGCCGCACCGATGACCATTGGTGCCAACGCAAGCATCTATGGCGAAGCTGGCGCGGATGTTGTGCAATTGAACGGTACAGTCGTACGAGAAGATCTCTATATCGACGGTGGTATTGGGGCCCTCAACGCACAACTTAGTAACCTGCTGGTGGACAAGTTCGCGACCGTCGTGAGCGATGAAGCCGACGATGTGGTTTCAATTTCCAATTCCAGTTTCGGATTGGGTGCGTCCATCGAAACCAAGGGTGGGTCTGATCGCGTAACTTTAACTGACTTGAGCGCGTTCACACTTAACGTAAACACCGATGCCAACAGTGCCATTGGAGCCGATGTCGTCGCCCTCAACCGCGTAGCCACGGTCGAAGATCTGGGGATCTTCACTGGCGCTGGTAACGATGTCGTCCGGATGACCGATGTGGACAGTGGCAAGTCGATTGCGGTCAGCTTGGATAGCGGCAATGACCAACTGGTCGCTACGCGCGTCGCTGCAACAGTTGACGCTGTTTTCGAAGGCGGTGCGGGCATCGATTCACTAACCAACTTGGGCATCTTCGGCGGCGTGAAACGTGAGATTAAAGAGTTTGAAGTGCTCCGCTGATTCGTTCTACAGCTAGTGGAACTACACGACACTTCCATACTTTGGGTGTGGAAGTGTCAGGTATTTGTACGCGCAATCGCTACAAACGTAATCAACTGCCGCTGATATCGCAGTGCATGTTGAAAATCTCCACATTGGCTTCATTTCCTGACCTGCAAGGAAAAAGCGAGATAGGGTTTCAATGGACATCCGCGTTGGGGAACGATGGATGACCAGTGAATGCAAAAAGTGGGGCATAATATGAACGCAACCGGGCAGAGGGTGCGGGCTGGGGCCAGCCGCGCAGGTGCAGCGAGTATTCTCATCGCGACGATGATGTTTGTCTTCGTAGTCACGGCCGCTATGACCGTTGACTTCGCCTACATGCAGTTGGTACGGACCGAATTGCGGTCAGCCACCGATGCAGCGGCTAAAGCCGGGGCTGAAGCACTCTCTCGGACGCAAGATACAACTGTGGCCAGGAGCGAAGCTGTACGTTATGCAGCCGCCAACAACGTGGGTGGTCAGCCCTTCCGCTTGGGCACCAACGACATCACGATCGGACGCGTCTCGGCGTCGAACTCTGGCAAGTGGACTTTCCAGGCTAATGGTTCGCCACCCAACGCAGTTCGTATCAACGCCAAAACTGGCGAAGGTTACGCCAATGCTGCGCTACCCCTGTACTTCAGTCGTGTCCTCGGCAACAACGGATTCACTCCCAGTTTCCAATCGACCGCCGGTCAGCAAGAAGTAGAAGTCTGCTTGTGCTTGGACCGGTCAGGATCGATGAACTTTGATATGACGGGTGTCGATTACTCATTCCCATCGGGCAATCCGCACCTTTCAAACTTTACTGCTTGGGGAACTACCTGGCAGAACATGCTATCTCGACCACATCCAGTCCACAGTCGTTGGGCTGCACTGACCCGAGCCATCAATGTGTTCCTAGATACTGCCGGTCAAACCAATCCGCCGCCTCGTGCCGCGCTAGTCACTTGGGGTTCGGATTACGAGATGCCGATCAGCCCGTATACCGACTATCCAGCCTCTTCTACCGACTTAGCCTTACCAGCTGTCTCGGGGGCTAATTGGTCCACCAATGCATCCACCGTTCGCTCGCTTGTTAACGCTCGAACCAATCAGCCGATCATGGGTGGTACCAATCTATCAGCCGGTTTGGACCGCGCAGTGGCTGTACTCAACGGATCCAACAGCAATCGATTTTCCAGCAAAGTGGTCGTACTGCTGACCGATGGTCAATGGAATGCTGGCCGCGACCCGACCAATGCAGCCTATGATGCTCGCGCCGCCGGCATTATCGTGCACTGCGTGTCGATGTTGACTGCCTATCAAGCTGACCTGCAAGAAATCGCCACCATCACCGGTGGACGCTACTACGGCACGAGTAACGAAGACGAACTGCGGGCCGCCTTCGAAGAGATCGCTCGTTCGCTACCAGTCGTATTAACAGATTAGCACCTCGCCTGGCCGTTTGATTCGTTTAACCCGTAGCCGAAGGCGAGGCAAACGAAGGAATGGTTTCTCACCACCAACTCATTGAGTTAAGCAAGCGGATGATCAGGTAAACACAAGCTTGGTTAGAAGGTGCGCCTCGCCTGGCGGCTACGGGTTAAACGAGGATGCTCAGGTAAACACAAGCTTGATTAGAGGGTGCACCTCGCCTAGCCGTTTGACTCGTTTAACCCGTAGCCGAAGGCGAGGCAAACGAAGGAGTGGTTTCTCACCACCAACTCATTGAGTTAAGCAAGCGGATGATCAGGTAAACGCAAGCTTGGTTAGAAGGTGCACCTCGCCTGGCCGTTTGACTCGTTTAACCCGTAGCCGAAGGCGAGGCAAACGAAGGAGTGGTTTCTCACCACCAACTCATTGAGTTAAGCAAGCGGATGATCAGGTAAATGCAAGCTTGGTTAGAGGGTGCACCTCGCCTAGCGGCTACGGGTTAAACGAGGATGCTCAGGTAAACACAAGCTTGATTAGAGGGTGCACCTCGCCTGGCCGTTTGACTCGTTTAACCCGTAGCCGAAGGCGAGGCAAACGAAGGAGTGGTTTCTCACCACCAACTCATTGAGTTAAGCAAGCGGATGCTCAGGTAAACGCAAGCTCGGTTAGAGGGTGCACCTCGCCTGGCCGTTTGACTCGTTTAACCCGTAGCCGAAGGCGAGGCAAACGAAGGAGTGGTTTCTCACCACCAACTCATTGAGTTAAGCAAGCGGATGATCAGGTAAATGCAAGCTTGGTTAGAGGGTGCACCTCGCCTGGCCGTTTGACTCGTTTAACCCGTAGCCGAAGGCGAGGCAAACGAAGGAGTGGTTTCTCACCACCAACTCATTGAGTTAAGCAAGCGGATGATCAGGTAAATGCAAGCTTAGTTAGAGGGTGCGCCTCGCCTAGCGGCTACGGGTTAAACGAGGATGCTCAGGTAAACACAAGCTTGATCAGAGGGTGCACCTCGCCTGGCCGTTTGACTCGTTTAACCCGTAGCCGAAGGCGAGGCAAACGAAGGAGTGGTTTCTCACCACCAACTCATTGAGTTAAGCAAGCGGATGATCAGGTAAACGCAAGCTTGGTTAGAGGGTGCACCTCGCCTGGCGGCTACGGGTTAAACGATTTCAGCCGTAGAAATTCTATACGGCCATCACGCTGGTCTTGCAGCGCTGCGTTGGCCAATAGCTTGCCAATGACCGACGCGAATTTAAAGCCGTGGCCGGAGAAGCCGCCGGCAATCCACACGCGGTCATCCTCTGGATGCGTGTCGATCAAGAAGTGATGATCTCTGGTCATTGTGTACATACACACATCATGCCGCTGATGAACGTGTCCGCCATGGAAGTACTGGCGCAGAAAAGACTCGATGCGTTCACGATCAAGGGAATCCATCCGGCGATCGAGTTGAGATGGATCGTTGATCGGCTGCCCGCCAGAGTGCTCCGCTACTTTCAATCCCCAATAATCGTCGATCGCGGGAAAGCCATAATAGCAGCCGATCTGGTTTTCGAAGAAGAACAACGGACAACCATCCGTCTCCAGGACCCGTTGGTCGCTGGCCTGGTACCAATGCAGATGTTTTCGGAGTATTTGCAATGGGGCTCGTTGATCTTGTAGCCACTGTGACAGCCATGCGCCAACGGTGATAACCAAGCGACGTGCACGGATGCTGCCGCGGGAAGTCGTAAGTTCAAATCCGCCTTCGACCGGTCTATAGGCTTCAACTTTGGTTTGATCCCAGAGTTCAGCCCCAGCCATGCGAGCGGCTTGCAAGTGAGCGGCTACGCACTTCTCGACCAGCAAGTATCCCGCGCGATATTCAAATGCGGCCAGGTGCTCTTCCGGGATACGGAACATTGGAAAGCGATCCATGGCCTGACGGGCCGTCAGGCGATCGATCGGCAAATCGTGCTCTTGGGCGCTTTGAAGCACACCGGGCACAACTACACCATCGGCGGGCCCGGCTTGCAGTAGCCCGGTCTCGACATACAACCGTTGACCGACGAGCAGTTCGAGTTCGGCCCACAGTTCGTAAGCCTCGAGCAACAACGGCACGTAATGCGGGTGCTCGAAGTATGCCTGCCGAATAATGCGCGTGTGGCCGTGTGAACTTCCATGGTGGTGCACGGCTGGAAACTGTTCAATGCCCACGACACGCGCGCCGCTACGGGCTGCATGAAATAACACGGCGGAGCCAATGCCGCCACATCCGAGGACTGCCAAGTCGTAGGTCGTCATGAGCTGGATAACGAAATCGCAAGTGTAGGAAAAAACTGTAAACGCGAGGGACGATGAAAAAGAGACCTGACCCCTTTTTTGCGTTATGATGGGATGTAACCTCCCGTTATTGCAATCCCACTGTGACCACAATCGACTGTGCCGCCCGTGAATTCTCGCAAACGCAAACTCAGCACGACCAAAAAGGTCGTCTTCTCCGCTGTCATCACGCTGCTCTTTTTTGGCTTGCTGGAATTGGTATTGGGCTTGATTGGCATCGCCCCAGCCACGGCCACTGAAGATCCGTACGTGGGTTTTGCAAGTCACTCGCCACTGTTTGCAGAGTCGGTCGACGCGCAAGGTCAGCCCGAGTATATGACCGCGCGAAACAAGCTGCGCTGGTTCAATCGCCAGACTTTCCCGGTCAAGAAAGCCGCCAACACGTACCGCATTTTTACACTCGGCGGATCGACCACCTACGGCCACCCCTACGATGACCAGACTTCATTCAGTGGTTGGCTGCGCGAGTTGTTGCCTGAAGCGGACAAGAGTCATCAATTCGAGGTCATCAACTGCGGCGGCATCAGTTACGCCAGCTACCGAGCAGCCAACTTGATGGAGGAGCTACTGAACTACGAGCCGGATTTATTCGTCATCTATTCGGGACACAATGAGTTCTTGGAAGCTCGCACGTATGGGCAACTGAAACAAACGCCCGGTTTGATCTTGCAACTGGGCAGCCTGGCCAGCCGCACGCGCACCTTCACGGCGCTCAAGAGCCTGGCCACAAAAGCCACTCAGGCCGATTCGAAAACTGGTACGATCAATCGTTCACCCAATCAGTTATCCGCGGAAGTCAACACACTGCTCGATAGCGCCATCGGTCCCGAAGTTTATCATCGGGATGACGACCAACGCGCGCATATCGTAGATCATTTCGCCTACAACTTGCGACGCATGATCAAGATGGCCAGCGAGCACGGGGCCAAGACAATTCTCATAACTCCAGCCTCCAACATAGGCCAGTGCTCGCCTTTTAAAAGCGAAAATCATCCGCGGTTGTTGGGAGCCAAACTGCTCGAGTGGAAGACAGCTTACGAAAAATCGCAAGAGTTTTACCGCGAAGGTAAATACGCCGATGCCGTCTATCCTATCAACCTATGTGTGGAACTGAATGATCGCCACGCTGATACGCTTTATCTGCGCGCGAGAATCTTTGAGGCGCTCGGACAGTGGGAACGTGCCAAAGCCGACTACCTGCAAGCTCGCGACGAAGACGTATGCACTCTCCGCGCACCCACCGAGGTGATCGAAGCTGTGCGGCAGGTGGCCAGCGAGCAGCAAGTACCGCTCATCGATTTTGTCAAATGGACCGAAGACCAGTCTGCGCATGGCATTGCGGGCGATGCATTATTCCTGGATCACGTCCACGCTACGATCGACGCCTATAAACAAATCGCCGTCGATATTGTGAACGTTATGGCAAGTGAGCAACTGATCAGCGCAGGCGCTGCCAACGCTAGTGGGCTCTTGGTTAACGACCAAATGCTGTCCGCAGCCAGCCAGCGTGTCTTGCAGGGCATTGATTCAGAAGCCCACGGAGCCGCGCTGCGTAACATATCCAAGGTCTACAGCTGGGCTGGTAAGAAAGAGGACGCCGACCGCGTTGCCTTGCGAGCCCTCGAACTTATCCCCAACGACCCAGAGACCGTATACCAGGCGGGTAATGCCTATGTTCGCTTGGGCAACGTGGATGAAGGCATCAAGCTCTATAACCGCGTGATGGAATTAAAACCTGACTACGCCGCGCAAGCTCACGCGTCGTTAGGCTTTGCCCATGCCGTCAAGGGCGAAGAAGACAAGTGCGTCCAGCACTATCGACAGGCTTTGAAACTGAATCCAAACTTCGCTGATATTCATTACAACCTCGCCACGATTTTAGAGAAACATAATGAACTGCCTGATGCCGAAACGCACTATCGGGCTGCGATAACCGGCAATGCGTTTCACTATCCATCCCACTACCGCCTAGGGTTGGTGTTAGCGCAACAGAAGAAATGGGACGAGGCTCGCATAGAGTTCTTGGAAGCCGCCAAACTCAACCCCAGCGCGGCCGAACCACACCTCGGGCTGGCTGAAGTCTTCACCGCCATCGGCGATAAAGAGAGTGCCCGCCAACACTACCGCTGGGTCTTGGATCGTTACCCTACGAACGTTCAAGCCGATAGCGAATTGAAGAAATTGTTTACACCCTAAGGATATACATGTCACGCATCTTGTTTCTGCTCACCGGCCTCTCGGCGCTGGTTTGCGAAGTGTGCTGGATTCGCACCGCTTCGCTGACGCTGGGCAGTTCGACATGGGCGATGAGTGTGGTACTGGCGGTCTTTTTTGTCGGCTTGGCCCTGGGGAGTTTGCTGGTTGGCCGCAAGACCCTGGCTATCTCCAATCCGCTGCGAGGTTACGCCTGGCTGGAACTGGGCGTTGGCATATTAGCCATACTGAGCCCGTGGATGTTTCAGTGGATCGATTCGCTGTATGGGCAAATCTATGAGCAAGTCTTCCAGTCACCTTGGCTGCTCGCGCTGACGCGTCTAACCCTGATTAGCGTGATACTGTTACCCGCCACCACGCTGATGGGCGGTAGCTTGCCACTGTTCTGTCAGATGCTGGAACGCCAAAAGTCAGCGAGAGTCACCCGTACCGTCGGCCAATTGTATGCGATCAATACGCTGGGAGCGGCTCTCGGAGCCATGCTGACCGGCTTTGTGTTGATACCCACGATTGGAGTCAAGCTTTCTTTGATATCCGCAGGCATCGTCAACATCCTGGTGAGTATCGTAGCCTTTAGACTTTCAGTCAGTTATTCGATCGCCACTGATACACAGACTCCCAAGCCCAACCTAGCCAAACTGCCAGCGGAAAATATCGGCGCAGCCAATTCACCGCAACTGGCACTGACGCCTCGTCAGCGTACTATCCTAGCGATGATCTTCTTCGGGATCGGTTTGGTCGCAGTGGCCGCTGAAGTTCTCTGGGCCAGGTATCTGTCGCTGTGGATGCCCAATACTGTTTACACCTACAGCTTGACGCTAGGCATGGTGTTGCTAGGTATTGTTCTGGGCAGCACATTATCTGCGCTCTTGGGCGATTACTTGAAGCGCCGCGCGGCGGTATTGGGATTCGCTCAAGTGCTCAGCGCTTTGGCGATCACGTTAACGATGCATTGGCGACCGGAATGGTGGGGTAGTTGGCTGAGCGCTATCGAAGTCAGCCGACAACTGGTCATCATATCCATAGTGATGCTGGTGCCGGCCATGCTATCGGGTGCATCCTTTCCATTGGCCATCAGTCTGATGGTCAATGAAGCCGGGCAAACCGGCTGGGAGACCGGGCGCATGACGGCGATTAATCTACTGGGCGGCATAGTTGGTTCGCTGATGACTGGTTTTTTGCTATTGCCTGTGTGGGGTCTATCGGCCACGGTGTGGATTGTCACCGGCCTAGGTATCGCGCTGGGCCTGGCTGCCTGGTGGCTGGTCGAATCACGTATGCACGTCGGTTGGAAAGTGATTTGGTCAGTATTCGCCATTGCCGGTTGGTTAGGCATTCCAACCTATTGCCAGACGCGCTTGCCACAAGATTTTCTAGCGCTGGATGGTCGCTTGATTGACTTTCGCGAAGGTGTAAACGCCAATGTGAGCGTGGTCCAGCAAGGGAATGTGATGCGGCTGGAAATCAATCGCATGTGGCAAGGCCAGAACATTCGCAATCATCAGATCTTTGCGGCTCACGTGCCGGCCATCTTGCATCCCGATCCTCAAGATGTTTTGGTAATCGGGCTAGGAACGGGACAAACCGCTAGTAGCTTCTTGACGCATGACATCAACCAACTCGACTGCCTGGAAATCGAAGATGGACTGGTGCAGCTAGTGCGTGAGCATTTTCAAGGCGAATGGTTGGACGATCAGCGCGTCCAATTGATTGTCGAAGATGGTCGCAACTTCGTGACACATACTCAGCGGGCTTATGACATCATCTCGATTGAAGTCGGGCAGATCTACCGACCGCGCATCGCGTCATTCTATACGGCAGACTTCTATAGACAACTCAAACCTCGCTTGAGAGAGCACGGTCTGGTTTGCCAATTTATGCCGATCGAGTTCTTTGGCCCCGATGAATTTCGTACTTTGGTCGCTACCTTTCGCGAAGTGTTTCCGCAGTGCATGTTGTGGTACAACACTTCGGAACTATTGCTGATCGGAACTGTCGATGAGAGCCTGTCTTTTAATCCTCAACGACTGACGGACCAGTTGCAAGCTAATGAACAACTGCGGCGTGATATGCAGTATGCGTATTGGGGCGGCCCCGACTATTACTTAGCGAAACCCGAATCGTTTCTCGCTGGCTTTCTGTGCGGACCAGCTCAACTGGAGCGATTGAGCGAAGGTGGTCAGATCTATCGTGATGATCGACCATTCCTGGAATATTTGCCGGTGAAAACTCAGTCTGATGCGCCCACGATCATTGCACTGTTGGAGCGACAACTCACTCCCCTAGCGCTCTTGGTCGGCAGTCGCTACTCGGAGTTATTGGCCAAGGCCGGGCAAATTCGTCACGAGAATTTGCGAGAGGTCATAGCGCGCGTGGCTCTGGCTCGAGGTCAAATAAGTCAGGCCAGCGGTGATCTGCAGGCGGCGTTCGAAGCATTTCAAGCGGCTATCACTGCGTTGCCCAGCTACCCACAAGCCAACTTTGCCTTAGCTTCGTTCTTGCAATCCGAAGGGGAACTATCGACTGCAATTGAATTCTATCAGCGCGTGTTGAAGGTCAAACCCAACGATCTGCGTTGCCGCCTGCGCTTGGCCGACGTGCTGGCGATGACAGGGCAATTAGATGCAGCGGAACAACTGTTGCGAGAAACGATTCAGCAGACACCGAATTCTGTCGATGCTCATACGCAGCTGGGTTGGTTGCTCGGTCAAGCAGGCAAGAACAAAGAAGCCCTCATCAGCTTGGAGACCGCTCTCAAGTTAGACGAAACAGCCAGTCGCGCACTGTTGGGCGTTGCCAATGTTTTGCAGGCCACTGGTGATCCCGTCGAAGCTCAACGCGTCTACGCGCAGGTGCTCGAGCAGGATCCCGATTTCATCGAAGCCCGGATTGGTCTCGCATTTAGTCAGCAAGCCTCCAAGCAGTACACGCAAGCGCTCGACAACTATCAAGAGGTTCTCAAGCGTAACGCCAATCATATCGTAGCGCTCAACTCAGCGGCCTGGATCTTGGCGACACATCCTCAAGAGGGCGCGCGCGATCCCAAGTTGGCCATTGAACTGGCCGATCGAGCCTGGCAACTAACCCAAGGGCAATCGCCCGAAGCCGGCGATGCCCTAGCGGCAGCCCACGCCGATCAAAAGCTCTTCGAACGCGCCATCGAAATTATTGACCTGGCCATCTCAAACGCGCGCAAACAAAATCTAACCGAGCTAGCCGAACAGCTAGAGGCTCGACGTGAGATGTATAGCCAGTCGCAACCCTATCGCTTACAGCTGGATCAATAGTGCGCGCTGGTCGTAGAGCGGCTGTCCCCAGCCGCTCTGCACCCGGCATGTCGTCCACCTGTAACTCAAGTCATGCGGTCGGAAGGAACTTTGGTTAACAGGTTCTGAGCAGCTGTAGACAGCTGCTCTACTGTTCAACGATGATGTCCATTTTCACGGCTACGGCATATTCGGTTTCGCGACCGCTGGGCCAGCGCAGCATCAGCTTAGTTGGTGTTTCGCCGTCGGCCCAGCCGAAGTGTATTAAGCGCTGCGAAGTAGACAGATAACTGCCACCGCCTTTAATGGTGCGAACGTACTTGCCTTTGTCAGTCTGCAACGTGGCCATGGCGCCAATGGCATCTCGATTGGAACTCGTACCGATCAGCCGCAACGTCATACTTCGAGCCACTGCATTTTCATTGCGAAGTATGGCCAGGGCTTCATTGCAATGGGAGACGGCTACATCCAGGTCACCATCGTTATCAAAGTCGGCCGTGATCAGGCCACGACCTTCGTGCGGTTGACCAAAGTAGTGTTGGCTGGAAAAACTCTTGCGCACAAACCGCGATTTCTCGTTGCTCAGATATAGCGGCACTTGTTTGCGCGGAGAGCGATTCGGAAATTTGATCACGTGACCGTTGGTCACGACTACGTCTTCATCTCCATCGGAATCGAAATCGGCGCAGGCAGTCCCGAAACCAACAAAGCGCTGCCCAAACGAATTCAAACCTGTCGCTTTGCTGGAATGCGTGAAGTGACTGCCATCCATGTTCCGATACAGCGCGAAGGTTTCATCTTCGTAATTGCACACCCAGATGTCCAGCCGGCCATCGCGGTTGTAGTCCATAACGTCCACGCCCATGCTGCCATTAGGCAAGCCGCGATCGTCAAGCGCTACTCCGCTCAGCTCTCCTTGCTCAGAGAACTTGCCCTGTTGATTGATGTACAAGAAGTTGCTCGTCGTATCATTGGCTACGTAAATGTCAGGCCAGCCATCGCCATCAAAGTCGGCGATCACGACGCCCAGTCCTTTGCCATCGGCAGCTAGTCCCATGGCTGCATCAGCCGGCTGGAAAGAACCATCGCCTTGATTGAGATAGAGAGCGTGTGGCATACCTGAAAATGATTTTGGCGGACAGATATCGCGGCGGCCATCGGCGGAGCGACATTGAGGATGATTCTCAAAAGACCAATCGACATAATTGGCAACATACAGATCCAAATCGGAATCATTATCGATGTCGGCCCAAGCGGCGCTGCTACTCCATAGCTGGTGGTCGATGCCACTGGCCGAAGCGGCTTGGATGAATGTGCCATCACCCATGCCCAGCCACAGCATCAATCCGCGGTAGCCGGTAATGGCCAGGTCACTGTATCCATCTTGGTTGTAGTCGGCCTCGGCCACGCCATGTGTATAAAATGCAGCCGGCTCGATACGGCTGGCGCCGGCTCGTTGGACAAATTTCCACTCGCCCAAGTTCTGAAACAATGCGCTGGGCAAGCCGCTGATCGAATCGTCGGAGCCAAACTGGCCACCGCCCGTGGCACATATATCAACTCGTCCATCATTATCGAAGTCCAGCGCCGCGATACCTCCGCCCAGCGATTCCAGAATCGTACACTTGTCCGCCTCGTCTCCGTTGCGATAGGTCCAGGCCGCATGCGATGAGGCTGGATCAATCAGTGTCCAGGTTGAATCGAGTGTGCCGGAACTAGCTTCAACGGCAGGAACCGGCTGCGCAGCCGGCGGCTTGGGATTATCTGGAACTCGAGTTGGTTCGCTCTTCTTGTTGCACGCAACCAGTGGGCAAGCTAAGAGAATGACCAAGAGCCAAAGAAGACGCATGGGGAAATTTGAAGTATGAAGTTTGAAGTTTGAAAACTTGCAGCTGATGGTTAGCGTCCAGTTAGCGATTTTAGTTCTTGAAGCGCTTCGACATACTCAGGCTTGAGGGCCAAGGCAGCCGAGAACCAAGTGATGGCTAGTTCATTCAACCCTAGTTGCTTGGCAGTTGTACCGAGTTGATATCGCACTTCGGCATTGTTGAGATCTTCTGAGGCCTGCGCATGGAGTTCGGTAAAGTGGGCCCGCAAATCGCGCAGGCGCGTCGCTTCGTTGCCATGCTTTTCGGCTAACTCGGTTTTGTCTAAACGCGAATACAGTTGTGAAAGCTGATAGTGAACTCGATTGTCTTGCGCAAACTTCGTCTCCGCTTGTTCCAACACTTCCACAGCCGCATCCAGTTTATCCAGTTCTGCCAACAATGTACCTTTGAGCAACAAAGCTGGCAGATGCTGCGGATCCATTGCCAAGGCCTGGTCGATGGCGACCAGGGCAGGTTGCAGATCACCGCGCGCATACATGGCTTCGGCGGAGTAGGTTTGCGTGACCGCATCCAGCGGACATTGTTTCAAAATCTCGTCAACTTGATCGTGTTTACCGGCTTTGAGCAGGCATTCGGCCAATTCGCGCAGGACATTTTTGCGGTCTGGAAAATCGCTGGACCGCTGCAAGGCTTCGCGGTACTGTTCAATGGCGGCGTCGTACGACTCCATATCTTTGTAGATCAAACCCGTCAGACGATGCGGTCGCGGATCATCTGGGGCAAGTTCGGAGACTTTGGCCAACTCCTGAATCGTCGGTCCGGTCGCTCCAATATCGTAGTACGACGCAGCCAGCCAGCGATGTGCATCGACCGAAGACTCGTCCAGCTTGATCGCCTCTTTGAGCATATCAATGGCCGCGCCGAATTGCCGGTTCTTGTAAAAGGCTTCGCCAGTCATCGCATGAGCTACGGCTGCGGTCGTCGGCTGTGCCAAGGCGGCTTGCAGTCGAGCGGCGGCCGCATGCACTCGCCCCATTTTCAAATCCACGCCGGCTTCTAGTACATCTTTGTAACTGCGATCCACACCAGGCGCAGCGAGAGCTTCGGCAGAGAGCTGTGCCATAACCACATCGCCTTCGGCCAATTGACGCAGCCCTTGCGTGTAAAGATCGCCCACCGCCGGTGGTTGTACCAACCGCCACAGCCGATAGCCAATCGGCACCAGCAACAAGATTGCCAGGCAGAGAATCAAAACTTTTTTTGCCATAGTTCCGCGGGTCCCTCTTCTCTACCATCATACCCCGAACCGCCAACCGTAGCGGAATGCGTCAAGCATTTCGTCGTCCCCCGTAGCGGAATGCGTCAAGCATTTCGAAACCGAACATCCCGAAAGCCTTGACGGCTTCCGCTACATTGCGGGACCATCCCGAAAGCCTTGACGGCTTCCGCTACACTGCGGACGAGACAAGGTATAATAGTGGCTTGACCGCATTTATGTATGTCCTTTCCCCCGAGACCTTTCGACGATGAGCTCAGCAGCCGGCCGGCCTCCCATTCTCCGCCGTGGATTTGTGTGGTTGCTGTGGGCCACTGGTGTCGGCCTGGCGGTTTTAGCCTGGTATTGGAATGATGTCTCCAACTGGCGCACGCGGATCCAAGCGGATCAGCTCTTTCGCACTTACCGCGACGGCGAAGCTTTGGGTCTATTACGGTCGCAGTTGTTAGCCGATGCGAACAATCCGCAGTCTGCCCTGCAGTTGGTCCGGGCTCATCGTCGTACGGGTGATTTGGATAAAGCACTGATGCTGACCGAAGCAGCCGCCAAGCTAGGCGCGCCGGCTGCCGATCTCGAATTGGAACGCAAGCTGATTACGGTTCAGTCAGGTCAGATTCGAGGATTCGACAAAGAGTTCGCTCAGCTGATTGTCGAGCGAGCCGATATTGGACCTGACATTTTTCAAGCCTACGTGCTGGGACTGTTCGCCAACTTGCGAACCGACGAAGCTCTTAGTCTGCTGGATGGTTGGCGTAAGTCTTCGCCCAGCGATCCACAGCCCAGTTTCCTGCAGGCTTATCTGCTGCAAGGCATCAATCAGTTGCCCGGTGCCATCGAAGCGTATAGACAAGGTCTGCAATTGTCGCCCAAAACCACACTCATGCGCCGGCGACTGGCCGAGGTATTGATCGAGGCAGGTGACACTGCCGCAGCTCGCAAGGAGTTGATCATCTGTGCGCAAGAAGAACCCGATGACATCGAAGTCCATGCATTATTGGCCACGTGCGACTTCGCCGAAAATGATCTCGGAAGTGCCTTGGCAGAATTAGACCGCGTGCTAACGGTCAACCCGATGCATCCTGAAGCCCGACGTTTGCGGGGCCAAATTCGCCTGGCCAGCAATGAACCCCAGGCGGCCCTGGAAGATCTCGTCTACGTGGTACAGCTAGCCCCCGACGATACCGTGGCTCGTGAGGCGCTGGGCCGAGCTTTACAGCAAACCGGGCAAGTCGAACAAGCTAAGAACCAATTCGACCTGGTCGCGGCCGCCACCAAAGAGCAAAACGAAATCGTTCGACTCATTCGCCAAGTCATCGAGACTCCGGAAAACGCTGACCTGCGTTTTGACATCGGCCAACGCTTGATCAAAGTCGGCTCGATCACCGATGGAGTCAAATGGCTCCGCACGGTACTGGAGATCAGCCCCGATCATCCAGGCGCAAGCCAGTTGCTCAGCCAATACTACAGCGGCGGACTTGTGCCTCATGAGTAAGACGCGGCCACTCGCGTGGCCTGGGCTACGCGCCTATGTCATGACCATCAGCAGTAATTGCCGCGGTGCCAACAGGGTAGGTCTCTTAGTAATCTGTCTGCTACTAGGCTGCACTCCGAGCGTAGACCGGTCAGCCCAGCCGGCCAGGCCACCCAAACCGGTAGTCAACACTATTCGGCTGCACGATGTCACGCCTCAGACTGGCATCCAGTTCTTGCACCAAACGGGGCAGAGCGGCAAATTCTTGTTGCCAGAAACAATGACTGGCGGACTGGCATTGTTCGACTACGACCAGGACGGGTTGATCGACATTTACTTCTGCAGTGGCAGACCATTGATAGACCCCTCCGGCACAATAATTGATATATCAACTAATTTACTTGACACATCAAGCAATTCCCCCAATCGAATTGGTGGTGCCTTATACCGCAACTTGGGCAACTGGCAATTCCTCGAGGTGACGCAGGCTGCTGGTTTGGACCACGGGCACTTTGGTCTGGGAGTCACGGCAGCAGATTACGATAACGATGGGTTTGCCGATCTTTTCTTGAGCAATTTTGATGGTGATCTGCTGTTTCACAATGATGGGCATGGACATTTTGTAGATGTCACGCACGAAATCAGCGGGCTCTTGGAACGCAAATTTTCCGCGGGCGCGAGCTTCGTCGACGTGAATCGCGATGGAAATCTTGACTTATTCGTCGCCCGTTATGTTCAACTGTCGATGGATGACATCGACGAGCAAGTCCAGCTAGCGCGCACCCAATATCCGGGCCCGCAAGACTTTCGCCCAGAACACAGTTCGTTGTTGATGAGCACCGGCGAGCGCGGCCAGTGGCAAGATGCAACCGCCGGTTCGGGTATTGGCGGGACATCAGCGACGGGCATGGGTTGTATTGTCGGCGACTTTGATGACGATGGCGACAGCGACATCTTTGTGGCCAACGACGAGATGCCCAATAGCTTCTTCCGCAATGACGGTTACGGCAATTTCCAAGAAGCGGGACTCGTCATGGGAGCGGCGGTCAATGCCCTAGGTGCAGCCTCCGGCAGTATGGGAGTCGACGCTGGCGACCTGGATGGCGACGGCCGCATCGATTTGCTGGTGACTACCTTTGAGAATGAATACATCAATCTGTTCCGCCAGACCGAACAACAACTTTACCAAGATGTCTCTCGGCAGACTCGCGTAGGCGAGGATACGTTGCCACATGTTACGTGGGGATGCTGCTTGAGCGATCTGGACAATGACGGCGATCGCGACGTTTATGTGGCTACCGGTCACTTAGATCATCGGCGAAAGAATACCTACTATCGTGTAGCCGATATGGTCCTCTGCAATAGGCTGCAGGACAAAGGGCAGTGGTACTTCGAAAACATCACATCCAGCTTACCTGATATCCTGAAAAGGCAATCCGTTAGTCGTGGAGCGGCAGTAGCTGATCTGGATCTCGATGGTGACCAAGACATGGTTGTGCTGAACCTAGACCAAGAACCTGCCATCATCGACAATCGCAGTGAGAAACGACTTTGGCTGCAGTTGAAGTTAGTGGGCACAACTAGCAATCGCCCAGCCATCGGCGCAAAGGTTAAAGTTGTCGCCGGTAAACTGACACAAGTAGACGAAGTCCGCAACGGCCGCGGCTATCAAAGCAGTTGGGGTAACGTGCTTCATTTCGGACTGGCCGACCAGGCTCAATGTGATCACATCGAGATCACTTGGCCCAGCGGCCAACGACAACAGTTATCCAACATCGCCGCCAATCAGACGGTCTTGATCGTCGAACACTAAACCGACGGCGTTAGCCGCGGTTATCAAACTAAGCCGACGGCGTTAGCCGCGGTTGCTGGTCGTTTGTTTAGGAACCAGGGCTAACGCCCACGGTTAAGGGTGCCACTCAATCACTTAGGGGCAGAGAGTTCTTTGGTTACGCCGATGGTGATGGCGACCACTGCAGCCACTGTAAAGAGCGACAAGGCCAGCAGATCTTTCTGGCCCCATGTGATTCCGCCTGGTACTAGCACATCAACTTTAGCGGTAGCAATAGGCACAAAGACCAGGTCCATGACTAGGGCGCAGATCACACCTACGATTGCGCTGTTGACCCCGAGGCGCATCGCCATGTTTTTCCCACCGACCGCCGCTCCGATTGCGCCACCTATTCCGGCACCAAGAAAAGCAAATTCCAGCCAACGTGCCAGGAAGGTCCGGCCTAGTCCTAAACTCTTGGCGGCGGGCAATTCCATTACTAAGTGACCAAGAGCCAGACCGATACACGTTAGAACGCCGGCCAACACCGCGTAGGGCAAGAGCATCTTGGTATACCCTGGGACGACTTTGCCTGTTGAGCCTAACACCAAGGGCACGGCGATGGCTGTAGCGACCGCAAACACCCCCAGCGCTAGCATCGGATTGAGCAAGCGATAGAGCATGAACGTGGCCTCACGCTTCTGCGCGATTTCTTCCGGTGGGAAGAGGATGAGCAAGTCTTCGCCTGGCGTAAACACTGGAAAAAACAAGTGCAGCACGGCAACCAGGGCAATTCCGAGTATTGCGACAGTTCCCAACACAGGCGCGATTGGAACCGTAGCGCTGGCGGTGGTTGTCGAATTCGAACCTGACATTTCAGGATTGTTGATATCGAGATAGGACATAGAGTGCGAGGCCCCCAAAGGAAGGAAATGAAAACGGGATGGGCATTGGGTAAGGATAACTTTATTTCAAGCGGCAAAAAACTTTAGCCAGTGCGCGCTTGACATCCGAAATTAAACTGTATCATAATGACGCGCCGGGGCCCCGTATACCTTATCTAAGCAATCATGGGGCACCTAGTCACGTTTTTTCTCTTTTGTGTTATTCGCTAACTGATGGGAGTGGTTACATGCAGAGGTCGATGCACAGGCGAGGTTTTACCCTCGTCGAACTGTTGGTGGTCATTGCGATCATCGGTATTCTGGTGGGTCTGTTGCTACCCGCCGTTCAAGCCGCCCGTGAAGCTGCACGACGCATGTCGTGCTCGAACAATCTGAAGCAGTTCGGTCTAGCACTGCTCAACTACGAGAGCGCCCATAAGTCGTTCCCGTATGGCACCAACCCACACCAGAACCCAGGTTGGCGCACCCAGTATGGTAAGGGAAGTCACCTCGTAAAGCTGTTGCCATTCCTCGAGCAAACCGGACTTTATGGTCAGCTGGACTTCGTCCGGTTGATCACCAGTCCTGCCGATCCAGGTGTTAATGGCATCGACGTGCAGATGTGCGATCTTGGGTACGGCCTGCAAGGCTGGTCCACTCTTAATCCACGACCAGCACAAAAAGACATCTCGATCATGCGATGTCCATCGGACCCCTATGTAGATCTGCCCAACAAGTCGATCTCCAACTATGCCATGTCGATGGGTAATCAGTTCATGCCTGATGGCGGTCGCTGCCCAGGTCTGTTGGGTAACAACTTCGGCACTGGTCCTGCTGGTCACGGTGATTCGGGCAATGAAGTTGGTGGTCAAAGCATCTCGGGTGTTACCTCCCGCTTTAACTGGTCGGCCAAGCTGCGCGACGTCACTGACGGTACTTCCAATGTGATCGCCATGGGCGAAATTCGTCCATTGTGCGGTGACCACAGCCAGTACCATCCTTGGTCGCACCACAATGCGATTTGGGTTGCCACCACGGCTCCGATCAACCATCCAACTTGCCGCCGCGAAAACGGCGGTAAGGACGATTCGACCGGCGGTGCTGAAGACTGCAATCACTTCCGTACCTGGAACATGTCGCAAGGCTTCAAGTCGCTGCACACCGGTGGTGCACAGTTCGTGCTGTGCGATGGCTCGGTGCACTTCGTGCCTGCCACGATCGATTACTTGACCTACCAGCGTTTGGGCGATCGTCGCGACGCTGTACCAGTCGGTAATTGGCAATAGTAGTCTTCACAAATTGACTTGACTTACCAGTCATGCTCAACTGACAATGTTAAGCGCGCACTGCGAGATCCTTAACGCAGTGCGCGTTTTCTTTTGAGTCCAACGGTCCGAAGGGGGAAAATAGCCAATGCGTAACAGAAGGTTTCTTGCGGTTTCTTTACTGAACCTGGCCGGACTCTCTGCAGTCATCAGTCTCGCAGGTTGTGGTAGTCCAGCCTCACTGGAAAAGGCCACGGGCGTCATCACCATGAATGGCGAACCCGTCGCTGAAGCCAAAGTCATGTTTCATCCCAAGGATGGTGGACCACGTACTTCGTACGGTACGACCAACGAAAAAGGCGAGTTCAAAGCGTCGACCTTCGGCATGAATGATGGCGCTCTGGTCGGCCATCACATCGTGACGATTTCCAAAATCGACACCAAAGATCAGCCTTCGTTCGACGCGGCCGAATTGTCGAAAAAGGGATACAGCGGAAAAGGCTACGAAGCCATGATGGGACCAGCCGCAGCCAAGAATCGCGCCAAGCCAAAGCATATTATTCCCGAAAAGTACTCCAACAAGGATACATCGGGAATTGAAGTTGACGTTGTCAAAGGTGAAACCAACAACTTCCCAATCGATTTGGATGCTGCCGCGCCAGCTAAGAAATAGTTGCTGTTTTGGTTAAACCATAGCCGCCCTTAAGCGAGCGACGCACCTTTTCGTAACCGGCGCGTAAGCGAGGGACCAACTCGGTGAAACCACTTTACTTGGCTAACGCTTGAGCAAAGTGACCACCGACTTGCTCCCTCGCTTACGCGTTTTGATTTCCCGCCTGCCAGCACCTGCAGTAGCGGAAGCCGTCAAGGCTTTCGTAATGCTCTGGTAGCGGAAGCCGTCAAGGCTTTCGTAGTCCTCTGGTAGCGGAAGCCGTCAAGGCTTTCGAGAATCGTCTGCGGTTCCATCTGGCTCTTGTCAGGCCTCGAAATGCTTGACGCATTCCGCTACCGAATCCCACTACCGCATTCCGCTTTGGGTTTCGCTTGAGGTATCAACCATGAAATCTCTGTGGGTACTCCTGGTCTGCCTCGCATTGGCGAACCAATTTTTAGCCCGCCAGCTTCGGGCTCAATCCCTGCAGGCAGGTGCAGCGGCTATCGATATCACGCCCACTGCCTATCCAGTGATGATCAACGGCGGCATGACCGCAGGTACAGCCAATCAAACGACCACACCCATCTATGCGCGAGCTATCGGGCTGGCCGACGGTCAACAACGCTTGGCGATCGTCGTCGTCGATAGTTGCATGATGTCGCGAGAGTTTATTGACCAAGCCAAGGCTTTGGCCAAGGAGCGAACCGGGTTGCCGACTGACCGCATGTTGATCTCGGCTACACATGCTCATTCGGTACCAGCGTCGATGAGCTGTCTTGGTACGGATGCAGATGCCGCCTACATACCTTTTCTGCGCTTGAAAATTGTCGAAGCCATCGAAACGGCACTGGCTAATCTTGAACCAGCCCAAGTTGGTTGGGCAACAACCAGCGCCGCCGATTATACGGCAGTGAGACGTTGGATTCGCCGCCCAGATCGTCGCGGTGAAGATCCATTTGGCAATGCCACCGTTCGAGCCAACATGCATGCCGGCCGAGTCTGGGACGACGTCACCGGCGAGAGTGGTCCCGAAGATCCCGACCTTGCACTGATTTCAATTCAGTCTACTGCCGGTCGGCCCATTGCGGTTTTGGCCAACTTCTCCATGCATTATTTCAGCGGCGAGACACCCGTCAGCGCTGACTACTTCGGTCGGTTTGCTGAAGGCCTAAAGGCGCGACTAGCAGCATCGAATTCGACCAGCACACCCACTAGCAAGGCTCCCTTCGTCGGCATTATGTCGCACGGCTGCAGTGGCGACATCTGGCGCATGGACTACACCAAGAAAACTCCAGCACGTTTTGAATCGATCAAGATTGACCAGTACACGAGCGAAATGCTCGACTTGACGCAGGCCGCCATGCAGCAAATCAAGTACGACCAGCAAGCAGATCTGGCAATGGCCGAGACGCGTCTACACTTAAAATACCGCGTGCCAGACAAACAGCGTTTACTGTGGGCTCAGGCGATCGTCGACCAGCTGGGTACCAATCTGCCACAAACAACCGAAGAGGTCTATGCGCGCGAACAACTTCTATTGCACGAGCGGCAATCGACCGACGTGGTTGTACAAGCGGTGCGCATCGGTTCGATCGCTATCGCCACTACTCCCACAGAAACATATGCGCTCACCGGCATGAAACTCAAGTTGCAATCGCCGCTGGAACAGACCATGGTGATCGAACTGGCCAACGGTGGCGACGGTTACATACCACCGCCCGAGCAACATGTACTGGGTGGTTACAATACCTGGGCAGCACGCTCGGCGGGTCTGGAAGTTGACGCTGAGCCGAA
Organism: Rania fehmarnensis; assembly: GCF_056494185.1. Taxonomy (NCBI): domain Bacteria; kingdom Pseudomonadati; phylum Planctomycetota; class Planctomycetia; order Pirellulales; family Pirellulaceae; genus Rania; species Rania fehmarnensis. Next base: position 8,044,340 of record NZ_CM151398.1, read on the forward strand.
GATTGCTGAAGCCTGCTTGAACTTGCTGGAACAAGTATCGGCGCGGCCTCGCCGCGCCAGCGTCGATGAGTCCGGTCCGGCGGTGCAAGCGACGCTCGGCCAACATCCCGCAGCTTACTATCGACTGAATGAAACCGAGGGTCCCCGCGCCATCGACTTGTCGGGTGAGAATGCTGATGCGATCTATGAGCCCGGCGTAGTATTCTTCTTAGCGGGTCCACACTCCGGGCAGTACCATGGTCCCGAGAAAATAAATCGTGCGGCACATTTCGCTGGCGGCAGACTCCGCGCTCGCATTCCAAACTTAACCGATCGTTACTCGGTGTCCTTGTGGATCTGGAATGGGATGCCCGATGAAAGTCGCACCGTGGCCGGCTGGATATTTGGACGAGGCTACAATCACAGCCCAGTATCTGCAGGCGATTCGCTGGGCCTGTCCGGTCAGGGCCAGCAAGCGGGCAGGTTGATGTTTCAATCAGGTTCCGCCGAACCGGTCTTCGGCAGAACGAAGATACCACGCTGGACTTGGGCCCAAGTCCGCTTTGAACGTCGCGGCGAGCGAGTACAAGTTTTCTTAGATGCACTTGATGATGCAACTATTAATACATCCATTGAACCAGAGATCGATGTGCAAGCGTCGCTGACTATTCCGCACGAAGTTCAAGACCTATTCTTCGGCGGACGCGGACACACGGACTCTAGCTGGGAAGGACGGCTAGACGAGATCATTGTCAGACGACTAAATCATTAGTCTCCTTTCGCTCCGCGAAAGGCAGCTCAGTCTTTTTCGCTCCGCAAAAGATCTTTCTTTTGCGGAGCAAAATGAGACACTGCCTAATCCCAAGTTAGTAGATCGCTATCCACTATCTGGGCATAAGTCTTCTCAGGATCATATTGGCCATCATGCAGCACAGCGGCAAACGCAACGGTTAGTGGCATGTCCGGCTGGACAACGACTTTACTCGGTTGGCCTTGTTTCATGGCTGCGATGGCAAATGGATTGGCGACCATCAATCCGTAGTCTCGGTTGTGCCAATGACTGATGCGAAAGTTCTTGGGTGAACCAACCAATGTGATACCACAGGGCTGACCGGCGACTTGGCCGGAGTAATCGCACCACAGAGCCGCTTGCCCCCATGTTTCCGCTGCTCCCTTTCGCTTGTTTGAATTGATAATTCGGCCGCCGCTCTTTTCAGTAAGAGCCGTAGCCATGCGTGCGCCGAAGCCCATTTCCTCTTGGTCGCCCAGGACCAAGGGTTGATCCAAGGCATGAAAGGTAGCTTGCCAAGCGATCACCCAGGCCCTCGTTAGGGACGTGATGACGTAAGCATTCTTTAGACGCCCCATGACTGTGCCTTCGGCCGAGATCAATTCGCATTCGGTTGCAAAACTCAGTTGATCGCCTGCCAGGGCTGGTTCGGCAGTAAAGCGAGTATGTTTGAGCGTAGCTTTGTTACGCCAAAAATCTTGGCCACTGATATCGCCCAGCGCCAGCCAGATACCGGGATGCATAGTGGCGTGATCGGTGGCATCGACGCTTGGATCCGGTGGATGGCGGCGGGTCAGCAGATGACCAGCTGGTGAATGAGCGCCGGTAAAGTAGGGCCTTCGAATTTCCGGATCGGAGAAAACATACTCGATCACCGGGCGATTGCTGGCGGCCGTAATCACCAGTCGATCGTCCGCTTGTTGGCAATGCAACTGAGCCAGCGCGGAGGATGCGCAGGTCAAAGCGAGCAGGAGGCTGAGAAGTATTCGCATGTTGTTATCTTTCGCACAGTGGCACACTGGAACTGGTAGAGTCTAACAGTTGCCGGATCGTGACGCCACGAAAGGCAGCTTCTGTTGCCGCGTAAGCGCGGTCGAGTTCAGCATGCAGAGGGCAGAGTTCTTGATGCGACTTGAGACCGAGTGGGCAACTGTGGATTCTCGTTAGCGGACTAACCGCGTTGACCACGTCCAAGATAGTCAACTGGTCGATTGAAGGCAGCAGTTCATAACCGCCACCTGGCCCTGGGCGAGAATGCACCAGTCCCGCGTGCGCCAGATCTTGGAGGACTCGTGTCAAATAGCGACGTGGTACTTTGGTCTGCTGAGCCAAAGCATCGGCCGACATCGCCTGCGTAGCGTGCACGCTCAAGCAAGTTACCGCTCGTAAAGCATATTCGGCGGTCAAAGACAGCATACAACTCCAATCACAACCTCGACGTGCAAGTTCTCGTTCGTATTTTTGTCCGTACTCAAATTCAGTCTATTTAGGTACAGCCAAACTCTTGCTTTGGGAGCTCACATGGAAAGAGTCCCTATTTTAGAAGCCTTAGAAAAATAAACTACCAGACTGTTCTCCATAGGTTCACCGTGGACGGTATACCGCAGGACGAATTCGCAGTTTCGGAGAAATCGACCTGACCGGTTATGACGGCTGGCAAAACTGTTTCTGATGTTTCGCGGGTGGATCTGGTGCCCCGGAAGTTGGATCTTGACGCATATTTTCAGGCAAACTGTATCGATTGGCCAACTAGTTTTTCATGATCCGGGGGGATTACATCATGAGTTCTGGCGAGCGCCCACATTCTGAGCGTCCGAACACTGAGCGTAAAGCGCTCAACATTAATCTTGACCCCAGACGCTATGGATCGTTTGCTGAAATTGGGGCTGGCCAGGAGGTCGTGCGTTGGTTCTTCCGCGTGGGCGGAGCAGCCGGGACGATTGCCAAGAGCATGTCGGCTTACGACATGTCGGTTAGCGATGCCATTTATGGCCAGTGTGATCGCTATGTTTGTCGCCAGCGATTGGAAGACATGCTGGACCATGAACACAACTTGAACATTGAGCGACTGAAGGAAAGTCGTGGTGATGCGACGGCATTCTTCGTATTTGCCGATACTGTCTCGGCTCGTAATTTTAAAGGCACGAATGATTGCCATGGCTGGATGGGCGTACGTTTTCAAGCACATCCGCGAGACCAGGACAGTCAAATTATTATTCATGTGCGCATGCTCGACAACGAAAACGCTATGCAGCAGGAAGCCCTGGGCATCGTGGGAGTCAATCTGCTCTATGGTGCCTTCTTCTTGAATCACGAGCCGGAGATTTTGATTGAATCGCTGCTGGATAACCTGAGCACGCGGCGCATAGAAATCGACATGATCGAGTTCTCAGGAATTGCATTTCGGCATGTCGACAATCGTGTGATGAGTCTGCGTTTGGTGCAACTTGGCTTGAGTAGCGCGGCCATGTTTTCTGCCAAAGGCGAGGTGTTGCAACCATCGGAAGTTCTGTACAAGAAACCGATCTTGGTTGAACGGGGCAGTTTTCGACCGATCACCAACGTGAATCTGGATATGCTCAGCGCCGCGTATGACAAATTTAGTCGCGAGCCAGACGTCTCGGGTGATCAGATTGTATCGCTGGCAGAGATCACCATGCACAACTTGCAGATGGCCGGTGACATCGACCTGCGTGACTTCATGGCGCGCATCGATCTACTGGCCGCCAGTGGCATGACCGTCTTGATCTCGGACTACTTCGAGTATTACCGTCTAGCCGCCTACTTGGCTCGCTATACGAAGAAGAAGATTGCCATAACCATGGGCGCGAGCAGTCTGATCGATCTATTCGATCACAAGTATTACACGCAACTCGACGGCGGCATCTTGGAGTCGTTTGGTCGTTTGTTCAAGAACGATTTGAAACTCTTTATCTATCCGCTTCTGGATCGCCAGAGCGGTGAGCTGACTACCGTTGAAAACCTCAACGTGGCCCCAGAGTTAAGGAAGCTGTATCAATACCTGGTCGAGAAGGGCTGTATCGAGCAATTGGACAATTACAATCCGAATTTCTTGAGTACGTTCTCGCGCGAAGTTCTGCAGATGATTGAACGGGGCAATCTGGACTGGATCAATCACGTCCCGGCGGAAGTTGCCGAGACGATTCAGCGTCGCGGCTTCTTTGGCTACAAGCGTCCGAAACCAGCCGGCAAAGAGCCGATCCCCAGCAAGCCCATCATCCCCACCGGCGACATCTACAACGTCTATCCCACTGCCCAGGTCTAAGCCGTGGGCGTTAGCCCCGGTTATTCACTAAGCCGTGGGCGTTAGCCCCGGTTACTTGCATCCAGCCGCCACCCGGGGACAGACCCCGGACTGATTTGTTGCATGGCGATTTGGCCACCGGCGCGTGTTCTGTCCCCAGTGCGAATAGTCATGCTAGCAATGCGCTCCCGGCTGGGGACAGACAGACCCATCGACTACGTCGGCCTGCCGCCAGTGGCCTGTGGTCTGTCCCTCTTCGCAAGTCGACAATGAGAATTTATTGCTAGCATCATCGCCTGCGGGGACAGACCCCGGGTTGATTTGCTTGCATTGCGATTTGGCCACTGGCGCGTGGTCTGTCCCCAGTGCAAATAGTCGTGCTAGCAATGCACTCCAGGCTGGGGACAGACCCATCGACTGCGGTGCTGGTTGTCTGTCCCAGGCGACGTTACCGAGATAGGAGTGCCAGTGGAAAGACGGCTAGGAGGTCAGACAACTTGAGCGTGGCACTCGGCGGCACTGGTACGCCTGTGAACACATTCAGCATGCCCTCGGGCAACACTCCCAGCTCGATCCGCGTGTCCAGCCAATCAACTTGGGAAATCGGCATGCCAAGCGACTGAACGAAACGCGGCACGACGACGATACCCTCGATGCGATCCTGTCGGGCTGGACAGTGCCAAACGTGCGCCACGATGTGATTGGCCAATTGACCCTCAACCGTTAGCGGCCTATAGCGCAAGTTCGATCGGCCACTGGCCGATTTATCACCGGCAGCTGCGTCCTTAACTCCGAATAAGCGGCGACGAAAACCAAGTCCTTCGAGGGTGATCCACAGCTTTAGGCGATTGTCTCGCAAATTCCCTGCCAAGTAGCGGGCAAACCCACGTCGACTGGTCGCATCGCGTATCTCATGGCGAATCTCGCCCAACAAATGCCGACGCAACTGGTAATTAACTGGCCGCCGATTGTCCGGATCCACCAAGCTAAAATCCCATAGCTCTTGCCCTTGGTAAATGTCAGCCACGCCGGGCGCAGTAAGCTTTAACAGCACCTGCGAGGCAGCGTTGACCAGTCCAGCATCCAGAGCCGCATCGACGAAAGCCTGGAAATCCATCTCGAACTTCGAAGCACCGTCCGCCAATATCGCCTCGACGAAGTGCTTGACGGCTGCATCGTAAGCGGGATTGGGACTAATCCAACTTGTGTGCAGTTTGGCTTCCTTGGTTGCCTTCTCCATGTACTGCTGCAACCTACTGATCAACTCAGCGCGTTCACCATCACTGGGAGCCGACACCGGCCAGACACCAAAGAGCGTCTGATATAGCAGCCACTGATCGTTACGGCTGGGAGCATCTAGTCCATCGACTTGGCGTACATGTTTGCGATTGAGGCGGTGCCAACGCTGCATGGCTTTCCGCCATACACCGGGTATCTCGCTCAGCACGTTGATGCGTGCCCGCACATCTTCGCTCCGCTTTGTATCATGTGTGGTCGTGGCCAACATACTCGCGGGCCATTGTTCGTGACGCTGCACGTTCTGACGATGATATTCTTCTGGTGACTTGATCGCCATGCGTGGATCACTACCCACTTCATCGATCGAAAGTAACGGTACATATCGATAGAAAGCAGTATCCTCAACCCCTTTAGCCTGAACAGGGCTAGTCACCTGTTGAAAGCGGCCTACCAGATATTCACGATCGCGCCAGGCATCATCACTCAAATCGCGCGGCTCAGCCAATAGCAAAACATCACGCAAGAAATCGAACGCATCTGTTTCCACAGCCGGATTGCGACGCTTGGCCATCGCCACCGCTCGCTGCACAATCTGTGCATCACGAGCCGAAACCACTGTATCGCGAATGTAAGTACGATAAACAGTAAAGCACGCGATCGTCTCTTGCAGTGCAAACTCAAGTGAGTTCAACGTGAAGTCACGCCAGTAACGCGAACTGTGGGCCAGTCGATCAAGTCGAGTAGCCAACAACGTCACTTCGCTACGCATCGGACCACTCAATATCAATCGCTTACATTCGTAGACAACCTCTTCAAACTGCTGGTGCTCTAACACAAAGCGATCGTATTGTTTGGCCAGCTGTTGAAAACCGGCCGCTTCGATAAACAAACCGTTGAGCGTGTTCAAATAGTCGTAACCCGTTGTACCCAACACGGGCCATTCATCCGGCAAGGGCTCTTCAGCACCCAAGATTTTCTCGACGTAAACCGGCAAAGGCAATCGATCATCAAAATTCAACAGCGGGCGATGACCGACAGCCAGCGGCGCTAGTTGGCGTTCAAGATCCTTAGCCGATAGCAACCGATTTGGATCCACACCGCCTAACTCAGCGTGCAGAGAAGCCAAAAATTCTGGCTCAATATCCGACCATTCCGTGCCACCCCGCGCATCGTCAGCGAGCTGCTCGAACTCCAGTCGTCCGCATGCCAACAGATAATACCACTGCAATCGCCACAGATATTGAGTCGGATCAAACAATCCGTCAACGTGGTCCACTCGCAACGCAGAGATCCATCCGGCCGCCGCCCACTGAATCACTTGGCGATGCGTATGCTCAAAGACATGCAACCGTTCTACGCAGAGAGCAGCCAAAGAAGTAACGTCGAAAAATCTACGGTAGTTAATCTCATCCGAACTGGCCTTCCAATGCACCAACCGATAAGCCTGCTGGCCTAACAAGCGATCCAGTTGGTCAAACGATCGTGGTTGACCAACAACCCCGTTTATTTGCTTTATCTTCTGAGATATATGTTCAGCGATCACCTGCGACTTGGTTACCAGGTCGTGCAAGCGACGCTGAATCACAACTGATTCACGCTGCCGCTCGGATATCTTCGCCCAATCGTTGCAACCGCGATCAGGCAGATGTTCCATCGCCGCTTTAATGGACCGCAACTCTAACCATTCCACCGCCTCCAGATTCTCTGGAGAACCAGATGGCTCAGGTGCAGCAATGCTCACCAACTCAGCGCATGTCTTCGGATCCAGAGGCAGTCGATAGTCGTAACACTCGAGACAGAACTCGCCCTGGCAATATCGTGCAGCCAGTTGGCCGTTCTCCAAAACCTCACCCGATACAGCTCCCAGCACCGGCAATAGTATGCGGCCATGGAGTTCGCTCTTGGGTGGATACCAGTCGATGTCAAAGAACATCGCATAAGGTGACGCCGGCCCATGTTTCAAGACATCCATCCACCAAAGATTCTGGTCATTGGCGACGCTCATATGATTGGGCACAACATCCACCATCGCTTGGATACCTGCGCGGCCCAACCCTGCAATCAACTGCTCCAGTTGTTCTAAGCTACCCAACTCGTCGTTTAATTGCGTCGGATCCACTACATCGTAACCGTGGGTGCTGCCGCTTTGGGCCTTCATTAGCGGCGAGCAATACAAATGCGTAACGCCCAACTCCTTGAAATAGTTAACCAGCTGGTACGCATCCTCCAACCGAAAACCTGAGCCATGAAATTGGCACCGATACGTGGCTCCGATTCCCTCGGCCTGAACTATGCGCTGCTTGACGCACTGCACCAGTGTCCCGACTAGCCCGCCCCCGGCTATCACACTGGCTGAAGTCTGCTCGATAGAAACGGAGTCGCTTGATCGCAAGGTACTCATGGGAAGGCTCTCAGGATCTATTGTTCAGGCAGGATTAACAAAGCGCAGCTTGGACTCGCTCTGCAAAGCCTATGCCCAGTGCAGGCGGCGACTCGTGCTCGAGTAATGGAGTTCTCAAACGTCTTCGCCCACACGAAAATTGCAAGGAATAGAAATGCATGACGCATTCCGAGACAGCACGTGCGCAGGCATAGAATTTGCCCTGGCCGCCAATCCCATGAACAGCAATTCACTAAAAGTCTGGGCACCCTTGGCCAAAAGCGTTTGGTTGCACACGGGGCAAAAGAAACTGGCCCTCGAGCGTTGCACTGAGCATGCGCTCTGTGGTGACTGGGTCGTACCTGCAGGCTATGAGCTCTGGAGTCAAGACGAACACGCCGATTACCTGCTGAGTATCGACGATGGCCCGGCCAGGCCCGATCCGCGTTCAGCCTGGCAACCGTACGGTTACGATGGTCCGTCGCGACAACTCGATCACCAACAGTTTCAATGGACCGATAGCGGTTTTCAATCTCGTCCTCTCAGTTCTGCAATCATCTATGAAATACACGTGGGAACCTTCACGCCAGAGGGCACGTTCGAAGCCGCCATCGAACGACTTGATCACTTAGCCCAGCTCGGCATTACGCATATCGAATTGATGCCCGTGTCAGAATTTCCTGGTGAATTCGGCTGGGGCTATGACGGAGTCGGATTGTTTGCTCCCCATCATCGGTATGGCGGGCCCCATGGATTGAAGCAATTGATTGATGCATGCCACGCGCGTAACCTGGCCGTGATCTTAGATGTGGTCTACAACCACCTGGGGCCAGTTGGCAACAACTTACGGGAGTTCGGTCCGTACTTTTCCGAGCAACACAAGACGCCCTGGGGCGCAGCCATCAACTTCGATGGACCGCATAGCGATGGGGTACGCCGCTTCTTCTGTGATAACGCCATGATGTGGTTGCGCGATTATCATGTCGATGCGTTGCGATTGGATGCAGTTCACGCGATCGTCGATACAACCTCGTTATCGTTTCTAGAACAATTGGCTGTCGAAGTCGAAAAGCTCTCGGCGCATCTTGGGCGTCATTTGTCGCTGATTGCCGAAAGCGATCTTAATGATCCTCGACTGCTGCGCTCCCGCGAAGCCGGCGGATTCGGCTTGAACGCGCAATGGTGTGACGATTTTCATCATGCATTGCACACAGCCATCACTGGTGAGCGCGATGGATACTATCAAGACTTTGGAAATCTGAGTGGGCTGGCCAGCGCATTTACCCATCCCTATATCTACACAGGACAACATTCATCAGCTCGCGAGCGGCGCCATGGACGGCCCGCTCCCTTTTTGACCGGCCATCGCTTCATTACCTTTGCCCAAAACCACGACCAAATCGGCAATCGGGCTGGTGGTGAACGTCTGGGGCAACTGGTCGGTCACGCGCAAGCGAAGCTGGCAGCCGCCCTACTGATGTTCAGCCCGCATATACCCCAGCTCTTTCAAGGCGAAGAACTCCACTGCCAACAGCCGTTCCTCTATTTCGCAGACTGGAGAGTCCATCCGCAACTAGCCGAAGCGGTTCGTCAAGGTCGCAATGAAGAGTTCGCCGCGTTCGGCTGGTCAGCGGATCAACTCGCCGATCCAACCGAACCCGACAGCTTTGAACGCTCAAAGATCCGATGGATCGAACCACTATCCAACCACAGTCGCGACATGTTCGAGTGGTACCGCAAGCTGATCTCGCTTCGCAAACAGTTCCCTGATTTAACAGACGGCGATTTTGATGCTGTGCAAACTTGGTATAGCGATGAAGAGCAGTGGTTGTGCGTGCAGAGAGGCCGACTCTGGCTGCTCTGCAACTTTAAAGACAAAGCTTATAAGCTAACCCTGCCACACGCGTTACCCTCGCACTGGCGGGTGCTCTTACGAAGCGACCAAGCCAACGCTATGGACGCAGCCACCAAACCAGAGTCACCAATTCCAGAATCACCCGATCCTACAGCTTTAAACAACTGGATAACGTTACCTGCGCACAGTGCCACTATTCTGGAAAGCCAAGCATCATGCCCGAGTTGATCGAAGACTATGCTCTGCTGGGTAACTGCCGCGGGTCGGGGCTGGTCAGTCGTCGTGGTTCACTTGATTGGCTGTGCTTACCGCGATTCGATTCCGCTGCCTGTTTTGCCTCGCTGCTAGGTAACGCAGAGCATGGCTACTGGCGGCTGTTACCGCTGGAGCCTGTACTCCATACAGCTCGCCGCTATCGCAGTGGAACATTGATCCTGGAAACAGAGTTCACCACTGATTCCGGCATGGTGCGCATCATCGACTTTATGGCACCGCAGACAGACACAGCCGAGGTGTTTCGTATCGTACAAGGAGTTCGCGGCGAAGTTCGGATGCGCTGCGAACTATCGCCTCGATTCGACTATGGTTCCATCATTCCTTGGGCTCTGGCTATCGATCGAGGCGTGCGCATGACGGCTGGCCCCGATTCTTTGATTTGCCGTAGCGACTGTCTTTGGACATTAGGAAAGGGCAATGCCACTGCCGAGTTTCAAGTAGGCGCGGGCGAGCAAGTGAGTTTCGAACTCACGTGGATGCCCACGCATGAAACCGAGCCGCCGGGCAAGAATGCCACGCAGACACTCGACGATGCGAGTCGGTGGTGGCTGGATTGGTCGAATCAGTGCCAATACACTGGCCCTTGGCTGGAAGATGTTCGCGCATCGTTGGTGGTTCTAAAAGCGCTGACCTATCGACCGACCGGTGGCATCGTCGCAGCTCCCACCACTTCGCTACCGGAACACTTGGGTGGCGTGCGCAACTGGGATTATCGCTATTGTTGGCTGCGCGATGCGACCTTCACTCTGTATGCTTTTCTGGTCGGTGGCTATACAGAGGAGGCTCGCGCCTGGCGACGCTGGCTGGTCAACGCAGCGGCAGGCAATCCAGCACAGCTGCAGATCATGTATGGCATTGCCGGCGAGCGACGTTTGACAGAGATCGAGTTGCCTTGGCTGCCTGGTTACGAGAATTCGCAACCGGTTCGGACTGGCAATGCGGCTTATTCTCAACGACAACTCGATGTGCCGGGCGAGATCATGGAAGCCCTGCACTTAGCGCGGCGCCATGGAATCGCGCCCAGTCCGGAAGCCTGGCGTGTCCAAACGGCTATGATGGATTTTCTCGAAACCATTTGGCAAGAACCCGATGAGGGTATTTGGGAGATTCGGGGCCAGCCCCGACATTTCACGCACTCGAAAGTCATGGCCTGGGTGGCCGCCGATAGAGCAGCCAAAGAAATCGAGCGCTTCGAGTTACCAGGTGATGCGCAAAAGTGGCGCAACCTGGCCGACCAAATTCACCGCGAAGTTTGTGCCCAGGGCTTCAATGAAGACATGGGCAGTTTCGTGCAATACTATGGGGCCACAGAACCGGATGCATCTCTGCTCATGCTACCGATCGTGGAGTTCATCAACGCCGACGACCCTCGTATGGCTGGGACTGTCAAATTGATCGAAGAGCGTCTAACGCACAATGGCTTCGTTGAACGCTATCGCAACGATGTGGATGGGTTGCCAGCCGGAGAGGGTGCATTCTTGTTGTGTTCCTTCTGGTTGGCCGACAACTATGCGCTGGCCGGTCGCCATCGTGAAGCTCGACAGTTGTTCGAGCAGTTACTTTCACTCCGCAATGATGTGGGATTGCTCTCTGAGGAGTATTCGCCGACTCTGGGACGGATGCTCGGAAATTTTCCGCAAGCGTTCTCGCATATCGGTTTGGTCAACACAGCCCGCAACCTGGCCAGTCATGGCGGACCAGCCGAAGATCGCGGCAGCCAGTAGTATCATCCGGTTCACGCATCATTTGTTCGAAGAGCATCGATTTCGCAGAGCATGTCGCGGACCTGGTCTGCATTCTTAAGACCATCGATTTGGATGGGCTGCGCCTGGCGCTGGTCGGTGCGAAACATCAGCGTCTTTAACCCACGTCGTCGAAGTATGGGACCTTCAATCGTAGTGTAGGTGTGGATATCGCGGAAATGAAAGCGTCGATCAACCACTACGTAGCCGCCAGTAACCAATCGCAGAAATGGTCCCTCAACGATCAGTCTCAGATTGTTGGCGGTCAGTTCGGCTGAGCGATGGAAGTAGGCGAAGTAAAACGCCGAACCGATCAATAAACCGACGGCAATCCCAATCGAAACGTATTGCGTCCCCGCAGTCCACCATTCCCAACCAGCCATTCGCCCGTGGGCTTTAAGATACTCTGCGAACACTGAAATAGACAAAAGTATTGAGAAAAACAACGGCAGTCCGTAGCACAATACCGCTGCTTGAATTCGATAGATCCGTTTGAGTGCCGCCCGGTCAATGTCGAACTCGATCTGCTTTGGAAACCGGTCCTGAAAAGTCACAGAAGTGCCCCGTCGCCTTAGACAATCGGAAACAAACGCTGGTGTCTTCTAGTTGGCTGAGAACCGCTGGGGAGTAGGCGCCATTCGTCTTCTTCGCTCCGCGAAACGCAAAGATTTTTGCGAAATCAAAAGAGACTTGGCCGGCGATTTTGTCGACGCTTGGATGTAGTGATGCCGGCACCGCCGACAGGTACCTTGCTGCAATTGAGTGGTCAGGCTGAGAGAGTAGAATATGAGGCTACTGATTTGAGTTCGCACCAGCTACTTCAGAAGGCTTTGTCATGACTTGGCATACACCACATGGTGACCGGATTTTGGTTGGCCACGAATCGCGGGTAGTTCGCGCCGGGCTGCGACGTACGGTGGAAATGCTGGAAGAACGTTCTTTGGATTGCTCGGGGACATTGTTGGCCAGGCAATCGCGCAAGTCGTTATTGCACTTGTTTGCCTATGTAGGTCGTTATCTGCTTCGGGAAACACCAGACTTGGCTCCTTTGAATGCATGGACGGAAGCGGCCGTGGGTATGGCGTTCAGGCAAGTCGAAGGCATGCTGGGCAGCGAAATCTATTTGTTTGAGCCCAGCGAACCTGGCGCGCACTATTGGCGGAATATGGTTTGGAATGCCACCAGCGACCATGTGCGCGAGTCGATGGCCGGCGAAATCGTCGATTCTGATTGCGATTCGATGGACACCTGGGATCTCTTGATCGAATGCCTGCGCGATCGCATCTTATGGGATCGCGATTGGGAAGTCGATTTTGAGTGGGAATCTCATGCGGTTATGCAAACTCTAGGTATCGACGGCGAATACTTCGATTGGCAATTAAAGGTTGAGGGCAAAAACAAAGATGCCGTTGAATTGCTAGGTGAACTGTGTGGCTTCCGACGCGGTGAGTTTGAGGGCCAAGAACTTAGTTGAACTCCAGCAGAACTCGAGCGAGTGCAATTGACGGGGAGACGTGGGGTAAGCTACGCTGACATCTTTGTTTTCGGACATATGGGGTGCCGATTGCATTTCCGACCAATGTCCGAACCACTGCTGGAGCTATCAATTGCGTCAAACGAGCGAGCAGGCTCCACATATCCACGTTGACTATCTCGCATCATCTGAACGCCAGCTGTTAATCGATAGCCGAAACTACGCCACCGAGAACCGCTATTTGAGTTGGTGGCATTTGCTTTCCACTATGTCCTTGCTGTTGGGCTTGGTAGTGATTGTGTGGCTTAACTCAGGTTTTTTACTGCGTTCTGCCTGTAGTTTACTGATTGCGTTGACTTTGGTGCGGATGTTTATCATTTACCACGACTTTCTGCACCAGGCGATCTTTAAAGGCTCAACTGCCGCCAGCCTCCTGTTGAAGCTGTATGGTCATTTGATGCTCACGCCACCGGCGGTCTGGCAGCGATCCCACGACCATCATCATCGCCACAATTCCAAAGTTTTCGGGGCCAGCATTGGTTCGTTTCCGATTATGACTCGAACGAATTACCTGGCGGCCACTTTTGCGGAGCGGTTGGAGTATCGCCTTGCGCGCAGTCCGCTGGTCATTTTGTTTGGCTATTTGACGGTATTCCTATTTGGAATGTGCATTCACCCGCTGCTATGTGACTTCAAGAAAAACGTCTTAGTGCTGGGCACATTGCTGCTGCATTTCGGTGTGATCGCGTTAGGTGTGACTCTGTTTGGGTGGTCGTTTACTGTATTTGCCTTCGTGTTTCCCACATGGTTGGCCATGGTGCTCGGGGCCTACTTGTTTTACATCCAGCACAACTTCCCGACGGCCACGATTTTGAACGCCTCGAACTGGTCTTATACCGATGCGGCCCTTATTTCGTCCAGTTATTTGGAAACCGGGTTCATTTTGCGTTGGTTTACAGGGAATATTGGCTATCACCATGTGCATCACTTGAATGCCAAGATTCCGTTTTATCGCTTGCCGGAAGCCATGTCTGGATTGACTGGCTTGCAGACACCTGGCCGCACGTCGTTTGCCCTGCGCGACATTATTGGTTGCCTGAGGCTCAAACTGTGGGACTCAGAGCGCAATGAGTTTGTGACCTTTGCCGCTGTAGCGGCAAGCGTTTAATCACTAACCGTGCATCGCAAAATCTGAGCCCTCGCAAGGCTAGCACTTTGACAGGGGGCCAAATTTCAACTGGCCGCCAGAGTTGGTATGTGGTATACTTCCGAAACGTAACCAGTGAGCTCTTCCAGTCGATCAGAGAACCGCGTGTTCTTTCTTCTTTCTCCAAGTCCTCATTCGCTGCGCGCGTCAATCCGTGTGGATTGATCCTAATACAGCAGAGCGGCCGAGGATAATCTCAAAAACACACAGCATCCGGCAACGTCTTCAGGGTTATCAGGTTCAGCTGAAATCCTGTTGCATGGCTCACGACTTGCCACGTGCTCTATGAAAGTATTCCCATGGCGAAAGACCGAAACACGATGGCCAAGCGTCAGCGCGAGGTCGAAAAGCGTGATAAAGCGGCAAAAAAGAGAGAAAAACGTGAGAAACGTCACACGGAAGCCACCCTGCGGCCCGATGCACCTGTGATCTCGGAAGATGAAACACGCGTCCTGCACATATTCAGTCGCTACTTGATGACCACAGGTAAAATGCTGTGCTTAAGCGGCAATGAGCTCGATTCGCACGGACACAGTTTGGCGCGACTTGTCAGCGCTGGTTTACTGAACGCTGAATCGTTCCAAGGTGGCTATTCGCTCACCGCGACAGGCTTCGAAGCCATGCGACGAGTGACCAGCGAGGCTCAGTAAACAACGCCGTCCGCTGCTAATGAAAGCGGACGAAGATAAAACAAATGCCCTGCGGTTAGCCGAAGGGCTCAAAGCTACTTTCAATAAGATTTTTATGGTTCTTTGTCTTGTTGATTGAATACGAACGAAGAACCCGTTTTGGAGTTAGGATCGATGGGTAAGAAACTGTACTGTGGAAACCTGAGCTACAACGTAGGTACGCCACAACTGGAAGAACTGTTTGCCTCGTTTGGCAGCGTCGTCAGCGCTCAAGTCATCGTAGATCGCGATACTGGACGCAGCAAAGGATTTGGCTTCGTCGAGATGTCGAGTCAACAAGAAGCCAACGCAGCGATCGCTGGGCTGGATGGCAAAGACAACGATGGACGGAATCTACAAGTCAATGAAGCCAAGCCTCGCGAAGATCGCCCACGATCGTTTGATGGCGGTGGCGGCGGTGGTGGTGGCGGCGGTGCTGGTGGTCGTCAACGTCGCGAACGCTGGTAAGTCGCGACTGAGAGCGTTACCGCAACATGAGAAATCAACAAGGCCGACATGCAAATGTCGGCCTTGCTGCATTTAACATTGACCAAGCCGCTTAAGCGTCTTCGCGTTTCTTCTTAGGCGTAACTTGCAACTCGTCGATCACGCGACGCACACCGTTGATGCCGTTGATCGCATTGACCAGTGGGCGTTTCTGATACTCAGCAGCTACAAAACCACTGAGAGTCACGTAGCCGTTAGCCACCACGGCAGTCACTTTGCAACCACTACCGCCGCTGCGTTGAGCCAATTTCATGGTCACGCTGCGCGTTAGTTGATTGTCGGGAATCTTATTTACAGTCATGCACTATCCTCCAAGAAAGGAGCACATACGCGCAGGGCTGAATAGCCGCTGCGCATGCCAGCGGATGAAATCAGTAACGATCCACCCCAGAGCGACTAAGGTGCAACGACCTTGATCGACTCAGCTCGCGGGCCTTTCGGTCCACGCGTTTCGGTGTAGTCGACTACTGTGCCTTCTCGGAGTGATTCAATCGTCACGCCTTGCAGTGCGGATGAGTGAAAAAAGATTTCGCCTCGATCGGTCTTGATGAATCCGAAGCCTTTGTCAGCGATCACTTTTTTGATCGTTCCCTGCGCCATAACAGAATTCCAGCGAGTAAGAGTAGCCAGTCGGTAAAATCAACCTCAAGTGAAGGCTGCCGCGGCTAATCGCTGTGCGACAAGGAGTGGCGACCCGAATTCGGAGTCGATGAACGCATTGCGTCCGAACCACCAATGGTACCATCTTTCACGGCGCTATACTAGGCTTTGATCAAAAGGGGCAAAAGAGGAACTCCCTCTACATTTCTCGTTTGCGCGCGCAAGACTGGCATGGACTTGTGAGTCTAATAAATGTCCTGTCCGACATCGCGGAGATGGTTACAAATGTCGCCAAGCCCACCTGAGACACGAGTCAGCTTGATTCTACGACTGCAAAACGCAGCCGACGTGTCCGCGTGGGACGAATTTGTCGAACTCTACGGCAATGTGCTGTATCGAGTGGCTCGAGGCCGCGGACTGCAGCCGGCTGATGCTGAAAACCTGGTTCAAGAAGTGTTGTTAGCAGTCACTCGATCGGTCTCGAAATGGTTGGACCGAACAGATCGCGGCAGCTTTCGAGCATGGCTGCTTACCATCGCTCGCAACGAAGCTGCCGACATACTCTCACGCCGCAGTAAACGTCCGCTGGGCGGAGACGGAGTGGCAGCTGAACATACGCTGTGCTCGCTGCCAGCCCCCAGCGATCCGTCTGAACATCTCGATTTGGAGTACGAGCGAGCCGTGTTTCGCTGGGCCGCAGAGAAAGTTCGGAGCTCAGTGGCAGAACAAACATGGCAAGCATTCTGGCTAACCCATATCGATGGGCTGTCGATCGAGGAAGCAGCCCGCACTCTGCAAACGCGTAGGGCCAACATTTACTTTGGTCGAAGTCGCGTTATGGCGCGTATCAAGGAACTTGTCGAACGCTACAAAGACGAATCATGAACCCAAAATCCAACACTTGCGATGACCTTCAATTGTCCGCCATGTTGCGTAGCAGCCACGGCGAGTTAGACCAGAGTGAATTGATGCAGCACATTGAACAATGTACTTACTGCCAACAGCGGTTGGAACAGTTAGCTGCTAGCCCTAACGATTGGATCACGGCGAGCGATGCACTATCCTCTCATGCGGCAAGCGACGGCTCTGACAGTGCCTATGATCGACCTCATTTCTCGTGGGCGCACGGCCTCGAGAGTGGGTTCTCGTGGAATGAATCCATGGCCCGCCAATTGTTGTCGCCACCGTCCCATCCCGAAATGCTGGGACGACTCGGACGATACGAAGTCGAACGTATGATCGGCGCGGGAGGCATGGGAGTCGTTTTTAAAGGCTTCGATTCGGAATTAAATCGTCCCGTTGCGATTAAGGTCTTGGCTCCATTCCTCGCAGGCAGCGGAGCGGCTCGTAAGCGTTTTGCTCGAGAAGCCCGGGCAGCGGCTGCTATCGTCCACGAGCATGTGGTGCCCATTCATAACGTCGAAACCGAACGCGATGCTCCCCTATTGGTGATGCAATACATTGCAGGTCAGTCGCTGCAGTTCAGAATCGATCAAACTGGACCTCTGCAAACGTGCGAGATACTCAGACTCGGCAAGCAAATTGCTGCGGGTTTATCGGCCGCTCACGACCAGGGGTTGGTTCATCGCGACATCAAGCCATCCAACATACTTCTGGAAGCGGGCGTGGATCGCGCGCTGATTACTGACTTCGGATTGGCCAGAGCCGTTGATGATGCCACTTTAACTCGTAGCGGAGTTCATCCAGGAACTCCACAGTTTATGTCACCCGAGCAAGCCACCGGCGAGCCGGTCGACGCCCGCAGCGATCTGTTTAGCTTGGGTAGCGTCCTTTACACCATGTGTACTGGCCGCCCACCTTTTCGCGCCGAATCAAGCTTGAGCGTGCTCAGGCGTATCGTCGATGATGAGCCCAGAAGCATTCGCGACATCAATCCCAATATTCCTGATTGGCTATGTCGCATCATTGGCAAGTTGATGGCCAAACATCCCGATCATCGATTCGGCTGTGCTGCCGACGTCGCTCGATTACTTGAACAATGCCTGGCGCATGTGCAACAACCCGACTTCATACCACTTCCTCGTGAGGTCGACACGCAGGTCTCCAACATTCCCAATAACGCCCAGACTTCGATCTTTGGAAAGGTGCGATCCAACATGGCTAAGATCATTGTGTCGCTCGTCGCCCTCGGTGGCCTGATGACGGCTTACAGTTTCTTGCAACCTGCCTCTAATGGTCAGGTGATTGTCGAGCTGCAAGGAGTTTGGCGACTGGTATCATCTGAACGTGATGGTAAAGCCGGTGCCCCGGATCAGCTGTTCAATGAAAGGATGATTATTCAGGGCTCCAAATTCTCGCAGCATCAAACCGCGCCCAACGGCGCAGAGCTTAAAGGCGAGTATGGACATATCGTGATTCCCATGAACGCGTCGGCATCCGCCATGGACTTCCAACTCTGGGAAGGCACCATTCATGGGCTTTACCAACTTGACGGTGATGAGTTGATCTTATGTGTTGCTCGAGAAGGAGGACCTCGACCCGAATCGTTTACGACGGGCGCGGGCGATAACCGTATTCTCAAACGATACAAACGAGACCGACTCAGCGCACCGGACACTTCGACGAAGTCTGCAGACTTGTCCGCCCCAGTCTCAGGCCAACCAGAACGCACATGGCAAGAGAGCTGGCTAGAGAGAATTCCGCGCGAGTTATCTGGGTCAATTCATCGCGACGAGGTTCTAAAATGGCTTCGAGCCAATGAATTTGACGACATCGTAGACGCCGAAATAAATATAGATGTCATGCAACACATCGCACCGGACGCTACCCAACGGACAATCGAGCGCGATGGCATTCGGACATACTTGTATGGCAAGCTTCGGCAAGCAAGTAATTCTGATCACCAGCCTGTCATTGAAGTCTATTGCTTCTTTGATATCCAAGACAAACTGGTTGCCTTGCATGTTGGTCCACAGGTGATTCTTGGTTCGAATCATGCGTCTACACCTGGTGCCGTCCTCAATACTGACGCGACGGCACCTATAGAGCGCTTCATGCGAGCGGCTACAACCATGACGCGTCCGGTCGTGGCCGAAGTTGCAACAGTGATTGCCTGCGTTGGTCCAGACCATCCTGTGCGGCTGGGCGAAGTGGTACCGCATGCTGACATTGATGCTGGCCTGGATCCCAGCGTAGTACGTTTGCATGTTTGGGACTGGTCCAAATCCGACCTCAGTCGCATCCTGCTGGTCCAACGTTCAGAACTTGGGGCGCTGTCGCCCGATGGCAGCACGATGCTGACGCAGGCAGGTGAAACCATCGACTTACTCAGCAAGAGTACCCAGCAGTACTCTGGCTTTGCCGTACCTGAAGGACAACGAATCTCGGCCGTACAGATATCACCTGCCAGGAAATATGCTGCGGCGCTTATTCATGTTCGTACCGAAGTCGAAACTATTCCCACCGACCCACCTACGTTGGATGCTCGGCATTTCTGGAATCTTCGCTGCCTGAAACTGGATGCGACCACTCACGTGGGAAAACTCGTGGGAGAATACCCTGCTCAAGCACGACCAGGGATAGTATTCGCTTCTGACGAATCGTCGGTTTTATACTCCACGGATGATCACCGCATCGTGCGACGCGATCTAGACTCGGGCAAACTGGCCAACACATACGAACCATTTTTTGGTGTTCAGGGGGCGATTGGTCTCGCTGTGTCACCTGATGGCCAACTGGTTGTCGCTGCTGGCTACTTGGGTTCGGTCCATATTTGGGATACACATTCAGGTGAGCATCGCCTGGGCATCGACTTCGCTGATCCAAAACAAGGGCATGGACGATTCTTCAAAGCGTCCGAGCTACGTTTTTCACCAGACAGCCGCCAACTGCTGTTGGTCTCCGGCAATCACCTGAAGATTTTGAATACGCTCACGGGTGAAATTGTGCGCGAACATTTGGCAGAGAAAGGTCCCAGTTTCGTGCATGCCCAATGGTCAACCGACGGTAGCACCATCCACCTACTGACTTCATCGGAGCTTACGAAGGCCTCGGGGCAACCAGCCGATCGACTGCCGCGAATTTACGAGTGGCTCTGGGAGACTGGCCAACCAGAAATTAAGAAGTACTCGACCAATACCCAACCAACAACTGTTCAATCTCGCGTTTTGCCCGCAACGCAAGCTCCACATGAATAAACCGGCAATATTGGGCGTAGCCATTGTTTATTCAAGCCACTCTGTTAGGCTTACAAGTTGGCCAATGCCGAACATTCGAGTTGGAGCTCTTGCCAAAAACAGGGGCTCAACTCAGCGCATGCTTTGCTTGCAAGATCTGTTCTTCGTCGACCACGTCAAGGCGCGCAGTCTGCTAGCACATTGTTTTAGTGTGCTATGAATTCCAGCAGTTGCGGCTACTTCTCTTGTGCCAAGGAGGCATCTGTGGTGGATCGTAGCTCTCGGGTTCCTCGCTACATATTGAACGCAGACAACGCGCCTTTGGAGCCCGCTTTAGCGGCTCGAGAAAGCGCCGCAGCGCTGAGTGCCATTTACGGATTTACGGAAAAGTCCAGCTATGATGCTTACTTAAAAAACTGCCCTGAAGCCAGCGAGCTGACACCTTATCCGCTTGTCAAAGGGTACATGCAAGGCCAGCTCAACTCGGCCACAACCGGCTTGCATTTGGTAGTCATTGATGCGTCCGGTCCAAATCAACCGACGGTAGTGGCTGCGACTATGCAGGCAATCGTGTCGGCCATCGACGAAAAGCGAGACTTGGTTGATTTATCGCATTCTCTTGCACTGCGAGCAGGCTGCCATGGATATGGCCTGGTTGAGTCATTTGAAACATCCATGTCGAACTCATAGAACACTCGATACCATGGAGGAACGACTATGTTACGCGTCACCGAAAATGCACACGAATGGATTGGGTTTGTTGGTGGACCTTTTGATGGACACTCGCAGCGTCGAGAGCATCCGTATGACCTCCTGCCGGTCAACTTGGTTTGGCTCGTTTGCCAGGATACCTTCGTTCAACTCGAGGGCCATTCACAACCTGAACACGCCCAGGCTAACCACGCGTCGTTGACCAGCGTAGCGCTTTATCGCTTGGATCCAACTAGTAGCCCCGAAGTGTATCGTTTCTCTGGAGCCATTTCCGCGTCGAAGTTTGGTGAAATGCTCGGCTGTGTCGACGAGACCGACCGCGTATGAGCATGCCTGCGCGTCAGAATGAGAAGATCTTGTTCAGCCCCAGGGACATCCAACCTTCCCAAGCAGGCTGGGAGGTGATCGGAGTCTTCAATCCCGCGATCACTATGACCGCCACAGGTCCCGTGATGTTAGCACGTGTAGCCGAGCGACCCATCGAGCAACGGCCTGGCATGACGGCTCTACCGCGCTACACGCACGATGGACACTTGGAAGCAGATTGGATCCCGGACGAGCAGTTGCTGGGAGTAGACGCACGCGTGGTAAGCCTGCCCGCCACCGGTGCGCTCCGGCTGACATCGGTCTCTCAACTAGCGGTCTATCGACAACATGGTGATAGTGATTCTGCTTGGCAGCCAGCGGGACTGATCAAACCCTGGGGCCTGGCAGAGGAATTCGGCATCGAAGACCCTCGCATTACCAAGATCGATCAGACCTATTGGATAACCTATGTCGCGGTTTCTCGACTGGGGGCATTAACGCAGTTGATGTCGTCACAGAACATGGTGCAATTTCATCGCCATGGCATCATCTTTCCCTGCGAGAACAAAGACGTAGTACTTTTTTCCACCAAGATTGACGACCAGTTTGTCGCCCTTCATCGTCCCAATCCCAACTCACGTTTTAGTGCACCGCAAATCTGGCTAGCTCGCTCACCTGATCTCCTGCATTGGGGACAACATCAGCCGCTAGCCCATGGTCGTGAAGTATGGGAGGCAGATCGCCTAGGCAGTGGGCCTCCGCCAATACTGCTGGATGAAGGTTGGTTATTGCTGTACCACGGCAGTGCGAAAGCCAAGGTGGCCGGTCACGTGGGCCGCTATGCAGTTGGTGCGTTGCTCCTTGATCGCGACGATCCAACACAAGTGATCGCTCGATCCGCTGAACCGATCCTTGTTCCGTCATCGGCTCATGAAACACATGGCTTTGTACCGGAAGTCGTCTTTCCGACGGGAACGCTAACTGCAGGTGAAAACCTGCACGTGTTCTACGGAGCAGCAGACACCTCGGTCGCCGTACTCGAGCTCTCCACAGGGGCCATCTTGAAATCTCTGAAGAAAGAGAGCGTCACAGAAATATGTCCAACCTGAACCATCAAGACCTGCGCAAAATCGCATTCATCGGCACCTACTTGCCACGCAAGTGCGGTATCGCCACGTTCACTTTTGATCTGCGAAACGCAGTTACAAAGTCTACTCCCGCCGAGTGTATGGTCGTTCCTCTCAATGACATCGCAGGCGGATACGCTTACGGCAGTGAAGCACAATTCCATGTCGCCGCTCAGGAACTCGACGAGTACCGAGCTGCAGCCGACTTCTTGAACTTCAGAAATGTAGACCTCGTGTCTCTGCAACACGAGTTTGGCATTTTCGGAGGAGCCAGCGGGAGCCACATTCTGGCGTTGTTGCAAGACTTGAGAATGCCCGTTGTGACGACACTACACACGGTACTCTCGGCGCCCAGTCAGTCACAGCGATCTGTGATGACCCAGTTGATTCGATATTCGAGTCGACTAGTCGTGATGACCGAGCGGTGCAAACGCACGCTCATCGAAACTTACGCCGCCGATAGCGCTCAGATAGATCTCATCCCGCATGGAATACCGCACGCACCGCAAGCCGATCAGGCAGACTTGAAATCGCAATTCAGCGTGCAAGGGAAAGCCGTCGCCCTCACCTTTGGTCTACTCTCACCCGGCAAGGGCATCGAGTACGTACTAAAAGCCATTCCCAAGATCGTGGAGCGTTTTCCGAATTTCATTTATTTGGTGTTGGGCGCAACGCATCCCAGTCTGATCCGCGAACAAGGCGAACGATATCGAATTAGTTTGGAGCGGATGGCCAAGGAACTGGGCATCAGCAAACACGTGAGTTTTTATAATCGGTTCGTAGAACTCGATGAATTGACGGAGTTCATCGGCGCTGCCGATCTATATATCACTCCCTATCTGAACCGCGAACAAGCCGTATCGGGCACCTTGGCTTACGCATTTGGTTGCGGTCAAGCTGTAATCTCGACTCCTTATTGGCATGCTGAAGAACTACTGGCTGATGGCCGCGGCATCTTGATACCCTTTAGTGATTCCGACGCGATCACTCGCGAAGTTTGTGAATTGCTCGGCGATGACCAGCGTCGGCTGGCAATGCGTGAGCAAGCTCGCACGCTCGGCCGCTCCATGACTTGGGACAAGGCGTCGCTACAGTATCTGAAATCCTTTCAGCGAGCGATCGAAGAACGCAGCATCCGCAGCAGTCCATTGGCAGTCCGAACGCTAGACGAATTGCCTTTGGCTTTGCCACAAATGCATCTGGGCCATTTGGAGCACATGAGTGATTCAACTGGAATCTTGCAACATGCGATTTACAGCGTGCCCGACCGGCTGCACGGATATTGCACTGACGACAATGCCAGAGCGCTGATACTGACAGTTTTGATCGAAGACATGGGCAAGGACTCGCCGCAAGTCCAGATCCTTGCCTCGCGTTACGCTGCTTTTTTGAATCACGCCTTTGTGCGCGATACCGGCCGCTTTCGCAATTTCATGAGCTTCCAGCGGCAATGGTTAGAGCACGACGGGTCCGATGATTCGCAAGGCAGATCGCTGTGGTCACTGGGCACCTGCGTCGGTCGCTCGCGCCGTCCGGGTCTGGTTTCCTGGGCACATGAACTCTTTCAACAGGCTTTGCCCACGTGCGAGAGTACCAGTTCTCCGAGAACTTGGGCTTTGGCTATTTTGGGCATTCAACAATACCTACGTCGTTATAGTGGCGATCGACTCGCGGCATCCATGAGTCAGCGACTAGCCGATAAGTTGATGGCTATGTACAACACTGTGGCTACCGAAGCCTGGCCATGGTTTGAAGATATTGCTTCGTATGATAATGCCAGGCTGTGCCAGGCCCTGATCGCGCAAGGCCGCTGGGCAAGCAATCCGCAAACCACTGAGATCGGTTTGGCTAGCCTTAGATGGCTGGCTGAGAAACAACTATCACCCGAAGGCCGATTTCGTCCCATCGGTTCCAATGGGTTCAGTCGTGATTGCGGCGCACATGCGGTGTATGACCAGCAGCCCATTGAAGCCTATGCGATGACGTCAGCCGCCATCGAAGCTTTTGGTGCTACGGAGGATCCCTTTTGGTGCAATCAAGCGCATTTGGCCTTTGACTGGTTTCTGGGACGGAACGACCTAGGTCAACCGATTTATGATGCCGCCACCGGTGGTTGCTTTGACGGCTTGATGGAAAACCAAGTCAATGCCAATCAAGGTGCCGAATCCACGCTGGCGTTCTTGCTATCTCTCTCTGAAATGCGCCAGTTCGCAGCCAACATTACTGCCAGCAACTAAATTCACTGCTTGCAAACAAATGCCCCATCCAGTCACTCCGGAAAGTTCATCGCTTGAGCTCTATTGCGATAAAACGAACAGGTATAGTCCTCTCTCCCAACAAACAACGAGTTGTTCTACGCCCCTTTCAACCACCCGGTGCGGATCGAGTTGTGCGTGTCATCGCGCGTGTGTCGCAGTTGGCAGAAAGCGAAGTCGACGTTCAACTGGAGCAGGTACTCAGAGAGTTTCATGGACGTCACCAGTCGCCCGAGTCGTTCTTTGAGCAGCGATTCAATGACCTCCGCAGCTATCTCTTTACCGATGTCGCGCTCAGCCAGAACCGCAGCTTGTTACTCGGTGCATATTTCACTCAGGAATATGCCTTAGAGTCGGCCGCACTGTTCAATCCATCAATGGTTTGGCATCCCGATCAGTCGAACCTTCCCGAAGGCTCGCGCCGTTTTGCGATGAGCTTGCGGGCCGTAGGTGAAGGCCACATATCGTCCATTGTTTTTCGTTCAGGCACAATTGATCGCAATGTTAAAATTGCTGTTGATGAACCGGCCAAATTCGCCACGACTCCACGATTGATTCCTGACGCCTCGTACAACAAAGATCTGTTTCAACGAAAACTGATTGAGCTGGGCCTATCGACACCCTTCAGCCATGAAGTATTGGCCACGCTCCCGGAAGAGTTTACCTTGGATCGCTTGGAGCACGGCCTCAAAGCCGCGCTGCGCCAACACAGGCTCCATCATGCAGAAATGGCTCCTCTAGTGGACCGCATTATCATGTTGGCGAAATCGAATTACACAATTTTGTATTCACCCGATCATGACCTGTCGGAACGCACCGTGTTCCCGCTGAGTCCGACGGAGACCAATGGAATCGAAGACGCGCGTTTCGTTAGGTTCACGGGTGACCAGAATCAGTCCTGTTACTATGCAACCTATAGCGCCTATGATGGCCGGATGGTTCTGCCGCAGCTGCTAGAAACGACCGACTTTGTGCGCTTCAAAATGCACACTCTCAATGGTGCAGCCATTGCCAATAAGGGCATGGCTCTGTTCCCCAGAATGATCAATGGCCACTATGCCATGCTGGGCAGGCAGGATGGCGAACATCTGTTTCTGATGTACTCGGATATGCTCTATTTCTGGCATACGAAAGAGCTGATTATCAAGCCGACGTACCCGTGGGAGTATGTGCAACTGGGCAACTGCGGTTCACCGATTGAGACTGACGCAGGTTGGCTGGTACTGACTCACGGTGTGGGTGCCATGCGTAAATACTGCATCGGTGCCATACTGCTTGATCTAGAGGATCCGTCCAGGATTATCGGCAGGCTGCGCGAACCTTTGATTGCCCCCAATGAACAAGAGCGCGAAGGCTACGTGCCCAACGTTGTGTACACATGCGGCGCTATAATTCACCAAGAACAATTGATCATTCCCTATGCCATGTCCGACTACGCCACCACCTTCGCGACCGTCGGTGTTCGCGAACTGCTTTCGTGGATGACGTAAAATTCTGTGCGCAGCCGGTAAGCACCACTATCCTCGATTCCTGGCTGTGCCCTAATCCCGAATTGGACGTGTAGACGTGCTTAGACACAATTGACTTTAATTTGGCTCCGGAAGTCGTTACACTATGCGCAGTTCTTGCTGACGCGGGGCAAGTTGGTTGTTCAATCGCTTTCTACCGGATCAATCACATGTTCAATCGATTGTGGCGTCATAGCTTTCTACCTGTCGTTGTCGTGCTCGGATGTTTGACAGTTGGCCACGGTGCCGAGGATGTCGATGTCCGCACCGATGGTGCTTTCGGGTTTCCGCAGTCCGAAGCCCAAGTGTTAATCGACACAGACGAATTGCGCCTTTCGGCCTGGTCCAATGCCAGTTTTCTCTACGTTCAAGCGATTATGTGGAATGATGAAAGTGACGAGATCGTCAAAGGCCCCAATGGACGGTCGCGTGGTGATTCATCGAGCTTGATTCTCGATACCGATGGTGACCAGAAACGGACTCCCAAAATCGATCGCACGTATGACTTGAATCCATGGCCCACATCGACTGGCTTGCATTACCAGATCGTAATTAGTGAACGCGGCTCAACTGGATTGATGCCCGACTCAGAAGGACGTGGCGGCATTCAGTATGTGCAGACGCGCGACGGCCAGACGGTGCGAGTGGATAGCTATTTGATCCCATTAAAAGAGATTGAACTCAAATCTGGTGACACACTCCGCCTGGCGTTTTATGGTTCTTCTACTGATCCAGAATCAACCGTCAACTCCGTCGGTTTCCAATCCGAAAGCCGTTATTACTCTTTCAATCTGCCCCACGAGAATTTTCATGGCTTTACGCTCAGTCATGGCACGACAGTCGACGAAAAGGAAGTGCCTGAGCTGCGCAAGCCTCGAGCCAAAAGGCAGGAGCTCGCTGATCGGCCGGCACCCAGCTTGACAGTTGGTTCATCGGCGCCTGATTTGAATATTGAACACTGGGTACACGATGGAAACGGCAAGTTCCAACCGGTAACCAAATTTGAAGCTGACAAGGTTTACATCGTTGAGTTCTGGGCCACTTGGTGCGGACCATGCATTGCCGCTATGCCGCACATCGTCGAACTACAGAAGAAACATGTCGAGCAAGGTCTGCAAGTAGTTAGTATCAGCAACGAAGATCTGGAGACCGTCGAGTCGTTCCTGGAACGCGCCTTACCATCTCAAAAGAAGCCAGCCGCTGAAGACGCAGAGTCAAACGACAAAGAACCTGCCGACAAAGAGCCGACCACTTACGGCGAACTGACGAGCGCCTATTGTTTGACTACCGATCCGGATGGTTCCTGTCACCAAGCCTACATGGCAGCTGCCGGTCGCAACGGCATCCCATGCGCATTTTTAGTTGGCAAAGATGGCTACATCGAGTGGATCGGACATCCGATGTCCATCGACAAGCCACTGGAGAGTGTGTTGGATGGTAAATGGGATCGCGAGGCATTCTTGGTTGAATATCGCGAAAGCGAACGGTTCTCAGCCGTTGCCTCAGAGATTATGCAGGCGGCAATGACGAACAAATTCGATAATGCATTAGCCTTGATCGAAAAAGCGGAGGGCGAGTTCGATAGTCCAGCCATCCAGACACGCATTAAATTGCTGGTGACCTCGGTCAAGTCAGCTCAGCTTGAGTATCAGGTCATTAAAGGACAGGCAGAAGCCATACAGACCCTGCAAGCTCTGCTGAAGGATCAACCGCCGGCCAAAGTCAATCAGGTTGTTTGGCAAGCAATTGCCACACCCGCAATCGAGGGACGAAAGCTATCGCCTGAGCTCCTGGCCGAAGCTGAAAAGATCATGGCTGCGGCGATTGAACAAGCCCCCGAGGATTCGCACTACCTCGACACGTATGCTCACCTCTTAGAGCTCAACGGCCAGCTCGACCAGGCCATCGAAGTTCAAGAGAAGGCGGTCGCATCAGCCGTTGATCAGAATCGAGAAACGGTCACCGAATATTTGAAACAGTTGCAGACCAAGAAAGAAGTTGACGCTTCGAAGTGAGCAGCTACGTAGAGCAGCTGTCCCGAGCTGCTCTGCACCCTCTAACCTCAGCTTCTTCCGACCAATAGACCACCGTTGCAGGCAAGCGACTTGGTGGGTGTCTTCTCTGCGATCCTCTGCGTCTCTGCGTTTTTAATTCAGAACCCTCTAACCAATGCTTCTTCCGACTACCAGCGGACCAGCGTTACAGGCCAGCGACTTGCCGGGTGCTGAGCGGCTGGGGACAGCCGCTCTACAACGTAGAGCAACTGTTCTGATTTTTTGTGAGCGGCCCTGGAGAGCCGCGCTACTTTTCGAAATACCGCGTTCTTTTGTGACGCCCAGTCCGTCTACATCTAGGATCAACCATTCATCAGAAAAAATATTACATCTGCCAGACAACATAACCTGTGCATTTTTCTTCCATATCGCTTTAGTTCTCAATTAATATAAGCCTAAGCTGACTTGGTAAACTCAGCCTGGTTTCGGTAACGCGCGGCCACGATGACGCGCTGTGCGAAAGGCGACCAGCATGACGAATCTGAATAGAGATGAGCGACGTCGAAGAATTTTAGCTGCCGGTTCCCTGCCACGGCTGCTCAATCAGCCAGACGGCGAAACGCTATTGCGTGAGGAATCCGAGGATGACGATGAAAAGCGATTGATCGAACCTGCGCAGCTCAGATATCTGCTCAAGCTCAGGGAAGAAGAACGTTCATCAGCTACTCGCCCACAACTATTTGGCAACACCGCTGATATCATCATTGTCCCGGGATTTCTCGGTAGCACGCTAACAGACACACGCGGTGGCCATGGCTTGATTTGGATCGACCCGACCATCGCTTTCGATACCGACGCCGGGCAATTGGGCGCTCTCAAACTCGACAAGCTGCGAACGTCGGCAACCTCGTTGGGAGCGGACGAAACCGAAGCCGATGATCGTGTCACCATCCAAGCTACCGGTACGCTGCCAGGCATGTACGACCTGCTGGCTTGGGATCTCGAGTTGCATCGCTATGGTACCAGCTACTTTGCGTTCGACTGGCGCAAAGACCTCGAACTAGCTGCCAGATCACTAGCAGGCAAGATTCGCGCACACCAAGCCAGTACATCGCGTCCCTTACATATCATTGCTCATTCCCAAGGTTCGCTAGTCGCCCGCCGAGCCCTTCACTTGCTAGGTCCAGACCTGGCCAGGAAGATCGTTAGCAATCTTATCCTGCTTGGTCCAGCCAGTTATGGATCGTTCTCCGCAGCTTTTGCTTTCACAGGCGATAACTCTTCGATCGACATCCTAGAACGTTTCGGAGTAAAGGCCGACTTCAAATCAATCCTACAATCCTTTACCGGTTTATATCAACTGCTGCCTTGGAAGTCCGAGAACTTTCAGTTGCCAGTTAATGGCCACCCCAGAGCCGAGCAGCCCAGGTTCGATGTGACGCTGCTGCAGAAGGCGAGCAGTTGGACGCTCGGAATCGACACGGACCGGCTGCAATACGGATTTGACTGGAGCAAAAAACTCGATACTCGATTCTTCAACGATCGCACGTCGATCATTTTGGGCGATGTACCAATGGCCGAAGCCATTGCCTTTGAGAACGGTCATGCGGTCGCTAGTGGCTTGATTGTTCCAGGTGATGGTACAGTCACCGATGCCAACGCCAAGCTGGATGACGTACGCACTTTCCGCATGCCCAAGGGCAAGCATGCCATGTTAGCCATGTACCCCACCGTCATATCAGCCGTCAGGAGTTTGTTGAAGGGCGAGTTACCACGTTTGTCACGCGTTGCATTGGCTGCCAACGTAGTCAAGCGAGATGACCAGGTGACCACGCTCGAAGATATCGACGCAGCCTCGGCGCCCGTTCTTGAATCAGTAACGGCCAAACTTGTTTCCGCTAAGAGGAACCCGAAGTCAGTTCAGGAAGCCGTTCTTCCGCCCAAACGATCGTCGCGGCCAGTGCCCAGTGCTCCCAACCATCGCCGACTACGAGTATTTAGTTTTGATCCGCTCTTGGCCACGAATATATCGGGCTTGGGAATCGCAGTCATAACCGTCAATTTGCCTTGGGATGACAATCAACTTCAGCCGGGACCGATCGGCGAATACATAGAAGTCATCGACTATGATCCGCTCAGCCGCAGGTTCTATTACCCGGTCGATATTTCGGATCCGCGACTGGTGGCCCAGGATGGTCTGTCACCGGCTGAGTCGAATCCTCAGTTTCATCAGCAGATGACGTACGCAGTGGCCATGAATACTATCCTAACCTTCGAGCACGCGCTAGGTCGCAAGGCATTGTGGGCTCCCCATCTCGTGCGCGATGAAGATGGCGAAGTCATTCCGCCGAATAACGTCGAGGATGAATTCGTCGCCAGGTTGCGCATTTATCCGCATGCATTTCGTGATGCTAACGCCTACTATGACCCGGACCGCCATGCGGTACTGTTTGGCTACTTCGCTTCCAGCGAAGAACCCGGTGGGCAAACTCTACCCGGCGGGGTTGTGTTCACCTGTCAATCGTATGACATCGTCGCTCACGAAACGACACACGCCTTACTACATGGCTTACACCGGTACTATTTGTATCCCAGTAACCCAGATGTTTTTGCCTTTCACGAGGCCTTTGCCGATGCAGTTGCGCTGTTTCAAAAGTTTTCGCATGCCGAAGTAGTCAAGCATCAAATCGCCAAGACACGAGGCGATCTGCGACAGCAGAATCTTCTCGGCGAATTGGCTCAACAGTTTGGAGCTGCGCTAGGTGGTCACCGCGGGGCGCTTCGCAAATACATCGAAGTGCCTCCCGATCCCTCGCAAATCAACGAAGTTATTGAACCCCATGATCGCGGAGCCATCTTGATGGCTGCGTTGTTCAAAGCGTTTCTCAACATTTATGATCATCGCACTCGCGATCTGTACCGTATCGCCTCTGGCGGAACTGGCATACTGCCCGATGGTGAAATCACACCGGACCTGGTCAATCGACTGGCTGGCGAAGCTTCCAAAGCTGCTAAACACTTTTTGACGATGTGTGTCCGAGCACTGGACTATGTACCGCCAGTAGACTTGACCTTCGGCGAGTACCTGCGAGCGCTGATTACAGCCGACTACGAACTAGTTCGCAACGATGACTTACATTATCGCACGGCCGTCATCGATGCATTTCGCAGCTGGGGATTGTATCCAGCCGACGTCAACGTCCTCGACCAGTCTGCCATGTTGTGGAGATCTCCCAGCGCTCGCGATGCACAGCTATTACAAGGTGTCCTCGACCAGCTCAAACTGAACGACGACTACGATAGCCGCGACCGCCGCGCGGCGTATCTGCGCATGCGCGAGAATTGCGGTATCTTTCATAAATGGTTCGTAGATCATGCTGCCAATTCTGACACTGATCAAATGCTGGGCATCTGTGTTCGCGGCGAGGGTTATAAGAGTGTGCCTCGCAACAAAGAAGGTAGGCCTCTCTTTGAAGTGCACTCAGTACGCAGATGCTTGCGAGTTGGCCCCGATGATCAGCAGAGTCAAGACTTGGTGGTAGAAGTAGTGCAACGGCGTGCAGGCTTTCTTTCCGAAGGCGAACAAAAAGAAGTTGACGGATCAACAGAGCCGTTCGCCTTTACCCAACGTCAAGCCGCGAAGACCGGGTACAAGTATCGGAAACCAGACTTCTGGTTTCGCGGCGGATGCACGCTGATCATCGATCCACGCACTACTGCAGTTCGATACTCCATTTACAAGTCGATTCTCAGCAAAAGTCGCTTGGAACGACAACGCCGGTTCGAACAGCAAGGTGGTTCGTTTGCCTTGCAATCAACATACTTCGATACAAACATCGGCAGTCCATTTGCCTTGTTACATGGAACCGACTTGGGAGATGGCATCTATGGCTAAGAAAAAAGCTGCGAAGAAGAAAACGCCTCCCAAGAAAGCTGGTATCCCTTCGGGTACGAAGAAGTCGGCAGCCAGCAAGTCGGTAAAGAAGTCTACGCCAAAGAGCAGTTCGACCAAGGGCAACTCGAGCGTCAAGGTCCGTATGTACTGTCACGGTTTGGGAGACTGTTTTCTCATCTCGTTTCCGCGAACTTCTGGAGGTGAACCCTATTATGTGCTGATCGACTGCGGACTATTCCTGAACACGCCGGATGATGAAGCGCGATTGAATGCGGTCGCTCAAGATCTCGCAGAACTTACCGGAGGCGAAATTGATTTGCTCATCATCACACATGAACATTGGGATCACATCTCTGGATTTTCGCTCGCCAAGGCAGTCTTCGAGAAGATCAATTTTAGAGACGTGTGGTTGTCATGGGCCGAAAACTTGAACGACCCGATGGCCAAACAAATCAAGCAATCGATCAACAAGAATCGCCTTCGCGTCGAGGCCGCTCTAAAGGTAGTCGAGAATGCTGGCGGCGTCCAAGCCATCAACGACTTCGGAATTCGACAGCGTATGGCCGCAACTGAGCAGGTCATGGGATTCCTGGGAGTCGATGCCAACCAGTCCAGTAAAACTACGGGACGCATGACCTTGGGCCAAACGATGGATTGGCTGCGTGGCCAAATGAAAAGCAATGACTTCCGCAAACCTGGCGAGTGCCTACCGCTTAGAACTACTGGTGTCAAAGCTTACATACTCGGACCACCGCGAAACGAAAAGTCGATTCGCAAGATGAATCCCAGTGGCGACCAAGGCTATCGACACTTGGCCGACCAATCCACTTCGCTAGCCGCGGCGGCTCAATGGCTTCTCAATCCCGACGATGACCATCTACCGGCCGGTCCGTTCGATGACTGCTATGCCATTTCTGAACAGCAGGCGCAGGAGGACAATTACTTCCGCGAGCACTATGGCTTTGATAATGACCCGCTCAATCATCAAACGACTCCCTGGCGACGCATCGATGACGATTGGCTGAGCGCAGCCTCGCAGTTGGCCCTGCAATTGGATGTAGGAGTCAATAACACCAGCCTGGTCGTAGCCTTTGAGTTACCCGATGGGCGCACGCTGATCTTTCCAGGCGATGCGCAAATTGGCAATTGGCTTTCGTGGGATAACGTTGAGTTCAAAAGCCAGGAGGGCAAGAAGTTAAACGTTACAAGTCAACAGTTGCTCCAGCGGGCCGTGTTCTATAAGGTTGGCCATCACGGCAGCCACAATGCAACTCGCAAAGCTGGCGGACTGGAAGACATGACCAGTGGCCAATTGGTGGCTATGATTCCTACCGACCAAGAGTATGCCAAAGGCAAACGTCCACCACATGATGGTTGGAAGATGCCTTTTGATCTTTTGTACATGGCCTTGAAGGATCAGACCGACCACTGTATCGCCCGAGCTGATTTCAACGAAGCTGAAACCAAATCGCTGGCCGAGAAAAGCCCGGCGGGGATGAAGTTTCTCAAGCGACTGAAATTCTCCAAACAGACTTTACTCCCAAAGTTTAAGAGCAGGCCACTCTACGTTGAATACACTCTTCCGTAGCCCCCGAAAGGAAAGATGATGTTCGATTCGCCGCTAAAATCGCATACGTTTGCCCCCAAGTTCCACGACGACCGTTTGATAGTAAAAGTCGCTCCGCCAGCGGCGTCTCGAGGTATCAGCATACTGGCTGCTGGCCCAGGCGGTTTTTCCACACCTGGACTAAGCATTCTGGATCGCATGGATCGCGGTGGCGTAATTCGAAAGGTCACGAACTTAGATGTCGTTTCGCCGTCATCTGGCTCAGCCCGCACACGCATCGCGGTGGCTGGATTACTCGGCATGAATCCTCCAGCCGCAGGCGAACCGACACCCACCGGTATGCGAATGATCCAAGTCACCCAAGGCACGGACTTGACGCAATTGCAAGCCGCACTGATGGAAGACAACAACGTCGAACTGGTTTCGCGGGTACCCGTTCGATACCTCATGGCCAAAAAGAAAGCCGTCAAGAAAACGCCTTCGCTCAGACCTTCGAAGTCCGCAGCCAAAGCGTCGCGGGCGCCCACGCGCGGGCGCGGAGGTCGGGCCGGTATTGCCGCCGTACCGCCGGCTCCCGTCACCATGTGGAATCTACAGAAGATCAAATGGCAAGAAGCTCAAGACCTGGGCTTTAATCAAGCTGCAGGCATTCGAGTGTCAGTGCTCGATACCGGCATTGATCTGGAACATCCCGATCTACCCGGCAGCGAAATCGACTACATATTCGACTATGGCGACGTCGAATCCAGTGATCGAGATATCATCGGTCACGGAACACATGTTTCGGGAACAATTCGCGCCTTGGTCAATGGCGACGTTGGTATTAACGGTATCTGCAACTGCCAGCTGGCGGCCTACAAGATCTTCGATGACGAAGCTGATTTAGTTGAAGTAGACATGGGCTTTGAATTCTACGAATACTTCGTCGATCCGGAAATGTACCACAGCGCTCTGATCCGCTGCGCCTCCGATGGCACACGCGTGGTAAACCTGAGCATCGGTGGCTATGGTGAACCGTCACGGGCAGAGTTGCTGCTGTTCCAAGAATTGAACAATCAGAACGTATGCGTTGTAGCGGCGATGGGCAACGATAACACGCGCAGACGTTCCTATCCCGCCGCCATTCCTGGCGTGATCGCTGTCGGCGCTAGCCGCATCAATGATACTCGAGCATCCTTCAGCAACAAAGGCAATCACATCAGCCTGATGGCTCCGGGCGAAGACATCTGGTCAACTTTGCCAACCTACGCTGGCGACTTTGGCTTTCGCAAGAATCCCTCAACTGGGCAGATTTCGAAGAGCCCTCGCGAGACAGACTACGACGCCTGGCCCGGCACGTCGATGGCCACACCGCACGTGAGCGCTGCCATCGCGCTACTGCTGGGTCGTGATAATAGCTTGTCGCCAGCCGATGTTCGACAACTGCTCGAAGATAACTGCGATCAAGTTCCAGCGATGCTCGGCAATGCGTTTACCGACGAGCATGGCCACGGACGCCTGAATCTGCTGAAACTGGCCGAAGCCGTCTGATTTGCCTTCCTACTTGACTAACCCTATCATGAGTTCATCCGTCTCTTGCAGGTGAAGGTCAAGCAAACCTCGTTGCGACATGGCCGGTCGATGTGGTAATACGGATCCCGACCGAAGGAGGCCAACATGGAAACGCTCAGCTTTGTACTCAAACCCGATCTCAGCCCTGACCAGCGAATGAGCTTGCTGAGCGAAGTGCAGAAACACCCTGACTGCTCCGCAGTTCGTTCGCTGGGCGATCAGCCAGGTTTAAAAGCCACTTCAACTGCAGCCAGAATCTGTCATGCCAAGTGCAAGGACTTGGAAAGCGCTAAGAAGTTGAAGCAATTTGTCGCAGCCCAAAACGAAGTTCAATCGGTTAGTATCGAATCTAAACGCGGCCTCGCCGAAGATTAAGATGTTTCCGCGTAACGGCAACCGCTAAGCCTCGATTACCTGGCTCAGCCTATCCTTGGCCCCGTGGGACAATACTCCGACTCAGGATAGACTGTTAGTGCACCGATCGCGTCAAACAATCACGGGCCGGTGTGCAACCTGAGGCAGAGTGTGTTTCGCAGCAGGCTCTTGGAAGTCGCCGCATGAATTGCACTCGCGAACCCGATATGAAATGCGGCGAGAGGCATTGGTGGTATAGTTTTGCGCAAGCGTACGAATAAAGCCTTCAGTGGCAATCATCAGCGGAGTTGGCTGTGGGGTAAACATGCCGTTTTGGAAACGTTAGCTACTGGTCGTTGGCCGGTATTGGAAGTCTTCGTTACCCAAGAGGTGTTTGCTGAATCGACTGACTTGCTGCAGTCCGATCGACTGAACAGCATCCCTGTTCAAATCGTCAACCGCTCACGCTTAGAGGAGTTGTCGAAATCAACCGAACACCAAGGGATGGTGGCGCGGTTAGGTGCCTATCCCTATGGATCGCTCGACGAACTAATGCAGTTGATCAAATCAGCGGACCATGCCTCTACGCCGCTGATCGTGATGTGCGACCGAATTCAAGATAGTTTTAACTTCGGTGCCATCCTCAGATGTTGCGACGGTGCAGACGTCAGGGCAGTAGTCGTTGGTCAAAGCCATCAAGCGGAGATGACTCCCCATGTCATTCGGTCATCATCTGGGGCAGCCAATTATGTACCGATTATCCAAACCGACAATCTGGTCCAGGCAGCGTCGCAGATCAAGACGGCAGGCGCCACGCTGGTCGCGGCTGACTCCAATGCCGCGCAAAACATGTGGCACAGTGATCTACGGGCCTTTAGCCTGCTAATTCTGGGCAGCGAAGCACACGGTGTCGCCCCTGAGCTACTGTCGCTTTGCGACCAGCGGGTTACGATTCCCATGACGGGTCGCGTCACCTCGCTAAATGTCGCCGTCGCTGCTGGTGTCTTGCTGTACGAGATTCGAAGACAACAGCAGCAGTGAGACTTACGTATTAAGCACTACGCAGTCCTACTCCATGACCGCCTTGCGAATGGAGTACGAGTTCGAATGGAGTACGAGTTCGAATGGAGTACGAGTTCGAATGGAGTAGGAGTTCGAATGGAGTAGGAGTAGGAGTAGGAGTAGGAGTAAGGAGCAGACTTCAACTCTCAAGTAGCCCACTTAGCCTGGTTTCTTGACGTCGTAGCACCAGATGGTTCCGACATCCCGAAAAATCAGTTGGCCGTCGACCAAAATGGGATGGGTCCACGCTTTGGCTTTTCCACGATCTGGCGCGTTGGGCGGAGTGAAGCGTCCTAGCTCTTGGTAGCCTTCGCCGGAGGCTGCGATCATGGCCACGTCGTTGTTCTCGCCGTGCAAGAACAGCTTGCCATCGGCGTAACAAATTGCAGAGGCTCCTACGCTGCGATCCTGCCACTTGGATTGACCGGTTGTGTAGTCGATGCACATGACCGTTGGTCCCGCTGAACCAAACAGATTGCCGTCAACCAAGACGCTGCCTCCCATCCCCGAAGG
This sequence comes from Rania fehmarnensis, assembly GCF_056494185.1. Classification (NCBI taxonomy): domain Bacteria; kingdom Pseudomonadati; phylum Planctomycetota; class Planctomycetia; order Pirellulales; family Pirellulaceae; genus Rania; species Rania fehmarnensis. Next base: position 8,081,301 of record NZ_CM151398.1, read on the forward strand.
CATCTGCTTGGCGAAGTACAGTTCCTTCGGTTCTGACTTGGTGCCGGCAACTTGGACTAGTCCACCTCCTACGCGACTGGCCGCCGTGTAAACCAAACCGTTCTGGGCGACCGGGGTTTGCACGTTGGCTTGCGCATCGCTGGTCTTGGTATAGCGCCACAGCAGCTCGCCTGTGTCAGCCTGTAGACCGACGACCCCTTTGGACAGAAACAAAACATACTGTTTGATTCCATCGATCGTAGCGATCACCGGCGAAGAGTAACTGGCTGAATCGGCCTCTGCCAGGGCCGCCTTCCAGATCACTGCACCACTGCTCTTGTTCAGCGCAACCACTGTCGCACTTGCCCCACCAGGGGAACAGATCAAAGCGTCGCCATCGATCAGTGGTGATTCTGTATAAGCCCACATACCGGCCTTGCCGCCATGGTCTTTGGGCAGATTGGTTGACCATTTGAGCGTGCCGCCTTTGGCTTCCACGCAAACGAGCGTCCCATCTGACGCCAGCGCATAGACCAAAGCACCATCGATTGTGGGTGTCGATCGCGTGCCGGGGTACTGGGGGCCTTCGTTCTTGCCTACCGTACCGATGCGCGTTGACCAGAGGCGTTTACCATCGGCCAGCGACAGGCAAATCAAATCTTCACTCGCATTGTCTTTGTTGCAGATAACGTACAACTGGCCATTGGCGGCCGATGGCGTTGAATAGCCATTGCCCAAGTCATTGGTCTGCCACACCAACTTCGGTCCGCCTTCAGGCCACTTGTTGAGTAAGCCGGTCTCTGCCGATTTGCCATCGCGCTGCGGCCCGCGCCACTGCGGCCAATCGTCAGCCCATGTACTCGGCCATGCCAACAAGCTGAAACTCAAAACCAAGGACCATCGCATGATCAACATGCTCGCTACTCCATTTGCAGCTAAGGAACCGTGCAAAAATTAATGACCGTTTATTGATTGAGCTGGTTAATCACCAACAGCGCATCGGCCGGTGTCAACATACCATCGCCGTTGGTATCAAAGAACTGGTCGACCACTGCTGTATCCGTCCTGCGCGACGGCAAGAGACCGAACGCGGAACTGACGTGCCGTGAGTTAATTTCATTGATCAGCAGCAAGGCATCCAGGGCGGTAACTTGCAGATCATCGCTAACGTCTAAGGGCTGTGCCAGATTATACCAGGCGGAGCGCCAGCTCGCACGCTCGTCCACGGCTGTGGCCGGAGCAGCCAATGCAACAGTGGCATTGGTGGCAGCCTGAAGCTGGTCGACTTGCAGAACATAGTCACCCTCACCCGAGAGTCTGCGCAAGTCAATGCGGTGCCGTCCGGTTTCCGTCGCTGTCACGCTGAGCACAATTTGTCCGTCCGCGTTGAATGTCGAATTGGTGGCGATGATGGTTCCGCCAGGTCCCAGAATATTCACGCGCGGGCGCAAAGTGTTGCGTGGCAGCATACCTGCATTATCGTCGGCCAAGGAAAGCAACACACGCATCGTTTGACCGCTGGTCAGTTGCAGATCGAGCAAATCGCGTGTATCCGAGGCACTCATGAAACCTGCGGCCGCCGCTGGCAACGTCAAGGAACGCGCGGGAGTTATTACTCCGCTGGCGTTCTCGGTATCGATGGCCAACGACTCGGTTACTGCCAGGTAATAGTCAAAACCTGCCAGGCCCGAAACTTGCACGGAATAGTCGCCAGTCGCAGGCAACACAAAGCCCAAGATACCCAGATCATAATTGGCCACCGCAGTCGATGCACTGATGGGCGTTCGGCTGGCGGTCGCCAGCACTGAATTCGATGCGCTAAGCAGGCGCACAGTGGTGTCGCCTAGATTGCTTGTCCCGAGCGCATCCAGGGCCACATCGACACGCTGCCCAGCCATACCCGAAAAACGATACTCGTCATTGACATCTCTAGGTAGAATATCGAGATAGTCGTTGGCGAATAATGATGCAGTGTTGAAACTGAACTCTGCGAAATCGTCTGGCCCAATGACGCCCACAGTGGCATTGATTCCATTGTCAAAACTAGCCGATCCGAACTCGACATCTTTGTACGCATAACGCGCCAACACCGGACCAGACTCGAAGAGTTGCAGCTGAAAAGTGGCCTGTCCCAATCTGGGGAAGTAGGGACGTTCGTGCCATTGGACAATCAAAGTCGGAATACCATTGACGATCAGTTCCTGCCAATAGACAGCGCCGGGACCTCCATCAATATCATCCCAGTAAACAAATAAGCTTGGCGGCAAACTCTCTGCCACCTGGCTCAGAGGCAGGTTGACATAGCTCAAGTCAATATAGGGTCCAGCCAGTATGGTTCCGTTATTGCTGACGACGACGCTACCAGCAGGAATGATTCGATTGCCGACAGTCGACTGGATAACTCGCTCTTGATCATCGGACAGAAACATTGCTGTGCCGGAACTGCTGATGTCAATGAACTTACTAGCGTCGTTGCCCTGGGTAAAGCGGTAGCCTGCTACGCCCGTATTACCCACCGCGGCGTTGATGCCTCCTCCCGCTAGTGCTCGGAACGAACTGTTCAACCCCAGCTCATTCTCGCTGGACGAATCACCCACCTGTGATTCCAGAGCCGCGTTTCGCGCAGCCACCAAGTTGACTTTCGTGGGAGCACTGGCAGAGACCTCCAATAAGAAGTCTCCAGCCTCTCCGGCAGACCAGGTTGGTATAACAATCGTGGCACCCGCTGCGGCTTGTTCTGCCGCCCTCACAACTGTTCCATTGGCACGTCGAATTTGCACCGTCAATTGCGCCGCAGCGCTCACAGGGGTCAATTGGAAACTAACGCGACTATTGGCTTCCATCGCGAAGCTCAAGCTCTGTGAACCTCTTATCCCGAGCACGTTGGACAATGGACCGCTGACTGTCGCTATGCCGCTCCCGAGCAAACCTTGACGTTCGAAAGCAATCGACCCAACGATCGGCATATCGAAAGCGGCCGTGACTGCCGAACTGGAGGCGACGTTACCAACGGCGCTATACCCCATGCCGCGCCGCGCAAAGACGCGCCAAATGGTCTCTTGATTGGCCCCCGAGTTCAGAATTTGATCGGCTCGCAAAATCGCATCGCGTGCTTGCAGAAAGGTGGGATTGAGCGGTTGAATTTTCAAGGCATGTAACACAGTGCGGAAGGCCACGTTGTTGCCGCCGGTGGTCGCATTCAAGTTGGTATTGAATCCCAAACCTGTGTTATTCAAATTTGCATCCAGCGAACGCCCACCAATCAGCGCCCAATTCAAGTCCCACAGCGTAGCCGCCCATACTTCGCCCATCGTGTGCGGATCGGAAACGCCGACAATGTCTGCAAAGGTGAGCGTATTGACGGACATGTCATAGCTATATCGCTGCGTCCGCATGCCCGGGCCATCGGCCGGTTGCCCGAGCAAATATGTCCCTATTCCTCGACCTTGTGCCGCTGTATCTGTAGATGCTTGCGTAAAGAGCAACGCAAAGAAATCGCTCCAGCCTTCGCCCATGGCCGCACTTTGGAGCGTTGCCAGGCCTGAGGAATTATTGGGACCACCCGTCAAGCGAACCGTAACCCCGTGCGCGTACTCGTGCGCGATGATACCGTTGTCCAGCGAACTACTGCGTGCCGGAGTCGTCGTATTAAACAGTTGCATTTGCATCCGCGGTCGACGACCATCGGGCGGTACCGTCATACTCGCATTGTTGAATCCGCCGCCGTCGAGATCTTCGGCTAGTAGGGGATCATCAGCCAGGCCACGGGCTGCGTCGTAGTTGTTGCGCTGGAAGTTGCCTGCCTCTGCATAGAATCCTTTGTTGGCAAACACATCATGCAACCGATTGGTTGTATAGAATAGGTTCACCGTCGTTGCTTCAGCATAACTGGCAGGCTCTTGGGTCAGGTCTAGCGGCGGTGCAAATATCAAAATCGCGCCACCATTGACATACGAATCTAAATCAGGCCGATTGTTAGCATCGGTATCCCGATAGGCAATTACATTGTTGCCGCGAGTGCGTACCGACTCGACGCCTGGCACACCATCGGTATCATGCCAGCCATACGGCGAAGTTGTTGTATTGGCTGGATCAATTACGCGCGTGCGCGGACCGTCGGCTGGACTCTCTTTGGGGTAGGCGAACACTTCGTACTGAGCATTCGAAGTCCAATCGGCAACAAACAACACACTGCCATCAATTTGACTGACCGATGCGTCGAGCCATGAGTTGGAAACCAATGGCTCCACGTTCATTCGCCAGGCCATCTCTAGCTCTTGGCGTTCGTTCGGCACAAACACGCCCACATACTCAACGGCCTGGCGGGCTATGGCTGGAGCTTGTAACGTCGGGTTCTGCCTGGCATCCACGCTGGTGAACTGTGAAGTCGTTGACTGTGAAGTCGTTGACTGTGAAATGTTGGCCGGATCAATGCCAGGCCAACCGTAGTGTCGACCCAGCGATGCCAGCGCCAGCTCTGGCGACAAGCTCGCAAAACGGAGTTCAGTTCCAGCTAGTTTATCTGTGGAGACAAACGAGCTATAGCCGGCCGTCACTCGACCATTATTCTGCACCGCCAGATTAGCGTACGCATTGACGATGTCGATTCCCTGATGCGTTTGTTGCAAATAGAGGAACGTCGTAGCGGTCGACGGGTCGTAACGCAAGTCGTTCACTCGAAACGTCGGCGCTGCTTGATCGCTATTGGAGAGTCGATCAGCATAGGGCGCGAGCTTTGCCTTCCACTCGTCGGCCGTGGCCGCCGCCCCCAAGCTTAGCGATACATCGCCCCAAGATACCTCCTGCGTCGGCGGCACCCAATTGTGCAACAACTGCTCGGGCCCTAAATCCGCTGCCATCACTTGTCGCAGCTCCAGCTTTTCACTCAGCAGTCGTCGCGCTGGTCTGGATGCTCTACGGCAATTAGGTTGGCGGCCACTCAGAAAACGACGCAGTGAATCTCGGGCTGTATTCACGATGAAACTCTCTAGAAGAATTGGGACAGACCTGGGACAGACCTTGTGTCTCCTTATGCTCCGCCAAAGGATTCGCCTTTCGCGGAGCGAAAGGAGACAATGCGACACTAGTATACTAGAATTCTGTACTGGTCTTAATGACCCCAACTCTTTCAGGCCTGAGCAGTTCGAAAACGGCAAAAAGCTGCATAGATGATCCATGCCTCATGCCTGCAGCCTGTTTCTTTTCACCCGCTGGAAGCATGGCTATCCTAGCAATGATCACATGAATATTGTGACCTTGGTCAGTATGGATTTACAAAGGCTTGATCTTTGCTGTCTCAGATATTTCTACAATTTTCTTGCATTTATTGTTTATAGACCAGTTCAATTTCGTCTTTCATTGTGCACTGAGCATCTTTCGTGTCAGAATATTTTTTTGGTACCATATAAAAACAATTGAACGGTTAAACGTTCAGCCTTAGGGCCAGGACATGTCGCAACGCTGCCATGCGGTGGTCCACCGTCTGGCGACGGTGGCTACCCTGACGGTCTACCGTCTGGTGACGGTGGCTACCCATCACTTTCCTCGAGGTCCACAACTATGACTGCTAATGGTGATACGTATCGCGTCTTCAATGTCGGTGGCAAGCCTGTGCGTGGGTTGGGGAGTTTTCATAAGACGCTCAAGCACGATCGATTTGGTGAAGTCGATCCGGTGCACTTCGAAAAGTTCGTGCAAGCCTGCGAAGGTAATGCGGCTTTCAGCGAGGTGCCATTTTATAAAGACGGGACTGCCCGCTTTACCAATCCACAAGCTGGTCTAGCGCACGATCGACTGACTCGCCATCCGGCTACCTACTCGATGCCACCGGCACCCGCGGTTCTTTCGATCACCACGGCAGCCGAAATGACCGAGTTGTACTGGATGGCACTTCTGAGAGATGTGTCGTTTGATCAATTTAACAGCCACGAGCTGGTCGACGCAGCCGCCAAAGAACTCGGGGAACTATTCAAACGCGGCATCGAAGATCGTACCGATCCAGGACACTTGATCACCGGCATCGACCTACCAGGCCCAGCCGGTTCACTCAGCAAGATCACTCCGCAGAACCTGTTTCGCATGGGATTGCCCGGTGAAGAATACGGACCACTGGTCAGCCAGTTCTTTGTTCGCGATGTTCAATTCGGTACGCAGTCGATCAGCCAACGACAAGTGCCTTACAAGTCACACCTCGACTTCTTGACCGAATATCCAGCGTGGCTGGAAGCCCAGAACTCGGGCAAAGACAACCACGGTCAAGCGTACCCGCAATCCAACGAACATAGCGCTGAGAATTATGTCAACACCAGTCGATACATCGGCACCATGCGCGATCTGGCTCGCTTTGTAAACAAAGATGCGTTACATCAAGCCTACTTCAATGCTGCGCTGCTCCTGCTCTCTGGCGGAGCCAAGTGGAATTACGGCAATCCCTATGGCGATTTTCCCCGCCCAGGCTTCGGCAATCGCGAAGCCGGCTTTGGCACGCTGGGCGGCCCTCACATTTTGGCGCTCGTCTCCGAAGTGGCTACTCGCGCGCTCAAAATTGTCTGGAATCAAAAGTGGCAAGTGCACCTGCGGTTGCGGCCCGAAGCTTATGGCGGCCTGGTGCATGTCCAAACCGTCGGCGTGGGGCCTAAGAAGGAGAAGCGACCCTATGGCCTGCCAGCTTGGGTCGCCAAGACCATGGCCGCTGAACATATTCGCGAAGACTGCCACAGCCTGCTGCTGCCCATGGCCTTTACGGCAGGCAGTCCGACTCACCCTGCCTACGGCGCCGGCCACGCCACGGTTGCCGGAGCCTGCGTGACCATTCTCAAAGCGTACTTCCAAACCTTCGATCGCATTAATGGCCAAGTGATTCCCAAACCTCTGAGCGAACTGGGCCAACGCAGCAAACCTTACGGCCCAGCCGATGCGTTTTCTGCTTACCAAACCGGCAAAGCTGACAACGAAGATGAAATTCGCACCGCCTTGCCTGGCAATATCGCCAGCCAACTGACGATCGAAGGTGAACTCAACAAACTCGCCTCCAATGTCGCTCTGGGACGCAGTATGGGCGGCGTTCACTGGCGAACCGACAACACGCGCAGCCTGGCGCTCGGCGAAGCCTTGGCGTGTCATATCCTGGCCGATATCACCGTCGATCTCAACGAGAAACCCTACTTCGAATTCCGCAGCTTTGCGCGTAACGATGACGGACAACCCAAGATGATCAAGATCCACCAAGGCCGAGTGCTCGTGGACGGCGTGATCGTCGATTTTGGAAGCGGAGGAACACTAATAAACACTCATTTCCACTAATGAAACGGTAAGGCTCGAACTGCTTCTTATTAGTGCTTATTAGCGAATATTAGTGTTCCGCGGTTACTATAAAGCGTTTCCATTGCAGCTTATTCGGGGTACCGAAGTTGATCAGATAGCCGACCTGATTTTGACTGATGCGCAAGTAGTTGAACAGTTGCGCATCATGGTCAGATAGCAGTGTACTTACAGCTTTCAGTTCGACGACGATGCCGTTGAAGACGTACAGGTCAGGGATGTACTTGGTGTTGAGCAAACGCCCTTTGTAGTAGACTTCGATCTGGGCTTTGCTGAGGTAGGGAATGTTGCGCAAGCCGAGTTCAATTTCAAAGCTCTGCTGATAGATCTCTTCAGCCAAGCCGAACCCCTGGACGTTGTAGACCTCAAACGCTGCCGCCATCAGATCGTAACCTTCTTGCTGAAACATAGTCTTTGGCCCTGTATTAGTGAAAGAAGCTCGACGAGCACTAATATGAGGTTGATTTTGGCCAACCTTGGAGGAGATGTCAAAATGGGAGCAGAGGAACACTAAGTAAACACTCATGTCCACTAATGAAACGATAAGACTAGCATTCCACGCCTATTGTTTAATCTGCCCAGTCTGGTAGGTTGACGGTTTGGCCCATGCCGAACCCACTGAGGAGGCAGATATGATGAACAGTTATTATCACGATTCGCGACTGGCGTCTGACCAGCATGAATCGAGCGCTGCATGACGCTTCTATACGTCTCCATTATTGCTCTGGGCCTGATCTGTGCTGTACTGTTCGTGCTAAGTTGGCACATCTGGTTGTGGCTGCAAGCCTATGCCTCTGGAACTGATATCGGCATCACGACTTTGATGTTGATGACGTTCAAAGGCATCAACCCGCAAGTTGTAGTGCGCTGTAAAGTCATGGCACTGCAAGCTGGACTGGCACATATCTCGACGGCCGAGATCGAATCGTTATACCTGGCTGGCGGCGATGTACATCGAGTGACCCTGGCCCTGATCGCGGCGGATCGCGCCAACCTGGTGCTCGACTGGCAAACGGCATCAGCCATCGATCTGGCCGGGCGCGATATCCTGGAAGCGGTTACTTCCAGTGTCAATCCGAAGACTATTCGTTGTCCAGCAATTGTCGATGGCAACCCAGATACGCTCTATGGGGTTGCTCAAGATGGCATTCAATTGAAAGTTCGCGTGCTGGTAACGGTGCGCACCGATCTGCAAAAAATCATTGGTGGAGCAGGGGAGCCAACCATTATCGCGCGCGTTGGTCAAGGGATCGTAGCTGCCATCGGTGCTTGTCAAACTTATGAAGAGGCGTTAGCTGATCCGGCCCTAATATCACGTGAAGTGACCGCGCGGAGCCTCGATTCGCAAACATCGTTCACGATTGTGTCGATCGACATTGCCGATATCGACGTCGGGGCCAATATCGGAGCACGCTTGCGATTGGATCAAGCCAATGCCGACATCCGCATCGCCCGGGCCGAGTCCGAGGCCAGGCGCACGATGGCAGTCGCCTTGCAACAAGAGATGGTCGCCTTGAAGCGCGATTACCAGGCTCAACTGATTTTAGCAGAGGCAGAAATTCCTCGAGCCATCGCGGCCGCTTTCATTCGACCTCACTTGCGCGTAGTCGGTGGTGATACCAAAGCCGGTTGAGCGGAGTGCTCAGCGAGCTACCGCGTCGCGTTTATTGTCCGGTGCTTGTTGACGAATCGCGATCACGCCGGGATGTTTCACTTTGCGTTCGACCGATACGGCGTAAAAGTGTTCTTCAATTCCACCGGCGATACCGACCCTGAAGAGACCGTACAGCTTTTTAACTTCGTCTTCGATGATGGTCGGCACCGCAAACAGGCCCAGTCCGCGGCGGCCAGCAATCTTGATCATCGCGCTATCTGCGAATTCACCGCGTATAACAGGCGTCATACCTAAGTCAGCGAACCAGCGATCCAAGTGACGCCTTAGCACGCTGACATCGGTGGGCAATAGAAACGGTGCTCCATCGAGCGATGATGGGAATCCGCGACGGTATTTGTCGGCCAGCTCTTTGGATCCCAGTATGACAACATCGGAGCTGCCCAAACGATGCGAGTGGGCTTGTACTTTGTAGAGCGGGTCAAGTGCCGTATCGGTCAAGACAAGATCGAGTTTATGAATGGCCAGGTCCGCGATCAGTTCGGCCATGTCGCCTTCTTGACAAACCAGGCGGATAGGCGGAGACAGTTCCAAAGCCGGTTGCATGAGTTGGTAGGCAACCAATTTGGGCATCACTTCACGAATACCAACTCGCAGTTCGAGCGGCCTGCCCACGGGCCGGCCTTTGATCATCTCCATCAATTCGCGTCCGGTCGAGAATATCTCGTTGGCATACGCGGCTACTTGTTCGCCCATTTCCGTCAGCGCCAGGCCGCGGCCCTGCTTCTTGAAGAGACGCACGCCTAACGCACGCTCCAATTGCCGCACTTGCACACTGACGCTAGCCGGGGTCACGTGCAGCAATTCGCTGGCCCGCTGAACGGTCCCTTCACGTGCAACTAACCAGAAGTTCAACAGATGGTGATAGTTCAACCAATCCACGGGCGTTCTCCAATAGTTTAGTTTTTTCAAACGAAGCGTATTGTTCTTTAGACTAATCGCATGGGCTTTTCAGCCGTATATTCCATTGTCACCTGACGCTGATCCGGCCAATAAACTCTTAGGTGGAGCCAGTCATGCAACTACAGATACGATTTACAACTAGTTCCCGAGCGAACTTAGATCACGAAATTTGCGAAAAAATTTTGGTTCGGCAACTGGGCCGCTTTCAACATCGTCTCAAGCAAGTGTTGTTATACATCGAAGATGTCAACGGCCCACGGGGTGGTGTAGACAAACATTGCAGGTGTGTACTGCACCTGCGGCGCATGGCGCCCATCATCATTCGCGATTCGGACGACTCGGTGCCGGCACTGATTCATCGTGTAGCCGACCGCGCCTCGCACGCCCTGAGCCGGCAAGTTGCACGTCAGACATCATCGCGAACCAAATGGTCCAGCGATGATTCGTCCACTCCCTCTATCAACCATTAGCCCAAATCAGGACATGTTTCATGCTTTGTCCCTTATGTCAAGAAACGTTGCAATTGACCGACCGTCAAGGTGTCGAAATCGACTACTGCCCCAAATGCCGAGGCGTATGGCTGGACCGAGGCGAGCTGCAGAAGCTGATCGATCTGTCCTTTGCCGCCATCGATCCTAAAGAGATTCGAACTGATTATTCGTTGGGGCAACGCAGTGAACCACCGGTCGTCGCACAGCATTCCGGTGACCGATACAGACACGATGAACGGCGATACGAACACCAACGATACGACGACCGCAGGCACGATCCGAATTCGGGATATGGCAAGCCAAAGAAACGCGAGTCTTGGTTCAGTGAACTATTTGATTTTGATTAAACAGCAGTTTTCCTACTCCTACTCCTACTCCTACTCCTACTCCTACTCCTACTCCTACTCTTGCTCGAAATGGTTGGTGAAGGCACCACAGGAGTACGAGTAGGAGTAGGAGTAGGAGTAGGAGTAGTAAGCATCACAATACATGCGCCCAGTGTGACGCGATGGTCTACTGAGGGGTAAGGCCATTTAACTCCACTGGGCGCATTATGTACAGGCAGCAGTGCGTATAGGCAGTCGAGGTAAGTCGCCATGAGAAGGAGAGAAGCAAATGGTAACCAACAGAGCTAAGTGCCCCAAAGCCCGGCGACTGGTAGAACTGAAGTTTGCCCGCCTGGAGCTCGACCACCTGGAAAGCTTTCGACGGGCTGCGCAGCGCGAGCATGAAGTCATGCAATTAAAACTTGTGGCCGGCTTGAGGGATCAAGAACTGGCTGAACGCTTGCATCGGGCTGGATTTAATGCGCGGAACATTCATGCCCTCTCCTGGATGCCGATCGCCATGGTCGCCTGGGCCAGCGGTGGCGTGTCCGAACAGGAAGTTACGGCGGCCAGGATACTAAACCTGCAAGCCCGAGAGACATACAGCGCGGAGTCGGCTCGAATGTTTCAAAGCTGGCTAACAGAAAAACCCAGCGAAGACCTATGGAACCTGTGGGAGGAATATACGCGATCACTCGCCGCCTCCCAGCCCTCACAGCAAGGGATGCAGACCGGCCAAATGATCCTGGAAATCGCCAAACGCGTGGCCCGTGCCTCAGGCGGGCTGCTTGGTTTCGGACAAGTCAGCTCCACTGAACGCGAAGCCCTGGACCGCATCAGCCGAGGATTTGGACTTTAATCAGTCTCCCTTTCGCTCCGCGAAAGGCAAGCAGACCGAGCTCACTCTCGCTCCGCGAGATACAGTGCCTTTCGCGGAGCGAAAGGAGACACTCTTGAGAACCAGCAGCCGTCAAGGCTTTCGAAATCGATGTGTGTGTTGAGCGTTTAAGATAGCGCTCGAAATGCTTGACGCATTCCGCTACGGGGGTGAGCGTTATTTGGCGACTAGTTGCAGCAGGTCACCAATCTTGCGATGAGCTTCGATGGGATGGCGCAGGGCGTGCGAAGTGGAAACGGAATACCGGTTTTTGCGGCCAACTTTCTCATGGCTCAGGTAGCCGTCGTCCTCCAGATCTTGCACGATCCGCTGCACGGCCCGCTCTGTTATTCCCACCCGCATGGCCACTTCGCGCAAGGCCAAGTCGGACTCGCTGTACAGCACGATCAAAACATGAGCGTGGTTGGTTAGAAAAGTCCAAGCTTTAGCGCTCGTCACATCAGGCTTCTTGGGAACCGAGGTCTTCTTTTTCATAGCCACACTCCGCCAACACTCCGCCAACACGGCCGCACTAGCCGCCCTAAAGCACAAAAGTTTAACAGACGACAGGCATTTAGCGAAACCTCGGTCGTACTTTCCCCGTTCGTACAAAAACGAAACTCTGGTTAAATCTTACGCTACACAATTGACGACTTGTAATTGACGACATTTGTGTCGTGGTTTATAGTTCGTACCACGATTCGTTTTTTGCGTCGCTTGACCGTTTGCTGCTGGAGCTACTCGATGCCCTCTGAACTTCCGCTACTACTGCTGCTGGCAGTCGTACAAACGCTACTGGTCTGGATACCAACGACCTGGGCTCAGCCGTATTGCCGGCAGTTTCGCTTCCTGGTCACCAGCCTGGCTGGTGCTCAGTGCCTGCTAGGTTTGTGGGGACTGGCCAGCTGCCTGGCGGGCAGCGGCGCTGCCGAGCTCGTGATCCTGAACCAGCTCACCTTTCTGCGCGATGGCGCGGCGGCACTGATGTTCAGCCTGGTCAGCTTTATCGGCTGGATTGCCTGCCGCTATTCCATTCGCTATCTGGATGGCGAACCCATGCAGGTGCGCTACTTTCAATGGATGAGTTTCACTCTGGGGTCGGTAGGCGGCATGGTCTTGGCCGCCGATCTGCTGACTTTCGGACTGTTGTGGTGCGCGATCAGTATTGGCCTGCATCATTTGCTGCTGCACTACGCCGAGCGTCCTGCTGCCCAGCGAGCTGCCTGGACAAAATTCTCGGTCAGCCGCATCGGTGACATCGCTATCGTGGTATCTCTCTGCAGTTACTACAGCGTGCTTCAGTCTTGGCGATTCGCGGATTTGGCTGCTGCCGCCAGCGATCCGCTCATCTCCAGCCAGCCGGTGTTTCAGCTCGCGACCTGTGCCTTGGTCTTGGGCATCTTGGCCAAGTCGGCTCAAATTCCATTCCATACCTGGTTGCCATTGACCATGGAAACCCCAACGCCCGTATCAGCCTTGATGCATGCCGGCATCGTCAACGCGGGCGGATACTTGTTGGTGCGTACCAGCCCGCTGGTGAACTCGTCATTGATCGCGCTGAGCCTGTTGGTGGTAATGGGCACGTTAACGGCTTGCGTCGCCAGTGTGATCATGCTGACTCAGACCAGCGTCAAAAAGAAACTGGCCTATTCAACGATCGCGCAGATGGGATTCATGTTGATGCAATGTGGCTTGGGAGCCTACTCCGCGGCCATGCTGCACATCGTAGCCCATTCACTTTACAAAGCTTATGAGTTCTTAAGCTCCGGTAGTGTGATCAGTGGCCGAGCGGCAACACAAGCGGCCCGCTCGTTCATCCAGCCAGTTCGCTGGACTACCCTACTGTTGGTCATGCTCGGACTGATGGCCACCACGTGGGCCATGTTAATAGTCGTCGGGCAGAATCCGCTCAACAAGCCAGGCGGTTGGCTGCTGTCCTGTGTACTGTGCCTGGCATTGACGAGCTGGATTTCGCAAACGCTGGCTGTGGGCCAGCCCATGATCGTGCTGCGTGCAAGTTGCATGGCCCTGGTGCTAATTGGTTCGTACAGCCTTAGCTTTGCCCTGATCGACCACCTGGTTTCGCCTCCCGTGGGCCTGGTGAGCTGGTCTGCTCTGTCGGTCTTCGCATTGGTCGCTTTCATAAGTCTGTTTGTCTTCCAAATAGCACTTATGTCGCCGGCCGTCGCCCATCGGTTACGCAGCGTGCAGCTGCATGCTGCCAACGGCTTCTATCTGGAAAGTTGGCTGCGCACACAGTTCTCGGTCCTCAAATCCTAAGCCGCCCAAGTAGTAATCCTTAATTACATTCCAGCGAGAGACAATCCATGAGCACTCAAATCATTGCCAAGCACCATAGCGCTGCCCAAAAGGCGTCTGAGCGAGCGCGGCTGATCAAGTTCGACGCGGTGATGCAGGAGGTGTTCGATACGCTCGCCCCCGTTTGGCCATTGAAAGATTACGTTGCCGTCAATCCTTACTTTGGTTTGAGCAATCGCCACTTCATGTCAGCTCGGGCGTTTCTGCAAGTTTTTTCTGAATGCGAAACGTTGATGCCGCTGGAGTTCTATGCCGCTGAGCATCGCAAGGGCCAAATCCAAGAGCGCGATATCGAAGAGGCTCTCCACGAAATCGCCTGGCCTCATTCGGTGCAACCCGTCAGCGCTGCTGAGATCTGCCAGCGACTGAAGAGACTGCAATCCAAGTCGAATGTTTATGGGACAAAGGACGCGGCGCCACCGAGTAGCCTGCCATCTGGCTCCGCTAAGTTTCCGCCGATTCGGACTATAGCCAATCATGCATCTACAGTATCGACCGTGGATTGGCGTGAGATCATTGTCGACGAGATCTCCAAATTCTGCGCGGCCCACTACGATGACGCGCAGGCCTCGTGGGGCAGCGGGTGGCAACATCGCTCTTTATTTCACGCCTGGCACGAGATAGCCCAGATTGATCGCAATGTCGAAGTGCTGGGACTGACAGGCATGCGGAAACTGGTTGCCAGCTTGCCGCATGACCCCAAGTCAGCGATCGTTGACTTGCTGTGCCGCATGAAGGTGCCGTATCCGCTTTGGACCACAGTATTGCTGAGCCAGGCATTTACCATCCAAGGCTGGTGCGCATGGGCCAAGCATCAAGATGAGCAGCAGTCCGACGCTGGCCAATTGCAGACTCTGACTGGCCTGATTGCGATTCGCCTGGCATACGATTACGGGCTCAGCCGAGTTCTGGGTCTGGAGATCGACTGGAATTCTTTTATTCCCAATGGTCACGCGAGTTTCCACTGCGAAGATCAGCTAGCGCTTCAAGACGCTTGGATGCGCTACACTCTTTTGACTGCGGCCGAGATTGGCTATCGTCGACGTTTCTTGACGTCGCTGCCTGATCCGACATCGCCCGAGTATACCAATCGGCTCAACACCGCCAAAGTTCAAATGGTGTTTTGCATCGACGTGCGTTCCGAGCGCATTCGTCGCCACTTGGAAAATTTGTCTTCGAACGTGGAAACGTTTGGATTCGCCGGTTTCTTTGGAATCCCATGCGACTTCGTGCCGTTAGCGGAATCCCAAGCGACCGCGCAATTGCCGGTGTTGCTCAAACCACAATTCAGAGTTCACGAGTGTCTGTGCAGTGGATCCTCTGCGGACCAGAACAAAGTTGTCGAGCGACGAGTTTCGATTCGATCGTGGAGAAAACTATGGCAGAGTTTTAAAAGCTCATCGATCAGCAGTTTTGGATTTGTCGAGTCGTCGGGCCTGTGGTCTGGCTGGCAGCTACTAAGCAGTGCGCTAGGATACAGTCGACCAGTGAATCCGCAGCGCGATGGCCTTCGCAGTAGCGCCGACCAACTGCGACCTGCGCTGGGTGGACACTTGTCAGACGTGCCAGGGTCAGACGTGCCAGGGCTCGACGCACAAATCCACCTGGCAGCTCGAGTGCTGACCAACCTGGGTATCCAGAACAACTTTGTCAGGCTGTTAGTCTTCTGTGGGCACCACAGTCAAACCCATAACAATCCACTGGCAGCGGGCTTGGATTGCGGCGCATGTGGCGGGCATTCGGGCGCGCCCAACGCACGCTGGCTGGCTCTGCTGTTGAATCAAACCGAAGCCCGACTGGGCTTGTGCCAGCTGGGCATTACGATTCCACCCGACACATACTTCTTGGCGGCGGTCCACAATACTACGACGGACGCCATCGAGTTTCTGGATCAAGATCTAGTGCCGCAATCGCACCAAAACGAGTTGGCCGATCTGCGAACCGCTTGCCAGGACGCAACGGATGCCGCCGCTCATGAGCGTATGCCCCAATTAAATTCTCGCAGTGCCCTGGATGTAATGCGTCGCGCTACGGACTGGTCGGAAGTCCGACCGGAATGGGGTTTGGCTGGAAACGTTGCCTTCTTTGTCGGACCGCGCTCGATGACCAGCCAGCTCGATCTGGAGGGACGAGTCTTTTTGCATAGCTACGAGGAAGAGCAAGATCCCAGCGGTGCGGTTCTAGAAGGCATCATGACGGCACCCATGATCGTGGCCAACTGGATCAATATGCAGTATTACGCTTCGACCGTCGACAATCCTCATTTCGGGAGCGGCAGTAAGACGATCCATAACGTGGTCGGCAAGTTCGGCATACTGGCAGGTAACGCGGGCGATTTGAAAACCGGTTTACCGATTCAATCGCTGCACGATGGAGCGAGTTTCCGACACCTGCCCATGCGACTGTTGGTAGTCATCTGTGCGTCGCGTGAGAGCATCGAACGTATCTACCAAAAGCATGAACTGGTTGCCAATCTGGTCAACAACCAATGGTTGTCGTTAATCGCCGTCGAAGGCGCTAGGCACTTCAAACTCAGCCCCAATGGCCAGTGGATCGGTTAGACTTACTGAAAAAGGGGTCAGGTCTCATTTCTCTGTTCGCAAGCTATGGGTGAGTGTTGACACCTGTTGAGAAATGAGACCAAGGCCCTGCATTCACGCAAGATTCACAATGACCGTTCGAAATGAACCTTCCGCTGACGAAGAACAGTCACTCCGCCAACTTTATTCTCCCGATGAATTCGCAGTAGTACATGGATTACTGATCGAATCCGTATCGACCAACAGCGAAAGCTATTCGTCTATCTCAACTGGCGGTTCCGCAAGCTTCCGCAATAACATTCGAGTTCAAGGTCGTCCCTACTTCGGTACCATAGCCCAAAATGGCGACATCATCTTTCTGCCCGATGGTGCCAGACTAACGGAGCCGCGTTTCAATGCCACTCAAGCCTTGATCACGATGTACATGCCGCTATCGCAACTGGCCACCATCGTAGAGCTGCTCTACCGGTCAAGCCACTGCCTGCTGATCTACGCCGAATCAGCTTCGATCAACAACAAAACGGTCACCATCCACACGTACCAATCTCGCTAGCGATGGGAAATGGGGGTTACTCGTACTCCTACTCCTACTCCTACTCGAAAAATTGCGAGTACGAGTACGAGTACGAGTACGAGTACGAGTACGAGTAGGAGTACGAGTAGGAGTAGGAGTAGGAGTAGGAGTAGGAGTAGGAGTAGGAGTACAAATTGGAGTAAGAGTACCAGATAACTTTCACTGGACAGACAAGAGATACGCCAGGTACGCACCATAGGTCAGCAGCAAGACGCCGCCTTCCCAGCGATTCACTTTGCGACCGTTCATTAAAATTGGCAAGAGCACGGCGGTGACGCCTAACATCCACCAGCAATCCGATTTGACGATCGACTCCTGAACGGGCAAGGGATGGACTAGTCCGGTCAAACCCAAGATCACCAGGATGTTGAATAGGTTCGAGCCAATCACGTTGCCGATAGCCATATCGCTACGCCCGCGCAGGCTCGACACCAAAGAAGCGACTACCTCGGGTAAGCCTGTGCCCATCGACACGATCGTCAATCCAATTAGACTTTCCGACCAACCCCAAAGCCGCGCCAGTTGTGACGCTCCCGTCACCGTCGCTTGCGCGCCACCCCCCAGCAGAGCAATGCCTACGATCAGCAGAATACTACACAAGGCGATGCTGGGCTTTTTCTCAGGCACCAACTCCTGCACTTCCTCTTTGAGGTGATCCGTTTCTTGCTTAGTCAGTTGTTTGCGAACCAGCCGGACCAGGTAGGCAGTGAAACCGACATACAACAACAGGAACAGCAGAGCGTCCAGGCGACTGACCGTATGATCTTGCACATTGACTACGCACAAAAGAGTTGCCAGCGCCAGGGCTGGATACTCGAGCCACATTGTATTGCCCACGATGGCAAATGGCCGAATCAGGGCGCACAGCCCCAGGATCACCGTGACGTTAAAGATGTTTGACCCAACCACGTTGGCCACCGCGATGTCGGTACTGCCTTGATACGCAGCCACGCCGCTGACAGCCAGTTCGGGTACCGAAGTACCGGCGGCGACCACGGTCAGTCCAATGACGGCGGGTGTCAATCGCAACAGCGTGGCTAAACCAACTGCCCCGCGCAGCAAGGTTTCGCCACCAGCAATCAGCAGAACAATGCCAACTATGACCAGACCTGAGGCGAACAGCACCGTAGAATCCTTGCCCAGAAAAATCGATGATACAAACACTTGTACCAATGGCACAATTGGACACCAGTGTAGGCGCTGCAATCCCGTTTGGGTATCACGGCCGCAGTCGCTAGGCACGTGGACATGTCCAATTCGGGATTAGGCCACTTTCTTGGAGTCACTGGCCAAACACAGCTGGCCGTTTTCTGAGTAGGCCAGCCGGTGATAGATCATTTCAGCCAACACACTGGGCGGCAAATGACGATTTTCCGAACAGATATCCACCAGGCTCAACTGCGTATCCTGACAAGCTTGAACATTGGCCCAGCCTTCGGTGTCCTTGATCACTTTCATCATCGACAAGAACAGAGTCAAGACTTTTGCGCGATACGCGCGATGAATCACACAATAGTACTGCAAATCAATGTTTGGCTTGACGTCCAGCGTTGGCACGGGCACTTCTAACTTGCAGCGCGCCAATTCGCAGGCAATGTCCATCGCATGGGGAACTCCCGTACGCATCATGAGCTCAAATTGTTGCCAGGCTACGGCCGACCCTTTATGCATCAACTTCACTCCCTTCCATTTTCCATTGCTTCATTTTCCGTTGCAGCGTACGCACCGAAATACCAAGCTTTTGAGCGGCATGTGTTTTGTTGCCCAAGCTGCGTTTGAGCGCACCGATCACCGCGATGCGTTCAAGTTCCGACAGGCTCATTTCAGAGGCCGAGATAGGCGATGATTCGGTTAAATGCTCACCGCCTAAGAAAGCCGTCAACTCATCCATCGAGATCTTTTCGCTTCGCGACAATACCAACATGTTCTCGAGTGCATTGCGCAGTTGCCGAACATTGCCCGGCCACTCGTACGAACACAAGAAATTCAAGAGTGCGTCGTCCAGCATCGGTCGGGCTCGAAGGTGCCTGCGCGAACACTCGTTCAGATAATGGTCGATAAGACTGGGGATGTCCTCGGGATGCTCGCGGAGCGCGGGCAACTCAATCAAGCCTTGCTTCAAGTTGGACAACAACTCGGAGTTGCTATGTTCCAGTTCATGCAAATCGGCTAGCGGCAAGCTTGCCCCGGCGATCAGCCGCACCTCTTCTTTGGCGACGTTAGCCGGGCGGCGCGAGCCATGTAAGGCTTCGAACAGTCGCACTTGCGTCACCATCGGCATCGCAAAGAACTCTTCCACGTAGATCGTCCCTGAAGCCGCCTGAGAGACCCGTCCCTTGTTCAACTTCGTCCGACTGTAGTAATCCGTGCGTCCCAACCCAAAGAGCTCTGTTTCAATTGCTGAGGTTGCATAAGACGAGGCGCGAAATTCAATAAACGGCCGATGCTTGCGCGCGCTCTGTTCATGAATGGCAGCTGCCACCAGTTCGTGACCAGCCCCTTGTTCTCCCGCGATCAGCACAGGGCCATCCGACTCCGACAGAACTGATACACGCTCGTAGATCGAGCTCATCAGGCGCGAACTGCCCAATTGTTTTTCAAGCCAGAATGCATACTGCGGAGCAGGGGAGTCCTGCCGTTCCATCGGTAGGTATCGATTCAGTAAGGTCAACAACTCAGCCGGCTTGAGTGGTTTAGTCAAATAATCGATCGCGCCGAGTTTAATGGCGTTAACCGCGCTATCGATCGCGCCATAAGCCGTCACCATGATGACGGGGATGCCTTGCCAGTTCTCTTTGACCAGTCTGAGAACATCCAAACCGCTGTCCATTCCTAGTCGCAAATCGCAAATGGCCAGGTCGAATACATCGCTGAGGTGATCATTCAGTTCCTTGATTCCCGGCACGGCGACCGGTACGTATCCCTCTATCTTCAGCACCCGAGATAGCGCATCTCGCTCGCGCTTTTGGTCTTCAATGATGAGAATTCTGCGCTGACGCGACATGATCTTTACCCAACCGTTTCCAGGGCAGCTGCTGGTAACTCGATACGAAACTCCATCCCGCCCAGCAAGTCGCTGCGGCGACACGAAATACTTCCTTTTGAACTTTCGACAAGTCCCTTAACCACTGCCAATCCCATACCTACCCCGTCTTCGCGGGTACTGAAAAAGGGATCGAAGATTTTCTGCATGATCGCATCGTCTACTCCACCACCGCTATCATGCACGGAAATGTGCACCGCCTCTTCCTGGGTAACAATGCAGATTTTGATGATTCCCCCAGCTTGCATCGATTGGCATGCATTCTGAAGCAGGTTGATCATGATCTGCCGCAAGCTCTGCGGATCCATGGATACGATAGGCTCGTGAACTCCACGGTCAAAACTAACTTGCACGCGACTTTGTTCCAGCGATTGTCCAAAGAACCTCAGCACGGAATCGATTTGCTCGTTCAGGTTCACCAGCGATGGCGACTTGGCGACCACACGGGCATAGCCGAGTAGTTGCCCAACTAAATCGTCCATGCGTTCGATCTCCTCAACCGACTCATCCATGATGATCGCAGCTTCTTCGATATCGAAGTCTCGCCCTTCGCGCAACATCTTCTTGGAAGCGAACAGGTTCAAGCGAATAGCATTTAGTGGATTTCGCACTTCGTGTGCCAGGCCCACGATCAACCGATGCAGTTCGTCCACTCTGCGCATCTCGGCGGAGCCCAACTGCCTTTCTAATTGAACGGTATGCAAACCCAAGCGGTAAAGCGAAATACAAGCTCCGACTACGATGGCGGTGATGGCGAGCAAGCTGCTGGCCCAGCCGCCGAAGACTCGGCGACGCGCCTGAGCGATCTTGTTCTGCAGCAGGTCGTAGTCCATACCAGTGCGATAGTATCCCAACACCGCGGTTCCTGCGCGGATCGGGTAGGTCACATCCAGTACACGCTTATTAGTGGTATGCTCACTGGCTGGCAGTAGCAACAAATTGTCGCCTAAGTGACCTAGCGAGACACCGCCTATGGACGGCGGCAGTTTTATGAGACTCGATCCAACGGTCTTGGCTTGATCTATCAGCAGCAGACGATTGCTGTCTTCCATCGAGATCATGTCAGCGTCCAAGACGGCTCCGTACAGAACTTCTGGCATACGGCGAACCGTGAGTTTCCAGAGATCTTCAAACCACCGTGGATTGCTTTTGACAAACGCTGGTAGATCCTTGCTCTGGCTGATCTCCGAATCAATGCGATGGACCGTCCGCTCGGCGTGCGATTGAAACTTGGCCAACTCAGCTCGCGTGATCGATTCGGTGACTTGCCCCAAGTCGCGCACCATCCCCCAGACCCCGGTGGCCAACACCAGGATCAAAGCGACTCCGGTCATGACGAAGGGCCGCCACCGCAGTTGCGATCTCGATAAGGATGTACTGATTTCCATACTGTTTTTTACTCAGCTTACTGCAACGTGACAGCATGACAAATTGTCGTATTGGCCATCGCCAGTTCGTCACCTAGCATTGAAATTGAGCCAGCACGCCCAGGTCGCCCAGTTTACGAAACTGGGTTCTCAATTCGAGAAACAGTACAATCCCATGCTAGCCATTCCGATCGGCAAACATGATTCGGCAGTGCCGCGCCCCAGGGGGCCAAGTCCCAGGGTGCCGCGCCCCAAGGTGTTGGTGGCGGCCCATGAATGCTCGGGTGGGCAGTTCGTTTCGGACGCTCTGGCCTTGAACTTCGGCTACGCTCACGCGTGCACACATGAACTGAGCGACGGTCCCATGCCTGACTCTCAGGCGCTACTATCGGACGACTCCATTGTCGCACACTTGCCCGGACACTGGGTAGTCGACCTTTTTAAATCGCACTATGAGCACGGCTTTTATGCCGATTGGCTGCGCAACTACGGTGCCGATTTGCGCATCATTTATGTCATGCGCGATGTTCTACCGGCGCTGAGAAGTTACCAGAACTTTCTATGGAATGTCGATCCATCCGCCGGACCGCAAGTACAGATGGCCAGCCAGTTCATCCGCACACCGCCGACCGGTGACATGCTGCGCTTTCAACATCGAACGGCCGAAACGATGGTCCATCGCTGGGCTAACCATGTTCAAGGTTGGCTGGAAGGTGGCTCGCGACTGGGAAGGCACGCGTTCCTTTTGCTTCATTACGATGCGCTGTTTGAAAACTTTGAGGCCACGGTTCACGAGTTAGCCAATTTTCTACAATTGCCTTTGGCCGACAAAATCCATCAGCCACTTCCAGAGAATTTCACCGCTCGCGATTCTGTGGTTTCACAGAGTGTCGATGAGAGACTGAGCGATGCAGATCACGCATTCGTGGTTCATATTACCGCAGAAGTTTATCGAGCGTTGGCCGACCGGAGCAGATACACTGTCCGGCAATAAGCACGTCGACACGTCCAATTCGGGATTAGGGCACTCTTCGTGTCAGGGCGAATTCAGCCATGAACGAACTACAAAATCCAATCAAGAAAATAGTGAACGCTTTGCGGACACACATGGTCGTAATCAGGGGGCAATGCGTGAGGCGAGATGACCACCTGGGCTTAGGCAACATCGACCAGCTTTATTTGGTATGGTTAAACTTACCAAGTTTTATTAGCGTTGAATGTGGTTTGTGATAAACTCTATCCTCGATTCCTGTTTGTGCCCTAATCCCGAATTGGACGTGTCGACGTGCTTAGCACGTCGACATTCTGTCGTATTGGCGCTGCCTCATTCCATGTCTTAAGTTGCATCTAAGCCTGTGGACACGTTCACATGCTTAGAACTGGCCGAAGGGCCTGGCATGTAATTTCCGGCATCAACCAGTGAGGATGCACAAATGATTTCAGTCGTCATTCCTGTGCTGAACGAATGCGCCACCATCCGTGACCTGATCCAACACATCAAGCAGGCCACTCTGGTTACGGAAGTCGTCGTCGTCGATGATGGCTCGATCGACGGAACACCTGAATTGGCCACGGCGGCAGGCGCTCGCGTCATTACCAGTTCGTTCTTGGGCAAGGGCGCTTCGATGCTCGATGGAGCCTTGGCAGCCAAGACGGAGTATCTGCTGTTCATGGATGGCGACTTGTCGGAGTTTACGAGCGACCTGGTTGAACTGATGACGCGGCCACTTTTGGCAGGTCGCGCCGATTTTGTTAAAGCCAGATTCACACGCACGGCTGGGCGTGTCACGCAGCTATCCGCCAAACCGCTGCTGCAAACGTTCTTTCCAGAGCTGTTGTCGATCGATCAGCCCCTTGGTGGCATTATCGCGACCAGGCGCAGCCTGATTAAGTCCCTCGATCTCGAGAACGATTATGGTGTCGACATTGGACTGCTGTTGGATATGCATGCCAATGGAGTCCGGATTGAGCAAGTAGACATTGGCTACCTGGAACACGATTGCCAACCGCTAGAGAATTTGAATCGCATGGCCAAGCAGGTAGTTCGAACCATTCTCGACCGCGCACGACGTTATGGTCGCTTTAATGAATCACAGCTTCTATCGGTACGAGAGCAGGAGCGCCTAGCCGGTGCTGACTTGCCAGACATCCTCTTGCGTCTCGACTCGCCACGCAGGTTGGCACTGCTAGATATGGACGGCACGTTGATCCAAGGACGATTTGTAGAGGAACTGGCCAAGGCCACCTCGCGTCAACATGATCTGAGTGTTTTTTTGGACAACGAATGCTTATCAGCTGCTGATCGTACTGCTCAGATCGCCTCACTCTTTGCAGAGGTACCGCAGTCGACATTTCACGAAGTGGCAATGGCCATGCCGCTGACCACAGGGGCGGTCGAACTGGTCGTGGGTTTGAGAAAACGCGGCTATGCAGTCGGTATTGTTAGCGACAGCTACTATATTGCCACTGAAGTTATCCGCCGCCGCGTTTTCGCTGACTTTAGCCTCGCGCACTTGCTCGAGTTCAGCTCTGGGCGCGCGAGCGGCGCGGTGACGGTCTGCCCCTCTATGAAACATACCAGCGGCTGCCCACAACACACTATCTGCAAAGAAAACGTGCTGCATCATTTGAGCGACCTGTGCCCTCAGCCGCTCCACATCATCGCCATCGGCGACAACGACGGCGATGCGTGTATGCTCCGCAAAGCGAATCTCGGCGTGGCCTTCGAACCCAAGACGCGTCACGTTTCTCAAAGCGCCGACATTGTAATTCGCGGAAACATTGCCAAAGTCCTCCACCACTGCTGGTCCCCTGGAAGGGCGAAGGTCATCCTGAGCCAAACACCGTCATGAATTGAGGAGATGTAGAGCGGCTGTCCTCAGCCGCTCAGCACCCTCTGACCAAATCTTCAACCGACCGCGCGCCTCGGGAGGGCGAAGGTCCTCCTGAGCCCAACACCGCCATGAATTGAGGACAACGTCCCGGGGACGCAAACCGCCCGAATCAAACGCACTACGGCTGATTCTTCGATCATCACCTTCCCCCGGACCTATTTCCGTTCTTCTGAGCGGTGTTGGGCTCAGCAGGAGCATTCGCCCTCCCGGTCACTCGCTGGGTGGAGAACTGGGTGAGATCATAAAATTTTCTCTACAGCCGTCACAAATGATGTCCATTAGCAATAGGTTGTTGAGCATTACGTTTGCGATTGCCATCACTATATGATTTTTTGGGATCAACGATGATTTGCAGGAAACTATTGACCATTGTCTGGCTGTTTTGGTGTACGAGCGTTCACGACACATTGGCCCAGGCACCGCCGGTCAACGAGGCTGGGAACGCACCGGAAGTTATCGAGCAATCGAAAACACTAAAGTTCGTACAGAACTTCGAGCAGGAGAGTCTGAAGGGAGTCGTCGGCCTGACGCTTAGTTCAGATGGCCGCTTTTTGTACGCCTCGGCTTACCAATCAGCCACCCTACATACTTTTTCAGTCGATCCGCAGCTTGGTCGACTAACGTTGGTCGATTCGCTGAACACCCCAAACGCACTGCGCGGTGTGATCGATTTTCGCATAAGTCCCGATGGCAAGCTGGGACTGGCCACCGCGTTTCGATCGAAGGCTATGACACTGTTTCAGCGCGATCTCGATACAGGCAAGTTAACACATTCAAACACCATCGATAAGCACAGCGATGGCAAAAGCACCTTTCAGTGGCCGATCCGGGGCGCATTTTCGACAGACGGTAAATTTGCCTACGTTGTAGACAGCGGAATGACCAATTCGGTACTCGTTATGGCTAAGCCATCGATCGTCGTACTCAAGGTCGTAGACAACAAAATTGAGTTTGTCGAAGCATTCAGGGCTCCACAAGGTGCACTAGCCAACGGTCGAGGCATAGTCGCACATCCCAATGGCAAGCATTTGTTTGCCACTGCCTCCAACGGTCAGTCCTTAGTATCGCTGCGCCGCCACGCTGAAACAGGAAAACTTGAACTGATCGAGACCATGCGATCAGAACCGGACAAGCTAAGTGTGCTCGATGGAGCTATGTCCGTGGTCATTGATCCATCGGGCACGTTTGTCTATACGCTATCTGGTCGCTTTCGAGGCGACGGTGGCGTGGGTGTCTTTGCCTTCGACGCCGAGCAAGAGAAACTGAGTTTACTGGAGGAACATAAGAGTGGATCTGCAGGCTTGGAGAATTTTCAAGGCGGCAATCAACTCGCGATCAGCCCCGACGGTCAGCGACTCTATGCAGTCGGCACGACTCAGGGTACGCTGTCCACATTCAAGCGTGATCCAAACAGTGGCAAATTGACCGCTATCGAGACAGTCGCTTTCCGCCCGCAGTGGAAAGGTAGCGCTGCAGCTGTCGAAGTTTCATCGGATAGCCGCTTCGTTTACGTCTCAGGGGCCGAACTCGATCCATCGATTACCGTGTTTCAGGTTCTGCCTTGAAAATCGAAGTCGTTTGGATCATGTTAGCTGCCAAGCGGTGGCCAATCAAACGTAGCGCGTCCACCGTCTGGCGACGGTGGCTACCCTGCGGTGGCCATTTATGCGGGAGTTGGTTGTG
Organism: Rania fehmarnensis; assembly: GCF_056494185.1. Taxonomy (NCBI): domain Bacteria; kingdom Pseudomonadati; phylum Planctomycetota; class Planctomycetia; order Pirellulales; family Pirellulaceae; genus Rania; species Rania fehmarnensis. The sequence goes on from NZ_CM151398.1 coordinate 8,107,289, forward strand.
CGTTGTATCGTGTTACTGGGAATCGGACACACGCACGCGCATGTAGTACGCAAGTGGATCGATTCTCCATTGCCTGATTGCCGACTGGTCTGCGTCTCCAACTGTCCAGTGGCCACTTATTCAGGCATGCTGCCCGGCGCATTAGCCAGGCAATTCACCCCGGCGGAGATGCAGATCGATCTGGCAGCCTTATGCAGTCGAGCCGGCGCAGAGTTAATCGTGGCGCAAGCCGATGGCTTGGATGTGTCCAATCAAGTGCTGACGTTTGCGGACCGAGAATCGCTGCGATTCGATGTACTCTCCATCGGCGTCGGTTCGATGCCTGCGGGCTGGAACGAGATCGAAACGCCCGCCCTGGTGCCGATCAAACCGATGAGCAGCTTTCTTGAGCGACTAGACGATAGACTAGCGGTCGTCCATTGTCATGTGCAACACGATATTCCACGTCCCCTGCGGATCTCTGTTGTCGGCGGTGGCGTAGCCAGTATTGAGATCGCGCTTTGCTTGCGTACCAGACTCGAAACTTCGACCGAACTGGCAACTGCTTCGATACAGATCCTGACTTCGTCGAGCGAGATTGCCGAAGAGCTGCGATCTGGCAGTGTAAGACAACTGCGAAGAATTCTCGAGCGACGCCAAATCGCGGTAACTACGGATGCACGCATCACGCACTTTTCCGACGAACGACTGACGGATCACAGCGGCAGACAGTTCCCCGCCGACTGCGTCATTTGGGCAACTGGAGCTGCCGCACCACCCGTGTTAAGCAAACTCGGATTGCCACCGGACGAGCGCGGCTTTGTGGCCACGGCTGCGAACCTGCAAACCATTGCTGGACATCCCATATTCGCAGTGGGCGATTCGGGCACGATCCTAGAAAGCCCCGCTCCCAAAGCTGGAGTCTACGCGGTGCGCCAAGCGCCCATACTGTGGCACAACCTATGCGCGATCCTAGACCACGCGCCGCTGCAAACTTTTCACCCTCAGCGCGACTTCCTAAAACTTCTTAACACAGGCGATGGTCGAGCACTGATGCAGTACAAGTCCTTCACTTTCTACGGTCGCTGGTGTTGGTGGCTGAAATACTTTATTGATAAGCGATTTATTCGCAAGTATCAATTCTGATGCAGCGCATTAGGCATTGTCAGCTAAGGGGCAACTGCCTTTCGCGGAGCGAAAGGAGACATACAAGTTTCGATCGTTTGGATTACTTTCCGCGAAGTCGAACTGCCATCGCGAGTTCCATAGATGGCAAGTAAAGATCGCGCGCGAGTCATGGCGACGTAAAGACTGTTGGCTAGGATTTGTCCGTCGCCGGTGACGAACTGGTCAACGCATGGAATGATCACCACCTCCGATTCGTAGCCTTTGTACGAATGCGAGGTCGTGACAACTAGCGTGTTTTCTTGACGCTCGAAGGGCCGATTCACTTGTACGGAGAGTTCGACCCCGATCTCGGCCAGCCTGGCAGACAGCTTCGACTCCAACAGTTGCAGTACTGCTTTGCCATTGTAGATTACACATATATCGCAAGCGGCAATGCCGTCGTTGAGAATCAAGTGCCTGAGATGCTTGACGATCATCTCAAGCTCTTCATGGCGGCTGTCGAAGCCACGAAATATAGGGTTTGGCCCGTGAATCTCGTTGAAATGTACGCTAAACCAATCTTCATCAACGCCAGAACACTTTTCGATCAGGCCGAGATCCAGCAGCTCTTGCTGATCGTGACGTTGATCATCAGGCGTAAGTCGGTATTGGACATTCAGCGCCAGCTCCGCAATGCGCCGCGTCGCACGGAAGCTTTCGCGCATGATGATCGAACGTCCGCGCAGATCGATACCCAACTCCGCCCACTTGGGAGTCTTGCGACCATAGACATTCTGCGCGTTGTCATAAAATATGTGAGCGGCTCGACTGTTGGGATCCTCCGGACTGGCCTGCTCGACGATCGACAGCAACAACTTCAGTGTGGATGGCCCCATGTCTTGAGCTTCGTCGATAAAGAGTGCTGAGCAGCGTGGTAGTAGTTCCGTGGCATCCTGACGATTCAAAAACTCTTCGGCTGCGCGATCGTAGTCAAACTCAAACGCTTCGATTGACAAATCTGCGCTGGGCAGGATGCCGGCCAACACATCGCGTACATGCATCAGCGAGACACGATCCCAAGGGAAGCCTGTCGTCTCGAATAAGTCACCCTGCGTCAAACTACTCCACGCCACTTCCACCGATTCTTGCAGCAGTTTATGCAGCGACCGATTCGCATACACGGCCCAAATACGAAAGTTCTTATCACCGCGCTTGCGTTGCACGGTCTTGGCCAACCAGTTGCACAGGACCAGCGATTTGCCGCTCCCGGCGACTCCGCGCACCAAACGTGGTTTACCATCCAGCGTTAAGTTGGTCAGGCGTTGTTGTTCCTCCGAGAGTACCGGGCTCATGCCCTTACGCTGGTCAATCTGTCGGCCCATAGCGCTGGATGACTTCTGCTTTCGCGCATAAGCTTCCCTGGGCTCGATCGCTAGAGCCGTGCGCCGCTGGGCCTCAGTCGTACATACATCGCTGACCGTTTGCCACTCGAGGCTTTCGCCTTGCGCGACCAGTTGGCTGGGAGTCAAATGCTGAATGAGTGGCCTGAGATACGGTTCTTCCATCTCATTGCGGCTAGCCAGTACGATGACCGCTTCGCGCGCGCGACTGAGAGCGACATTGATGAGTCGCTTCCATTCATCGAAGGGCCAACTGTAACTGCCTGCGTTGACTGTATCGAAGATGACGATGTCTGCTTCGGATCCTTGTTGACTATGGACGGTCGAGGATTGCCACTTCGCTAGCCCCCATTGGGTAAACAAGGCATCAATGGCTTGAGCCTGCGCCAGGAACGGGGCGATGAAAAGTCCGTTGGCTTGCCTGATGCGGTCATCGTCAAGAATCTTCTCGAGAACGATCGGGGTTATCGACCGGATCCAACTCTTATTGCCCGGTCCGCGCTGCGCTCGAATCGACGCCAGAGAACTGCCTTCGGCGTCGAGCATATACCAGATGGCTCGCGAGTAGTTGGCCAAAGCTGGCGGCAGCGTCGAACTGCGCTCGCATGTATCTTGGGCCGTCGTTAGGAGTCCAGCGTACTGAAAAGCAGATACAACCTGGCAGACATCGGGATGCATGCGGCGCTGCTGGGTTAATACGTGAACGGCCGCAGGTGTGTCTTGCAGGTCATCCAGATGGCTGAGTCCACTACTGGCCAACCAATTCTGTTGCCGGGTGGGCAGAATGCGCGAGATGCGACTAATGGGTGCCAGTTGTTTTGAATCACCAACCAGCACGACGCGACGAGCCGCCAAGAGGGATAGAGCGGCAATGGCGGTCCGCGACAATAATCCAGCTTCGTCGATAAAGATCGTTGTAAAGGGAGCGCTGCCCTCGGCGAGCAGTTTCATGATCAGTTTGTCTCTGAGTTGACACGTAGCCTTGAAGGCAGTAGCGACCACGACGCGGACCTCGGGATCGACGAAGTTGCGTTTGCTCTGATCGCCTCCGCCAGCGCGCAACTCAGTGATCTTCTTGCGCGTCAGAGCTTTCTCTTCCCAAGTATCAAACAGTCGCAGTTGGCCAGCTAGCTGATCAATCTCATGCAGCACTTCGGACTCGGTCCCCTGCAACATGGATTCAAGCTCGGCATCGGCGAAGCTGCGGATCGATGCTCCTTTACCGATGCGCAGCAATTTGCCTTCGTCCAACTCAGTTCGAGTAGCACTGCGGGCTGCGTTGCCGATCGATAGAGCCACTGCATCGGTGGCAAGGTTGGTTGTAGAGACGACCAGGATGCGTTCGCTGGGATCGACCAGGACAGCTGCAATTTGCTGACCGGTCATCCAGGTCTTGCCGGTACCCGGTGGCCCCCATAGTACGCTCCACGAATGTCGCCACCATGCGCGCAGATGCTCCAGCCCAACTTCGTCCACTTCTGGCAGCGCCGGATGGACTCCGCCTTCGCTCGCCGCCAATCGGCCTGGCAAATCCGCACGTAACTCTTGGAATGCGTCGTCATTGTAGACTGCATTGATGACCGACAGAAATTCGAAGGGGCGGACAAAGAATGGACCGACTGTCGGTGCCAGTTCGGGGTTATCAAGGCTAATGAACAAGCAGCCGTTTCGCTCGTCCACTTCCAGCACTTCGCCTTTCCACACGATTTCATCTTCGAAGGCGGCGTCTTCGTAGGAGAAGTTGGCCAGTAGTGCATTGTCATCGAGCGATCTGGGACGAAATGCGAAGGCCCCCTCCCAAGTCCAATCGAACTCAACTGCCTTGCCCACATGCACCGCGCAAACACTGCCGCGATCCCGTTCGGCGATGATGCTGACCTTTTGGCATTGCAGCTTCTTCCACTGAGTGCAATCGCGATATTCCTGGCGCACCGCCACCGCCGCATCCCTGGCCAGTCTCTCATCGGCCGCAGGCAGCATTAAATTTGCAGCAAACTGCGCAGGCCGAAAATCGTTTAGTCCAAGTGAGTCTTCCTCGTCGCTTTGTGGCTCCACTGACATCCCCTCGCCCTCAACCGCACAGTCAATGGCCACATTCTAGCATCCGGGTTTAACCCGTAGCCGCCGGCGAGGCGCACCCGCTAACCAAATCCTGCGTTTACCTAAGCATCCTCGTTTAACCCGTAGCCGCCAGGCGAGGCGCACCCTCTAACCAAGCTTGCGTTTACCTGAGCGTCCGCTTGCTTAACTTAATGAGTTGGCGGTGAGAAACCACTCCTTCGTTTACCTGGCCTGCGGCGCCGCCGGCGAGGCGCACCCGCTAACCAAATCCTGCGTTTACCTAAGCATCCTCGTTTAACCCGTAGCCGCCAGGCGAGGCGCACCCTCTAACCAAGCTTGCGTTTACCTGAGCGTCCGCTTGCTTAACTTAATGAGTTGGCGGTGAGAAACCACTCCTTCGTTTACCTCGCCTTCGGCTACGGGTTAAACGAGTCAACCAGCCAAGCGAGGCGAGCTCGGTGGAGGCCATATACGAAGAAAGAGACGAGTGAACTTGCGCCCACTCGCCTCCTTCAGGGAGCCAACAAAGTCGCTACTTGCGTAGACGGCTCTGTCGGAATTCTCAAGTTAAATTAGAAACGACGATTGGTTTGATCGGGTTGCGCTCGCGATGCGCTTTGCGACTCCAATTCATCTTGTACGCCGTGTCGTGCTTCGGACTTGCTCAATCGACCGTCGTTGTTTTGGTCGAAGTCATCGAAGCTTTCAGCGAACATGGAATCTTCTGCTTCGTTGCGGCTCAGGCGACTGTCGCTATTTTCGTCGAGCTTGTCGAAACATTTTTCACACCATTCTGCGACGGCCTGCTCGCGGCGTTGCTCTAATTCGCTCTGCGAAATTTCGCCGTCATTGTTGGCGTCGATCTTACTCAAGACTCCATAGGCTTTCTGCAGTTCTTCTCGCTTCAGATGACCATGATTGGCGTCGATCACCCATACATAGGCAGTGTTCATTGGGTCGGACGATTGACCGTTGCTCTGGCCCATCGAACCACTTCGCTCTTGTCGATTCTGCGAGAATTGCTCTCCCGATCGTGAAGCATAGCTGGCGATTTCCGCGCGAGTCAAACGTCGATCGCTATTGGAATCGATCTGTTGAAATTCATCGTACATACCGGCTGGCAATTCACTGCGAACGATGACATTATCGTTGTTGTCATCGTGTTGACGAATGAACTGCCGAGCCCCATTGGCTGCAATCTCTTGATTGTTTTGGCCACTGTTCTCGTCGGACCACCATGACGACCACCACTGCGACCAGCTCTGATCATCATCGCTGCCGGACTGCGCAGTGCTGCTCGACTGGCGATTGCCGGAAGTCGTGGAACGGCTGTCAGCATACGAGGTATTTGAAGCCTGTGTGCGCAGGGCGTAGCCGTATTGCTGCACTTCGTTGCGACTTACGTAACCGTCGTTGTTACGATCCACGAATTCGAAGTCGTCGTGCATACGCTGGGGAAGCTCTGCCTTGGTCAAGAACCCATCATTGTTCTTGTCATACGTTTGCAGCAGTCGGCGTGAACCGCTGCTAGCGATTTCCTGCTGTGAGGCACCAGACTGATCGTCCGACCACCAGGATGACCACCACTGCGACCAACTGCGATCATTACTATCGTTGCTGGCTGTGCTGTTATCCCGCTGGTTACGATTGTTGGCCTGGCGTTGTTGTCGCTCGTCGAACGAAAGTTCTCCAAAACGGCTTAATTCTTGTCGAGACAGCACGTTGTCGTCATTGCGATCAATTTCTTGAAAATCACTGCGCATGTGCGGAGGCAGTTCGCGACTGGTCAAGCGTTGATCGTTGTTGTCATCGTACTGACGAATAAATTCAGCCGCACCCACGCTGGCACCTTCAGTGCGACCGCGTCGAGCTTGGCGCTCATCATCCCACCACGACTGCCACCAGCGGCCCGTTTGGCTGACGGCGCGATCCACGTCAATGGTCCCTTCACCAGAAGTGCGGAGATCGTTCTTGTCCGTGTCGTATTTCAAGTCGAATTGACCGTCACGCAGCACATCGCGACGATTGGGCTGATCCTCGAACTGAATCTCCTCGTCAACGTCGATGGACAATCGGTTCTTGTCATCGTCGTACTGCAAACGAACTTCGTCTCGATCGCTCGAGTTCTGTTTGCGGTTGTTTTGACTCTGGTTTTCATCGTTTTTGTTTGAACCGCTCTGACCTTGTTGTTCAGACTTTTGCTGCTGTGCACTGCCCGACTGCTGCTGATTGTCCCGCTGCTTTTCCTGGGCGGTGAGGACCGTTCCGGGCCCCATCAACGCCACGATCGTCCCAATCGATGTCCAAATCCAATACCGTTGCATACTATTACTCCCTGTAAGTGAGTACCAAAAAAACCCAACACGTGTTTGTCATCGATCAGAATGACGCTCTCGATGACTAGTGTTGGCGGCGGGCCAAGAGTGGCCTCGACGATATGACAAACTCTGCGAAGTGCGCGCCATGCTCACTGTTTGATCGCACGTGCAGACATATAGCTGGCGAGTCGCTGCAATTTTCTGGTCGATGCTATGACCATAGTTTCAACGTCACCACTACCCTGAGGCCAACTTGTCCGATATGGCGGACAACTTGTCGCCTTGGAGTGCTGTGGCGTTTGCCACAGCTTTGATGTAAGCGTTGACTGCGCCGCAGCCTGTACGCACCAACGCAACGTTCATAACCACTGGTTCGTGCAGGCTACGGAACGGTTGGGTTAGCACATCAAAGCTACGGCTAACGCCGCAGCACTCCAAAGAAACAGGGCATGTAGTTTGCACGCCCCACCAATCGAACTCAAGCTGACTTTAATTATCTTCCTTTTGACTTCTGAGGTTTCCATGTCCAAGATCATCGACACAGGCAAGAACGATACGCTAACGGCCTTGCTGGTCGCTAATGTGCTATTGGGGTTGTTGTTAGTAACCTTCGCGGCTGGACTGATCTATGCCGAGTCCGCCGAGAGCCCAGCCCCCGATTCAGAGCTAACTGCCAGGTACACTGAGGAGGCCAGAGAACGTCTGGCCGAGCATTCTCAAGCTATCGAGCAAGAAGTTATGGCATTAGCCTCGGAGACTGTCCCTCCAATCACCGACGCCGTCTATGAACAGGCTCGTCGCGACTTTCCCAAGTACGTTAACGTGCTCGAGCGGGAAGGGGAGGCGCTCTTGACGAGCGTCGAACAAATTTTCGTGCGTCAAGTCAAAGATCAATATCGTCAGTACCTCCAAGTTCACCGCGACGTCCTGCAGCAAGAGTTCCCTAAATATACGAGCCAAGAAAACGTAGATCGGGTAATGAAGGAGTTTGAAGATACGTTCGATCGAATCGTCGAACGGTACTACCTGGACGAATTTCGCCGCGAAGCCAAACAGACGCAAACGCATTGGGCCGCCATAGAACCCGTGCCACTGCCCGGCCCCAACGAACCATCCTTGCATGAACAACTGGCCGACTACTCCTCCGATTGGACCATGCTGGCGCTGGATGATTCAAATAGTGCAGAACCAGTCCCCACTTCAACTCAGCCATAGCTTTAACTCGGCCCTTTGACTCGGACATAGTACGCTAATCGAACTTTATTCCTTGTATATTAACTGCGCATCGGGAGCCAACTGCAAATGTCATCCACACCGCATACCCCAGCCACAACTCCACCCAATACCGAGCATGGCACCGACATCCAGGATGTACCTAACAAAGTGCGCAGACGCACGTACATCACGGCGGCGCTGGCTGTCCTGCTGACCCTCGAGATTGCGGCTATTGGTATTTATGCCTACTTCCGCGTACAAAGCCTATTGGAACCTCAGAACCTGGCGAACCAGGTCGAGCAAACTGTACGCGAGAACTATCCAGAGTTCCGGCAAGAACTCGTCAGCCAGGCGCATGAAAAGGCACCCGAAATTGCCAAGCGAGTAAGCAAGTCGATCATTGCAGCGGCGCCTGACGCGCGAGCCGACTTGGAACGCCTGGCCGCTCGACAACTCGCCGTAGGACTGGATACGGCCACAGAATTAAGCGCCGAGCAGTTCCGCAAACTCTTGCAAGATAATCGTGATCAGTTTGTAAAGATATTCGAAACGATCGAAGAGACACCGGAAGAAGCCCATCGTTTGGTGTTGGAGACCGAAGCCAATATCGAGAAACAGCTCAGTGTAGATCTGCAGCGTCAAGCCAAACTGGCTGTGAAGAAAATGAACGGACTCAATGCCAAACTGAATCGACTGGCTGGACCTGCCGAGTCGCTGTCAGCCAAAGAACAACTTGAACGTCGGATCGTTCGGGTGTTGCGGGCTATGCAATTGTCAGATGACGGTATGCAGATTTCATCACTTGCTCAACCACGTCGCTGAGGTGCGAAATGGAAATGAACGATCGACTCGATACGCCCCGTGAGCTTTGAGCCTACGCGGAAACTAAATGCTGCTATGCCATGACAAGCTTGTAAGAGGACGCTAAAGTAGGATGCAACGCCAAGCGTCATCACCGGTTCCATTTAAGGCACGCATGTCCGCTCAATTCAGTACGTACTGGGAGAACTTTCGCTCCAGTTTCTGGTTTACCCCAACCATTATGGCAGCGGCATCGGTCGTGCTCGCCGTTGGAACGGTCGCCTTCGATCACAGTTTGCCTGAGTCCTGGCGCGGCAGCGGCTGGACGTATGGCGGTGGAGCTGACGGTGCACGGGCTGTATTGTCGGTCATTGCCAGTTCCATGATCACGGTGGCTGGTGTTGTTTTCTCAATTACGATTGTGGCGCTAACACTCGCTTCTTCGCAATTTGGTCCACGCCTGCTGCGCACCTTCATGCGCGACACGGCCAACCAAGTTGTGCTAGGCACTTTTATTGCCACCTTCCTGTATTGCCTGTTGGTTCTGAGAACGATTCGTGGGCTAGAGGACCGCGAATTTGTACCGCAAGTATCGGTGACTCTGGGCGTGTTGTTGGGAGTGGCAAGCCTAGGTGTCCTGATCTACTTTATTCATCACGTAGCGATCTCCATACAAGCGTCGTATATCGTCAAAACGGTTAGCCAAGACTTGCGGGCCGCCATTGATCGCCTTTTCCCAGACGAGCTAGGGCATGAAAAAAGTGCGGTGGACGCTAAATCTGAAGAAGTCGAGCAGGATCTCACGCAGCAGGACGCACTTGAAGTGCGCTCCGAGCATAGCGGTTACTTGCAGGCTATAGACAATGAACGTCTCATGGAAATTGCAGGCGAACATGACCTGGTGATCCACGTCGCCTTTCGCCCAGGACGTTTCGTCGTGGAAGGAACCACGCTGGCCATGCTGACACCGAGTACTCGGTGCGACGATGAAGTGTCGCACAATGTCAGCGAAACATTTGTGATTGGCCGCGAACGGACTTCTACGCAAGATGTCGAGTTCGCAGTTAGCCAACTGGTCGAAGTGGCATTCCGTGCCCTTTCGCCAGGAATCAATGATCCCTTCACTGCGATCAGCTGTATTGATTGGCTGTCGGTCGGGCTGAGCCAACTAGCCAGCCGCTCTTTGCCAGAAGCTCGGCGATTCGATTCAGACGGTCGGCTGCGAGTCATAGCTGATCCCATAACCTTTGCAGGTGTCGCCGATACTGCGTTCGATCTACTTCGCCAAGCCGGTCAGTCGCAACCTCTCATATCAATTAGACTTCTCGGCGCTATCTGTACGATCGCCGCCAGAGTTCGGCGAACTGAAGATATCGAGAGTCTCCGTCGGCATGCTGATTTGATTTGGAAGGTCACTTGGGATGAGTCGCTGCAGGGCTCGGTGCGAACGGAACTCGAACAGGGTTATCACCAGGCGGTGCGTATCTTGAACCAGGGTCCACAATGATCGTGCGTCGTCCCGATCCGCTCAACAATTTTCGCTGCCATGGGGTTTCTTCTAATGCAGCATTGCCATCGACAGTGAATCTACGCAAACGATTGTGGTCTAATTTTTCGCATGGTTCGCTCGACAGCCATTTGTGATCGCACAGCTACCTATCATCCATCGCAATGCATTTCGAGGCACGAGTATATTTGCGCTGTGAATACTTAGAAAAGTAGTGAAATGCAAAATTCATACGTTGATAAATCTCCTAAAGAGATTCAATGGTACGCGAGGTGCGAACCGAGGGGGCAGGAACGGCCGGAGCTGCGAACATGGGACCTGTGTTGGCTGAATAGCTTGGGAGCTGAATGTGTGGCAGACAGCAGTTTCGCCAGCAAACCAAGGAACAGTTCATGTACCAGTCGCCCCCCCGCTGTGCTGAGACCCGCGATCTCAGTAGTTCAAGTGGGAACGGCCACGCGCTAAACTTGCCAGGCATGATCGGCACTTCGAAAGCGATGAGGCGAGTATACGAACAAGTTCGACACGCCGCCCTATCAGACAGTAGCGTCGTAGTCTGCGGTGAATCCGGAACAGGCAAAGAGCTGGTCGCTTCTGCCCTGCACAGTCTCAGCCGCCGAGCTTCCGGTCCATTTGTCGATGTCAACACGGCCGCGATCCCTCAGGCTTTGATAGAGAGCGAGTTGTTTGGTCATGTGAAGGGTGCGTTCACGGGCGCCGTGGCCGACCGAACCGGCTGTTTTGAAGCGGCTGATGGCGGTACGATCTTCATCGACGAAATCGGTGAACTCGAGTTGGCTTCGCAAGCCAAACTGCTGCGCACACTCGAGACACATCGAGTTCGACGGGTGGGTTCCTGCGGCGATTCACACGTTGATACGCGTGTCGTGGCCGCCACCAATCGACGACTCGAAGAGATGATCGAAGAGGGAACCTTTCGCGAGGACCTTTATTTCCGTTTGAACGTCGTCACCATTTTCATCCCTCCGCTGCGCGAGCGGGCGTCCGATATTCCAGCGCTGATCGATCACTTCTTGCATATGATTTGCACACGCATGCATCGCGCTATACCTCATCTGGATGACTCGTTGAGGGAATATTTGCTAACTCAGCCATGGCGCGGCAATGTGCGGCAAATGAGAAATTGCATTGAAAGCATGCTCGTCATGAACACCTCACCGGAGCTCACGGTAAAGGACCTGCCGCGTCGACTCCACTTGTTCAACAAGTCGAGCCAGCCAATCAAGCTACCGGAAGGACTGACGCTAGAGGAACTGGAGCGAATCGCAATTCGGCAGGCGTTAGCTCGTTTCAATGGCGCTCGAGAACGCGCGGCCAAAGCTCTCGGCATCTCAGTGCGCACGTTGCAGCGCAAATTGCGCATGTGGGGACAGGAACTAACATGTCAAGAGTAGCACGTTGTCAACAGTGCTTAGGGGGCAAGCGCTCATGGACCAGATCTTTTTCAGCAACGCTCAATCGCTTATACGTTCGCTGATCATCGGGGTGTTAGCCTACATAGCGATACTGCTGACATTGCGCGTGACTGGTAAGCGAACGTTGTCCAAGCTCAATGCGTTCGACATGATTGTGACCGTTGCCTTGGGATCGACTTTAGCCACGGTCTTGTTGACCAAAAGCATCGCCTTAGCCGAAGGCGTATTAGCCTTGATGTTACTCTGTGGCTTGCAATACGCAGTATCGTGGTCGAGCGTCCGCTGGAAATGGGTGCGAGAATTGGTCAAGAGCGAACCGCGATTAGTTGTCCATGCTGGCCAGGTTTTGGAATCAGCTTTAAAGAGCGAACGTTTAACGCTCGAAGAAATCCAAGCCGCGTTGCGCGCCGCTCAGCTACACGACATCTCCGAAGCCGACGCAGTCGTCTTGGAGACCAACGGCAAGCTCAGCGTCATCCCCAAGTCCGAAAAATTTTCTGCCGACACCATTCCAGGCATCCATCCCTAGCGAGTGGTCGGTCAAACGCACTCGTGCCCAGGCTCTGCCTGGGCACGCACTGCTCCGGAGGCTCCGCCTCCTGCCTCACTGCCAGATCGCCAACCTGGCATTCCTACTACCTGGGCACACTCATTTACTTTACACATAAAGTATCTCGCTTTTCTGGCCATTTCTGCTAATTGATTGTATGGCTGCTGGTCGTCGGCTAGACTGCGCCCTTGCAGACCCCTGCTTAGTTTGGCCGGCGCATGGTGCATGCCGCTGGCTCCTGCCTTACCACCCACCCAGGAGTTGTCATGGTTCACTCACCCACGGCTTCGTCTTCGCGCCGGCGTACCAATCGTCGTCAGTTTATATCCGTAGCGGCCTCTACGGCGTTCAGCTTTACGATCGTTCCCAGGCATGTGCTCGGCGGGCCAGGGTACCTGGCGCCTAGCGAGCAAGTGCAAATGGCTGGAATCGGGGCAGGTGGCATGGGTGGGGGCGACATCGCGACGCTCACTAAACTCGGAGCCAATTATGTCGCGATCTGCGATGTGGACGATGAACGAGCCGCCGGTACTTTCAATGCTCATCCGCAAGCCCGGCGTTATAAAGACTTCCGTGAAATGCTGGACAAAGAAGCCGGCCACATCGATGCGGTCAGCGTGGGCACACCCGATCATACGCACGCGGTGGCTGCGATGGCCGCCATCAAAGCCGGCAAACATGTCTATTGTCAAAAGCCACTGACTCATACGCTCTTTGAATGTCGCGAGCTAACCAAAGCCGCGCAGGCAGCCAAGGTCATGACGTCGATGGGCAACCAAGGACATGCCTCCGAAGGCGCTCGACTGACCAACGAATGGATCCAAGCTGGAATTATCGGCCAGGTGCGCGAAGTGCATGTCTGGTCAGATCGAGCCGGTAAACTCTGGAAACAAGGCATTGGTCGTCCGACCGACACGCCGCCTGTCCCCAAAACGCTCGACTGGGATCTGTGGCTCGGGCCAATTCAAGCGCGTCCATACAACCCGGCATATGCTCCGTTCGGCTGGCGAGGTTGGTGGGACTTTGGCACCGGCGCCCTGGGCGACATGGGCTGCCATATCATCGATCATCCCGTTTGGGCACTGCGGCTGGGCGCACCCATTTCCGTTGAAGCCACGATTACGCATGATGGAACGCTGAATGAGAAAAACGAACTCAACGCCGAATCGTTTCCCAAAGCAGCGATGGTGACTTATCAGTTTCCAGCCCGCGAGGGAGGTCAGCTGCCCCCGGTTACGATGACCTGGTACGACGGAGGATTGATGCCACCCACTCCTGTTGAAATGGTGGGCAATCAGCGTTTACCGGACAACGGTGTCTTGTATGTAGGTAGTAAAGGCAAAATGTTTCACAGTTCGCACGGTGGCATGCCACAACTCTTGCCCGCTGAATTGCATCAGCAGGCCAAGACGGTTGCACCGACCATGGAACGTTCGCCGGGCCACTATGAAGAATGGTATCAAGCCTGCAAGACGGGCAAGCTACCGGCGGCCAGCTTCGATTATTCCGGCCCCATGACCGAAACCGTGCTGCTCGGTGTGCTGGCCCTGCGGGCGCCGGGACGACGATTGCTCTGGGATTCCGCCGACTTGAAAGTGACCAACCTGCCTGAGGTCAATCAATACATCCATACGGAATATCGCCAAGGATGGTCACTATGAACTCAATCAGCCATCCAAGAACCAAACGATACTTGCCTTTCAATGCGTGCGTCGCACTCCTGCTGGTATTGCAGTTGGCTGTCAGCTCTACCGTCTGCGCCGGCGACAATGAACTCACCGCCGAAGAAAAAGCTCAGGGTTGGTTGCTGCTGTTCGATGGCCAGACCACTAATGGCTGGCTTGATTCAAAAGAGAAACCGGTAGCCGCTACACATGTCAGCCAAGGATCTTTGAATCCTCATCCTTGTAACTACATGCTGATTCATCGCGAAGTCTATGATAATTTTACGCTGACTTTAGACTTCAAGATTAGCCCCAAGTGCAATAGCGGCGTCTTCATTCGCACCTTTCCCTTGCAGCCGCGCGTCGGCAAAGATGTGGGCTTTAATGGCCTGGAAGTAGCCATCGACGACACCACGACCCATGGCTTTCACGATACTGGAGCCCTGTATGACCTCGTGCAGCCAACGCAAAACGCGATGAAACCCGCCGGACAGTGGAACCACTTGCTGATCAACTGTCAGAACAGCCTGATCCGCGTCGAAGTCAACCATATCAAAGTTACAGAGGCGGACCTGGACCAATGGACCACCGCCAACAAACGCCCCGACGGCACGGACCATAAATTCGATGTCGCCTACAAAGATCATCCACGTCGGGGCTATATCGGACTTCAAGACCACGGCAGCGATGTGTGGTACAAGAACATCAAACTACTCGTCCGGACCGCGGTTCGCGACCTTAATACTACCCGATGAAATGGGTGGTTGAGTTCAAAAGATTAAATCAAGCGAACGTCATGTTCGCTTATCAAGAAGTTCCTTGATCATCGACTGTCAGATGATCCATTACCCGCATATTGGTCGCTGCCTTCAAGGCAAATGAAACGGCAACTTGTCGGAGGTAATACGATCTCACGGAACCGCTCAGACACAGACTACCGCTGCCATCAATGTCAAAGTGGACGTCTTCTAGTAGGTTGGCATACGGGCAATGCTCTTCAACGTACCTGCGAATGAACCTGATTTTGTCAGAGCTCGCTGCAGTCGCACCAGGCAACATAAAGCTGGAGTCAACGACTTTAGATAGTGGGAAGTTCATTGCTTTGCCTCTTCATCTCTCGGATGCGCCGGGAATTGCCATGCGTGGCACTCACCACCAAGCATACGGACGATCGCTCAAGCAAGCTTCATACCAGCCCAGCGGCGGAATTCAAACGCAAGCGTTTATCCACTGATTTTGCTGAAGATGGAAGTGCAGCAAAACTGATCACGTCGACACGGCAGCTCGAACTGTATCGAAGGGAAGCGCACCGAGACAATTTGATGCGCGCTACAACTAGGCACGTCGACCTGTTTTACTCATCGCCATAGCGCTGCAATAGCCGGTAGAGTGTTCGTCGCGTCACCCCCAGCAGCCTGGCAGCTTGAGCTTTGTTGCCTTGGGATTTCTGCATCGACTGTTTTACCAGGCGCTGTTCATGCTTGAGAAGATTCAGCGAACCATCGTCAGTGGCCGGCTGGAATGACACGCTGGGTTGGTCCTGAGCAGCAGGGTGGCAGGTCTCATTTTCTGTGTTGGGTGAATTGAGGGAGCCGACGGGCGCGAAGAGCAATTCAGGCAGATCATCCAAAGTTATAAATTGCTGCTCAGCTAGAATCTGTGCTCTTTCTAGAACATTAACTAGCTCACGAACATTGCCTGGCCAGTGATAATTTACCAAGGCATTCATGGCCTCCGGCGCGATCTGAGTTGGCGTGCGACCTCGCATCCGATTGACCAAGAAGTGTTCGACTAACAGCGGAATATCTTCGCGTCGCTGGCGGAGCGGTGGCAGTTCGATGGCCACTACATTCAAGCGATAGAACAGGTCTTCTCGAAATCGTCCGGCTTTTTGTTCTTCGCGCAGCGGTTTGTTGGTCGCGGCCACGATGCGTACATCGGCATAAGCGTCTTTAACACTGCCCACGCGTCGATAATGACCGTCTTCCAGTACACGCAGCAGTTTCGCTTGCATGGCCGGTGCCAGTTCCGCAACTTCATCGATAAACAGCGTGCCACCTGCGGCGACTTCGATCAGCCCCAGCTTGGAATGGCTGGCGCCAGTAAAGGCACCTTTTTCATGACCAAACAGTTCGCTTTCCACCAGCGTATCCTGGAGCGCAGCACAATTGATCGTCACAAGCGGTCGAGCAACGCGCGGGCTGTTTTGGTGCAGGGCGCGGGCCACCAACTCCTTGCCCGTTCCACTTTCTCCCTGGATCAGCACGGTAACATTGCTCGATGCCACCTTCTCGATCATTCGCAAAACCGGCTGCATGGTCGGCGAGTTGCCCACCAGCTTGAATCTCGGCGACTCAAATGTCAGTCGCGAAATGTATTCGCGGAGTTGGCTGTTCTCTCGTCGTAAGTGGTGAGATTCTAAAGCCCGGTTTAAGACCGGCAACATTAGTTGCAAGTTGAATGGCTTGAGCAGGTAGTCGAAGGCTCCCAGCTTCATCGCCTCAACGGCCGACTGTATCGTTCCCTGTCCGGTCATCATAATGAACAATAGCTGCGGATGACGCTGGCGAACGGTTCGCAGCAAGTCGATGCCGCTCATGCCTGGCATCATCAGGTCACTAATGATCAGCTCGAATTCTTGAGTGTCCAGCTGCGCGAGTGCTTCTTGCGCCGAAGCTGCACCCGTAGTCGCAAAGCCGTGATCGGCCAGTGACTCGCACAAGGCATCCTTGAGCTCCAACTCGTCATCGACTACCAGCAGCCTGCCCTGCGTTTTGTCAGCCATTTTCTGGGATCCCATAATTACGTGGACGGACTGGCAACCAAATGCGGACCGTTGTCCCCAGGCCCACTTGACTCTCTATGACCATTCGTCCGTTGTGTTCCTGAACAATTCGCCTGCAGATGGCCAGGCCCAAGCCGGTTCCACGTCCTTCTTCTTTGGTGGTAAAGAACGGTTCCATAACCGTCCGCAAGTGGTCCGCAGGAATCCCTGGTCCGGTGTCGGCGATTTCGATCCTAATAGCGGGCGTTCCGTCCTCGATAGTGTCCGAGGCGATGCGCATAGTGAGTGTACCGCCGCCTTCCATGGCGTCGCAGGCATTGGTTAATAGGTTAAGAAATACTTGACGAAGTTGCTGCCGATCGGCTTGCACCACCGGTGCATCGGATTGAAACTCGTGGATGACTTGTATTTGTTGCTTGCGCAACAGGTGTTGCACCAGTTCGGTTGCACCCATTAGTTCCTCGAACACCGGAACTTCTGAGCGAAGATTGGTTCCGCGACGAGAGAACTGCAGCAGGCTGGCAACCAGGCTGGCCATACGATCGATTTCATGCGACACAATTTGCAGCGGGCGGTAACGGGCATCGTCCGCTGCGGTTTTACTCATGACCGATTCCAGCCGCAATTGAATAGTTGCCATGGGATTGTTCAGTTCGTGAGCCACACTAGCTGCCAACTCGCCGACACTGGCCAGCTTGGCTGCTTGCCACAACTGTTGCGTTACCGCATGGACCTCATCGCGTCTGGCCTGCAATTCACTAACCAGGAGTTCCAAGCTGGCTTTTGTCTCCCGCAATTCGCGTTCAATCCTCGCTCGCTCCGTCACATCACGCGTGACCTTAACATAGCCGCTGACATTGCCATTGCGGTCGCGCATGGCTGTAATCAAGATATCGGCTCGAAATTGTGTACCGTCTTTACGAACGCGCCAGCCTTCGTCGAGTAACTGACCGTCCGCTGCAGCTTGTATTAGATGCGTCTGAGGTATTCGCTCGCGACGCTCATTTTCCGGAAAGAGCATTTCGTAGTTCATACCAATGGCTGCTTGCTGATCATATCCAGTCATCCGCTCAGCGCCGGTATTCCAAGTCGTGATTTTGCCCCCAGAGTCAAGCGAATAGATGGCATAGTCTTGCACACTCTCAACCATGGTTCGAAAGCGAGCTTCAATCTCCTTGCGGTCTCGGAGATCATGAACAATTACCATGATCGAGGGAGTACCTTGCAAATCGATGGGGGCCGTGAGAACTTCGACGGGGATAGTGGTTCCATCTCGTCTGAGCAGTTCTTCTTCGATCGCTGGTACCGGATGATTCGTTTCTTTGGCCTGCTTTCTACGCTCATCGATCAAGCTGTGATAGTGCGGGTGAAACCAAGACAGTGACTGAGTTCCTATCAGCTCCGCGCAGGTGTCGGCGCCTAACATCCTGGCCAGAGCTGGATTGCCATAAGTTATGTGATCCTCATTGGTCACCATGACGCCGACTGGCAAAATATCCAATATCTGCTGATATCGCCTGCGCGCATCTTCGATGGATTGCTCTCTGGCCTTTTCGGCCGACAGATCGCGTAGAACACCAACAAATAAGGTCTCACTGTCCGAATGGGCTTCACCCACTGACAACCACAATGGAAACAAGTTGCCATTTTTTCGACGTCCAATCAGTTCCCTGCCCGTACCAATGATTTGTTTCTGGCCCGTGCTCAGGTAACGCCTCAAGTATTCGTCGTGCTTCTGACGGTCGGGCTCCGGCATTAGCAACGATACGTTTTGACCAATCAACTCGTCGGCCGAATAACCGAACAGGCGTTCTGCGGCTCGATTAACAGTCTGCATCTGTCCACGCGAGTCGATGCTGACTATGCCATCCACGGCCGCATCTAATAGTGCAGCCATTCGAGCAGCATCTTGAGATAACCACTTGAAACTCATACTTGAATGCTCTGGTCCCTTGAGTCGTTTCCCCAGTCTTCGCAGCTGTTCTCCACAGATACTAACAGATTGAGACGGCATTTTGAAAGCCGATGTGCCGGGCCTTCTTTAACACATCAGCCGGTGATGGTATTCAGCGCATCTTAAGTGTGCGCATGACCGCACGCAGCGCATCGTTTTGCAACACTTGCCGAGTCTAAACCCACTAAATAGCCACTGTTTTGCGTGGCATAACATTCGCTAACCCTTCGCGCTTAGCACATCGATACGCCTAGGTTGTTTTGTCGGATGGATATCCCTTTTATGAAGCAGTTTAAGAACATCCTGGTAGTCTACGAATCGGACCAGTCCACTCTTCGAAGAGCCGCTGAACTGGCTAGTCGCAATGCTGGTCGACTGACGCTGATTCATGTCATCCAAGAATCCCACAGCACACTCGAGAAGCTGAAGCTGGGTTCCAAGAGTATCAGCCTGCGATCGCTGATTCTGAAAGAAATGAAGCATCAACTGCGCGAAGTGGCTGAGAGTTTGCATACCTATGGTGTGCGTGCTTCAATTGAAGTGTGCTTTGGAGATCCAACTCATGAAGTCATCAAGCATGTTATCCACAAGAAACGCGACTTGGTCATAATGACTGCAGAGGGCAAGAGCAGTCTTCGCCAACAAATTTTTGGGAGCACTGCGCTGCGGCTAATGCGCAAATGCCCGGTACCACTGCTGGTCACGCGGCCCGACCTCAGCGGTGGCTTTAAGACCATTCTCGCGGCCATCGATCCTCCGACCTGCGACGGACAACTGGATGGAATGGGATTGGACTCTTCCATACTCCACTTGAGTAGTGAACTGGCAGCTCTGGAGAATGCTCAGCTCCATGTCGTCAATGCCTGGTCGGTCATTGGCGAATCTATCCTGCGTAGCCAAAGCGACATGGAAGGCCGCGATGTTGACAAGTTTCTACACGATGACATGCAAGCCCGACGGGGGCGGTTGCAAGAATTATTGAACAGGTTATCGGCGGCCCGAGCCAAGCTTCACGTGATCAAGGGTGAAGCCTCCCAAGTGATACCCAAATTGGCAGGCAAACTGAAGGCAGATTTGTTAGTTATGGGTACTGTCTGTCGTACTGGCATTCCAGGCTTCATCATCGGCAATACAGCTGAGCGCGTCCTGAACACCGTTCAGTGCTCCGTGCTGGTAATCAAGCCCCAAGGCTTCGTTTCGCCTGTTACGGCCGAATAGCTGGTTCCCAGGCTCTACCTGGGAACCTACTGCCTGGCCGGCTCCGCCTGCGTCGTTCAATTGCGGCAACGTTTCGCCTGGAAGTACGGCGTCAACCATCCTGAACGTTCAATAACCGCGGCCGCCGCCGTCGGCTTAGTTCCCAGGCGGAGACTGGGAACTAGTATGATGGGTGACTATGATTCACTTGCCAGAAGTGAGAAAGTTGCCCTGCCTAGGAAGACCTCGTGAATGTCTGCCATCGTCGACCAAAACCGAACGAGCCCCAGCGACGAATCGGGATGCGCACGCGAACAGGTTCAATTGGCCGCCCTGTACCAGGAACTGCGATTGATTGCGATGGCCCGCATGCGTGGTCTTTCGCCTGGCCAAACGCTGAGCGCCACGGTGCTGATCAATGAGGCTTATTTGAAGCTGGCGCGAACCAATCAAGGCTCCTTCGATGCAATCTGGCATGACAAGAACACGTTTCTGTCAGTCGCCTCCGAAGCCATGCGTCAAGTGGTCATCGATTATTATCGTCGTCGCCAGCGTCTAAAACGCGGTGGGGGCCTTGATCGCATTCGCTTGGATGTCGAACATATGGTCGATTCCGAACGAAGGATTGATGTACTGGAACTCAATGAAGCGCTTGATCGTCTCGAAATCACGCATCCTGAAAAGTCACAACTGGTCAAGCTGAGGTTCTTTGCAGGAATGACCATGCCCGAATGCGCACGTGCGATGGATATTTCGCTCGCCACTGCCGAACGTCACTGGCGATACGCACGCGCTTGGCTGGCCGAGGCACTCAAGTCTACCTAATTTAAGCCCTGCCAAATCTCGCCACTAAGGAGATCATCCGGCTTCGTAAGTTCCTACTCCTACTCCTACTCCTACTCGAAACGAGTACGAGTAGGAGTAGGAGTAGGAGTAGGAGTAGGAGTAGGAAACTGACGTCCTGCCAAGTTAGTTTGCGGTTCACTGCCGCCTAAGACAATTATTTTTGCCAGACATGAGGGGAATCGATTCGATACAACGTTTACTCTTCTAGAGGCTGCTTGCTCTGCATCTTTGGATCAGTTGTTTTATATTTCGTTGGATTGAGAATCGTTTCAGGTCAATGCGTCTCGGGGATATACTTAGCGGATTTCCCACAATTGTAGACTATGTTGTATCGTTGACGATTCGGAGCAGCCCGTGCCCTCGAGCGGACCATTTGACGAAGAAGCGATCTTTGACCAGATCGTAACCGAATCGGACGCGGGCAAACGCCATCGATTGCTCGATCAACTGTGCGGCATCGACACGCCTTTGCGTGGCCGGATCGAGTTGCTGTTGCATGCTTATGAGGACGGCGAATTTCTTGAGTCGCCATTGTCGGAACTCTCGGAGCTTGACCCGCCTGTTGAACGCTTGGATGGCCAGCTGATTGGAAACTACCAAGTTATGGAGCTGATCGGCCATGGCGGCATGGGCGATGTCTACCTGGCCCGCTCAACAGTCGATCCGGCGAACCTGGTCGCGCTGAAAGTCATCAAGCTTGGCATGGACACGCGGCAAGTCATTTCGCGTTTCAATTTGGAACAGAACATTCTCAAACGACTTGACCATCCGCACATTGCGGGCTTCATCGATTCAGGCATCGCCAATTGCGGTCGGGCCTATTTTGCAATGGAATTGGTGCAGGGCATCCCGATCACCGATTATTGCGATCGTCAGCAACTGACGATCGACCAAAGACTGAAATTGATGATCGACGTATGCCAGGCGGTTCATCGCGCGCACACATTGGGCATAATCCACCGCGACATCAAGCCTGGTAACATTTTAGTGATGCAGCGCAATGGCCAGGCCATCGTGAAAGTGATCGACTTTGGTATTGCTAAAGCTCTGAGCACTGAGGGTTATGCCAACTCGAGATTCACCAGGTCGCTGCAGTGGCTCGGAACCCCGACCCACAGCAGCCCCGAGCAGTTAGCCTGGTGCACGGATGTCGATGCCCGCTCCGATGTCTATTCGCTTGGCGTGGTGCTATTTGAATTGCTGGTCGGTTCGACGCCAATTCAGTTTGATGAAGCAAAAACGCTGAGGACACTACCTTTCACCCAGACCGATCCAGCTCTACCGACCCAGCGTCTCCGCTCTCTTGGTCCAGATCACGCCAATGAGATATGCCGCTGGCGATCGACCGACTTGAAACAGTTGGTTGGCCACTTGCGTAACGGTCTGGATTGGATCGTCAGCCTGGCACTGCAACCCGATCGCGAGAATCGCTACGCGTCGGCAGCCGATTTCGCGAATGACCTTCAGGCATTCCGCGATAATCGATCAACTCGAGCCCAGCCGCCCACGCTGGTCATGACTTGCAAGAAATGGATCGCGCGCAACCAACGAATTTGTGCGGGAGTTTCGCTGGTCTGCATATTGGTCGTGGCAACCTTCATTTTCCTGAGCCAATATTCAGCCATTCAAAAAGAACGACTCGATCGCCAAGCTACCCAAGACGCCTTGGTTCATGCCAAGTACGTTGAGGATATTCAGAAAGCATACTCTAGTTTGGTTTCTGGAGATTCAGCGGCAGCCGAGACCTTGCTCGACAAGTATCGTGCCAACGATCAGTATGGCAATCACTTTGCAACGGGTTACTTGCGTGGCCTGCTTCCCAAGCCGTTAAGAACGTATGCTGGTCACCATTCCGCCATCCTGGATATCGACTTAGATCCTCATGGCAGCTTCTTGGCAAGCTCGGACAAGGCTGGTGAAATCATTATTTGGGATCGTCGCGAGGGAGTTGAACTGCGTCGATTGCGGACCAGCGAACAGGAAGTAACGCGTTTACGCTTTTCGCCTAATGGCCAACTGCTGGCATCGACCGGACAAGATCACTTAGTACATCTCTGGAACGTCAGCGACTGGAGCTCGGCTGGCGAACTCGATGGTCATCTGCGGACCATCAACGGTTTAGCCTGGTCTCCCGACAGCCTTCAGCTGGCGTCGGGTGATCGTGAAGGCCGAGTCTGTATTTGGAACATCGCCACCCAAGAATGCGAACATGAACTTCCGCAGCATCGCGACAAAGTCCGCTGCTTGGAGTGGTCCCACGACGGTAAGTTGCTGGCCACGGCCGACGGAGATAATGGAGTAAACCTGTGGAATACCAAAGATTGGAAGCTCGGTGGTTCAGTCGACAACATTGGTGCGCTGGCCATCGCATTCTCCAGCGATAACCAGTTGATGGCCTGCGGCGGATATGGGCGCAAACTACTTTTTGTCAACCTGAACGATTTATCTAAGGTGCAGGAAGTTCGGACGCGAAGCAATGTCTGGTCGATGGAGTTTGATCGTAACCATGAATTGATAGTCGGCGAATCGCAAAGCGTAGAAGTTTATGCTGCCGTGACCAAAGATCAGGTCTATACCAATACCAGGAGCGTAGAATTGCGCACCCTGATGAATGAATGCGGAGATCTGTGCCTTGATTTGAACCGAAGTGCGGCATTCATCGCCACAGATGAAGAACGTACGGTCGTCGAATTGGATTCTGTAACGTTGTTAGGAACTGATTCTCGACCGATTGAATATTATAGCCTGGGCTACATTGCGGAACTGGGTCTAAGTGTCTGTGTCGATGATGAAGGTAATGGCCTGATTCAACAAGTCAACACAATCACCCAACGTCTACAAACCAAGCTGGATAGAAATTGTCCTGCCGCGTATGCACCGGCTAGCCGACGCGTCGCGGTAGCGGGAATCAATGGGGAGGTCATGGTATTCGACTGCGACACCTGGGATATCGTAGGCCTGCACAAGTGTTTCTATCCCATTTACGCCATTTCCGGCTCCAAAGATGGACGGTTATGGGCAATCAGTGGAGTCAACGGCCCGGTTCGCGTTTGGAATTTGGAGCAGAACTCATTTAGAGATACCAGCGCGACCGAACAAGGCTGGAGGGCGCTGGCAGCTTTCTCACCCACACGCGACTTGCTACTGACGGGGCGAGTTGCATCGCCTCACCTATTTTGTTTAAGGGCATCCACACTAGAACAGATACGTCACGTTGAAGTATCACGGGAAGCGACTTATTTGTGCCTGGCTCCCGACGGAAGAACTCTCGTTGTAGGAGAACCCAGTTACATTTCCGTATGGAACGAAGACCTTTCCGAACAACTCTGGTCCGCACCTCTGACACAAATCGATCAGACGGGCATCGTCGAGTCCATCGCGTTTCTTCCCAATGGAAAAACATTTGCCGTCTTGCTGCGAAACGGCACCGTCGAAATCTGGGATGTCGAGTCGCGCAGTCGCCTCATTCATCCTCGACTGCCGGTAAATATCGATGATCCTCTTGAAAGTCCTGGTTGGCTGGACTGCATTGGCCCCGCCACCCTACAGTTCCGCGTCAGAGACTCGAAAGAGGTTTTTGAGCTGCGCTCTGTGCCGCGTATTCGCGATTGACCCGAATTCTCTGCGATCCTCTGCGTCTCTCTGCGTTAAGAAATGCATTTGAACGCAGAGTGCGCAGAGCCCGCGGAGAAAGCGCTTAGGGCCACAGCTTCCAACTACCAGTGGTCGAAAAAATATGGTTAATCCGTGAGGGTATTCGTCAACCAATTGCGTCTTATGTATCAGTCGATTGAATTTCTAGACGAATACTCGAGGGTCACCATGAAGATCAGTTTTGCAAAAGCAATTGGGGTTCTGGTCGCAATTTTGGGGGTTTGGGGTGCCAGCACGCCAGTACGGGGCGCCTTGGTGTTCAACGACGTGCAAATGGTGGCTCGCCAACAAGTCGATTTGTTGGGAGTTCAAGAAGTACTGGTTAGCAGCGGGTTGGTCAAATGGACCTTTGATGTAGACGGTAACAATAATACCCTTCCGGGCGGAGGCTCGGAGGTAGAAGCCCTGTTCAGCGGAGTGCTGCCGTCCGCTTTTGGGCCACTAGCCTTCGCACCATTTGAGCTATTTACGCTACCCGGGGCCGTGGTCACCGCCAGCAATAACGGAACTCACGTCACTGCTTTGACCAATTTCGGCCTGCGAGTTTTCGCAGCTCCGAATGTGGTCATCGCCAATTTTTACACCACCGCCCCCAGCCTGTTTGAATCCGATGTCATCGGTCTGACAAGCTTCTCTGGGAGCGTGTTCCAAGATCCCGCGCGTCCTGCAGATATTACGCAAGTCTTCATCGGTGCCAACGGTCTAGGTGTCGGTGTCGACAGCTTAGTGGGCATCAGCTTTAACCGCACGGTCAGTGCCGTGCCCGAGCCTTCCTCGCTGCTCCTATGCTTGATCGCCAATTCAGTCGGCGTGATGGTAGTCCGACGACGGAAGAAAGCTCAAACCGTGCCCGGACAGCAAGTATAGGGCGGGTTACCCCGCTCAGCACTCCATGTTTCAACCTTCAGGATGAGACTGCTTCCCAAATGCGTTAGTCGCTTGGGAAGTCTTTGCACCTGACGTGTCCAGCCCCTCGACACCCACGGATTACACTCATGCGGACTTCCTCTTCGAATAGATCGTGGCTCAGCAAACTTCGGACTTCATCAGCTCGCAACAACCGTCGAAAACTGAGCGTTGAACATCTCGAGCATCGACGCGTATTGGCTCAAGTCCTGTGGAACACGGACGCCGATGGTGATTGGAATGATTCAACCAACTGGAGCAGCGGGAGTGTCCCTGGCCCAGCCGATGACGTGATCATCGACCGGGGATCTCAAAACCCTGTCATCACGATTCCCAGCGGTGCCCAAAGTGTTAATAGCATCATCGCCACTGAGAAGATTGAACTGCTCGGCGGCTCATTCGAGGTTTCCCAACCCTCGACCGTAGCAGACCTGGCTATTGCCGGAGGTAGCATTTCGGGCAATGGCGAGATCACTATAACCGACCTATTCACTTGGACCGCCGGCGCATTGTCGGGCGCGGGCAAGACCATCATTGCTCCTACTGCCACGGCCACGCTCACGCCCACCGCCGATTACTTGTATGTGTACGGCTCACATACGCTAGAGAATGCTGGGCAAGTTACCTTGAATCCTAACGTCAGCGGTTACGCTCTGTTTGTAGGCATTGCCGGTCCAGGCATTGTCCATAACCTGCCAGGCGCTACCTGGACATTCGACGATACAGCTACCGTGCTCGACGGAGGCTTTTCGCCAGCATTGACCAATTCCGGCACCCTTCGCCATACCGGTTCAGGCACGAGTAACGTTGGGGTCTTCTTGAATAACAGCAGCGGTACCATCGAGGTACCCGAGGGTGAGTTGCAATTTACTAGCGGTGGCTCGTTTAGCGGCACGTCCAGCGTTGCAGGTGATGTGAAACTTGCCAGCACCTTTACACTGCTCACGGGTGCATCAGTCGGTGGACCAGGACAACTTGTAATGGTCGCTAATGGGTTCCTTGAAGGTAGCGGTACGCTCGCACGCGTGGCCCTCAGCGGCGGAGCTATTTCGGGCAGCGGCGAATTAGCCATAGCACAGTTAGATTTCCAGAGTGGCCTCATCACGGGTAGCGGCAATGTAACAATCACCGATGTGCTTACCTGGACGGCCGGTCAAATGGCAGGCACTGGCAAGACCATCGTTGCTCCTACTGCCACGGCCACGCTCACGCCCACTGGCGATTACTTGTATCTGCACGGTTCACATACACTTGAGAATGCTGGGCAAGTTACCTTGAATCCCAGCGTCAGCGGCTACTCTCTGTACGTAGGCATTGCCGGTCCAGGCTTCGTCCATAACCTGCCAGGTGCGACCTGGACATTCGACGATACAGCCACCGTGTTCGATGCAGGTTCCGCTTCGCAATTGACCAATGCTGGCACCATCCGGCATACAGGTTCAGGTACTAGCAACATTGGGTTCTTCCTGAATAACACTAGCGGTACCATCGAGGTACCCGAGGGTGAGTTGCAATTTACTAGCGGTGGCTCATTTAGTGGCACCTCCAGCGTTGCAGGTGACGTAAAACTTGCCAGCACCTTTACACTGCTCACGGGTGCATCAGTCGGTGGACCAGGACAACTTGTAATGGTCGCTAATGGGTTCCTTGAAGGTAGCGGTACGCTCGCACGCGTGGCCCTCAGCGGCGGAGCTATTTCGGGCAGCGGCGAATTAGCCATAGCACAGTTAGATTTCCAGAGTGGCCTCATCACGGGTAGCGGCAATGTAACAATCACCGATGTGCTTACCTGGACAGCCGGTCAAATGGCAGGCACTGGCAAGACCATCGTTGCTCCTACTGCCACGGCCACGCTCACGCCCACTGGCGATTACTTGTATCTGCACGGCTCTTATACCTTCGAGAATGCTGGGCAAGTTACCTTGAATCCCAGCGTCAGCGGCTACTCTTTGTACGTAGGCATTGCCGGTCCAGGCTTCGTCCATAACCTGCCAGGCGCTACCTGGACATTCGTTGATACAGCCACCGTGTTCGATGGAGGTTCTGCTTCGCTATTGACCAATACAGGCACCCTCCGCCATACCGGTAATGGAATTAGCAACGTTGGCATCTTCCTGAATAACAGCAGCGGTACCATCGAGGTACCCGAGGGTGAGTTGCAATTTACTAGTGGTGGCTCGTTCAGTGGCACGTCCAGCGTTACAGGTGACGTGAAACTTGCCAGCACCTTTACACTGGGCAGCGGTGCTTCAATCGATGGACCTGGACAAATTGTCTTGCCATTAAACGGCATATTGGAAGGCGATGGCAGCATCGCCCGCTTGGCTCTCGCCGGCGGAGCTATCTCGGGCAGTGGCAATATCACGATTACCGATTTGCTGACCTGGACAGCCGGCAACATGCTGGGCACTGGCAAAACGATCATTGCTACAACAGCCACCGCTACGCTCACGCCCACTGGCGATTACCTGTATCTATACGGCTCTTATACCTTCGAGAATGCTGGGCAAGTTACCTTAAATTCCAGCGTCAGCGGTTACGCTCTGTACGTAGGCATTGCCGGTCCAGGCATTGTCCATAACCTGCCAGGTGCTACCTGGACATTCGATGATACAGCCACCGTGTTCGATGCAGGTTCTGCTTCGCAATTGACCAATACAGGCACCCTCCGCCATACCGGTTCTGGCACGAGCAACGTTGGCATCTTCCTGAATAACAGCAGCGGTACCATCGAGGTACCCGAGGGTGAGTTGCAATTTACTAGCGGTGGCTCATTCAGTGGCACATCCAGCGTTACAGGTGAAGTAAAACTCGCCAGCACCTTTACACTACTCAATGATGCTTCGGTCGTTGGACCTGGACAAATTGTCTTGCCTTTAAACGGCATATTGGAAGGCGATGGCAGCATCGCCAGCTTGACTCTTGCCGGCGGCTCAATCGCAGGCATTGGCAATGTAACGATCACGGATTTGTTTACCTGGACAGCCGGCAACATGCTGGGCGCTGGCAAAACAATTTTGGCAAGCACCGCCATAGCTACGTTATCACCCACCAATGATCACTTGTACCTGTATAGCTCGCGCACTCTAGAAAACGCTGGGCAACTAACATTAAACCCGAGCCTTAGCGGATACGGACTGTATGTAGGCTATCCCTCTCTCGGCGCGGGTTATGTCAGTAATCTGGCCGGCGCTACCTGGACACTCGTCGACACAGCTAGCGTGTTCGAAGGAGCTGCTGGTTCCGGCTATGATACGCTCTTCACTAACGCGGGCACGATCCGCCACACAGGTGCTGGTACTAGCAATGTAGGTATAGCGCTAGCCAACCTTAGCGGCGAGATCGAAGTCCCTGCGGGTGAACTACTGCTATCCGGTGGCGGCTCATTGGGCGGCACTTCCACCTTCACCGGTGACGTGAAACTTGCAGGCGCCTTCACCTTTTTCAGTGGCGCGTCGATCGTTGGGCCTGGACAAGCCGTCGTCGTTCCGGGCGGTTCCCTCGAAGGCACGGGTAGCGCTCGCCGCTTGACTCTCGCCGGCGGCTCAATCGCGGGCAGTGGCAATGTAACGATCACCGATTCATTTACCTGGACAGCCGGCAACATGCTGGGCACTGGTAAAACAATTTTGGCGAGCACCGCCATGGCTACGTTATCACCCACCAATGATTACCTGTACCTGTATGGCTCGCGCACTCTAGAAAACGCTGGGCAACTAACATTAAACCCGAGCCTTAGCGGATACGGACTGTATGTAGGCTATCCCTCTCTCGGCGCGGGTTATGTCAGTAACCTGGCCGGCGCTACCTGGACACTCGTCGACACAGCTAGCGTGTTCGAAGGAGCTGCTGGTTCCGGCTATGATACGCTCTTCACTAACGCGGGCATAATCCGCCACACAGGTGCTGGTACTAGCAATGTAGGTATAGCGCTAGCCAACCTTAGCGGCGAGATCGAAGTCCCTGCGGGTGAACTACTGCTATCCGGTGGCGGCTCATTGGGCGGCACTTCCACCTTCACCGGTGACGTGAAACTTGCAGGCGCCTTCACCTTTTTCAGTGTCGCGTCGATCGTTGGGCCTGGACAAGCCGTCGTCGTTCCGGGCGGTTCCCTCGAAGGCACGGGTAGCGCTCGCCGCTTGACTCTCGCTGGCGGCTCAATCGCGGGCAGTGGCAATGTAACGATCACCGATTCATTTACCTGGACAGCCGGCAACATGCTGGGCACTGGTAAAACAATTTTGGCGAGCACCGCCATAGCTACGTTATCACCCACCAATGATCACTTGTACCTGTATGGCTCGCGCACTCTAGAAAACGCTGGGCAACTAACGTTGAACCCGAGCCTGAGCGGATACGGACTCTATGTAGGTTTTCCCTCTCTCGACGCGGGTTATGTCAGTAACCTGGCCGGCGCTACCTGGACACTCGTCGACACAGCTAGCGTGTTCGAAGGAGCTGCTGGTTCCGGCTATGATACGCTCTTCACTAACGCGGGCACGATCCGCCACACAGGTGCTGGTACTAGCAATGTAGGTATCCCTCTGAACAACAGCGGTACCATCAATGTGGCCAGCGGCCATGTCTCGATTCTCGGGGCCGGCGATTGGCAAGTCGATGGCAATAACTACTTGTTGGGATCGTCAGGTTCGACCTTCCAACTCACCGGCTCGCTGACGGGCAGTTCGACCCAAGCCAACCTGTTCGAGCCGAAAGGCAATGTCAGTTTCAGCGGAGGTGATGCTCTAAATCCACTCGAGCTGGAAACGATGAGCGCTGACTTGGCGGCGACGGAAGCCGGGTTCATTAACAATTTTGCTTACCAAAATCTAACGGTAGCTAGCGGTTATCTCAAACTGATAGATGGATCAAATAATGCCCCAGGTTCGTTAGCGGAAGCTACCTATGTCGATACGTTAACCGTTCCCGCTGGCACGACGCTCGATCTCAACTCGCTCAACCTATACACGCGTTCGGCTCAGATCGATGGGACACTGCTCAATGGCCAAGTCATCTTCATCACCAATGCCGCACCCGTTGAACTGTTGAGTTTTAATGTCAATGGTGTGAACAACGTCAATCGTTCAGGCATTGCGACCTTGACCTTTACGTTCGACCAGAACGTCTCCGCCCGCAGTCTCAATAGCTTGATACTTCGCCATGCGACTACCAATGCGATTGTATCTTTGAGCGGAGCAAGTCTCAGTGGCAATGGCACAACTGCGCTCACCTGGAACTTGGGCTCGGTCGCGTTAGCCAATGGCCGTTACACAGCCGAACTGCCTGCGAGCTCTGTGATTACTTCAGACAGCGTTCCGCTGAGCAGAAGCCAAACATTGCAATTTCACAAGCGCGTCGGTGATTTGAATGGCGATGCGTCCGTTAATTTTGCGGACTTCTCTTTGGTGGGAACGAACTTCAGTGCGATAGTCGGTGCACCTTATCGAGCAGGAGATGCCGACGGTAATGGGGCTGTGAACTTCGCTGACTTTTCAGTGATCGGAGCAAACTTTGCAGCGGTGCCCTTAGCGACCACACCACTAGACTTTGGTGATGCACCTACTGCCGGCACCAACTTCCCAGTCTCACTGGCACAAGACGGAGCCCGCCACGTCCTAAGCAATATTTACTTAGGTGCCGGCGTTGATGCAGAAAGCAATGGCTTGCCAAACGCGTCGGCCAGTGGCGATGGCGCCGACGACAACGGCGTCCAGTGGGGCTCACTGGTTGCCGGAACTACTAACACAATTCAAGTGACCGTGAACTCCCCGGCCGCGGCCTATATCAACGCTTGGATCGACCTCAATGGCGATGGCGACTGGGATGATCTGGGTGAACATGTCTTCGAGAATGTGGTGGTAGGCAATGGACAACATGCATTGAACCTAAACATTCCCGAAACAGCCCAACTCGGGAACACGTTCGCGCGCGTCCGACTCACCAGCGCACCGGGATACGGCTATAGCGGCCTGGCTGCTGATGGCGAAGTCGAAGACTACGGGCTGAACATTGGCTCAGCGCAAGAGCGGAAGTTTTGGATCGCACCAGAACCTGAAACCAAGAAACGCGACAACTTCTTTGCCGTCTATGCGGAAGCCATCGACAGGGCACTCTTAACTTTAAAAACTTCGATCTCCAAGTAACGTGAAGAATACACATATGAACAAGCTACTAAGAGTGTTAATTGTTTGCTGGATCTGTTCCAACTGCGCGCCCAGTGCCTACTGCGACTTTATTGACTATACCGTCTTCACCGACAAGGCTACGTACAATCCCGGCGAGACCGTTAACTGGACGGTCACGCTGACTGTTACGAAGGAAGCAGACAGCAACTTTGGATTGTCCGGGGCATCGATTAACCTGCAGGATTCGCGAGGTGAGACACTTACGCCTGGGAGCGTTAACCTGGCAGCCGCCCCCAGTGGATTTGGTGCTTACACCTTTGCCAACGGCGGCGATTGGGATCCAAATACCAACGTCTTGCTGGATGTGGGAGCGGTTATCTTTTTCCAGAACAATGCCAACGTTGTCGGTCGAGATGGCCAGCAGATGTCTGACTTGTTGTTGGCCCAAGGTAGCTTTGTGGCCACGATAGCCGGCGCGCATACCTTGACCGTTTCCGGTGGCTCCACGAACGAGTATTTCACAGCCGAAGGGCAATTGTTAGGCAACGGCAGTGCGTTTAGCACCCTCGCCTTTAATAATGCCAATTTCAACGTCTCAGCCGTACCAGAGCCTGCGACGCTCAGCCTAATCGGACTCGCCGCCGTGGGATTCAGCTTCAGCCAACGCCGCCTTAGCCGACGGCGTTAGCCGCGGTTGCGTCACGTTTGATGTGCATGACGCCAGTTTCCTACTCGTACTCCTACTCCTACTCCTACTCGAAAAGGCCGCGAGTAGGAGTAGGAGTAGGAGTAGGAGTAGGAGTAGGAGTAGGAGTAGGAGTAGGAGCAGGACTGGCCCCCACCCCGATTTCTCTTGTACACTGGTGGAGGAGAGCGCCTAACGCCCAACGCCCGCGGCGGCAGGCAGCTCCTCCAACCCTCTGCTTCGGGCGCGTAAGCGTTCCCACGATCGCCACATCCACGAAAGTTATCCACCATGGCTCAACGGCTTATCGCTCTTGCGCTGGTTGTGTTGTTACTGCCAGCGCTCGGTCTTGCCCAGGAAGAGAACACCGGCCAGCAGCCACCGGATCCGACGACCAATAACACCGCCGATGCACCATCCTCTGAACCTGCCCCCGCGCTCAAAGATGTGTTCAAAGATGCTTTCAAAGTTGGCGTAGCCATCAATCGCTCGATCACCACCGGCCAGGCTTTTCGCCGTTCGGCCAGCGAAGTGGCCGGCGATGCGGCGCATGTCAAACACCACTTTAATCATGTGGTGGCAGAGAACGACATGAAGTGGCAGCTTATCCATCCTCGGCCTGGCGCAGATGGTTTCGACTTCGCACCGGCTGATGCCTTAATCGAGTTTGCTCAAGCCAATAACCTGCAGGTGGCCGGGCACACGTTGGTGTGGCACTCGCAAACACCCAACTGGGTATTCGAAGGTGATGAAAAGCCAAGTGAGGCCAGCTCAGAGACAGCCAGTACCGAAGCCAAGCCTGCGGATGATAACACGCTGACCGTTAGTCCTCCGCGATCCGCACGTGGCCCTGGAGCTCCTGGTGCTCCTGGTGCTCCTGGTGCTCCTGGTGTACCACGCGGTCCGGGTGGCCCACGTGGACCGGGCTTTGGCGGATTTCGTGGCTTTGATTTAAACGGACCGCGCGCTTCGCGTGAAGTTTTGCTGGAGCGGATGCGTGAGCATATTCATACTGTCGTCGGCCGTTACAAAGGCAAAGTGAAAGTCTGGGATGTGGTCAACGAAGCCTTATCCGATTCCGGCCCTGACGTTTTGCGTCGTTCCCCTTGGTCAGTGATCATCGGTCCCGACTTTATTGCCAAAGCGTTTGAGTATGCGCACGAAGCTGATCCGGAAGCACTTCTACGGTACAACGATTACGGCTTAGAGAATCCTGAGAAGCGTCGCAAGTTGGTGAAGTTGATCAAGATCCTGCAAGCACAAAAGGTACCCATTAGCGCCATTGGTTCGCAAGCTCATTGCAATGTAGGCACCACTTTCGAAGCGATGGACGAATCGCTAACGGAAATGCGTACGTTGGGCTTACCGATTCACATCACCGAGCTCGATGTGAACTCCGCCGTCGCTGGCCAGCGCGGCACTGGAGCTGACATCGCCGCCAACGCCAGCACGACGCAAGGCGGGCTGGTCAGCGATGCTGACCAGCGACTGGCCGACGCCTATGCCGGTTTGTTTCGAGCATTTGTGAAACACCAAGAAGCCATCGACGAAGTCACCTTCTGGGGTATCAACGACGCCGTCTCATGGCGCAGCCAAGGTCGCCCACTTTTGTTCGATGGTAACAACCACCCCAAACCCGCCTTCCAAGCCGTAATCAATACTCGACAATAACCGCAAAACGCCCTACGTAGAGCGGCTGTCCCCAGCCGCTCAGCACCCTCTAACCCAATCCTCAACCGACCGCTTGTCCGGGAGGGCGAATGCTCCTGCTGAGCCCAACACCGCCCTACGTAGAGCGGCTGTCCCCAGCCGCTCAGCACCCTCTAACCCAATCTTCGACCGACCGCTTGTCCGGGAGGGCGAATGCTCCCGCTGAGCCCAACACCGCCCTACGTAGAGCGGCTGTCCCCAGCCGCTCAGCACCCTCTAACCCAATCCTCGACCGACCGCTGATCCGGGAGGGCGAATGCTCCTGCTGAGCCCAACACCGCCCTGAAGCACGGACATAGAACCCGGGGCAAGTGAATGATGGCAGGATCAGTTCCGCACCCTCTAACCCAATCCTCGACCGACCACTGACCCGGGAGGGCGAATGCTCCTTCTGAGCCCAACATCGCCCTGCAGCACGGACATAGTACCCCGGGGCAATTGAAAGATGGCAGCATCAGTTCCGCACCCTCTAAACCAACCCTCGACCGAACGTGTCCTTCCGTTCGCGACAACATCACTTTTGCCAAGGAGCCAGACAAACCAACATAGATCGGAGTAGCCCATGACCAGCGCAGACACAAACTACTTACCGGCTTTGCAACAATCGTATTTGGCAAGTTTCTTTTCAGGCAGGCAGCCAACTCTTTCGCTAGCCAACCTCCAGCCTGATCGCCGCAAGCATTCCAAGATCGCTCGTCAGCTCTTGAGCCAACACTACATTGAGGCCATCGATGTCGCCCAGTCGACTGTCTACTTGATCACCGAGCGCGTCTTGGAGTCGCTACCTCAAGCCGAAGTGGATCTCTGCCAGGTTTGGCATCAGTGTTTGAATCCTGACTCGTCTTCAGCCAGACAACGTCCATGGGTTCGCATCGAAGAGTTCGACGCATCGTTTAGTTCAAAGCGAATTTTGAAGTCAGTGCCGGGCTTCCCAGCGTCTACTCCGAACCAGCTGCGTAAGAGCTCTGAGAGCTGATTACGGCTTGGGCCAACTGGATAATCCACGTTGCAAGTCTTGGAAGTTATATGCTCGACAACTTTGCTCTCGCGCAACACCCAACTCGATGCCATCCATTCTGTAAACGCTATTTAATCGTCTGGTCATTCTGGTGAAATTACTAATTTACGTTTCAATCAGCCGATGTTCCCTGTGCCATTCCAAATGCTTCCTGTCCGGCCAGAGCCTTTTGTCTGTCGGTAGCGTGATCCGTCTGCTTTCGTAGTCGCGAAGCGATTGACAATCGCGGGCCGATTCATCGAATGCTTCAGTGGCCACGATGACTCGATAGTTGTCATCCAGTGACCAGAGTCCTTGGTCGAAGAGCCAGTGGGCGTTTTTGCTGAGGGCTAAACCGTTGCTGGGGTCGTTGTTGCGGGAGTCGGAGAATTGATGAATGTGCGCGGCGTCGATGATGGAGGCGCCGGCTAGCGTGGTGACTCGGTAGCCGGTGAGGGCACAGGTGTAGTTGTAGGCGGCTACGATGTCCAAGCGGAATCGAACTGCGCGACCAGTTTGGTATGGAGTAGTGGTCGTCTCGCGGACTTGTGATTCTATTTGGTCGACTTCGCATAGCTCTAAGCCAACCAGCGCCGCCAAGGCTTGTTGTTCGGCCGGTTCAAAGTAGGTTTTGATGAGTATCGCGCGAGCTTGATCTCGAAAGTTGGTCAGCGTGGCAAATTCGACAAACTCGGCAGATAGCTTGATAGTGGTCGTGGCGTCTTTGTCAGTTGCAATTGTGCCGTTGGCAGTCAATGGTTCGCATAGCCCGTCAGATTTTAGATGGTAGAACGGCAGCCGCACGTCGGGTCGCTGGCTGCGGCGGTGAGCTACTATGCTCCAGTACTCGTTGAAGCGGAACGCTAACGCTGGGGTTAATGATAACGTCGGCGCTGGCAACTCTTGGCGCTCGATCAGCTCGAGGATCACCAATAGCAACAATGGCTTGTGCGGCGCAATGCCCCGCGCACGGTCTACACGTAACCGCGATAACTTGTTTAGCCAATCGGATGAGCTGGACATATGGTCAAAGTGAAACAGAGTTTGAGCGAGAATCACGCTGATTATAGCCGGCCACCTGGTTACCAGGCTCTGCCTGGTAACCCACTGCTCCGCAGGCTCCGCCTGCGCGTCTGTTGTCGCAGAGTTGTGCTGCGGCTTTGGGTGTTAGGAGGCGGAGCCTCCAAGGCAGTGCGTGCCCAGGCAGAGCCTGGGTACGAGGCACCCGCCTAACGATAGCAGCTGGCGGAGAGCCCTAGGCGGTTGAGGGCTTTGTGAAGTCCTTGTCGACTTAGATGCGCCTCGCACGCAGCGCGGGCTACATTCCCGTTATGACGCTGGAGCAGTTGGATGAAGTACTCGCGCTCTTGTAACGCGCGAAACTTCGTTCAATAGACGAACTACACAGATGGAACCGGGTGGCGAAATCAGCGGCCGGCACAACTGATGCATTTGATTGAGCAGCGCCGCGATGCGCGAGATCTCCTTGTCGACCAGTTCCAACAATTGCTGGTTACCAGGCTGCAATGTCTCACGACTGCGAATCAAACGCAGGGCGTTCTTGATACCGGCCAGGGGATTGCTGATTTCATGAGCCACGGAAGCTGCCATTTGACCTAAGGCGGCTAGCTTCTGCATTTGCAAGCGTCGCTGTTCGAGTTCGAGAATCTTCTGAGCTCGAGCGGACGCAAGTTCTTCCAGTTGCTGGGTGTGTCGCTTCAGCTCTTCTTCCACGGCCTTGCGATAGCTGATGTCTCGCATGCTCATGCGAATACCGATGGGATGACTGCGAGAGTTTCGCAAGGGTTGCCATGAAACAGCGAACCACTTGAGTGTGGCGTCTCGGCGCACCACACGAAACTCAACATCGTTGCCCGAGGAACCGCGTTTGGCTCCTTCCAGTAAAGCCTTGAACATCTCCATATCGTCCGAGGCAATCATCTCCAGTGGATACAAGGGCCATGTCAAGCACTGCTGTACCGCATGCCCTGTCAATCGCTCAACCGCCGGATTGATCCACACCACCTTACCGCTTAAGTCCAACCAAGATTCCCAATCATAGGTACAATCCGCGACTGACCGAAACAGGTCTTCACCTTGTTGGATGCATATCTGTTTTGC
Organism: Rania fehmarnensis; assembly: GCF_056494185.1. NCBI lineage: Bacteria > Pseudomonadati > Planctomycetota > Planctomycetia > Pirellulales > Pirellulaceae > Rania > Rania fehmarnensis. Next base: position 8,144,307 of record NZ_CM151398.1, read on the forward strand.
GAGCATATGTTGATTCCATCTGTCATCGGGCGCTGTGAAGAAAAACCAATTCTGCTATAGCTAGTTCTTCTGCATGCTATAGGCACAAGATCGGTCCGTTCAAGGCGCCGAAGGCAGATTTTCTCGCTTGAACCGCGCAACATGCGAGACATGCCTCACAGAGTGTCAACTGCAGTTGACAGTTTGACCACTTCAGTAGACCCCAAGGGTTAGCGCGACCGTTTGAACAGTACACGCACCATCGATCGTTGGTGTGAAGTCCGCAGAAATAAAACTTCGTTTCAACTGCTTGACTCAGTGTGGTTTAGGGTCGCCAAGCGAGCGCGTTTCTGCCTTAACCGACCAAGTTAAGAAGCATTCATTTCGAGGCTCGGCACTGGATCTGCTTTCGCAGTCCGACGAAGGCAGCAGACGTCAACTGCTGCTACGTTAACTCCCACTTGAGCAAGGAACGCTAATATGATTCGTATCGTCCTGTTAACCATTGCTGCGAGCATTGTCTGTTTATCGACAGCTCAAGCACAGTCGGGTGTTCGAGTGCGTGACTCGGTCTCTAGAAAGTTCCAAGCCGAGAAAGGTTTCTTCGAACCGGCGAAGAACTCATCGCTCAAACCCATGTTCAGTGGAAAATCCAAGCCTGCGATTTACCGCTTGTTGCGTGTGAAGCGGCGCTAGGCGGCACCCCATGCTGGTTACCAGGCTCTGCCTGGTAACCCACTGCTCCGCAGGCTCCGCCTGCGCGTCTGGTGGAGCGGAGTTGGGATTAAAAGGCGGTCGTGCTCGTGCTCGTGCTCGTGCTCGAGTAGGAGTAGGAGTAGGAGTAGGAGTAGGAGTAGGAGGACGGGTAGGAGGACTCATGCCATGCCAAGTTGATTTGCGAGTTCAGAATTGACCTGCGGCGAAACGATGCGTGTGGTACATCCTGCTGCAGAATAATTCCGCTTTGGTAACGGGAAACCCTCCCGGAGCCTAGCTTAACGCTGGCTCCGACCTCCCCCAGCTCTCTGGAGATCGTACAGCTTTTAACTATCGAGTTACAAAGGCCTTAGGGTGGCGCTGGCAATGCGCAGCATTGCCAGTGCCACCCAGAAGCCTCCGTGACGGGGGAGGTGACATGTTCAGTTGTCGCGGAGGCGGGCTTGGCGCTCTTGTTCTTCTTTGTACGCGACGTCGATTAAGTGGATGACGGCATCGACATCGGCAGCTTCGGTGGGGAAATCAAACTTGCCGGTGAGCTTCATGTCTGGGCGAATTTGACCTTTTTCATAGTGTTCCCAAATTTCTTCGCCGTAATGCGTTTCGGCTAGAACAGGAGCAAATCTGGCATAGTACTCGGTCATGTTCGCCACGTCGCGCAGGAGCATGCTCTTGGCGCTGTTGTTAGCGGCGGCGTTGACGACTTGGGGCAAGTCGATGATGACTGGTCCGGCGGAGTCTTGAAGCACGTTGAATTCAGATAGGTCACCATGTACCAGCCCGATATACATCATGCGAACGACGTAATTCATAACCTTGGCATGATCCTGGATAGCTTGCTCTTCGGTGAGCGTGATATCGTTGAGTCTGGGGGCGACGTCGCCATCGGCCCCGGTGATGAGTTCCATCAGCAGAACGCCATCAAACAAGCCACGGACTTTGGGGACGCGTACGCCGGCGGCCGCTAGCCGCAACAGCGCATCGGCTTCGGCTCGTTGCCAGACGTCTTCCTGTTGCTCGCGGCCAAATTTGGATCGCTTCTCCATGGCTCGTTGGCGGCGGCCGTTGCGAGTTTGTCGGCCTTCTTGATACTGGACGGCTTTCTTGAAACTACGATCGACCACATCTTTGTAGACCTTAGCGCAGCAAATCTCGTCGCCACAACGCACCAGAAAAACTTGGGCTTCTTTACCGCTCATCAACGCGCGAATGACTTCGTCCACCAAGCCGTCAGCGATTAGCGGTTGAATACTCTTGGGTACTTTCAAGACGATTGCTTCTTCTGGAAAATGGTGCGTGGCTGTGGTTTGACCCCTTTAGTATAGACGATTGCCTGAAAACAGGAGGCAGAGCCTGGCCACGAGCGGCCTATCTGCCTGGGAACCCACCGTACCGCAGGTCCCGCCTGCGTATCCGCAGCCAAAGCAATTAGCTGTTTAATTGCAAAGGATTTACTCCTGCTCGTACTCGAAAAATCTGCGAGTAGGAGTAGGAGTAGGAGTAGGAGCTCTTTAGCCGGGGGAGGTGACGGTCACCTCTCCATGCGCAGCATGGGGAGGTCGAATCGAGCCGTAGCGAGATTCGGGAGGGGCGAGTGCATGTAGCCGATCTCGCCAGAGATTGGAAATAGTTTGGTGATGCGTCCAAAGTCTGGCGACTTCGGCTACAGTCGAGTACCGCTGAAGTCTTGCGTAGCGCTGGGCCCCCTCCCGGAGCCTAGCTTAACGCTGGCTCCGACCTCCCCCAGGCGAAGGAGAGCGATGCGATAATAGCAAAGCGTAGTCTCTTATTGATGTGGGGCGGTTGTTTTTTTGCTGACTCAACGCGCTGGGGAGGTTGTTATTTACGAATCCTGGTTCGTCTCGAGGCGAAATTTAGCCCAGACTGCCCAAAGCGGCGATTTGAACGGCTTTTTTCACCCGATTGCGACAGTCGGTGCGCAGCGCTCCACGGCAAGCAGTTTTGCCAGTCGTTTGACGTTCACTGTGAAGCATGTCATCAGTTGTTGGATCTTCACTTTTGCCAGACCGCAGTATCTTGCACAACGACCGCGCCCGTGCCGAGCCACTTCCCCTAACTTCCGTTCGATGGCCGGATGCTCACGCCGGACTTGTTGGTATTGCTCTGTCTTGGACTTCTGACGAGCACGTTTGTATTCTTCTTCATACTCATTCTTATTCACTCGTCGACCTCGACGGCTGGTCTCTTTCATCTTGGGGTTGCACTGCGCGAGCAACGGACAGCCCCAACATTTCTTAGCCGGAAAGTCGAACGTCGTGCGGTTAGGCTTCGTGGCATCTTGAAATCCTTTATTGGATGTGTGGCCAGCTGGACATGTCACATGCTCGCCGTCTGAGGTCAATGCAAACGCCGTCGAAGCAAAGCCTTCATCGTTGCCGAAGTCACGCGGCGGTGTGATCACATCAACTTCCATCCCGCCAGGGCCTTCCAACGCGCGCAGCATTGGCCCGTTAAATCCCGCGCCGTCAAGGGATAGCTGTTCGATCTTGTTGCCATGAGCTTGCTGTTCGCGTTCAATCAGATGAACCGCGTCTTGGGCCTCAGCACCGTTTGCCGGAAGCACCTCAAGTTGAGTGATCAGCTGGCTATCGGCGTCCATCAACACATCGACCAAATAGCCGTCGTAAAACTCGCCATGCATTCCGCGGCGGGCATCGCTATCAACCACGCTCAGCGTGCGATCACCCTGACCTGGGTTCAAGCAATCGCTCACGATCTTTTGAGCGAGCGCACGTACTTCGATGAATCGTTTCCAAGACTCTTGGCAATCACTCTCTTGGGATGGATCGGGCTGCTCGAGCATCCACGTCAGGATGTCGCCGACTAAATCCAGACGAGCATCAAGGCGAATCTCCTCGGATTCTTTCTCGGTTTCGACGCGGCTTCGATCGGCTCGGATACGGAATCCTTGAGCGACCTCAGCATCAATGGGCTCGATAGCAGCGAGCATCTTTTCTCGCAGCTGCGCCAGCAGTTTCAACGTGGTGGGCACAGCAATATTGGCATAGACGTGTGTGGCATCTTTAAGTCGCAACCGATCGCTGACAAGGCCCTTGCTGCGCGCGAAGCTGATCAGTCGGTCGAAAACTTTCTGCATCCCCTCTTCTCCGATGCGACCCCGAAAGCGACTCAAAGTACTTCCGTCCGGCAACTTACAAGTAATCGGCACTTGCAGAAACCAGCGGAACAATAAATCCGAACTGGCTCTTTCTAGGACTTTGCTGTCTGATAGATGATAGAGATATTGCAGGTACAACACCTTCAGGAGGAGGATTACTGGCAGGGTGGGCCTACCTCCCTCACGACAATAATACTTCTCCAGCTCAGGCCGGAAACTTTCCCAGGGGACTATCTCCAACGCATCTAAAAGGGGCGACTTGAGCGGCAGCACACGCTTATAGATCGCCAGATCCGACGCACGAATCTCAAACAAAAAATCGCGATGGTTCGTTAGCATAATGATTGCACCGAGTTGGAACGTCGGCCTCTTCAACCATAATACCCATGCCAGAGCAAATTGGAATTAAATCAGCACTCTCCGAAGCCTGGGTGAGGTGACATACAGCGCTTCACACAAGTTAAGGCAAAAAAAAGCAGATGGGTAAGCCAAATCGCATTGGAGTGTTGTTCGTCCACGGTATAGGTAGCCAGCCCAAAGGCGAAACCTTGGTGCGATTCGGCGAGCCGTGTGTGGAATGGATCAAGCAGTGGTTCAGCGGCGCTGATTGGGCTTGGGCGCGGGCTCGCGCCCCAGGCCGAACCGAGCAAGCTATCGATTCCATCCAACACACCCCAGGATCTAATACTCAGCCCGAGTCTTTTAAGTTGCGCCTTAGCTACCAGGGCTACCAACAAACACAGCTTGACGAGTCGTGGTTGTTTGCAGAGTGCCATTGGGCCGATTCGTTTCCTCGGCCTGAAACCAACGACGTCAATAGCTGGCTGATGTTGGTCTCACCGATGGTGATCAGCATCCATCTTGCACGGCAAGTTCGGATGATACGCAAACGGCTCGGCTCACTGGATGGCTCACTGGATGGCTCACTGGATGGCTCACTTAACGGCTCGCTCGACGGTAGCCGTCCACATCAGAGTGGCAGGCAGAGTACGGTGCGGGTGATGGCCAAGATCGGGACTTGTCTGCAACTGATTGTTTCGATCTTTTTGTTTCTCATGGCTCCGCTGATAGCGTTGGCCGTGCTAGGAGTACTGCTGGTATTGCGCGCGATCGCAGTGATTCCGCTGGGACCCACGGTCAAATTCGTCGAGACGGTTCAGGACGTTTTGTCAACCGTCATTGGGGACTCTTGGATATTTGTCTCGAGCCCGTTGCGGGCAGCGCTTATTGATCAGCGCTTCAGAGAGGACCTGCAGTGGATGCGGTCTAACTGTGATGAAGTTGTGGTGATAGCGCATTCGCAAGGTGCCGCTGTTGCCTGGCGGGGACTCAATCAACTCCATGATGCTGGATGCCTAGGCGATGATATACGCATCTTGGTTACGCTTGGATCTGGCTTGGCCAAACTCGATCACTTATCCAAACGCGAGTCGAAAGAGCCACTGCGCGTTAACTACCAAACCATCTTCGGACTTACAGTTGTAGCGCCGCTGTTAATCAGTCTGGCACTTTTGTTTTCAGGCTGGTGGTTCCTGGTCGCCTTGCTGATGACCCCGGGAGCTTTTCTCGGCTTCTTGACGGGAGGGTGGGTCGAGAGTGAACAAGACAAGCTGTTAGCCGACAGCAGTTTTTTGACCCTGAACATGCAATGGAAAGACTATGTCAGTACGGCCGATCCAGTGCCCAATGGGCCACTGGACAACGAGCAGCCCAGGGGCAATTTTCACAGTCAAGAAGTCAGTAACGAAGGATCTCTGCTGGCCGATCATAACGCTTACTGGGCGAACCGAGACGAGTTTGTGGGTAACGTGTTGACGTTTATATCCCAGCATACACAAACACGTATTCCACTGCATCCGATCACGCCGATCGATCAGCAGGTGATCGCAATCGGCAGTCAGGTTAGAAGGTGGCAAGTTCGGTTGCTGGTGTTATGTCGCTGGTCGCTAAGAATAATAGCGCTGGCCACGTTGCTGCTGCCTGGGGCAGTTCAGACTCTGGGCATGCGCATCAATCAGTGGGCGGATCCAGCCGTTTCGCTTTTCGATAAACTCTATGCCAACGCGGTCGGTGGCTATTTAGGGAATCATTCCAACGTGGGCATGTTCACGGTTCTGATCGGCTACTTGTTGTTCAACGAAATGTTAACCTTGCTCTTTCGTTGGGGAAACGATTCTGAGAACCGGAATTGGTACTTTAAGCGCACGCCTGTGGGTGGAGCTGAGTTTGGCATGTGGTTGTCAGTGCCCGTAGGGTTGAGCGTCGCACTGCTCCTGTTCGCGCTTGGCGTCACTTCGTTGCTCTGGTCTGCAGTAACTGGCGTGGTCATCGTAATTCTGATTACATTATTCGCCACCGCCGCCTTCTCCAGCCTCGACCGGCTGCCCGACCTAGGAGACGAAGTCTCCTAGGGACTGCTGGTTCCCAGGCTCTGCCTGGGAACCCACTGCACCGCAGGCTCCGCCTGCGCGTCCTGTGGCGGAGTTAGTGCTGCTACTATGCACAGGAGGCGGAGCCTCCAAGGCAGTGCGTGCCCAGGCAGAGCCTGGGTACGAGCCTGGTGCCCAGGCAGAGCTTGGGCACGAGTTAAGCACCTTCAGCTGCGGAACCTGAGGCCGGGATGATGATGTTGTTCAGCCGCACTGTGTTGGAGATGCGAGCTTGCACATACGATAGGTCCGCTCCGGTGACGCGTCTGTCTTTATTCACATCCTTCATTTCAGTGACGGCGACCAAACTATTGGAAATGGAAGCCTGGATCAGCGATAAGTCGGCGCCGGTGATGCGGTAGGGTGCGGCCCCGTTGACTTCACCAGGAGCACTGCCCAGATAATAAACTGCGGGCGCCGCCAACCCCGTATGGGCATTGGACCGCAGTACAATTTGCAACCACGTCAGGGCAATGGCGTTGTCGGCCCATTCCAGTCGCACGCGTGCAGGAGTGGTGGCCGTGCCGGGCGTGACCGCAATCACGCTGGGCGCAGGAGCAGTGGCCCACGTGCTGGGGTTTACCACTCCAGATGCGTTGGGTGGCGCGATTCTGAAAATGAAATCATCAACTGTCAGCGATGATGCGACCAACCCAGCGATATCGAAAACCACTCCGTTAATTCCGCGGGTGTAATTCGATACATTGGCAAAGGTAGCCTGCTGCGTCGTGGCACCTGACTGCAAAAGCACCTTGTTTGCATCCAAGGCTCCATTGACCCCGCCCACCGTTTCAAAACCGCTGTTGTTGTAGAAGAATTTGCGGTTGGTCACGGCCACCAGGGCGCTCAGCGTAAAGCTGGTAGTACTGCTGTTGAGACCATCGCTGGCCGTAATGGTCACCAATTGGTCCGTCAACTTTTGCGATGGCGTGTAGCTCCACGACCAAGTTCCATCTACGTTCTTCGTCACCGTACCTAGCGAAGCCGATAGCGTGGTACTACCGGACTCAGGATCGCTCCAAGTACCCGTGTTGATAAACTGGCTGAGCACGTTGCCAACAACATGCGCATTGGCCACGCTCAAGATGGGTGCTTCGTTGACATCCGTCACGGTAATCGTCAGCGACTTCTCTAGACTCAAGCCACCCGAATCCGTCGTGCGCACGCGAATCGCGTATGCAGGCTGAGACTCATAGTCGAGCACCTGGCCTTGTTTGAGATACACCTGGTCGTCCACCAAGTTGAACTTGCTGTTGTCACTACTGCCCACGCCTTCGACTAATTCATACACAAATGAGTCGACGATGTCCGCATCCGTTGTACCCAGTTCACCAAAGAGCAGATCGGCCGCTTGAGTATCGGCGTTCTCAGGCACGGTAGTTTGATCGAGCGTAATGTCGGTTGGCGATCGATCGATGACATTGATCGAACCATCGACAAACGTGAAGCTAAACGGTGGCACTTCATCGTAGCCATGTACGTGGAGCGGCGTAATTCCGAACGGTGCATCGGGTTGCACTTGAAATTCAACATGTGCAATAGCACCCGATGTGGATATCGATGGCGTCGCGTGGTAGAGCGATAGGCGAACCTGATGATTCACGTCATCGACATAAGTTTGCATCGCCCAGTTTGATTCAGCAGCAAAGATGCCGGTCAGTTCAATTCCTCCAGCGTTCAGCCCACCGTCAATGTTCAGCACTTGGGGATCGTAATCGATAAACACATCGACGCCCCACAGGCCAAGTGCGCTATCAGTGATGCGGATGGGTAAGGTCACCGCCGCGCCGCGATGGCTGGGCACCAGCGAGTCGGCCGCCAGCGTGGGATCAACACCAGCAGAATTGATGTTCAAACTACCACCCGGCAAGTCAGGTATCTCCGGTTGCAGGCTAGCGGACAATCCTTTCCGAGCCACCCAAGCGGAATCCAGTCCATCGAGAACTCCATTCTGAGTAACATCGGCGATGATAGCCGGATCGACCAGCGGATACGCGTCAAAGCCGGTCGTTGAGCCCACGATCACGCCCGCAATCCAACCGGCATCTTGGGCTGTGTATTGACCATCCGCATTGGTGTCGCCAATAAATATCGCTTTGTGCAAGCCAGTGTCGGGCAGGGCGGGTACTGGGCTGGCACCTCCGGCCAACGTGCGGACAGCCAGGTTTTCAATCTTGACGAGTCCACTTGCACCATAAGGGGCTGTCGTAGGTACGCTAGCCAAGATGCGCGCAATCTCACGAGCGCCTGTGGCCAGTGGCGTAGCGCCGGACAAGCTCAGGCGCGTGCGGCCAGAGTTAATTAGATTGACCGCAGTGGTCCAGTCCGCGGGCAACACGTTTACAAAGGCGCTGCTGACATCCAGCAGTTGAGGATCAAAGACCATATCGAAATCGATCGCCAAGACGTCGTCAGCTTCGCTGATCGTAATCGGAATGCCACCTAGTCCATTGTTGTAAGAAACATTAACAATCTGACCGGCGGTCGATGTCGCTCCTCGGGCAAAGTCCGCTACTGAGACGACGCGAGCCGTATTGGATTGGACTGTGAATGATCGCACAAAGTTGTTGCCTGGCAAACCATCACTATCGCCATCGAGCAACTCGCCAGTTGCCAAGCGGAGACCGTCTGGACGACTGAAGATGGTTAACGAATAGTTGTCGGGTTCGAGCGTTCCACCGGTCTTGATGAAGGTCAACGTATCAGTATTTTCATCCCACACCAGCGAACCACTTACATGGCCAACATTGGCTCCAACCAATACAAAATCGGCAGCATCAGTCGAACCATCGATGCCGTCATATAGATTCAGCACACTCAAGTCGGGCGTCTGATTCAGCGACAGAGCTATGCCGCTAGGATTGACCGAGTAACCGGTGACTCGGAATGTAGGTGATGGTACGGTCACCGTCAGTTCGCCGACCGACGAATCACTCCCTAGGTTGTTCAATGAGTCCGTGGCGACGGCCGCCACGTTGTAGATGCCTAGGGGCAACGCGGCCAGCGTACCTGCCGACAAGCGCCAAGTGCCATCGCCCATGTTCTGGGCGGGATAGGCAATGCCGTTGACTGTCACCTCAATCGTAGCCGTGCGATCATCGACTGTGCCGGTCAAGCGTGGGCTGGTCTCGATCGTGACCAAGGGATCGACCGTGATCACTGGAGCTGTCATGTCCATCTGCCAGCCTACAGCCAGGTCATTGGCCAGTGGGTGCAGCCCACTATCAGTGATGCCCGAAGCCGCAGCATTGAGACGCAGCAAATACTCACCATCAGCGGCAGTTAAACTGCCCAGGCCGCCGAGTGTCCAGGTCCCATCGGTGTTGAGGCTGAGCGTAGCCGTACTGCCTGCCAATAGGTTCGCCCCACCGTTCCGCCTTAGCGTTAGATCGCTCAAGTTGAAATTCAACACCGGTTCGCTAAAGGTCAGCACGATCGAACTGACCGGTACGTTGCGAGGATCGGGTGCAACAGCGGCGGCCGACACAGTCGGGGCCGTTGTATCTGCGATCACGATGGGCGGTAAGCTTCTGGTGGTGATGCCTCCATCATCGTCGCGGAAGGTAACTTCGACGTTATAGGTGCCCGGGGTGGCATAGATATGTCGCGAGGTGAACTCGTACAAACTCCACGGTGAGACGGGTGTACCGTTCATGGGCAACAGCGCATGATTCTCAACCGACAAATGTAACTGATATTGGTTGCCTGGTGCCAGAAAGCTGACGGTGCCATTGTCATTAGCGCGATAGACTTCAACCCTGTAGTTGCCAGAGCTGTTAAAGGTGTGGGCCAAACGGTTCACGCCATCGGTCAATAGAGCATTGGTAGTGGCATTGAACAAAAGGAGTTGCAGGTTGAAGTTGCGATCCCCAGCCTTGAAGATCGCTTGACTGCCCGAGGTGGCAGTAAAAATGAAACCATCGATGGTGAAATCATCACCGTTGCCCTGTACGGTAACGTGGGCTAGTTCCGTGGAACGTTCGATGCGTGGATTCAGGTACTTGGTCCACTGCTCGTTGTCCAAGTTTTGAGGTGATGCACCTTGGTTCGGTTCGATTTCTAAAACAGGTTGTGGTTCACCGATCAACTGCAGTGGCAACACGGTACCATCGCCAAAGTCGATTTGACCTCGCAACAGCTCTGTATCGGTCATGCCAACTAGAAAGCCCTTCAAGTCCGTGGTACTGCCAGTGAAAACAACTGTCGTATCTTCGTCGGCCGTGGATGGTCCATTGAGCGACAAACTTTGCGGAGCCAGGTTGACGATGGTTATCCGCACACTGTCGCTACCGACAGCCAGTTCGTTATCAAATACACGTAGCGTGGCTGTATACACTCCACTATCTGCGTAAGTATGGTTAACCGGTGGAATATTGCCGGCAGTAGCCACCGCACCGCTCACTATGACTCCATCGCCGAAATCCCACGCATAGGTAAAATTCTGATCGGCAATGCCTGCATCGCTGAAGCTGCCTGGGAATGTAATCTGATTGCTGTGGGTGCCTTCGTTAGTTGTTTGATCGATGCCCGCGTTAACTACGGGGGCGGCGTTAGCTACCACAATCGTCGTCGACGAAGTGGTGAAACTGCCGTCTTTGTCCGTAACCGTTATTGTCGCTGTATAGATTCCATTATTGCGAGGTGTAAAGCTGACTGCGGGTAGATTGTTGGCCGTATCCATCACGACACTGTTGGAATCAGCATCGACGATCGCCCATAGGTAAGTAAGCGTATCTTGGATGCCCGCGTCACGAATTACCGGGCTCAACGTAACTGGCGAACCTTCCATGCCAAAGGTTGTCGCGCCGAAAGCGATCGTCGGGGCAACATTTATTCCTTGAACGATGGCCACAATCTTGGTGGTGGCAAACGGCAACGAATTGATCGTGTCGGTAATCATTAGTTCAACAGAGTAGGTAACATTGTCGATCGGAGCAAAGGCGAACGAGGATGCTTGGCCGAGGATATCAGGGACACCTGGCGCGAAGGCTCGCCAGGCGTATGCCCGCGGACTGCTGGCGCCGGCGGCTTCGGGCGAAACGCCGAGTGAATCAAACACCAGTACGTTACCTTCGCTAACCTGTTGAGCAGCCACTGGCCCATCAGGAATAAACGGATAGACCGAGACGGTGGATGTCGTGGTCGCTTGCGCGCCAACCGAATCGGTGACAGTCAAGCTGACTACATACGGTCCCGCTGCTTTCGGCGTAAATTCAAAATTGCTCTTCGAGGATACAAAGCCAGCCGCTTCGTTCAGGAATGTGACCTCCCAGGAGTAGCTCAGCTTGTCATTGATGCCCGGGTCGGTCGAACTCCGTGCGTCGAACTGAACGCTTTGACCAGCGACCAACGGGCCTGAAGTCAGCTGAGCAATGACGGGGGTGGGAGCCACGTTCGACACGTGAATCGGCGCAGCCGCGCGATCCGAGGCACCTTGAGAATCGTGCACCACTACGCTTAGCGTGTACTCACCTTCGTCGAGTGGCTGAAAATTCCTGGGCAGGATCCTACTATCGGTTGACCAAGTTATGCCGGTGCCTGGATCGAGAGAAGCAATCACTCCATCGCGAACGTTGGGACTGCGATCTCTAACGATGTCGCCACCCAACTCGTTGAATGGATAATACGCGGCCAAGTCGGCTGCCGTACCAATAACTCCTTGGCTATAGATGTCCGCAATTTGTGCGGAAGTCAGCAAGCGACGCCAGATGGCTAGTTCATCGATGCTGCCTTTGAGATCCAGACCAGTATGGTAACCCACCGTGGCCAGTTCTTGTCCCACTACCAATCCGCCCTCAACCACATGCAGCGGTTGCAGAGGCACGGAAGCCACTGTTCCCAATTGCACTCCGTCATAGAATACGGACACGGTATCGTTGTTAGCGTTGCGAAGTACAACCACATGGTGCCAGGCATTGTCGGCAAACGGCGTCGGTGTCGTAAAGGATCTCGCGGTGTTGCCATAGATCACCAGCTGATTGCCTGATTGCGGCGAAATAGCCAAATAATCTTCGCCTAATAAGCCTTTTGTGCTCAAGACGGTTTGAGGACTAGAGCTGGAGGTCTTCATCCAAAAGGCGACACTCAACTCCGATGCTCCATCCAATATCGCTGGGTTCAGTTGAATTACATCGTTGTTCATCACCAACGATCCAGTGGTTAAATCGGTAACGACTCCCTGGGAGTCGGTAACGGTTACCTGTCGCTGTGGCGTCGAGCCCGGGTCGATGATGGTTAAACCAGCTCCGGTCAGCAACTGATCGACAGTCCGAACGTCACCTTCATTCAGATTCACAGTTATCGGGGTACCGGAAATGACGGGCGCAACGTTTTGTGCGAAGAAGGGGAAGGAGCCAGTGGCTGTGTGAGTCACCGTGTACTTACCAGCAACGGGAGGTGTGAAGGAGACTGTCGTGCTGGTGCCACTGGCAATCGCAACACCAGCCGGATCGAGTACGGACCATGCACCGGCTGTCGCAGTTGTCAGCGTTACTAGTTGGCCTTCGAGCGTAGTGAGGTTTTGATTAGATGGTGAGAGAGCTGGTACGGGCAACGTCAGTGTTCGCAAGTTCGCTAGTGCGAGCAGGGTGGCATAGGGAGCAGACTGTGGGATGCCGGTGCCATGGAGATAGAGTTCCTCCAGATCTGTCAATCCGCTTACGGACTGGAGATCGGTGATGCGTGGATTGTTGCTCAAGTCGAGGACGCGCAAATGCTCAAGCTGGCCGAGCCGCTCGAAATTCGGCGACCTGATATCGCCATTGTTCAACTTCGAACCGTCGTATCCACCAATTGGGAAGGTGCCTGTCACGGTGAAGGGAACGAGATATCCGCCCAGCCCGCTAGTAACATCCGGGATCGGCGAAAAGGGATTGCCGACTGTCTGATGAGCGGCCAGGTAGAAACCGGCTGGTCCACGCGTGAAATGCCCGGCGGTGGTACCAATCGATGCGCGGCCTAAACCGTTCTGGTAAACTTCGATCTCGCGGAAGCTGTGGGTACCGTTTTCGACAGGCGTGGCAGTGATGGTTAGCGAACTAGTCGTAATGGGCGAGTTAAAGATCAGCCAAAATGCATCGGTAGTGCTCGTACTGCCGGAAATATTCCACGTTCCTAAGACACCGCCAGTAGCATTTCTTAACGTATAACCACCGTCATCACGGTTCGCGTAGCCGTTGTAGATAGCGATGCTCGTTATCGTCTTGTTGGACCCAAAGTCCAACGTCAGATCGGTAAGAGCCGCCGTGATCGTGTAGATGCCGTCAAAAACAGTCGGGTTTTGAGTGGCCAGATTACCACCGGACGCATTCAAGCTCTGCAGGTTGGTCAGATTTTGGATGCCATCCAACGAACGGATATTGCCGGTATTCAGCGTTGAAACAGAGGCCAACTCGCTAGCCAGCATCGGTCCGAACACTTGAGGCACAAACTTCAAATCACTGGTAACCGGCTTACCAAGGGCAACAGCGATCGAGCGCTCTAGTGGCAGGTCCGCAATTTCGACGACCGGATCCACGAGCGTACGTTGATCTGCGGAAATGCGTTCGAGTTTGTGAGCACTTAGTCGCACGTCCCCAGGACTAGAATCTCGCTGCTCGGTCGTTTCGCCGATGACCGTGTCAGCTCCGCTACCGCTGAAGATGCGATCAATATCGTTATTACCTACCAGCAGATCATCGCCATCACCGCCATCGATAAAATCTCGATCGGGCAAGGTGGTTGAGCCAGCGAATTGTCCACGGGTGGGCGCATCGAATTCAATCGCGAATTGCCCCGTATGATCGTATACTCGCAAATAGTACGTGCCTGCCTTGACATTACGAAGATCAAACGCAGATTGATTGGTTGCGACGATGCCACCGCTGGCATCGATCAAATCGGCAGTCGGCAATTGCGCAACCGGTTGATTGGCGAGCGAAACATGCAAGGTGTAATTGGCACCGGCGATGATCGGCCCACCTGAAGAATCGGGCGCAGGGACTATCTCACCGCCTTGCGAGATCGAATTGAAAATCCCGACACCAATGTAATAGGTGCCCGATGTCGTGAACGTGTGATCGACAAACGAAGCTAGTGAACTGCCCTGGCCGCCGTCCGCTCCCGGTCCAGAATCATCATCGCTGACACTTAGTTCGACACCGGCCGCGTTGAACAAAAAGATCTCGCTATCAAAGTTGTTGTCGTCAATGTCAAAGATGGCACGACTGCCAGCGGTAGCAGTGAACCGGTAGTAGTCGACGGTGCCATCGCCAGTGCCCGCGATACTAACGTGCGGGATGAGAGTCGACTGTTCGATGCGATCGTTCGGCAGTCTGGACCAGCTAACCAGGTCGAGATTCTGCCCAGATAAGCGTGGATTATTGACCGCTACTTCAGCGATTTTGAAATCGGGAGCCGTCGCATCGATCAAACGGATGGCATCTCCAACTTTACCGTCACCGAGCGTGGTAAAGCGGAACCATTTCTCGTCGTTGACAGTCGCGAGTTCAAACGGATTGCCTGCATCCATGAACAGTTCGGAACGTCCCGTTTCGGGATTGACCACAAACGAACCACTGCCTGGCACCGAGAAGTTTTCCAGATCACTAATGCCGGTGGTGGGCAGTTGCGTCGGTCGGAGTGCTCCATAGATCGCATACAAGCGACCCGCCCCTGATTGGCCGCTTGAGTTGGTGGCATGTTGCGACTGAACGACTAGATCATCCAGGTGATCGCCGTTGAGATCAAAGGCTACAAGCGTAAACTTCGGACTGCCTGAAACAGCATTCGTGTCGACCGTTTCGATGAAAGGCAGACGCACGTCAGCCTGTCCTTTGGCGAACACGCCGCCGCCGGCAGCCACCTTCTTGGAGACTGAGTAATTGATAAACAGTGTCGGAGAGAAAACCGTTTCCATGTAGGCCAAATCCATTTCGCCGTCATGATCAAAGTCCCCTGTAGCGATCGCAGTTCCAGGAACTGTAAAGGCCACCGTTGGGAAGAAGCTGTTGGCCGATCCGTAGTAGACATCCGTTTGAACAGCGTTGGCGTAGCCGAAATCGGCAAAGCCATCGTTGTTCAGGTCTCCAAGGGCAATAGGCGTAAAGGCGGTAGAACCTGGCGAGCCGTTGGTCACATGGATCGTTAAATTGCTGGGCCGGTTTACCCCAGCCGGCAAGTTCGGTAGATAGGAAGTACTTGTGCTACTAACAAGCGCCGGACCGCCCGCGCCCTGCTGAGCAGAGTTGGTGCGGAATTGTTTAACGTGCAGGGTCCAGTTGAGCAGCGTGCCAATATCGGCTTGTGCATGGTCGGTAACTTCGAGAGTCCATGTTCCGTAAACGGGCTGTCCAATTAAAAGTGACAGTGGTTCTAGCGGTCGATACGCGCCGGTGACATTGCTGGTAGGTGATACGATAGCAGTAACGGATTGCGACGCGGCATCGGAGAAGCCGGTGTTGACAAAATTATCTCCGTTGCCACCGACGCGTGAAAACAGCTTCACGCGCATGCCGCTCGGCGAGATCAACGTGGCGGACAGGTCGCCATTGTAAGTATGGTTAATGTTCAGCGAGACTTCGACTTGTTCCGCGAGACCTTGATCCCCAAAATGAATGTTCAGAGGTGACGTTACGGTTGCCAAGTCTGCGATGGAACGACTAGCTGTAGATGGGAAAGATTCAAAGGGGAACGAGTTCACGCCTGTAAAACCAAGTGGTGCTCCATTACCGATAACGGAAAGTCGCTGCCCGCCACCCTGTACGATGCCGAAGCGTAGCTGAGTGGGACTACCGCCGTCGGCATAGACTAATCCGGCCAGCGGTGTGGCCATCAGTTTCTGATTGATCTGCTCTACGATCTTCGCCAGGCTATTATTCGCAGGCACTTTGCCGTCAATGTCGACCGAAATTTCGGCGACTGTGCCGTTGAGCAGGATCTTCAGAGGGTAAGAACCCGTAGCGGCGGTGCCCAGCGAATGTGTCGCACTGGCAAAGGTATTGGTCTGTTCGAACCGCGAGATCGTGAGGAATCGATTGCCCAGCAGCAGGTCTTCGATGCCTGCTCCACTAATGTCGGCCAGTGTCGTGGTTAAATAGGTGCCGGGCGTACTGGTCCGGATGTTGGCATATTGATCGACCATCGTCAGGGTGGGCTTGGTCGCGATGGGATGGTTCTGCGATACAACTGTACCGGAGAAGATGTTGCCCAGTTCGTAGTAGTCTGCATCAATCGAGCGGGTACTGGACGTGGCCGCCGCGATCGCAATCACGTCGGAGTACTTATCGCCGTTGATGTCGGCCAGGAAGATTTGCGTCGCGCTGAGAGTTCGGCTGCCGGTCAAGTCGATGGTGCGGAAACTGCCTTGACCCAGCGTGTTGACGTACTGACTGACAAACGTCGTCTCCCACAGTCTTGGCCACGCCTGGTCAACGGCGTTGATCTTCATGGACTTACCGCCCAGAACGACCGTGACGGTGTTTACGCCGTTAGTGTTTCGCACAAATGCAAGATCGGCGAAGCCGTCCTTGTTCACATCGCCAAAGCTGCTCGCGGGGCGTCCTACCGCCGTGCCGTCGATCACGATATCAGCGTACAGATCTATCCGCTCAGATGCGTTCAGTTCAACTGGTCCAAACAGTATGTAACTAGTGCCATCGCTACTAGTGGAAGCGATGAAGTCATCCAAACCATCGCCATTGAAATCGCCGATCTTCGTCAGCTTCGAAAGCAGTGCTCCCGCTGACGCACCTTCGAGTAGGTAGGCTTGCGTGTTGATCGTGGGCATAGGTAGTTGCGACGACTGGTAGAGCTCGGCCACGTTCTCTGCTGAAAGTGCGCGAGTATGGACGTAAACTTCATCCAGCGAAGTGGCAAAGCTCTGGTTGATGCGTTTACCAATATTGAGCGCCTCGGCGGCAGAGGTCACGTGGCCAACGAGTTCTCCATCGAAGTAGAAATCGGTTCCGCCGCTGGAACTTGTTACGGTCAGCTGGTGCCATTGCCCTGCGATCGCTGCTGGGGCTAGATCGAAGCCGCTATATTCAAAAGTGCTGTTCCCGCCGTCGATGACTCGCATGCCCAAGCGCGACGTGCCAGGCTCTAGTTCGACGTGCATCGTGCGAAGAACACTGCTGGTGCCGATTTCAAACAATCGATTGGCGGCACCAGTGTCGATGACATCCTTGAACCAGGCAGAGAATGTCCAAGCATTCTGCATAGCATAATGGATGCTTAGGTTGGCCGTTGGCAGTGCGAACGACGCAGCTGCACCGTTCTGGCCATCGGAATTGTATGTCACATCCACTAGCGTCGTGGGCGGCAACGCATTGCCGGAATCATCTCGACCTAGGTTGGACGACGAGTCAAATGAGTAGTGCACCAAGGGCAGTGAGGCTGAGAAAACTTGTTGATTGGCGGCCACGAATTCGTTGGACAAATTGATGCCGGGCCGCCCTGCTGCTGGCAAGGCAAAGAATGGTGCTACCAGTTGATAAGTATAGGCTTCGGAGTTGCCCAATGCAGATTGACCGGTGACTTGAGTTGGGGTGCGAGGCGGGGTGGGATTGGTGGTCCAGCTGCCACCGCTGGTGTAGGCTGCATTGCCGATGCGTGCAGTGGTTAATGACTGATTGGTATACAGCGTAAAGGTTGTCGTCGTGAGCACCTTTATGTAGTACGTGCCATTGGCGTTGGTGTTGCCCAACACACCGGTGATTGTTACGCGCTGACCATCGACCAGTTCTTCTGTGTTGCCTGTCGTAATTGCAATTGGACCACCGACCACGACCGACGCGCCGGTTACTGAGCCGCTGAGCACAATCTCTTTCAGACCGAAGATTTGATCGTTGCCACTATCGCCCGTCAGCTGATCATTGCCTTGATAGCCAAAGATGATGTCGTTGCCTGGACCACCACTGATCTGGTCATCGAGCGCACCGCCGAATAATTGATCCGCTCCTGGACCGCCGCTGATGAGCAGTCCCGCTTCGCTGGCTCCCTGCTCGTAGTTGCCTGGCTTGATGCCCCATTCTTCGAGCGTGCCCGGGAACACGTAACTTGGATCGGCGTGGAACGTGTCGTCACCGGCCTGCAATTCAACTTGCGTATTCTCGACGCTGCGCGTTTGATAGAACAGATATTCGCGCTGGTAGGTGGCCAGCTCCGACTCGCCAGCATCTTGTTGACCATTGGCGTTGGTATCGACGTAATCACGGAGAAACTTTTGCTGGCCGATGTCCCAAATGAGGCTGGTGAATTCGTAGCGATGGAAGCCGATGTTGTAACGCAGAGCTGCAAAATCGGGCACTTCGATTCCCCGGCGATCAAGATTTCCACCTACATACAGCATGCGGTCGGTGCCACTGCCGCCATCGATCTCATCATTCATCGTGGGCAAGAACGTCCGCGAAGCGGGATCGAAGACCGTATTGGGCTGATTGCCCAACAGCGGTAACTGGTCGGGAATGATTTGGAAAGTGTCATCGCCCGCTTCGCCAAGGAGCAAATCGCCAGCTCCGCGATCCAGGCCACCGCTGATCACGTCGTTACCATCGCCACCAAAGATCCAATCTTCACCCGGTCCTCCCATCAGGATATCATCACCACGGCCGCCCAGAATCACATCACGACGAATCGAGTTGCTGCGAACTCCCAAGTCCACCACGGGAATGCTCGCACCACCCAAGTCAAACTCGATGCCATAGATGGTTGGCGTTTTGTTTGTTTGAACTCTCAAGAGATAAACGGTGTCCGCGACTAAACCCGATGCAGGTAAGTTGATGGATACCGACTGCAGTCCCGTCGCAATGGCTCTCTGCGTCGTACCGTTTACTTCGAATACTTGTACCGTCAAATTATCAACAGGCGAAGCAGTCTTGACCTGCATCGAGCCAGTGATCGCAGGAAGCGTAAACTTGAACCAGTCGACGTCGCTGGCATGATCCATGGTCAGCCCATCGAACTGCACGCCGCCCGCAGGTAGGATCAGCGGATAGGCCAGCGCTGCCTGATCGTTGCGTCCGATCAGTTCATTCGTTTTGCCCGATTCGGCTTTATCCGCCAGGATCACATTGCCACCACGAATCGTGACAGAATCATCGCCATCCCCCGCGTCGATCCACACCGATTTCTGCACAGTAGGGCCGACAACAATCTTGTCATTACCCGCCAGCGCATCGATCAAGATGACTTGGAAATCGCCTTCAGGCGGCAACAGGTTATTAACGAGATTGGTTTCGAGTTGCTGGATCTCCACTTGTTGCGACTCGGTTAACGTTTCATTGCCAGTCAGCCTGCGCAGCGCAGCATAGTCAGCTAACAAATCGTTGGGTTTCCAAATGGGATTGCCATCAGCGTCGGTGGCTCCAAAGTCTAAACGCACCTGCGCGTCGAAGGTCACGTTGCCATTGTTGTCCGTCAAACGCGTGATCAAGTGATGATCGGATAGTAGACCTGGCTCGGTTACAAAGTTGACGCTGATCTCGTCGTTGGCATTGGTGCCGCCAATGTACCACACCTGGTCGGACTCTTTGGCGTATTCTTTCCATTCATCGCCCGCCACCGTGCCGGCCAGCGATTCAAACTTTGCACCATTGGATCGGTACAGTGTGTTCGTACCGCCTCGACCGACCATGAAGTCGAGAATAGTGCCACCAAACAATTCGTCGTTGCCGTCATTGCCCAACAGTCGGTTCAGGCCAGTTTTCTCCGCCGAGAGAGTTCCACCTGCCGAACTCGATTGCAAATTTCCATCTGCATCGACAAACACTCCGAAGTCATCACCCAAATACGGATCGAGGCTCCACGCATACAGATGGTTCTTGCCCTGACCACCGGTCAGATCATCATTGCCTTGGCCAGCGTACAGCCAATCTTCGTCGGTGGTGAAGCCATCGCCATTGTCACCGAGCAAGCGGTCATCGCCCGCGAATCCGTACAGTTGATCTTTGCCTGGTCCGCCGGATGCACGATCGCGTCCCGCTGAACCAATTATTATGTCATCGCCACTATTACCTTCCAGTGTTGCAGTCCAATCGCCGCGGGAGGCGATCTGCGTTACATCGAAGGCTTTCGAGGCATTCGTATCGATCAACGGTAAGAGTGTTGGATGGACTCCAGCAAAACCAAGCTTATCAGCACCGCCCAATCCGGCGACTTGGAATTGTTCCACTAACAGTTGGCCACTGGCGTTATAGATGTTAGCCAGAATAATACGATTGCCGCTGCCCGAGTTGTAATCAATGCGTAGTTGCGGTTGTTGCGCGGGAGCGGGAATGGTCTGGCTGAGTCCAATCACGTCCGCAAGTTGCGAACCATTGATGATCAGCACATCAGTGGCTTTGTCGTCGGCTGCGGTATCGCCAGGGAAGTTGCCTTTGTGACCGTCGATGGTATCTACTTTGCCGATTTCGACTTGCAGCAGATTCATCTCAGAAACGACCATTAGATCATTGCCGCTGCCTCCGTACTGCTGGTCGGCTCCTCGTTGGCCATCGAGATAGTCCGTATCGGCACCGCCCCACATTTCATCGTCGCCGCCACCGCCATACAGTTTGTCTTCACCGCCCTCACCGAACAGTTTGTCAGCTCCGCCAAATTGGTCGGCGGTTGAGGTCTTGACGTATGCGGGTCCGGCCAGGTAGTCCCCGCGCAGCAGGTCATCGCCACTGCCACCCACCAAGATTTCGCTGCGCACATTGCCGCTGAGCGTGTCGCCATCAGCGCCGCCGAACAACTGATCACCAACGAGTAGATACTGGCTGGGTGCATTCACTGGGGCATAGGCGAACAGGCTGTCACTACCATCGCCACCGAACAAGCGCTGACCGGCCTGATTTGCTCCATTTCCCGCATCACCGTACAGTAGATCATCACCACCGTCGCCTAGAATGTGATCGATACCGTCGCCGCCATGCAATGTATCGTCATTGCCGCCACCGCGAATGACGTCATCACCAGCTTCGCCATCGACGTTCCGATCGCTGCCTGAACCAGCGTCGATATAATCCGCGCCAGCGCCACCGCGAATTACGTCCGAGTCCGCTCCGCCGAACAACAGATCGCTATCGTCACCACCTTCGAGCGTATCTCGACCATCGCCCTCGACGCCCGCGATTGAAAGTTCCGCTACGAAGCGCGGCGTAACCTTGATCGCCGGCACGTAGCCCGTGTGATACGTGGCCTTGGCTTCTGTCTCTTCGAAGTAGAGCGGGAGTTCAAAGTTAGCTTGGTTCGACAAATCGAATTTCGAGAGATCGGTCAGGGTGGCCAAGCCGCCCCACAGAACATCTTGGCCGTCCTGTCCGTAGAGTTGGTCATCTCCAAAACCGCCCATGACAAAATCCTTGCCGGCGCCAGCGTAAACTCGGTCATCGCCCGGTCCTGCATCGACAAAATCATCGCCGCCAAAACTGGTGATCACATCATTGCCACCACCCGCGTGGATAACGTCCTTGCCATCTCCGCCATAGATCATATCGTTGCCATCCAGCGTGGCATTGACAGTCCCAAGTTCATCATTGACGCCGTCACCAAAGATCGTATTGTCTGCGACCAGTGGCGATGCGTAAATCAAGTCATTCCCACCACCTCCAATGAGCAAATGAAGCGCATTTTCTAACTGCGTGGTATCACTGACATTAAAGAAGAGTTGATCATGGCCCAAGCCGCCATACAAATCATCGGAACCGAGGCCACCTTGCAGGATGTCATCTCCGTCACCACCATACAGGATGTCGCGGCTATTTTCGCCGAACAGTTGATCATCGCCCGCATCACCCAGCAGCGTATCGTTCCCGACTCCACCGCGAAGAACATCGTTGCCGATACCACCGCGAATCTCGTCATTGCCATCGTTACCCAAGAGGCGATCATCGCCTTCATCGCCAAAGATCGTGTCGCCACCGTCGCCGCCTTCGATCAAGTCACCGTCGGCTTCACCATGAATCTCATCGTCGCCGCCATCGCCATAGACAGTATCGAAACCGCTGCCGGCATAGATCACATCATTATCGCCACCACCTCGAACAGTGTCGTTGCCTGCCCCGGCTACGATAAAGTCGCGACCCTCGCCGCCAAAGATCTGGTCATCTTCGTTACCACCACGCAGCAAATCATCACCAGCTTCACCCTTCAATGAATCACGACCATCACCACCTTCGAGTGTATCGTTGCCCGCGCCGCCGCGCAGATCATCGTTGCCTTCGTCGCCGCTGAGAACATCGTTGCCCGATCCACCGATCAGCGTATCATTGCCGGCTCCACCCGACAGTTCGACGGGAATCGTGATATCGCTGCTGATAGTGAGCGTATCGTCACCCAAGCCAGCGTGGCCGATGATCTTGGTAACATTCGTATATACTTGCGAACGTCCGAATGCTTCGATGATGACACTATTGGGCTGAGGACCAGGATAAAGCTTGTAGTTCTCGGCCTCGTCGGTGTTCAACAGTAGCGAACTGCGAGCGGAGGCGCTAGCGCCGATGTTCAAGCGCAGCGTTGTCCCGTGTGCCGCGTCGCCATTGTTGGTCGCTTCTTGGTTTGGTCCGCCCACAAATTGGGCTAACTGCAAGCCTTCGCCAGTGGGCCGAGGGAATTCGAAATCGAACAGGGTTACCCTCGCCAGTTCAAATTCTTCCGAATACGAAAACGGTCCCAGGCCAATGGTCAGCTCAGCAAACAGGCCTGCATCCAGCTGGCCCTCGATATCGAAGATGTGAACCGGTCCAAAGCCATCTTTGAAGCCTAACAGGGTATTGTCGAGCAGTTCGACCAGGCGGATCTTGCCATCGTTATTGTTATCGTGCAGATTGAAATCGATATTCGCAAACAGCCCGCCACCTACTGAGGCTTGAATGAAGCCTGCGTTCAAAGCCGCTGCGGCCGTGATCGAGGCCGTCAACACGACTTCATCGATATCCTCGCCCGTACCGTCTGCGCTCTCACGATCGGAGACGTAAAAGCCATTGAAGACATCTTCAAAGTCACCTGTCTGTTGGAACTGTTGAATGCCAAAGGTATCAAAACCGAATGCAAAGTCGATGCGCGCGCCGACAGCTCCCGCTAACTCGACGCCCACAATCGGAAAGACTGGTAATGGGAAGAACTTCTTGATGCTTGCGTCCAGCTCCAGCGTCGGCAGTTCCAACGTGAACAGATTGACGACGTTGCCGCTGAGCAGTCCAATCAAGTTGGAGGGATCGAGTATGGGGAAGCCCAGCTTGATCTTGTCATCGCTTTCACTTTCGAGAACTTCCGCCGATTTGACAAAGTCATCAGGATTGAACTTGGTGGTCGAATTGGCCGGCGCTAACGTTTTCAGCGCGTCTGCAACTGCCGCTGCCGTGCCCATGGGCTGAAAAGTGCGAGTGTCTGCATGGAAGATGGCTCCGCCCATGTTGAGCAGTTGGCCGTCACCTAAGTCCGGTATGCTTTGAAGGATGCGGTCAAAGTCGGCTACTGATTGAATAAAGGCTGCAGCTTTGGCGATCGATCCGCCTTGCAGCTTTAGCAGGTCCAGCATAGTGATGCTGCCACCGGCCAGGTCGCTAACGACAGGCATGGGTTCGTTCAAAAACTTGATGATCGGTCGCACGGGCTCGAGGATGTTGTTGACTTCTTCCAGAACCGTACCGGCAAATCCGCTGAAGAACTGCCCCAGATCCAGACTGATATCTTTGAATTCCACACCTGGCAGCTGAAGGGACTGGCCCAACTCGTACTGCCAATCGATCGCCAAATCGGTTTGTAGACTTGGGAATGAATTCGAACCACCAAAGCTGGCTACCAAATGCAGATCCAGCGCGGCATTGGCCGTCGCATCGATCCTGAGCACATCCTTATAGGAGTTGATAGTCAGTATTTCACCGAGAGTCAGCAGTCCGTCGTTCTGCCCTGGATCGAGAATGTCGACCGTAAAACGACCGGCGAAACTGTTCGATACACCGACCGCGCGCTGGCCGCTAGTGACCAGGCCTGCGCCGGTACTGCCGGGCACGAGTGCGGCTATAAAGTTAGCGCTAAGCAGACTGTCGTTGCTGATTAGCGTGACGATATCTTGGGCAGTAGTGGTCGCAGTGACCTTCAATGTCAACAGTCGTCGAGCCTGGTCGAACTCGTAGTTGTTCGTATCGAGCGCACTCTTCTGCACGACGCGCACGTCGAAGTTCGCGAGGCTGCCCGTAGCTTTGCTAGTGATAGTCAACTGCGAATTCAGTGATTGATCTTCGCCGAGGTTGACGACTGCTGGCGTGAGGATCTCTTTGGCATCCAGTCGCAGGAATCCCAATTCACCGCTGGCCGAAAGTCCCGGAACACCGACGTCGACAAATACATTCAAGAAGCTATCGGTCGTATCGATAAAGAAACCATGATCCAGGTCGACACCGAAGCTCAATCCCAGCTCAAAACCGAGCGTACCAGTAACGTTCGCATCCACATCCAGACTCAAACCGGGAATGCCCAAATCGAAATCGATGGGCAGTTCGAGTTGGCCTAGATCATTGCCGAGCAGAATCTGGAAACCGATGCCGGGATTCAGCTGCGTGATGACGATGTCTTCGATGGTGACCTGGTTATCGCCGGTAATATCTTTTAGCAGATCCAACCCGTAGGGACCGATGGATTCCAGCAAATCTCGACGTACATCTTCAAAGGGATTGCTGAATGCATCGTTGGCTTCGTTAGCCGCATTGTTAGAGAATGGGACAGACACGCTGTCCTTGATTTTGCGCAGAAAGTCCGCCTGGTCCTTTAGCTTGTCGCCGACGAAGGGCAGTTCAACGCCGAATACTTCACCTTCCATCGCGTCGATCAGCAGATCGAATGCGCCATCCCACCCGCCAACCAAGGCCAAGATGTTGAAATCGCCTGCCAGAACTTGTTTGACGTCATTGATAACCGTCGCGGCATTGTCACCATTGATTAACACACTGAAATTGTCAATCGAGAAGTCGGCCAGGTTGGTGTCACTGACCGACGCACTAAAGCCATACGGACCGAGCGGCAAGCCGGAGAATCCCAGTTGCCCAGTGAGAGAGGCACTTAGACCACCCGCAAATTCAAAGTCGTCGAGTTCCAGTCCATGCTGCAACGTAGAAACGATTTCGTCAAAGTAATGGCGTCCATCGTTGTTATCATCATCGATGCCGATACTGAAGTTGGCGTATTGATTTAGCCCGGGATCGGCGGTGACTGTACCGCCCAAGGTAAAGTTGCCACCACTCAGCGTGGCCCCAATCGGTCCGATCGAGACATCGAAGTTAAAGGGTGCGGCCGCGGCGCGCACGAGCACGCCCAGCGATGTTCCATTGCTCACGCCATCATAAAGAAACGGCTTGGGCGCGCCATTGTCGGGCAACTCGATGCCGACCGAAAGTTTGACCTGGCCGAGTGCGTAAGCACTAACCAATGCATCTCCACTGGCATCCACAAAACTGGACAGACCGCTAACACCCAGGGGGGACATATCGACGCTGATCGGCACTTCGAATCCCAGCGGATTGACTTGGTTCTGGACACCAAAGCCATTGCCAATATCAAACGGCAGATCAATGCGCAGCGCCAGATCATCACCCGATTCATCCAACGACAAACCGAACGCCGCGTTGTCCGCTTGTAACGCACCGAGATACGTAATCAAGTTGGTGTAGTGCTGGCCCAGAAAATCCTTGCCGATCGAAGGAAAGCTGCTGGGCGAATCTAGCGCGACGCCATCGAAGACCAAGCCGGTGTTCAGTTGAGGCAGAATGAAGACTGCAAAGGTTGGATAGTCACTGCCCCCACCGTTGCTCTCCTTCACACCAAAAATATCTTCAAACAATTCGTCGAGCTGTCCGAGGCCGCTGGCCGTCGTGCCATTCATATTGGCAATGATCTCGGCAAAGGTATCGGTAAAATCGAGCACGTCGCGAATGTTGACATTCAGCATTGGCAATTGTTGATTGAACAATGGCGAATCGGCGATTGCCTGTCTCAGCAGATCCAATCCATCGCTGAGCGCTTGAATAATCGTGTCGCGATTGAGTGACTTGAGGCGCTGCAAGTAGTCGCTGGCTCCGCCCAAGCCCAAGTCGTCGAGATTGAAGTTCTTGGGCAGTGAAAAGTCGCTGACGGTCAGATCGGGTACATCAAACGAGATCACGCGTGACAGGGCTGGCAATGTATACGAGCCCAAATTCAGATCCACCGAAAACGGCAAGTCAAAGTGTGCCGAGCCACTTAGCTTCGGCGTGGCTACGAATCCGCTCAGCTCTTCGGTAATCCCAAGTTTGGCAACCGCTTCAGCGTCAGTGGTTGCGGCCGCCTTGACAGTCAAAAACCGTCCCACGCCATCGGTCAAAAAGAAGTTTAGTTTGCCGCCACTAGAGATGACTCGCACCAAGTTCGCATCTGGATTGGTGGCACCCTGAATGATTAATTGACTATTGAGCGCGAGGACCAGGACCGCCAAATCATCGCTAGTTGAGCCAGCCGGTATATTAAAACCAAGAGGCAATGCGGATGTCGTTCCATCCGCTTTGGAGATTTGAACTAGCAGGTTGCCCGCATAAGCTTGACCAAACTTCACAGGCCGCTGCGATTGCAAACGCAGCTTGGCTTCACTGACCATCTCGATGACCTGAGCGCCATCCATACGTCCATCGGTTATCGTGGTGGATGGATAACTGGGTGTGAATTCGGCTTTCAATGAGCCGAGGGCCGATCCATCGGCGATCGCGATTTCGACAAAGCCGAGTTGCGCTGCGCCGTCGATGTTGGAGCTGAGCGAAGCGGTGGCCGCAAACATCGGCTTGCCCGCCTTAGGCCGCACGAATACTGAGTTAGCGAGGCTTTGGCCATGCAGAGGGCCGGTTCGCATACCATGCGTGACTTCATCGGGCGTACCATCTGCATTGAGGAAGATGCCTGCTTGCCCAGTACCGAACAATCCCAGAGTTGGACCAGCCAGGGAACCGTTCAACATTTCAAACTTTAATTGTTTACCGTCCACCTGGGCCGTGGGGTCGACCACGATCAGGCCTTGATTGAAAGTTCCTTCGTCGATCAAGTTCTGTTGCTCATCGAAGGTAACGATCAAGCCTGCGTTCGTTAGCGCGGTCTTCAAGTCATCGACCGTCGTGTAAGCATTGATGTCGAGTTCGACCGAGGCACCGCTGCGCAGGGTGATCTTGATATCATTGCCTGGAGCAGTTGGTATGCCTTTGCCGCCGTTGAGTGAAGACAATGCAGTTGTGGGACCGAATCCGGCACTTGCGCCGGGTTGTTCCAGTTTGATTCCGATTTCGAGTGCCGCCGCCAGCGCTGCGTCGACCTGCAACGTCGAATCCGCTTGGATCTTCAATTCGCCAATGCCTGCCCCAAAGTCGATGGGGAAGGTGGCCACATTGAACAGGTGATCAAACGAGACATCGAAGATGATCTCGGCGGGCGATGTCGCGGTTTTCGGTACATACGTCATTCGCTCGGCGACGGCCGCGGCGAACTCTTGTGCGCTCTTGAAGGCGGCCAGTGACTCGTTGTCTGGTTCGGCGGAGGCGCCGACGATCGCCGCTCCAAATGCATCGCCGATATTCAATACGTCGCTGAGCCGTTGGCCGCCCGTGAATGGAATTGCGGCATCGAAGGAACTGATACTGCCAAATGAATTTTGGAGTTGTTGCAACGCATTGAAGAAACCGTTGGCAGACACGGTGCGAAATTCAGAGAGTTCGGCTGTGTCAACATCGATCGGAGACGCTGGCTCTGTATCGAACAGGTTGGTATCTTCAAAATCGATGCCAGCCGTAAAATTGAGCCCCGCCACGTCGGTCTCGATACCCATATGTAAATGGAAACTGTTCGTGCCGATGGGAGCGACAGTGAGAATCGTGGACAAGTCGCTGGCACTGAGCTGTGCCAGGTTTACTTTGGTTTGGAGTGTATCAAACGCGAGCCCCAAATTAAGTTCGAGGACTGGATCTTCCAGTGTCACCCCCAAAAATCCGACGCCGGCGGAGATGGGAGCTTGGGTACCGAGATCGATCGTCGCGCTGATTTTATTGTCATTCTGGTTACCATCGAACGAGACGAAGGCTCGCTGGCTGGGGACCGACTGCTGACGATCGATGCCGATGACGATTCTGAAATCGAGAGTAAAATTTACTTTCGCATGCAAGTCGCCGTCGATCGTGATCAAGTCCCGCAGGTTCTCGTCACTGGAGATCGCTTCGGCCAGATCATATTGGACATCGACGGTACGAGTGACCGTTGCATCGATCGTGAAGCTCAGCTCGTTGGCGTTATCGGTGACCACAACATTACCGTCAAGCTGAGGCAGATCCGTGAGAGCGCGCTCTATAGCGCTCTGAAGTCCCTCGACAGTTGGATTAGTCGTCGTAGGAGATAGATAGTTCTGCAGCGGCTGAATAAAGGACTCGCCAAAGGCCGAATCGATATCGACAAAATTGCCAATGCTGGTCGGCAAAAAAGGCAGAGCCGAGTTCAACTGTCCGTATTGCTCGAGGCCTGCGCTGAAGCCGCTAACGGCTACGCTGGTGTAATAAAACGCTGCGGCCTCCGCTGGGCTGAGCGGCGTCACGGTCATCAGGCGCCGATCTTCGAGCAGTTCGATCTGCATCTTCCGTCGACCGGTTCCGATTGAACGCAGCTTGGTCTTCAAGGCTCCGATGCGAGATTTGCGTGCCGATTGTCGACGTTTTCGAGCGGCATGACGATCGTTCATTCTGTGGTTTCGCTGAGTAATCAATAGTGTCTGGACGAGGACTGGCGGGGCTTGGAACGAGAGGCTCCATTACTTGCGATGACCAACTTGAGAAGAACTGTGCCAAAAAAGAGAAGAATTTAACCACCCGTTCGGAGTTGAGTCGTCCGATTGCAGCGCGGGCTTGTGTTGTTTATGGGCGAACGCGGGCTTGGGTTAGAGGGTGCACCTCGCCGTGATCGTTTAACCCGTAGCCGCCAGGCGAGGCGATCGACGGACTTGATTCCCACGTGAAAGTCTCTGCATTAAGCACGCAAATGCTCAGGTAAACGCGGGCTTGGGTTAGAGGGTTCGCCTCGCTGTGATCGTTTAACCCGTAGCCGCCAGGCGAAGCAATCGAAGGAGTTAGTTCTCCACGTGCATGTCTCTGCATTAAGCACGCAAATGCTCAGGTAAACGCAGACTTCGGTTAGAGGGTGCACCTCGCCATGATCGTTTAACCCGTAGCCGCCAGGCGAGGCGATCGACGGACTTGATTCCCACGTGAAAGTCTCTGCATTAAGCACGCAAATGCTCAGGTAAACGCAGACTTCGGTTAGAGGGTGCACCTCGCCTGGCGGCTACGGGTTAAACGAGATGCTCAGGTAAACGCGGGCTTGGGTTAGAGGGTGCACCTCGCTGTGATCGTTTAACCCGTAGCCGCCAGGCGAGGCAATCGAAGGAGTTAGTTCTCCACGTGCATGTCTCTGGATTGAGCACGCAAATGCTCGGGTAAACGCGGGCTTGGGTTAGAGGGTGCGCCTCGCTGTGATCGTTTAACCCGTAGCCGCCAGGCGAGGCAGTCGAAGGAGTTAGTTCTCCACGCGCATGTCTCTGGATTGAGCACGCAAATGCTCGGGTAAACGCAGACTTCGGTTAGAGGGTGCACCTCGCCGTGATCGTTTAACCCGTAGCCGCCAGGCGAGGCGATCGACGGACTTGATTCCCACGTGAAAGTCTCTGCATTAAGCACGCAAATGCTCAGGTAAACGCAGACTTCGGTTAGAGGGTGCACCTCGCCGTGATCGTTTAACCCGTAGCCGCCAGGCGAGGCGATCGACGGACTTGATTCCCACGTGAAAGTCTCTGCATTAAGCACGCAAATGCTCAGGTAAACGCAGACTTCGGTTAGAGGGTGCACCTCGCCGTGATCGTTTAACCCGTAGCCGCCAGGCGAGGCAATCGAAGGACTTGATTCCCACGTGAAAGTCTCTGCATTAAGCACGCAAATGCTCAGGTAAACGCAGACTTCGGTTAGAGGGTGCACCTCGCTGTGATCGTTTAACCCGTAGCCGCCAGGCGAGGCGATCGAAGGAGTTAGTTCTCCACGCGCATGTCTCTGGATTGAGCACGCAAATGCTCAGGTAAACGCGGGCTTGGGTTAGAGGGTGCGCCTCGCTGTGATCGTTTAACCCGTAGCCGCCAGGCGAGGCGATCGACGGACTTGATTCCCACGTGAAAGTCTCTGCATTAAGCACGCAAATGCTCAGGTAAACGCGGGCTTGGGTTAGAGGGTGCGCCTCGCCGTGATCGTTTAACCCGTAGCCGTCAGGCGAGGCGATCGACGGACTTGATTCCCACGTGAAAGTCTCTGCATTAAGCACGCAAATGCTCAGGTAAACGCAGACTTCGGTTAGAGGGTGCGCCTCGCCTGGCGGCTACGGGTTAAACGAAATGCTCAGGTAAACGCGGGCTTGGGTTAGAGGGTGCACCTCGCCGTGATCGTTTAACCCGTAGCCGCCAGGCGAGGCAATCGAAGGAGTTAGTTCTCCACGCGCATGTCTCTGGATTGAGCACGCAAATGCTCAGGTAAACGCGGGCTTGGGTTAGAGGGTGCACCTCGCCTGGCGGCTACGGGTTAAACGAGATGCTCAGGTAAACGAAACCGCCTGCGTTCGCTCATACGATCCCACCCACAATGGCCAAATCCCTTGTGCTGCTTCGTGGCTGACGCGCCGGGTTGTGATAGTGCGCGGCGATATTGAGCTTTAGAATGGAAGGGGCAGCCTTTACGACCTAGACTAAACTTGCACTCTTGCCCCGTGCCCACTGCTCTTGGAACAAGCTAACCCTGGGAACGGACTATCGTGAGTGAAGATCCGGTGACACTGTGGCTCGATGAACTCCGGAACGCTGACCAAATTGCCGCAGGCAAACTGTGGAACCATTTTGTCAGTCGCATTCAGGGCGTGGCTCGCAAGAAGCTCCGGCAGGACTCGCGTCGTGTCTACGATGAAGAAGACGTCGCGCAGAGTGCGTTTTACAGTATTTGCGATGGAATCGTTTCGGGACGATTTCCGGATCTGCAAGACCGCGATTGTTTGTGGCGGCTGATCTTGGTCATAACCTCGCGCAAAGTAGCTTACCGTCATCGCTATGACAGACAGCAGTGCCGCGACAGCAATCGCAACCATGTTGATCGTGTCTTCATTGAATCCGAAGGAGTCTTGACCACGTCGCTGGTCGATCAAGTGGCATCGCGTGAACCAACGCCGGAAGTAGCGGCTGAGTTTGTGGAAACGTGTGATAGTCTCTTCCGCCGACTCGATGACCCAACTCTTGAACTCGTCGTGGCCATGAAATTGGAAGGGTGTAATGACGTAGAGATCGCAGAGCGATTAGACTGCTCCCGTCGCACCATTCAGCGACGTTTGGAAATCATCCGTCGCCATCTTCAGGCATTGGAGTCAGTGTGTGAGTAGCTCGAACAATTACGCTGCCTTCACCGATGAGCAATTACACGCTATTCATTCAATTAGTGAGAAGTTCGAGGTTGAGCTGCGGCAACATGCCAACGTGCACATTGAAGATTATCTGAAGAATGCCGAAGCAGCGATTCACGCGCCCCTGTTTTGCGAACTGCTAGCCATTGAATTGGAATACCAATATCAACGCCAGCAAACACCCAACTTGTCTGATTATCGACAACGGTTTCCCAAACATCTCGCGGAAATAGATCGCCAGTACGCAGAAGCACAGCAGCATCAAAGCGACGCTGAGAATTCTCCAAGTAACAGGCAAAGCGCACTGGCTAAACTTGGATCCGGGCAGACGTCGGGACAGTTCGCTCCCGGAACGGTCATCGCCGATCGCTATCAACTAATAAAGCTGATTGGTGAAGGCGGCATGGGATCCGTTTACCTGGCTGAACAAGCCGGGCCACTTAAACGCCAGGTGGCCGTCAAGTTAGTCAAGAGCGGCATGGATTCGAAGTCCGTGTTAGCTCGCTTTGATGTTGAGCGTCAAGCTTTGGCATTGATGGACCACCCGAGCATTGCCAGAGTTTTTGATGGGGGCAGTACGCCCAGTGGTCAACCGTTCTTTGTAATGGAATTGGTTGAAGGTCTTTCGATCACTCAATTCTGCGATCAAAAGTGCCTGAACGTACAACAGCGTTTGCAATTGTTTGTCGCGGTCGCCGACGCGGTGCAGCATGCCCACTTGAAAGGGATCATCCACCGAGATTTGAAACCTGCCAATGTTCTGGTGACAGAAGTCGACGGGCGAGCAGTACCTAAAGTCATCGACTTTGGCGTCGCCAAGGCCATCGCACCGAATCTGAACGACTTGAGTGTCGCGGCGACAGCGTTTATCGTCGGCACGCCGGCGTATATGTCACCTGAACAAGCGGATCCAACCTCCAGCGACATTGACACGCGCACCGATGTCTATTCGCTCGGCGTGATTCTTTACGAACTCTTGGTTGGCTCGCCACCTCATGAATCACCCAGCGACCAGGGCAGGGCAGGGGGCGCGGTGGCTGATTTGCTGCGCTTGGTGCGAGATTCCGATTCGCCACGACCAAGTTCGAAGCTCAGCAGCGCTAAAGGGCTGCCCACGATTGCCGCCAATCGAGCGATTGAGCCGAAAAAGCTCGCCCAGCTTCTGCGCAGCGAACTGGATTGGATCGTACTGAAAGCCCTCGATCGCGATCGCAATCGTCGTTATGAAACGGCCAATGCCCTTGCGCGTGATATCCAGCGATACTTGACCGGTGAATTGGTTGAAGCCCAACCGCCTAGCACCAGTTATCGCCTTCGCAAGTTCGCGACTCGCTATCGCAAGCATGTCATCGCAGCTGGACTAATCTTCGCAGCCCTCCTGGCCGGCATTGCGGGCACGGGCTGGGGCATGCTCGAAGCTCGTAACCAAGCGCGGGCTGCTCGGACTGAGTTGGCTGAAAAAGTCGTAGCCCAACAGGAAATGGCTCTGCAGCGCGGCTTTGCGGAAGCCATTGCCGAGTTTGTCGAGCGTGACTTCCTGGCTCTCACCAGCCTCGAGGGCCGCCTCGACTACGACGACGCGGCTGCACCATTGGATAAAGATAGTACGTTGCGTGATTTGCTGGATCGAGCGGCCAAGAAACTTGATCTGCGCAATGACTTGGACCCTCAAGCAGAAGCCAAACTGCGATCAATGATTGGCGGAAGCTATCGTTACTTGGGGGCCTATAAAGAAGCGATCCAGCAACTCGAGCACAGCGTCGCCCTCAGCCAGAATGCTTATGGTACCGCTGACTTCAAGACATTGAACATTCAAGATCGCCTGGCTGACGCCTTGCAGGCAGACGGTCAATATGCCGCTGCCGAAGAAATTTTGAAGGCCAACCTAGTCAAAGAACGGCAATTCTTAGGGAATGATCATGCCCAAACCGTGACCTGTATGCGGTTGCTGGCGCTAAACCACCGTCGCACAGGCCGGGCAACTGCAGCGATCGAACTTCTACAAGCTGCATTGAAGTCTATCAGCGACTCGGCGGGCCCTGAGGCCCACCACACATTGACTACAATGTACGAACTAGCGCTAGCGTACAATGATGCTGACCAGCGAGAACAAGCACTACCGCTGCTGCAACAAACAGTTGAGAAACAGACCTCTGCCTTGGGGCCAGAGCATCCCGACACTCACGCCAGCCTCAGCAAGCTGGCCGACTTCTATCGCACCTCGCAGCAATTTGATAAAGCGCTGCCACTGTTGGAGCAGCATCTGGCTTGGTGTGAAACCAATTATGGCCCTCAGCATCATTCAACAATTAAAGCGATGGGCGGTCTGGCCTCGGGCTATAGAGATTCCGGCCAGGTCGACAAAGCCACCGAAATGTTCGAGCGCCTATTCGAACTAGCCGAGTCAACGCTGGGCGAGCAGCATCCAGACGTCGATAACGCGCGTGGTGATCTGGCCGTGACCTACCGAGCAGCCGGTAAGTTAAATCAGGCGCTACCACTTTTCGAACAGTGCTTGAAGTACCGTCGTGAATCATTGGGCGAGCAGCATCCTTCGACGCTGATTAGCATGACGAACCTGGCTGCCTGTTTGCGCGGACTCGGGCAATTCGATCGCGCTCAAGAATTAAACGAGCAGTGCTTGGCTTCTGCCCTGGAGGTTTTTGGGCCACAACATACCAATACACTCACGATCATGCAGAATTTGGCAGCTGGCTATTGGTCTAAGAAACAGCTCGACAAATCGATCCCACTTTTCGAGAAAGTGCTGGCAGGACGTGAGGCCCGTTTTGGGCGAGCCCATCCCAATACACAAACGGCCATCACCAATCTTGGCGTCAACTATCGCGATGCAGGTCGATTGGACCAGGCCATACCCCTGCTGGAAGAAGCCCACCTCGCCAGCGATAAAATACCTGCCCTCAGCTTTGTGGGCACGGAGTTGCTGGACGCCTACCTGCGGGCTGATCGATCGACCAAGGCTGAAGAGTTATTGAACAAGGTTCTATTAGACACGCGCGCTAAACATCCGGCCGGCAGTTTACCGTTGGCCGGCCAGCTAGCCACCATCGGTCAAATTCTGATTCGTGCCAAGAGTTTCGATCGTGCAGGACCAGTTCTTAGAGAATCGCTACAGATCCGCCAAGAGTTGGAGCCTGACAGTTGGAAGACGCAAGTCATCAAGGCGCGTATGGGCGAGGTACTACTGCGTCAAGACAAACCAACTGAAGCCGAGCCACTATTGACGTCGGCCATCTTGCGCATGCAGCAGATCAGCACGGATTCAGCGCCTCAATCAGCCACTGACTTGACGGAAGCGATTGACATCTTAATTGGCATGTACGAGCAAACCGGCAACACGGCAGAAGTTGCCAAGTGGCAACAAGCAAAGGGGCTCTGACTTGCCCCGCTGGTTCCCAGGCTCTGCCTGGGAACCCACTGCACCGCAGGCTCCGCCTGCGCGCCTCGCGGCGGAGATGGTGCTGCTGCTGTGCACAGGAGGCAGAGCCTCCAAGGCAGTGCGTACCCAGGCAGAGCCTGGGTACGAGGACCTAGTTGTTCTCTAGCAGAAACTGCACGGCTTGTCGGTTCAACTGAGCGGCATTCTTTAGTCCCAGCTTACGTTTAATATTTTCGCGATGCGTATCAATTGTATGGCTGCTGAGCAGCAGATCATTGGCAATGGCACTGCTGGTTTGCCCTTGGCCAATCATGCGAAAGACTTCCAGTTCGCGATCCGTTAGCAAATCGATGGGGTCTTTGGACTCGCCTCGACTACCGAGCGCCTGCGAAACCAAGCGCTGGGTAACTTCCGGACTGACATAACGTTCACCGCGAAGAACCGTGCGGATGGCATCGATCACCTTTTCGCCTGAGTCTTGTTTATTGAGGTAGCCCAGTGCCCCGGCTCGCAGCGCACGTTCGGCGTACAAGGACTCCTGGAATCCTGACGACACAAGCATCTTTATATTTGGATAGCTGGCCTTAACCCGTTTGATCAGCTCGATACCATGTCCACTCTTGAGCGAGATGTCGACGATGATTAGCTGGGGATTTGTTTCCTCGACCAGCACCATGGCTTCATCCTCGGTTGTCGCCTCCCCGCAAACTTCGAGATCCGCGAACGCGGATATTCGTAAGCGCAATCCTTCCCTAACCATCGAATGGTCATCGACAATTAATATTCTGGCTGGCGAAAGTATATTAGACATTAATGGTGCCCCCCACCTTCTCGTAGGACTTCACAACGGACCAAGGTTCCACCCTCGGGACCGTCTTCAATTTGAACGCGGCCACCAATCAAGCTGGCGCGATATTTCATAGTGCGCATGCCCATGCCCGTCGTCGATAGCCTTTCTCGATCATTAGCTTCATGCAATAAACCGACGCCGTTGTCCTTCACTTCCAAGGCAATGCGATCGTCGTGCAACGACAAGAAAATCCATATTTGGGTGGCTGAACCGTGTCGCAGGGCGTTATTGATTGATTCCTGGGCAATGCGATAGAGATGCGTCGCGGTAGTATTATCACCGATAGCGACTTCGCCTTCGTATTGGAATGAGCACTTAATTCCTTTGTGGGAATTGATCGACGATGCCAGTTCTACTAAGGCTGAACGCAAACCTTCAGCATCGATTTGCACTGGCATGATTCCATGAGCCAGATCGCGAACATGTTCATTGGTTTCAGCCAGGCGTTTGGTCAGCAACGCGGCCGTATGCTTGAGCCGCTCAAACTCAGCGTTGCCAAATTGCCAGCGAGAGCCGTTTTCTGTGTCGGACTGATGAGCACTCTGAATCGTTTCCTGAAGTGCATTTGCATAGAGCGAAAGCCCTGTCAGTTCTTGTTGCGTCCCGTCATGCAGTTCGAACCCGATACGACGTTGTTCGTCGGACGCGATCTCGAGCACATGCCGCTGCATTTCCTTGAGACTGGAAATATCTCGCAGAATGCCGGTGAAGAGTCCCAGATGATCAACCTGACTGACAGCCAGGTCTGCGGGAAAAGTACTTCCATCCTTGCGTCGACATACGACTTCACGTCCTATGCCAATGATGTGCGATTCGCCGGTCGTTAGGAATCTGTGGATATAGCCATCGTGTTCTCGGCTGAAGGGCTGCGGCATCAGGATGCTAACATTCTGCCCCACCAACTCCGCACTTGTGTACCCAAAAATCTGCTCTGTGGATTGGTTGACGCTGTCGATAACTCCGCGGTTGTCGATAGTGATAATGGCGTCGGACGCTGTTTTTAGGATCGTTCGAATGCGCTGTTCACTCTGCCGCAGTTCTGCCTCGGTACGATTGCGATCGGTTAGATCAATAAACGTGATCACCACTCCTTCACTGGTGTGTTCGGGAGTGCGAAACGGCAAGATCCGGCGCAAGAAGCATCGGCCGTCTTTGGTGCTGATTTCGGTTTCGGCAGGTCGCTGGGATTGAAGAACCTGCTGACACTCGTCCTGAAGGCTGTAGTCGATGATTTGCGAAGAAAAATCGCGAATATCTCGCCCTTCGTCTGTCGGTAAGAGACTGAACAAAGAGACGGCTGGATGAGTGAAGCGCTTGATTCGCAATTGGTTATCCAAATACAACGCAGCGATTTCAGTACTGGCCATCAAGTTGGTAATCTCGCTGGCTGACTTGTCCAGTTCGCTTACCTTTTCCAGTAACTGACAATTGACCGTACTTAGTTCTTCATTGAGGGACTGCAACTCTTCCTTGGACGACTCCAACTCTTCATTGGACGACTGCAACTCCTCGTTGAAGCTCTCCATCTCCTCAATCGTATTCTGCAGCTCCTCGCGAGTGGATTTGAGCTCGCCTTCCAGCAGTTGGACCAACGACGGATAATCTGCATGTTCACTCAAAGTAGTTGGTAGAGGAACAACAGACTGTGCGGACTGATGGGTATTTGAGCCGACCTGCCGATCTTGCAGTATGACCAATAACAACCCTTCCGATCGGCTGGCATCCGTCACTGGACACGCGTTGATCGTGCAGGCGACATACCCACCATTTCGCTGGACGCGCGCATCATTGTCGGTGATGGTGACCTGTTGACTCATCGCCTGGTGACACGCGGCTCGGAGCCTCGTGCGCAGCCCAGCACGCGCCATGGCTAGAAGATTCTTGGATGGTTCACCGGTTGGAAATTCAAGATAGTCGACCAACGGACCCGACACGTAGAGAACTTCGTAACGCCGATTAATCAACACAGCAGCAGGCAAGTATTCACGCAGGGCACTCTCAGTCAACTCTTTATAAGACTTTCGAGGGGAGGACACCGTCAACTCATGTGTCCTGCTGCGCGGAAGATCGGCCACCTTTTCAATTGGTAAACTAATTGTCGTTAGATTCGCGGGACCGACTCTCCGGTAGATACGCCATTTCTTTGACACTGTTTCAAATAGATTGACTGCTCGTCCAATCGTCTCGGCTGCGCCCAAGAGAAGATGGCCATTCTCAACCAAGGCATAGTGAAATAGGGCAATCAGTTTCTCTTGCATCTCAGGTTCGAGATAGATCAAGAGGTTTCGACAAGAGAGGAGATCAATTTTCGAGAACGGAGCATCGCTGATCACGTTGTGTTTCGAAAATACAATAGAGTCGCGAAGCGGCTTGTTAACCTGGTAGTGTATCTCGTCGGTCCTGACAAAGAATTGCTTCAGGCGCTCGGTCGAGATGTCACTGACAATGCTGGCAGGGTACATGCCGCGTCGCGCAACGTTGATCGACTGCTGATTGATGTCGCTGGCAAAAATCTGAATATTCGGCGGTTTGCCTGCCACTGCGAACGCTTCATGCAGCAGTATGGCAATCGAGTACGCTTCTTCGCCAGTAGCGCAACTAGGCACCCAGACTCGCAGTGGCTTGTCGTCGCTGTGTTTGGCAATCAGGTTGGGGATGAGTTCCTTTTCCAACACCGCAAAAGCTTCGGGCTCGCGGAAGAAAACAGTGACACCGATCAACAGATCCTTGCGCAAGGCGTCGATCTCATTAGGACTACTGTGCAGCAACTCGATGTACTTCGAGAAATCGTCCAGCTGCGCCAAACCCATGCGTCGCTCGATCCGCCGCATAATCATCTTTGGACGATAACTTCGGAAGTCGTACTTGATGCGCGTTCTCATCAATTCCAGAACAGCTTTCAGTTGCTCAATTGCATCGGTGGATGATGAGAGAGGCGGTCGCGATCGATTGACATAGGGTTGTTGTACGTAGCTGAGCAGAGTGTCTGGAATCTGCTCTGGCGCGAGAACGAAGTCAACCAGACCGGTATCGATCGCACTGCGCGGCATTTGGTCAAACTGTGCGGACTCGGGACTCTGCGCGATTGCCAAACCGCCGCAACGTTTAATCTCACGAATTCCTAATGTTCCGTGACTGCCCGTACCGGACAGCACAACTCCGATTGCGCGTTCCTCCAGATCAACGGCCAGCGAACGCAGAAAGAAATCAATAGCGGTCTGGGATCCGATGGGTTCAGGCAAATCGCTTAGTCGCAACTTGCCGTGACGCATGCTCAGGCAGTGATTG
Source organism: Rania fehmarnensis (assembly GCF_056494185.1). NCBI lineage: Bacteria > Pseudomonadati > Planctomycetota > Planctomycetia > Pirellulales > Pirellulaceae > Rania > Rania fehmarnensis. The sequence continues at coordinate 8,183,549 of NZ_CM151398.1, forward strand.
GGAGGAATGACGTACACCGAGTTAACTTCGACTTGCAAGCCATCAACGGCTTCCACCACGGGCATCGAAGTTTCTCTGGAAAGCACCGCTACCATGGAGCTTTTATGCTTGGCATCCAGGTGAGGCACTAAGACAAACGCCATGCCACTTTCGACGGGCATGGCCGCAAAGAAGTTGCCGAAGGCTTTCACGCCACCGGCGGATGCAACCATTCCCACCACAGGAAACTGAATGCTCGTCAAAGTCTCAGTCGTACGCCCCGATTCCGCTACCGCATCATCTGAGTTTCCGTCGGCGCCTCCGCTGACCGGCAGTTGGTCGAGATCCATGGGTACCACGTCGTTCGTTTCGAGACGTTTCGCCATATCGTTTACATTTCGTTTCGGGTGAAGGCGCATTGCAAACCGCATCATACCAGAAGTGCACTAAGCCGAGGGCGTTAGCCGGCGTTAGCCCCGGTTGCTGCATCTCGTAGTCGTGAAAGTGCGGGTGTGGCAAACTGCATTCCCTGTGGCAGAATCCACTCGCGATTCTACGGCGTGGTGAGAAGTGACGCGAAAAATGGACTGTTCCAGCAAACCACGCTCGAGTTTGTGGTGAACTAGACGTGTCCACGTGCTTAGGTGCCTAGCGTCGACCGGCGAGTATCAATATGACCAGTACCAATAGAATTACACCCACGAAGCTAAAGCCGCCGCTTGGTCCATAACCCCAGTTTCGACTATGAGACCATCGGGGAAGTGTTCCTATCCCACCCAAGAGAAAAAGTATTAGCAGAACAATCAAAATCGTCTGTAGCATAATTACCTTGATTCATCTTTTTCATCTTTGGATCCTTAGTGCCAGACGGTTCGGATGTCGAATCGCGTGCCGAAATTGCCTGGACCACTTGGGCCGAGTCTACGTGCTTAGCTTTGAAGTAGCGAACTCGTCGATAAGTTCTTGGAGACGCTGAAAATCAACCGGTTTGGTAACGTGCCGATCAAAGCCCGCCTGGAACGCCATTTCTCGATCGGACGATTGTCCGTAGCCGGTCAGAGCGACCAACCACGTGCTATTCAGGTCCGTTCGTTGGCGAATACGACGTGCAAGTTCATAGCCTCCCATGACCGGCATAGTGATATCGGAGAACACCAAGTCAGGTTGAAATGTATCCAACATTTCCAGGGCGATTTCTCCATTCTCTGCAGCTTGCACGTCGTGCCCGAGCTTCTGTAACAACTTAGTCGACACAATTCGCATGGCACGTAAATCGTCAACCACCAATACACGGAAGGACCTCGAAGAGTGGCTAACCGCCTTCTTCAAAGTGGCACTCTCTAAAATCCCGGTCGCTAGCGGCAAGCGTACCGTGAACGCACTGCCACAATTAGAGCCAGCACTTTCCGCATCCACATAGCCGCCGTGAAGTTCGACCAACGTACGAACCAAAGCTAGACCAATTCCCAAGCCCGCAGCGCCACGGCTTTGTGCATCTTCGATTTGAGAGTACATGCAGAAGATGTCCTTCATGCGACCAGCATCGATGCCGATGCCGTCGTCCTGCACGCGAATAATGACCCAGTTATTGGTTACCTCCAGCAGCAAATGAATTTTGCCGCCGCATTTTCCATATTTGGCTGAGTTGTTTAATAGATTGCACACGACCTGGGTTAACCGCCCCAGATCGCCGCAGATGCACGCGGCCTGACTGTTGTCGGTCACTTCCAAAATCATACCATGATCGTTGATCAGAATTTCGGATTCTTCAATGGCCGCTTTGACCACGGTACTTATCATGCAAACTTGCTTATCCAGAAGCAACTTGCCACAACTGATCCGGGAAATATCCAGCAAGTCATCGACCAAGTGAACAATTTGCTCGACTTGACGCGCCATCATGGAACGCACGGTCTCGGCTTCCTCACCTAGCCGCATGAGGGCCAACAGTTGCAGGCCGTTCTTTATCGGCGCCAGCGGATTGCGAAGTTCATGAGCTAAGGTGGCCAAAAACTCGTTTTTGCGTTGATCCATTTCGAAAAACGTGTCTGATCGGTCCGGACCGTCGTCTCGAGTTGCTTCGAGAATCATGGGCTTCGTTGCCGCTATCGCCATAAAAGATTACTCCATAATTCCTTTCGAGTTGCCAGTTGGATCGTCAGCTGCGCTCCATTGTCGGTGTTTGCGCAGCGTTGAAAATCGCAGGATTCCAGTATTGCACCCTGGCGGATTCCACCACCCGTAGCCGAAGTCGCCAGACTTTGGACTTTCGTATCCGAAGTCGCCAGACTTTGGATGCATCACCTTGATTCCATCCAATCTCTGGCGAGATCGGCTACGAGAATCCATCCAATCTCTGGCGAGATCGGCTACGAGATTCCATCCAATCTTTGGCGAGATCGGCTACGAGAATTCGTCCAGGGTCAGCGAAAGCGCCTATTCGAGTAACGCCGCATGGGTGCCGAGTAATTGCGATTCGAACCGTAACCATAGTTTGTAGACGGATAACCTCGATAACCGTAATTTGCGTTAGCTCTACCACTGAGATAGCCAATACCAGGCTGATTATAGACGCCATAGCCACGCTGATATCCGTTGCCATAACCACCGTAGAGTCCATTGCTGTAACGGTTGCCGTAACCATTGCCGTAACCACTGTAAAGTCCGTTACCGTAGCCGAAACCACCAACGCGCACACCACTTCCGTACCCGCCTACTTGTACGCGCACGCCACCGTACTGAGCCTCTGCGAACTGTGCGAAGCCTAGTGAAATCACTGCCAGTGCAGCGATTGCCAACCATCTGTTCCTCATCATTGTGTCTGCCTTAAAAGAGAACGCTCCAATTCAACACATGCATCATTGCGCGCGACGGTCCATGGGGTAATCGGGGGATCGCTGGATCAAGGGTGGTGGATGCAACCACACTGGTTTCACGGCTCCGCCTTTGGAGTGCTGTGGCGCTTGCCACAGCTTTGATGTGATAACCAAACCTGGCCGCAGCCTAGATGAACCGTTGGTGCAGGCTGCGGAAGAGTCAACGCTGATATCAAAGCTGTGGCTGAGGCCACAGCACTCCAAGGTGACTATTGTTTTTCGAGGCCTGCCTGCGAGATAACCAGTTCGGTGGACTCGTTCAATTGCATAGCGGCCGCTTGCTCTTTTAATCGCAGTTTCGTGGGGAAGCAGCGTGTTATCGTTGCCACGCTATGAGCGGGCAATTCAATTTCATCGCTGCTATCGTTCGCTTCCAAGACGAGTGTTCGTGTTTCATCCAACTGATTGCTTACCTTGACTCGAATCGCTGCGGACTTGGGACGACCGAACAATTGAACGGCGTAATATCTCTTCCCATCCGTAGTGGCCACCGCTACGCCGGTTTGAGTAACGAAATCGGCGAGCATATTCTCGCGATGAGAGGGTGAGTCGATCCACCCCTGTACAAAAGCGTCAATCAAGTTCGCTGCGGTTACCTCTCCGGTATTCAGACGATAGGCAATGTTCTCCCGTACGACGCAGTACTCATAGCCCGACTCCGTCGCGCGCTGAGCTGGCGTTGAGCCGTCGGCACGGTGACCGAATTTGTCAGATTCGGCCATGAACTTGGCGAACTTCAAAGCTGTCTCTGCCAGTTCAGCGTTCACTTCGACCGCCGATAGCTCATTCGTCTTGCGAAACGCATTAACGTCTTTGATGATTGCCTGTTTAACTTGTTCGATCAGCGTTTCATCGGCCAACGCAGGCCGAGCGCTTACATTCCAGCAGAGGATTAGCAGCAGTACACAAAGTCCAGGTTTCATGATTTGGCTCGGCAAGCAACTGGTTGTTGGTTCGATTCAAGATGACAAAAAAGGGCGATTGCAACTCGCGCTGCAATCGCCCATCGCTAATAGACTTCTAGCAGACCGCGTTTAGCGATTGCTACTATCTGGCTGTTTTTGTGCTTGGTTTATTTGTTGCGGGGGAACCACATTAACTGTTTCCCCGTTGGCAGATACTTCTAGGGCAATCGATGCTTCTTTGCCGCTGACCTTGCCTTTGCGAGCTAGTACTTCAACGTCATCGCCCTTGGAAAGCTCGAGTGACGATAACCGCTGTTTGGACCCTAGGGGGGTGCAAAATGCGCGCCTCCTTAACCACGATCTTTGGAGTGGTGGGCCTGTGGAGTGCTGTGGCGCTAGCCACAGCACTCCACAGCACTCCACGGTGCGGTATGAATTACTTCGCCTTTTCCATTACCGCTCGCACCTGGTCCGGATAGTGCCGATTTAGCCATGCCAGGTCGCCAGTGGCGAGGTCGAATTGGGTGCCGGCAAGGTTCGACGAAATGGCATCCAAAGTTTCGGGGCGCGCCAACCACTCCAGGGCTTGTTGCGCGTAACTGGCCGATAGTTTGGTCTGCTCCGCTTCGGCGAGAGTCGAGTCTTTCAATGCAGCAGACGCACAGTAGTTCAGTGCGCAGGCCCGATTGTAGGCTAGCGCACCGTCAGAGTCCCGTTGCAACGCTTGCAGGCGAGCTACTGACTGCAAGTGCTGCCCTTCCTTGGCCAAGTCGACTGCCAGCAGGCTATGATTCATCGCGTTGCCATATAGTTGCGGCGCACCATCGACGAGTTTCGAGAACGCCTCGGCCACTGGTACGCCGCTGCGGTCCTGGCGGCGAGCTAAACGCACATGTAAGCCGTAAGCCTCCATCAGCAGGCGCAACTTCCGAAAAGGTTCGGGTTGCAGCGGATCGATAAACTCGTGTTGCCGAGCAATCAGGTCGAGAGCAGCCAGACACACATTCAGGCTTGTGTCATCCAACAATTCCAGCTCGTCGCTAATAAAGAGTTCCGTACAAACCAAGATAACTTCATCTTGCCACTCTAACTGGTCACGGCCCTCATTCAGTGCAAGCAACGAAACTTGCAGCGCCTCCCTCAAGGATTGATTGCATAGCGGCAGATTCATTTGCTTGCGGTATTCTATGGCTGCATTGATCAGGCCCGATACGTAGGCATGCAGATGTTCATCCCCCAGCGTATATTGCTGCCACAGATTCTTGGCCCGCGCTTGCTGCTCTTGTGACTCGCCCACGCGGCCAAGCTGCAGGTAGGCCAGGGCCAGATCCAAATGCAGACTCAATCGCATACCTTGTCGAGTTGTATTGTCTTCATTGTCCGCTAGCTCTTCCAGTAAGCTCAGCGCTTCTTGCCTGGGCTTAAACGATGCTTCTATGTTCCGCTGCCTGGCCAGATACGCACCTTGATTCCAGTAGGCAAAGGCAAGCATCTCGTGGTGCTCGGGCTCGTTCGTCAAATCACTCAACTGTTTCGAGGTAGATATGGCCGCGGACAGGGAGTCAGCAGCCTTGTCCTTGAGCGGCTGTTGAAGTACTTCATACAGGTGAACTCGATCGAGCTGAAAAGCAGCCAGGCTGGCCAATTGGTACTTGTTCAGCGGCTTTGACTTTTTGCTCAAATCGGCAAACGACTGGTCAGCGGCTTTTAAGTGTTCAAGTGCGTCGGTGTGTCGGTCGAGTATGTGTAGCGCGTATGCCATGCGGAAGTTGGCTTCCCCGAGTTCACCTTGGTCCGGGACTGCTCGATCCCCTTCGAGAATCTTGCGGTAGAATGGCACCAAGGGTTCAACGAGTTCGGTCGCTACAAGTTTGTTAGCTTCACTACCGGTGCGCAACCTGGCTAGCGCGCTCAACTGCTGACTGAGCATGGAGCGAGTTTCATTGAGGGCGAGCACTTTACCGGCTCGTTCTTGTCCAATGCGGTAAGTCCGCTCCATAAAGAACAAGGCTATCCCCGCCAGGAAGAGACTGACAGCCAAGGACACAGCATTGCGCCGAGACCACAAAGCCACGCGTCGTACCGGCGAGATGGGCTTGGCCAGTATCGGACGATGCTCTTTCCAGCGTTGCAAATCATCGAATACCTCCTGCGCACTGGCGTAGCGCCGCTCAGGTTGTTTTTCCAAGCACTTCATGACGATGGTTTCGACATCGATTGGAAGATTTCGGCGCAGTGCGCGAAGTGCCGGTGGTTGAGCCTGACAGATACGCTCACCCACTTCGCTGATGTCACCTTGGAAAGGCCTGGCGTCGACCAAGAGTTCGTAGAAGACAATACCCAGACTAAAGATATCGCTGCGAGCATCCACCAGTTGCTGATTGACTTGCTCTGGACTCATGTAAGCTGGTGTGCCGCCCAGGGCCATCGTCAGTGGCTTGTCCCCCTCTTCGACGACGGCTCGTTCCAAGCCGATATCCGCAATCTTGACACTTCCGTCGGTGGCGTTGATAAGAATATTCGACGGCTTGATGTCCAAGTGCAGCACATCTCTAGAATGCAGCGCAGCTAAACCTTGGCACAACTGTTGGATCCACTGGACGACTTGATCCAGCGGCAGCGGCCCGCGACGCAAATAAGCATTTAGAGCCTGGCCCTCGATCAAGTCCATCACCAAGAAACTATAGCCGTCGGCCTCCGCAACTTCGCGAGCTTGAACGACGTTGGGGTGATCGACTTTGCAACTACGACGCGCTTCTTCTAACAGGGCTTGTTCCGGAGAGCTACTCATTACTCCCAGCGAAGTAGCCCGCTTGAGTACCTTTAGCGCGACCTCTCGACCAATTAAACCATCGCGCGCACGGTAGACGTTTCCGAAGCCACCTTCACCGAGTTTGGCCAGTATCTCGTACTTGCCCAGCCGCCTGGGAGTGGACGGATTGGTTGTATCTCCCAATAACGATTCCGCATGCCCTAGCGTATCCAACGAAAACTGGCGCTGAATATTGATCGGTACGCCACCTGTCCGGGTCCGCATCGAGACGTTGACATCAACTGCTTGGTGACTGAGTTCCATCAGCCGTTGATAGTATCCGCTGAGGCCGCCTTCGGCCGTCAACAATTCCTCGGCATGTTGACGGCAACATACGCAGGTCTGCAGGTGCTCGGCAATTGTGCTCACTTCTTCAGCAGGCAATTGCTGCTGAACTAACATCTCGAGTTGTTCCAGACGCATCGTATCGGCACTCGCTAAGCACGTGGACACGTGCTTGTAAAGGGTTTAATGGTCGGCGTGTGGGCAGCTCTCAAACAGCAATTTGACCCCACAAATATTGACGATAAAAGGCAATTCAATCAATTGCGACTGCCCCGGAGCCAGAGCTTCGCCCGAGGCGCTTAGATTGCTAATCTGGGAACTACCATTCTTCAGCCACACCGCTTTAGGATTGAGGACCTGTACGAGCAATTGATTGCGACTGATATTGGTATCCATACGATGCGTAATGACCATGCGTGTTTGGTCGAAAGATTCTAGTACGGACCAATCCGACTTGTCCGTGGTTCTCTGCCGTCCGATGGTCATATGACCGCGGAGTAACGCGTTGAGTGCAGGTTTGTTATGACTACTGGCGCCGCGATGGTCGCTCAGCCGATTCGTAGCAATGGCTTGAACGCGAGCCGGTTCACGCAAGAGTCGGTCTGATATACCAATCCCCCACCGGTGTCGATAAAACTCTACCCCAGGATTGTCACCCCAATGACTGCGAGCCGCTGCTTCGCACTCGACCAGTGCCCGCCATTGCGGATCGTGACTGTCAGGCGATCCCAACAGTTCACAGTAGCCTTCGAGACGTGGAAGTCCTTGGAATTGCTCCCACACGGTGTCAACATTTAACGTGCTCAGTTGCCCCAGCGTTCGATCCCAGTGCTGCCAGGCCAATTCGATATCAATCCCTGCCAAGGCGGCGACAAACGCGCGACTTCGAATTGCAGCTGGGCAGGTGTGCTCTACAAACATCCGCACACCTTGCAGACCCGCCTGTTCCGCCTTCCAATTCTGTTCGAATTGATCGAGAAGTGCCTCGATTTCATTTTCCGTTGGTAAAGTCACTTTTGGTTTTCCAAACAGTCAGTCCACGCGCGGGACTCGATTCTTCGAAAGGGCTCAACGTTCGCCAGGCACGGAGATGGACAATAGAGTAGCATCTGCCAGAGTCGTTATGTCGCAGGGTCGATAGCTAACAAAGCTACGGGGCGAAGGTTGACCAATTGGCTTGGCCTGCGTCTCCACTTCTTCTTCGTCCTCATAATCATCCGCCTGCTGCTCCAGACCTCGAGCAAACTTCCGGGCATAAGAAACTGTCGATAGGGGTAAGGAATTTGGATTTCCTTCGGATGTAAAGGTGGCCGGTAAAATGTTGGGTCTTTCTTCGCCGCGATTGCTCGCCAGTTCCGCAACTCTATCGGAGACCTGGCAGCGAGCAATGCGATACTTGGTCCATTGTTCGTCATTACACACTTCGCGAAAGCTGGCTAGTGAACTGTCCAAGTCAACTTGACTGTGAGAATGCAAAGGCCGAGTTTCTTGAACAAAGGCCAGGATACTCCCAGCCCACCAGGCCACATGATCGCCCGCATGCTTGAAGTTCACATCGTCCCCATGGCCGAGTTGCCGATTGATCCACTGCAGCGAATTGCGACAGGTGGCCAGGGCCGAACTGTAATCACCCCGGGCAACATGAATCTGACTAAGCAGGCGAACCGGTAACACGAACGGGCAATTCCAATACTGTGCATCTCGGATCGAGCGCATGCAATAGTCTTTCGACAAATCGTAATCGCCATGGTGATAGGCCATCAACGCTAACGTAAATGAAGCTCGCGGGTCGAATGGCCGCTTGTCCAGTTGAAAGGGTAGTTGATGCTTACGTGGGAGATTGGTTCGATCGATCAGCGCTGACAAGTTTTGCCGCAGAGCTCGCACTTGGGCTTGCGCAGTATCTTTGTCACTGGTTCCGACATAATCGAAGCAGACATTAGCAGGATGGAATGCCAGGCCGCGCACATCTTGATACGGGTCCCGGGCAGAGACCTGCACTTTCGCTGGTGGCGCGGCCAGAACGACCGGCGCATCGATATCGATTTCCAACTGACCATGTCCAGGCGGGATCGCGACAGTAGCCTCGAAGGAATATTGATTTTGATCGCCGGTTTTGCATAAGACGCGATAGGAACCAGCTCGCAATGTCCATTGATCGAGACTCTTGAGATCCATCGATTGACCAGCGATCGAATCGACAATGCCTGACGGACGCACGCGAAATTGCACCCGCCATCCCTCAACGACCGGCTCTGTCGGAACCGGCTCTGGCTCAACCTTGGATGCCTGGGCAATCTCTGAAGCAGGAACTTCTTGTGGCTCAACTACGTCTGTGTCCGGCTGAAACGGTGCATCTTCGAAGAGTTCTTCCTCGAGTACAACTTGGGCTGAATCGCTGGTAGCCGGCAGCTGTTGGATGGGCCGCATCATCATCATGATCATTGACACGCATATTAAAGTCGCAATCAGGAGCACGCTGGCGTGGTTTCGACCTTGAGGTTGCAGCAGCAGTTTGGGATCTTGCCAAATGTCACGCCATTGCAGTTTCTGAACATGATCGTAGGCCGGACGCAAGGGTGGCGGCTCACCATAGACATCTGCGCCTTGCATAAGAGCATCTTCTGGCGGTAACAACCGGTCCGCCCGCATGGGCTGTACGGCTAAGTCACGCATGGCTTCGCGAGCTGCTAAGGCATCGGAGAAACGTTCGTGCTGTTGCTTGCTAGTCATGCGACCAAGTAACGAAGCCAGGTCGCCGGGTAAGCCGGGAATTAGTGTTTCGAGCGGTGGCAAATGATCAGTGGGTGAGGAATGCCAGAGCAGCCAACCGCTAGCTATGCTTTCGGCCGATTCGATGGCCGGGCTCACACGCTGCGCCAGTTGCTTACCGCCCAACAACTCGAGAGCGACAAAACCCATCGCATAGATATCGATCGCCAGTCCCGGTGGTCCAAACACATTCGAATTGAGCAACTCTGGTGCAAAGTGCATAGCATGAGCACCTGGACGCAGGGCGGTGGCATAACCGGTCATCCCAGGGGTAACCGCCAGCTTCACGCCACCTGCGTCGTCCATCAACAAATGCCGCAACTCGACTCGACCGTGAGCGATATTGAGAGCATGCAGGGAGGCCAGTCCATTCAGAGCGTCGCGCAAGATCTCGCGCACCAACCGATAATCGCAGCCTTTATCGCCGAGCAGCGTGGACAAATCGCACTTCAAACGCTCCAACACCATCGAGCCGCTGTTGGGATCGTAGTCCAGAATCTTGACCAGGTTGCCGGCGTTGCTTCCAGCAAACAGCCCGGCTTCTTCGCGAAAGAGCCGACGATGTTCTTGAGCGTGAACGAGTTCACTGCGAATCTTCTTGATGACGACGCGACGATTTAAACGCGTATCGATACCGCTGTAGATGACCGAACGATCGCCTTCGGCTAAGACATGCTGCTCTTGATAACGGCCACCAGCCAACTCCCAATCGCTGCTGTGAGCGCCAGCTGTGCGAGTGTTGTCCGCGGCTGTGGCAGGTATGGAGACAACCTGAGAGGTGACCCGCGGAGCGGAATTAGCAGTGCCTTGCGGAGCAGGCTCAGCAGGGGCTTGGTCGGTGGCCCCAGTGGTGCTCTTCCGGTGAGCTTTCCAGAGCGCCCGATCGTATCTGCGCCGCAGCTTGGGGTCGCTTAGGGTAGCGTAGGCTTCGTCCAGCAACTGACCGATCAGACACAAATCTTCGGACGGTACGTCTTGATAGCTCTCTTGAAACAATTGGGTTCGCACTGCATGGGCTGCGTCGATGCCCTCTGGGTTGACTGCGTTGGTCGCCAGGCCCAACCTTTGATAGTAGTTTTGTTGTTTCAGTCGCTCAAGAATGTCGATGTGCGTCGGTTGTTGATGGATTGAAATCATGATCGCCCTCGAAAGTGCAGGTGGTATCTGACAAGAGATTCCAATGGGCACCGCCTACAGGACAGGCAGGCCTGAATTTCTGCGTATTTGTTCGGCGAACTGTCCTGAGAGCCTCAAAAGCGGAATATCTGGTAAGTGGTTCTACACCCAGACCAACCCGTCTTCACCAGAAACCGAGTTCTCTCATGAATCGCGAACAGCTCTATGATTCGACGCTCCATTACTTTTTGCAGCCGATAGGTCACTTGTTGAGTGATCCGACGGTCAGCGAAGTCATGATCAACGGTCCCGATGACATCTATGTCGAACGGCGTGGTTGCCTCAGCCGAACTGACTGCAGCTTTGGTAGCTTCGATTTCCTGATGTCGGCCGTCAACAATATGGCGGAGTATGTCGGCCGGCCCGTCGATTCAGAGCATATGGCCATGGACGGACGTTTGCCCGATGGTTCGCGCGTGCACATCATCATGCCGCCGGTTTGTCGCACAGGTATCTGCGTCACAATTCGCAAATTTCGCGAAAGCGCCTATACGCTCGACGAGCTCGTCAAGCTCGATACGATTCGGCCCGAAGGGGCAGACATCTTGCGCTCGGCTATCACCGATCACAGCAATATTGTTGTCGCCGGCGGAACTGGGACCGGTAAGACATCGCTGCTAAACGCGCTATCGCGCGAAATCGACAACCAGGAACGAATTGTCGTTATCGAAGAAAGTAGCGAACTGAAACTAATCCAACCTCATACGGTGTACCTGGAAGCGATGCCGGATGCCACTGCCGACCATGCCTCGGTCTCCATACGCGATCTGTTCGTCAATGCACTGCGCATGCGACCCGATCGCATCCTGATTGGTGAAGTTCGACGCGGCGAGGCTCTCGAGATGGTTCAAGCCATGCTGAGCGGTCACGCTGGATCACTTACCACCTTACACGCCAGCTCGCCTCAGACAGCTGCTACACGCTTGGAAACGCTATGTTTGATGAATGATGCGCAATTGCCCGTGTATGTCGCACGGGCGCAAGTGGCCGCTGCCATCAATCTCTTTGTTCAGGCCCAGCGACTGTCCACTGGCCAGCGCTGCATCTCCAAGATTGCCCGCCTGTGCGGCTTGGATCAGCAGCAAAATTACGTGTGGGAAACACTCTATCAACAAGCACGACAAAAGAATTCTTGATTTCTTTGTCTACTTCCACATGGAACTGGGGATCTCTATGCAGAAGCGAATCACAGTGATTCGCTCAGCAAACTCTCTCCTGAAAAGGGAATAGAACATGTGCAATCGATTCAAGAACCTGGTTACCCGTTTCCACAGCGACGACGAAGGCATGGAAACCATCCAAATCATCATGGTGTTGGCAGTCGCCGCCATGGTGTGCATGGGTGTCACCGGTGTCACGGGTGTGACTAACGGTGGCCAAGCTGAGAACAAGGGGATCTTTGGCGGCATGGGTGAACTGGTCGGCAAGTTGATTCCGAACCTCAACCTCTTCGGCAAATAGTCTGGCAGTTCGAAGAGCCAAGCTAGATGCTCCTTCACTAGGAAGGCTCGGACTACGAGCCTTCCTTTTTCTTTGAAATGATTTCCCCCTTTGCAACTTACCGCAGGTGCATTGATGAATAAAGGACAGCAGGTACACGAGACTATCGCCTGGGGCGGACTGCTCGCGGTCGCTCTTGGTGCACTTCTGAGCTTCAATCAACTGAGCTTACTCCATTGGTTTACCTGGGTTTCACAAGTTGTCAGTCTGCTGGTGTTGGCCAGCGTGACCGACATCCGCTGGCAGCGCATTGCCAATCGACTCACGTACACTTCCATAGCCAGTGGACTCGGGCTGGCACTGATGAAATTTAGCCTGACCGATACCTACACCGATGCCTGGGTACTTATCCCGCCGACATTTGGGGATGCAATTTTTGGCGGTTTGGCCTGCGGATTATTGATGGGCACGTTTTGGATGATGCGGGCCGTTGGCGGTGGTGATGTCAAGCTGGTCGCAGCTCTCGGGTGCTTGCTGGGCAGCCAGTCTGCGCTCACCTCCGTGCTACTGGCCCACGTGGTTGCTGCAGGTTGCATGCTGGCCATGGCTTTCTGTGTTACCTATTTGCCCAGCGGTCGGCAGTTCATTGCTATTCCGACTGCCTCAGCACCGCGCAGTGATGCTCTCGGTGCGACTCACGATGAAACTCATAATCCGACTCACGGCAAGCCTCGCAGCCCACGTATACCGATGGGCGGCTTCTATGCAGTCGGTGTGTTGCTCGTTTGGGGCCTCGCAGTTCTGAATCAATTGACTCTGAAAGGCTGATCATGCGTAAATCGAACCGTCGAGGAGCTGCGGCCATTGAAACGCTGTTCGTATTGGCCAGCTTTGTCGTAGCCACCTTCGTAATGATGAAACTCGGTGCAGCTGTGATATCTGTCTATTTCAGTGATGGCAATCATCTTCAATCTATCCCTCTGCTGTAAAGGCCACCGATGATGTCTCACCTGGTATCCAACTTATTCCAACGCTGCGCGTCAGCCTGGCAAAATGCCTTGACTGGTTTTCATCACGACCAGGTGGGCGCAGGTTATTCGCTGTCCGTTGTGCTCATGTTGCCCCTGTATATCGCGTTCATGGGCATGACCGTCGAAGTCCATCTCCTGTTGAATTCACATCAATCCGTACAGGCGGCGCTCCAAACCGCCGGACATGCGGCCCGTGCCTGGACTACCCATCAAGACGCATTGGCCCAATCAGGATCCTCGCTAGTGGATCAAGTTCATCAGTCGGTGGCTTTGAACCTGTTGCCCTTCGCGACCAGTAAGACGCCAGCTCAATCCACTAGTCAAACAGAACTGACAGCAGTGTTGCAGGCAGCCGGACTCTCGGCCACGGCGATCGAGCGTTACGCCTGCAAGCTGGCATACATGGACAAGGCATTGCGCGTCAACATAGTGCCTCAAGTCCGCACGAGCGATGGTTTGCTGGTTCAAATTGAATACGATTCGCCACTCTGGTTGCCCATCTTTGAATCGGTTTGGGCCACAGGTTACATCGACGGCATTCCCATAAGGACTGTGCGGGCAGAAACGTGGGTTGCTCTACTTCCGGAACAATCGCAGCGGACTAGCCTGGGCATTCCTTACGCACCTCAAACTGTTCAGTCCTGGTGATTCAGCCTTTGCAATTTGTGTATTTCATTCAAAGAAGCTACCTGCACTTAGATTAGAAACGGGAGACTACCCATGCGATTTGTACGTTATGCAGAACGATTGCTGATCCGCTGGCACCGCGACGACAGCGGACTGTTCTCACTCTCCCATATTGCGGCTTCTTTGTTTCTGACGATTGCCTTGTTGTGTTTGATCAATATGGGTGCGACGGTGACCGATCGCGCGCGCCTGCAACGCCAGGCCGATGGCGCCGCGGAGACGCTGGGTGCTTGGAAAGCTAGAAACCTGAACGCAGTCGTCGCCCAGCAGCATCTCATCGGCGAAATGCTGGGAATGGCGATTACTCATCATGCAATCGGCGGCGATTTGCTGGATCAGAACAAGGCGGCCGATACCAAGAAAGAGGATCGAGCCTTGGCGATGGCCCACGCGACGGCGCGTCTGTGCAAGACAGGAACTCCGGCTTACCAGGATGTATCCAGTGCGGTCAAAGCCGGAGAAGCATTGCTCGTATCCCATAAGCAGCTCAAAGGACTTCTAACTAAGGTCTACCTGGTCAAGACAGCGGCTTACCTCATGCAACTCTATCCACCTACTAAACCAGCCGGCGTCGCCTTGGAAAACGCCGCCCACCTGGTCGAACTGGCGATTCACCAGGAATGGCGAACACTCGAGAGTATCCGCAAGGTAGCCGTCGCCACCTCGCCCACCAAACTCCTCATGCTCAATCAATGGCTACCAGACGCCAAAGAACAATTGGATGAGATCGTAGCCAAATATCCAGAGACGCAAAAGCAACTCGCTCAAGAACTAGCCCAGCGCTACCAGGTGGAAGTCGAGATCCTCAGTAGCGACCAACGTTTGCCGCTGATCGAAGATCCTTTGGCTCGGTTGAATCAGCCGCCAGCCGATTGGCAGAGACCGATCTGCAATTGTCCCACCGAACCTGCCGATAACATGCGCCATCAGATCGCCAAAGTGACCCAACTTTCGCGGGCTACGTTCCCGTGGGTTAATTATCATCGCCATCCACTTATCGCCAAGATGCGCCCGCTTACTCCATTATCCGGGATGGCGGATCATTACTTCGACCACACCGCGGGTGTAAGCAAACGCTTCATGGATGAAAAGCAACGCCAGGGGGAACTGGCTTTGTATACACTGGATGACTATCGCGGACCCGACAAAGCGTATGAAGCGTGGATCGACGCCAGCGGTTCGGCGGCCAGTGACAAGACCTTTGGTCTAACCGTAGTCGTCGGCCGTCAGGCGCGCGAGCCCATTGGCTCGTTCTTATTCAAACAACAACCGGGAAATTACAACTATCGTATTGCCTCGTCCTTTGTCTGGAATCATCAGGCTCCCATTCAGCCTTCGCAGCGGATCGACTTGCACTGCAAACGTATCGTGCCGTCAGAACAAGCCCACTCGGGTTGGGATACGCTCAATTGGGACCCGGATACAACAGCGTACGAGCTAGTTGGCTTTGGTATCCCATCGGAGTTTCCCGCAATCGAAGTAACGTGGAACTCGCAACTGAGCCCAACCTCTGCTGCCCGCAGTGCTCTGCTGCGCAATCAGGGGCTGCCAACCTGGGCCGAAGGCCTTCGCGACGTTTTGCCCGAAACGGTTCCCGCGGAACTGGTCGGACTGTAACATTTACTTTACATATCAACTATTTTCAAAATAGCCTGCTTGAGTCGGGAGATGATGGTCATGAAGGGTTACTCGAGAAATTGCTGCAGTGTTGATAACCGCAGTCGGTCGGCCGTCGCCAGCATCGAGTTCATCATGATGCTACCAGTGCTGGTGACCTTTGTCGTGGTAGCGTTTTGGGCGGCACGGGCGGGTACCGCGGGCCTGCAAGCTGGTCAAACCGCCGAAGAGATGGCCTACGAAGTCGCCGCCACTAGCACCAACTTAAACGACCTTAAGCAACAACCTGCCCTGGAACAGATTTCCCATCCGGCTCTAGCCCAATTGGTAGAAGCCTTCGTGCCGCAACTGAAACTGGATGGTGGATTAAACTTTTCACAGGCGCAGAAAGAGACAGGCGAAGGCGTCCACGGGGCAACTCCTGCCTTGGGTTTGGCCAGCGATCAACACATGTTCCTCAGTCATGCATGGCAAGCTGAAGTCTTTCATTTCCCCAGCGACAAGTCGCAACAACCGGAATTAACTCTACCGGAGAGTATTCGCGGAATCGCACCCCAGATCCGCGACCTGCGCGAGTTTCGAAAACTGCTCCAGTTTCAAGGACAGGCCATCTCGGCCACCAGCCTCACTGACTTGCAGCACTCGATCGATTCCGGGGAATATCAATTGGACAATGGCTTGGGGCAGATCGACAAGGATATCGAAAAGCAGCAGAAGCTTCTGGAACAGTTGGAACAGGCTCAGCCACGTGATCCGGTCAAGATACAAAGCGAACAGCAAAAGCTGGAGAAACTGTTGGAGCAGCAAGAGAAACTCGAAGACGCGAAGAAATTGCTCGACCGCCTGTAGCCGAAGTCGCCAGACTTTGGAAGCACCACGCTTGATTCATCCAATCTCTGGCGAGATCGGCTACGATTATTTCATCCAATTTCTGGCGAGGTCAGCTACGGATGGGAATCTCTTGGTGACAAGCTTCACCTTACAGGAGATAACCATGCAGGCGACACCACTTAAGACCGGTCAACCTGGTTCTAGTAAGAACCTACCGCTGAGAAATATCGGCCAAGCGCCGAAAACTGAGGTCTCCATCTGGGTTCGTTTGGGCCTACCGATTGCGCTGGCGGTGCTGGCAGGCGGACTGAACTTGTCGGCTGTGCGACGCCAACTGACCCCGACGCCAACCTATGTTTTGGCTACTGATCTTCCAGTTGGCACCGTTCTGAGTGCCGAACATCTCAAAGTTGCTGAAGTCGCAGGAACGATCGATCGAAACTGTTTCGTTACTCCGGCGGACCTCATCCAAAGCGGTGACAGCGGAACTGCCCTCAGCCTCAAGGACAGCTTAGCCAAAAATCCTCGTATTCTGTCCAAGTCGGTGGTCAGCGGCGAACCCCTTACCAAATCAAGTCTATCAGGACGCGCTACAGCAGAACCGGGTACCGAGGTCGTCTCGATTCCGCGTTCGCTGATCAGTGGAGGTGGAGTTGCGCTGCAACCGGGGCAAGAGGTTCATTTTGTCGCTCAGAAACGCCACGGCTCGGCTGACTCGCAACCCAAGTACATCGGACCATTTCGTGTAGCGTTGGAGGAACGCAACTCTAGCCGTTCGGAACCGACCGACTATCGAGGCACGATTGCCCTCATGTATCCACTGGGCCACGACGGCCAACGCGATGAATCAGCCAACATTCTGCACGAAGCAGCGCTGAAGGATAACCAGTACACCCTGGTCATCATCGAACGCGCCGCCACCAGACGTCGCAACGAGAGCACAGCCAAGTCCAAGGGCAAGCCTGCCGCGCCAGAAGCTCGTTCGTTAGCCGCTACAGAGGAACAGTAACATGCTCTTGCGATACTATAGTCAGTTTGATGGCCAACCGATGCTAGCCAACTTGCGTGGTGGCCGCATCAAGGTCGGCAGTGCAAGTGACAATGACATCGTCTTGAAAAGCCCTTTCGTCGATGCTCATGCAATTGAATTAAGTTATTCGCAAGGTAACTGGCAGCTGAAAGTTCTCGGCCTCAACGGTTGCGAAGCGGACGGACAAAAGTTATGCGCTGGAACGACCTCCACGTGGGATTGCGGACAGCTAAGCCTTTTTCCTTTCGTATTCCACTTGCAGCATACGGCGGTCAGCTCCGAACTAGCGGTACGTCGCTACAGTGCAGAGATCCACAA
The DNA here is from genome assembly GCF_056494185.1 of Rania fehmarnensis. Lineage (NCBI taxonomy): Bacteria > Pseudomonadati > Planctomycetota > Planctomycetia > Pirellulales > Pirellulaceae > Rania > Rania fehmarnensis. Next base: position 8,201,308 of record NZ_CM151398.1, read on the forward strand.
CCTGGTCAAAAAGATCCACTTGGACCTGCTGCAGCAAATGCACTTGAGTGGATCGGCAGACGATATTCCTCGCTCTACGGAAAGCCTGGTGCATATCGAACGCTCTATTGAATCCTCAGCGGCCTTTCATGGTCTGGCACGCACAGAAGCAGCGGCGCTTGCAGCCGAGTTAGCTGGAGCATGTGTCCGGGACGAACTGCTAACGCGTTTGCTGGATGGAAACACCTCTGCCCATGACTTGTCGTCCGACCATCGTGCGCAGTGGAACGAACTGGCAACCGCCGTGCACGAGCGCGAAGAAGAACTGAAACGCTGGGCTTTGACCTGTTCGCGTCACCTGTTTGAAGGTCTGCCCGATGACCGAGTTGAAACACGTATCGATAGCATCGACATGAACTTCTGGCTCTTATGGGACAAGTTGTCGGTCAAGATGATGAAGCCCCACTGTGAATACCTGGCTCTGCGACAATTGAAGAAGCAGGTCAAGGATATCCTGTTCGGATTTGGACCACTGGAAGACTTGCTACGCATGCCCACGATTACGGAAATCATGGTCAACGCCAGCGACGAGATTTTTGTGGAGAAGAACGGCATCCTCCAAAACTCTGGTCGGCAGTTTGTCTCTGACGAAGTAACGCTGACGATCATCGAACGAATTGTGGCTCGCGTGGGTCGCCGCATCGATACTGCCCAACCGATGGTCGATGCGCGATTGCCCGATGGCAGTCGTGTCAACGCGATTATTCCACCCTTGGCAGTGAAAGGTCCGACGCTTACTATCCGCAAATTTGCTCGCCAGGCTTTCACCATGCAAAAGCTGGTCGAAATGGGAGCGATCACGCCTCAAGTTGTCGAATTCTTGCAGGGCTGTGTACTGTCCAAGCGCAGTATCCTCGTTTCCGGTGGAACAGGTACTGGCAAGACAACCTTGCTCAATTGCCTCAGTCGAGCCATCCCATTGCGTGAGCGCATCATTTGCATTGAAGACACTCACGAACTGCAGCTCGATCATCCCCACGTAGTTTTTACCGAGTGTCGCGATGGCAACAACGAAGGTAAAGGCAAAATTGTGATACGCGACCTGCTAAAAAATGCGCTGCGTCAAAGGCCCGATCGTATCGTGGTCGGCGAATGCCGCAGCGACGAGGCTTTGGATATGCTTCAAGCGATGAACACAGGCCATGACGGCTCGATGACCACCATTCACGCCAACACACCAGCCGACGCTTTGCGGCGACTGGAAGTCCTTGTACGCGATAGCGGGTTACCGGCTGATGCCATCCGTCAGCAGATCGTGTCGGCGATCGACATCGTAGTGCAATTGACGCGCATGCCTGATGGCCGCCGCTGTGTAACGGAGGTCACTGAAGTAGTCGGCTTTGAAGAGAAACTGCAGCGTATTCGGTTGCGGACAATTTTCAAGCTCGATCACTCTTCTTCCGCTTCGCAGAAGCAGTTACGTCCCACCGGTTGTATACCTTCGTTTGCATGCGAACTAGTACGCGACGGAAACATTCAGTTGGATCTGTTCCTCAAGGGTACTCACATGCCCATGACTAGTTAGCCGTGTTTCGGCACCTCCTTGCCAGTCAGTGTTTCCAGTAGCTCTCTCAGCCAAGGCATTTCCCATGCAACTCTATACCGTCACTGCGATCTCCCTGGCAACCTTCTGTCAAGCGTTAGCGGCGTGGTTGGTTTGGCATTGGATCTTGCCTTGCTTGAAAGCGCTCAGTCAACAACCGCTGGATAAACTGCTGGTCAGGGCAGGGCAGATTGGATTTCACGAAGCCAGATTGCGATCGCGAATATTCGCCGCAGAAGTGGTGATTCTGGTTTCCTTGATTGGCCTGGCCTGGAGTTACATGGGCTATCTGCTGGGTTCAACCATCATCATTGTCTTGTATCACATGCGTGGCTTGCTACTGAGTTGGCTAGTCGAGACTCGCGAGCGGCTGCTGCGTCGACAAACCTTGGAACTCACTCATGCCCTTGATGGACTGGTACGTGGCGGTCTAGGACTAGCCGATGCAGTGGAGAGTGCGACGCGCGAAATTCCGGCTCCGTTAGGAGTTTTGGTAAGTCGCATCTCCAACGATTTCCGCCGTGGTCGTCCCTTGGTCGAAGCCATGCATGCCGTCCGGCAGAGCCTGCGCTTAGACGCTTTTTCGCTATTGGTAACATCGATTACGTGCGCGCTTAAACAAGGTGCTTCGCTGGAAGCCTCGTTGGCCGGCGTGCAAGAATCGCTCGAGCATCGTGACGGTGCCGAACGACACCTGCGGGCCAAGACTTCCACTGGACGCTCGACGATTCTGATCCTGGGCTGCACACCACCGGCATTTGCCTTGATGTTTGGATTCATGTGGCCCGAGTCGACGTTGCTGCTGTTTACCACTCAGCATGGCAAATGGATGTTAGCGATCGTCATCTGTTGTTTGTACATCGGCGTAGCCTGGGCTCGTCGATTGTTGTGTATCAGCTGATGTTAGAAACCAAACAAGTTTCGTGGCTGGTTGTAGCCACCGCTGCCAAGCGGTGGACGTGCGAAGGTGGTAGCCACCATGGTGAACAGTCGCGGTACATCACTTCCTTTTGGAAAAATGCCCAGGTTGATGGAAGCAAATTTGGTATGTCCACCGCTTGGCAGCGGTGGCTACGCTCTCGCCAATCCTATTATCGGATAATTAAAAATGCATAGCCTTGATATGAGTACGCAAGTTCTAGTGTTGTCGGCCACGTGTTCGGCAGCGTTATCCGCTTACCTGGCTTCTGCACCACTGCTGCAAGCCATGTTCACGACTTCGCCGCAGGACCGAGATCTGTGGAACCGCGAGTTCGCGCGTTGGGAACGCTTGCGGGAAACCTCTGCCTGGTTTCGTGCGAACGAAGCCTGGCTGCTGGGACTGGCCAGGTTGATTGAGAAGCGTTTGCCCTGGTTTGTAGATACACCAGTGCGACAAGATCCTATTGGCCGTGTACTGACGCGAGCATTTTCCAGTGTTTTCGGGCGATCGAAGGCACTACAAGAAGCAGTTCGCATCTGTACCAATGCGCAACCTTGGTCCATCGCTGAGCAGGTAGCTTCGGCGTTCATCGTGGCTGCTGGTACAACTGTGTTGGTGGGACTGAGTGCTCAAGGTTCCTTCAGCCAGCCGGTGTGGATAGTATTGACGTTGGCCAGCGGCTGGATGGCCTATCGCGGCACGATTCTGCGATTCGTGTTGCATGCCGAGGTACGTCGTCGTTCCATTCGTCAGTTCCTGCCACATGCAATGGATTCCATAGCGATGGTTATATCGTCAGGTGATCCGTTCCTCAGCGGTGTAGACAGCGTTATCCGTGACTTCCCCGATCATCCACTCAGTCAAGAACTGCTCAGACTGCGCAACAATCTCGAACGCGGTCAAACCAAAAGCGATGCACTGACAGCGGCTGCCTATGCGGTATGTCTACCTGAATTCGAAGAACTCGTGCGCGTGCTGGGCCGCATCCACAAACACGGTGCGCCCGCTGCGGATAATTTCACCCGGCTGGCCAAACAACTCCGCGTCAATCAACTGCGCTATATGGAAGAAGATATCGGCCGCGCCGAGGCATCCATGGCTTTGCCGACTATGTTCGTGATGTTCGCCTGTATCATCGTAGCCGCTGCTCCGTTCCTGCTATCCTTCTTGCAATCAGGCTACCTGAACTAAACATGCAACGGGTCACCTCTCCCAGACTTCGCCTGGGGGAGGTCGCAGACGAGGCGTTAGCCAATGTCTGCGGGAGGGGACTGTCCGGTCTGTCCACCACGCGTATGGGTGAAGCTAGCAAAACGACCAGTGGTGTGTCGCCACGCTCACGCGCTCAAGATCGGAGGACAGACGTCGGGTGCGAGAGACTGGAGTTGGCGGGGCGGATCGGCTGGGGAACAGACACTTGACGAGCACCGAGGTCTGTCCCCCGCGCGCGAATGGGTGACGCTAGCAAAAAGACCAGTGGTGTGTCCCCGCGCTCACGCGCTCAAGATCGGGGGACAGACGTCGGGTGCGAGAGACTTGAGTTAGCGGAGCGGATCGGCTGGGGACAGACACTTGACGAGCACGGGGTCTGTCCCCCGCGCGAATGGGTGACGCTAGCAAAAAGACCAGTGGTGTGTCCCCGCGCTCACGCGCTCAGGATCGGGGGACAGACGTCGGGTGCGAGAGACTTGAGTTAGCGGGGCAGATCGGCTGGGGGATAGACACTTGACGAGCACCTGGCTCTGTCCCCGGCGCGCGAATGGGTGACGCTAGCAAAAAGACCTGTGGTGTGTCCCCGTGCTCACCGCTCAAGATCGGGGGACAGACGTCGGGCGTGAGTGTCTGGAGTTAGCGGGGTGGATCGGCTGGGGGACAGACACTTGACGAGCACCGGGGTCTGTCCGGTCTGTCCCCCGCGCGAATGGGTGACGCTAGCAAAACAACCAGTGGTGTGTCCCCGCGCTCACCGCGCTTCGGAAATGAACTGAGGTGGTACCGCTTTTCCGGACAGTCCAGTCTCTTAGAATGAGCAATCTAAGGAGACGGCATGAAGCCTCAAAAGAAGCTAAAGAATTAACGAAGAGTTTATCCGGAAGACCTGAAGCAAGAAGCTGTACAAATGCACCTTGATGGGCATTCAGCTTCGTCGATTTGTGAACGGCTTGGGATCCCTCGAAGGAACTTGCTGTACAAATGGAAGCAAGAATTGGTCACAGACGCAGGCCCAGTCGCTGACGCAATGGATGCCAGGCTAAAGCAGATGCAGGCGGAGCTTCACCGCGTGGAGCGTGAGCGAGACATTTTAAAAAAAGCTTTGGGTATTTTAGGCCGGAACGACTCGTAGAGCTTTACGCAGTCGTTCAGGCCATTGAACAGATGGAAGTGGCACCGATCACCCAGATCTGTGAAGTGTTGGAGTTGACCCGTAGTGCGTACTACTCGTGGCTTAATTCTGACGACACACAGCGCGATGAGGAGGATCGTATTCTCTCGCCTAAAGTGCGCGAAGCATTCAGGCATCATCGTCGTCGATATGGTAGCCGTCGAATTGCAACTGAGCTCACTGAGAAAGGCATGAAATGCGGTCGGCGCAAAGCCCGTCGGATAATGAAAATGCAGGGACTTCGTGCAATTCAACCCAAGTCATTTAAGCCTCGCAGTACTGAAAGTAAGCACCACTTAGGATACAACCCAAATCTGCTTTTAAGTGAAAGTGCAAATGGCATCGGACAGGTGTGGGTAGGAGACATTACTTACATCCCGTGTGCTGAATGTCACTACTGCTACTTGGCCGTTTTGATGGATGCATACTCGCGTCGAATTGTAGGTTGGCATCTAAGTGATGACATGACTGAGGAACTAGTGCTAACCGCACTGCGCAACGCGATCACCGCGAGACAGCCATCGCCTGGCTTGATCCATCATACCGACCGTGGTGGACAGTACGCAGGCAAAGAATATCGTCAAATCCTGAAACGAGCAGCCATGCGCCAAAGCATGTCTCGAGCAGATAACTGCTACGACAACGCAGCCATGGAATCTTGCTTTGGAACACTCAAGAGAGAGTTGGAGATAACCGAATACAGTACTACCAAGGAAGCATTCAAAGACATAGCTTCCTACATCGAATACTACAACGTCGAGAGAAGGCACTCTTCTCTTGGCTATCTCAGTCCAGTCCAGTTCGAATCAACCCAGTCCTGAAGCGCAAGAGACTGGACTGTCCAGAAAAGCGGTACCACCTCAAACCACCGTTGGCTGCTCGCCTGTTCAGCAACCGAGGCTAACGCCGGCTAACGCCTACGGCTTAGCCTTGGTTTATGCAACTGCGGACCGAATATTAAACGCTGTGTTTTGTGCACTGGCAATGCTGCGCATAGCCAGTGCCAACCAGAACCCTTAACGCCATGCAATTGCACAACTTAAAATCTGCACGATCTCCTTTGCCGCGGGGGTGGCCGATCTCGCCAGAGATTGGAAATTGATCGGTGACGCGTCCAAAGTCTGGCGACTTCGGCTACAGGAGATCAATCTTCATCAAAGAGAGCTTGGACTTCTTTACCGATGTCTTGTAAGACGCGCGAGATGGTGCGGGTGGATATTCCCAACTCACTGGCGATTTCGTGATGCGTCTTCTCTTGCAGCTTGGCATTCAAAATGGCGCGGGCTTGTTCATCCAGTCGCCCTTCAAGTTTGATGAGCAAGTCAGCAAACTCAGCCGCTTCATCGGCGGACGGATCATTCTGTAAGGTACGATAGTCAACCGGCTCGATCGCCATCGGTTGTTCGAGTTTGGAACTCCGCTTGATGGCATTAAAGTGGCGAGCCTTCTTGCGAACTTTACAAAGCGTAATTGTGACCAGCAATTTCCAAAAGTCTTCGCTTTGATCGATTCTCAGCTTGCCAGCCGCGGCGCGGCGCAAGACCGTTCTCAGCACGGTCTGTCCAACATCTTCGGCGCCCACTTTCTGTTGCAGTTGAGCATTCATGTTCTTTTCCGCCAGCCGGATCAGCTTGGGCAGATAATCCATCAGAATTTCTGACTCCGAGCCTGGTGACGGCTCCGCGGCTTGACTCATCTGAACTTCCTCTAAGTACATGAACGCGTCCTTTGGACTAGAACGCTCTTCAAATCAGGCACCGTCTGGACTTTAGCTCCTCAAAGATGGCTAAATCTGTTGCATATTGCAAGTGGGGAGGGAGACGATTGTCTACCGCCATCCACGATCACTGTTTGTGCCCTGATCCCGAATTGGACGTGTGGACGTGCTTAAAGAAGCGATTGAAATTGTGAACTTCACCGGAAAGAATCTTGGTTACTTTCCGAAGCCCGAAGCATGCTGTTCAACTCGATAATAGTCAGCAGAGGGTGGCCATTACAGGCGCCGTCTGGACTTCATTTCTTCAAAGATGGCCAAATCCGTGGCGTATGGCATGAGGGGATCAAGCTGATTGGCGGCCAGGACTGCATCTTCCCCTTCGCCCGCGGCTTGCAGATTCAGTTCGTTGATTATTAAAAGCGCATCAAGAGGCGTTACAACTTGATCGCGATTGACATCGTAAGTCAAAAGCGCGTTGGTGAATTCGGCGGCACTGCCAACCGATCCGCCTTGCGACCTTTGGTTGAGCAAATTAATCAAGAGCAAGGCATCGAGAGGAATCGTCTGGCCATTGCGATCGACGTCGGTCATCCTAAACTGGCCAGCCAGCAATCTACCCACCAACGTGGGCGTGGTGATGCGCACCACATTTGGTCCAGGAGTTGTCGGGCCGGTGGGAGAGATGATGACGATAATCACCGGTGTATCGCTGGGCTTACGTCGAATGGGAGGCAAGACCGGGTTACCGATAACGATCGGCGCGTCATAGATCACTGCCTCCACTTGGTTAGTGGCCAACTGAGCTCCCGCTACCTGGTCGAGCTGAAGAGTGAAATTTTCTGCAGGCTCTAAAACGTTATCGCGTAAAATCGGCACCTCGAACGTTGCCTGCGTTTCACCAGCCGGAATTTCGATAACACGCTCGACACCGGTGAAGTCTGTGCCTACCGTCGCAGTACCACCGACCGTGCGCACCCGCACGGAAACTGGATTGGCTACAGCCGACGACAGCATCAGGGTAAATGTCAACGGCTCAACGCCATCTCGTGGTTCGAAGACTACCTGCGAAGCAATAGCCAGAACCGGCAACGGGTTGGGATCGGAGTTGGTTACTTGGAGCTCGGTGCTGCGTTGGATCAACGTGTCGTCGTCAGATCCGTAGGTGCCATCAGCACCCGCCGAACGAATGGTGACGGTTATGGTCGCGTTACCGGAAGTACCCGGGATTGGTCGATAGCTCAGTTCGGAGCGACCGTCGACCAGCGGAGTTAAGCCGATAATCTCAACCACAGCAATATTGCTACTGCTAGCCGTGACTGATAGCTTAGGAGTGAGTTCACCGGGTACGCCAATACCGGTTAAAGTAATCGTCTGTTGCCCAGCTTGGTGATCGAGGGTCGGTAGAGCAGGGATCGAATCCATGGTGGGCGACTGGCTAGTGGTTTCATCCAACTTGCGCAGTTCATACGCACCCATATCGGGCCGTTTCCGCGGGTAGCCGGTTTGATCCGACTGGATGACGTTGTCTTCCAAAGCCAAGCCACGATCAATGGCGGGACTATCGATCGCTAGCTGATGCACAGGTGTCGACCCATCGATATCGCTTAAGACGCCTAGACCAGCATCGATCTCTGCGCTAGCCTGACCCAGAATATTTGAAGGACCATTATGGGTGTTGAAAGTTTCTTCATCGACAGCCCCTACCAGGCTATGCGAGATGGCGAAGTTACCAAAGATATCCGTAACCAAGCCGCCTTCGCCGTTCTGAGCGACGATGGAATTGACCAACGAGGCATTGCCAAAGGGGTCGACATGCACGCCGGCACCTTGATTGGTCAGTGCTGACATCAGCGTATTGGCAGCGACGGTGGCATGCACCAGATTGATTTGTCCGCCATCAAAGGTGGCCAAACCTGCGCCGGAGTTGTTGGCTTTGTTCAGTGAGATCGTGCTATTGATGGCCAACACCTGGGCTTGCGGGCCTGATACTCCTATGCCTCCACCAAACCACTGCTCAGCTTCATTCTCGCTGATTGTCGAGGACTCGATACGCACGCGTGCAGGCTCTGTGCCTGAGCTTTGGAGTCCGATTCCACCGCTAGTGGAAACTGCCACGTTTCCGCGAATCCATGAATTGCGAATCAGATTTTCGCTGGGAGACGAACTAAATTGCACCCCGGCTGCACTATTGGCTCGGTTATAGGCCACGTACGAGTTTAGCAGCGAAATCGTGCCGCTATTTCCGACGCGCACGCCACCGCCGCTACTCTGAGCCACATTACCTTCGATGCGCACTTGATCCAGAATCACGTGGCCAGCACCGAGGCCCAGTCCACCTCCATAGTCGCTGAAGTTATTGATGATCCATGAATCAGAGATGGTCGACTGTGCGTCTGCATTGTCCAAGGTGATTGCGCCTGAGCTACCGCGAGCTCGATTGTGCAAGAACTGGCTCTTGGTGATCGTGACCGGTCCAATTGCGAAGATTGCGCCGCCACTATTGCCTGCGCTATTGTCGCTAAAACGAGAGTTCTCGATGTTTACGGTTGAGTTGATGACATACACGGCGCCGCCTTCTCCGTCGAACATTTCGTCATTGCCGACGTGATTGTACATGGCGACTACATTCTTCATATGCAGCGCACCACCGGAGACATTTATAGCTCCGCCCCAATCCTCGGACCTGTTATTCAGCAAGGCCACATCATCCAGCACTACTTTTCCGCCGATGGTTCCAATGGCTGCACCGCGCTCAAACTCGCCCTCTACGAATGCATTCGAAAGTGTAGCTCCGTTCAGAGTCAACGTCGCACCCTGTGCAATTTGAAAGATCCGTGACTGACGGTTTGCATCCAGCACCGTCGTCGCACTACCTGCGCCCACAATTTTCACATTGCCGTTGACGACCAATGGACTAGTAATGTTGTAGAGTCCAGCAGGCAGGGTGATCGTGGTTTCGATCAAAGGATTAGTCGCGGCTGCCAACTCGCTGCGCAATCTATCTACATCGCCAGCAGGCAACTCACTAGCCGGAGTTGTATCCACGTCGATCGTCAGCCGATATCGCTGCGTGGTCGCTTCACCGCCATTGCGCACGCGGATAAAGTAACTACCGCTCTCATCGATGGCGTAACTGCTTATCTTTGCGCTTTCACCTAATTGTGTCGCGTTGGCTAGAACAACCTCGTCTCCAGCTGCATTTCGAATCTCCAGCCCGAGCTGACCTTGATGCTGTGCCGCGAGCAAGCTCATGTCCGTGAGCTCTGAGCCGCGGAGATATGAAAAACCGTCAGGCGAAGCGTGCACCGTTAGAGACTGGCCCGCTGTCATTTTAAGTTCGAAGGTATCCGTATCTTGTGCATTACGAATGCTCAGTTCCTGGATAAGCGTCGTACCTATCGCGGATTGTCCCAGCTGTACCGCTGTTTCTATTGTCTCATTGGGTTCGTAGCCGTCGCCATGCAAACGCTGCACTTGCAACACATCGTCATATTGCAGATTGGTCGTAGCTGATTCGATTGTAGGCTGCATAATGCTGGTCAACTTGGCACCGGGCACCGTGGTTGCTCCAACTGGAAAGGCCACGAAGATATGATCGAGCCCGAGCACGTGTCCAATCTCGTGCGTCAGAACCACAAACAGTTGCTGAATGAACAACTCGTTGGAAGCGAAGGCGGTATCGAGAACGATATCGTTGTCGCTATGGGCTTCCCCCAAAATGCCGCCATCGCCATCAATTTCGACCCCAGCGAATCGAATATCGGCCCGTTGACCTTCGACGGGAGGCGAACCGGGCAGGGGTGCTCCATCATCCTCCGCCAGATACTTGAAGTCGATTCCACTGGCTTCGTCCCAAGCCTCCAAAGCCGCCTCAAAGACCTGGATCCATTTCGCCTCTGAACCATACAGAAAGTTCAACCGGCTCTGCAAGTTGTTCGGCTGGGGATCGCGACCAGCAACTTGCGTTAGGGTACCTTCATCGGCGATGCCCCAAGTTATAACCGGCTGGCCCTCACCTTCCGCACGAGGCATCCCCAAAATCGAACCTGCATCCACCGCCATGAGATTACGAGGTTCGAACGCCTCAAGCCAAAGACGCCTACACCGGGACCCAGATTTCTGGCGAACTTTAATTGAGGCTAGACGCGACTTTCGTTGCAGGCGTTTGAATAACATGAGCGTTGTTTCTGAGCGAAAATTTCACACGAGTCATCGGCTGCCAATTTGTCTGCAGAAGCGGACTTGGTTGGCTATAGAGTAACCACTGGAGAAGTGACTTCCAGTCGGTGCGACCCTTTTAGTCTCCTTTCGCTCCGCGAAAGGGAAACTCGCTTTGGCGAAGCAAAAAGAGACTCTTCCACCTCCCAGAGATTCCCAAATATCTCGGGGACAGGACAAGTTGGCATGACTTTTTATTTTGACTCTTTCGCTCCGCAATAGGGAAGCCTCCCTTTTGCGGAGCAAAAGGAGACTATTCGAACGAGTATTTCCGTGATTCTTCTACAGCGACGTCGGACTGATCCCATACAGCCAATTGGTCGATTTCTAGCGAGGGCAAATCCTCGCCCTCAACTCGCATGCAGATTTGTGCAGGCGTGACTCGACCTAGTTGCAGTTCTTCGGAGGGCAAGGTTCCCCCTGCGGCGTGTTGTCCATCGATCCATACATCAAAGTCCTTTTCGCTCCATCGCATAGCTATCGAGATCCTTGCGGATTGACGCGGGTGCAAAAAGGTCGGCCACGTCGCTCGCGGCTCGGCCCTCGACTACATACTTCTGAAAGGCTATCTGGGTAGTCGTCGGGAAATTGCTGAGCAGAAGATGAAAGACTCGACGCAGTCGTCTCCATGCACTGTCGGCCCGGATCCAAAACTCACAAGAATGCACACCCGACTTATCAATCTGTGCTCATCTAGCTGACCAGCCTGGCTGTCGCTAGCAGAAAGCGACTCAAATAATTGCTTCTTGAAGTTACTACCCGATGGAGGAGTATCCATCGAAGGCTATGGTACTTTTGTCGGCCTGGGAACGTGTTGATCGATCAAAATCGGGTTACCGTCGGGATCGACCAACGTCATGTAGGCTGTCCCAGTGCTGGATTCATCGGCAGCTGTTTCCGGATTCAACCCACGCTTTTTGAGCTCTTGCTGAATTTCGCGGACATCCTCAAACTCGGGCAACGTCTGGCAGTCACGATCCCAGCCTGGATTGTAGGTGAGCATGTTCTTATCAAACATGCCTTGATACAAACCAATCGTACTGGTGTCGTTCTGCATAACCACGTAATTGCGAGTGATGTCTCCTCCGCTGACCTTGAAGCCCAACTTCTCATAAAACGCTTTCGATGCATGAACATCTTTAACGGTTAGACTAACGGAGAAATTTCCCAGCTGCATGTTGATCACCTTCTCCCTGCGGTTAGAGCTACTTTACACATCAACAATATTTTTTCTGGTCCTCATCGAGAATCCCGATACAATTGTACCACCGGGTTCATAAGTTGCGAACTATTAACCACAGAGATGCGCCGACACACCGGTTGTCGCAAGTAGAAGCTCCGTCGTTCCCTCTTAGCGACTTAGCGCCTTGGCGCGAGACCAATTCAATTCTCTCTCTGTGCCTCTGTGCCTCTGTGGTTAGCTCTTCGATTTGTTAACCTCAGAGACACAGAGATGCGCCGACAAACGGACTGTCGAGGCATTCATCAGAATGAAGTTTGCGGCCGCTGGGGCACTGGGCTGCTAGTTCCTGATAATGTCGAAGATCGAGCGTTATAACCAACCTTGGTTTTCGAAGGAACTCGTGGTTGACTAGGATGTCTGATACTCGTACGCGAGTGTTTTTGATACCATTCCGAGTATGAAATCCCTGGCGCTAGTACTGAAGATCTTGGCCACGCCTGCGCGTCGACGCAATTTTTATGCTTTGGGCAAGCTGTTAATCGCGTTTGCTGCCATGGTGCTGGGTTTCACTGTGATCTTCCATTGGCTGATGGAAATGGAAGGCCAAGAACACTCATGGGCCACTGGTGTCTATTGGGTGCTGGTGGTGATGTCGACCTTGGGATTTGGTGACATCACTTTTCAATCCGATTTGGGACGTCTCTTCTCGGTGCTCGTGCTGCTGTCGGGATCGGTGTTCATGCTGATTCTGCTGCCCTTTATGTTCATACAGTTCTTTTATGTTCCATGGCTGGATGCTCAAGCGGCGGCCCGAGCCCCGAGAGAGCTTTCACCCAAGACCTCAGGCCACGTGATCTTGACTGGCCTGAGCTCAGTTGAGCGCTCGCTAATTCGCATGCTAGTACGTGAAAAGTGGCGATACGTCTTGTTGGTTGGAGACTTAACCGAAGCCCTACGATTACACGACGAAGGTTTCAAGGTCATGTTAGGTGAAATTGATGACCCCGCTACCTACTTGCGGGCGAGAGCAGATAAGGCCGCGATGGTAGTTGCGGCTCAGCGAGACACGACGAATACCAATATTGCCTTTACTGTCCGCGAAATATCGGCGTCGGTTTCGATAGTGGCCATCGCCTCGTTTCAAGCGTCGGTGGATATATTGCAGTTAGCCGGCTGTAACGAAGTTCTCCAATTGGGAGAGATGCTGGGCCAGTCGTTTGCACGACGCGTCTTCGGAAGAGATGCGAGAAGCCTGGTGATCGGCGAATTCGGTACGCTGCTCATCGCCGAAGCAGCCGCCGCCGGAACCCCGATGGTTGGGCGCACGCTAAAAGAAATTCGCTTAACCGATTTTGCGCGAATCAGCGTCGTTGGTGTTTGGAATCGTGGACATTTTTCAATCGCCGGACCAGACACGTTAATCGAATCCAGTACGATTCTACTGCTGGCCGGCACTCGCGAAGAACTAGATGAGTACGATGGTCTATTTTGTATTTACCGCGCCTCTGATGCTTCGGCCATCGTTCTAGGGGCAGGGCGGGTTGGCCGAGCAACAGCTAAAGAGCTACAAGCTCGAGGAACAGACTACCGCATCGTCGATCGCAACCCCGAGCGCATTGGTGAGGCCGAGCATTACATTCTGGGAGACGCAGCCGAACTGGAAGTCCTGCAGCAGGCCGGTATCATGACCTGCTCTTCGGTAGTCATCACGACCCATGACGACGATGTCAATATTTACTTGGCCATCTACTGCCGCCGCTTACGACACGACATCCAAATCTTAGCCAGAGCTAATCAGGATCGCAACGTCTCCACGCTTCATCGAGCCGGCGCGGACTTTGTCCTGTCTTATGCATCCAGCGGCGCGAGTTGCATTTTCAATATTCTAAAGCTCGGTAATTCTATTCTTTTGGCGGAAGGACTGGATGTTTTCAAAGTCGCAGTTCCACGCTCGATGATCGGACGCACGCTCGCCGAATGCCGTTTCCGCCAAACAACCGGCTGCAACGTCGTGGCCATCGAGAAAGAGGGTGAGTTCAATGCCAAGCCCTCGCCCACATCCATCTTGACGCAGGATATGCAGTTGGTGATCGTCGGCGATGCTGAAGCAGGTGGCAAGTTCTTCGAGACTATGAATATGTAAGTTCCAAGATCACGGCCCCACTACTTTACACATCAACTAATTGCACGATTGCCGGACGCGGTGGCACTCCTACTCCTACTCCTACTCGTAGAGATCGTCTAGCTTTTGATCCGATGCCATGAAACGAGTTGGTGTAAGCCACCTGCAAGACTCTTTATCTTCGGTAACAGGCCCCCTCCCGCAGACTTCGGCTGAACGCCTCGTCTGCGACCTCCCCCAGCTTCGCTGGGGGAGGTGACAGTCACCTCTCCAAGGCTTTGCCTTGGGGAGGTCGAATCGAGCCGTAGCGAGATTCGGGAGGGGTCGATAGTTAAAAAGTGGACAATCTCTTACGAGAGGATATTCGCGGCTCGGAGAGACGCGGCTACGTGTACGCGGCTACGTGATTCCTGCTTCACAGCCCCAGCTGTTTGATTTTCTGCTGAAGCGATTGTCGATGTACCCCCAGCCGTCGGGAGGCTGCGCTGATGTTGCCCGACTCGCTTGCCAGGGCGCGGCGAATCATCGAGCGCTCGAACTCTTCTACCAGCCGATCGCGAGCTTCGGTCAGGGGCAGATCGTAATACGCTTCAAATGTTTCAGCGGTGGACAGCGAGGCATCGTCGCGGGCAAGTCCGAGGTCACGCACATCGATCACTCGGGAATCGGCCATCGCCACAGCCGACTCAATGCGTTGTTTGAGCTCGCGCACGTTGCCGGGCCAATAATGAGCGACCAGTGCGGATGTCGCAGCTGAGGTCAGTGTATGCTCGACTCCCAAAAATGAGACCGCCAACGGCAAGATGTCCTCGCGTCGCTGACGAAGTGGAGGGATCGACAATTCAATCCCACGTAAGCGGAAATAGAGATCTTGCCGGAACGTCTTCTCCGCAATCGCTTGTTCGAGATCTTGATGCGTCGCGCTGACAACTCTTACGTCCACCCTTACGCCCTCTCCCGAGCCAACAGGTTGAACCAGTCCTTCTTGAAGCACACGTAGCAGTCGCGTCTGCACGCCCGCTGGCATGTCGCCAATTTCATCTAGGAACAAGGTACCACCATCAGCTTGACGAAACACGCCTTCTCGCGCGCGATCGGCACCGGTGAATGCACCGCGGCTATGACCAAATAGTTCACTCTCTACCAACGATTCGGCAATAGCCGCTGTATTGACTGCGATGAAAGGACCGGCAGCCCTAGGGCCACGCTCGTGCAACTGACGTGCGACCAGTTCTTTGCCCGTCCCGCTCTCACCGCGAATCATCACCGGTAATGACGCGCGGGCGGCGCGCTGAATCTGAGTGTGCAATTGTTCCATAACGCGACTGACGCCGATGATCGCCGATGGCGACGGCTCGTCGTCCAACCGTTGCTGCAACTCGATGACTTGCCTTTGTAGCAGCAGACGCTGCTCTGAACGCTTCGCAATCGCTCTCAAATGATCGACATCATAGGGTTTACTCAGAAAGTCACTGGCCCCCAGCCGAATGCTTTGAACTGCATGATGCACCGTGTCGTTAGCTGTCACAACCAAGATCTCGGGCATCTGAACAGTCTGCTCTGCCTGCAACTCTGACAAGACACTCATGCCGTCGCGACCGGGCATATTCAAGTCAAGAAAGACGAGATCCGGTTGCTGTTGACGTATAATCGCGAGCGCCTCGTCGCCATTAGAGGCCTCAAGAATCTCGCGTGTTGCTCCGCGGAGCGCCTTGGCCATGCCATAACGTGCAGTCTCTTCATCATCAACTATCAGGATACGCATCAGCACGTCAACACGTCCAGTTTCAAATTAAGCACGTGGACACGTAGCAGCGTCTCTCCGAGACGCTGATCAGTGTAATACAAGTTTTGGGCACAAAGGCAATTTGACTTCAAACTTTGTGCCTCTGCCTGGCTGACTCTCACAGCCAATCGAACCCTGCAGTTCGCGCACTCTCTGGCCCACGATGTACAATCCCAGGCCAGTTCCGTCAGCTTTGGCAGTCACAAATGGTTCAAACATGCTCGCTTGAATCTCTGGCGACATGCCTGGTCCATTGTCGCTGACAAAACATAAAAAGCTATCGGACACCAGTTGCGTTTCGACGATAACTTTACCTTGACCATCTGCCGACAGCCCTGCGGCCTCGACGGCATTTTTGACAAGATTAAACAAGATCTCGCTTAGGCTGGCGTCAGAACCGCGGACGCATCGCTCACCACAGGCCAACTTGACATCCATGGTGACGCCACGCTCCCGGGCCAGATGTTCCAGCATGGATAGCAGCCGCGACAGCACACGATCGGGACAAACCAGGTCATCTTGATCTCGCGGTGGGCGAGAGAAGTCGAGCAGTCGCGTCGTGGTGAGCGTTAGTCGATCAATTTCACTCAGTATCATCGTCACGTCGCGCGCATGAACACTTTCCGAACCTAAATCTTCCAACATCAATTGTGCGACCGCACGCATCGAGGACAGCGGATTGCGCAATTCGTGCGACATCGTGCCAGCCAATAAACCCAACATCGACAGTTTCTCTTGCTGCATCGCATGACGTTCTGCACGCAGCCGTAAGTTCTCTAACTGTCGATTGTGCATTGTTGCAGCAAACTGCTCAATCAACAGCAATAAACTGCTCAGTTGCTCATCGGCCAGGCGATCGTTGCGCAAGCGCGGGCCGATCAAGACCATGCCACGAACCGTGCGAAACTGCATCCGCAGACCCCACATCGCACCGACACGCACCATGGCTTGTTCTACATCCCCAGCTATACGTTGACCGCGAAAGAGATAAGGCTGTGAGTCCGAACAAATAGTCGCGTAAATCAAACGCAGTTCGGCTGAATGATGCACAGGCTCGAGCTTTGATGTCCCTCCTGATTCACCGAGGCCCTGGCTAGTTGTGCAGCTGTAGGAACTCTCACTAGAGGCATCCGTGGCCAGTGCACCCGGAACGTGCTCTGAACCGTGGGAAAGTACGATCGTGACAGAATCGACTTCGATGGCCTTTCGCAACCTTTCGGCCATCCACTGGGTCAGTTCATCCATGGGCTGACTGGCCAGCTGGGACATTTCGACCGACAGCTTTTGCGTAGCCCGGCGAATCTGATGCACGTTGCTGCTTAACAGATATCGAACCGCCTCTCGAAATCGACATCTCAGCGGTGGCCAAGCCAAGACGATCGCAATCAATAACCAGCCTTCCACCATCAGCACATCCACATGCGCTCGGGCCCCCATGCTACTGGCGATCGGCTCAATCAATAGGCGATGGAGAAACAACAGAATGATCACTGTCGCCCCATAGAGCAGCGTGCGTTCCATCACCAGTGGCAACAGTCGCTGATTGAGCGTATGCCACACGAAAAGCAACGCTGGAAAGAGTGGCGATAGGATCAAGACCACCCGCGTGATCTCCTCCATCACCGGATCTTCAATGACGCTATAGTAGAAAACCAAAACGAAAGTCATCCAGGCTATCAACATCGTCAACCGAATGAAGAATCGATTGGCCCCGGTCACCGTCAATCGGTTTCGAACTCGAAAGAAGAGCAACATGGACAGCATATTAAATATGACCACAGCACTCAAATAGGCCCGAGCCATCGGGGTCACAGCCTCAATGAAAGTAGTTGCGCGAGTGGTCGACAAGTGCCAGGCAATCCAGGGCAACGTTGCCAGGGGTAGATACAACAGTCCGTATAACCACTTGTCCCTGGGTCGTCCAAAGTTTAGCCACAGCGCGGCATGCAACATGGCTGAAGGCAGTAACAGCAGGCCCACGCAAGTCACCCACACCATCACCTGACCGACCCACAAACTGCCAGGCACATCGCGCAGGAGTTCATGCGCAAAGCTGGAGCCGTGAATCAACCACAGGCCAACAAGTAACGCATAGAGCCAACTGGATACTTGAGCTCGATTGACTCTTTCCGAAATAATCAGCAGCAACACTGTATCGAACACAGTGGCTACGCCGAGAAGAAAGAGTTCAATCTGGTAGAACATCGCCTCACGTCTTGATTTTAGGTAGCCGAAGTCGCCAGACTTTGGACGAACTATCCTACGCCTCCAATCTCTGGCGAGATCAGCTACATCTTCCGTAGCCGAAGTCGCCAGACTTTGGATGAACTATCTTACGCCTCCAATCTCTGGCGAGATCGGATGCGGCTTGGGTCGCCGAAGTCACCCAAGTTTCCACCGTCTGGCGACGGTGGCTACGACTGTAGCCGAAGTCGCCAGACTTTGGATGATCTATCAGTTATAGCCGAAAAAGTCACGGACACCGGGCAGTTGGACGCTTGCACGTGCTTAGGATCACGACATCTTCAGCGAGTAACTCTTGCACCGCCTGGCCTCGCCAGATCCTGATTGCATCCTGTTCTGCCAGCGGCACAATCAAGTGCGCCACCTGGCCGAGCGCCTGTTCATCGGCACTTTCGCGCAACTCATACTCCACGTATGTGGGTACTGCAGCGCTCGCAGACCCTGCGACATCCATGAATAGTTCATCCCCGCCGGTGTACACTTCTTTTGATGGCACATCCGTCTTGCAGCTTACGACCACGTAGATGCCATCGTTGATGATCAGTTGGTCGCCTGATTTCAGCGACAGCAGCTGGCCACAACTCCTGGGTACGCGAATGCGATCCTGTTGCCACCACGTTCGCAGCAGTTGTGCCCATGCGGCAGCCAGTGATAAAGTCCACCGACATGTCATTGAGGATTCTCGACCTGGGCCTTCAGTTGCGCCAATTCCTCAGCCACGCGATCCTTGCGCTCCATCGCTTCCATTTGTCGTTCCAGTTCCGCTGCGTCTGGATCTTTGCCATCCATGCGCTCCCAGGCTTCGCCCAGGGCTTCCTGTCGTTCGACTTTTTCTTCGAAGCGACGGAACTGAGCAAATGCCGATTGACTATTGGTTCGTTCGAGTGCCTCGTTGATCTTCTGCGTTGATGTCGCTCGAGCCAGTCGGGCTGACAAGACAGTCTTCTTTTGCTTGGCCTGTCGAATCTTGTCTTCCAGATCGCGTACAGCTGTTTGCAACTTGAGCACCTCGCCTTGCTGTTTGAGATGCTCTTGGGTCAAACGTTCGCAGCGCTCGGCTGCGGCCATTTTCATCTCCAGCGCCTGTCGAGCGATATCTTCGGCACCACGTTTCATGGCCGCTTGCGCCCGCTGGGACCAGTTGTCAGCTTCGCCGCGCTCACGCTCAGCCCGCTTGCGCATTTGAATCTCATCGGCCACCGCCTCCGCTACACTGCGTCGAACGCGATCCAGTTCGTCCTCCATATCAATGATCAACTGGTACAACATCCGTTCCGGGTTCTCAACAGTCTCACGCAGTGAGGTGACACTGGAACGCATTACCAACGTAAACTGATTTAGCCAACTCATAACAGTACCTTTCAAAGGAGCGAAAACAGAAATCGTTAATTCCAAGTTGCCAATTCGGCGCTCAACAGGCGAATGCGACTGAGCACTTGTTCGCGATGCCGTTCGCAGACCGCCGCTAGCAAGATCACGGCCGCGCCGATGCCCAGTCCGCTGATCCACAGCAGGCTAGGGTGATCGATCGATGACCGCACCACCATCATCACCAGGTCAGCCAGCAGAAAGGCGGTCCCTACATTCAGGAGTGCTCGCAGTCGCAATCCAATCGCTAGCAGGACCACCAACACGCACAGCACCAGCAGCGACACCAAGTGCAGCCAGCTTCCGTCGAGAATGTGGAACATGGGAGACACCAGGACAATTAGCGAGCCTACGTATCGCAGTGGATCATGGACCTCACGTGGCAATTCGCGTTTCAGCAATTGCACCACGGCGATCACCGACAATCCAATCGGGACGCAGTAAAACTGTGCATCGTGAAAGTTAAGGCTATACCAAGTCAGCAGAATAGCCGTGTTCAAAATGGCAATCGACAACAACAGCCACAGTCTGTTCTTCAACACATACGCTTGATGGAAGTAGATAAAGGCGGCTGCAAACATGGTCAATGTGCCGATCGGATCGAACACGCGTTGCACGCTGGCGAGTTGATGAAACACCGCCAAGCCAGTCAGTACTCCGGGGCAGACCATACCAATTGTGAACATGGGTCGTGCAAAGACCCGCCACTGCGTTTGGCTACCCAACAGGCGATGCAGCAAGAGTCCGATACCAGCTGCCACAACCAAAATGAATTGGCTGGTTCCGACCCCTAGCTCCAGAATTCCCAGGCCGGCCAACCACACGATCGAGCTGGCGATGATGCTTAGGCCACTCCAGACATACACTTCTAGCTGCAAGCGTTTGGCTTTTAGAAACTCCGATACCGCGAACAAAGCCACGCCGATCAGCACGACAATCATCCAGGGCAACATGGCGGACCCAAAACTAGCGATGCATGCGGCCATCAGCACACTGGCGACTCGCAGAGCATTTGCCCACCAGAAGGCAAGCAGCGGTTGCGATACCAGCCAACGAGATTCGAGTGCGAGTAGGCTGACTGCTAGTGTCGGCATCAACATGGCACACGCGATGTGCCGATGTGCATCGAATATCCAATTTGCACAGTAGCCCTCGATGCCAGCGCCGTAAAGCACCATCAACAGCAATTGAACGTTCACGAAGATGGCGATCAACGAAAACTGTTTTCCGCCAATGCTCCGCCAATGGTGGATTGCGATAGCAGCCACGGCTGTCAGACCTATGATGCGAAATACCGGATCGGTAGCCACCAGGCTCAGTGCGCTCATGGCCATCAACCATACCTGGCTGCAGACACAAGTTGACTTGAGCCAAGTGGTTCGGTCCATCGAGGCAACCAGCAGAGCGAGAACTGCTACGACTGTCCACAGAAGAGCCTGGCTTTCGAAGCTGTGATAAGTCGGCAAGAATCCAAACACGACGGCAACAATATTGAGAGGTGCCAAGATACCCAGAGCGAGCGCGCCAAACGTCGAACGATGGAGATAGGTCATCACACCGCCCCACAGTGTCATCACCAGAATAGTGGCCGGCGGAATGACGCTGGCCACGCCCAGGTTGAACAAAATAGAAGCTGGCACTAATACGGCGGCGGCCAGGCACAGAGCTATCGCCAGACTCAGATCACGCAGTGCGACCGACAAGGTCGCCAACAACTGCACCCGACCGCCGTTGTCTTCCTCAGGACGATGTCCCACCAACGCGTCATAAAGGCGATTGTGTCCCTGATCAATGGGCAACAAAAGAATTGAATTCATTCGAATCGAGCGCCAGGTATCAACGGCCATGATGTCCTGGCACCGTCGTAGCACCCACAACAGGCTGAGCGTCAACACCGCACAGCCAATCGAAACACAAGTCGACCAACTGGCGAAATCGAGTGTCCAGGTAGCGGCCAGTAACGCGGAGCCAATGGCCATGACCGACCATAATCCCAACGCCGCCAGGTAATCGCGAGTACGAACCGTAGCCGTCAAAAATGCGGCTCCGATCAAAATCCACTGGACAGCGAAGTGCGTGCTGATGATCGGTAACTCTAGAGCGCTGATGGTCGACCAGGCAACGGCTGCGACGAAGGCCAGGCAATATCCTAGTGTGATACAGACCGGCGCCGGTTGAAGTGTTGGCTGACTGTTATGCCGCAGCGCGCAGCGACTATCGACCATCGATGGGATGCGTGCCAGCCAGCGATCGAGCCCCGGCACACTGGCCAGCAGCAGACCCAACCCGGCTACCGACGTCGGCGCCTCCGCTAGCGACAACTCCCACCAGCCCATCGAATGACCAAAGGGAAACAACAACAAACTACAAAGCACAAGACTGGTGAGCGCTAGCCAGGCATATACTCGTTCGCGGAAGGCAATGGCCATAACCAGCAGAATCGGGGTGTTGATCGCCACCACGATCGCGAGCGCCTTCAGGTTGGTCAGCGCCGCTACAAATAGAATCAACATCAACCCGCTGACGAACATGCGAGTTGGCCCGGCAAACACGCTCCATCGACTACGCGCCTGACCAGTTCCTCTCATAGTCCATGCGGCGGCTGCAATGAGTATGCATACCAGTGGCATGTAGGTAATGCCATAGAATGCCAGCGGCAACGTAGATTCGTTCATGACCGCGGCGGCGGAGTCTCGCAATTGCAATAGTGCGCTGCGAAATAAGACCGGCGAAACCTGGTAGGCCACAGTTGCTAGAGTCAAAGCCGGCCACACAAATGCCGATAGCCCCGTGTCCCAAGCGACGACGCACAACAAGCCGCTAGCCAGTAAGGCCGTTGGGATGATGGCGATCGTGGTTGGTCCTCGCAGAGAAAATCCATCACCCGAGAGCACCACACCTGCAGCCATCACCACCAGCCCGATCACCAGCGGTGCCATCAGACTCCAGGGCAAAGGTCTGACCAAGTTACCCGTCCGCTGTTTGAATACCTCAGCCGCTGATCGAGCCGTAAGCAAGATCGTACTCGAACACATGACGCAAACCGTGCCCAGCCAATGTAGTGCAAGCATCGGCAGCGCCTTGGTGGCAACCAACATCACGAACATGCTGCCCAGTAAGACCACAGGCAGAAAGGCCAGCACGCGTGGCTGCTTGGTTTCTTCCGTGAGCCAGAAGATGTGACGATTAACTTTCATGACACCCACGCTGGTCACCAACCAAGCGGCTAGAACGAACAGGCCACTCGCCCATGGGCTAGTCAGCGGTTGCCATGCACCGGCGGCCGACAGCAACAAATAGCTGATCAAAAAAGTAGGTTGAGAGCCGCGTAAGATGTCGGCGAAGATCCGCGAAGCTGCATGATAGGTCAGCCCCAAGGCCGGAACGACCAACAGCAACTTTTCAAACAGTGGCATGCCACTGTAGGCGGCCTGGTCCAACCAGCCCAACGCGATGAAACACAACGGCATCAGCAGCAACGACAATAGTTCCATCACGCGACCACTGGTCGAAAGACCCAGTCGCGTCCGAGCGAAACTGCCGCTGTAATACGTCGCAAACGTGTAAGCCAAAATGGTTAAGTACTTCAGCTCAGTTGACCAGGTCGTCCACTGGCGTGTCACCAACATCAACGACGAAGCCAACACGATGGCCGCCCCGATAATCGACATCCACTTGATGTTCTCTTCTCGCAGAAAGTTATTGAGAAAGCTTTCTAGGGCTGACGGCCCGGTAGAGACATTGGTCCTCTCAAGTTCATCAACTTTAGTCGAACTGTGATGCGCTCGAGCGGTCGAACTACATGGCGAATCAACGATGACGGCAGTCACTATGGACTGGGCATTTGAATCCATGTCTGTTTGTGAGACTGGCGAGGCAGGGCAGGGCTCCTGACCCGGCTCTGTGAAATAGCTGCTCATGGCCAATGCGCTCCTGTAAAAGGCAACCTGGTGAACTGAGTTCAAGCCACCCTTTACAACTGGCGTTCCAAGCCAGGCGAGCATCTGCGCCTGCACACGCAAACGAAGCGAGAAATCCCTGTTTTTACAGGGAATAACGGCAGGCAAAAAAATTTGCCTTACAGATAATTTTCAGACACTGCAGTCATCTCAACGCGGCCCCTGCAGTCGGTGCACTGCAGTCGGCGCACTGCAGTCAGAATGGGACAGACCGAAGGCAGGCAGAGTTACTGTACTGCAGTGCGAGAGAAGAAATTGAGCTCGCCTACCAAGCACGTCATCGCCGCCAAGCGGTGGACGATCTCACGCTACGCAACCACCGTCTGGTGACGGTGGCTACCGCACTCGTAGCCACCGCCGCCAGGCGGTGAATGATCTCACGCTACGCAACCACCGCCTGGTGACGGTGGCTACCAAACCCTCGTCGGCGAAAAGCACACACAGAAGCAACTGCGACCAGGCACAGCGAACTGGGTTCAGGAACGGTGGAAATCGTGAAGGAACCGTTCACAGAAGTAATGCCCACTTCTGCCGCGACGGAAGTAACTTGAATGGTATAGGTGCCAAGTGCCAAGCCGGTTGTGTCGATTAGCATTCTCGCCAACAAGGTGTCGGTGCCTGGGAACGGTTGAGCATTTGTAAAGTCGAGACTCAGAGTTGCACTATCATTTCCAGCACTCACAAACTGCGAAAAGGGTGGGTCCTGAATATTGCCGACCCCAATCATTCCAGGTTCGCCAAAGACACCGGCCGTCGTAGGAAAGACGCCGGCGGCCAATTGGAAGTCCGCCGTCAGAAACAGCGAAGTGTCCCCAGCGTCAGTGCGAATGAGGATATCAATCGATTGAATTCCGGCATCAGGTGCAAAGGTATCGTTTCCCACCGTGAGTACCATATCTGCACTAGCCACTTGGCTGAGCCAGCCAAGGGCCAAGCACAATACAACAGGTAAAACAAGATTAGTTCTCATGGCAGATCCAATATCAAGTTGCGAGACATGTGTCAGACTGAGTCGGTAGAATTCAAGGTGGCGAAATAATTGTCTACTAGCCGCAGTTTTCGAGTTGCGATTGGCGTCGTCCAATAACTCTCAACTGTTGTTCGACTAAATAGCCTATCCGTTGTTGGCAAGTCGACCGCAGGTGCCGCATCCGGCGGGACCAACAGGGATTCCATCTTAATAGCAGAATTTCTAGATCCAACACTCCTCGACCCAATACTCCTCGATACCCGTGCTTTTTCCTCAAGCACATTTGACGTAGTGAAAGCCGCAGCTAAAACCGGGGGGCCGATCAATTCCCTTACGCGGTCACCCGTCTTTGGTACAGGCACCGGGCCAGGCGTTGTTATTGGGGCCACGATCCCCAAGGGTTGCTGATTTGTCCTGGCAAAAAACGTATCTTGTGCGTCCACTCGGCCATCGCGGTTTAGGTCGTAAATATTGCTGGCTAGCGCCGAGTTCGGCAGGGGAGATTGATGGAGCCGAATGGCAGCGGTGTCCTCCGCATTGACTCGCAAGCGAGTGGCCGTATTACCGACGTTCATGTCAGCTACCACATTACCGAAGTAGAAAACGTCATTTTCAGTCAGCGTTGTAGTCGTGTTCGCCAGCAAAGTTACGCGCAGCCAGGTGTTGCGGAGCGAATTACTGGGGAAGGTTATATAGACACGGGTCGACCCGCCATTGCCGGCTCCGGCCTGAATAGCGCTAACGGTCGGAGTTGCCGCACCTGGCAAGGCAGTAAACCCGGCTACATCGATCCCATTCCATGCAGCAAATTGTAAGTTGCTAAGCATTTGGAGCGGAGTCAACGAAAGTGGTAAATCTTTAATGTCGATTGAGATGCCGGTGATACCCAGAACAAAACTGGTGTAGTTCTGAAACGTCGATGTCTGCCCTGGCAACAAAGCTTGTTTGTCCGAAGCGAACGCATTCCCTGAATTACCCGTAGAACCATTGTAGAAAATACCACGCTCCACAATGGTCGCAGGTGCCGGAAGAAATGTGGATACATCATTTAGTAGCCAGGCACCGCGACCGAGTGTACCTGCAACCAAGACATCGTCGCCCGCATCATAATCCATGTCATACGTGAGAACCCTTGGCAGTCCACTACCCAGTGCGGTCCACACACCGACTTGCATCGTGGACATCATAAAAATTCCGATGTTGGTACCCAGGATAACTGCGCCACTGAGCGGGCCTGCCACGAAAGCAATGGACCAAAATTCGGTTCCGGTCGGAAAGCTGTTGCCTGTCACATCGGACCAACTGTTACCAGCATTTGTCGTTTGAAACACTTGATTGTCATCGATCACAAATGCATTGGCCCAATCGCGACTATTCACGGCGAGATCACGAATTGTCGAGCCTGTGGGATCAGCCACTGTCAAGCTGACACCGCCGGTTCCCGATGTTCGCACGTAGACGTCGCTGCCAATGCCTGCCCAAACCACATCAGGATTGGCGACATTGTTCTGCACGCCACCATATGCAAGTGCGTTGGTCGTGATGTTGTTGATTCCAACTGTGCCAATGCGACTTACCGAATTCCCACCATTGAACGACTCGAACAGTCCGTTGTTACCTAAAATGATCAATCGAGCGCCAACGACCGCATTGGTTTCAACCGGCGTGCGAAATGCTCCCCCAATGGTTGGAGATCCACTCAATGGAGTCAGTGCTGGAAAAGAGGTTGTTACCAGCGCGCCGGCTGAACTCCAAACCGTCCGACGCAAAGCTCCTAAGTTTTGAAAGCTTGAGTAGCGGACAGACTGACCGCTGGCCGCTCGTTCAATGTTGTCGATCGCAACGTCTCCGCCGTCACCGGTTGAGATAGAAATCCAGGTAGCAGCGCCTTCCGAAGATTGATAGGTAGTACCAGTATCTTGATTGCCGGTCATAGCTACATTGCTTAGCGAATCCCAGCCCACATCGTGCGCTTCAGTGCCTTGAAGGTCACCTACAATGGAGAACCAGTCCCCTGTATTGTCACGCGGTGATGTCCGGCGATAGACACCACCGTCGTCGACTTCCAAGAGGTTACCAGCGGCATCAAATGTCATTTCGCGCGAATCGGCGTGTGGCGAACTATTGCTGGCCGTACCCCCGCCAGGCAACGCGGCGATGTCGTTGCGATGGGTTAGATGTACGAACTGAGTCCCGGTAGGTTTACTGGCATCACCGCGGAATAACCGACCAGAGAAATCCTGAGCTCCAATCGAGTTCGGGAATCCTCCAGTGTCGCCATTGGCTCGCGGTTGTCGATCGCCTCCGACGTAAACAATGTTAGCATCGGTGGGATCAGCCACGATCGAGAAGTGGATGTTACCCTGGCCGCCAGCGATCGCTTCCGGCGCACCCGATTGAGGACCTTTGCCGCCACTTGGATTGAGGCCAACATCCGTGCCATTCTCGTTGGTCTTGGGGCTGTCCATTTGCGTCCAAGTCCCACCGTTATTGGCGGACCTAAAGAGCCCGGCCATTACGCCGCCATTGATAACAGCCGCGTAGACTTCGTTGTTTCTCCCTGCAGCCAGTTCCAAATTGCTGGTGTTGTTGGTGATCAGCGAATTCATAGCAACCGAGCTGACGCGCGTCCAAGTGGCACCACTGTCGGTCGATTTATAAACTCCATTGAGTCCGCCAACCAGATCAGAAAATACAGTCGATGTGTACAGAGTCGATGGGGTGATCGGATCGTGTACCAAGTCATAGCTCACGCCACCAGGCAAGCCCGTGGCTGAACCATTACCCGTAGCGATTTGCGTAAACGTCGCACCACCATTGGTACTTCGAAATATGCCAATGTTCGCGAAAGTAAATGCATCAGCGACATTGACCGATACAACAATCGTATTCCCGTTGGCGTAAATACCTGAGATGTTTTTGCCACGGAGAACACCCCCACCATCAACTACTTGCCAAGTCTGACCGCCATCGGTCGAACGCATCAGACCGATACGTGCGTTTCCAATCTGTGCAAAGCTACTGTAGCGACCAGTGCCTGCGTAAATGGTATTGGAAGTTGGGTCGGCCAGATCGAAGACCAGCGAGCCAATAGACTGGGACGGCATGGCATCGGTCAGTGGCGTCCAATTGGGCTGAGCAGCAGTGGCGTTGTTAGATTTCCAAACGCCTCCATTTACGGACCCCGCGTATAGAATATTGGCATTGGTCGGGTGCGCCAAAACAGTGTGAAAGGCTCCCACCACTGGCCGATTGGCAATGCCTTCAACTTGACCGTTGGTCGCACCGAATGGTCCTAGCGGTTCCCAATTGCCGACGCCTGGTTCTGCAAGGGTAACCCTGTAGTCTTCTACTTCGCCGTCGGGCGCTGAGCCCGTAAAGCTCAAACCCGATGTGGTGCTCAGGCGAAACCTCGCGAAACTTGTACCGGCAACCAAGCCCGCGGGCACACTGACGTTCAAACTATTCGCACCTGCTGCCAGAACTTGATTTGTGAAGATCTGCTCATTGGAATCCGACCAATCTCCATCTACATTCCAGTCAACCCATGCATTGAGCAGGCCACCAGCTTGGGAAGCAATTACTGAGATCGACTTATTCAGTCCGCTTAGAAAACTGCCGTTGATCAACACACCATCGTCGTCGCTTCCATCAAATTCGGCCGTCGCACTGTGCACACCATCGCTTTCCAGGTCGACCGTTGCTCCCAACCGCAACCCGGCAGAGGCGTGCCGCGCACCGTCCTCAGCCAGCGTTACCGGATAGGGAGTTGGCGCGTCGCCATAGTCATCCGTGGGCACTGATGCCAACGAAATCGTGTCAATGCGCCAACCACTAACAGCAACGCTCCCATCCGTCGCAAATCGCCAACGCAGTTGAACATTCTGATTGAGTGCCGATGCCGGCAACAGAGCGGCCGTAGTTATGTAACCGTTGGAACTGCCGGTCCAAGCAGCGCGGCCTTCTATAGGATTTCCACTGCCCGTCTGTAAAGTACTAACATATCCGCCAGTAACAAAACTGCCGCCAGCCACCAGAATATCTTCGAATGCCCCGCCGTTGACCGCTATCTCCAATACACCACCATCGAAATCGGCTTCGGTGTCGAAGCTGTTTCTAAAATCTAGTAACGGCGTTGATGCTGACAGTACAAAACTAGGACTAGTGAGTATGCTCTCACTGACCTCCGACGCATTAGCGACAAACGCATGATTGGGTGCTGTATCACTGGTGTTTGCAAGCGTGCCCCAAGTATTGGACTGAGTGGCCGTCTGCACCCAGCCAGAAGGCAACGCCGGAGCGACGACACCGTCGAAGTTTTCAAGCACCGCCATCAGCCGGCGATCTTCTAGTGCCTCAATGAGCCCCAACCGTACTCGTGAAATCTTGTTGAAACGGGAATTGTTTCTAATAGCTCTCAATACTGGACGAAGTCGCACGGCTATTCTCGCGGCTGAGGGGTTAGGAGATAGAGGAGTGACAAGCCTAACAAACTTGTGATCCACCTACAAGCTTTTTCGACTGTAGAGGGGATAAAGTTTATACATCAAGCAACGCTAAAATGGCCGCTCGATGCACAACTCTAATGCAAGAGTAATTGCCATTCAACTCACTCTCTGGCGTCTCTCGGCCTAACACAAGAAACACCCAAAGTGGGCTCTATAGATAAGCACGTGGACGTGTCCACGTGCTTAGAAATGCTCAACACCATCTCGCCAAGCAGGGGGCCGTGCCTGCTACTTGCGTTGAATTCTAACCAACCCCGTGGCGACGGCCTCGAATGTGGTTACGCGCAGTTTGTAAGTAGCCGTAACTGGGGCCGTCCATTGAAATGCGGCAAAATACTCATTCGTATCATCACTGCCGGTCAGTGGAATACCATTGGGAGCTAGCAAGACGGCGATGGTATCGTACACTTCATCGCTGGGACTGGCCGTCTCAATGCGGATCTTCTTACCAGCTTGAATGGTCACAGGAATCTCAATGGTCATCCCTGGTTCAAAAACCACGTCGCGCGTCTTATTGCCGCTCAGTGGAGCCAACACGACTAGATTCATTGTTACTTGATCAATGTGTCGACGCAGAAAATACGCACTGACTGGCATATTTCCAAAAGCCTCAAAACTGGCCGCCAAGATGGCATTGATGCGTGGCGTATCGAGTCCACCCAACCGAGCCAAACTGGCTTCGACAAAAGCGCGACTTGGATTGGGAAGACCGTAGGTATAACCATCTGCAACGATGAAACGCGCGTGCGGATTAAAAGGATCAAGCCCCAAAGCCGCCTCAAAGTCCGCTTGGCCGCCTACCGGATCTTCACCAGCCAACAACTTCGATGATCCTCGAAATAGAATTCCGTAGGGATTGTCTAGCGCTATGCTATTTAGTGATGCGAGATGAACAAGCGCAGTCGCATAATCGAAGTTCCACCAGTAAGCAAAACTCCCGCCGGTTAGCGCCGCCACATCGCTGGGGTCCGCTGCCATCCTCGCCTCATAGTACGTCAGTATCCACGCGATCGAGCCTGGGTCGGCAGGAACAACCACAGCATTGAATCTGGCCACATCGCGCATGGCGTCCGCATACTTGCGCAGCATCAACAGCGATTCGATGCGACCGCGATAACCCAGTGGTTCTGTCGGATGACTTTCGATGTATTGCGTGAAGCAGTCGATGGCCAGATGATATTCCCCTTGTTCGATATAAGCCTGACCGTCTTCCAAACTGCCTGCAAAAGCTCTGGTAATCGCGCAGCCCGTAATTGCCAAATTCGTCTCCATTGGTAAGAAAAGTAGCATCCCGAGAGCCAAGACCATCCCCGGTCGCCCCGGACTTACTTTCTTCAGCCAAACACTACCAAGCAAGACTGATCGCAAATTCATCTTCGTACCTTCTGACAAGCACTGACATCAAAGAAACAATTCGGCAATACACTAAAAACGCTGGAGGATGAGCCAGTCGGCGCAGTCGTAGATGGTTGAGCCATACCGCTCTAAATTAGTGGCACCGCGAACTCGAAGTGTTACAGAAAGTTTTTGTCAAGACGGCTCGTTGGCTGCCTCTTCCACTTCCGGTCTGGCCTTCTGCCGGCTATTTGACGAACGCACGGGAGAGTTCGACCTGACTTGCCGCTTGCACCAACATCGGCTACACTTCGAAGCATGTGTCCACCTTAGTCAACTCTCTGTTTACGCTTGTTTCGACCGCTGGTTTCCTGTGCCTGCGTTGTCTGTGAGCGTCTGGACACGCTGCCCGTGACCGCTATTGATCGCTGTAGAAGTTCGTACATTTGATAACTCCGACCCGCGCCATGCATTCGTTAGTAATTATTCACTGCAGCGCGATTTCGAGTTTCCAGGAGTCGGATCGCTCAGCATCATCATCCCTACTAGTTAAAGGGAATGTCTTGTGAGCCGATTGGAGTCCCACATCGAACGCGAGCGCATGCGTCGGCGCACCTTTGCGATCATATCTCACCCCGATGCCGGCAAAACAACGCTCACAGAGAAGATGCTCTTGTTCGGTGGATCGATCGACGTCGCCGGCGCGGTACGCGGACGAAAATCCCAGCGAGCGGCCAAGTCGGACTGGATGGAGCTAGAGAAACAGCGTGGAATCTCCGTGAGCTCAACGGTGCTCACCTTTGAGTATCTCGGCAAGCAGATCAACCTGCTCGATACTCCCGGGCACCACGACTTCAGCGAAGACACCTATCGGACTCTCATGGCAGCTGATGCGGCGGTGATGGTTATCGACTCCGCCAAAGGGATCGAATCGCAAACCGAGAAACTCTTCCGCGTTTGTTCGGCTCGCCAGATTCCCATCATCACGTTCGTCAACAAAGTTGACCGGCCCGGCCACTCTCCGTTAGAGACTCTCGCCGATATCGAGAAGAATTTCGGCATTCAGACCGTGCCGATGAATTGGCCTGTAGGAAGCTCTCACGAGTTCCTCGGGATTGTTGATCTCAATAGCGATCAACTGCATCTGTTCTTCGATCAAACCGGAGAGCGTCGCGGTAGTACGCAACAACTCAGCTGGAGTGCGCTTACCGACCATGACGCTGGTTCATTGAACTTGGATGAAATGCCGCTAACCCCTCCGACTGGGCGAACGTACAACAGCGAAGTGATCAAACGAGCCGCGGAAGAGCTGCAGCTGGTTCGATATGCGGGTCATGAATTTCAGCCTGCCGAGTTTCTCGCAGGCAAACAAACCCCAGTTTTCTTCGGCAGCGCACTTACCAATTATGGTATCGAACTTTTCTTAGACGGATTCATCAGCCTGTGTCCTCCACCGAGCTTGCGCGCGACCCATGCAGCAGATGATCTGCATCGCGATGATTTCTCCGGCTTCGTGTTTAAAATACAAGCAAACCTCGATCCGATGCATCGTGATCGAGTCGCCTTTGTGCGAATTGGCACCGGAGAATTCCAGCGCGATATGGAAGTGGTTGTCGAGCGTACTGGCAACAAAGTACGATTGCCCAGAGCGCTGCGGATCTTCGGAAGAGATCGGCAAGTCATGGAAGAGGCCTACCCGGGTGACATCATCGGCGTCGTCTGCCCCGGCGAACTCCTTCTGGGCGACACAATCTATCAAGGTCAACCAGTCCGCTATCCAGGTGTTCCGCAGTTTTCACCCGAGGTCTTCGCCAGCGTAACCTGTCCTGACACGTCGCGCCGCAAGCAGTTTGATCGAGGCCTGGAACAACTAGTCGAAGAAGGAGCTATCCAGCTTTTCCATACCAAAGGCCGCAAGCGAGACGCAATTCTCGCGGCCGTAGGCGAGCTACAGTTTGACGTAGTGCAGTTTCGACTGGAGACCGAATACAACGCACCCTCGCGCGTGCAATGGCTGCCCTATAAGCATGCTCGGTGGTATCGTTCAGAAGACAAAACGGAAGAGCTCAAGATTCCCTACGCAGCCAAATTGGTTGTTGATGCACTCGGTAGCGATGCCGTGTTGGTGCAATCCGATTGGGATCTGCGAAACCTCCAGCGGGACAACCCCAAGACTCGGTTCGAAGCGATTCACGAATCGCGAACCGCGTTGAAGGAAATTGCCAGCGGAGATGAACACAGCTAAGCACGTGGACACATCCAATTCGGGATTAGGGTCCGGTCATTTATTTTTTACGGTTCCTTAGTGACGAACGACTCTCGACAACGAGCGCTCGCGCTCATTCAGGAATACGGCTGGAACAATACATCGTTTCAAACGCTCGAGCCGTACTTTGAATATTGGTTTGATCCGAGTGGTCCAGGCGTGGTGGCCTACTATCGAGCCTGGGGAACTTGGGTCGTCGCCGGTGCACCCATTTGTCCACTGGACCGCATCGTTGAGTGTGCGTTGGCATTTGCCCTGGCGGCCAGGCAATCGGGCCACCGCGTGTGCTTCTTTGGTACGGCCGCCCGCTTCGCTGAGCAGATCCAGTCGCATGCCACGCATATCAAAATCGGCGAGCAACCCTGCTGGAATCCAATGCGCTGGGACAGCGATTCCAAACGCATGAAGCTGATCGGGGCGCAGCGGCGACGCGCCCAGCGCAAGGGCGTGACGGTAACGCAAGTTAGCCCACATCTCATGTTACAAAGTCATTCCACTGAGCGGCAACAAGCCGAACACGTTATCGTCCAGTGGCAACGCGCGCACAAGATGGCCACCATGAGCTTTGTGGTTCATCTAGATGCATTTTCGTTTGCCAACGAGCGACGGTACTTTTTGGCCGAGTGCCGATCAGAATCCGGCGAACAGTCAGCCGTCGGATTTCTGTCACTGGTCCCCATTTATGCGCGCGATGGATTCTTCTTGGAAGATCTCCTGCGAACGCCAGCGGCGCCTAACGGCACCACCGAAGCCCTGATTGATGCCGCCATGCGCTCACTGGCCACCGAAGGCAAGAGTTATGCGACACTTGGTCTGTCACCGCTACGCAATATCCACCACTCGCATTACCAGCAGCCGCGCTGGGTGAGAGTGATCTTCAGCGCGACGCGGCGCCTGTTCGATCCGCTGTATAGCTTCGAAGGTCTCGAAGCGTTCAAAGCCAAGCTACGGCCTGAACAATGGGAAGAGATCTACGTCACCGGCCTGCCAAAGTTCAACTTCAGCATGCTGGTGGCCGTGTTGATGGCATTCGTGCGTTCGCATCCCACGCGTTTTGCACTGGATACATGCTTACGCATGTTTACGACCAATGTCAGGCGGGTCCGCGCGGTGACGTGGCAGCGGTTGAACTATGGACTAGCTGCGACATTGGTGGCGTGGATTGGTGTGTTGAGCCAAAGCAATGGTGCCTTCTGGTTTGGTAGCCAGAACATACTCTCGTTTTGGATCGCGTTCGATTTGGTAATGGTAGGTGTGCTGATCAGCTTAGGCTATGGAGCGGCTCATCGCGCGAAGTTCATCCGCTGGTTAGCCCCCCTGGCTTGCCTGGCGGTACTAGGTGATGTCTGCTTGACGGCCTGGCAAGCGTTTTCGTTTCTCAGCCTGCATTCTTGGAACTGGAAATATGTAGGAGCTTGGATGATTGCCCTCGGCGGACCGCTCGTGGCCTGCCTGTTTTTAGCATGCCAGTTCTTGGCCAGCGGTGGCAACAAGCCCGTCGAAACGAAAGTAGCCACCGCTGCCAAGCGGTGGATTTCGCCGCCGTGAGAGTCCACCGTCTGGCGACGGTGGCTACCAGTGTGCGTAATGGCTCACTTAGTTTTTTGCAACCGTTTGACATCGCATTCGATAGCGTGGTACATATCTTCGGGCGACAGCCGACTTAAGGGGATGGATTTCTCGCTGCCGTCGGCACTCTTGAGCATCACTGTCTTCTTATCGACTATCCGGGCAAAGGAGGCTTCGATCTTGTGATTGCCGGTGGTGTCTGTCCAGGTTCGCGATTCGAATGTGACTGCCGGTGGCTCAGCAGGTTTCTTGGCGGCTTCTTTCGCAGCCCGCTGACGTTCGATATTTTCCGCTATAGCTTGTTTGCGCCGCTGGCTGAGTTCTTCGCTGCGGATTTCGGCAGCTATTCTGCGTTCCTCGCGCGATGGCTCTGTTGGACTGCGTCCCGCATTGCGGGCATTTCTGCGCAAGCCATTGGCATCCATCGAATCTGCAGCTGATTTTTTTGTGTTTGGCTTGACAGTCACGTCACGCACTTGAGGCACATCGAGGGTGAAAGTATGGAAGAGCTCTTGGCCCCCAGAATCACCAACAGTAATGATTACTTGGTTGGCGCGTTCGGTCCACTTCTTAGGCACATCCCAGCTGACCTTGCCATCGGCTGTTATTTCCATACCCGCTGGACCACTTTCGAGTTTGTATTTCAAACCGCCAAGCTTTGATTTCACTTGCAACACGTATTCGAATTTTTCGCCTAACTTCACTGTGGTCGCTGGAGTTGAAGTCACTAGCAGATAGTCAATACCCGAAGCATCCAGGGCCTGGTCTACATCGAATCGCGTCAAAACTAAAGCGTCATTGGTACTGGACGGTATGACGACGACTTTAGCCTCTGGGACAAAAGTCACGCGTTCTGTGGGAAAGACGATGTCTCGAGACGATCGATTATCCGCTGGTAATTCAATCTTCAAGCCAGGAATGGACAGCAGGGGGCGTTTGTCGCCAAACATATACAATTTGGCATCTTCCTTGGCGCTGGAATCGTTGAAGCCCTCGAAGGGAAACGTCAAGAAAAAGTTGCCCGTGACCGATGGTACAATCCCACCTAATTTGTCTGTCCAGGCATTCGGGTCGCCAGAAAGGGAAGTGCCTTCAAAATTGACCAACTCACCATTCTGAGCGTAATACTGACCATTGGCCGATGGGATCATGTGCCCCCTTCCAAATGGGTCCAGCGAAGCAGACACTTGCGTGCCTTCGATGCGCACGGCTCCCATTCTCGATATTGTAAAGTAATCGCCATTGCTAGACGCTCGAAGTATTACCTCATCGCGATAACGTGGTGTGCTGTTCTGGCCAGTCCAGGTCACCTTGATTTCTCGAAGGGTATCCACGTCCAGAAAAGCGAATGACACATCTGCCAGCGGATCCTTGGTAGCAGACCATGTAACCATCAGTGGACCATTGGCGGAACAACCAGCCGCAATCGACTGAACGGGGCCGGCAAATGGAATACTAACCACCAGTTCTTTTTGCCGTGTGTTTAAATTCCATCTCGTCAGCTTATGTTGACCGGGGCTGACCACCAATAACTTGTCTTTCGTGGCGGCCATGAGTGAGTCATCGCTATCGGCAGCCACATAGCCTGTCATTTTGGCTTGTGAAATATCGAATACACCGATCTTTTTTATTTCCGGTAGATGAATCAGCAAGTAACGCCCAGCTCCGCCCACCACCAATTGCCTGAGGTTGGCAGGCAACGGAACCACCTTGGTTTCACCTTCAAACGCTGCAACTTCGACAGCCGGTGTGTTAGATGATTCAGTCTTTGGCGGCTGAGCCCAAGTGGTTACGGCCATCAGCCCGCAAACGCACCGTGCAAAATTCAGAACCAATAGAGTCACAAATCGACGGGCCATCGATGATTCCTCAATTGCCTAGATACCAACGATCGTTGTGCTCAACAAGGACCACTTGTTGTTCTGGCCATAACAGGCTATCGCCATTTACAATCATCGCATCGAGATTGATCGACAATAGTTTTTCCAGTAAGGCGACTTTGTCCAATGGCGACTCGGCTTGCACTTGGTCAACCGCATCGGGATGGAACACCTTAGGAATAAACGACTCGGGACTTTCGTTTTCGATGATCGTGATCAGCTCGCCAATACGGGTCTCCAGCTGAGCAATGCGTTCTTGC
Organism: Rania fehmarnensis; assembly: GCF_056494185.1. Taxonomy (NCBI): domain Bacteria; kingdom Pseudomonadati; phylum Planctomycetota; class Planctomycetia; order Pirellulales; family Pirellulaceae; genus Rania; species Rania fehmarnensis. Next base: position 8,237,580 of record NZ_CM151398.1, read on the forward strand.
TGGACCTTATCTTCTTTGGATAGCGGTCGAGAACTTTCGCTGGGCGCGTCGACAAACGGCGAGTCCGAGGAATCACCACTCGGAGTGAGCGCAGCCTTGCGTTTGAGATCGCATTCTACCGCATGGTAGGCATCTTCAGGCGACAATCTCGCCAATGGAATTGTCTTTTCTTTGCCGGACTCATCCATCAGAAAGACTAGTTTCTTATCGATCACTTTTACAAAGGTGGCTCTGATTTGGTGTTTACCAGTACTATCGTTCCAGGTCCTTACCGAGAATTTTTCAACAGCGGTAGTAGGTGCACTTTTGACGGAAGGGGCCGCAGCTCTCTGACGTTGCTGGCGTTCGGCCGACGCCTGGTTGCGTTTGGCTTTTAGTTGATCCAATCGCGCCTGGGCCGCATTTAATTGTTGCTGAGTCTGCATGTTGGCCGCGCGTTTGGCCTCCGCCTCCCGCAAGTCAGGGATGTCGATTGCAAAGGTGTGATAAACCTCTTGGCCACCCGAGTCGCTGACAGCGATGATGATGTTGTTGACTGCTTCGCGCCAGTTGCCCGGAACTTTCCAAGTGACTGTTCCCTGCGGGGACACAGTCATATCCTGGGGGCCACTTTCGAGTTTGTATTGGACACCGCCCAGCTTCGATTTGACTTGCATTTGATACTCAAACGTCTCATTCTTCTTGAGGGTAGAACGAGGCTGAGAGGTCACCACCAAGTAGTCGATGCCCGAGTTCTCCAAAGCTTCATCTACATCAAAGCGCCTCATTGTCAAAGTGTCGTTCGTAGCCGCAGCCATGACGACGACCTTGGCATCTGGAACAAAGAACACTCTCTGTTCAGGATAGAAAGGCATATTGAAACGCTGACTGTTGGTGGAGCGTTCTAGTTTTAACTCCGGTAGGCTGAGCAGAGGCCGTTTATCGCCAAACATATACAGTTTGGCGCCGTCGACAGCCCCATCATTGAAGCTGTGATCGACGGCGAAAGCCAAGAAGTAGCTACCTGTGACCGCAGGCACAATACTTCCTAGGTTGACAGTTTTCTCTGAGACGGCGGTGCCTTCAAAGTTGTTGACGTGCCCCTGAGCCGCGTAATACCTACCGTCAGCCGAAGGCGTGGAGTGCCCGCCTCCGAACGTTGTGGACGAGGTCACCTTAGTGCCTTCGAGCATCACGGTGGCCTGGGTACTTGAGCCGATCAGGGTAAAGTATTTGCCGTTGCTGGCAGCTCGAACTTGCGAGTTATCTCGGAAGCTCGCACTCGGTCGGCCATTGCCAGGCCACTTCGCATCGATCTCCCGAAGCGTATTGGTATCCAAGAACGTGAAGGTTACGCTGGCCAGGGCATCGGTGCCTTGCGACCAACACAGCAAGGCTGGCCCGTTGGCTGCACAGCCGGTCGCAATCGCTTGGATAGGACCCGCGAATGGCGAGTTGACCGTCAGCTCCTTTTGTAAATTCGCCAGATTCCAACGCGAGATAACTCCTTGCGTGACACTAACCACCAGCAATTTATCTTGAGTGGCTGCTATGAGTGTCTGGTCGTCGCTGGCAGGCACATAACCACTCATCTTGGCTAACGTGATGTCGAACACACCAATCTTCTTTAGTTCCGGCAAATGAACTAAGAGATATCGGCCCGCGCCACCGGCCACTAGCTGACCATGCGAGCTCGGTAGTTTGTACTCTTTCTTACCGTTCTCTAACTCTGCCACATCGACACCGGGAGCCGAAGGCGACGGACCAGGAGCCGGAGATGAAATAGTGGCGTCGGTCTCTTTGCCTTTGGCTCCCAGCACATCCAGTTTGAAAGTGTGATAAACCTCCTGGCCATCGTCGGTCGCAACTGAAACAACCACATTGTTCGTGGGTAGCGCGGCCGGCGTGGTCTGCCAAGTTACATGTCCGCTTGGACTAACAGTCATACCTGTGGGACCAGTTTCCAGATTGCACTTGATGTTCTTTGAGCTCGACTGAAATTCGATTTGGTAGTCGAACATACTTCCGACGTTAATCTGCTCAGCAGGATGAGAAGTAACGATCAAAAACTGGGAAGCTGAATTTTGCAAGGCAGCTTCAACATCATAGGGAATACACTTCAGGCGATCACAGGTAGGCGGTATGACGACAATCAATTTGGCTTCAGGGATAAACAAGATGCGTTTATCCAAGGCCAGCTGCTCTCGGTGGCTCTCGAACGGGTTGGTGTAGATAGGTTCAAGAGGAACATCATCTGCCAGTGCCCGAAAATCTCCGCACAAAAACAGCTTTGACTTGGCATCGATAGATTTACCACCTTGGCCCGGTAGTTGGACTCCGGTTGGTATGCCCAGCATAAGTGGCCCATTAACCGCAGGTATCAACATTAAATCATTGATTTTCTCCTGGCGCGAGACCCGCTGCAAATCTCTGGTATACACATCTCCTTGGGTTGCCAGATGTCGACCGTCCGATGTGGGAATAATTCTGCCGACGGAAGTATGTTCGTACCTGGCGACCCAGCTATTGCCAGATCGGTAGTACACTTGCAGGCCTGAAGGCGATACTCCGCTCTCCCAAACCCCAATTGTTTCGCCGCCAGCCGAGATGCGCGCATTACTGTTTAGAGGTCGACTGGCGTTTCCGTCAACTTTAATGGCAGATTGGTTCAGCGTAGCCAAATCGATTTCGGAGCCGTTCATCCTGTTATGCTCGTCACTGGCCATGATGACAGGTCCTTCGGTGTTGCAACCCATCCAAAGTCCGGTCACTCTGCCTGAAGTTTGAAGCGTCTGAGTCCTTTCGCGCTCGAGTGTCTGCAAGTTCCAGCGCGATAGGACGCCCTGCGATCCATTCACTACGACAGCTTTCGTAGCGCCGGCAGCAAACCAGGTATTGTCGTCTCCGGCTGGAATGTATCCCGCGATCTTCAAGTCGTTGACATCAAAGACCGCAATTTTTTTTAGTTCGGCAAGGTGAATCAAGATGTAACGACCCATGCCACCCAAACACAGATCATTCGCCAAAGCTGGCAACTTGATTTCCTTGCCTGCGGGATCGAGTTGTGGTGGCGAGATCTTGGTTGGCGCCGCGGCTTGATCCTGTGCCCAGATCGGCAACGGTATTACGCTCGAGATACTCAACCAAAGAACGATTACGATACGTCCAACCATTGTGTGCGTCTCCCTGTGAAACGGCGTTCGCGATTGGGCAGATGGGGGAAGAGCATTATAGTCTCCTTTTGCTCCGCAAAAGGATCCGGCCTTTCGCGGAGCGAAAGGAGACACTTCGCGCTGGCCTCTCGATAAATGTCTGCATATTCTTATTGTGCTCATGACAAGCGGCGGTCCCCAGCCGCTCGAACCCGGCAAGTCGCTTGCCTGTAACGCTAGTCGGGAGGGCGAAGCTCCTGCTGAGCCAACACCGCCTTGAATCAAAGACATAGCCCCGGTGGTGATCAACTAAGGAACTGCCTGCATCTGTAGACCAGGCACCGCTCACCCCACATGACAGCAAGATGGTGCACCAAATACAAGACACAACTCAGCATCGCCGAGTGCTAGATTCTTGCTAAAATGGGATGCAGCCCTCTGCCTCCAGACTGCGACCGAACTCGACCGTGCTTGCCCAAGAGTAACTTCGTGAACAACAACGAGCCAAACTTCGATCAGAAAATTCGGCTCGCCAAGGACAGTGGCCAAGAGGTAGTGGCGAATCTGCTCGAGGTTTATCGTCCTTGGCTGACCAGGCTTGCGGAGAGGCTGATCGACTCCGATTTAAGGCCACGATTGGCGGCCTCTGACATCGTACAGGGCTCGTTGCTATTGGCCATTCGCAGTTTTCCCCAATTCAACGGCCACAGCGAAGGCGAACTGCGTAATTGGCTTAAAATGATCGTCGAGAATCACTCGATCGACTGCAAACGCGCACTCTTGGCCAAAAAGCGAAACTTGAGCGGTAATCTGCCTCTGGATTCATTGCAGCTGTTTGATGAGTTAACGCCCAGCAAAGTAGTTTCGTCACAGGAAGAGCTTGTACGCCTCGTAGAAGGAATTGCGGAGCTGGACGATGTGCGACGTACGGTCGTGCAATTGCGATACCTTGAGAACCTGAGCTTTGAACACATCGGTCAAGCACTGAACTTAACGCGCCACACCGCTCAGCGACGATGGCATGAAGCTATCGCCTTACTGGCTAGCCGCTTGACTCCCCAGCGCTGATGCTACCCCCGAAAGAACATAACCCAGAACATACTATTCCACGAGCTATGCAGCGCGGTCAGACCACCGGTCGAAAGAGCTAACAGGCCCGCATGGCCAAGGGCCAAGCCGGCGTTGATAACCAGGTAACCGCGAAACGCACGCGGACCACCATACTTGGACAAGTTCCACGCGTAAAACACAACACCTACCACGCGCGCCAACACCGCCGCCACGACACTCCACGCTTGTTGAACCGGACCTAAAGCCGTTATGAAGTAAAATATGGCCAAGGCAATCAGGCAGACTCCCACCAAACGCATGAGTATCAGCGTCGCTCGAGTCTGTGGGCTGGCCTGATCGCCCAGTAGCAGACCGATATCCTGAGCACTCTTCTCCGGTTTCCGGAAAAAGTTCCAGGCCCCAAACAAATTGACGACTACTCCAGCCAACAAACTCAGTGACAACCAAAATTCCGCTGTTTGCATCAATTGGATAAGGAGATTCATACAACAGGTACCATCAGACAGTGGTTAAGACTCAAGATTGGAAATAGTACAGCTTTTAAGTCATTTGTGCGACGGGCTTGCTGTCACCTCTCCAAGGCTTCGCCTTGGGGAGGTCGAATCGAGCCGTAGCGAGATTCGGGAGGGGTCTGGGCATGCAGGTGGTTAGAACCGCAGGAGTCTTGCCTGGCGCACTGCCCCCTCCCGCAGACTTCGGCTGAACGCCTTGTCTGCGACCTCCCCCAGCTTCGCCGGGGGAGGTGACTGTCACCTCTCCAAGGCTTCGCCTTGGGGAGGTCGAATCGAGCCGTAGCGAGATTCGGGAGGGGCTCGTTACCGAAGCGGATGTGTTCTGCGACATCTCCAAAAGACAAGACGGAAACGCAGCACCAGCTGCGCAGCAATTATTTGAATTTTGAAAGTTGAATGTGGAGCACGATTCGGAATTAAACACAGACTCGCAAAGCGACTGGATGGTTCGACTGCTGATTGGCGTGGATGAATCGTTGAGACTCGGAATAACCTCGGAGCAACTTTCTTCGGTCGGCAGCGAACTATCGCCTGCGGATTACGAAAGTTTCCAAAAGACGAAGCGCTGCCTTGAACTACTTCACTTCTTTCGACCTCCCAGCAGTGAAGAACCGGAACCGGACGACTCAGTTTCCGACATCGAACTACCATCGGAACGAGATTTGAAGTTTCAAGGTACGCCTCGTTATCGCGTGCGGCAAATTCTGGGCGCGGGCGCGATGGGAGTCGTGTATGAAGTCGACGATGAATATCGCCAAACGACAGCGGCTCTCAAAAAGCTGCGACAAACAGAGCCGTCGCGCATCCTGCGGTTTAAACAGGAATTCCGGCGCCTGGCCAACGTATCTCACGAAAACGTGGCGGCCTTGTTTGAACTTATGCAAACGGAAGATGACTGGTTCATCGCCATGGAGTTGGTGGACGGCACCAACTTTATAAAGGCGCTAACCCTTCGGAACATCCCCTCAGCACTCAATTCTTCCCAAGGTGGATCGCCGCTAGCCCTTCGACAACTGAGTGAGCTGTTCTATCAGCTAGCCCTTGGCCTGCAGGCGCTGCACTCGGCTGGCATTCTGCACAGGGACCTCAAGCCCAGCAACGTATTGGTGACGTCCGATAACCGAGTGGTTGTCATCGACTTTGGTTTGGCGACAGATTTTGATTGGCGGCAAATGCATGGTGCCCCATTGCCAGAGTTTGCTGGCACCTACGCCTATATGGCGCCCGAGCAAGTTGCCTGCCAACCGTTAACACCTGCCTGTGACTGGTACAGCTTCGGTGTCATGCTCTATCAAGCCTTCACCAATGTTTTGCCCGTGACCGGTCCACACTCCCTGCTTACCAAACAGTACCTGGCCCCTCCCAGTCTTTTGCAGCAACTACCTTCACTACAGCCCGACTGGAATGAGCTCTGCCTGTCTCTACTGGCACCGGAAGCAAACGAGCGCCCAACTGGATCGGAAGTTGTAGAGCGTCTGCGCATGCTTCGATACGCAACTGCCGAAACTCAAGGTCACTCTATCAGTTCAGCTGAAACTTGGCGCAGTCAGCTTCAAGTGTCTCGATCGTTCGTAGGCCGCGAGTCTGAGCTTGTGCAATTGCGCCGGGCGCTGGGCATTGCCCGCCGAGGGCAGCCAGTGGTTACCACCATTCAAGGCTCATCCGGTATTGGCAAAACAACTCTGGTTGAGAGCTTTCTGAGCGAAGTCGCAGGCGACGGATCTACTGTCGTCTTACGCGGGCGTTGTCATGAACGAGAATCGCTGCCCTACAAGACCCTGGATTCGCTCGTCGATTCACTCTGTAAACACCTGGTCAAGTTAGCAGAAGATGAGTTGAGCAGCTTATTACCACGTAACATGCCACTGCTTTGCCGAGTGTTTCCGGTGCTTGGCTCGCTGAAGATTGCCGGTCCCAGCAGCACGACGGCCGAGGACTCAATCGCCGATCCCGTCTTGTTGCGTCGCCGCGCGTTTGAATCCCTGCGTGAGTTACTGTTTGCGTTGGCAAAGAACACACCGTTGGTACTCTTTATCGACGATCTACAATGGGGCGACGTGCCCGGTGCTACCGTCTTGGCGGAGTTACTTACATCCGCAACGTCGGCCAAGATGCTAATGATTCTGGCGTATCGCGAAGAACAATCTAGCGCGAACACCTGCTTGAAGAGTCTTCACTTGGAGCAGATACCAACGCTCGAAGATCATACAGCCAACATCACCCCAGACACTTCCGTCCGATTCGCACACCGTAGTATCACTCTCCAACCACTGTCTTCTGTCGATGCAGCCCGATTGGCCGCTGACTTGTTGGTGGAGTATCAATCGAATTTAGAAACTGACGAATCGGTAGTTTCGACCGATCCAACTGAGTCTCTACAGGCACTACATGATGCTATCGCGGCGGAATCGGGCGGCATGCCTTTTTACGTGCAAGAACTAGTACGACATGCCGTCGGCACCAAGCAACCCGATAGTGTGGCAGTTGTCGGTGGCGCTGAACAATGCGCATCGCTTCAAAGTGTGTTACAGGAACGAGTGGATTCTCTTTCCGCAGACTCTCGCCAGTTAGTATCGATGATTGCGGTCGCGGGACGGCCCATCAACATTGACGTAGTCTGTCGAGCCATTAACCTGCCCGCAGTGGATGAACGGCAATTACACCAGCTGTGTGCTAACCGTTGGTTACGATCCGATCGAGACCGCCAACAGGACGCCATGACGATATTCCATGATCGAATTCGGGAGAGCATCGTCTCTAATTTATCGCTCCCACAGCGACAGAAACTGCATGCCAATCTGGCTGATTCACTGGAGCAATCCGATTCGACGTCGCCTGAAACCCTGGCTTATCACTTTGATGCAGGCGATAGACCGGAACGTGCTTGTCACTATCTTAAATTGGCTGGCAAAAATGCACAGAACGTTTTCGCTTTTGAGAAAGCCGTCGAGCACTTTCGGCGAGCGCTGGAGTTGTCGCCGACCGAAGCTGAGCAGTACGAGCTGGCTCGATCATTAGGCGAAGCCTGCAGCCAGGCCGGCCGAGGTGGCGAAGCAGCTGAAGCATTACTGAAAGCGGCCGAGTTGGCGCCGTCAACTGAGGCACTTGAACTTCGCCTGGCCGCCGCTAGGCAGTACTGCATCAGTGGCTACACCGATGAAGGCCGCCTGTTGGTTCGATCGATTCTGGCCACGACCGGCATGTATTTTCCCAAAGGCTTTGTCGGGCTAGTGGGTTCGCTTATCTACCAGCGCTTGCGCTTGGCCATACAGGGCCTCAGAGTCGTACCGCGGCTGGAAGAGCAGGCATCCAGCGACGAATTGTATCGCATTGACATGATGTGGTCGGCTGTATCGGGACTATCCTTTCAAGAGCCAGTGGCAGTTGCCTCATTGCATACCCAAGGCTTGCGCGCGGCGCTGGCTGCGGGTGAACCGAAGCGATTGGTGCGAGCCCTGGCGCTGGAGGCCATCTTGTCGGCGACTCCTGGTCCCAAAACCAAACCTCGCGTTGAACAACTGCTGGCACAGGCGATCTCTTTGGCTGCGCCCAGCACCGACACCGATACACTTGGCATGCTCAACTTGGCCAAGGGTGGCACAGCCTTTCTTCAAGTTCGTATGCCCGATGCCGTCGCCCCACTGATCGAAGCGGAGCGATTGTTTTCGTCGAGAATTCCCAAAGCCTGGTGGGAGTTGACTACGGCTCGATCATTGCTCGCCTGGGCCTACATGCACATGGGAGACTTCTGTTCGCTCAAGCGTTGCCTGGAACTATATCAGCAAGATGCCCAGGACCGAGGCGATCTCTTTCTGCTGTCCAGTATCAGCAGCGCGGGCTTACCGCAATTGCAATTGGCAGCCGGCCAGCCCGAGCAAGCCCAAGAGGGTCTCGATCGTCTGGAGCAAAGCGTGCCGTATAAACAGTTCCAACAACGCCATGTTTCCATGCTCTATTCTCAAGCTCAAATCGATCTCTACCTAGGCCAGGGTCTGGCTTCGTGGAAACGCATCAATGACAACTGGTCGCTCTTCCGCAAATCGATGCAACTTCAGAATCAGTTTGCCAGGGTGAGCTTGATCGACTTGCGCGCGCGTTGTGCGCTCATGGAAGTGAAACGTGGAGGCGACCCAAGTCTGCTCCGCTTTGTTCGCCGCGATATAAGTCGCCTGAAGCGCGAAATCGGCACCTGGGTTCAACCCTTCATCTCACGTTTACAAGCTGGGCTCCATGAGGCGCAAGGCGAACTCGACCAAACGCAAGCACGCCTGGCCGACACCAGCCGTGAGTTTGCAGCCATCGGCTTCACCGGCTGTGCATTTGCAGCCCAGCGCCGTCAGGGCCAGCTGATGAACAACGCAACCGGCCTGCAACTGATCGCGGAAGCTGACAACTATCTGCAAACCCAGTCAGTAGTCGACACGGACGCCTTCCAGAGAGTGCTGTGCTAACGTCTCCTTTCGCTCCGCGAAAGGCAGCATCTCTTCGTCCCCCTACTTCTTCCCCGCGTCAGCTAAAGAACATCCACGTCCCACTCCCGTACACAAGACCACCCCACCAGTCCGAAGACATGTTATAGTGACGCAGTCACGCTTCCCCTTCACGCTAGCTACCAGGCTAAGACCTCTACGACTCCTGCCATGCGCAGGTCTACCCGGAATTGTTGTCTATCGGGAACCATGCAATCCAATCACTGTGCAGTTGAGCAATTATCAACTCCCCAAGCAGCCTACCTTCATGTTCCATTCTGCCACGCGCGTTGCCCTTACTGCAACTTTACGGTCGTCGCGAATCGCTTGGACCTGGTCGATCGGTACGTCGAGGCCATTACCCGTGAACTAGCTTCTCTCGGTCGTCCCCATGCGGTAAATACAATCTTCATCGGTGGTGGAACGCCGACCGTGCTACCGCAAGCCGCCATGGAGCGACTGTTCGATGCGATCCGGCGCTGGTTGCCAATAGCACCCAATGGCGAATGGAGCATCGAAGCCAATCCCCAAGACATCAATCGCCAGTTATGTCTTTACTTGCGCGATCAAGGAGTCAACCGCATCAGCTTGGGTGGCCAGTCGTTTGATGCGGCCAAACTGCGCACGCTTGGTCGCGATCATACGGGCGATCAACTGGCCGACTCGATCGAAATTGCAACCCACTGGTTCGATGAAGTCTCTGTCGACTTGATCTTCGGCGTACCCGGAGAAGACATGCAAGTTTGGAAGTCCGACCTGCACATGGCTACCTCGCGCAGTTTGAGTCACGTATCCACCTACGGCCTGACCTATGAGAAAGGAGCTCGCTATTGGGGGCAGCTTCAAAAAGGTCAGATCGTAGCAGTCGCCGAGGACATAGAGCTGGAGATGTATCTCTTTGCCATTGAAACACTGACTCAGCACGGCATGAATCATTACGAAGTTTCGAATTTTGCCAAGCCAGGCAGTGAGTGTCTCCACAATCAAACATACTGGCAAGGCGATGCCTGGCTAGGCTTTGGACCAGGAGCAGCCGGCTACGTTGATGGCACACGCTCCGTCAACCATCGCAGTACGCTCAAGTACCTTCAGCGTATCGAAGCTGGTCAATCGCCGGTCGCAGAGTCGCAGACATTGGACTGGTCCACGCGCACACGCGAGCGTTTCATATTCGGTATGCGACAGTTGAAGGGAGTCAACTGGAGTGCACTCACCCAGTCGGGCGAACCCGAATCCGTCGCAGCCATCGCGCAGCAGATTCCCAAACACATCGCCTTGGGATTCATGGAGTGGCAGGCTGACTACATTCGCTTGACCCCCAAGGGTTTGCCAATCAGTGACTCGCTGTGGCTAGATTATTGGTAACTCACGTAGCCGAGTCTCTCCGAGACTCGCAATCAGCGTCTCAGAGAGACGCTGCTACGTGTCTCACGTAGCCGAGTCTCTCCGAGACTCGTAATCAGCGTCTCAGAGAGACGCTGCTGCGTGTCTCACGTAGCCGAGTCTCTCCGAGACTCGCAATCAGCGTCTCAGAGAGACGCTGCTGCGTGTCTCACGTAGCCGAGTCTCTCCGAGACTCGCAATCAGCGTCTCAGAGAGACGCTGCTACGTGAGGTCAACGACCGGCTTAGTCCTTGAAATCTGTATCGGCCTTTTCGAGATTCAGTTCTTTGATCCAGATGTTGCGATACCGCACATCGTGCCCTTCGTCTTGAAGCTTCAGGCCGCCGGGAGTGTCGGTGATCCCTTTACCACCTTCATTGCCGCCATCGATCCCTGAGTTGGGACCACCCCAAACTTGAGTGATGCGATGATTGGTGTGGACCTTCTGGCCGTTGAAGTACATCGTGACCAGTGGCTGCTCGACGCGCTTACCATCTTTGAAGCGCGCAGCTCGAAAGGTAACGTCATATGCATTCCATTTTCCCAGTCCGTTGTAGAGTTCATACGGCGTGGCCGCTTCGTTGATGATCGCTGCCATGCCATGATTTGTGCGGTCGCCATCCAAGACCTGGATCTCGTAACGATTCTGCAAGTAGACTCCGCTATTGCCACCTTGGTTGACGATTAGAAATTCAACGTGCAGTCGGAAGTCACGATACTCTTTCTGAGTGACAATGTCCGCTGCCCCGAACTTGCCGTCGGCAGCGGCTGGATCGGCCGTGCGAATAGCGGTACCTTGGTCGACCGGATCGTCGACGACTTTCCATTTGATCGGCAACTCGCTGGAGAAGCGTGGACCTTTCCAGTAAGTCCACTTTTGATCAAGCATCTCGCGAGATCCATCCATCAGGATTTCAGCACCGGCCACTGGTTTTGCGCCGACCCCGACTTCGGCCCTAGCATCATGGACAGAAAGGAACACGGCCAAGAATGCCACGAAGAGTACGAATGTCTTAGACTGAATGTTGACTCGCACGTTGTCCGCCTCAAAAGGTGTAATGGTTGAAAGTCACTATTGTAGCCACTCGTTTAACCCGTGGCCGCAGGCCAGGCGCCCGTGCAGTCAACGCTCCAACTAAGCCGTGGGCGTTAGCTCCGGTTCCGACGTTCAATAACCGCGGCTAACGCCGTCGGAGTCAGGCCGCTCTTTTGGAATTCGGATTACAATGTTATTTACCAAGCAGGTCGACGCGGCCAATACGGGCTTAGGGCACAAACACTGACAATTGAGGATTTACGAATTGAAACCTTGGTGGCATCGCCTGCGTGGATATGAACAACTGGAAGTACGTCGGACACTTGACTCAGAAGCGCCCTATGTAGTATCGATCTCGCCACCAGATTCTCTACCTCGTGTTGTCGTCGAGTTCAATGAAGCCGTTATCAATGTCGATTCTGGTGATTTCGGACTGACTCGCAACGGCCAGGTTGCCAACGACATGGTTTTGAGTGGTCAGTGGCTGTCCGACACGAATTTTGAACTTCAACTCGCTGGCGCATACGACGCCGACTTCCAGCTCGATCTCATCGCCTCTGCATCGGACATCGAGGACCTGGCTGGGAATCGTATTCTGCAAGACGCGGCAGTTTCTTGGAATATTGATCGTCAAGCTCCGAGTTGGAGTATTGATTTTTCGCCTCCACCTCCCAGCGCGACCCGCGTCCAGCGTGTGGCCGCACTTGGCGATTCAATGACGCTGGAATCGACGGGTTCATATGTTCAGTTCCTGCGGCAACAATTTTCTTTAGCTAACTTCGAGATTCAATCGTTTGCTGGCTCTGGTTGGAAAGTGGAAACGATTCGCCAGGTTTGGGAAACCGAGGTTCGCGACGCAGGCTTCGATACAGTGATCGTGTTTGCTGGCCTGACGAATCTTACGAGCTCCGATTTAAACGCCGACCAGATTTTTAGTAACTTGAAGAGCATCTACGATGATGCCATGGCGCGAGGCATCAATGTCATCTGCATCACCCCGTGCCCTTGGGCCGACTACTGGAAGTGGACTCCCACAGCTCAGGTAGCTACGACGTTACTGAACTCTCACATCGCTTCGTATGCACAACAGCATCCGCAGTATTTGCACTTCGTAAATGCCTATGACAACTTTCGGATGCTCGACGATCCTATCCGACTTTCACCGCGGTTCGGAATCGGCGATGGTGTGCATTTTTCAGCCGTCGGTGATCGCTACTTGGCTGAAATGGTTACACCAGTTCTAGCCAACTTGTTTGATGCTCAGCCCATCGCTCAAACGGCCTGGTTGCAGTTCAGCGAGCCAGTGAGCGATATCTCGTCCGGTCAGATATCGATTTTGGCAGGCGGAAGCGCCCTAAACTTTGAATTAACGACCGTCAGTCCAGATCGCTATCGCCTGAACTTCAGCGTACCGGATCGCGCGACCACGCAAGTGAGTATAGGCGTCGATTCACTGAACGTGACTGACTTGGCCGGCAATTTGTTAGTCGATCAGCCAGCTCAAGGATTTTCGCTCGACTATCAGCCTCCAACGGCCAGCCTATCACTCGACCAAAGTCTGCTCAGCGATCTCCGCGTCAGTGAGATAACAATTTCCATCGACGAGGACGTTACCGGGCTGAGCCTGGATAACTTTCAGTTACTGAGAGACCGCGAGCCACTCGATTTGACGACCGCAGTGCTTGAGACCATAGATGCTCGACACTATCGCTTGCATGTCGCCGCATTGGTTGCAGACGATGGGAATTATGAAATCAACTTTGTTCCAACTGCCACAGCACTCGACGCCGCTGGTAATCGATTCTTCCGCGGAGCTTCGCTGAATTGGGTCTCGTTGCGACAGGCACCATACGTTAATGCCGGTGTGCTCACCATTTCTGACACTAGCGATAACGATACACTTGAAGTCCTAGTCGAGACCGAAAACATCAAGTGGATCATCGGAGGCCAACAAACTACGTGGCCACGTCTGGGCATCAACGAGATCAGAGTGTTTGTCGATGGCGGAATCGACTACGTCTCGTTACGCGCGTGGTCCAGCGTGATGCCCATCGTGGTGAGCGCTGAGTCATCGGATGATTTGGATACGGTCTTCATGTATGACTCTGCCATCGTCGACGCCTGGCAAGCCGAGCCCGACATGGCCACGTTAACGAATGCACGTTTTCAGCTGGTGGCTCTGGGCTTTGCACAGGCTACGGCCATTTCGCGTTCCGAAGCCGACGTGGCTACCCTAGTCGATTCAGCTGGTGACGACCGCATGGAAGGGAAAGGTAGATTAAGCGCTCTCATAGGTACTTCGTTCACTAACACGGCCATCGGATTTCCGCAGGTTATCGGTCAAGCCACGGGAGGTGGCAATGATACAGCAGATTTTTTCGATACGCCGTCAGATGATATCGCTATCGTGACGCCAACGATGGCCACTTTAACAGTTCCGGCGTATACCTATAAGGCCGAGAACTTCGAGCGAGTGAACATTCGCGCATCCTCCGGTAATGACAAGGCGACGTTGACCGGTTCAAGCGCGGTCGAGAAATTTGTGGGCCAGACAGGAAGTAGTTATTGGTCTGGTACAGGCTTCTCGCGCTACCTTTACAGCTTTGATGACGTGCAAGTGATTGGTGGCGGAGGCAATGACCTAGCCACTCTTTACGACAGCCCGGCGAACGATCGACTGGAAGGCAACTCACGGACTGTCACCCTCATTCTTCCCACGGTTCGCCTGACGACGATTGATATCCCGCGAACGAACGTTTACGCACGAAGTGGCAACGATACGGCGGCCTTCCTAGGAAGTTCCGTGGCTGAAACTCTAGTAGGGCAACCGTCCTACACCTCGCTATCGGCCGAAGGATTCACGATCTATGCGTATGCCTTCGATACGGTCTCGGCCGTAGGAAACGGAGGAAATGACACGGCCAAGATTCTTGACTCGACTGGTAATGATTTATATAGGAGCACACCCTTCTCCGCGAGACTGAGCGGGGCAGGGTACCTCATCGAAGCACTGGGTTACCGCAAAGTAAGCGCTTATGCGCGCAGTGGTAATGACACCGCTGTGCTACAGGGGGGCCCGACTGTTGAAACCCTGAGTGGCCAGCCGACCTCCGTGACTCTGGCTGGTGCGGACAACACGAGCGCTGCCTATGGATTTGACCAGGTTGAGGCCATCGGCGACTCCAGCGATCTGGCCAAGTTCTATGACTCTAGCGGAAGTGATACCTTCCAAGCCGCTGGTTTGACAGCCACGATGTCCGGGACAAACTACTCGACCACCGTTTCAAGCTTTGGTCGCGTCAACGCCTATTCACGCGCGGGCAATGATTCCGCCACGTTCTACGGTATGCCAGCAGCCGAAACATTCTCAGGGCGCTCAACGCTCAGTTACTTGGTTGGCCCTGGCTACGCCAACTATGCCTACGCCTTTGAGGTAGTGACCTCTAGTGGCGGTGGTACAGCAGACGTTGCGTTTCTGAACGACTCACCGGGCAGCGACGAGTTTATAGGTAGCCCTACATTGTCCACCATTCGCGGCTTAGACTATCAAGTAACCGTTGGGAATTATCCACGAGTGAGCGCTTACGCTGCAGTGGGACAAGATACCGCCAGGCTTATTGGCAGCACAGGAAACGATACCTACCTCTCTCGGCCAGAATATGCATCTCTAAAGAACAGCCAATACTTTCTATTGGCCAGCGGCTTTGACTCTGTTTCGACCGATGGCGTGAGCGGCTACGATACCGCTTCGCTTTTCGATTCGTCCGGCGATGACCTGGCTGTGGCGAGCTACCGCTCAGCAGGCATGACGGGGCCAGGCTATGCCTACATTCTCCAAGGCTTCACCAAGCTTACCTTTACTGCCACCTCAGGTACCGACACTGTCAGCCTGCATGACACGACTGGAAATGATACCTTCACAGGTCAAGGCACAACTGGTCAACTCGTGGGCCCAGGTCTAAACGTCACAATGAACCGATTTGCCATCGTCGAGCTCGCCAACAGTTCCCAAGGCCTCGACCAAGTTCTCGCTAGTCAACTTAGCTACGAATTGCGAATAGGTTTAGGCTGGATACAGCCATAAAAAATGGTCAGGTGTTTGGAGTAGCCAACTAAGCCGTGGGCGTTAGCCCCGGTTCCTACGTTCAATAACCGCGGCTAGTAGTTCCTGCGTTCAGTAACCGCGGCTAACGCCGTCGGTTTAGTTAGATGCATAAACCTTCGACCACACCTGTGCTATCGGCAAACTTGTCGGTAGCTACTCCCAGTCGCTGCAACATGGTGACAAACAAATTGGACAGCGGCAGATCTTCCATGGTGGGTTTGTCTTGCCAAGGCTCGCGATCACCCATCCAGGGTCCGCCTTGGAAGTTGGTACCTGCATGGTTGATGTATTGCCCATGCACGAATCCCATGTTCTTGCCACCGGCCAATATCAGTGGATAGTTGCGGGAAAGGTGAAAAGCGCTGGAGGCAGAACCGTAAAAGAGCAGGGTGTTGTCCAGCATCGTACCGGTTCCAGCTGGTTCCGGCGTACTGCGCAGTTTCTCGACAAATCTGCCAAACTCTTCATTGATAAAGCGGCAGAAGATGCCAAAGTTCTTCCAGCCATCTGGCCCTTTCGTTTCATGCGATAAGGTGTGGGACATGTTGAAGCCAACGGCGCGGGCCAAGTGCTCGCTGCGGCCGATTCCATTCTCGCGTCCCAGTTGATAAGTGGCCACACGTGTCGAATCGGTTCGGAAGGCTAGATAGACCATCTCAAACATCGTTTGCAAATACTCACGTGGTTCGTCGGTGGTCAGCTCCAAATTTAGGTTGTCGCTGTCAACGGACGGCAAGGGCGCATCCAGCCACTTCTTTGCTTTGGCAACCTTAATCTCGGCCTGTCTCACCGACTCCATATACTCATCCAAATTCTGGCGGTCAGCATTTGATAACAGTTGCTTGAGCGCACGGGCATCGGCCAGCATATCATCCAGTGCGCTGCGGCTATGGGCCAGGCGTTTGGCCGACTGTTGGTCGCTCTTGAGAAACAGCATGTCAAAGATCTGTTTCGGTCGGTGTTCGGCTGGGATGGGTCGGCCGTTCTCATCGAAGGATAAAGTATGAGCGCCGCGGGCCGTACCAGTACCGCCATCGGTCGACATAACCAACGATGCAAACCGGGTTTCATCTCCAATATGCTTGGCATACACCTGGTCCAGTGAAATTGTATTGGCATACAACTCATCACCTTGTCCGGTTGCGGCCCCGGTCAAGAACTGATCGGCGTTATTGTGGCCATGCACACTTCGCGACGCCCCATGCGAGAATCCGGAGAGAATGGTCAGCTCGTCACGCAGTGGGTCCAACGTCTCCATGCACTTGGTGAAGGTAAAACTCTTGCCACTGCCATGCGGAAACCAAGCCCAATCTTGGTAGGCGGGGTCATTGGGCAGCGGCATCGGCACGCCATCGGCGAAGTAGAAGCAGCCCAGCCGCCGCGGATTGGTACCAGCATTCGCCAGCCCAGTCCGGGCAAACGTGCCCAGTAGGGGCAGCGACAGGGCTATGCCAGTGCCGCGCAAGAATCTACGTCGATCGATCCTGTTCATATCGATTAGCATCGTTCTCTCTCTTACCTGAGACTACTTGGACTGGAATAACTCGCTGGTTGCCACAGCCATCATGAGAGTCGCCAGTCCATCACCTTGCTCTCGCACACTAGCGGTTATCGCTTCGAGGTCCGCTCGATCCGCAAACTTGAGCGGTCGTCCCAACGCGTAACTGGTCACCTTATACACCATGGCATTTACAAACTGGTCCTGCCTGTTCTCGAGCAAGAAGTGTTTCAGTCCACCCATGCCACTCAGCGTCTGCTTGTTGAACAGTTCGCTCGATGCATCCACAGGTTGTCCGTTGACTTCGTTTCTCCAGCGACCTAGGGCATCATAATTCTCAAAAGCGATGCCCCATGGATCTATTTTAACGTGGCAAGCCATACACGCGGCATGATTGCGATGGTCTTCGATCCGCTGTTTGAGCGTCATCTTGGCAATTTCAGGATTGGCCAAATCAATCTGCGGCACCGCCGGTGGGGGCGGTGGCGGCGGATCATTTAGCAGACTTACCAACAGCCACTTGCCTCGCTTTAAAGGATGCGAATCAGGAAAACTGGAGTTCATGGTCAGCGGTCCAGCTTGGGTCAGCAGCCCCCCCAGCTTGTAGCCTGCATCATCAGCATCACCCTCTGTTGAGCTAGCCAAAGTCACTCGACGAAAGTGATTGCCGTATACATTGGCGATTCCATAATGTTTGGCCAGGCGTTCATTGACGATCGCGTAGTCGGCGTGAATGAAATTCAGCAGGCTCTCGTTCTGTCGCAGAACCTCTTCAAAAAACGCGATCGGCTCGCGCTGCATGGCCTCTTTTAATAGTGGGTCGAATCCCGGTACATGCTCTTTGAAGTCGATGAACTCTAGCTCCTCCAAGTTCAACCACTGTCGCACAAACTGCTCGGAGAATCGCTCGTGGCGTTCATCGGCCAGCATGCGGGTCACTTGTCGCTTCAAAACATTAGGCTCGGTCAACTGATTGTCGCTGGCCAGCTTGAGCAACTCGTCGTCGGGAATGCTACACCACAAGAACGTGGATAATCGCGTGGCCAACTCATAGGACGAAAGTTTGGCGCGACGTGCCGACTCTTCTCCTTCCGAGTGACCAGCTTGATCTGGTGTGCCCGTCTGGACGATGTATAAAAAGTTGGGTGAAGACAGAACGGTGGCCAAGACCTCAATGATGGCTTCTTCAAAGCTGTCGCACTCCGGGCGCAGCTTGGCAAAGAGCTGCAGCTTCTGATTGCACTCTTCATCGCTTATAGAACGTCGCCAGGCTTTCGACATGCAGGTCGCGATGATTTCGCGCGCATACTTCGATTCATCAGCAACATTCTTGCTCGGGAGAAAGATGCGTTGATGCGAGGGTGTCGGCCACTGATCGTACACCGGAGCCTGTACTTCGACATAATCGATCAAGATCTCGTCGGGCGATGCAGAACTATTGACCAAGCGAATGTACTCAGAAGGGCTCGGCAAGGCGCCCATCGGCGAGAGCGTGCGGAAGGAGTTGCGAGGATAGATTTCTCCCAGCGGAACATCCCATTGATAGAACTCGCCAGCGTCTGGACCGGCTTTCACCGGTTGGTCATCCTGACTTACTCGCAACAAAGCTCGGCCTTCGTTGCTGGCCTGCCAACCGAAGTAGAGCTGTAGACTGGGCGAACGCTCACTGCTGTGTTTCGTCTTGGATGCCCGCACGCGAACTCGCAACGTACCTTCGTCAGGCAATTGATTGCCTAGTTCAATATTTATCCACTGCCCCGCAGGCAAGATGGCCACATGCTGAATTGTGTCGGGCACAGACAATGGACGATTGGAAGAGGCAATAGCATATTTCGCTCCATCGTAGTCCCAAGTCGCCACTGCAGTCTTGCCGCTGGCAAGTTCTCGAAAGTAACTTCGTCCGTGTTCTCGACGAAAGCTCTCCTCTAAGCGTTTGATTTCCGCTTCTAACTTTTCGGGCTGATCTTTGAATTTCTGTCTGGCCTCGGCCAGCTGCACTTCTTGTTGGGGCCATTCCAATCGCGACGCGTCACCCATCGTGACGCCCCAGAACAAGGTCTTAGGCTGGTCACCGATCGACACTGCTCGTTCGATCGCGGATCGAGCCAGGCGATGATACGTTTCGAACTGCGACAGCGACATGTGCAGAAGTTCAGAACTATTCTGAAAGCTCTCCTCGGATTGAGCATCAGGCGGCAAGTCGTTGGCAAAGTTCCAAGGCAAGCCCAAGATATCCTGCAACGCGTAGTTGTACTCGTACCGCGTCATGCGCCGAAACGCTGAGTGCTTAGCCGTTTGCCTTCGGACAGTCGAAGCAGCCTGCAATTCTGTCGACAGCCATTCAACGATTTTTTGACGATCCTCATCCGTCAGCGGATCGCTATCCGGCGGTGGCATTTCACCTTTACTGATCACCGCAAATATCTCGGTCCACCAATCCACATCACTGCCCGTATGCAAATTGGGATCGAGCGTATCCACGCGAACGTTGCCTTCTTGTTGGCCGGCGCCGTGGCAATCGCTACACGACTTCTCGAGGAGCGGACGAATGACTTCTCGATACTCGGCCAACTTCGGCTGGGGTACTTTGGTCACATCAGCTGCCGACTCATGCTCGCCTTGCCCCGGTGGCCGGTTATACCGCGAACGTTGCCAACCGCTGAGCTTGAGTTCTTCGAGTTCCTTAGCCGAATACGAATTAGCGAGACCTTTCTCAGAGGCCGCCACTGCGTCACCCGACTGAGCATGTACATAAAATGCCTGAAGCATCGCACTGCACAGGATCAAGAGCCAAGTAACTCGACTCAAGCAGCAGTGAACATCAAGATTCCAAGTGTCTCTTCGGTCCATTAGCGGAACCAACTTTTATCGGTGGGAAAGGTCAACAGGTGGGTTCGGCACAGCCGCGGGGGCGACTCGGTAAGGCAATTCGGTAGGGCGGCATGGGGCTAGGCTGCCAGCCGACTGCAAGTTCATTATAGCTGGTCCACGGATACCGTTGAAATGCCTTTGGAATTCGTGACTTCCGTTGGCTAGATCAAAGCTCATAGCCCTCTCCACTCACGGCCTGGCTATTCGCCTCAGTTTTCGTTACGACAAGGCACCGGCTTTCTCTGCTCCCCGGGTAAGAGCGATCAACTGACACGTGCTGGTGCTCGCGTCTACAATGCGGAGGGCATAAGAGGAGTTTTAGGGTTATTAAACTATGAGTTCAATCGCCAGATTGAGTGGAGACGATTTCGACCGCATGGTCCAGCGAGGAGCGTTTGTGGACCTCGAACCGCTGAAGGTGGAATTGATTTACGGAGAACTTCGATTCATGAATCCAGCAGGGCCGGTTCATGAGGGAGAGATCGAATATCTGGTCAATTGGTCGTACTCGAACACCGAGCGGCAAGCGATTTCGATTCGGGTTCACAGCTGTATAAACTGCGGTGACCATCGCCCGGAACCGGATCTGGTGTGGGCGCGCAAGATGCCGTCAAAGCGAATTCGCCCCACGCAGGAAGATATCCTGCTAGTAATAGAGGTGGCCGATAGTAGTCTGGAACAAGATCTGGTAGAGAAAGCCAAGTTATATGCCGAACATGGCATACGGGAGTACTGGGTCGTGGATATCCAGTCCGAGCAAGTTCACGTTCACCGAACTCCCGATAACGGGCGCTATCAATCGATTCACCCCTTCGGCAAAACGTGCTACATCAGCCCCACGTGCCAACCGGACGCAAAACTATCGTTGGCCGAGTTGTTCGATCTCGATTCATGAGCGTGCTGTTCTGAACCTTCACCTGTGGCAGCTGAATTTAGCTCGTTGATGACCAACAGCGCATCGAGTGGGGAGAGAAAACCGTCGCCCGAAGTGTCGATTAAGGCAAAGTTCGCGGACAGAGGAAACATCGGTGGTTCCAATCTTCGGCTGCCAAGCGTGTTGAGCTCGTTGATGATCAGGAGGGCATCGATGGCTGTGATAAATTCGTCAGCGTTCACATCCAAGGCAATGATCTGGTTTTGATACTTGGGCAAATGGATACTCAGGCCAATGGCAACGACCAAGTGAAGCAGACCATCCAGCTGCCGGTCCAGATCACCGCGACCGCCGTCTTGCACTTGGATACTGGCTAATCGGTCGCTGATGAAACTGCTGCCGGTCGATCCATCCTCTGTAAAGTAATACCAGTGCGGCGAAGCCTCTTTGGCCGTCGGCTCATAAACCAGACTTGTATCTAAAAGCGTTCCGAAAGCGTGAACTTCGACCGGGACATTCTCACCGATCGTCGCTCCAGAGATACGAACATCGACTCCGCCCATAAAGGCATCCACAAACTCCGGTGGCGGCGTGCCGTCCCAGGCCCGCATGCTTAACGTTTTACCCGGAGCAACCGAAAAAGTGAGTACATGGCCCGATTCGGGATCGACCATTGAACTCACATTAGCCTGTGTGCTGTCGGCGATACCATCTGAATTTCCGTCACCATTGTTCGGAGCCTGCGACTCCTCTGCATCGGCGATCCCGTCGCCATCGCTGTCCAGCAGTCCAATGCGATCAAAGGGAGACATACCAACGAACTGGTCGATACCCACCTCGCCTACGTAACTGTCATCAGCCGAACTACCGATCAAGACATCTGCCCCGTCTTCGCCATGCAATTGATCACCCTCGCCTCCCTGTCTCACGACTGCGTCTACGGTGTATTTGTAGAGAAACAGTTCATACTGCCCAGTGTCGAGATCTGTGGCGACGCCGTCCGCATATGTATCGACCATCACATAGTACGTTCCGGTCGCTGGCACCCGTATATCCAACAGCAGCGAGTCGCGATTGGTTATGCCATCGTCGTTGTAAGCATCCTGCCCGTAGTAGTCGACGAAGTCTCCATTCTCGTCCATCAGACCGATAACGGAATCGATATCATCGACAATCCTCTGACGGATCGATTGGCTGAGCAACTCAAGCGTGATGGTTTCACCTTCAGTTGCTTCGAAGGCATAGTAGTCATTCTCGCTCCTGTCACCATCGAGATTGATTCTTCCGACGACGTTGAACGCCTCGACTTGCAACTGGCCTCCGTAGTTGAAGCTGTCTGCCGGCAGGAGGTTGGGAACTGTCAAAGCGGGTAGGCTTCCCAATTGACGGACCTGACCGCTGAAACTGCTCGGTGCAGAGTCAACCAGTGGCAACTCCTGTTCATGCACCGAGTGCCCGGCATTGGCAAACGCCAGCTTGACAATAGAACGTTCACCGAAATAAGTTCCGCTCAAGGTGTCGACAACTCGACTGCCCACCGATGAAGGGGACGCCATTACTTGCCGGGCCGTTTCAAAGGCGTCGTCCGGACCAGTAAAGGTCGGTCGCATAAAGTCGTAGTGATACGCAATCGAAATCGATGATTGACTCGTCGGCTGCAACCATTCGATAGTCAGCTCACCGGTCGAGCCGTTGAGTGCCCCACTACGTACCCGAGGGTTAAGGGAATCGGTATGCGTGAATTGCAGATTTCCCAAACTGTCAACAGCGAAGCTGGCTACTGGCGAGCTACCTATAGAGACTGTTCCCGAAGGAGCCTGGAAATCGTTCGTTGATTCATTGCCCAGCTGGGTCGATGGTTGAAGCAGCACGGGGATCTTCCTCAACTGGTAGGTTGAGATTAAATCATTTGCCGGCGCCGTCGAAGTGGATGCAATGACTTCTCGAGTTACAAAGCTACGTGAGATGATGCCTGCGAATACGCCATTGCCAATGGGACCGAAAGCGTCGTGATGTTGCAATCCGAGCAAATGTCCCAGCTCATGCGCCACCAGCGTCGTCGTCATCTCCACGTAGTTCGAACTAGTTGCCGAAGGTTGATCACGTCCACCCAGGAAATCTCGCACATTGATCGAGGCGCTGGAACCTGGATTGAAATTGCGCCAATCCAACTCGCGGGCCACACCTGCCACTAGCACCTCATTGTTATCCCTCGCGCCGGCATTGATCAGGATTGTGGAAAATCTACCGACGGCCGGTCGATTCTGGGTGAACGTGATATTGAACTCCTTGGAGTACAACTGTTCGAGTTTGTCTTCGATGAGATTGCGTTCCGTCACGCTATAGAACTTCTCTCCCGGCCCGGTGGCTGAATCGAAATCCAGATAGACGCGCTGCGGGAAACCGGCTTGAATCACATCCGCATTCTCTCGGCCGAAAAGTGTATCGACATCTCCCGCACCCTCCAGGATGTTGCGCTGGGCGTTGCCGACAATCGTGTCCGCGAAACTAGTACCGCGCGCGTTCTCGAACACACCGGTCAGCGTGATGGCATTGCCGAGACTGTCCACGATTTGTGGAGTGGATAGTCCCAGATTCAGCGAGATGGCTGGACTGGCGGCCCCGAAATCAAGTGTATCGATACCCTGCTCATCCATTAACTCGTCATCGCCGCCTGGGATCTGCAAGTAGGTATCGTTGCCTTGTGCACCGTCGACTCGGTCGTTGCCTGAACCGCCATCGAGAATATCGTCGCCTGCACCAGCGATGAGAACATCGTTGCCGGAACCTCCGAAGAGAACATCGGCCCGAGCCGTTCCAATCAATTGATCATCGCCGGCCAAGCCCAGCAGAATCACGCTGCCCGCAAAAGCCGATGCATCAAGTACATTAGCCCCTGCGCCACCAGCGAAAGTGACCGATTCGATATCGAACAAGTTCTCGGGTGGCAACGCACCGATCGTGAGAGTTGTCGGCGAAATCGACATGTCATTGTCGCTCGTTTCCACCAGTCGATCATGGCCACTACCACCTTCGAACAGATCCGTACCCTCACCACCGCTCAGTTCATCGTCGCCCGCCCCGGCGAAGAGTATGTCGTTGCCCTCGTTACCGCGCAAGGTGTCTTTACCCGCGCCTCCGATGAGCAGGTCGTCGCCGGACCCACCGGTCAGCTGATCATCGCCAGCGGCACCGTTGAGACGATCGTGGCCATCGAAAGTTGTCGGCAGATCGTCGCCACCAAAAATGATGTCATCGCCGTCATTGCCCAGCAACAGGTCGTCGCCCACACCACCGATCAACAAGTCGTCGCCCGCGCCACCATGCAGATCATCATTGCCGGCGCCACCATCGAGCGTATCATCGCCATCGCCGTCGTTTTCGCTAAACTGATCGAAGGACAAAGCAATTTCATCACCACCAAAAATGATGTCATCGCCATCATCGCCCAGCAACGTATCCTCACCAGCACCACCGATCAACAGGTCATCGCCTTGGCCTCCGTACAATTCATCGTCGCCTGCACCGCCATCGAGCGTGTCCGGGCCATCAAAAGAGATCGCGATCTCATCGCCCCCAAAGATGATATCATCGCCGTCTTCTCCCCATAACGAATCCGAATCGGCACCGCCCAGCAGCAGATCATCGCCTGCACCCCCATGCAGTTCGTCATCTCCCGCGCCGCCGCTCAAGATATCGTCGCCATCTGAATCGAACTCGCTTAACTCTTCGAAAGATAAAGCGATCTCATCACCGCCGAAGATTACATCGTCGCCATCGTCGCCCAGCAGCGTGTCGTCATCGGGACCACCTACCAACAGGTCATCTCCCGCACCACCATGCAACTCATCATCGCCCGCACCGCCATCGAGCGTATCATCACCGTCAAATGACAAGGCCAGCTCATCGCCACCAAAAATGATGTCATCGCCATCATTGCCTAGCAGAACGTCATCGTCGGCACCACCCACTAGAAAATCTTCACCTGCTCCACCGAACAGCTCGTCATCGCCCGCGCCACCGTACAACATATCGTCGCCATCAAACGATAGCGAGAATTCATCACCGCCAAACAGTGTATCGTCCCCCCCATTCCCGACGAGCACATCGTCGCCTAGTCCTCCCGCAATCCAGTTATCGAACGTGTTGCCGGTCAGCGCATCGATATACGCACTACCGAACATGTTCTCAAAATCACCGCGAATCGTAACCGTGTGTTGGTCGATGACGGCCGCATCAGGATTGACGGTCTGAGCAAACTCTCGGGCCCCCAGATCAAAGGTGATTCCAAAATAGGCAAATCGGTAATCAATCGTGTCGATACCAACTCCGAAGCCACCCTCGATCAGCACGTCATCACTGCCAGGCACTACGATGTAGCGATCGTTACCGCTGCCTCCTTCAGCGATGTCATTGCCCAGTCCGCCGTCCAAAACATCATTGCCAGCGTTGCCAACCAGCGTGTCGTTACCCGTATCACCAGCATATCCCAGCGGGTAGTCACCTCGATTGTTACCAATGAGATAGTCGTTTCCTCCTCCGCCGGTGAGCACATCGTTGCCGGTGCCGCCAATCAATTCGACCGGCACACTCGTGACGGCCGCAGCATTCAAGGTGTCGTCGCCCTCGATACCATAGACGATTACTTTCTGAATACCGACTGCGGGATTGGTGAGCGTGATCGTATCGGCGCCCGAAGTGCCTACGCGTACCAGGATACCGTAGCTGGTTGCCAGTGAATCGTCATCGGTCACTGTCAAGTTGAGCGTGAAATCGCCAGAGCCGCTGGCCACAGTAACGGTTGCTCCGGTGTCGGATCCGACAATCGTTGCACCGGTGATAACCCATTGATAAACAAAGTTATCTTTCGCGCTCGCATCGTTGACTAGAGCCCGTAGAACATACTCGCCTGCCACCGTACTGGATTCGCTTACTACTTCGACAACAGGAGCCAGGTTATTGACCGTGACTTCAACCGTGGCTTGACCTTGCGATGGCAAACCAGCGATGGCCGGAATGCTTTGCGAGTCTAACGAAGTAGCCAGACCCGTCGATAGTTCCAATCGAACTAGTCCACCGGCATCGTCGGATATCATGACTGAACTGCGCCCGATCAGTTGCAAGCGACCATTGCCATCCAAAGCCGGCAGTGAACCCACACAGCCCAGCGATAGACCGGTAGCCAGATCGTAACGCTCGACCGATGTTGTTGCCGACTGCGTTGTCAGCACGAGCAATTCACCTTCGCGATTGAAAGCTATATCCTCTAGCCCAGCGGCATTTAGGACTGTTCGCTGAAACGCGCCGGTTACTCTGTCGTAGCGCAGCACCGCATTGGTGCCTCGGCTAACGATCACGAGTTCACCAGTTGCTGAGAAGGCCATGCCGCGTGCATCGCTCAGTCCACCGCTGCCCGCATCGACGAAGACACTGAGAAACTCACCGGTTCGTCCATCGAATTTCAGGACACGGTTATTAACTGCATCCAGGTAATACAAATTACCGTCTGGACCAAATGCCAGGTCCGTTGCCTTGGTAGTGCCTTGAGTGCCAGCCGGGGTGAAGGTCTGCAAGAGTTCGCCAGTAACGCCGCTGAAGCGGAGTACCGGGTTGGCGGATGCATTGGCTGATGATGCATAAACATCGCCGCTTGGGCCTACGACAATCGCGGACCAAGAGTCCGACGTGCCGGCAGTCACTAAGTCACCCAGGTTCTGTGACGTTGTGCCATCAAATCGCGTGATGGATCCTGCAGCCAAGCCGGCCAGCAAGATGGTTGTGTCATCTTGCAAGCGAACCTGAATCGCCTTCACATCAGAACTCGTTGTCGTCGGATCATCATCTTCGTAAGTATGCGTTACGGAAAAGCTGCGCGATCCGGCTGGCAGTGGAATACGTTCTGGGTAAGAGCCATCCTTCCAGTCGATCACTAACGTATGTGTGTCTCGAACTCCAGTATCCAAGAACTCGCCTGAGATCGTTACCGAACCGCCCTCGCTGATCGCGGCCACGGAGCGACTAAGCGTTGTAATCTGTGGAGCAAAATTGCTCACGATCACCGTGGCACTCGCCGTATCGCGATTGCCCGATTCGTCGGTCACTCGTAACGATATCGTGTAACTTGCTTCGCTATCGAGAACGAAAGCCGGCTGAGCGGATCGGCTGGTCGCGATGATTGCATCGCCGCGCTTCACAGTCCACTGGTAGTCAAAACGAATGGAGTCTGGATCAATAATCGATGCCGACAAGTTTAATGTAACGCCTTCGTTGACAACTCCAGAGGGAAGACCAAGGATGCTGATGTCGGGTATGCCTTTTTGGTCATGCAGCGCCAGGTAGCCCGCAGTCGATAGTGGGTTGGAGGGCATGAACGAACTGGTCGTTACCAGGTCGGTCAAGTCGAAATCAACTGTGCCGCGAAAGGCTCCGATCGCGCCGACGATCCCGGCGCTAGTGACATCGACGCCTGTTCCAAATGAAAAGGCATCGAGTTGATTGCCAAATTGACCAGCCCATAAGAATTGGCCTTGGTCGTCCAGCTTGCTTAGATAGGCTTCCGAAGTTAACTCATCGCTGGTCGAGAGCACAAAGCTTTCATCTTGAGGATCGAAGTCGACGCGATCATGAAAGCGGCCTGTCAAATAGAGATTGCCGACGTCATCGACGGCCAGGTCCGCCAGATCTTCATCGCGATAGCCGCCGAAGGAGCGAGCCCACTGGAATTCGCCTTGCGGTCCTAGCTTGACGACATACGCATCTTGATCGCCACCGCTGTGCAAGTTGAAGGCGGTACTTGGGTCGTTATCGAAGTCGACGGAGAGTTCGAACGCGCCACCAGCGATGATATTGCCCGCTGGATCAATGACCACAGAAGTGGCTGAGTCATTGCCATCACCGCCGAAGGATCGAACGACTTCAGAGACATAGCTGTTGTTATCGGCGGTTAGCTTGAGCAGGAACGCATCGCTACTGGACTGTCCTGGACCGCTGGGTGCCGTCAAGGTAGCCAGGCCCGTGGTCGTACCAGCAAAGTCACCCACGATCCATATCTGACCTGAACTAGAAATCGCGACATCGTTGCCATGATCATCGGCCGTTCCACCCAATCGCGCCGCGCGCAGGACGCCGGTGCCGGGTGCAACTTCCATGACAAAAACATCCGAGCCACCGGC
The DNA here is from genome assembly GCF_056494185.1 of Rania fehmarnensis. Taxonomy (NCBI): domain Bacteria; kingdom Pseudomonadati; phylum Planctomycetota; class Planctomycetia; order Pirellulales; family Pirellulaceae; genus Rania; species Rania fehmarnensis. The sequence goes on from NZ_CM151398.1 coordinate 8,265,702, forward strand.
CGAAGCCAGCGTTAATGCCGGGGCGGTCAGCGTACCGCTAAAGTCACCCACCACAATTGCGCGGCCGTCGTCGGTTAAAGCCACGCGTCTGCCCAAGCCATTTGTACCGGTTGGCAGCTCCACTAGTGCAAGTGCTTGTCCGAGGTTATCCGCCTGGAGCAAGAAGCCTTGTTCAGCTGTGCCGCTGATCGAAATGGCATCGAGCGTCAAGCTGTTCCCGAAGCCGCCAGTGATCCACAAGCGATCATCGCTGGCAACCAGTGGATCGGCATCATCGATCGCGATACCCCAAGCCGTAGTCGCGCCGGCTCCATCCAAACCTCGCACCCATAGCAGTCCGCCTGTGGGATCAAACGCTGCCATGTATCCATCTTGACCAGTGGAGGTGAGTGGTTCACCAGTGGTCGTATGCTCTCGATCGAAGTCGACTGTGCCCTCGAAGCTGCCGACGACATACGAGTTGCCAAAGCGATCGAAGACGATTTGAGAAGGTGACAAGGTCGCATCGTTGCCCGCGCTGGTCGTCGCGGCTACGAATTCCAGCGGCGGAACGATTTGAGCCAGCAGGGTAAGTCCTGATGAATCATAGGCTTCGGTCAGCTTGCGCCCCGTCCCGCCGGGATACGGAAAGTCATGTACTGCAAAGCGACCAATGATGCCCGCCGAGTCGAGCACTCGAAATGCATCACCTGGCGCCGGTTCAAAATCATTGAGCAACTCCGCCCGCACGCGGCCGTCGAGCCTCGCTACACCAGTAACTCGCAAGCGATCGAACTCAACCGGATCATCGCTCTGCCTGCCCGCTAGTTCGATCAGCAATGTACCAGCCGCGGCTTGCGTGTAATCGCCAAAGACCGTCAGCACCCCAGGTGAACTGCCAGGCGCGACTGTCCCCGATTCATTAGTCACATCCGTGCGCACATCACCCGAGCCACCCAGCGTGCCACCAGTAATCGTCACTCCCACCGGCGAAGTCAGCGTCCCATCCACAATCGCCCGCCCCGCCACCTGCGCGAGTCCGACATCAGACAACGTGAGAGTGCTCTGCGTATCGACGATGATTGAACCATGATTGGACAAAGCGAGCATTTGCGTGCGGTTGTGACCACCTGATAAATGTAGCGTACCAGTGTTGGTGTTCAAACCATCCAGCGCATTGATTGCAGTACCAGTACGAATAAGCGGCGAAGCGCCATCAAGCCGAATGTTGGCCGCGTTGTTAGTGATGGGCGTGTTAGCAGGAAACTGAATTACACCTCCGCTAAATACTTCCCAGGTACCATCGACGAGCGAACTATCGGTGTAGTTGGTCGGACGATTGGTCGACGTGATTGACTTGCCGCTCAGTGCGCGAAACGTTCCGAGATTCGTCCAGTTGGTACTGTCGAGTTGCAACGTGCCACCTGCCGATTCGACCAAGCCGTCAGGTTCGTTGATGAGGTTGCCACCAAGAATGGTCAGGGTATTGGCACTTGAGTGCCGAATCATTCCTTGGTTAAACCAGTCTCCTCGGATAGTTGCAGAATTAGTTGTTTGGACAGTGACGGCCGCTTCAATTGTCACACCGGGATGATTCTGAGATTGGGCTAATTGTCCGTTCAATAGAATAGTGCCGCTACTTGTCGTACTAACTTTCTGCGCAGCTGTGCTCTCAAATCTTAGGTCTCCTCCATTCGTGTTGATCGTACCATTTAGAACCAGATCACCAAGAACTCTGAGGGTGCTCACGACAGAGGCATTACCATTGAGTACAACGCCGCTGATGATTCCTTTGTCAGACTCCAATATTCCACCATTGATCGTCTCTACGGTACCACCGTTGATTCTGCCAATATCAACCGCACTGACCAACCGCACCGTGCCTAGTCCGCCCGTCGCCGTGTTGCCGTCAATAACGAATTTTGAGCCCGAATTGTTAAGGGTACCAATAATGTTGAGGCTACCGCCCGTGCGATTGATAGTGCCGATGTTTTCAGTCGTGAAGACCCCACCAAGGTTTAAGGTCCCACCCAATACAATTGCACCATCGTTGTCCCAAGTACTATCTAAAGACCCGCAACAGGCGGTTCGCGCCACATTAAGTGTTGCGCCAGCGTTTACCCGCCAAATACCCTCATTACGGTGTGTCGATGTCGTTGGACCAATTAGGTCAAGTCGAGCACCTTCGACGTTATAAACACCTCGATTGACAAAGCTGCCCGAAATCGAGCCATTGGACCCGGTAACCGCAACGGTGATTCCATTGCCAAAAGTAACGGGAGCGTTGACCGACTTTTCGAGTCCTCCATTCAATGAGATAGTTCCAGTGCTTGTTGTGCTAACGCTTTGCGAGATCGTATCATCAAACGCTATGCGTCCTCCGTTTGTGTTGAGTGTTCCATTGAGAACTAGATCCCCAAGAACGTGTAGCCCTGGCCTCAGGGAGGAAGTAACGACGGTGGCTGTACCGTTCAGCACAACATTATTCAAGAAACCCTGATCCGATTGCAGGACAGCACCGTTCGTTGTTTCTACAGTACCACCACGAATTCCACCACCAAACAAACGCACGGTTCCCAGTCCACCGATGACCGTGTCGCCATCAACTACGAATGTCTCCCCGGTGTTATTAAGTGTTCCGGTAATGTTGATGCTGCCATCTGTGCGAATGACTGTGCCAAGGTTGGCGCGCGTAAATGTTCCGCCCAGGTTTAACGTCGCGTTCGAGACGATAATCGAACCGTCGTTGTCCCAAGAATTGGTGAATGGTACCCCTGAAGTGCGCGCTAAGTTAAGTGTCGCACCACCAGTAACCTGCCAAACTCCTTCATTGCGGTGGGTCACCACAGCTTGGCCAACTAAGTCGAGCGACCGAGCGCCATCGACGCTATACACGCCTCGATTGACAAAGCTGCCCGAAATCGAGCCATTGGACCCGGTAACCGCAACTGTGATTCCATTGCCAATAGTCACGGGAGCGTTGACCGACTTTTCGAGTCCTCCATTCAATGAGATAGTTCCAGTGCTTGTCGTGCTAACACTTTGCGAGATCGCATCATCAAACGCTATGCGTCCTCCGTTTGTATTGAGTGTTCCATTGAGAACTAGATCCCCAAGAATTCGTAACCCTCGGACATTGCCTCCCGCAACGACAGTGGCTGTACCGTTCAGCACAACATTGTTCAAGAAACCCTGATCCGATTGCAGGACAGCACCGTTCGTTGTCTCTACTGTCCCACCACTAATTCCACCACCAAACAAACGCACCGTTCCCAGTCCACCGGTGGCCGTGTCACCATCAACTACAAATGTCTCTCCGGTGTTGTTGAGTGTTCCGGTAATGTTGATGCTGCCACCTGTGCGAATGACTGTGCCAAGATCGGCGCGGGTGAAAGTTCCCAACAGATTCAAAGTGCCGTCCGAGACGATAATCGTGCCATCGTTGTCCCAAGAATTCAGATTATTCGACAATTTCAACGTCGCGCCACCAGTAACCTGCCAAACACCTTCATTGCGGTGAGTCACCGCAGCTTGGCCAACTAAGTCGAGCGACCGAGCGCCATCGACGCTATACACGCCTCGATTGACAAAGCTGCCCGAAATCGAGCCATTGGACCCGGTAACCGCAACGGTGATTCCATTGCCAATAGTAACGGGAGCGTTGACCGACTTTTCGAGTCCTCCATTCAATGAGATAGTTCCAGTGCTTGTCGTGCTAACACTTTGCGAGATCGCATCATCAAACGCTATGCGTCCTCCGTTTGTGTTGAGTGTTCCATTGAGAACGAGATCGCCAAGAATTCGTAACCCTCGGACATTGCCTCCCACAACGACAGTGGCTGTACCGTTCAGCACAACATTGTTCAAGAAACCCTGATCCGATTGCAGGACAGCACCGTTCGTTGTCTCTACTGTCCCACCACTAATTCCACCACCAAACAAACGCACCGTTCCCAGTCCACCGGTGGCCGTGTCACCATCAACTACAAATGTCTCTCCGGTGTTATTGAGTGTGCCTAAAATGTTGATGTTGCCTGCGGTGGGTGTGGCTCGTTGGATGGAACCAAATCCTAGCGTCGTAAAATTGCCTCCTAGATTCAACGTACCCGAGTTCAACACAATCGTCGAAGTATTCACCCAAGATGAATTGAGCTGAACAGTACCGCCAGCGACGGTCACGTTGCCAGGACCGTTCACGTTGCCGCTAATGGTCAGCGTGTTCGCCGATACAGAAATACTTTCGGCCGATGTGACGCTTTTGGCCGTGGCAGCTGCACTGCTGACGATCGTTTGATCGACCACCCCGGCGGCTCCCAGATCGGGAATGATCACATCATCGCTGGCAGTAGGCCGAGCGTCGCCGCTCCAGTTGGCAGCGTCGTTCCAGTTGAACGTTTCGGCGCCACCGTCCCAGGTGACGGTGGCTAGGACTCGACGAGCCTCGAGCGACTCGATGATCAACTGGCGTTTTCTCGCTTGGCTTCGCGAGCTTTTGGCCCCGCGCGACCACCTGGTGTTGCGTGAAAGGTGCATGGGAATTTCTACTATGTTTCTTGGTGTACGAGGGAATTAAACCAGAAACAAACCGCACGAGAACTCCAAAGTCCTTCACGATTTCTTTCGCTTCTTATGGTAAGCACGTGGACACATCCACGTGCTTAGACCGAGTTTAACTTAGACAAAAACAGATACCAGGGAAGTTACCGGTAAGTTCCCGGTGAGACAAATACAATCCGACACTTCGGGTTTTGGTTGGGTTCCTTAGCTATGGTATTGTGTCCCAGTTGTCGAGGCGACGCTGATACTCGTCCAACTCTTGCAGCGGAATTAAATCGGGGTCGCTGCGGAGTGTGACCAGGTCTTTCCAACCAGCTTGCTGCAATTTGTCCAACGTCTCTAAAGCACGTGCACGATACATCTTCTGCTCGGCTTCGTCTGGCGATCGACTACACTGGGCATATGTGCAACAAACTTGAAAGAGCAGTCGTGGATTGAAGCTGCCTTGCTTAATCATCTCGTCGGCCAACTTGACAGCTTCTCGTCGGTTGCCATGTCGAGCCAGAGCCATGGCTAACTCAATCTTCGCTTGCATGTCAGTTGGATCAGCTTTGGCCTCTCGCAGGCGAGCGTTCACGGACTTGCGAATAAATTCGCCTGAAGCGGTGTCATCGGGGATATTGCTTAACCTGAAGTTGCGGCTCTCTGCCAGTTGGATCAACGCCCCCCAGCGATAGTTGATATTTGCGGCTTCTCTTAAAACTCTTACGTCGTCTTGGTTTTCCTTATAGAGGGCCGCAATGATCGTATGAGCTTCACGATAATGATTCGCAGCCAACTGAAACTCTTGGCGATGCGCTATATCGAAGTCGCCCGCGGCCTTGTGCGCTTGAGCCAGCGCCAGGGACTCTCCGACCGCCTTCGGAAACATCTCCACCAATCGCTCGAAATGCTCAATAGCCTGGCCATACGCTTCTCTCGCAAGCTCCGCCTGGTTCCAGCGGCGATGAAATTCGCCGAACAATAGTTCGAGTGAGCCCTGTTGAGTCGCGACCCAGTAAGCTAATTTTTTGTCGTCCTTATTTTCTTTGCTGAGAATATCGTCAACAACTTGCCGTGCTTCGGTAAAGTGATTGCCAGCCTGGGATACATCTCCCAGTGACAAAGCAAGTTCACCTAGTAGCACTTGATACTCTACGACCGCTTTGAGTGCGTTGGGATCTCTCTCGCTGCTATTTGCCTGCAAAGCCACCCACTTTTTGGCGTGCTCGAGAGCTTCCTGTGCTTTCTCGCGAGCCTTCACCGTCTGTCCCAATACTCGATGAGCCTTCGCCTGCAATTCGCAAATGGTCCCGAGATTTTTTAAACTGGCTGGACTGGTCGGACTCAGCGTTGCGGCATGCTGTAGACCCGCATAGGCGGAATCATAATACTTCAAGGCACTCGCGCCACCGTCGGTCAGTAGTGCGATGTCCCCCAATCTCTGATTGGCGATGGATGAATCTCGATACCTAAGCGGATTGTCTATGGGCGTCTGAGGTATGCCATCAATGTGGGCGCGAGCGCTCAACAGTAACTGCCTGCGGAAAGGTAGCAGGCTGGTGAAGTTTCGCAGTTTCGAATCTGCAGCAAACAGTACGTCATGAAATCCTTGCATACTCTTGTCCAAGACAACGTGCTGCGTTTCTTCAGCAACGGCGCGCTTGGTATCAGCTTCATCGCGTTTGATTTCGGCAGCTTTGCGCAGTACCAGTTCGTTAGTGACCTGCGTATTCAGCACATTCAGTCGCCAAGACATGACCGAAGAGACAATAGCAATCGCCATTACCAACATTCCCACAGTAGCCCCCAGGGGGTTTCGTTTCGACCAACGCCAACTGCGTTCCAATGAACTTATGGGTCTGGCAATGATCGGGCGACCGGACAGGTAACGTTGACACTCGTCGGCTACTTCGGTAGCCGACGCATAACGTTTGCGCGGGTCTTTTTCTAAACACTTCATACAGATCGTCTCAAGGTCTTTCGATACCCCGGCTCGCAAGCGCGACGGTGCGACTGGTTCTTCGTCTCGCAGTTGCTGAATCGTGTCATGCCGGGTCTTTCCCAGAAAAGGTGGACGGCCGGTCAGCAAGCAGTACAAGATCCCGCCCAGAGCGTGAATGTCCGTGGCTGGGCTAATGTCCGACTCTCCGAAGCTTTGCTCCGGCGACATATAACAAGCAGTCCCCATGATCTGCCCGGTCTCGGTTTGCTGAGAATCGTCATCGCTCTGACGCTTGACCAAACCGAAGTCAGCGACTTTGGGTTGCAAATCGTGGGTCAGAAGAATATTGTGCGGCTTGAGATCGCGATGGACCAGGCCAATAGCGTGAGCCTGGCTCATCGCTTCCGCAATCGCCTGCACCATTTGGGCTGCGAATTGCTCCGACTGTGGCTCATTGCGACGAAAGGCTTCCAGCGATCCACCTTCAACATATTCAAGCGCCATGTAAGGCTGACCGCGGTGATATCCGAGTTGATGGATCTGCACAAAACGCTGGTCCTTCAGTTCAGCGATGGCTTTCGCTTCACGCTCGAATCGACGCAGTTGATCGTCGGAGATTTGATCGCGACTCAAGATCATCTTCAAAGCTACCGTGCGATTCAAGGCAACTTGAGTCGCCTTATAGACGACGCCCATCCCGCCTTGCCCCAAGGTTCCTTCAATTCTGTACCCTTCAATCGTTGGGTACATTGAGTTCGATTTTGTCGCTGCGGACTCATAGGCTTGCGTAGCATCAATATCGACGCTGAAATCATGTCCGGTCGAATCGCCGCCTGAAAGTTCGGCGGTGTCGGTTGCTGCCGGTTTTGAATTTGAATCAATGGCGTTTTGTATTATCGAGCGCAGCGTATCAACCGACTGACCATTTTGTAGCTCCGTCGTATAGCCTTGTAAAATTTGGTCGACCAACATGCGTTTGTACTCGTCAGCTCGCAAGCTAACGTCCAGCGACACCAAAGCCATTAACAAACGCGACTTATACGATTCCACTACGCATTCGAGATAACTAGAAATTCTCGGCGTCTTCCCGATTCGGAATTCCTGCTCGTACCGCTCACACAGGTCATCCAACTGCATTAACAAATCCAGATCCGTCGCCGAGTCAGTCATGATTGGAGCTCACTATTCGCAGGAGTGTTAGCGTATCCCAATAGATTTGAAGCCGAGAGACTCTATGGTTCCGCAATCGCATGGCGAACAGAGCAGGGCTTGTCCCAAGCGGATTTTCGTTCTGATCGAATAATTGTAACTGAAACGGAACGTAGGCCACTTGGGACCAGATCGTATTGGGCTTCGAACTTTTGAACACGATTCGTGGTGACCATTTTGTTAGCATGTCATTGAGAACGGATCGAATGCTCAGTAATCCTCGATGTTCACCCGAAAACAAGAGGGAGTGGTTACCTGGAACGGTTAATACCGCCCCTGTTTGCATGGTGTGCAGCAATGCATCGACATCACGTTCCTCGAAAGCCCTTGCCCACCGACGAAGCATCGCCTGTGTTTCTTTTAACTCGCCTGTCGGCGTGGCACTCGGCGATGTCGCGATGATCAACTTACCATATGCAACGTGCAGCCCGGATGCGATGCCTTTCAACGTGTTCAGATCGATGATGCCGCCATGTTCGGCTCGGCGAATCGTCTTGACGTCACAATCCGCATGTGTAGCCAATTGTTCCTGTGTCCAGCCTCTCAAACGGCGCTGGCGTCTGACGATGTCACCCGCAGCAACTACGCCTCGCATGGGGAATCCTCACATGAATCGCAATCGATGTGCAAGTTTTGAAGCTGCACGTCATTCAGTTTTTAAATCGCAGAGTCGCAGAGAACGCAGGCTATTCAGCCACGATGATCAACTAGAGACATACCGCAGCTGGCGGCAAAAGACCTTCACAGGATTTTCTAGTTGTACGCCAAATCAGTCAGAAGTTTCGCTTTCGATGGCTCGCGCCCATATTTCGCGAATAATGCGCAGTCGTCGTTCTATTGTAGAGATGTGCAATTGACACTCAGCGGCGATCTCGGGCACGGTCAGACATTCCAGCTTAAGCCTGGCAACCTGGTGATACTTCGGGTCAAGCAGGCCGAACAGGCGGTCAATCTCATCGGCGACCATGAGCGCCATGAGCGGCGATTGATTGTTGATGTCGTTGGGACCAACTTGCTGCAAAACGCCGTCGGGCAGATCGACGGTGTAACGGACCGTGTTTCGTCGAATGAGGTCGATCGCCTTGCGACACGTCATCGAGGAAAGTAGCCGCCAAATTCCGTCGCTATCGCGCAGATCAGGAAAGCGTCCGGCCGCGGCCGCTCGGAAGAAACTCTCCATGACGCTGATGGCTACGTCTTCTTCATCGGCTGCGGCCTTGCGTCGCCCAACCAAGCGAGAACCAGCCAAGCGAACCACTTGTGGAAAATATCGATCCCACAGCGAATGTACTGCAGCCACCTCGCCTTGTTTGACTTTTTCGATCACCTCGATCAGTGAATCATCGTGCAACACTGCAATTTCCAATAGGCCTTCAGTTTATTATGTTTCATTTCGATCAGGATCCGCTCGGAATTCAGCTACATTGGAAATCGCAAACAGAGTTACGGCTGGCCAATGTTAACAGCGGAGGCAGAAAATTGGTAAAGGTTCGCTGCCTTCAGTGCAGATGATACATTAAAAGTCGCAATTCCCAAAATCGACAACCGCAACCTGACTCGTTTTCAGTGTACACAACAAGGGAGTGCTCAACTCCGCTTAGCGACCAACTGGCTTTGGCACATGCTGGTCGATCAGAATGGGATTTCCATCGGGATCGACCAACGTCAAGTAGGCGGTTCCTTCGCTCGATTCGTCGGCTTCGACAGTTAGCGTAAGCCCACGCTTCTTCAATTCCTTCTGGATCTCACGCACGTCCTGAAACTCTGGCAATGTTTGGCAATTGCGATCCCAGCCCGGGTTGTAGGTCAGCGAGTTCTTCTCGAACATCCCCTGGTACAGGCCAATCGTGCTGGTGTCGTTCTGCATAACGATATAGTTGCGTTTCAGATCTCCACCGCTGACTTTGAAGCCCAGCTTTTCATAGAATGCTTTCGATGCATGCACGTCCTTGACGGTCAGGCTGATCGAGAAGTTCCCTAATTGCATGTTGTCGTCCTTTGGTGAGGCTAAGGTGCTGTGGTGACTGTCCACGGTGATTCTGCAGAGGGTCCAGCCGCACAAAATCATTGCCAGACAAACTATGATGGTGCGCATGAGTGCTCTCCTGATTGGTTCCTAAAGCACGTAGGCGAGTCTCTCTGAGACTCGCTACGCCAAAGAGCACGTGCCCGCGCGTGAACCAGTGCCCAACCGATTACTACGTTGAATGAATGCTTGTCCGCGAGCCTCGGAGAGGCTCGCCTACGTGTTCCACCATTTGGCGGTTGACACAATCCTACCCATCGACTTTTTGGCGTTTTGACAAATCTTGCGATCTGACAAAAAATCCAGGCCGACCGAGAAAACCAGTTACATCGAGCGCATTAATCGCGTACTCGATTTCATCATGGCAGACATCAGCCGGCCGCTGAACTTGAACCAATTAGCCAAGCTGGCGGATCTGTCTCCGTTCCACTTTCATCGGATCTTTCAAGCGATGCTCGGCGAGACGCCCAATGAGTGCGTCAAACGCCTAAGACTTGAACGCGCACTGTACTTGATGAGCTATGGTAAGAGGAAGTCACTTACCGAAGTGGCCATCGATTGCGGATTCTCAAGTTCATCCGACTTCACGCGCAGCTTCAAGCTCAAGTACGGCGTCGCCCCTAGCCAGTTTGACTTGGATGGGTGGCAAGCCAAACAATTCGACCGCATTGAGAATGCTACGGCACAATCTGTCTTCAAGCTAGACAAAGCCCGTTCGCGAGCCAACCCCGATCGGTTTCGAGTGCGCATTCGTGAGTTGCCGGCTCGCCATGTCGCTTACATTCGCGTCGCCAATCCGTACGTTGGTGACAGCGTCGTTCAAGCCGTAAATCGCATGCTGGCTTGGGCAGACTCGCGAAATTTGTCTGGTGGACAATGGCTCGGTTATCAATTCGAGAGCCCAAGATTCACGGCCTTGGAAGATTGCCATTACTGTGTAGCCTTAGAAGTGCCTGCGACAGTCAAGGCTGAAGGGGAAATCGGTCTGTATCGATTTCCCGCCATGTTAGTCGCCCAGGTAGAAATGAAAGGCGATATCGATATGGAGATTCGGTTATTGGAATGGCTGTATGGCAGTTGGCTACCGCGCACGAGTTATATACCTGACGACCACCCCAGTTTCGAAGCCTGGATCGGCCGACCGCTCGCCCACGGCCTGAAGTACTTTGAGATAAACGTTCAGCTGCCAATCAAACAGCCGGGCGCCTCCGCGTCAGGCTAGTTGTCCTCGTTTAACCCGTAGCCGACAGGCGAGGCGAACCCTCTAACCAATCACTGCTACCACCTAACCCCTGCAGGCTCAACATCATGATTTCCTCGTTTAACCCGTAGCCGACAGGCGAGGCGAACCCTCTAACCAATCGCTGCTACCACCTAACCCCTGCAGGCTCAACATCACGACTTCCTCGTTTAACCCGTAGCCGACAGGCGAGGCGAACCCTCTAACCAATCGCTGCTACCACCTAACCTCTGCAGGCTCAACATCATGACTTCCTCGTTTAACCCGTAGCCGACAGGCGAGGCGAACCCTCTAACCAATCGCTGCTACCACCTAACCTCTGCAGGCTCAACATCATGACTTAGCCAGCAAGGACATTCGCTTCGATTCCCTAGCCTTCGGCTACGGGTTAAACGATGTTAGCCGCGTCAGGTTAGTTGTCCTCGGTGGTCCAACGTAGCTCGTCGATGGCTACATATCCTCCTGGTTTAGATCCACCAATTTCAACGTAGGCGATGTCGGTCGCCTCAACTCTAAGCTCGAAGAATGGCACATGATCCTCCGGCGCTTGGCGAACGGGCACGCTGTCGATCATTTGTTTGTCTAGCGATTTTCCATCCTTATCAAAGGCCTCAAGGAAAGCGGCGCTGGTTGTCGAGGCCCAGAGTTTTGCGGTCACTTTCCTAGCTCCACTCTCAAACCTGACACGCACGGGAATAGCCTCATTAGCCATCGCGTTGACCACGCCTTTGCGACCCGTTCCAAGATGTGGGAAAAAAGTAATTTTCCCAAGGGCCTTACTCTTTTTCGGGGAGTGAGCCAGTTCGATCTGAACGCCTTGGTCATCCCACTTGGTCACAGGCTTGCCTATCTCGACCATTTCAAAGTCAATGAGGTGTTCTTCAGCTCGTAATAGGCCGATCGTCGAGAAGAATATCAGAAACGAGCCCCTCACTGTGTGCGTTAGCATCATATTGCCTCAAGCCCTCGCATCGAACCGGTTGAAGACGCAAACTTATCGCTCTCAATTCCCATCTGCTGCACGATGGAAACAAACAGATTGGGCAACGGGTAGTTTTGTTGCGTATCAAATGCCAAATGTTGTCCGTGACTAAATCCGCCACCGGCAAAGAATATCGGCATGTTGGTCGTTGAGTGAGCGTTTGCATCTCCCAAATTCGATCCATAGAGAATCATACTGCGATCCAACAATGTCTCGCCTTGTTCTGGCACCGATTTGAGATCAGTCAGCAGTTGATCCAGCAACTTCATGTGCTCGAGGTCAATCACTCGCAGCTGAGCCAGTTTCTCGACCGACTTTCCATGGTGGGATAGATTGTGATAGCCGTCGTTAATCGCATGCCCTGGTACTTCCACGACTGGAGTACCCACGCTGTTGAGCATGAGAGTCACAGATCTAGTTGAGTCGGTCTGAAAGGCGAGCTTGATCATTTCATACATCAATCGAATCTTGACGATGTATTGTGCGGGGCCGTTGGGATCTGTAGGCGGCTTCGCTTCAACAATCGGCTTAGGTTTGCGTTCCCACTCTCGAGCGGCCAGCAGTCGGGACTCCAAATCGCGAACGCTGGAAAAATATTGTTCCAACTGAGCTTTATCATTGCCACTGGACCGTCGCGACAAATTGTTCGCCTGATCCGCCACAGCGTCAAGAATGCTGCGACCTGTGTCCAGCTTGTTAATCTGGGTTTCGATTTCTGCAGAGCTACCCTGCATAAAAAGCTGTTTAAATAAATTGGCAGCGCTCTCTTCGGGAGGAATCGCTACCCCCGAGCCAGTCCAAGACAGGCTGCGCGAGCCAGAGTTTACAGCTAGGGTCAATGAAGGAAATCTAGTTTGATGTCCGACATGTTCTGCGATGTACTGATCCAGCGAAATGGAATTTCGAAACGAACTACTCGCAGGGTGCGGAGCGGCCGTGAGAAAACTGATGTCCGACGGATGACCACCATCCACGTTGGGATGTGAAACTCCACTACAGACAGTGAAATGTTCGCGATGTTTTTCCAAAACCTTCAAATACGGAGAGAGCTCATAGTCGCGCCCTGGCCGTTTGGGAAAGAACTCCTCGGGTAGCAATCCCAAATTGTTGCAGATACCTAAAAATCGACGAGGTTTATCGTCCGCCTTGTCGTCACCGGATGCGTTTGTGGTCGCGCCCCGAATCGATTCCATGAAAGGTAACGCCAGACATACCCCAGCAGCACGCAAGAAAGTTCGTCTGCCTGATGATCTCATGAATCTGCTGCTCTTTGCCATGGTCAGTCTCGTCACTCTCTAGCGGATGAAAAGCACGGAACTTTAGCCCGATCTTTACTTGTGCTGGAACAGATGATTCGCCACGATCGCGCGCATAATGCTTCTAGCGCCAAAACGCTCTTGCTCAGTTTCCATAAGGATCTTTTCTACTTGAGCCTTGTCCGAAACCGTGATGGGCGAACCCGTTGCGTAAATCAAGAGCTGGCAGACGAGATTCCTGGCAACAACCTTTTCATCGCGAAGAAGTAAGGCTTTCAGCTCTCGAATGTCATTGAATGCTTTCCCATCAGGCATCGTGCCGGCAGTGTCGACCGGTAGAGCGTAGTGAAAGGCATACGTTTGACCGTTCAGCCCCACTCCCTTGGCTTGTGGCTGCGTATCGTTGATCGCACGGTAGCGTTCTCGAAAGCCTCCCATGACATCAAACGCTTCAAGTGCCAGGCCAGGTGGGTCAATCTTCGCGTGACACGCTGAGCAGCTCGGGTCGCTCCTGTGTCGCTCAAGCTGTTGTCTAATAGTTACTGCTCCTCGAATGTCCGGCTCAACCGCAGGCACCGAGGGAGGCGGAGCTACTCGAACTCCTAGCACTCGTTCAGCAATCCAATTGCCGCGAATGACAGGCGAGGTGGTAGTGCCATTGGCAGTCACCTTCAAGACACTGGCTTGAGTCATCAGGCCACCACGCACGCTATTTTCAGGCAAATTGACCAATCGCATTTCCGCACCCATGACATCCGGTAATTGGTAATGCGCCGCCAGCCGTTCATTGAGAAAGCTAAAATCGGAGTCGACGATGACACTTGCAGGTAAGTTCTCCTGAAACATCCTCCCAACGTAAAGTCTCGTCTCTTCAAGGGCTGCGGCCTTGAGTGGCTCGTCCAATTCATAGTCGTTGTATAGCGTCGATGAAGGTGAGGTGTCATCGATCTTGCGTAGGTCCAGCCAATAGTCTGTGAAGGCTTCCACAAATCGTCGAGACTTGCCATCCTCGATCATCCGATCAACTTGGCTTTGCAGAACTCCTGGGTCCAGCAACCGCCCATCATCTGCCAGCTTACGAAGCTCGGCATCAGGTTTTGAGTTCCAAAGGAACAGGCTTAGTCGACTGGCGAGGGAGTGCTGATCCAGTTTACCTGGCGCATTATCCAAGTAGATATAGCCTGGCGAAACGAGCACAGCAGAATAGACCGTCACCATGGCACTGGCGAATCCAACGCCTTTGTCATACTCGTTCTCGAAAAGTTGCAGAAAGCGACTCAGGTGAGACTCGTCCACAGTTCGATCGTAAGCTCGCCGCATGAATGCTCTGAGCAAACGCTCACAGTCTACACGCGGTTGATTACTTTCAACCTCCACGCGCACATCTACAAATCTCGGACCACCGAAGCCGCGTCTGACCGGGGGACGGCCAGCTGTTGCAGTACCCGCCGCGGGAGGCCCGTTTGAGGCAGGTGACGGAGCGGGCAACTTTAAAACCAGACCGCCCGTCGACGATTCAGAGAGTCGCTTGAGGGGCAAGTCGTCGAACAGCAAGCGATATCCAACCGAGGTCGATTCGTCATCGATGGGGCCATCGACCTCCATCCATTGAATGGCATAGCCTGGCATACCAGCTTCGGTTGCCAATGGGTTCACATATTGTTCGTCGGTGCCGTTGACTCTTGTACGGAACAATCGCATACCGTCTGTTTGCAAGACTTCGCCAGCTACCAGGGTGGCTTCTAATTCACACTCCGTTGGATCAACTCCAAAATCAAACGCTCCGATCGATCGGCTCTTTCCAGAGCTTTGGGCATACACGCCAATCGGTTCCGGCCTTCGTCCTGGCCAAACTTCATCAGCATTTGGACGATGCCATAGTGGCAGGTGGTAAACAGGCGCCTTTTCATCGCCAAATCCTTCGTAGAACCAACGACCGATTCCTCCGCCGCTGACCCAAATCGAATAACCTTTGAACCGAAGTTTATACCTACCGGTCGCGGCCACTCGAAATTGCCCCCAACTGTATCCACCGGCATCGCTGAAAATGCTGGATACTCGACCCACGGCCTCTCGCTGGCGAGTTTCGGGAGACGACTTGGGTGCTTCGCCGGAGCGAACGTCTGGTTGGGCATGTGAGTCCAGAACCGGAAAAGAAAGTCGATCGGGCAGAGTGCCATTCTCGCGTGGCCAGAAATTGCCAACCAGTGAAAACTCGTCCCGCGCATAGTATCGCTTTGAGGATCGCTGAGGACGATCAAAGTGCACCAGGATTGCTTGTCGAATCGCGTTTTCGGCTGCATTCATGTATCGCGAGAGGTGCACGTGGGAAACATCCAGGGCTTCACCAATCTTGTTGTAGCGATGCAGTTCGCCATCCTCCGGCAAAGTATCACGAATTTGCAGCCAAGGGAGATCGAGTAGATCGCGAAGGCTGTTTTCGTATTCGTAACGATTCAGTCTGCGATTAACCGCGCGGCCATCACGGGCGATTCGCTGTTGATCGAGCTCGATCATTTTGCTGGAAAGTTGCGTAAGAAAATGTTCACGCTCCGACTCTGAAGGTTGCTTCTCGTCTTTCGGCGGCATCTCACCGGCCTCGACACGCTGATAAATCTGGCCCAATGCGTTTACACTGGAGCCGTCAGGTTGCCAGGTTAGTTTGGCAAGATCGAATCTCGAATCCACCGCGCCGTCTGTATGGCAAGCAGCACAGTGGACACTCAAGAATTCAGCGAGAGATTCTGCCACTGCCTGTTCCGCAAGAGCACACTGCGAAAACAGCCAGGAGGCAACTGTCAACGCGGAGAGCACTACCCTGGCCGCCAAGCTTCCAATCGACAATTTCAGCATCACTTTTGGGGCTCGCGCAAAGGAGAACTCAACGACTTGATGAATTGCGGAGATGTGGTGTGGACTGGTCGAACAACCTAAACCTCATCGCAACGGAATCATCATGGCCCTAGTTGCTGGCACTCACAAGGAGGAAATGCGTTTCAGGCGAAGAAATTTTAAACTCCCTGTGTTTCCTTAAGAAATTGGATTGTTCGAAAGACACGTTTGTCGTCACTAGATGAGTAGCCTTCATTTCGACCGAGTTCGTCATTTGCGATCCGAACTTGGAGTGGATAGACTAGGGGTAGGTGAAATGGCTCGCCTCCAGATCCGCGGGAAGGGTTTAACCTCGCCAAGAAATGCTGCACTACACGTGTGATTTCATTCTTCTCAGTCTGCTGCGGGTCCAGGCAATCAAGGAGAATGACATGGCCAAGAAACTCGTATCTCGTCCCAATCTCGACCACCTGCGTTCACAAGCCAAGCGATTGCTCGTTGACCTCAGGCAGGGCAACAGCGAAGCCATCAACTGCATCCAAACACAGGTTCCATCCGCCGCATCGTTGTCGGTGAGTGAGGTCACGCAGCGAGATTGGCGGTTAGCGGATGCTCAGCTGGCGGTTGCTAAACAAACAGGTTTTGCGAGTTGGCCCAAATTATCGGCTCATATAGAAGCTCTACGCAGCCTGGAAGGCACTTGGGAATTTGAGAGCTTAGAAGTGTCTGGCAATTCCGTAGCCCCAGATATGCTTAATGGATCGAGAATTTTGATCGATGGCGATCGTTTCCGTTCCGAGTCTGCCGGTTCGATCTACGAAGGAATTTTCATCATCGACGTTGAGCCGAAGGTTTCTACGATCGACATCCAATTCGTCGAAGGCCCAGAAGCGGGCAACACCAACTACGGAATTTTCCGCTTTGTTGACTCGCGACTCGAGATATGTCTGGATATGTACGGCCAAGCACGTCCAACCAGGTTTACAACGGCAGGAGGGACAGGACAAGCATTGGAAAGACTTATGCGATCTGACGCAGCTCGCCCGCCGAACGTGACTGGTGGAACGCCGGCTGCCGAGCATCAGGAGACATCCACCGAAGGGATGGCTGAACAATTCGCCTACGTGCCTGGAGAAACGATTCAGCGTGTCCAGGGAGAATGGACATCAGTGAAAATGGTTAGCGACGGGATGCCACTGCCAGCAGGCATGGTCAAGTGTGGAAAAAGAGTCGCCAATCACAATCGCCTGACCGTAACCTTTGGCGGCCAAACGATGATTGACGCACTCTTTCGAATCGACGAATCAAAGTTGCCAATCAAGGTTGACTATTTGCATGTCTCGGGCGGATTTGCAGGAAAGATTCAACTAGGAATCATTGCACTCGAAGGTAATCAACTGATCGTAAACATGGCAGCGTTTGGACGTCCGCGGCCAGCTAATTTTGAGTGCCCCAAGGGAAGCATGCAAACCTTAAGCTATTGGAAGCTCAACGAGTAGCCCAAGGCCGCTCACTGACTGCCTACTTAGCCGAACAGTCGGATACTCATTCCAACCATCGAATACATGATGGCATTGGAATACTCAGCGGCTCGCCCGCGGATTTCAGAGCGCCGGTATCGACGTCGATCGAGAAAATGGCCAGGTTATTACCAGGCATATTGGCACACATAAGCCATCGGCCATCGGGTGTAATCAACAAGTTCTGTGGCCCCTTTCCGAGGCTGGGTTCAATACGGACAAGACTCAACTGCCCGTCCTCGGCAAGCTTGAAGATAGCGATGCTGTCGTGACCGCGATTTGTGCCGTAGAGAAAACGACCGTCGGGTGTCATCTTCAGATCGGCTGTGTGACTGACACCCTCAAAGTCTTCGGGGACAGTGGATATGGTCTGCCGCTCAGTCAATACGCCGGACTGCTTCGCATAGTCGAACAGCGTCACCGTGTTCTTGAGTTCATTGATTACGTACACTCGATTCCCATCTTTACTGAAAATCAGGTGGCGAGGCCCAGAGCCGGCTGGCAGCGTCGCAAATGGTTGGGCTGAGTTCGGTCTCAGCTGGGCAGTTTGAGGCTGGAGTTCATAGTTCAGTATCTTGTCGTTCCCCAGATCTGCTGCGAGCGCAAATCGATTGTCCGGGCTAATTACGATGCAATGCGCGTGCGGCTCCTTTTGACGTTCTGGATTGACGCTAGATCCTGTGTGTTGCACAAAAGTTGCGATTTCCCCGAGCGAGCCATCCGCCAGCACCGGTAGTGAAGCCACGCTACCAGACATGTAGTTGGCCACGACGACCGACTGGCCAGTGGCATCAACATCCAGATAGCAGGATGCCGAACCGCGGCTCGATTGCCGGTTGAGTCTCGTCAACTTGCCGCTGCGTCCCTCAATCGCATAAGCAGCTACAAACTCGTCGTCTTGGCTGCCAAATTGTTTGGCATCAATCGCATAGAGAGATTTTCGATTGGGTGAAATGGCCAGAAAGAAAGGATTCTCGATACCCGTTGTGCGCTGCAATAACTTCAATTGCCCCTTCTCCGAGTCAAAACGATAAGCATGAATTGCACCCTCGTCCCCGTTGGTGAACGCAGAGACGAAAACGATTGGTTCTTCGGCACACACAGATTCAAACATGGTCGCGACACACAGAATGAGTAAGGCTAGGTTGCGCATAATTTGTATTCCCAAGTAGAGCTACGGCGAACTACCACTATCGACGATTAGTCTACCACGAACTTACATCAGTATCGCTGGAGGATCGCCCAGACTGGTAACCGGGTGGTCACCTTCAGTCGCGAGAGCGGCTGAACTGTCGATGGCTGAGAAATTTCGGATGGGCGCCGATTTGTATGACGAAGGCAGTTCAAACTTCAGAGCCGAAGACCGGAATTGCACCATGGTAGGAGTAAGCGGTAAGGGATAAGAAGTAAGTTGTAAGGCATAAGGTTTCAGCGGGAAGGCTACTTCTTGCAAACACTCATTGGCTTATTCCTTACCGCTTACAACTTGCTCCTCTTTGCGGTCTCCTCAGGCTATGCATCGGCAGGGGTGTCTTTCTAGACAAGTTTGGCGGATCTTGGTTCGTACGCACGTTCGGTACATTGGTCGCAGAATTCTCTCGGCGTGGAGTCACTGCGGGCTCAACTCTTGAAGGGAGATGCGCAGCACTTCGACGGTCTGTTTGCCACCTGAGAAAGCGATCAGCAAACTGTTATCGTGTTCAATGACGTGTGGATAATCCACGTGCCGCTCGCCAACCAGGTAAAACAGCTGATTAAAAATGATACCGTCAGAACTAATGGCCAGCGTCAAGGGATCGCGACGTTTAGGATTCGCATTGGATACCAGCACGTACCGGCCGTCAGCCAGTCGCAGTCCGCACACCTTCGAGGTTGCGTCGGGGAAGTTCGTCTTGATCGGTTTGGTCCAAGTACGTCCGCTGTCGGTGGAAAAGCTGCGAAACAAGAATCCACTGCGGCTATTATCACGAAACACCGCTACCAGGTTGCCGTCGGGCAATTCCCACCACTCAGGCTCCTCGGCTTTAAGCTCGGAATTGCTGCCGAATACCGGGAACGACTGCCAATCATCGAGAGCTTTTACACCGCCGATCAGAAACTCGACACCAGCTTCCTTGTAGTTGTGTCTCCGCCTGGACATCAACCACCCGCCATCGCGCAGAGCACGCGGGGGAAAGTTATTGATCGCGTCTTGGGCCACTAAGCCGTAGTCGGTCCAACTACCGGAAGACTCTTCCCAGCGGAAGGCATGCAGCGCCAAGCTGGGGCCAAAGAAACCAGCGGCTTCATCGAGCGACGCCAGAGCCAACAGTTGTCCATCTCGTACCCAGAAGCCCCGAGCGATATAGCGAAAGCCTGCGGTTGAGCGTGTGCCATAGAACTTCGACCCCGGCCCCGATCCTGGCGGTTCGGGTGTAATGAAACCTTTGACTTGCCAATTCAGTCCGTCGGAACTGGTAGCGTATTTGACGCGTTGACCAACGCGATCCTCAACGCCGGGGCCATCACTCCACATCAAGAAGAACTGATCGCCAAAGCGCAATAAGTAATTGTGCTGGTTGACTCCACCGCTCTGTTTATCCACTTGCACTACCGATTTGTCAGCGGCGCGGACATCGCTAACGACCACATGTTGAGAGCGCAAACGCGGCAGCCGAGCAAAGTTGATGGCGTGAGGATCCGAGGGTAGCCAATCGCCCGAGAGCATAATCGCCGATACGGGGTTCTTCACCGGATGTGGCGGCTCTTGCGAAACCAGGGCATCCGCAGCCCAGGTCAACAGTCCAAGACAAACAAAAGCTCTGACCATCATCACTTACCCTATCATTAAACTTGGAAAGCGTACCCGACCCTGCGTTACCATGGCACACCACGTCTTGCTAGGTTAAGCCCAGTGGCAATACGCACAAGTGATTATAGGGCCAGGACGAGAGCCGTTTGAGAGGACACTACCACTTCTCACTTGGACCAGACCAATTGCGAAACAGTCTGTTTCGCAATTGAATCACTGACGGCAATGGCCTGGGCTCCGGAGATTGGGCAGCAACTTGTTGACCAAATCCCTGGGCCGCCCAATACCGCCAGATATAAGCGCAAGACTTTTGATTCTTTCCCAAGTGGCTCGCAGTAGTCAATCAAACGTATTGACACACTTATCTGTATAATCTTTCGACAGTGAATTCCGTCCGAAATGTGCCGATGAAAGCTCGACATATTCTGAATCGTAAGCTGTGATACTCCAAACCCTGACATACGCCCATGATCAAATTTTCAACCATCCAATCCGCTTTGCAATACACCGTTGCTGACTTGGTTCCAACCGAGCATGGCTACATCATCAACATCGAAAGCTCCGATACTGACGCACCGAGACTCCAAGTCGTTGCTCAGGGAATGATCGATGGAAGCGACAATAACGGCCTCTCCGTTCATTTGCCCTTCGACATCGACAGCGGACAGCATGAAAATCATCTGCGGTTCCTCGAGCTCGACCTGTCAGTCGCCGTCCACCGCCAGGATGTCGACGGCATCCCGTGCTTCTACGCCAACTTCGGTACGGACTATGAGTACGCAGATCGAGTAATCCTGCAATTGCTGGTGCAGCTTTACAAATACTCGCCGTCCGATCAGTTCACCTGCGAGGTCTACGACGAAGGCCTAATGACGAAGCTCCGTCCACGCCAGGCACCACCTGGCGGGACAGTTGCCTAAATGTCAATACTGCAGCGGCCGGCTGCTCATTTTTGAAGCGACTGATCAAACGATCCGTAAATCTGCGCGCAGCGGCGCACTATCGTTTAACCCGTAGCCAACGGCGAGGCGAGGCGCACCCTCTAACCAATCCCTGCGTTTACTTGAGCGTCCGCTCAAGGCAATCACTTGGCAGTGAGAAACCACCCCTTCGATCGCCTAGCCTGGCGGCTACGGGTTAAACAAAGCGGCCGACCACTACGTTAGGCTCAACGCGTGTACGACAATCTGTGCTTTTGTTCGTGCTCATTGGCCTAGAGATGCTGATCATTCAGATAAAGCCTGAGTACGTAATTGCCAGCGGTATGGCGACTGGTTTTGTACTGCTCGCGCGTTTCGTTTCGCTGATCGTACCCATTCTCTATTTTCGTCAGCGACTTGATTTTTCGCCATACACTGCAGTCATCATGACCTGGGGAGGCCTACGTGGAGGGATCTCGATTGCGCTGGCACTCACCCTAACGGCCAACGAAAATCGCGACCTATTCTTGGCAGTAACCTACGGTGTCGTCATCTTCTCCATCGTCGTACAAGGCTTGAGCATCCAGTCGCTAACACGTCGCTTGGGTATCGGCGGATGATTGGACTGTAGAGTACCAAGAGCGAGCCTCCTTCCAACTGATGGGAACTAACCGCGCAAAATGCGGCGGCCCGGCCGATCCCCCATCAGGCCATCAAGCACGCTGGCTTCGCCCGACAACTGTTTCAATGGCGGCGTAGTTCAGCGAGTCGCTGTCCTCCAGGCCGGTCTACCTTTAGAGTAAAGAAAATTCAATGGCTGCCCAAAGTACCGTCGGGCATACTCAAACTTTCTGAGGCTGCGAAAACTCGCTGATCTGATCGATCTTGGTCAGTAGCTCTGGAGAATCTGTGAATCGTTTCAGCGCACGTAGAACATCATCGGGGACAGCGCAGGGCACGACTCTTGTTCCATCGATCCGTTTACAACTCGTCTTCTGCCAGCCTGTAGCCAATAACGTTTGCCGACCTTGATGACGCGTGAAGTAATCGAACTGCAGCCGTATTTGGCCACACTTGATATCTTTCAGACGCAGCTCAACCCATGCCGGACTCGACGGTGGAGAGAGGATGCCATGTAAGTGCAGCCCGGCAGATGTGGTTTGTAATGCCAGTTGTCGATTGGCCACCAGGTTTAGCGTGACAGGCGCGTAGTCTAACAAGAACAGTTCGCGACATTTTCCTTGCCACGCCACCAAGTCAATCGGCTCTAGCGACTTCAGCTGCCACTGAGGATGGTATTTGTAACACGGCCCGACACAGTAGTCATTGCATCGCTCAGCCATGCTTGAAACGGAGACCAACTCCATTTTGCCTCGAGCCATAGTCTCCGAATATTCACCATTGACGCGATGAATCACCGAAGCGACTGTCAACGAATCGGTGGAACCATCCATCTCCAATTGCACATCCATCGCGTCGCCGATGGTGGCACCGAAAGGATCAAAGAACTCTGTTGACCAGTTGCTGATTGCCCAAGGCGCTGAACCGGCGCCGAGCGTGGCCCACAAGTCGGGATGATCCGACTGCAACCACTGGTAAAAGCCTTCCAACTGCCATCGGAAATAGCACAAGAAATATACATTACCTACGACATTGGTGTCCTGAAAGGTAATTCGCGGTCGGTATCGCATCTGTCCCTTGCCCGGTAACTCATAGCTTTTATGAGAAATCAACGGGCCGCCTACGGCTTTTGACAGTGCAGGAAATGCAGTCTGAGTTGCACCGGGCCGTACGACTCGATCGACCTGTGGAGGTACGGTAAGTTTCTTGCTTACTGACCACTTGTGGAAGAAGTATATCGCACAACCGCGGATCACGCAGACAGTAATGAGCGCGAGGAAAAGGCCGAAGACGATATGGAGCAGCTGCAGCAGGGCATACGCTAGTGCGACGCTGGCTCCAAATGCTACTTGACGTTTCGGCAAGATCGGCGTCGTCGCAGGATCAGGAATCATGTAAAGCGTGAAGAGAATAAAGCCGGTGCTCGACATAGGCATCAATGGCACGTACCAGTCGACACCAGCCACCCAGGCTCGAAAAACTCCTTGTAGAACAAACGCGGCTAGCCAGGCAACAATCAGTGGCAGGCGTCCAGTAGCGTAGCGATGTACGACGATGCCACTAAGCAAAATCACGGCAGGCAACATCCAGTGCCCCCAACCTGTGATATTCTCCGTGAACTGATAGGGCGGTGCTTGCCCTACGTCGGGTAATAACAGGAGCGTAGCCGCAATTCCAAAGTTCGATGGATTGAGGAAGTGCGTGAGGCGACCATCCGCTAGCCGCACGCGAAACAAGACCTTCGAGGCAATTGCCAAGACGGACGCAAAGATGATCGGTGATATCCGATCGTTGGGATACAACAACATGGCGCAGGCAAAACCTGTGATCATGGCCGGAGGCAAGTAGTTGATAAATGAAGTAAAGTCGCCGCTGAACCGCGGCTGCCTGCCTGACGTTTTGGCGTCCAACCACTCCAGAACGAGCTGCGTCACTACGGCCGCCGTTACCGCCGCAAAGGGATGTGCCCAGGACTGCTCAAAGCCCAAGAACGCATGCCCGGCAATGTTCCAGAGGATCATGAGCACAGCGAAGTACCACAACGCAAACAGACGCAGACGCGCATTTCGCTGTGGATACAAGGACAGGGTTGCGTTGCCCGATGCCTGGCTCATGAGAGGTTTACCTGTTAGATGAATTGCCTAGCAGCACTGTATGATTTCCCGGCATGACTGTAATACTGTGTGTCTGCAACTGACCTGAACGCGCGCGCCATCGCAGTTCAACTTCGACAGGTTCTTCGGCAACTCGCCCCAGCCCGAAGTGAAGGAACTGCCCGCTGTGACCTGAATGTCCCGTGCCCGACCGCACTTCATCGGTATGCACCATGGCACTCTGTGGCTGGCCAGTTTTTGGTTGCATGGTGGCCGTTGCGCCAATGGCCATGCTGCCGACGACGTAGTTCTGGGGATCGACCTGGAACTCGACGCCGTCCGTGACAGGCAACAATAGACGCAATGTCAGCCATCGATTTTGTTTGTCAGAGGCATTGTGAAACAGCCACGATGGCTCCCATTGATTGGCATACAAGAAGTCCTGGCAACCATCACCATCGGTGTCGGCTATGGCAATACCTCGGGTATTGAACTTGTCGCCAACATCTATCTGCGAAGAGATGTCCACAAAGCGCTTTGAACTGGAGGCTGTGTAAATGGGGTTGCTATCGTATCCACTCAGAGTTGCCATAGGTGCAGTGAGCTTGGGCCAGGCCCTGGGGTCGTGGATGAGTCGATCGTTGGTAGTACCTACCGCCTGGAGTTCTGGCCAGCGCGGAATGCCTTGCTGCAAGAACCCAGCTTGGAACAGTAAACGGTCCAGGTAGTTAAGCTTGGAAGGGTCGGTGACAACGCCCTTAGCAAATCCGGTCGCTTGAATTGCTTCCAATGCGCCATCATTATCGAGATCGACAAGCACCGCATCCCAACCCCAACCACTGCGAGAGAGTCCGTAGCGTTCGCTCGCTTGCCGATAGGGCGCGATACCGCGTTGAAACTCTTCAACATGCCCCGTACTCACCCAGAGAAAATGGCTCTCTTGTAGTGCCCATTCATCGGCAATGTTACTCACGTAGATGTCCAAAAAACCATCGCGATTAACATCGCCAAAACCGACACCCATACCCTTGAATGAGTCGCGCCCCAGCACAAAGGATCGTGGCGTAGTGAACGCGCGACGACCCTCACAGACCGCGAACGCGAGATGACCTGGGTGCGAACGATTGTGTAGCAATCGATCTGGTCCGAAGTCATGGGCAATGTACAATTCGGGCAGGCCGTCCCGATCCAGGTCGGCAGCACCGGCCGCCAACACCCAACCCTTGCCACACAGCCTTTCTAAAAGCGGGCTCTCATCGACATAAGTCACCGCCGGTTCTGGACTCGCGTTTGAGGCGTGCCAACGTAGCAGCTTGGCACCGCCGCCATTCTTGGCTCGCGACTTTCCTTCATGCATTACTGTCGCGATCCCTGTGCCATGTGCGTTAAGTATGTCAGCGCCATCCTGAAAGAAGTTACCAATCATGAGATCGAGATGTCCATCTCCATCGAAGTCGGCTTGCACTGCCGCGTGCGTATACCAACGGCCTGAACTGGTACCCACCAAGTCAGGTACTAGCTCCATGGCTAAAAATCGCTCGACGTCAAAAGGATGATCCGAAGTGCTGCCGGTGCTCGTCGTGACATAGCGATTCAGTAAAACGATGGGTGTTCGGCCCCAGAAATAAACGAGCACGTCGGTGGCACCATCCTCGTTGAAGTCACCCAGGAGTGAACCCGTGGGCGACATCGTGTGGGCATCGAAGTGTAGCTCTGCAAAATCTTTGGAGAAATCAATGGCAAATGCAGCGTAACGTTGACGCATGTCGCGATTGGGTGTCGGCATGATCACAACTTTGTCAATGCGTGGATCAATCAACACTAAATCGTTTTCCAAGCCGTCTCCGTCCCAGTCGCCCAGCGTGGCTGCCGCGCCGGTTCCGCTGATCCACGACGAGATGCGTTCCAGGCTGGGATGCACCTCACGAGACATCTTTAGACTGCCGCTAGCAAACTTCTCGACGTCTAACGCCACGCGTTCGAACGCAAATCGCGAAGCTAGCTGATTTCGTTCAGTCGTGCTAACTGTTACAGGCCGCGCGAAGAAATAGGATAGAGCGACCATCAACATCGCCGCGTACTGCACACCATGTCGCGTCCAAGTAAACATGGCTAGATCTGCTTTTGTGAGCGTTTTCATACTGACACTTGGCATCTAATGGAATCTCGGATGTTGGTTCGCCAAACTTCATAGATTGGTATCTCTGAACCTTGACTAGTGGTCGCATCCGCCTGCGGGCGACCTGCATACGTGAGCTCGGCAGCCTCGGCAGCCGGCATACCGCACACAAGTTCACATACGAGTTCGGTATTGGCGTTAGTGATGCCAGCCAGTTCACGCGCCTCCGCGCCGAACGCGGCCCCTTGCGCCAAGTGAAAACGATCGATGCCAGACGATTCCAAAAGAGACTGGATATCGGCCACCGTTGCATTGCCGGCGTATGCCAAAGCCAACCCAATTCCACTCCAGAAGTCCGGACGTCGGCAAGCTGCTATCGAGTTTATGAAGGCAACAATGCGTGACGGACTCCCACCGGTCACAAACCAGAGACTGCGACCAAGTCCCTGGTCAAAGACTTGCTTACCATAGGTGCTCAACTGAAAGCGGTTGTCAGCACACGTGCTCTGCCTGTTCCAGTGGAAGTAACCCTCGTGAAAGCCGAATCCATCCAGCACAAGCCATCGCAATAGCGGATCAAGGCTGGCCAGGTATGCTTCAGGTTTTCTGCGATACCACGGGATTCTGGCGAGAGTCCACCCCAGGCCTACGTGCAGGATATAAGGATGCTTACTGCCAGCGCCATCCAGGAGGCTTTGCCAGGCTGACTGTTTGCGCCACGACAAACAATCGCAGATCCCCAAGGCCATCGCAGCGCCCTCGTAAGCGAATCCACGAAACATGGGCTCGCAGTCATCCAAGGCGCCGCTCATCAGACGCGATCTCTGCTCCAAGGCCATGTGATAGCCCAACAAGAACGTCTCGCCTATGAACTCCATGTGATCTTGCATTCGCGATGCTTCAAATCCACGGCGTTCGAACAAGACCGACGAAGAATCGATGCGCAACAAACGGTTTCGCAAGGCTTGGGTCAATTGAAGGCTCATGCTTGATCCATTAATTCATGAATCCATAGAATTTTTAACCTTGTAGATTTTGACGACAGACCCATCGGCCGGAATCGTCTGTTCTTTCATTCTCGCTATGGCGGATTCTGCTAATTGCGATTGCAAAGCGTTTGTAAGCTGGGGCGCAACCGATTCTGTCCCAAATTTTTGTGCCCGATCCCCGATCTGACAGAAAATTTGCGTGACAAGAAATGTGCCTGATTTAATTTCTAAGTTGTACTATACAGAAGCTTGATGGCGTCCATCGACTTCTTGGACAGCGGGTTATCGTTGTTTGATTCGAACTTCACATTTTGCACGTGGTCGTTGGTGATCATAGCTGTCGTGGTGAACGTAAACAGCGATTCGACGATGGCTCGATCTTCCGAAAATCGCTGTAGATAATCCGCTACCACAGGCTGCTCGCTTCGGTCTCGTCGCAGCATGAGCTCGACGGCAAGCAGCTCTCGCAACAGATGGGATCGCAGTTTGGGACTTTCCAAGGGCAAGTATTCCTCGATGCGAGGTTGGCAGCCCTCGCGAAACTGCTTCTCAAATCGATCCACAAGTTCATCAATGACGACTAGTTGTGGCTGCGAGAGCTCGTTCGATGGTCCGTGCATGGGCATACCGCCTTACAGGCTGTTGAAGAAGTCGTTAAACCCTAAAAACGGTGCTGCGTATGCATCACCTTGGAGCTATCTTGAGATGAAAAGCGTGGTGCAGCCTGGTGTTCACCTAATTCATAGTAGAAGTAGGACGGGTCTCCAGGCCCGTCCGGCGGCACCACATCGTTGGGCGCCCGATGTTTTCATTGAATCCGCTTATGGCCCTACTGTAGCGCCATTGCATTGGACGCCGAACGATTTCATACTGCCGGACGGGCCTGGAGACCCGTCCTACTGTTTAAGACTTCGCTTAAATCCACGCAGGGCTGATTGGTTAGCCGTTATGCCTTTGTCCTTTATTGCTCCGCAGTTAGCATCTCCCGTTCAAGTCCCGAACTGTTTCCAAACAGCTTTTTGAATCATCTCTCGATGTGCGGAAGTGATTTCACTCGGCCCGCTTTCGATCCCAACTGGTGGTGCGCGGAATAGTACTGCCAGAAACACGCAGGCAGCCAAGTAGGAACCCGCCACACTGGGATGACTTTGATCACGATCATACAGCAGCGGCTGTGTGTGTTTCGTTTCAAACTTTTGCCATGCCAGGCCTACTGGCACTACGATGGACCCAAGTTCGCTGCCAATCGAATTGTAGGCGTCAGTAATCGCTTGCTGCGAATCGGGCGAGTGCTCTCGGGCCCAAGTCATGTATAACACAGTTCTTGACTTAGCCCGTTGAATCGTCTCATCAAACAGACGGATATTCTCCGCCATGCGACTCGCGTTCTTAATCGGAAGCGTACTTTGCTCCTGAAGGACTACGTAGTTATAGCCGCCGCCGGCGATGGCCCCTGCCGCACGGCCCGCGTTCCAATGAGTTCGCAGCGATGCGCCGCCGACGCTGATCAGATCGTGACTGAGTAACAAGCCACGTGCCAGCGCCAAATCTTTCAGCATCCCGGGTAGATCGTTGCGCTGAGTAAAGCTATTTCCGATGAAAAGCAATTTGACCTCAGCCGACGGCTTCTTGTTGTGCTTGGGCATTCGCCATTCTCCGAGTGAAAATCATGATTGGGGGGAAAGAGGCAGCGAGACGCACGCGTTATTCAACCGCCTTTGAGATAGGCCGCTAGATACTTCGCTGTTCGACTCTCTTTCGCAGCAGCAACCTCGTCAGGCCTGCCTGCAGCCACAACTTGTCCTCCTTCATCTCCAGCGCCAGGCACCATGTCAATGACCCAATCACTACTGACGACAACTTCGCTGTCACCTTGGGAACGCCTAAATACTTTCCTAGTGCACTCACCTTGGAGGAATTGCGCGATATTTCGGCGATCGCGAACGAGCTCTCGAATACTACCCCGGGGCATTCAGGACGTCAAAACCAGAGCCCACGGAACTCACTAACTTAGCTCTCGCGCTCCGCGAGAGTGGGCAAATCCGAGCGGCACTAAGATTCTCATTCCCCGGCGGAATTGGAACGGCGACGATCCTTTCCGCACAAGCTTAACATTACATGTCAGCGAACAGCTTCCTGTTGGGATGGATCGAAGGCTACGTCAACACTCGGTGCGAATATATTCAACCAACGGAAACATTTTTTAAGGCGATTCGAGGAAGCCTGTTTGTCTACGGCTACGATGAAGACGAATTCTTCAGCATGCAGTTCGAAGCCCCGAACGAATTTGCCGCCAAGCTCTCGGAGCTGAGGCAGAAAATCCCCATACGTCCTGAAGCCAAAGTAGACGCGCTCACCCGCCTCAACGACACAAGGACCTGGATTGAAAAAGCAAAACAGGAATCGAGACGCATCTGACGCCACGGACTCCAAGCCTGGTTTCAATCGTCAGTTTCAAACCGCAGATCGATCACGACGCGTGCAATTAAAGCGTCGGCCGACGATACTCGAGCGATACCGGCCCTAGTGAATCATCAGCGGAGATCCGCAAATCATAGGTACCGAGCTAGTTGAGAAGCGGGTCGTAAGTATCGATTCGACCAAGACTTGCAGAAAGTACAACCAAATTGATTCGAACCATCAACCTTCGGTTCCGTAGGTCGCACCATTCAAGTTTCGTGACCAGTACAAATCTCTCCTAAGTGCTTGTCATTTCTGCACTTGCAATCTCGACTCTCCATCGCATCGAACTTGCCAACTTTCTGAATTATCCGATGTTTTCTAACGGCGTACAAGCGATTCTGTACCGAATTCTGTACCGCATGTTGACGATCAGCACCTTCGGAGCGATGGTTGATCGCGAGAGATCAAGCAACACGAGTCGAAGGCGTTGATTACTTCTCGGGCAAACGCTGCTCTTCGCGGTTAGACTTAACCGCTCCACAGCCTTCATGGATCTCGGGTCCTGTGACGAGGCAACTCGACCAATCTGCGATGGTTTCCCGTTTGAAGTCACTTCGCTTGCCAACGATGAGGACCAGTGCAATATTCACCAGCGTTGGCATGAAGCCAGTATCTTCGAAGGAATTTGAATCGATACACGATCAATGAGCATTCGTGTTCAGCATGCCGGCCTTCTTGGCCTCTCCTCACTTTGGCTTGCCCCAGGGGAGCGCAAGTATGATGGCTAGGCCTCGCGTTCCTAGCCTAACAAACTCTGCTTCCTGTCGTACAAGCGGGCAGGGGAGCCTTGCACGGGGGCGTTTACGAGCGAAGGAGTGTCCTTCGCGGAAATCATGTTGACTGTGCAGATATGTTGAATCCAGGCCCGACTGTCGTCGCCGTTGGTGACACAGGACGAACCGTCCTGTGTCAGTTTCACACTCTGTCTGTCTATGGGCGCCTCAAAGGCCTTTGGGCGCTCACTGACATGTCTTTCTCGCACTGATTTGGCACACCGGTGCGTCCACTCTGTGATTGGGGGCCAGACTGAACACATAGCGGTAAAGCCGACCATCGGTTTGATTGTGCCGACGCTTGCGCCATGTACACGTCAAAACTGTGTGTAACGAATTGAGATGCTATCGTAATCTTTCCAGCCAATTTCAAATCCTTGTGCGTGAAGGAACTGTCGAAGCGATTCCCAATGACTAGGAAACACGTCTGCACCTGGATCGTCTAGGCCGAAATCATCAAGTAGAATCCAATGGTCGCTAGCCCCCTCGTGATACCTGATTGATTCCGCCTGACACCGAATTTTGCACACCAGGAGTTGATTACTTCACCAAGCTCGCCTACGTTCGTTCCACCGTTCGCCCTGCGAACACTGCAGTATGTGCCCTGTTAATGACGACCTCGTGGTCAAATTCGAATACCTGCCCATACGTGGCCACGAAAAGCTCTTGCGCGTCGGTCAGTACAAAGGTCATGTTTCCCCCTATGTTTCTGATAAGTGGAGAGCTAGCAGAACAAACGATTGCCAACAACTGAAATCAAGCGTCGATATCCGGCAATAGACCTTCCGCCAACAGCGGTCTTGCTCATCTTACGTGTTGCAAATCTTATCGCCCACTCAAGCAAACGTAGAGAGCTCGACCAATGAAGTTGCCATGGTAGAGCGTAGATCCAGAGGTCTCAGTGCGACCACGTCGGTTTGCCAATTAAAACAAGCGTTTCCGCGTTCTGTACCAATCCAGTACCAAAAACGCTCCACAATCCGCAAAAACCCAATAAAAACAAGGCCTTTTGAAGAAGAGCCTTTGCTCCGCGGGTCGGAAATGGCTCAATTCCCACTGATCAACTCAGGTTGCATTTCCCCTTATTTTTTCAGCGTTTTTCGTACTTCCATGCAATCATTCGTTGCTTGCGAACTTTTTGGATTATGTAGATTTCTACGGCTTTATGCAAGCGATTCCGTACCGGTTTGTGTACCAGCGAAATAACCTTCGGTACCAAAAGGCCAACAGTCTATCTTTTGTGCACGAATATGCACGGTTCGAGTGGCAATTGGCAATTGCGTACGCCACTACGTAACCTCCATTGGCCGGATCGTAAAACGCGGAGCAGGTCCTTCTGTTGCTTATCGTCTGCGAATGCGCGGGGACGGCCTGTGAAATGAGGGGGACTGTGGCCCGCGCATCGACAGTTCTGTCGTGGCGGCAGGTTGGCCGATGCTCGGCGGCCAGACTAGTAGGGACTACCCTCTCATCGAATTTCTTACCCCTGTCTGTCACTGCAGTGAGTTCGGCTCAGATTATTGTTGTTCGCCTGCTTGAAGATGCAGCAATAAGTACCTTGAGGTGCAGCCGTCGACTAGTCACAGTACCAAGTCAATTTTTTAGCTAATGCTCAGCTTAACACTGAGCTTTTGAATTGCTTGCATACCAAGCCTATCGATATGCGTGAGAGCTTCGATGCACTGTTCGATATCCTCTCGGCTGACTTCGGTTGTGATACCAAAGCTGGCGAACTGCATCTGCTACTCAATCAATCCCGCCATCACGTCGGAGTCTTTTACTGGCGCAGCGATGTCCTGGCCATTTTCATTCTCATGTATTCACTGCTTTCTTCGATTTTGTACGGACGGCATGGGCACGTATACGTGAGTGACCTCCGTTGTCCCATCTTCAAACTCCAACTCAGCTTGTAGCAGAGACCCGCCCCAGTAGGTGAACACGGCACGGAAATCTGGGTCTTGTTCCCGGGTAATTCTCACGGAAGGAAACCAAACTTTGCCACCGCTCCATGTAACGGCTATCGGATCGTCTTCAGGCACTCGAGGATAAGTTCCCTCATGCCGTACAATCCTCAAATGCACTTCGATTGTTTGTCCTGGAAGCATGGCCGGGCGCATTTCCCCAACCGGATAGTTGCGCCGCGTTCTGCGACTCTCTGCTTTGCGAGCCTGGTTAGCCTTTGAGTCTTCCGCCACGCTTGGCGCATAGTCCATTGAACCTTCGGCGAGACCGGACTGATCCAGATTGGAAGTGTAGCTGCGATCGTCAAAGGCCAATGTTCGCCATTTCCATTTTGTAGGATTAAGTTCGATACCGCCGCCTTCGGGTCGTGTAACTAGGCCCCGGGTAAGGACTTGAATACGGGTCGTTGCTAGCTCTTCACACCAGTGGATGCGAATCCGGTTGTAGCATTGTGTCGCGATAT
This sequence comes from Rania fehmarnensis, assembly GCF_056494185.1. Classification (NCBI taxonomy): domain Bacteria; kingdom Pseudomonadati; phylum Planctomycetota; class Planctomycetia; order Pirellulales; family Pirellulaceae; genus Rania; species Rania fehmarnensis. The sequence continues at coordinate 8,298,421 of NZ_CM151398.1, forward strand.
CTGGTTCTGGAAGCTCCTTCGAACCGCAAGATCCGCCAGCTACAACGAACAGAGAGTGTTCTCTCGTTTTCAAAAATGCGTTCCGGATTTCCTCTCGAAAAGTGTGGGGGTAATGCTTGTGGCCATGCAGGACCAAGTGAAAGCCATGCTCGTGCAAAACGGGCATTAGCCACTCTGCTCCCACCACTGCGTCGTATCCGCGCCCCGGCTCTGCGAACGTTGGTAGTAGTACGGGATGGTGGTGCATCATGGCTACTTTGATAAAACCTTTCTGCTCTTCATTTAGAGAGGCAAGTTCGCGCTCAATCCAATCTCGCTGGGCGATGCTCAAGTCTCCCCTGCATTCCTCACCTTCTTGGTTCTTAACTTTAAGTTCTGTGTTAAGGCTGAGCACAATCGCTTTCGCAGACTCAATGATTTGCAAGCCACCGAAGAATTCTCCGTTCTTCGGGTCGTGGGGTTTTCCTGTGACGCCGGTCAAGAAAGAGGCATATGGCCCCCATCGCAATTCCTCATCGTCTTCGTTCCAGACCACATCGTGGTTTCCTGGGCAATAGAACAACGAGTCTTTCGTTAAGCCTAGTTCCTCAACTTTACTAAGGCGTTCTGCAAAAAGTCTTGCTTGTTTAAATTCCGTCGCCGACGCCGTTTGAGTGAAGTCGCCGCTTAGACAAACAATCCGATGCATGTCAGGAACTTCAAATCTCCTGTCTGCACGTTCACTGATTGCTAGTGTTGGGCGCTTTGGCTGAGCATCGGCGGAAAGAAGGTCTTCGATAAGTTTGTCGGCAAGCGATGGAGCCTCACCAACTCTGGTCATTCCATCTGGCGTCTGGGGTTGCGCGAATCGATGGTTTTTTCCAAAATGCATGTCTGAAACGTGAATTATCTCAAGATAGTTGGGCCTTGGCTGTGGATTTGACATAATTTCCGGAAATTGGTTAAAGAGACTACTGCTTGCCGCGCTCAAAGAATTTTCTGAGGAACGCATAAAACATTATTAAGCGATTTGTGGTCCCAATGAAGTGGAACTGCCCTCTGCATAATAAAGCTAGCAGATTGTTGCACGGCTGCCAATTCGGGGACTCTCATCTCGTGGGCATCTTTTGCTATCGCCATGTACTCAAGCAATTTGAGATGCTGATTCACTGCCTTGCCGGCATCGATAAAAGGCTATTCGCGAGTGTGGTCGCGCTCAGCCTAGCCAACACATTCAGCATACCGAGAGAACTGAACCGGCGAGTTCGCCAACGACGGATATGTTTAAATGTCCCCAATAGCGAGCGGAAATCGGACTCGTTGGGCCCACGTTTCCATCATCTAGTCAGTCGAGACCGCGCGCAGCCAGGGCTTTACGATCATCTACTTACAACGTGGATCGAAGCAGAAATTGCACGGCGACGATGCGACAGCGGCAGAAAATATCGCTTGGATTTTGCTTGACCTCTGGCCGTTCCCAATTGATGCCCGGTTCTATCTAACCAGCTTCGGCGGCAAACATCAGTGGGAAAGCGGCCGAGCGCTGGATTGATGAGACTTCGACAACGGTTCCGCCCGGCGGTGTCTGGCGTGGATTGATGTGAGTCATTGGACCTTCATCGTAGACTTCGCAGGTGAACCGATCGGACGGCGCGAATCGATAGAGCTGTACAAGCAGTTGCAGGATTACTAGATCGGCGTACTCGTAGTCTGTGCCGAAGTTGGCGTAGAGGCATGGAATGCCGTCGACGTCTTGGCGGTGCACGACGACCGATAAGTCGAGTTCGAGGAAACGTAGGTGATTTTCATGCTGTCCGCTGTCGATGTCGAATGGTAAATGCGCCGAGAGGCCATTGCTATCGCTTCTATCAATCATTCCCTGAGCCACGACTTGGATTTTCGGCCCGACTGAATCCGAGCCTTCGATGTTAATGATGTAACCATGCTCAGACGGAATCAGCTCAGCGCCGGTGTAGTGCAATGCAGATCGGACGCTTGAGAATTTGATCATGGTCTTCAAATATTAGGACCGAGGCTTTTAATCGAACGTTCCAAAAATCAAGGCGAAAGTTGTCCACTTTCTGGGCGCTAACGGCAACTACACGCGAGAGATAGCCTGCGCCTCGAAAGCCCATCGTTGTTGATTCGCGGGAAAAATTTCTTGGGGTTGACAATTTTCTGCGAACCGAAACAAACGAACAGCGTCTATATCTGCAGAACGCGAACAATTGAGTCGCGGGGTGAGAAGTCTGGAACACCAAACACTGGTTACTGAATCATGAGCTTCATACGGCCAAGTTTTACCCGGTCAAATATGACCGAACGATTGAATGGATATGAGGATTGTATCGTGTCGCAAGACGCGAATGCGCTACCCTTACATCCACGTCGGAGGTAACACACGGCCATACAACGAAGCAAACGTTGGCAGACCCGGTGTTACCCACAAGTGACACCGGGTTTTTTCGTGCCTATTTCCAACGATTTACATACAGATGGACTGGTAGCTGAGACGGTATAGCGCCTGCCTGAAGAGCAGGAGAGGAGGGTTCGAGCACCTCCCAGTCCACTGGATGCGCACCTGGCAAGAAACACACTGAGCTCAACTGCGCTAGAGGTGCGCACCTACATAAACCAATTCGGCTCGTTCGACTTCTGGTGAGGTCGCTGGTCTTTCAAGCCAGTTAGGTCGGGTTCGAATCCCACACGAGCTGCTGATGAATGAATGGGCTTGCCGACGGGTCGGCGCTTTGACTTGCACTCAAGGCTTCAGGGTTCAACTCCCTGCAGGTCCACTGGCGGCGAAGCCGCAGAGCAGTAGAGAGGAGAGAGTTGAAAGTAGAAGAGATGACTGCATCTACTGCGGTCTACTTTCTACTCACTACTCTCTCGACCGATTAATCGGGCAGAGGTGCAGATGGGAGCACGCCTGCTTTGGGAGCAGGAGGATCTCGGTTCGACCCCGAGGTGCCCGACTTGATGAAATGGTAGTCGAGGGCTGGAGCCCATATCCGTCTGATAAGCGGATCGCGCTGAGTTCAATTCTCAGGGCTACCACTGCGGCTTCGCCGCAGAGCAGTAGATACGGGAAAGTTGAGATTAGAGAAGAACGCGGAGAACAGTCATGCGTGTGAAGCCAACTTCGATCACGGATTGCCAGTCAGTTACTCGCTTGAAACGCATAGCCATAACCATTCATGAGGTTGTGGTGTAGCGGCAGCACAGCGGACTTTTAATCCGCAAAGCGTGGGTTCGAATCCCACCGGCCTCACTCATCACGGCGTGCAGCTCAGTGGTGCGAGCAGCGTCCTTATAAGACGAAGGCCGAAGGTTCGATTCCTTCCACGCCGACTTGGAAGACAAAACACAAATGGGATTGTGGCAGACATGGTAATGCACCGGTCTCTTAAACCGGCCGATGTGGGTTCGATGCCCACCGATCCCACTGAATGAATAAGCACTGATGGTCTAGTGGAATGACACCGCTTTCGTAAAGCGGTTGCGTGAGTTCGATTCTCACTCGGTGCTCTCGATCTTTGACAATCTGGTTGAGCCAACAATAAGGCGCCTATGGTGTAGTGGTAACCCATCTGCTTGCCAAGCAGAAAACGTGAGTTCAATTCTCACTAGGCGCTCTTTAATTATCAGGGTGGGGAAAGCCTGGCTACTCCGCGTGCTTCGGGAGCACGAGATCGTCGGTTCAAATCCGACCATCCTGACTGAGTGATCGATCAATCGATGACGTCGATCACTTTATGTTGCTTCGGTGGTGGGAGAAGACTTACGCGAACTCGAATGCCGACTGGCAGACTTGCACACATATCGAATTTACCTTTAGCAGAAAACCATCGCGGCGGGACAAGGGCCGTGATTTTCGTGCCATCGTCTACTTCAACTGTGACTGTGCGAAATTTTGCATCGACGACTGTTCCATCGATGTGGTGCGAAGTGTTCATAAACGAATTGTAAATACTCCGGTGGGTCCTGTGCTGGTACGGGAAGGCGACTGTTAATCGCCCAGACGCAGGTTCGATTCCTGCTGCCGGAGCTTTGGTTATGTGGAAGGGCAAGCCGATTGGCGACGGTACTCCGTTCGAAACGGAGCGAGCGTAACAGCCTTGCGAGTTCGACTCTCGCTCCTTCCGCCTTGTGTTAGATGAATGTGCCATTGGCCGAGCGGCAAAGGTTCCAGGCCTCCAACCTGGCGAGGTCGGTTCGACTCCGACATGGCACTCTCGGGTGTTGACTAATGGTAAGTCAGCTGTCTTTGAAGCAGCTCTATGGAGGTTCGACTCCTCCCGCCCGCGCTTTCATTTGTTCGATGACGAGACACATACATGGTGGTCGTCCTGTACTGGTTCAGGAGCTTGGCTGTGAACCAAGCCCATGTCGGTTCAATTCCGATCGATCACCCTTTTACTTTGGAAGACATCCGGCTGGATGAGGAAACCGTTTTGAACACGGCTGGCGCTAACACGCTTCGGGGTTCGAGTCCCTGGTCTTCCGCCTGGTTGAATTACATAGTCCTGTAGCTAAGCGGCAACGGCAACTGGTTTACACCCAGTCAATCGACAGTTCGAGTCTGTCCAGGACTACTTGGTTATTGGCGCTAATCCGCTTGGTGCGGGGTGTGTCTGCAAAACACACTGACAGCGAGTTCGAATCTCGGTAGCGCCTCTTTCGTTTACGACCCATTGGTCCAGCCTGGAGTGGACGCTGCCCTGTCACGGCGGAGATCACCGGTTCAAATCCGGTATGGGTCGCTGGTTAGCTGTTAGGAGTTAGGAATTAGGTATTAGGAAAACACACTCCTCATCGCTAACTCCTAATGCCTAACTCCTAGTTCGGTGTGGTACGCCAACGGCTGAGCGGCTTGTCTTAGGAACAAGTGTTTGTGGGTTCGAATCCCTCCTGCACCACCTGTAAAAATGTCTATGAGGTGTAGTGGATGCGCACGCGACCCTGCGAAGGTCGAAGATCAGGTTCGATTCCTGGCATGGACACTGAAACGATATGGCTTGCGAGTGTGATGGATTCGCACGACAGTCTTCGAAACTGTTAGACAAGGTTCGATTCCTTGGCGAGCTACTTTCTGAAAATGGTGCGGTGCGCTAATTGGCATAGCGACTGAGCTCAAACCTCAGTGTTTGTGGGTTCGAGTCCCACTCGCACCACTTGTGTTCGACGTGGTACGCGAACTGGCACAGCGGCGAAGCTTAAACCTTCGTGATTGCGGGTTCGAATCCCGCCTGCGTCACTCGAAAGTTAAATGGGTCGATTGGACTTGGGAGTCCAAGCTGTCTGTAAAACAGTCGCTCATTGATGAGCAATGTAGGTTCAATTCCTACTCGGCCCACTGAATATGGCTCGGTGCGATGTTGGTATTTGCAGTCAGCCCCTCAAGCTGACGTCCGCCGGTTCGATTCCGGTCCGAGTCACTCAACTCACGATGTGGTGGAACTGGTAGACACGCGACGCTCAGAACGTCGTGCCATCAAGGCGTAGGAGTTCGAATCTCCTCTTCGTGACTTTTGTATTGCAGGCTAGTTGGTACTGAGCTGACTTTCATAAGGTTGGTAACCCGGTTCGATTCCGGGGCTTGCAACTTGCGGGTGAGCCAGCGCTCAGCTGAGCCTCATAAGCTCGGACGGCCAGGTGCGACTCCTAGACCCGCCATTTACTTCGTTGGTCGAGTACGCAAACCGGAAAAGCGACTTGGTCGAGAGCCAAGTGATTCTGCAGGTTCGACTCCTGTCTCGACCTCCTTGCTTCAAGTTCAACATGATCGCATGGTCCAGCGGCTAAGACGCCTGCATGACACGCAGGAAATCGAAGGTTCAATTCCTTCTGCGATCACTCAACGAAATGGTTTGTAGGTGTTCCGGCAGCACGCGTTCTTGGTAAGAACGAAGATCGAGTTCGATTCTCGAACGAACCTCTGCGATGAAACATAAATGGGGTCATGGTCCAGCGGGAAGACATCGCCATGGCATGGCGAAAACCCGAGTTCGAATCTCGGTGACTCCACTCGAATTACTTGGAAGGTAGCCGGATACGGTTTGCCGGGCCTGTTTGCTAAACCATTCACTGGCTCAACCAATGCAGGAAACACCGCGTTTTTCTCTGCAATTCTTGCTAATTAGCCGATGATAGCCGACTACAATCTGCCCTTGCCGAGTGTACGTACACTTGGAAACTAAGTACGTCTCGATACGATGATCGGCTCGCCAGATGTCTGATCTATTGCGTTACTAAGTTCGAATCCCCGTTGCATAAACATTTCGGCAAAACAGTGCTTAGCGGTGACATGCCATCTGCATAGTTCGTTGACGCTGGCTTCGGAAATGGGCTGCGGTGGCACTTTATCCGTGAGCATCTGATGCCATTCAGATGTTGCAACAACGATATCCGTGCCACATTCATCGAAATGCCGGAACTGCCGTACCGTTGCATCGATTGCTATGTTTCCTTGCCAATGCAACCAAACATGGCCTTTGCTAGGGCTACCAATTTCGGGGTTGCAACTCGTTTTGCGCTCTAAGCCTGTGATGCCAAACCAGTGAAGACAAATTGAAAGCAGATCCGATGTTTTGTCACACAATTCCGGTCTAGCACTCCCCGATCTTTCCCGCGCCCAACGGTTGGCTTTCTCAACAAATGGGCGAATGTCATCCGCGGTGAGGTGGTTCAAGAGATCCTCCTTATAGTGCGAGCTTGCTTGCTCGTCATTATATAGTCTTGAACCGATGTACTCGCTATCAACTTTCCAAAGTTGGCTTAGCAGGCAACCGACGTTGCTTCCCACGGGGGCAGGATTCTGCACGTTTGTAAACGACGCCTCGATCGTCCACTGTCAACTGCCTAACTTGCTACGGGAAAGAATCCCTACTCCATTGAAAATGCAAGTAAAATGACACAGAATATCACCATATCGCAGTTATGGAGTATTCCAAGGGGACGATCGTTTTTGAGAATGTAAGGAATTGCCTGCTGGTAGCACCGCAAAAGAACTGGGCGATGACTACAGATTCGGCAAAAGTATCTGTAAAACTCATTTCAGGTGACATGGATAACTGATTGGGGCCGTGTAGAGGCAAGACAGCTACCGGGTAAGCATTTGGTGAGTGTGCTCATTAGAGGCGTCAACCGCTGCAGGCATTGTGGCTTCAATGAGTACCGTATTGTGCACCCGGTGAGAGTTGGGGAAATTCATCCATCAAAAAGGGCTACTACAATGTTTAGGAGTAGGAAGAAGGCTGTTGCCTGGCGGTGTCGAGGAAGTCTTTGAGGGACCCTCACCGAAAGCTGAGAAGGCGGAGCCTGCCAATGCCGATCTCCACGAGCAGATCGGCAAGCTCAACATGCGGCTAGAGTGGCTGAAAAAAGCGGCCCGGCGCGGTTGCTGAGAAGCGACCGTGAATCGATTGGGATCACCCATCGCCTAGTGTTCGAGGGCAGTAACCTTCTCGGCTTGAATCGATCAAACCTCTATTACGAAATTGTGCCAGAGTCGTCAGAGAGCTAGTACAATCAAGCGTTACTTGGAAATAGATTGGATTTAAGTATCCATTGCGCATTCGCAATTAGAGCCCCAAGTAATCTGGCGGTAAAAGCTAAAACCAGCTCCGCTTTCGAACTAGAGCGCAGCTATAATGTCGGGCAAAGGATGACATATGCTTACAAAACAGAATGTCGAATCGGAACTTAGTTATGCGTATCTGCATGCGGTCTCTGCGAAAGCAGGATTTAGTTGTAGGCCAAGTGATAGGCACGGTGATGCAGCATGCATAGATGCGACAGTCATGTACGACTCGCATGTCGCACTGCTGACGGATTCCATACTGAAGCACGTGACGCTCGACATCCAACTGAAAGCATCGTTCCAAGCGTTGCCCATCAAAAACGACGCGTATTCGTTTTCGCTTAAACGTCGTTCGTATGATAGGCTTCGAAGCAAACGCCTTTCGCAGTTTTTACTCGTCCTACTTGTGCTCCCAGACAATCCAGATGAATGGCTCACGGTTTCTAAATCGGAATTGATCGCGAAGAGAACTGCTTTTTGGGTGTCCCTTCGGGGAGCCCCAGATATTTATTCAGATTCAAAAACGGTATATATACCCATGAACAACCAGTTAACACCTGAAAGCTTGCATGCAATTATGTGTCAATTGTCCAAGCTGAAATACATTAACTATGAGCAGTAAAGAAATTGGTGTTGGCTCTCCGGATGTCTGGCCACCTGCTAAGGTCATGCGATTTGCTATCGCAAAAGGCTGGAATAAGATTCTCGATGCAGACGGCTACAAGATCTTTGAAAGTCCAGATGGTTTTCAAATAAATATTCCTACCGACCCCGCGTTCGATGACTATCCATATAGAGTTAGAGATTGCATTGAATCAATTGAGGCATGGGAACGTCTGCTTGAGGAGAAGCAAGGATTTCCCTCTGAGCAGTATGTAAGTGATGCAGTTAGCAGGTTGGACGTTTTTCGAGAGTCGGAGGCTGATTCTTTACGTGCACATGTTAGTGAAGCCATAAAACGGACCTTAGACGTTGAGCATAGCCTGCAGCTTGCAAACCTGAAGGCAGACTACCTTGAGAAAAAACATGGATATTACATTAGATGTTTTTGGTTTGCAATTTTGTTTGCTGCAGTTGCAGTCATGCTCGAATCGATGCAATTCTCAATCAAAGATCCAGAAGTTGTTCGCTGGAACCATATCGCGGCTAGCATGTTCGCAATGTTAAGCGTTGTCGTCATGTTTATAGTCCGAGATGAGTTCCAACTGTCGTATGAGTTCGCGGTCAAATCATTAGAGGACGAGAGATCTCGACGAAACGATATGAGGCTGTAGATCCTGAAGGCACGGCGATAGTGCTCTGCCACTCACCGACAAAGATGCGCCGAAGCTCGACCCGCTGACCGAAGTCGGCAGTGGATCGGAGCGAGAGAAGCAGCAAGCCTACCTGCACGAGATCATCGAGCAGCTCAACACGCTCTTTGGCACCGACACCACTGATGGAGATCAACTGTCTTGCGGGAACGCGGTCGGCAGCAAGATTTTGGAGTCGACCACGCTCCAACAGCAAGCCGTGAACAATAGCGAAGAGCAATTCAGTAATTCACCGGACTTGGACAATGAACTTATCGATGCAATTATTGACAGCATGCAAGCCCAAGAGGAACTAAGCAAACGCGCACTCGACTCAGCCGAGACTCGCCTGACCGCTTGGGAAGTTGCTTCATACCCATGTCATCGATGATCAGTAAGTCAGGCTTCAGGTAGCGTTGTAGGATGCGTTCATGGCCCTCTATGGCTTCGTCATGTAGGAAGTCCCTGACAGTATCGAAGATCGAGCGGTAGTAGACCGTCAAGCCGCATCGCACGGCGCATAGGCCAAGCGCCTGACATAGGTGGCTCTTGCCTGTTCCTGGCGGTCCTACCCAGAGAACATCACGACGTTCCCGAATAAGCTTGCATGTCGCCAAGTCAAAGACCTAGCTCTTCTTGAATGATGGGTTGAAGCTGAAGTCGAAATCCTCCAGGCTCTTGGTATCTCGAAAGCCTGCCATCGCCGTGCGCCGACTGATCTGTCGATCACTGCGCAGCATGAGTTCATCTTGAAGCAGAAGCTCCAAGAACTCACGATGAGTTAAGCCACTGGTTGCTGCTTCATGCAAGCGAACTTCCAGCGAGCTGGCTAGCCCTGAGAGCCTGAGCTTCTTGAGGCTTGATACTAAATGGTTATCCATTCCTGCCTTTAGCCTCCAGCTAATGCCTTCTTAAAGAACTCGTCGTATTCGAGTATCGGCCTGATGACCGGATGCTCGTCCATGAACTCCATGGTCTGTTGTACGGCTCCGCCGTTTTCTAAAAGACGCTTGATAGTTCGGCAGCGAAAGCTGCCACTGCGCCAGGCGATCTCGGTGGCTTTCTCGATCTCGCTGGACTTGTACTTGCTTGATAGGCTTATAAGTCCTTGAATGATGCGCATGCCACGCACGTTATGAGCGCTGAGTGCTCCTTCAGCCCAGCGCGAGGATTGAGGGCCAATAAGTCTCACTTTTTCCAGTAAACACTTGGCTCCTCGCTCGATGCCGCTGATCTTCGTAGGAGCGATATGTTCGCTCAGATTACTGAGCTTGCTTTTCTCCATGCGAGCAGGAATGGCTATCTGCACATATCGCTTATTGAACATGCGCACGATGCGATCATTCCACCTGACCCATACTTCACAGTCCAAGTACTCCGGTGGCGCTGAGTAGCACGATCCCTTGACCTCGACGTGTCATATCGACTGACTTTGCGAACGCTTCTTCATAGATCGGGAACGGCTCAGTCTGTAACGGCGCGAGCATGGCTTTCTCAACGTGCAGGAACTGCTCGGCCACGTGTTTCTTAGTTGTGCCATGGATCCGAGTGTCAGTTACATTCTTCTCCCACTCAATCAGATACTGATTCTGCTGTGCCCGGCTTTCGAACTTCTTTCCTTTCAGTGCATTCTCTTGAACGTAATCGACGCCTCGCTCCACTTTGCCTTTGTGCTGCGGTGTGGCTGGCCGAGTCGGAAGCAGTGTGAAGGCCAAATAAATGCAGAAGCTCGTGATCTTGGGATTGAGCTCGGGATCATACCAATCAGCCTTCTTTACAGGCGATGAAGCATTGTCAAAGACCATTCTCAAGTGAATGAATGAGCGACTCAGTGGTCAATCGCGTCAGCTTCGGTGTAGCCCTTACGTGAATGACTCAGCACCATTCGAAAGACATAGGTCTTGCGGTACTTGCCCGTATGATCTTTGCAGCGAGCTCCTTGTCCATAGTCGATCTGCATCTCTTGACCAGGCTCAACTTCCATCCGACGAACTGGCAGTTCCTTGCTACCGGTACCCGCGCCCTTTATGAACGAAGAGGGGAAACTTGTTCGCGCGTTTTGGTACATTTACAACCATGCCATGGTCCTTTCTGTTTCGTGGCATCGGACCCCGAACCTTGCCAGAGGTTGCGGGGTCCCCCATCACAACCACTCTGGCTGCTCGATACACGCTTCGTCGGGGACGCATGACGTTCGGGTCGCACCGAGATCCGGAAGGCCATCTCCTGCGTGATAGCTCGCTGGAAGAACTCGACGAGCATGTTGGGCAAGCGGTGTTGTAGATACGGAAGGCTGGCATCGAAACACCCGACGTGGTGAAGTACCAACGATCGTTCTCCGGACACGGCCAACTGTTGCAGTCACGAATACGATGGCTCGACTAAAAGAATTCGGGAACGCACTTTGACCGCCTATCGATCCAATGAGTTTCTCATTCAACAGAGTCGCGGGTGGCTCAAGTCGAACCTAGCGTGTCCAACGACCAAGCTTGTCAAACAAGTTGTGGTCATCGGTTTGTGTTCGCGAGGATCTTTTGTAGAATTTTGCTTCCGGTGCCGTTAATTGTACAAACTGTTCGAGGACATAAATGAGCGACCTATTTCGTCCCGTTGCCGTGCGGTAAGCTAGCACTGAGCCTCTTACTGACGCTTCGCACATGGAGAATCTGGGATGGGAGTTTGGGATTTTGAAAATACATCCTTAGTGATCCTTGGCGCGGGTTTCTCCAGGGCGGCAACTGACCAGGGCACGCCGCTTATGAAAGGATACTTTGATCGACTCGACATGGAGAAATACCCAGAGCTGTTCGAGTTCGTACTTGAAAATGGCTGTGATCAAAGTTGCAGATCAATTGTCGAGGCGAACATTGAGGAGGTATTACTCACCCTTGAGCAAATTCGAACTTCGGACCGTCGTGTCTTGGATGGCTGGTTTGATGAATGGATAGACAAGGTACCTACGCTCAGGCGTCAGGTAGGTGACTACACGATTTTTCGTCTTGTCGACTCGATTGAGTACTCGTCCGAAAACTGGGCCGTAAACCTCTTGGGATCAACGGGCTTTCAAACGACGTACATTTCATTGAACTATGACAACATTGCTGAGAGCATCCTATCGGCGCGTATTGGTACAACGCATTGCAATGGCGGAAACTGCCCGCACTGCAGGATGCGACAGTTGCTCGCCGCAACTTGCAACTGTTTATCTCGGTCCAACTCTGTCCAGCGTCTTTGGAAAGGCGCGCTACTAAAGCCGCATGGGTCTATTGCGTGGAGTCGTTGTGTTAATCCGGAGTGTTGCTCGCGCGAGTGTATCGTTGCTAGATGCGATTGCCATCCAGCCAGGAACGAACGATGTTCGACCTGTCGAGAATCAAATGCGCTGGCGATGATCCTTCCGACAATGAGTAAGAATCTTAATGAATTGCCTGAAATAGCGGCTATGTGGCAGGCTGCCAATTTAGCTGCATCTGAGGCGGAGTCTATCTTGCTGTTTGGATTCTCCTTTCCGCCAAGCGATGCTCTCTTCGCAAGGATGATCCAGCATGCATGCAAAGGTGGACGAATTAAGCGAATTGGAGTTGTAGACCTATACCCCGACGTGGTGTCGAGCCGAGTACGTAAGCTCATCGCACCAGCTTGCAATGTAGAGTTTATCGAGCTTCCGGTCCCCATCGTTGGCGTACCAACTTGGTTCGAGGCTAAAGAAGGAGTCTTCGATGTGGACGACTAAGCCACGCATTGATCTAACACCTGCTTAAGCTCTAGCACTTTACCTTCGCTTCTCGTTGATGCTTATAGTGCGCCTTTGGTTCGTTCCCGCCATCCAAAACATCGAAGCCTGACAAACCGGAAAAATTCCACAAAGACTCGTGATTCAGATATCAAAGCGCGGACGAACAAAGAATCCCACACATAGTTAGAAGGGCTGTCGTGCGTCCTACACCGCTATGGGCGGCAAGGACACACGGCAACGCTAGGAGCGACCCAGCTACCCACATACGGCGCAACTGCCTCGCGGACAACATTGTACTGTATATCCAAAGGTTTGAGATCACTCATGGTCTGCATCGATTGCTTCAGGAACGTAGACCCTCCGCAGCGGGAGGAGACCCTTGTAGCGAGAGTCGAATTGGTCGTAGTGCTGGAAAATGAGTTTAACGAGCTCCTCGCCGTCGACTAATCGAAGGTTACTTTTTGACTTGGCGAAATTCCTCGCATGTGTAGTAAACGTCCCCAGTGTTACAAGCAGTCCGAACTCGCCCGTTCCCACCTTCCCGTATAGTGCCGAGGCGATCGGGTCTCCAATACTACCTTCGCTACTCTTAACTTGGACCTTAATGATCGGCGGTTCAAAACCCAGTTCATCCTTGTGCGCGACTATATCGATGCCACCATCTGGACCCTCTTCGGAAACCCGAGTCCGGTAGCCCATCGTATTGAGCAAGTGAGCGACAAACTCTGCGAAAGGGTGGCCCTTAAGTTCTTGAGCTAATCGCTTGAGAACGAAATCTCTCGTTGTTTCCTCAATATCTTCAGCGACCGCCGCTACGGATTCATCCTGGCCTGCAGGCGTGACGACCGCCGCTTTGCCTTCTATTGCAGCACGGAATTCATCCGCATAATTCTTGATGAGGAAGAAGCTCATTGCGGACCCAACCTCGTACAGTGCACCTTGACTGAAGTGCGTGCGTGGAACCGCGCGCAGCCACTTGATCTGGCGGAGATGCGGATAGCCTGGCTCCAATGCAGTATCGTACTGGTAGCTACCCACGACCTGCCCAAGGTGAATGTGACGATCGCGTTTTGACGGGTACGCGATAAGGTCACCGACCTTCATTTCGTGGACGAAGCGGTAGAGCTGGCCCGCGTTGTTAGGAATGGCACCTGGCTTGGCATCGGGATATGCATTGGCGACGGCGACCTTAAACGCTTCTCGGTCAGCGTTGATCTTGGACAAGTCGCCGATCGACAGCCAGCCGAGCCCAACATAATACTTCTTCAGGAACAGTGAGTCAGCGTCGCCCGTCTTACCACCGTGGATTCCCCACAAACTATTGTCAGTTGGTTTCACGGTTTGGGCCCTGCTTTCTATTATTCATCAACCAGTCTATTTGTACTAAGCCACACATCGGCGGCTGACCGATATTCATATCCTATAAAACATCGGTCGTCGCTACGAAGTATCTTACTTGATGACAAGTTAATTACCATTTGGCGATCGGTAGGGTTGAATTGCGGTCTTTTCCACGATGTTTGCAGCGAACGATCTTCTAGATCCTGACGCATCGGTTCTACGTCGAACGCTTGCTCGTGAGTCAGACCTCCAAAGTCCCAGTTCTCAACCTTGTGGCGTCCATGGGCCTCGTGGAGCTCTTGAACTTCACGTCTAAAAATCAGCGTCGTAGTAAGGTCTACGTACGGACCGTTGAAGAACGACTCCGGCAGACGTGCGCCCAGAATTTGCGGTGCACGATCCGGCAGTGATGCCTTGAAGGAGCGAGCAACCAGTGAGCTATCAGCATAGCGTCATCCTCGGCTCGGCTTCCGTCATCATCTCTTTGTCGGTCTTATCTTTTCTACGTCGTCATCATCGCCCTCATCTTCAATCATAGCATCTCCATCGGGTATTAGAGGCCGTAACGACAATTGACTAGATTGCGCTCTCAACTCTCTGCCTCGAAGTTGAGTTGGCGCAGTGAAATCGGCGACCACAATCGCCGCCAATCGTGCCTATATCCTGGCTGGTTCAAACTTCTTTGCAGGAGTGGCAGATGGCATTGGGTTCGGCGGTTCTTTGCATACGTGTGAGTACTGAAAGCCAAGCGGTTGAGGGTGTAAGCCTAGAGGCTCAACAGGCTCGACTGAAAGCGTGGGCCGTTGCAAACGACTTCCGGGTGATCAATGCGTGCGTTGACGCTGGCTTGAGTGGTGGGCGGACAAACGCCCAGGGCTGCAATATGCTATTGCGGACGCATGCCGTCATAGTGCTGTTTTGGTGGTCTTTAGCCTGAGTCGGTTGGCAAGATCAACGAAGGATACGATCGCCATAGGTGAGCGACTCTCTAAGTCGGGTGTTCATTGTAAACGGGCCATGTGAAGACCGAATGCCTACTCGGTTTCAAGATTCGTAGAGCCATTTAAACCGACGTTGGTTGGCTCAATCGATCCGTCCTTTTCAATTTCGGAATTTGTTAGCCCAGACTCCGTCGGCGATTCTAAAATCTGACGAAGCGCAGTTTGATCGTAATCGTCGAGCTTTGAGAGTATATCAGGATTGGCTGCATGTGCCTTTAAGAGTTCGGTTACTCGCGGAGCGTTCTCGTTGAAGAAGTAGCCAAGTAGACGTGTATCCAATTGCACCGGATCCGTTTTCAATCGCCCCTCCCGACGGGAACACAGGCTCACAGCAATTATTATTGCCTTCGCGTCTCCATCACTTAGGCCTTGTATCAAGATAGGCCCAAGCCATTGCCAATTCACGCCATACAATAGCGATCCCTGCAATGCCGCAACCCCACTACTAGATCGGTCATCTGCGTCTTCGTAAATAAGGTCTGATAAAGCTGAACGCACCCATTCATGGCTGCCTATGGCGGACGTTAGTTGGCCATGGTTATTGACTGCGTCGCGAAGTATATCGCTGGTTCTACTCCTCATTTCTAGGCTAATGGACGGGGCGATCACAGAATTGGTGCCAGTCCACAAGCGATTTAAAGCGTACACCATTCCCATACCACGACCACAAATTGTTTGAATACGCCCGCAAATCCAAGCGATCATCTGTGGGTCGGGAGGGAAGTATCTTGACACAATCTGACGAAGCGAATTAAAACCCTCTGATCCCCACGTAGTCTCATTGCCGTTAGTCTCAACTGTCAATTCAATAACTTGAGAAAAAAGGTCGAGTACATCTCGGGAATTATTTCCAAGTAAGGACTCATGAACGCACTCGAACGTCTCGACGTAATGAGTGGAGCAAACTAGTTGGGTAACTAGATTAGAATCTGGAGATTTGGAGGCCATCCAGTCTTCGATGTCTTTGAGAACCGTTCGGTCAGCAATCTCGGATGTTGGTATACGTTCATTACAGACCCTTCTCCAGTAGCGATCCGTCTTTACAGATTGAGGGCGAAGATTGGTTGCACCGCGACTGCCATTGAAGACTAGGCTAGCCTCCGGGAACAGGTAAACAATCACAACCTCTGCAGCTCCAGGGCTCCAGTCACACGCTCCGATGCGAGCTCTCCATTGTTGCAAGAGATACTCTTGTCCAGTCTGTGATTTTCTCTTGTCCTTATCGAGAATAAATCGGTTGCGAAATTCGAAGAGGAACCCGAATGCCTCTGGCGCGGCGACCCGCAAAACGTTTACAAGGAAAAGCTCGACCCAATTCACTTCACCCAAAAGTTGCTCGCCCCACACGTAGTGCGTACGGCGAAGAGCTAGTCTAAGCGCTCGCGGCGTTCGGAGTAACTCAACGACGGCCCTTGCAATCGGCTGCAAGGAAAATTCATCTGTCATGTATGTTGACAGTGCGCTGAATTCAGACAAATGTTCTGTCGTATCTTGCATTCGGGATGGATGGACATTCTTCATGTCCTCACGATGCACTCGCGTGAGCAATCTGTGCAACTCAGGAATCCCCACCATGGGTACATACTCGATATGGTCCGTCAGTTTTCTAAAATCGATCATGCGTGCTGAACGCGAGTCTGCAGCAAGTACGAACTGCAGTCGACTATGCTGTCGAAGTCGATACAAGAAAGCACAAACATCTTGAATAGAGAAGTTCAATGTTTTATTTCGATCTAGATCTTCGACAATAAGTATCAAACGCGAGTTGGTTTGCGCCAGCAAATCAGAAAGTCGCTCGAATTGCTCAAACGAGTCTTTACGGCCCATCGTCAGGTCTACAATCGCGCTTAACCAGTCACCGCCAGCCGCAAAAGTTTGTCGGTAACTTTCGGGAAGGGATCTGATGTGGAAAGTGTCAACCCTCTTTTCGACTTCGGCAATTCCAGCGCGAAGGATCTGCTGAATGGCCAATGATGAATTCTCGAAACCCCAGCAACTCTGTCGAACCCAGAACACGTGTTCCTTGTTCGCATTGACTTTCTTGTTGCGCACGTCAACTATTGCCTGCATCCAATCGATGATTGTCGATTTACCTGCACCGAATCCGCCAATGAGACCAATGGATCGAGACTCTTGAAGCAAACGATCGGCCAGTTTTTCTGCAAAAGTCAAATGGCCAAGGCCATCATTCACAGGGCAGCCTTCCGTGCGAAGCCATTCCTCAATCTGCTCCCAGTCAGCATCGGCCAAAGGCGTTGGCTGGGGAATCTTGAATGCCTCGCCATCTTCGGATGCCGAAAAGAGCCAGTGCCAAACGGTAACTAACGAGAAAGGAAGGCCTAAGTACAGGGCCCAGTCAATAGTTGTTACCTCGTCTCGTTTGAACAACCTCCGACCAATTTCACCAAATACTGACAAGTCTGCCAAGCAAAGAATCAGCACCGCGAATAGCCATGCAAGCCAAACGGGCGGATGAACCATCGGCCAACTAAGGTGCCGTAGCCGAGGTGACAGAAGCCGGAATGCGAATGCAATCGCACAAGTCGACGCTGCGACAATAATCAGACTTGTTTGCCAGAGAGTTAGGTGGTCACGGCAGAATTCGTGAACTGCTTCCGGATACACTCGAAAATATGAGATTGAGATAGAGAGTCCTACTAACGCAAATACGAAATGCCCGAGCCAATGTGCCTGATTCGGATTCTCTATAACTGCTATAAGTGACCGTTTTGTCGCTTTGTCGCGAAGCGGTTGTTTATCTTTGTTAGTCGAACTTCTGAACATATATGTCTCTGTTAGGAGGTTGCGGTCCGCGCTTACTCTCCGGCTGGCTTACCCATCTGCACCGAATGCGGCTTCGACCGTTCATTGCCGTATGTGGTGCCCGGACGGCGAGATTTTTGTGAGACTAGATTGTACCTTGCCGGACAGCGAACGGATTGACGCCTGCAACTCGATTGAGCCGCCCCGTCGATTTGTTTGGATGGATTGTACTTGAAGAACACGATCGTCTAAGGGACCCTTCTTCAGCTGCTCGATCACCAAGCCACACACGCCATCGAAGCCCTTGCGCATGTCAGTCGCGCCAATCGCGATGTAGATCTGAGTCTGAGCACTGAGCGTCAGCATGGTCGAGCAGCCTCCGCCATATCGATCGCTCGCAGTACCTTGACCAATTCAGCTTCAGTCGCCGAACCATTAATCGTGAGCGATAGGCCGGAAGGCGTGAACACTTGAATGCAAGATCTGGCTGCAGGCTTACGCTGCTCTACCGGGGCGCTGACCAGTTTGACTGGCAGAATCACCGGAACTTGAGACGCTGCTGGCTCCGCCTCCCGCTGCGACTTAGTGCGCCACTGGTAGAACGAGGTAGACGCAATCTTTCGTTCTTGACAAAACTCTACAACTGACAAGCCCGATCGGCTATGCTCTTCCTAAGCCCCTTGCCAATACCGAACCCTCTCCACACGACCTTCACGACTTACACCTGCCATAGCTAGACTCCTGGGTGAAACAAACAAACCCATCGAATCTAGCATCCCAGGCAAGATGTGGGGCCTGTGACACAATCAAGCAATGGCCAGGTGAAACAGGGTAGGGACCTAGAACCACGAAGAAATGCACAGACTCGTGGACATAGTCGCTGGTTGGAATCTTGGCGAATACGGACCGTATTCAAGCGGATGCATAGTCTCGGACCGGTTGGAGCGGTTGTGTAAAGGACTCAATGAAGTTAGCTAGTTGGAAAGGGCGTCTTTTTGCCAATCGGACCCCATCGGCAGCTAAGGGCAGACTAAAATCCAGCCTTACAAGGCTTCTCCAAACCGACAGATTGTGAGACCGGTTTTCATGAAAAAGAAATCGACTAAGAACGCTACGCCCCATGTGCCCATATCTTCATATCGAGCCCTACTCATAACTCAGAACAAGCAGCGATTTTACTTTGCGACGATCCCGGTCGAAGAGTTGTTCCACTGCTGCTTCGTGGCTCGACGTGAAGAAGCGCCTATCGATGGCTTCCAGCGAGCACTAAACGAATCACGAGCTAATGATATCGCAAGCTATCTTGCAAACGGTTCGGGTTCAATTCCGAGCAATATAGTGCTGTCCGCTCAGTCTGTAGCTAAACTCTCTTATTCCGCCAGGGCTGGAAGTATATCATTTCAACAGGTGCCTAAGGCATTTCTTGTTCTAGACGGTCAACATAGATTGTGGGGATACGCGAAATGCAAAATCGGGCATAGAGTTCCGGTTGCAATATACGACGGTCTCACAAGAGCCATGGAGGCGAAGCTCTTCATAGATATCAATACCACTCAGAGAGGCGTACCAGCTGCGCTTCTCCTTGACATAAAGCAGATCGCGCAGATCGAATCGACCCAAGAGCAAGAACTGAGAGAGTTTTTCGATAAACTGCAGGCTGACCCAAGGTCTCCTTTGGCGGGGAAACTCAGCCCTGCACAGTCGGTCGCCGGAAAGATATCCCGAGTTACATTTAACCGGGCAGTTGGAAACGCACTTCGTTCGAGTGTCTTGCAGGATATCGAGGGCGACCATCGCTATAAACTGATCTTGAACTACCTCAATGCCTTTGACGCCGAGCTCAAAGATAAAACCGTGCTCGTTCGTTCCGCGTTCTTTGATGCGATCTTCGAAGTATTTGACGAAGCTATTCGTAATTCACTCACTCTGTACCGCAATGTGCGGCAGGAATCCATTCAAAGGGTGGTTCAACCGCTCGCGAGACTGACGTTTACAACGGCTGGAAGCAGAACACTGCCGACGAAAAATGCGATAGCCGGACTCATGCAGACTGCATTGCGCAAAAATGTCGCGATTTCGGATGACATGCTGTGATTTTTTCGAAGGGCGTTCTTTGGCAGGGCCTCAGAAGTGAGGCGCTTGATGCCGTACCGGACGGGTGCGTCGCAAGTATGCGCAGTCCAACAAGTCTGGGAGCCTGGCAAACGCAAGGAATGTATATCGTTAGCAAATCTACAAACAAGCGTATCGAGCTAACCACATCATCTGTCGAAGTGGGAAGCGCATTACTCACCGACGTAGAGTGTCTTCTGGACCACGCTGCAGAGCACCAGGCGGCAGTGTGGAGCAGACTTGGAGCGACCTCTTTCGATAGTCATGCATGGATGGGTGTCACGTTGTACTATTGGGCTTTCTACCTTGTGATGGCCCAATCCAGGATGCGAGGCAAGACAGCATGGTTTATCACAAAGGAAGCGATTCCCCAATTTAAGGCGCTTGCACCGACGGGGAGTGCAACACCAGGAGCCGGTTGCTTCAGCTTTAAATGCGGCAACGCGGTTTCATCCAAAGACAGAGTAGTATTACTCGAAAAGCGCAACACCAGACTACATGAAGAGCTTTGGCGACAACTGTTTAGCGAGTCTCGCGATCGCCTCAAGTCCCTGAGTGTGCAAGGCGCTTCCGACGAAGAACGATTGTTCACTGCGATCGTACGCTCCAGTCAAGTCTTGGGTGACGAATGGCCAAGTGCATTTCGAAATATAGTCAATTATCGCCCTGGCTTCGCGTACACCGCCCCACGGAACGTTGTGGTACTGAAGCCACTTTCCTTCCTGCGCAGGGGCAAAAGCTACGAGTTTGATGAATTCCTGAATGATATGGAGCAAAGCGTTCTTGCAGTCAGGAAAAAATCGATACTTGATGAACCACAACGAGTGCTGGAGCTACTCGCATACTTGGTGATGACGCTTCATTGCATTGTGAATGATCTGCATGAAGAAATCGTCTCAAGGCATCGGTTTGATACACGCTGGCGAAACATGAGGCGAAAGTTTGTTCGTCAACACTGCACAACGCCATGGGGTGTTTGGCTTTTCGATTGACGACGTTGGCCCTTCGTTCAGCCGAATAAGCGAGTAACGTCAGGAGCCCGCGACGGGACTTCATGCGGGTCAAGCGTCGCGGCACCCGTCCTTATAGATCACTCTTTAGGTCTGGCACTACGCTCGAATATCGTCAATGAGTAAGCTGCGAGTTGGCTAGCTCAGCCAAGAACGATTCAGACTGCTGTTTCACGTTTTTGATTCCTTTGTTTGCGGTCGATCAATCACGACGAAGGAATCATTGCTGCGGTCTGTTAAACCATTTCTTGGCTCAACCAACGCAGGAAACGCAATACCAGGATACTGGATGCCAAGGCACACTGAGAAAGCTCGATGACATTGGTAGCGCACTCGCAGAGGAAATGGTGTAATATCGGTCAATTTGCAGGTGGACCATTCGATGGGCAGACGATTGGTAGCGATGCCACTTCCTGCGAGTTGCCCTCGATATTAGCTCGATACACGCTTCAATGCGGCGAGATGATATTTGAGTCGTACCGCTCGCCAGAAGCCGCACGGTTGCGTGACAGCTCGCTGGAAGAGTTCGATTCAGACGTTTGCCTTGCGGTAACGCTGAATCGCTCGATTCAGTATCGGCGACAGTTTGCTTATGTCGGAGATGATGTCGTTCAACTAACAACCACCATTAACTATTCGACGATGAGTGTGTGATTGCGACTGTTGTAGATGGTGAGCTAGTTTGTCCAGACTAATACACTCCCCAGCCGCCCTTAGCTGACTTCTTAACTCTAAACCCAAGTTCCGCCAGTGACTTGTAGTAGGGTTCACTCTGATAAGCAAAAAGCATGCGAAGTAGAAATACGTCGTGTCGCTTGGCGACGGACATAGCAATTTCAAACTGTCCATGTTCTGCGTCTATGGAACGAGCAATGTGTTGCTCAAAATCCCTCAGTGAATGGGAATGGCCAAGCCCAGCGATGGCCTCTTTGACCCATAGGTCTTTGCTCACTCCGTTTAGAGTTATGGGTAATCCATAGGCCACGAGGAATGCGTCTAAGATCTGCGCGACATTAGAATTCCCTTTTAGTTCTGGGAGTCGAAGCAAGCTCAAAGGTAATGCCAACCATGCTTTATTGTGTACCGAAAAGATAAGCACTATGTAACGTTCCGATATGCGACCAAGAGAGATCCTAACATCCCCAATGGAATAACTGGCGTCCGGCAGCGCGAGAATCTGCTTCGCAGTCTGGCTCGAAATCCCGTGGCTAAATCTTCCATAGTTCATACCAACGTCTTGACTGTCGAGTTGCCTTACCACGATTCGCTGCACGTTTTCCGTCTGGAGCTTTCCGTCCTTAAAGGCCCTCACTAGTTTGGATGCGTCTGCAGCACTCATCTCCAGTTCATACTTAATACTTCCTTTTGCCGTATTCACGATCAGTACTTCTTTCTCAAGGCATGCATGTCGAAGAACTCGTTTTATGAGATCGTTGCGTTCATCTTCGGATAGCGAATCAAAATCTTCAGAGATTGAGATCATTACCCTGACTTTGTCACCGCCTAGGTTCTTGCTCAGATAGTCAATCAACTTTTGCTTAGCAAAAATCAACTCCGACGGTAGAAGTCCTTTGGCCTGTCTCGTTGTCGAGTCGTAATCGTCGTGATGGTCGAAGCAGAGATATGCCAGATTCTGTTCGGCGTTGTTATGTGGATTGTGATCGATGTGCGCTATCTGTCCTTTCTTCACCGCTAATTCGCCATGCAAATGAAAGCACAGACAGCATCTACGCCTGGAATCGGTAAGAATTTGGAGTTCGATCTTGCTGGGGATTCTCTTTCGACGAGTCGTCTTTTTGGGCATCGTACTTGACCGAAGACCGGGGATTAGTCATTTGCAATAGCCGCGATTCTACTCGATCAATCCACCAGTTGTTGCTCCGTTCTTTTCGGATGGTAATTTGTCGCTGGGCTGATTGTATTCAACGTGGTCCACGAAGATCGCTCAGGACGAGCGCAGAGGGCCTGCCCTGACAATCGGCACCTATGAATTTTCGGTCTCTCTAACGCTCATCCTCGTTGGTCAGCTCGGCTTCGCACCGGATTCTTTCCACAGGTGACTGACTGGCGCATAGCTGGCTGTGTCTGTCGAAGCCGAACGCGCAGAGCACGTTTTCGATACCCTCGGCCTTTATGAATAAACCATTTCTTGGCTCAACCAACGCAGGAAACACTGCGTTTTTCACAGCGATTCTCGCTAACTTGCCGACAATAGCAGACTATAATTCGGGTTTGACTAGTGTACGTACACTTGCGATTTCTTGCCGTCAATCAGCACTGAGCATGAGGATGAGCAGCCGAATCGGGTCATCTCGCTTTCGCTGAGTTTCTCCGCCATCGAGGCGCTAGTATGCGATAAAACGGAAGGAATTGTTGACGAACTATCTCGGCATGTATCGTCTCTACTTGAGCCAGTGGCACTTAATCGGATCGAAGCGATTCAGGGGATCAAGAAGCTGTACAACATTCGCTCCAAAGTTCTACATGGCGACTCACTGATTGGAACCGAAGACGATTATTGGAGCGCTCGCGCACTGGCGGCAGCCGTACTCAAAGCGGCTACTGAATGGCGCGACCACACACGACGCATGGGACAGACCGCAGATAGCGCCGACTTCTTATCAGAACTTAAAACGATCTCAACGACAGGAGGTGTGATGGTCGGAGTTGATCCGCGACTTTCAAAGTTTCTTCCGGAGGGAAGGTGATTCGTACTGATCAAAGTCGCTCTGGGCCACGCGAATAGGAATTCGATGATGCAGTTAAGGACTACCAGTAGCCACCAAAAACTCGATTACCATTGACTGTCGGATGCTTCATCCTGAGTAGGTGAATCACTACGGGCCCCAGTTTGTTCATCGATTGAGACATCGCAACTCAGCGTACCAAGCGACGTTCTTTTCCATTCAGGATAATGTTTCACCATAAGTGCGATTGCATTCATCGCTTCTTCGATTTCCCGCAGCTCTTGTTTTGACAACGGTTCATCCATGGTTGTGTCCTTTCATGCGAGCCTTTTGTTGCCCCCAAAGCTCTGACGCAATGGCCTCAAGCTCAAGGTATGAGCACGGAAGCATCTGAGTCCGCAGTTTAGCTGTCTGAGGTTCCCATGTCACCCTCTTGCCCTGAGAGTCCTTGCGTTTTAACGCAAATCCTGAGCCAAGCTTCATTGAGAACAGGTCAAAGAATCGCCTGGGCCCCACTCCCACGAAGGGTTCAAAATGCACTGTACTATTGTCGGTTGAGAAGCCCAACGAGATCGAATCCGAGTGGAAAATTGCGGCCTTACTTTTCGGATATGGTTCTATGTATACCACACGCTTTATGCCTGCAGCTACAATGTGCTTTGCACAATTGTGGCAAGGAAAGGTGGTGCAGAATAGGTCTGCGAGGTATGTCGAAACACCGGTGCGTGCGCAGGCCATTAGGGCTTCCATTTCGGCGTGAACCATACGCCCGTACTCTGTGATATCGCCAATCCGACTGTCGAGCATCGCCTTTTCTACAACTGGCCTAAAGTCTTCTGGTAAGCGATTCAGAACGTCGCTGACAATTTTCTGCTGCTCTGCCTTGTTCGAGTCCTCACCGCGCGTGTAATCTCGTCCGTGTTCGCGATCTGCGATCACTCCAGTCGCTGCATCATACTCTGGCCAATAGAGTCCTCCGCCGAAGGCGGGGCAGTCGTTTGCTCCAGTTGACAAAATCTGCTTGTTATTCGTAACGACAGCACCAACCTGACGCGATAAGTCCGCAGAGCGAAGAGCGGCTGCAAACGCCATAAACATGGCATATTCGTCAAACGTTGGCGTCATGTATGGATGGGCGAAAAGTACATCGAGCATTCGATAAATGCTGTGGTCCAGCTGGTCTTGGTTACCGTCGATTCGCAGAAAGAAGTCTGACAGGTGAAACGTATCACTTGTCCGTTGCCCGTGATCCAGATTCTCGTTCTCGTCACGTGCGATAAGCGCATCTGCTTCCATTTCAGTCAGGTCAGTTTTTTTAAGCAGATGTTCCCGTCGACGCTTCAAGTCAGCATGAACCCCAACTAGATAGAACGCCTCTGGATAAATCTCACGGAGACGAGCAACTTCTTCTGGATGCTTAAGCGAGTCGACAATGTAAACTGTTTTGAGTCGCGGTCGAGTAGACTTACCATCGGCCTCGCGTTCTCGCTTGGTTGCGATCCTACTCGCTACTCCGAGCGCGAGAACTGAATTATCAGTCGATTTGAGCCGAGCCTCATCTCCTGCATTCATGAGGCTTTGGATTCGATCGTGTTCGCGGTCATGTTCAGGGACAGTAACTATCAAAGGTATGACTTCCTTTGATACCTTTACGATTTCGACCTTGTACTTGAAGACACTAAGGCGGTTGCGTAGTGCTTCAATAACTAAGTTGAGGTTGGTTCCTACGGCAGCGACTAGTCCAAGTACGAGTTCTGATGAGCCATACGTCTGTCCTAAGTAGTCGTTACGCTTGGAATGATCATCCGGGCGACTGGCCCCGCTTCCAAAACCTTCGACAGAACTGCCTGCGACGTCTATTGGCTTAATCGGTGCATCCATGTTCTGCACAGAATCATGCGATTCGAGCCGACTGACAACGAATTTCTCAAGTCGTTCGCGAACCGCCGCTTTGCCTTGAAAATGCAGCGTACCTGTTGACTCGTACCAATTTAGTACTGCACCATCATGCGAGCGATATTGCACGTGATTGCTGCTCATCGGAACCCAGTCACCATTTGGGTCTAGATCGGCCAATTTGAGACGTAGCTGTTCCAGCGATCCCTTGAACTGCATTGTGTATCCAGTCAAATGTTTATCTGGTTTTGGACACCTTCGGTCCTAAGAAAGTAATTTCTGCCTAAGTATATGAAGTTGCCGCTGCCTTGTGTTCCGACTACCAGCTCCGGGCGCAGCGACACAATGTGCCTTACAATATCTAGTCACGTGACGCCACATACAAACAAGCGTACTTCCACAGTTCTTGAAAGTCGCGTATCGCGCCGAGGCAGGGTCTAATGCGAGTTAGCCTTGCAATGCAAATGCTGGCGGGCGAGGTCCATTTGTTGAGGTGCTGGTGCTGCTGTGTTCGCAAGATCTGGTTTACAATTGTCGATTTGACATTTCCGGTTCTAGGTGGCACTTCAATCCATGTCGCAACAGAATCTATCGTCGTTCATCTGGTCCGTCGCCGACTTGCTTCGAGGCGATTATAAGCAGTCGGAGTATGGTCGAGTCATTTTGCCCTTCACGGTGCTCAGACGCTTAGACTGCGTGCTAGAGGGCACCAAGGCCGCTGTACTGGCTGAGAAGGCTAAACGCGAAGCGGCGGGGGTGAATGCGGAGCCGTTTCTGCTGAAGAAGTCAGGCCAGCTCTTCTACAACGTCTCGCCGATGAACATGCCGAAGCTGATGGGTGATCAGGACAACGTCCGCGAGAACCTGCTGTCGTACATCCAGGGGTTCTCGCCAGCGGTGCGAGACATCTTCGACTGCTTCGACTTCGCCACACAGATCGAACGGCTGGCTAAGGCCAATCTTCTCTATTTGGTCTGCCAGAAGTTCTCGAACATCGACTTGCACCCTGAAGTGATCAGCAATACCGAGATGGGGCTCGTCTTCGAGGAGTTGATCCGCAAGTTTGCCGAAATCTCCAACGAGACCGCTGGGGAGCACTTCACGCCGCGCGAAGTGATTCGGCTGATGGTCAATCTGCTGTTCATTGAAGACGACGATGCGCTGACCAAGCCCGGCATCGTGCGCTCGCTCTATGACCCGACAGCGGGCACAGGTGGCATGCTGTCGGTGGCTGAGGAGCATCTGCGCAGTCATAACAAGGATGCTCGCCTGGTGATGTTCGGCCAGGAACTCAATGGCGAGTCGTATGCGATCTGCAAGGCCGACATGCTGATTAAGGGACAGGATGTCAGCAACATTATTCATGGCAACACGCTCTCCGAAGATGGGCTGCCGGGTAAGAAGTTTGACTACATGCTCTCCAATCCACCGTTCGGTGTGGAGTGGAAGAAGATTCAAAAGGTCGTCGAGAAGGAGCATGAGCAGCATGGCTTCAATGGTCGCTTTGGCCCCGGCCTGCCTCGCGTAAGCGATGGATCCCTGCTGTTTTTGCTGCACTTGATCTTCAAGATGCGACCGGCGCAGGATGGCGGTAGTCGCTTTGGTATCGTGCTCAATGGCTCGCCGCTGTTCACGGGTGGCGCTGGCTCGGGTGAGAGCGAGATTCGGCGTTATGTGCTGGAGAACGATCTGCTGGAAGCGATCATCGGCTTGCCGACCGATATGTTTTATAACACCGGCATCAGCACTTACGTTTGGATTGTCAGCAACCGCAAACCCAAGCATCGCCAAGGCAAATTGCAACTGATCGACGCGAGCGGCATGTGGCAGAAGATGCGTAAGAGTCTGGGCAGTAAGCGTAAAGAACTCAGCGAGCAGCACATCGTGCAGATCACGCGCGTCTTCGGCACTGCTAAGCCAGTTAAGCATGAGGGCGTGTTCATCAGTCGCATCTTCAAGAATGCCGACTTCGGTTACCAGACCATCACCGTCGAGCGGCCCGAGCGTGATGCGAAGGGCAACATTGTCAAAGAGACCAAGGGCAAGCGCAAAGGGTTGCCCAAGCCAGACACTTCGCTGCGCGACACCGAGAACGTTCCGCTGGGCGAGGACATTCATGAGTACCTGAAGCGCGAGGTCTTGCCGCATGTGCCTGATGCTTGGATCGATGAAGAGAAGACCAAGGTCGGTTACGAAATTCCGTTCAACCGGCACTTCTATGTGTTCAAGCCTCCACGTGAACTAACTGAGATCGATGCAGAACTGAAGGGCGTGACCGATCGGATCGTGAAGATGATTGGGGAGCTGTCGCAATGAGCTTCAGAGCATATGACAGCTACGCTAATTCAGGTACTGAATGGCTGGGCGCGCTACCAGCCAACTGGAAAGTTACACAAATACGAAGACTGGCAAAAACTGGGCGTAAGACGTTTACTGATGGCGATTGGATTGAATCACCATACATAACTGACGAAGGTATCCGCTTACTTCAGACAGGTAATATTGGTATCGGCACCTATAGAGAACAAGGGTTCAGATTCATCTCTGAAACAACCTTCGCAACTTTGGGTTGCACAGAGGTGGAGCCTAATAACGTTCTGATCTGTAGACTTGCAGATCCCGTCGGGCGAGCATGTGCAGCACCAACGCTGCAAAGCAAGATGGTAACGTCTGTCGATGTCTGCATTCTAAAAACTAACGCTAGCGCGGACGCCCGATACGTTGTTTATTTCCTTTCATCCTCTGAATACCTCAATTTCATAGAATCGTCGTGTCGGGGGGGAACACGTGACCGGATCAGCAGAAGCTTCTTGGGAGCTGTTCCATTTCCGCTTCCACCGATCATAGAACAGCAAGCCATAGCCAATTTCCTTGACCGCGAGACGGCGAAGATTGATGCGTTGGTGGCGGAGCAGCGGCGGCTGATCGAGCTGCTAAAGGAAAAGCGGCAGGCCGTCATCAGTCACGCCGTCACCAAAGGCCTCGACCCCAATGCCAAGATGAAACCCAGCGGCATCGAATGGCTCGGCGATGTGCCTGAGCATTGGAGGACTCCACCAGTTTTCGCGCGCTTCCATGCAGTGCTAGGTAAGATGCTTGACGAAAACAAACGAACGGGCCTGCATCCGCTCCGCTACCTCCGCAATGCTGACGTTAACTGGGACACAATCAACGTAGAAGATCTCCCTGTGATGGATATCGAGCCCAATGAGTCGGAACGGTTCACGTTGAGACCAGGTGACATTCTGATTTGCGAAGGTGGAGCGGGGATTGGGCAAACTGCAATCTGGCAGGGCGAGCTAAAACAGTGTGCATTCCAAAAAGCACTACATCGATTAAGGCCATGGAAGACAGGAACCGAAAATCCACGATTCTTTTATTACTGCATGCGAGTTGCGGTTGAGACGGGGGCGGTATTAGCAGGTGGGACAGCAACTATTCCACATTTGACGGGTGAGCAATTAAGGAAATATCGCTTTCCCACTCCATCGCTCAAAGAACAAAATGAAATCGTGGCATTTCTGGACGACAAGGTGGGTAATTATTTGAGCTTGACGGCGAGTGCAGAGCAAACAATTGAGCTGCTCCAAGAACGCCGCACCGCTCTCATCTCCGCTGCCGTCACTGGCAAGATCGATGTGCGTCATCTCGCCAGCCAGGAGGCCGCGTAAAGACGATGTCGCTCCACACCGAGATCAACTTCGAGAACGACATCTGCGAGCATTTGCGCGGGACTGGCTGGCTCTATGCTGAGGGTGACGCGGCTCAGTATGACCGAGGTCTCGCTCTGTTCCCTGCCGACACCATCGCCTGGGTCAAGCAGACCGACCCGCATGCTTGGGAGAAGCTGGAGAAGGTCCACGGCAAAGCGGCTGAGGCAACGTTGCTGAAGCGCCTGCGTGATTGCTTGAACCAGAGTGGCACCCTGAATGTGCTGCGACATGGCTTCGATGTGCTGGGCCTCAAAAGCCCACTGCGCATGGCCCAGTTCAAACCGGCGCTCGGCATGAACCCTGACATCACCGCACGATACCAGGCCAATCGCCTGC
Organism: Rania fehmarnensis; assembly: GCF_056494185.1. NCBI lineage: Bacteria > Pseudomonadati > Planctomycetota > Planctomycetia > Pirellulales > Pirellulaceae > Rania > Rania fehmarnensis. The sequence continues at coordinate 8,327,869 of NZ_CM151398.1, forward strand.
GCGTGGTGCGTCAGGTGCATTACTCAGCTCACAATGAGAACTCGATCGATCTGGTCCTGTTCCTCAACGGCATCCCCGTCGCCACGGCTGAGCTTAAGACGGATCACACGCAAAGCATCGACGATGCCGTCTACCAGTACAAGAAAGATCGGCACCCTGCTCCCAAGGGGCTATCCCCTGAACCGCTGCTTGCCTTCTCCATTGGCGCGCTGGTTCACTTCGCAGTCAGCAGCAGTGTGATCCGTATGGCCACGCGGCTGGACGGTATGCAGACCAGCTTCTTGCCGTTTGATCAAGGTGACAACGGCGCTGCCGGTAACCCAGTCAATGCTGATGGCTATCGTACGGCTTACCTGTGGGAGAAGGTCTGGCAGTGCGATAGCTGGCTGGAGATCCTCGGGCGATACTTGGTGGCAGAGAAGAACGACAAGCAGCAGATCACCAAGATCATCTTCCCGCGCTACCACCAGCTCGATGCCACCCGCAAGCTCCAGCAAGCCGTGCTGAGCGAAGGGCCGGGCCACAAGTATCTGATCCAGCACTCCGCCGGATCCGGCAAGACCAACTCGATCGCCTGGGCCGCACACTTCCTGGCCGACTTGCACGATGCTCACGATCGCAAGCTGTTCGACACCGTGCTGGTCGTCTCGGATCGTAAGGTCATCGACGGTCAATTGCAGAACGCGATCTACAGCTTTGAGCGCACGGCTGGCGTCGTCGCGACCATCAAGGGCGATGCAGGCAGCAAAAGCGCTGAGCTGGCCGAAGCGCTCTCAGGTAAGAAGAAGGTGGTGGTCTGCACAATTCAGACTTTTCCAAAGGCACTCGACAAAGTGCGTGAGCTGGCAGCCACCGAGGGCAAACGCTTTGCCGTGATTGCCGACGAAGCGCACAGCTCGCAGACCGGAGAAGCTGCATCCAAGCTCAAGCTGGTGTTGTCGGCTGAAGAGAAGGCTGAGCTTGAAGACGGTGGAGAGATCAGCACCGACGACATCCTGACAGCTCAGATGTCGGCGCGGGCCGAAGAGAAAGGCATCACCTACGTCGCCTTCACCGCCACGCCCAAGGCCAAGACCTTGCAGCTTTTTGGTCGGCGACCTGATCCAACCCAGCCACCATCTGACGACAACCTGCCCGCGCCGTTCCATATCTATTCGATGCGGCAAGCTATCGAGGAAGGTTTTATTCTGGATGTGCTCAAGAACTACACGACCTACTCGCTGGCATTCAAGCTCGCCAATGGTGGGCAAGAGCTGAGCAGTGATCAGGTCGAGCGAAGCACAGCCATGAAGGGCTTGATGAACTGGGTACGCCTGCATCCCTACAATATCTCGCAGAAGGTGCAGATCGTTGTCGAGCACTACCGTGAGACGGTCGCTCACCTTCTCAGCGGCAAGGCCAAAGCGATGGTCGTAGTCGCTAGCCGCAAGGAGGCTGTGCGTTGGCAACTGGCGATGACCAAGTACATTAAGGAGAAGGGCTACCCGCTGCGCACGCTGGTCGCTTTCTCAGGCGAGGTCGACGACAAGGAGTCAGGCCCAGAGGCATTCAAGGAGACCAGCGCCAGCTTGAACCCTGACCTGATGGGGCGCGACATTGCCGAGGCATTCAAGGACGACAAGTACCAGATCCTGCTGGTCGCCAATAAGTTTCAAACCGGCTTCGACCAGCCGCTACTATGCGGCATGTATGTCGACAGGCGGCTCGATGGAATCCAGGCCGTGCAGACGCTCTCTCGGCTCAATCGCTGCTACCCAGGCAAGGATGACACGTTTGTGCTGGACTTCGTCAACGATGCTGATGACATCCTCAATGCCTTCAAGGTCTACTACACGACGGCTCAGCTCTCGGGTGTAACCGATCCGAACATCATCCTCGACCTGCGCACCAAGCTCGATTCGATGGGCTATTACGACAACCATGAGATCGATCGGGTGGTCAACGTCACTCTGGCTGATAAGCCTACTCAGAAGCAACTCGCCGCGGCGATCAATCCAGTGGTCGATCGAGTTCTCAAGCGTTTTGCTGCTGCCAAGGAATCACATATCGCCGCGCTGGCCGTCAAGGATGAGAAGGCGGCCAAATCAGCCAAGGACATCATGGACGCGCTGATCCTGTTCAAGGCCGACATGGCGACCTATGTGCGAGCCTACACCTTCCTCTCGCAGATCTTTGATTACGGCAACACCGACTTCGAGAAGCGATCGATCTTTTACAAGCTACTGGTTCCACTCCTTAAATTCGGTCGCGAGAAAGAGGAGATTGACCTCTCAGGCGTCGTACTCACGCACCACAAGCTCCGCAAACACGGCGATCGTGCTCTGCCACTCACCGACAAAGATGCGCCGAAGCTCGACCCGCTGACCGAAGTCGGTAGTGGATCGGTGCGAGAGAAGCAGCAAGCCTACCTGCACGAGATCATCGAGCAACTCAACACGCTCTTCGGTACCGACACCACTGATGGAGATCAACTGTCTTACGGGAACGCAGTCGGGAGCAAGACTTTGGAGTCGACCACGCTGCAACAGCAAGCCGTGAACAATAGCAAAGAGCAATTCAGTAATTCACCGGACTTGGACAATGAACTTATCGATGCAATTATTGACAGCATGGGAGCCCAAGAGGAACTAAGCAAACGCGCGCTCGACTCAGCAGAGACTCGCCAAGGACTTAAGCGATGGCTGCTCGACTACTTCCAGCTTTACGAGAAACTTCGGAAGCGTGCAGAGAGCGCCTAATTGCCTGTTCCAAGTTCGTCGGCACTCATGCCCGAGTGAAAGTTTGGAGTCGTATCGGGACTTACGCCTTCTGAGATTTTATCCACTCTCGCAGCTTGATTTGCTTCTGCATGACGCCAAGTCGTTCTTGGCGAATGACCCTTCTCCGTTCACTAAGTTGAGCCTTGGCTTCGGCAACGTAACGATTCCAATTCCGTCTATCGACAGCTATTGCAGCGCGAATAACCAAAAGTGTTTCACGGAAATCACTGCCACTTGAGATCCGCGTTAGCGCTTGATCGATGATGTCGCTCGCTGCCTGCTCGTCGAGCCAGCCGGAACGCAGTGCTCGCATCACCAGCCGAAACTCTTTCCTCTCAGAACAAAACGGGTATTCGCGATTGATCAACTGGGCCACGAGCTATCTTTTTTTGAAGTTCTGGCTAGACCTAGTCCCCCCCAAACCCCCACTTAGCACCTTCGAATTTATGGCTCGGCAGAGCACGGTGCAAGTACGCAGCACGTTTCTCGCAGGCTCTTGAAACCGCGGCTTGGAGGCCTGGGCGGTTATCAGCACGGCAACCGCTCAGCCCCGCATCGGTGTAAACATCCACAAGTTCGTAGTCGTTCACGGTACACCAAGCTTCTATCTTGGCCCGTTGCGTCTCTAAACTTATCCGATCGATTGCCTGCCCATCAGTGCTGACCCGAACATAACCGATTGCTGACTGCATAGTTCGACCCTCCAAGTCATAGGCACGAAATGCCATGTGAGGAGGCCAATTGGTCGGCTTCGATACGCAGCGGCGGACCAAAGTTAAGCAAACACGGCGGTTGGGGCCTAACGGCACCTTGCACTACGCGAGTGGTCTACCGTTCTCCCACTGATGCTTGCCACCGAACGTCGTGAGATATAGCGTTGAGTCAACTGGAAAGCGCCAGAGCTCGACAAAGATCCAGGCGATGTCGTCCGCCGCAGTGTTCACGTCCCCGTGGACATAGTATTTTCGCAGCGAATGGTAAGGCTTAACAGTCGGGTCATCTGGCCCCAGCCTGTCGGCTAGAAAGTGGAGTCCGGTTCGACACTGAACTATCTTTGCCGCCTCTGCCGCATAGAGCATGGGACGTGGGAGGTCTAACTCGAAGTGCTTTTCCAGAAAGACAAACTGGACAAATCGGTTCGATTCCTCGTTTAGTCGCCAGCCCTCTGAATTCAGTTCACAGCTAGCGCCATTCTCAGATGGAAAGGATGTGATGAACTGATGCGGGCCGTTATCACTTGCGAGGGCCCACACCGGCGCTTCGATCCGCTGGGGGGCGGTCAGTGGTATCGCTGCCTTCCGAGCGCCGAGGTAATCGGATTTACACGCAGTCGAGGGATTTCCACGGAATTTGTGTTAAGCTGAATCGATCGTTTCCTAAGACGAATTTTGATGGACTGTCGTGAAGCACGCGATTCAGCTTTGTCACAGCTAGTCGTGGTCTGGAAAGAAGCTTCGCAAAAAACGTGAACCTGTCCTAGAGTCGATGACCACTACTTGCCGGTATCCGCTTCTGAGACCTGCAAGTAAGCGAACAAGCATGACAGGTGAGACAAAGAAGAATCGTGTAGTTCTCGCTCGGAGACTTGGAATACTAGCCGGAAATAGAGGTTTATGCACGTTCAGTTTTGGGACGTTAATAGCACTACTTGCAGTGATCTGCCGTATACGACTGCGGAAATCTCAGCCCATCTGCTTGCCGATTGGCTTCCGTCGGTATCAGCAAGCGTATCGATGTCAGTTGTCGGATGGCCACAGTCACTCATATCTAGCGTCAAGGTTCAGGGCAAAGACTACTTGACCCTGAATTCCAATCTCGGGCAATGTGAGCGCCAGTGGAAGGGCTTTCTTTCATGGATGATTGGAGTTGCCGGTGCAAGACAGGTATTAAAGAACCTCAACTATCGCTGGATTGCCCCTTGTAGCGCGTTCTATCCCAACAATCAACTCGATGTAGCTATCGACTGGTTTACTGCTTTCCCGCCAGGAAGACTTTCCATCCAACCGGCAAGTCCCCCAACATCGAAGTTTCGTCCAGATTACATTTGCCTAAAAGCGGCAACAGCTAGCTTGACAGAGTTTTGCGTCGTTGAAGCTAAAGGAACTGCGAAAGACCTATGCAAGCTGCATTCATGCCTATCCCATTGGAAAGGCCAGGTAAACAACATTCGTCTAACATTAGACGGTATCCCTGTCCACATCGCCCGGCGAATAGTTGTCGCATCACGATGCTGCACGATTGAACAGAACGCTGAGGCACGAAGGATGCAAATCCGAGCTTGGAACTCGCAAACTGAATCAGTAGGTCTTCCGGTTGCGGATACCGTACCAATTGTTGTTGCGCATCTGGTTGGGTTGTATCGAAATCTCAGACTCGACAATGTCGCCCTCCGACTCATGGTGTCTGCTGAGCGACGCGCTGCGATCCGAAGTTTGTTACCCACATCTGAGACAGCCGGAACTGCAAATCCAGCCGAACCAACCGCCGAGTCTGCGGTTATTCCGTCCGATGTATCTGTGCCACTATTTAACAAGACGCTCGAAGTCGAGCTGAGCAAACCAATTCGCGAACTAACGGATAGTCTGATCGAAGCAGCGACAGTTAGTGATGCAGCCATTGCAATCATAAAAGGCGATGCCATGCTTGACCAGTGGAACGCAAATCGTGACTGGAGTGATGCGGTACCGCTCCCATGCGGAGTTCTATTCCGGGGAATCTACTAATGCACTGATTCGCGAAGCGCCATCTATTACTTGCCGAAGTTTTAAGGAGTCGTCGGAGGCCTGCTGTTCTTGTGAAGTGAAGTCGATTTCTTCAGCCCGCTGGGTTCGCGCTCAAACTTGTAAAGTCCGCCAATCCTCTAACGGGTTGCCACCCCCCACTGTGAACCTTCACACATTTGGCCTCTCGCTTACTGGGATCAAGTTGGTAGTCTTCGATCTCGATACCGCTGCGAAAGGGCGATTTAATGTTCTTCACGTCGGTAGTGGACGCTGCTCCCCAACGTACTGCATCAAGAAAGGCATCCAGCATTTCGGGAGGGTCAAATCCATTTGGCTCAGGCAGCGATACCTTTTCAACAACTTTGGCCCCTGGTTCGATCTCCCAAACTACTTGGAGCTCCTCACCTAATCCATCGTCCTCAACTGAGGAAACTGTTAACAATGTCTGCGGCTTGCCAAGGGGCGACTGCAGTGCATGAGTCGGCAGGTTACTCGGTTTTACATGATTGACCATCCAAGGGCGTGACCGCACATGGACTAGCTTGACATTCAACGTAATCCAGTTGCTGCGCTTCGTTGACTACTTGTTGAGTAGTTGTCTGTTGAGTGCAAATATCCTACGATAGCGGCGGCAGTACAGCAATCACTGTGGGGGGCCTTTAATGATCTTTGGCAAGAGAATTCGGCAGCTGAGAAAAGCCAAGGGCTGGAGCCTGCGAGATCTGGCCGAAAAAGTTGGAGTGGGATTCACCTACCTGAGTCGAGTCGAAAACGAGCGTTTGAACTTCGGCGACTATCCCAGCGACGCACTTATTCATCGACTCTCGGATGCACTTGGAACGAACGAAGATGAGTTGGTAATTCTTGCTAAGCGAGTACCCGAACGCATCCGTCGTCGTGTAATTCAACGCCCTGAAGTTTTTCGTGTACTAGCTGAATGCGATGACAAGACGCTCGACATGGTGCTTGTTGCAATTGGCGAAATGGCCAATCGGAAGTCGCGAGTCAAGAAATGAAATCGTCCATAAAAATTGAAACGTAGAGCAACACCTGGGAATACATTCAATGAGCGAAACACTTTTCAAGAAGGTTGACTATTCTCTCTCGAAGCTCGTTGACGACATTGAGATGGGGAGTATCGGCCTGCCTGACATCCAGCGTCCCTTCGTATGGAAGAATGCAAAAGTCCGTGATCTCTTCGACTCGATCTACCGCGGCTATCCGGTCGGTTACTTTCTGTTTTGGCAGAACGCCTACGACGGAAGTCAGAAGCAAATAGGTACCGACAACAAGCAGAAGGTTCCCAACCTACTGATCGTGGATGGCCAGCAACGGCTTACATCGCTCTACGCGGTAATTAAAGGTATTCCAGTTGTTCGCGAGTCCTACGAGAAGGAGCGAATCGACATTGCGTTTCGCCCGACAGATGAAAAGTTTGACGTTGCCGACGCGGCCATTCGCAAAGACCCTGAGTTCATTCCGAACATCTCCATACTCTGGGCTAAGAATGCAAATCTCTTCGAGATCGTGGGCAATTATGTAGAGAATTTGATGAGCCATCGAGAGGTGGCGGGAAAGTCGCTGACGACCGACGAAATCCAGCAGGCTCAAACCGCGATTCAACGTGTCTCCAACCTACTCAGTTATCCATTCACGGCCCTTGAGCTTTCGGCCAATATAAATGAAGAGCAGGTAGCTGAGGTCTTCGTTCGTATTAACAGCAAGGGGAAGGTGCTCAACCAGTCTGATTTCATTCTGACACTAATGTCGGTATTCTGGGAGCAGGGGCGCGCTCAACTCGAAGATTTTTGCCGTGAAGCACGTATCCCGTCGAAAGGAAAGCCCAGCCCGTTCAACCACTTCATAGAACCGGACCCAGACAATTTGCTGCGGGTTTCCATCGGCTTCGGTTTCCGTCGCGCCCGATTGAAGTATGGGTATTCGTTGCTTCGAGGCAAAGACCTTGAAACCGATCAGTTCAGCGATCAGCGAAGAATCGAGCAATTCGAAATTCTAAAGGCAGCCCAAGCGGATGTACTGAATCTGCAAAACTGGCATGGCTTTCTGCGAACTCTACATCTTGCGGGCTATCGTGGTTCGCACATGATTAGTTCCAGCACGACGCTCATCTATGCCTATGTCTTCGACCTCATCGGCAAGAAATCGTTCGGTATCGACGGGTTCACCCTTTCGACTGTTATCGCACGTTGGTTTTTCATGTCTTCATTGACGGGTCGGTATACTGGCGGTGCTCCTGAAACAGCCATGGAAAGAGACTTGGCTTTCATTCGAGACTTCAAGACCGGCGACCAGATTCTGAATTGGATGGAGAAGACGATAGAAAGCGAGTGCACCGATGATTTCTGGAACATCGCATTGCCCAGTCGTCTGGAAACGTCATCCGCCACCAGTCCAATTCTCTACGCATATTTTGCGTCTCTCAATTTACTCCACGCCAAAGTACTGTTCTCGCACAAGAAAGTTGTTGATCTGTTGGATCCATCCCAGAAGGGCGACAAGTCCGCTACCGAGCGTCATCATCTCTTTGCCAAAAAGCATCTAAAGAGTCAAGGGATCACGGCCACGCGCGATACCAATCAGATCGCCAACTTCGCGCTGGTCGAGTGGGACGACAACATTGCGATTTCAGGAAGTGCGCCAGAGGACTATTGGCCTGCGCACTCTAAGCGTTTTTCCGAAACCGATGTGGCTCAGATGTGCCACTGGCACGCGTTGCCCGTGAACTGGCACAAAATGGAGTACCGTGAGTTCTTGGAAGCGCGGCGCAAGTTGATCGCCAAGTTCATCAAAGAGGGATTCTCGCACATAACCAACGCTGACAAAGGGCCAGTCGCCCTAAAAGAAAGCGAGCCTTTGGCGCAACTGCTTGCAGAAGGCGAAACAACTCGTATTGAGTTTAAATCCACTCTACGAGTCAATCTTCACACCGGCCAGCCTGACAAGAAGATGGAGCATTCGTGCCTTAAGACGATTGCCGCGTTCCTTAATTCGCATGGAGGACACTTGATCGTCGGCGTAAGCGATGCGGGTGAAGTCTTGGGGGTCGAGAAGGATGGGTTTCAAAATGAAGACAAGATGAACCTTCATCTCGTGAACCTTATCAAAGATCGGCTGGGCCCCCAGCACATGCTAAACATCGAGCCAAGATTCGAGACCTTCAAAGGAAAGCGAGTACTGGTCATTAGATGCATGCCGTCGAACGTGGCTGTGTTTCTCAAGGAAGGCAGCTCCGAGCAGTTTTTCTCAAGAACCGGTGCCGCTACGAGCGAACTACTGCCAAGTCAGGTTCAGGTCTACGTGAAGCAGAGGTTTTGACAAGCACTGAAGAATTGTTCGCCGGAGATAGTCATGGTCTCGACCGCCTCAGTTGCCTTTATTGTGGTTTAACTCCGGAGCTTTATCCATGTTGCCAAGAGCAATTGAATCTATCACGCTTGCCCACTTACAAACTCTTGTGGCCAATGCTGTGCAGGAAGGCAAGTCGATCGAATTCAAACGCGACTTCTATCGACTGGATGCGACAGACAATAAGTTCCGAACAGAGCAACATGAAGAGTTACTCAAAGATATATCTTGCTTTGCCAATACGGTCGGCGGCGATTTGATCATTGGTATCGATGAAATCGATCACGTCGCGTCAGAAGTTTGCGGGATCAAAGTACAGGATATCGATGATCTGAAGCGCAGAATCATTCAGTTGGTTGAATCCTGGATTGAGCCACGATTGCCTATGGCGATTTATGCTGTCAGCCATAGTCCAGGTCGCTACGTCCTCGTTATTCGCGTTCCGCAAAGTCTCATAGCTCCGCACAGAGTGATCTATCAAAAGCAATTTGGTCAATTCTGGGCTCGTAATTCTGGAGGTGCCTATCAAATGGATACAGGTGAACTTCGCAGAGCGTTTACACTCTCGGAGTCGACTTTCGACAAAATTAAATCGTTTCGTGAACATCGTGTTGGTCAGATAGAAAACAAAAGAACGCCAACAGTTCTTTCAGATGGGCCCAAAATGGTCCTGCACCTCATCCCGCAGGATTCTTTCGCTTCTCGACAAAACTTCCCGCCCGAACAGCTAGAGGCCATTCCGCTACGGATTCTCCGAAGCAACGGAAGCTACTCGACCTTCAATCTTGATGGCGTGCTGAGAAAAGACAGTTACGACGATCCATGTACCTCGTATCTCCAGATCTTCAGAAATGGAGTTTTGGAAATTGCCAGCAGCGCAATAACGTTTGAGAAGTACAACAATACGTTTCTGCTAACATCTGATGTCGTCAAGATTATTAAACTCATACCCCACTATTTGGATTTTTTTTCAGGCATTGGAATCGCGACCCCTGTTTGGTGCTTTTTGACTTTTACGCAAGTGGCAAATTTAAGACTACCACAAGTTCAGCACAAACCGCCCACCGTCTTCGGAATCGACACGCTATGGCTTCCAGAAGTTGAGTGTGTGGATTTTAAGACATCAGCGGACGAACTGTTTCATCCGATCGCTGACGCACTGTGGAATGCTGGTGGTCACGCTAAATGCCCACACTATGTTGGTGAGGAGCTTAGACCATGGTTTTAACCGTTGTATAATCTCCATGGAAGATGAGAGCTGCCGCTCGCTCATTTCCGCGTCACTTTGAAGCTTCCTGTGAGTTTACTATTGGTATGAATAGGGACGACCCAACAGCTACTTATCGGGGGTATCGACGTCAGGCGCTCTACGCCCTCTCACGTCTCTTCGATGAGGGCATGCCAGACAACTACGTGATACAACCTGAAGGCAACGAAGACCTCGCTATATTTGACTCCAAAGGTGCCCTCCTGGAGATCGTCCAAGTAAAGGATTACAGCGAAAACCTTGTTGCTTCGAGCTTTAAGCCTTCATTCTATCAGCGCATCGCCCCATACTGCGCCAACGATTCTAGGACAATCGTTCGAATCGTATCGTTTGGACCTATCGGCCCCGATTTGCAGCTAGCCGTTAACGGTGACCCCGCTGCTCAATCCCGAGTACTGAGGACTCTGACAAAGTCAGGTGGACGAGATCAAGGGCTTACCGAGGTAAACAGTAAGACTCGTGCTAGTGGGATATCTGACGAGCAGGCTAGGAGTATCATCACGCGTATCCAATTGACAACTGTAGTCGAAGAGGTGCTCAAGAACTCCATTATTGCAGCGTTGTCGAAAACGGTCACTGGTGTCGATGGTTCACACGCATTTGATTTTCTTATGTGGTGGTTACTAACCTCTTCCGAATCACAATTAAGAATCAATCGCCGCCAATCCATTGCTAAAGTGGAAGCGATTGGCAAGTTTTTGTCACGTCGTTCTGCCTACTACGAAGAGTGGTATAACACAATCGTTCCTATTGCTTCCGAGGCTTCGGGAATGCATCCGCATTCACTCGAACTAGAGTTCTTTCGAGGCGGACGTGTACGATTTGAACATGTCAATCGCGACCTCGACGTGCCGCGAGAGCGCATTTTAAAAGAGATTCACGATGCCTTTGACCATCATAGTGTCGTTGTACTGCATAGCGCTTCAGGTCAAGGAAAAACTACACTGGCCTACCGGTACGCGAAAGAATTCGCTCCCTTAAACTTTCGATTTGAGATACTCGCTTCTTCTGACTACGCACATGCGCGACGCATAGCATGTGCACTCGCAGGCCATGTGGAAGCAGTCGACGTCCCAACTTTGGTCTTTGTCGATGTTCGGCCCGGTGACAACTGTTGGTCCGAAGTTGTACGCGAACTAGCCTCGGTCAAAGGAATACGTGTTCTGGTTGCAATTCGCGAGGAGGACTGGAACCGTACGCATGTTAGCGCTGCGGATTTCTCATTCGCCGAGATACAACTCAATTTTGACAAATACGACGCCGAACCGATTTATCGTCGATTGACAGCCGCGGGAGGGCCGACCCGCCACCTAGACTTCGAAGATGCGTGGAACCAATTCGGCGACAGAAAATCATTATTCGAGTTCGTTTACTACATCACTCAGAAAGAGACGCTCGCAGATCGAATATCAACTCAGATTAAAGCATTGCAAGATGAAGTAATTCTCGGTCAACGAAGCAAAGGCGAATTGGAACTTCTTCGACTTGTTGCTATTGCATCGGCGTACGAAGCCAGGTTGGACCTTGTGAAGTTGATTGCCCTATGCGATTTAGAATCGCCGCAACGTACGATCGAGCGATTCGACAACGAATACTTAATTCGCGTTTCGACGAACGGCTCCTTTGTCGAGGGATATCACTCCGTCCGCAGCGAAATCATCTCAAGAAGATTAACCGATCCAGTCGTTTGCACGTGGGCATCCGTAGCGTCTAGAACAATACCTTTGATCGTTGAGGAAGATTTGGAGCCATTTCTACTCTGTGCGTTTTCACGACATCCTGAAGCAACCCCGTTGCTGAATAAAACATTGGATGCATTTAGGCCGAACAGTTGGTTGGGAATACGCGGCGTAGCGTCATCGCTCATCTGGAATGGAATACGGGAATACACCGAACAAAATTCAGCATTGCTCGATGAAGTCGGCCAAAACGTCAACAGTGCCTGGCGCTTAGCTCTCGACTGGGACTTAGGTCAAGCTCGCAACAGAGAAGGTATTCGAAGTCTCAGAGGGTCGCCTCTGTTTACTAGCGGCCAAACTGACTACATCCTTGCCACAATGGCTAGACAAACTAACAAAGATGAAGTCTTCTTAAAGCTTCGTAACTGGCTGAGCGCGTGCGCATCATCACCAATCCCGCCAAACGAAAAGCGTAGCTTTTGCGCCATGGCAGAGATCCTTTTTTGGCTCGGACACCTTCATATTGAATCCCCATTGCGTGATGCAATTACAGATGACCACATCAGCCGCGCACTCGATGTGCTATCGCTCCACCTCTTTGGTGAATATATTCGTGGGGTACGAACCTTTGATTCCGAATTGTACAACCGGTGGCTTTCAAAGAACCGAAACCATTTAATCGAATGTATGCGGCGTGAGGCTGTAATCGTTAAGCTTGAGGAAACGGATGAAAGTCTCGTTGCTCATTTTGTCATTGATATTGACCTGCAGCCGACTGCCCTTCGTGGACGAGGAGAGACACATGTGATAGCGGAGGCGACAATCCACGATTTGGCAATGGAACGAGTGGAATTGCTCGGCAATCTGTTCGCGGGAAAGACACTATATGGCGCAGTCGGATATGGGCATCGCACATCGCTCACCTCTGAACCATGGGACGCGGCGAATAAAGCGGGCGTATCGGCGGAAATTCTCTTCGCTTCATGGCTTTTACGAGTGAACTCTCTTGCAATTGGCTTCGCTGAAAGGAGATTCCGTCCAGAGAATTGGGTAAGTTACTTCGAAGAGCTCCAGATATTGCGAGAAAAAAACCTGGCATCGTTTATCGATTTGCAACTAGTCACGTTACAACTGAAGAGTTCCCGAGTAAAAAGTGCACGCGCCTTCGTGCAAGGCGAAGTCGTGTGGAAAGATTGCAGTACAGAAATCAATAAACAGCTGCTGTTGCCACGAGTGGCCGTCGACGAATGGGGCTTTGTTACCGAATCGTCAACACTCAGTAACTTTGAAGCTCGCAGAAACCAATACAGCGGGCAACGACGATTTGATCCCGTACGACAGGCGGTAGCAGACTACAAGAAGACGTTAGCAAGCTTTACGCAACAGGCCCTGGACTGCTTAGTTCTTGTTCCCAAATTGTGTGCAGCGAATACCGACTCCGATAGAGATACAATTTATAGGGCCGCGACTGCGCAGGGTATCAGCCGGGACTGTGTCAGACTGTCTGTGGTTAACTTAGCAGATGCTTTTGTGGCAATGGAGCGACTTCAAACGTCTACACAATTGGTATTCGACAATAAGCACCTACCTGGTTCGAGTTCGGAATTCTGTATGCGTGAACGCAAAGAATTTCTTTCAACAATCGCAGCTTGGTTTGCGTTTGTCGACGATTGCCCCCATCAGCTGCGAAGCCTAGAACCGAAGAAGAAGCGAAGATCTCCGCAACATGCAAATCGAAAAGCACGCGTCTACACGGAGATTCTCGGCCCAACAAGAAATCGTGTAAAGAATTCATTGCGAGAGCTTCGCAAAGAAGGCATAAATGCCAAAATCCTTTCAGAAACCGTGCGATGGAAGGGCAAGCCTGCATTGTGGATTACATTCGATACAAATCACCCAATTTCCACTTTGTATGCAGTCCGCACGATATGGCATAAGTTGATTGCTGCTTTTGGACCAGATCGATTTAGGCTTGTGAACGCCAAAGCAATTGACCTCTGTTGGTCATCGATCCTGCTTGTTCCACTAGTTGCTGGAAAGAGTTTGGAACGAGCACTGCATCCGCATTTTAAAGGGGTAACTTATTCGGACCCACCCGATCTCGGTGAAGATGCGTGGCGTACGATTCTAGAGGAGATCCCAATTGATACCTGGTCTCAGTTGGGCTTGAGTCAATGGGAAGTTGGTACTGGCTGGTCAGTTTTCAACCAGTTCACGGAAGCTTACGTATCAATGTTTCACCATGTCGATCACATGGCAGATTTTGACAGGCTTCCTGAAGATATCGACGATTTAGGGTTGGAAATACTTTTGTCCTACTTCAGCCACGAAGTAACTCGAGCAAAACCACTGTTAGATAAGACGTTACACACCTATGCAGAGGCGTTACGCATCATTAGTGAGTGCGACCTTGAGGAATTAGAGAGCCGCCCAAATATGATGATGTGCGTGCTAAACCTAGCCGAGATCAAGCGAGCGATCGAACCCATACCCGGCTTTCGTCAAGGGGCAAACTTGTCAACCAAACAAATCGTCGATTGGCGGGACAGGCTATCGTCGGGCATCCAACAACTTGTTTTGGCGAAATACATGTGGATTGCCGATTCGCTCAATTTTCCTGAGTGCACGGTTCCCGCAGAAATGTTCCCAGATTTTTAATTTAAGTTGTGTGTTGATGTGACGCGACACCAAGTCATCTTCAGAATAGAAGTCAGGCAATCGGCCTCTGTGCCCCTGCTTGCTTAAACCGCATCGCTACAATTCCGAAATGGTCAGGCGGATGTAACACGGCATTGATCAAATACCCATAAAGTCAGGCACAATATGACAACAAGACGAGTCAATGGAATATTGTTCACCTCCGAAGAGCATGTGCTGATTGTAGAAGCGTGCAATCTCTGGGATGAGCAACACGACTTGATTGATCTAAGGAACAACCAAGTAAGATACCCATGATCCTAAGAGACAAGCTACAGGAGTACGGGTGTTGCCCCAATGCCACTAGCCGCGCGTTCGTGCTCAATGAAAAAACGCTGCGGTTTAAAGAGGAGTTGGACGAACCCCTCGAACAGTGGCTCGCAAATTGGTTTCGCACCCGGCGATGGGCGATTCCAGCTGGTGCTTTTGTCATCGGCTTGCCGCTGGTCAAGAACTATATCGAGATGAACATCTGGATTAGCGGATTCGTGGTGGGACAAAAGTAAACCACAGCTCCAGGAAACCAACGCGCTATGCGCAGAATTCGACTCCGAGTTCTGTCCCGAGGATGGCAGACTCGGCCAGTCAAGCAATGTACTCATCAATGCGCGCCCCTAGCCGCCAACTACCGTTCTCCAGCCCGTCGCCAAACCGCTACTCTATTGATAGACGCTTGGCATCGGCGAAACGGCGTACACAACCGTGCGGTTGTGTACAGAATCAATTACGGTCCAACAACATTCGCACTTGTTTTGTCAATTCGGTTGGAGTGAAAGGCTTGTGCAGGAAGTCAGTTGTGCCCGATTCCACGCCATGCCGCACGATCATGTCCTCAGTGTAACCGGACATGAACATCACTCGTATGCTCGGCCTTACTACGGCCAATCGTTCAGCGACGTCGCGCGCGGGCATGCCCGGCATGACGAGATCGGTTAGAAGCAGGTCGATCGGGCCTGAATGCATTGATGCGACGTGTAATGCTTCGGCTCCGGCTGATGCTTCAAGAACTGTATATCCATTTTGTTCGAGGATCAGTTTCGTCAGCATCCGTACTGTCGCCTCATCTTCGACCAAAAGCACGGTTTCATGCCCCTTCTTTTCAGTCCGCACCTCGTGGCTATGTGGAGTTTGCTGCGTCTCCGAAACGACGGGCAGATATACTCGGAAGGTGGTACCTGTCCCCAACTTGCTGGTGACCTCCACGTGTCCACCGCTCTGCTTGACGATTCCATGGACCATTGCAAGGCCGAGTCCCGTTCCCTTTCCGACGCCCTTCGTCGTGAAGAATGGTTCAAAGATATGCGTAAGATGCTCTTGGGTCATGCCGGAGCCTGTGTCGGTTACGGAGAGTAGCGCGTACCGCCCAGGCTTAAGGTCGGGATGCAATCGCGCGGTGCTCTCATCCAACTCTTCATTCGTCGTAGTGATGACGAGCCGTCCGCCATTAGGCATGGCGTCGCGGGCGTTTGAAACTAGGTTTAGGATCACCTGACCGATCTGTGTCGGGTCAGCCAGCACGGAACTGAGATCGGACACGGTTTCGATTGTGAGTTCGATGTGCTCTCCAGTCAATCGCCGAGCCATCGCCGACATGTCTCTGACTACGGTGTTCAAGTTCAGCACACATGTGACAAGCATTTGTTTGCGGCCAAACGCCATGATCTGTTGGGTCAGTGCAGCGGCGCGGTTTCCAGCAGAGCAGATTTCTTCCACGGCTATGCGCCGATCGTTAGCTGTTGTGCTTTCGTTCCTCAATAGTTCTCCGTAGCCGAGGATGATTGTCATAATGTTGTTGAAGTCGTGGGCAATGCCGCCCGCGAGTCGCCCGATTGCCTCCAACTTTTGCGCCTGTCGCAGATGCTCTTGAAGCTGACGGCGTTCGGTGATGTCCCGGAACACTAGCACAGCCCCATCCGAGCGACCCTCTTCGTCCCAAATCGGCGAAGCAGAGTCTTCAATGAAGCATTCATTCCCGGCCTTGCTAATCAAAATAATGTTCTCTGCCAGGAACACAACTTCGCCGGTCTCAATGGCCGCCACCGCAGGGTTCTTAGTCGCGCAGCGAGTCGCTTCCTCGACGATGTGAAACACGTCAGCCACGTCCTGTCCAATTGCATCGTCCAGAGTCCAGCCGGTCAGACGCTCGGCCACAGGATTCATGAAGCTAATCTGGCTCCGAGAGTCAAGTGCGATTACACCGTCAGCAATACTGCCCAGAATAGCGGCGAGCCGCTGTCGTTTATCCCACAGTCTTCGCTGGATTCCATTTTTGTATAGCCCTACCTCGATGGCTGTGCGGAGATCGAAGTCATCGTACGGCTTGAGGACATACCCAAACGGATCAGTAAGCTTTGCTCTGTGAAGAGTCGCCTCGTCTGCGTGTGCGGTGAGGTAAACCACTGGTATACCGGCAAGCTTCCGAATAATCCCAGCGGACACTACCCCGTCCATTCCGCGACCCAGATTAATGTCCATCAGAACGATTTCAGGGCGCAATTCAAGGGCAAGTCGAATGGCCTCTTCACCACATGTAGCGAGGGCGACAACTCTATAGCCCAACGCCATTAGTCGCTTTTCGATGCCAGTAGCAATAATAATCTCGTCGTCCACGACGAGCACGGATGTGGTCACGGTCAAACTCCAGAGGTGGCTGGAAAGGTAATAGTAAACTCAGTGCCACTCTTAACGTTTAATTCGGTGCTTCCTTGGAGTTGTCGAACTAACATCTGGATCAGTTGCATCCCAAACGTGGATGTGTGTCGAAAATCGAGAGTGGCGGGGAAACCCGTCCCGTCGTCCGCGATTGTGAGAACAAACGATGATGATTCGCCGCGACGCAGGCCGATGCGAACGGTACCTCCCGATGCTCTGAAGGCATGTTTAAAACAGTTAGAAACGAGTTCATTCACAAGTAGCCCGCAGGTAATGGCAGACTCGATCGGCAGTCCTGGTATCTCTGCATCTACGTCGACTTGTACATCGACACCTTTTGCGTCGTAGGCCCGACGCAGGTCCTCGGCCAATTGTTGTACGTACTCGCCAATGTTGACGCGCGCCAAGTTCGCTGTGCGATACAACCGTTCATGGATGAGGGCCATAGCTTTGACCCGCCTCTGACTTTCCCTGAACATCTCGATCGCTGCCCGGTCTTGAGTGTGACTGGATTGCAAGTCAAGTAGCGTCGAGACAATTTGCAGGTTGTTGTTGACTCGATGATGAATTTCCCAGAGAAGGACTTCCTTCTCCTTCAGAGAGTTCCTAAGTTGTTCTGTCAGTTTGCGGGCCTGGGTGGTGTCGTGAAACGAGGCAACCACTCCATTGCATGCTCCTTCTGCATTGAGAACGGGCACAGCATTGACTGTCACCCATAAATATGTGCCCTCAGGCTTGCGAATGCCCATGACAGTATTGAATACCGGCTTGCAGGTACGCATGGCGACGATAGCGGGGTGGTTCTCACCGGGGAATCGAGTGCCGTCCTCTTGGACCGCAGTCTGGCATATCGCGAAGGAATTGCCTCTGGCAATCTGCTCTTTGGTCAGGCCGAGGATTTCCCCCGCCCGATCATTCGAAGTACTAATCGAACCGTCCGCATCGTATATCACGATCCCTTCAGCCAGTGACTCGACTACCGATCGATAGCGAGCTTCACTCTCCTGCAACGCCTTGGTTGACATTTTGCGAGCAGACATGTCGCGCATCACAATGACCCCACCTGAGACGCCGTGGGCACCAAGTAGAGGTCGCCCCGTAACACTCATTGTCAGCGCCTGTGGATACTTTTCGGAAATGAATTCTAAATCGACATCGTCGCAAGACTCTCCTCGCATTGCCCGGACGATGGGCAAGTCGTCGAATGGGCAGAGCCCATTACCACCGGGCAAGTGCACTGCATATTTCCAATCTTGCAATTTGACTGAGCCGAGGGACGGTTGCGCTCCATAGAGCTCATTGAACGCCCGGTTTCGAATCACCATAGTGCCATCTGCGGAACAAACTAATACCGCCTCGCCCATGCTGTCCAACACGGTTTCAAGTACTTGTGACTTCTCTGCAATGGCTTCTTGCTGACGCCGCTGCTCAGTAATGTCAACGGCAACACCACCAATCAACATGCGCCCGTGAAGGCCCGGGACCGGGAACTTGACAACAAACATCTCTCCCTGTGTTCCATCGGTGCGGATGTAACGCTCAGTGGTCTCTACCGCCTTGCCTGTTCCAAGTACGCGCCGGTCGTTCGATTGATGTTGAGTGGCAATCTCCGGGGGGTATAAGTCGAATGAGTTTTTGCCCGTGAGAGTACTCGGATCGACGCCTGCTACGCGCCCGTAGTATCGGTTAACAAATACTATTTGGCTGTCTGAGTCCAGGAGCCACGAAGCCGCAGGCATGTGATCGATGTACTTCTGGAACCGATCCTCACTCGCACGCAGCTCCTCTTCAGCCTTTCGTCGTTCCGTCACGTCTAGCATTACACCAACGCTTCGCACTGGCTCTCGATTGCTATTGCCTTGGCTGAACACAGTATGCCCCCAAGTCGAAACCCAGCGATAAGTACCGTCAGCTTTACGGATCCGATGTTCGACAGCAATGCGCCCTGTCCCATTTGGATCAATAGCATCTGCCATCGCTCGCTCCACGGTGGAGCGATCCTCTGGATGTATCATAGAAAGCACTGTGGACAGCGCGATCTCTTCGTTAGGTAGTCCCCAAATGGCTTTAAGCCGTGAGTCCCATCCAAGTGCGGTAGCTGGCAAAGCAGAGTCCCATACGCCCATACCCGTCGCTTCGACGGCCAACTGAAATCGTTCGACGACTGCTTTTAACTCGACCGTCCGACTGGCTACTTGGTTTTCCAGGTTGGCGTTCAGTTCCCGTAGCTGCAATTCAGACTGTCGACGATCGGTGATATCTATACCCAAGGCTTGATACTCGATGAAGCCACCAGCACTGTTCCGAATGGCGCGGTTCGTCCAACGCTGCCACCTTACGCGCCCGTCGCCCAGGACAATCCGGTGCTCGTGAGTATAGGGCGACATGTCAGGGCCCAGCGCTTGCAGCATGCGGTCGATGAGAGGACGGTCCTCATCGGGAACGAGCGGTACGAATGATTGGCCGACCAGTTCCGATTTGTTCTGACCGAACTGGTGACAGTATGTCGTGTTCACAAACGTTAATATGCCGTCAGGCCGGAAGCGGCATATGAGAGCTGCGCCGTCCTCAACAATGGCGCGGTAGGTTTCCGAATCTGTGAGGAGCGTCATCTGACGATCAACTTGCAAACGGGCTTTGACGAGCGCTTCACACAAGAGGCTAACTGACACACCGACTCCCACGAACGCGAAGAGCCCGAAATTGTCGTCCGCCAACACAGGCCAGCCGTTCTTCCAAACAATTAGCCAGGTCGCAACAAGTACGCTCAGAGCTGTAGTGAACAGTCCAGGCGCTGCTCCGCCGCATATGCCCGCCGCCATCACGGCAGCAATAAGCAGGTACAGTCGAGAGTCGAATCCTAATAGATTGGACGAAGCTGCTACCGCAACAGCAATAGCGCCGACCAGATAAGCCGCCCACCACTTCGAGAGCCGCATGGTGATATTAATTCTTCGATGGCAGATCGACCGACCCGCCAGCAGACCCGCAACAAAGCAAGGTCAGAGCCTGGAAGATTGAAAGCAGTGAGAAGCAAAGAGATTGGTAAGAATAGGGGATTGGGAACGGTCGTGCAAGATGCAAATGCTAGCACGAAGTCAACGAGATTCGCTAAATACCTGATCGAGCTTTTCAAAGGTCACCCGCTATTGGCAACGCGCGCCAGTTATGTCACGAGCTACTGCCACAGACGAGCATGCGTGAGTGACGCTGCCGAAGTGCGTCATTCATTTCTTTCCACCTCGGCTTTGGTGGCCTGGGGCACACGTACCCCGCTCCCCTTTTTAAGGTTCGCTCATACTACGGGCTTAGAGGGAACGTCGTTGGATTACACGTTCTAATGCTTCAGTGAGCTCCAATGCCAGCGCCATCGCAAGTGGCTCATGGATATTCGCAAGTTCTTGCACCACGATTTGGCCAGCGACTAAGGCACGCTGAAGAACTTCTTCGGCTTTTACTTCGCCCTCAAAAGTATGCCCGTTTTCCCCAGCGATTGCACGCCTATTCGAGTCCCTCCTCGCCCACTAATGATCTGAAAGCCGACTCGGCTTTAACTTCAAAACGGCATCCGCTGATTCGCGAGAGCAACAATACACGCCCTCGAACGATGCACAAAGGCTCGGGCGATCAAGATGGTCTTGCCGCTGCCGCTGGCTGAACTGCCACAATGCCGATCGACGGTTCGAGCGACTTGAAGTTTCCGACAATCGAGTTTATCGCCGCGATTTGTTAAGCGTCAGCTGCCCAATCTGCGTGTTCAGTTCAGCCTCCGCTTACGATCTAAGACTTCCTGAAGCGATTCTTCAGGTTCTACTGGACTTAAACCCAAAACAAGATTTGCGAACACCCGGTTGTGATCGTCCGGAATCGGCTCGATTAGATTCACGATCGCGCTTTTGAGTGCTGGTGTTTCGACATGCGCCATAAGAGTCTGCTCGTTAACCAGAAGCCCACTAAAGTCCATCTGCTGCATGGCCCGGAGTAGCTCAGCGCCAAGCTTGGTCAATCGTACTTCGTCTATGCGTTCAATGCCCAAAGAGAACAACCGAGTGTCCTGCAACATCAAACTGAACACAGACGACTCGCGATTGCCTAGCCTCTCGAACTTCGCCGGAACAGGATCAGCGGCTACCCAATTACCTTTCCTGATTCGACCGCGAACTGACTCTGGTGTAGTGTCAGTTATCCGAGCAATCCGACTGACGACCTGATCGATCCGCACTGGATCTCCAGCAGCTACCGTCGCCAGTACGTCGTCAATCGCCCTGATAGCTCGCGACGCGTCATGGATTGCGTCGAAGCCGCTGAATGAACGACCAATCATGAAGTCGACAGCACTGACGGCGTTGTTAATGACCGACTTCATGCCGTCTTGTCCATGAGCAGCCAAAAATTCGTCAGGGTCCATTCCGCCTGGAAGCAACGCGACCTTGATCTCAACTGTTGTGTTGGCAAACAACCTGAGTATGTCGGCCATGCGAGTAACACCACTTCGATCGCCGTCCAACATGAGCAAAACGGTGTCGCATAGATAGCTCAATTTTTTGAGATGCCGTTCACTGAAACTTGTTCCGAGAACTGCGACCGAGTTAGCGAAGCCATGTTGATGCATGGAAGCCACGTCGAAGTAGCCTTCAAGAACAATCGCCGCGCCAAGTTTCTTTATTTCGTTCTTGGCTAAATGCAATCCAAACAAGTGCTCAGACTTCTTGAACAGCTCGCTATCTGACGAGTTCAGGTACTTCGGTTCGTGCCCGTTGAACGACCGACCGCCGAACCCAATCACCCTGCCGATCGAGTCTCTAATCGGAAAAACGATTCGGTCTCGAAACTGGTCGTACCTGCTGCCACGATCCGTCAGCTTGACCAGTCCAATCTCTACAAGCTCCTTGTCGCTTTTGCGCGACGACAGGAACCCAAACCCGTCTGGCGCGTAACCGACTTCAAAGCGGTTTATCGCATCATCTGACAGTCGATTGCGGACATAGCTGAGCGCATCGCCGACCAACTGCTTTCGGTATTCAGAGACCGACCACTCCAGTAGGTCAACTGTTACTTTGCGGTCGAGCCTTGGCTTGTCACTTTGCGATTGAGATAGCGTTATGCCAGCCCGATCCGCCAGCAATTCCATCGCCTGGGGAAATGACAGGTTTTCTCTTTGCATTATGAAACTAACAACGTCGCCGCCAAGATCGCAAACGAAACACTTCCACGACTGGCGCGATGGGTTGACGTGCAGGCTAGGTCGCCTGTCACCGTGAAATGGACACAACGCAGTGAAGCTCGATCCTTGCCGTCGCAGCTCCAGCCACTGGCTTAGCGTTTCAACGATGTCACAAGAGCTTTTCACTCGTTCCTTGTCGTCCTGGCTAATCATATCTAAACAACCTCGCTGAATCGTTGAAATTTTCCGTTCCACTCAAGGTCAATCGATCCATCAATACCGTGGCGATTCTTGGTAATGATCAGCTTGCGTCTGCTGCCATCTTTACACTCCTTTGGCTTGTGCAGCATGAAACTAGCGTCAGCATCGCCCTCAATGCTTTTGCAGTCCGCCCACGACGTTGAGTTCGGCTCGTTTTCATGGGCATCAGCATTCAGCTGAGCGACCAGCACAATAGCGCAGTCGAGTTCGTCCTTACTGGCCATGCACTTCAGTTCTTCAGTTATGTGTTTGAAGCGATCGACCTTTTGCGAGATCGGAGACCTAATCAACGAAAGATTGTCGACCATTAGGATGTCCAATCCATGTTTAGACTTGTGCATCTGCGCGATCGCGGAAATCATCGGCAGGTCAATTCGGCGGGAGTCGTTGATCGACCACTTCCAGTTCTTCGACAGCTCGGTAACCTCTCGGATACGGGCAATCTCGTCTTCGTTTCGCCGTCGCTTCCACGCGCTCATTGGGACGCCGCCTTCCATCGACGCCACTCGTTGACCAAACTCGACAGAGTCCATCTCCATCGAGAACATCAACGTTGAACTCCGAGCAGCCGCCGCTGTTGCGAAGTCTGAGACCTTCACCGCAAGTTCGGCGCACATAGCAGACTTACCGCTTGCGAATCTGCCTCCAAGCAAGTACAGCCGACCGGGCACGAACCCTCCAATGATTTTGTCAAGCGACGGGAAGCCAGTTGGGATTACGCGAATCTGCTCATCCGAGTGATTGACGCTGGCACTCAGAACCGCTTCCATCACGTCGCCGATGGACTGGGTTTGGTTTCGACGAACTCTAGACCTGATCGACGTAACACGTCGCTCGATGATGCCGAGTGTCTTTGATACGTCGACACCTGGACCTGAGAGTTGATCGGAGATCTGCATGCTCAGCTTGCTCAACTCGCGAATCTGCGAAGCCTCACGAATCTTAGCGACGTAGTGCTTAGCGTTGTGCGACGTTGCATCCCTAACAGCTTTAATGACAACTTCCTGACGAACGCATTCGCCAGCAGCTCCAGTTATGCCCGCCGCCGCCATGTGAGCCTCGACGAACTTAAAGTCGTCGGTTGGCTTTCTTGCCTGGCGCAACAAAACAAGCTCTGCAAACATACGTCCGAGTGCGTGATCACTGAAGTCGCTGCGATGTAGCTGCTCGGCCATGGCAAGGTCGATCGCGTCTGGATCAATGATCATCGCGCCGATTAAAGACAATTCCATTTCGAGCACGATTATGCCTCCTCTTTCAATCTGCGAAGAGTCTCTTCGGAACTGACCGACGCCCTAGCGGCGGCTAGCGATGGACTGTTCGGCAATTGCTTTGGCGGAAAGAACCCCTGCCACTCGCTGGCTATCGCTTCGTCGATAGCGAGCACTACATCGCTAGCCGTATGCTTCTCAAACTTCCTGAAGATCCTGCTTACGTTCGCCCGGCTGGTAATCGGTTTCCCAATCGACTGACGCATACGCTCAAAGTCGACAAGCGCGGTACGAACTTCTGGCGTATCCAAGTGAGGTGGGATAGCCCACTGGCCGAGATCTTTCCGCTTGCGCGGCTTACCCTGAACCACGGTCGACTCAACACCATCCACTGGCAGCTGGTGCTCTTTGCTAGCGCCACCCCCATTTGCATGGGTGAAGGGGGTGAGGGGGGCTTCAGATGCATTTCCCAAATTGGCTTTAGGGAGCGAAGTATCCGCTGCGCACGCAGCCTCATCTAACTCTTCTTGTTCTTCTAATACTTCTAATGCTTCTTCTATAGTCCCAGTCCGTTTAGTAATTGGTTTCAAATCCGTTTCGTAACTCGTTTCCAATCCGATTCGTAATTCGTTTCCAACTACACTGCGGTTTTTGTCGGTTTCATGAACGTTTTCATTGGCAATTCCGTTTCCAGAGTTTTCAGGCTGCTGGTACTGACTCCAGTTGCAAACCTCGATGATGGTTCCCTGGTTGTTGGAGTGGATCTTGATGCAGCCAAATGACTCAATCTTCCGAAGCCGGTTATCAAGGGTCGAAAGTGAGCATTGAAGGAGTTCGGCAGCGTTGGGCTTGTTTATTACGAACTGGCCTGGATCAATGCATCGGCCTTTGAACCAACCTGTTTTCCAGTTGGCGCGCATAAGACACCACGTAAACAGGTGCCACAGGTCTGAATTGCTAAAAACTTGCGACTGCTCAGCCTTAGGGTATAGCTTGACCCATCTGTGCTTTTGGTGATCTGAGTTTTCGTGCATACTATCACTCGGACATTAGGATTCAGAAAGCGGCAGGCACTAATTGCGTTGGGGCCTGCCGTTTTCTATTGGGCGAAATAGTCAACCGATGTCGACTTAGCGCGCCGACGCTTGGGCTGCTCTGGCAGTGCCTGTGGCTCACCAGTACGACGTTGCTGCATCACTCGCAAAGATTCGCTTTGCATGATGCGCCACCGTGGACGCTGAGCAGTCGGGCTCATATTGATGTTGCTGGCCTGAATGCGACCTTCCTTTATCCAGTCGAGCACGGTTTCCTCGTCGACCTGCATGACCCCTCCGAACTGCTGAACGGTCAGGATGCGATCATGTACCACGGTTAGAGTCGGGATGCTGTCCAGCGCACTGGCTGGTATGCCCCCCAGTGATTGCTTCATTGTTGCTTCCTCAGTGAGAGATGTTTGCCGCCGCAACTGATTGGTGACTGCTGAGGAAAATCTACTGTGGCGAATTGTTATTTCCAGGGCCTACGACCCATGCATACTTGGGTCGTAGGGGTCGTAGGGTGGGGTCGTATAGCGCGAGAGTAGGCGTAAACTAAACGACAAGACCCAAACTTTTTTTGAGATAAATTTGGGTCGTAGGGGGTCGTAGGGTGGGTCGTATGTAGTACTAAGAACGTTTCTTTGCTTTCTCTGTAGCCGCCTTATCTATCGACTTCTTCTTGAAGTGCGCGCTAGCTTCTTTCGTTACCCTCACTCCCAATTCCTCTGAGTGTCTACAGTACGCAGCGTATTCATGATCGGTTAAGTTAGCCATGGTGTCACCAACTTCGCCATGTGATCGGCGCTTCGCGAAAGCTAGCTCGAACCTGTTTAGAACACTCTGATAGATCTGTGCATCCATCTCTTTAGTTTGCTTGACGATCACTTCCACATCTTCATTCTTCACTGCGTTGGTATTGGTGTTAACGACAGCGAAGTGATGCATGAGTTCGTCATGCAGGGCATCGATCTCGATCAACTTACCATCAATCATCGCCGCTAGATTGCACTGCATGGCCATCGCGTAGTCAGTTGGCTCATTTGCAATGTATTCGTCCCAGCGTTGCTTGAGTGCTCGCTGCTCGTACTCGCATCGCTTGATGGCCAACAACGTTTGATAGGCCAATGGATAGTTAGCCGCGAACACAGCAGCAACATTGGGATCATCGATAGAGTACCGTGCATCACTGTCGTTCACTTGGCACCTCGCTTACTCTTACGCGCAGGTGTGGCCTTAGCGAACAGCCATGCATGCACCGCACTGGTGACAGCGATCAGGCGTTCATCTTTAACGTTCTGTCGGTATCTAGCAGCCATGTCGTTAGCTTTGGACGCATGGCCCATGATCGCGCTTACGGCAACTGAATCACCTGAGTCATTTTCGGCGACAGTTAGAAATGTTCGTCGGCAGTCATAGTAGGAGTGGCCAGTTAAATTAGCTGCCGCTGCCGCTCGCTCGAACACTCTGCTTATCTCTCTTCGATCTCGATACGGCCTATCGGTCTCTTCGTCGACAAAGACATACTTCGAGTCGCTTGGACCGTTTTCGATGGCGTCCTGAATCGCCTTCTTCGTTTCTGGCCATAACGGTATGCGCCGCATTGTGGCTGTCTTAGCGCGTGGCCATTCAATCCAGTCGCCTTTGAT
Organism: Rania fehmarnensis; assembly: GCF_056494185.1. Classification (NCBI taxonomy): domain Bacteria; kingdom Pseudomonadati; phylum Planctomycetota; class Planctomycetia; order Pirellulales; family Pirellulaceae; genus Rania; species Rania fehmarnensis. The sequence goes on from NZ_CM151398.1 coordinate 8,354,331, forward strand.
GGCTGAGCGTGGTAACTCCATCAACTCTGTATTTCCGAATCCCGCTTGTACACCCAGCAGGATCATCGCCTTGCCATTCACGCAGGTGTGGTCCAGCAGTGCCTTCACTTGCTCGGCGCTGAGTGACTGGTCACCCTTGGCGTTCTCGTGTTGGCGATAAGCAAGCTGAGGTGGCTTAGTGAACTCTGTGCCAAAGTGAACTGGTCGATCGATCAATTTGTTCGCATAGGCATGTTTGAAAATCGACTTGACCTGACCGACGATCTTGCCACGGCTGTTTGGCGATTTGTACTTAGCGTGAATCGCATCCAGTGTCTTAATGAAGTGTGCTGGAGTCAACACTCGCACTTCCACACCCGCTGGAATCACCGTCATCAGGAACTTGCAAGTATCATGCAGCTCATCCCATGACTTCTGTACCATCTGGCCAGCTTCCCGCTTACGAGTCTTTGAATCCATGAACTCGTTACACACGAACTTGACAGTGATGAGATCCTCGTCGCAGTCAGGTGGTGGCTCCAGGCCAGCCAGCAGATAGTCCTTGATCCGCAGCCATTCGGCCAGCGCTCGCTTGCCCTGCGGGTCGTCTACCACCTTGCCGAAGTAACGATGCTTCCCAAGTACTGTCTTGCACCAGTACCCGCGCCCTTTGTGAATGAAAAGTGGGAACTTGTTTGCGCGTTTTGGTACACTGATAGCCATGCCATGCTCCTATAGAAAGTGGCATCACGACCCCGAACCTTGCCAGAGGTTGCGGGGTCAACTTCTTTACTGACTAGCCGTTGCTAGTCGATAATTAGTGTATCACGCAGTGTACAAACATGAAAGCACGCGACAATGCCTGTAATCTGAGCGGATTGCGGCTGTTTGCTAAACAGTGCAACTTCAAAAGTTGTGAGGGTTCAACTCCCTTGCCTTCCGCTCCCCTCGTTGGCTCAACCGATTGTTCAAAGATGATACGGCTCGATGGTGAAGCGGACATCATCTCTCGCTTCTAACGAGAAGTTCCAGGTTCGATTCCTGGTCGAGCTACTGAAAACATTACGGAAGGGCAAACCGAATGGCGACGGGATCCGGTTGGAAGCCGGCCGAGCTTGCATGACAAGCCTTGAGGGTTCGACTCCCTCTCCTTCCGCTGCGATAGAGAAACACTCAACCCAACCACATGTCAAAGTCTCGAAGGTAAACGGAATGGACTAAGCATGAGCACCATCGCAGCCACCATCGACAACTACAACATGCCAATCGGCCTGAGCCCATCGCTTCAGCGTCCAACGTTGGTGCTGAACCGCAACTGGCAGCCGATCAACGTGGCGACGGTTGCGCGGGCACTGATCATGCTGTGGAACGACTCAGCCAAGATCGTCGACCCGATCGATTACCAGTTGTATGACTGGAGCGATTGGAGCCAACTGGTACCGGACCGAGATGAGCCGTTCATCCAGTCGGTTCGCCAACGCATCCGTATCCCAGAAGTCATCGCATTGACCAAGTTCGATGCAATGCCGACTCAGACGGTTACCTTCAGCCGTAGAAACGTATTCAAGCGTGACAAGATGACCTGCCAATACTGCGGAAAGCAGCCAGGCAGCGAAGAGCTCACGATCGACCACGTTGTTCCGCGAGCTCAAGGTGGAACGTCGATGTGGACGAACTGCGTTCTGGCTTGCATCGACTGCAACTCGAAGAAGGCTGACCGGACTCCGGCTCAAGCGCATATGAAGCTCCGCACGGCGCCAGTGCGTCCAGCTTGGAAGCCGATCTACGCCGATCGAATGCAGCGAGTGAAGAGCTGGTCCAAGTTCATTAGCGAAGCCTACTGGATTGTAGAGCTCGAAGATTAATAACAGCAGAAGCTCAGCTCGCTGGGCTTCTGCCATACAGGAATGTTCGCCTGGGAGCGGACTCGGCCTCCAAAACCGATGGACAGTGTTCGAATCACTGCGTTCCTGCTTACTGAGCAACCCTTTGTGTAACCAAAGTCCAGCGGGCCGAGGATAGCGTTGCCAAGCTAACAGTAATCTGCTTACGGCGACCCTTTGAGCTTCCAGTAGCTCAACGTTTGCATGCTTCCTTTAAGGCACTCAAAATTAACTGGCCTTGGACGTCCAAACGCTGCCATGTTTACAACCAGTTGATCCCCTTCGAGTGCAATGATTCCAAGTTGAAGCTTTCCTGCGAATCCGCCTGCGACATGCAGATAGTCTACAGCGACTGGCAACTTTGATTCGTCGATTCGAAAGAGCGCGTCAATCATTGTTTGGCCGCCAAAGGTTACGGACAGCCGATTGTGATTGGCGATCCGTTTTCCAGACTTGACCATGCTTGCTGGCAGTGGCATTCCGTCGCTAACCATTTTCACAGCTATCCATTCACCCTGGACACGCCGAATCGTCTCTCCTGGCACATATGCGAATTGTTCAGCGTTCGGTTCGGTAAATGTGTTTTGATGCTCCGCGGGCGCCGTTCCACCCGTCACGTTTTGCGGGCGAGTTGCATCAGATCGAATAAGTCTTTCCAATGCTTGTCCAGTCCCTGTTGCCGTTGCAAACTTTGTTGGACGCGCTTTGCCGTACATATCCAGACATATCTCAAGCCTCGAGTCAACAAAGCGGAAGATTCCATAGTTGGTGTTGCCAGCTTCTGGGCCTTCGACGAATTGTATGTCGATCGTAGAATCCTTAGGTTCAACGTCGATGATGAAAATCCCTTCGTAGATCGAACCAGCAGACTCGGAACGGAAGCGATCACCATCGATCAAGATTCTAGATCCATGAAGCATATCTGGGGAAACGGGATTACCAGACACTTCTAAGCTTTCAAATTCCCACGTGCCTTCCAGGCTGCGAAGAGCCTCTATGTGAGCCGATAATTTGGGCCAACTCGCGAAACCTGTTTGTTTAGCAATCGCAAGCTGAGCATCCGCTAGCCGCCAATCCCGCTGCGTGACCTCCTTCAACGTCATCGATGCAGCGGCTGGAACATGTGTTTGGATGCAAGCGATGGCTTCTCTGCCACCCTGCCTGAACTCAACGAGCAATCTCTTGGCTTGCGCACGCAGATGGTCGAGATTGGGACGAGATACGAGTTTTTTGGCCATGTCATTCTCCTTATTTGCCTGGATCCGCAGCAGACTGAGAAGAATGAAATCACACATGTAGTGGAGAATTTCCTGGCGAGGTTAAACCCTTCCCGCGGATCTGGAGGCGAGCCATTTCACCCGCAAGTAGTCTATCCATTCCACGTTCGGATTGCAAACAACTGACTAGATCGAAATCGGGGCTATTCATTAAGCGTAAGCCAGTGTGTTTTCCGAGCATTTAGATTTGGCAAAAGCCTCTTGCCGTTCGACGGTTAGGGGCACAGAACTGGTAAGCAAAAGGCAACCATGTGAACCTAATGCCTTCCACATACTCCTTATATCTTACAGCTCACAGCTTGCCCGCCGATGTGGCTCGACTGAGAAAGGCGTCCGCCTTGTAAGCGGATCCATGCTGGTGCGAATCCAGTCATCGGCTCTAAAGTTTGAACTGCCAGTTTGGACTACATCAATTGAAACCGAAACGTCTGAACTAACACCTCGTTCAAATGATTTTGTACCGACTGGCCGAGTCAATGCGGCTCGGCTAGTCCCTTTTCTAGCTACTAAAACTTGTATATGGAGATCAGCATCATGCGGGACATCACCAACGAAGACCTCTTTTTTCGAATCGATGAGTAAGCGTCGACGCGGATTCCCTTCGGAGACCAACGTCAAGCGCGGCGTCCGAATCGTTCACGGAAACAAACTGTTGGAGGAGAAGCTCGGGCGGAATGACCCGTGTCCGTGTGGTAGCGGAAAGCGATTCAAACGCTGTTGCCTCCATTCAGGATACTTTTGATGGCGCCAATCGCGACGAGTACTTTTAGAGACAAGGACTGAAGCACCGCATCGACGATGAACCGAGGTAGGACTGGAACTGCCGAACGGGATTCCATGAGGGGCCTAAGGTAGCGATCGCTGGGTGACCAGCTAGTGAATGGCGTGCGAGTCTCCTCGGAGATAGACAGGCCTGTCAACGGTCGAGCAACATGGTTGCTCGAAGTCGGAAGTCCCAATTGCCGCAAGGCGACTCTCGTCCACACTTCGTTCCAGACGCTTGCGATACGAAACAAATGATTGACTGCCGACTCGGAGTACATCAGAAATCGATTGTGCGGGTTCGAATCCCGCCGACGGATCGAAAGATCCTTCGTAGCCCAACTGGTAGAGGCGTCGAAGTTCTCTGGTCAACTACTTCGTCAATCATTTTTGAATCAACAACCGACTGCCGATTCGGAGTACATCCACCACCCTTTGCCGCGATAGCGGGAGCTATCGAATGACGCTCGTCGTCATGGCGCTCTGGTCACACTTCGTCGGTTGTTTTTTAAATATTCTTGGCGCTGAAGCGGTCTCGACAATCTGCAACATGATCGGAGATCATGTGCATGAGGCGGCGCAGAGGCTCGTTGTCCTTGAGCTTGCAATCGCAATTTTCCAGTAAGCGGCCATCAATGTCTGTCACCTGCCTGAAGAACAAATGGCAAGCCAACACTTGGTTGTCATTATTGGCCCAGGACCAGACCTTGATTTGCTGCTGCCGTTCGTGCGGCGTCTCATTCAAGTAGGCGCTTTCGCGATCTAGCACCGCAGTCAAATCCCCGGCCAACGCGATAAACCGATCTGCTACATCTCGCTCTTGTGAAATAAGACCAAGCAATTCCGCTTCCAACTTTTGCGCTGTCTGTCGACATGCATCGTCGGCTGCTTCGATCAGGCGATTCTGCCAGTCCACTTTGTCTGCAGGGCTGTGAATCTCCGTCCAATGCCGATCGGTGTCCCGTTCCAGTCGGAACATGAGGTCTAGGTCACGCAGCGACACGCATTCATCATGGTTAAAATGCTTGATCGCACTTAATGCCGTATTGGCATACAGTACTTCCGAATGTTTGCCTTGACCACAAACATGCAGATGTTCAAAGAGTCGAGGAATTGCTGACGGCCGAGAGAATCCAATCTCAAAGATTCCGAAGTCGTAGCCCCGATCGAATCCATATGGCTTCAACCGAGCCGCTAGTTTCTCAATCTTGGGAAAACGCGATGACATGGGACTTGCAGAAACTCAGAGCAATAATGTGGCAGCTACCTCGACCGCCCATCATAACCTAAGTTGATACATCGAATTTAGGATTACTCGGATGCGTGGTCAGGATTCGCTCGCGGACTCGCTTCGTCCGCCAACACTTCAGGAGCGGGACACGGTTTCGCGTTGACGAGCGACAGCCCTAGTTGATTCAGTTCGCTTACCTCTCTGATCCTTTGAGAGATCGCTTCACTGGACATGTCTACAACACGCGAATGACGGCCAGTTTTTGAGAGCGTCCACCGTTTAACTACATCGTAGTAGTTTCAAACCAGCCTGCGAACCTTTCACTGGCATCGCTCTCTTTTACCGCAACAAGCACACGAAATAATAAGGGGAGGCAGGGTGAGCGACGTGCTTACCCTGGCTTTGCGAATCTGGTTCGACTGCCAGTTGGGAATACATCTGTTACAAAGATGGCTCAGTGTCATTGACGCTGGCCTTTCTCAACAACCCTTCGTCGAACAGTTTTCTATTGAGGAGGTCACACCAATGGCCAACAAGTCTCTCTTCGCAAGTCTTACCAGCCGACTGCCACAAGCTAACGCAGTCAACGAAGCCGGTGGCCGAGCCTACAAGCTCGAGCCGAAGCATGCGCTGGCTCAAGTTGCCGCTACCGGTACGTTCGGAAACGCGTTCTACAGCACGGCTGAGACGCAACTCGCCGAAGTGTTGGCGCTGATCGACCAGGTCGATGACAACCAATACCTGGCGAAGTTGGCTCTGTACGCTCGCGAGAAGGCGTTCATGAAGGACATGCCGGCTGCATTGCTGGTTGCGTTGTCGGTTCGTGATACCGAGTTGATGCACAGAGTCTTCGATCGCGTGGTCGATAACGGTCGCGTTCTGCGAACGGTATTCCAAATGATCCGCTCTGGCCAGTTCAAGAACAAGGCTGGCAAGGGCCGCGTTGGTTTGTCGAGCTCTGTGCAGCGAGCGTTCCAGCGCTGGTTGAACACCGCTTCGGTCGGTAAGCTGCTGAGCGCATCGATCGGTAACGATCCGAGCTTGCGGGATATCCTGCGAATGGCTCGACCGACACCGACGGATAACGCGCGCCGGGCCATGTTCGGTTGGTTGACCGGTAAGGAAGTCGAAAAGTGGGCTCCGGCTAGCGGCGACGACTTGCCGGCTGAAGTTCAGTCGCTGATCGCGTACCGCGACTCGGAAAGTGAAGAAGCACAAGCCTTGATCGCTGGTGGACTCGACAACGTCCGATGGGACTTGTTGTCTGACGCTGCCAAGGGACCGAAGGTTTGGACTGCACTGGCTCGCAAGATGGGGCCGCAAGCACTGCGTATGAACTTGAACACGTTGCTGCGACACGATGTTTTGGCAACGAGTGCGATGGTTGACTACGTCGCTGGGCGGATTGCCGACAAGGCGGAGATCACTCGCTCGAAGCAGTTCCCGTACCAGTACTTTGCTGCGTACTTGAACGCGGATGACAATGTTCCGCAGAAGATCAAGACTGCACTGCATAAGGCAGCCGAGATCGCTTGTGGAAACGTACCGGAGTTGCCGGGACCGGTTGTTATTGGTCTGGATACCTCTGGATCGATGAGCAGTGCGGTCACGGGACATCGCGGACGAGGTGCAACTTCGAAGATGCGATGCATCGACGTAGCGGCACTGTTCGCTGCAGCCATCCTGCGACGCAACCCCGACAGTGTAGTCATTCCGTTCGATACGTCGGCGTACGACGCCAAGATCGATCCGAACGATTCGATCCTGAGTCTGGCTGAACGGCTGGCGAAGTACGGTGGTGGTGGAACAGATTGTTCGCTGCCGCTGGTAGCTGCCAACCAGAAGCATGCGAAGCGCAAGTTCGCCGGCATCATCCTCGTTAGCGATAACGAGAGCTGGGTCGGAACGGGACGACACGGTTCGACCGCTGTGATGACAGCTTGGGAATCTTTCGTTGCCAACCAGCGCAAGCTGGCAGGTAAGGAAGCTAGCCCGAAGCTCATCAACATCGACTTGCAACCGTACCAAACAGTTCAGGCTTGCGAGCGAGCTGACATCATGAACATCGGTGGCTTCAGTGACGCCGTGTTCAACGTGATCAGTGCGTTCCTGGCTCACAACAACCAACGTTTCGTCGCTGAAGTTGAAGCGATTGAACTCTAAACGCGAGTTAGGCTACGGTCTAACCGTTGACACTACCAATGCGACATCCGCAGGTTGGCCATCTTCCCGCGGGTGTTGCTATTGGAAGTCCGCTTTCCTATCCGTTTGCTGAAATCGAATACACTGAAGATAATGATCAACTGCCGCGTCGGAGTACATGATTGCTAATCAGGCGGTCGTGGGTTCGAGTCCCACCGATGCTACTTACTAATATGGCATCGTAGCTCAGTCGGTAGAGCACCACTGCTGACACACCACTTCGTTGATCGTTTTGAAACAGCACCTCCGGCACAAGCACGTCCGGTGAGCTGAATTGAGGAGCTAGTCATGATTGCCTGCATCGATGTCGGCTACGGCGATACAAATGCGATCGCTGCTGCAGTAACCCTCGGCGATTGGGCTGACGCGACTCCTCTTGCAACCTACTCAGTTACGATCACCAAGGTTGAGGAGTACATACCTGGTGAATTCTACAAACGCGAACTTCCTTGCATCCAAGCCGTACTGGCTCAACTGCCCGCCGTCCCAGACATCATCGTAATCGATGGTTATGTATGGCTAGATGAGCATGGTAAGCAAGGCCTGGGGGCAAGATTATACGACGTTCTCGATGGTCGTATCCCTGTTATTGGCGTAGCCAAGACTTCGTTCGCGACAGCAACCAACGCCGTAGAAGTTCATCGTGGCGGCAGCATTCGCCCGCTATTCATTACAGCCGTTGGCTATGAAATCAGTGAGGCCGTAGATGCAATACTTGGTATGCACGGCAGTCATCGCATTCCAACGATGCTCACGTTGGTAGACCAATTAAGCAAAGGTAAACGTTAATTTTTGGTCCTTCAATTTTGTCAGTTTCAATCTGGCGAAAAACGAAAGGACGTAGAGCCAACATGCGGATCCTCGAACTAGAACCTAAACCGATCGCCGAGCTCACATTCTTCAACGCAGGACGAGGGCCTGGCCAATACTATGAGGACATCCTGCCGGTTGAATTGGCATGGGTAGATCAACTTCCCGACGGCGTGGCTGCGATCGTTGTCACCGGCGACCTGCAAGGGCGCGAACATTTTAAGCATCAGACTGGTCCTCAACTACGATTGCTCGGCGAGTGGCTGCCTCAGGTATTAGCAGAGTCGATCTTACCTAGCCTATCACTGCCGGCTGGTCGGATCGGAGTATTCTTAGCTGGTGATTTCTACACTACGCCGGAGCTCGACAAACGCGGCGGTTCGGGCGATGTCACTTCTGTATGGCAAGCGTTCGGCGAGCACTTCTCATGGGTTGTCGGTGTGGCTGGCAATCACGACACGTTTGGCGACCATTCCAAGCCACCAAACTTCCGAAAACCACTTCACTTCCTCGACAAGAATTCGGTCAACTTAGACGGTCTAACAATAGCGGGCATCAGCGGCATCGTCGGCAATCCTGACAAGCCTTGGCGGAAGTCTGAAGAAGTGTTCGAAGAGTACCTTTGCTCTTAACAATCAACCGAGCCAGATGTCGTCCTTATGCATGACGGGCCCGGAATTCCCGAACTCGGCTATCGCGGCTCAAGCCGCATGCTCGAAGCCGTTTCATTCTTGTCTAAGCCGCTCATTGTTCGCGGCCATGCTCATTGGAAGCAAGCTCTCGCGGAGTTACCATCCGGCTTGCAGATCTTGAACGTCGATGCGCGAGTTATCATTCTATGTGGTCGGTCCTCCAGTCCACTGTCCAGGTGATTATTGGAAGCCGCTCAGACTCGCCGAGCAAATCCGCCAGGATTTGCGAATCGACCTTGATCTGCTAGATGCACCTATCTGATAGAATGCAACGGACGAGCGTGCAATCTCAAGGTCGACCGAAAGGAGAGCTTCGAATGAGGCATTTTGCCCTTTGGCTGTTGCTAGTCATACTTTGTGCTTCTAGCTTGCTGGCCCAAGTTAGACTTGGGCCCGGCCGGAGAGTTCCTCCACCTCCTCCGCCAACATCCATGGGCTCGGGAACTGGCTACTATCGTGCTGCGCCTCCCATTGCGAAAGTCTCTCCAAGTCACTGGTACTCGCCGCCAAATAGCTTTACAGATTCCAACCGGTCCACATCTATGGACGAGAAATTAGAAGCGATATTATCCACAGGCAAGAATTTGGATGAGGTTAGCCACCCGGGTCGAAATGAGCTCGACGGTGGCTTGAGTACCACGAAAATCGCCCCTCTGTCGCTGCCAAGAGCACGGCGAGTTCCTTCCGGCAGAAAAGATTGGGGCATTTTCGGGCCGCCAGTTGTGGAGCCGAATAAGGCTCAAGAGATGATTTTCAACTACACGCGAACGAGCGCTGGGCTTGAAGTTATCGCCCGGACGAAAGCGACAATGAAAGTCATAGTCGTAGATCTAGAGGAAGTCGGCGATTGCATCTTCGTTCAGAATCTGCAGCCAGCGACGCATGACCACGTGATGATTGTTGATGTTGGCTCCGGTCCCAAAGGATGGAACGCTGTTCGACAGTTTTTACCGAACTTCGCTCGAGTGGTACTTACTCACTCGCACGCTGACCATGTCGGCAATTTCGAGCGATTGTGCAACAAGCTCCCTGACGACTTGTTAGTAGCAAACATCGGGGCAGGAAGATTGTATTCCACGAAGGAGACGCCAGAAATGGAATTCACTGTGGCTTCTACCGCAAAGAAGACCTTCACTTCCGAATGGTGGGGGGCTGATTATCACGTAAAGTTTCTTGAAAATTACTCCCGACTTCGTAACGAAAACTCAAGATCCGTAATCACGCGTGTTGACGCTAACGGATTCAGCTACGTTCTAACTGCGGATGCGGATGCGTATGCCATGGAAGCGGCAATGATCGCAAACGAGAATCGCGAGTTTTTTCTTAAATGTGATGTGCTCAAATGGCCACACCATCTTTGGGTTCCAAAAGATCAACGCAGCGTCGACACTCTAGCGAGATTCCTGCGCATTACTAGCCCGAAGTTAATAGTCGTTTCGAATTATGGCAAAAATCAAAAAGCTGACAACCTAACAATTATCGCAGAGATGGTGAAAAAAGTGTTAGGACCTGACGTTGAGGTTCGGTGGACAGGCGAAGCTGGAACTATCACTATCCTATCTTCTCGCTTGATTTCAGCTAATCGCATTTTCCTTGGATGATTGTGAGTAAAGTAACTTGAAAATGGCCCACTGCCATTTTCGGATGCGACTCGTTGTCATTTGGCGCTTCAAAGGGGATCTTCCGCACTTTTGATGATCAAGCGGCGTGGAGCATTCTGAACTCCGGGAGTTTGAGATTGGCGCGCGTACATTTGACGCTTAAGCATCTTCAAACGATTGATCTGGCCCTCAAGCTGGCCATTGCTCCAGGGCTGCTCAAGAGCCGCTTCGACGGCAGCTTGATCTCTGAGGAGGTTAGCCGCAAAACTCCTGATTGGTTTGGGAACACTGGGTTCTGCTGCTGCGCAAACCCAAGAATCGAAACTGGGTCTGTTACGTTCTTTTACCATCCTGGCAAACCCGTTGATTAGGTCGGCAGCGATCTTAACGTCGGGACAGGCTTTCGAGATTGCGTTGACTCGAGCAGCATCTTGCTGTGAAAGATCGTCAATGGATGACGAAAGCAGCCATGCAGTTTTCCGCGATGACCATAGCTCGGTTCGCGGTATAGGCTGCTTAGTCAGAGACGATATAGGAATTTGAATCGTCTGGAGGTAACGCCGAGCCATGTAGTAAGAGCCGCTGAATCCTTGCTCAGCCAGCCGACGATGGATCTCCGCAGCGCTCGTGATACCACTCTGGATGAGAGCGCCGATTTCGTGGGCAAATCGACTGACTCGTCTCTTTCTAGGTGATACTTTTCTAATGGGACATTCATCCGATTCGAGGTATCTTCGTACTGTCTTTCGGCTTAGGCCAGTAAGTCTGGCTATAGTTCTCTGGCTATACCCTGCTTCGATAGCTCAACTACTGCTTCGTACTTTGTCGAATTAGCCGCCGATTTTGCAACGGTCGTTGCATGAGCGCTAATGACCTCAGTTGATTTGGGCGATGTCGAGTTCTCTGCGCTCTCACGGATCGAAGCAGTGTCGCATGGATCCCGAGCTACTGATGCGATCGCTGCATTGATGTCTTTTTGTCTCGGTTCAATGACCTTTTCCAAAGCAGCAGTGGAGTTGCGCAGCAGATGCCAACGGTCTGCCACTTGAATTGCTTGTGGCGCTCCCGCAGTTGCCGCCTTGGCATATTCGCCTGCGCGATCTCGACTAACTATCTCAATCTCAGGGTGTGCTTTGAGCCATTCTGCTAAAACATTCGCTGAACGGCTCTGAAGCATGGCAATTAAAGACTTGCGTTCGAGGTCACAAATCCGCGTTCCGTAATTCTGGCCTCGCCGAATCGCCCAGTCATCAACGCCAATAACTTTTGCGTTCGTCGCGGCTGGCGGAGCCATTGCCATTAGACGCATCAAAAGAGAGGTCGCCACTGACCGGAAGCCCGCGAAACCTTGCAAGTCGTGAACCAGCTTCACCACCAAGGGCTAGAGCGATTCGCTGCTGCGCACCCAGAGCTCAAGTGGTGGAACGTTGGAAACGCTTGGCGATGTCATCGATGGGTTCGGTAAAGATCTGCTGTGTACATTCCTTGTTATCGCATCTGAACCTGCGCACCTGTATCTGAAGAACCGCAGGCTGAGTGGCGATTGCCAAGTCACGCAGCACTCGTACATAGCGCCTGTGAACCCGTCCACTGCGACAGCCCGAGTTCGGCTATCGCGGCTCAAGTCGCATGCCCGAAGCCGTTTCATTCTTGTCCAAGCCGTTCATTATTCGCGGCCATGCTCATTGGAAGCAGGCTCTCGCAGAGTTACCATCCGACTTGCAGATCTTGAACGTCGATGCGCGAGTTGTCATTCTATGTGGTCGGTCCTCCAGTCCGCTATCCAGTTGAATATCGGAAACCGCTCAGACTCCCAGAGCAAAGCTGGCAGGAATTGCGAATCGACCTTGATCTGCGAGATCTATGCGGCCGCTAACTGGTGAACCAACCGGCGTTGGACCGATTTCGCAGCCTGAAGCCTTCGACTCTGGCACAAGACGACAAGAATGCAGCTCCACCTTCCTAGTCTGAATACAATCGCTCAAAGAAAGCAGGTCTGCATACAACTGTGAGACAATTTTCCCAACTGTCCAGAAATCTTTAGTTGTGCGAATGTGTAAATCTGTTCCCCTGCCGACCATAGCCCCACTTTACTTCGACTGTGTCTTTAACGATAGTTGAGAGTTTGAGAAAACCAATTGATACGTATATCTGCTGCAAGGCAGAGCAATACGTCGTACATCTCAAGACGTCCATTAAGCGCCGGAGTCGTTTGTGATGCACCAAAGACCTAAGCCTCGTTATCAGTCTCTAACGATTATTGCTCAAGATCCCGGTGTTCGCGCAGGGCCAGGCAAAATCAAGAAGATTGTCCGTGCTCAGGTACGCATTCCAGCAGAATCGCTGATGCCTGGACCGTGGGGTTATCGAGTTCAGGTCGTCGACTATGACGCATCCAGCGATACGCTTTGGAGTCCACGCACATACGCATACGATGCAGATGTCGTTGTCGATCCATTCGAAACAGCTGCCGATTCCGTTTTGCTGAATGATCCACAGTTTCACCAGCAAAACGTCTATGCGATCGTGATGCGGATTCTGGCTCGTTTCGAACAAGCGTTGGGTAGACGCGTTAGCTGGAGCTTCGGCGGGCACCAACTGAAGGTTGCTCCTCATGCGTTTGCAGATGCCAATGCGTTCTATTCAAAAGAAGATGAGTGCCTGCTCTTCGGCTATTTCCTGGATCCCAAATACCTGATCGAAGGCAAGCGGGCGAAGCCTGGGCATGGTATCGTCTTCACCTGTTTGTCGCACGACGTTGTAGCCCACGAGACAACTCATGCTCTAGTAGATGGCTTGCGTAGCCGCTACACCGAGCCGTCTTCGCCCGATCAGGCCGCGTTTCATGAAGGCATCTCGGACGTCGTCGCACTGCTATCAATTTTCTCTCTGACTGCCGTTGTGGAACTGCTGCTCGCAGATCAAAAGAAGTTCGAGCCGCAGGATTTGCGAGACACGGTTCTTTTCAAGTTGGCTGAGGAAATGGGTTCCGTGGTGACCCAGTCTCGAGGAGCGGCTCTGCGTCGTTCAGTGACATTGGAACCGGGCACGGAATGGAAAAGGGATCCTGAGTATGACGAACCGCATCGACGTGGTGAGATTCTGGTCGCGGCCATGCTGAATGCACTAATTCTTATCTGGGCCGCTCGAATCGAAGGACTGCGCAAGGACTCGGCAGGGCGACTAGACGTCTCGCGCGTCGTGGAGGAAGGACAGCGAGCAGCCGACATACTAATGACGATGTCGATCCGAGCACTCGACTACTGCCCACCTGTTCATCTTGAGTTCTCAGACTATCTCAGTGCGTTGCTAACAGCGGATGTGGAGATCCGGCCCGACGACTCTGTATTTCAGTTCAGGCACCATCTGAGAAACAGCTTTAACTCCTATGGCATTCGCCCTGCTGCAAAAGGTACAAAGGTCGAACCCGGAGTCTGGACTGCTCCAGAAATGGAAATGCCCAACAGCGATGGAGACGTTCGCGCCAACGTGATCAGCTATGACCGGACTCACTTTGATGCCATGCAGCGTGATCGTGACGAGGTGTTCCGGTTTGTCTGGGAGAACCGCGCGACTCTTCGATTGTGCGATGAAGCTTACACGGAAGTACAGTCGCTGCGGCCGTGTGTGCGCGTTGGTGACGATGGCTTCGTGCTAAAAGAAACGGTGGCTGAGTACATTCAAATATTGCGATTGATGCCTGAAGACCTTCGGCAGAGGGGCGTGAAACTTCCCCGAAAAGAATTACTACCTGACGACGTGGAACTGTTTATGTACGGTGGCGGCACCCTGGTCTTTGACGAATACGGTCGTCTAAAGTTTCACGTCCACAATTCACTGCTGGAGCAAAAAGGCTCAATATCTGCGAGACAAGTGAAACGCATACACTTTCTGGCGGAACGCGGTTATTACTTACAGCGAGCGCGAACTGCCAAGTCGGCGCGCGCAAGTCGTCCACGAATGTTCGGGCAATTGCATCTCAATCGCGGCCTAAACCGCGCTCTCAATCCAGCTGAAGGCTGGGTGAATGATGAGGAAGAAACCGACAACGGAAATCTCCACGTTGACGGCCATACTCATGACCACGAAAACACAGGAGTCAACGATGGCGACGAGTAAGCCAACAAAACTAACGATTCGATCGTATCAGGTCGGATTCGGCGATTGCTTCCTCTTGACGTTTCACTATCCCACTAGCGGGAAGAAGACGAACGACCGACACGTTTTGATCGACTGTGGCAGTACTGGAAAGCCGAAAAACGCTCCAGGGCTTGATCTAGTGGCACAGCAGATCAAGGCCGATTGCCAGGATCGGCTTACGGCGATTATCGCGACTCATCGTCACGCTGACCATATCAATGGCTTTGCGACCAACGCGAAAGGAAATGGCCCCGGCGACATTCTGCGAAGTCTCAAGCCCAAACTTGTGATTCAACCCTGGACGGAAGATCCTGACGTCGCAAAAAACGCCACAGGCCCTAAGAAAGCCTTCCGGCAGCCTGATGTTGGAATCACTAAGGCGCTGTTTGCTGCAGGACTAGACAGCATGCATGACGTCGCCGGAGCGGTTCAAAAGGAATTGACGCACATCAGTCAGCACCTGTCGAAATCGGTCGCAGGTCAACTGGCTTTCCTCGGCGAAGAGAACCTGAAGAACCTATCAGCGGTAAAGAACCTAATCGCGATGGGTAAAGCCGGAAAATCCGAGTACCTATGTTATGGTAACAAGACCTCTCTCACGAAGTTGCTACCGGGCGTTAAAGTTCATGTACTCGGGCCACCCACACCTGAGCAGTATGCCGACGTGGCTAAGCAGCGATCCAAAGACGCAAATGAGTTTTGGCAGATACTTGGAGTTACCGGATCGCGCCTCGCAGCCACGGGATTTAGTCCGTTCCCTACCGCCATGCAGGAAGACTCTTCCCAACTGCCACCGTCAGCTCGCTGGCTCGTTGGCCGCATTCGTGCGGTGCATGGCGCTCAGCGACTCTCAATTGTTCGCGCCCTCGACGATGCGATGAACAACACAAGTCTCATTTTGCTTTTCGAGTTTGCGGGAAAAAAAGTTCTCTTTCCAGGTGACGCTCAGATCGAAAACTGGTCGTATGCTCTGAAAGACGCCCCCAAGGATGAGGTCAAGGCTAATCAAAAGCTGCTTGAACAGACCGATTTTTACAAGGTCGGTCATCACGGCAGCTTAAACGCAACTCCGAAGTCGCTGTGGAAACTATTTGCCAAGCGTAGCAAGACCGAAGGGGACAATCGATTGAAAACAGTTGTCTCCACCATGGCGGGGAAGCACGGTTCCGAAGGTACAAAAACCGAAGTCCCGCGTCGTACGCTGGTGGATGCTCTCAAAGACGAGACGAACTTTCAGTCCACCCAGTCACTGCGCAAGCAAGCTCCGAATGTGCAATGTATTGAGATCAACGTTTGACGCCAATGCCTGACGCAGCACGAAACCTAATGGCCAGGTTGTTGGGTAAACCGAGCGTGGCAAGCGGGTTTAACTGAAGAATACATTACGTGTAAAGTAATTTACTCTGCACCAGCGACCCTCTGCTGACTGTTAAGTAGCTGTTTCAGAGAGAGTTCGCTGGTCGCACTGCTATGATAAGTCAACTTTTGTGACGGTTTCTGCATTGACTGATGGAATTTGCTCTTTTGTTCGCTTATGCTCACAGCAGATAGCATATCGCATTTTTTCCAAACTCTTCAGTTTGGAAAGAGGAAAAAGCCTACTAGTTCGACGGAGCTAAACATTGTACGTCGAGAAAATAGAAATTGAAAATATCCGCTGCTTTAAGCGGACTGTATTCGAACCCTGCCATCCCAAGAAGCGCAATCTTCCCAAAGATATTGAGTTCAAAAACGTTTCACTGCTGTTAGGTAACAACGGAGCTGGCAAAAGCACTACGCTTCGCTGCTTGGCGATCGGCGTACTCTCGCGGGTTCTCGAAGTATCCGAATATCAGCCTGATCACATGGTCCGCAGGTCTGCAGGCAACGACAAATCTGTAGCCTACATACGCACCAACGTTTTGTTGGGCCCGAATGACGCGAAGCCGAAAAACTTTCGGCGCAGCGAAATTGAGCTCGTAACTAGCATTGCCAGAGAAGGGGATTACGAACGTGTTGGCAAACAGAGGGGGCCTTATATTTCCGATCTGTTTGTTGACTTGTCGCCTACATTCTTCATGGTCGGATATGGAGCGACCCGTCGAATGGAAGCCAGGAGTCGAAGTAGCCCAGAGAGCAAAGATAGTCGGCTGAGGTTCGGGAGAGTCGCCAGCTTGTTTAACGACTTTGTTGCCCTGACTCCGCTAAACAGCTGGTTGCCGCACTTAAAATCGGCAGACAAAAAGCGATTTCAAGAGATTGTAAAACTGATTAACGAGCTACTCCCTCCCGAGATACGCTTCACCGGAGAACAGGAGAAACAGACCGTTCCCAGGCAAGTGTCGAATGCCACGTCCGGCTTCAACCGCGACTATGTTTTTAAGATGGACAAACAAGACTTGGCGTTCCGTGCCCTGTCGGACGGCTACCGAGCCTACATCGCCTGGATCGTCGATTTGGTTTACCATCTGTATCAATGTACGCCCAAGAAGACGAATCTCAAATCACTCTCTGGCCTGGTGCTGGTCGATGAAATAGATCTTCATCTTCATCCATCCTGGCAAAGAGAAGTTATTGGACGAATTTCGAACGGATTGCCCCATTTGCAATTCGTCTGCACAACTCATAGCCCAATTGTTGCCGGTACACTGAGGCGCGAGCAGGTATATGTGATGGATCGCAACCCAGAAGGCGAAGTCGTAATAGACCAATTCGATGAACGAATTCACGGGATGAATGCTGACCAGATATTAACTAGTTCATACTTCGGATTAACGACAACAAGAGCTCCTGATTTCATCGATGAGCTGCGCAAGATACGCCAGCGTGCCTGGGCGGGTGACGAAAAAGCGACGCTGGAGTATCTTCAAGCGATGAGCGGTGATCAAAAGACAAGCCAACACAAAATCAGCAAATCTGTCGGCAAGAC
This sequence comes from Rania fehmarnensis, assembly GCF_056494185.1. Classification (NCBI taxonomy): domain Bacteria; kingdom Pseudomonadati; phylum Planctomycetota; class Planctomycetia; order Pirellulales; family Pirellulaceae; genus Rania; species Rania fehmarnensis. Next base: position 8,371,816 of record NZ_CM151398.1, read on the forward strand.
AAAAATGAAGTCTACCAAGGTCAAAAAAGCTGTAGCCTCAGACCAAGTCAAAAGAGCGGCATCTAAAAAGAAGGCGACTAAAGCAGTTTCAAAGAAAGCTGCGAGATAAACCGGCGCTGAAGGGGAGAGCAAAAAATTGATTCGTTACAATATCACCAGCGATGACTTGAATACGTTGATAAAGAATGCCAAATCTGGCTGGCTTGCACGCGCGAAGAAATGTACTGACAAATGTCGAAGTAAGAAAACATATGTTGACCAAGGCAATATCTGGACAGAAATCAAAAAACTTTATCTCCAGATCCAGCACCATAAATGTATTTACTGCGAACGCAAACTCGCCTCCACTATAAGTGTTATCAATGGCAAACGTCAGGCTGGAGGACCTGGAAGCATCGAGCACGACGTCGAGCACTTTCGTCCCAAATCAAAAATTAGCAAGTGGCCAAGTGAAAGAATTGAATCATCACGAGGCATCAAATATGGCTTTGCATTAGGCGGGATGAGTTCGAAGGGGTATTACCTTTTGGCCTTTCATCCACTTAACTACGGCACTAGTTGCAAAACCTGCAATACACCGTTGAAGAGCGATTTTTTTCCGATCGAAGGCACGAGAAAAATCTCCAAAGACTCCCCCTCATTGCTGAATTCAGAATTGCCATTGCTAATTTATCCTATTGGCGCGCTTGATGCCGATCCGCAAGAGATCATAACCTTTGATGGATATCTAATTCGTCCGGTAAAAAAAAGCGGTCGAAGTTACCGGCGGGCCATAGTCACGATTGACTTTTTTGAACTTGATACTCGGGAAGAACTATTGCGTGAACGGGCGGAGCGTATCGTCACAATGTTTTTTGCGCAGAAAAGGCTCCGGACTGCAAATCAACAATCGCTCGCCAAGAAACTGCTAGACAATTATATAGAATCAGGAAGTCCGCATGCGAATTGCTGCAGAGCCTATCGTAGTTTGCTTCAGACTAAGCCCGCGCGCGCTAAGGCCATTGCCGACAAGGCGATGGCTTATCTTACTTCGCAGTCGTAGCGAGCATTCGCAGCCTTACAAATCAGGACTCGCAAACTACCATCAGGCAGATCACAAGCGAGCGAACTGATGGATGAGTGCGTCTGTCGGCTGGCCCGTAAACTTCAGCCTAGGGAAATAATGAAGATTAATTCAGCCTGCGGCTTCTTTCCTTCCGCAATCGTTCCAACAGTTCAGAAGTGGACGTGAGCATTGCCATCGATCTAGACAAACTACCTATGCGACCAATATGGCAACCATCAAACTGCTGAAAATGGTACAGTTCGTATTGGGGTTAACACACGAAATCGGCCCCGGTCCTGCAACGCCCAGTTCTTTCACATTGAACCGATAATCATTGACTAACAAGGAACGCGAAGATGAGTCAGGACATTAAATCACCCGTAGAATCTATCGAGGGCGACTCGGCCGGCGTAGATAACGGCATCGCACTTTGTTTATCGGGGGGCGGGTTTCGAGCCATGCTCTATCATCTGGGAGCTTTGATTCGGTTAAATGAACTTGGCTTGCTAAGCCAACTCACTCGCATTTCAAGCGTATCGGGTGGCTCCATCACAGCCGCGGTCCTCGCATTGCAATGGAAACAGCTTGTTTTTGTCGACAGCGTAGCTACGAATTTGAAACAGGTCTTGGTTCCGGCCATTCAGCATATGGCAGACCAATCGATCGACGTGGCTGCAGTAGGCTGGGGCACCCTCAATCCTATGAAATCGATCGCCGAGGTTGTTGCGGACTACTACGACCAGTATTTGTTCCACGGCGCGACGCTTCAAAGTCTCCCCGACTCTCCCAGGTTTGTGCTCAATACTACGAATGTAAAAACCGGCTCGCTCGTTCGCTTTAGCAAGCCGTATATTGCAGACTATCGCGTCGGCAAGATACCCGAGCCGAAGCTTCGACTCGCATTGGCCGTGGCGGCCTCCTCTGCATTTCCACCGTTTCTTTCACCGATGGAGCTGCGGTTTAAAGCGTCCGACTATGCATCGGGCGATGCCTTCGCAGATTTGACAGGCCCCGAATACCGCGAGCACATGGTCGTGACTGACGGTGGTGTTTATGACAATCTCGGCCTGGAAACAGCCTGGAAGCGATATACGAATATTTTGGTAAGCGATGGCGGGAGAAAAATGGCGCTCGACCCAAGCCCCAAAAACGACTGGGCCTTCCATTCGAAACGGCTCATTGACTTGCTCCAGCATCAAACGAGTAGCCTGCGCCGACGTCAAGTGATCGACTCGTTTGTGGCGAAAGAACGGGGCGGGGCGTACTGGGGAATTCAAAGCAAGATCGAGGCTTTCAATACCCAAAATCCTGTTACCTTATCGACGGCCGAACTAGCGTTAGCGGACATGGAAACTCGATTGACGACAATCTCACGACAGGATCAAAGAGGCATAATCAAGATTGGCTACGCAACCTGCGATGCAGCCGTTCGCTCTCCCCAATGTCATTGGACCGGCCAGGTAGGTATTCGATCGGTCCCACCCCATTTCGATTTAGCGTGAACTAGGCACTAAGTGGGATGAGGCGGATGTGAAGTGGTGGGCTGACGAACTTGGTCAAGGGCCAACCAAGAAGTTCCCACACAGCCGATGAGTTGACGAACCGGGAACTTTCTCGATTCGGCCGGAAAGTTCCCGAAATGTCTGCAATTGTTGGCAGAGTGCAGACTGACGGCTACATGGTCATCATAGGCCTCATCCAAGCTGCCGCATCACCTCCCGAGCTTTATCTGCATCGCGCTCCGCATACACTTGAGTGATGTCTGCTGCAGCATGGCCCAAAATCACTTGCGCAGCCTCAAGGCCGAAACGCTTTCGGATCTCAGTGGCGGCGGAATGGCGGAGTTGATTTGGCGACCAACGATTGTCGCTTTGCCATTGCTTGAACGATTGGACTTCCATTTCCGTGAGACGAGCCATGTGAGCCGTGCGAGATTCATTCTCGAGCGCACATAGTGGCGGCGGAGCTGGGAAGGCATAGTCGCACGCTCGGTGGACGGCTTGACGATAGCTGTTGGGATCGTATTGAGGGCTTGGCTTCTTCTGTGGCTTCTTCTTTCGATTGGTACCTGGCCTGTTGCCGCATGACAGCGGAGTTACTCGTGCTTCACTCTTGACTTTAAAGAACACCGCCATCGATTCCACTGGAGAGAAGCATGGCAACGATGAGTCGCGCTGCATGTATGGGGTGAGCAATATCTGGGCCTCTGGGCCGATGTAGACAATGCGGCTGCGGCCGTGGTGGGCGGTCTTGTGCGATCGAGGCGTATACTCCCAAACATCGCTTCCGCGGTCTATATCGCATGGACGCAGCTTACAGATTTCGCCCGGCCGCATGCCCGTTAGCAATTGCAGCCGAACCATGTCACGAACGATAGGCCGCAAGTAGGGCATCGTTTTTTCAACAGTAGCTTTTGAGACAGGCATCACTGGCGCCGTTTCGGGGGCCGTTGTGCGACCAAGCTTCAGACCTGGCACGGTTATAAGCGCTTGGTAGATGGCGACCGGAATGATTTCTTCGGATGCTGCCCACTTGAATATGCGAGTTAGACGTCGCATGTTCTTGTTAATGGTACGCCTAGCTTGACCACGCTCAAGCCATTGTTGCCGCACGACCTTGAGAGCCTTTGGGCCGAACTCTTTGGCAAGCGTATTGCCGTAGAGACTTCCAGTATCGCTCACAATAAGGCGCAGGGCATCAAGTTCGTTGGTGGCTTTGCCGTCTTTGAGATAGTAGGTTCTTGCAAACTTCAGATAGTCCGCCAATACCTCGATCACTGTAATCGATTTCCGTGTCGGCTCGATCAGCTTGCGTCCAGTGGCGAGATACTCCGCGATTAATCGGTCGTATTGGACGTGGCTGGCTCTACTTCCATGAAGCCCCAAATAGTGATCCTTGCCGAGTATGGTGACCAGTGCTTGGCCGCTGGCTTTATGCTTTCGATAGGACGGGATGCGTTTGACTGATCCTTGCATAGTTGCCATTTGAAGTTAACGACCGATGAAAATTGAACTGCATTGGATTCAATTTGCCAGGCCGGTTCAGGTCAACCCTGTAATTTATGCTCCTTACTTGCCGATTTGGGGGCGAACGGATGGCGACTGCTGTTTCTCCAAGGCAAACCACCGAACTACAAACGCTTAGCGGCTATCGAGTGGCAATACGAAATCTCAGCGATTCGGTTCAGTATCAGCTTGTTGCGGCTTGGGGAGCTTAATCTGCTGCAGGAATGCCTTGTCTTTGAGGAGTGCATTCCACTGTGCTTTGACTATCGGCCCGACGCCATACAGCGACCGTACGTCTAGCGAGCGAAGGTCGAGCGATTCGATATGAACGATTGCATCAGCGTAGGCTGCGCGACTTTTCGGTCGCTTCTCAAGAATGCGCACGCCTTCCCGGAAAATACCGCTGCGGACAGCTTCGCAGGTGCTGCTTCCGCTCGCCTTGGGCATCCAAGCTTCAACGAAGATATGCAGGTCGCACAGTAGTTCGCGAGATGCGGGCGAGGTTTCAAAGATACGACCATCACCATGAATTCCCATCATCCTGAGTTCGCGGCCAGCTTGATCACTCGCGTGCAACAGCTTGTTTTTGCTTGTCTTCGTGCCGAAGTGCTGCTCAGTAACTGTTTGTGCGACTGACGCACCTCCAAGTTCGACGATGGTCAAGCGATCCGTGAATCTCTGCAACGCTTCTTCTGAGGTGTACCAACTGGCCCCCAACTTGCGAGCTCCCAGGAATACACCTTGCTGCCCAAATTTGACCCAGCGCATGACAGAGCATTTCGATACGCCAAAGCGCTTGGCCGTTTCCCCAAGAGTCAACATCGTTTCGCTGTGAATATCTAGCAGCTCGAGTCCATTACCCATAAAAATCTCTTAGCAACTTCTTTAAAGGGCAGCTTGGCAATCCAATATGGTAGGATTCTTCACGAGGCATAGCCAGGGCCGCTTCAAGGCCATTTCGACTTCCCACTCCAACTAGATGCACCGCAATGATTCGGTCTATTCGACTGGTATGCGCGAAGACGATTTATCTCTGAGCCGCGTATGCGCTCGGGGTCTCTTTCCACTCGTAACCCAAGTGTTCGGACATCCGCACTATGAGCCAATGGTCTATTCAGTTCGTTTAAATTCCATCTTGCATAAAACTGACGGAAAAGTCGAAGCGATCGTCATACACGGGCGCTTTTGATAGTCCATTTCACTTAATCTGCCCTGCTACTATCTCCACCATACTTCCAGAATTCCGATCATAAGAAGGAGGGGGATACAACTCATTGCATGAAAGGATTTACGCAGTGAAAACGTTCAATCTAACGACTTTGTGCCTCGCTCTGGGCGTGACGCTGGGATGCGCTCACATACCGCTTAAACGAAATGTAGTGAAGCAGTCCCAGACTCTTGCTAATGTTTACGAGCAGCAGGTTCTAGAGGGACTCGCCACTTTTGTTGTCAACCCAAATAGCACACCATCATTTGCACTGCCGATCGGTGGTGGTGCGACCGTCAACCAAGGCGGAACTGCGATCGGGGGACTGACCTGGAACGCGACCGCGTTTACTGGCGCTTCTACAAGTATCAACGGTTCACAGTCATTGAGTGAGAATTGGACTCTTAAACCTATCAATGATCCGTTGCGATTATCGCTTATGAAGTGTGCTTACCAGCACGCCACTGGAAATCTGCCAAGCGGTTGTGAAGATTGCGCCAACAATTTGCGACTGTTCTTCGGAAACGACTTTGAATCATGCCGTGTGCCCCGCTGCTTCTTCCGAAAAGCTTCTAAACGGCCCGATCACAACAATTGCTGCATCAAATACGGCGAGTCCTGTGGGTGCTTCGTTATCGTAGAGAAATCCCAATTTGAATGCCTATCCCGGCTAACAATGGCAATCCTTGATATCGCTACGGTCTCAGACGAAGAATTAGCCAAGCGTATGTCCAGTGGTGATCCCAAGAGTATCGAAATATCGACATCGTTCATCGCAAATGTAAATGGTAAACCTCAGCTGATACAAGGAAAATATAAGATTCCTTTCGATCAGTTCGAACAATTGCAGCAAAACGCGATCCCAGAATTGAATCGTGCACAGGCTACGCTTGGTCCAATGGGGATAGACGTAGGCCCTGGCATCCAATTCAAGGACTTAAAGGCTTCCCCTGTTGCGCCAGGTTCAATTTTCCGTCAAGGAACAGATGATTCAAATACGAGCATACAGAGTCTGCTCCAGATGAATCAGTTCCCATTGCCTAAGTAATTGTACGATCATATTTGCCCAGAAAACGCTTTGTATGACACTGAGGCGGAGAATCGTTGATTCCTCGCCTCAGAATTCAACCTCCTCAATGGCAACTAACCTATGGATTTGGGCAGCGACAAACGATTCCAACGCATAGGCGTTACCCAACTTACTGGAAGGTCTTCGTCACTTTTGCTCAAAGCACTACGATACGTGTAGAGAGCTTGACTAACGACGATCTGAGCATGGAATGCAAGGCTCACTACGAATTAGCAACTGACTAAGCATGATAGAGCGTACGACGGAGAACGCCTATAGCCTTGTTGCGAGTCGAACGGCACGGCTTGGCAGGCGAAAACCCCCGAAGTCTTTTTAGCCAGGTCATCTTGTGCCAACATTATCCAGTAGCTGTCGAACTTCGGTCCTAGGTGTCGACGTTATCTAGTGGTCGCGATTTAGGCGTGGCTTTACGCAAACGCACTGTGAGTCGATGTCAACCTCCTTACCCTAGGCCGATTAAATGCGTCTGGCGAAGCTGATCAACCCCGTGAAGCCGTCGACAGGCCACGCTGACGCTGCTTATCTTGCTCGATCCATTCGTCCGCCTGGCGATATAGTTCCGCAATACGCAGCAGGTCTTGGTCGTTGACGTAGGCTGTGGTCTTATAAGTGCCGTCCGTGTCTTTATAGCTTTTGTCAAGACGTATGCTGTATTGATCAAATCCTGAGTCCGTTTTGTTTTTCCAGATTGCCAAACTCAGGTGGCCGCTACCGGTGAGCGTGATGGCTGGCCGTTTTGTGTTTGATTTCGTTGATTCTGATTCGTTTGTCTCCATAGTGCCTCCTGCGGTGTGATTAACGGGAAGGCGAGCGGTATCATCATTAGATGATTGAAGTCAACGAAAATTTGCAACACGAGTCATTTCAAACACGGCTATACCGGAGCAAGAACGCGTGTAACCCCAACTGGGCAACCGCATAGCAAGGATCAATCCAGCTTTTCAAGTCGTTTTTCCAACAGACTTGCGAATTTTGAAAGGGTGGTCCCCAAGATAAGGCATATCGTCCGCAACTGCACCACGTCGACCATGCGTTCACCGCGCTCGATTTTGCTGACGTAGGACTGAGTGACGCCGAGAGCTTCCGCCAACTGTATCTGCGTGAGTCCACTATCCTTCCGAAACTTCTTCAGAAGCCGGACTACTTCGGTATTTTCTTGGCTATAGATCGACTTTTCCACGCTTGCCTTGCCCTTGACTAAGGCTGAGCGTATATTCCAGATAGGATTAGGCCAAACGGGACTATTTTTCGCGTCACTACCCTCGGAACAGGCTCCTCAGTATGGATCGCCTTTTTCTCGACACCGCTCGTATGGGGCGTCCGTCTCGACAGGCAATCGATGCGGTGACAGGTCTTTCGCAATACTGGGCGGCCAACGGACTTTCGGCCGAATTCGATCGGTTCCTGTATGAAGGTTTCGACGCAGATCAGCTGAGACAGTATCCCTCACTATGCAGTTGGCATGGCATCGCGGAACTCAAGAATTGCCTGCTGCGGTGTGCTGGTTTCGATACGAATTGGAACGTGCTACTTGCTAATCGATCATCCAAGCTATTCGAATTGCCGGTTGAGATTTTGAAGAAGCGAGGTCGGCGTGTGATGTGTTTTGAATCGTTGTGGCCGAGATACCGCAAGGTACTGGCCCGGCGAGTGGAAACCGTTGTATTCGAGGATTCACGCGTTGCCCACCAATCGGTCTTGATTGCGGAAGCACTAGACCTCTTCAGAGCCACTAATTGTGAAGCGTTGGTCCTTCCTACTGTCACGCACTTTGGCAAAGTCTTCCCCTACGCTGAATTCATTGATCAGTTGACGGACGCTATGAAGGTTGACATGGTGATCTTGGATGGTGCTCAAGAATTCGGGCACATGCCAATTCAGCCATTTGGCGACGCACCGATTTTCTACGTCACCTGCACTCAGAAATGGCTGCGTTCTGGATTGACTGCCGGTGTTGCCTTTGCTTCCCCACACATCGATTGGCAAGACACGATCGACGCAATACGCGTGACAGACGATCCACTACTGAAGCTTGCTTGCGGTTCGGCAGGCGAGGAGTGCTATGGAGAGACAGTTGCCGTGTCGCCGTTAGTTGCGTGCCGCGCAGCGATTGACGGACTGGCCCCAGAACGAGTTAGACATGACCTAAGGGTGCGCCATTATAACCGCCGCAATCTGTTTGCCCTGTTGAAGCTTCATGGCGATCAAGAGCAAGAGATCTCGCCCAGTGGAATGTTGACGTTTTCGATGGGGCACGACGAACCAAAACCTGCACCAGAACTCCGGAAGGCGTTTCTCGACTTGGGCATTGTACTATCCGCGTTTCCTGGCGGCCTAATCCGCTTGTCGATGCCAGAAACCAAATTCACTGATACCCAGTTGCAATGGATTGAGTCGCGCTTTAACAGCCCCATGGTTAACGACCACACTTACCTTGCCAGCAACTTTTCATAGGATCGTGCGTAGAGTCCGAGGCTCTGCCAATACGACAAGGCACGCTGGATGGCGGCGTTGTCAAAATAGAGCGTGAAGGTTAGCGTTCATCAAGTTCCTGGATACCGAATGCACGATATCCATAAATCCCCATATCGCGGCAGAGTTCCGGTTCGCTTGTTAGTGCCGACTCTTTCAAGAGGTTGATTTTAATGCCTTGGCGGTGCTGAGAGTCGATCCACGCCATAACCGGCGGCAAGGGCGCCGAGGTTGTGTCCGGCCACAGTTCGTCACGGACAATTACGATCCGTTCAATTTTCAAACACTTTGCCTTGAGTTCCAAATTAAGTTGGAGGCTTTTCTTACCTGGCTCGTCCTGCCAGTACTCTGCCGATTTAAACCATGCGACTGAGCGATAGATCTGAACGTCCTTTCGCCGCAGCAGTTGTTCGTACGTCATACGCCACGCCTCGGTTGACGCAAAGGTGATCTCGCCCTGGGCCAGTGCGCAAATCTGATCGGCAAGTGAATCGAGTTTTTGAGTTGCAAACTGGACAAGCACAGGATCGGTATGCGCCGAAATACTCGCAAGCGACTTTGTGATCTTAAGATAGCCCTTCAATAGTTCTGGACGCTCGGTCAGGCTGGGCACAAGCCCTGCTACAGAAAGCAAGTCTCGGAAAGCGACTTTCGTGTGCTCGAAACTCTGAATCTGTGCGACGATAAGACCAGCCAGAATACTAAGCCAGGTGCCGAGCATTGCCACCTGCGCATCCAACGATCCGAATACGGCCACAACACCAACCGACACTGCACCGAGCAGGGCCGTGCCGAGGAATCGAAAGTCAAATAATACGGGCTTCGGTATAGTTGAGTTTTTAGTCACTAACTTCGATTACCACAGTCTCCTTCTGACTGCAACGAAATTGGACTGTGCCCGCCTAATGTCGACTTGTCCTGTGTCAACTAGTAAAGTCGCTGCCATACAGGGTGACCTGTGCGACTTGAGTGACCTGCCAAATACAAATGTCATGCCACCTGCGTCGCGAAGCGCAAGCTATCGCAATCGAAAGATCGATGAAGCGATGTTGTCGAATTGATATCGGCACTCTAAGGGTCCTATACCTCACCTGCGACCAGTAGAGCATCCAGCGAAGTTCACCGCGAGATTCAGTATTATGAACAAGAGATAAGGCGGATTCTCCATACGATCGGAGTGACCAAGACATTTGTCAGAGAGGCCGCCTATAGGCAGATTAGCTCGCTGGCAGCGATGGTGACGAGTAGCACGCCGTCGGATGACCAGCATGACAAAAATGTGTCAGAATACAACAACGCGATACCAGTAACTGGGTCACTCCGTGTAGGGACTGACAGCCTACGAAAAGTCGACGCGGAACTGGCACTCGCTCAGCAAGATATTGAAATTAGCATCGAGCAATGGAACAAGATTGAGGCACGTTTCCGGCAAGCACTCAAGTATTTTGATTTCTTTGAGAGGGCAATAACTTCCGAGAGATTGGCTGAAGATCACGAATTGCTGCGGTTTGTGCATTCGTGGATAAAGTTCTACATCCAGCTGCGCATTGATTTCACCTATTTCCATAAGATGCAGCAATTAACGTCGCGGGGCTCGCTTTTGAATATCAAAGCCGCTGTGGAGGCCTACCAAACGTTCGTGTCCGGCGTGGATGTATCCGCCCGTAATGTGCCGGACGAACCAATGCGTGACAAAACTATCATGGATTGGACAACGTTGAAGCCAGAACACAACACAGAGATTCCGAGTATTTGGTGTCCAACAGTTTGGAATGGTTCGCGTGCAAAGCGGCGCCCCAAACCATCTGTATCGGTAACTACTGCCACCGATGATCAGGTAGGTCGCTTCGTGACGCTGCAAACGGTTAACCACTCGGTGCATATGTCGAGACCACTGCATGTTGACCCTGCCCAATTTCGATATCTGCAGTGGCAGTGGATGGCAAACAAACTTCCCACGGACGGCGACGTAACGAAAGAGGCAACCGACAATGCCGCTTGCCAGGTTGTCGTCTGCCTGGGGTCGGGAAAGGACGTTGCACCGATCGTCCTCTACCTGACGTGGAACACCAGTGTAGCTCGACATGGCAAGTATTACGCATTTAGGACGACTATTCTCGGCATATCGCCCAAGGACGTTACCAACATTCAAAGTCGTGGCGAGAGTGCTTTCATACTGCCTTCCGTAGTCACGAACTTTCCTGTCGCTTTACTTACCACGTAATTGTTTCTTAGCCACAGTGTCTTGATAGGAGATCTCTATGCCAACGTTTCTGAAAAAGGGGATGGGCTGGATACCAGATCTTCCAGATATTCGAGACTACACTTTTCAGCATCCTGAAATACTCTCTACGCTCGCCAGACTCAAACGGTCACCAGGAAAGGAGCTGCCTGACGCTGTGGATCTTCGAAGCGACACCGAAGGCATCTACTTTACAGAGACAGAAGATCAGGGAACTCTGAATTCATCGACTGCGTTTGCCGTTTTAAGTCTCATCGAATATTTCGAGCGTCGCATTTACGGACATACGTTTGAAGGGTCAAAGCTCTTTCTATATAAACTTTCGAGAAATCAACTTTCAATGGGACGTACCATAGGTGATGCCGGCGCCGATTTACGAACAACGTTGAAGATGCTGGTCCGCTTCGGCGTCCCGCCAGAAGCCTATTGGCCGTACGAAATTGAGAAGTTCAATCAGGAGCAGAGTGCCTTCGTGTACGGGTTAGCGACTCCATTTCGCAGCTTAAAGTACGTTCGTCTCGATGCGCATAACGACAGCGGCGATAAAGTATGGTCTGTAGTAAAGTCTTTTTTGGCAGCTGGATTTCCGGCTGTTTTCGGCTTTTCCGTACCTGCCTCTATTACTCTCGATGCCAAAATTCCCTTTCGCCCAGGCTACGACAGCCTACTTGGCGGCCAAGCCGTGGTGGCAGTTGGTTACCAATCAGATCTTTTTGGGCATGGCAAAGATGGCCTGCTTATTCGTAGTTCGTGGGGAAGGCAATGGGGAGACCAAGGGAATGGGTGGCTTCCTGTGGCATTCATACACAATCAACTTGCTCGCGACTTTTGGACAGTGGTCAACATCGATTGGCTTGATACTCAAGAGTGTTCGAGACCGACCGTAGTCGATCCATAGCATGCTCTCTATTCCTACTGTCTTCCGTAGGCGATGGCAAGTATGGGAAATAGATTTCGGTGGTTGTTGTTCCAATTCCGCGAAAGCATTTAGCCTGTACCAATTTTTCGAAGGGTGAATTTAATGAATAATCGGAATCCTATGCGGTTGCTCGCAATCACGTGTTTCCTAAGTTCGATTTTACTAAATTCGGAAAGAGGAGAGGCACAAACTCAGCCGCCGAATTCGACTCTGGCGGACCAAACAGACCAATACGCACGTGTATATGACGCGTTCAAAGGAGTGCAGGAGCTTCGAAGCGCAGTTCCAACTGATAGCAAAGCGCGTGTTGCGCACTTAAATAACGTCCGCTCTCAGATGGCAGTGCCGGATGACATCGTACCTGGGGTAAGGTACTTGTTGCTTTGGAACCATGCAGCTTTGGACGCGAGCGCGATCGATCACAACACACTTTCAGGATCATTCGGCGAGCAGTTTGGTCCGACTCGCACTAGTCGTGCGCTCGCAATTTTCCACTTAGCGATCTTCGAAGCAATCAACACCATTTCACGCAAGCACCCCAGTTACCAAGGCATTCAGCAGACAGTCATTGAACAAGTAGGTGTACCTGAGGCGCAACTTACATCAACAACCGCATCGGTTGAGCGAGCAATCGTTGAAGCCGCTTACCAGACGCTGTCCGACCTATATCCTAAGAAATCTGCTTTCCTTATAGCCGCATACCAACAAGATCTAACGCGGTTGGGTGATATTCCTGATGCCATGGGAAATCGACCCGCAAGAATGATACTCGGCGAACTTGTCGGCGGGAACGCAGCCCGAGCAATTCTTACTAAGCGCAAGCATGATAAAGCGACTTTCGGCGAACCATCCGTCAGCGAATTCGTGTCGGACGATCCTGGGATATGGCATCAAGACCCAATAAGTAAGTTAGATCCTGCGCTGGGTGGGAATTGGCACCATGTCAAACCATTTGTCATTGCATCCGCCGACGCGTTCCGTCCAGGTGGTCCCAATCTTCCCGGGATTGCGCCACCAGCCTTCGATAGCCCCGAGTTCATTGAAGCTTACAAAGAAGTGAAGCGACTCGGCGGCGATCCCAATGCGCCCGTGAGCCAAGATCGTTGGCCTACTCCGACTGTACGAACAGGAGCTAGTGATCCCAACAGTCCCGTGCCCTCTGATATTACGAACCAAACACTTGTTGGGATATACTTTGGTTATGACGGGACAGCGCTACTGTGTGCCCCGCCTCGACTATACAACATGATCGCAACTTCGGTAGCCCTTGGAGAAAGACCAATTACGAATGTCGAAGACATGTCACAGTATCTTGCGTATATCAATGTAGCGATGGCAGATGCTGGAATTGCTGCTTGGGATGCTAAATATCATTTTCTATTCCCTCGTCCGATTACTTATATCCGTACTACGGATGCGGATGAATCGTTAGCTGGCAAGCATGATCCGCGCTGGACACCGCTTGGCGCACCGGTCACCAACGGAATCGATGTTGGCCGCAATCTGTCGCCTCCCTTTCCCGCGTACCCTTCCGGACACGCCACATTTGGTGGCGCTCTATTTAAGGCGATGACACTCTATTTTCAAGCTCAGCCAAACCCAACGACTCCATTTCCTGATGAAGGTATAGCCTTTGATTTTGTTTCTGATGAATACAACGGATTGAATCGTGGCCCGGGCGAGGCGTCCCCACGAGCGAAAACCGTCATGCACTTTGATTCTTTCAATCAAGCTCAGGACTTGAACGCCCGCAGTCGTATCTATCTTGGCATCCATTGGCAGTTCGATGCAGATCACGGAATTATTCAAGGCAATAAAATTGCCGAAGATGTTTTCGCAAAATTCGTAAAGCCCATGCCCTAATTGTTTCCTAATTCCGATCGAACTCGAATGTAGCAGACTCACTGCAAGCATCAGGTCTGAAAACTACTGCTTCCTGCCCCCAATCTTGTGTAGCAAGGTCAGGTCGCCGATCGAGTAGATGCGCGGGTTGGTCACGGTCTGTAGCGTGTCGCTGACGACGCCGGGTACGAATAGATTAGTTCGGAGCGTTTTAAGATTATCTAGATTTGGAGTTGGAGCATGGCCAAGAAGTCTGCAAAGAAACAACCTCGCGGCAATGGTATGAAGGCATTCAGTCTCCACAGTGGCGATGCCAAATCAAAGAAAGCGATGTCTGCGTTAGCGATAGAACGGTCTAATATGCCGATGTTTGCGTTTGCACCGGGAGTGACTGCCGGGGCAATGGATTCCGAGACAATTGCCCATGTATATTTGCAGCAGGCACTGGAAAGTGATGCAGTGCCTTCATTTACTTCACCAGTCGTCGAAAAAGTTGAAAGTGAGTATAAGAGTCTCGGCACTGAAACGATTCCATTGACGGGAACGACAACGGTAAAATTCCGTCAGATGTTGAACAAGATTCCTGTCTATGGCTCACTCGTCACTGTCGAACTGGACAAAAATAACGAGCTAGTCGGTATCAATGCATCGACTGGAACACCAGACAAACTCAGTCCGATTGCAAAACTTTCCGCGGCCGAAGCTTTGAAGATCGCCATTTCAAGTAAATCCAATGCTAAGCCCGATTTGGAAAACGTTGTGCCGCGACTGTGCTATTTTTATGACGTCGCCAAATCTAAGTGGCACCTTGCGTTCATACTGGAAGACGTTCCGGTCAGTCCGCGAAAGGCAACGGGAAATCCGCTCCCGGTCAAGATGGACTTCGTGATCGATGCTCACAAAGGAATAGTTATTGCAACGTTGAACCGAACCTCCACAATGGCTTCAATTACAACGACGGGAACTGATTGTTTTGGACAAATGCGAACATTTCAAGTCGAGAGCGCCTCGACGCCCCGACTGCTTAAAGACACTGCGCTGAATGTGCAGACGTACGACTTTAAAGGCAGAGATCCGGAGGTCCTGTTCAGCCGGTTGCCAGGGACCGCGATTTCCAATCCGCCATCGTTTTCCGAATCTGCAGTAAGTGCACACGCTAACGCTTCCGAAGTTTCACGGTTCATGCGCAACACCTTAATGCGCAACAATATCGATGGTGCGGGTGGCGCGATGGTGTCTACGATCAACTGCATAGTTGTCAGCCAAAGCGTGCAACGATTGGGCAAAGAATGGATCAATGCCTATTGGGATGGATCGCAAATGGTTTATGGCCTTCGCTTGGATGGCGGAAGGCCGATCTCGATGTCGGCGGCGCTGGATGTTGTCGCTCATGAAATGGAGCATGGGGTGACGGACCGATCCGCGCGATTAGAGTATCGCTTCCAGTCGGGTGCGTTGAACGAATCATACTCGGACATCATCGGAGTCATCGTCAACAATTTCTCGAAACCCGATCAAAGCACATGGACCTGGGAAATTGGGTTAGGGCTGCTTTCGAACGGGCGGCCATTCCGAAATCTGGCCAATCCTCGTGCAGAGGGGCAACCGGATCACCTGCGGGACTTTGTTGTGCTTCCTGATACGGACAATGGAGATCATGGTGGCGTACATGCAAACAGTGGTATCCACAACAAAGCCGCTCACAGCATTCTGGTAACGAAGAAATCTGGGCTATTCCTATTTACACCCCGAGAGGTTGCCATCCTGTTTCATCTCGCGCTGACTCAATTCTTGTCGCGCACATCACAGTTTTCCGACAGTCGCCGCGCCGTGGTCCAAGCGGCTCGCACATTTTTTCGCACTCTGTCAGCTCCACAATTGTCGGCACGAATCAAAGCGATTGAGAAAGCATTTACAGATGTAGGGATCGTTTGAATTGACCAACCATCAAACTGCAATCTGAAGTTAACACAACTAAGGACCTGAAACATGAACCGATTTGAAAAGGCTATTCAGATTCTTGATGACGCAGTAGGGGGACCGGCGGCGTCGGTTAGTTTTCATGGGGCGTTCTGGCGCGGGCTGAGTCGAAACGATTTCGTGATGAAGAAGATCTTCGGACTGCCGTTGGTCACTGTCGGCAACGGCGGAGACTCTAACCTGGTGAAAGCACTCAAGGGTGAGTTGCCCTTTGGAGCAGATGTGCCGGGAAGACCGGAAGCCGATTTTAATCGCATGCCTTCCGGACGGGATCCAGTTACCGACGCGGATATCGCTTTCCTCGAAAAATGGATTGATGAAGGTTGCTTAGAAGACGATTTGGCTCCTGTTGCACCGCTGACCTGGCGAAAAACAAATGCGCCCGTTGCCAGTTCACGAACGGACGATATCTGGTTCATCGATACGCTTACCGGGTGGGCCGTCAACAGCGACGGGAGTATCGTCAAGACAACGGATGGTGGTGATTCCTGGACTGTACAACTCTCGGCACCCGGCGCGTATCTTCGTTGTGTTGGGTTTGCCAACGCGAATATCGGTTGGGCTGGCACGCTGAGTCTCAATCGCAGATTGTTCCATACGACCAACGGTGGAGCGACCTGGACGCGAGTATCGCCTCTTCCAACCTTGGCACCTGTCGCGATCTGTGGCATCTCGGTGGTCAGCGACAAAATCGTCTTCGCGTCAGGGACGAATCGTCCGAATGATTTCCCTCGGATGATGAAGACTGTTGACGGTGGCGCGAATTGGACGGCATGGGACATGTCGGCCCATGCTTCAATCCTGATTGACACCTGGTTCAAGGACTCGTTGCACGGTTGGGTCGTTGGCGGAAAAGCCGACGAGCCGACACCGACGACTCGCGACAAATTAAAGCCAGTCGTTCTTGAGACAACCGATGGCGGAGCGACCTGGACGAATCGACTTGCCGGTCAAGAGGCCGATTTTCCGTTTGGTGAATGGGGTTGGAAAATTCAGTTCCTGAATGATCAGCTTGGTTTCATTTCGCTTGAGAATTTTAGTGAGGCTGCGATTCTCAAGACGACGGACGGTGGACTGACGTGGACTCGATTGAAGATCAACGACGCGCAAGGGAACGTCAATCTCGAAGGAATCGGTTTCATTAACGAACAACAAGGCTGGGTTGGCGGCTGGGGACCGGGTGGATTTGGCGGTCCTGGTCCAATGAACGCACAGGGCTACTCCAGTGCGACGATCGACGGAGGCGAGAGTTGGACCGACGCTAATGAAATCGGACGGTTCATCAATCGTTTTAGGTTCTTTGGCAATCCGGTCACGTTGGGCTACGCCTCCGGCGACACCGTTTACAAGTATTCTGCTGAACCTGTGCCGACGCCGCCCAGCAATCTTGTTGCCTCTGTCGATCCACGCCGTGCGATGCTTCCAGAGGTTCGCTTCGAGTCATCTGCGGAATTGATACCGGTCAAGATCAACGTGCCGGTTGGCTGCAAGCGATTGACGATACAGGTTTGGGATCGATTCGGAGTCGATATCGGCTGCGTGCTGGACGAGATTCGGCCCGACGCAGGTGAACGGATCTTTCAATGGGACGCGATGGATTCGGTTGGCAACCCCATCGCCGCTGGAGAGTACATTTTGCGACTGACGGTTGATGACATGTCAGCCAGCAGCATTTTGTTTCGTCGCGTTCCGCCAACGAATCCTAACGTTGTTGCATCGCCGGCCGTTAAAACGCGACTCCCGTTTGGAATCGGCAACGAACCGCGACGATTGACGCTCGTTGACCAGATGCAAAACTTTACACCCGAGCAACGCGACTTGAACTGGCTACGTGACTCATTGCAAGTTGCCATCCAGCTCGAGCTCGCGACGTTGCCGCCGTACTTGACAGCTTACTGGACGATCAAAGACGATTCTCATGTGATTAGTGAGTCGATTCGCGAAGTGTGGCGGGAAGAAATGTTGCATTTCGGTTTAGCTTGCAATCTCTTGGTCGCCATTGAAGGTTCGCCGATTGTCGCGAATGCACTAGTAGTTCCCAAATATCCCGGGCCGCTTCCAGGTGGTATCCGTCCCATTTTGAAAGAAGTCGTACTGAGGAAACTGACAACGGATCAGGCGAAAGTGTTCATGGACATCGAATATCCACAAGGTGGGCCGGTCGCATTCGTAGCTGCGGAAAGCTTTCCCACGATTGGCGAATTCTACGAAGCACTTTTGGCGACGTTTAAGGCACTCGATCCAACATTGAAGATTGACCGTCAAATAAGCGGGCGACTCGGGTTGTTCAAGATCGACAGTTTGAGCCTAGTCGAACAGGCGATTCGTTTGATCAATCTTCAGGGTGAGGGATCGAACATGTCACCCGAGGAAAACCCCGGCGACTTAGCACACTACTACCGCTTTGGCGAGATTCACCATCAGCGTCGTTTCGTTCGTGATCCCTTGACGAACAGTTGGGGATTCACCGGCGACCCATTGCCACTGCCGGATATCTGGGACATGGCGGACATTCCCGAAGGCGGCTACCAGCAAGCGGATGTGCCGGATGTTGCCACTTGGAATTTCATTCAAGTGTTTGACCAGCAGTATTCCGAAATGTTGCGATTTCTTGAGTCCACCTGGCAGAACGGGGATCTGCCGTCATTGACTAAAGCAGTCGGCCAGATGTTTAGCATGAGGGAAACTGCGTTAGAGATTCTCCAACGCCCGCTTCCCGAAGGCGCGGGTAACTATGGGCCCTGCTTCCGATACGTCAACTAAGTCGCTTGATTTCAAATTTCAATAACAACGAGGACAGACACGATGGACACCTTTGACGCTATGACCCGCACACATGACGCCAAGGGAAATGTTTGCCAGTTGAATCACATTGACGCACCCTATCGCGCTCGGAAGAATCGCGCAGTAGATCTCAACGCGGCGGCAGAATCGCGTCCGGTTTCAGTGCGCGCTATTGCCGACGAGTACATGCATGAGGTCATGCCGTTGTTCGGCCTCAAAGCTGAGATGGCGTTTGCGCTGGATGCGAATCCAACAGCGGCGAACGTCGGTGAACAACTCGTTTATGCTGACGAAAAATCGGTGATGGGTAATTCCAGAGTGACTTACAACCAAACTCTGAAAGGTATTCCCGTCTGGGAATCCGGAATCGTTGTTCAAGTGGAAGAATCGCCGATGCAAGTCATCGGTTCGCAAAGCACGGTCAAACGAGAATTGCAACTGCACGAAGTGGAATCCAACGCTGCTTTTAGTGCCACGAGGATTGACGACGTTGCAGTCAAGAAGATCTTCGGCATCGCGCAAAGCGAAAAAGTCAGTATCGTCAGCGACGTTGAAACTTTCGTTTATCAATACTTCATACGAGATCGAATCGAGATTCAGCATGAAGGTGTAAGCGGGGACGCAGGGTCAGGCATACCGTTTGTATTACCAGCCATTGCGGCGAACATTGAAGAAGGCGGCGCGTATGTTGTTTCCGCTGTTGAATTTTCACTGGAGTCGAAAGTCCATGGACTTTCATCGTGGTTGGCGCTGGTCGAACAGAACACAGGCAGCGTGTTGTTGCTTCGTTCGCTGACGGGGTGTTCATGCCGAATCACGGCACCAAATACGATGGCACTTGTTGATGACGCGCCGACAGCACTGAATGCTACAGGGACTAGTCCGTCCCCCGTCGTCTTCTTTGACATTGGCGACACATTAGGAAAACCAGTGCTAAGCGGCGGACAATTGGCGCGGGTCGATATTTTTCCTGCGGCACTTGAAGTTGTTAAAGAATTGTTTGAAAAGAGCTTTCGCGTGGGCATCATTTCCGATCCTGGCGGGCTCAATACGGACTTGATCGTCTCGCTCATGCAGGATTCCGGAATCGTCGCTTATATTGATGACGATTTGTGGGTGTGGGGTACCAAGAACGATCCATCTATTTTTGAACATGCGGCAAGTTTGGCGGGTGTTCCTGTGAGCGATTGTTTGTTCGTTGGCGAAAGCAGCTCGGAACGCGGCTTTGCGAATGCTGCCGGTTTTAAATCGGTCGATTCACCAGATAGCGTATTCTCGCTGGTAGATTCAACGGCTGCGCTGGCTTGGGTTTTCCTTAAAGATCCGCGGACAAAAACCGGATCATCCGGCCCGTTACCCAGTGCAAGCGGACCAGAACTGGATGTCCATCGCGATCTGGTTTCACTTGTCGGATTGAGTCCGCCGTTAGCGGGAACAAACCAAACGCTTTCGGGGCAATACGTCCGCTTGCAAAACGTCGAAGAGCCAAATCCGACAATTCCTTCTTCTCCCTTGCCGGGCGACTTTCGTTTCCCGGTCAATTCCAACGACTTCGGTGCCGTGAATGCTTATCACAACTGCGATCGACTGTTTCGCATCCTTGAAGATTTCGGAATCAATGTCAAAAACTATTTCGATGGTACGAGTTTTCCGGTGCGGGTGGATCATCGTGTTCGCTATGAAGATAGCAACGATGTGTTGACGGCAAACATTGTCAACGCATCAGCACCAGGTTTTCGCTTGCCGCCCCGCTCGGACGGATTTCGATTTGCACTTGCCGCCGTGAATACATCCGTTGGGATCGCCTCCGATTGGCGAGTCGTTCTGCATGAATTTGGTCACACGTTGTTGTGGGACAACGTCGGTTCAGCAAATTTCAAGTTCGCGCATAGTGCGGGCGACGCACTGGCGGCGATCTTGAACGACGTCGACAGTCGCAGTCCAAGAGGCATCACCTTTCCTTGGGTAACAATCGGACGCAGCCATCTTCGCCCGGTGTCTTCATGGGCATGGTACGGCACTCGATACAATCCATTTGGTTCGGGGGATCGGGCTGGTTATGTCGCAGAGGAGATCCTCGCTTCAACGCTATTCCGAATTTATCAAGCGGCTGGAGGCGATTCAGCGGATCGCAGCTCGCAAGAGTTTGCTGCCGCCTATGTGCCGTTCCTGATCATCAAGTCAATCGGGTTGATGTCTCCCGCGAACAATCCGCCGCGTCCAGAGGGCTACGCGGATCTGTTGATGCAAGCCGATACAGGAACGTTCAAATATCTAGGACAGAACAGAGAAATCGGAGTACTTAGAAAAGTAATTCGCTGGGCATTCGAGATGCAAGGTGCCTATCGTCAACCACCAGGTTTGGGAGAGACCCCGACGAACCAAATTGGCAACCCTCCGCAAGTGGACGTGTTTATAAATGATGGGCGTGATGGACATTACTCCTTTGTCAATTCGCTGGATTCCACGGATATTTGGAATCGGCAACAGAATGACGGCGGCACAGTGCATCAACAGCCGGTTGCGGGGCAGGAGAATTTTGCCTTCGTCCGCGTGTCCAATCGTGGCCTTTCCCAAGCGACCGACGCGGAAATTCTAGGGTTTCAATCGTCCATTCCTACCGACCAGATTTGGCCGACTGATTGGCAGCCACTCAGCGATGCATCACTGGCCGTTGCGATCTCTATTCTGCCGGGCAACTCGATCGTGGTTGGGCCGTTTCGTTGGAAACCCACATCGATGCAGCCGACGCTGCTGATGTCCGTTTCAGCCACTGGCGATCAAAGCAATTTATCGCGATTCACCATTGCCAATCCAATACCCAATCGACTCCTGGTTTCATTAGACAACAACCTTGCTCAGCGATCCCTGAGAGCGACGTCACATGCAACTCCGATAATTCCCAATCCCCTTGTTTAACAATGTTTAACGAAAGGCAAAGAAAAATGGCAAAGAAAAAAATTGAATCGTATTCCGCGGACGAATTGTTGGCTGAACTCAGGTCGCGCGAGCAGGCTCCTGACAAACGTGGTTTTGCCGCAGCGCGTTCGACCGCAAAGGAACGTGCAATGGCGGAGTTCAGTTCGGCTGAACTCGCGAAGGCGCTCCGTGAAGCACAGAAAGTTATCTATGGCGTCGATGGTCGGATGGAGGCGGTTGAGATCACAAATTCAGCAGTGCAGAAATCCGCGAGCGGTGTTGCAAGCCTGGTTGATGTGGTCGATATCGTAGACAACGGTGACGACACTTCAACGATTCGCACGATCAGTTTCGGGGACGCTCAACGTCTGTGCAGCAGCGAACGCTTTCGCAATCAGCCGACAAGTCCGTTTTGCACGGGGTTTCTTGTTGGCGAGCAACTACTGGCAACAGCGGGGCATTGTATTGACGGCAACAATCTCGCTCGGACCCGTTTCGTTTTTGGGTTTCAAATGAACGAAGATGGAACTCCTAATGTTATCATCCCCAATGATGACATCTATTCCGCGGTATCGATCGTTGCGCATCGACTTGAGAATGCAGGTGCCGATTACGCGGTCGTAATGTTAGACCGTCCCGTTACCGGGCGAGCGGTGCTGCCAATTCGGCGAACCGGAAAGATTGCAGACTCACGTCCCGTCTACGTCATTGGTCATCCATCCGGGTTGCCGTTGAAGTACGCGCCGGGAGCCATTGTTCGCGAAAATGACGCTTCAGAATTCTTTGTCGCCAACCTCGACACTTACGGAGGCAATTCGGGTTCGCCGGTGTTTGACGAGGCGACTAATGTCGTCGAAGGAATTCTGGTGAGAGGCGAAACGGATTTTGTCTTGTCCGGAACGTGCCGTGTTTCAAATGTTTGCTCCACCAAAGGTTGCCGAGGAGAAGATGTCACGCGTGCTACCGAGTTCGCTCAATTCATTCCCGAGTTCGACGAGGAGTCGGACGAGGAGTCGGGAGAGATCAACGAGCGAGTCGAAAAGCTGGAGTCTGCGGTCCAGAGTATCGCGGAAGCAATCAAGCGGATCGAAAAAAAACTTCCTTAATACCCTCTTGCGCCGCCAAGGAGCCTGCTGTGTTGAAACGTCTGTTGATTAGTCCGCCGCTGGCGATAGCGAGACTTGGATCGTCCGATACACCGTTGGAGTGTTTCCATTGGGGACCAAACGATGATCGGCCGCGAGGCACTGGTAAAACGACCATTATGCCTGGCGAAACGCTTACTATTGCCAACGACGGCACTGTGACGAGCAACACGCCGATGGTCGTTCAGTTTAAGGATGTCGATCCAGCCGACGGGACAGAACGTTTTCGTCCTGTTTGTCCATTCTTTGAATTGCATGGGGAATGGGAATCGAACGGCGAGACGGTTCAAGGTCCGCTGACACCAGCGCTTCTGCATGAGTCGGGATTTGAAGCAACGCAACTACGCTGGACTGTACAAGCCGGGAACTTGAAACCATTCCACATGACAGGAGATTTCGATTGCCGGATTGAGGCCCACGTCGAGTTGCAAGGCGATGATGTGGACCCAGTTGAACTGCGAGGCGTTTCCCCGAAAGGCTCACTTAACCCACTGGTTAAAGATGGCACTCATATTCCGCTTGGAACCGTGCGACTCACAAAGCCGACTGAAGATTTTCCCGAGTATCGTATGCGGTTCATTCCGGCGAAAGGACGGTTCTATGGGCCACCTAATCTGAAGAGTTTATGGAATGTCAATATTCCTGATGAGCAGCTGTTCCTCAATCCGGATTCGGCTTGGGTCGGATTTTTGCCTTCGCCCGATGACTCTCGCACAAATCCTGGAGGTTTGTATGCGGGTGAAGGTATTGGCAACGGAGCCAGCTTGGGAATGGTTGATGATGTTTGTGACGCGATCATCACCTGTTCGATTCCAGGTACCAATATCGTTTCGGGGATTGCTCGGGTGACGGTGTCGCCTCCAGACTATGCTCCCGATCGTCGTCACTTGATCACGATCGCGGATGCTTTGAAGGATCACACCGATCGCGAAGACGTGTCAGAGGCTGCTTATGTTACTGCTGAATCAACCGAAGCTGAGATTCAGGATTTGTTTGAGCGGATTCTGGAAACGATGGGGCTAATGAACGTTGATGTTTTCAACAACCGAGTTGACGTCCAGGAGAATCCAGCGACCGCATTTGCTCGTGGAATCCCTTACAAGCCGACCGATCACTATGCGTTTCCGCCTGAACCCACTTTGACGGGCGAATCATTTCCGCTGACTCAACGTGGACGCCAAGCGCACCGACGGATATTGTCGATCGAAATCATTCAGGACATGATACGCGAGAAACCGGGACTGATCGAACAATGGATTCGACCGCCCGGCGGCAACGACGGTTTCTTTACAAAACAAATGCCGCCTGTGATGCGAGATTCTTCCGGAGGGCCGCTCCATCTTACTCGCCGCCAATACGAACTATTGCGGAACTGGGCGAACGAGATTCGGAAAGGCGTGGAGGCAAACTCATGAACCAGCGATTATATCAGCTGCAGTCCAATCCAAGTGTCCTGCCTGTTGTGGATGCAAGTTCGGAGTATCGCCTCGTTGAATCGGCCGTTGGACTGCAATTATTCATTGCCGATGGAAGCCGTTTGTATGGGATCGATGCTCCGCTGGATGAAACGCTGCGAGAGTCACTTCACGATTCTACTGCAATGGAATCTTTGCTTGGTGCGTATCTCACCTCGGGCGAAAAACGAGCGATTGGCAGCGACATTCTTTCTCCACCTCCACTCCATTCGTTGTCACTGAACGTCGCTCAATCATGCAATATGGCGTGCAGTTATTGCTATGCCGATGAAGGACGATTCGGTGGCAAGTCAAAAATAATGGACGAAGTAGTCGCTTTCCAGGCAATCGATCGTTTGTTACTGGAGTCGGATCAAGCGGAACCGGTTCTAGTCGGATTCATGGGTGGTGAGCCATTGCTCAACCGCGAATTGGTTCACAAGGCAACTCGTTATGCGGTCGATCGCGCGGGCGCACGCGAAGTTCGTTTTTCGATGACAACCAACGGCACATTGATCACGGAAAGGGATGCCCAGTTATTTCATGAATTTCCCTTCACTGTCCAGATTAGCATCGACGGGAACCGTGAGGAGAATGATCGTGCGCGGCCGATGCGAGGTAGCGGCAGTAGTTACGATCGTATTCTTCGCTCGCTCGAAATCCTGAATGCACAAGGTCGCCCTCGTCAACTTTCAGCTCGCGTCACTGTCACGCCACTTACGCGTGATCTCCCATCCATACTTCAGCACTTGTTGAACTTGGGGTTTGATGACGTAGGCTTTGCGCCGGTCCTTGTATCTCCCAATCCAGACGCAGCGTTCTCGTCGGATGACTTCGATCGTTTTCTCGAAGAGATGAAAGCCTGCGGTCGACTGGCGATTGCGGAGTTAAAGGCGGGAAAACCGTTTCCATTTTCGAACTTGCTCACAGCTCTGAACGAGATTCATCGTGGCACACATCGACCCTATCCCTGTGGAGCAGGAGCCGCTTACTTGAGTGTCAGCGCCGAGGGCGACGTCTTTGCGTGCCATCGACTCATTGACGATCCGGATTTTGCGATGGGCAATGTAGAGAGCGGTCTCGACCAGAACGCTCGCAGTCAGCATCTTTCTCGCATGCATGTCGACAAGATGCAACCGTGCCAAAGTTGTTGGGCGCGGTACTTGTGCGGAGGTGGCTGTTATCACGAAGTCGCGCGTCGCGGCCGCCCTGGTTGCGACTATATCCGGGGTTGGATTGAATTCTGTATCGCGGCCTATGCGGAACTTTCATCCATTTCCAGCTTGGCTATTCAATAGGATTTACTCATGCCAGAGAAAATACCGTCGGCAATTGAAGTCAAAATTTTTCCGCGCAACCTTACGGCGCGAGCCGATCAGATCGTGCGCGGCAATCCGACGAACAGCCGACCGGAGAGTGGTGTACAAAATTGCTATCCCGGCCTGGAGTTCGACCTGCGCAATATCGAGCAGATTTTTCTGCGTGGACTCGCCTTCGAATATCATCGCGACGACGGAGCAATCCTAGTGCATGTCGGCGCACCAATTACGGGAGTGACCGCAGAGGAAATCAAGAATCGACCTCTGTATCTGTGGGCAATGTATGGACAGAACAAGTCGGACAAGGACGATCCTTCACTCTGGGGATTTCGTGGCCAGAGTGGCTTGGACGTGTGGGCGCGAGTTCATGATCTACTGCCGGGTCGCGTCGCCGTTTTGCTTGGGCCAAGTCCAGGGTTTTCAAGTCAGATTGGTTTACCAACGGCTCGGCGGATCCTCCAGGCGGCCTACGACGCTGGTTCGGAAGCTGGTTCTGCAAACATCGAATTCACAATGCGAAGTGATGATGACAACCAAATTGAATATATGGTGGTCTCGCAAATTCGTTCCGCTTATGTCGACCGTCAAGGTGTCATTGCACCCGACCTGTTCCCGCCTGGGGAATTGACGAAGTCCCTGTGCGCTCCTTGGATTTATGACTTTCGTGATTGCGTTTGCTTTTACTGGGCATCGAACAAACCGGATATTGTTGATAGTGAAAACGGTAAGCACTCGTTCGTGAACTTCATGCGTAAGGAGGTCGATCGGACTGAGAATCCTCCGCCGGACATAACGACTTATCGAGATCGAAAGCCTTTGGAACTCAGCTATGAAGAGATGATCGGTGGATGGTGGGAAAGATTGCCAGTCGTTCTCAATGACCGAGAGAGTACTGCGTTTTCCGTTGCTCCCACTCCGTCGTTGACAGAGTATTTGACGAAGGAACAAATCATTGCAGAGCTGACCTATCTGGCGACCGTCGAGCATGCCTTGGTTGTCGAGTATCTGTTCGCACTCTATTCAACAACTGCATCTCGTTTGCAACCCGCCGAAGACGCTGATGGAAACACGCGAACTATTTTTGCTGCCGCGAACGAGATCTTCAGGGTTGCGGTTGACGAGATGCGGCATTTTCGCTGGGTGAACGAAGTCCTTGGTTTGCTTGGTGCACCACCGTCAGTCGATCGAGCGGCGGTGATTGGTGAACCGCCTACCGTGGGAAGTGGACGCAAGATGGACATGGAACGCAAATACTTGTCAAGGCCGTTTGCGCTCAACCCGCTCAATCGCGCGACTCAGCAATGGTTTATTGACGTGGAAGCGCCCAGCCAAACGGCGAACCAGGATCTGGATGGAATGTATGTCGCGATTCTGGAGAGCATCAATTTTCAACCCAATCTGTTTCCTGAACGCTTGCGCGTGCTGCCAATTATCAAGTTGATTATTGATGAAGGACAAAGGCATTTCGAGCGATTCACTTCTGTCCAGCGGTCGCTCGCTCCGTTTGCTGAGTCGGACTATTTGCGCGACGTAGCAACCACGCCCCCGACTGCGCGCCAACAAAAGTTGCTTGACCTTTGCGATGCGTATTATCACTCGATCGAGGAGGTCATCCAAATCACATTTTCGTCGGGCAATCTTTCAGGTGGACAACTCGTGAAGGCGGCGGTACGGTCGATGGAGAATTTGCACGAAGCATCGCACATGCTTGCATCGCAGGGAGTCCTGCCACAATTCAATCGTCCCGCCGCCCCGCCTGCGACGAAGCAATTGTCGAAATCCGATTCAATGGCAATGCTCAAATCGCGCGCGGCCACCATTCACGATTCGCTTGAACAGCTTGAAGTAATCGGTACAGAGGACGAGAAATCGCTTGCGCTACGCCACATGGCAAAATCGGCGTCACTTTACCAGCAGCTTCAAGACATCGTTCGCAATGATCCGAGCGAGCCATGAAATCCCTGATGGTTCGAGGACGTGGAATTGCCGCGATTACCGCCACGTGGGTGTTGGCAGAACGCGGTTTTTCCGTAACGGTCGTTGGTCCACGCCGTAATCGAGACCTGCAAGTGGCTATCGAACCGGATACGCTGAAATTGCTCGAGGACGTTTTCGAATTACCGTTGAGTTTACTGCCCTTCGCATACCAAGTTTCGCGACGCATCATTTGCGGTTGGCATTCCTCTCCCGAGATCGTAGAAGCCGCTCCACTGTCCTTGCCAATATGTGATTTGCTAGCTTGGCTCGAACAAAAACTGTGTGATCGATTTGTAGGTCAGATTACTTGGGTTCATGAAATGTGCGAATCGCAATACGAAGGGATCGTCATTCATGCGAGTGGGCGCCAGCCAGCGGATGGACTAACTTTCGGTCGTCGTGTAGCAACGGTCGCGGAAGTCGAATTGAGTCAGTCAACCGACGCTTGCGTCATTGAAAGAACGGATTTTGGTTGGGCGTTTCTACTTCCATCGCGTGCAGAAAAAGCAAGTCTTTTCGCGTTTGCTGCCAACACAGACCAATCGCCGGACGACGCGCTCAACGTAATGCCTAAGCACGGTTTAATTAGGAAAATGGTTCTTGCTCGACAGCCCGCACAATGCTGGAGCAAGATTGCGCCTTCGCTTAGTTATCCGTTGGCAACTGAAACACGAGTGCTGGTGGGAGAAGCGGCATTTACGTTTGATCCAATCTGTGGTGACGGAGTTGGCTATGCCGCGCGTTCAGCACTGCTCGCTGCCACTGCGGTAGCCGACTTTGCGAGAGGCGAAGGTCGTGGACTTCAGTATTACGAGGCAAGACTATTGCGAACGTTTCACGCTCATCTGCTTGCTTGTTCCAAGGTCTATGCAGGATGGCATGCGGCGGGTTGGTCCAACGAGTCAGACCAAACGCGACGGGGCATCGAGTTCTTACAAAATCAAAAACTAAAACAAATTGTCGAAAGACCATTTCAATGACACTAACAAAACGAACTGACCTGCGAGATTCGAATGGAAATCTTGTTTATTTCAACAAAGACGAGCTGCCGGATGTGCAGGCGACGACGTTCTCGAAGGATTTGATGGGGCGATATGTTTGTAGCACGCTCGAAGAAGCGGTGCCGGATGAGAATCAACCGCTGGATTTCGATGTGATCGTGCTCGGTGCCGGCATGTACGGCGGATACTGCGCGTCGAAACTGCATCAGCTTACGAAGAATGAAAATACGTACGGAAAACCGAGAATCCTGGTGCTTGATGGCGGACCTTTTCTGTTACCAGAGCACGGTCAGAATATCCCAGATATCGGTGCTAACAACCCAGGCGGAACGTTAGATACATTCAGCAATGAAGCACAGCAGTCACGTGAAGTTGTTTGGGGAATCGGTTGGCGCAGTAATCAACAATACGTCGGCACCGCTTACTGTGTCGGCGGTAAGTCATTGTATTGGGGGGGCTGGTGTCCGCGATTGACAGATGCCGACCTTGAGCAGTGGCCGGAATCGGTCCGTCAGTATCTCACCGAACGACCTTTTAAAGACCCGCTGTTCAATGAAGACGTCAAAGGTGCGTACTCGGTTCTGGAATACGAGATCGGCGTGAAACCTACGGATGATTTTGTTTTTGACCCGATGAAAGATGATCCCAGTGGCACCAGCGGAGTTGGCTTGAATTTAGGTCTGAAGGCGATCTTTAAACAGGCCGCTACCAACATCAACGCAGCTACTGGAGTTGACTTCAAACTAGAATTACCTGTGTCCGCACCAATTGCGGTGCAAACACAATCTTACATCTCGGGACTTTTTTCGCTGGACAAGTACAGCAGTTTGCCCGGGCTGATTTCCGCGCGACGTGCCGAATCTGGAAAAAAGGATCAGGACGCGCGACTTGTGATCGTCCCAAATTCGCATGTCGTCCGATTGAACTTGCCAAAGCTTGTCAAGGACGGGCAGCTACTCGATGGCTCCCACTTGGATGGTCTGACCATTCATTACAACGGACGATTCGTCAATCTGAAACTCAAGCCGACAACGATGGTAGTGATCGCGTTAAGCGAAAATGAATCGACGCGATTGGCGCTGGAGTCTTTTTCGATCGCTGAGACTCGTAAACGTCCGGAACTGATGGGAGCGAATCTGTTAAACCATTTGCGGCGTGACATCACGGTCAAGATTTCACGGGCCAAGTTCAACGAGTTATTCAAAACTGCGACCGGCAGCAACGACCAGCTAGTAAAACGCCCACAAACAGCAGCACTGCACCTTCAGGCATCGAGCTCCCGCGGTCGCTTCCATTTTCAAATCGTGTCGGCAGTCAACACGGGTGGAAACCCCGACGTCATCTACAGAATGGTTCCTGATCTGGATGCGGCTCAAATGATCGCCGAGCAGGGAACCGACATGAATGCGACCGTCAATATCGCAATCCGGGGCGTTGGCGAACTACGTGGCGAACGTGATGGCAAAATCATAACGCAGCAAGACAAAAACTGGGCGAATCTCGCTTATTCCGATCAAGACGATCCGACCTTCCGACATCGCCGACTTTACACCCACTACAAGGATGAGTCAAAAAATGGCGTCTGGGCGGATATGGATCAGGTGTTTCAAAAACTCATTTCGGAGTTGGATGCGACCCAAACCAGCGATACTGGGCAACAGGGACTAGGTACAACTTGGCATGAAGCTGGAACATTATGGATGGGCGATGATCCTTTCAACTCCGTTACCGATATTAACGGCCGCTTCCACCACGTCGGCAACGTCGCTTGTGTCAGTCAAGCGATCTATCCGACCGCTGGTTCAGCCAATCCAGTCATTACCGGACTCAGTCTGGCTCGCAAAGTTGCTGAGTCAATCGCAGCACGGTTCGAGTCAACAGATCCACCGGGTCCCGCGCCCATTGCTGCAGCGAGTGTGCGACAACTTTGGCCGAACGAAAAAGCGAAATGGAAACGGAGTTTCGACCAGCAACCATTGCAACCGAACCGCGATTACTTTGAAACATCGACTTTCAGCGTGATCAATTGCGACAGCTCGCAGGCGTCACCGGGTCAGTTGCCTGTCATCTACTTTGACGAGCCATTTAAGGATTTTCGTCTAACGCTGCAGTGGATGTCGTTTATTCTGGACGGCGACGTTACTGCGAACTCCGGGATAATTCTGCGTTCACCCAAACCGGTAGTCCTCATAGATCAATCGTTTTACGACGATTCGATTGAAGTGCAGATTGACGATACCGGGTACGACTTTTTTTCCAGCCAGCGCGCATTTGCTAGTCCATTTCATCGAACGGGAGCAATCTACGGGCTCGCACCCGCGATGCATTGGGGAGCGAAGTTGCCATTCAAGCCGATGGAGAATCGCGAAGGAAGATGGAATACCTACCAGATCGAAGTCAAAGGTGCGTCGATCCGAGTCAAGCTCAATGGCGAATTAATCAGTAAAACAGACACTGTACCCGCAAGCTTGCAAAAGAGCGGTTACATAGGCTTGCAATACCACTCTGGTGTAACGCACTTCGGTAACGTGCAAATAGAAGCGCTCTAAACAAATTCATCAACACGAGGAGATTGTGATTGATACCTATTTCATTTG
Organism: Rania fehmarnensis; assembly: GCF_056494185.1. Lineage (NCBI taxonomy): Bacteria > Pseudomonadati > Planctomycetota > Planctomycetia > Pirellulales > Pirellulaceae > Rania > Rania fehmarnensis. The sequence goes on from NZ_CM151398.1 coordinate 8,402,814, forward strand.
TAACAGGCTCGTCAACAGCAGCCGAAAAAATTGCTTGGACTTTTGAGGCGCCGACGACTCCTTACAAGCGAGCTGTCATCATTGCCTACGGCAGTGATGGGCTTGCACCGAAGTGGAAGTCGGAGATATTGCGTCATTCTAAAGCCCTGGCTGACGAAGGGATTTTGGCGTTGATCCCTGACTACTTTCAAAAGAAGCCCGAGACGCCACACGACAATTCGCTCTTTGTTTTTCCACAAATTCCTTTGCGACATGGACAGTGGTCGCAAGTGCTTCGCGACGCAGTTGGTGCAGCGAAGTTCTTACCAGGTATTGACGCATCACGTGTGGGACTGCTGGGATTCTCATTGGGGGGATTCTTGAGCCTGAGAACCCGCGACGCGGTCAATGTCATGGTTGAGTATTTTTCGCCATTCACGTTTCCAGATGTCGACGACATTGGTTCACATGCAAACAATTCATTGAAAATCCACATTCATCATGGCGAAAGCGATTCACTTGTGCCATTGGATCAGAATGCAATACCGATTCAATCGAAACTCGTTGGAGAGGGAGCGACTGTTTCCATGACGAAACATCCAGGAGCAGTGCATGGATTTCTAGGCAGCGATTTCGGCAATACCAACGCGAGGGCGCGTTCCCTTGATGAAACGATTCAGTTCTTCAAGGACCACCTGTAAACACGTAGAAGCCTCAATCGAAGCAAGCCAACACAGCTATCACACAGCCGGGCCAAAAAAAAATATACGCCGCCTGTACCACCGGTTTTGACTACAAATGACCCGTAGTTTTCGGCGCTCATTCTGTTCACATTTCTCGCCGCGTAGATACTGGCGATTTTGTCAAAGTCTCATTACTAGGACGGGCGATCGCTCGGTTTGAATTTACGGCCTCTCATATTGGGATTAGAATGCTTCCTAAAGCTTGGCTGATTCTCAACAGGACGCCATATCGGTCGAGGCGAGGCAGCCGTGCAGTTAGTTTTCGAGTGTTTGTTCCAGATCAGTCGCTATCGCTTGCTCCATTGCATTGGCAAAGTTCCCAAATAACACCTTCCCCGGTTCCATCACCGCGGAAATGAATGAGCGCGTTGGATTGCTTGCGATTCAAGCATTTGATTGTGTCACTCAATCGTCTCTTTGAATCTTGTTCAGCAGATGGCTTTAGTGGGTCATCAATCCGACAAGGCCAACCTTCCTCTTCAAAAACGCAAAGGATTGCTTCTTGATTCTCGGCGGCCCATTTAAAGTGTTTCACAATCGTTCCATTGAGCGTCAAAACACGTCGTTCCGAGTCCCAGCAAGGACGCACAATCTCGCTGGCGTGACTTCCGTTTTTTTGCGACCGATTGCTTGTGTCGTTCATGTCGATTCGGTCACCACAGTCGACTTTTCCCGAATTGGCGTTTTCGTTAATCTTCGCATCACCGCTTGATTGACGAGACAACAAAACGCCTTTGTTCGTCAAGATAAAACAAGTACCAATGGGAAACATCAAATCACCAGTCGGCCGAAACGAACGGCCATCATCTGATTCGAGGGTAACCTCTCGCTTATGCTCAACCAAACCATTCCGAACGAGCCACCGAAAGTCATTTTTCGTTAGACCCAAGGCATGCAGAGTTTCCAGTTCAACTGCAAATTCCCAATAGTTGCTACTCGTCTGCTCGGCGTAAACTATAGCCTCAAGCAGAGGTGTGAAAGCAGCTAATATGCGGAGTGGCACTTGTAAGTTGATTTGGGGCGTATCTGCTGCACGATTCATAGACAGCGAGACCATTAGCGAATATGAGGGGGTATTCAACATTTGGTGAATCCTGGCGTAGCGTCGCCGTGGGTCCCGCTAATATGGCAGATAAGCCCCTGGTGTCAACCGTAATGCCATATATTCAGGGGGGGCCGGGTAGTGTATAACAAAGCCATTGGGGGGGGCTGGTCTGATTGGATAACTCTGTATGCATCAATTAAAAATCCCCAATCGCCCAATACTCAATCCTTTATGACGCGAGCTAGGGCAACATTTGCTACTAACTCAGGACGAACCGTCCTGATGCGCAAGGACACGCCCTCCTGAGCTCGTCAATTCTATTTCAGGATGACTGCTATTTGGGGCGGGTTCATTGGTACCAGAAGCATCCAGCTAGACTCACGTTACTTAGCAAAACTTCAGAAGTTCAACCGCGAATGGAAACTACCCCTGCTTAATGCGACGGGGGCGATTGAGCAGATGGGCTGCCTAGCACACGACCACAGTCTACTCGCACAAAGGCATCAAACTTGATTTGCCAAGGCGACCGGCGTTTGGGGCGTTGGGAGATCGGTGCAGTTTCGCGCCGGATTGGGTATCGCGTAGAATAGCATTCCCTGTTTGCATAGATTTTATTCGCCATGCCGATCAGTGGCCGGCGACTAAGGATTCAATTGCAGCAACCAGTTCCTCCGGCGTTGGGAATAGTGTGACGCTGTAATACCAGCCAGGCAAATGGGTTCCAAACCTTACGGCGGAGCGAGACGGATCGACCGAAAGCGGCAACAGCGAATCTCGATCAAGTTTTTTTTGAATAAGCCTCTTCTTTCGCCGGGTTTCTTCGTCGTCGAGCAGGAAGAACACCTTATCTCGGGTCGTGACGAGCCAAGTGTGCTGTCGGAGGCCCTTAAAATTGTCGAATAGGAGCAGTTCTCCCATAATCTCCTCAAAATGCATGATCTCGCCGGAGCCAAGCAGTGCCGAACGGATCTCCTCCACCGGCAGCAGGCCGAACGGATTGCTAAGCGGTCCCGAAAGACAGAATTGGGCCGCCTCGACCACGGCATGTACATCCCGGCCATCGTTGAGGCGTTGAATGAGCGGGCTGTCCAGGCCCTTTTTGGCGAGCGTCTGTCGAGCCACGGGCCAAGCTACACGGGCGGCACCAGGGAAAGACGGAACAGAAATCAGTGGCTTGCCGACGCTTCGACTGATTTCGATGATTTGCTGGGTTCCGTCGCGGCCTCCTATCGCGACAACGATGTCAGCCGCATTCACCTGGAGGGGGCGAACGGTTGGCCAGTCTGCATCGGGCCGCTCCCGCTCGAGGACGTGACCGGCCATCATCGCCTCATCCGTATCCGACTGATAAGAGTCGAAACGTGGCCGGATGTAGGCGATGGATACTGGAACCTTCGCTGTGGCAATCCCTTTAAGCACGTAGTGGTCTGCCGTGTCCTGCGAAGATGAGCCGATGACGAATCCGAAACCAGCGTGGGTGAGCGCCGATCCCAGATCTCTGCAGTATCGGGCGAACTCCGGCGACACTCGCTTCGAAACACTCCCTTTGTCTGAACCTACGATCAAAACTTTGTAGGGCTTCGGATTGTCGAGAAGCATCGCGAACCGGCGATCATCGTGAAGTGATTTCAAATCGGAATCCTCTCGCGCCTGGTCGGCGAGTTTCGGAGACAGGCGGATCGATCGGCTCAGATCCACGAGAGACTCTTCCTTTTGTCCCAGGATGGCACGGTAGCAGGCCCGATTGTAGAGCAAGACGTCAATGTTCTGCGATGACTCGGATCGGTCGGCATTCGTATCAATGGAGGAAGTAAGAACCAAAACTGCCTTCTCGAATTCATGCAGCGACCGATATAGCCGACCTAGGAGTATGGCCGTTCTGGTGTCGTGGAGAGCGGGTTGCCGCGCCGATTCAAGTTCGTGGATCGCCCAACGGATTCGGTCTGGAGACGCATTGCCTTCAAGCACGGACATGGCTTGCGTAGCGGCTTGTTCAAGTTCACTGTTGCTCGCAGACTTCTGCCGGTCGATGAAGCCTGACTTTATGGTCAAATGGTCGGGATTGATCGTATTCGACCACAACGAATAGGCACCTCCACTTGAGTTTATTTTCCGCGGTTGGCTTGCGTGCATGAACGCTCGTCGTACCGAATTCCCGTCCGCGAGTTGGCCGCAGTAGTCCTTTGCGAAACGGATCGCTTCATCGTCCGAAACAACCCGCTCGGTGGCGATAACGACACTGTCGGGCGATTGATCCGTCAGGCTCTTTGCGAACGATTGTGTGTTGTCTGCATTCAACACGATTACGCGGAGCGATGTACCTAAGGCTCCAACGGCTTCTGCAAAGATCGTGGGGCTCACAAAGCTCGAACTACTGGCGTCATGGCGGAACACGAGGTGACCATTTTCGGAGTGCCCGCAAAAGTGCAGGAAGACCGGTTTCCGGAACGCCAGCCATTGCTGGAAACCATCCCAAGTGAGATCGGGCTCGATATCGAATATCAGGTCTCGAGACGTAAGGGGCCGGAGGATGGCACCGATGGCATCCAATTCATCTCCGGTTTGAACGTGCAAGGCTTCCCGTGGCCTTGAGGAAACGAACAACATCCGAGTGGTATACTCTGGACTCGGCGGAGGTGGTAAAGGCTTTGGATCCTGCTGAGTCGGCCGGAGGTGCTCGGCAATGATGTCTAGCGCTTGGGACGAGTTCGACAACGCTTCGAATCGGCCCTGCGACATGCCCATCCATTCGTATTCAGACCAATTATCCAGCACGTGTTGATAGAACCTGGTTGCATCGCCGCCGGTCCATGGCAAAGGGAACACCGGGACGCGCATTTGGACCGCGTGCTTCGCCGTGGTTCCCGTGCCGTGCAGACCGCCCACGAGGATCACCGCTTTTACCAGTTCGATAGAGCGCACGTATTCCTCGCGGCTAGTGGTTGCTTCAATCACTTTGCCATGCTTGAAATCGGGTTCAATTCCCGCTCTCACCACGTGTGTAAGCCAGAGTTCGATGGTGCTCCTGCGGTCAAGTGAGTTTGCATACTTGCGGGCCGCTACATGGTCGACTCCCTGCCAACCGCCGGTCACCAAGCCGAAGTTGCAGTGTGCTGCCCATTCGCCGACACGGTCGGCGGTATCGTAGACTGGCGAAGGCAAATCGTAACTCCCGGTTCCAGCGATAAGCACCTTAATGTCAGGACGAATCGGCTCTTCGCCGTCTGAATGATTCCCATACTTTTCTTCGAAATTCCTCCGAGTTTTGGATGATACATACTTATCAAGCCAATCCCTAAGAGCCTTTACGGGCCTCAGCCGATGAACCTCAAAAGCGAATTCGGAAAGCGGGTCGACTCCGTCCTGATTTGGAGGGGAGTCCGCAAGTTCCCGCAGAGAAACTACGAGCGTTTCGAAATCGAATGAGCCTTGTGGCTCGAATTGACCTGAGGACCACGATAGCACGCGATTCAACAACTTGCGTGTCGCGTCGACGGAGGCAGATAACGCGGAGCGAGTTGAAGATTGCTGCAGTACTCGATTCAACGCCTCGCTCAAGTTAACCCCCTGGAACGTGGCGTCGCGGAGAAGCTGGGCCAGTTCCTCGACCAGTGTCAACTCAGCGCTGACTTCGTCGACGACGATCTGGAAACCGATTGCTTTAAGTCTTTGGCCAATTGAGGTCGCCGAGAGAGCGAGTAGTTCCATCACAGGATTACGCGTGGACCTGTAAATACCTACAAAGCGACCAAACCCATCAAACAGTCCCGCCCCACTCATTCCCGGCCTTAAGTCATCTCCCTGGAATCTTAGCAACCCATAGTCCGATCTGTTCAGGACCATAGGTTTAAAAGTAGTTGGCGTGACCACACCCATGACCGCTCTTTCGCCACCGGGGTAGCCGCAAGCCCAGGCACTCTCACCCAGATCAAGTTCCGCCCAGTACGGAACCGCCCTCGCGGTAAACGCCGTGTGCGCATCCAATATTTCCAGGAGTGCCCAATCAGACGCAGCATCAAGTTGGTCGTCAGCAACTTGTTTATCCGAATCGCCGTTCGCTATCGCGACGACCCGGAGAGCCCTGGAATTTCTCGTCGAGATTGAAGTGTCCGCTTTCCAGGCTCGAAGTGCTTTTGATGCCAAGCCCGTATTTCGATCTCGTACAACATGAGCGCAAGTCAGCAGGTATGTTCTCGCAGATTCGCCCTCCCACCGAAGGCGAACTGCAACTGCACTGGCCTGTAAACGCGATTCATCATTAGTTGAACTATTTTCACGAAAGGTATTCTCGACGTACCAGACCACATGCTTGCAGTCATCCCGCGTGAAACTCTGCCTTTTCTTGTCTCCAAGATCGACATCCACTTCTATCCTCGGTGTTTGCATGTCCTTCTTCACGGATAACAATTCCGAGTACTTCCCGCCGAACCAGCGGAGCATATCCGCAGTGAAGCGAGCGAACGGGTTGCTATTCTCGGTTGATGCGAGGTCCAACTCGCCTGCATAGTCTTGCGGGGCACGCATAATGCCGGTGAAGTTGTTGAGCCGTCCGACGCGCGAGCCCAAGTAATTGCCAACTTCTTCAAGACTCATGACCTCGATCGCCTCAGACACATGAACCGCGGCTCGCAACATCGCTCGCAGTTCCGGCGTCTTGAAGTCATATATCACACTGTCTGGATCATCCACGCGTCTTATATACTTATCTTGATCGTTACCATCGGACACAACGGTGAGCAACCCGCCCAGCAGGAACTCGGCTTCGTGGATCTGAGTTGCCTCGCCAGAAAGGCGGCTCTCACGAATCACACGGAGCAAAGGCAGGTTGAACGGAGGTGCTGCGGCCATAAGGTTGGCGAGTTTCCTCGCGGGGAGGCTGGCCACCGTCAGAAACGGTTCGCCAAGCGAGTGCGACCAGTGTTCATCGCTAACATCAGGCGCGCGGGCGGGTGTTGTCCGTAGCAACCGGCCGGAGAACCGCGCTCCTGTAGCAGATGTCGCGTCACGAGCCCACGTGGCCAGAGACGCGGCGTCTAGTTCCAGCACCGGAACCGGAACCATGTCCTTTGTGTCCAGCCTGACGTTCGTGCGAAACTTCCCGGTGGCGAACGCGGAGAGGTTCGTGTTTGGACACACGGCTCGCTGGGAGGTCAGGTTGACGGTCCGCTCCGCGCCGATAGCCGTGCGCCCCCACATGGAGCGTGGCAGAATCTGCAGGACTGCCATGTGATTCGTCTGCCCCCATTGCTCCAGTAATTGGGCGACGCGGCCGTCCCACCAAGCGCTGCCCACGCAGTCAGAAATGATGAGCAAGAAACTGCGTCCCGAAGGATCGGCTAGATCGAGCGGGTTTTGTCGGACGTCAGACTTCCCTGATGCGAAGAAGGGAACAGAATGCCCGGGGTCGTCAGTATCCATTCGCCGGACCTCGACCTTACGGAACGCGCCCAGCGATTGCAGGATGCCACGGAACTCGTTTACCATCGAACGCCAGATCGCCATGGAGGCGCCCGTGTCCAAAATGAGCGTCGCATTCAACCAGCGTTCGCGGCCAGGCGACACGACGGGCAACCAGATGTCGACGGCGGCCAGTCGTTCGGCCGTTCGCTTCTCATCCAGTTGGAACCAGCGGGTTGTTGCTGTGCGTTTGCGGAGAGGCCGCAGGGCGCGGGCGATGGCTGAGGCGTCGGGTAGGCTGGCCGCCCCAGTGAGACGCACGGGCAAGCCACGGGTTGTGGTCGGGGCAGACCCCCTATTCTGGAGACCGGGGAGCTGTGCATCGACCACCGGTCGGCTGCCTGCGTCGCTGAGTTGATCTGCAGGCCGCTGCTTGTTGGCGGTGATATCCTCCTGACTTCGCTGTGGACGCGGTTCGTCCCTCTTCCTGTCTTCTGCAGGAAGCTGGACGCGCGACGGACTCGCCGGTGAATGCGGAAGGAACGGTGCGAACCACAGCGCATCCGAAAGATCCTCCGCATCGAACTCCAGGCCCGCCTGGCGAAGCGCGCAGATCAACGTGTCCAGGATTGTATTCATGACTTACCAAGTTCCCGGAGAACAACTTTGAGGATACGGTCGAGCTCCTCTCCCGCCGGCTTGCGTTCCCTCGTCAGGAGGTAGATCGCGTTGAGGAGCTGGTCCGTTGCCAGCAGCAAGTGATTGTCGTCTCGATCCTTTTGGAACTTGGCGACGGCCGCCTCGATGTCTTTAAGCAGTTTCAATCCGTCTTCGAAGTCGGCCGTCGCTTCGGCGATGTGGACAGCAACGATGTCGCGGAGCCGCTCGTCTTTGGGGTCGGCAATATCCAGATTGAGGCAGCGCCGCTTGAAGGCCGGAGGCATCTCGCGCTCACCGTTGCTCGTCAGGATGATGAGCGGGAACCGTTTGCACCGGACACGTCCGCCGTGCAGTTTCCCCGTCTTCTCGTTTTCACCATGAAGCCAAATGTCAACTTGGTCGTCTTTGCTTTTGGTGGCGAGATCTAAGTCGTCCGGTGTCAGCCGCTGCAGTTCTGGGATGTCGAAAGTGCCCTCCTCGAGGACGTGGAGCAAGTCGTTGGGGAGGTCGAAGTCGCTCTTATCCACTTCATCAATGAGCAGCACCCTGGGGCGCTCTCCGCCGTATAGGGCGGTACCGAGCGGACCCAGACGGATATAGCGGCCGATGCGTTCTGCGGCTGAGAGCTTTTTTGCACAATCAATTGCCTCAACAGTTCCGTTGGGCTTTTCGCGTTCGAGCTTCTCGATGTTCAAGTCGCGGAGGCGGCCGAGAGCGTCGTAGTTGTACAGTCCGTCCTGCAACGTTGAGCGGGAGTTCACGGGCCACCAGAGCACTTGCCCGAGCCCCAACTGCCAGGCGACCGAATACGCGAGGGACGACTTCCCGGAGCCGGGGTTTCCAGTGATCAGAAGTGGTCGGCGGAGGTACAGCGCCGCGTTGACCATCTCCACTTCGCGGTCACTTGGCTTATAGCTACTACCGCGATCCCCTCCCTTGGAGCGTTTTTCGAAATCGCGCCACGCGGGCGGTGGGGGCAGTCGCCCTTCCAAAGCGATGTCGTCGTGCGGTTCCTTCGCGTCTTTACGGTAAATGTGCCATTCAGCCATTGGTATGCCTTTACAATTGGTGGATCATTGCGGACTGCAGAACCGACTGTTCTGCTCCGGATGGAAGCGCTGGTCATCGTCGAGGATCACGGCCAAGTGTCGGCCAAGGTGCCCTGGCTCTTTGCGGAAGGCAGCAGTGTTCCGCAGGTCCTTCACAACCTCGGCGAGTTCATCCCACTGCTTGTCGTGAAACTCGGCACCTACGTCGTGGCACGCTTCTGGGGTTTCCCGCAGCCAGACGACAAGCGGAATTCCGGCTTGGATCACCGCATCCCAGACGTCGACACTATCTTCGTTTTCTGTAAACTGCGGCGGTGACGTCCATAGAACGCCCGACACACTTTTCTTGCCTTCAAGCGCTACGAACAGGTCGTTGGGGTCCGAATTGCCCGGTACTTCCACCAGCACATGCGAACCGCAAGGTTTCGGAATCACATCAAACGAGCTGTACCTGTGGACACAGAGTGACCTATCAGACATGAGGCGCAGCGGAGTCTCACGGTTCATCAAACGTAATGCGAACGGGTGTGTAGATCCGACGCGGGCTCGAAACTTGCCGATTCGAACGTCAAATGACTCGAATTTCCAAGCCAGCAGTTCCTTGGGGACAAACAATTCCACGCAAACGCTTTTGGAGTCGGGCTGCCCACGGACGGTATCCCAGGCACTCTCGAGAACAGCATTGAAACGGCCGAGTTGGTCTACCCGCTGCCAGGGCGGAAAAGACCTTTGGAATCCCAAGAACCAGACTTTGTATTCGATGCTCCGGAGCTCCGGAGCGTCGCCAGGCGGCTCCTGGGGAACCATCTCGATCACAATCCACGGTTCCGCTTTCGAAACACCTACCTGCAACTGTTGGAACCTCGTTTGGAATTCGGCAGGAACATTTTTCTCGATCCATTGGGCGAGCGCTTCCGTGGGCTTTAGGCCGTTTAGGTCGAGTGCGAACCCATGCAATGGTGGTACTCCTCGGGCGTCTGGGCCGAGTCTTTCTAGTTCCGCAACGCAGGCTGTCAGTGCATCGTCATCTCTTAAATTTTGAGGCTCGAAGTGGACCGAAGCCTTTGAAAGCCACCTGCCTAGAACCTCTCGCCAACGAACACTGTAAGTTGCATTCCCGAGAATGATGCGTGCCAGTACAGCGATCGGAGTTGAATCAGCCGGGAGTGCGTCAACGATGACCTCGAAGCCTTTTTCTCTCAGTTGTCCGCGGATGAAGTCTGCAGCGATGGCGACGATTTTCATTTCCCCATCGCGTTTGGAACGGTGGATTCCCACGAAGAGCCCATCGGTGTCAAACAGTCCTCCACCGCTCATGCCGGGACGAGTCTCATCCCCAGTGAGTCTGAGCACACCATGGTCCGATTCATGGGGAACCAAGCGAGGGTCCGGAATCGTGGGCTTGACCACGGAACGAGTGAAAGGCTTTTCGCCGGGATAACCGCAAACTAGAAACCTTCCCTCCGGCTTTGGGCCGGCCCAGAGCGGGATCCACGGCGCAGCCAACGCCTCGTCTTTGTTCTCAATTTCGAGCAAGATCCAATCGAACCAGGGGCCTCGCTCGTCATTCGGGACTTGTTCATCCCACCTCTTATGGGCGGATGCGACGACTCGAAGAGTCCGGACTTCCTCCCGTGTAAACCCGGAGCCTGCACGCCAGCCCTCAAGCGTGTTTAGTACGGCACCCGTACCCATGCTTGGGTCGGAACCACGTACGACATGGGCACACGTTAGTAGGTAAGTCTTGGGAACTTCACCCGTCCGCCGAAGCCGGACGGCAACCGCACTACCTTGGTTTCCCGGTTCGTCCCGGGAAGAACCTTGAATGAACCAAGACACGCTCTCGTAGTCTTTCCACGCCACTCCAAATCCCTCACTTCGCGAGGCCAATTATACGTAGTATCAAACGAGCTGATGTTAGCCCTCATACTGGTCGCAATCCTTGAGAAAGGACATCTTCACAAGGCCGCCGAGTAGTTTTTCGATCTCCGAGATCGGTCGCATGAATTGCTTCCACACCTCAGGAAGAACCAGCTCTTCGTGAAGTGGGACGTCGCTCAGGTCCTGGCCAAGGATGAAGCCGAATGCCGCCGGCGAGCCGTCGTGATTTGCTACAATGATCTTCCAAAACCGACTCGGAATTGCCACCGAAACGTCCATGCCTTTCAGCGTCCTGCCGTGGAAGAAGTGGTCAACCGTTGTCAACACGGGGCCGGAGAAGATACAGACTTTCTCCGCATTGGTTTGCTTGCGGATCATTTCCTCGAGTGCCCCCCAGTTGTATTCGGCGGGCTTCGACCGGTTGAACTTGGCGGTTTGCGGTGAGCAATTCGTGACGTGAAAAGTATCGCCATTGCTCATCTGCATGTCGTCGAAATCGTCTCCGTAGGCGACATCGTCTCGACGAACCAGGTGGCCTTTGTCCCAGGCGCCGTCGTCCTTGGTGTAGAATACGTCCGGTAACTGAGAATCCTGTGGAATACGCGAATCGAGTACCCAGGTTTCAGATGTAGATCCCTCGAAGCCATTGAGTTCCTTTCGTGTTGGCTTACGACCGTTGACCTCGCGATTCTGTGGCCTCCAATCGACGTTCGCGGCAGTAAAGATGGCTAGCTGCCGCTCCCGATGCATCACGATCGAAAACTTGTGGTAATGCAGCACATGGCCACCGCCGACTAGCAACTTGGTCGCGGCGTTCTTTCCCTCAGCCGTCAGTGCCGGCATCGGCACGGTTACGTGTCCGTCGAGTGCAAGGAAGTCCGCACGATATCCCGTCCGCGAAGTGAGGTCGGGGAAAACCAAAGGCACCTTTTCAACTGCAACGTCATTACAGCCCTTTGCCATCGACGTCGTTGTGGCGACCTGGGTTGCCGAAATCGGCGATCCAAGGGAGATGGTGATTTGCATCGGAATGGTGAAGATCACTCCTCCTTGAAGTGTAACAGCGGTCGGGACAGAAATGGTGGTGGGGCCACTGTGAGGCGGTGGGGATCCATGCATGGAGCGTGGGATCGATGCTGCCTCACCTCGGTCAGCGGCCTCCCAATGGCCTCTCGTCAATGATTCGTCTGCCGCAACGCGGTCTAGAAAGTTGACACCAGCATCTAACACGCGGGAATCGCGGGCCAGTGCGATTGTTGGAACCGCATAGTTCGTTTTGAGATACTCGCCAGCAAAATGCAGACCGATCACGACTCCGGACTGCACGTGAATTACTGCGGAACCCGAGTTCCCACCGAGTGTGGATGCGTCGTGCGTCATGGCCAGGACATTTTTGCCAAAGCTAAAGAACTCTTCACTGGCGCGCGCTTTGCCGGGCTGGAGTCGCTTCACGCCATACTTCCGTTCGAAAATACGGTCCTGAATTTCGAGGTCGCTCCGCGGATCACGGGCTGGGTACCCCACTATCAGCACATCTTGGTTGAGGTAGTCTTCGGGATCTCTCACAGAGAGTTGGAGCGGTTTGACGCCCGGTGGCAATGCCTCCACTTTCAAGAGCGCCATGTCCCAGTACGGATGGATCATCATGACATCGATCACTCGGACCATTGCGGAGTCCCTCACGTTGTCCTCACGGACAAAGTCCACGGCCGCCGAATCTGGTTCATAACGCAGACTCCTCGTGCCTACGCCCTCGGTGAAGATGCGTCCGACGTGGCGGTTAGTCATCAGCAGGTTTGGCCCGACAACGAATGCAGTGCCGAAGTAGTTAGCAATCGAACTTCCGGGGAGTTCGACGCGCCCGATTGATGAGAACAATGGCTGGATCCGGGCGCGCACAGGCTGCTCATTCAGGTGCTGCCAACGCGGCTGCGGAACATTGGAATATTTGCCACGCCGGATGTACGAAACAGGCCTCTCGTTGGGCAACACGATCGCCTCCAAGCGTTCCATGTCGTTGTCGTTCAGGCTACGTCCGGTTTCAAGCCGACGGACTGATTCAAGCACGTCACTGGTCTCAATCCCATGCGCACCGAATGCTCCTTCGAGCGAGTCCTGGGTACGGGTCACGACCGATTCAATTTCTTCGCTGCCCGCTATCTTCGCGAGCATAGCTCGCATGCGCCGAGCTTTTTCGTCTATGGGAAGTTCGTTCGCCATGCCGATCTCCTCGGTATATTCCACCAACCTAAGTAGAGGTCAAAATCGAGTCTTGGTATTGTAGCCGTTGTAGATCTTGGTGTCGGAGCAATTCTCTTAGCTAATTCCAACGGCCAGTAGCGCATGGGCAAGATTCCATTCGCTTCCATCCAGGGAATCCAGTAACGCGACAATTGTTTGTAGCAGATAACCACGCCTTCCATGTTCTCCACCCATTCTTCAACCCTTCATTGCTACTGTGATTAATTTGAGTCTCCGCATTGTAGTCGAGGCATCTCTGCGTTGCCGAGGGGCGTTGGTGCTATGGCTATGAAAATGCAATTTGACAATCGTCAGACGTAATCACGGGTACATAGCCTTTTTGGGATAGCAATTATGGACTGTTCGGAAAAACTGCATTGTAAGAGCTGCGCAAACACAAGGTTTTTTGGACATTTTGGTACAGCGATGTTGCATTCTTTATGGGACGGGCCATGCCTATACGATTTCCACTGCCGCTCGAAATGCTGCGAATCGCATGCTGCAGTTTTTCAACGCGACGAATTACACGGAGATTAGGGATATAGTTGCAATCGGGGGGCGTTCACTTGCGTCGACTACCTCCATCCGCTTAGGTGAATGAAGAATACCCATTAGTCGGCGTTTGAGTTCCTTACCACAACCACAAAAGTTCATTTGGTTTACACCTGCATCCTGTTCATTTGGTTCCGCTTTCGTTGAGGCTTTGTTAAAACTTGAAACGCGTCTTCAAATTCGCGGGGAGCGTGCTGAATCCAGAGCCCTGATAACAGAAGCACTTACCGTTGCGGTAGGAATCGAGTCTCAAGAACTAGCCGAGAGATGCAGACACCAACTCGCCGAGACTGACGATTAACTAATTTCGGTCAAACCCTCTGTGTACTTTCACAAGTATATCTGACTGGCTCCAATCCAACCTGCCAAAAATGCACGATGCCGACACACTAACGCATCTCCAGACGGCGGCGACGTACAGCTGTAGAAGTTCAAAGCTCTGCAATAGTCGATAATTTGGATGATAGGAGTTCAACGTACTCGGAACTACCTATCACCGCTGCGTACCAGGACCCATTAGCGTTTGCGCGCACAGGACGAACCGTCCTGTGTCAGTTTCACAGTAACCCTGTGTCGCACCGGTTGGGCACACCGGTGCGTCCCCTCCTTGTTTGGGGATTAAAGAGTAAGCAAATAGCCGTAGTGCCAAAGGTCAACTTACTGAATGATGCAACTCGACAAAGCCTCTTTGGCCAATCATGTAGACGGGACGACTCCAGGGGTGGCTATGGCGAATCCATATCATCAAGACAAGTGATCAGGAGCTATAGGATCCAGGGGCGAATCGGGAAAATTGCTACCAATTGCTAAAGCAGAATCGCGTTGCCGAAATTCACGAAGCGCCACGGTCTGAATTTATCGCAATTGACTCCGAAGAAGCCTACATCTCAAAACTGACCTTCGGGATCGAGTAATAGAAGACTTCGACTGATTGCCCGCGCTATGCGGCTTTTACTCGCCTGCGGTGCAGTGACCAAACGTGTCACGGGGGATTTCAAACTGTGCAAACAGTGAACATAAGTGCGTTCTGTTTTTTAAGATCGCCCACTGATATCCGCAAGATTGAAGGATTCAAACATGCCAGAAATGTCCAAGTCCGAGTTAGAGCAATTGATACAACTGCTTGATGGCAGGATTGATGAGTTAACAAAGCCAATCCCAAGCAAGCCGCTACTCAGGTTCGCAGAGGCGATTCGCTCAGCCGAACCTGGTGACTTCGAAACGCCAAGCTATTACACATCGGAAGATTACTCGAATCTCCTGGAAGTGCAGAACATCGTTTCCGAGCTGCTACCTCCGATCTTAGAGAACATCCGAGCTCATTCTATCGATCCTGAAACCGGCTGGCGGCTCGAGAAAGTTGAAGCGGGGCACGGCGACTATGGCTTATGTTCCATCTGCAAAAAACCGTATCAGCACTTTGGTGAAACAGTAAAGGTCCACCATTTGGACATGCATCCAGGCGCATACCATGGCGTATGCCGCGAATGCGTCCAACAATATGCACCTCTTGAGTTTAGCGACTTGGTGGAAGTGGACACATGGCTAAAAAAGAATCGCCATGTCTGTGAGCGTTTGGAAGACGACAACAAAACTGAGGGCCAGCGACGCGACCTAATCGATGCCATTCGATCTCATGCGGCACACACACATTACTTCGGAAAGATCGTTCTGTCGGCACCAGAGTGGGCTAAAGGTGCGTTTGGAGAGTGGCGATGACATTACCGAGTGCATCGACTAGATTCGAATGCGTTCAGTCTCCTCAAGGCTGAGCGCATCACTGAGCCGCATAAGGTTGCCATTTTTTTCGTCGTTAGCAGCGTATGTACGCTTAGAGCGTAGGCCAAAGGCGCAACGCTCAACCAGCGCCACACGACTGCCAACGCAGCCATCCCGCCAACCCGACGAGCATTCTCGTGCGACGACTAGCCAATCCTGACCCAGCCGATGTTGCCACAAAGTTAGAGCGTAGATTCAAAGGCCCCTACGTTGCCACAGTGAATTGCCTTGTAATTCAAGTGTTTCTGAATTCTGTACCGATTAAGTACCAAAAACGCTCCACCAGACGCAAAAACCCAATGAAAAGAAGGCATTTTGCAACTCGAGCCCCAACTCCGTAGGTCGGTCGGTTGATGGTTCGTGATTTGAGTAAAAATTCTCCTAAGTGCTTGTGCATTCTGCACTTGCTAACACGGCCCGACATCGCGTCGAACTTGCCAACTTTCTGAATTATCGAGTCTTTTGGTACGGAATACAATCGATTGTGTACCAGATTCTGTACCGCATTTTGACCATCAGTCACCTGATGCCGAAGGTTAACGACTCCGATGAAATGATTTTTGTGAACACATCCGATTATGGCTGCGAAGCTTCCTCAATCAGCTTGTGAAGCTGCTTCCAGTGATGTCGAGCTTGTCGTTTGATCTCGGGTGACGCCATGATCGCTGCGCATCGATAAGCATAGGTGATGAAGTTGCGTTTGCCTTTGTGCGAGTAACGCTCATAGAGTTCACGCCGTCGAATGCGATGATCCTTGCCCTCTTTAGCGGCCTTGTTCGCCGCCCTCGCCGCCGACCTAACAGCTTGCACCATCCGGCGCTGAAACCTTGCGACCGTTTTGGGACGTATGAGTTTCCTTTGTCCATCGAAGTCAAAGCCAAGATAGGAAAGCGGTGTATCCGCTTTGAGATGCCCGCCTATCACTGAGAATTTCGAAACGACTGTTTTTTCATCGTTGAAACGCAATGTGTTATTTGTGCTTGAAGAAAGCGTATCCCAAGTTCGTCCACTTACATCGTTTGCAAAGCGTTTTGGAACCACTACCAAAATATCATCGCTATAGCGTCTATAAATTCCTTTCCAGGTCGCTGCCAATCCTGCCATCGCACAGTCAAAATCAAACAGTGCAATGTTTGAAAGAAGCGCGCTAATCGGGGATCCCTGAGGGATACCTACCGCAGATCGGTTAACTTCAATTAGCCCTGCTTTGGCGATCTTCTCACGAAACTCGCTTGACGTGCTATAAGGCTGACGGCTCTTTTCGCGACGATTGCGTCCAAATCCGAGCGCTTCGGACATGGTGTCGAGCTCTACCCAGGAGTACTTTGTAATCGCTCTGAAAACTCGATAGTGATCGAGATCAAGCTGCGTACCGCCGACCAAACTCGTCCACTGTTGCTTTAACAGGCCATGATCAATTGAGTCAAAGAACCCCTCAACATCAAACGCAAATGCCACGCACTCAGCCTGTTGTTTTATCCATTCGAATGTCTCGTTAGCAAAATGAATATTGCATTTGCCGCGTTTTTCCCCCGGGAGATTGTGCTTTCGATAAGCCAAAACATTCTCGGCTAGCAAATTTGCTTCAAGTGCTGCTTCATACAGGGGAGCGAGTAGGCTGGCGTAGTATGCAAAAATGTGCGAGTCAAGATGAGAAGCAAATCGTATAGGGCGTGACTTGAGAACTACTTTGCGCTGCGTTCTTTTGTAGCGAGGTTCGTCAAGTGAATACCCGATAAATGGCATAAAAGCATGAGTGGCGACATACTTGGAATCTCGGACACGTTTTTCAATGTGCTTGAGAGCAATATGTCGATCAAAGTGAACGTATCCTCTACGTTCAAGCCATTTCTCAGCAGCGTGTCTTTTCATTTCGAAGCATAGGTAGTTGCTAGATTGAAGGCGTCTTATTGCTACTACCGCACACCCGTCAGTTACCTGACGTCGAAGCCGAATCTCAGCCTCCCCTTCGGGACAAATCATCCCCGCTATAATCGAGGTAGTCGAATTGTGACCAAATACCAAATGTACCTGGCTCTCGTCGGATTGTGTCGCCTGCGAATTAACGCCGGTCGCACTGTTGACAAGATCAATCGCTACACCGCATGGACTACTCCAAGCGTAATGGATATTGTTGCGATTGATTTCGTGACGTCAAGTCCTGCCTTCAGCATCTTTGACAGATTTGACCTCCTTGCCCATTGAAGTGATGAGCTTTACTCCGCTGGCATCTGGTGGCGTCTGTCTATACAGTGGCTCAAAGTCTCCTAGGCACCGCTCGGACTTATTTGCACTGCAACGTGCAATGTATACGCCAGCGACGAGAGTTCGACTAGCGGTGCTAACTGCCCACTCTTGATGCCAGTGATCTGAACAGATCGTCGCATTCGGTGTAGCGTTATCTCAATCTGGTAGGCCGTTGAGTTCTACAATAGCCTTCGCTCTTTCGTACAATTCGTCGAAAGTAACGATTTCTGTGTCCATAATGGATCGCCTGAACAGTTCGAAAGATCGAATCTTGTGCTGATTGTCGCCGCCAGATGTCGACTTAAGCTCTGACAGGTTCCCAATCACAAAAACTGACCTGGGGCGGATTAGGTATGTCAGATCCCCTGGAACATCGCAGCCATCCGAGTCTAGCCCATGTATTCGCTCTCCTATCGAACATACTGCGCGGTGCACAGTCCCCTGGAGTTGTGATAGGCCGCCTACAAGCTCTGAAGACGGTGGCCAACATCCGGATCGATACTCTGTCCCAAGGAGATTTGTTCGGTGAGTTTTCAGCTCAAGGAACACCATTGTACGCACTTTACCCGCGGTTCTCATTAAAGCGTCCGAGCGCTTTCCAGGCCCAGTGATATCAAATCCTTTAACAACCTGCTCTAAACGCGCGTTGTCCCAAGCGGTAAGGAACTGACTTGGAAACGACGCTCCAAGTATCCATGGCTGCTCCTCGAAAAAGAGCTGCCATACGCGTTCTTTTGACCCCTTTCCGACTGTAGTCACTAGTGAATCAAAGTGCTCATCGGAATCGAGCATCCTGCGAAACCTAATGACCGCCTCACGCCTTGCGGCAACCGCGATCACATCTTGTGCGGTTGAGTCAGTCTTTATCAGATGGCGAAGCTGGTCAGAGTTCTTATCATACAGCCTCTGTAAGGCAGCTGGATCGTCCAAGAAATCTCGAAGCACGCTGTCGTCCACCCTTACAGTAGACTTCCCCTCGAGCGGCAGAACATCCAAAAACTTAACTAGCTCAATTAGCTTCACTACGTCTTGCTGTTTCAGATTTAGCAAAGTTGTTGCTTCTGCAGCAACTCCCACTGAAGGTATTTTCTGAATCCAGAGCTCTTTTACATTACCTGGCGAACGAGCAATCAATAGCTTTATTTGATATCGGCCGCCAGGAGTTTCTCGCACGCAATAAGTTTCACCTTCTAGCTCTACTGTCGACTCACAATCAGAATCAAAGACCTTGTAAACAAAACGGGCGGACGTGCCGTCATCTGCGCTGTGCGGTCGCTTAAGTGAAAATGACTTGGAAGCATACGTACGATCCCTGTCACGCCCTTGCGCATAGACCGTCTCACGTGGCTCTTCGTCGAAATTTTCTTCATTTCCCATGGTGGATCCATAAGTTGAGCCTGACGGCCTCATTAAACTCGCAACTCATCAAATCGTACTCTCTAGCAAGTGAAACAAGCAAACCATTATTGACCTCGCAGAAACTCCAGACACTTCTCCGCATAGTTCCTGAGTTCTGCGTCTGTGATCGGCTCGCGTGACGCACCAGGATTCTCACCGTGGTGGTACTTCTTTGAAAAGTCATTCATTGCGTCGATTTCCGCGAGCTTTGACTTCATTGGATAGACAACATCGTTCGATTGGGAATCACGGATGGCTTGGACAAAATCTCCGAGCCATTTCCCGTCCCCAAACACATCGGGGAATCGCATACGTAGGTTTTCTTCAAGCAGAACTCGGATCTTTCTAGCCAGGTCACGCAGGTCGCCCGTGCTTCCAATCGCTAAATACTCGGCTAGTGCAAAGTAGTCTTGAAGGTAGTCGCTCCGTGTCGCATTCAAGATATCCCAATTAGCAAGAGTCGACTCAGACTTACCAGTTCGATGTACATGGAGCGATTGTCGCTCCGCAGGCGGTACACCGTTCCATATTCTTCGTAGGAAATGTGGATCGTGCGATAGTACAACAACTTGCTTTGCTCTCCCCACAAGATCCACAATCGCTTTTACGGTACGATCGGAACGGAACCTATCCATGCTGCACATAGGATCGTCGAAGACAATAATTTTATCGCCAATACGAGGCTCGTGATCTAATCTCGCCAAGAAAAATGCCAACGCAAGGCAGCTTTTGTCACCCCCGCTAAGTGCTGTTTTGAAGCAAGGCTCTCCAACTGAATCGCTTACGTCAATCGGTATCGAATTTATAGTGATGTTATACGAGGAGTTCGGCTTACCACCGACATAATTTCCGCTTGTATTTGACAGGAGGAATTCGGCCCCAAAGAGCTTCAAGTGATCATTCATAGTTACTTCGTACAAAGAAAAAATCGTCGCCGAGTGATTGTCGAGTTCAGCCTTTGCCTGCTTCTTATCAGATTCGAGAGTTCCTTTGCCGTCTTTATGATTCGAATAGTCTTTGCATATCACATCAACGGCGGGATCGTGGCGTTTCTTTGTATTTTGCAGCCTGGAGAGATCCTTTAGTGCCGTTTGCAGATTCCCGCCTTGGGCTCGTGCCTTAACTACCTTGACTTGCTCATTTATTGCTTTGCACGATTCGTTATATTGTTGAACGCTTCCGAGGAGCTCCGCGTAGTCGTCTATCGCATTCCGCAACGTTGGAGACACGGTGACCAATTCAAGAGGATTTCTGGACTTTTTGTCGATGGCTTCTTTCAGTTCAGAGTGTAGCCTTCTGAACATTTGAACAACTTCCGCAACATCTAATCCTGCGAGTTTTACCTCAAAAAACCTTATCCAGAACTCCGCCAAATTTGCATTGACTGCTATATTGTTTTGAGCGGCGAGAAGTGCATTGGGGCCAAATCTGTCGTCATTGGCTTTCGCCTGCTGCTGGATGTCTTGTTTAAACAATCGGTATACTTGACTGAAATAGGACTGGTAGGTTTCAACAAGCGAGTTCCCGGTAATATCCGTGGCGCAGAACGGGCATTTGTTATCCCGTAAATACGCTACGCCTTGCTCAATCCAGTTCTCACCGCGTTTGTCAAGCTTTTTGGTGTGCAGCGCTACAGCTTCGGCAGCTTCTTTTGAAAGATCATCTAAAGTTTTTTCAAGGAATTCGGTTCGAGGTATCCCCGGAAGTTGGATTTCTGTAAAGCTTCCCTTTTTTTCAATTTCAGTGGCATTTTTAAGGGAAGCAATTTCATCGGACTTCTTTGCAATCAGTTCGTCGATCTTTTCAAACTGTGTAAGTTCGACGAACTGGTCTACATCCATTGAGTCTGCGATAAGAGATTTAATTTCTGCCCTCTTCACAGCGAGTAGGGAATTGGCATCTCTAATTTTTGCATCGAGTTCCTCAACCTTCCTTGAAAGGCTGACCCCTTGCTCACCGACAATCAGCCGGTACAGATTCCTTTTATGCCCGTGATCCACGCTAAGGCCCGAGTAAATGTTATCGTTTATGAACTGCGCGTCGTAGACTTCGATATCGGGAATATTTCCAGTCCAGTTTCCGCCCTTGAAATCCAAATTGCCCGAATCGTGGCGCAACCTTATCAAAGGAGTTGCACCAGCGTTAGGCAGGGTCTTACGCTCGGCGATCAGATTTGAGTCGCCACTTTGCAGTGACCGAATTATTGAAGTGATTGTGGATTTGCCACGTCCGTTTTCACCAAAAACAACTGTCAACTTCGAGAACTCTACGTCTCCGCTGGCGTTGTAGCTTCCAAATCTGCCGACGTTGCTAATTCCGAGGATTTTCTTTAACATCAATTCTCCAAATGAATATGAGCGACAAGATTAGGTAAATCAGCGTTGGGTGTGAACGCATGCCGACCCAAGGACCACACGCTTGTATTCGGCGGCATCGATGTTTTTGCGCAGTTTATCCGCAGCTTTCCACAGCTGCTTCTCCAACGGTTCCTCTTTCTGCTCGATAGCAGACTGTTTTTTTTTGCCACTGGCATGGGGCTAATCGATCATCGAATGAGTAGTAACATAGCTAAATTTTCAAGCTACGGTCAAGGAGTTCCGCACAACCAAACGCCGTCCCGTATTCAATGCTCCGATACATCTGTCATCGAAAATGTGATATCAGGTTGCTCTTGCACGATGGATCATCGAAAGCTTCCTTTTCCTTGGCAAGCAAGAGTGTGTTAAATAAAGAGTTAGATAGAGTGTTACGCTGTGGATAGCACCCGATAACCTACTGGCCCACCGCGCGATTTCGAAGTGCCCGGTGTGTAAACCATCGAAACATGGTGGGCAAACTATCGAAAACAGGTGTGTAAACCATCGAAGTTTGAGGTCTGGTGTGTGAAATGTCAAAACGCTGTACGAGATGTGAAGAAAAGCCTTTCTGACCGTGTGTGAAACGTCGAAAGCACCTACTCAACCCACTGAGATCATTAGACCGGTGTGTGAAATGTCGAAACTGTTCCGGTGTGTAAACCATCGAAGCAGTGTGTCGCGGTGTGTGAAATGTCGAATTCGCTTGACATGGTGGGTGAAATGTCGAATAGTCGTTGGCAGTGTGTGAACTATCGAACTTAAGTAACTGCATGACGGCTCTTGAAAAAGAACGCTCTCCCCTACTCCCGGACCGGCATCCAACGCCGGACTTTTTCGTTTGCGACATCTTTGACGCAGCTCCAAAAGCCGACCTCGCTTCCATGGAGCATCCAATCTTCAGCCTATCAACCAAACCTGATCTTCGCGTGCGCCGTTACGAAAACAACGGCAACTTCATCGAGATCAAACCATCTTCTGACGGACTGGCAACCGTCCATGATCGCGATGTGCTGATCTATTGCATTTCGCAGGTGATGGCTGCGTTGAATAAAGGGCAGCCTGTATCGCAGGTCATTCGCTTCAAAGCCCACGATTTGCTCAAAGCCACAAACCGGATGACCAATGGACAGGGTTACGATGCCATCAAAGCGGCCTTTGATCGGCTGGCTGGCACAAGAATCAGTACCAACATCGTTACTGGTGGCACTGAGACCTATGAAAATTTTGGCATCATCGACCGCGTGCAAATTGTGCGTGAAACGCGCGACGGCCGAATGCAGGAGTGCGAAGTACGGCTTAGTGACTGGGTGTTTAGGGCTATACAGCATAGCGAAGTGCTGACCTTGCATCGCGACTACTTTCGGCTGCGCAAACCGCTTGAACGACGGCTTTACGAGATTGCCCGCAAGCATGTAGGTAAACAGACCGAATGGAAAATATCTCTGGAGAAGCTTCGCAACAAATGTGGATCCAGTTCAACCCTGAAAGAGTTCCGACGACTGGTTGGTGCGATTGTTGACGAAGATCGAGAGTTTCAGCACATGCCCGATTACTCGATCGAATTTGCCGATGATGATATGGTGTTGTTTCGCTCCCGGGGAACGGTGCCGCAGGCGCTCAGTCACGTGCGGACGGAAGTATCGCCGCTTAGCTCGGACGCGTATCATGACGCAAGAACCGTTGCGCCGGGATGGGACGTATATCACCTCGAACAAGAATGGCGAGATTGGATCACCGAGCCCCCTCGAGATGCTGACGCAGCATTCGTCGGCTTCTGTCGCAAATGGTACGAAAAACGTGGCTCGCCACGCTAACGATCATCAATCTCTCAGGTTGTCTGAAATTTGGGAAACAGGCTGTTTCCCAATTACTTCTTAATCGTAATAGCCATTGGTGCGGAGCCATTGCTCAAGGGCCGCTTCCATGATGTCTTGCACATGAAATGGCTTTGTTCCCGCCAGTTGGCGCTGCAATGATGCACGCTTCAGCGCTGAAGCTACTTCCGGCGTGCAACGTGTAGTCACGGGCACCCTGCCAGAAATCTGAGGAAGTACTGTGCGATCGATTGGTTGAGCAATTTGCTCTACGACTTTCTCTACAGCAGGTTTGGCAATGGGTTCTGCTTTTTCAGCCACTGTCAGTTCTGGCTTGCGTTTCGCTCCAAAAACAAATTCTGCTTCAAGCTTCTTCGCTTCCTCGGGTTGTAGGCCTGCGATGAGTGGTCTACGTTCTTTCATGCGGCTTTGGCCCCCCGCCCACTGTTGCGTTTACGCTTCGCCTCCGGAAGTATCTCAGAGAAGATCTTTTTGATTTCGTCGGCTGCTTCGCGCGCTCGTGCTCCCAAATCCCACACGACCGCACCTTGGCCTGGCGCATCTGCATAAATCTGACGTAAGATCATCGCGGTTTTTGCCATCGGCAAGTTAAGAGCCGCTGCCGCATCTTTCATATCCTGTGTAAGGCGGTAGGTTTTTCCAACCATGCTTAGGATGATGATTGCCTTTGGAACTCCACCACGAATATCCTGTGCCTGCCTCAGTACCTCAGTGGCTTTGGCCAGCGCACGCACTTCCAGCATCGACGCCTTACAAGGCACGATCGCCATGTCGGCGCGTAGTAGAAGCGCCCTACTCGTTTCAGTTTGACTCCCTGGTCCATCCGCAACTACGTAGTCTGCTTCCTGCGCTAGTGTAGGTAGCTCATTCAAGATATGGTCAGGATTATCGAGGCGGACGGCACGCACACCTGGACACGCTTCGCGAATCCATTCAGATGAGCTCTGCTGCGTATCGCAGTCTGCGAGGATTACAGAATGCCCCTGCTCGTAGAGCCAGGCGGCTAAATGGACCGATGTCGTTGATTTCCCGACACCGCCCTTACTATTGGCAACAGCGATGATAGTCATGCAAACGTGCATAGCGCACATCAAACTAGTTGGCAAGTGGAAAACGCATCTTGCTTTGTGGTAAGATAACCAACCAGCAAACAAAGTAGCAGCACTATAGGCTTGCACTCCAGCAAGCTGTTATGACTTACAGACCGTAAACATGCAAGCTTGATTACATGTTTACAGGCAAACAAGAAAGCATCCCTACTAACACATCGAATAATAATTTCGATCGTCGTTGTTGCGCTGACAGGCCGTACCGGATGCGTTTCTGTTAAGTGCTCACGAATCGACAAATGGACAAAGTCCATGAGATGGATGCCGAACCTTGCGCGGTGCACCGTATCGATATCACTGGCCAACACAATGCATGAGTGACGGTGTTGCAAATTTGCCCACAGGTAAACTGGTTTTCTTGCTGTCTAGATTGGCGGCTTGGCGGTCAACTGACTTAGCAGATTCGAAGCAAGTAGGGAGGACTAAAAGCAAGCATGTAAACAAGCTTTCATGATTACCGGCAAACATGAAAACATGTCACCAGGTCAACCAGCCAGACTTGCTACTTGTTGGCCTACCAATAAGCAGTTTTACCGTAAAACAGGTCCTTAGCTCTGCTAAGGGAAGATGTCTGATGAATTCTGAGAGGATTGGTCATGAGCAACGCGAATGTCCAATCCGGTCTTCCGACGGGTCGAACGAGCGCAGCGAAGTGAGACTAAGTGACTGAGTTGGCCGACTAACTGAGTCACGTCGAAGTGGTTATTTGATCATCGAGTCTGGCGACGTCAAACGCACAGCACTCAGCCCTGGAGGGAGTTGGATATGTTACCTAAAAACAAGCTTGGTCTATCGCCCACGAACAAATGGGCTCGTTGCGATAACCTCTGTAACTCCGATTTCTTGGTCATGAGGCGAATGACTTTCAATCAGACCGCTGACAGTAGATTCTCTGGCTATATTTTGATGCTTCCGTTCAATCACCATCGTATTGTCGTTCAAATCTGTGATACTCACGTGCTGAATCTTCGATACATACTTAAATGCAGCATCCGTCATCGTGAAGTCGCCCAGCTCAAGTTTTTCAAGATTAGGAAGCTGACCGATCGCCTCCAATCCGTCATCCGTGAAGGAATTGAACATCAATGACAGATTTTGCAGGCTCGAGATACGACTGATAGTTTTCAAACCAGCGTCGGCAATGCTATTGCCCGCAACTTCGAGTTGCTTGAGACCTTTCATATCCGACAGCGGTTCTATCTTGGAGTCGTCGATGAAGCAGCCACCTAAATTTAGCGTTTCAATATTCTGCATCTTGGCAATCTCTTTGATTGCCCCGGCATCGAGGGAGTTGTTGCTTAAATCCAATACTCGTAACTGAACGGCCTGAGCGAGTTCTTTGAGGCCTTCAGCGGTAATATCGTTTTCACTCAGGTCAAGGCTGTTGATCTGCGGGTTTGCCTGTAGAAACGCAACCACTTCCCGCATATTGTGATCGGTTAGGCTTTCTGAGCACAAATCCAGATGCGTCGGTGTCGTGATTCTGAAGTTGATCGTATTCATAGACGTCGATCATTATCACCACTATCGACGCAAGTCAATAAATGAGAGATGTCCTGACTGCATGACATGACTGTTTGGCAATTGGAGTTGGCCACTTCTGTTCTTGGTACGGATAAGACCGCATGAGGCCACGTTCTTCGCTACCGGTCTCGAACATGCTTCCGTCGCCATCGTTCCAGAAGCAAGAGGCGTGACGATTCAGATGGTTTGCGATTGGCCGGAAACGGCTCACAAATTCGTCCTCGGTGATTTCAACGGGCATCATAGCCAGCCTCCGTGCAATGAATAGCAATTTGTTTCGACCTACCGTCATAGCCGAACGCTTCATTGAGCAATTCGGCGAGCCAGTGGTGATGGGCGATAGATTCAGAATCTAAGTTGGCAGAATCCTCAGCCAGAATCAAATATTCATGCTTGCCATCGGTCACGCCGATCTCATTCTTGCCGTGGCCATGAGCGACTATTAACACCGAGTAGGGGCCGGGATGGATCTTCCGAAACCGGTTAAGCAAGTTGTGGTTGGTGGGCCTGAGTCGTGAGCGGAGTGGCATGAATTGCCGGTTCAATGCATATGCCATCGCATAGGCAACCGCTTCGGCTTCGTCGCGTGCTTCCCAGTAGCTGGAATAGGCAACGATGCAACTCGTGCGAAGGCATGTGACATCGAATGTGTTATCAACACCGTTCCTACCAGGCAGGTAGGCAAATGGTCCGCGAATCCTTGATTTGATGTTGTGGCTGTTCATAAAAGCATCCTTTCGTTTTTGCTGCTGCCAGCCTCCGCTGTACGGAGACTGGCAGTAAGCCATAGGTTAAGCGGCAACTTCCTCAGCTCCTTCAGAGTAGTCTTCTGCATCTTCAGCTACCTCGGTTGCTTCGGCATTGGTTCCGCCGATCGTGCCGATCGGGTGATCGTTCAAAAATGTCCAAGTGCTTTCCAGCACCTCGATCAGGAATGGGATTTGTTCGTGTGAGACATACATGCACATGCGTTCCCACTTGCCGTTTTTCTTGTAGCTGCGTTGCACATTGATGCTGCGGTATTTGCGGCCGTCATGCTCGTTTTCAAACACGGCGATCGAGATGCCAGCTCGAAGCTGCTTGCGGTAAACGGGTTCTGCTACAGATTTAGTATTGGTCATAAAATGGTTCCTTCCTTTGTTGTTGATCCGGCTACGAACGACCGCAGCCTGATGGCGAGCATTAGAAACTCGGCATAGGCGGGAGCATCGCGAGTTTGCAAGCTGAAAAGCCGAAGGCTTCCTTTAGGAAAGCGGCTTTTCTGCTTGCAAATCCCGACGACGAGTTTAAGCACGCCAGAAATCATGGCTGTGGTCGTTTGTAGCCGAGACGAGGTCACAATGAATGGAGGCATGAGGTGATCAAAGAGACCTGCATGCATAACCCAGCGACAGAGAGCGTTCGTGTGGCAAAGCGATTTCGGTTGAATGAGCTTTCGCTTCAATTCAGCATTAAGATACAACCGCCTTAAAACGGCAATCGCATGAGTATGGTTGGATCGTGCGACCATGGCAGTATCGAGCGGATGCGACTGCATGTGCATCCGGGTGATCTGCCGGGCGGCATGAGCAGAGGCCGTAGGCCGAATGCCGCCGTGCTGGCGAAGAGCAGAGCATCGCTGCGCGATGAGTTGGGGAGAGGCTATTTCTAATCTGTTGATGTCCCGACATTTTGCGGCGGTGCTGGCCAAGGGAAAACGGGGACGTGATTAGATGGTTAGATCGTAGAGCAAAAACTCCAATATCGCTCTAGCAGGCGACTTTATCGGACGACACGTGCCATTCGTTCAGGTCTTTAAATCCATCATAGAGCTTGGATCGGTCCACGCATTCCACACCAGGCAGATCGGATACGATCCGGTCGAAAAATTCTTGTCCGGCACGGTCGAGATCGCGATACACCTCCACGCGTGTGGCACCCAGATCTTTGATTTTGGCAACCGCCTGGTCTTTCATCGAAACCGAGTTAAGCACAATCACGCCACACTTGCTGTCGATCGCAGGAACCATCAGCGATGTCAAGAAATCGAAGAACCCCTCAAAAATCTGCACGGTGGTTGAGCAACGGGCAATCGTGCGAATTGCTTTCTTGCCATAGCTGCGTTTATAGGTTGGGCTGCGTAACTCGTAGCCACCGGCATCATTGGCAAATGCCAATGCATGCTCGGTCTTACCAGCATATTCATAGGTAGCCTGTTTGAGATAGGGCAACGCTTTGTTTGGGTCGATGCCACGTGATCGAAGGTAAGCAAACAGCCACCGCGATTGCAATGGCCCAAATTCCATGGCTTCCGGTGCCGATTCAATATGCGGATGCGGTGTTTCGCGACGTTGCAAAGGAATCGATTGCGATCCCATGATGTCGCCAATGCGATGCAATGCATCGGGAATCGATCCGAGACTCTCAAGCTTGATCATGAGGTCGAGTATGTCACCGCCTTCGCCACTGCCAAAATCAAACCACAGATTGCGGCTACGATTCACTTTGAAAGAAGCAGTATCCTCACCACGAAACGGGCTCAAATACCAACTCTGCGTCATGGAGCTGCGAGTAGGGGAGCAACCGAGTCGTGAGAGGAAATCGTCGAGTTGGATTTGTTTTGCTTGCTTGATGTTCATAGGTCCTCATTTCTCCCGAAAGACGAAGTCATGCTACGCTTCCATTGCCATAACGCGTTAGCGTTGGCAACGATTTTTCAGAATCCGATGCTGGTACGAACCGCTCATACGGATTGCCGGTGCGCAGCGTAGCCAGTGGCACAAATTGCAAACCGTCCTGGGTATCCGGATCGGGGTTGACGGCACACACCATGAACACAGGTTCATGCGTGTGCTGGTCGAAGGCACTGAGCAAGCAGATGCGATGCTCAGTGATGGCATCGACCAGGGTTTCAAAATTGGTTTTCGAAGAGGGATCGATTGGTAAGAACTGCATATGTAAATTCTCCAGCGATGCCAGACGCGGTGACGCGTCTGGCGGTGATTGTTAATTCAGTGTTCGGAAGGCAGATATAGCGTCCAGTAGATGCCATCAAAGCCAGCCCAGATATCGACCTGCTTCATCGGGAAATCGGTGAATACAATTTCCTGACGGATGAAGGGCACTTCACCGGCGTCGGCCTCTGCCGTCAACACTGCTTTTTCGTCATTGACTTCGAGACGCCAGAATTGCATCTGCTTGAGTCGATAATCCTTAGCCATGGCAGCGTTCATTTCAGGACTGCCGAAATAGGAAGCAATAGCATCGATCAGCCAGTAGGCCTTGCCGGCGTCGGCTAGATATCGGACGCCTGGTGTATAGATCACCTTGCGATTGAGCGGATGTGTGTACCGAAGGAGATCGCCGGTGAACTGGTAAAGTGAGCTTTCGCTGAGTGGTTCGAGTGATTGTTGAGATTGTGCATTGGGCATAACGAGTCCTTTCGGATGATGTGGCTGGCCACCACAATGCGGCCAGACCACCAACCATGCCACGACAGTTGAAGCTGTGGCTGCAAGCGAAAGGCCGAAGGCTTCCTTTAGGAAAGCGGCCTTGGCAGCTTGGGAAGCGACAGCGCCCAAACAGCCACAGCTGACTGGCGTATCCATCAGGTGAATCTGGCTATGTGGTGGCAGACACTCATTGAAGATCCGGTGATTGACGCTGCGAAATCCGATGTGCGACTAGAGCCCTAAACCAACCATGGAGGATCTATGACGACTATTAACGAAGCAACCCAACCCGAAGAAACGCCAGCCGCAGGTGGGCGTCCGATTCACACGATCGCTGGCTCTGGCGGACTGCGTGTTGCCATCTGGAAAAGCAAAGGTGAACACGGCGATTTCTACAACGCCAAAATCGAGCGTCGCTACATGGACAATAGCCATGAATGGCAATCGACCGCGTCACTTCGCTCGGACGATTTGTTGCGTGCTGCAAAAATGTTCGAAGAAGCAGACCAGTGGATTGAGCAGGACAAGCAGAAGCAGCGTGGCCTGAAAGAGGTCGGGTAATTCAGCGATAGGATGGATCCCACCGGATCTGCTTCATTCTGAGCAGTACGATGACTGCGACAGGTGAGCCCGAGCGATCGAGTAAAAGATTTTTATAAGTGTGAGTGCCGGTAGGCTTACTGTGCTTTGGGCACACTGCACTCGCAAACTACAGATCGCATTAGCAGGTAAAACTACTCACACGCAAGACTTGGATATCGAAACAACTTCCGTCAGATTGCAGCACGCAACCAATAGAAGCGTCGCGGACGATGGAACGTAATACGCCGGAACGCTACGCACATCGCTTTATTGATCCGAGCAACTCATACTCAGTTTGCTTCCGCTTGCGTCCGGTGAATGGAAGCAAGTCGCCGGTCGACCTCAAATCGGCCGGTGACATTTGTTCTTCATAGCTCTTATGTTGGATCTGCTACCGGCCATTGCGATATAGCTCGACGATCAATTTGACCAAGTCATCGCGTGTCAGTAGATTTGGCAAGGTTGGCTCCAAGGGCGGATGCATTGAATACTGCCACTAGTTCGGGTTGCATGCTAATTTACTTGAGCGGCAACCACATTGGGTATGCGATGTGGTTTAGGCAGAGCAGAATCTTTCCCATCTCCCTCGACAAATCGCGTTGTACATGGGAGGAATTGATCGAGTGTAGTTAAAGACACGCCCTTTGCCACTGACGCTCGAATCGAGAAATCCATCGCTGGTGGAATCCGCCAGTCGCTCATGGTGCGACTCTCGATTCACTTCGAACTGCTCGGTGCAATCATATGGGTTGGCCCAGGGATAGCTCCAATCGCAGGAACTTGACATTGAAACTCGATTGATCGCTGGCGACAACTTTTATCAAGTGCTCGTCGTTGATGACATTTTGACGATACGCATTGTCCTTTCGCGACTGCTGGAGCGAATGGGACATCAAGTCAAATCGGTTGATTCGGGAAAGCAGGCCCTCCTTACGTTGAACGAATTTCGTGCAGATATCATAGTTTCTGACATATCCATGCCGGAGATGGACGGATACGAATTTGTCCAACTGCTGCGTCGACGACCGGATACCCGTCTCAAATTCATCGTGGCAATGACTGCAAACGGCGAAAGTTCTAGCGAACAGGCTTCATTTGCTGCTGGCTTTGATGCCCACTGGACCAAGCCATTCGATCTGGCATCCATTCAACGCACTCTTGCTGACCGAAGCATCAAGGCCCCAAGTAACGAATTTGCATAGGCTACCGGTCCATCGTCACTCGTTGGTGACACCTCGCGGCCGGCACGTTGTCGCTCATCGCTAGATGAGCCAGCGTGCCGGACCCCCGATTCTTGCAAGCATGTCTGAGTGGCACTTTAACGCCTGCCTATTCACGGATAGGCAAGATAGCTGGTCATTACCGATGCCCCCGCAACTCACACAGCTGCAATGGACGTGGATGGCCTACGGATTCGCCATTGCGTTATCCGACAGTGCCCGTTTTCAGTCGATAGCAACAATCGCGTATACTCAGTAGACGGAACAGCTCCCCTCGCATACTCGAAAAGTCTTTCATTCATGCTCGATACACCTGAAGAATTCCGCTCATTGCTTGAACATCAGCAGCGACGAACCGCTGAAGACATTGACTTAGTGAAGAAACGTAAGCAGTCAATTGCAACAATTGCCCAAAATGCCTGCGAGCAACTTCAGACGCTCTCCGACATTTCGCCTGAACGAATGTCGCGGGCCTGCTCAAAAGGCTGTGCACTATGCTGCTCAGTACCCGTCGATTGCTCCATTCCGGAGGCCGTTGCAATCGCCAAGAATGTGAAACAGAAATCAGCCACAGAACAGGCGGCGATCATGGCAAAGCTGAAAGCAAACGCCGACACGATTAGGAAGATGACCTTCGAACGACACCGAAAATCGATTATTCCCTGTGCATTGCTGGCTGACGATAACACCTGCTCAGTCTATGAATCGCGTCCGCTCGGCTGCATTGGATTCACCTCAACGTCACTCGCCATATGCCAACTTGCATACGACAACCCTGAAGACGAGTCGATCAAAATGCCACAAGACATGCCGCTCTACGCCGCGAGGGCCGCTGTCGCGACGGGGATGGCTCTCGGAGCGAAATCGAGGAACCTCTGCACCGAGGCATTTGAGTTACATAGTATTGTATTGCTGGCCATGGAAGAACCGAAGACCGCCGCGCAGTGGATCAATGGAGTGAAAAAATTCAAGGCGATCAGACGCGGGGACAGCTCTTCAATGAGTGGATGATTTGCTGATGTTAACCCAATTTTAACCACTGGCTGCTACGATGGCCGAATGGTCGCAATCCCTGAATTCGCAAAACGCAGTTCGGCAGCATTCACGCTGCTCGAACTCAGCATCGCATTGGTGGTGATTGGACTGCTGGTGGGCGGGGTGATGGTTGGGAAGGATTTAATTGCTGCATCAACCAGACGTGCGACGATCAGTCAAGTTGAACAAATCAATGTCGCGATTACGACATTTAAATTGAAATACAGCTGTTTGCCGGGTGACTGTGCTAACGCGACAAGTTTCTTATCGGCAGGAAATTGCAATAATACCACAGAGACAACCGGAACGTGCAATGGCAACGGAAACGGCAGGCTCTTTGGACCAACAGGGGCAAATTACTCCCAAACAAACACTGAAAGTCTGAGGGAGTTTTTTCACGCGTTTTGGCAATTAAAACTCGCAGGGCTTTTCAACGCAGAAATGAGTGATCCTGGTAACAGGTCTCTGACATATTCCGATTGGAGCGTAGCGGGTTTTAACTCCCCTGTCAGTAAACTAGGGATGCCTTCCGGATTCGGGTTGATATACTTGCAAAATTCCGATCAGCAGGCCAACGCTTCCGTAACTGGTGCCACTGGCAGCAATTGCTATCTGGGTAGAACAAGTGGCAATTTTCTTACGTTATCGAGGATGAATCCAGGCGATGGAACAAATGCACCTTGTATCGGCGTCATGGATGCCAAAACAGCATTTGACATAGATACAAAGTTAGATGACGGTGATCCGTCAAAGGGTAAGACATTGTCAAGCCAACGTTATGGACAGTGTTCTTACGCCGCCAGCAGTACATCAGATGCCGCGACCAATGCCTTGTATGATCTGAATTCAAATGGCGGTTGTGCGTTGGCTTTTAGAATGCCTGACTGACTTTTACCGCAGAACGGTTGCAAGTCACAACGTCTGGCAGGCGTCATTTATCGCTGCTCCGTAAGTATTTCACCGCTAGAATCGCTTTACGCATCCGATCATCTGCGAGATCAACATGCCATCGCTCACTCTCCTCGCCCGACAATTAAGCAATCGACCTCTCTTGCTTAGTTGGCTGACTTAACCGCTGCTGAAATCCTTTCGGCAACTTAAATGCGTCAACGCTCGCATCGTCATCGATGTCATGCTCGATAGTTGCAATTTCATGCCGCGAATCCCTCCGCTTCTGCAGCTGACGGATGATCGGCTCCTCTGCGGTTGAGACGGGCTTTTCATCGTCACTCCGCTCGACTTCTGGCTTCTGCACGGAAGCTTTCAATGATTCGATATCGGCTGCGATTTCTGAAGTTGGCCGACGAATCTCGCCTTCAGCAATTGGTTTATCTGACAATGCCGTTTTCAGTTCATCGCGAAGGGATCGAAGTGAATCTGCATAACCGCCAAACTGAAACTCTCTCCCAATCTTTCCCTGATAATCGATCAGCTGCTTTTGTGCGAGCGGTAGATCGGTTTCAGCTTTCATCTGTTGCTCAGGATAGCTATCTTCCAATCGTTTTAATGCATTGAAGACTGCACGAGCACCTGGTTCACGCGTGACGCTTGCGAGCCGAGTCACGCCACCTTCAAGAAAAATTTCCGGTGCTATATGTGGATGAAGGTGGATGCCAAACGGCAAGCCGTGATATTCACCAAGGTAGCGTCGCATCGGACTATTCACCTCAATCGGAAGCCGTTCCAATTGTTCGGCGAGCATCGCGTTTTGTGATTCAATCATCGAACGCTTGCCAGCGATAATGATGGGCTCCAACTCGTTGGCTTTCAATGTTGCGAAATCCGCTTTGAGTTTTTCAACACGGTCGGATAGTCGTTCAATCGTATCTGGCAGCTCTTTAAGTTTGCGTCGAGCCAGGTATTGCTCGTCCGAATGATTCTTACGAAGGATGCTCAGGCGTTGTAATTCTGCGTCAGTTTCAGCGAGGGTGAGGACGGCGGGATTGCCGGACGCAATCGCTTTTACCTCAGCATAGGAAAGCTCCTGCCCGCCGACATCGTCGGCATGGCGAGCTCCTGTGCCACCAGTCATGATCTGAGAGATAAACCTGGCTTTGGTCTCCAATGCCTGCCACATGAAACTGTCAAATGATCCGGCAGTGACGTATCGGAAGATTTCTACTTCCGGATTGAGATTTCCTTGCCGTAAGATCCGACCGTCTCGCTGCTCAACCTCTGCAGGTTTCCACGGTGCATCTGCGTGATGCAGTGCGACCAGTCGCTTCTGAACGTTTGTGCCAGTTCCCATTTTTTGCGTGCTGCCAATCAGCACGCGGATAGAGCCATTACGGACCTTCTCAAACAAAGCTTGCTTCTTCGCATCGGATTCGGCTTCGCCGATCGATGCAATCTGCTCTTTCGGGATACCGCGAGCGATGAGCTTGCGGGTAATGTCATCGTAAGCCGAAAAGCCCCAGGGTGTTTTATGGACGCCCATGTCACAAAAGACTAGCTGTGTGCCGCGAGTAGGGGAGGATTCTTTCCAGACGCAAGCAACATTTTCAACCAGTGCGTTGAGCTTCGAATGCGGATCATCTGGCGCGTTGGGAACAAGCATGCGTGCATCGAGTGCAAGCTTGCGACCGTCGGTCGTAATCGCCAGGGCATTGTCCACTCGTGGATCAATCTTCTGCGACCGTAGCCGTTCATAACGCTCGACCAGTTCCTGCTGGATGGCTGCCTGTGCATCGGTCATTGCGGTTGCAACCGTTTGCGGTTTGCCGCCTTTGAGTTTTGGGCGTGGCAGATCAAGCATGTCTGCGGTCTGCACATCGGCAAACATCCGAAACATCTGCTGCAGCTCGGGCAGGTTATTAAAGCGTGCGAAGCGACTACGCGGGCGAAGCGAAGCACCGTCTGGCGATATCTCCATCGACTCAACGACTTCGCCAAAGTTAGCAGCCCAGGCATCGAAATGTTCAATGCCCCGTTCGAGCAAGCCATTCAAATACAGGAAGCGTTGCATGTTGTACATCTCAACCATGGTATTGCTGATCGGCGTGCCGGTCGCAAATGTTACCCCATGACCAGGATGCAATTCATCGAGGTAGCGGGATTTCATGTAGAGGTCGAAGGATCGCTGGCTGCCGCCGGTCTGGATACCCGCAACACGGTCCATCTTGGTAGCGGTTTCAAGGTTTTTAAAGTAATGAGCTTCATCGACAAAGATATGGTCGACACCAAGCTCATCGAATACTAGGCCGTCATCTTTCTTTTCTTCGGCGGATAGTTCCTTCAGCTTGTTTTCTCGGTTGGCTTTTTGTTTTTCGATCGTCTTGATCAAATTGCGGTTGTTCTGCTTGCCGTCAGCACGACTAACGTCTTTAAGGAGCTCTTCATATTCAGCGACTTGCTCGCGAAGGAAACGCTCCTGATACTCGGCCGACATACCGATACGTTCAAACGAGCTGTGGGTCACGATGATGCCATCCCAATCGCCACTGGCAATCTTTGCCGTCAAGAATTTGCGGCGGTCCTTGCCCATATCGTCCTTCGATGCGACCAGTAACTTTGCGTTCGGATAGAGCTGAATGAACTCGCGGGAGAATTGCTCGAGCATGTGGTTCGGCACGACAAACATCGGCTTCTTGATCAGGCCCGCCTGTTTGAGCTTCATGCCGGTTGCTGCCATGGTGAATGTCTTGCCGGCACCGACGGCGTGGGCGAGTAGGGTATTACCACTACTCATAGCCCGCCAGATCGCATCTTTCTGGTGCTGGCGAAGTGAGATGGTTTCATTCATGCCGGAGAATGCCAGGTGTGATCCATCAAATAGCCGTGGACGCAGATTGTTATAGGTATCGTTGTAAAGCCGAACCAATCGTTCGGTACGTTCCGGCTCGCTGAAGATCCAGTTACGAAATCGCTCCTTGATCAGCTTCTGCTTTTCTTTAGCAGCTAAGGTTTCATCCTGATTCAGAATGCGTTCTTCGCCTTCAGATGTTTTGACCGTGTCATAGATGAGTGGGGTACGCATATTGAGCGCGAGCTCAAGTAACTGCGTGCCTTTAATCCGTGTGGTGCCGTAGTCGGAAGTTGCTGCAACGGATTGCTCGGCAGCATAGTTGGCATCGACACTCCAGACGGCATCTTTCTTCAAATGCCCGATGCGAACGGCACCAGGATTCACCTGGAAGAGTTCTGCGGCAAAGGCTTCGATATCAGATGCAGGCACCCATGGTGCTCCAAGATTGGCATCAATATCCCCAGGCAGGATATCAGGTGGTTGCACTAGCTTTAGCTTTTCCACATTGCCCGCAAACTCAGGACCTGCTGCTTCAGCGAGTTGCAATTTGTGGCGAACATTGCCAGAGAGATAGACGTCAGCGGTTTCATAACCGCGAGTTTCTGGATTGAGGTAGATCAGATCGCCGAGTTCCTGCAATATTTGTTTCTGGTCTTTGCCGTAGAGGCTCGCAATCAATGCCAGGTCGATGCCGCCCGTTTGATCGAGCGATACGATTAAGCCTTCTTCGGCCGATGAAACGTGGTCGATCGGCTTCGTCCGCCCGACCACATCCTGGCCAAAGATGGTCGCCTTTGTAGCAATGCCGGTAACTTCATCATATTCTTCGAGCGAGCTGACCAGCATCGCATCCGGGTCTTCCCGAAACTTGACCAGGTTCGGCATGCGGCGGATGACGTTGCCATCCTTGGTTTCGCTGAAGGTCGTTTTGTTGATCGGCCCGTAAGCCGATACAAACCGGTCGTAGAGTTGGTTCAGTGACTTACGGGTGGCTTGCCTTTCACTATCTGGCCATGCTTCATTTTGCGACTGCAACACAAGCCTAGCTGCATCGCGAAGACCAATGAGTGCAGCAAGCCGTCTCGACATCATCGTGCCATCGGACTTCAGGATGGTCGATCCATGCATGACGGGCTGTGATGTGCCGCCTTCCAACTGGCAGATCACCCGGTCATCACCAATGAAGAAACTGCCTTCGCCGATATGGCGGCTGGGAGGAGGGCGAGTGAAGCGAGCATGAGCAGGTTCTGATTCCAACCGTGTCGGCAGGATTGCATTGGCTGCAGGCAATCTGGCAGTTGCCATACGGAGCTGCTCGGACAGATCTCCATTCGACTTGATGCTATAGCCTTCTTCACCATAAAACTGATTCTCGAGCGTCCAATCGCCGAGCACCATTTCAGGGTGGTTGATAAAATACTGGTTCACCGTCACCGGTGTCCCATCAACATCTTTCGCTCCCGTTTTAAGCCAATCGGGATCCACATGATTTGGCGTTTCACCTTTTGCACGCTTGCGAAGGAACACGATGTCGGTCACGACTTTGGTACCTTCCTGCTTGAATGCATCAGCGGGTAGGCGTATGGATCCAGCAAAATCAGCCTGGTCTGCCAGATACTCGCGGATCGATGCATTCTGCTTATCGAGCGTAAAATGCGATGTCACTAAAGCAAGTACACCTCCAGGCTTCAACGCATCCATCGATTTGGCGAAGAAATAATCATGCAGTGAATAACGCTCGCCCTTGTGGTCAAGCTTGATATTGGCAAAAGGAACATTGCCAATGACTGCATCGATACGATTTTCAGGAAGCTTGGTATCACGGAAGTTTTCGATACGTATGTCATGGTCGGGATTGAGTGCTCGTGCAATGCGGCCTGAGGTCGTATCGAGTTCCACACCGATAAATCGCTTTCCATCTGGTGCCATGTTCATAAAATTGCCGCTACCGCAACCTGGCTCAAGAATCAGTGCCTGATCAGGCACGCCGAGCCTGCCGAGTGATTCATGCATCGCAGCAATGACTGCTGGCGAAGTATAAAACGCATTGAAGGTGGTACGTTTCGCACTTTCGTACTCGGCGGGGCTGAGCAGTGACTCCAGTTCAGCCCCTAGTGCTTCCCAGGATGCATCTTTGTAGATGCCTTTGATCGGATCGGGAAACAATTGCCTTGCCACTGGACCAAATCCACCAAACTTCGCAAGCATTGCACGCTCGTCGTCGGTTGCCTGTCTGTGATCGTCTTCCAATGATTTCAGGATGCGAACCGCTTGCAGGATGTCGCGGGCTTTCTGCTTTTCGCCATGGGAAGATCCAACGACAATCGGTTTTGCTGCTGATTTAATTTCTATGGGTGGCAGGAGTTGAGTGACTGGTTCATCTTCCGTGATCAGATCGAATAGTGGCTGGCCAGAAGGACGTCGCTTGGCTTTCCATTGCAGTGCATTTATGGCTGTCCTGGTAGGAACTGATCCTTCCATTGTTCGATGGCGACTTCCAATGTTTCCGCTTTCAACTGCTCCACTGGACGATTGGGAAACTGTGCGTGCAACTGGCTTAGCAATTCCAGATGCCTCTCCCGTAGCTGCACTGCCTGCTCCTTCATCGTCAAAAGTAAAGAGTTGCTGCTTGTGAGCTGCTCTAAGAGGATTGGATCCTTCTGCATGAGTTCCTGGACGATGGTCATGTAATGCATGGCTTGGCACCTGTGATTCAGATCGTGCGTTGGCTTCTACTGGATCATCATCCGCCTCGGGTAAAAGCAGCAGTGGTTGCGAGCGGGTTGGCATAGCATTAGCGAAGTGAACGATGTCGACAAAATTTGGTGTGCCATGTCTGCCAGAAGTTTGCGTGGATGGCGAGTAGTTTTTTTGCATGCTCGCCTCCGACCGAAATAGATCCATTTGCAGTGATGAATGATTTCGGATGCGGATTGTTTTTTGTGGATGGTGTTTCATAGAGAGCTCCGCCTGGAAGCGACGAGATCATCGCCGCTTTCGGTGTGGGTGGTTACGCTTCAACGGTCTTGGCAAGAATTTCGGCTTGAAGAGCCGTATGCTCATCGCCGAGCACTACAGCCACCTGGTTCCAGAGCTCGCGGACTTGCTGGCTTGATGTTGCCAGCCACAGCGTATCAAGCAGCGATTCTTTCTCCGCCCGGAGCTTCAGAATTTGCCGACCTAGCTCGTCACCCGCTAATAGTTCGTCCTCGATCTGAGCTGCTTCCTTGCGAACGATGGTGTCCAAATCAGATCGGTTGTGGTACGGATAGGGGCGATTCGGCCCGAGAATCTTTTCGAACATGGATTGCTCAAACGCATCTGCCTTAGCTTGCAGATCCTTGATGGACGCAAGTAGCGATTCGCGTTTCAAATGTAGATCAGCAATTCCCAACTTCTTAAAAGCTGAAGCCCGTGCT
Organism: Rania fehmarnensis; assembly: GCF_056494185.1. Lineage (NCBI taxonomy): Bacteria > Pseudomonadati > Planctomycetota > Planctomycetia > Pirellulales > Pirellulaceae > Rania > Rania fehmarnensis. The sequence continues at coordinate 8,442,042 of NZ_CM151398.1, forward strand.
TCGGCCTGAATGGTGGACATGAAGATTGGGTTCCTCCATTGCAGTTTCTCGATCGCTCGATTGATGCGTTGCTCGATGCGGGATTTCCAGTGCTCTTTCTCAGTGACGGTTAAACGTGACATAGTGACCTTCCTTGGTAGTTGTTGCATGGCCGCAACAATTGCGACCAATTCACCTCCACGTAACAGCCGGCTAGCCGGAACGAAGTGATCGTGTCCAGCTGAATATTGGGGGTTACCTTCAGGGGGAGCCAATATTCTGCTGGATGCGACCGGCGACGGCTGTAGTTGCCTCCATTCATGGTCACAACTGTTGCGGCTAAGGCATCAAAGTGTTAACTGATTGTGAGCCGTGGTAGCGATCGCGTAGCAATTTCGTAAAATCAGGGTTTTACCGACTTGCTCTTAGCTGTGGCCTATGGGAAATCGAGAGAATCATCACATCGTTCCGACAATGTTCCTTAAGCACTTTACACATGAGCAGCGAAACAATGGCATGCTCTGGGGCTATTCCGAGCCTGGAAGAAAACCGAGATGGGAACCGAAGTCTCCTGCGAGCTTAGGAAGGATTTGGCACTTCTATACCGTGCCAAAGGCTTCGATGGACGGAAATCAGCAGATTGTTGAGGGGCTCATCGGTGAGCAATTCGAGCATAAGTGGTCCAAGGTACTCGACTCGGTAGTAACTGACGCTGCGATGCCAAAGGACCAACCAACCTACAGTGATTTTGTTCAATTCATAGCTTTCACTGCGATTCGAACACCGCGATTCAAGTCGCAAGTCGACGATCTGCGTTCTACGCTTCGCAAATCCAACGAACTTATGTTTCAAATTGAACAACTCTTTGGTCAATTTGATCATCCCGACAAAGAGCTCTATTGGGGAAACTTTTATGGACTTGTTCACAAATTCGAGAACCTCGATCAGGACGATTTTGTTAGGTTTTTGACCCTCTTTACGGCCTGCAATTTTTGGGCTTTTGGTCAACGCTATTGGAAGCTAGTTTCCATTGCCGAAAATGCACCCTTTCTCGTTTGTTCAGATGATCCCGTGGTAGTTTTAGGGGATTGCAATACCATACGCAGTGTATTGGATGTAGGTAGCCCGAATGTAACTGTGGCAATGCCTTTGTCTAAAACGCTTCTGGTCGTATCTCCCAGCAGAACGTGCCTAATACCCGATGCTCTCAGCACGACTGAAGTTGCGAAGCTAAACGGGTTTCAACTGCTAAAGTCCCATTATATTTTCTCTTGTGATCCCAAATTCTGCATTAGCATTGACGAAACCGAGAGTTGGATTTGCAAACGCGAGAGCGACTGAAGCATTACAGCCACCGTCCTATTCCAGGCCGTATAAACGAGCCATGGCTACATTTTTGTGTTTTGGGGTTCGTATACGAGCAACTGGGTTGAATTCCTAATCCGAATTCACAAAGCAGTTCAGTTGCGTGCATTTGCAACTTCGACTTCCTGCCGCAATTCTTGAAGTCTTACATGTGTCAACCGATTCTACCAGAGTTGCTGCCTGGCCAATTCGAGCACCAAGACGCGCTGCTTGTCATCTGCAAATATCCGATGCCAATGCCCAATCAGATCCATGGCGTTCTTACCGCTGCTGTTGCGAATCATAGCGTCGACACCTGCTGTGATGAGGTACTCAACCACGGCAGGCATACGCTGCATGCAGCCACCATGCTCAATCGAATGGATGGCCTGGTGAAGCATGGACTCATTTGCAAACGTCAACGCGTGAATATTTGCTCCAAGCTCGACTAATGTATGAATCACCGCTAGTTCCGTGCTCCGGCAAGCGAAGTGAAGTGGCGTGTGGCCCTTTCGTGTATTCAACTCGATTGCAGCACCCGCCGATACGAGGTAGCGAAATAGCTGGCTATCGCCGCTGCCGACTGCGTGATGCAGACAATTCCTGCCAAATGCATCCCGAGCATTTACATCCGCACCTTGCGAAAGCAGCACCTCAACCATAGCCAAGTCGCCTTTTTGCGACGCGATCATCAGCATGGTCTGATCATGTTGGTTGCGCGTGTCGACTGACAGGCCTTCGAGCAGCAGGTCGATGATACCGCGTTGGTTGCCAACCAGGCACGCTTCAAAAAGCAGATCGGTATCGGAAGGTCGAATGGAGTGCGAAAGCATGCTGAAAACTAGCCGAGTGAAAACAGGCCTGTCAAGGAACATTTGTGGATGCCATTTGGAGCGTGACAAACGCTGTGGGCTTTGGCATTAATTCAACTGGAAACACGGATTCCACCCATGACTCGCTCCCTGAAGCAAAAACACATCGGAAACGTCACCCGCATTCCAGTCGCTACCGGCTTGAAAGTGGCAGCAGTGATGCTCATCGTCAATGTCGCGGCGCTCGCAACTCACATCTATTTCCAGACGGTTTTGTGGTACAGCAGTGACACGACTTCGGAATTGGTGACCACCTTACTATCAACGCTCTGGCTGGTGATCCCGATATCTGCCGCATGGGCCTTGCATCAAACCATGCGGTATGAGCGGAAACTGCTGGCAGCGATCGTCATCAGCTTTGCATGCTGGGTGATGACGTTTGTGTGGTCATTCTTTGCTGTGATGGCCAGCTGGAATTCTGAACGCGATGCAGGAATACAGTATGCGGTAAGCCTCATCTGTGAAACCTATTGCCCAGGCGACACCTGGGAACGTTACGTTCAGAAGCAACGGGAAATACTGAGGATGCTGGAACGGATGCAGCCTGAACCGCAGGAATTTCCGAAGCAGGATACGATTTGAGGGGAACTCACTACGATCGTTAAGCTGTTACGCCAATTAACAGCATTTGTTTTCTAAGCCAATTCCGCAGCGATTATTGCAATTACAAATATTTTTGCCTTGCCTTATTGCAATTACGGTAAAAACTCGCTTATCATGAATAAATCGCACCGCACTCCAGCCATTCGGGGGGGGGCGTGTCGCGGCGACGGCGGCATAAGAATTAATTCTTATGATATATCAACCCTCGCCTCTTACTTGCCAGTTGTTGGCACAGATCCGTCAGCGTTGACTGACCATTCTCACTTTTAGCTTCAAATGCAATGCGTTAATGGTTTCGCATTGCATGATGTTTTTCATCAATTTCCATTAATGGAAAGGGTAATGCTATGCATTTATGGCGTACTGGAGGTTTTCGTAACCGTGGAACCAAGCGACTCATTTGTAGTTCACCAGTGGAAATCTGGTACGATGAAAACGCTCAAGCTATCCGCTTTCGAGTGCGTGACCGGGGAAGTAATCCGAAGGGAAATACCGCATACGAATATTCTGTGCTTATTGAACTCGAAGAGCTATTGCAATTTCTTGAACACTTGTCCAAGAAGCTCCCTAAGCTCAGAAAGTACCGCAGGCTATTACGTAAATACGCGTATCCCTTAAGTAAGATACTTACCTACGTGCTTGAACATAAAGATTGATCGCAGACAGCTTCTTGCCGAATGTAAATGAGCAAGGGCCATTGCATTCGGAACGGATGGAAGTCTGTGCCTCTGCTTGGTCCTTGCCATTGGCAAAGTGTTACTCAGATTTGCCAACCATCTTGCTTACTCAACTTGTTATTTGCCCCTTGTCCTTCTGCAACTTTGCTGACATATGCCAGTGTTGCTGTCGGCCTTTCTGGCTCCGAATCAAAATCGATCATTAGCTGCTTAATTTGTTCTGGCTGACGAGCTGGGAAAGGTGTGATCGAATCATCAGCGCCGTTTGCGAGTAGGAGCTGTACGATATCCTGCCTTCCAGCCACTTTTGCAGCATAAAGTGGAGTGACACCGTCTGCGTTTTGCCGATTAATAAATGCTCCGCGACTGAGCAGCAATGCACACATGCCCGTCGTCCCAAATTGTGCAGCCTCATGAAGTGGAGAATTGCCTTGTTCGTCAGAATTCTGGCCAGTAACTGACACCAGGCGGTCCAGCAAGAATTCATTGTCACCATGGCAAGCGGTAAGCAGTGCTGTTTTGCCGTCACGATTCGGAATCAGCGGATTAGCTTTGTATTTCAGTAGCTCCACTACGAAACCGTAGTTGCCTTGAGCGGCTGCCCAGTTGATCAACGTATTGCCTTTACGATCAACAATCTCATTCGGATCGGCACCGGCTCTAAGAAGCAGTTGTACGATTTCATTGCCACCATGCTCACCAGCAACACGCAGGCATGATTTGCCGTGGATCTTCGCATTTGCGGAAGCCCCACGCGTAAGTGCTTGGCGAGCCGCTTCTTCGCGTCCATCTCTACAAGCTTGAATAAGTTCATGATCTGGCTTCAGGGGGTCCTCCGGTATCAAGTGAAATTCCGGAGTGACTTACAGCGAACAGATGCAAATTCAAGTAAAAAGTGTTGCTCTGCCAAGACGGAATAAACGCGGCCGCTAGTTTTGCCTGCTGTTAACCTTCGGTTAACAAAGTCGTGCTAATCTAAAAGAATGGGCCCATCGGAGCAAAAGCAAATTCACCATAAATCAGCATCCACGCTGATCGAGCTCAGCATTGTGCTGGTTATCATTGGCTTGCTTGTAGGTGGGATGTTGGTTGGACGAGATCTTATCGAAGCAGCGCGTATCCGTGCTCAAGTGAGCCAGCTAGAGGCATTCAACGCTGCCGTGATTACATTCAAACTCAAATTCAACGGATTGCCAGGCGATCTAAGTAACGCCACGAGTTTTGGACTTGGTCCCATTGGTAATGGCAATCAAAAAGTAGATGCGCCTTCTGATCAATTCCATTTTGTGGGTGAGAACACACGCTTTTTTCAACACTTGAGTAACGCACGCTTGATTGGAGAAGGATTTACTGGCGCATCGGCGATTGGCACTGGGTATCCTCGTCTTAAATACAATGAAAATCAGGCGATGGGAGCAGGCAATTATGTTGGCTACCCGGGATGGGGATCTGCCTATCAGCTTTCTACCCCTGCATATGATGTTACAACAATAGTATCTTTGCACCTAAATATCGGTTCGCCAGAATTCCTTGGCATAAGTTCACAATACATGCAAAGAACCGGCATCTTCACTCCGTTAGCCCTTCAAAACATTGATAGTAAAATTGACGATGGCGTTGCACGTACCGGAAGATTCTTGGGACTTCCACCATTTGGTTCGCCTAAAGGAAACTGTTTAACAGGCGAAGATGGTGACTATCTTATTAGCAACGGTCAGACCGCATGTGATGCGGAATATGTTTTAGTGCGATGATTGTCAGTACGAATTAAAAGTTGACCAAGGATGAGATTTGGCGAGACTGTTTGCGCCGACACGATGCCGGCAACCCGGCGCGATAGCGCCGCAAATTTCAGCCACTAATACAAACAGCCCGCCGAAATCGGCGGGCTGCATTTTGATCGGCTTGAGATAGATGGTTATTAGCAATCCTCTTCCTGCTTGCGGCGGCATGCAGGACATGTGCCAATATGGCTGACATTTGGCAGATCGACGGTGAGGTCGATTTTGTACCAGCCTTCATCGATGGCATCAGGCAAGGATTCGATTTGGGATCCCGTATCGCAGTGGTTGCAGATGATACGTGCAAATGGAAAACGTAGTGCAGATGCATTGCAGGCTGGCCGAAGGATAACACCAAGGGTGTCATAGATATCGGTGGCCTCAAAGCCCAGGGGATAAAATCCACTTGATTCCAGCCAGGCTTTGAGGATCAACGCGTACTCGCGTGCGCGGGCATAGTCGTGTTCGCGGAAGGCTTCCAGAATGATCAGGTAGCAAGCGGTTGGGTCCATGGTTATGACTCGTTGTTCAATGTTTGATTTGAAAATGTTCGATGGAAGCCAGCGGCTCAAGAACTGAGCCGCTGGCCGGCTGCTCTGAATCTCCAATTACTCAGCGGTGGCTTTCAGCGAGTGGAGATAATCAATCGCTTTGGATGCGTGCGATGCGGCAGTGAATACTGCCCGTTTGTCGTTCTTCAACACTTCCAGCCAGTTGGCGATGTAGCTGGCATGGTCATCGCGTAGCTCGGGCGTGATGCCAAGGTCGGCACACAGGAAAGCGGAGCCCAGTTCAGCCACGAGTTCTTCCATGGCATAGCCTGCATCGCCGAAGCGTTTGCGGCCAAGATCGCGATCCAACCGCGTTGGATTGCGGGTCCAGTGGGTGAGCTCATGGGCAGTAACGGCGGCATGTGCTTCGGCATCGCGAAACGTCTCGATGCGTGGCATGCCGATATAGTCATGGCTGATCGTGTAATAGGCCTAGTTGCCACCTTCACGGATATCCGCACCTGTTTGCTTGAAAAACTGATCCGCAGCTGCAATGCGTTCAAGCATCGGCTTGGGTTCGGTCTTCATTTCATAGAAGCGCTCGGGCAGTCCTTCGCATTGCTCGGCATTGAATACCGTGTATTGCTTGAGGAATGAGATATCGCGTTCGGTGGATTCACCGTCGTCACCTTCTTCTTCCTTCTTGAAGGTGGATGCGTAAACGACGGGCGATCCATGCTCGCCTTTCTTCACATGGCCACCCAACTCTTTGCATTGGTTGAAGGTGAGCCAGAGCGGTGAACAGAATCCCTGGTCTTCGGCTGATGCCCAAAGCATCAGGATGTTGATACCGTTATAGGGCTGGAAGTTAGAGCGAAGCGGCCGGTTGATGCGGCCAGCGGCATGCTCTGCGGACCATGGTTTGAGCCAGGGGCGAATGCCTTGCTCAAGTTGCTCGACAATGCGATCGGTAACACGAGTGTAGATGTCGGTGCGGCTGGATGTGGTTGCGGAAGTGGTAATGGTGGACATCGCAAAAAACTCCCCAGAGTGAAAGAAAACGGTATGCGGCTGTTGGCTTCTTCCATTGCTGGAAGCAGCCCGCCTGCTTTCGGAAAGCAGCGGGGGCGAATGCCCTTGGCCCAGGGGGAGTTCAGGTCAAGGACGCGGATTGTGGAGGGGCCCTGGCTGCACAAGCGAAGCTATGCGAAGCGCGGAAGCTGGGGAGGCGCCGCACGCCGCGCATGGCCCGATCCTTGACCTGAACGGGGTCTCCCCCGAATTGAAGAGAAAGAAACACGGTGCCGTCAGGCGCGATTGCTCATGAGCGAGCGAATGAGGCTGGCCAGGCGAAGCGTGGAGCGCATGCGTATGGCTGAAGCCATGGCCAGCGAAGAGAGATAAATCAGCTCGTTACCGAATCAGGTGTGTAGGCTTTGCGGAGCTGCTGAATTCGAGGGCGAATCCTTATCGGTTTTGGCTGTTCGCACCAGCGGGAGTAGGGGGACGTGGCAGCAGCCACCGAGCAAGGCGAAGCCCCGGATGTCGCGGTCGGTGTACGCGCCGAGGTGCCGTCGCGCTTTGTTAAATTTGGAAGTTCCAGCTGACGAGTGTGGACCGATGTGTTAGAAGTAGACAATGGAAGATCCAGCAACCATCCCGCAAACCGAAGAGAACATCCCGTTGCTGGCGGCGCTCGCAGTGAAGTTAGCGATTAAAGATGCACTTGAATCTGGTCGAAGCGTAACACAGGCGAGGAACGGGAAAATCATCGAACGCATGCCCGATGGGACCGAACGGCTCATAAAGGAAATCGAACCTGGTATCCCGATCAAGGCTGGAACGGTGTTTCAAATTCAGTGAGTCGCTAACTTCTAACCGTGCTTGCCGCGTGCAATTTTTGAAGTTGTTTAAATTCAATCGTTTAAGTTCACAACTAGAGCAGCGCCTCCTAACAAACCAAATATTGCTTGCGCAGAATTCAACTTTGTGGCACTATGTACGGAAAGGACAAACCGTACATGCAGCACATCTCATCATCAGAATTCAAGAGCCAGCTTGGCGAGTATCTAGCACAGTCGAATGTCGAACCGATTTTGGTCGAGAAGGCGGGGAAACCACTCGCGGTCGTGATGTCGCCGTCAGAATTCGAACACCTGCAGCGGCTTGAAGATATGTATTGGATAGCACGGGCCGAAGCCGCCGAGCAAGCAGGTGAATGGATCGATCATGCAGATGCCATCAAGCTGTTGGCAACCCGCCTAGCAACCTCTGGTGCGCAACCTTAAGCTACAGCGCAGCGTGCTTAAAGAACTGGATTTGCTTCCCGCAAAACAGTATCGCCAGGTAGTGAGTTCGATTCTTGATCTGCTCAATGACGCAACACCACACTATTCCAAACCACTCCAGGGAAGTCCCTATATGCGCATTGCAGTGGGCGAGTACCGTGTCATCTACCGATTTGACGAAGAGTCGGTAGCAGTCGTGGCATTCGGCAAGCGTAACGATGATGCAATCTACAAACAACTTGCGAGGATGCCGGCAACTGACTAGGTGACGCCTAGTTTGTGGTAAAAACATGCCAAACATAGATTGAGTTTGCTGAAAGCTGACCGATGGAAAGCACGGATATGCAAAGCGGTCCTAAAAGAGAATGTCGTTCTGCAACTCTTGCTGCCTAACAAGAAAGCGTTCCTCTTCTCCAACCTGAATTAGCGTGAATCGTTCGACTTTCAGTTCCAACGTAGTGGAACTGGTGTCCTTACTAGTGGCAACAATAATTTGCTGGCCAAAATCAATTGAAGCTTCAGCTCGTAGAAGTAGCTCCTGCAAACTCACATCATCGGCATTTTGCTGCTTGGGCTCGTCGAATATGAGTAGGCCAAGGTGGTGCGTATCAAAGCTACGACTCACCTCCAGCATGCTTAACAGTTGAGCCCAAACCAGCCTTACGGCATCGCTTGCGGAAGTCAGGCCAAGCTCTCGATCAAACCTACTGGGCCGGTAAGATTCGCGGTCCAAATAAATCTCGCTCAGCTTGTAACTACGGAAACCATACGCACTCAATTGTTCCAAAAAGGCTTTTTGTACAGCGCCCAGTTTTTTCGTGTCCGTATCTGAAAGCGTTATAGCATCACTCTCGCCTGAGCACCCTTTGAAATCATTAACAATAACGTTGAGTTCTGCCCGTTGACCTTCCCACCACTCTGAAACGTTGCCAAGTTGATCGACTTCGCGCTCAAGCATCAGTCGCTTGCCGATGTCGCTCTCGGATGGAGAACCATCTGCCGCCAAAATTGACCTGCGTGTTTCGCGGATGCGTTGAACACATTCCAAGATCTTCTCTGTTAGCGCATTCAGTTGGACCGTTCGCGACTGCAGCGATTTTGTAAGGTTGTTGCGACTTCCGAGAAGCGAATGATATTCGTCACGGATAAATGCTATGTTTTGCTCTAGCGACATTGGGGTATGCTGCCCGCCCTGTTCCAACAGCGTGTCCTTCATCGATTGTCTGCACGTTGGGCAATATCCCTTCGCGACAGACGATTCGACGAAGCCACCCCGATCTAGGATTCTTTTGGTGTCTAAATATTCTCTATTTTCTTCTGCGAGCGTGGTCATGCGCAGCTCAATGGATGCAACCAACTTTTGATCGAGTGATTGTAGCTCTTTCAACTGATCTGACGATAGACGCAATCTTTCATACTCAAGTTCCGCCTCTGCTACCTCCGCTGTAGCTCGCTGCGCGGCACGCTGCAAAGTCATACTCGCAATTTTCATCAAGCGGTCAAGTTCCTCTTGCTTTGCAGTAACTGCTTGGGCTAGCAACATCCAATTTTGACCGTCGGTGTACTCAATTCTTAATTTGTCGGGCATTGCCGTTGGGCACTTTTTTGGCAATCCGCTGATTGATAACATCTTCGATCCAGCAGCAGCTTCTAGTGCCTGGAGTTTTTGCTGCCACCGCTGCTCAATTTCTTGCCGTCTGATCTCGATGTCCTGTCGCTCGAGTTGCTTATTAAGGTAGTCAAGCTTTAAAACAAACTCAAAACCCCGTTTGGCCATGTCGGGAATGCGCAAGTAGGTTGGCATACGCGCTTTTATTTCGCGCCACCCGCTAAGTTGATCTACGAAGAAATAGGGAAAAACACACTCTAGATAGAGTTGAGCTTCATTGCCGTCAAAGGTTCTAACGCTGGGTAATGACCAGCCAAGAAACTGCGTCAAGAATGTATGAAAGCCTTTGCTACTTGTCGCTGCATCGCGCATTCTGACAAAGTAGTCGCCGAGGCTTTCTGCCCGCTCAGGGACGGTTAGGAGTTGGCCTCGATGGACGGATATCAGCTGTCGCCGAGAAGCAACACGCTCCGATGGCTCTTGCACGATACGTTTACAAGTCAAGAACTTTTCGTTGGCACCTTCTATCTCGATCGTTACACATGATTCGATGACTTTGTAAGGCAGCTCGCCTTCCAGTATGGTATCGAGCATGGAATCGGGAAATGGCGGTGCGGGACTTGGCCCTAGCATTCCTTCCAGACCTAGCCCATAAAGAATGCCCATAACGATTGAGGATTTTCCGCTTGAATTTCGTGCGTGGATAACGTTTAGTCCGTCGTTGAATGTGACATCACAAGCAAACCGGGCATTCTCCGCTACGACCGCAATTTGTAGTCTTCGAATACGAAGCTTGTTCATGTGGGGACTCGCGGAAATAGCGTCGTAATTTCTCGGTTCGTCATCTTGTGGGGAAGGCTCTGAAAGAATCGTTTTTCCACAACAAAGGAATCGGCCATCGACCAAATGAGCTTCAGGATGTCGTCGCCGGCAGGTCCCAACTTAAGGCGGAGGTTTGTGTCGCTGGATGTAGAGTCATATGCAATTATGCCTTCAGCGATAGCGAGTTCGAGAGTTCGATTGAGACTAGGATCGCGACGAACAACCACATCGAGCGATGATGGGGCACCGTTTAGCCAATCCAAAAGTTTGTCCTGATTTTCAACGGTTTTGATTGCCCAGTTCAATACTTGAAGTTGCTCAAGTGAGGCGATTCTGCTTCTACAACTGTCAATCATCAGTGTGAGTACAGAGAAGCGCCAAAGAGGCCGATGTGCACAAGGAATTGATATGGGACGCTTGCGCACGGTAAACTTGGCTTCGAGCAATCGATATGCAATGTCTTCGTCCATGTTGGCTCCTTCAAAAGTCGAGAGTGCAATCACCAAGCCACGTGGCGAGCAATCCGTTTATCAATAGTTGAATTTTGTCCTCAGGTAACTCAGCACAGTCTCGGTGCAACATTGCCAAATAAGCGTCCCGCATATCACAAATGCGTTCCCGTGGTTGTGCTATTGCAAAGCTGTTCTCTAAAGCCACGGTATTGACCAATGCATCCCGCAGGTCACCAATCGATTCCCAAACGCTGGGGAAGTGATGAAAGAGATCGGACATGTAATTGGAGTATCGCAAATGGAGTTCGAGATGTCGCTTGAATTCCGATAGCTGGTGGCTTTCCTGTGCATAGGCACTAATTTTGCGACGCATATTGCCGGTGAAAGTTGGATCGCTTTCCAGCTTTTCAATTTCCTCGTCCAGCACTGGTCGCGGGTTGATCATACGAAAAGCAAGTCCGCGGTTATTCAATAACTCGCATGCACGAGCATACTCCTTACTCGTATGGACAACGGCTTGAAAATCATCTGCGAGTATGGGTAGCTTCTTTTCGACCAACTCCCCACCCTTCTTCCTCGCGTGCTTGAGAACATTTGCATCATCGAGAAATGGCACAACCAGAGTCCAAGTGCGCAATCGAACCCCCTGAAGCGTTTCCTTCCACCAGGAACAGTTCGTCTCTAGTTTTTTTAGATCGGTGGTTATTTTTTTAACCTGGCCTTTTCTCCTTTCACTTCCGTCCCGCGAGTTGATGTCTGCATAGGCTTGATAGCTATGGCCGTTGGTAGTAAATCCTTCGAGCCCCCGATCTCCATGTGTTCGATCGGGAACTGGTAAGTAGACCGCAAGGCCGAGCAAATCCCAGTGTTGCTTCAAAAACTGGTTTACATACTCCTGCCAGGCCGTGGTGTCGTAAGGACATGGAGTAAAATCTGGTGCCACTGCTGTTCTGGCCACACACTGCCCCTTCTGGTGTTACGGTTGATCACAAGGCGTATTTTATTCACGAGTGAGTGCAATACAACAAGGGAAGTGTGAGATTGCCTATCCGACACCACAACTTCGTAAGTTACTGGTTTTGCACACAACGTCGATTCAGTCGCGGTTTGCATCTGCTAAGCATTGAATTGGAAATACCAGGGCTGCGTCCCTAGCAGTAACGGTTTCGCAAACAATCCAGACTGCGGTTACGCTGAACGTGCCAGTAAGCAACGTGTTTTATTCGGGAGCGGTAATTGCGTTTATGGCAGCCTCAAGTCGCCGCAGACCATCCATGATTTGCGACCAGGCAACGGGCTCGGAAAAGAACATGGGACGCATGACTGCATAGTCTTTCACCAATTCACGTTCGCGCTCATCCGGTGGCATCAACCGAAAGCTACCCGGTTTTGCAGACTCGTAGTTCGCCCAACTGCTTCGGTAAAATCGTTGCTTGAATTGCACGACATCCGCCAATAATTTCATATCTGCCAATGCATTTTTAAGAATCGGTGATTCTGCCAGTTGGTAGAGATCATAGTAGTGCCGCGAATAGCCACTCGGCATTATCGTGGTGCGATGGGCTTGCTGGTGTAAGATGGTGGCCTTTTCCCAAAACGTGCGTTCCGCAGTTATGGCCACGACCTTACATACCGGTTGATCGAACACCTGGGGAAACACCTCAGCGGCATAGGGCTGGATGGAAAACTCGGCCGATGGTACCCATGACGCAAGCGGGCCGATTTCAAGCCGGACCTGAGGTCGAATAGCGGTGAGCTTGAACGATGCGGGGTAGGTGACTTCAATCGTTTGCGGATCTTTGTTGGAGATGTGAACCTGAACCGATGGGCATGAGGAAAACAGGTTACGAAGTTGCCCGCACAAAGTATCCGCAATGTAGCGAGCGGCCTGTTCATTGAACTCCTTGTTGAATCGATCCAGTTGGGTATTTGAGTTGAGCTTCTGCCATGGATCGCGGCCCGTTTTTCCATAGCCCAGTAACCGCCAGTCGAGGACCAGATCGATATCTTCTGAAAATCGATCGATGATCCCAAACACCTTGGAAAGAGACGTCCCGCCCTTGAATACAAGATGGTCTGCCAATGATGGTTCGCCAAAAAGTTTCATGAGCACCCAGCAAACCCAGAAGTCTTTTTCTGCAATTGCCTCGTGGAAGCCTCTAGCGGCAGCCGTTTCTTGAAACAACTGCTCTCGCTCTTGCTGTGGCAAACTGGCAACCTTATCCATGGTTGGCCTTTTCAGTTATTCGCTGCACCGCCTGATAGACCCAGCCGGTTACGCGCGAGGTATCTTCACGAACCTTCGTACACATGTCTACCGGTAGCCAATTTCGGATTTGGTTTGTGGCATCGTCAGTAAGCCGAGCCTCGCCGAGCGACTTTAGAGCGTGAACGATAATCGCACTCTCGTCGTATCGAAACTTCATTTCCTTGAGAGCAGCATGTTTGAAATTGAGTGACGTTTTGCCAATTTTATAAGATCGCGATGGCCCATCAGTCAAATAGAGATATTGTCCTGGCACCTGCGTGGAAATGCCGATTAAGTTCAGTGCTGAGGTGCCATCAGGCACAATATTCCAGCCGAACTTTCGGGCGAGAGCATTGGCGACTTGGTGAACATCGGGCGACATTGGCTTTTTTAGCAGGTCGCTGAATCGTGGATAGTCGTAAATGCCACGAATCACACGGCGAATGGTTCCAGCTTTGGCAAGAGAGCCCAATGCGTCTTCTGGCCGCGCAAAGCGGCTAAAATCCTTTGGAGAAAACGCCCACCCCCTCCCGTGGCCGTATATCGTCGCAAGTATCTGTTTTGCAATGGTTTGCGTCATCGATTCACCACCCTTTCATTGGGAAAAACTAGCACATTTTTCCCAATGAGGCAACAGCCATGATTGACAATGATTGGGGTAGCTGGCACGCTAGCACGGATGCGTCGCGTGCCAGCTACTCCAACCGTGATTACCGTGGCCCCTGCGCACCGCTTTCTACAACCGAGCTCGCAGTTGTCGAGCCAGGGCCCGGCACCCGCTACTTCTATATGCGGCACCGTGCACACGCTCGATTTCTATGTACAACGCCTCGGCAACGCCACATCGCACTGCGCGAAACTGACGATATGAGCTCGTGATCCTCCGCAGGACCAAACGTGTCCATGGACTGGCTACGCTTGGACACGATGCTAAGGAGTATCAAATGCATGAACTTCAGTTGGAACGGATGGCCCCAGAAACTGAGCGTCCGTTGCTTGGATTCGCTGGAGGTCCATTGCAAGGCGTTTTCGAGCTTCGCTGGAGCGACAAGCGATTGAGATTGCTGGCTGTTGCGCATGTTGATGAATCTGACCAGATTGTTGTGCCAGATCCACGGCACCTGGGGCAGGCACTAGCGAGATTAATTACCCAGGGCCGAGCGTCTGCATTTTCAAAAAACGACGTATCTGAGTTCATAGGGATCCGAAGCGAGCATTCACTTCCCGCTATGGTCAAAGTCAACGCCGAAACCCTTGATACGCTTGAAGAAGAGGCAGTCCACGACAAAGCCGTGCGAGAATGTTTTCGTCGTACTGTCAGGCGACTTCGAGCGCAGTCGGAGAGCATCGCCAGAGGAACCTACGAAAACAATTCCTTGGATTGTTCGTATATCGAAGAAGTGCTCGAATGTGGTTGCCTCGGAAACTTGACCAAATGGTACGATGAGAAGCTTGACGGGATTCGTGGCTGTATGGAGCAACGAAAAGACGATGATTACATCCGAGAAAATGTACCACGCTGTCGCGCTCCAATGGTCTGGATCGATCGCCCTCCGTTGATGCAGGCCAGAGCGGGCAGAAAGTTGAAGTGGTAGTCGAGCCGCGTCTTTAACAACCTATCACTTATTGCGAAGAGATTTATGAATGCTTTCGGCCCATATCTAAGCTTGCGGCAAGGTGAAGTATTCGACACGCCACTCCATGAGCTGAATGTCCACATTGGTAAAGAACGCTTTACCGGATTTGGTCGCCTTAAGTGCCAACTTGATGGTGAACTCGAAATTTGGGCGGTAACAGATGGCAATTTCTCGACAGAGTTGAATGCAATCTCAACTGCCCAGGTCGGGCAATTGATGCCGGTGGACTCGTACTATGCGTTGGAGGCATTGGATCAGCGTGGTTTCAAGGTTTCAGTTGAAAGGCTAACGTTCAACAACTCGAGCTCTGATGGCACAACGGTTAGAATTGCGAATCAGTCCTCACTGCAAAGCCCAATTCGGTTTGAGCGAAATCGCAATCGCGACCATGTGTCGGTCCATGCGCAAGTCATCTTTAAACTTGACGACGCTTCGGAAGTACAGTGGCTATGCGGCCTGTTAGCTGGACCTCTAGCAACGACTGTGGGCGACCTGAATCTAGCAGTTCTACGCGAGGGGCATTTCACAGCTTCGCTAGAGGCGTCAGTTGGTATCGATGCAGACCGTGCGACAGATGCCGTTTGGCATGCCATTGGCGTTCTGACCGGACTGCGTGCAAATCGAGTGGCGACGCAGATAGATACACAATCTCTAAGCGTGGAAACGGTATGGGGAAGCGGTAGGGCAGACTCGAGCCGATTGCTTGAGTTGCTGGGCCCGCTAAACCAACGGGCTTTGTATCTTGAACCGGCGCATGGGCAACGGCTCTTCATTGATTGCATCAATTTCTTCTATCGACCAGATTCAGAACCGTTTCGTTGCTTACTGTGGGCGTTGTGGAATGCAGTTGATCGATCCTTTTCCGTAAGCGCTCTCGTCGCTAGCTCGGTGCTTGAGGGTTTTGTGCAAGTCCTGCGCAAAAAGCTGAGCCCACCCCCCGCGATTTCCGTTCAGCAGATAGCCGCCATTGAAAAATTTATACGAAGCAACGAGTTTCCAAAAAACGAGCTACCGGTGGAAGACTTTGAAAAGCTGGTGAATCGCGTTAACGGATCACTTAATAGTTTTAACCACGGAAGCACCTCCAATGTGCTTAGGTCATGGTGTGAAACGGGCGAGTTTGGATTAACCATGGAGACCTTTTCAGGCTGGAATTTTGTCAGAAATAGAGTATCTCACGGCACTCTCAACCTGTTTGACGCGAATCCAGAAAAACGTCGAAAGACTTTTGAGGCGAGGAACGCCATCATGCAGGGGATAAATTCAATTCTAATGAGTGTGATGAAATATGAAGGTGCCTACTTCGACTGGATAAGTGGTACCCATTGCACGATATCGGAACGATCGTGACTTAGCTGAGAACCGGCCATGTCGAGCAGAGCCAAGGGCCACGTCGAATTCAGGATTTCGGCATAACGGCGTCTTATTGCGTAAATCCTGTCTTTACATTGGTAATGCCTGAGCGGAACGGCTAAAATCTACCGTCAATCGTACCCCTCTCGATTGAACGACAGCCTAAACTATGCCCGTCCGTAATCTATTCATAGAACAGCTTGAACTTAGGCAGCTTTTCGACGTTGATGCGTGGCACAATGTTGCGTTCCACTGTGATGTGGACGGCGACGGATTGGCAAATCCGATTGATGCCCTCCTGATCATCAACGATCTGAATCAATTCGGGGCAAGGCCTCTCGGTGAGCTGCCACCGCTTCGCAATCATGCGATTGATACCAACGGCGATGAGGTGAGCAGCTCCATCGATCTTTTGGCTGTGATTAACCTGCTCAATCTCTATGTCGCTCCGAGCCAACTTACGGCTGCGGTGCAAAGTGATTTGGATGGCAATGGGGTAGTTCTTGATTCGGCTATTGTCGTTACCGGTGCAACGCTGCCGGGCGCGAGCGTGGTCGCAAGATTTGCACAGCAATCGGTTAACGTTGTTGCTGACTCCAATGGTGTGTACTTAATACCGGTAAGGCTCGAAGCCGGATTAACGACGGTGACCGTCGAAGCAACGGATCCGCGTGGCCGAAGAACAACAGCGTCGCTTGACATTCGGCTTGGCAATGTCGCAGACAATTGGAATGCTACGGCGCTGAACGTGATTCGCGCATGGACTGGCGTATCGAATGATCCGTATCAGGGCAGGATCGTTCCATCACAGCCGCCCATGGTCGCACGCAACTTGGCCATGATTCACATTGCGATGTTCGATGCGGCCAATGCTCTAGATCCTAAATTTGATTCGTACTTCCCGAACTTACCGGCCGCACCTATTGGCGTTTCGCAACTTGCTGCCACGATAGGAGCTGCATATGAAGTATCGATAGCACTCTATCGTGATGCTGACGAGAGAAGCCTATGGGACGCGGCACTTGCTGAGAGTTTCCAGGGCCTTGCAGATGATGAAGCAAAAGCAGCTGGGCTGGCATATGGTCGTGATGTAGGTAGGGCTGTGCTCGCTTTTCGGGCCAACGATGGAGCAAGCTCACCTGCAAGTTTTCCATCTGGAACGGAGCCTGGCGATTGGCGACGCACCTATCCTGACTATTTGCCTCCACTTCTACCACAATGGCCAAACGTCGAGCCATTTGCAGTAGCATCCGTTGAGGCGATCCGACCGTCGGCACCTCCGGCACTCGATAGCGCGGAGTATGCCGAGGCCGTGGATCAAGTGTTGCGGCTTGGAGCCCTGCAAAATTCTGAGCGAACGGAAGATCAAACGGCGATTGCATTGTTCTGGGCTGATGGAGGCGGAACAGCAACTCCCCCTGGTCACTGGAACCGTATTGCCGCTGATGTCAGCATGGCGCACCAGCTACCTCTGGTCGAAACGACGCGAATGTACGCGTTGCTTAACATCGCGATGGCGGACGCGGGCATCGCATCGTGGGATGCGAAGTATGCGTTCAAACTGTGGAGACCCATCGACGCGATTCGCGAAGGCGAAACCGACGGTAATCCATCAACACTTGGCCAAGATGATTGGCTACCATTACTAAAGACCCCGCCATTCCCAACCTATACCAGTGGCCATAGCACATTCAGTGGTGCCGCAGCGACGGTGCTCACCGACATTTTTGGTGAGTCGGTAGCCTTTGAGAGTACGACCGACCCGCAAAACGCTCCGTCACAGCGTCCCCTCGCTGACCAGTACATCACCAAGCGCCAATTTACTAGCTTCTCGCAGGCGGCAGAAGAAGCAGGCATGAGCCGTATCTACGGCGGCATCCACTTCAGCTTTGACAATAGTGTTGGCCTGGAACTGGGCAACCAGGTGGCACACACTGTATTGCAATGGCTAATGCCCAAATAGCTGTGCCTTACCTGATCGATTGAAAATCCCCTCATAACATCATCGGAACATTTTATGCTCGGTCGATCACGCCAATTGCGTAACGCCAAACCCGCGAAGCGCAAGAGCTTGCAACGAACTCTGCAATTGGAAGTCTTTGAGCGCAGAGACATGTTCGCGGTCGACTTCATGAATGCTGTCGATAGCCTGGACGTCTCGGCTGACAGTAACATTACTGCGATCGATGCGCTTTACATCATCAACGACATCAATGTGGGTGGCCCACGGCAACTGCCTGCTAACCGGCCAAGCGATGCAAAATACATCGATACCAGTGGCGACGGGTTTGTGACAGCCATTGATGTGCTGTTGGTCATCAATCAGCTCAACCGTGGCACAATGACGGGCCTGTCCCGGGTGCTCAGCGATGCTTCAGGGTTTGCGATGGAAGAAACCATCCGCATTGGTAACGCGTCTGCAGCGGGCCTGCGAACATTTTCGCTTTCGCTTGAAACAGCCTTCGGGTCGGCAAATCAGTCGGTCGCAGCAACTGATGTGTTTGCGGTATATCTGATCACCAGCGATCGCACCCATGAGACGCTCCTGGATTCCGGTATCGACGGTAGCCCGATTTTTACGCTTAGCAGCTTGGGAGCAACCATTACGCCCGGAGTTACCCGATTCGAAGGCAATACGCTCTCCATAGATCTAGCGAATGTCGCGCAAGAAGCACCGATCGTAAAACTACAATTGCTCAATCACGATACAAAGTTTGCGAGCAAGGTCACCGCAACTCCCATAAGCAATAACGTCGATCCTGATGGGCAGATCGCGGAGCGATTTGAGCGATCACGCCAAGTCGCAGGCTTTGGTGGCACCACAAACGTTGCTGCGATGACGTTGGGGAGCGATGTTGACGTAGAGTTTTCGGAGATTCAATTCGACGAGGTGAACGCTGTATATGCAACGGACCTGTCGTTGTTCAATCGAGGTGCGGCGATTGGACGGGACACGGTGGTTACATTCCCAGGTTTGCCTGCTGGCGTGATCATCTCCAATGCATCGGGGGTAACTCCAGCCGGAATTCCCTATGTCAATATGCAGGATGCAATAAGCAATGGTGGGCTTGGGACAAACGATCGGTCCCAGATTGTGAGGCTGAGCATTCGAAACCCTGTCGACCAACCGTTTGCACTAGTCTCGCAAGTATTGACGGGCGAACTCAACCGGCAACCGGTCTTATCTTCTATTCCCCACATCACGCTGATGCCTGGCCTGCACTTTGTGCTTGCGTTAAATGCTAACGATCCAGACGGCGATACCATTCGCTACAGCATTAAAAACGCTGAGCGAATGCCTACGACATCGATTATGGGCAATGAAATCACTTTTTCTCCGACCGCATCTCAAATTGGCACCTACCAGTTTGACGTAGTTGCATCGGATGGCGTCCTGAGCGATAAGAAATCAGTAACTCTTTCGGTTATCCAGGATCCTGTGACCACCACCAGGCTTTCAGGAAGGGTACTCACAGTAGATGCAGCACCAATCGTGGGCATGCGCGTTGAAGTCGGGGCCGTTCAGGGCATCACGCAAGCCGATGGCAGCTTCCTGTTAGATTTCGGCAACGCTCCCGCTGGTGATACGCTACGGATCCGAGCAGATTTATTTACCGGCAGCAACATGCCATTCATTGCCGAGAAAATTCCACTGCTGCTTGAGCGCGACTTAGCCACGGGTATCAACAACCAGATCCTGCGGCCGATTTACCTGCCAACATTAAACAGTGGCACTCGGATCAATCCCACGGTAAATCAGACGGTTACGGAGCAATTGAAGACTGGCGAAGCACCGGCTGCTGTGCATGTGGCTGCAGGCACGCTGATCAGCCAGACCGGCGCGCCATTTACCGGAAATTTGAGTATCACTGAGGTACCACCAAGTCGAACGCCTGCGATTCTCCCAAACAATATCGTCGCAGACACCGTGGTCACGATTCAGCCGGGAGAAATGACATTTGCAACCCCAACGCCTCTTACGCTACCAAATCGAGGCGACTTTCCACCAGGCACCATGTTCGATTTATGGTCGATTAATCCAGTTACCGGTAGTTTCGAAGTCGTCGGAAAAGGGAAAGTGAGCGCGGACAGAAGCCGAATCGATACCGTCGAAGGCGGAATTCGATTCAGCAGCTGGCATACGTTTGTGCCTGAAACCATTTCGCCTCAGGATGAAACTACTACCCCTGCGAATTGCGGAGCGCCTACACCTCGGATATGCGCGACGTCCAACGTGGTGGTTTACTCTGGCACGTATATCGAAGATCACACCACCCCGAGCTACACGTCTATGGGCGTGGATCGAAGCGTTACGTTGGTCTACAGCTCCAAGAGAAGCAATCCCGAAAACATCATTCGCTTTAACACAAACCTGCCAACTTGGTTTGATAAGTCCGGCAATAGTGACGACCACATTGGCATTAATATCGTGGTCAAGCATGGGGAGACTCGCTACGGGATACCCGGCAACGGTACGACATCCTCAAACACCATTGTTATCAAGACTGGCAATGTTGAAGGTGCCGATCGCGTCGGCACCGGTGTGCAATTCGATATGGCAGATATGCCTGACGGTGTGTTTCAATACACGGCAGACATCGGTGCTTATCGGTCCAATGGCTCCCAGTCCACTGCCAGCCGTGTGCCGCTTATAGGCCAGCTCGTGAAAATATCGGGCAAAGGCTCGAGTGTCGGAACTGGTTGGGGTATCGCTGGGCTTCAGTACCTTATTGTTGCGCCCGACGAATCAACCGTGTTGCTGGTTGACGGTAATGGGACTGAATTGCTGTTCACGCGTAACTCAAATGGCACTTACACGAGCCCAACCGGTGACTTCTCGGTTCTTTCGAAAACTGGTACTGGCATCTTCCAGCGTCGCTTGAAAGACGGAACCGTTTACGCATTCAACAGCAGTAATAAGTTGGAAACGGTCACTGATAGGAACCAGAACCGAACTACCTACGAGTATGACAGCTTAAAACGTCTATCTAGAATCATCGATCCAGTCGGTCTGGCAACGACCTTCAGCTACAACGCATTGGGGCTTTCGGCGATCATCTTGCCGGATGGTCGACAAACATCGTTCACTTTGAACGCGGCTGGCGATCTAGTAAGAATTGTCGATCCTGACAGCAGCACCCGCACCTTCGGGTATGACGGCAGTCACAGAATCGTAACCGAGATAACTCCGCTCAGAGCAAAGGAAACTACTGAGTACGACACGTTCGGGAGAGTCCGCAAAGTAATTCGTGCAGACGGATCGACCATGGAATTTTCGCCTGCAGAACTAAAGGGCGTGCCGTATCTCGCAAGGAGCGCTGTATTGTTAAACTTGCCGGCGTTGGCAAACACTGGATTCACGAAGGTGGTAACCGCATCAGGAAACGTCATTACGAATCAAGTAGGCCGGGACGGACAAATAACGAGTACGAGGGACTCCGTAGGCATTCGCAACCGTACCGAGTATGACGCATTTCAGCAACCTACAAAAATAAAGGATTCTCGGGGCGGATCTGTTGAACTTAGTTACGATACTCGCGGAAATGTCCAGCAGCTTCGAGACACGGTTACCGTTTCAACGAATCTTTTTGATCGAGATATAACGACGGACAATGATGGACTGGCTTTCCCGTTGCGAACTCAATACCTAAGTCGAAACATCAGCAACTCGGCATTAATTGACATCAATCTGGATTCGATACCGGACTTAGTGATGTTGGTAGATCGGTCTGTGCCAAATAACTCTCAACAAGCGCTTAGCGTCGCCTTAGGAAACGGTAGGGGAGATTTCCTTACGGAAAAGGACATAAAAACATGGCCAGGAAATAGCGTATACCCAATATCACTCAATGTAGGCGACATGGACGGCAACGGAACGCCGGACATCTCCGTTGGACTCATTCTCAACACGAGCTTCGGTGGATTTTTTGAGAACTTTAGCGGCAATGCCGATTCGACATTCACGCCCATGGGAACCGTGCCCTTACCCAATGGCAAGAATCCATCGAACTTCCAGGTAAGTGATCTCAACGGCGACGGCCTCCAGGATATCCTCGTCAACTACAGCAGTCCCGCGCTGCTAAATGTCTACATACAGTCGAGCGAATTCACTTTCGACGCGCCACTCGAATATGCTTTGCCCGCAGACACGAGTGAAACCGTGATTCGGAAAGTTGATACTGATACTCGGCCAGACGTCATTGCTTTCAACGCAGCAACTGGCAACGTGAGTATCCTAAAGAGTAACTTCCCCGTAAGTTTCGAGCAGACTCAGCAGTTTACATCGCAAGGTGCAAAATCAATTTCCGTCGCCGATATCGATAAAGATGGGTTCGTAGATATCGTTTTAGCCGGTGCTTCGGTCACCATCTATAAAAATGACCGAGAAGGAAAATTTTCGCAAAGCAGTTCCGTTAGCCTTGCTGGATCACTTCGGACTTCTCCGATCGATATTGATAGCGACGGCGATCTAGATCTCGTTGTCGATGTGCAGGCAGTCTACACAAACGGCATTTACTCAATAACAAACAATGCAGGTGAGTTCGGAACGCCACGCAAACTGCTAGACACGAATTTCGCTTTGAAGACTTATGTTGTCGACATCAATCAAGATGGCCGCGATGAGTACATTCGGATGGCCGCCGGGATCGAGACCTTGTCGTTTGATAATGAGGGCGAATTGCCGCGGCCAGTAAGCCATGTTATCTCGTCAGGGGATACAGTTGAGACAACATTTCCCGTAGTGGGTGATTTCAACGGAGATGGAGTTCCAGATGTTGCGGTCAATTTACGGTCGGGTGGTGTGGTCTCTGTAGTTTTGGGGAATGGCACCGGCGGTGTTTCAGATCCCATTTCAACGACTGCAATTTCGTTTGTCGGTGTTTCTAGCGACTTCAATGACGACGGATTTGACGATCTTGCTTCCTTTGGCAACAGGAGGCTGGCTATAGCCTTCTCAAACGGGGATGGGCCATTTTCGAGGATCGTCGAGCTTCAGACAGATCTCTCGCCCTTCACTCGCAACGGGATTTCGCTTGCCGACCTCAACAACGATGGTGTTCAAGACATTCTCATTGCTGGTCGGTCGATCAATGAGGTAGGGAATATCACAGGCAGCGGTGTAAACCTATTTCTTTCTCAAGGCACGAATGGCTTTGTGAAAACATTCTCCGATGTTACCGACGGTGGCATGGTGGCCCATAGCACAATTGCGAATGACTTTGACAAGGATGGTGATGTTGATTTCTTTGTACTGGGCTACACCCAACAAACCATCTTTGATCGCGGAGTCCTTCGAGGGGATCTGTATCTTAATTCAGGAACAGGTTCATGGACACTCTCTACGCGAATCACTTTCCAGAACGTGGACGGTAGTACGGCTTCAATCACTACTGGTGATTTTAATAGTGACGGAAAAATAGATGTCGCCGCTGGAGACGCAAATTTTTCGCAGCTGATGATATATTTAGGAAACGGTGATGGAACTTTCACCACTCTTGAGCCGCAGAGCATAAATCAAGCCTGGTCGCCAAACAGCCTTGTTGTTGCTGACATGAATCAGGACGGCAAACTGGACCTCGTGTCGTCCGATGGTTATCCCGCTCCAAGTTGTAATTGCTCTCCCTACTTTACGTACTCGATTTTCTTAGGGGATGGACAAGGAAAGTTCCTTCGTAGGTCCTTCAATGCGAGTACGCGACTGTTCGGTGCCGCTGTCGTGGATATGGACCTAAACGGCCGGCCAGATATTGTGGGCGCAGGTGAGAATAAGTTATTTTTGTATGGACTGCAAAACACAGTTGAAAAGAACACGCTCATTCAGCGTTTCACCTATGAACCCAATTACTCATCCCCCACATCGATGAGCGACGAGTTGAATCGAGTTACCCAATTCGCTGTAGATTCTGCGAACGGCAATGTAACTGCGATTACCAGACCCCTTGGTTATCGCGAAACGATGTCCTATACAGCTTCAGGTCAATTAGACCTGCATACCGATGCATTGGGGCATGTTACCGATTTTGACTATGACGCGTTTGGGCGATTGGTAAAAGTAACCTCTGCCAAGGGCACAGTAGACGAAGTCACGCAGACGTTTGTTTACGACGCCATTGGAAATGTTTCGCAGGCTACCGATGCCAACGGGCATACGACGCGATTCGAGTATGACAGCAAGCGGAGATTGACCAAAGAAACGGATGCACTAGGCGGTGTTACGACCTACACGCGAGATGCTGCCGGCAACGTGCTGACCGTGACCGATGCGCTAAATCGGGTTACTCGATTTACATACGATGTCATGAGTCGATTAACAACTACCACCGATCCATTGGGGCAAAAAACGACTTATAGTTTTGATGCGGCTGGCAATTTGGCTTCGGTTGTAGACCCGCTCGGCAAAGTAACCCGAAGTGTCTACGACATTGCGAACAGGCTGGTCCGCAGCATCGATGCATCGGGTGGAACAATCAAATTCACCTATGACGGCAATGATAACTTGCTCACCGTCACTGACCCGGTCGGCAATTTAACACGATACTTCTATGATGAACGTAATCGATTAGTTCGCGAGCAGGACCCATTGTTACAGTCAACGTTCTACCTGTACGACGGTGCGAACAATCTGATCGCCAAACGCGAACGCAACGACCGGCAGACCAGCTTCATTCATGACGCACTGAATCGCCAGATTGAGGAGAAGTGGCTAGGCGTCAACACTGGCGAATTGGCCAACACGATTACGAGTACCTTCGATCTGAACAGCAACTTACTTACCATTGCCGATGATGTTTCGAAGCTCACCTTCTCCTACGATAGTCTCGACCGCGTCAAAACGGCGAGTAATCTAGGAACGCCAGGCCAACCGCCTGTGCTTCTGACCTACGGCTATACAGGCAGCAATCTCGTCACGACGACCGACACGATCAACGGTGTGAGCGTAGCAACGGTTGAGCATCAATTCGATGAACTCAACCGGCTCAATTCGATTCTTCAAACCGGCAGTAGCATTGTCACCAAACGCGTCGAATACACGTACAATGCGATCAGTCAATACACTGGCATTTCACGTTCCAGCAATGGCGATGGATCTGCCCCAGTGGTGACTACCTCATTCGCCTACGACGATGCTTACCGCTTGACCATGATAGACCATCGAAATGGTACGAGCACTTCACTGGCTTCATTCGGCTTTGCGCATGACACAGCTAGCCGCATCACTCAGATTGTGGAGAATGGAAAGGCGATTGACTACAGCTACGACGACCGTGACCAACTTACGGCCGCCAATTATGCCGACTCCACGCGCACTGATGAAACATTCGTATTCGATTCCAACGGGAACCGAACTCAGTCGAATGCACATGGCTCCGCGTATCGCACTGGCCCGGCCAATCGCCTGCTCACCGATGGCACTTTCAACTACGAATATGACAAAGAGGGCAATCTCAGCAAACGCACCGAGATTGCCACCGGCAACTTCCGTGAGTTTCAGTGGGACCACAGAAATCGACTCTTAACAGTCACCGACAAGAATACCGCCGGTGTTTCGCAGCAGGTCGTGAAATTCACGTACGATGCGCTCGATCGTCGGATCTCAAAATCGGTAGACACTACGCCAAATGATGCGGTTGACGCCGCGATTGAGCAGTATGTTTACGACGGCGAAGACGTTATTCTTGATTTCATCGATGCGGATGGTTCTGGGCCTGGCCCTGCGACACAAACAGCCCGATATCTCCGAGGTCCTGGCATCGACAATCTGCTTGCCATCGAGAGCCAAAGCCAGACTCTTTGGGTGCTTCAGGATCAACTTGGCAGTACGCGTGCTATTGTCGATCAATCGGGGAATCTTGTTCAGACCATACTGTACGATTCATTTGGAGAAGCATTGCTTGACGGTGAGGCCTTAACGCGATATTTGTTTACCGGAAGGGAGGTAGATTCACAAACCGGTCTTTATTACTACCGAGCTAGATACTACGATGCGTCAGTCGGAAAGTTCGTTAGCGAAGATCCTATCGGCTACAATAGTGACACATTCAACATCTATTCTTATGTATCCAATTCTCCTACAATGTTTATTGATCCATTAGGCCTGTATTTCATGAACCAAGCTGCGAAAGATCTAATCCGGTGCGATACGTCACCGAATCCTCAGACCTGTCGCGAGCAAGCTTTCGAGCGTAAAAAGGAGGCTGAAAAGCTAGTTCAATTGGGGGCTGCATGTGCCAAGGCGGGATGCGTCGCAGTTATTCCTACTGGCCTGCCGAATCATGAAGACAATTTGACTCAACTTGTCAAAGCTTGCGTTCAAATTTATGATGACTGGACACATAAGAAAAAATCTTTTCCACATAGCGAACCGAAGTAGATTGCACTTAGCAATGATGCGAGGTTAGCCTCAACATTCGCCCCTGAGGAGTCTGAATCGAGAGTGTCTCGCAGTATTTCTGCACTGGATCCGAGCCAGACCTTGTACATGCCGAATTATTAATTTTACATTCGTGCTTAAACAGTTTCATACTTGCATGAAAATCCATCAAAGCTTTTTGTTTTTGATCAATGCCTAGGTCGTAACTTCCCTTGGCTACCAGTGGCGTCGCTAATTCAGCATCGATTGCGTTGTGCTGCGCATACGACAAGTGGGCACTCGCTGAACTAATAATTGGTAGGACATAGAGAGCTGAGTCGTACATGACAAGGAATACAGAATTGGTAAATTCGTCTCCTGGGGATCGGACGTTTCTTCGCAAGTAATCCACCAGCGCGAACCATTCCCGCATTGCCTCATCTGAGTTCGATGCACTCACCTCAACAATTCTTGCAAGTGAGTACTGGTGAACAAGCATGAGCTCTTGACCGTGCGCGACCAATTCGCTGTGACGACTTGAACTTAGGAACTGTTGATTTCTCCACTCTTTCTTGTAGTTCTGATAGAGATGCTCCATGACCAGTTTTGCATTCCTTGCGTCTTCCAGGATTTTTGAGTTGCGGCTTATGGTATCTGGAGCAGCCATGCAAGGTTTAAATGGAAGGGGAAGATTGGATTGCCACATCGACTGGAGACAATGGTCGTCCGTCAACTCAGCCGCTATCTTCGGAACTGTAGTCAGTCGTCCGTTTAGGTAGAAGACATCGGCGACACCGGCGCGAGAATTCTCGATACACACAGACGCTGTGAACACGAACGCGAACCCGAAAAGTTTTTTAAGAACAATCATCTATTTCTCCAAAGATGAGTCAGCCTCTGGTAACAGGTGGGTAGCATGTTGTCAAACTGGAAAGGATGGTGCATTACATAAGCCATGCGATCAAATCCTAATCCTTTCAATCTCATCAAGGCTAACTTCATCCCCGGTACGATCATAAAGTTTCGTAGTGTTAGCAGACTCGTGGCATGCTATGCGTTTTGCGTGCTCGATCGATCCACCATTCTTAAGATACGCGGTGATGCCAGTAGCACGCCAGGTGTGATTGCAGATGTCGACTGGCAATCCGACGGCAACGGCTCTGCGCTTCACCATTCGCAGGGCATCAACACGGTGCATCCGTCTGCCGCTAAGCGTCTTATCTGGCCCGATCGTCCTGAATAGCGGGCCTTTACGGTCAGCCTCGATTCCTGCGGCCTGGATGTATGCGTCCATGTAACTTTCAGCCAGGTGATGCGCAGGTACTTCATGGTGCTTAGAATTTTTCTCAAGCAAGCGGAACCACATGCGCCTTCCTTGCGGGTAGTAGTCTTCAACGTTCATTCCGAGCACCGCAGAAATTCGGGCAAAGCTATAGACCATGATACCAATCAGCGCCCTGTCACGTAGCCCGATTATGGTGGCGGTATCTATGAAGTTGAACAGCTCGCGGGCTTGCTCCGCATCAAGCACTGGAGTTTTGCCACGTTTTACAATGTGTTTTGGTCCTTTAACGGACGCAGCGGGATTGGTGGCCACAATGTGGCCGGTTACCAAATGATCGAAAAGCATCTTGATAGCCGCAAGTTTTACTTTCACACTCGGTGCGCTCAGCCGCGTCATCAGCAACTCAACATATGTCGCGACCACAATGGGCTCGACATCGGCCAGGCCAATCTCATTTTCATCGCACCAGTCAAAGAATTCGCAGCAAGCAAGATAGTAGAGCTGGCGTGTTCCCTTGTTACGAATGCGGGCAGCAAAATACTCAAGGAACCGTCGCGACGCCTCAGTGCCTGCGACTTCAATAGTTCTAGGGATCACAAGTGATGCACTGTATGAAGAGCGTATGGAGAGTTGTTTGGTGTTGCCCAGCTCCGTACTCATGCCTACTCCTGTGGTGTGTAGAGTAGCAACTGTTCTTCTTCGGACAGATTTTCGATAAGCCTGATCGATTCGAGCTGACCATGAGTGAATCTCGCCACAATGCCGATATAGACGCGCTCGTCGGGCATAATGCTGAACATCATGTCGCCATGGAAAAGTAACCGCCGCGTGGACTGGTTTTCGGCTTGATGTAGATCACGCCCTAGCCCTTTATCAAGATGCTGGATCAGTTCTCCATCACGCGTTATGGTGAACTTGCCAAAGTTCCGGAAGAAACGTTTAGTTTGCCCTTCGATTTGGGAAATATCACCGTATTTGGGAATAGAGACTTCGCATGTGATGTAGTCGTACATGCCCATGGCTCAACCCTTTCCGACCGGCTGCAACAATTGGTCGATTTCCATGAGCCAAAACACCTTGTCGTGTAGCGTTGATGCACGTTCGAAAAATGGCTTGTCAGCAGTAACCAGTGGTACGTCCAACCGCTTAGCTAGGGCGAGATAGAGACAATCATAGAGAGGGTGTTTCAACTCGAAGCCCAGTTCTGTTGCTTCGACCAATAGCTGCTCATCCTCGATGGCATGCACAGTTTCCTGGCGGAGTTCCATCAGCCAGTCACGCGTCGATTCGCGTGCTTCACCAGCAGTGAGCTCTTCGCGACGTACCCTTCGCACCAGGCCAGAAACCACTTCCTCTTTAATAATGGCGGGCGCGACTAGTTTTTTTTCTGAGCGTAGGATCTTTAGAGCTTCGGCCATTCCAGGCTCTGGCATAAACCACTTCAGGCTGACATTGGCGTCAACCACTATCATCCGCGATCCCAACGTTCGTCGCGAAGTAAATTGGCACTGTCAGCCATCACACCGTATTTATCCTTCAGTCTATTGAGACGATTTTCAGCACGATCTGCGAAGCGGTTTTGCGATTCGATCGCGGCTGCGGTGAGTAATCGCCGCACGTGGTTTTCAAGCGAATCATTTTCGCCAGATGCAATTCGTCGATGTACTGCCAATACCCAGTCGTCAATCTTCCTTACTCTTAAGTCTGCCATAGATACTGTCCGTGATGAGTTGCTGTCGTACCACAACTATCACGGATGACCGCATGCTGTCAACAATTAACTTCATCGATGCGCTGGCATGTCTGCATTTTGATTAACTGCCATAAATTCTTTTAGTATGTTGCATAAAGACAGTTTTGTAACTCACTACGACATGGTTGGTTTTACCCGTCGCGTCTGCCATGCTGAATTACTTTGACATAAATCGGAATCTATGGCAGTGTAGACGCATGAGGCATAAACTTGTAACCATGGAGGGTGTGTGAGCAATAACCAAGACGTTTCATCTTGGCCAACAAGACTCGATGCTACAGGTCGACTTGTAGTACCAGCGGATGCTCGACAGTCGCAAGGATGGTCGCAAGGTGAAGAACTGGTACTTGCGAAGAGTGACGATGGCACGTTGCGCATTCTTACGCTTCGGCAGTTCCTAAGCGAAGTTCAATCCTACTTTCAATCCAAAACAGGCAATCGAAGTTTAGTCGATGAACTCCTGGAAGAACGTCGCCAGGAGGTTCTGCGTGAAGAAAGCAGTTCTTGATGCGTCTGCGATGCTTGCGTTTCTGAATAAAGAAACCGGCGAAGAAGTCGTAGCACAATGGCTCTATGGTTCGATAATCTCTGCAGTCAACTACACCGAAGTGTTACAGAAGCTGGTCGACAAGCCTTCCGAAAAGCAACTGCTCGATGCGACCATCAGCAATCTCCGCATGCAAGTCGTGGAGTTTGATCGTGAGCAAGCAGTCACAGTCGCGACACTCTATGCTTCTGCCTCAAAGAAAACCTCCTTCGCGGATCGCGCCTGCATTGCACTCGGAATGCAAAAAAACATTCCTGTTCTCAGTGGCGACCGTCAATGGCGTGATCTCCAATTGCCCATCGAATTGATATTTTTCCGACATGTGCCGCATTGACGCATCGCGGCGAAGCCAAGGGGCAAGACTTGCTGGCAATAAACATCAACGAAGCGGAGCAATGTTTCGATGACTTGATCAACCGGGTTTTGGCTGGTGACGTCGTTTTCTTAACGCGAGCAAATCAACCGATCATCCGCATGATTGCAATCGGGCACGACACCAGTCCACGCACGGGCGGGTTCTGGGCTGGGCAGATTCTTTGCGGTGATGACTCAAAAAACTCCGACGTCGAAATTGCGACTAACTGTCCAACATAAGTTGCCGTGACGCATGACACAATTGCTATGCAACCTCGATGCAACATCGACACAAAAAATATGCAGCCGTGCATTCGTGAGTTGATGCAAATCATCTCCGCTGATAGACGAGCGTATAGTTTACCATCATGCTACGCGTCATCCAAAACAAATGCTCTGCTTCGGCCAAATCCTACTACACTCGCTCAGATTATCTGAGCGAAAGCCAAGAGCTCGTTGGCAAGTGGGGCGGTAAGCTTTGTGCTGAACTTGGCATGAGAGGCGAAGTCGACAAACAGAGCTTTGATCGCCTGTGCGATAACCTTCATCCGGTCACTGCTCAGCCGCTTACGATGCGCACGAACGGAGATCGCACAGTTGGATATGACCTCAATTTTCACCTGCCGAAAGGCGTAAGCATGGCAGCTCTGATTTTTGGTGATGATCGTATCATCCCGGCCTTTGAGCAAATGTCCGACGACATCATGAACCATGTTGAAGCCGATATGCGTACCCGAATCAGAAAGCACGGCTTGAATGATGAGCGGGTGACTGGCAATGGGATCTGGGGAGCGTTCACGCATTTGACAACTCGGCCAGAAATTGATCCAGACAAGGAATCTGAACAGCGCAGTGAAGCTGAGCCTGATCCACACGTGCATCGACATTGTTTCCTGTTCAACGTGACCAAAGATGCAACTGAAGGGGCTTTCAAGGCGGGCCAGTTCCGTGAGATAAAGCGAGACGCTGCGTATTATGAGTCGATGTTCCATGTTCAGATGGCAATGCGCATGCGCGAGCTTGGATACGACATCGAGCGAAATGGACGCGACTGGGATATTGCTGCCATCAGCCAGGAGTCCAAAAACAAGTTTTCCCGTAGAACACGCCGCATTGAGAAACTGGCAGATGAACTGGGCATTTCCAGCGACAAGGAAAAAGATCAATTGGGAGCAAAAACTCGGGCAAAAAAATCGGCTGACTTGGGCCTATCGGAACTGATCGAACGATGGAAGGCAAGACTATCAACTGCTGAAGCGAACACGATAGCAACATCTCTTCCGGCCAAAACGATACGAGTACCTGTTGCTTCTTCGACGTTGCATGCTGAGCAGAGTATGGAGCTATCCAAGCTTCACCACTTTGAGCGCAACTCCGTTGTGCCACTGCGTTCCTTGCTCACGCATGCGTTGCGTCATGGTATCGGCAATGTCACCAGCCAAGATATTCATGCCCAAGTCGAAGAGCAGGGGCTCATTACTCGCGAAATGGACCGGAGAGTGTGGGCGACGTCACGTGAAGTTATCCGCGAAGAATCACAAATGGTCGACATAGCTTCGAGTGGTCGCAATACATGCGATCCCCTAAACGCGAATTGGATTATACGGAGAGATTGGCTCAACGCGGATCAACGGCATGCGGTTGAGAACATTCTGCAGTCTCGCGATTCGATTATCATGACGCTCGGTCGCGCGGGCGTCGGTAAAACGACACTCATGCAAGAAGTAAAGGATGCCATCGAGGACACTGGCACCAAACTTTACGCATTTGCGCCATCTGCTGAAGCAAGTCGAGGCGTTCTAGCCGCTGAAGGGTTTGATGCGACCACGGTGGCAGAGTTGCTTGTTTCAAAGCAGCTACAGGCGGAAGTCGCGGGCAATTTCATTCTCGTTGACGAGGCTGGTTTATTAGGCACGCGAACAATGAAGCAAACTCTTGAGCTCGCAGATCGGCTTGATTGTCGCGTATTGCTCGTGGGCGACTATTCTCAAAACCATAGTATTGAGCGCGGTTCAGCGCTACGAATCTTACACCATAATGCAGGAATCATCCCCGCAGAAGTAAAACAAATCCAGAGGCAGAAGAGCACTTATAAGGAGGCGGTTGAGTTCTTTGCGGCTGGCGATACTGACGCAGGCATGGACAAATTGCAGTCGCTCGGTTGGGTCCAGGAAATTGAAGACAGCGATGCGCGCTACCGCAGTCTTGCAAACGAATTCGCAAAGAGTATTGCCGCTAAGGAGTCCGTGCTGGCCATAGCGCCGACTCATGCTGAATCTGAGCGACTGACCCATGCGATACGCATCGAATTGAAGCAACGCAAACTTATTGAAATGGAAGAGCGTGAGATTTTGACACTCAAGCCACTAAGATTCACCGAAGCCGAGAAGATGGATGCGGATCGCATCAAACATGCCGATACCATCGTGTTCCATCAAAATGCCACAGGATTTAAGCGAGGAAGCAGACTCGATCCCAAGCTCCAGGATGCCGCAAAACTCCGCAAAGCTGCAAAGCGGTTCGAGGCATTTTCCCGGTCAACCATCAAGCTTGCGAAGGGTGATTTAATTCGAATCACCGGAAACGGACAAACAAAGGATGGTAAACGACTAAACAACGGAGCCGTATACCAACTCGACCGCTTCAACGACGATGGCGACCTCGTTTTGACAAATGGCTGGACGATCGACCGTGACTATGGTTTCATCTCGCAAGGATATGTGTCAACCAGCCACGCGTCACAAGGAAAAACAGTCGACCGCGTGCTCATCGCTGAATCATCGATAAGCTATCCAGCTATGGGACGTGAACAGACATACGTCAGCCTTAGTCGAGGCAAGCATGAGGCTATCGTCTACACGGACGATTTATCGCTGTTGAAAGATGCCATTCGTCGTAGTACTGACGGCATAACAGCGACAGAATTTATGCAACAGAAACAAACTGAATTGGAACGGCGCATCCGCGACCAAAAGTCAGTCGCTATCGCAGCGAAGCGTGATGGTGTAGAGCATGCCAAGCAATGGGAGACGGTGTATGACCGATAGCAGCCTGAAGTTAGCTCTGAATATGCACACGAAGCGTGTCAACCAGCCTAGCATGCCTCAAAACGACGAGGAAGAGTATCAAGCGTTTCATTATGGACGCGTTGGCTTGAAAGCACAATTCACAATTGGCTTCAGGAAGTCGGACGGCTTTAGCGAGGGGTTTGCCTATGCAGACTTTCGCGGGTGGTCAACGGCTGATCCGGATCGCGGATTCGAACTTCTTTTCATGAACGTGAAAGTCGTTATCGACGGACGGAACTTAGGAAGGATTCTTGATCTGATCCGTCAGCACAGACTCACGGACCTTTTTGAAGCATCGAGAGAGCAACTAATGCTACTACCCGAAGATGCACCGGCGATATCGAAAATAACTCGCCGCTCCATTTAAGTTCACTAGCCGGGTCCGAATAGCTTTTCTCGATGCTCTATTAACATTCCGGCCAATCGGGAATGTGAGCCCAATTTCGCGCATATGGAATCGACGCTTTGGTCTAACAAAATCCTTGCCGCTTCGGTACGTCCAAGCTCGTGCTTGACGTCGGCTAAGTTACACAAAGCAACTGCGTAATCAACATGATAACACATTCCAAGACGTTCAAATATCTCCAAGCACAAGGTAAGACTATTCTCCGCATTTGTATAATCTCGCTGAGCAAATAAGATATTGGCCTTCATGCCCATTGCTACCGCATACGCATGACTGAATATTCCGAGAATCGGCTCAATGATATTCATGGACTCTCTAATCATTTCACATGCTGCTTCTAATTTCTCATCTAATTTTAGCGCAGAAGCATAATTAGCAAGTAACGAGGCATGGAAAATCAGGTCTTTTTCTTTTATTCCAGTCGCAATCTCGTATCCTTGGCCAAACGCCGCAATCGCAGGAGCAGTCTCGAACTTCGCAAGGTGGACGACTCCAATGTTATTGTATATTGCAATCAAATCCGGATGGCCTATCCCAAACTGCCTCACGATCAGTCGTCGAGCTGTGTCGTAATACTCCAGCGCGTCCGAAAACCGGTCTCGCGACCGGCACACCCTCCCAAGAGCGTTGAGAGTACAAACCCAGTCTTGATTGTAATCGATAGCAGCGCGGGTGAAGATTTCATTTGCACGCAAAAGAAGGCGTTCTGCAGCATCGAACTCTAGTTTTTCAATCAAAACTGAGGCCAATTGAGTCATACTTGCAGCTAAAATAGGATGATTGCCACCAAGCAGATGCTCCCGAATTTGAACTACATGCTGGAGTTCAACTGCCGCTAAATCCCATTCCTGCATTCTCCAATAGAGTACCCCTAAGTTACTTCTGGAAAGCGCTGTCTTTGTATGCAGCTCTCCAAACTGCGAGTAATCTAAATCAAACGCTCTTTCCAAATGACTTCTTGCTTCAACGAAGGAACCTTCTTTCATAAGGACAAGAGCGATGTTGGGGAGGCAAGTAGACAGTAGCTCCGAACCACGAGGTCCCAATTTTTCAGTTAGCTCAAGAGCCTTTATTAGAATGCTCTTTGCATTTTGATATTCGCCATGGCAAAGCTCTATTCGACCCGCAGCATTATACAAAAATGCTTTAAGTTCATCTGAGCATCCAAGCTCAAGTGTCGCTACAATTGCTTCTTCCGCCGTTGCGAATTCACTCAATTCGATATAGACTGAAACAAGTATTGAGAAGGCGACCTCCGCACTTTGGCTATCAAGGAGGCCGCATTCCTCGAACGACAAGAGCGATTCTTCAAGTTGTCTCCTCGCGGCTTGAAAGTTGCCGGCCCAAAAGCTACTTGAACCTAGGGCCGTAAGTAGCATCGCACGTCCCGCTGAATCGCCAGAATCTAATCTTTGGTGAATATCTTCCGCTAACTCGGCGTGGCGTTTCGCAGTTGAAAAGTCGTCTATGCGAGTCGCCACATAATAGAGGCATAAAGACAATCTAAGAAGGCGATCATTCCTAATTCCTGCTTCGCTGGCGTTATCAGCGGCACTTACCAGATGGGGTATCGCTCGGAAGATTTCGGCTTGGGAACGTTTTGCCCAGTCAAACAATAACGGTTGGCAAAGTGCCGCTTCAACAGCCATCTCCGCGAATGCCTTTTGTTGTTCAGGCGTCATCTAAGTTTCGCACCATCTCTTGCACGAGTGAATGGATCGAATAAAATTGCAACTGCGATTCGAGACGTACGAGAGAATATCTCGCCAATGGGGCTAAGGCTTCCGCAACAGCCATTTCCTTTTCGGTAGCGTGTTCCAACAATTCCCGGAGCGATTTTGGCAAAGTTCGTGAAGCATTGATTAGATAGCTAAACGCGATGGGGCTCGATGCCCTTAAGAAGGCAGTAAAACGTAGTAGGTCGGCCGATGCAGGCGCGATCTTTTTAATTTCGGCGAAATTCATCAGCCAAGTTGTCGCAACCGACTTTCGGTAATCGCCGGTCATTGGTTTCTGCCTCTCAAGTAATCGAATTCGTAGAAGGGAAAACTCTCGTAAGTACTGAGAAACGAGAACCTGCTTCTCGACGACGTAAGCGATTGCTTGCTCTATCGCAAGTGGCAATCCTTCAAGCTCACCATGCAGGCTACGAATGGATTCGAAATCGCTTACTAAAAACTGCCTTTGCCCCGCTCTTGCAAGACAGAATTGCAGCGACTCTTCGGCAGTAAATTCGTTTAAAGGCAGACAATCCACCGCACCTACATTGTCCAAGAACTGGCTGCGAGACGTGAGGAGTATCTTACCTCGAACTACGTGTGGCAAGAAGGGAAGTACATCCGTCGGCTCGTCGGCATTATCAAGAATAAGCAGCCAATTTTCCTGAAGACACATCCAATACTTTACTGCATCTATAGCATTTTTTTCGTTATTTCTGTCGAACTGCAAATTTAGAATGTTTGCCAGAGTGATGTAGCCCGAGCGTATATTGTCGACGGAATCTGCAGTAATCCAGAAGACGAAGCTAAACGCACTTCCGAACCGATAAGCATACTCGAGGGCGACCTGCGTCTTACCAATGCCTCCAAGGCCGGTCAATGCTACGATTTTAGTGTTTTTATCAAATATTTCTTTTATTTTATTTAGCCATGTCGATCGACCTGAGAAGTATTCATTCCTGCGGAATGGTACAGTCGCAATAAATTCCGTCGACAAAACAGCGCTTCCGGTCGAAGGTCGATTGGTTGTAACGGCGGAATGCTCTCGACTATCACTGCAACGCCTTTTCAATTCGTTTGTGATCGGGTCAAACTGTTCGACAATGGCAATGAGCTGCTGTACTGTCGCCTTTAAAAATCGGGCGCCCCCCGGAATTCTTATAAATACTGATATATTTTTTGGCGAAAGAATCTCACAATTGACGGTTCCGTCGCGGCGGATTAGATCTACCACTCGGCAGTAGCGAATTTTTTTGTCTTGGACGATTCGTTCCGCCTCGCCAAAGAGTGCCCGAATTGGTGGCGATCCCTGTCGCCGGGAGTCTTGCTTTAATTCGGTGAGAATTGGCGAGAAGGCGTCGATGATTTCACTGGAAAGTGGATGCCCGATCTTGAATGCCAATAGCCGCCAGATAACTCGATTTAACACCTTGCGCGCATTACCATGCACTTCGGTGCTTTTCTGATTTCGCTCAATGCCACCAGGCCAATCTACAACAGTACGATCGACATCAACGTTCAACTCCCTAACGGTATAAGTCTGAACGCGAAATGCATCGGTATGCTCGGCTAAATCTACTTCAACGTAGATTTCCACGGCTCGAATTGGTGCGTGATTCAATTCAGATCGTTTTCCGTAGGGTGTTTGGGCACCGCCGATTGCATTCGGCGGGGTTCCCGTAGATTGTAACCTTCTATAGAAAGTCCGTGTTCAGAGAGTGCACAGGCCGCCCCGTGAAGCTTGTCGATTACATGTTTGTAGCCAATTCCAGATCGTTCGAGAACTTCGATTGCTTTCAAGAGGTTTGTGACAAGGACTCGTTGTCCGTAGACGAGTCGCTCCAACTGCATCTCGTGAAGGATTGCACCGCTGTCTGCAATCAGAGCCTGCGCGTAGCGAGTGGGGTACGTTGAATCGGTTGCCCCGTCCCTCGCCCCGCATAGCAGGCTTTCTGCTTCGTTAAGCACGTCGAGAATTTTGCCCACGTGGCTTAGATAGTTGTGCTGCATTTGTACTCCATCTGTACCAACGTTATCGATGGACTTTTAACCTATGTCAACAACAAACACGGGCCTCAACGATGCTGTGGTAATCCATGGGGATCTTTGTCCACACATGTCGACGTAAACCGTTGCAAAATAGTAACTTGCGCACATGATTGCCTAAGGCTCGAGACTACTTCGAGCTTTCCTGGGTGCTTTTAGCACGTTCCTATCTGCCCTCACGGGCCAAGTCTGAAAAGGGGTTCGTTATGTACCGAGTAATGAGGTTTGTTCAGTGCCAACGCTTCAAGGGTTTGAGTTCGGGGTTATGTGCGGCGCTCGCATGCAGCTTCGTGTTTACCGTAATGATCGTGGGCCTGGCTCCGAAGTCAGGCGAGTCGGATGTATCCAAGCAATATCTTCTCGGCGGAAGCGGGCAGCGTGACGATCTCGAATCTGAAGCTTCCATAGTAGCCAAGTCGCCCGAAAAGGCGTCGTCTTCGCCAATTCGGCCAGCATCTGTGGTTGGCGATGCCCTGGTCGTCGAGAAACCGCAGGCAGAGTCGGTGTGCGACGATTTGCCGATCGTGCATGAAAAGAAAGGAGCTTTGGAAAGACTCAGTACTGCTGCGAACGACGACCCTTTCGCCACAGAATCACTGGTCGGAGATGATGTTGCTTCTGACCCATTTGCAACGGAGCAAATGGAGACCAAGGATTCCAAAGCTCTGTTTCGCGAATGTATTCCACGAATATTGCAAGCCGATCAAGAACGGATGCAGGCATGCTGCGACCTTGGGAAAAATGTCGAAACGGCTCTGCTTGGAATTCACCAGCAGTCGATTTCCGACGAGATGGTATCGTCGGTCACGAGCCTTAGTTCGAAGGCATACTACCTAGCTGATTCCGCCAACCATCGTCTTTGGATTGCCAGTGAGTTCACCGAACACGTCTTATCGTCGGACGACCTGGCAAATATTGTCGAGAGCGAATTGGCGGCGTTTCAGGCGAAGCTGGTTGATATCGACAATCGCCTGCTAATCGACCTTCGGGCGGATATCGAATGCGACCCTTCGACTGTGCAATTGAAGCCGATCGATTTCGGCCCGCTGCAAACTTCCATTGGAGATTTCCAGTCGACAGTTACAAGCGCCATATCGGCAAGCCTTCAGGAGGACTTGGCAAGCTTCTTCGTAGCGTTGGCTGCGGAAGAAGTTGGACGACAGGGCGCGCTTGCATGGTATGCCGATGAAAACGGAGAAGTTACTCCCATTCAGGAATTTTCTGCGATGATTGTCGGCAGCCTCACCGGGCTTCTTGCGGATCAGGTTGTTTCAAAAATCGCGAATGTGGACGAGAAGGTAGTTGATAAATGTCGTCAGGCCCGAGAATCGATCCTCGCCCAGACCATGCCCACATATGACGATGGAAAACTCTGGTTTGCCGACGCCTTGAAACATACGCGCGAGCATCGCGATACCGTGCTTGCGGGCATCATCTCTGAGATGAAACTTGACGTCGATTGGGCAGCGTCCGAATACGCTCAAGCGTTTGATAGCTTGGAGGTGAAATAACATGCGGAACTACATTATCCTCGCGTTCATTTCATTAACAGCTAGTTTGAACACATCCACTTCTGCAGAAGCTGGGATTTTGGGCAAAGTGATTCGTGAAGCCGCAGAGGCGATCGTCAAGACTGGCACTGTAGAAGGTCTGGAACACGGTGCCAAATCGGCTTCTAAGAAAGTGGCGAAGGAATACGCCGAAGCAGCCGCGAAACGTGCTGCATCGAAAACCGTGATAACTTTCACGGATGACGCGGTTCGGCTGGCTGGCAGTCACAGTGCTGCTCTGTCCTTGGCCGATGATGCGGCCAAGGCAACAGCAAAGTTGTCATCACGCAATGCACGGCGTCTGGCAATAATGGCCGATGATATTGAGAGATCTGGCAAGACGCCAGAATTGATCAAACACTTGGCCGAGAACGCTGCGGCTGATCAATGTGTCGATTTTCTCTGGCGTAACAAAGGCACCCTCCTCACCGGTGCGGCCATTACGACGGTGATGATGAATCCAGAGATTGTCAGCGAGCCCGTAAGTCGCATCGGGGAAGCAGCGGTTAATGCAACTGCTCGTGAAATCATCTACCCGCTCACCGGTGGAACGATGATTGGCACCTGGATGTTCCTGGTGATCGGGGTCTTCGTAATCGCAGCGGGCCTGACCCTCTGGTTGCGTACGCGGCGACTTAGAAAGTGGATTTCTTGGTTTGGTGTGATGAGACCACAGTAGTTACCTGCTCATTTCCGCTATAGGGACCAGGTTACGCCTGGTCCCTACTCCGGCTCAGCTGTCAATGCAATGAAACTTTGCATAGCAATTGAGCTTAATCACTGCCCGGCTACTGATGTAGCGAACGGCATTTCTGACATTCCATTCTATTACCAATGCAAGTGATGGTGCGTAAATGAAAGACCTAATCGCGGAAGCGTTGCGCAAAAACATACCTCTTGAATTGCTTGTTCCAGATCCTAAACAACCACGGAAAGATAATAGCCCTGCATATAGCGATACATCGATTGCGGAGCTAGCCAAAAACATGTTGCAGCAATCGCAACTGGTTGATGTCATCGTAT
Source organism: Rania fehmarnensis (assembly GCF_056494185.1). Taxonomy (NCBI): domain Bacteria; kingdom Pseudomonadati; phylum Planctomycetota; class Planctomycetia; order Pirellulales; family Pirellulaceae; genus Rania; species Rania fehmarnensis. Next base: position 8,482,299 of record NZ_CM151398.1, read on the forward strand.
TCGAAGAAACGACGATTGATGCTGCCACCGATATACGTCCAAAACCAACAGGTCGATATATCTTCGTTGATGGCCATCGCAGGCGCTTAGCCGCCCAACAAAACAACTGGACGTCACTTCGCTGCACCGTGTTACCTCGCCGACCAGAACCGCGTGAATTGCTGTCGCTACAGTTCAGTATCAATGAGCAACGGGAGAGCTTGAAGCCCCTGGAACTTCTTGCATTCTTCCAAAGCTTCATGGCTGAATTCGGCATGAAGCAATCGGAGTTGGCTGAATGGTTTGGGATCAGCAAAAGCGCGATTTCAAACCTACTCAAGCTAAACGAGAGCACTGACGAAGAGCGGGAATTGATTTCTAATGGACGGCTGGGAGTATCTGCAGCGGCTGCACTTTGTCGCATGGATCCCGATACGCGCAAAGATGCGCTCGCAGAAGTACGCAGTGGAAGCGTGACGCGTGACGAACTGCATGGTCGCTCAAAGCGACGCGGACAAACCTCGGGGAAGCCGCGAGAAAACTCGGTGAAACGATTCACCTTTGAACTTCCTTCGGCCAAAGCGAGTTTCGCAGCGAGTAGCGGCTTCTCAATTGATCATCTGCTCAAACTGCTGGAAGAGCTGGCTCGCATTTGCAAGAAAGCTCGAGCAGAAGGATTGGATATTACCACCCTTGAGCGAGTTGTTCGCGACCGCATGAAAGCTGCTTCAGCAGAACCGGGAGGCCAACATGTTTAGTTTCCGTAGACATCGCAAACGTGGCGTTTGGGATCGCGATACCCGCGTCCTCACTTTTGGAAAAAACGATCATTTGACGATGGGGGACCTGTACGAAAACACAGCCATTTTTGGTGCACCCGGCTCTGGCAAAACGTCAGGCAGCATCTACGCATTGCTCTATGCGCTCTTGTGTTTAGGCTTCGGCGGTACGGTGCTTACGACGAAAGTCGATGATACCGAGCGAATCGTTCGCATCGCGCGTATTGCAGGTCGAGAACGAGATGTCATCATCTTTGATCCTCGATCTGGAAGCCAATTCAACTTCCTGGACTACCAGCACTCGCAGCTAGGATCTGGAACTGGTTTCACCGAAAACCTAATTAACTTGTTTGACGACTTATCGCAGCTGGCCGAACGCATAAGCGGACGGCCACCTTCCACCGCAGGCGACCAGTATTGGGATTCGGCGAAGCGGCAACGGCTTCGCGGCACCGTCGATTTGCAGTCGCTTGCAATCGGCAAAGTCGATATGCCGAGCATACTTGATTTGCTTCGTGCTGCGCCAAAAAGCCTGGCGGAGGCCAGGGATCCCGCCTGGCAGTCGCAGTCGCTAATTGTTGCTGCGCTGCGGCTTGCCAGAGAACGTGCCAACAGTGACGAAGCACATCATGACATCGCCGAAATTGAGAGATATTTTCTCGACACCAATGCCAAACTGTCTGAAAAGACTCGCAGCATTGTTGATTCGATGGTGGAAAGCTTCCTCGATCTGTTTGGACGCGGCATGCTTTACAACACCTTTTGCCAAGGCAGTACGTGTACGCCGTCGGATTGCTCCAATGGAAAGATTGTGATCGTGAACTTTCCGGTGAAGCAGTATATGGCACTGGGTGTCATCGCTCAAACCATCTGGAAAGTTCAATTTCAACAGATGCTTGAGCAAAGGAAGCCTGATGAAGGCTGTCCGTGCTTCTTGTGTATTGATGAGTGTCAAAACTTTCTGTCGGTTCGTGACAGCTTGTTTGCCGCTACGGCGAGAAGCAGCCGATGTGCAAATATCTTCTGCACCCAGTCGATCAGCAACATGCGAATGGCCATGGCTGCTAACGATGCTGGCTCTGCTGCAGTCGATACGCTCATTGGCCTCTGTGGCACGAAAATCTTTCACCAGAATTCCGACGCGCCAACCAATCAGTATGCGTCCGACCTATTTGGAAGACGCAAGATCCGGATGCGATCGAGTTCGACATCACACCCGGAGCGTCAATCGGAGATGTGGATGGAACGAGGCGGCGAATTCACCACCAGTTGTAGCGAAGCATTTGAACCAGTTTTGGAGCCGCATGTTTTTACCTCACTAAAGAAAGGAGGACCACCTTCCCTACTCACCGAAGCCATCGTTTTTTCTGGCGGTCGTAAATGGTACGGCAGCCGCGATACGTTTCTCAAAGTGAATTTCAAGCAAGGATTTTGAGCATGTTAACAGGACAGCAATTACAAGACCAACAGCAGATCAAGCCAGGTGAATTGCATATCATCGTTGGCAACCTATTCAGGCACGCAATCAATGTTTGGGCGTCATTCTTCTATGCCTTCACTCGGCATTCGTTTGGCTGCCGCTACTACAGTGGCCGCGCGTTTCTGGCTGTATTTCTCTTGTTTGCGTGGGAATCAATCATGGCACCGCATGCCGATCCCGCGCTGCACATGCTAGTGGGTGGAGTGTTCTTCATCGTTGCGATTTGCCATCAAGGGAAAGCCCATCGTAACAAGGGTCACATTGTTCATTCGCACTTCAATGGCATGCCGCGATTAACTGGGAAGCTCGGCATTTCACTCAACACAGCCAAGGGCTTCTTCGAGCCGTTGCTCGTCGGAGTTGTTGGAGCTGCTTTGCTGCAGCTTGATTTTAGTCTCGGTCTGTTTTTCATCATTGGCGGAGTGTGCTGCATGCTAGATGACGCCGCCATTCGTGATTGCAACCGGGAAAAGGCTCGCCGCATGCGTGATGCGGAGCTCGAGTCGCATGAAGTTTGGGATACCTATGACGAACTTTACAAAAACTAGGAGCAACCATTGTGAGCGAATCCATGGAGCAAGCCAAAGGCTCGAAGCTATCTGCGATTGCGCAGGCCGCACTGAATAGAACCGCCGAGTTTGTGAAGCAAACTGGAAAGGACATCTATGAAGATTGCGCACCGGTCGTCACTGCCATGGGCAGGCAAGGTGCGGGAGAGCTCGGCAATTTCTTTGCCAGGCCTTTTCCCGATTCATTCGGGCCAGTCGACGCAGTTGGAACACCATTTCATCCAACGCAGATGCAAGTTTCTCAGGAGGTAGGTCTTTACGGTGAAGCCCCGTCGGCGGGCAACGCGAACTTGGAACCAGTCGCTGAGCAACCGACATCAGCAGTCCCCACAATGCAAAAGGACGTTGAACCCGACCTGGAGCCTTAGAAAAGTGAAAACAGATATTCCGGAATCAGCGCGAGTTGAGCTTCACGCCCTACTCGCGCAAGTTCAAAGCCTGCAGCAACAGCTATTGTTGCTGCTCGGCAACAGTCCGATGCTACGGTCATGGTTTACACCAGCTGAGTTTGCTCGCGAAGTACGACGAACACCAGCAGTGGTTCGGGCCTGGTGTCGAAACAAACGTCTGAACGCACGAAAGCGGGCAGTGGGAAGGGGCAAGACGCTCGATTGGGAAATTGCATCAGATGAATTAGTGCGATTTCGAAACCACGGTCTTTTACCACCGGAGACGCGTTATGCAGCTACTCACCGTAAAGGAACTGGCTGAACGGCTTCGAGTTTCTCTGGCCACAGCATACACGCTTGTGAAACGATGCAAGATAGCGTCACTGCGTGTGGGCGGCGCAATTCGTATCCGCGAGTGTGATCTTGATACCTATATGTCGAGCTCAACTCAGCCAGTGATAATCGAACAATCGGTTGCCAGGCCAGTGCGAGTACGGCTCAAACATTTGAAACTGAACAAGTAGCGATCAAGTATCTGAACACCGTGCAAGCCGAGAGGTTTGCAACAACTACCCCTGGAGCGTGGCAGCGCTCCAGGGGTTTTTCCATTCGCAAACTTTGTCGATACGAGCAAGCTATCCTTGAATTGCGCGCTCTGCCTGCTTACGCATGTGATCAGGATGGTGTGAAAGGTGCTGATAAACTCGCGAAAGTGTACTGGGGTCATTATGACCCATTAACACGGCAACAGTGAGTGCGTCTAGGCCTGACTGTAACGCGCGAGTGGCCCAACTATGCCTCAACGAATAGAGCGAGTAATGTGGCGCAAATGCGCAGGCCACTTTGTATCGAAACTTGCGTTTCAACTTCGGTGGCAAGTCTTTGAACTCTTCACTCATTTGCTCCTTCTTCATGAACGCAGTCACCAACGTATCGAGGTCGAGCCCCTGTTGCTTGATTCGATCCTGGCCGATTCGAATCTGAGTTCGCAGGAAGCCGCAGTTAACCGCATCAGTTGTCCAAGCCCTGCCTTTTGAATTTCGAAAGAGCTTACCCTCGGGATACTTATTGACGAGCCGCTGTGTTACCTCCAGGGCGTAAGTTGCCAGATAAACAATGCGAGGCTTCTTTTTCCCCTTCGCCTCTTTTGGTGGCAATATCCAACGGCCGTTTTTTGCATCGAAGTGGCGAGCCTCCACTTTCAAAATTTCCTGTGGTCGAGTTCCTGACTCGAAGCACACGCGGCACAACTCCAAAAACGTGTCGTCGCGTATGTAGCTGCAAAACAGCTCGAATTCCTCCGACGTGATGCATACATCTCGCGATTCAGCACCTGGCACTTCCATGGAAGCCACCGGATCCGATTCCACATAGCCTTGCTGGACAGCCCATTTCACACACCGCTTCACGGTCCGAATGTAGTTGCGTCTCGACGTTTGCGACAGCTCAGTGTACGAGTCCACCCACTGCTGGATGTGGAATGGTCGAATTTCGGAAGCCGTTAAATCTGGCCAGTGCTGGCAGAATCGTTCTATGCGATAACGATACCATTCGTACGTTTCGGCTGCCCGATTGGTAGAGGTCCATTCCAGGAAACTGTCGGCGATAGCGGCGAATGATTGCGAAGCTACCTTGGCGGTTTGGGGCTCCCGCATCAGGGCGTAGAAACGATCAAAGGCAGCCTTCTTATTTGGTCCAAGATTGTGGCGGGTGCCAGCAATCGTCACGAACCAGGCGTCACGGTCTTTACGAAACCACGGTTTGGGTAGTCGAGCCATGGGGAAATCCTTCGGCAAGAGAAACACGAACACACCGTGCAAGCCGAAGGATGCTGAAAGCCGGTTGCCTGGCAGGGCAAAAGCGACTCAGGAGAATGATATGCACGACGGGGAAAATTGTGTACCGAATTCTGTACCAGCGTTTTCCGAATCGTCGTAAGTCAGTACACCCAAATGGATTCGAACCATTAACCTTCGGTTCCGTAGACCGATGCTCTATCCAGTTGAGCTATGGGTGCGGCAGGGGCGGCGGGCGGTCGAGGGGGACCGCGCTGGTGCTTCGCCTATTGTTACTCAACTCGCCTTGTTCGACAAGCGGGGCCCAATATGGTTTTAAACCCCTTTTCTCACCCCGTCCGAAGCCTCCCCCTCCGCTCCATCCCCAGTCTTTTTGTCCCGATCGGAACATCCCCCTGCCACCACTGGAGATCGTCCAGCTTTTAACTCGTGGCAGCGAAACAATTTGTGTGGTGCATTCTGCTGCAAACACTTCCACTTCGGTAACGAGCCCCCTCCCGGAGCCTAGCTTAACGCTGGCTCCGACCTTCCCCGAGCGAAGCTTGGGTGAGGTGACATAAACGGTGTGAGACATTTTTGGCGGGGCTACGCATTGAGTTAACAAAGACTCAAAACACCCCTCGGAGATCAGTCTCATCATGTTTCAACTATGGCGAAAATCTTTGGCTGACAGTGTTCGACAGGCGAGTACAGCAAGTCACGCGAGTAAAGCGGGCAGGGGTAGTAAGGCTAGTCGAACTCGGCGGGCTCGGCGGCGGAAGTTGGGGGTGGAGAACTTGGAGGGGAGGGCGATGTTGGCGACCTTTACGGTTACCAACGTCAACGATGCCGGAGCGGGTTCGTTTCGTGATGCACTTACGCAAGCGAACGCAACCGTCGGAGCGGACACCATCGCCTTTGCAATTCCAGGGGCAGGGGCGAAGACCATTACTCCACTGTCAGCTCTGCCGTCGATCACCGATTCGGTAACCATCGATGGTACTACGCAAGGCTCATCAGCCACACCTCTGATTGAGATCAATGGCGCTAGCGCAGGTACGACCGCTTCGGGCATTCGGCTCACCGGCGGCTCGAGCACGCTGCGCGGGCTGGCCATTAACAACTTCCAACTCAATGCCGTGCTGCTTTCAAGCAACGGCAATAAAGTCGAAGGTAGTTTCATCGGCCTGGGTACCAATGGCTCCACCGTAGCTCCTAATCTGCTCGACGGTATTCTGATTACCAGCAGCAACAATGTCATCGGTGGCTCAACAACCTCAGCCGCCAACTTTATCTCGGGCAATGGACGCAACGGAATTTCGATCAGTGGCACCACCGCCAATAACAACTTGATCCAAGGCAATACAATCGGATTGGATCTATTCAAGACCACCAAGACACCAAATGCTCAAGCAGGTGTAAAAATCAGTGGTGGTGCGCAGTCGAACATCGTCGGTGGACTGACCGTCGCACAGCGCAACTTGATCTCTGGCAACACCGCTTTCGGAGTATTGATCGAAGGAACAGGTACCAACTCCAATACGGTGCATGGAAACTTTATTGGAACCAGTTCCAACAACAACGGGGGCAATGGTGTAGGCGTAGCCATTCGCGGTGGAGCGAAGTTCAATACGCTGGGCAGTATCGACATCAACGGGCGCAATACCATCTCCGGTAACGTTGGGACCGGCGTGCAAATTCGCGGAGCGGGTACGACGGATAACCAAGTTATCGGCAATCGTATCGGGCTGCTCGATACAGGCCTCATCAAACTGGCTAACGGTGAAGATGGAGTGTTGATCGATACGGCTGCGACCAACAATACGATTGGTGGCGCAACCAGCGCTCATGGCAATGTTATCTCTGGCAATACGAAAAGCGGTATTACCATTTCGGGCGTGGGGACTAATAACAATCAAGTTCTATCCAACTTGATCGGATTAAATGTACCTGGCTCAGGTGCGGTCGGGAACTTGCAGACCGGAATCACTGTCCGGGCTGGTGCTCTCAATAACCAGATCGGTGGCGACGGAGCAGGTAATACGATCTCAGGCAATCAAGTTGCCGGCGTGCGATTGCAAGGAACATCCGGTAACAGAATCGCAGGCAATGCGATCGGATTGAATCAGGCTCGCACAGCTTCGATACCTAACTCACTGGATGGCGTGGTTGTTGAGCAGTCGTCCACTGGCAACACCATTGGTGGAACGACTGCGGGTGAACTGAACATCATCTCAGGCAATACGCGCGCGGGCGTACGGATTTCCGGAAACGGCACTACGAACAACTCCGTCATTGGTAACAAGATTGGCACCGCGGCCGATACGACGATTGCACGAGGAAACGCCATTGGCGTGTGGATCACTTCGGGGGCCAAAGACAACTCTGTTGGAGCACCGAACCTAGGCAATACCATTTCCGGCAACTTTACGTTTGGTGTTTCACTCTCTGGACCAGGCACCGAGAACAACCTGGTGCGCAGTAATCGCATCGGAACCACGGAAGCCGGTGATGCAGTGCGTGGCAACTTGGATGGAGTGAATATCTCGGCTGGAGCTAAGAACAATACGATTGGCGGCGAAACAGTCAACGATCGCAATATCATCTCTGGCAATTCTCGCGATGGAGTCTCGCTGACCGGATCATCGACAACGGGCAACGTGATTCTCGGTAACCTGATTGGGCTGGCAGCCAATGGATCAGGCAACGTTGGCAATGTGCGCAACGGTGTGTCTGCGCGAACGGGAGCCAATGGAAACATCATTGGTTCCGCTCTATCGACTACCAATCGAAATTTCATTTCGCGCAATACCGGTAGCGGAATTGCGTTGAGCGATCCGGGCACATCAGCGATCATTATCAACAACGTCGTCGGCTTGACGACCGCCAATCCGGCTGGAGCTAACATCACGAGCGGTATTCACGTGACCAACGGCGCAACAGCCACAATTGGTGGCTTGAGCACAAACCAAGGGAATGTCATCTCAGCTAACTTCGGTCCCGGCATTCTGATCGAAGGTGCAAATACCTCGGGAGTATCAATCCAGGGCAACTTAATTGGTCTGGATCCTACCGGCCAAATTCCGCGCGGCGGTCTAAACGATGGAATTCGTATCGATGGTGCCCAGAACATAACCATCGGGAATTCAGGGCCAGTGCGGAACGTCATTGCCAGTAACGCAGCCGACGGCATTCACGTCTTGAATGCTAAAAACGTAACCATCCAGGGAACATTGATCGGTACGAGTCCAACAGGATTGGTCAAGCGAGGTAATGGCAACGGCATCCGCATCGAAAAATCGAATGACGTTTTGGTAGGCGGGCCAACTAGTGCGGATCGCAATGTTATTTCAGGTAGCGTCTTCGATGGAGTCATACTGATCAGTGAAGGCGGCAATGACGCCAATCCCAACATTCGCGTCGAGAATAACTACATTGGAGTCGGCCTTAACGGTACCACGCTGATCCCCAACAAAGATGGCGTTCAGTTCGCGGGTATCATTGAGCCAGTGCTCTTCGTCAACAATGTCGTGTCCGGTAATACACGTTTCGGGATCCGCACAGCGACTACATCTAACCAAGTGATCATAGGCAACAAGATTGGCGTGCTGGCCGATGGGACAACTGCAGCTGGCAACGGCAGTCATGGAATCTTTATGCACACCAATTCGAGCAACAATCGTATTGGTGGCGAACTGGCAAGTGAATCCAACGTTATCGCCCATAACGGCGGCGACGGCGTCTTGATCGGTTCCGATGCGTCTGCATCTTTCCCGAATGCAGCTGGCATAGGTAACTCCGTAATTCGCAACCTGATTTTCGCCAATGCTGGTTCGGCCATCGACTTGGGGCCCAATAACGGAGCCACCGCCAACGATACCGGCGACGTGGATGTTGGTCCCAACAACCTTCAGAATGCACCAGTGATCACGCTGGCGACGACCGTCGGCGATGCGATTCTGATCCGCGGATCGCTCAGCGGCCTGGCTGGCAACTATCGCATCGACTTCTATTCAGGTGCCATCAGTGGTCAGGCTCAGCAATTCCTGGGGCACTTGTTCGATACCATCGACGCACCGGGAAGTTTCGTGATGGCTACGGTGTTTGAAGCAAGCGTTGATGTGGGAAGTTTTGTGTCGGCTGTCGCCACGAACTTGGATACTGGTGATAGTTCGGAGTTGTCGATTGGGATACAGGTGGTTTGATGGTCAGTTCGGTTGGCTCTGGTTGTCAAACGGTGCTTGGGTTGGCGGATGCTGAGCAGCTGGGAATGGCCGCTTGGTTTGCTAGCAATGGTGTAGCCGAATTGCGCGGGCGGGGACATACACGCCGCTGGTTCTTAGGAAGCTCGAACGACATTATGCTAGCATCACGGCGTCGCCCCGCGGGGACAGACCAAGTGTGTGTCGGGACAGACCAAGTGTGTGTCCCCACTCAACCAGGCTCGTGCCGAAAGGTGTTGGGTCTGTCCCCGGTTTTTGGGGATGTCCTCGTGTGTGCTGGTTTGAAGAAACTTGGTCTGACCTCCTACCACACGTCTGTCCCGTCTGTTCCGGCTCGGTCCCGTCTGTTCCGGCTCGCAAGCTGAAGTCCAGTATTGCTAGCATCAGAGCTTGTGGGGGGACATACACCGGATCAGCTTTTCAAGCTCGTGGTTTGTCCCCGTAGCCGAAGGCGCCAGACTTTGGATGGTTGAGCGGCTGGGGACAGAGCACGTGCACGGCGCCACCGGTCAATGCCAGCAAATCAGCCCAGGGTGTGTCCCCCGAGGCCGAGCTGTAATTGCTCTAATCAAGATCTCGACCGACGTCGCCAAACCAGATCCTTCGAACACTTCTCCCCCAGATCCTATGTCCGTACTTCCAGAGGGTGTTTGGCTCAGCAGGAGCCTTCGCCCTCCCTTGGAAGCAGACGGTCAGAGCGGGTGCGGAGCGGCTGGGGACAAACGCTCTACGATGACTAGCCAATCAGTCATGCTCCCACCGACTCGAGGTCGGTGGTGAGCGCAGGAGCCTTCACCCTCCCTTGGAAGCAAACGGTCAGAGCGGGCGCGGAGCGGCTGGGGACAGCCGCTCTACATGGGTGCGGAGCGGCTGGGGACAGCCGCTCTACGTGTGAGCCGGGTTGAGCGCGGTTTACGCATTACAATCTTAGCGATGCTGCACGGGCATCGCCGGCCATTTCTTGTCATCGGTGAGGGAATAATGCTGCGCTCATTGCAAAATAAACTGTCCAAACGCTTGCGAAATCTAAGGCCGGGGCAGCGGCGCGGTAGTCGGCGAAGACTCGTCATGGAGGCACTTGAAGGGCGATCGCTGCTGGCCACCTTCACAGTGACCAATACGCTAGATGCCGGTGCGGGATCGTTTCGCCAAGCGATCACTCAGGCCAATGCGACTGTCGGCGCCGATACTATTGCATTTGCAATTCCAGGAGTAGGGATCAAGACAATCGCGCCGCTGTCCGCCTTGCCTGCCATCACCGATTCGGTGACCATCGATGGGACAACGCAAGGCGTCTCTACCACTCCGATCATCCAAATTGATGGAACAGGCGCCGGAACTTCTGCCAGCGGTATTCGATTGACCGGCGGCTCAAGCACTCTCCGCGGGCTGGCCATCAACAACTTCAGACTCAATGGAGTGTTGATCACTAGCAACGGCAACAGGCTCGAAGGCTGCTTCATTGGACTCAGCCCAAATGGCACCACTGCCGCGCCCAATTTGCTTGACGGCGTTGTGGTCTCAGGCAGCTCCAATATCATCGGAGGTACCGCAGGCAACTTCATTTCCGGCAACGGACGCAATGGAGTCTCCATCAATGGTACTACAGCCTCCGGTAACACTCTCATCCGCAATACGATCGGGCTGAGCTCCAACAAATCCAGCAAAGTTCCCAACGTCAACGCAGGCGTGCGCATCGGCAGCGGAGCCAAGTTCAATACGGTGGGCAGCCTGGTAGCGGCTGAACAGAATTTTATCTCGGGCAATACAGCCTTTGGCGTGCTGATCGAAGGGAGCGGTACCGACTCCAATGTCGTCCAAGGCAATGCTATTGGAAATGGCACTTCCGCGGCAGTGGGACTGGGTAATGGAGTGGGCGTTACGATCCGCAGCGGTGCCAAGTCCAACTCGATTGGCACAGCCGTAACCAACGGAGGCAATACAATCTCGGGCAACGATACTTGGGGTGTGCAATTGCGCGGAGTGGGAACCAGCCAGAATCAGGTGGCTGCAAATAACATCGGCGGAACCAACGGCAGCACTCCTCGGCTGGCTAACGGTGAAGATGGAGTGCTGATCGATACCGGAGCCACCAACAATACGATCGGGGGTACCACTGCCGCGCATGCCAATACGATTTCAGGCAACACGAAAAGCGGCGTCAATATCTCTGGCACAGGTACCAATGCCAATAAGGTTCTGTCCAATATCATCGGGCTGAGTTCAAGTGGATTAACAGCTGTCTCTAATTCTTTAGCAGGCATCACCATCCGGGCCGGAGCTGCCAACAACCAAATCGGCAGTCCTGGAGCGGGCAATACGATCTCTGCAAACCTCACTGCGGGTGTACGGATTCAAGGCGCAACCACCAATTCTATTCGGAGCAACTTCATCGGACTGAATCTTGCCCGTACAGCGGCCGCGCCTAACTCACTCGATGGCGTCGTACTGGAACAAGGTTCGACGAACAACAGCATAGGTGGAACGAGCCCGCTCGATGCGAACGTAATCTCGGGTAACATTCGCGCCGGAGTGCGCATCTCGGGGTCTGGGACCACTGGCAACTCGGTTCTTTTTAACAAGATTGGAACCGCTGCAGATACGACGGTCGCGATTGGCAATTTGATCGGCGTGTGGATCACGACTGGTGCCAAGAACAATAATGTGGGTGCAGCCAATGCCGGAAATACGATCTCGGGAAATTTGATGATTGGTGTTTCGCTCTCCGGAATCGGCACCGACAACAATACTGTTCGCAGTAACCTAATTGGCATTTCTGACTCGGCAAGTTCGGCTCAACCCAACTTGGATGGAGTCAACATGTCCGCCGGTGCCAAGAACAATACGATCGGTGGTACCACCATACTCGATCGCAACATCATCAGCGGTAACTCCCGTGATGGTATCGCGGTGACAGGAGCTTCGACCAGCGGTAATAGAATTCTGGGCAACCACATTGGCTTTTCGGAGTTCGGCCCGGCGGTCAGAAACGGTCGCTATGGCATTAATGTTCAACTGGGAGCCAAGAACACTATCATCGGCTCAGCCGCTGCGCAGCCTAGCAACTTCATATCCGGCAACGGTACCGCTGGCATCCAAGTGACTGACGCCGGCTCGTCAGCCACTATCGTCAACAACATCGTGGGCTTGTTGCCAACTGGATCGGTCTCGGGCGTCGTTCATCAAGGCATTCGAGTCGTGAACGATGCTTCGGCGATCATCGGTGGCACCAATGCCAACGAACGTAATGTCGTTTCCGGAAACAGCGAGGGGATGTTCATTTCGAGCATTACCGGCACGACGATCCTGGGCAATTTCATAGGCCTCGATCCAGCCGGCACGTCGGCTCGCGCGAATCTATACGGCGTTCGAGTAATCGGTGGCCAGAAAATTACCATTGGCTCTGCCGGTTCTGGTCGCAACGTCATCGCTGGCAGCACTCTTTATGGAGTGCAGATCCAAAGCGGCAGCGACATCACCATCAAAGGGAATTTTGTTGGTACCGATCGAACTGGATTGCTCGGTATTTCAAATGTCCGCGGCGTTGATATTGGGATTGTCACCAATGTTCAAGTTGGCGGTCCTACTAGTGCAGATGGTAACTTCCTTTCGGGTAACAGTTTTTACGGACTGGGAATGGGCAATTGGAGCACTACCGTGTTGCCCGATCCCAATGTGCGCGTGGAAAACAATACTATTGGGATTGGGAGCGATGGGGTCACCCCCGTTCCGAATCTGGATGGCGTCATATACGGATCTAACCGACCGGGCACGCTAGTCGGCAACGTGATTTCGGGTAACGCTCGAAACGGAATAGTCGGGACCATGTTCAGTCAAAGTATTCTCCGCAACAAGATCGGAGTGCTGGGCGATGGCGTCACCGCTGCAGGTAACGCGCAGCGTGGTATCGTGGTTGCTAATGGTTCAAGTCTAAATCGCATTGGTGGAGAGACCGACAGCGATGCCAACATCATCGGTTACAACGGAAATGATGGCATCTTGATAGGCTTGGATCCGGCCATCGGAACACAGACCCTGGCCGGACCCGGCAACACGCTACTTCGCAATTACTTCTACAGCAACGCAGGACAATCGATTGATTTAGGGGCCAACAGCGGTGTCTCCATTAACGATGTCGACGATCTTGATGGGGGAGCCAATAATCTACAGAACTATCCTGTCATGACTGTAGCTACTGTCGTGGGCGACTCATTAATCCTACGTGGCTCCTTGGACAGTGTGCGGGCAAAATTCCGAATCGATTTCTATGCCGGTCCAGCTCCAGGACAAGCTCAGAAGTATGTCGGCTATATCATCGATGAAATCTTTAGCAGCATCGATCTTCAAATCGCCGTAATCTTGGAAGCGACCATCGACGTGGGCGATTATTTAATGGCCATGGCTACGAATTTGGAAACCGGCGATTCTTCGGAGCTCTCAGTGGATTTGCAAGTGGTGTGACATAGGGCGTGCGCTACGTTTGACTTAAGTCGCGGCGCTATGACTCCTCCCGCAGACTTCGGCTAAACGCTTCGTCTGCGACCTCCCCCAGCTCTCCTTCGCCGGGGGAGGTGACAGTCACCTCTCCATGCGCAGCATGGGGAGGTCGAATCGAGCCGTGCGAGATTCGGGAGGGGTCCGGGCAGTGAAGGTAGTTAGTACCGCATGAGTCTTGCCTAGCGCTGTGCCCCCTCCCGCAGACTTCGGCTGAACGCCTCGTCTGCGACCTCCCCCAGCTTCGGAGAGCGATGCGATAATAGCAAAGCGTAGTCTCTTATTGATGTGGGGCGGTTTTTTTTTGCTGACTCAACGCGCTGGGGAGGTTGTTATTTACGAATCCTGGTTCGTCTCGAGGCGAAATTTAGCCCAGACTGCCCAAAGCGGCGATTTGAACGGCTTTTTTCACCCGATTGCGACAGTCGGTGCGCAGCGCTCCACGGCAAGCAGTTTTGCCAGTCGTTTGACGTTCACTGTGAAGCATGTCATCAGTTGTTGGATCTTCACTTTTGCCAGACCGCAGTATCTTGCACAACGACCGCGCCCGTGCCGAGCCACTTCCCCTAACTTCCGTTCGATGGCCGGATGCTCACGCCGGACTTGTTGGTATTGCTCTGTCTTGGACTTCTGACGAGCACGTTTGTATTCTTCTTCATACTCATTCTTATTCACTCGTCGACCTCGACGGCTGGTCTCTTTCATCTTGGGGTTGCACTGCGCGAGCAACGGACAGCCCCAACATTTCTTAGCCGGAAAGTCGAACGTCGTGCGGTTAGGCTTCGTGGCATCTTGAAATCCTTTATTGGATGTGTGGCCAGCTGGACATGTCACATGCTCGCCGTCTGAGGTCAATGCAAACGCCGTCGAAGCAAAGCCTTCATCGTTGCCGAAGTCACGCGGCGGTGTGATCACATCAACTTCCATCCCGCCAGGGCCTTCCAACGCGCGCAGCATTGGCCCGTTAAATCCCGCGCCGTCAAGGGATAGCTGTTCGATCTTGTTGCCATGAGCTTGCTGTTCGCGTTCAATCAGATGAACCGCGTCTTGGGCCTCAGCACCGTTTGCCGGAAGCACCTCAAGTTGAGTGATCAGCTGGCTATCGGCGTCCATCAACACATCGACCAAATAGCCGTCGTAAAACTCGCCATGCATTCCGCGGCGGGCATCGCTATCAACCACGCTCAGCGTGCGATCACCCTGACCTGGGTTCAAGCAATCGCTCACGATCTTTTGAGCGAGCGCACGTACTTCGATGAATCGTTTCCAAGACTCTTGGCAATCACTCTCTTGGGATGGATCGGGCTGCTCGAGCATCCACGTCAGGATGTCGCCGACTAAATCCAGACGAGCATCAAGGCGAATCTCCTCGGATTCTTTCTCGGTTTCGACGCGGCTTCGATCGGCTCGGATACGGAATCCTTGAGCGACCTCAGCATCAATGGGCTCGATAGCAGCGAGCATCTTTTCTCGCAGCTGCGCCAGCAGTTTCAACGTGGTGGGCACAGCAATATTGGCATAGACGTGTGTGGCATCTTTAAGTCGCAACCGATCGCTGACAAGGCCCTTGCTGCGCGCGAAGCTGATCAGTCGGTCGAAAACTTTCTGCATCCCCTCTTCTCCGATGCGACCCCGAAAGCGACTCAAAGTACTTCCGTCCGGCAACTTACAAGTAATCGGCACTTGCAGAAACCAGCGGAACAATAAATCCGAACTGGCTCTTTCTAGGACTTTGCTGTCTGATAGATGATAGAGATATTGCAGGTACAACACCTTCAGGAGGAGGATTACTGGCAGGGTGGGCCTACCTCCCTCACGACAATAATACTTCTCCAGCTCAGGCCGGAAACTTTCCCAGGGGACTATCTCCAACGCATCTAAAAGGGGCGACTTGAGCGGCAGCACACGCTTATAGATCGCCAGATCCGACGCACGAATCTCAAACAAAAAATCGCGATGGTTCGTTAGCATAATGATTGCACCGAGTTGGAACGTCGGCCTCTTCAACCATAATACCCATGCCAGAGCAAATTGGAATTAAATCAGCACTCTCCTTCGCCGGGAGAGGTGACAGTCACCTCTCCATGCGCAGCATGGGGAGGTCGAATCGAGCCGTGCGAGATTCGGGAGGGGTCCGGGCAGTGAAGGTAGTTAGTACCGCATGAGTCTTGCCTAGCGCTGTGCCCCCTCCCGCAGACGAAGGCTGAACGCCTCGTCTGCGACCTCCCCCAGCTGCGGAGAGTGCTGATTTAATTCCAATTTGCTCTGGCATGGGTATTATGGTTGAAGAGGCCGACGTTCCAACTCGGTGCAATCATTATGCTAACGAACCATCGCGATTTTTTGTTTGAGATTCGTGCGTCGGATCTGGCGATCTATAAGCGTGTGCTGCCGCTCAAGTCGCCCCTTTTAGATGCGTTGGAGATAGTCCCCTGGGAAAGTTTCCGGCCTGAGCTGGAGAAGTATTATTGTCGTGAGGGAGGTAGGCCCACCCTGCCAGTAATCCTCCTCCTGAAGGTGTTGTACCTGCAATATCTCTATCATCTATCAGACAGCAAAGTCCTAGAAAGAGCCAGTTCGGATTTATTGTTCCGCTGGTTTCTGCAAGTGCCGATTACTTGTAAGTTGCCGGACGGAAGTACTTTGAGTCGCTTTCGGGGTCGCATCGGAGAAGAGGGGATGCAGAAAGTTTTCGACCGACTGATCAGCTTCGCGCGCAGCAAGGGCCTTGTCAGCGATCGGTTGCGACTTAAAGATGCCACACACGTCTATGCCAATATTGCTGTGCCCACCACGTTGAAACTGCTGGCGCAGCTGCGAGAAAAGATGCTCGCTGCTATCGAGCCCATTGATGCTGAGGTCGCTCAAGGATTCCGTATCCGAGCCGATCGAAGCCGCGTCGAAACCGAGAAAGAATCCGAGGAGATTCGCCTTGATGCTCGTCTGGATTTAGTCGGCGACATCCTGACGTGGATGCTCGAGCAGCCCGATCCATCCCAAGAGAGTGATTGCCAAGAGTCTTGGAAACGATTCATCGAAGTACGTGCGCTCGCTCAAAAGATCGTGAGCGATTGCTTGAACCCAGGTCAGGGTGATCGCACGCTGAGCGTGGTTGATAGCGATGCCCGCCGCGGAATGCATGGCGAGTTTTACGACGGCTATTTGGTCGATGTGTTGATGGACGCCGATAGCCAGCTGATCACTCAACTTGAGGTGCTTCCGGCAAACGGTGCTGAGGCCCAAGACGCGGTTCATCTGATTGAACGCGAACAGCAAGCTCATGGCAACAAGATCGAACAGCTATCCCTTGACGGCGCGGGATTTAACGGGCCAATGCTGCGCGCGTTGGAAGGCCCTGGCGGGATGGAAGTTGATGTGATCACACCGCCGCGTGACTTCGGCAACGATGAAGGCTTTGCTTCGACGGCGTTTGCATTGACCTCAGACGGCGAGCATGTGACATGTCCAGCTGGCCACACATCCAATAAAGGATTTCAAGATGCCACGAAGCCTAACCGCACGACGTTCGACTTTCCGGCTAAGAAATGTTGGGGCTGTCCGTTGCTCGCGCAGTGCAACCCCAAGATGAAAGAGACCAGCCGTCGAGGTCGACGAGTGAATAAGAATGAGTATGAAGAAGAATACAAACGTGCTCGTCAGAAGTCCAAGACAGAGCAATACCAACAAGTCCGGCGTGAGCATCCGGCCATCGAACGGAAGTTAGGGGAAGTGGCTCGGCACGGGCGCGGTCGTTGTGCAAGATACTGCGGTCTGGCAAAAGTGAAGATCCAACAACTGATGACATGCTTCACAGTGAACGTCAAACGACTGGCAAAACTGCTTGCCGTGGAGCGCTGCGCACCGACTGTCGCAATCGGGTGAAAAAAGCCGTTCAAATCGCCGCTTTGGGCAGTCTGGGCTAAATTTCGCCTCGAGACGAACCAGGATTCGTAAATAACAACCTCCCCAGCGCGTTGAGTCAGCAAAAAAACAACCGCCCCACATCAATAAGAGACTACGCTTTGCTATTATCGCATCGCTCTCCGAAGCTGGGGGAGGTCGCAGACGAGGCGTTCAGCCGAAGTCTGCGGGAGGGGGCAGAGCGCTAGGTTTGACTCATGCGCGAATGACGATCGTTCAAGACTCGCCCCTCCCGAATCTTGCTGCGGTCGATTCGACCTCCCCATGCTGCGCATGGAGAGGTGACCTACTTCATCGCTAACACTTCATCAAAGAAATCCTTCATCGCGATCCACGATCGCTTATCAGCTTTCTCGTTGTAAGCCGCGCCGGTGGAGTTGTCGGTGCCGGCCATCTTCTGCGTAAATGAATGAACCGTTCCAGAATACGAGATCATTTGCCAATCGACCTTGGCTGAATTGAATGAGCTCTTCATGGCTTCGATATCTTCGGCCTTCACGAACGGATCGTCGTTGCCGTGGCAGATCAGTATCTTGGCCTTGATGTTCTTAGCATCCTCCGGGGTAGGCGCATCCAAGCCGCCGTGGAAAGTCACCACACCTGCGATATCCGCTCCGCTGCGAGCCAACTCGAGTGCGCCTGTGCCACCGAAGCAATAACCGATGGCTGCAATCTTGCTCGAAGCCACACCTGGTTGCGACTTGAGTTGTTCAAGTCCCAACTTCAGCCGCTTGCGGTATAGTTCCCGATCGTTCTTGTAGATGCTGGATTGTTTAGCAGCATCCGGCATCGTGGTTGGTCGCACACCTTTGCCATAGATGTCAGCTGCAAAAGCGACGTAGCCCATTTCGGCTAGCTGCTTGCAACGACTCTTTTCGTAATCGGTAACGCCCATCCACTGATGAATCACTAGCACTGCCGGCGAGGCCTTCGTCAACTTAGCTGGATCATACGCAATGAAACCTTCCAGCTTGACGTCGCCATCGCTGTACTCGACGGCTTTCGATTGAATCTCGGCTCGCGAAGTACTCGCCAACATACAGCCCAACATTAGACTCAGCCCCATGCACACAGCACCCAATCGCATAATACAAATTCCTTTGTTTAACCACATCACACCCCGCCCTGTCACCTCTCCCACGCTTTGCTTGGAGAAGGACGGAGACAGCGTTTAACTAGGCTCCGAGAGGGGGCCGCCTGCCGAAGGAGACGGCTCCGCAATGCAAAAGCCTCCCTCACCACACTTATACCATATCAACAACGTTGACTTTCATCGATCTGTCACCTCTCCCAAGCTTTGCTTGGGGGAGAGTCGGAGCCAGCGTTTAGCTAGGCTCCGGGAGGGGGCCGCTCGCCGCAGGGGACGAGTCCGCAGCGCAAAGTCTCCCCTCGCTACACGTTCAATTCAAACGTTTAGGCATACTGGGCGAATTAATCTGGTGGCTCGCCCCGTCCTTGCGACCATGATTGGCTGCGCGCGGGTCATGACTGCCGCGACCGCTGCGACGACTACTAACCAAACGCACACTGCATTCGCTGTACAGCCAGTCAGAGGCCGCCTCTTGCAAAGCCAGGGTACGAGTTTGAATGAGGCTTCGTTGGCTGACTATTTCTGCAGACACGGTTGATTCGGTTGCGTCGGTGGACTCCGATGGTGCACTGGTGGTGGCGCTGTTGCGAGGCAAACCGGCGACGTAGCCTTCAGCGTACGAGGCTCCGCTGCCGCGCGCATAGCTGCCGTAGCTGAGGGTGGCGCTGGCGGCGATTGTCAGCAAGAGCTCTTTGAAGAGCGTCATACAGTTCTCCACATCCGCGCGCGGACCGTAGAACCAAAACAGCGTTCGATGCCCACGCGGCGAGGTGTAGAATTGCACCATCGGAAAGATATGCAGCGTGACATAAGTGGCCAGCATGACTTGCCATGTATACGCGCGCCTGGTATTCAGCGGACAAGCTCGCCGCGTGAACTGCACGCCGCCCACATCGTCGTCATTGACTATGTCATCGCGAGTTAAGTTGTGACGCAGCATCAAATCCTGCATCATCCGCAGCGCATTATGCTTCTCGCCTTCGGTACTGGCCGAATTTGAAGCGGTGCTATCGAGAGCCTTTAATCTCCGGAGTATCTTTTCGAATTCTTGCTGATTTAACTCTTGCCGTTGCGAGCTATGGCGGGCACCTACGGTTGAGATCGCGGCTTGGTTATCCGTTTCGGGTGCAATCCAATATGCATAGACTTGGTATTCAGCGGCATCGTCACTGGCATTCCAGGTATCATGAATCACATGGTCGATGATGCAGCACATGTGACCACTCGTCTTTTCATTTCGCGCTACATGCACGATGACGATGCCCTTGGGCAAGGATACGCTGTTCAAGGGTAGCCCAACTGACGATTGGACTTTCTGCCATCCGCGTCCCGTGAGATATTCGTCAGCTATCGCCACCGGTAACCCATTGCGTGGCGATTTCATGGCCGCATCGCCCAGCACCGCATACACGTCTCGGTAGACGGCGCCCGTTGCTATAGCGATCGAGCGCGTCACGCAATCGCCTGTCATTCCCACAAAGCCGCCAGCCGATCGGCCGCCATCGTTCCACACAAAATCCATCAGCATTCTCCTCTTGCCTTAAGATTATAAGCATGTAGCTCCGAAGGGTGAGAGCCAGCTCTGGCGAAAGTGAGCGGTTGCTCTGCGTGATTTTACAGGCGAGAATGACTAGACTGATAAGCAGCGCTACCTGACTCACCAGCAATGGCTCCCCAGCTTCACACCTGCCCATAGATCTCGCCACTTTATCCCACCTTACCAATCATGATTCACACCACCAATACTCGCCGCGCGTTCTTGGGGACCATGGCCCTGGCCTGGTTAACTCAGCAAGATCGGTTGCGTGCTGAACCTAAGAAACCGATTCTCGATCGGCAAGCGATCGACCTCACGCCCAAAACGCCGCCATTACCATCCAAGGCGACGGCGATGATCTCGATGTTCATGCAAGGCGGCCCATCGCATCTCGATTTGTGTGATCGCAAGCCGGAGCTCGAGAAGCGACATATGCAGAACTTCGCGGGCGAGATCAAATATGACAACGCCGCTGAATCCTCTGCCAAGTTGTGGTCAGGGCCATGGAAGTGGTCGCGGCATGGCCAATGCGGAATGGAGCTGAGCAATCTGGTACCGCATCTCGGGTCGATCGCCGATGATATTACGCTCATCCGTTCGATGCATACTGGCGTCAACAATCACGGTCAGTCGATTTACGCGCTGCATCATGGTCGCATCGCTGCTGGTCGGCCTGTCTTGGGTTCGTGGTTAACTTACGCGTTGGGTACCGAGAGCCAGGAGTTGCCGGCGTTTGTGGTCCTGACTGACCCCGGTGGCTTGCCTGTACTGGGCACCGACTGTTGGTCCAATGGTTGGTTGCCTTCACTCTTTCAAGGCACCGTAGCTCGACCACGCGAACCGCGAATACTCAATCTCGATCCGCCACCTAAGTTGGCCGGTCGACCTCAAGCTCAATACCTGGCGTACTTGAAGGACCTCAACGAGCAACATCTCGCACAACATCCTGGTGAGTCCGAGTTGTCGGCGCGTATCTCGAATTACGAGTTGGCTGCGCGCATGCAGACGGCGGCTAAAGAGGCACTCGACATCACCCAAGAGACCGAGGCTACTCATCGGCTATACGGTTTAGATCAAGAAGCCACCCGCGAGTTTGGCACGCGCTGCTTGATTGCCCGGCGATTGGTGGAACGTGGAGTCAGGTTTGTTCAGCTCTATACATCGACCCAGCAGTGGGATCATCACGGCGGTTTGGAAACCAACTTGCCCGCCGCCTGTAAGAAAGTTGACCAACCCGCCGCCGCACTAGTTAAGGATTTGAAGGATCGAGGTTTGCTCGATTCAACGCTCGTGCATTGGGGCGGCGAAATGGGCCGCTTGCCCGTCATTCAGAATGAGAAGAATGTCGGACGCGACCACAACACCTACGGCTTTAGCACTTGGCTGGCCGGCGGCGGCATCAAAGCTGGTTGCATCTACGGCGAGACGGACGAGTTCGGCCACAAAGCCGTTACCGACATTGTTAACCACTACGACTACCACGCCACCATCTGCCATTTGTTCGGCCTGGACATCAAGCAACTCAGTATCCCCAGACCCGGCGGCGAAGCCAGCCTCTTAGACGGCCAACCCGGCCAGATAGTCACCAACATCCTCGCCTAGCGAGTGTGTAGAGCGGCTGTCCCCAGCCGCTCAGCACCTGCTAACCAATTCCACTACCGACCGCATGCCCGGGCGGGCGAAGGTCCTCCTGAGGTCTTTTACTGTAGCCGAAGTCGCCAGACTTTGGACGCCTGGCCATTGGTTTTAAACGCGGAGTTCGCAGAGGCCGCAGAGAAGACCATTCAAATGAATCATCGGATTTTGGTATACTCTGCGATCCTCCGCGTCTCCGCGTTTCTAAGTTGGAACCCTCTAATCAAATTCTCTACCGACCGAGTGCCCGGACGCCTGGCCTTTGGTTTTAAACGCAGAGTTCGCAGAGGCCGCAGAGAAGATCATTCAAATGAATCATCCGATTTTGGTATACTCTGCGATCCTCCGCGTCTCGGCGTTTCTAAATTGGAACCCGCTAATCAAATTCGCTACCGACCAAGTGCCCGGGCGGGCGAAGGTCCTCCTGAGCCAACATCGTAGCGCAGCTCTACGCCCTTTCCCCCCACCGCAAATTGGGCCATGATGGAGCAGCCGACGACGACATCTTCTCCAACAAAGAGCTTAACGGATGAGCCCCAAACGCAAGATTCCATCGCGCAAGTTACCATCGCGCAAATTCTCTTCAAGTAAGCCTACTCAATTCAAAAAGCCACCGCCGCGTAAACCACCTGCCATCAAAAAGCCGGTGCCATCACCGCCATCGATCCCCGCATGCTTTTGGGACATGGGTTTCGAATCGGTTCCTACTCTCGACGAATTGCGCCAGCGCTACAAAGAGCTCTCCTTGGTTCTACATCCAGACGCTGGCGGCAACAAAGATTCATTTCTAGCTTTACGTCAAAACTACGAAGCCGCTCAAGAATATCTCATCGCGTCTACCACTTAGACCGAGCATGTCACCTCCCCCGGCGCAGGAGAGCGATGCGATAATAGCAAAGCGTAGTCTCTTATTGATGTGGGGCGGTTTTTTTTTGCTGACTCAACGCGCTGGGGAGGTTGTTATTTACGAATCCTGGTTCGTCTCGAGGCGAAATTTAGCCCAGACTGCCCAAAGCGGCGATTTGAACGGCTTTTTTCACCCGATTGCGACAGTCGGTGCGCAGCGCTCCACGGCAAGCAGTTTTGCCAGTCGTTTGACGTTCACTGTGAAGCATGTCATCAGTTGTTGGATCTTCACTTTTGCCAGACCGCAGTATCTTGCACAACGACCGCGCCCGTGCCGAGCCACTTCCCCTAACTTCCGTTCGATGGCCGGATGCTCACGCCGGACTTGTTGGTATTGCTCTGTCTTGGACTTCTGACGAGCACGTTTGTATTCTTCTTCATACTCATTCTTATTCACTCGTCGACCTCGACGGCTGGTCTCTTTCATCTTGGGGTTGCACTGCGCGAGCAACGGACAGCCCCAACATTTCTTAGCCGGAAAGTCGAACGTCGTGCGGTTAGGCTTCGTGGCATCTTGAAATCCTTTATTGGATGTGTGGCCAGCTGGACATGTCACATGCTCGCCGTCTGAGGTCAATGCAAACGCCGTCGAAGCAAAGCCTTCATCGTTGCCGAAGTCACGCGGCGGTGTGATCACATCAACTTCCATCCCGCCAGGGCCTTCCAACGCGCGCAGCATTGGCCCGTTAAATCCCGCGCCGTCAAGGGATAGCTGTTCGATCTTGTTGCCATGAGCTTGCTGTTCGCGTTCAATCAGATGAACCGCGTCTTGGGCCTCAGCACCGTTTGCCGGAAGCACCTCAAGTTGAGTGATCAGCTGGCTATCGGCGTCCATCAACACATCGACCAAATAGCCGTCGTAAAACTCGCCATGCATTCCGCGGCGGGCATCGCTATCAACCACGCTCAGCGTGCGATCACCCTGACCTGGGTTCAAGCAATCGCTCACGATCTTTTGAGCGAGCGCACGTACTTCGATGAATCGTTTCCAAGACTCTTGGCAATCACTCTCTTGGGATGGATCGGGCTGCTCGAGCATCCACGTCAGGATGTCGCCGACTAAATCCAGACGAGCATCAAGGCGAATCTCCTCGGATTCTTTCTCGGTTTCGACGCGGCTTCGATCGGCTCGGATACGGAATCCTTGAGCGACCTCAGCATCAATGGGCTCGATAGCAGCGAGCATCTTTTCTCGCAGCTGCGCCAGCAGTTTCAACGTGGTGGGCACAGCAATATTGGCATAGACGTGTGTGGCATCTTTAAGTCGCAACCGATCGCTGACAAGGCCCTTGCTGCGCGCGAAGCTGATCAGTCGGTCGAAAACTTTCTGCATCCCCTCTTCTCCGATGCGACCCCGAAAGCGACTCAAAGTACTTCCGTCCGGCAACTTACAAGTAATCGGCACTTGCAGAAACCAGCGGAACAATAAATCCGAACTGGCTCTTTCTAGGACTTTGCTGTCTGATAGATGATAGAGATATTGCAGGTACAACACCTTCAGGAGGAGGATTACTGGCAGGGTGGGCCTACCTCCCTCACGACAATAATACTTCTCCAGCTCAGGCCGGAAACTTTCCCAGGGGACTATCTCCAACGCATCTAAAAGGGGCGACTTGAGCGGCAGCACACGCTTATAGATCGCCAGATCCGACGCACGAATCTCAAACAAAAAATCGCGATGGTTCGTTAGCATAATGATTGCACCGAGTTGGAACGTCGGCCTCTTCAACCATAATACCCATGCCAGAGCAAATTGGAATTAAATCAGCACTCTCCTTCGCCGGGGGAGGTGACTTATGGTTGATTGGTTAGTTGGCCAAGCTGGTGGACTAACTGACGGGCTGCGCCGCTGTCGATAGCTTGTGCGGCCAGAGCGGTGCACGACTTTAAATCACTGGCGACTTGGGCAAGCCAGAGACCGGCGGCGGCATTGATGAGTACGGCATCACGACAAGCTCCGCTCTGACCGCTGAGCGCTTGTTGGATGCAAGCGGCACTGGTGGTAGGGCTGTCGGCGAATAAATCTTGGCGCGCATGAGAGGGCAATGCGAAATCGGTGGGTTGCCAAGTCCATTCTTGAATGGCAGTGGCGGTTACATCCATGACGAGCGTGGGGCATTCGATGCTCACTTCGTCAACTCCGTCATGGCCGCGCACGATAAGGGCGTGATCTGTTTGCAACTGAGATAGAGCTTCGGCCAGTTTGGGTTGCAACTCGGCGGAGCCTACGCCGAGCACTTGCCGGTTGGCTTGGGCGGGATTGCACAATGGCCCCAGTCGATTGAAGATCGTAGGTCCTGAGATCCGTTTGCGAACTTCGGCCACATGTTTCATGGCTGGATGAAAGCGTGGCGCGAAACAAAAGCAGATCTTGAGTTCATTCAAACAACGCTCGACGACTTCGGCAGAGGCATCCAGATTGATACCGAGTTCTGCCAGCACATCGGCTGAGCCAGTGCTGCTGGTAATTTTGCGATTGCCATGTTTGGCCACCGGCACTCCGGCGGCGGCGATCACGATGGCGGCGGCGGTGCTAATGTTGAAGGTCTGCGAACCATCGCCCCCAGTGCCACATGTATCCAGAATCACAGGAAAATCGCTGTGGATTTGCACCATAGCCCCGCGCATGGCAGTGGCGGCCCCGACCAAGTCATCCACTGTTTCGCCTTGGTGTTGCACAGCCACCAGGAAGTCTTGCATGTCCGCTTCAGCCGCTTGACCTGAGAGCATGCTGCCGATGACTTGCTGCATCAATTCTCGCGGAATGGGCAGATTGAAACTGAGTAAAGACAAAGCCTGTTGAATTGCTGTTTTCATAGTGCCCGTGATTATAGTCTCCTTTCGCTCCGCGAAAGGCAAGCGAAAGACTGGCGAAAGTCTGGCGAAAGGTCATGTCCTTTTGCGGAGCAAAAGGAGACCATGCCACAGGCAGGTCGTCAGACTATATACTGGTAGCGAAACTAGTAGGATACGCACCCTTGGGAAGCTGACAAGAAACTCGCTATGGCGCGGAAAATCATTATCGACTGCGATCCGGGGATTGATGACGCAGTGGCTCTGGCAATGGCGCTCTTTGATCCACGGCTGGATGTGTTGGCGGTGACGGCATGTGCTGGCACGGTCGACGCTGGGCGAAGTACGCAAAATCTTATGTCAATCGTCGAGCGGTTGGATCCGCCGCGCATGCCGCGGGTGGGTGCGGCATCGGACCCCGAGGAAGGTGCGGCTGTAGCTAACGCTACGCTTTTGCATGGCGAAGACGGACTGGGCAACGCGCGGTGGGCACCCACTTCGCGACAGCACGTGATGCCTTCCGATAAGCTGATCTCGGAACAATTGCGAGCCAGCCCTGGTGAGATCACGCTGGTGTGCACTGGACCGTTGAGCGGCGTGGCCAAGACGTTTGCGCGCGACCCAGCAGCGATGGCTTTGGTTGATCGCTTGATCATTGCTGGCGGTTCAACCAGTGCCAGTGGCAACGTCACGGCAGTGGCCGAATTCAATATGCACTTTGATCCGCTCAGCGCGCAAAGTGTTTTGCATTCGCCGACCACGAAGTCGTTGATACCGCTAGAAGTCTCGGAGAAGATCAGCTTTGGTTGGGATCTGATAGAGCAGTTGCCGCCGAAGTATACGAAGGCTGGCGCCTTGATGCATACGATTCTGCCACATCTATTTAGAACCTCGCGTCAGTACTTGGCGCAAGAAACCATTTCGTTGCAAGCGGTTTTACCAATATTGATGTTGGTTGAACCCATGCTGTTTGAAAGCGAAGAGATGGTCGCCGATGTCGAAACCGCCGGTGAATTGACGCGGGGCATGTTGGTGTTCGATCGTCGAGCGGCTCGACCGGCACGGGCCACGATGGAAGTGGCGACACACATCGACGCCGACGCTGCTCACGATGCCCTGGTAAACATGCTGAAGTTCTTGGGAAAAGTTGATTAGAGTCAGGCTTCAGGCTTCAGGCTTCAGGCTTCAGATTAAAAAACAGGCCCGCGGTTGCGGGCCTGTTTCGTTTGGGCATTTACCTTTTTGGAGTTCAAGCGGCGATTATTCGCCGGTAGGTGGAGCAATCAGTGGGCCTTCGGCGCCCAGACCACCCTTTAGTTCTTGAACAGGCTTTTGTTGAGCAGCTTCTTTTTGTTCGGCGCGATTGGCTGCATCTTCTTGCTCTTCGCTCCATTCGACGCGTTTGCGTGAGAGACCGATCTTGCGTTCGTCGATATCGACTCGCAAGACTTTGACTTCGATCTCGTCGCCGACTTTGACCACGTCTTCTGGATTCTCGACTTTGTGATCAGCCAGTTCGGAGATGTGCAGCAGGCCTTCCAGTCCATCTTCCAAGCCGACGAAGACACCGAAGTTGGTGATCTTGGTGACTTTACCTTTGACCAGTTGGTTAGGCTGATACTTGTCGGGAATCGAGCTGACCCATGGATCTTGATCCAGTTGCTTGAGTCCCAGAGCGATACGGCGACGGCCTTGATCGACCGACAGTACGCGGCACTTGATCTCTTGGCCTTTTTCGACCATTTCGGATGGATGGCTGACTTTGCGAGTCCAGGACATGTCGCTGACGTGCAGCAGACCATCGATACCTTGTTCCAGTTCGACGAAGGCTCCGTAGTTGGTCAGATTGCGTACCTTGCCGGTGACAACGCTGCCTTCGGAGTACTTCTCGGTGACCGTATCCCAAGGATTGGTCATCGTTTGTTTGATACCCAAGGAGAGTTGCTGGCCAGCGGCATCGACGCCCAGGATCTTGACATCGATTTCGTCGCCAATGTTGACCATTTCGTTGGGGTGGTTGATGCGGCGAGTCCAAGACATTTCGCTGATGTGAACCAGGCCTTCGATGCCGGGTTCCAACTTGACGAACGCACCGTAGCTCATCACGTTGACAACTTCGCCCTTGACGGTCGAGCCCACGGGGTACTTCTCGACGATGTTTTCCCATGGGTTCTTTTGCTTTTGCTTCAGACCCAAAGCGATCTTTTGCTTTTCGCGATCGATCTGCAGCACTTTGACTTCGATCTCTTGATCGATGGCGACCATTTCCGAAGGATGGCCGATGCGTTCCCAGCTCATGTCGGTAATGTGTAGCAGACCATCGATCCCGCCCAGGTCGACGAACGCACCGAAGTCGGCGATGTTCTTGACGATACCTTTGCGGAGTTGGCCAACTTCCAGTTCCGAGAGCAGGTGTTCGCGATCTTCTTCGCGTTGCTTTTCGATCAG
Source organism: Rania fehmarnensis (assembly GCF_056494185.1). Classification (NCBI taxonomy): domain Bacteria; kingdom Pseudomonadati; phylum Planctomycetota; class Planctomycetia; order Pirellulales; family Pirellulaceae; genus Rania; species Rania fehmarnensis. The sequence continues at coordinate 8,510,317 of NZ_CM151398.1, forward strand.
CGAGCGACGGCTGACGACGATATTGCGGCGAGACTCGTCAATCTTGAGGACTTCGCACTGCACAACGCGACCGATGAAGTCGGCGATGTCATTGGGGCGACGGATGTCCACTTGGCTGGCTGGCAAGAAGACGGCTACGCCGATATCGACCAGCAGACCGCCCTTGATTTTGCGAGTGACAGTACCGGTAACGACTTGACCTTCTTCGATGGCGCGAATCGTGCGTTCCCAATCGAGGATCTTTTCAGCTTTGCGCTTGCTGAGGCTGATCATGCCGTGGATATCGTCGGCCGGGCCGAGCTCGTCTTCCATTTCTTCGACGAGCACTTTAACGATGCCACCGACTACCGGTTGTTCATCGGTTTCGGACCATTCGTTGCGATCAATAGCACCTTCGCTCTTGAAGCCGACGTCGACAACGACGTAATCCTCGGTGATTTCGACGATTTTGCCGTCGACGATTTGATTGATTCCAAAGTCTTGAGCTTCACCGATATCGGGATCCAACCAGTCGTGAATCTTTTCTTCCGGCAGCAGATCAGCAATTTGCTGATAAATAGAGTCGTCTTCGAGGGAGCGAATGAGGTTACGATTGACCATAAAAGTGACTTTTTCCAGTCAGACCTACGATTCCTCGGGGCAGCGATACGTGATCGCGCAAGAAGAGGAGGAAGAGGTCGGGGTTCGGGGTGCGCGCGATGCCGCCGAAGCGCATATGCACTTCGAAACCAAACGGCCTTTCGCTGGGAACTCCGAAATTTATCAAGCAAGTTAATTTCCAGCAACGTCAACCGCTGTGAAAGTGGGGGATTTCACAGAAAACGGGCCCCCGCACGCGACCACGCCGCGCGACCGCTTGATGCAAGACAACTCCTGACGCTCTTGCGTCCTGGACACCTAACTCCACCGCGACTCAGGGGGTGTGTCCCCGGGGCTGGACATAAGGACAGACCCGGTGTCTGTCCCCGCGCAGGAGCGGGGACAGAGCAGGGGCAAACTCGCCGGCTTATTGCTAGCAATCACGAGCGACGGAACGGGGGACAGACCCGGTGTCTGTCCCCGGTCTGGAATGGGGACAGACCCGATGTTCGTTCCGTAGTCGGCGGTCGTTGGTGGGTCCAGGAGCCCGAGCCAACAGATGGGGGACAGAGCAGTGGCACAGTGCGCTAGTAAATCAGCCGGTGCTGTGTCCCTGGTCGAAACCGGGGACAGAGCACAGGGGCAACCATTCGTGTAGGCTTGGCTAAATTGCTAGCAATCGACATCGGCGGAACGGGGACAGACCACTTGCCGATTTGCCAGCTTGATAGGGGGCTTTGCTGGCGCATTCATGCTGTGACACATAGCGCAGCACTGGTATGTTGGTCAGAAATCCCAATAACATACGGGAACTGCTATCTGGACAATTGAGTAGAGGTTTTCCCTACTTAAGGAGTAGTCAGATGTCGGTTAAGAATTCTGTAGCCTCGAAGCGTCGTTCCAAGAATCGTCAATCTCTTCACAAGCCCAGCGGGGTCATCGCCCCACGCGTCAAGGCTGTCGGCGCAGAGCACTTTGCGATCGTCTGTATTGATCCGGCCAAGCTGCGGTCGGAGTTGATGATGGCCGACTATATGGGCAACATCCTGATCGATTCCACGACGGTAGAGCATCAACCCAATTCGATCGGAAATGCAATTCAACTGGTCAAGGATCAAGCGGAAAAGCATCGTATCAAGGATCTGATCGTAACAGTCGAGCGGACCGGGAACTACCATCTCATTCTGAAGCATGCCTTTGATCGTGCGGGTTTTGAAGTACGGATAATTCATCCGCTGGCAACCAAGCAATACAGAGTACCAGCCGATCCAGAGAACAAGACGGATCAGACCGATCTCGCAGCACATCATCGAGCAGCCATAGCTGGTTTCGGTTTATGCGAACTTAAGCTCCCCGATGTCTACGAGCAGTTGAGACTGCGTGTCCGTCATCGACGCGACTTGGTGGAAAAGTCGACAGCCATAGCTTGCCAGATTCGCGAGCACTTACACTTAAGCATGCCTGGTTACGCAGGTGTCTTTAGTGACTTCTTTAGTCATCCGCCAGCGATAGAAATTGCAAGGAAAGCCGATTCGGCCCAAGCGGTTTTAGCACTCGGTCTCAAAGGCCTGGGCGAGCACTTGGCCAAACAGAAAATTCGTTTTCAGCAATCAACGATCGATAAGGTCATTGGCTGGGCACAGCAAGCAGTCAAGCTGGAAGTTGAATCACCAACTCTGCATCATTCTATGTGGACAGAACTACATGACTTGTATCAGATGCTTGAAAAGCAGATTGCGCGTTTGGAAGTGGAAATTGCAGGGAATCTTGTGAAAACTCCTTACGTGCGACTGTTGGCAATTCCTGCAATCAACGTCGTTTCGGCCGCTGATTTTGCAGGAGAGATGGGCCCCATCTCTCATTACGCTAATGCCAATGCAATTACGGGCCGTAGCGGAATCTTTCCCTCACGTTACCAGAGTGACCAAACCGACAACTCTGGTTCAATCGTCAAAAACGCCAATCGTCGTCTGCGAGCGTCCCTAATGCGCATCGCTGATAATCTTGCCAAGCTCAATGGCCACTTCAGAGTGGTTGCTGCAAGCGATGCGATACAGAATATCGACAAGCGCGCAACTCGAGTCAAAATCGCTAAGCGTTTCAGCAGAATTGCATTCGCTTGCGTGGCTGGCGACGCTCCGCTAAAGCACGAGTGTTGCCGTGATCCCAATTCGATTCTTGTTAAACTCCGGATATTCCATGACGATCATGCAACTCCTCTCGATCAAACCTTGATCGACATGGAAAACGCTGTAGCGCAACTTCCACTAAAGACGCGTGGGTGTGAAGCGGAACTCGTTGCTCAATCGCTCGAGCAGGGAAGTACCCGACGCGGTCCTAAGCGAATAGGAGAATTACTGACAACGATTCTCGCACGACTAAAAGCTGAGAGTACACTTACAAACGAGGAACAGACGGCTTCAAGCTGATTCTCATTCAGGTGAGTCAAATCCACACCGCCTTCGAGCACTATGGCACTCGCTGCCTTCTTGGAGCTTGGCGCTCTGTCGGATCACCACCGCCTGATAAGGCAGTTTGAGGCCGTCCCTCTTATGATTACCAGTATGGCGATACCTGATCAAAGAACGACCGAGAACGATTTGGCTCACCAATTTTGAGAAGCAAACCGTCTCTACTCAAAAATTTTTTTCCTGCCAGCGGCGGGACCGCTAGAATTACGTACTCGCCTAAAATCCCCTCTGCGCAATCGCTCCTACATAGCAGCTCCAAGGCGACGATCCAAACTCTGGCGAGTTCAGCTACGGGAATTTCGAGCGACAAACCTGGGGACAGACCACTTGCCCATTTGTGAGCTTGATAGGGGATGGCTGGCGCATTCATGCTGTGACACATAGCGCAGCACTCCAAGGCGACGATCCAAACTCTGGCGAGTTCGGCTACGGCGACGATCCAAACTCTGGGAGTTCGGCTACGGGGAGTTCGTCCGAGGATATTGCCTAATTTGTGTAATTGATACGACCCGAACTGGACTCAAAGAAACTTCTGGCTACGCGCGGGATAGTCTGTGCACAACTTGCCACATGTGCCTCGCGATCGAGCCCTGTGCGCTTGCAAATGTGATGCGCTCTGACGCAGGCACTTGCCACTTGAGGGCTTTAAGACAGATAGGCTTGCCGAAAATCGGGGCGGACTTAACGACTGGGACTTGCGAAAGAGTTGCATGAAGTCACTTCGCTAGCCAAGAGATGACATCAGCGATGGCGATTCTAGTTTGCGAAGCTGCGGCGAGTTCGATAGAGGCGGGTTCTCCCTCGAACAACAAACTGTAGGGTCATTGGATGACACGGTCGGGGCCGAGCTGTGAAACCAAACCAAGTCGAACGCGCGTTCGATGCACACGGAGGAGTTCATTGATGAAGATCTCGCTTAAGAGACTGCTACTGGCTTGCCTAGTAGCAGGTGCAGCCTTACAAGGATCTGCACAAGCCGGCACGACCAACAAGTCGGTAGTCGGTGCGGAGTACAAGTTCACCGACACCGCCCAACATGACGCCGTCTTGGCACCATGTGCTTGTGGCACCTGTGATAATGGCGGCTCGAGCTGCTGTGACGCGGCTGCAGGCCTATGCGGATGCGGCGACAATAGCTGCGACAGCGGATGTGGCATCAGCTGCGATGGCGGATGTGACAGCGCTTGCGGATGCGATGATGGCATCCTGGGTCTGGGATTGGTCAAGAAAACCGATCTGTGCTACGACGATTTCATCAGCCCGATGACCAATCCAACGTACTTTGAAGATCCTCGCAACCTGAGCGAACTGCGATTCATTTATGCTCACCACAATGTTCCCGTAGCTGCCGGTGGCGGTGACGTGAACGTGTTCGCTATGCAGTTCCGCGCTCGACTGACCGACAAGCTCAGCTTGATTGCGACCAAAGACGGTTACATGACAGAGAGCAACGCGATCCTGGACCAGGGCTGGATGGGTGTCAACGCAGGCTTGAAGTACAATCTGTACGCCGATCCTGTGGCTGGCGTCCTGTACAGCACCGGTTTTACCTATGAAATTCCCATGGGTTCAACTGGCAACTTCCAGAAGTATGGCAATGGTCAATTCCATTTGTTTACCACTCATGGTCGTCGCATCGGCTGCAATGCACACTTCATCACCTCTGTAGGCACTCGCTTGCCTGCCGATGATAACTTGCAAAACCGCATGATTTACTGGTCGAACCACTTCGACTATCGCGTTACCAAGAAGCTGTACGCGTTCAGCGAAATCAACTGGTACAACTGGCTCAGCAGCGGCAACGGCCCACTCAACGGTGTCGAAGGTGGTGACCTGTTCAGCTTGGGTTCGTCCAACGTCACGGGCAACGATATCGTGACCCAAGGCGTGGGCTTCAAGTACAAACGAAAACAGAATCGCGAATTGGGCTTCGTATACGAATTCCCACTGACCGAACGTCGCGATGTTTTGCTAGATCGTGTGACGGTTGACTACATCATCCGCTACTAACACCCGCCGGTGTCAATGCTAAAAAACGATCCAGGCCGATCTCGCAAGAGGTCGGCCTGTTTCGTTGCTGCTCTACGACTTTTCCCCCGAGACTTTGTCCGTACCTCAAAGCGGTGTTGGGCTCAGGAGAACCTTCGCCCTCCCGGACACTCGGTCGGTAGAGGAATGAGTTAGAGGGTGCTGAGCAGCTGGGGACAGCTGCTCTACGACTTTTCCCCCGAGACTTTGTCCGTACCTCAAAGCGGTGTTGGCTCAGGAGGACCTTCGCCCTCCCGGTCACTCGGTCGGCAGGGGAATTCGTTAGAGGGTGCTGAGCAGCTGGGGACAGCTGCTCTACGACTTTTCCCCCGAGACTATGTCCGTGCTTCATGACGGTGTTGGCTCAGGAGGACCTTCGCCCCCTTCGCCCTCCCGGTCACTCGGTCGGTAGAGGAATGAGTTAGAGGGTGCTGAGCAGCTGGGGACAGCTGCTCTACGATTGCACAACTGAGTCCATGAATTCGGCGACGACGTGTTGTTTCAGGATACCGGCTTTGTAGCCGCGGGTGAGCAGTTCATTCACAGCGGCTCGACCGCGGTCACCAAAGTCGAGCGTCCAATTGTTGACATACATGCCTACAAACTCATCGGCCTTGTCGCGCGCCAAACCTCGACCGTAACCGAGTGCATAATCCAGGGCAGCACTGCGATGCTCCAGCCCATACTTGATGCTCTCGTACAGCAAGCGATTGATGTCGGTCATAGCTGGCTCGCCCAAGTCCTTGCGAATACCATTAGCACCCAGTGGCAGTGGATAACCCGTCTCACGCTTCCACCATACGCCCATGTCTTCGATCAAGTGCAAGCCTTGCTCTTGATAAGTCAGCTGTCCCTCGTGAATCACCAGGCCAGCATCTACGGGTTGCCCGTTGTATTGACCCGCTTGAGTAATCTCGAGCATCTCATTAAACGGCACCACCACATGCTTGCAAGGACCGCCCAGCCACAACTGCAGCGACAAGAAAGCCGTGGTCAACGTGCCGGGCACAGCAATCGTAGCGGTCTGCAAAAACTCGCGGGTCAGCGGCTGACGGGCGACAACCATCGGTCCATAATCATCGCCAAAGCTCGCGCCGCACGAGCAGATCTTGTAGCGATCCGCCAGATAAGCATAAGCATGCAAGCTGAGCGCGGTCAGTTCCAGTTCACCGGAAAAGGCTCGACGGTTCAGCGTCTCGATATCTACCAGTTCATGGGTAAAATGATAACGCCCCGTATCCAGACAATCGCGGCTGAGAGCGTAGAACATGAAAGCATCGTCAGCGTCCGGGCTATGGCCCACGCGGACAGGTAGAGTGGCTGCAGCTGCGGCGGTCATGATGGTCCTGCACTTTGATTCGGACTGGAATTTGTTGGGCGAACTCCAGAATGTAACCGCAAATCGTTCATACACACAACCCACGAAAGAGCTTAAACCATGGCCGCAAAACGCATTCTGTTCCTGGTCGGCGACTTTGTCGAAGACTACGAAATCATGGTCCCGTTTCAAATGTTGTTGATGGTCGGCCACCACTGCGACGCGGTTTGCCCCGGCAAAACGGCGGGCGATTTTGTGGCCACTGCCATTCACGACTTCGAAGGCCACCAGACTTACAGCGAAAAACCGGGCCATCGTTTTCGCATCTCAGCCGATTTTGCCTCGGTAGACCCAGCCACCTACGATGCCCTGGTTATCCCTGGCGGCCGTGCCCCCGAGTACCTGCGACTGGACGAAAAAGTTCTCGACCTCGTCCGTCGCTTTTCCAAAGCCGACAAACCAATTGCGGCCATCTGCCATGGTCCACAAATCCTGGCGGCCGCCGGAGTGATTTCAGCCAAGGCCTGCAGCGCCTATCCTGCCGTTAGCCCCGAAGTAAGGCTGGCAGGCGGCACCTACGTCGAGCCCAGTAGTGGATTTGATTCGGCGCATACCGATGGCAACCTGGTCACCGCTCCTGCCTGGCCAGCTCATCCAGCTTGGATGCGGCAGTTCTTGCAGGTCTTAGGATCAACGATCAAACCGTGATTTCGAATTCAAAATATAAGATCTGACAATGGAGATCTGCGATTTGAAATCTGCTCAAAAGCGGCATAATTAGCTCATCGCACCCCACCAGCCACTCAACCAACAACAGAGATCCAAACCCAATGGCCAAAAAATCCATCGCCGACATCGATCCCAATGGCAAGACCGTGCTGATGCGAGTCGACTTCAATGTCCCGCAAGATGATAGCGGTGCGATTACCGATGATCGTCGCATTCGCATGGCGCTGCCTTCAATCGAATCGGTCATCAATCGCGGTGGCAAATTGATTCTGATGAGCCACTTGGGACGTCCCAAAGGTAAGGGGCCCGAACCCAAGTACACGCTGAAACCCGCTGCAGAGCGGTTGGCTGAACTGCTGGGCAAGCCGGTGGCCTTTGCATCCGATACCGTGGGCGATGATGCACATGCCAAAGTAGACGCTCTGCAAAGCGGCGGCATTGTGGTGCTGGAAAACGTCCGATTCAACGCCGGCGAACAAGAACCCGCAGCCGATCCCGCTTACGCGCAAAAGCTGGCCGCGATGGCTGACATCTACTGCAACGATGCTTTTGGAACTTGCCATCGCAGCGATGCATCCATGGTGGCTGTGCCGCAAGCCATGGGCAGCAAACCCAAAGTCTCTGGATACCTGGTGGCCAAAGAGATTCAGTATCTGAGTGAAACGATTCAGAATCCCAAACGTCCCTTTGTGGCTATCTTGGGAGGTGCCAAAGTCAGCGACAAGATCAACGTCATCAACAACTTGCTAGGCATCTGTGACAGCGTCTTGATTGGCGGAGCGATGGCTTACACTTTCTCGCTAGCCCAAGGCGGAAAAGTTGGCAACAGCCGCGTGGAACCGGATAAAGTTGAATTGGCCAAGGAACTGTTGGCCAAAGGTGGTAACAAACTGATCCTGCCCACCGACACCCACTGCGGCGATGCTTTTTCTTCCGATTGCAACAAGCAAATCGTCAAGGCTGGCCAAATTCCCGATGGTTGGGAGGGCTACGATATCGGCCCCGAAACCGCCAAGAGCTACGCACAGTTACTGCGCGGGGCGGCCACGGTCGTGTGGAACGGTCCGATGGGCGTATTTGAGAAGCCACCATTCGACGCCGGCACCAAAGCCGTGGCTCAAGCCATCGCAGAAAGTGATGCGACAAGTATCATAGGTGGTGGCGACAGCGCAGCAGCCATCGAACAATTAGGCTTTGCCGATCAAGTCACACACGTGAGCACCGGTGGCGGCGCCAGCCTCTCCATGCTCGAAGGCGAGAAGTTCGCTGCCGTCGAATTACTTGATGAATAAAGTATTTGAAACGTTGTCGGTTCAGGGGTCGATTGCTGCTTACACTTACACTTTGGTAACGAGCCCCCTCCCGGAGCCTAGCTAAACGCTGGCTCCGACCTCCCCCAGCTTCGCCGGGGGAGGTGACTTACACCTTACACCTTACACCTTACACCTTACACCTTACACCTTACTCCTTACTCCTTACTCCTTACTCCTTACTCCTTACTCCTTACTCCTTACTCCTTACTCCTCGAGATCCTTGATGGAACCTTCGACTGACGATCTAGCGACTCGCAAACAGGCTATTCGCGAAGCAGCTCATGCCAATCGCAAAGCTCAACCCGACAAAGACGCCGTCAGCACGACCATCGTCGACAGCTTTATGCAATTGGCCGAATTCGCGGCAGCCAAGACGGTTATGTTCTATGTCGACGTGCGTGATGAAGTCCGCACGCGGCAAGCGTTGCCGGTTGCCATCCAGGGCGACAAACGCATTGTGATTCCATTCTGCGTCGATGGTGAACTGGAACTCTTCCATCTGGAATCGATGGATGAACTGAGCATTGGGATGTACAAAATCCTCGAGCCACGCGTTGAACTGCGCGATGTGGCCAGTAAACGATTGCAGCCTGAAGACCTCGACTTGATCATGGTCCCAGGTGTAGCTTTCGACAAGCAAGGCGGACGGACCGGTCACGGCAAAGGATACTACGACAAACTACTGCAACACGCTCGACCCGATTGCCCTCTGGTTGCCTTGGCCTTCGAATGCCAAATGTTCCCCGAGATTCCTATGCAAGACCACGACATCTTCATGGATAAAGTCGTGACCGAGTCAGCCGTCTATCCCGGCAAAGGACGCGGAGCGTAGGCCTCCGCTGACCTCGTGTCTCCACTAACCTCGTGCCTCCACGCGAGGTCGGGCCGCATCGTCGTTGGGTCGGAAGAAAATGTGGTTAGAGGGTGCGCCTAGCCTGCGGCAACGGGTTAAACGATCAATGGTCCGCGATGTGTAGGGGCTAAGGTTTTTCGCTCATGTCGCATGTGCATACCAGGTGAGCGCAGCCGGGGCAGCCCGCGCCGTATTTGCGCTGGAGGGCGGCAGCCAGGTCGACGCCAGCTACATTGGCGATGGTGGTTAGCCAGGCGATCACGTCGGCAAACTCCAGTGATTGCTCTTCTAATGAACCACTGCGCAAGGCCGTAGCTAGTTCGCCAACTTCTTCCATCAGCCACATGAACGTGCCATCGATACCCCGCTCGACGTCTTTGTCAAAATACATTTGACGAATCAAATTCTGGAAGTCGCGTATCGATACATCGTTGGACTCGGACATCGCGTTCTCTGCTAAATGCCTCACGTAGCCGAGTCTCTCCGAGACTCGAAATCGGCGTCTCGGAGAGACGCCGCTACGTGAGAGGGGCTACTGGTAAAGTCAAATTTCTTAGCGTTGATAGATCGGCAACAGACCATGATCGAGCTGCAGCATGATGAGGTTGCAGGCAGTGATATAGACTTCGCTGATTTGACCTTTCCACGAGCCATCACTCTCTTGCTCGGAGACAATGCGCTCGTAGAGACGATCGCGGAAGGGTAACCATTCTTGATCGCCTTGACGGTACACAACCTGGCTGTAATACAGATACGTGTAGTGCCAATGACCGAAGGCAGCCCCATCATCGTTGAGAGTATGCAGTGTCTCACGCGTGTACTTGAGCATTTGCGGCACATGTTTGCTGTCGTAGTCCCCAGCATTAAATAGAGCGGCTAGTGCAGCGGCAGTAATGGCCGGTCGCGAAGTGCCCATTTGCTTGCTGGAGTAACTGATGCCGCCATCTTCGTTCTTGCAATCGTAGATGTACTTGATCGCGTGTTCGATAATTTCAGCGGGCACAGCCACGCCCGCATTGCGACAACCACGCAAGCCTTGCACTTGAGTAATGGTCGTCGAGCCTTCATCGTAGTTGGCTCCGTCGCGAGCGCTTACATATCCCCAACCGCCCGAGGGCGTTTGCGCGTTGGCACAAAACTCGACGGCTCGTTTCAGCACATCCAGAATTTCGGTTCTCCGATCGCTGTCGCCTTCTTCTCCTAGCACTTGACTCAAGAAGAGCATCGAGAAGCCGTGTCCGTAGGTATAGCGAATGTCCGCCGCCGGTTCGCCGATCAGTCCATTGCCGCGGCTCTTGCTGATCAAATAGTCGGTACACCGTGCAATCTGTTTGGCATAAGGCCCTTGGGTGGCGGTCGAACCTGAGCAGAGCAGGGCGGTGCCGGCCAAGGCGCCCAAAGCGACCGGATACGGCGGCGTGTTCCACTGACCGCGCGAAGACTGTGTGCGCGCCAAATAGTCCAGCCCGGAGCGAATCGACTGTTGCCAGCGCTGTGGCACTTTTTTGGCCGTTTGAAAAGCTTCAGCTGATGGCAAGTTGCAGGTCGTTGCCAACGCAGTCGACAAGGCCAACTGACGCAAACAATCTCGGCGGCTAAGCTGCATGATTCCCACTCCTTATTCCACATTCGCTGGGCACGTGCATGTATCATAGCAAAAAATGGTACTTCTCACTGGACGCAACCCAGCACGGACCCCACCGATGAAAACACTTCTGGCAGCCACACTGATTCTCACGTTTGCTAGCACCTCCCTTTACGCTCAAGATGCGGCTAAGGCGTCGGAGGTCGTAAAGATCTGGCCAAGTGGTCGCGCTCCGGGCGACACCAAACAATTGGGGCCCGAAGGTCCGCTAGAGCCGGCGATGGTGGCTGGCAAACCTATTATTCGCTTAGGTAATGTCAGCGAACCCGAAGTACACTTCTATCCGGCATCGGCAGACAAAGCTACCGGTGCTTGCGTCGTTATATGTCCAGGCGGTGGTCACACCATTCTGGCTTGGGATCTGGAGGGTACCGAAGTCGCAGAGTGGCTGAACACTCAGGGCGTCAGCGCAGCGGTGCTGAAGTACCGCGTGCCTGCGCGCACGGAATCGCCACGATACACGGCTGCCGTGCAGGACGCGCAGCGAGCACTATCGCTGGTGCGCAAAATGGCCGACCAGTGGAAGATCGATCCGAACAAGCTTGGCATCCTCGGTTTCTCTGCGGGTGGAGAAACCGCGGCGCTAGCCACGTTGTTACCCCAACGTTTGTATGAGCGCGTGGATGACACGGATGACATCGCCTGGAAACCGAATTTCACGGTGCTGATCTATCCGGCTTATTTAGTCAACAAAGAAGGCACATCGCTATTGGACTATGTGAAGGTCGATGACAAGACGCCGCCCATGTTCTTGGTGCATGCCGCCAATGATCCGGTCGTGCCTGAAAGCAGCGTCCTGTTGTGGTTGGAGCTAAAACGCAAGAAGGTACCTGCTGAGTTGCACGTCTTTTCCGCAGGCGGTCACGGCTACGGCCTGCGCGCCACCGACATGCCTGTTACCAGCTGGCCCGACTTGTGCGCTCGTTGGTTGAAGAAGTTGTAGTAGAGCAGCTGTCCTCAGCTGCTCAGAACCCTCTAACCCATGCGTCTTCAAACCAATGGTCCGCATTGGGGAGGGCGAATGCTCCTGCTGAGCCGAACACCGCTCTGAAGAACGGACATAGGTCCGGGGGAAGGTGGTGTTGGAGTGTAGAGCAGCTGTCCTCAGCTGCTCAGCACCCTCTAACCCCCTGCGTCTTCAAACCAATGGTCCGCATTTCCGGTGATGCAAACAACGCGCTCTAGGTCGGTCGAGAATTGGTTGGAGGGTGCTGAGCGGCTGGGGACAGCCGCTCTACGTTCAGAGAGACTACGAATCGACGTGGACTACTTGTACCGTAACCGGAGTTTGAGCGAGAGTTTGCTGGGCCAGTTCACGCAGTTCGTCAGTGGTGACTGCGGCGTAACGGCCCAGGACAGCGTCCAGCGGATCGTAGCGACGTCGGGCTAACCAGCTTTGCCCGAGAGCAAAGAGGCGGTTGCTGGGTCGTTCGTCGGAGAGAATCAAACTGGCCATGATCTTATTGCGGGCCAGATCGAGTTCGCGCTGCGAGACGCCTTCGTCGATCACTTGCTGAAATACCCGCTGGATCGTGTCGATGTTTTCTTCGGTATCTTCCGGAGCACAACATAAGTAGCCGACGATACAGCCGCACTCTTGAAAGAACTGTGGCCAGAGGGCAGCGGTTTCTGCCAGGCCGGTATCGATCAGTTCCCAAAACAGCCGACTGCCCGACTCGTCGGCAATCACGCTTGATAACAGTCGTAGTGCATAACGGGATGGGTCATTGCAGCCCACGCCTGGCCAGATCTTGACGGTGTATTGTTGATGAGAGGCTTCGCGCTCGATGATCGCTTCGGACACGCCAAACTTGGGCAGATGTGTTTGACGCGGCGCCGCGCGACCTTTCCATGAACTGACTAGACCTTCCGTCTGTTCAACCATTCGCGCGAAGTCGACTTTACCGCTAGCTACCAGCACCATGTTGTCGAGCGTATAACGCTGCTTGTGATACTGAAGCATTTGGTCGATAGTCATTTCCCCTACGGTCTCAACGGTACCGAGCACGCGTCGACTCAAGGAGTGGTCGCCAAAAAACAACTCCATCGCCCGTTCCATCGCGCCATAGGGAGGCTGATCGTCGTACATGGCGATCTCTTCCAGTACCACTTGGCGCTCTGTCTGAAAATCGTCTTCACGTAAGCGTGGACGCATGATATCGGTTAATAGATCAACCGCTTGGTCTTGGCATTCGGGTAGGACGCAGGCATGAAAGACCGTCGACTCTTCAGAAGTAAAGGCGTTGGACTGGGCACCCAGATGATCAAGTTCAGCATTGACCTGTTCAGCTGTCCGGCGCTTGGTGCCTTTGAAGACCATATGTTCGAGAAAGTGACTGACACCGGCTAGCTCAGGCGATTCATCACGAGCACCGGTGTTGACGAACCAACCGATCGAAGTGGTGAACGCGGATGGATCGCACATGGCGATGATTTCGGGACCACCCAAAGATTTATGCGTCAGCAATTCCACCAGGCAACTCCAGCGGTTGGGAACCTACGGTGACCAAAGCAAAATTCTTTGGTCGATTATCATTGAAGTGTTCTAACAAGGATTGGCACGAGAGCGAATCGATCTCGCGCAATACTTCTTCGCGAGTGGGCACGCGGCCCAGATGAAACCAATCGACAGCGATCTGATGGCTGCGAGCGGCTGAGCTCTCTTGTTCCATCACCAAGGCGCTCTTGATGCGAAACTTCAAACGCACGAGTTCATCTTCAGTGACCCCACCGCCCAGCGACTGAATAGTCTCCAGCAGCACGTGCAGTGTCTCTTCGGCGCGATTGGTGGTGGTGCCTGCATAGCAGAGCACACTGCCTTTGCCCGCTAGTGAAAAGCAAGTGGCAAATACCGAGTAGACCAGTCCGCGCTTCTCTCGGACTTCCGTGAACAGGCGACTGCTCATACCGTCGCTCAGGATGCCAACCAGCGCCCGCGTCTTGTAGTAATCATCGCTTTCGTAGGGCATGCAATCGTAGGCCAGGGCCAGGTGCGTTTGATTGGAGGCGTGATCGGAATGACGCTGACCACTGATTGGTTTCAAGTCGGGCAGCGTGGCTGTGGCCGGTCCGTTCCAATCGCCCAAACAGCTTTCGACCACTCTGATGACTTCGGGCCAATCGAAGTTGCCAGCGACAGCCAAGATGCTCTCGGCCGCATGCATGTTCGCACTACAGAAGTTGCGAACATCATCGATAGTGATCGCTTCGATCCCTTCGACCGAACCTTGCGCGGTGCGACCGAAGGGTTGTGGAAAGCGAAAGCGTTTTAGTTCATTGAAGCAGCGGTGCGAAGGCTCGTCTTCAAGCGCACGTAAGTCTTGAAACGCCAACTGGCGCGCATCTTCCAATTGATCTGCGGGCAAATGTGGATGGCGGACCATGTGGCTGTACAGCTCGATGGTCTTGGCCAAGCCGCTGCTGGGCACGGCGCAGCTGAAGGCCGAATGGTGGGTGGTGATAGAACTACTGCGTTCTGAGCCGATGAAGTCGAGCTCTTCCAGGAACTGGCGACTGTCATAGGGTCCACAGCCACGCTGACTCATTTCGCAAGCCAACGAGGCCAGGCCGCACAACTGGGGAGGCTCGTAGCATGTGCCGGCGGGCACCAGAAAGGTGAAGGCCGCCGAGCGCAGCCAGGGCATGTGCTCACCCAGCAGCACCAGACCATTGGACAAGCGGTGAGTGAGCAACTGTTGTTTCATTCCGACTTCTTTGACTTCTTTTCGCTCGGCGGACTGGCGGGTTTGGATTCGGACTTGCTCTCCGATTTGCTTTCGGACTTGCCGGAATCGCCGCTGGATGGTTTTTCAGCAGCAGCTGCTTTTTTGTAGGAATCGCTGCGGTAATCAGTTTGATAGAAGCCGGAACCTTTGAAAACCACTGCCGCGCCGGTGCCCAAGAGCCGACGCAGTTTCTTCTTTTTACATTCTGGGCATTTCGTCAACACAGGGTCATTGATCCCCTGATAGTGCTCGAACTTGTGGCCACACGCATCGCACTGGTAGTCATAAGTTGGCATCGACACCACTTCCCAATTTAACAAGAACGACCTTCTATAGTTCAGTACCGCCTGACGGTAACGACTACGATAACTGAAAGGCTTGAGTTTGGGGAGTGCGTGTTTTGAACGGCACGAAGTAGAAAGACACCGCGGCTGGCGAATACTCCTACTCCTGCTCGATTGGGCACTCGTACAGCGTTTCGAGTAGGAGTAGGAGAACTGACGTACTGCCGAGTTGGTTAGAGGGTGCGCCTCGCCTGGCGGCTACGGGTTAAACGAGTACGCTGGCCGCTCAGTCGTTTAACCCGTAGCCGAAGGCTAGGCAAACGAAGAAGTTGACTTCGCGTGGCACGTGACATTCTTGAGCAAACGGATACTCAGGTGAACGCAGAGTTGGTTAGAGGGTTCACCTCGCCTGGCGGCTACGGGTTAAACGATGGGCGGCAAGTCTGGCCGCTGAGGGGATTGGTCTATTTGAATTTCCAGACTACTTTTTGATCGGCTTCGATTCGCTCGGCGGTGTTTTGGCAGAGCAGTTTTTGGGAACCGATGGCTAGGGATTGAGCTTTCTTGCAGGCCTCGAGAGCCTGATCTTTCTGGCCGCTGGCGGCGTAGGCCAAGGCCAAGGCGATTTGGCAACTCCACTGCTCACCGCCCGAAAGTCCATCAGCAATCTTGGCGTGGTTGAGGGCCTCTTGTTGGTCTTTGATGGTCAAGGTGCGACTGGCGGTCATGACAAAAGACAAGGCACGGCGCGCCACGATCTCTTCGTGCTTGCCCTTGAGTAGTAGCTGCCATTCAGTCTCAGCATTCTCGAAGTCCCCATCAATCGAAAATGTTTGAGCTCGCAAGAGTCGCACACGCGGATTGTTTTTGGCTTGGGCACTGATCTGCTTCAGGGCCCGCAAGGCCTCCTCGCGATGGCCGGCATGCATGTGAACGCGAGCCCGAAACGCTTCCGTCACCGGCTGCCATTCCGGGAACGATTCATCCGCCGGATCGATGGCGGCCACTTCAGCCAAGGCTTCATCGATCAAGTCCAACTGAGTTAGCATGGAGGCGCGCGCTAGTCGCACAGCTGGGTTATCGTCATCCGAGTTGCTCAGCTCGCGCAGCGCAGCTTGCAGTTCCAACTCGCTACGAACGCCTGTTAGATCCGCGATCGTCAAGTACTGTTCGGTCAACTTCTGATTTTCAGTCAGCCAGGCTTGGTATTCTTCTTCAACCTTAGCTAGCTCAGAGACGGTGTTGAAGCGTCGTTCAAGCACAATTCGTCCTGCAGAATCGAGCTCGCGCATTTGATGCTGCAGAAATTCGGTTCGCATCGAGGCTTCCATCAAGGCCGCATTCGTAGCGCGGTCTCGCGTCATATTATTGTTGGCGCGTCGGTTGAGTTCGTCCCTGATTGCTTGCCGTTTCAACCACTCCTCATACATCACAAAACTTTGTAGTTGACGCGTGTTGCGGAGCTTGCCGAACTCTTCTTGTGTATCGTCAAGCCGCTGGATGCACGCGGCGTACCGGTCCTTTAGTTTCTGCCTCGCATCGGCATGGACCTGCGAAGCTTTGTTTAATTCGGCGATCGAGTGGGCGTAGTTGCAACACTGCTCGAATTCTGATCCAGTGACGCTGCGCATCGAAGCGAGCAAGCAAGCAAAGAACAGCGATGTTGTTAAGGAGAAACAACGCATGGCCAGGTTCCTCGAGTGTCGCCTTTCGCTCCACGAAAGGTAAATTTCACCAGCACTTTCGCAAAGCGAAAGACGACCATAACTGCCCGCACGATGCCAAGCCGTATTTGGAACAAGATGAGCGATGCGGGAAACTAAGTGTAGCAGAATATCTAAACAAACAGAACTTGTCGCGTTGAAAAATCCCTTGACATTGGTCTGCGATTGCGCTTCTAATACAAGGGCTACACACACCATTCCGCCTCCGCTGTTCTAGTCGGCAAAATTTGAGCACTCGTTTGAATTGCAGCCTTAGCTGCCAATTCCTATTTGAGTGCGCTTAAGCTCTTTAGGAGTGGACCACTATGCGAGTATCCGTTGGTCGATTGCTTACCGCTGCAATCGTGAATGCTAGCCTCATGATGGCTAGCGCATCTGGTAACGACTCACCCAATGCAACTCTGCGCCAGCTCCAAGCCAAAGAAGCTCTGGGGCAACCGGTCGACCGAACGACCCATAGCAATTTGCAATCCCCGCAGGATCACTGGGCGGTAGGTAAAGTGAAGCTTGGAAAGCAATGGAAAGACCTAAAGGAGTTGAGCACCGAGTCGACGGACCTCAGCAAATACCACCAGCAACGCGACAGCGCCACCGCGGATATCGACTCTCAATTGGCCCTGGCCAGCTGGTGTGACCGCCATGGCCTGCGCGATCAAGCCCTCTCTCATTACTACGCCGTACTGAATGTCGATCCCAATAACCAAACAGCGCGACAACGACTAGAACATCGTTGGCAAAATGACCGCTGGTTTACCAAGCGCGAGCTACAAGCCGCCAAGACTGAATCGCAACAGATCGCCCGGCAGCTAGAAAGCTGGACCCCACGCATCAAAGATATTCTTCAGAAGCTCAAGTCCAACAATACGCAGCAGAAGCTGGCAGCCCTAAAAGCATTGGAAGGTATCGACCAGGAAGATGCCATTCCTGCGATGGAGTTAGCCGTCAAGACAGTGGATCGCCAATTGGCTTTACCGCTAGTCAAGAAGATAGGCGATTTCCGAACCACCGAAGCCTGCAGGGCTCTTCTGAGTTTTGCCATTGGAGAACCGACTTCACCGATAACTCAGACCGCGATCGAGCAACTGAAAGGCTTTCCAGAAGCGCTAGTAGTTCCAGAATTACTCAGTGCGCTGAGCATGCCCATCGAAGTCAGCGCTAACATCGTCGGCTTACCCAATGGTCGCCTGGTCATGACGACTTTGGTATCACGCGAATTGAAGGACCAAAAGCAAGTCGTCCGCTCGGAAAATCAATACCGAATCATTTCGTCCTTTGTGGCCAGCGCAATTCCAAACCCTCGTTCTACGAACACTACACTCGCGAACTCGGTAGTGTCGACTCCATTTATTGCCACACAGTACGTACCCACAGAAATTTTCAACTCAGCTAAAAAGAACCTCAACGACCAAGCCGACCAGCTTAAGCGTGAAGCAGAAGCTGAAAACCAGCGCATCGCCCGAGATACTGCCCGAGTGTATGCAGTCCTGAGAGGCGTAACTGGCCAGGAACTTGAAGATTCGCCGCGCTCTTGGTGGGACTGGTGGGGACATCGCAACGAAAAGTATGTGAGCGCAAAGGCTAAGCCAGTTGCACAGCGCAGTTACTATGAGGAACAAGGCCTGGGCACAGACACACAAGCCTATCGACAAATGCCACTGGTAATAAGGGCTCATGAATGCCTGGTGGCCGGCACAACTGTGCAAACTCAAACTGGTTTGCGACCGGTGGATGAAATCCAAGTTGGCGACCTGGTCGTATCGCAAGATGTTGAATCTGGCGAATTAACGCTT
This sequence comes from Rania fehmarnensis, assembly GCF_056494185.1. Lineage (NCBI taxonomy): Bacteria > Pseudomonadati > Planctomycetota > Planctomycetia > Pirellulales > Pirellulaceae > Rania > Rania fehmarnensis. The sequence goes on from NZ_CM151398.1 coordinate 8,528,776, forward strand.
AAGCCAGTCATTCGCACCACGCGTGGCGAGGGCCGTATCATGGCGATCGTTACCGAACACGAAACGATCAAAGCCACGCCCAGCCACTTCTGGTGGGTCGCCGGCCACGGCTGGAAACGCTCGTGCGAGCTAGTCGAAGGCATGCACCTGCATACCGCCACTGGCACCGTGGCAGTCAAAGGCACTCGGGAAGATGAAACTCAGCCGACCTTCAACTTGGTGGTCGACGAGTATCACACCTACTTCGTTGGTCCCGATCGCATCCTCAGCTACGACGTCATGCCTCTAAAGGGCTCGCTGCGCGTGGTACCGGGATACGACCCGATTAACTAGACGAGTACGCAGACCGCTAAATCGTTTAACCCGTAGCCGAAGGCTAGGCAAACGAAGAAGTTGACCCCACGCGGTAGGTGATCTCCTTGAGCAAGCAGATACTCAGGTAAACGCAGGCATGGGTTAGAGGGTTCACCTCGCCTTGGCGGCTACGGGTTAAACGAGATGCTCAGGTAAACGCAGGCATGGGTTAGAGGGTTCACCTCGCCTGGCGGCTACGGGTTAAACGAGATACTCAGGTAAACGCAGGCATGGGTTAGAGGGTTCACCTCGCCTGGCGGCTACGGGTTAAACGAGATGCTCAGGTAAACGCAGGCATGGGTTAGAGGGTTCGCCTCGCCTGGCGGCTACGGGTTAAACGAGATACTCAGGTAAACGCAGGCATGGGTTAGAGGGTTCGCCTCGCCTGGCGGCTACGGGTTAAACGAGATGCTCAGGTAAACGCAGGCATGGGTTAGAGGGTTCACCTCGCCTGGCGGCTACGGGTTAAACGAGATACTCAGGTAAACGCAGGCATGGGTTAGAGGGTTCGCCTCGCCTGGCGGCTACGGGTTAAACGAGTGAACCGCTGATGAAACTCTTGAGTACGGCGATCGCTGCGGAGATCGATGATAAGCTGGCTTGCTCGTCGGCGGTGTGATAACCGGTTGTCGGTATTTGCAGAGTGGTGCCATTGATGCGACCGTCAGTGGCAGCGACCAGGCGACCCAGTTCCGTTCGCCCTAGCGACAGTGGCTTGGCTCGACCGATGTTTTGATTTTCGACGTACTCGTCTTTAAAACTGATCACAACTCCCAAGTCCCGGCAACGCTGCGCCAGCTCGGTGGTTAACGCAGGTGCAAACTGACCATTGGCATCTTTCCGTCGCAGTACCAGCTGCTGATCATCGGCAGCTTGTCGCGTCGGAAACGGGCTGGTATCCAGTACCAATAGACGCTGAGTCGACATGCGTTGACGCTGGAACCAATCTAACGCATAGCGCCAACTGCGACCGGCTTCTTCCTGAGCAGTGAAGATCGCGGTGCCTTGGAATCCGCAATGGAACAGATGAATCAATAGCGCGACGCTGAGCACGTTATCGAGCTGAGCGGCAATGTGATGATCGGTAATCCGTAAACGATCCAGGTAGGACACCGGCGTTCCCGGTGGCAGGAAAGCCAAGCCGTCTAGCTCGAAGATCAGATTGTGACGTGAAGGACAAATGTACGAGTTGATGATCGTGCCTTGCCCCAAGTAGGTCCCGGCATACGGCAAGTGAGCCTGCACGCGCTGACCTCGAAACCGATGCTGAATTGAGTCGAGCATCTGTTCGGAGACCGATTCTCCGGTCTGCTCGCTGCGGTTACCGGCAATGAAGGCAGCGTATTGAAACTCATTAGGACCGGTGCACAGCAGTCCGTGCCGATCGATATGAGCGGATAACATCAACTGATCGGGACGACTACCTTGCGCTACCAACGCTCCTTGAAAGTAGTGGACGTTCAATCCCAGCTCTTCCAATTCGCGACGAATGACTCGGAAAAATGAGTCTTCTGTGCCCACAACCGAGGGTTCGCGTACCAGTTGTTGAAGGACGCTTAAAAATCTGAACATCTCAGCGTTGGAAACCCAGCGATTACTGGCTTGTGCTATTTGTTCAGCAACCCCTGAGTCGGATTCGGCATCGATGCTCAAAGTTTAAGCACTTCTTTATCCTGAGGTGATCAGAACAAGCTAAAGCGGATGCCAAAGTTATATCGCAAGGATCGTACCATTGCTCTGTGTCGTCACCCCAATTTCAGACTACTTCCCCGTGGCTGACTGAGATCGTCCTGCTTTTAAGTTGTGCAATTGCATGGCGTTAAGGGTTCTGGGTGGCACTGGCCTTTGTACTTCGATAGTTGATAGCTGGACGATCTCTGGCTTATACGGGGAGAGCAGTTACCAGCAACGCCACTGTAGCGGCAATTAAGAGACCATGGGAAAAAAATGCCCCCATATGGCTGACAAAATAGTAGGCAAGCGGCGGCGAACGCCTACAATGGGAGCACCCTCAGCTGGTTTTATATTCTTGTACTTGAGGAGTTCTTTATGAAGTCGAAGGGTTTTACTCTAGTGGAACTGCTGGTGGTCATTGCGATCATCGGCATTTTGGTTGGCCTATTGTTGCCGGCTGTGCAAGCTGCTCGTGAAGCAGCTCGGCGCATGCAATGCTCGAACAATCTCAAGCAAATCGGCTTGGCCTTGCACAACTATGAATCGGCTCACAAGGTGCTGCCGCCTGGGCACATCCGTGGCGCACCGGCACCGGCAGCTACGGCCGCTACCACCGCCACGCCTCATACGCTGATCCTGCCATTTGTGGAAGCGAGTACTGGTCACGCCTTGTTCGATTTCCGTTTTCCGATGACGCACGCGAACAACTTCGCTGCCACGATTTTGAAGTTTCCGTTTTATCAATGCCCCTCGGAACCATCCGGTGGTTATGTAACTTGGCCTTCGGGTTCAGCCACTCAGGCTGGCAAGACCAACTATGTCCAGAACATGGGTTTGTCGTCGACTTACTTCGATACCACCAGCACCGCAGTCTTTTTCGCTGGTCGAGGCATCAAGCTGGCTGAAGTCACCGATGGTCTATCCAACACAGCGTTCTTCTCTGAGATCAAGCGTGGCTGGGGCGCCGGCACGACAAGCGGTACAGGGATCGCCATTGGTACGCCGGAAGATTATGCCGCAGCAGTGTACCTGACACCCAGTGCTTTAGGTTTCATTAATAATCCTTACAATCCTGCCCAGTGCAATATTACTTCGACGACGCAATCGCGATTTCGCGGTCGCGGCAATCAGTATTATCGCGGGCTGACCATTTACACGTTCTACAACCATACGCTGACACCGAACTCGATGTTCCGTGATTGTGTGACTGCGGTTAACTTTGCAGAAGGTCACATGGCCGCCCGAAGTTATCACGTTGGTGGTGCCCAACTAGTGTTGGGTGATGGTTCCGTTCGCTTTGTCAGTGACGGCATTGATGCAATCACCTGGCAAGGAGTTGGTACTCGGGCCGGTGGCGAAGTCGTTGGTGACTGGTAAGCCAACTGCTACTAGTTGATTCGTTGGACTGGCCCTGTGCATCATTGCGCAGGGTCAGTCCATTTCGTTTATTGCTAGGCTGGAGACGTTATGCGAACACTTGCGTTACTTATACTCGTATTGCCTTTGGCGGTAGGTTGCGGCCCGAAGATCATTCCCATTGAAACTGGACCGGTGACCGGCAAAGCGACTTACAACGGCAAACCACTCAAAGACTATCGCGTGTTTTTCTTCTGCGAGAAAGCCGAAGCCCAGGAACCATCAACCGGTTTGGTTCAGGCGGATGGATCATTTACGTTGGGTGTCCGCAAACCTGATGATGGGGCCATTGTTGGTAGTAACCAAATTTGGCTAACCTATGATCCTAAACTGCCTGATGAGATTCCGGGTTTGGAGACCGGAGCGCCACCACCCAAGCCCACGGTGGTATTGCCTGATAAATTTAAGTCTGCGCAAACTTCAGGCTTAACCGTTGAGGTGCCATCAGCCGGTTTAAAGGACTATCAGTTGGAACTGAAGTAGTCACCTCTCCATGCGCAGCATGGGGAGGTCGAATCGAGCGCTAGCAAGATTTCGGGAGGGGCGAGACATGAACGCATGTTATGAGCGCATGAGTCTAACCTAGCCCATTGCCCCCTCCCGCAGACTTCGGCTGAACGCCTCGTCTGCGACCTCCCCCAGCTTCGCCGGGGAAGGTGACCGTCACCTCTCCATGCGCAGCATGTAAGCGAAGTACGCGTCGACTTGGCTTACTTCAGTAAATTCGCATCGCGAGCCAGTTGCCATACGCCATCGGTCTTTCTGAACAGCGTCAGTGTGTTCCCCGAACGAATCATGGGCTCGGAGTTTGGACGCCGAATGGTCAACGTCAGTTTGGTCATACCAAATGCCCAGTCACCAAGCACTTGCAGTTCGACGACTTCGCTTTGTCCCTCTAGCTGCACGTTTGCATTTTTTTGGTTGAGCGAGGCTTGGGCAAAAGCGGCTTTGCCAAACGGTTCATGCCCTGCAACTAAGAAGACCGCATCGTCAGCTATCAGACTCAAAACCTTGTCGGTGTCCTGCCTCTGGGTAGCTTGCAGCCAGTCGGACATCAGTTGCCGTATCTGCTGCTGATCGTCATCTGCAAGAGTCATTGCATCCTCTTTATCCAAAGGTATTCTCGCAAAATTTCGGTGGTGTGAGACATTTTGGAGAACTCTACGCATTGGTTCTATGGGGAATCTTAACTGCCTGCGGAGGAGTATTCATGCCAAACGCACTCTACACCCAATCTGAATTCAAGTTTGCTCAGTTTTACCTCAACAATGGTCCGGTTGAACCGGGGGTAAGTGGGCAACGCCCCATCATGATCGACGCCTATCAGGTGAATGCGGATCAGATATCGATCATTAATCTCTGGGACTTTATGAAGTTCAAGTGTCAGGTCTACAAGCCCGCCTTGGTGATCTTCTCCCATGGCATGGTTACTCAGTCTGCCAAGTCGACAGGCTTGTCGTTAGTAGTCGACAACAAGAAGAACAAGGAGCTAACCAAATCCGTCGTAGACGTGCTGCTGAACGAAAACCACTTGCCCGCGGCGCAGCGTCGAGCCAAATTGGGGCTGAACGAAACGGATATGAAAATGATCGACGATTTCCTGGTCGAAATCCAAGTCTGTTCGATCTCGCACCTGGCCTTTCGAGCATGCAACATTGGTAACGATCCCGACTACATGTTGAAGATTGCCAAACTGTTTAATGCCAAGTACGTCTCGGCGCCCATACAACGTGACTTCTTTACCAAAGCCGATTTCTATCGCATCAGTTCGGCTGACATGGACAAACTGACTGCGGTTGGTGCCAAGCTACAGAGTTACGAAGCCAAAGCGGCCCAGATTGCTCAAGCCAAAGGTAAGAAGAAAGCCCGGATAGTCGAGAGCGGACTGACCGTGCATGGATCGGGCGCACACCGGGTCGCCATCTACATCCAGAAGAAGACTCACTCGCAGTTCAACTTGCTGGCCTTTGCGACCTCAGCCCAAGCGGTTACGGACTTCTATCGAGATCGATTCGATTTTATGAAGCCCGTGCGTTTCACCGACAGCGACTTCTTCGGCGATATCTCCATGGCACAGCAACCTTCGGGTATGATCGGCCGAACCATGGGGCTGTTCGGTCTGTCGCGTGGTCCAAACGATACGATCAAGTTCCCAAAGGACCCAACCTACACGCAGTTGATTAAGGTTGTCAAAAATGAGTCCTATATCGGCGACTTGCCCATGTACATGCCACCCTTTGATGAGTCGGATATTATCGAACTCAATCTGCGGCAGCGACTGGCTCGACGACTAAAGCGGGCGCTGTAACATGCGCAGCATTTGTAGCCGAAGTCGCCAGACTTTGGACGCGTTCCCGATCGACGTCCAATCTCTGGCGAGATCGGCTACATGCTCGCACCTCTTGGAGGCCGCTAACCGGTTTTTGACTTTCGGGAATGAACCACCGTTGGTTGCTCACAAACTTTGATTGCCTTGGTCTATGCAACCGAAAGACCGAATATCAAACGCTTGCAGCGAAACAATTTGTGTGGTGCATTCTGCTGCAAACACTTCCACTTCGGTAACGAGCCCTTTCCCGGAGCCTAGCTTAACGCTGGCTCCGACCTCCCCCAAGCAAAGCTTGGGAGAGGTGACATAAAGCCCTCCGTACAACTGCCTTAAAAGCTGGACGATCTCCAAAGTCGTGGGGGAGGTGACGATTAGCTCTTCAACCATTTATCGAACCAGGCAAAGGCTTCTGTCTGCATATCGACATCGAATTTGTGGGGGCCGGGATAAAACGTGCAGCGATAGTTCTCAGGTGCACCGGCTTTGTCAAAGACGGCCTTGAGGTTCTCGTTGGCTCGCTGCATTTCGGGCATGGTGAACAGCGAGTCTTGGATGTTGTTCTGCACCAGCGTTGGCTTGGGTACCCGCAAGCCCAAGACTTCCGGATAATCTAAGTCGCGAGGCAACAGCGGAATATAAATCATCCAGGTATGCGTGTGGCACTTGTGGAGCAAGTAATCGCGCCAGGTGGACATCATGCCCACGCAACAAGCGCAGCGAATACGCTCATCCATGCCACCTAAATAGACAGTGCGTAAACCTCCACCAGACAAGCCCGCACAGCCAACTCGACTGGCATCGACATCATCGCGCGCACATAGATAGTCGAGCGCACGTTGATCTTCGTAAGTGAAGACTCCGGGCCAGGTCGTGCCGGCACACAGCAGACTCTTGGCCATCAGATGCTCATGCTCTGCAGCAAAAGCATTATACGTTTGGATCGATGACTCCGAATCGTCATCGACTGGCGTCACACGTTTGCGCGCTGGCTCAGCGACGTCTTCCATCTTGACCCGCCGACTGGCAAACGGAAAGGTGTCGTGCACCAAGACGACGTAGCCGCGTCGCGCCAGTTCATTGGCCCAAGCCCGACCACCGTAGTAGTGATCTTGATGTTTGACCATCACGGGATGTTGAGATGAGCCAATGCGAGTGATCTTCTCATGCCCGAAGTACTTGTTGCCGCCGTGATCGTGCAATCCCAGAACCGCGGGCAATTTTCCTTTGGCTCCGGCTGGCTTGAGCAACACCGCTTGCGTGCGTGCTCCGTAAGGCAATTGCCAACTGACGCGACTTACTTCAACACCATCAACAGCCGGTTCGGTCACAACCTGGATATCAGCCATCGGCTCAGGGGCTGGCTGTTGCAGGCACTCTAACAGTCGCGCATGCGCTTCGGTGCGCCAAGCCTCCAGGTCGGTGAATCGCGCGTTCAACAGCGATAGCCTGGCGGGCTTGTCGCCAACTATCTTTGCGGCCCAAGGGCCATAACCACCGATCATGTTCGGCTCGGGCGCCTCGCTAACAGGCTCGGGCGCCTGTGAGGCTGCGAGACTCTGCTGCAGAACGGTCATGCCAGCCCAAGCTGCCGCGCCACTCACAGCTGCTTGCTTAACAAAACTTCGTCGTTCAATTTCATCGTTCATGATCTCACCTTGGCGGCTAGGGTCTTGGGTTACGATATCATAATTCGCAGCACCCGCGTGGTAGCGGAATGCGCCAAGCATTTCGTGATGTGCGTGGTAGCGGAATGCGTCAAGCATTTCGTGATGTTTGTCGCATTCCAGGGTACACGAAAGCCTTGACGGCTTCCGCTACGGAGTTGGCGCACACGAAAGTGGGTTATGATGTAGTCCATGATGAACCACACGATCCTCCTGAGCCTACTATCGACTTTCTTCGCTTTCACCGCTGCCGCGAGTGAGATTGTATTGGATCGACAGTTTCGTATCCAGCAAATCAAGGACATGCCCAGCGAGCCCGCCGCGGGTCGTTGGCAGACGGATGTCCAGCAGTATGAGCCATTCGATGCATTTCAATGGCGCACTAGTCTGCACGCTGACAATGCCGCCACCCAACCGCTGATCGAAGATTTTCAGTCAGCCGATTTTACACTCTGCTTGCCAGCCGCTTCGCAAGTGACAGTGCACTGGAGCAAGGGCAGCCATGCTGACGAGTCGGACTTTCAGCCGCAAACTGAATCACTCGTTGACCGCAAACTGTCATTGGAGTCGTTTGGCGGACGCAGTTCCGACGGCGCGATGCCCATGTTCAATATAGCCACCAGTGTATCGCCCACAGAGCAGGGCGGACTGGTGGTGGCCATCGGTTGGTCCGGCGATTGGCGGGCGGATATAGAGCAACTTGATCCAACCCACATTCGCATTCGCGCCGGTCTCAAGCGCACCCGTTTCCGCTTGCAGCCTAACGAAGTTGTCCAACTGCCTTCGATCATGGTGATGAGTTACCAAGGCAAGCCGATCGCTGGACAAAACAAGTTGCGTCGATTGCTGCTAGCGCACTTTACTCCACAGAATCACCCGCCAATGAGCCTCATGCCGGTGGCCGCCAGCGTTCACGGTATGTTGGCCTTCAACGACACCACCGAGCAGAACTTGACGGCGCTGGCCCATGAAATCGCTAAAACTAAATTGCCCTTGGATACGTTTTGGTTGGATGCAGGCTGGAACGAAGCTGGCTTTCCGACGGGACAAGGCAATCACCAACCTGATGCTAAACGTTTTCCCAACGGCCTGAAACCCGTGGGTTCAGCGGCGCTCGCTCAAAACCTGCGATTCTTGATGTGGTTTGAACCCGAACGAGCCATGCGCGGCACCTGGCTAGATCGGCACCATCCCGATTGGCTCTTGAGTCCCAGCGGCACACCGCCAGAGCTACGGTACATGGAGAACGATGGTTTCCGTTTGCTCGACTTGGCTAACCCGCAAGCGCGGCAGTGGGCCGTCGATACTGTGTCGCACGAAATTGAGCAGGCGCAGGTAGCCATCTATCGACAAGACTTCAACGAGTATCCCGCTTACTTCTGGCACACCTCTGAACCTGACGATCAAGTTGGCCTTCGCGAGATTCGCTACATCAATGGACTGTACAGCTTCCTCGATCAACTGCGTGAGCGTCATCAGGCGCTGATCATCGACAACTGTGCTAGTGGCGGACGCCGGCTGGATATTGAGATGATGGCTCGTAGCGTCTGTTTGTGGCGCAGTGATAGCTGTTGGGATTCTAAGAGTTATCCGCGCAATGTGCAGGCGATGACTCACGGATTATCGCAGTGGCTGCCGCTCCACGGTTTAGGATCAGTGGCCACCGATTCTGTTTCGCTGCGCAGCGGCATGGGTGCGTGCGCATCGTTTGCAATTAACTATCGAGAGCCAACTGCCGTATTGGGACTCAAGCAACATTTGGAACATTATTTGCCCGTTCGGCATCTCTACGCTGCGGACTATTACCCGCTGACCGCATGGAGCACCGACCCTACTCAGTGGCTAGCCATGCAGTTCCACGATGCACGCGCAGGTGAAGGAATAGTGCAAGCTTTCCACGGCTCAAGTACGACCACATCTGACGTAGTGCTGAGATTAGAGGGTCTCGAGCCTCAAGCGAACTATTCGTTGAATGATTGGGACGCACCGCGCCAGCCCATCACAGCCACTGGGCGAGAACTGGCTAGCGAGGGAATCACCATCACTTCCATCGCCAACACCAACGAAGCTCGCGTGTGGCACTACCAGAAACAATAACCATTGGTGAGTCATGTCGGTTCCAAGTGAAATGGTCGAGATTGCCATCTCTAAATTCGGCGAGCCAGACGTATTGATACCGCGAACCGTGACCACGCCAACTCCTCGGGAGGGCGAAGTGTTGGTTCGCGTGATGGCTGCGGGAATCAATCGACCCGATGTGCTACAACGTTTGGGTAAATATCCATTGCCTCCGGGCGCCAATCCCACTCCCGGACTCGAGATCGCCGGTGAGGTTGCCAGCCTGGGTGCTAACGCAATCGGATTCGCGGTGGGCGACCGGATTTGTGCTTTGACCAATGGCGGAGGTTACGCACAATACTGCTGCGTCCCTGCAACTCAAGCACTTCCCTGGCCGCAGGGCTACGATGCGATCCAAGCAGCAGCCATACCCGAAACCTATTTCACTGTCTGGGCCAATCTATTTCAGATTGGACGTGTTGGAGAAGACGATACAGTACTTGTTCATGGCGGAACGAGCGGCATAGGTTTGACGGCCATTCAATTGGCCAGGCCCTTCGGTTACAAGGTCATCGCGACGGCCGGTAGCCCGGAGAAATGCGCTGCGCTAAAAAGTCTGGGCGCCGTTGCGATCAACTATCGTCAGCAAGATTTCGCGGCGGCCATTGGTGAAGTGACGCATGGTCGAGGAGTTGACATCGTTCTCGATATTATCGGAGCCGCGTACTTCGATAAGAACATCGAGTGCTTGGCGCAGGACGGCCGATTGCTGCTCATTGGATTCTTGGGCGGAGCTGTAGCCCAAGATGTGAATTTGGCCAAAATCATGTCGAAACGAATCATCGTTACGGGTTCAGCCATGCGCCCGCGAACCTTGAAAGAAAAAGCCGACCTCGCGCGAGCGCTACGGAACGAAGTTTGGCCGCACTTGGGGCAGGGGCGCATCGAACCTGTGATTCATGCCACTTTCTCACTCGTCGAAGCCTCGAAAGCTCATCAATTAATGGAATCGAGCCAGCATATTGGCAAAATCGTCTTAACCGTGGCCTGAAAATTGTCGTCCGAAGTTCGGCGCGTCCCCGATGATCGCTTGCATTACCGAACACACGAGTGCGGACAAATCGGAAGTTTCGCCCCGCACAGTGACTGGATTGTAGAATGCCAAGCGTCTATTCTAATTGTCCTGAACCCTCACTCATCGCCGGCATCTACTTTACTCGCAAGGTGCACTCATGACTCGGTATCGAAAAGTCTTTCGCCGCCTCTTGGTCGAACAACTCTCTGAGCGAACGGTCTTTAGCGTCGATGCGATGCAGGTCATGCCAGACTTACTGTTTGATGAGGCACCGGCGGCTACCGCCGATCATGAAACGCATGAGAGTGAACATGAGCTCGATCATGAACTTGCGCTGCAAACTCCAGACGGTCATAAATACTATTACGATGCGCCAGTAGATCCGGAAGTGGCCAAAGCTTACCTGGAGCAATTGAAGTTAGACCCCAATAGTATTTACGGCTCCATCGCTCCGGCCAATCCACCCAGTGATCTAGACGTTCCCATCTATCATTCCAACCCCAGCTACACCAAGAAAATCTATCTCGACTTCGACGGCCACATTGTTACTGGAACTCATTGGAACAATCAAAACTACACCGGCAGCTATAACACTGGCGCAACGATCAACGCTCCGGCTTTCTCATTAGATAGTGATTTTGCAACCTTTAATGGCACGGAACTGGCTCTCATTCAAGAAGTTTGGGCCAGAGTATCAGAAGATTACGCTCCCTTTCAAGTCGACGTAACTACCGAGGCTCCACCGCTCAGTCAGTTTACTGCGGGCAGTCAAGCCATCCGAGTCGTCATTAGCACCAACATTGATGCTACGACCGGCCAACAGTGGTATCCAAATGCCGGCGGCGTGGCTTATTTGAACAGTTGGACATACACTAATGGTTCTCCATGTTGGGTATTCTACAACTACATGTTCGGCGTACCCAAGTATTTTGCGGATGCAGCTTCGCACGAAGTGGGTCATACGTTCAATCTCGGACATGATGGCCGTTCCTCACCTTCGGAGGTTTACTACGACGGTCACGGATCAGGTGCAACCGCCTGGGGTCCGATCATGGGCTCAGGATATTACGCGAGTGTGAGTCAGTGGAGCAAAGGAGAATACACCTCTGCCAACAACACGCAGGATGACCTGGCGATCTTGAGTTCCAAGATTCCGTACATTCCTGACGATCACGGTAACACCGCGCTCACTGCCACACAATTAAACGTCGGTACCGCCAGTACGTTGGCCGCATCGGGACTTATTACGACCCGTACCGATGTCGATGCGATTCGATTCGCTACGCAAGCAGGCTCGATAACCTTAAACGTGAATCCGTTTGATTACTCAACTGGGAAAGCCAATTTAGATGCCAAACTGACCGTGCTGGATAGCACCGGCGCGACCGTAGGCTCGGTGGATAACGTAAATGTGCTCAACGCCACGTTGACCGTAAATGTTCCCAAAGGATTCTACACTATGCTGGTGGATGGCTCAGGCAAACCGGCAATTTCTGGTGACGATGGTTACACCGATTACGCTTCGATCGGCAAGTACACGGTCAGCGGGACAATTGTGGCTAATGCGGCTCCCACACCCGTGGTCGATGTGGCCAGCGTAACACCGTCTGCTTCGATCTTGATCGATGTGTTGGGCAACGATAGCGACCCTAACAACGATACGCTGTCAATCCTCAGCGTCGCCACTCCAGCGGCTGGCACCGCAGTGATCGAAGCGGGCAAGATCCGTTACACCGCTAGCGCTACAACTGGTCAGTTCTCTTTCGCTTATACCGTGATCGACGAACTGGGAGTTTCGACTAGCTCCAACATCGACGTAACCGTCGGTAGTGCCAACACTCCACCGATGGTAAACGCCGCCAGCGAGACCATTACCAGCAATGAGGGCGTTGCTTTGACGCAGACGGGTACCTGGTCGGACGCCAATGCAACGGATGTGGTGACGCTGAGCGCTTCGTTAGGTAACATTGTCAAAAACAATGATGGCACCTGGTCGTGGAGTCTGGCCACGACCGACGATGCTGCGTCAACTCTGGTCACTATTACTGCCGACGATGGACAAGGCGGAACCACTACGACGACGTTTAGCTATGTCGTTACCAATCTGGCACCAACGGTTTCGGCTAACAACGCTTCGGTAAGCGGTATCGTCTTGTCCACGCTCGCCAATACCGGCACCTGGAGCGATGTGGCTGCGGACACCGTCACGCTTAGCACTACCGCTGGCGTCGTCGTCAAGAATGCAGACGGTACATGGTCCTGGTCGATCACTCCAGCCTCGATCGTCATCGGCCAGGTGATAACTGTGACCGCCAGCGACGAAGATGGTGGTAGTTCAAATATCTCGTTCACACTGGCGGCCAGCGCTGCTGTAGTTTCTCGCGCTATGTTCTACAACGGCTCGCAGTTCGAAACGATCAGTGGATTAGCAGCAGCCACCGAAGCCAACAAAATCTTGCTTCAGTCGAGCAATGTCGCGCAAACAACTTCGTTTGCCAACGTTAGCACCTATAGTCGTGGGATCAATGGTGTCGTATTGAACCTGGCAGGCTTGCCATCAACCACTTTAACGGCCGCTGATTTTATCTTCCGTCGGTCACCGGCGGGAGCGTCGGGCGCAGTGGTACCTGCCAACTGGCCCGCCGCGCCGGCCCCTACGGTCATCTCGGCCACCGCCGGCACAGCCAGCTCGCCAGGCCAAATTGTCATCGAATGGACGGATAACGCGATTCAAGATACCTGGTTGCAAATCATTGTTCGCCCCAACGCCAACACAGGACTGAGTGCACCCGCCGTGTTCTATTTCGGAAGTGTTCCAGGCGACATTAATGGTGCGACGCCCTATCGGATCGTAGGTGCCGACCTGTCGCAAATTCAAGCCGCTATTTCCAATGCCCTAGTCGGCATCGGTGAGACTCGAGACATCAACAAAGATCGTCGAATCACCGGCGCGGATTATTCACTGGTTCAAGCACGTATCTCGAATACTGTACGGCTGAACAACATCACTATCCCAGTGGCTGGCTCAGCCGACGAGGGAGCCAATCCAGCTCCCATCGCGCCGCCCATCTTGGCCAGTAAGTTTGCAGAGCCTACGGTTAACCGTAACGCAGCGATGGATTTAGCGTTGCTGCACATGACCAGTCCCTTACTAGCAACGGACTCGACTGTTGGTTCAGCCAGTCTCGGCCGCACCGAGAGCATAAATTGGGTTCGCCAGCCTGACGCTCGTTCAGCCGCCGCCAGTGACATCAGCCTCAATGGCACCGCGCTCGGAGAGACGCTTGAGATGGGCGATGATTTAAACAAGTGGATGCGTCGGCGTGCTTAACCATCGAGGTTATGGCCTTCCTCAGGGCGGCACTGGCTATGCGCAGCATTGCCAGTGCCACCCAGAACCCTAAACGCCATGACTTCGGCCACGGGGAAAGGGCTGTAAGCCGCATCAATTCATGCGGGCAGCTTGGGCAAAGCCGAAGGGACCGTTGAATAGCCTGAGCAATTCCACCATCGCAGTCAAGTCGAACAGTAACCGGTCTTTTTCGGCTTCCATATACTTAGGATCGACGCCCTTGTCCTGAATGCGATCGAAATTGAAAAGATCGCGTGGAGGATCATCGAATAACTTCTTGACGTTCAATCCTTGACCTTCCGGAAATTTTTCATCGACGATTCGCACTAAAAAACTGGGCAGCAACCGCTCGCCTTTGAGCAGTTCTTCAAACTGCGCCATGACGCGCAGCCAGGCCGTTATCTGTTGGTCGGTAATCGGCAATCTCAGTTGATCTGTTTGTTTGGGATGTGAGAGCCATTCAAAGTCGTCGTCCGTCTCTTGTCGAATGTAGCTCCACGTCTCGCGGTTCAATTCGCACACCGCTACCAGGTGCAATCGGAATTGTCGCAAGTGAGGCGCGTCATTAATCGTTAGCCAATCGAAACGATCGAGATCAGCTTCTTTATCGGTTGTCGTTTCTAGTTTAGGAAATGTTTGTCCCATCCATCTATTGAAACCGGGATTCAAGTCGGCGGCCAACGAGGCTTCGGCCACAGACGAGAGCAGGTGGCAATAGGCTCGCAACCAGGCGACGTCACCCCTGTCAAAGTGGATGCGAATATCCGGATTGACCTTTTGAAACAGAGGCATTCCCCGATTCGTTCGCTGTAGGATATCGGACAGAGTCACGCGCTGCTTACCTGTCTTGGTGAAATCGAACGAAATTGGTGCCAGCTGCAATTTCAGCTTGACTTCTTGACTGCTGATCTTGGCCAGCGTTTCTTCGGCTCGCCTGAGATCCGCTACGAACACTTCGACTACGCGACGCAACTCCGGGTAGCTGAGCGTGGCTGGCTGGTCATTCTTGGGAATGGGAGGCCGAGGAAATGGTTCCGATAGTCGATCGGCTACGACGCCGTATTCATAAAGTGCTTGTCCCAAATTTTCGATTGCGCGCAGGAATTGAATTATGCCCAGTCCGAAGCGAGCTTCGTCATCGGTTGGATGTGTATCCAACTGCAGCATCAACGCCGTTTCCCCTTGAGCGAACTCTCCAGAACTCAAATATTGCTGAGCCGGCGAAGTCGGCAGGTCGTCGGCCCGAGCCACCATGGATAGCAAGCTGACAACTATGAGACCAATATGTTTAACCATAGCAATCGTCCAGTACAGTCGGTTAACTCAAAGAGGGCGAGGGCCATCCGTTTAAAAGATTGGCAGGTCACTGGCCATGCGCATTGCATGGCCGATGTTACTTATCCCTAACCAATTGTACCATCGCTTGACAACCATAAGCACGTGGACACGTCCAATTCGGGATTAGGGCACTCAGCGGCGTTGGCGGTAAGTAACCTTATCACGACGGGTAGCGAGATGTTCATCGGTTAAGTCCGGGGCCATCAAAGGAGTTGCTTCGCCTTCGCCGCCAACGGGTCGCGTATTTATCCAGTTGATGACGATCAATGCATCAATTGGCGATAGATTGCCATCGTCGTTAACATCCAAGAACTCTCGTAGTGCAGGCCCCAGATCGTCCAAGGAACGTGACCCACGACTGTTGATGTCATTAATTAGAATCAAGGCATCTATGGGACTAACTGCCTGATCGTCGTTTACATCCAGCGGATCACGTCCATTTCGCCAGGCATTGCTGCCCAAGACAACAAATTCAGCCACCGCCTCGGCTTCAAAAATCCAGTTGTTCACGCGGTAAACGAAGGACTCTGTTAGCGATTCTCCTGCCTTCAGGGTTCGGAAAGCTGCGACTCCTCGCGGGTCGTAGCTAACTTTACCGTCAATCGAGATCGTTACTCTGGCCCCCAACGGAGAAAGAAACTCAATAGCCTCTACTTCACCGGGAATCAGCTCGCGACCGTCAAATTCCGAGATGAAGCCATCCGTTTCGCCGAAGAGATTCAGGTCGTTTTCCAGTACGTTGCCATCAAACTTGCCGAACTTGCGCATTTGTGCCCGATCATCGATCGCTTGAAGTCCCGGCAGGGTCACACGCAAGTAGACGTTCTGCCCCACAGCAGTTGGACTTGCGGCGTTGGTGGCCAGCGATGTGGCTGCCTCCGTCCACAGGGCGAACGGGAACGAACCGATGAAACCATCTTCAACAGCCACTAGCACCAGCTCGCGCATCGAACCGCCCGTCTCGCTGATGCCTTGTCCACTTGCATCATGTGGCTCACTTTCGCGAAGCACATACGTGCCGACATTGGTGTCACGGTCGCGCGATAGTACGAAGTAACTCGACCGATTGTCACTCAGGAAGACACCATCATCCATCCATCCCAGGTAGGTGCCTGCATATGACATGGCGATGTCGGGCTTGATAGCCAATCCGCGCGTATCGGATATCGTCTCCGCGTTCGTTCGCGGCCCACTATCACTGCGGTATTCGGGCACCATCGGCTGGGAAGTCAAGGGACCATCCAGCGGTACATGGATAACAAGTCCATCGACTTGGTTCTCGCGCTGGGTAGCGACCTCCCAAGCCAGTGCCACGTCTACCTCCAGTTCGATTTCGCCTTTGACGAAACCGCGTTGCGAAATGTATTGAATACCGACCGACGGATTCTGCGTATCACCGTCGGTGACGGTCAGTGCAGTACTCCATCCACCGATGACGTATTCGAGCACATTGGCGTTGGGCACGGCTGGACATAGTTGAGTTTCGTTAACCAGGTTGGCACCGTTTCTACGCAGCACGATATCGTGATCGCCTACACTACCGTACGCCATGGCCGCGACGGCTTGGAATTCAACCGCGGCGACATCATAGTCATTGATATCCTCGCCCGTTGGCACACCTTCGACACCGCGCACCGCGGTGAAGCCCTCGAAACATCCGGTGGCATGGATGTATTGGCTGACGGCCAGGCGTTTGACGCCTGTACTGGATTCGATCCAGAACAGCAAACCGCTCAGATCTGCAAACTGCACGAACCTGGCATTGTCCGCTGTGCCCGATTGAGCTGGATTGGCGATGCGCGTCCAATTGGTGTCCTCTCGAGCTACTTCAATGGTGCTTGTACCGTCGGCTGCGATGCTGGTCCAAGCCACCACCAATGATTCACTATCCTCGGTCTTGAACAGCGTCGGTCTGCGTGATTGATTCGAATCATTACTGATTCCACCACCCGATGCGGAACTGTGGCCATTGAGACCAACCAGCGGTGTCCATTGGCCAACTCCAGCGGGATGATGCGCGACGTAGATTTCCGAGTTTCCATTGCGCCAATCGACCCATGCCACATAGACTCCCGTGAAGTCCACATAGACGGCTTCCTCGAATCCGCCGACGTTTGTCAGACCACCCAGGCTGGCCGAGCGACTTAGTTCAGACCACAGACCGCGATGATCGGGGCCCGCTGGCATCTGAAAAGCCGGCAGCAGTGTTTGATCGACTCCATTGACGATCGAATCGATATGGGTGCCACCGCGAATTGTGTTGCTACCGACTCCTCCATCGATGACATCCGCTCCACCAAGGCCATCAATTACGTCATCGCCATCGCCACCGTTGATTCGATCACCAAAGAAAATCGTATCGCCGAACTTGGGATCTTCGTCACCTTCATCGGAACCTACTAGTGTGTCATTGCCTTCGTCTCCATTGAGCAGGTTCGATATGCCATCGCCGGCAAACAGAAAATCATCATGCTGCCCGCCCGAGAGTGTATCTTCGCCTTCATCTCCATAGAGTGCGTCGTTACCGTCGTTGCCCTGTAAGTTGTCATCGCCTGCGCCACCTTCCAGAACGTCGTTGCCTTCATCTCCCAGTAGCTCATCATCGCCCAACTCGCCATACAGTCGGTCGTTACCCGGACCACCGCGCAGAGTGTCGACTTGAGTGCCGCCGTAGATCACATCATCGTTTTCATCACCATAGAGCGTATCAATACCCTGGTGACCAATAATCAGATCATCGCCGCTGTCGCCGTGAATAGTATCGTCGTCGTCCCCGCCTCGGAGCGTATCGTTACCGGTGCCTCCATAGATCTCGTCATTTCCTTCATCACCATACGCAAAGTCCGCGTGATCATTGCCGGCAATGAAGTCATCGCCCAGGTTACCCATGAGCGTGTCGATGCCGTTATTGCCATACAGCAGATCAGCGTCACCATTGCCTTCGATGATATCGTTACCCAGACCTCCATCGAGCGTGTCGATTTGCGAACCACCGATGAGGAAATCGTTACCGTCATCGCCATAGATCGTATCGGCCCCTTCGCGACCGTCGAGCGTATCGTTACCAGCTTGACCGCGAATCAAGTCTGAGGCTGGACCGCCGTAGATTTCATCATCGTCTTGGTTACCAAAGAGTTGATTGGGTTGGTCGGCACCACCGATAACGGGGGACCAGATCGATTCGAAGTGGAAACCGTAGATCAGATCCTGACCATCGTTGCCTTCGATGGTATCTGCTCCTTCGTTACCCAGCAGGACATCTGCGTCTTGTTCGCCGTAGATCAGATCATCATGAGGACCACCAGCAATACGATCAAAACCTCGCCCCCCACGCAATGTGTCGCGGTCAGTAACTCCATCAGGCAAGTCATCCGTCAATTGATCCTTTTCATAGCCATAAATGGTATCGGAATCATTCCCACCTTCGATAATGTCGTCGCCAACTCCACCTGAGATCGTGTCGTTGCCGGCTTCGCCAAACAGTTCATCATTGCCGTCGCCGCCGGAGATCGTATCACCATCAGCTCCACCGTAGATGGTATCTCGATCAAGGCCGCCGCTAAGTGTATCAAAGCCAATTCCACCGGAGATAAGATCTTCTCCAGGTCCACCTTCGATCAGGTCGTCCCCCGCTTCGCCATCGAGCTCATCAGAGTCTTGCAGTCCATATAGAAAATCGCCATCTTCGCCACCGTTTAAGTAGTCCAGCCCCAGTCCACCATAGAGTTCATCACCGCCTTCGCGGCCCCACAGTCGATCATCGCCTTCATTGCCAAAGAGAAAATCGCCGTCGGTTCCTCCATCGAGCGTATCGTCGCCCGCCTGCCCCAGCAGTGTATCAACGCCTGCATCGCCCTGAATGACATCTGGCCCGTCGCCACCTTCGAGCGTGTCGTTGTCATCACCACCGTACAGCAAGTCTTTCAGCGATCCACCCACAATCGTGTCTATGCCCGCGTCACCATAGGCACGGTTGCGCCCTTCGCCGGTGTCGATTTGATCATCGTTGTCACCACCGTAGAGCGCATCATCTCCTTCTTGGCCAAACAGTTGATCATTTCCCGCATCGCCATAGATCAGATCGTCACCAAAGCTGCCGACCAGAATGTCATTGTCGTCTCCGCCGTGCAGTTCGTCTCGTCCGCGCCCACCATCAATGAAGTCGGTGGAGTTGCCACCAATGATGACGTCATCGCCTTCGCTACCACGCAAGATGGATGGCTTTTCGGTGTTCACGAAAGTGATGCGATCATCGCGCGTACCACCATCGGCCACAATGTTTCGAACCAGGTTGGCATCAAAGAATTGGTATTTGCCAAATGCCGATACAATGATTTCCGTTCCGCTGGTCGCGACTGTAAAAGTCTCTTCTTCCACGTTAGGTTGCACATTTCGCTGATGAGCTTCGGGGCCCATGAACAGGGTCAATGTGCCGGTAATAGGATCAAGGCCAGCAAGTATTGATGGTGGGGGTGGTACATAGAATGGACAGCCAATGACCTGGCGACCCTCATGCAAAGTGACTTCAGTAATCGGTAGATCATGCTTGAAGATACCCGCTTTGGCTCGAGCTTCGAGCGCCACGCCCAATTCACCATTAAGTGCAAAACATCCTTCACCCGACGACAAGTCGCCACCGCGCATTTTTCCATCACCATCGTGATCCAGCAGATCCAGACCCACTTCTGCAAATACGCCACCACCGACTATGAGTGACACGCCGATACCCAAAAAATCGAAACCAACTCCAGCCCCCGCAAACAGTTCTCCTCGTACATATAGTTCATTAACGTCAGCTCCAGTACCGTCGGCGTCCGCTCGGTCGCTAACATAGAAACCTTGGAACAAGTCAGACAATTGACGAGACTGAGCGTAGGCCGCAAAGCCAGCTGTATCGAGGCCGACCTTCAGATCCGTGCCAATTTCGAGGCCGCCGAAGATGCTGGCTACAATGCCGGGGAAGACGTTAAAGGTAAAGTCGACGGGAAACGACACGGCCACATCGGGCAAGTCCCAAGTGATCAGGTTGGCTTCTCCGACTCCTAAAATCCAACCGATGGCACTCAAGGGATCTTCAATGATTGGCAAGTGCAAGGCACCGGGTGAAGTCTCGATGAGATCTGAAACATTCGGAGCTCCGCCGACACTGCCAAACTGACTACGCAGATCGCTGCTAGGACTGGCCTGGTTGATCACCCCGTGATCGAGCTCACTCAGCCGCGCATCAAACTGTGGGCTCGAAACGCCACCGAAGGAGATGTCGCCTAACTGCAACGCCAGGCTTGAACCGGCATCAATTTCGATAGCGGCCACGATCTGATTGATCGTCGCCAGTGTATCGATGAATTTCCCGAGTGATTCAATGGATTGACGTATCTCCGGAGGTGCTAGCGGACTGCGCGCGAACTCCTGAGCTAGCCCATTTAAGCTCACCGGTGGATCAGTTAACTCGGCCAGAACCGGCAGTGGCTGGGTCAAGAACTCAATCACCGACGAAAATGGTTCGAAGACTTTTTGAATCGTTTCGAAGAACGGTAGAAACACCTCTTCTAGCAAGCGTCCCAGATTGAGCTGAATGCCTTCATAAGTAACCGTTGGGGCACTGCTACCACTAAAGCCAATGCCATCGAAATCCCAGTCAATCTGCAAACCAGTTTCAATCGAAGGCAACCAGTCGTTAACAACGGCTTCCAGCGTAAAACGTAACGCGGCGTCCCCGCGCAGTCCCGAAGTAGTCGTGTTAATCAGAGAACCGTCACCAATTTCGCGGAGGAACAACTTGTCATCGCCACTCGGTTCAGTCAAGTCGATAACGAATTCAGCCTCGAATGCACTTTGGCCAGGTGCAGGGGGTTGGGCCGTGGCAATGATCTCAAAAAAGCCAAGTTTGCCGCTGGCTTGTCCCAGCATATCGACATCGATGTCCAGGCGAATCTGTTCCGAGTCCGTTTCGACATAAAAGCCCTGTGAGACATCGAGAACAAACGTCACTTGAAACTCGTATGTACCCACAACTTGGAGATCGCTCTGCCAATCGGCCCCCAGAGCCGGCAAACCGAGATCGGTCTGCACTACTTTGTGCACATCGATCGCCGCGCCTTCGATGTCGAGGGTCAATTTTATTTGGGTCGCGGAAACAATATCGACCTGCACAAAGTCACCCGCTGGATTGCCAAAGAAGTTTCGCAGCGCATCTTCGATGGCGTTTTCCACATCACTGACTTTGAAAGAACTCAATGCCTGAAGTGCGGGCATGACTACTGACCGCACCTCTTCCACAAAATTGGTGAACTGCTCCAGTTTGTCACCGATCAGTGGAAACGCTTTATCGAATACTTCTTGCGAAATTTTTTCGCTGACTTGCTCGAACCATTGATCCATGGAGGGGACCAAGGCCGCCAGATTGACATTCAGATCGAGCCCTTTCTTCAGTTGCCGAAAATTGGGGCTCGAAGGTAGCGTGGTCGAATTGGCGGGATTGTTGAAGTTGTTGACTTGAAAAGTCAAGCGATTCGGTTCCGCCGAGCCGGTGTGCTCGGGGACGACTTGGAAGTCCGCTCGCAGTCGTCCTAGAGTTGTGCGCTGAGGTTGAAAACTGGGCAGATCGTCGATACGCACGCGTCCGGTCGCCGCCGGAATCGTGCTGAAAAAGCGCGCGGGGTTAGCGGGGTCCGGCGTGGTCAGGTCCTGCGCGATGACGACCGAGCCATTTCGCAGGGTCATCGCCAGTGCACCGGAAGTGCCTTCAATGCGCACCGCTGAACCACCTGCGGGTGTCGCATTGACATACAACGTGCGTTCCAAACGCGATTGTGAATTGAGATAGCTACCAGACAATGATCGCGCCCCGCCTGAAGGTGCCGGATCAAATTCGAGGCCTAGCAGCAGCCGCGAAAATGAACTGGCGCTCAACGTAGCTTCTTCGCCAACCAGATCTTCGGTGTCAGATACATCCGTGTCACCCGTGTACTGGAACAACGAATCAAAGCCCAGGCCAACGTTTATGCTTGAAGTATCTTCAGCACTGGCATCCACTAACCAGGAGAGTACGCCGCTGGCTGCATCGTAGGTCAACTCCGAAACGAACTCGACCGTCCCTGAACCTGAACTAACTTCCAGATTCTCGACCAGGTTGGGCACGTCTTGAATGATGCGCCGCGCTATGCCAACTGCATTGTCTGCTTCCTCAACGGCATCGGTCAGCGCATCGACAATGCGATCTTGTTTCAACGGTCCAAAATCATCGAGCGACACACCGAGCGTGGCCACCGCGGCATCGCCTTCGGAGTCCCATGCTTCGGTTCCAAGGAGTGCATCGCTGAGCGTTTCGGCCAGGCCATCAAAACTGACGTTCTCGAAATTTAGCAAGTCTGCAGCATTGGTGGTTGTTTCGATAACACCGCTGCCGATTTCGTTCACGCTCACCTCGACAAAAGCGTCCGTAGCCAAACCAAACAAATTGCCCATCACCGACAAGCTCGGCAGACGCATGGTCATGTTGCCGAGCCATTCGATGGGCCGCATCACTAACGTTCCCACTGCGCTCAGCCCCGTCTGCAAATTACGGAGCGTATTGGAGCGAGTCTGAGCGAGAGGGTTGCCGATATCGATAACCGTCGAGAAATCACCGGACAGTACGGCATTGGCAAAGGCCAGGCCGAGTCCGCCATAGGCGGCCTGGCCAGTCAAGACCACAGCTTCGGAACCGTAAAACGTGCGAATACGCAGATCTTCGATGGCAATGCGGTCTTGGAAGTCGACATTCTCCGCACTCAAGTCAATCGCAATCACAAAGCTAAGAGTTCCAGAGCCAGTGATCGTGGCTTCGGTATCGCTCGACAGGCCCACAGTGTCGTCGATTACCACACGCGTGTCGCGCGACTGCAACGCCTGCTCCGGCAGGGCTTGAATTACCGTGAGTGTTAGTTTGTTTGTGTCGGCGTTGTAGTCGATGCCGAAACCTGTATAGGGAAAATCTTGCACGTTATCAAAAGCCGGATTACCTTCGTCATCGCGCAGATTCTCAGTAAACCCTGACATACCTCGACCAACATCATAGACCGAACCGGTCGTTGCACCTGACGTGAAGGGAATAGGAATGTTGTACGCGCTAGAGTTACTAAAGCTGCTTAGCCATCCAGTAAAGCTCTCCATTCCCGCCACCAGTTCGCTACTGGAAATGTTATTGAACAGGAATACTTCATCGAAGTTGGGACTAAAGGTTACTGCTGGTTCGAAACCCAACCAGTTACCGACAGCTTGCAGATAGGTCGAACCCTCCAGTCGCCAACGTCCGATACCTATGTCCAGATTGAAGGTGGCGCTAAAATCATTTGTGCCAACGCTGGTGGTAAAAAGCTCTGAGACCTCCAGCGTATTGATTTCCGTCAGGCGAACGGACAATGGTGAACTCGGCTGACTCATTTCTATATCGAGACTGGCAGCGAGGACAACATCGGGCACACTGGCTTCCAGAATTCCCAAGTTGATCAAGAAGGGATGCAGGACCGTATCGGCGCGAATCGAACTGGACAGCGAGTAGTCACGAATAAAAAACGCTTGCTCGATGTTTAACGCTGGGTCAAGCGTGATACCAAAAACGTAGTTGACATCCACGACCGCAGTAAGATTGGCTTCGATACCGTTTTTGGTATAAAACGGGCTAGGCAGAGCTTCAGAATCGAATTCGAGATTCAATAAGTTCAGCTCGTACTCACGTTGGATATGAATATCGAAGACCAGCTCGTCGAGGGTTCCGTCCAGCAAGCCACCTTCAATCGACAGGTAGGCAGGATTGGTGCCCAGATGCGCGATCAGGGAATCGGTGGACAACTGATTTGTGGGCGTGGTGTCGAAGTAGTCACTGATGGGATTCTCTACTTCTTCGCGCAAGGTTCGGCCGAACGGTCCCAAGAGACCTGGAGTAACCGGCGTACCGTCGCGGTGCTTCATCGGCCCCAGCGGCTCGGCGTTCTGACCAGAATTATCAACTCGATCCGCTAGTCCCGCGATCCCGCGCGACCCCTCTAGCAAAGCCTCAACTTGTGCTGAGGAGAGAGAAGCATTGGTGTAAGGACCGGTCAGGGGCAACCGCTGCTCGAGTTTTTCGATTAAGGCCGCACACAGGCTGCGCCGCCTTATTTCCCTGAGAAAACGACGATTTTGTTGGTTTTTTCGCATGAGTGAGTACCCAGTAGTCGGAGGAGATCTACCTCAGGTATCCCACTGACAGGCGAACATTTCAGAATTCGCCAGAAAAACCACTCAGCTCACAGGCCGCATCCACAGCTTGAGTCGCCAGACTCGGCCATCGGCAGCCATGACGGGTGTGTGCTCATGCTTGGGGGCAAGGTAATTAGGTGAGTCCATTCAAGAATGACAACAGGTCGGCATTGAGTCGGTCGACATGGGTTGTCGTCAGTCCGTGCGACGCCCCAGCGTAAACTTTCAGCTCTGCGTCCTTAACCAGCTTGACTGTCAGCCGTGCAGAAGTATCGATGGGTACTATTTGGTCGTCGTCACCATGAATCACCAACGTGGGGACATCGAAACGTTTGAGATCGTCTCTTTGATCTGTTTCTGAGAAGGCGGCAATGCAATCGTAGAGGTTCTTCAATCCGCCATGCATACCTTGTCGCCAGAATTGCTGGCGCACACCTTGCGAGATCGAACTATTCGGTCGATCGGCATTGTAAAACGAGGTAGGCAGATTCATAAAAAACTCGGACCGATCAGCGAGCACACCGGTCCGAATATCATCGAAGACTTTCTTGGGAACACCGCTGGGATTCGCATCACCCTTAACCATGATAGGTGTCACTGCACCGATTAACACCACGCCCGCAACGCGGTTGGTGCCATGTCGAGCGACATAGCGGGCAACTTCGCCCCCACCGGTCGAATGCCCGACATGCACAGCGTCTTGTAAGTCAAGTTCTTTCACCAGCGCGGCGAGATCGTCCGCATAGGTGTCCATATTGTTGCCGGTCCAGGGCTGCTCGGATCGGCCATGTCCACGACGATCGTGCGCCACACATCGAAAACCTTTTGATGCCAGGAAAAACATTTGTTCGTCCCAGGCATCGCTACAGAGCGGCCAGCCATGGCTGAACACAACTGGCCGACCCTTTCCCCAATCCTTGAAGTACAAACGCGTGCCATCGGAGCCTTTGAATGTGGACATGATTTGGGTTCTTTGCAAAAACAATCGTGAAGTTGGAAATGTCGGCAGTCATCTGCCAAGCGTGGAGTTCCACGATGTGAGCTTGAATGGGGACACTAATCCCTCTGCCTGCAAACGCTTTTCCGTGTCATAAGCGAATAGCATGCCGCGAAATACTATCGTCGTGACAGCGGAGAACCGCAAAGCCCGTAATGTTTATCGGCTTCTAATCGTTCCAGATCATCAGTTCCGTGACTCCACTACGAGCCTGGCCTTGGTTGGTGAAGACGATGCGAAGCTTCGCAGCTTTAATCGGCTCGAAGGACGCAGAGTTCCATTGGCTGCCTGAGGGCTGTGGAGGCTTGCGTACAACCTGGTCAACCGTGTGCCAAGCGTCGTCCTGCCAAACTTGAATTTCGTATTTGGTTGGCGGTTGAACTCCACCTCGATCATCGTAAATGGCAAGGTCAACTCTGCGGAATTCGACACTGCGACCCAAGTTGATCTCCAGCCAATCTTCTTTATTCGGTGAACCGTAGCTAGTCCAGCGATTGGTTGGCGTGGGCAAGAAATTGGTCACTCCGTCGATAGCCGAGCCTGGCACCCCGCCAAATTGATCATGAAAACTCGCCGAGGCTTTGGGAAACTCTCGACTACCATCGTTGTAGGCCAGATTGCCGGCCGGATGTGGCAAGGTTGGCAGCGGCAAGCGTACGCGCCCCCAGACCTCCAATTCTGTCAGACCCGAACGTGCACCGGGCGCATGCACCAACGTTACTCGCAGTTTTTGCGTAGCCAGTTTAGCGAACTCAAGGGTGTGAGGTCGATGCCCTGTGATGGTCTTGGCAGTGGCTGTGAATTCAACCGTTTGCCACGCATCCTGGGTCCAACATTCAAGGCGAACAGAACTGGGCGCACGAATGACGCTGGGCGTTGGTGCCGAGTCATCCAGCAAGTACAGTTTCACTGAATCAACCTCGCGCGGCATTCCAAAGTCGACTTCGATCCAGTCCTCGGCGTGGGCTGAGCCTTCGCAAGTCCATCGGTTAGGTGGATCTTGCAAGTACCAGTAATTTCCATCACAGGCTTTCGAAAGCGAAGTGTTGGCTGCAGTGTACGACGCTGTTAATTTGGGATAGAAAGTGCCATCGTTGTTGACGACAAAGTTGGTCCATTGCTCACCATTACTTTGGTTATCAACCAAGTTCCTCGGCACGGCGCCGGTCACGCTCAATGGTTCGAGCTTTTCAGAATGCGCCACCTTTTGGCCATCGACTAGCACGTGCAGACCGGGACCGAGTTGATAACGGGTACCGGCTTTGTCCCACACGATGCTAACCAGGTGACCGTGATACGGCACGTCATCCAGCGCAAAGTATTGCCAGTGATCGGGGGCAAGCGGTTGAACCTGCAACGTATCGTCATGCCGTGGCACTAGACCTACCAGGCCGGTGATCACCAAGTCGCAATAGCCTGAATGAAAATAATGCTCGGAGTGATTGTAAGCGTCGTGTCCTTCGAAAGACCCTGTATCCGGATGCAGGGCTTCGGCCAGGTAGGGTTGGCCGTCCTTGCGATGACTGCGCGCATAAATCGCTAAGAGCTTTTGATAATCAGTGGGGCTGAGCGTCTGTGCACCCTGTTGTAGTGCATTGGCCAGACCTTTTAGCGTCTGTGTGGTTGCGTACGGCCAAGACTGACCGCTCCACCAACAGCAAGAGTCTTTCAACAGGTACATCGGATCATTGCGTTCGACCGTACATGGACCAAAGTCAGCATAAAAGCCATCGCGGTCCATCAACTTGTTCCAAGCCACATCGTATTGGGTTGGTCCGCTGAACATATTAAATTGCCAAGGCACATATCCAATCAACTCACGACCATGCGGATCACCGGCGAACTGACCGCTGTCGTAGGTGCGTGTCAGTGCCTTGAGTTGATGACCATCGCGCTGCTCGTCGTTTTTTAGGACTGGGAAGAAGAACTGCCGCTTGTCATCCCACATCAGTTCGAGCATTTTGGCTTTGATTGAAGTGGCTTTTTGCGAGTATTCTCGGGCGATCTCTGGCTTGCCAGCCAGTTCAGCTATACGGGCGATCGCCTGGGCATCGGCCCACATATAGGCATTGAAGGACGGACGGTAGCTAGGCGCGCCGCGCAGGATATCTTGAGTTTGCCGGCTATTGATATTGAACTCCATTCCATCATCGTGTCCTGTTTGCCAAAACAGCCCGACTTGGGGTACGAAGTGCCGTTGCTCCCAACCCTGGTAGTTTTTGATCAAGTCGGGTAACAGGTCGATAAGTAACGCCGCGTTGGGATGAACCAAGTCGGTGCCCCAGACGGCATCGGCCAGCCAGGTCGAGTAGTTCCTGGGCTGGGCACCCGGAGTGCGCAGCCAGTAGCGCGAGTAATCGTTGGCAATGCGCGGCGAGCGTAACCAGCGGGCTTCATAGATTTGATGTCCGGCCGGACAGCTTATGGCGCCATAGGCCCCAGACCAAAACGGGCGATCGATAAACTCCGTGAACGAATAACCGCTATTGGGTGAGCCATAGGTCAAGTGCTTGGTCAGCAGATCCCATCGATAGTAGTACGTCGTGGTGATGTCAGCATCTGGACACTCGAAGAAGGGAATGTTCTCAGCGTACCAATCAAAATCGCGATTGTCCCAAAACGACTCGCCAGTCAGCTGCCGTTGTTTATCGAGCACTTGAGCGGGCAACTGTGGGCTCGTTGCCAGCAACTGTGTTAAGCAAATCGCCCAAACCAGAATTCGAATTAGCACGGGCTACCTTCCTTGTACGGAACCTAAGGGGTGCAAAGTTCTAGTTGAGATGTGCATAGGATATTCTGAGGAACTTGAACAAGAGGCAAAGACTCGCATAAGTCGCGTTGCCTGCAAGTATAATTCGTGTGAACAATCGCGGCTCTGCACGTGTCCGAATGTTCCCATTGGCAGAATGTGAATAATTAGGCCGAATCTTGGTTTTGTGCGTAGTCGGTAGCTAGAATGGGCGCGTCTATGCACATGCTTTGATGAGGCGTAATTATGTCGTCGAGTCGTTCACGTAGTGCTTGGATTCGCCCACCAAGAAAATCAGTCGCCCGAAAACTCCGTCGTTATCGACGATCCATCCTCTGTGAGAGGCTGGAGGAGAGACATCTACTGGTATCAGACTGGAGCAACGTCCTTCAGCCTCTGAATACTTCTGGCGATGACGCGCAAGTCGTCTCGCCCATTGATGCGCTGTTGATTATCAATGAGCTCAATGTTCCAACAATTCGCACTTCTTCCAGCAGCGTATTGCCACCGGCGGGTACAAACGGTCTGGCACCGCCGCCATTTGTGGATGTCAACTGCGATAACAATGTTACACCGCTCGATGCGCTGCTGATTATCAATGCGATCAATACACAAGCTTTGGAGCCGAGCTGGCGATTTGTGCAGAATGGGCCAGCCGACCCGACCAGCGGTGTAACCAATGACGCCTGTTCGCCCAGGATCAGGGAAGGCAGCTCGCTAGTGACATCGTTGGTATCGGATCTGGTCATTCCAGCCGGCTCCAATGCGCTGAGCTTCCAATACCAGGCGCTACAGTTCGATACCGCCAGCAGCGGCCGAGCACTCGATGCCTTCGAAGCTGCGCTCGTTGACGAAAGCGGACGGTCGCTGGTCAGCACACTGGGCGATGGCAAGAATTCATTCTTCAACATCTCCGAAGGTCTGGCTGCCGCAACTACAACTAACGTAACCTTGTCCGATAACAAAGTCTCGCTATCGCTGGTTGAAGTCCTACCCGGAACAAAAGCCAGGCTGATTCTGCGCCTGGTCAACAATGACGGCGATACCACGACTTCCGTCACCATTCCCTCGATCAGATTCGAACAAGTCCAGCCGACCTCAGTACCTGATCAGCCAGCCGGCGGTAACCTCACGCAGTCGCCTGCTGCGCCCAGTTCCAACTCAACGGCTGTTAACTCGAGTAGCCAGCTATCCAGTGGCAGCCAACTTCCCGGCTCAAGTGTTTTGCCTGCGAATATTCTGCCGGGATCAGATGCCATCCCAGGTAGACCAGCCAATGCCCAAAATCAAAATAGTGGCCACAACGCATCGAACAACTCAGCATCGAACAACTCAGCATCGAATAACTCAGCACAGTCTGGCCCCACGCAAAGTGACCCAAGAGCGCCCAGCAGTCCGATCCTGCCAGCCTCAACCATCGATAATCGCGGTACCGAATTTTGGATCGGTTTTCCAGACAACCTCTTCGAAGGTAACAACCGTCCACAAAAGGTGCTGTACATCAGTGGCGACACAGCCACCACCGGTGTTGTAGATATCCCTGGTTTGATCGACCCGAGTACTTCGCTGCCATTTCGCCAGGAGTTCGTAGTTAATCCCGGTGAAGTCACCGTCGTCGAACTGCCCAGCGAAGACGTAGGCGATAACTCTGATAACGACACCGACTTCGATGTCGAAGTTGAATTGATTGCCCAGGTACAACAAAAGGGTATTCATGTCGTGAGCCAGGATCCAGTCACGATCTACGGTCTTGATCTGGCGATCAACACTTCAGATGCATTTCTGGCCTTACCGGTGAGTGCCTTGGGCACCGAGTATATCAATCTTGGATATGAAAACACGTTTGCTTCGATCAGTCATGTTGAAGGCACACAATTCCTGGTCGTGGCATCCGAGGATGATACAAAAGTTACGCTTTCGCCGGGTGCATACTCAGGTTCAACCACCGCAAGTATCGCATCGATCGCGCGGCCCAATGGTTCCACTGAGTTTAATTTGGGCAATAGCGATGGCCGTGATATAGGACTGTATACCACCGACGCTGCAGGTACGTTTACGGTAACTGTCAAACCGCCCTTTGATGGTTACAGCGGCACGTACAACTTTGAAATGCTCGATCTGGCTACCGCCGCTATGCCGGCTAACATCGGCGAGAGGATCAGCCTCGATTTTGCAACTGGTCGCGAAGCCAAGGTCGTAGCCTTCGATGTTGTGGCCGGTCAGCAACTATACATTGACACCATCAATCCCAATCCATCCCCCAATGTCGCCATCGCGCTGGTCTCGCCGAGCGGCCTGCAGGCGCAACTGTCCGCGCAGGGTGACTTTAACTCAGTAGGTAATTTTTTCGGTGCCCTATCGTTCGCGGAAACGGGAAAGTACTACGTATTGGTCGTCGGGGAACAGGAGGCAGCGTTTCAATTTACTTTTCAGATACTGGATTTCGAAGCCTCTCCGCTGATAACGCCAGGCGTGGTGTTACGAGACACATTTGATCCCGCCGGTCGTAGCGTAGTCTATCGTTACGACGCTGCCGCCGGTGAAACGATTTACTACGATGCAATGGACGATAATCGACAGGCCGGTATCACCATCTATGGACCGGGCGGTCAGCAAATCGACGTCTTTACTCAATCGGATCAGCGTCCGATTACATTTCCAGAAACAGGCACTTACTACTTTATCGTCAGCAGCAATACTTTCAGCCAACCCTCATTTGCCTTTCGTTTGCTGGATCTCGATTCTGCCCCCAGCCTGCCCTTGGCTGCGCCCACCAGTATCGATGTCATCGACGGAGAGACAACAGCCTTTCGATTTTCAGGTGTAGCGACGCAGAGGTTCAATCTGACCCTGCAAAATACTCCGTCGTTCCGTGCTACGTTTCAACTGCTCAACGCAGCGGGAAATAATGTCCCGCTGACCCAAGTTGGCAATCAATGGTCTGCAACCTTGCTGACGGATGGACCCTATACTCTGCTAGTCGGCGCCCTGACGGTGGCTGAGTTTGGCAACGTGAGCATCCTGCCGACTCTGATCGATAGTCCGGCAGTGATTAAGAGTGGTTTCGACACGCTAGAGTCACTCTCGATCGTGCCTGGTGGCAGTGCAACTTACGAATTCACTGCCCCCGCTGGTACACGTTACATCATCGATGGTCTCGATACAGTCAGCCAGAACTTGTTCCTCGAGCTGCTAGCGCCCGACGGAAGTCGAATTGACTTCTTTGGTGAAGTACAAGACATGCCGCGTTTCAATCCCGGCTTATTGCCGCAGTCGGGCATTTATCGCATCATGCTGCGAGGTAACACGGCTGCCGACAGCGGCAGTTACGATTTCCGCGTGATTGATCTGGATACCTTTGCCACCCCGCTCCAGCTGGATACGGTTGTCAATGAGACACTGTCTATTGGACGCGAGATGAGTGTGTATGCGTTTGACGCCACGGCTGGCGATCAACTGAACTTTGATGCATTGCTTGGTTCGTTTGCCATTGGCATCTATGATCCTTACTTGAATGCGGCTTACGCCAAAGGTTTCTTTGGAGCTGCGACCACGATCGATGCCGATGGAATCGTGCGTATCACGCAAACAGGTCGCCACTATCTAGTCCTACACGGTGAGAACAACTCATCCACCAGTTTTAGCTTCAACTTGCAAGATTTGGCTCTGGCACCCAGCCTGGCCTTAGGCGCGGAAGCCGCTGGTGCGCTGCCAGACCATGGTAGCGCGGTCTATCGTATGAACTTCACCGCCGGCCAACGCATTCGTGTCGATAGTCTAGAACAAGATGCGGATCAAGTCAGACTGCTTATAGGGAACAGTGGTGGTCGGGTTCTCTTCAATGACAATTTCAGCAATACGGATTCGGGGCCCCCTGGTGTACCGTTCTTGGTTGTGCCCGAGTCCGGCGAGTATCTAGTCCTACTCAGCAACCTAAATCCTGCGAGTGCCGACTATCGTTTTCGTATTGATGACCTGGGGGCGGCACCACAGCTAACTTTTGATGCCGATACAGAGGTTCTGCTCGATCCTGGCAACTCAGCTTTTGTTTATCAGATTGAGGCTACTGCCGGTGAAACAATCGAGTTCGACAATCTAGGAACCAGCGGTCAAGCCTTGATTTGGCAATTGACTGGCCCGGTCAATCAAACGCTCGGTGGTAACAACGACGGCCTGGACTTTTCAGCTCAAGTACTAACTTCTGGTACGCACTATCTGACCATCAGTGGTCGACAAAACAGCGGACCACTTACAATTCGCTTTAGGGCAGCGCGGACTCCGGGAACAGCGGTGCCACTAAGTGGATTTAACAGCGTGGTCAGCCTCGATGTGGGTTTGAATGAAACGAAGACGTATACTTTCAACGCACCTACCGGCCGCTTGACGTTCTTAAACGTTCGCCAATCGCTGTTTGAAATCCCAGTACACGGCGTAACACTTAACCAAGGCGAGACTTACCTGCTGCGCGATTTGGCAGGTGTTGGCTTAAGTGGTGCACCAGATCTGACCGGTTCGATTATTACCAGTACCAAACCAGTGGCCGTCTTTGGAGGCAATCGAGCCACCTTTATCCCCAGCCAGTTTTTCGCTGCGGACCATTTGGTCGAACAGTTGCCACCCACCAGCACTTGGGGACGCGACTTTGTCACGATGCCACTAAATACCGGCTCCACGCGCGGTGACTTGTTTCGCTTGCTGGCGCAAGCCGATGATACCGAGTTGACGATCAACGGCACCGTCGTGGCTACCATCGATCGCGGTGAATTCTACGAGCAGAACATCGTGAATGCCGCTCACATCTCTTCCAACCAGCCGATCTTGGTTGCGCAATACGCCTACTCGCAAAACTACTATCGCACCGATCCCGGCGGCAACGCCACGTTTGCTGGCGATCCGCTGATGATGATTGTGCCTCCATCAGAACAATTTCTTGCCAGCTATACGGTCGCCACTCCCGTCGAAAGCGCAGTGCTGGCCGCCCAGCGCTTCGATCGCAACTTCATTAACATCGTGGCGCCCGCAGCCGATGTGGGATTGATCGAACTCGACGGCGTAGCCATCGAAGCCAACCGCTTTACCGAGATTGGCACTAGTGGCTTCTTCGGCGCGCAGGTACTGGTAGATCTTGGTACGTATCAGCTGGCTGGCCCACTGCCGTTTGGGGTTTTCGTCTACGGTTTTGGCCCAGTTGACTCTTACGGTTATGTTGGCGGTCAGTCGCTATCCTCAGTTGCCCAAGTCAGTTCCGTTACGCTGACGCCCGATAATACTGCGCTACAGATCGGTAACACTTTGCGGTTAACAGCCCGCGTGGCCGACAGTTCAGGCGAACCGCTCGCAGGTATTCGTGTTGATTTCGATGTCGCCGGTGTCAACGCCCAACGTGGATTTGGATTCTCCGATGACAAAGGGCTGGTGCAGTTCAACTACTCGGGCGTCGCCGATGGACGCGATATAGTGACGGCCTCAGTTGGGCAATTGCTCGACGACTCCATCGTCGACTGGCGCGGCAATGCGGCAGCACCTCAAGTCATCGTCGCCGCTCCACTGGATGGTAGCTCGGTGGCCGCAGGCACGACGCTGGTTGCGACTGGTCAAGTCTTAACTGATTTTCCGCTGGCGACCTTAGACTTGATAACTGTCAACGGTGTTCCGCTGACGAGTGTCGACGCAGCCAGTAACTTCTTTGTCTCGCTGTTTGTAGGACCAGGTGATAATGAATTCGAATTTGCGGCTATCGATTCCAATGGCCAGGTCGGTTCGACAATCATCACGATTAGCGGAACTCAGCTAGATACATCGCGCATCGATTTTGCCAGGCTAACTGATGTCAGTGGCAGCTTCCGGCAGGTCTACGCTCGCTCTTCGTTCCATCAATCCAGTCGCTCATTCCTGGCCGAGACAGCCATAGAAAATGTCGGTCAATTTCCAGCTGATGTTCCGCTGCTGGTGGGCATCACGAATATCAGCGACCCGTTGGTGCTGGTCCGCGACGCAGATGGTCAAACACCCGATGGCATTCCCTACTACGACTTCAGTGGACGCGTGGTTGGTCGCTCGCTCGAGCCTCTGGGCAAAACAAGTTTACTGTCTGCCGAGTTCTTCAATCCTAACCAAACACAGTTTACGTATGACCTGGTATTCTTGGGCAAGCTCAATGACGCTCCAGAGTTTACAAGTTTGCCACCCACCGAAGCCGACTTGAATCGACAATACCGCTATGATGTGCAAGCGATCGATCCCAACAACGATACGATCAGCTACGAACTGCTAGAAGCACCCGCAGGCATGACCATCGATGCAACCACCGGCCTGGTTCTCTGGACGCCGGGAGACACCGACCGCGGTCTATATACGGTGATCGTGCAAGCAGCGGACAATCGACTGGGCACCAGTACGCAGCGCTTTACCATCAACGCTCGACCGAAACCCGCCAATCGCGCACCGGTATTCACTTCAATACCCGTGGCTCTGGCAGAAGTGGGTGGTGCCTATACCTATGTCGCGCAGTCAGTCGATGCAGATGGTGACGCTCTAACGTATCGGCTCGTCAGCGGACCAATCGGAATGTCGATTGATTCGACGACCGGTGAATTCGCCTGGTCACCAACTGCTCAGCAAGTTGGTGACCAGTTGGTTGTGGTTGAAGTCTCTGATGCAGATGGCGCGGCGGCACAGCAAGCCTTGACTCTTTTGGTGATCACTCCCGCGCAGAATGCTCTGCCCGTTATCGTTAGCCAACCACCTTCAGCCGCGAAATCATCTGGATTCACTTATCAAGTGATCGCAGTCGACGCCGATGGTGAGCCACTGACCTATCAATTGCTCAACTCTCCCAGCGGCATGACCATCGACTCAAGTGGTCTCGTTCAGTGGACGCCAACGGCAGGACAAGTCTCGCCAGCTGCTGTGATCATCGAAGTCTTGGATGCGCGTGGCGGCCGGCACACGCAGAGTTTCACTTTGTCGATTTTCGATAATCAAGATCCGGTGATTACCAGTTCACCGATCTTAGCCGCGCAGGTCAATACAACTTACACCTATACCGTAACAGCCACCGACCCGGACGCTGACCAATTGAGCTACCAGCTCGTCAGCTCGCCTCCGGGCATGACGATCGACGCCGGTACTAGACTGGTGCAGTGGACCGTGACCAACAGTGCCTATGCGCAGGAAGCCATGGCGATCGCAGTCAGCGATGGTCGCGGAGGTAGGGCGATTCAGGAGTATGTTATCGAAGTTGCTGGCGGACAATCATCAACCTTCAATCTTGATCCGTACTGGGTGAGCTCACCGCCGCTACTGGCTACTGTCGGAACACTCTGGCGTTATGAAGCCCAGGCACGCGATCCGGAAAACCAAACGCTGACCTTCGATTTACCGCTGGCGCCAAGGGGCATGGTGATTGACTCGCGCACGGGCCAGATGGGTTGGATGCCACAAGCCAGTCAAGCTGACTCACAGAACGTGATCGTGCGTGTTACGGATCCGCAGCGCGGTATCAGCCTGCAATCATTTTCAGTGATTGTCGATGCGGCCAACGTTGCCCCGGTCATTACATCGCTACCGATCACCAATGCATCACCTGGCATCGCCTGGGAATACCGGGTGCACGCGCAGGATGCCGACGGAGATGAATTGACCTTTGAACTCGAAGCTCCGACTTCGGGTATGACGCTAACCACACTAACTGACTCCGGTAGCCAGGCCGTGCTACGTTTCACGCCCACGCAGGCAGGTGCGGTTGAAGTCGTCTTAGTTGCTCGCGATGGGCACGGCGGACGCGTCGAACAACGCTTTACCATCCAGGTTGCAACTTCTGCTAATATCGCTCCGCAAATCGAATCGCAGCCTCGATTGATGATTCCCCTTGGGACAACTTGGGTGTACTTGATATCCACGGTTGATCAAAACAGCGACCCAATTTCTCTAAACCTGGCCACGGCTCCCAGTGGCATGGTATTGAACACTGATACTCAGATGGCCAGATGGACTCCTACGCTGTCCCAACTGGGCACACATGCCCTTACGCTTAGCGCCGCGGACAATCGAGGTGGCACTGACTCCCAGACTATAACACTGACCGTGGTGGCCACCTCTGCGAACGATGCTCCGCGCATTACCTCACTGCCACCAGCGTTTCGAGCCAGTATCGACCAGCCGTTTGCCTATGACATGCAGGCGATCGACAACGATGGCGATCCGGTTGAGTGGACATTGGTCGAAGCACCTCGAGGAGCATCGCTCGATGCCCGTCTTGGAACGCTGCGCTGGACGCCGTCGATTGATCAGTTGGGTTTGCAACGGTTTGTGATCTCGGCTAAAGATCCCGCGGGACTCGAGGGCTTGCAGAGTTTTTCGCTAAATGTCTCGGGGGCCAATCTCGGACCGTCGATCCTCTCGCGCCCACCGAGCGAAGCGGTGGCCGATGAACGTTACATCTATGGTGTGTGGGCCATCGATCCCGAAAGCGATCCATTGGTTTTTTCGCTCGGCAGCGCGCCCGCTGGCATGACGATCGATTCTGCGCGTGGCATCATTCGTTGGACGCCTACGTTAGCTCAAGTAGGTATTGCCAATGCGATCGTCGAAGTCACCGATACAAATGGCAACCAAGCCAGCCAACGTTTTCAGATCAATGTGTCTCAGCTCACTGGCAATCTTGATCCGATCATTACGTCGCGCGCCGTGTTCCGCGCCCGTGTGGATGCTCCGTACCAATATGAAGTTGAAGCGATCGATCCAGAAGGCACGGATATTACCTACCTGCTGTTAGCCGCACCAACCGGCATGCAGATTGACTCAGCCAGCGGTTTGATTACTTGGACACCGACCAGCGCCCAGATCGGTAGCCATCTTGTGCAGGTAGTCGCGCAAGACAGCGATGGTGGACAGAGCATTCAACGCTTCGCGATTCTGGCTCGCTTGAATCAAGCTCCCGTTATCAACTCCCAAGCTCCGACGAGCGTTGCCATCGGTGGCCAATATCAATACGATCTGCGAGTTACCGACGCCGAAGGCGATCAACTGAGTTACCAGTTGGTTACGGGTCCCACGGGCATGACCATCGACCACTTGGGTCGTGTCAACTGGGACACTGTCGTGGGTGTGCCACTGACCAATCCAATCCTCCTGCGCGTAACCGATGCATTTGGTGCGGTGGCGGAACAGGAGTTTGACTTGGTGGTCACGCCCGATACGACAGCCCCGCGAGTCGAATTGCGGTTAAGTGCCAATCCATTGCAACTGGGTGAGAACTCCGTGGTAGTTATGCTGGCCAGCGATAATGTGGCAGTCGTCGATGTGGCGCTGACCATCAATGGCCAGCCACTAGTCCTTGATGCCAATCGTTCGGTAACCATCACCGGCGAAACGGCCGGTTTATATGAGCTGCGAGCGACAGCGCTGGACTCCTCCGGCAACGCAGGCACAGCGACTGTCAGCCTGCGCATCTTCGATCCCGCAGATACTAGCGGGCCGACGATTACGCTTACTTCACCAGAACCCAATACCAGCGTCACGTCTCTGCTGGATATTGTGGGCTCGATTAGCGATGACAATTTGCTTTCTTATCGTATCGACTACGGTCGAGCCGATTTGGTCGATGTCAATCAACCCGAAGCTATCGATTCAGACTATAAAGCGCTCGCCAGCGGCAACACGGTGCAGATCGATGCCGTCCTGGCGACGTTTGATCCGACCATGTTGACCAATGATGATTATGTGGTTCGCATCTTGGCGAGCGACCTGAGCGGTAATACAACCGCGCAGACCATACCGCTGCACGTGGAGGGCAATTTGAAGTTAGGTGAATACCACTTGGAGTTCACCGACTTGACGGTGCCTATCGCTGGCATTCCGATCACGATCAATCGCACCTACAACACTCGCGATGCCAGCGAGTCGGGCGATTTTGGATTTGGATGGACGCTTTCGATTCAGGATGCACAGATTCGCGAAACGATTCCCGTCAATCCGTTGGAAGCTGACGGCCTGACCTATGCGGCCACACCCTTCCGCGCAGGGACACGCGTCTATCTGACTAATCCTGAGGGCCGACGCGTAGGTTTCACCTTCCAGCCTACGTTGCAATTCAGCCTCTTTGGTGGTGGTTCCTATCTTCCGAAGTTTGTGCCCGATGTAGGCGTTTACGATACGCTAGATGTCGGTTCCGTTCCGCTGCGCAAGATTGGCAATGAGTTTTATAGTGCCTTCTTCGGCGATCCGTTCAACCCATCGGCGTATCGTTTGACAACCAAAGATGGCACCACGTATGAGTATGGGCAGTTTAGTGGCCTGGCCAATGTCCACAATCTTGCGGGCAATCGGCTCGAATTCCGCCCCGACGGCATCTTCAGTTCCAGCGGTCCATCGGTGAAGTTTATTCGCGAACCACAAGGACGCATTGCGCAGATCATCGACCCGGCCGGCAATACGCTCAGCTACACATACAACTCTGCCAACGAATTGATACGGTTCACGGACCAGGCAGGCTTAACCCGAGACTATAGCTACTTTACGACGCCCGGCCACTTTCTGCGCGCGGTCGTCGATCCCAACGGCCAGCAGATCTTCACCGCCCAGTTCGATAGTACGGGACGTTTGACTTCTTCGACCAACGCCATTGGTGCCCGACTAGCCAATACATTCGATGTGTCGAACCTCAGAGAGGTAACCACGGACCCACTTGGTAATGTGACTACGGTGCAGTTTGATAATCGTGGCAATATCGCTCAAGTCCAGCGGCCTGGCGGCGGTGTCATTAGTATGCAGTACGACGGTCAAGACAACTTGATTAAGGCTACCGATGAAGGCGGGAACGTTGTCACGCAAACCTTTGATGCCCAAGGCAATCTCACTTCCATTAAAGATCCGCTCGGCAAAACTTATACCAGCACGTTCAATAGCGCCGGGCACGTTACTTCGACCATCGATCCTTTAGGACGCAGTTCGCACTTTGTCTACGATGACGCGGGCAATCTCATCCGTTTCGTCAATGCGCTGGGTGAAGTTTCGAGCGCCGAGTTCGACGACCAAGGCCGCGTTACAAACACGACGGACGGCCGCGGGCTGAGCAAGCAGTTCACGTACGCGACGGGCGCTCGAGCGTCGAGCGTCGTTTTTGCTGGTAACGTGTCATCTACGAACATCACGCCGGTATCGACGCCTCCATCAAAACAGTACGAGTACAACGAACTAGGTCAGCTGATTCGCGAGACCGATGAAAATGGTAACGTCACGCAATATGGGTATGACGCGATTGGACGCCCCGTGTCGGTCACTGACGCCCTGGGTGCCCGCTACGCGTACTTTTATTCGGGCGATCGCATGGTCGAGGGCGTCGATCCGCTGGGTAGAATCACGCGCGTCGAATACGACGATCTGGGCCGACAAGTAAAGACCATCGACGCGCTCGGTGGAGTTACATCGGTCGTGTATGACGCCAACAACCAGGTTTCTTCAACGACTGACCAACTCGGACGAACAACGACTTACCGCTATCGAGCGGATGGACGACTGGAATCGGAGACAGATGCTCTCAACAATGTCACAAAGTATGAATACGACGCCGTCGGTCATCGTACAGCGATAGTCGATGCGCTTAATCGTCGCTGGACGTTCACCTATGATGCCTTGGGCCGACTGCTGAGCGAGACGGATCCCTTGGCAGCCGTTACGCAATATACTTATGACGCCGTCGGCAACCGGCTGACAACTAC
Source organism: Rania fehmarnensis (assembly GCF_056494185.1). NCBI lineage: Bacteria > Pseudomonadati > Planctomycetota > Planctomycetia > Pirellulales > Pirellulaceae > Rania > Rania fehmarnensis. Next base: position 8,568,724 of record NZ_CM151398.1, read on the forward strand.
CGATGCCAATGGCAATACGACGCGTTATGTCTATGACGAACTGAATCGCCTGGTGCACCAGACGGATGCACTTGGCAATAGTTACTCGATCGAATACGACAGCAATGGGAATCCTGTCAAGTTGATCGATCCGGCAGGCGGAGTTTCACTCTTCGAATACGACCAGCAAGATCGACTGATTAAAGCGACCGACGCAGCCGGCTTTACCAGGCAACAGACATTTGACGCTTACGGCAATCGAATTAGCTTCACTGATGAGACAGGCAACAAGACCGAACTGTTTTATGATGCAGCCAATCGCGGTGTGAGAACGCTCGATTCAAATGGCCATGAAACGAAGCGCGTGTTCGATGCCTTCGGCAATACGATTCGTGTTTTCAATCAGCTTGGGCAAGCTACGTCCTACGAAATTGATGCGCTCAATCGTGTCAAGTCGATCGCGACGACAGACGGTCGCATCAGCCGCAAACAGTACGACGCAGTCGGTAATCAAACGCAATTCACCGATCCGTTAGGTAACACTACACAGTTTGAGTATGACGCGCTCAATCGTCTCACGCGCCGCGTCGATCCCTTGGACCATTCTTCCGCGTACAGCTATGACTCTGTGGGTAATCTAATTGGCACCACTGATCGCAATGGTCGCGAAATCAAATACACCTATGACGCCGCTCGACAACTGACGAAGGAAGAATGGTTTACTGATTCAGTATTGGTCAATAGCATCGCCATGACCTACGACAACTTCGGCAGTCTACTGACGGCTGTCGATTCGCAGAGCTCCTTGGCTTTCACCTATGATGCGCTGAATCAAATCAAGTCGCAGGACAATGTTGGTACTGCCGGCATCCCGAGTTTAGCCTGGACCGCCGTCTATGATTCTCGTGGCAACCTGGAGAGTGTAACTGACAGCAGCGGCACGATTTTCTCTAGGGCGTTTGATAGCCGTAACCGGACGACCACCAGCAGCCTCAGTGGTGGAGGCATCGATTCGATGCGGGCCGACTTTGCCTACGACGCTGCCGGCCGGCGAGTTTCTGAGACGCGATATGCTGACCTGGCTGGCAATCAAAAGATCGGTAGTTCGCAGTGGCTGTACAATGCCCAAGGTCAATTGACTGACCTCACCCATTTCAATGCGCTGGACGCAGTGCTGGTCGAGTTTGACTACGACTACGATGCGGCATTCCAACTGGTCGAAGAGACCGGTACCTCGGGTAGTGTTCAGTACGACTACGATGATGCTGGTCAATTAATCGGTGCTGATCGTGCGACTCTGCCCGATGAATCGTACACGTACGATGCCAACGGCAATCGCACTGGTGCCAACGTGATCATAGGTTCTAACAATCAATTGCTGCGCGATGACCAGTTCAGTTATAGTTACGATAACGAAGGTAATCTCGTTTCGAAGACAAGTTTAACAACCAACGACGTGACGCAGTTCACCTACGATCATCGCAATCGATTGACGCGTGTCCAGCAGCGCAGTTCGTCGGGAACGATCACCAGTCAATCTAACTATATTTACGATGCACTCAATCGCCGCATCTCGGTCGATGACAATGGAACAAAGTTCACGACCGTTTATGTTGGCAGCGCTCCGTGGGCAGACTTTGATGCCACTGGCAATGTACTGGCTCGCTACCTGCCTGGCGAAGGCATCGATGAACTTTTGGCACGCTACCGACCTGGCGAAGGATCGGCGTGGTATCTCGAGGATCGACTGGGCAGCGTGCGGCACATCGCCGATAGCTCAGGCACGCTTGTCGATTCGATCCAGTACGATAGCTTCGGCAATATCCTCAGCGAGACAAATGCAACTCTGGGCGATCGATTCAAGTTCACGGGTCGTGAATTCGATGCAGCTACGGGACTGTACTACTATCGCGCCCGCTACTATGACCCGCGACTCGGCGAATTCATCAGCGAAGATCCACTCGTGTTCGGTGGAGGAGATGCCAACCTGCAGCGTTATGCGGGTAACGATCCCATCAACACCACCGATCCCACCGGCACGCAAGCCATCTCTGAAGCTGGTGGTTTGGCAGCCTTCGTCAGTGTGTATGCAGACTTTGCGTTAACCTACGGTGCCGATGAACCCTTTACATTCCGCATTGGATGCCGACCGGGGGCCTGTGGTATTAGTGGTGCAACAAATCCCAGTACGAATTTGAAAGTTAGCTTCCCGGTACCTGGTACCGATGGGCGCGTGACGGTCACGACGAATTTGAGCACCACGGATCCTTCAGCGGAAGTGACGACCAATCTTGGACCAATAGATCTCGGTCTAGATACCAAAGGCAACGTGTCTGTCGGCAAGAAGATTGGGGATTTTAATCTCAAGGGCAGTACCAATGGCGCGACCCTCAAGGGTAAGGTCGACGGGCCCGGTCCCTTCTCGCCGTCCTTTGGAACCGAAGGTGCAACGCTGCCATCGATCCCCAGCTTGCCTCGGCAAGGTGAGTTTAATTTCTTGGTCCAATCCACCGCGACTGGTCCGCATTTGATAATAGCAGCGGACATAGCCATCTACGTCGGCGTGGCTCAGCAGTTGGAGTTGATCGCCCGCGTGGCCACGGCCGACGACATGGAAACTGTGGTCACCGTGCACTATGAACAAGCTACCGAAGCGCCCAGCCCCAATGCAGCCGTTAAAGCAGTTGGCTTCGCACTTTTGCCGCTGGGTAGTGTTTCCGGCTCCGACTCAAACAATGGCCCGGGTGGCCCTCCCGGCCAACGCTTAAATCCAAGTTTCAACAGCAGCGACGACGATGGCGGACCGGGCGGTGGACCAGGTGGCAGTGGACCCACTGGCAGTCGGACTGGTCCGATCGAACTGGGCAGTGGATCGGTAGGCGCCATTGGAAAGTTTGTCTGGATCGATACCAATAACAATGGAGTTCAAGACTCGGGTGAAAGCGGCGTCCCTGGTGTGCGCGTAAATCTGTATTCACCCGGCGAGAACGAGCTGCCGCGTGACCTCGATGATATATTGTTGCGGAGCGTCATCACCGACGCATGGGGTTACTATCTCTTTGCTGACTTGCTACCGGGCCTGTACTACATCCAGTTCGACATTACGACTCTGCCAGTAGGATATGTGATTACCACACCCAACGTAGGCACTGACGATCGCGACTCCGATGCTGACAATCAAGGCTTCGACAGTTTGACAACTTTGGAAGCCGGAGAAGTCGACTTGACGCACGATTTGGGACTTCGCAGAGAAGCAGACGCTTAGAACCAGCCTTAATACCAGCTGGCGGATCTAATCGCAGGTTCTCTCCTCCTGCGGCTAGCTGTTACTTTATGCGTAAAGCAATCAGGCCATGACGGTTTGCGATTGCTTTATGTCACCTCTCCCAAGCTTTGCTTGGGGGAGGTCGGAGCCAGCGTTAAGCTAGGCTCCGGGAGGGGGCTGGTTACCGAAGTGGAAGTGTTTGCAGCAGAATACACCACACAAATTGTTTCGCTGCAACGAGTTAGAATCTGTACGAAAAATGGGGTCAGGTCTCGAATACCGCACGTTTGGACTACCAAGCTGATGCTGCCATCACCACCTTCCCCAGGAACTATGTCCGCACTTCGCAACGGTGTTTGGCTCAGGAGGACCTTCGCCCTCCCGAACACTCGGTCGGTGGAGAATCTGGTTAGAGGGTGCTAAGCGGCTGAGGACAGCCGCTCTACGGAATAATGGGGTCAGGTCTAATTTAGAGGTGTGCTCGGACGGAAATGCGACCTGCCCCCGTTAGTTGCGCGCGGTACAATGGAACGACGGAGACGAGCTTATGCCAATGCACGATTGGACAACGGTGGAGGCTGGAATTTACCATGCATTCCATTCAGTGTGGATTACGGAGATTCATCGAGCGCTAATGAAATTGCTCCCGGAAGACTATTACTCGCTACCAGAGCAACAGGCGGCTGGCTTCGGGCCTGATATTCTGACCTTGAAGAGCGAGGATGACGAATCTGCAACTACTGGTTGTTTAGCAACTCGCACCAGGCCGATCACAAAGCTCTATCAGGAATCCGAGTCGGAGTTCTATCTGAGAAAGAAGAAGTCGGTCGTCATTCATCACGTCAGTGGTGACCGCATTGTCGCGATGATCGAAATTGTCTCGCCTGGCAAAAAGAACTCGGCGCACGGACTACGTTCATTCGTCAACAAGGCGCGCGAACTGTTGCAGCAGAAAATCCACCTGCTGATTGTCGATCCGTTTCCCGTGAGCTCTCGAGATCCACACGGCTTGCATGCGGCAATATTCGATGAGGTGCAGGATGATCCCTTGGAACTCCCTGCAGAAACGCCTCTAAGCGTTTTTCCATATGAATGTGATGAACGGGTACGTACTTATCTGGAACCATTGTCTGTTGGTCAAGCTATCCCGGACATGCCCGTGTTTTTATACCCGGGCATGTATGTTGATGTACCGCTAGAAGCAACCTACATGGCTGCATGGGAGGCCGTTCCTGCACGTTGGCAGAGAGCTATCCTACATGGTAGGTGAAACACCTGCCAAGCCGATGCTTCCGTTAGTTCTTAGTACGGCTCGACAGATTAACACACGTCAGCTTTGAAAAATTGGGGGCGAGCAATCGCATTGTGTTTAGGATTTTGGGTGGCACTGGCAATGCGCAGCATAGCCAGTGCTCAAAACGAAGCGGTTGATATTCGGGCTGCAGTTGACCTGAGCTAATGAAACCGAAGTTTCAAAGCACTCTGAGATGGCTCATTGGCCAACGAGCCAACCCGTCACAGGCTGCACTCTGACATGCTGTATCCAAAACGTCGCTGGCATTGGACCAGAAACAAGGCTGCTAACTGCACGGGCAAACTTGACACGCGCAATCGATTAATCGCATGGACGACTATTTGCAATCAGTCAGGCGAGCTAGCCAGAAATTCACGCATTGCTGTTCGGTCCGGTCCTACTGCAAGATCAAGTGCCAAAGCGACGTCGCCGCCCATCTCGATAAGCACTTTCAAGAACTCAATCCGATTGTTAAGTACGGCGACTTCTACTGCATCATCAAGATCGCCCCATGAGCTTTCGACGTGAACAAGTTGTTTGAAGACATCAAGGTTGTTTACGCGAATACACTGACTCAATAGTGACAAACCTTCGGCAGGCACGAGTTCCCCACCCGACTGAATGTAGCGTTGTACGCTTTCCCAAGGCTGCTCTGCGATCGCCTCTAATGGCAGGGGCTTTTCTTCAAGTTGAAATAGGCTTTGCTCGAACAACGTCCAGCTTGGTGCGCATACGCGATCAGGCTGATTATTGGCACCGACAATGACTCTGGATTCAGTCACACCTACTTCGATACATACGAATTCTTCGCCTGACGTCATGGCTACTGGCAGCAATTTCGGGCCCTCTCGATACTCCATGAAGTCCAAAAACGTGTTGAATAGCCCACCACTATTCTCGGGCTCTAGACGGAGAAACAACATGATCGGATAGGCGAGCAAGGCAGAGCGAACCACTGGCCGACACGCACCGCCGTTATGCTTCAGCAGGAACCGCTTATATTGGGGACAGATCGAACCGCCCACATACGTTTCAAGTTCTTGAAGATCACGCTCAGTGATTGGCCGCCCCGAATGGGAAAGCTGGATGTCAATCATGTTTAGACCCCCAATGCTTTGAAGCGTTGAGAAGGAGTTTCTAATAGTCAAGATCGACTCTAATGAGATCCGAGTACACATCTAGCATTCGAACTTGAGGACACTGTCGTTTCAGTTCTCCCGCACATGCTCGACCGCAAAGCCCCAGGACCAGCACTGCTTGACCCGTCTTGGGTGACAGTGCAGAGTGCCACAACCACTGAAAAAATGGTGGCGAATACTCACATTTCCCAGGTGGGAAATCACGATAGAGAGCCACGAACTCTTCCTGGCTAGGCAGTTCTGTAGGCAACTCCTTCAAGCATGCCTCAGGTATATACCAACATCGTGTGAGACTCGCCATCATGTATGGCCTATCTACGAGTAATACCGGAAACTCAGAGAAAGTTAATACGCTTACAGGAGGCATTGTCCTACCGCGAACAAACATTTTGATGACAAAGGGGATGTTGCCCAAAAGAGTGTACCGCAAGTTGCGCTCACACCACAGTATTTCATGTATGGCCGAATTCACGTTCATAAAGCACTTACGACTGCGCGGGCAGCGGCATGCCACCAATTCCAAACACGAGAAGCCTGTGACTCATCAGATCTTTCTCTAATTCTTCCAACACATCGTTGATGATAGCAGTCATTATTTATGGTAAACCTTGATGATTGTGCCATCGGGCATCGTTACGTCCAGCGTTGGGCCACCACTTTTTTGAACCAGGACGGCGGCGGAAGATCGTCCCATCGGGCAACTCAATTACAATCCCAGGATAGGATCTGCCCCGGATCTGCCCCCAATTGTCGCAAGATTCACAACCCAAAAGGAACGGACATAGACTCGGGGGGCTAATCCGCTGGCATCATCGCCTATTAAGCTGATGCTGCCATCACCACATTCCCCAGGAACTATGTCCGTACTTCGCAACGGTGTTGGACTCAGGAGGACCTTCGCCCTCCCGGACCACATTTCCCCGGAACTTTGTCCGTTGTTCTATGGGATGTTTGGCTCAGGAGGACCTTCGCCCTCCCGAACACTCGGTCGGTGGAGAATCTGGTTAGAGGGTGCGGAGCGGCTGAGGACAGCCGCTCTACGGAATAGTGGGGTCAGGTCTAGACCGCGCGATGGCCATGGGAGCGATCGAATGACTTCAAGAGTTGGTGAAATTTACATACCAATCAGCATCGCAGCGATCCCGGCAGCGCTCTTCGCGTTTCTTGGATTGATCACGCGAACCCTAGATGCACCGGGAGCTAAGGCATCAGTCGCTCTCATCGTAACCATGTGTACAATTGAAGTGCTCGGAATGATAGCCATGGCAGTAGTCATCCTTGTTAGGAAGGAACATGCCACTCGGGCGTTAATGATACGTGCAAATGGCCAGCCTCATGTTTTACGAAGGCTCATGCTATTTCTTTCAATTTCAGCGCTGCTTCTGTTTGACATATCGACAAACTTGGCTGCGGCGTTGCGTGGTGGCGGAGTACTCCTCGTGGCGGCTGTCCCCGCATTTGCAGTGTACTTACTTTTCAATCGCCTCGCTTTTTTGGGTCTTGCCAACACTCCGTATGGCCAGCGCGGCTTTGTAGAATGAGCGCCCCAAGTAACTGCACTGTGGACGACTCGGGGGCTCATCCGCTGGCATCATCGCCTATCAAGCTGATGCTGCCGTCACCACCTTCCCCAGGAACTATGTCCGCACTTCGCAACGGTGTTTGGCTCAGGAGGACCTTCGCCCTCCCGGACCACATTTCCCCGGAACTTTGTCCGTTGTTCTATGGGGTGTTGGGCTCAGGAGGACCTTCGCCCTCCCGTAAAGTAAACCCGGTGTCGACGTCGAGCGCCGATCCAACAGCCAGCAGCGGTGAGTAGTAGCACTGTGCTGGTAGGTTCGGGAACAGACGAGATGCGATTGACAAAGGTGGTGATGCCGGTGAAGGGTACATCATCCTGACTCATAAAGAAGGACTCACCCAAAATGATGTCGTCCAAGATAATGTCCACCGGGCCACTATAACCCGTCGTATCAATCACCAGCTTGGCGATCAGTTGAGGCGCTGCGGTCAAAGTACGGAAACTGGTGTTGGACACAAAGCCAATGCCCATAGAGCCATACTGCGGGAAGACGTCCGAGGGACCGTTGATCGTACTGAGGTCCAAGTCCACTGGGGCGGAACCAACGATGTCCACCGCATCAGGACCATCCCAAACTGTGCCACCCAAGAACTCAATACCCGATTGGCTGTTCTCGTTAGGTGCACCTTGAAAAACGACGGAGATTCCGACTATCCCAGTACCATCGTTCAAGCGGACATTCAATTGCAGGCCACCAATGTTGGGATCGGAGTTGCCAGGAGTGCTAACAAAAGTTCCAAAGATCGATACTATTTGATTGGTCGTATTGGGCAGGAGCACTTCATTACCCACCGCAATAATGAAATCAGCTCGAAGCGGCGCCAAGACCCACAGCGCTAGTACTAGCCCTGCGATTGTTGAACAACTTGCCCGTTGCAGATTCATCATTACCTCAAAACTCTAAAGCTAATCACGTTGTTGGCGTCTTTTTTCTTCGAGTCGTCATTGGTTGTCAGTTCGAACAAAGCCATGTCGACTGCTTGCGAAAGCCGAATCTTCTCGATGCGTTCCAGTTCGCTAGTTGCCAGTGTGCGTTCACCACGCAAGCTGTTGACTGGCACGGTGATCATGCGCAGGGCATTCAGTCCAGTCGTCTGGTTGTTACGAGCTATGGAGATGTCATCAATATCGACGCGGCGATCGCGGTTAAAGTCGTAAATAAAACCGATTGGTGCGGGATTGAGTCCGGTTCGTGGATTATTTCGTGCACCGCTCACATCCACCAGGTCAACGATTGCCTGGTTACCAGCTGCATTGAGCGTACGTGTCTCACCAATGGCATTACCCCAGTAGAAGACAATGGGTGATGAAAGTCCAGTTTGCAGGTTGGCCTTGACCGTAACTTGCAACCAAGTCCTTTGAATCGCATTATCGGGCCAGGTAATTGTCACTCGGCTCGCCCCTCCAACTCCCGCTCCCGTACGGATAACGATGGCAGAAGGCGCGACCGCCGTGGCCCAACTGGCCGGCATATTGTTGTTTCCTACTCGGAATTCAAAATCGCTCGCATTGACCGTGGCAGGCAATCCATCCACGTCGACAACAATCGAGTTAATTCCTCGCGAGTAGTTAGTATAGTTCGACGTAGTGGCGGTACCACCTGGAAGCAAGGGTACTTTATCGACATCCGTAGCCAGATCATCTCCCACGCCTACTGCATTGGCGTCCGTATCAAAGGCACTGTTGGCATACGGAATTCGCAGACCGCCACTGGGAACAAAGGCTACGCGTGTCCATTGCACGGAAACATTTGATCCCAACGAGACATTATCGATATTGGTCACTCCAGATCCCTGCAGCGTCAACTCGTAACTGCCGGCGATATAGGTCAGTTCGCTGGGCAGCGACAGAATCCAAGTGATTCCGCCATCGGAACTAGCCAACGATGCCCCAGCCAAGGAACTTGCATTGCCATTACGTGTCAAGCTCAAGTCGTCGACCGTGAAGCCGAAAACTGGTTGGTTAAAGACCAACGTCACACTGGTAACAGGCGTGGTGCGCGGCGAGGGCGTTATCGGCAATATGGTTACCGTGGGTGCCGCCTGTTGAATCTGGATCGAGCCGCTGGCGAAACTAAATGAGAACGGAGTAACAATCGGATAGCCGCTGGCCGCGAGTGGCGTAGAACCAGCGGGCGCGTTCGATTTCACGGTAAAGGCAACGTCAGCAATCTGGCCTTGCGTGCTTTGTGACGCCGTGGCCCGATACATAGACAGCTTCGTCTTGCCAGTCGCATCATCGGTAAACGTATCAATCGTCCAACCGGATTCCGACTGGAACAGACCTGCCAACTGAATGTCGCCCTGATTGAATCCCGACAATAGATCGAGCAGATTCGTGTCGTAATCGATCGTCAGGTCCACGCCCCACAGACCCAATGCACTATCGGTGATGCGCACAGGTACGTTTACCGTCTGACCACGTTGACCGAGAACGTTTGAGTCGACCGCAATCGTCGGATCTGTACCTGCTTGCAGCTCGAAGGAACCGGCTGGCAAGTTCGGTATCTCAGGTTGCGATGCAGGCGAGAGTCCCTTGCGAGCCAGCCAGGATGAATCGAGTCCGTCGAGACCACCATTCTGATTGACATTGGCCACGATAACAGGATCTGTCCAACTGAATGCATCAAAGCCGTTAAAGGCTCCAACTACTACGCCTGCAATCCAACCAGCATCTTGAGCCGTGTATAAACCATCGGCGTTGGTATCGCCCACGAAGATGGCTTTGTGCAATCCATCATCGGCCAGCGACGGCACCGGTACATTGCCTCCACTGAGCGTGTAAACACTCAAGTTCTCCACACGCACCAGGTCCGAGGCACCATACGGTGTGTTGATCGGTACCGATGCTAACAACCTGGCGATCGTCTGCGGTCCAGCTGGCAACGTTGTCGTTCCCGATAGCGACAAGCGAATCCGGCCGGGAGACTGGACACTGGTCGTCGTTATCCATCCACCGGGCAACACATTGAAGAATGTACTCGGCAGGTTCAACATATTGGGATTGAAAACGACATCAAAATCAATCGCCAGGACATCTGCTCCATCACTGATCATTACTGGAATACCTGGATCGCCATTGTCCAGCGGTACATTGACAACTTGTCCTTCGGTACTGGTCGCGCCACGTGAGAAGTCTGGTATCGAGACCACGCGGGCTGTTGAGGCAGTCACACCAAAAGTAGTTACAAAATCTCCACCCGCAGTTCCATCGTTATCGCCATCCAGCAGTTCACCTGAAAGGCTCTTGAATCCATCGGCGCGACTGAATAACGTCGCGGTGTAACTATCGGACGCTAGCGGTGTGCCGGTCTTGATAAAGGTCAAGGTGTTCGAGGTTGCATCCCATATCATCGAGCCACTTACCGGCCCAGTCGTTGTCCCGACGATCGTTAGATCGGAAGCATCGAGGGCAGTGTCTACGCCGTCATAGATATTGAGCACCGACAAATCCATGGCGGTGTTGAACTGAAAGCGAATGCTGCTGGGGGTCACTTGCGTACTGGTAACGCCCACCAGGGTTGGTACCTCCACGATCGTTAGTGCGAATGTCTGCCGCAATGTTGCCCCGGCAAGATCCGTTACGTCAATCTCGAGCAGGCGTGTCTCGCCTAGTATCAATCCCGTGCGATCGTTGACGACTATCTGCGAGCCTTGAATGGCAAACGTATTACCCACTTGATCGACAATCGTATAAGTATGAGCATCATCGGTATCGACGTCCAACGTGTTCAGCGTTCCGACGACATTCGCCAGCGTAACACGCTCGTTGCCCAGCGAGACGCCGGCGGGCGCGTCGTTCCGACCCTGTACCGTAATCGTCACGGTTGCGGTTGAGTTGGCTCCGCGGGCATCGGTGATGGTGTAGGTGAAGAGATCCGTGCCTGATCCGCTGGCATTCAAGTGATCAAACGCGCCGTTAGGATCATAGTCATACGAGCCATCGGCCTGGACTGTTAACTGCGCTCCCGAAGGCAATTGGATCGTTTGGCCCACATGCTCCGCAACTGAGTTCACCGCGGTGACAATACGAACATCACCTGAGTCGACATCCGTGTCACCAGCTAACAAACCCGTGGCCGCATAATGACTTTCGACCTGGGCAACCGTCAGGGCGACGTTATAGAGTGCAAGTTCGTCGATCGAACCAATGAAGTTGTTACCAGTGGTTGCCGTACCATCATGGAAGCGGGTCGTCGAGGCTCCGCCGATGAACGTTTCACCAGCATGAGGAGCAATTCCACTGAAGGCGGTAGCAGCTGTAGCAACCTGCACCCCATTCAAGTACAGCGTGGCCGAACTAGCCCCGAATACGCCGACTACGTGATAGGTGGTGTTACTGGCAATGTTGGCTTTGACGATCGGCCCGAATACGCTGGCATTCCAGGTACCAAAGTAAAGTTGCCCAGCATCGATGTAAACGTTAAGTCCACTAACTGTGTTGCCTTGCTCGTAAATCACTTGTCGCGATTGCACACCGGAGGCATTGAACCATAGTTCGATACTCTTGCTGGTAGCATTACCAGTGTAGGTATTAATGAGCTCTGAATCCGGCACAGAAATTGTCTGCGTGCCATCAAACGCCAAGCCAAAGTCTGGCGCATTGGCGATCAGTCCCCGAGCTGCATAGCCGATCGATCCCTGGATCGTGCCATCCGGTGTGCTCGGTGCCTGGCGATTAGCGGCGACGGTGCCCACAATGTCATTGAGTCGCCAGTAGGCTACCGGCGAGTCGACCAAGACTGCATCGTCATACTTGCCGGGCTCAATGCGAACGACCGTATCTTCGTCGGTAACATTGGAGTTACTGGTAGCCGTTGGGGCATCGTTGACTCCGTTGATCTGAATCGTCAGCGAAGATGCAGTGGATCCAACGCCATCGCTGAGTACATAAGCGAACGATTCAATAAGAGCTTGACCCGCTGCGAGCTGTTGAACTGCGGGACGACTGTTATCTACTTGATACGTATAGGTTCCGTCAGCATTCCAAATCAAAGAGCCATACAGACCAGCGACCGGGCTGGTGTTGGAACCGGCAACCGATGTTACGGTCAAGGTGGTTTCGGCATCGATATCAGAATCATTGGTCAAGAGATTGGCCGTTACCGTCGCGGGCGTAGCATCTTCTGAAATCGCCGCCGAATCCGTAATAGCAATCGGCAAATCATTTTGTCCGTTGACGGTTACGAAGACTGTGGCCGTTCCGAGGGCACCAGCTGTATCTATCACGGCGTAAATGAACGAATCGACCAGCGATTGACCAACTTGTAAGGCATTGAGAGCTGCGGAGCTGTTCGGATCGTAGGTGACCGATCCATCTGCATTGAGCACTACCGCAGCGCCCAAGGTCGATGTGGCATTGACACTAGCGATGCTTAGCAAATCCAGCGGGCTCGGATCGGAGTCATTGCCAAGAATCGCACCGGCTGCAATCGATAGCGGGCTGCTTTCGCCCGTGCTGAATCCCAAGTCGTCGTTGGCCGTTGGAGCTCGATTGGCGATCACAATGCTGATCGGCTGCGTACGCTCAGCCCCGTCGCTATCGGTAACGGTCAGTGTTCCTGTATAGGTACCGTCTTGTTCAAACGTCTTGATGACGGTAGCTAGTCCACCCACGACGTTTCCGGTCGAAGCCGTCGAACCATCACTCCAGGTTATGGCGAATGTGTGAGTATCCGTCTCACCTGCATCGGTCACGGCAGCCACGATGTTTACAGCCGCATTTTCGAAGCCTGTCACGTCATCGGCAGTGATGTCCGCGGCCGTGTTGATGGCAGTTACATAGTGGCGATTGGCTACGCGAACCAGGTCCGTAGTAGCGAACTGCGGACTGGAATACGTATCCGTAATCGTCGCGTTTACCGTATAGAAGCCATCGCCAGTCACGCGAATTTGGAACGTTTGCGGATCGCTGGTAGGCACGACCACGAAGGAGGCAGGTGAGACACTCCACACCACCGCGCGAGTTCCCAGTTCAGAGACCGCCGGCAGATTGCCAAGTGTGAAAGTGAGTATGTCACCTTCGACAGCCATCGTTTGGTTAGCCCAGTCCAGGCCGTTGACCAGCGTGCCACTAACGCTGCCCGTCGTGCTGGTAATCGTCGCACCTGCGCCTTCATCCAGTCTCCAGAACTGAAGTGGAATTGCGTTGGCCAGCTCTCCTGCTTTGACCGCGTTGATTTGAGCGCTACTGAGTGCGCTAGACCAAATACCTACTTCGCGAATCATGCCGTCGAAGAACTCAGAGCCACCGCGCGAGCCGATGAAGTTCGCACCTGGATCGGTGTTGATGGCCGAAGCATTGGTAACTACTCCGATAGAAACTCCATTGACAAAGAACTCCACCTGCGTAGATGGACCATTGGGGCTCATCGTTACAGCCACGTGCGACCAAACTCCGATCGGCAGATTGGCTGGCACCTGGAAGAAGGCAAAGTTGGCATTGTCCTTAAAGAGAACCAGCGCAGTACCGTTAAAGCCCAAACCCCAGTTAGGAGCGCTGATAACCCTTTGCAGCCCACCCAGCGAATCCGGTTTGATCCAAGCTGCAGCGGTGAAATTATCGGTTGGTGGCTGGGTGATGACGCCCAAGTCGATCTGATCGTCAACGCCATCGAAATCGGGGGCCACGATACTATTCTCTGAGAGTATCACCGTCGTCAGAGCAGGTTCGATAGCAAAGTTCACATTGCTGACAGTGTTACTGAAGGGCACGCCAGCAATAATGTCGGTAACCGTCAGGCTGGCGGTGTACAGGCCAGGCCTTGTCGGCACAAACGTCAGGTTTGTGGCCGTGCCACTGGCAACCACAGCTGCACCGAACTGGATGGTCCAAGCGTATTGCCTGGTTGCGGCTTCTGCCCCAATCATTCCACCGGCCGGTGCTAAGGTGCTGGTAGATGAAGTCAGAGTGACAATATCGCCCGCGCGTGGAATCGCGGATGAATTGACCGAGACGGTGGAAAGTACATCGACTTCCGGAAGCACGATCACCGCATCGGACAATGAAGTTGTTCCTCCGTCGGAATCGGTGACGGTGAGGGTAACTGTATATTGGCCTGCAAAGCGCGGTGTAAATGCAAAGTTACGTTCTTCGCTAGAAAGAATGCTTTGGCCGTTGTTGGTGGCGACCGTCCAGAGATACGTGAATGCATCCCGAGTACCGGGATCACTAATGGTTGGGGTAAACGTCAACAAACGATTGACTGCAACCGGCAAGTTACCGAGATTGAGGCTGGAAATAGTCGGCGCGACATTGCTGACAGTTACCGTCGATTGAATCGAATCCGATCCCCCGTCCAAATCGGAGAACGTCGCTTTCAATACATAAGACCCATCATCGACCGCGGTGAAAGTGGTCGCATACATAGGTGGCGTACTGCTGTTCCACAGATTTGGGGCACCCAGGAAACGGACTTCACTCAAACCCACGAACGGACCACCATAATTGGAATCGATCTTCATGCGCACGTAGCGCACGTTGCGCGCCAGCCCTTGCAGGGCAATGCGCTGGGCGGGTTCCGCATCCGTTCCACTAGCTTTGCTCAACGGTGCGTCCGCGATGATCTGGGTTGTGGGTTCGGGATCGGTACCAACAAACAGATCGTATTGCTTGACGCCGCGATTGGTTTCGTCACCTCCAGTGAAGACGGCATTAAATTGCCAGACCAGCATTTCGCTTAGGTCGTAGTTGGCACCCAGATCGAACTCAATGTAGGTGTTGCCATCAACATTGGTACTTGTGTGCCAGAAGGTCTGACTGCCACCACCGAAAGGGAAACCGCTGGTATGCGTGCTATTGTCGATGGGCGTCTGAATCGTTAAACCAGAACCATTGATCGTGTTGGTTGGAGATTGGAAGAAGCTAGGGAACGAACTGGCTGTGGCACTGACGGGTGTGATGATCGAGCGGATTCGAGCGTCATTGGCGAGTAGCGATCGATCACGCACGACGGAACCAACGCCTTCATTGAAGCTCCACCAACCTGCCAGGTTCGGAGCATCAAAAGCGACTGGACCGTCATCCAGGGTAGCAATCTCGGCGGCCGTCAGCGCCCGATTCCACACGCGGAATTCATCGATGTTTCCAACAAAGGAATCGTTACCGGCGAAGTCGCCACCAATGTTTAATGAGCCGGCAAGTGTTGGAACGGCGATGGCTGTCGGCAATCCAGCCGCTAACCCGTTTACATAGAAGTGAATCTGGCCTTGGGTATCAAATACGACCGCTACATGTTGCCATGTATCGTTTGTAATGGCGACTGTCGTATTGAACTGAGCCGCTCCTGTATCGATAAACCATGTTGCTCCGTCGTGATACAAGGCCCAGCCCAGTCCGTCGGATCCGGCTGTGTCAAATACGAAGCGATTTCCTGTTGATGCAGTTGGACGTACCCAAGCTTCAAAGGTCGTGGCCCTGGTTCGCTGAGTCTGGCTGAGCTGGTAGCTGGTCTCGACATAGCCGTTTCCATTGAAGGCTAGCGAACCACGATACGATATATCGGTGGTTTGGCCAACTGCGTCTGCAATAGTAATTTGACCAAGCATATCTGAGCGATCGGGTGTACCCGGATCACTGACTACATACGTATCGACAATCGTTCCCGCCACGCGCACGTCGTACTCGACGGTACTGCCAACAATGCGTGGTGCGTCGACAGAAATCGTTTGCCCTTCGCGAACGCCCAAGCTGGAATTGGCCAGTCCCAGGTTGGGAGTCTTGGTAACTATAGGTGCGATGTTGCGAATCACAACTGGGAATCTATTTCCCAATACGGTCACCGTGGCTACACCTTCATCGGTCGGCGTAAACACGATCGGGCTGGCATTGCCCGCAGCCGTCACGGCGCCGCTGACGTCCCACGGGACGTTGTTTAGTGTCGCAAACGTCGGTCCGTTGACTAACGTACCTGTTCGATTGGAGCCGCTACTATCGATGGCTGTTGTACCAGCAGCATCATTGAATTTGTAGTCGGCCGTGACATCGGTACCGGACAGGGGGACTCCATCGAACACATTGCTCGCAATTTCAGCTTCGGTCAGTGCGCGATTGAAGACGCGCACTCCATCCATCGAGCCAGCGAAGAATTTGTCGCTAAAGGCTCGTCCAATCAAGAGCGTATCGGTACCAGCGAAGGGTACCGAGACATCGATATTATCCAAGACGCCATTGATATAGATCGACCTGGTCTGAGTCGCGAGATTGTATGTCCAGGTGATCTGGTTCCATTCATTCAACGGCACAATGGCGTTGCCTAGCAGGTCGTTGCCAAAGAAACCCATGAAGGCTCTGCCATTCTGCAGGCCCATGTGCAAACCTTGATTGAAACTGGTTGCTTGCGTTCCAAAAACTGGCCGAATGATCGGATCGTTAGCTGTCGGGAAAATCCACGCCGAGGCGGTGAAGCTACCGTTGAATCCTAAAGCCGATGCCGATGAGGTCGTGACATGGTCATCAATACCATCGAAGTTCAGCGCGCCGACTTGGAATGGAATGCTGGTCGCTTGCCCTTCAACCGTAACGACGCTTTGTCCAATGCCCAGAATCTGTGAAGGTACGGTCAGACTCGTGAGTTTAGTTAACGCGGAAAACGTCGCGGATGTACTCACTGAATTGAGATCTACATTGGTTCCCTCCAGCCGTAGCGAACTGAGCTCGGGGAAGGCGGCGAGTTGGCCGATGCTGGTGATTGATGAATTGTTGGAGAGATCCAGCGATTCAAGCAAGGACAGTCCTACCAATTCAGTCGCTTGCACACCGGCCACAATTCGCCTGGGGGCAATGGTCGATAAGTCAGAATTTTTCAAACTATTACCAGCCAGATTGAGTGATTGGACATTAACCAGGAATTCTGCGCCTTGGAGATTCGAGAGACCACGACTGCTGGCGTCGAGTGACGTCAACGAAGCCAAGCGCGAAGCCGTTAACGCGCGATGCAGAATTGGGAATTCATCAAACGTACTTGATGACCAAAGCGTTCCATTGATCAATGTTCCGTTGTTCGCAGGCGTAGTGAGATCGGTGGCGATGTTTCCTGACCCTTCATCCAACCGATAGTAGGCCACCAGGCTGCTCATCGAAGGACTTACAATCAGTCTATAGTTTTGCTCGATTTCCTGAGCAGTCCTGGCCGCGTTCCAAATTCGAACTTCATCGATCGAACCATTAAACGGGAAGAATGTAGCTTCGCCGCCAACACTTAGTGCGCTGGAAGTGTTTCGCGCATATCTTCCAGTTTGCGAGGCAGCCAGTTGCCCGTTGACATACAGGCTCATCGTACCCAGATAAGCGCCATTGGCATCGGGGCCCGAAGTCGCATCAAAGGTAGCCGCAATGTGCGTCCACTGATTGGCGACAACACTCGGACCATTCAAGTATTCGATAGTCGTGGCTGCGCCGGTTCTAAACTGCCAAGTATTAGCGGCGGTGACCGATATCGCATAGCCCCGTGAAGAACCTAGGGACGCCACCGCTGTGCGCCATGCGCCGCTGCCACCTTCGACCTTGGCCCAAAACTCCACAGAGAAGTCGGCTGTCGCCAGGCTGGCTCCAGGATTCAGTGCCGCGTCAAAAGGAACTTCCACATAGTCGTTTACTCCATCGAACTTAAGCGAATTCTTCGCTGGATCCCGACTTAACGTCACGGGATCGCCGAGGTTCTGTGCGATGGTTGCCAGGAGTTGCGGTGAGCCGTATGTGGCCGTGACCGCTACGTCATCTACAAACCAGTCATCGAAGCCAGTCGCTCCCACGGTGCGAAAACGGAATCGCATATTGGATCGCAGCGCGGCGAATGGCAGCTCGACTCGACCGGCAACGAAGCGAATCATGTCGGGACCACTTCCCAGTTGTCGATCTACCTCAGTCCACGTGTTGGGTGTGGTGCTTTCGATCTCAACGATCAAATCATCACCCGGATCCGGCGACTCACCGAAACCTGTTTGCTCGAAACTGTACGTGATCGTGGCCGACGCCGCTTGGGACAAATCGATGAACGTGGACGTTATGCTCGCGGTACCCTGCAAGCGGGCGGCCCTGGTGCCACTGGGAGCGTTAAGAACCAAATCACTGGTAGAGGCACTTCCGGACACCGTCCAGCGACTACTGTCGATCGATAGCGCTTCAAAATTGTCCGCAAACTCGACAACTTCGAAACTGGAAACAATCGGATCTAAAATCGGCGCCGAGTTGTCGTAGGTGGTCTGATCCGAGGGAATGTTGGTGACCACGTTGTCAGAGATCTCTGCATCGCGAATCTCAACAG
Organism: Rania fehmarnensis; assembly: GCF_056494185.1. Taxonomy (NCBI): domain Bacteria; kingdom Pseudomonadati; phylum Planctomycetota; class Planctomycetia; order Pirellulales; family Pirellulaceae; genus Rania; species Rania fehmarnensis. Next base: position 8,587,246 of record NZ_CM151398.1, read on the forward strand.
ATTCTCCGATGATCGTATCGGCGCCACTACCGCCGGACAATCTATCAAGATCGTAGCTGCCTTGCACCAGGTCATCACCATCGCCGCCGGCGAGAATGTCACGGTCGGGATACGCGGAAACTTCATGAGTCTGCCCAGCCTGGGGCGGGGCAACATCGATCGTGAATGCCTGAGCCATTAATCGAATGCCAGAGAACACTCCCTGGTTCTGAGTTGGTGCTAGTCCGCCGCCCGACATGGCCAGGCTCAAGTAACGAGCATCGCTGGGAATATCTACATCAAAGCTGACCAATTGAGTTACCAGTGGGCTGGGAATGGCTCCACCAAACGACCAGGTACCCGCAGTATTGCTCAGCTCCATCTCCTGACCATTGACGTAACCCTTCAGAACTTCGGTATCGTTACTGACGATAACTGTACTACGTATTTCCGAGAAGATCGTACCGTCGTTGAGACCTGCTTTATCGATGATCAGCCGCAACGGCTGTCCAGGCACATAACCTGCAGCTGCGCGAATTTCGTCGAGATCAAACGTGAGGACGGAGTTGGCAATCATCCCGATGCCATCTTCGGTCTTGCCGGTCAGCGAAGGCCCGTTGTTGTCGCGAGTCGTTTTAATCGAAACCGAGACGCTAGTACTCAGAACCGCATCGTTGGTTGGCGGTTCGGAAGAAAATGCAGTCCAGCCCAGATTGAAGAAGTTGAATGGAATAAGACTGGCTGAATCTAAGCTGAACGTCGATGCTCCACCCAATTGAACTTTGTCAATTCCTAAATCAGTCGACTCGGCTGTCGCTCTAATCGCATCACTTACCATCGCACTTTCTACACGCACTCCCGCCGGATCGTCGAATAGGTTTCCGAGGGCAATCGAAGACGTATACGGAATGTTAGATGCCAGGGTGGGTGCGAAGACTCGCAAGTAATAAGTACCAGCAGCCAGCGTTCGTAGCGATAAGGCTGCCTGATTTTCCTCCAGCACATCACCGGCTGCATTGAGCAGGTCCATGCGCACCGGCCCATTGGTACGCACAAAGTTATCCGCGTTGCCATCGCCCAGTGTCGTAAATTGGAACCAGCGTTCAGTTGTACCTGGAGCAAATGTAAAGGGACGCCCGCCAACATCGAATCGCACAGGTTGCCCTGTACCAGTATCTTTCACAAAGGAGCCACTGCCGGAGACGGACCAATTTTCCAGTACATCGAAGGTAGCGGGCAAGCTGCGACTGGTGCGCTGTCCATACACAACACTCGTACGACCCGCGTTGCTAAGCGAAGTCGCGCCATAGGCTGCGCTGACAACCAAGTCTGAAAGACCATCGGCATTTAGATCAAGGTATGGAGTGTTCGGTAGACTTGGTTTAGGACTAAACCTGACCGTTCGGGTTGGTAGCGAGGCTGGCGCCTGAACATTGTTACCCAGATTCCCACTCGGATTGTTGGAAACACTCTGTTTGGAATCGATCAGGTCCAGCCCACCTGGCTCACTCAACCGGAACCAAGCGTGAAGTCCGGCTTCTGTACCATTCATGCCGCCGGTGCGAATGCCGCGAACTTCATTGGCTGACAGACTTCTGTTCCAGAAACTCACTTCGGCCATATCGCCTTCAAAGTAGTTGGCTGGAGCTACCGTGTAGTTGGCGTTAGTAATGTCGTTGCCTAATACCAGGTAACCTGCGCTTAAACTCAACGGTGCGCTACCAGCATCCACGGTGATTGCACCCACCGATGCGCCGTCGAGGTATACATTCGTTAGTCCGGTATTGAAATTACGAGTCACTACCAGGTGGTGATATTCACCGTCGTTAAGACGTGGAGTTGAGAACGTGGTGATTGTGTCGTTGAAAATGACTTGGAGGTTTGTCGGCGAATTCTGGGCAATGTTGAATCGATCGACCTGGAACGAGCCGTCTGAGAACTGAGCGCCGTTTATAAGGTGCTGGTAGCCATCTCGCGTAGTTCGGAACCACAACGACGTACTGAAATCCGCGAGCCCATTGACTGCCGATGTCGGCAGCAGCGCCATATCTTGACCAGCGCCGTCAAAGCTCAGCCCTGGTATGCTTTGATCCATTCCGGATGAAGAGACGATGGCCGACGGATTTGACAGAGTAAGTGTCGAGCCGCCAGGCAGTGTTGAAACATCGGAGTAGACGTATGTTTGCGGCGCAACCAGCCGAGGATCGCTCGATAGAGGTCGCCCCGAAACAGCTATATCTCCACTTCGATTGCCATCGAAGTCACCTCCCGTTACAGACAGGTCCGCACCCGGCACTGTCAAGCTGGCGGTCAGCGTCGCGGCGATGTTACTCGACCCGCGATAAATCTTCAGATTGTCCTTACCACCCAAAGCGAAGTCATCGTAGCCGTCGTTGTTCAAATCACCAACGGCATAACCACGCAGTTCAGGCCCTGCCGAATTGAGGCGGATGAGATAGGGTTTAGGGTTGTCTGGAAGTGCAGTCATAAACGGTACGCTGCTGGATAGATCAGGCCGAGGGGATATCGTGTTGAGGAACGTGTCTACCTCAAACACCTCCACCGTGATGCCAGCGTTCGCAAAGAGAATATCGTCACGTCCATCTCCATTTACGTCACCGGCCACTAATGCCTGAACATTGTGTGACAAGTTTTGGTCAGGTGAGCCACCGAGTTCGCCTGGCAACAAGACGCGGTTGTAGACTCTGAATTCGTTGTAGGTTGCATCCGCGACTGAGTCGGATGCGAACTTGGATCTACCGAGCCAATTGCCTCCCTGAGAGAGTTGAGCGAGCGTGTTCGGGGTATTGAATGACCCGATCTCAAAATTGTCGCGAAACATCCGCACTCGCGTCTGGCCACCAGGCCCATCACCCTCGTCAATGGTGAACGCAAAATAATGCTCGGTGCCATTGACGATTCCAAAATTTGAGCTGAAGTTTGTAGTTCCGGCTTGATCTGTCCATTCCATCGCGCCGGAGTTTGGATCTGTAAATTGATTCCAGGTTGCCATGAAGTATTCAGTGTTGTTTGGACCAAAGTCGAACAACCTGGCCCAGCTCAATGCAGATTGGCGAGTTCCCCAAATTTCAAAGCTGGCATCGGTCAACCCTTCGAGCAAGTTATCAGGCAGGGCGATATAGTCGGATGTGGCATCGCTACCTCCAAACAGTCGCACGCCGGTACCTGTTCGCGAAAATCCGCCGCCGCCGGATGTAAGACCCGAACCAGAGCGATCGACGATCAATCCGTGCAGTCCGCTGACTGAATCAATCAAAGTCGTGCCGGAAGTTTCATTAAAGCTATAGCGGTGAACGAGGGAGTCACCCTTCGTCACGGACGATCCGTTCATCTGGATGCGAGCATGCTGCTGAACGTCGGTCAACTGGGAACCAGTAAACGCGTTAATTGTCTTGCCTGAAAAGATGTAACCTACATTCTGTTTCGGCGGCAAAATACCAAAAACTGCAGTCGAGCTTGAAGTCACCAGCACGTCGTCCAGCGTGTCACCGGTAGTTTCAAAGATCTGCACCGACAACTGGCCGAAGTCCGACAGCAGGCTACCAGGCAACTTGATTGTCCGCGCGTTGTTCCCTGCTCCTGCACGAACCAGGAAGCTGCTCTCGAAGGCGGCGTCCCAATCGCGCGGCCACGCAGTTTTCGAGCCATAGACAATGTTGACAAAAACATCTGATCCAGCGTCTTTGACAAATGCCAGGTCTGCTATGCCGTCGCCATTGATATCCCCAAAGCGATCGGCTGGCAGTCCCAAAGCACTTTGGTCGATAATGATGTTGGCGTGGTCTCTTGCAAATTCAAGATCCGTGGTGACCAGGGGCCCGAAAATCAAGTAGCTAGACGCATTACCCGAAACCATATAGTCGGTTTGCAAGTCGCCATTGAAGTCGCCGATCGGTGTGAGCTTGGACAACTGCTCATTGGCCGTGTTCCCCTGTAAACCAAAACTCTGGTTGTCTGTTTTGATTCCCAATGGGAACGACTGATACAAGCTGGCAATTTGCGCCGCGCTGAGTGTTTGATTGAAGAGCGCTACCTCATCAATTCGCTGCGCAAATCGTTCACCGCTTCCAAATCCGCCAATGTAGCGCACGCTGCCGGTAGGCTGTGCGTTGCTGGTACCAACCAGTTGGCCATCGATATAGAACTGGACCTGTCCGTTGCTGCCGACCGCTGCCAAATGTTGCCAACGATCCGCCGAGCCGGATGGAGCCAGGTCGGCGCCGCTATCGGCAAAGCTACCTACATAACTACCCAAGTCATTGCCACCCGCTGCGACCAGCAACAGCGCGTCACCCGATTCCGTCACGAATAACGAGTTCCAATCGCTGGAGTCGACCATGCCCAGTATCCATGCGCTAGCTGTCCATTGACTGCCCAGGTCGACGCCGGGAGAACCCAGGTCGATCGATGAACTCGCGGTTCCAAAAGAGGCCGATCCACCTTGATTTCCGCTTGGCCCCTGCGTAATGTCGGTGAGAGTCGCGTTGTGGCCCGATCCCGAAGAATCGAAGCCTAGATTGGCGACATCATTGAAGGCCAGGTAAACGATCGGCTGGGGTAAGATATCCGCGCCGTTGGTGATGTCGTTCAGCGTGACTCCATTTCTGGCGGGAACAAAAACTTCGAGATAAGGCGCCGCGAGATTGTAACTGTACACTTCGGTGGGCGAGGGTAGGGGGAAGCCTGGTGGTAGGACAAACAAATCAGGCGAGCTCTTGACCGCAATCGAGGCTGGCGGCAAATTACCCAACAGTCGATCATTGCCGCCACTGCCTTCGATTCTGTCATCGCCCAGATTGCCAACGATGTCATCGTTGCCAGGTCCACCATTGATCACATCGGCCAGCACTCCACCAAACAAGCGGTCGTCGCCAAAGCCACCGTTAATCGTTAATGCCGACTCGGTAGCTCCTTGCTCGTAGTCGCCCAGTTCGATGCCCCACGAATCAAAGTTGCTCGATGTGAAAGTGCCCGATTGTGGCAAGAACTGGAATCCTGGATCGGCATGGAACACATCGTTACCGGAGCGCAGTTCAATCTGCGTCTGTTCCACATCGCGAGTTTGATAGTACAAGAATTCTTGCTGGTAGACTTGGGTATCACCAGGTCCAGCTTGTGTGCGGAACGCCTGGGTACCGATATCCCAGACCAACGCCGAGAATTCATAGCGATGCAAGAGCGTGTTGTATTGCAGGGCAGCAAAGTCAGGTACATCGAAACCACGTCGATCTTTGTCACCACCCAAGAACAGCACGCGGTCTGTGCCGTCTCCACCCAGGAATTGATCGCTGAAAGTTGGCAAATAAGTTTGGGATGCCGGATCAAACTCGGTGTTGGGTTGATTGCCCAAGAGCGGCAGAGCGTCAGGAATGATCTGGAAAGTATCATTGCCATCGCCACCGATTAACAAGTCGCTGGCCTGGCGGTCATCGCCTCCAATCAACACGTCATTTCCCAGGCCACCAATGATCCAATCTTCACCGGCACCACCGCGCAGAATATCGTCGCCCGCTCCACCAATGATAATATCGCGACGCTCCGCTGCATCGCTGCGAATACCTAGCGCGGTCTTGGGCATGTTAGCCAAACTGGTACCATCCGCTGTGCCCGTCAGATTGAAACGCAGGCTATAGGGTGTAGGCACGACGTTCGGCGTAGTGACTCGCAGTAGATAAGGAACATTGGCCAACAGTCCGTCCAGCGAGATCGAGCTGGCACTGCCATTGGCTGTACCGCTGCTTAGCCGCGTCGTCCATGTTCCACCACTTGTATAGACACCATTGCCAGCTCGACCTATTGTCAGCGCGGCATTGGTATAGAGCTCGAAACTCGTCGCCGAGATCACCTTGGCAAAGTAAGTTCCATTGGCATTGGTGTTACCCAACACACCCGAGATCAAAATCAATTGCCCGTTGACCAGGCCCGCGGTGCTGGCTGTCGTAATCACGATCGGGTTATCATTCGATACGCCGGTGATGTCGGCAGCTAGCGGAGCACCTGAGAAGAACTCCAGTCCCAAACCATCGATCGGCGAACCGCTGGCCAACTGCAAAACGCTGGAGGCCGTAGGTGCCGTGGCCAAGGTGAAACGGTACCAGTCGACGTCGGCCGGATTATCGATCGTCAAGCCGTTGAACTCGAGACCATCGGTCGAGGCGGCGGTGCCATTAAAACTCTGCAGTTCTCCAGCGACGGCTTGAGTGAGCGTAAAGGCTTGTGTGGGTATATCGTTTCTGCCGCGCAGTCCTCCGCCCAAGGAATTTTCGGTTTTGTCGACCAGGATTGCGTTGCCAGCCAGGATCTCGACCTGGTCATCGCCTGCGCCTGCATCTACCCATACCGACTTCTGAACCGTCGGTCCAACTGTGATTTGATCGTTACCACCCAAGGCATCGATCAGGATAACTTGGAAATCACCTTCGGGCGGAATGATACTGGCCAGCAGTTGTTCATTGGTGGCATCCGAAGTCGCGGTAGCTATCTTGCCCAGCTCGGTTGTGCGTGCAGCCTCATCGGAGTTAGCCAGAAGCTCATCGATGCGGAATTTCAAACGATCTGCATCCCATACCGGGTTGCCGTCAGCATCGGTCGCATCGAAGTCCAAGCGAATCTGCGCAGCAAAGCTGAAGTTACCATTGTTATTGGTCAGCCGAGTGAGCAAATGATGATCGGTCAACAACCCCGGCTCGGTAACGAAGTTCAAGTCGATCTTGTCGTCTGCATTGGTTGCCCCCACATACCAAACTTGATCAGACTCGCGAGCATAACTCTTCCAAGCGTCGTCGGCCAAGCCGCCATCCAGTGACTCGAACGTGGTTCCACTAGCGCGATACAGCGTATCTATCCCACCGTTGCCATACATGAAGTCGACGCCAGTGCCACCGAACAGATGATCGTTCCGTTCGCCACCGAGCATTCGATTCAAGCCCGTGTTCTCTAGCGTGTAGGGCAAACGCTTGGGACCAGAGCTCAGATTGTCATCCACGTCCAACGAGCCATCGTCATTCAGATCACCATCGTTGTTCAGCAGCGCACCGGTTGGATCGACGAAGACGCCGAATTGCGAATCTCCAGCCGGCTGCGGATCAAAACTCCAAGCATAAAGCTGGTTTGTGCCCAGGCCGCCAATCAAGTCATCGTTACCGGTGCCTGCAAACAAGCGATCGTTATCATTGGCTGAACCGTTGCCGATATCGCCCCACAAGCGATCATCACCCGCAAACCCAAAGAGACTGTCGCTTCCCAGTCCGCCATCCAGCTGATCGCGTCCGGACGAACCGAGCAACCTATCATTGCCGCTGTTGCCATCAAAGACACCCACATAATCGCGAGAACGTGCGGCTAGCGAGGTTGTATCCAGTACACCCAATCCTGCAGGGATACTAGCCGGAGTAATCAAACCTGCTTCAACGGCCGCCGCTGAATAGAAACCAAGCGTATCGTGACCAGCCAGGCCCGCGATGCGGAACTGCTCGATTAGCAAGTGGCCTGCAGACGAGCGTATGGTCACTGGCACACTTACGCCATTGAACGCGACAATCGCTTGATTGAGGTTGGCTGTGTTGCTGCCGATCAGAATCGTATCATCACCCGACGTACCCAGTACCATCGCAATATCAGTAGCGTTGTCATCGGGAGTGTCGCCGGCCAGGGTGTTACCGAAATGTCCATCGATCGTATCGAGTCTAGCCGGTTCATCTGTTCGAATGGTAAAGAGATCGATCCCCGAACCACCGTACTGCGCATCGGCACCTCTTTGACCGTCGATCAAATCGCTTCCACTACCACCCCACAACGTATCATCGCCATCGCCACCGTAGAGCTGATCTTCGCCGGTGCCACCTGCGAGCATATCGCTTGCGCCCGTGGTCGTCACGTTCTGTAGGAAGCCTGGGCCAATGACACCATCCCCATAGAGAACATCATTGCCATCGTCGCCAACGAGTACCTCGCGCCGCACATTTCCCTGCAACGTATCTCCACCACCGCCACCAAATAGTTGATCGCCGGCCAGGAGAGTTTGACCAATGTCAGCAAGTGCATATGCAAACAACGTATCTCGGCCTTCGCCACCAAAGATGCGCTGACCAGCTTGCCTACCTGAGGCATCACCAGCGCCACCAAATATTCGATCTTCCCCGTCATCACCGTAGAGATTGTCAATGCCGATGCCACCATTGATCACATCGTTGCCCGCGCCACCGCGCACAACGTCATCACCATCTCCACCATCGACATCCACATCATTGCCCGAACCGGCGTCGATGTAATCGATTCCCGTGCCGCCCTGCAACACGTCGACATCGGCACCTCCAAACATCACGTCATTGCCATCTTGGCCTAGCAACGTGTCGCGACCATCACCCGACTCGCCGTTGACGGTTAGTCCACCCACAATTGTGGGCGTGATCAGTACGAGGGGCACATATCCACCGGTGGTGATTCCGGGTAGCCCGAAGCTAGTCTCGCTGCTGGAATACAGACTTTCTACGATTGAATATTGTGGCGGCAGCGTAAAGTCGTTGGTTCCCAAGCGGTAGTTACTGCGCGTACCAATCGGGTTGCCACCGAACAAGACATCGTCATCCATTCCACCATCGAGCTGGTCGTCACCGAAGTAGCCAACCATAAAGTCGTTGCCACCCTGGCCATTGAGGCGATCCATCCCTTGGCCACCCCACACATCATCGTTACCATCACCAGCGTTGACCAGGTTGTCACCATCACCGGTGTAGATACTGTCGGCTCCGGACAGGCTGGTGATTTGGTCGTTACCGTCAAAGGTCGAGCTGATCAAGCTGATTGAAACCGGTGCTCCATTCACAAATCCAATCGAGCCATCGTCTCCTAAAAGAACGTTGTTGCCTGATCCCGCATGGATCGTGTCGGCGTTACCACCACCGATGACAATATCATTGCCTGCTTGAGTCGTGATCGAGTCGACGCCACTCAGAACGCCCGTTTGGCTCGATACACGTACGGGGACGCCACTGGCAAAGGTCATCGCGCCACGATCGCCAATGATGATGTTGCTACCACCTGCATCGGTGATCGAATCGTTACCTTGACCAGCGATAATACGATCGTTACCAACGCCCGTAGCGATGGTATCGTTTCCTTCGAAGGCAGCGCTGAGCGATTCGAACGATGTCACCACTCCGCCGCTGGCTGCCAGCAGTGCTGCATCTCCAGCGATAAAGTTATGGCCCTGACCCGCTACAATGGAATCGTTACCCAGTCCCGCCAAAATCCAGTTGTGGCCGTTGCCGGCCGTAATAGTATCGTGATCGCCACGCTCCGCATTGGAGCGAATTGAGCTGATGTCATTACCGCTGAACGTGATAACGGCCTGGTCGCCAATCAGGATGTCATTGCCATCCATGCCGTTGATCAGATCCGCACCCGCATTGCCGATGATGCGATTGTCGAATTGAGAGCCGGTTAACCTGTCGGCGGCTGAGCCACCAACGATATCTTCGATGTTGGCGATCGTACCTGTTGCATTGACATCGCTCCGGTTCACACCAGTGGCCAAATTGACTTCAACGGCTGTGCTCCACCTGGAGTAATCGATGGTGTCGCGACCTCCGCCCCCGTTACTAGCTCCACTAATCGATGAACCAAAGGTCATTGTAAAGGTGTCGTCTGCAGTGCCCGCAATCACGTTCTCTATGCGGTTGAAGTTGGTTAACCGACTGGAACCAAGCTCCACGGTGCCCTGGTTGCGACCTGCCACTCGAATATCGAGTTGCGCAGTTTGGGCAGACAGATCCAGAGTATCGTTATCCGCGCGATCGGCGGTAACATTGCCCAGCAGATTGCCCGTCAAGCGTCCAGTGCTGGCTACGCTAAAGCGATCATTTCCATCGCCACCGGTAATGTTTTCAAAACCCTCGAACGTAAAGGGCGTTACCGCTCCAGCATCTACGATTCCACCGATGTTCAAACCAGATATCGTCCAATCAGCATTCACATTGCGGCCGACCAGCGTATCGTTGGTACTTGTGCCTGCTCGTACGGCCTCAATGTTTTCAAAACGCCCAATATTGTTGGCGGTCTTCAATTGACGATTGATGGTGATCGCAGCTGTTCCGAAGGCGGCATAGTCGAGCGTATCGACGCCCCCAAATCCATCTACAATTCCGGCAACTCGATCGGTTGAATCGAAAACGAATTGATCTTCTTGCGGACCACCGATCCAGTTCTCAAAGCCTTTGAACTGAAAACCACTGTTGATGCTCGCACTGTTCACTCCGGTCGCTGTCCAGGTGTTCGAACTGCCCGTGCCTATAACTGCGCTAGCCGTGAATGAATCGCTGGTCGACGAACCACCCAGTACCGTCTCGATGCCTTCGACTTGCAATACATTGCCTGATGTATCTCTACTGCCGTTGACGATGTTCGCGCCGCTGGTGATCCGCAGTGCACTGTTATAGGTTGACAGCAGTGGACGAGTTACCGAACTAAAGTCGAAGAGATCGCCCGCATCGGGGCCAGTTTTGACTTCCGTTACCGAATCTACTCCCCAATTATCTGCAAAGACATAGCGATCGTTACCCGCTCCGCCAATGAGCGTGTCATTACCATCGCCACCTACCAGCACATCATTGCCGCTACCCCCGACCAGTCGATCGTTGCCTGCGCCACCATACAGTTTCACCGGTACCGTAACACTCGAATCGACGACAAAACTATCATCACCTGATCCACCCGAGAGGAAGATCTGCGTGACGCCTTTGTAAATGCGTTTGGTAACATCGGGTTGGTTATCTCGATTGAGATAGTGGAAGGTCACTTCTTGAGCCGGTTGCCCAGCGTCCACTATTTGTTTGATTTCAAACGACTCGTTGATATCTGTACCATAGAAATCGCTGCGTTTGCTCGCGTTATCACCCGCATACAAGGTCAACGTTCCGTCGCTGCTCACTTCACCTAGCCCTGGCGCTGGACACGAGTGATTGAATGAGAAGAGTTCAATTTCGGCAATCGTAAAGCTATCTCCACCGAACAGGACCACATCGTAGTATGCCCTAATAAAGGCCGAGAGAGATCCATGCGCATCGAAGACACACATGCCGGGAATATCGTTGCCAGTCGATGGCGATGGTTTGAGCGAGAACAGATCGGCCAACTCGTCCAAGTAGATTTTGCCATCCTTGTCGAGATCGTTCCAGTTAAAGCCCAGATCGGCCCGCACGCCGCCTTCGATACCCGCTGAGGCAACCGCGATATCGATGGCCGCACCTACCGACGCTTCCAGACTTACACCGAACTCATCGATATCGGCACCGGTGGTCACGTTGGCCAAGTCACCGAAGTAGAAGCCATCGACGAAGTTTCCAGTCTTGGCTATGCCACGCGTATCAAAGCCGATCGAGAACTGGGCAAAGGCGCTCAGCTTGGCGCCGAAAGTCGCGTACAACGGCACCGGTGGAAATGGAATCGGTCCAAACTTCATGCGGAAAGGAACGTTCAAATCCAGCTTAGGAATTTGCCACTGGATGATGTCTGCCTTCTCACCCGTGAAGAGTTTGAAGATGTTCGACGGACTCGAGATCAGCGGGATCTTGAGTCCGAAACCACCTTTGCCGTTGGCATTGGGACTGCCCGTTAGTCGACCGAGGAGCGACTTGGTGCCGGCTGCGCCAGGTGTATTGGCCTGTCCAACTTTGTTCGCAACACCATTGGCAATTGGTGCGCCACTGGAGTCCAGTAGATCAGACTGCAGCGCATTAGTCTTAACCTGAACCGGAGTGTTCTTGTTGGAAAGGTCAGTCGTACCGCCTTCGGTCGTAGTGTAGGTGGCCGTGATCGTACCAGTTGGCGTCGTGGTAAACACGATCTTGGTCTTCTTGACGTTTCCATCCAGAAAGCGCACAACTGTATACAGTGATTTGGCAACTTCGAGGCCATTGCTGAAGACTCGAACTTGGGTGCCTGCTCTGGGATTGGTGGGCAGGATGCGTTCCAGTCCGGCACCGGTAGTACTGACGTTCGTCTGGGCCAGTGGTTTGCCTGTTACCCAGAAGGTGCCAAAGTTAATAACGATGGCATCGCCATTGCGAACCACTTCTTCGAAGGAATCGATGAACTTGAAAATCTCTTGCATCAGCCCAATGACTTGTTGTGCCTTGCGGGCCGCAGCCATGGTTGCTTCGGAACGCGAAGCGCCCAGCATGCCGAGCGTGACGAAGGTAATCTCTGGACCTTTCAGCAGTTGCGAAAGGTCGTTCAAACCAGGGACCGGTGATGCCAAGAAATCGACCAATGGTCGAATCGGACCGAGATAAGTCTGCAGGGATTCAAAGACTGGCTTGATAACCGTAGTCAGAAAGCTGCCCATGTCCAGCTTAACATCGCGAATAGCCACATCGGGCAAGCCACCACCGATCACACCATCGCGCGTCGTAAACCCAATGGCCCAATCGAGTGTCAGGTCCGCCGTAATGTTCGGTAGACTCGAAGAACCGACGTCCGCTTTCAATCGGAGATCGGCGAAGGCTTCGGTCGCGATACCTGCGTTGAATAGCGACTTGGCTGGAGTCTGTTTGATTTCGGCATAGCTCAAGCGATTCTTTGAATCACTATCAGGATTGAGAATATCGATAAAGATATTGCCCGCGATGCCGGTGCCTTTGGACAATCGCTTGTTGCCATCCAGATCCGCTTCCGTAAGGATGTCGTTCGTATCTCCATCGCGGTTATAGTCGAAGCGATCCACGGCCTCGTTCAGCCGCGGACCACGCGTGAGTCCGGTGGCCGGGTCGATACCAATGCCGCCATTGTTGAGAATTCCATCGCGGTTATAGTCTTCGACCAGGTTACTTTCCGCTGACATGTTCAGCACGAACAGTTTGCCGCTGAGGGTCGTGCCCGGCTTGAGTATCACGTCCATCGACAAACCGATCTCCGGCGCACCGACATTGGGCAAGCCGTTGGTATAAACCGCGTTGGGTTTGACTTGGAAATAGAATCCATTCTGCAGGCTTATGCCAAAACCAAAACTAAAGTCATACGCAAAGCTCAGTTCGACGCCGCCTTTGGTCTCCAGATCAAACGCCAAGGCATCGACACCGAGATCAAAATCCACATCGATCTTGTCGCGACCAGCGATATTGAGGTTGATCCCAAACTCAGCATCTGCGATCGGCGTAGTTAAGGATGGAATGGTAATATCGATATCGCGGAAGTCGGCAACTTCTAAATTGTCTGCGACGCTGGGATCATTGTGATGCAGCGGATTGAGCTTGAGGATCTTCAGACCATTGGGGCCCAGCGAGTTGAAGATCGATTGTTGAACTTGGGCGCGAACCGATTCGAGTGGTCCACCTTGCGTGCTGACCAGTGAATCCAGTTGATTGATCATTGTCCGCAGCTTGCCGACAAAGCTGTTATCGAGATTGACATTGTCTCCGACCAACGGCACCTGATTCAGCAAGTCATCTTTCAGTCCAGCTTCGATCAAAGACAAGACAGCTTTCATGCCGCTGATGATTTGGGCCAGGCTGATCTTGCTTGGATCGGTCAGATTGGCAATCGTGCTCTTGATGCCATCGAAGTTCAAATCGAAACTGGTGGGCTTGTCCAGACCGGCTCCTACCGTGATGGCGTTATCCACGGTAAGTCCCAGAAAGTTTCCATCCAGCGACGACGATGCGAAACCACTCAAGTTGAAATCAAACTTGTTGGCAACAGGAATCGTCGAAGAGAACACTTGCGAGAATGGAATTCCACCAATCGAATTTCCATCGCTGGGAACAAGGGCAGGATCGATCGATACGGTAACTTTGGCGGGATTGGCTGCTGGAGTATGCGATTCCAGTGAATACCGGATCTCGGTTAACGAGGCTGCCGCATTCTTGAAGATAACATTGGGTGGACTGGAAGTATCCAGTGCATAGTCGACATCTTGCGTGATCGCGCTGCCGCGCTTGAGGTTGGCACTCCATGCATCTGTCGCCGAGGCGATGTAAGCGGCATTGCCGGGACGCCCGATGGTCATGGCTGAGTCGGTGAATAGTTGGTAGGTCGTCGGCGTAAGAACCTTGGCAAAGTATTTGCCGTTAGCGTTGGTATTGCCCAAGACACCTTTGATCGTCACGGATTGACCATTTCGCAGACCATGCGTAGCGGCGGTGGTGATCACGATCGGATTGGCATTGGTCGCGCCAGTGATTTCGCCTTCACGGGTCACCACCATCAGATTATCCGTTGGCGCGCCTGCCAGCGCGATCCCGGCGCCGCCGGCAACTACCGCAGCGGCATCCAAGAACTGTGCTTCTTTGAGTTGCAGTTTTCCTTCAAGCCCACCACCGATACCACCGATGCCGGCCTGAGCCGAAATCACCGAGTCGATCGAGGTGGTTAAAGCAACTTTGGTTGTGTTCAGCAGATAAGGCGTAAAGGTCCCAAAGCGGAATCCAAAATCCAGGTCGAGGTGGCCACCGACAGTAAACTCGATGTTGCCACCAGTAGTCACATCCACTGGGCCTAGATCGGGCAAGTTGAAATCGAAACCCACGGACTTGGTCACGGATTTGTCGATATCAATCTTGACGATGGCCGTGGCTTGAAATCCGGGAGCGACCGAATCTGCATCTACGAAATCAATGCTCAAAGTGAAGGCGTTATCCGGCAGGTCGAGCTCCTTCTTGATCGCATCGCCGAGGATCTTGCCCAGGCTGCTACGCGAAGCCACGCTGTCTTGTATCTCTGTTACTTTGGCCAGCAGATCATTGCGCCCCGCAGTCGTCGTCGGAATAGCCGCCAACGTGTTGCGCAAGCGTGTCAGGGCCGCTACCAGTTGACCTGTGGACACAAACGTCAATTGTTGTACTTCGGAAGTGGCGCCGGTAACACCTGCAGTTAAAGTGCGAGACTGAACAGTCAGACCTGATCCACTGGATCCTTTGAGATCGCTAACATCGCCGCGGGCAGCCTCGAAGGTCACTGTGTAGGGACCGCCTGTGGCACCTGTCACACTTTGAATAACTCCAGGTCCCCAAATACGAGTCAACTCGTCGAAGACCTCGGCCGCTGAAGAATCCAGCGCAATATCAGCTGGAGTAACATCGTTGACAACAGAGATCCCGGCGACGCTCAACTGATAAGTATGATCGGGATTGGACGCGGCCTTAACTCCCGCCACCTGTTCCATCACTGCATCACTTTGAGCTGGAGTACCGCCGAAGTTGTTCAGCAAGGTCTCCAGCTCCAGTATCTTGGCGGCAAGCAATTCAAGATCCGGACCAGACAGCAACTCTTCGGCCGCTTTCGCCAGGCCACCCACCACGTTCAAGATGTCGTTAGGCGTTTGGTTGACCACCGGTATGGGCGTATTTAGCCCGTCGATATCGCTGTTCTGCAACAGTTCGACCACGCGCTGCACGACTCCCACTAAATCAGCCACTGAAAAGTTCTTGAAGTTTTCCAGAGCAGCTTGCAAATTGGAGACGCCAAAGGTCAACGTGGGCTTAGTAAAGCCGCTGCCCGAGAGCGTCATGCCGATCGTTATCGGCGTGGCCCCACCTGGTTTGAACTCCGGTGGCAAGAAGACCAACGCATTGCCATCGACAGGCAGGTTGGCACTTCCGCTGTAGGTGAAGCTGGGCTGAATGATCGATTTGAAGCCCGCCAGCGAAAAGTCACTTAGTCGCAGCTTGCCATCGGTCGCTTCATTAACGGTAGACGTATCGGGGTCATCGACATCAGCCAAATTGATCGATGCATTTGCGTTGAAGCTGAGTACACCATCGACGATACCCAGATCAAGGATGCCCAGCGATGCAACCAGGTCGACATCGCTGGAGTCGATCGTGATATTCGCAAAAGCTCGACTACCGGAAACTAAAACATAAAATTGATCAGTAGTGAATTGTCGCAGCAGCGGTACACCGATCAGCACGGTTCCATCGTTAGTTTCATCAACCTCTGGCGTATTCGGATCGTCGTCAATCGGCGAGATCTCTTGCACAATGCCCAGTAGCGAGCCGATGGGCGATATACCGGTGTTGTCGCCAATGGCCGTCACTTGAAACTTGTTGGTGCCAACCTGGGTGGTTTTATCTTTGAATTGCAGTTGGTCTGCGACGAACGTCACTTCCAGAACGCCTGCGCCGCCAGCAGCGGCTTCAATCTTCGACTTGATGTCCCCAAGCGTTTCAGAGAAGTCGAGATCCACTTCAAAGGTGTTGCCATTGCGCAACTGAATTGCCAGGTCGGGTACGTTGCTCGTTTGGTTCACTGCAAAGCCCAGGAACCCAGATGTTCCCGCTGCGATCGTCAGCCCGTTGACCTTGTTGGCATTGGAGACGATATACAGCTTGCCCTCGGGCGTCGTTTGAACTTCGATAGGCGAATTGCCTTCGACGACCTGGAGATTGGGAAGATTCAGTTGTAGGAAGCGTGCCTTAAGCGCTTCAGTTAAATCGGCAGCCAGGTCATCCAGAGACGCGTTGTCGGAAACCGTGTCCGCTGGCAGTGTAATATTCACTGCGGTTGAAACACTTCCGTACTGATTGACTAGCAGATTCAGGGAGAGGTCGCTCACCGGAGTGTTCTGGCCACTCGAATTGACCACGTTCCCAATTAGACCCGATTTGACTTGAACACCGCGACCTTTATCGAGCGAGCTGAGAAGTGTCGCGGCTGTCACTGTGCCTGAGCCAATCGGATCCAAGTCAATACCCACCGTCAACTCGACACCAGCCTTAGCCGTGAAGGAGGCCGCGGCGCCACCAGCCACACTCAGTTGCGCGAACCCGACATCCACTCCCTCATCGAAGTTCAGTTCAATGGACTTGCTGAACTCGGTACCCAGATTGATGTTGAACTGAATAGAACGTGGCGCGGCGATATAGTTGAGCGAAGCGGTCGCGAGACTCTGACCCGCGAATTGCGCCTGCAGCATGCCGTTGATGATGTGAACCAAGTCCTGAATCGTACCCGCCCGGAAGGCAGGACTGGCCAGCATGCCATCCCGGAAGCCAGGCACATTACCCGACTCAACTGTGTTGGTACCCAGTCCCAGTTCCGTGCGGGCAGTGTTTTGGTCTTTGGTTTGACCTGCCACAAAGCCCAGCACTGCACCGCCGTTGATTGTTAGCAATTTAGTAGCGCTATCAACCGCAATAAGACGAAGTTGGTTGCCGACCAGTTGAGCCCGCAGTTTCTGATCGAGATTCCCGCCAGCAAACGGAGTACTCGCTAGAGCCTGGTTGAGAGCGGCCAGCATATCGCTCGGCTGACCGTTGTCCCTGGTCGACGCAGCGGTGATGGTCACAACGACCAGTGTTCCGTCGATTTCCAGGTTCAAACTCAAATCGCTAGTGAGCTGCGTGGGCAAGTCACTGACAGCAGTCACTTGGACTGTACTGAGTTCCAGCGAAATACCTGCTGTAGGATCGGTTGTGCGAATGGCCAGCTTGTTGGCATTGTCTGAACCAAAAAGTGAGATGGAGCGCGTGGCGTCATCGACTTCTGGCAGGGCTTGTAGCGCGGCGTTGAAGCGGAACGACAACGTATTGAGCGTCATCTGATCGACACTGGCCTGTTGATACACTCCGGCGGTATCCAAGTACTCAATCACATCGCCCACGCGCAATCCGAGGTTGAAGAGATTGATCGTGCTGGGCAGTGTTGCGTTCCAACGCTGATACCCGTCCGGTAGCGGCTGAACGAAGTTCGGAATGGTATCCGCAGAGATATCTGTCAGCGCAGAAACTTCATCGCCCACATAGGGCAGTTGGCGCTCGGCGATCAACTTGCCACCCAAGCCCTGAGCAGCTAGAGCCGCATTGATATCCGCGTAGAGATCGTCGATCGAATTATTTGTCGCAGTGTCTTCAGCTTTGATGGTGATGAAGGCTGGCTCGCCGCCTTCGATACGTATTGCCAAGGTCGCATCACTGGACAATCGACCATTGGTAACCGAGATGTCGTCGGACCCAACCAGTTTGGGATTGAAGTAAAGTTGACGCGCGAAGTTCTGGGTTATGCGGCTGAAGTCGACGATACCGCTGACAGCCTCTTTGACAAACGGGATGCCATCGGGCACTTCCAGCTTGCCAGCGATCTCCTGCACCGAGTTACCCAACTGCACGAACATTGTGGCTACGGCTTCCGGAGTCAGCGATTCGGTAGTGCCAATCGTGTTCGCTACAAAGACCTTGTTGAACAGGCTGCCTAATTCACTCAGGTTCGAGAACTGTGCAGGTGCTCGAGTTGTAGTGACAATCGGATTGGCCACATCGGTGGTAAAGATCGTCACCTCGCCGGGAATAGCGGTTCCCGCAACTTCTGGCTTGATCGTGATACCGTCGATATCTACCGAACCAGTAAACGTCGGTGTAAACGTATTCGACAAGTTCGCCGGCACGAGCAGTTCAGCAATCGTAGCCCGGCCGGTTGTGCCTGCAACTGTGTTAGGGTCTTGGACATTGATCCCCAGAGTCATGTCGAACTTGATGCCGTCGTTGGTCGTGATGGCCGGGTCTTCGGCCAAGATAGCGCTGATAAACCCAATCGACGCCCGCGCTTGGGGTTCATCCAGCTGAGCTGAGATAGCGAGGCTAATTTCTGGATCGGTATCATCCAGAATGGCCACGCGATTAGTGGGCGTCAGACCAGAATTGGAATCTAAATTTATTTCGATAGGCAAGCGAATGGTCGGAGTTGCGGTCACGATGAAATTACCCGATGCATTGAACTCCAGACCGGCAATCTTGTTACCAAAGTCCAACCGCGTGGCATACTGAATCGCTTGGGGTGTAAAGCTGGGGATCAACAGCAAGCGTTTGGTAAGGTTATCGTACGAGACAGCTCCTGGGCCGCTGAACTGGATACCCAAGGGCTCGGCCAGCTCATTGAATAGTTCCGCCAACGACGGGGCGACGATTCCTGGCTTGTTGAAGTTGACCAACGCAGCTTTGAGGTTATCGCCAAGAGTTCCACCAACTTGGAATGTCAAAGCCGGCTCAGCCACATTGGGCTCATCGGTACGCGACTGGTCATAGCGAATGGTCACTACTTCGCCATCGACCCCGTCCACAATGCCTTCGTAAAACTCGCCGCTAGTGGCCAGGAACATCATCGTAGCTTCCGGTTTGATCCCGATCGAGGCAGCGGTATCTCCACCCAAATTGATTTGCGCCGTAAAGCGTTTGAAACCATCGGAGACGGTCGGACTGTCGATGGAAATGATCTGCGAGCGATCAAATTTGCGAGGTTCCGCCGGTGTGGCCAGCAATTGGCCAATGCTCTTGTTCAAGAGCGGTATCTTGGTCGAGAGCACATCGCTACCCGTGGCGTCGTTGAGCCAACTGGCAAAACTGATCAGTCCATTGACGATCGCTTCAGAGCTGAGATTCAGCAGCAGGGGCGCGATATCGACATCGAACGTGGGTCCGTTTGCATCAAACAGATTGGCATCGAATACGGTAACGCTTGGCAGCACGGAACCGGTAACCAAATCCGATCCATACAGACTCGCGTTGAAACGGAAATCCAGATCCAGCGCGCCAGAGGGCGTAACGCTAATGCGACTGGCAACCGGTCCGGCGGTATTGGCTACCGCAATCGCGACACCCGCATCAATGCGCAGTTTGGCGGCGGTGATCGTGCCACCAATTGTCCCACTAGCGATGGAGAATCCCAGGCTGGCGTTATCGCCATTGATGGACGCGTTGACATTGAATCGATTGAGTGCAAAGAAAGGCTCGAGTCCAGTAACTGTACTCAGTCCCACTCCGAAACTGATGCCGATGTCGATATCGGTGGCCACGTCGACTTTAGCGGCCGCAGCGAAGTCCACACCGATGTCGGTCCATTCATCCCCGAGCGAATCGAGTTGCAGATCGACCGAACGCATGTACGTACCGTCTACCGCCAGATCGAATTGCAGTTTGTTGGTGGCCAGGTCGAGTCCACCTTTCAGCGAGATACCAACGCCACCTAAGATATCGCGCGTCACTGTATCAATACGTGCAGTGATCGCATTGCGAAGTCCCAGGGCAGTTGGCTTCTGTCCAACGTTTTCCGCATCAAACACGGCGCTGGCTGGGTTAAAGCTGTCGAAGTAATCGCGAGCAGCCTTCTCAAATTTGACCAGGTCACCCCAGCGATTGGTGGTTCCGCTGCCAGGAGCGTTGATTAGACCATTCAGCGACTGACCGATGCCAGGGATGACTGTGTTGAAAGCTGAACGACTAGATACATCATCAGCCGCAGCATCGAGCGAACCAAGTTGCGTCAGTATCTGATCTTGTATGGCTGGTCCAATTTCGATGTCCACGATGACATCGGGTGTGCCCACAAATAGATTTTGCGATGCGGCCGAAATCACCGGACGGCCAAAGTTGGCAAGATTAAAGTTCGTGGCGGTATTGGTGATATTCAGTGGCAGTCGCATCTCCAGAGCTGCCGTCGGTGTGATACCAACCAGATCGGTAAAGGGAGTGGCCACGATTTGACGCAGCGAAACGTTATCGTCAGATGGATACTTCAAGCCTACGGAGGCACTGGCACTCAGGCTAAAGCTGCCGTTTTCGATACCCGCACTCAAGCTGCCAATATTGATGCTGGCGTTCAAGTTACTGATCGACCCCGAGGCACTGGCGACCAGATTGAGCCCCCGCACAAACAAGGCGTTGGCAAAGTCATCCCCTTGATTCATATCGATCCCAATCACTCCGGAGAGCGAAAGGTTACCGGTCAAGGTATAGTCGCCGCCTGCGCTGAGGGCCAAGCCACTTCCGAGCGCCAGTGTCCCGGTAGCGGTTGGCGCGCTGCCAGCGATATTCGTAAAGTTGGCTGCACTGAGGTCAAAGCGAATCGATTTCTCTTCGTCGGAATCCTCTTCCACTGAAAATGCGGGCACGGGTAGTCCAACGTTCAAGACCGCCACGATTTGCGCCAACGTGGCACTGGCGTTATTCGCTAAGAGATCCGTGAGCGGCGTTAGCACTCGGTCTTGCCACAATGTATCGACCGGCAGCAAAGTTCCCAGCTTGGTCGAGGTGTACGCCAGAGTTGTATTGAGAACCCCAGTTGTAGTCGTCGTGGTGAGGATGTTCTTAAATTGAGCAGCCGCTGCAGAGATGGCATCGGTGGGCCGCACCAGCCCCGTCGAGATCGCTTTGGCTGTAGCACCAGACTTCGATACGACGCGGTTGGTAACCAGGTTGGCGTTGGTAAAAGCCGAAGCACCGACTGATTTAAGGAGCCTGGTTTGGGCTAACGGATTGACCATCAGCTCGTTGTGACCGACAGCAGTTACGCCTGCGGCAGCCCCGGTGATCGGGGCGAGAATCAGCTTGGAACCGATGCGACGATCGCCCAGAAATGGATCGATCGACGAGAAAGTGGCGACCGATCCGTCACCACCGTGGCCCGAAACCTTGTCTTCGAACCAGGCTTCGCCCGCATTGGGTCGACGTCCGATGAAGTCTTGGAACGACAAAATCTCATCGGTTTGATAGCCGGCCTCTGATGGACCCGTGCGCGCGATCAGTTGATCGCTAGTCGTGACCTCCGTGCTATAAATGACGTTGGTCTTGTTCAATACCAAATCCAGCCAGGCGTTTTTCGGTCCCGCGTTCAAGTCAATCAGCAGATCATTAACGCGCGTGTTACCGGCTGGGTTGGTTGTTGATAGTTTCTCGAAGACGCCATCGTCGTCTGTATCAACTGCTGCATACGTGGGTAACAAGTGTCGAAGTGAAGCCACATAGCGCTGCGTAAACTCGGACGGCGTGAGATTTTCTGACTTGAGAATGTTACCTGTAGGCCCCACGATGACGGTGCCTGCACCGGCGTTCATCAAGTCGTAGGCGCGATCAACCATCTGAGATGTCATACGGGCGGCAGCTTTATTGCTCCAATCGTCGCCCGCAAGATTAAACGGATCCGTGACACCCTCATTGGGAACTCCCACCAGCGATAGATCATCGATGCGCGGCAAGCCAGCCTGACCATAGGCTGCGCTTTGAATGTAGCTCCGCGCGATAACGCCACCCAGGCCGTGCGCGATCACATCGACTTTCGTAGCAGTTGGATACTTGAGTTTGACATCGGCCAAGACTCGACCCAGGTAATCCAAACCGGTCTCGTACGTTGTATTCGAGATGCCCGCGGCTGTAACACTGGACAGTGTTCCGTTGGGAGCGCTCAGGGCGTCGGCATCCACTGGGGCGGCCGGGACGCGCCAGTCCCAGTTCACCACAAACAGACTTTGCGTGGCTGAGGCGGGATTGGAGTTGTATCCCACGTTGGTCAGCGACTGAACAATGTTTTGGTATGTGCCACTGAACGGTTCGAGCGTTAATTTGTCCGGAGCCAGGCCGCGAGTGGCTAACCATTCGTTGGTCGTCGTGTTGGCTTCGTTAGCGAAGGTGCCACCGAAACCTGGGATTAGAACCAACGGGTCGGAACCGGCCGCCATCACTTCGCGGCGCTCTAGAATCTCAAAGAAAGAACTTCTCAATGCGCGGCGGGCCTGAGATCGAGCGAGAGCTGATGCACGCCGAGAGCGGGGAGCATTCATAGTCAGCCAATTCAGTTGCGAGGAGGGGCCGGAGTTACCAGGAGTTACTGGAGTACGCCCAACTTGAATGAATCTTCCACAAAAAAGGGATCAGCTCTGAATGACACTCAGACAATAAGGCCTTCACGTAGCTATGCGTGCTCCTGCGAGGGTTTGTGCCACAAAATTTCATTTTGTGTTGGAACGATGTCTTGTAAGATGGTTTGTTGATGAAGTTTCGGAAGAAGTTCGCTTCTGGTGCGTACTTGTTGTACAACTGGTCTTTCCCCAAAACCGGACGGAGCGACCTTTTAGCCGCGGAATGTTCGTCTTCCCTTGTTTGTCCACAGCGTGCGCCAGTCTATGAATACCCAACGAGCCTGTCCGAAGTATTCCGAACTGTTGGACTTACTCGATGGCCAGCTATTGGACCCAGAACTCTCAGAGTATGCCGAGCATTTGGAGCATTGCTCCATCTGCCAGCAACAGGTCAGCCAATTGGCGTCGAAGGGTGCACTCACCCAGGCGCTCGTAGGGACTGCCAATACTTTCACACGCATCGCCAGTCAGACCCCGCGACTGATGGTCGAGCGCATCAAGCAGATTCCGAACCTGGCAGCAGACCATTCGGACTTTGGCAACCATTCAGAAGATTTATCCAGCGCCAGCCGCGAATCGGTCTCCTTCTCGGCCGATTCGACTCAAGGCGGATTAGGGAAACTGGGGCCCTATCGCATATTCAAGCTATTGGGTTCGGGCGGAATGGGTTCAGTGTTTTTGGCAGAGGATTCCAAACTCCATCGCCAGGTTGCCCTGAAGGTAATGTTACCTAAGATCGCGCAGGATCCGGTTGCCAAGCAGCGATTTCTGCGCGAAGCCCGGGCGGCTGCCTGCCTGAAAAGCGATCACATCGTTACCGTTCATCAAGTCGATGAGGAAAACGATGTGCCTTACCTGGCCATGGAGCTGCTAGTTGGACGTTCCCTGGACGAAGCCATCCGGTCCGGTGAAGAACTGGATGTGAACTTAATCATTCATATTGCTACCGGCGTAGCCAAAGGGTTGGCCGACGCTCACGAGAAGGGCATGATTCATCGCGACATCAAGCCAGGCAACATTTGGCTCGAAGAAAACGATGATAGTCGTCCTCGAGTGAAGATCTTAGATTTTGGGTTAGCTCGCATGGATGTGGATGACACACATCTAACGCAAGCCAGCGCAATCGTGGGCACTCCTGCCTTCATGGCTCCCGAACAAGCTCGCGGTGAATCGTCGGTCGATGCGCGATCGGATTTGTTTTCGCTGGGCTGTGTGTTGTACTACCTGTGTACGCGCGAGGTTCCGTTCAAAGCCGAATCCATGTTAGGAACGTTGATGGCTCTGGCGGTCAACACACCGGACTCGCCTGCCCAGCGAAACCCAGCGATCCCGGTGAAGCTCTCCCAATTGACGATGCGGCTGCTGCAAAAGGAGCCGGCCCAGCGACCTCAGTCGGCCCGGGAAGTTATCCAAGCGCTCGCTAGCGTCAAACAGGAACTTGAGTCAGGAGTGGCCGAGTATGGGCAATCGGCAACGCAACGCGGCGAAACGCAACCCAGTGCAACAAAACTCCGTTCGTCCCCACACGCGCGACCCGGCGTGTCGCAGCGCAGGCGCTGGATAGGCATCGCAACTGCGATAGGACTACTCGTTCCAGTTGGCTGGTTCTTGTCCTCTCAATGGTCAGCGACAGAAGAGCTCAATGCGTCAAGCCTCTCTTCCACTCTCAAGCCGCCGGCGGACGACACAACAAACGATGTTTTGGATTTACAGGCCAATGAGCACATCAAAAATGTGCTCGAGCATTTCAAGGCCGGCAATCCTCAGTTCGATGGCGCGATCAAACCTGCAATTCAAGATGGCGAGATCGTGGGCTTGACCATTACCGGCAAGAACGTCGCCAATCTCGAAACGCTCAGTGGACTCAAGTTGCTGAAGTCATTGAGCATCGAAGGCGGGAGCACTTGGGAATTGGTGCTCATTGATCTGAGTGGTATCCAAGGCCTCTCGCTGGTCAATTTCGGCCTTTACGGCGGTTATACTACATCCAACCTCAATGCATTGGCCGGGATGCCTCTCGAAGAGCTGAGCATAGATTACTCTCCCGTTTCCGATTTGAGTCCGCTGAAAGGCATGCAGCTACGGGTGCTGAAGCTCTGGCACTGGACGGGATCTGATCTAACGCCACTGAGCGGCATGCCGCTGGAGCACGTGAACATTGGCTGCAACCGCAACCTCACCGATCTGACGCCTTTGGCGGGAGCCCCACTCGACTTCTTGTGCATCAATTTAACGCAAGTGGCAGACTTGTCACCTTTGAAAGGCACTTCGATAAGAGCCCTGTACTGCAGTAACACCCGCGTAGCAGATCTCTCGCCAATTGAAGCTGCCCCGATCGAAGAGTTGATGGTGCGCGGTACCAACGTCAAAGATATCTCGATGGCCACGGGCTGGCCGTTGACATGGTTTGAGTTCGACTACGAACTTGCCAATTGGTTCAGTACTTTAAAAGACATTTCGACACTGCGAAAGATCAATGACCAACCAGCGGCCAAGGTACTAGCCGATTTTGATCCGGGCAATCGGTCCGTCAAACCCGTTGCCTTTATAAACAGCCTAGGCATGGAGTTCGAACTCGTGCCGCACGGCCAGACACTACGTGGCACAGGTAACTTTGATCAGTTGCTGGGTGCACGCGAGATCGAAGTCGCCAACGATTTTTATCTCGGTCGCTACGAAGTGACTCAGGCCCAATGGCTGCAAGTGATGGGCGCGAACCCTAGCTACTTTAGCCGGCAAGGTCCTGGGGCTGACAAGGTCACGTTTCTGAGCGACGCCGAGTTGGCTCGACTACCTGTCGAACGAGTCTCATGGCTCGACTGCCAAAGTTTCCTCACCAAGTTGAATGAACTGGAGAGTAATCCCGAATGGATTTACCGACTTCCGACCGAAGCGGAGTGGACGTTTGCTTGCCAGGGCGGCCCGATGCCCCCAGACTTTGACAATACAAATGCGTTCTACTTCAATACGCCTACCAAGACGCTGCTATCACACCATGCCAACTCGAAGTTGAGTGATCTTCAGCGACCTAGCCAGGTGGGAATCTATGCGCCCAACGGTTTGGGGCTCTTTGACATGCACGGAAATGTTTGGGAATGGTGTGATGACCTGGCCAATCTTCCCCACAAACGTGCACACTGGATTCATGGTGGAAGCTGGCGAGACGAAGCCGAGAAGTGCAGAGCGTCGCACGTGTTAGAACCCACTGAACCTTGGACCTACTTCGATCTAGGCCTGCGAGTCGCCCGGGTCAAAAAGTAGAGCATCGGTTCCTTAGTCCAAGATCAGCTTCATTTCTTGTCGCAACCGACTTAAGATCTTGGACTTGATCGAGTAGACAGTGCCTACCGAAATTCCTATGACAGCGGCGACCTCATTGGGATCGCGTTGTTCTAGGACATAGGCATGAAAGACTTTGCGTTGCATTTCTGAAAATTCAGACTCCACTAGCAGCAACGCCCTGCGCAGCAGGTACTGCATGTCCTCTGCATCGTCCAGGATGATGCCGGCGCTGCTGTCGCAAAGATTCGATCCCGACTCCATGGTTACCGGAACCAATTTTCGTTCGAGCGACCGATAGCGATTCAAAAAGATGGTCTTCAGCCAGGCATGGAAACTGCGCCCGGCGTCGTACTGAAACTCCGGCATCTTCCGCCACAGAATGACGAAGACATCTTGAACTAAGTCGGCGCCATCGGATTCTTGACAGCCTAGCTGTTTAGCCCAGTGATAGAGCAAAGGCGAATAGAGTTCAACAAAACGATCCCAAGCCGCTGTTTCTTCTGGTTGCCTGAGTCGATAGAGCAAACTCGCAGGAGTCAGAAACATCTTCGGTCGGTTCTCTAGCACAGTCGTGTGATTGCTGAGCCACAAATGCAAAACGACCGGCAGTATACCACACGGCCGAGCATCAACCTAACGCGACACTCCACGTCTCGTAGAACCCAAGTGGCGAAAACGGCGTATCCCCACGCCTATTGTGGCAACTCCGACCAGCAGGATCGACATCGGTTCCGGCACACTGTTGATGGTGTAGCTCAGCGGCGGACCAGCACTAATGTCAATGGCATTAAACAAAGAGTCCACAGCGGTCAGGCTAGAGAGGCTCATCAGGTAGTTCCCCGGTGTCGCCCCTGCGGTGCTTAATGTCAATATTGCCAGTCGAGAGGGAGAAGTTCCGACACTCAGTCCCGCGCCATTGTTAGCACCAAAGTAGGCCACAGAAGAGGGAAACGGAATCAGATAAGGATTGGCTACGTTGGTGAAGAAATCATTAGTGCCCGCAATGAACTGGCCACCCGTTATTTCAGTCCCTGTCAGAGCTGGATCGTTGGCGTCCACCACTACGTCGATGCCAGCCACATTGGGTTCTGGACTCCCACTATCGGAGTAAACTGACAATTCGAATGTGGCATTTCCCCCCAGCACGATATCACCGTCGGGCGTTACGCGTGTGAGCGTCAGGATGAGGGCCGCCTGACTTGTTTGGCCAATAAGAGCCAGGATTAAGCAACCTAGCGCCAATAGTCTCATGAATCTTCCTTCGAGAGCGAAAATGAAATGCCTCGCCGGCATTATGCCGCTGTAACCCCAGTGTAATTGGGATGCGGACTCCGAGGAAGATTTACTTGTAGTTCTGAGCCGTGCACATTTAAGCCCTGATCATCGCAACTGCAACGGAGCGTCAAACGAACAAAATCTTCAGAACAACAATTTTTGTCAGAACGCTAGTGCTGTGGGCGGTGGATGTAGGCGCCGATGCGCAGTTATATACTGAAAGGGGCCGATCAAGCTTGGAGGGGTTGGGCGAATGGCAGATTCCGCTTGGTCATCGGACAAATTGCTTCGGCAAGAGTGCGAGGGAGACAAGTCCGCGATAGGTGCGTTGTTAACGCAACATCGCGAGCGACTAATTCGGCTGGTTGCGTTTCGCATGGATCAAAAATTGCGGGGCCGAATTGAGGCCGCGGATGTCGTACAAGATGCATCGCTGGAAGCCATCTCCAGGCTAGACGAATATTTTGCAGCCAATGTGACTCGGTTGCCGTTTTATGTCTGGTTGCGTTTCTTGACTCTGCAGCGTCTGGCATATCTGCAACGCCACCACTTAGGAACGAAGGCTCGCGATGCAGGGCGGGAGGTCTCCATCCACGCGTGCCCATGGTCACATGACAGTTCTACGGAACTGGCGCAACAACTTGTCGGACGGCTGACGACCCCCAGCCAAGCGTTAACCCGCGCCGAAGAAAAACTGCGAATAGAAACAGCTCTGGCGATACTGGAACCGATCGACCGTGAGATCCTGGATCTTCGACATTTCGAACAACTCAGCAATCAGGAATGTGCGGCCGTGCTCGGCATTAGTTCCACGGCTGCCAGCAACCGTTATGTTCGCGCCATCAAACGATTAAAGGAGCTACTCGATCGGGCGATGTCCTCCACTACTACTTTGCCAGGACGTCGCTAATGAGTTCGGCTTCCAACAAGTTGGACTCACGTCCACACGTTACCGCAGAGTCGCCACCTAGCACGTGGGATGGCCTACCGACTGTGCCAGGCAAATCTATCACTTTGGCAGAGTTGACAGAACACTTCGTGCAGCGAATCCGTCAAGGTCAGCAGCCATCGATCAGCGAATATGCCAGTGCCCATCCTCACTTTGCCAGCGAAATAGAAGGGCTGTTCCCAGTGCTGGCAAATTTGGAACAGATAGCCCAATCGAACCAGACTCCTGCTCAACCATCGTTGCTTCAACCTGTAAGTGCGATGCCCGAGACGTTGGGAGACTATCGGCTTCTGCGTCTCATTGGCCAAGGTGGCATGGGCTTGGTTTACGAAGCTGAACACACAACGTTGCGTCGCCGAGTTGCGTTGAAGGTCTTAGCCAATCACCTGGCGGCCAACGATCGGCGGCTTCAACGGTTCTATCGCGAAGCCCGGGCAGCTGGCCGACTGCATCATACGAACATCGTACCGGTCTTCGATGTGGGTAGTGATCGTGGGCTGCACTACTACGCTATGCAATTTATTCCGGGCTGCAGCTTGGATTTGGTGATCGACTCAATCAGCCGGCAGCGCCATTCGCAGCCCTTGCCCGCTGATGAGTCCGGCGTATTGCATGAAACGCTCCGCCTGATTTGGAGCAATGAAGACCAGCCTGCCGTGCCTGCCACGCGACTAGCGCACAGCGAAAGTTTGAAGCAGTATTATCAGCGTGTGGCCCACCTGGGCTATCAAGCGGCCCAAGCTCTTCAGTACGCTCACGAGCACGACGTCATTCATCGAGATATCAAGCCAGCTAACCTGCTGCTTGATTCGAGTGGCGTGTTATGGGTTGCGGATTTTGGGTTAGCCACTGAAAACGATGAAAACCTGACTCAAACAGGTGATCTCTTAGGAACTTTGCCGTACATGGCTCCCGAGCGTTTGCGAGGTTTGACAGACCGGCGCAGCGACATCTACTCACTTGGACTGACTCTCTATGAACTGATAGCGTTGCAGCCTGCATTCCCGCAGCGCGACCGTGCCACCCTGTTGAACGACATCGCCAATCGTCCACCCGCGAGGCTATGTGAACTGGCTCCAGCGGTACCAGTTGATCTCGAGACGATCGTATTAAAAGCCATCGATAAGCTACCCGCGAGGCGCTACAAATCTGCCGGTGCGTTGGCGGAAGATTTGCAAGCGTATCTGAACGATATGCCCATTCAAGCCAAGCGAACCTCGTTGTGGGGCAAACTCTGTCGATTCTTCAGGCACAATCCAACGATCAGTCTACTTGTTTCCGGAATTGGGCTCCTCTTGGCGACCATGTTGGTCGGATCTCTGTGGTTTGGGTATCGCTGGATGCAGCAAGCCCATGCGCTTCAATTGCAGACGCAATTAGCCCAGGCGAGTGAGCGTGATGCGCTCAATCTCTTATTTGACCAGAGTCGCGCCGAAGCCACCGCCGGCCGACTGAATGCCGCCAGCGGGCAGCGCAGTCATGGCCTGGCCGCCGTCTCCAAAGCCTTGAAATTCTTACCACGAGTTTATCTTGATCCATCGCAGCGCGACCAGGCCCTGCTAGCTCTACGCAATGAAGCGATTGCCTGTTTAGCGCTAGTGGATCTACATAAGGTCCGCTCGGTGCACGTTCGGTCAGATTGGACGACCCACATTGCTTACGACTGGGTCCACCAACGATATGCACAAGCGTCGCAGACTGGAGACATAAGAATAGTTGATATATCAACTAATTTAGAAACACGACAACTACCTGGGCCGGGCTTTCATGCATGGAGCTTGGAATTCAGTCCCGATGGTCTCTTTTTAGCAGCCACCTATCATCCGCCCGACGCCGCACCCATGCATGTAGGTTTGTGGTCCATGGAAACGGGCAGGTGCATAGTACGTTGCACTAACCCGAGTAGGTTCGGAAAATTTGTCTTTCACCCAATTGATCCGACCATAGCCATAGCCACGGATCATCAAACGCTGGCTATGTATAACTTACACAGTGGAGAGCGAGTTGAAGAACTTTCGCTTGAAGGTGTCGAAGCCATGGCACTGCGTTTTGATCCGACAGGAAAGATGTTGGCGGTAGCCGATGCGCATCGTCCTCGCGTCAATCTATTCTCTCTGTCTGGACGACCCCGACGAGTTATCTCACTACCAGGAGTGGTGCGTGACCTGGTTTGGAATCGAGACGGACAGCTGCTACATGCTGGTTGCGACAATGGTGAGATCCAGATCTGGGATATCCATAAACTTGACGAGCGACCTCGAAGTTTGATGGGGCATGTCGGGGCAGTCGTTCGACTGGCTTTGAATCCTCGTGGCGATAGCCTGGTATCCTCCGCCTGGGACAACAGCACTCGTTTGTGGGAGCTGAACAACGACAAGCAACTGATGAAAGTCGATAGTCATGCCTTGGCGGGACACTTCAGCCCCGATGGAACTCGGCTTGCCTATACCACTCCGCGTCGCGAGTTTGGAGTCTGGGAAGTACTCGACCGAAGTTGTTTGCAAACATTGACGAGTGACGCTAAACAAAGGTATCAAGTTAACTTCTTGGCAGGCTGCTCAGATTTTGTCTGGTCAACCACCCCTACCCATCTGGAGCTATTCGAAACCAATTCCGGTAAACTTGCCAAGTTAATTCCTATCTCGCCTACCGTCCGATTTGTTCAAGTTGTTGAGTCGCCAGGGGAGCGTCGTGCGCTTATCTCCGTAGGTGAAGACGGAATGAAACGTTGGCCGATCTCATTTGAAAACAACGCCTCGGATTCGAGGTCGGCTGTGATCGAAACGCCCGAGTTGATTTCAGATTTGAAGATAGAAGCAACGTTTTCTGAACCAGTTGCAATGAAAAATTGCCTCTTATTGCCATTTGGACGTGGAACTCGGTTTGTCGATTTGCTCAATCCATCGGAGGGCACCACGACCGGTGATCACCACAATCGGTGGTCCCTGGGCATTAGTCCAAATCAGAACTGGCTGGCAACCGGTCCTTGGCAGGGCGTGGGCGTACGCGTGTGGAGTTCTCGCACGGGCGGTCTTGTAAAAGAGTTGAGCTTCGATGGCGATAAGGCTAGTGTGACCTTCAGTCCGGACAACAAATACTTGGCAGTTTCTGGAAGTTATCGAATCGATCTGTATCGCACCGACACATGGCAATGTGAGTCGTCCCACGAGCGAACAGGCGACGACGGCTGGCCCGCTCGGCTGGCATTTTCTCCGGACAGTCGTTGGTTGATTGCCCCCTGGTCGCGCAATCAGTATCAGATTCTTGATGTCCGCTCCTTCCAAACCGTGGCTGTTTTGATGCCTCCCAATCCGGCATCGCTGGGGCAACTGGCATTCGACGAGACCGGTTCACATCTCTCCTTGATTTCGGGAAACCAAATTCACGTATGGAATCTGAAGCTTCTACGTGAGCAGCTATCTGATTTGGATCTCGACTTTCATGACCACTCTGACTCCAGCGGCTCTGCCATTGTTCACTGATAAGCACGTGGACATGGGTCGCGTGCTTCCTAAGGCACCTTCTTCTTTACTCTCGTGTGGATCTTTCGTCAAAGCGCGCAGTTTCTATTGATAGCCAGCTACAGGGCTGGCCTAACGCAAAACTTGGGACGAAACAGGAAAGGGTGGAACATGAGACTGCGGATATTCGCAACTCTCGTAGCAACTACGTTGACGGTCGTTTTGATTGCGGGAGTAATTTCGTTACTCACTAGCACATATCGTGCGAAGCTGACTGCTCGCGGAAAGGGCGAGAGCAAAATCCAGGAAGTAGTCAATCCATTATTGAGCGGTGATTACTACGACATAGGCCGTTTGCACTGTCCGATCACAACCCAGAGTCCATCTGCGCAGACTTGGTTTGATCGCGGACTGGCTATGTGTTACGGCTTCAACCACGAAGAGGCGGTGCGATGTTTTGAGAAAGCCATTCAAGCCGACTCAGCTGCTCCAATGGCTTACTGGGGTCTTGCCTATGCACTTGGGCCAACAATGAACAACATGCAAATCAATGCCGGACAAATGGGTCAGGCAGACATGGCTTTGCGCATGGCACATCTTCACCAGGAACTTGCAAAAGACTGGGAAAGTGGGTTGATCGACGCGCTCAACCAGCGGCACACAGTGCCTGTGCCAGACGACCATGCGCAGTTGAACCGCGACTATGCGGACGCCATGCGAAAGCTGTACAAGAAACACGCTGATCATCCTGTGGTGGTAGCGTTGTTTGCGGAGTCGCTCATCAATTTGCATCCTTGGAATACATGGGCTGCCGATGGCACACCCGCGGCGGAGACCGACGAACTAGTAGCCACCCTTGAACGTGGATTGGAGAGGTGGCCCCAGGATCCTATGCTTTGCCATCTGTATATTCACGCCATGGAAGCCTCGCCTCACCCTGAGAAAGCGCTGACAGCTGCCGATCGCCTGCGCAACGCCATGCCAGGCTCGGGACACTTGGTTCACATGCCCAGTCATATTGACGTACTTGTAGGCGACTACAATAGTGTCGTTGAGACTAATGCCAAAGCGATTGAAATCGATCAAGAATATGTTAGGCACCAGGGCAAACATAATTTCTATACGCTCTACCGCATCCACAATCATCACTTTCTGGTTTACGGAGCGATGTTCGATGGTCAAAGCCAGCGCGCTCTCGAAACTGCACGCAAGTTGGTGAATGAAATTCCTGACGAGATGCTCAAAGCTCAGGTCGACTTCCTGGATGGATTTATTCCAACGGCCTACCATGTGATGATTCGCTTCGGCATGTGGGAGGAAATACTCAAGGAGCCTAAGCCGCAAGAATTCCTACCGATGACCAAGGCCATGTGGCGTTATGCGCGCGGCCTGGCTTATGCAGCAACCAGTCGCGTCGCCCTGGCCGAAGAAGAAAACGCGCACTTTGCAAAAGCCTGTCAGTTGATTCCAGAATCGAGCCTGTTATTCAACAACAGTTGTCGCCAAATTGCCGCCATCGCCCAAGCAATGCTGAGCGGCGAAATTGCGTATCGCCAAGGGCAATACGACCAGGCGTTCCATCAATTGCGGCGCGCAGTTCAATTGGATGATGCTCTGCACTATGACGAACCATGGGGATGGATGCAGCCAGCCCGTCACGCCTTAGGCGCTCTGCTACTAGAGCAAAACCGAACAGAGGAAGCCGAACTGGTTTTCCGAGAAGACCTTCGCCGGCATCCGCATAACGCCTGGTCTTTGATCGGCCTTCGCGAATGTCTTGACTCAAGCGGTCAAACTGACGAACTGCAACAGGTCACCAAAGAACTGCAAGAAGCTACGAGGCGCGCAGATATTGTTCTCGATCGCTCCTGCTACTGCCGCCTGAACTGTTGCCCGCTCCCGAAGAGCAACCAAGCTGCTGTTCCGGGCGCAAAGACTCCCTAAACAGCCTTCGGCTTAAATCTATTCAACTCAGGATGCCAGCGACAGTATTCGACCAATCTCTCCAAAAGTCGATCGTACAAGTCATCCTCAATGTATGGCAACTTGTCGATTTCGGACGGTCCCTTTAGCTGATTTGGAGTTAGAAAGTTGCGCAATCTATCCAAATCGGAATGAATCTGGTCCTTTGCGATTTGAGAAAAGCACGGTGCTGAAGTCAATGTCTCATCAATAAAGTCGACTTCCTCTTCAAAGAAGTCGTTCCAATTTATGTTGCCATTGTTTTGAGCCTCAGATCTTAAGTGTTCAATCGCTCGTAAGAGTTCTCCCTGCAAAAACTCTGAATGGCCTCTGTTGGGCACTAAATTCTTCCAAATCCAGGTCGCAATATCCATCGTCGTACCGCTGACGTCTATCGCTAAAGGAACCGTCATAATTTCTCCTCAAAACTTGAACCGGAAAAATTGGGGTCAGGTGTGGGTCAGGTCTCGATTTTCCACCTTTATTCAGACCTGACCCCAATTTTATAATCGAAAAGACTCAATCACTTGTTGCAAACAAGTGCCTCCAGCTAATCAGACGTGGCCGCGGGTGGAGTTGGCTGCGGCGCAGGCTGCTTGGGTTTATCCAATGCCTTTCGAAATTCATCTCGAAGCTCTGGCGGTAGTGGGGCACTGCCAACTTGATCGCCTGCGTAACGGGTTTCTTTTAGGCTGGCAGGATCAGTGAAATCAAGGCTGCGCAGCAAGCCAGTCTGACTGATCCACAGGATCGTTGTGCCCGGCATCTTTCCCGCTACCCAACTGTCATATCCATCCGGTAACAGCACTTCTGTGGCAACTTGATCTTTGCCAGGTGGATACCACACGATCGTGGCAGAATTGATGATGCGCTGTCCAACCACCTTTCGCGTAACGTTCAGCCGCAACTGGTCATTGAGGTTGTAGTAACCCGGGGTGGTGGCAATTCCCGGTCGCCTCGCAGCCGCCATATCATCTTTCGGAAGAACCCTGAATGCAATGTCGCCGCTGCGGATGGAGCCCGTGACTGCAGAATACCAGGTGCGTCCAATGAGCAGCTTGGCCAGGTTGTCCACCGCCATTTCCGAAGTGTCCGACAAAAACGAGGTCGCCTCTTCAGGAGTGGGCGAATTGCCGAATAGATCGGAAATGACCCGAAACAAAATCACTTCACGTTCCTGCGCGTCAGCGGGGAAAGGGGTATCGCGTTTGAGCCTCTCAGTCACAAACTTGAGCCACCAATCAGGATCGACCTGCGCATTGTGATCGCCTGTCAGCATCACTGGACCTGGCTGGAAGACAACGTTATCGCCTTCTTTAGCGAAAATCCATGTGCCCGGTCGCGCATTGGCCCAATCTGGCTGATCAGTATCTTCACGGCCGATACCAATGCCCGGTGCGTGTAGCTCGCAGCTTTCACCAGGATGCAGGCGGTACGCTTCTTGGCGGCCAATGGTTGTCCACATGACGGATGTCAGCTGGATGTTTGGACTTTTAACTGCATGGACTGGCTGATGAAAGTTGCGCGTAACGAACATCACCGGTTCTTTCCCCGTGTTATGCAACACCACGCGTGATTTCAAGACAGAGCCCAATTCGTACTTGTCGGCTCGCGGCTGGAGAACCCATGCCATCCTCAGCCCACCCTTCAAGGGCTCGCCCCACTGAACGTTTTGCAGCGACGGTTCTAGCGGCTGCCCCCGTTGAAAGGTTGCTTCGCCAATCAGATCAAGGGTACGATCCAGCGGAATGGTGGTTACCTCTGCAATTTCGTCGAATAGCTTGACCACCTCAGCTTGTTTCCAGTCACCTGGTTTATCAAACCTGGCCAACAGAGGCCGCATCTTTTTGGCGTACGCATCGCCATATTGATCCCCATCGTTGAGACTGATGAACTCTTGCACCAAATCATTCAGTCGACGAATTAGACCACCTGGAATCTCGCCGCTAAGTCGCGCATGGTCAATACAATAGCGAAACAGCAGTTGTGCCTCTTTGCTCTTGGGCAGCGGCCCCTCGGCCGCGAAGGCACCGCGCGTCGTCGGTGTCACTAGCTTGCCCGTCCAGGCCCCTGCAGGTGCGTGCTCGACATTCAGCACAACATACAGCGATTGCGTAGGCACTTTCACAATGCCTTCCGCCAGCGTATCTCCGACCTTCAGCCCGCGCTCGTTGGGTTGATCATCATGAAAGAGGTCAATCGTGTGCGATTGCCGTGGCTCCAGCACAATATCCGTATGCATCGACTTGGCTCTCTGCAGCCCAAACATAGTCTCGCCATTGTCTTTCAGGTACAGAGTCCGTCCTTCGGTTTCCGCGGCTGGCACATCTGTCTCATGAATAGCCGTGTCGCAGTAACGCACTGGCTTATCCGACACGTTTTGAACGACCAAAAAAATCCTTCGCTCTTTACCTAGGATGCCTTGCGCGCTGGTGGGTCGAATCATCACGGCCGCCCGCAGGCCCGCAACGGGCTCGCACCATTCGAGATGTGGTTCGAGAGCAGCGGTGAAGAGAGATGAAGCCTCCACCGGTGATTCTGTCTTTGATGCAGCTTTCGCGGTGTCACCGGTTTGCTGATAAACGGCTGCTCCTAACATGGCCACGGGAATAGCAATCATGCTTGCTCCCAACAGGGCCCCCGCAGCAATCGCCTTGGTCACGCGACGCCTGTTCTGATTGGCTGACAGAATGGCCAGGAGCCTGCGCTGAAGCGACGATTGGCGTGCCATAGCCAGGCCGCAAGCTTGCGTCCAGGTTGAAGTGGTCAAACGCGTGGCCACGTCCAGCAGGTGCTCGGCATAGGCCGAAGCTTGCACACCGCTGGTGATCACCAAGTCATCGCACGCCCGTTCACGTTCTACATGCAGCCGCCAAGCCGCCCACCAGACCAGTGGATTAAACCAGTAAAGCGCACATGCTACTTGAGCTAACAACTGCCCGTGCATGTCGCGACGCTGCACGTGGGCCAGTTCGTGCAGCATGACCGATCGCAACTGCTCGTCCGACCATGTTCGTGCTACTTGGGGTAAGAGCAATCGCGTCTGCCAAATCCCCCAAACAACTGGACTGGCTTGGTTGCGATGCAGCATCAATACAAGCGGCTGATGAATTCGCAACTGATTACAAGCCACGTGTAACATCTCGAGGATAGCTGAATCTTCGGACGCTTGATCCGTGCCCCGTGAGCTAGCCGTTTCGCAGTTGGTCTTTCGATGGCCGCCAACATACGCAATCAATCGTGCCTTACGTGCCGTGTGACCTAGTAGCACGCGGGCGGCTAACAGTCGCAACATCAACACCATGAACCCAATAGCCCAACCGACTACGATGACTGCCGGCCACGACATCTTGAATGAGGGAACCGCGGATAGCACTCGCGCGGTTGGCTCTTCGCGATCGCGTTCGCCCGCCGCGCTGTCCGCATTTATGGCAGCGGGAGAAGGGCGAGATGCAAAGTCGCTCGCACTTGGCGGAAAGGCTTCGGCCATTTCGGGCGGCTCATCGACAGGCGTTCGATTCGGTAGAGTTTCGACCAAGCCAGCGGTGAGTGGAGTCATGCCAGTTGTACTTATCGCCATCCAGTTGGGCAGGACATTCCATTGAGGCAAGAATGCGGACAAGAGCGGCAGTGCCAGTAGCGACGTGATCGCCACCAGCCAAATCCAGTGACGCGTAGCAGCTGAATCGCGGCGCATCGACCAAGCGGCGGCACCGGCAATCAGTAGCAGCACAGTGGCCTTGATGGCCGCGTCGACCATCGGCAGGGCTAGACTGTCCCAGGTGAGGGCGACGCCTATCAACAGTTGGTTCATTTCAACGTCCTTCCGCTTTCGCTTGTTGGATTAACGCGATCAACCGCTTTCGTTCTTCATCGCTCAGGGTGTCTTTTCGGGAGTGCAAGTGGGCCGCCAGAGCTTCCTCGAGCGAACCTCCAAAGAATGTTTCGAGGACATTTTGCAGCGCGCTGCGCCCCGCTTTCGCTCGGGCTTCGCGGGGCGAGTAGATTACCTCGCGGCCTTTTTCACGGCGCTTGAGATGGCCTTTTTCTTCGAGGATATGCATCATGCGCCGCACGGCCATCGCCGTCGGTGGGTCGCTGATGGCTTCGACAACTTGATTGACCGTTGCCTCGCCCAGTGCAAAGACAGCATCCATAATCTGCCGCTCGCGGCGGCTAAGTCGTGGTGGTTCCGACATCCAGAACACCTCCCTTGGAGCAAAGCATCTTCAAACGCAACAGATCACAAATTCATACCGACGTTAAAAATTTAACGCAGTTCAGCCCCAAATACAAGAGGTTAGCAATAAATTTTTAGCGCATGCACCGGAGTTGCAGTGTAAGTCGGCAGCAAGCTTCAAGGAAGATAAGTGGAGCTTGAAGGTTCATTCCAAAGTGGTCCTCGAACCATGTAACGAGGCACGCGGCCAACGAATGCTTGTTGCCGAACCGATGCCACAGACTTTTAGAAGACTGCCTCACGCAAAGGCGCCAAGGCGCAAAGGTATCTTTGCGCCTTCGCGCCTTTGCGTGAGATATACAGGTTTCACAGCGGGAACTATAGGCTGGGATGATTGAGAGAGCGACTCTGAGTAGTGGACGATCAGTTCAATCACCGCGAAATATTCGATCTCCCTAGACGTATCAAGAAGAGTCTGGGAAACTGGAGTGTCGTCACTTTCCAGGGACGCAGCTTAGTAAATACAAATCAAACGGTAGCGGTTGGGCCGGCCGCAGAGCAGAGTGTAAAAAACGTAGAATGGCTTGTGACGCTTCGATAAACGCCCGCTCTTTTTACCCGGCTGACTTGGCCCGCATTCTTTGCAGGCGCTGGCACGAATCTGGCTACGAGAGTAACGCCTTACCAAGCGAACAAGCTCTTGAAGAATTGGTAGACGTGGCTTATCAGGCCAGTCTCCTGCGTGAAGAGAGCGATCCGGTGCGTTGTCGGATTCTAGTTGCGCCCCCAGGCAATCGCGAGCTCGGCAATTTGGAGGCAGCCAATCGTCTTCACTTGCTGTCCTTCGATCAAGCGATCCTCTTTACAGCTCACGAAGTGCGAAAACTGGCCTCAGCCGTTGGCTACTATCGTTCGCTGATCGCCGTCTATGTCGAACCTCGCAACGACAGACAAGTATTTATTTGGGGCATGGCCGTCACCGGTGCGAGCTGGGTCAATCGCAACGAACGCTCGGTGCAAGATGCGGATACTTTGCCCAGTTGCCTGGTGATTCATGTTCTGGGCCCCGGGCATTTGATTTTTGCCTGCGGTATGGCTCGAGTCGTGGAAACGATTGGCGGCCAGGTGTTGACCGAAGGTTTCGATCCCTTTGGTTCGAAATGGCTGCCGGAACACTTTGAATCTGTCCGCACCTCGTTGTTGGAAAAGCTGGTCGCCCCCGCCCAGACCGCTCAGGTTCGATTGTGCGACTCGTTTGTGCGCGACGTGGCCCAGAATGTAGTGCGGCGTGTGTTGGGATTGGTGCGTGACCGTGGGCACGGTGGCATGCTCATTTACCTGACTGATGAACAAGACGGGCGACTGCAGAACTGGCTGCGCATTCGCATGCGATTCAAACGCGACGATGCCACCAATCGCTTTCAGTACTTGATGTTGAAATTGATGCAGCGGGCGTTGGAGATCGGAGCCTCGCATGGCATTGCCGAAGTTCGCTGGCTTGATTTTCTAAAGATGTCCGATCCGTCGCTAGTGAAGCTGCACGACTCATTGGTCGAGTTCAGTCACTTTCTAGCCGACTTGATGAGCGTGGATGGCGCGCTGGTCTTGAATCGAGAGTTTCAGCTCATCGGTTTCGGCAGCGAGATACTAGGGGATTCGCACGTGGATACCATTGAACGCGCCGTCGATCTGGAAGCCGAACAATCCATCACCGAGCCTGCCGATGGTTCGGGCACACGGCACCGATCAGCTTACAGACTTGTCAGCGGCGTTCCCGATGCAATTTGCGTAGTCGTCTCGCAAGATGGAACAGTGCGTTTCGTTGCTCACCGTGGTGGTAGACTGGTCTATTGGCCCTATCTGCCATAGTTACTCGTACTCCTACTCGTACTCCTACTCGTACTCCTACTCGTACTCGAAAAATCCGCGAGTAGGAGTAGGAGTAGGACGCGCATGCACGACTAACTGTCCGCTGGGGGAGGTGACTCGGTGACTACATTTGTCATAGGAGAATTCAAACATGCAACCAATCACACAAGCGGCCTTTCCCTTGCTCAACGACGAGCAAATGTCGTTCGTGGCCTCGATCGGTGAATTGGTTTCGTTTGCGCCAGGCGAGTATCTGATTCAACAGGGGCAGAAGGGGTATCCGTTTTATGTGATCCACACAGGCTCAGTCCGCATCGTCGAAGTCTGCGATGGTCAAGAAGCACTAGTGACAATTCACCGGGCCCGTGAGTTCACCGGCGACGTGGATATGCTCACAGGGCGCTCAGCCGTTATCTCGGCCATTGCTAGTGAACCCTCTAACGCTTATCAACTTTGCGGGAAACGCTTACGACAGTTGCTCAATCGATGTCCGGCGATGAGCGATCTACTACTAGAAGCGTTTCAAACACGTCGCGAGTTACTGGAGGCTTCCGGTTTCATTGGGGTGAGGATGATTGGCCAAACCAATACGCCAGCCACGTCGCGCCTGCACGAGTTCTTCTACAAAAACCACGTACCGCATACCTTTTACGAAGCCACCAGCGATGTCGGCCGCGCGGAGCTACACAAGCTTGGCGCATCCCAGGACAAATTGCCCGTCGTGCATTGTAATGGCGTCACGGTGCAAGATCCCGAGTTATCCAAGTTGGCCGAGTGCATTGGCATTTCGCGCAATGTCGACGGCAAACTGTTTGACCTGGTTATCGTGGGCTCGGGACCAGCAGGCCTGGCGGCCGCGGTGTATGCCACTTCGGAAGGTATTGGTACTTTGGTGATCGATAGTGTCGGACCGGGAGGCCAAGCAGGCAGCAGTTCGAAGATCGAGAACTTCATGGGCTTTCCGTCGGGAGTCAGCGGTAGTGAACTGGCTAATCGTGGATATCTTCAAGCCTTGAAGTTCGGGGCGCAGTTCATTGCGCCGATCACAGTCCAGTCGATCGCAACTCAAGCCTCGGGAGAACATCATTTACATCTTTGCACCGGGCAGGTAGCCCGCGCTAAATGTGTGCTGGTCGCTTCGGGAGTAACGTACCGTCAATTGGGAATCAGCAGTTGCGAGCGTTTCGAAGGAGCAGGGCTCTACTATGCCGCTACTTCGGTCGAAGCCCGTGGTTGTGAAAGTGCAACGGCCGTCGTGGTCGGCGGCGGCAACTCAGCTGGTCAGGCAGCCATGTTTCTGGCCAACACTTCCCAATGCGTCAAGATCTTAATTCGTGGCGATGATCTCGGTAAAAGCATGTCCGCCTACTTATGCGAGCGAGTGCTCAACCATCCCAAGATCGAGCTCATCAAGAACAGCGAAGTAGTCGAGATCCACGGCGAGCGTTGCGTCGATTCGATTGACTACCGGAATCATGTCACGGGTGAAGTTACGCGCTTGGATTGTGCAGCCCTCTTCTGTTTTATCGGGGCGCAACCGCATACCAATTGGCTGCCCGAAGCCGTGTTGCTCGATGACAAAGGCTTCATCGTGACCGGTGCGGCGATTGCGGCAGATTACTTGCAGGAACATTGGCATCTCCAGCGCCGGCCATGTGATCTCGAGACCACAGTCCCCGGCATTCTGGCCGCTGGTGACGTTCGTTCAGGCTCGACCAAACGCTGCGGCTTTGCCGTCGGCGATGGTTCCATGGCCGTGACGTGTGTTCATCGCTACCTGGCGAGCGTTAGCTAACGATTTTTCTTCGCACCAGAACGCCCGCAGCAGCCAACGACCAGAGGGTCAAAGTCGTAGGTTCGGGAACCGCAGTAACCGCCGCGAAGAAGATGGCGGATCGATCTGCATTTCCATCGTTATTGTCGTCGAGCAATGAATAGAACACAAAATTCCCCGAGTTGTTCAGCATACCGCGTGTGAAAATCAGGCTGGTGATAACACCACCATCGAGCGTATCACCGACGCCGATCACACGATCCGTCAGCGGATTGCCGCCAGAGAAAATTGCTTCTGAACCGTTGAAGCTGGCCTGAAACATAACTGTACCTGAATCATTGATCGCTGGACCAGTGTCAAAAATAGAACCGAAGTTGGCTTGACTGGCAATCAAAGTCGCAGGCTGTCCGATACCGCCGGTGTAGACGCTGAGCCTGCCGGCTGGATCAGTAAAGCTGCGCGCTAGAAACGCTACGTCCCCATTGTTGTTGATGTCCACATTGTTGCCAAAGAATGCATAGCCGTCCCCGGTATTAGCAATGGAATGTGTACCCGCTGAGTCGACCACATAGATACCGTCCTGCGAAGTTGACCTCAACACTCCTCGAAGAGCGACATCGCCTGCATTGTTGATATCTGGACTGGGCGCACCGCCGGAAACGTAGCTACTGAAATTGCCACTGCCCTCATTAGAGGCGTGCGTCGTGGTAGGACCGCCAACAGTTCGCGATTGCACCAAAATCGGATTGCCCAGCCCGATGCGCGTGGAGCTCAACACTCGGTCACTCGCATTCATACCTACATTGTTGAGAGAATTCAGATCATCAAAAACTTCCTGCAGCCCAGACGATCCGGCAAACATCACGCTACCGCCACCGAAGGTATACGAGGTACGAAAGGCCATGTTCCCCGAGTCTGAAATGGCTACTCGCGTTAGCGAATTAATCGTCCCGCGGCCCGGTATTGAATTTCCAGTGGACACAATCGTCGTGCGTGTGCCAGCTTCCCAACGGGCTATCTGGCTGGCACCAATTGTGCCACCATTGAATCCACCCGAAGCCGAATTGATCTGCAGTCCGACTTGATTGTTGTTATTGAGCTGTGGTCGGAAATCGAGATTGTTGTAGGGGAGTGGCAACGAATTCGAATCGACCACCTTGGTATACAAGAACCCGGCTGTAGCATTCCCGTTACCAAATCCGCCTACCACAACCAGAGCGACCAACAGACGCTTCACGTTACTCAACAGGCTTGTAGATCTCACTTCCCCGCCTTCCGCACGAACCAGCGATATCGAAAATGTCCGGGAGGGATTGTAATTCGAAATCAAATCGCAGTCCATTTTCGGGGCCAAATCGTTTAACCCGTAGCCAAATCGTTTAACCCGTAGCCGCCAGGCAAATCGTTTAACCCGTAGCCGCCAGGCGAGGCGAACCCTCTAACCAAGCCTACCCCGACCAACCCACCCGCCCGATCGCATTTTCTCACTCAGCGGAGCCCACCGAGCCAGCCAGGCGGCCTAGGACGCGGCACAGCCGCGCCCGACATCCCAGGATCTTCATCGTCATCGCGATCATCAAAACGCAGAAACTTGTGCAGGCGAGTTACTGCAAAGACCTCTTGAAACTCCGGCCTGAGATTGATGAGCCGCAGATCGAGTGAGTGCTGTGTGATCAGTTTGTGCAGACGGATCAAGTTGCCGAGCGTCGTAGATGACATGAACTGAACCTGCGCGCAGTCGATCACCAAAGATTTGGCTGGCCCTGTTTCCGACTTACAGACACTCACTAACCACGGTTCGAACTCGGGACTGGATACGTCATTAAGAATGTTGGGCGCTACGATGATGGCACGAGGTGATTCGTTAAAGTTGATTGCCATGATACTTAGCCAGTAATACTCGAAACCTACGCGGTCGCGCGGATAGCTCATTCAGCGTGACTTCCCCCACCTCCGATAACATCTCTGGTTTGACAGTTATCTTACTCGATAAAGCGTTTGAAAGCTTACCTGCCAAGGCATTAGAGATCGTACCGCTTTTACTGTTGATAATCAGAGGCTTTAGGATCATGTCTTTCCCTCGCCCGCAGTCGCCAACCAAGTTTTATAGCAACGAGATCGTAAATAAACGCTGAGAGCGTTTCCATGTCTTCTGTTCAGTTATGCCGCTTTGCGGCCGAGTTGTTTGGCTTTGTCTAGCCAGGTCGCGCGCTGTTGGGCGGTGGCGAAACGCACGGAGCCGAATTGAGTGGTGCGCACGCATTTGATACCGCAAAAATCCAGCGTGAAGGCTGGCTGGCCAAAGAAATGAAACCGAAGGCCAAAAAGTCGTCCGCTGTCAAAAAGCAGGCTGGGCGGTAGTGCCCACCCAGCGGTTTTCGCGCGCAATGTAAAGATTTGATTATTTTTTGGCGGGGTTCACAGTCCCAGTCCACTCTCTACTAGTGAAGCTCCCTGTTGGACTGTGGGTTCTTACCGTCAAAAGAAACACCGATGAAACGCCATGCCTTTACGCTCATTGAACTGCTAGTTGTGATTGCCATCATCGGGATTCTGGTAGCCATCTTGCTGCCGGCAGTTCAAGCAGCTCGCGAAGCTGGCCGACGTATTCAGTGTTCCAACCAAATCAAACAACTTTCGCTGGCATTCCAGCTACACCATGACCAGTTCGGTCGCTTGCCCTCTGGCGGCTGGGACTGGGATACACCGCCGACCTATCAGGCGGGCAGTCCCTACACTGGCTCGCGGCAACGCGCCGGCTGGGGTTTTCAAGTCCTGCCGTTCATTGAAGCCAACAGTACCTGGCAGGCCGGGGCGGAGCTAGCCATCGGTCAAACGAATTCGGTATTCTTCTGCCCCTCTCGGCGCGGCCCGCAGACGGTCACTATGTCGGACGCCTATGCTCCGCCGGTCAACGGTAGCTTAGTGAAACATGCGTTATGTGATTACGCGGGTAGCAATCGCGATGGAACCGGTGCGGTTACGCGATTTACGGCTCGTCGAATCGCCGACATTGTTGATGGCACGAGCAACGCAATTCTGT
The DNA here is from genome assembly GCF_056494185.1 of Rania fehmarnensis. Classification (NCBI taxonomy): domain Bacteria; kingdom Pseudomonadati; phylum Planctomycetota; class Planctomycetia; order Pirellulales; family Pirellulaceae; genus Rania; species Rania fehmarnensis. The sequence goes on from NZ_CM151398.1 coordinate 8,631,659, forward strand.
TGGGCGAAAAGAGATTGAATCTGCGTGAACTTGGCAGCGCCCAGCCCGATGACAACGAAGGCTATACGGCAGGCTGGAATAGCGACACGATGCGCAGTACCGACAAGAAACCCCTCCCGGATTTTATGGGACTGGGAGATGGCGATGATCGCTTTGGGTCGTCGCACTCGGGTGTCTTTCTCATTTCGCTGGCCGATGGTTCAGTGCAAGCCATCTCCTACAGCATTGACGACCAGGCGTTTCAACGCTTGGGTCACATCGGTGATGGCCAACCTGTTGGCGAATACTAATCGACAGCCGGTGGCACTCGCTTGCATACCCGTCATCCGCTCTGTGTTGGATCACAACATGAAAAACTATTCCCCGAGATCGATGTTGGCAATCGGACTGATGGTCCTGGTCTGCCTGGGTGGCATGGCCTACGGTTATGCCAAGTTATTCCCGGTGGACCCAGCCCAGAAGTTGGCACTTAAGCTCAGCGATGAAGATGCCAAAGTCCGTTACAAGACAACCAAGAAACTTGAAGAACTCGGGGCCAACGCGCAGGCAGCTGTAGAACCACTGGCGGCTGCTCTGGCGGATACCGATCCCAAGGTTCGGTATCGCGCTGCTAAGACACTCGCCAAGGTGGGTGAGAATGCAGGCCCAGCAGTATCTGCGCTCGCCGCTGCACTCAAGGACTCAGACCGTGACGTGCGTTACTACTGCGCCAAGGCAATCTACAAAGTAGGGGACGCCGCATTACCGGTGCGCGAGTCCGTCATTGCAGCCCTGGGCGATCGTGACGAAGAGGTGCGCTACTACCTCGTTAAGTCTCTGGCCGAAATTGGCGATGAGCACCAACCCTCTATCAATGCTGTAGCCAAGCTGACTAATGATTCCAGTCCCAGAGTACGCGAGGTCGCTAAAGATGCTCTTGAAGACATGCGTGACTGAAATGTCCAATCCCATGCTGCGGCCTGATCCAGCGCACCTACCCCCAGCCTTCGTGAACAAGTGTTCGCCAGGTCGTCCACTGCGCATCGCGTTCTATTCGCATGACACGATGGGAATGGGGCATATTCGCCGCAATCTGTTGATTGCGTCAGCCATAGTTAAAAGTGGCAAAAATGTTGAGGCTCTACTAGTCGCGGGAACTCGAGAGGCGGCCTACTTTGCCACGCAGGCGGGACTCGATTGCGTCACGCTGCCAGCTCTGGCCAAGAGTGCCGATGGCAAATACTCTGCGCGTAATCTCGGTTGGTCGCTCGAAGATACGACCCGCTTGCGCTCGCGAATCATCAAAGCCACGATGGAAGAGTTTTCGCCCGATGTTTTCGTGGTAGACAAACTGCCCAAAGGCATCGGCAACGAACTGATCCCCACTCTGGAACAGCTCGATAGAACAAGCACGAAGTGTATCCTGGGATTGCGCGATGTCTTGGATGAACCCAACACCGTAGCGCGAGAGTGGATACGAGATGCAAACGACGCGGCGATCGATGCCTACTTCGATGAGCTATGGATTTATGGAGATCAGTCCATCTACGATTGCTTGAAAGAGTACAGCTTTTCGACATCTGTATCTTCGCGAGCATTCTTCACGGGATATTTGAATCAGTCCGACCGAAGTCCAGCCAGAGAACAACCCCACGAGAAAGCTCGTCACTCGGGCGAGCCAGTCGCGCTGTGTGTGGTGGGTGGTGGTCAAGATGGTTTCGCTTTGGCCGAAACATTTGTGAAGACAAGTATACCCAAGGGTTGGCGGGGAGTTGTCATCACCGGCCCCTTCATGCCCAAAGCTCACCAGCAGAAACTGCATGGCCTGGCGCAACAAAACGGTCAAGTTGAAATTATCGATCACCTGGTGGAGACCGACGACTACTTGAGAGGCGCCCAGCGTGTCGTGGCTATGGGTGGCTACAACACCATCACATCTATTCTGTCTTTTGGCAAACCGTCTCTGATTGTGCCGCGCATGATACCGCGACAGGAACAATGGATTCGCGCCGAGCGATTGGCTCAGCTGGGTTGGATAACTGCAATTTCACCAGAGTCACTGGATACCGAATCTTTGGGCGACTGGTTATGTGCAGAAGATGTCGCCACGCCTGCCTCAAACTGTGTCGACTTGATGGGACTGGATCGAATCAGTCAACGTGTAGGCCAATGGGCAGATCAGTTGGATAACGCCCGCGTTTAACCCCATCCCACATGAGATCGTCCAGCCTTTGAGTCGTTGCCGCGAAACGATAGACGTGGTGCATTCCGCTGCCATCACTCCCACTTCGATAACGAGCCCCCTCCCGGAGCCTAGCTTAACGCTGGCTCCGACCTCCCCCAAGCAAAGCTTGGGAGAGGTGACATAAAGTCCTTCACACAACTAACGTACAAGCTGTTCAAACGTACAAGCTGTTCGATCCCACATGCCAGCAGTGGAGCCAATAGAAACATGACCAAGCGAGTTGCCTACGTTGTCAAACGCTACCCTAGATTCTCGGAGACGTTTATCGTCAACGAGATTTTAGCTCACGAAGCTGCCGGGCTGCAGATTGATCTGTTCTCACTCCGTCCCCCGGTGGACACGCACTTTCAGGACATTATCTCCCGCGTGCGGGCGCCGCTAACCTATCTATCAGACGGACAAGTCAAAGCGGCGGATCTTTGGCAGGCGCTGCGGAGTGCAGGCCATTTGTTGGTCGAGCGCAGCGACTCGCTTCCAGCGCTGCTGGCCGAAGCCAATACACTTGATGCCTACTGTGCAATCCAACTGGCAGTCCAGTGCCTGCAGCGAGGGATTGATCACATACACGCTCATTTTGCCTCCAGTGCAGCTAGCGTGGCTTGTCTGGCTTCTGCGCTGAGTGGTATCCCGTTTTCGTTTACCGCGCATGCCAAAGACATATTTCATGAAAGCGTGGTCCATGAAGAACTATCGCGCAAGCTGCAAGCGGCCAAAGCAACATTCACGGTCTCCGAGTTCAATCTGCAGCATCTCCGCACGACTTACCCGGCCGTCAGTGACCGGCTGGTTCGATTGTACAACGGTATGCACCTCGATGACTTTCCGTACTTGTCGCCAGAACATCGTCCGCCAGATATCGTGGCAGTTGGTCGCTTTGTCGAGAAGAAAGGCTTTGAAGATTTGATTCTCGCGTGCCGTGAGTTGACGCGGCGCGGAATCGACTACTCATGCCATCTGATTGGCGGTGGCGAACTGGCCGACAAACTGAAGACGATGGTTGACCAACTTGGTCTCCATGATCGAGTTTGCTTACTTGGGCCGCAGCCGCAAGTTAAGGTAAAAGAGTTCATTCGCCATGCGGTGGCGATGGCAGCTCCCTGCGTTCATGGTCAGGATGGCAATCGAGATGGCCTGCCTACAGTCCTCCTGGAGGCGATGGCGCTGGGAACACCCTGTATTTCAACTCCCGTGACAGGCATACCGGAAGTTATCAAACATCAAGTAACCGGGTTGATGGTGCCGGAACGTTCACCGCACGAACTAGCAGATGCCCTGGCGCTAATGATCGCCTCGCCAGATTTGAGATGCCGTTATGCAAGGGCTGCGCGACAGCTGATCGAACAAGACTTTGACGCCAAATTAAACGCTGCCACGCAGCGAGAATATTTCACGGGCCCGTCTGTGCATAGCTCACAGCCTTGTCAGGAACTAGTCGCAGTCTAAACACTTCGACGTGCTTACCATTGTTCACAAAGAGATTGATTGTGCGTGTAACGTATATCTGTGCTGATGCGGGTGTCCCGGTTTTTGGAACCAAAGGCTGTTCCGTTCATGTCCAAGAGATCGTGCGACAGTTTCTGCGCGCCGAAAATCATGTGAACCTGTATGCGGTACGCATGGGTGGACAGAATTGCTTTGACGGTTCTCCGATTGAAGTTAGAGAATTTCCTATCACCCGTTCTTCAGATACCCTCACTCACGAATTGCTGCAAAAGCGTGCGGCACAAACTATCGCCAGCCAGCTTGATGCCCATGAGATCGACCTGGTCTACGAACGTTACTCCCTGTGGAGCTCGGCGCCACTGTGTAAAGCTCGACAACTCGGCATTCCTTCAATTCTCGAGGTTAATGCCCCTCTGATCGAAGAGCAACTTCAGCACCGACAATTGATTGACCGGGAACATGCAACGTTGATTCGAAACAGTGCTTTTGAGGCAGCGACTTCCATTATCGCAGTTTCCGAAACAGTTGCTGATTACGTGCGCAGTTGCTTACCGATCGCTCATCATACTAAAGTGCATGTGGTCAGCAACGGCGTAGATACCAATCGCTTTACGCCCGAGGTGCCTGCGATTGCGCCCAACGCAGAGTTTACTGTCGGCTTCCTGGGTACCATCAAACCCTGGCATGGATTGGAGTCATTGCTGGCAGCTTTCCGCTTGCTGCATGCCCGTAAACCAGATGTCAAGTTACGCATCATAGGCGACGGTCCATTGCGTGAGGTTCTGCAGAGATCCGTAGCTGCAGAGTATTCCGCTGCACAGTCAAACATTCAGTGGATAGGCGCGGTGCACCCCAGTGATGTACCAGGTCACTTGACCTCTCTGGATGTAGCAGTTGCGCCGTATGTAGAGTTACCGAACTTTTACTTCTCACCTCTCAAGGTCTTCGAGTACATGGCCGCTGGCCGGGCAGTTGTAGCCAGTTCCATCGGTCAACTGAAATCAATCATCGTTGACCGTCAGACTGGTTTGCTTTATCCACCAGGAGACGTTGAAGGTTTGGCCCAAGTGCTGATTGACCTGGCAGAGCAAACTGCGCTCTGTCAGCGACTAGGACGCGCAGCCCGTGAAGCCGCCGTTGAGCGGCATTCGTGGGCCCAAACGCTCGAGGTCATCTTGAGCCATGTGCGCAGCGATGGCCTTAACGTTCGAACCCGCGATGCTGATGCGCTGGAATCGACAATCGGAGCTGCCAGGTGAGTAACCAACAGACCAGTCCCTGGGCGATCTGCGGTTATCTGTGGCCAGGTATCAAGGCCCACTCAGTGAAGCTGTGCTGGGCATCCGTGTGCATGATTGGTGGCGTGCTGCTGAGGTTGGTAGAGCCGTGGCCGTTGCAAATGGTGCTGGACAACGTCCTCACCGGACTGCCTTCACCAGCCATATTCGACGGTGTGATCGGTTGGATTGCGCAAAGCTGCAATACTTCGCGGCCAATGGCACTATTAACTGCCTGCGCCCTGTGCCTGGTGGCCATTGCCATCTTACGTGCAGGCATAGACTTCTATCGCACAGTGGCATTCAGTTTGATTGGCAACGCCATAATATCGGATCTTCGAGGACGGCTCTTTCGGCATCTGCAGTCCCTCTCTTTAGATTTTCATAGTCGCACTCGAGCCGGCGACTTGACGGTTCGCTTGACCAGTGACGTCAACATGCTCAAGGACATCACGGTCACCGCGGCTTTGCCTTTGCTATCCAGCACGCTGCTTCTGCTGGGGATGTTGGGAGTGATGCTGTGGATGAACTGGCAGCTGGGTCTCATCATTCTAGCGGCATTTCCGGTATTTGCGTGGATCACCTATGGCAGCAGCCGTCAGATCCACCAATCAGCTCGCAAACAACGCAAGCGCGAAGGCGATTTGGCATCGACCGCGGCTGAAAATCTGGCTGCCGTAAAGTCGCTGCAGGCTCAAGGCGGTAGCATCGCCATGGCAGCCAGCTTTGCCAATGAGAACTCCAAGAGTCACAAAGAAGGGGCTCGCACAAGTCGTTTGATGGCTCGTTTAGAACGCTCGGTTGACGTACAAATCGCCATCGTGACGGCGATCATCCTGTGGCTTGGCACTCGATTGGTATTGAGTGGCGTCCTGACAGCGGGCGAGTTAATCGTCTATCTGGCATATCTAAAACGCGGCTTCAAGCCACTACAAGACTTTGCCAAATACACTGGCCGACTCTCGAAAGCCATTGCAGCCGGCGAGCGAATCACCGAACTTTTGCAGCAGCAACCGGACATCGTTGATGCTGACGATGCCGTACCGGCACCCAAAATCCGCGGAACGATCACTCTCGAAAATGTCAGTTTCTCTTACAGGAGAAACCACAGCGTTGGCAACACAGTTTCGATGCGTCCAGTTTATAGAAACCTGAATCTGCATATCGATGCGGGCCAGTCTGTAGCGATCGTCGGTCCATCGGGTGTCGGAAAATCGACGTTGCTGAGCTTACTACTACGCTTGCGACAACCGACTAGCGGTCACATACTTATCGATGGCATCGACATTTGCGCGTGGACCACAGATTCATTGCGTCAACAGATTTCGGTCATCCTGCAAGAGAACAGTATCTTTGCGACGACGATTCGCGAAAACATCGCGATGTTCTGTCCACAGGCAACCGACCAGCAAATCATGGCTGCCGCCAAAGCTGCTTCGGCGCACAGCTTTATCATGGACTTGGAGGAAGGATACGATACACCACTAGGCGAGCGCGGTGTCGATCTCTCGCAGGGTCAGTTGCAACGATTGGCTATCGCCAGAGCCGCCCTGCGCGATGTACCGATTCTTCTACTGGACGAACCAACTAGCAATCTAGACGCCGAGAATCGCTACCTCGTCATGTCCGCGCTCCAGGAAGTGGCTGGCAATCGAACCACTCTGATCATCACTCATGATTTAGATTTGGCTCAGCAATGTGATCGCGTCTTATATCTTGATCACCATCATCTGGTCGCCTTTGGGTCTCACGCTCAACTCGTTCGCGACTGTTCTTCGTATGCCGATTTTCTCAGAGGGCACCGAACAACAGCCATTGCTGAACAACCACTTGGAACATCTTCATGAGCACCGCTGAAAAACTTGAATTGGCTCGACGAGATGCTCGCCTGCCCGGTCTGGCATTCGTCCTGGATGCAGACAGAGTCGAATCTCACCTGCGTTCTCACGGGGCCATCGGCTCCAGCGAGCATATTGAACTGGACTATATCCGTTACAAACCTGGTCGACGGGCTTTGTCGCTGATGCAGGCTGTTGATGCAGAGGGCAGGGGACGACCGCTGGTGATTACCGCTTGCGATCGCGATGGCTGGACTAAGTTGAGTTCGCCTGGCCGTGTTCCCCAGCCCGCGCAGGCTACAGGCATGACCCTTGCGCACGAAATGTGCGTCATCGATTGGTTTCCTTTTGATCGGCGGCTACCACAGGCCGCCAAGCTGTTTGATCCCTCCCGAACCGCTACTATTCTGAAACGCACCCTTAGCAGACAAACTGGCACGCGCTGGGTCCTCGATACGCAGGCATACAAACCTCATCGCCGATTGGTCGTGAAAGCGTCTTCCGAATCTACAGTGGCGGCGCTCAAGTGTTATACACCTAGAGATTACCCTGAGGCCTGCGCCAAGATCATGCAGGTGGCCAATGCCAAGATCGAAGGTTGCCGATCGCGGATCCTCGGCACCAGCCAGCGTTATTCGCTGATCGCCTCGCAGTGGGTAGAGGGGGAAGTACTCTCCGGCGACATCGCAGACGATGGATTGTGGAAGGATCAATTGCCGCAAGCTGGCCAGTTGCTGGCCAAATGGCACATCGAAGCTCAGCAGTCACTGAACTCGATCATCCATAAACATCCAGGCTTTGCCCGCGACTCGTTGCTTCAACTGACTGATGATATAGCCTGGCTTATTCCCGAGCTCAAGGAATCTCTCGTCCAGATTTTGTCTAAGATCGATCGGCATTTGTCCACTTTATCCGAGGCTAACTCGATCATACACGGTGATTTTTATGCCAAGCAGATCATTGTGCACGGCGATCAATTCCAATTGATTGACTTCGATGAAGTCGGACGCGGACATCGTTACCAGGACCTGGGAAACTTCATCGGTAAACTATATTGGAACTCCGTTCGAAGTTCCGTAGGCCTGCATCACATCGGTGTGGCTATCGAGACTTTTCTAGCTGGCTATCAGCGCTTTGCGGGGCCACTCGATTGGCCCGTTTTGCAGACTTGTGTAGTGGCTGGAATCCTGCGTTGTCTGCCCCACGCCTTTCGTCGTGGCCTAAGTGGCTGGCAGGACAAGATGCAGCACATGTTCCATTTGGCATTAGATTGGTGCCCCGATACCTCAGCGACCCGCAAGCCCCTGAGTGAAAGCAACCTTCGAAAGCTTGACCATCCAGAGTGTACTCCCTATCTCGACCTGGAAAACATCGACCAACAATGGCGAGTTGGCCAGGACTTGGCGAGCAACCTTGTGCATACTCAGGTGATTGATGCCCAGTTGCTTCGCCATCGGCCCGGCAGACGCGTGGTGGTTCAGTACACGCTCCAGTCGTTCGCTGGCCAAACCAGCCAGGTGATTGGCAAGGCACGCATCACCAAGCCCATTGACCAGAAGATCTTGCAACTACATCAAAGTCTGCGACAACTTGCCGGTAGCGGAGTGAGCGTGCCCCAAGTGTTGGGCAAGTTGCCTGAATTGAATCTATGGCTACAGGAAAAGGCGCTGGGGGAGATGGTCACTCCTGAATCAGCTGGCAAGTACCATCGTAGGGTTGGGCAGGCGTTGGCCAAGCTGCATGGTGTAGAGGCGACGGGGCCAGCCACTACGCTTCGTCGATCTCACTCCGTTGAAAATGAACTCGCGATTCTTTCGCAGCAATTCCAACAATGGCTGGCTCCTAATCCGCAGTTTGCCGCGAAATGCGAGCAACTTTTATCCAACTGTTTTCTGCTGAGTGAGGAATTGATACCGGTTGAAACCACGTTGATTCATCGCGACTTCTACTTCGAGCAAGCGTTATGTTCGCATGAACACGTAACCCTGCTCGACTTCGATCTGGCGGCCATCGGCCCACCTGAATTGGATGTTGGCAACTACCTGGCACACCTGGATGAATATGGACTGCGACATCCCAACGTGCGAAGTTTGTGTCACGAGGCAGGCGAGGCGTTCCTGGCAGGCTACAGGGATCAACGCGCCATATTAGTCCATTCAAACGTAGAGATCTGGCGTTCCTTAAGCCTGGCCAGACTCATTGCCGTCAGCCAGAGAATTCCCGAGCGAGCGTTCCACACCGGTACGTTACTTGACCATGTAATGAACCTGTGCAAAGTCGACTTCCGCTAAGCACGTGGACACGTCCGATTCGGAATTAGGGCACAAACAAGAATCGAGGACAGTGGTATGCGCAAACCGCATCCCAGGTGAACAACACTTAGTGAGCTTAACCATACCAAATAAAGCTTGTGCGTAGTGGGGCCCTTTTCCAAGCGATGGGGTACAATGTCTAGCAGGAGATAAACTATGCCGCTGCTGGATCATTTTCGACCACCGATATTCAACAAGGGTTCCTGGGAAGGTTTTCATGGAATGTGGCCAGCGCTAATGGTCATGGAATTGTCTAAGGTGTTGCCTGCCCAATACGTGGCTGAGCCTCGCGTGCATCTGGGGAAGAATTTCGAAGTCGATGTTTGCACGTTCGATGTGGGCGGTGAAAGTCAGTTTGAAGCAAATGCAACAGACTCAGAATCAACCATAGCCACAGCGACCTGGGCACCGCCGGAGCCGACTCTTGCCCTAGAGCTTGATCCAACCGAGATCTATGAATACGAAGTGCTGATTTTTGACCAACAGCGTGGTCGAGAACTGGTGGCAGCTATCGAATTGGTCAGCCCAGCCAACAAGGATCGCCCAGAGACACGCCAAGCTTTCGTGTCCAAGTGTGCGGCTTTATTGCAGAAGAAGATCTGCGTTTCAATCGTCGATCTGGTGACCGTTAAACACTTCAATCTCTACTGCGAAGTGCTGGAGGTCTTCTGCCAGTCCGATCCAGCGTTTGCACCGATCCCACCAGCGACCTACGCCGTTACCTGTCGCAGCCACAATCTGGCTACACGATCGCGGTTCGAATCGTGGGCCTATCCGATGACCGTCGGCAAGCGCTTGCCGGTCCTGCCGATTTGGTTGGACAATGACCACGCCATATCCTTGGACCTGGAAATATCGTACCAGCAGACATGTAGCGCGCTGAGGCTGGTGTGATTGCCGTTAACCGAATCTCCGAACATTGTTGAGGATTGGTCTTAGTCCGCTGATATCGTCAACGTCTATCCACGCCAGCGGCCAACTTTCTTCATCTCTAATTCCAGCAGAGCCAAGTCGTAAGCAGCCAAGTTGATTTCGCCTTCAGCGACTAGCGACGAAGGTGCCTGCGCAGCGATGTTCACGTTTTCAATAAACCACTCACGGCCAATTTCATTGCCGGAGGCCACCGTCATGATCAGGCCGCCGAAGGAGAGGATTGGATCGGGACTTGAGCTGGCTGGGCCAGGATTGATGTCCGCCTCCAAGACAGTACCGGCCAGCGTGCCATTGCTGCTCCAAAGTTCATATCCGCTTACCCCATCGTTGGCTGCGAAATACAGGCGACCAGCAATGTTGACTAGTCCGTAGGGGTAACTCTCTGTTGAACCAGGGAAGATGTCCTTGACCATCAAGGTTCCGACGCTTGTACCATCGGACCTCCACAGTTCGCGTCCGTGTACCGGATTAAAGGCAGTGAAGAATAGCTTGCCGCTGACGTTGGTTAACTGGGCTGGATACGATGAAGCGCTGCCGCTGAGGATGTCCTTCACTAAGACGGTGGAAGCTTCAGTGCCGTTTGACTTCCAGAGCTCGAAACCATTGACACCATTGTTGGCCATAAAGTACAGCGTATTGCCAACGGCAGTCAAATCGAAGACCGGCGTATAAGAAGACTCGGGACCAATATCTTTCACCATCACCGTCGAGGCCTCTGTACCGCTGGTGACCCAGAGCTCTGGTCCATGAATGCCATCGTCCGCAGTGAAGTACAGTTGCGAACCGACTCTCGTTAGTCGATTTGGGGCAGAAGATTCACTGCCTGGGCGAATGTCTTTGACCAAGACCGTACCGGCGGCCGATCCATTGGTCTTCCACAACTCATTGCCCACAGAGTTACTGGTGGCACTGAAGTAGATTGTGCTGCCAACTGCTACCAGGCCGTACGGGTAGGATCCACCGGCTCCTGGGATAATGTCGCTGACTTGTATCGTACCACCCGCTGTACCGTTGGACTTCCACAGCTCCGTTCCGCCACTGCCCCGAGCTGTGAAATACAGGGTACTTCCAAACGCTAGAAAATCCCTGGGATACGAGGCGGATGTGCCAGGCAAAATGTCCGTGACCATCACCGTGCCAGCTAGCGTGCCATCGCTCTTCCACAACTCACGACCGGTCGTTGCATTGCCTGCGGAGAAGAACAGAGTACCGTTGACGTTGGTCAGATAACGCGGCGCGTAAGCCCCATCAAAATCCATGACCAGGCTGGTGCCGGCGGTTGATCCGTCCGTCTTCCAGAGATCGGCAATACCCGAATCTTCGCTCCTGGCGATAAAGTACAACGTGCCGTTGACGTTCGCGTATTGCGAGTCGACCACACCGTCACCAGTGGCTGCGCCAAACGAGGAGAGAATCGTTGTGCCTGCCGATGATCCGCTGCTAGTGTAGAGGCGATTAGGATTACCGACTGCATCGGCCTTGGCCATGAACAGAGCCTTGCCACCCACCTCAGCGATCCTCAAACTGATTTCAGTAGCGATCCCTGGATAAGACCCTTCAATGCCTGGGACAATGTCTTTCACCAACAGCGTGTTGGCGGTGCTGCCATTACTGCGCCACAACTCCGTGCCGTTTTCGGCGCTCCGCGCACTGAAGTAGAGCGTCGTGCCGATAGTGCGCATGTTACTGGGATAACTGCTCTCTTCACCCGCGTTAATGTCCTTGACCAGCACAGTTCCTGCCGCCGTTCCGTTAGATCTCCAGAGTTCCCGGCCACCGGTTGAACCACGAGCGGAAAAGTAGATCAGGTTTCCCAGCCTGACAAACCCTACAGGATTGGATCCATAGACGCCAGGATTGATATCCCTGACCAAGAATGTAGTCGCAGCTGTCCCTCGGCTTCTCCAGAGTTCATTGCCCGAGCCTGGAGTATTGGCGGAAAAGTACAACGTATTACCAAGGGCAAACGTTTCAGTAACATAGGTACCACTGAGTCCGGGTGTTGAGTCTTTGACGAGCACTGTCGTTCCGGCAGTACCCGACGACTTCCACAACTCGCGACCCGTCGTGGGTGTCGCGGCGGTGAAGTAGAGCGTACCATCCACATTGATCAAGTTCGCTGGAGAGGAAGATCCGGGGCCGGGCACAATATCGCGCACCGATGTCGTGCCTGCAGAGGTACCATCACTCTTAAATAGCTCGGTACCATTAGGATTGTTGGCCACAAAGTACAACGTCGAATTGACGGCAGTCAAGTATCGAGGCGAAGACGAACCAGCGCCACCCACCAGGTCGCGCACCAGCACCGTACCCGCACTGGTGCCGTCGCTCTTCCAAAGCTCGTTACCACGCGAAGGAATTTCGGCTGTAAAGAATAACGTACCCGCGACATTGACGAGCTCGAGCGGATAAGAGCCCAGGAAACCAACATTGATATCCTTGACCATCACCGTCCCAGCTGTGGTCCCATCACTCTTCCACAGTTCGACTCCCGCGCCCTCACGAGCCGTGAAGAACAACGTGCCGTTGACATTGGTCAACTCACGTGGACGCTCGTTATAACCAACTGAGAAAAACTCTCGAACCAGAACCGTGCCGGCTTGTGTGCCATCGGTCTTCCACAGTCCGCGATCGGTGTTCGTTGAACCGATGAAAAAAGTAACCGGTCCAACTTCAGCATACTCAAACGTCTCTGTGCCAGAGAGATTTGCATTGATATCAGCCAGAGGCACCATATCGATAGCCAATGCACGACGAGACTCGAGTTGCTCGATAGCAGTGCGCAGTGAGTTACGAGAACGTTTGGTATTCATGTTAGTCTCTGAACGAATCGGGCGAGCTTATGATGATCTGGCTGTTGTAGAGAATCTCAGGCTCAGGGTCAATCAGTGAACGTGTGTCTCCTTTTGCTCCGCAAACGGGAGCTTGTTCTAAAGTCTCCTTTTGCTCCGCAAAAGGCTGCCTTTCGCGGAGCGAAAGGAGACTAAACGCTCGCGTACAAACACTTGCTGCACCTGGAGCTTACGGTTGAGCACTAAAACATTGGCAATTTTTCCACGTTGCAGCGAACCGATGGCGTGGTCCAGGCCAACGCGCGCCGCTGGAGTCAGGCTGGCCATGCGAATAACTTCGGGCAAAGTGGCAGTTGTCGCTTTGGCCATAACGCGCACCATGTGGTCCATGCCGACCACCGAACTTGCCAGGCTACTGCGGTCGGCAGACCAACCAACTTTCCCATCGCTATGAAACCAAGTGCCATCGTTTTGGTTTCCAAAGCGATAATCGCCTGGCGGTAAATCCAGCCCGCGGTTGCAATCGGTCACCAGGCACAATCGCTCTGGGCCCAACATGCGATAGGCGAACTCCAACAGTTCATCGCTCAGATGACAACCATCGGCGATAACTTCGGTACTCATGTCGCGGGTCATCAGCACGAACTCGGCCATGCTGGCTTGCATGGGTACGCCCAGCCGTTGTCGCAGCGAAGGCACCGAACTCATTGCGCACCAAAAATGATCGACGTGACGCATTCCGGATTCAAACGCCCGCTGCATCTCTGTCCAGCTGGCGTTGCTGTGTCCGCAAGTAATCAGACATCCGGCTTTCGCCGCCGCTCGATAAAATGCCGTCGCCCCCGCAAGCTCCGCTGCGCAAGTAGCAATCGATACTATCCCGCTGGCAAAGTAGCGATTGTATTCAGCAGCAGTCGGTGAGCGACGCCCGGCGACTGAGTGACAACCAACCTTATCCGGCGCAAAAAAAGGGCCGTAGAGATGAACACCTGCAATCGTTGTCTGCGAATCCGACTGCATGACCCGGTGGCATGCGTCCAGCATCGACATGATCTGGTCGCTGGACCCGGTAGTGGTCGTGGGAAAGATCGTCGTGGTCCCATGACGCGCATGGGCGCGACATGCCGTTTCAACTGCTTCGATCGTACCATCCATGAAGTCAGCTCCAGCCCCGCCGTGCACATGCAGGTCAACGAAACCTGGCGAGATATAGCCACCTTCAGCATCAATGATGACTGCCTCGCGAGGCAGATCCGAACTCCGTGGCTTGATCCCCACAATCTTTCCAGCTCGACATATCAACATGGCATCGTCGATCAGACGATCACGCGTGATGATCGTGCCATTGATAAAGATGGTTGGCATTGCCAAGGGCATCAGGGATGCTCCCCGGTGATCTCACTCAGCAATTTGAAGAAGCCTCGCTTCCGCTCGCTGCTAGTCGACCAATTCACCGGCACGCTCTGGTAGCCCTCGTCGAAGCTCTCGCCTCTTTTGCGATAGTCGAAGTAACCCCACGAAGCGTACTCGCCAAGCGCGGTGGTGAAGTTGCTCTCTGGATGGTCAAAGCTGAAGTGATCATCTTCGTTGAAGACGATCGGCATGGGGCGGTAGCCTTCGGTCTGGCGTGTATTCTGTACCATCTCGGCGATGACCTTCGGTTCTGACACTCCATTGCCGTGCAGCAACAGAAAATCAGAGACTTTTATTACGTTGGGCCGCGGCACGGACCGGCCACCATAACTTGTACCAACTAGCAACGGATGATTCTGCTGTTTGCTTCGCTGTTTCACGCGCTGGATGAGTTCGTGTACGCGCTCAGGCTTCAGGATATCGTGGTCATAACTTTTGACATCGCATTCATTGTTCACTTCCACCAGCACATTGGTGTACTTCCGGGCGAGCAGCCAGTCGGTGGCAGCATCCACTCCGGCAATCACCGCCGTTTCGTCTTGAACTCGTTGATCCTGCCCGAAGTAGTACAGGCCTAGAATGATCACCATTCCCAACTGGTCGGCCTGGTCGATCACTCTTTCCAGTCGCTGCATGTAATGCTCGTCCAGCGAACCATCGCGGTTGATGGCTGAGTTGTACCAGGGTTGGTCTTTCGAGTATCCCTCGGGACTGCCGCCTTGCAAGTTCAGCGTAACAGCCATTAGCCCATGCTTGCGCCAGATCGGCAGCATCTCGATAAACTCAGTCGTATTCCGCTGGGCATCCCAGGTCTCGGTATCGGGATAAGCCCAGCGCTGCGCCGTATCTGGATTTCGATCATCAAAGGTAGCTTGCACCATTCGGCTATTGAGCAGCAGCCCTTCCACAAGTTGTCCGTTCCATTGGCGACCTTGGTAAGTGGGACGGCCGTTAATGTGGAACTGTTCGGCCACAATGCTGACTGACGTCTTACGTGGCTGCGATTCCGATTCCAACTGGTTGGCAATCGGCTCAACCGCTTGAGCCACACTGGTCAACAACATGAGCAACAGGGCCAGGCGAATTTTGAGCGAGGAGTTCATGGAGTGAGACCTCTCATAAGTTCACAAACATCGCGTGAGCTCTGCACCGGGATCATTGCTTAGTATCACGGATTTCGAACTAGTTTCCATACATCAGGTTGCATGTTGTTGCCGGCGATCATCCAAAGCGCGTCGTTATGAACAGCGAGACTGGCGGCATGACGTGGCTTCCATGGAGTCTCTGGCAGTTCCTTCCAGTCTTTACCATTAGCCGAATACCAGACGTCGTTGCGATTACCGCCCTGGGCGTGATACCCTTCCATCACCCACAGTTTGTTATCCCAGACAGCCACATCATGATACTGTCGAGGATGCCAGGGAGCGTTAGCCGTGTGCTCGGTCCAATGAATCCCATCTTCGGAACTCCACACATCGTTATAGAAGTTTCTATTGGGTGTTGTAGGTGTATCGTAGGTCCCGCCTCCGAGAATCCACATGCGTCCGTTCATGACCGCGCTCCCACCGATCATGCCGCGAGCGGACCAGAATGGTTCCTGCGGTATTACTTGCTCCCACTGGACGCCATCGCTCGAGCACCACAGGTCGCGATAAAACTTTTCGGTCGATGGTGCAAAAGCCGGCATGGTTTGACCGCCAAGCACCCATAGCCGATCATGGTGGACCAGCGTGTAATGCAATGCCCGCGGAGCCCAGGGCAGTTGATCGGTTACTAAGTGCCACTTGGCGCCGTCGACTGACTGCCACACGTCATTTTGGTAGTGATGCTGATTGCAATCACCGCCAATGATCCACATCTTGTCTTGGAAGACAGCGTATCCAGCAGTATGTCGGCCTTCCCAATCCACTTTCGAATCAAACGCACTATCCCGAAACGTGTTGCGCTTGACCTGCTGCCACTGAATACCATTGCGCGAAGACCACACATCATTGCTGCAGACCAGCGGAAAGTGTTGGCGATCGCCCGGGTTCCAACCGCCGATCAAGAACAGCTGGTCATGAAAACTCAGGACGCCCGCGCCGTCACGACTCGACCATGGCGCCTCGAGCGTAACTTTTTCCCATCGATACTCAGCCGGTGGCTCCCCTCGCAGCCACTGGCCACAATTGGTCGTAATCCAACAGCTTATGAGCAGCAGGACTAAGTCGACCGTCCGCCTGCAAGGTGCAAAGTGCAATTGCATGGTCACGCGTTCTTCGGACTGGGGATCGTCGCATTGGAACCTTCGCTTGCCAGATGATCCAAGAACTTTCGACGTTCCTCGTTCACGTCTTCGATTTCCTTGGCGAGCCTGGTAAGTTCACTCTGATCTACCCTGCTGAGAACCAAGAGCCCTTCGACCACCAGTTGATGAGGTGGTGTACCTCGCTTGGGCGCGAAGTGATAATACTGAAGACGGTATGCCAGCAACTGCAACGAGTTGACTGGCTGAAATCGATTGGGTGGAACGTAGGTGCGATTGGGGTTGGGACCCAATAATATATAGTTTTCCAGATTCGTACACTCTGCCGAGAATTCCAGGTCGAGTAGGGCGTCGCGAATCGGATCGTCCGAACGATTGATCAAGTCGTGCAGCGCGGTCCAGGCGTGCATCACATTTTGGGTCATCTGATCGCCCGCTCGGAGCCAGCTGGAGCGGATATGGCGCAGATTGCGCCAGTTGAATTCGCGCACAATGGCTGCAGCTCTGCGTTCCATCTCCGCTTTCCGCAGCTTCAGTGCTTGCAAGCTCCAGACTTTGCGCGTGTTGTCTATGAACTTCCCCTGAGCAGTGGCGACCGAAATCATAGCGTCCGCGATATTCTTATTGTATTCGCCGATCGCTTTGATCCTGCCGGTCTGCAGTTCATACATTTTCTGAATATGCTGCAACTGCAATTCGAGTTGCCTATTTTCGTGGTCATCGGACATGTTTATCGTTCTCTGTATAAACAGGGCTGGGAGAAGATTCATTCGCAGGCAAGCATAACAAACTGCGACTCGAATTACACCAATGCTATATTGAAAATGCAACGTTCAATAGCAAGTGAGCGTGTCCCTGGGCTGAAGTCCGGCAGGGCAGGCGTGAAGCGCCAGTTGGTTCGCCATCGCGTTCCAACTGGCGCTCACCGCTTTCGCGCCAACTGCCTGTGGCCAGTCGGGCCCTGAGGGGACGGTACTAAACCAGCAGCCAGCTCAATGAGGCCAGCGAGCCGCCGGTGAACACTGCCAACGAGATGACCATTTGCGACCCGCGACTGCGAGGACACGCTTTCGCTTGGTCCGGGCAAGGCTGGGTGATGTCATGTTTGGGTACGTAGGAAACGGTGATACTGGAGTCAGGCAGGCTCTTAGATTCGCGATTGAAGTTTTCTACGAGCCAATGTTCGACGGCTTTCATGGCTAGCACTCCTCAGTAGACGTGAAATCATCTTTCTCTCACTTCATACAAAGGCAGTGGTGCAACTCGTTTTGCCGTCAAATTTTGAAATCTCACGAGTTTAAACCTTTCCAAATATTTCTTGCAAAACCGGTGTGGTAGATGCCTTTATGAAAGTAGATATCGCTGACGAGCTGGTCGTCAGTGACACTTGTCTTTCCAGTTCTTGTCGGCAACTACTTCAATAGGGAGCACATCATCATGTCGACCAATCGTTTCGCAGTCGAATCTTTTATGGATGAGATGGAGCTCAAGTACTTTTGTCAGGAAGACGATTCCGGCACCAACTGGGCGCTCTTCTTCGGTGATGGTGTCGGTTTCATTCTGCGCCTGATCGAAGACGGTGAGTTCTTGCTAGTCCGCAGTTTGCCACTGCTGCAGTTGGAACACTTGACTGTCGAACATCGACAGAACTTGCATCGCGAGCTGCTCAAACGCAACGATACGCTCAAGCTGGGCCATTACTCGTCGGACAACATCGTGGTTTTCGAGACGGGTATGCCGATCCAAGACGGCGAGCTAACCAAATCGCAACTACGCCGCTTGATCGGCAGTATCGCTTCGGAGATCACCTCGTTTAAAGAGCGTTTACCGGGCATGCTGGAAAGTCGCGTCGCAGACGCTGACCCCCTGGAGATTCTCATGCAGCGCTTGATCGAAGGCGACCACCCCAACGCTGCGTAGCTGGTGCCCAGCGGTGGCCAATCAAACACGAAACATCCATCGTCTGGCGACGGTGGCTACCAAACGCGACGCATCCACCGTCTGGCGACGGTGGCTACGGTTTAGCATCCCCTCATAAAAACGATGACACGTCGATGCCGCCTAACAACAGCTGCGCGATGATGATGGGCTTGGACTTCAACCGACTCGTTCAACATCGGCTTCCAATAATCATCGAGCAACCATGAAAACCATGTAACACTTTTGCCTCGCAAAGGTATTTGAAGGGCAACTCTCAGTTGGCCCCTCAACAAATGGTGTTGTATGCGTTGGAAATCTTGGACCTCCCGTTGGAACAGTCTGCGTGGCGCAAAAGACCGGGCCAGACCTGGTCGCGCCCGACGCAGGCTTATGAACTTGGAGCAGTCGGAACCTCGACGATTGTTGACTGCCGACTTTCAACTTGTGGGGGACAATAACTTAGCTACCAATGGATTCGAGAATCCTTCTCCGGTGGTTCAGGTTGGCTCCATCGGGTATTTCACTGCTTACACCGAGGCCTTGGACCGGGCGTTGTACAAGACGGATGGTACTTCCAGCGGCACGATGCTGGTTAAGGACATCAACCCCGCCAGCGTTAACCCTAATATCTTGGAAATGACCGATGTGGGCGGCGTGCTCTTTTTCGTAGCCAACGATGGCACGCATGGTGCGGAGCTGTGGAGGAGCAATGGCACGCCCGAGGGAACATTTATGGTGAAGGACATTCGACCTGGGAACGACGGAAGTCTCAGTTTCAGCCCCAAATCCTTGACGAATGTAAATGGGACGCTGTTTTTTAGCGCCAACAACAATGATTCATTTCAATTGTGGAAAAGTGATGGGACGACCGCCGGAACGGTGCTCATAAAGCCGCCCAATAGTGCCACTGGAGCCAATAATCCCTATCATCTCACCAATGCAAATGGCGTATTGTATTTCAGTGCCACCAACACGAATTTTGGCCGCGAAGTTTGGAAGAGTGACGGCACAGCTTCCGGCACAGTAATGGTGGCGGATGTTACCCCTGGGTCTGCGGGGCCGGGCCAGCCTGCTTTTGGTTCCAAGCCTTTCGGATTTACCGAGGTGGGTGGTACGGTGTACTTTACGACCCAGCCCGAGCGACTTCTTCAGACCCCTCCGCGCTATGAGCTGTGGAGAACCAATGGCACTGCTTTGGGCACATTCAGGCTGAAAACGGAAATCGGAACATTGCTTTCAACTCCCAACTGGGGCATTCGCGATCTCGTCAATGTGAACAATACACTCTTTTTCGTCTCAGATTCCGAGCTTCACAAATCGGATGGAAACGTCGCAGGAACCAACATCGTTCGCAGAATTACTGATAGTGGCGGTTCAAATGCTGGCTCACAAGTCGACCAACTGATCAACGTTAGCGGCATACTGTACTTTACTGCCAACTCTTCGCGAGGTAACGAACTGTTCAAGTCGGACGGCACCTTCGCCGGGACTGTTATAGTCGCCGACCTGGATGGGGCGTTGGGCAGTTCCAGTCCCTCTGCACTCACGAATGTCAATGGCCAGCTCTACTTTACGGCCGCGGACGAAGTAGATCGGTGGCTATGGCGCAGCGATGGCACCGAGGCGGGCACGGTGCGAATCAAACGCAATGCCGACGGCCCTGCCCCAAGCAATTTGGCGAACCTCGGTGGCACGCTGCTCTTTTCTTCACGCGACACGAATTTCAACATTGAGCATCTCTGGAAAAGCGATGGCACCGTTGCCGGTACCGTACCGGTGCGCGAAATTGATTCTGGCGATTTCAATCCGACGGCACTTACCAATGTCAACGGCAGTCTATTCTACGCGGCCAACGACGGAGTCTCTGGCAATGAACTTTGGTCGAGCGATGGCAACGTCGCGACGAGAGTCGCTGACATTAACGGCGGCTCCAACTCATCCAATCCAAACTCGCTGGTGAACGCCAATGGCAGACTGTATTTCACCGCCACCCGCGCATTTAACGGTGCGGAACTTTGGACGAGCGATGGTACGACTGCAGGTACAGTGCAAATTGCCGATATTCGCGCAGGTGTGTCAGGTTCAGTACCTGCCGGGTTGGTGAACATTGGTAGCGTCGTTTACTTCACGGCGGACAACGGCATAAATGGCCGTGAGCTCTGGCGCGTCAGTGGCCGCAGCGCGACACTGGTGAAAGACATTCGCCCTGGCGTAGCCAGTTCCGGCGTCACTGGCTTGACGGTCGTGGGCAATACGCTTTTCTTTCAAGCCAATGATGGAACCAATGGTCCTGAATTATGGAAGAGTGACGGCACTGCGGCAGGTACGGTCATGGTTCGGAATATCCGCTTTGGCAGCGCGGGTTCGTCGCCCAACAATCTCGCAGCAGTCGGTGGGTTTGTATATTTCCAAGCGACCGATGGACTCAATGGACGCGAACTGTGGCGCAGCGACGGAACCCCAGACGGTACCGTTATGGTCAAGAACATTAATGGTCTGGCTGGCACCGGTTCGTATCCCACTTTCCTGACCAATGTGAACGGCACTTTGTATTTCCGCGCCAGCGACAATACTACTGGTGTCGAACTGTGGAAGAGCAATGGCACACCGGCCGGCACGATCCGCGTGTTGGACATTTCGACCGGCCCTACCAGCTCCAATCCCAGTGGACTGACCAACGTTAATGGCAAGCTATACTTTGCAGCCAGCGATAGCTTAGGCGATGTTGAGCTGTGGACGACCAATGGTACGGCTCGAGGCACCCTGCGCGTGCGCGACATCAGTTCCACAGGCAGTTCGTTCCCTATCTCGCTGACCAATGCCAATGGGTTGCTCTACTTCTCAGCCAATGACCCCACTGGCGGCCGCGAGCTTTACAAGAGTGACGGTACTTGGCTGGGCACCACACGGATCGCTAGTTTTGCATCTGGACCAGCCAGTGGCAGTCCAGCTTCGATCACTACCGTGGGAACTCAAGTCTTCTTGAGTGCTGTGGGCGACTTCCAAGGCCGTGAATTGTGGGTGCAGAATGTCTTGGAAGCCAGCGCGGGTAACGATGTCTTTAACGTAAAAGTCACGGCTTCAGGTCAAGCGGCCATTAGTTATGCACCGCATGTACTGGCGACACCCCATCTACTCGGCATTTTTCCGGCGTCGCAAGAATTGCGTATTGATGGCCTGGGGGGTAGCGATTTACTGAGCATCGAAGCCACGACGGGCGTGGATCTGTTCGATGTCAGCAGCGCTGGCATCCGCACCAACGGAAGTCTGCTGGCGACAGCCAACATTGAATCGCGGACGCTGATCGGACTGGCCGGCGATGATACCTACCGCTTCAATGTCGGGACCGAATCTCTCGGAGTTCTGAAACTGGATGAAACCGGTGGAGGCACCGACACGATCGATATGTCGCCAACTAGCGCAAGCGTCATCCTAAATTTGAATGCTTCGCTTCAGCAAAATGTTACAACCAATCTAGCCCTTCAATTTTCGAGTAGTGCTTTTGAGAACGCCATTGGTGGGCAAGGGAACGATGTGCTCGTTGGTAATACAAAGGCCAATACACTGCGAGGCCAAGCGGGCAATGATACGCTCTTTGGCGGTTTGGGCGATGATATCTTGATGGGCGAAGCCGGCAACGACGCGCTCCACGGAGCCGCTGGCAGTGATTCGTTACAAGGCGGCCCCGACGATGATCGCTACGTATTCGACGTTAATCTTAACCCCGAACTCGACCAACTGCTTGAATTGCCTGGCGAGGGCAGCGATACACTCGACTTTGGGTTACAGACGAATCCGATTACGTTGAATCTTGGTCTGACCACTGTGCAAGCGGTCCACACTACTCGAACGATCCAGTTGAGCTCGATCAATACCTTTGAGAATGCAATTGGTGGTTCGGCTGCTGACACGTTGATAGGAAACGCGAGCCCTAACTCGTTAACCGGTGGCCGTGGTGATGACGATCTACGTGGTGGCCCAGGCGATGACACGTACGTATTTGGTAGTGCGACGTCCGCCGAAGCCGATCAGATCACCGAATTGTCGGGAGCAGGACTCGATACGATCAGCTTCGCCGCGCTATCGATTCCCGTTACGCTCAATTTGGGAACGACCGCAATTCAAAACGTGCATGTCAATCGCACCTTGAAACTCAGCTCAGCGGTTACTATTGAGAATGCGGTCGGTGGTTCGGACAGTGATAATCTGACTGGAAATGGATTGGCTAATATACTGGTTGGTAACGGCGGTAGCGATCAACTGACCGGTCTCGGCAAACGCGATATGTTGATCGGTGGTCTGGGAGCTGATACGCTCCACGGTGGCGATGACGAGGACATCCTTATCGCCGGACACACCGTGCATGATGCAGTCTTCGGCAATTTGAACAGTTTTATATCTACTTGGACCAGCGCCGCCTCACAGGTTGATCGAATCCTAGCTCTGCGAAACGGAGTTGGATCGCCGAGCGTGGCCCTGGTCAAAGAAGTCGATGTGCTGGACGACAGCGGCAGCCTGGATTCACTCACCGGCGCCGGTTCGCTCGATTGGTTCTTCCGCTCGGCCGATGATTTGATAACGGACTTGAGCGGCGAAGTGATTGATGAGATCTGAAAGAGCTCGCGTAGCCACCGCTGCTAAGTGTTGGTCACGCTTACGCAATGCATCCACCGCCTGGCGAAGGTGGCTACGTTAGCGATCAACAGCCAGAAAATGGGACCTGCCCCCTTTTTCTCTTAGAAAATCTGGCACTCGCTGACTGCCGTTCCCCATTTATTGAGTAGGGGGAACAACACTCTCCTCCTGCCGCTCAGCCCCTCCGCTATTTATGCTCATGGAGAATCTCGTGTCTCTACTCGCACCGATGTCGTCTCTTCGTTTCTGGAAACGCGCCAGCAATTCGAGCACTGCCCAGCGTAGAAAGCAGCAAAGAATACGGCTTCTGCTTGCCGGCGAGCGACTAGAATCTCGAGAACTGCTGGCCGTCGTTACATGGACTGGAGCCGAAAGCAACGACTGGGGCACTGCGGCGAACTGGAGCACGAACGAGGTCCCCACCGCCGCCGACGAAGTCACCATCAATTCAACCAGTAACAACTCCTCCGTAGTTATTTCTGGTGGCCCCTATTCGGTCGGCACACTTATCAGTCACGTCGGCATCGAATTGAACGGCACTCTCGACGTGACCGTGTCAGCGTTGATCAATGATTCCTTTGTCGTTAACGGTACCTTGCAAGGTAGCGGCAACTACCAAATCACCGGCAAGACCACTCTATACACTTCCAATATCGTAGGACCCGAAGGTGTACCCTCCAGTTCAATGGCGATGTCGACATTGCCCATGGCCATCAACAAATCTTCAATCGCGATCTCTTCTTCCAAGGCAATACGCTCTGGACCGGAAATGGACGCATCTACACCTATGGTGAGGTCACCATTACCAATTCGGCCAATAGCACCTGGCAAGTCAATCCAGGGCCAGAACTCAACTGGACTCTCGGACTGCTGGCGGCCGATGCCAATCAACCTGTTCCCACTGTGGTCAACTATGGCACCATCTCCAAAGAAACCAGCGACGCCTATGCTTCGTTCGATGCGCACATCGTCAACCATGGAGATATCCAGCTGAGCAAGGCCGCTCTCTATCTCGGCATTCCTGGGCAAAGCCATATCAGCTCCGCCCAGGGATCCATCTCCGCTGGTCCTGATACACAACTGTTTCTGACCGGCGATTGGACGCTCGAAGATAACGTTACCGTCGACACGATCCTGCTGGTTAACGGAACTTCCACCGTCATGGGAGCATACACGGCCAGTACCCAAACCATTGTCACCGGCGGAACTAGTGTCCTCTTCTCAGGCAGTGCGCCCCTCGTTGGTCATCTCGATGTCAGCGGCTCGGTTGAATTCGCTCCCGTCAGCGGTCCAGCTCTGCAAACACTCCCCAAACTCACTCTCGGTGGCACGCTGACAAGCTCAGGCAACTTAACGGTCACCGGCAAGACCACGCTCTATAATGCCAACATCATTGGCCCTGAGGGCAGTACCCTCCAGTTCAATGGCGATGTCGACATTGCCCATGGGCATCAACAGATCTTCAATCGCGATCTCTTCTTCCAAGGCAATACGCTCTGGACCGGAAATGGACGCATCTACACCTATGGTGAGGTCACCATTACCAATTCGGCCAATAGCACCTGGCAAGTCAATCCAGGGCCAGAACTCAACTGGACTCTCGGACTGCTGGCGGCCGATGCCAATCAACCTGTTCCCACTGTGGTCAACTATGGCACCATCTCCAAAGAAACCAGCGACGCCTATGCTTCGTTCGATGCGCACATCGTCAACCATGGAGATATCCAGCTGAGCAAGGCCGCTCTCTATCTCGGCGTTCCTGGGCAAAACCATATCAGCTCCGCCCAGGGATCCATCTCCGCTGGTCCTGATACACAACTGTTTCTGACCGGCGATTGGACGCTCGAAGATAATGTTACCGTCGACACGATCCTGCTGGTTAACGGAACTTCCACCGTCATGGGAGCATACACAGCCAGTACCCAAACCATCGTCACCGGCGGAACCAGCGTCCTCTTCTCAGGCAGTGCGCCCCTCGTTGGTCATCTCGATATCAGCGGCTCGGTTGAATTCGCTCCCGTCAGCGGTCCAGCTCTGCAAACACTACCCAAGCTCACTCTCGGTGGCACGCTGACAAGCTCAGGCAACTTAACGGTCACCGGCAAGACCACGCTCTATAATGCCAACATCATTGGCCCTGAGGGCAGTACCCTCCAGTTCAATGGCGATGTCGACATTGCCCATGGCCATCAACAGATCTTCAATCGCGATCTCTTCTTCCAAGGCAATACGCTCTGGACCGGAAATGGACGCATCTACACCTATGGTGAGGTCACCATTACCAATTCGGCCAATAGCACCTGGCAAGTCAATCCAGGGCCAGAACTCAACTGGACTCTCGGACTGCTGGCGGCCGATGCCAATCAACCTGTTCCCACTGTGGTCAACTATGGCACCATCTCCAAAGAAACCAGCGACGCCTATGCTTCGTTCGATGCGCACATCGTCAACCATGGAGATATCCAGCTGAGCAAGGCCGCTCTCTATCTCGGCATTCCTGGGCAAAGCCATATCAGCTCCGCCCAGGGATCCATCTCCGCTGGTCCTGATACACAACTGTTTCTGACCGGCAATTGGACGCTCGAAGATAACGTTACCGTCGACACGATCCTGCTGGTTAACGGAACTTCCACCGTCATGGGAGCATACACGGCCAGTACCCAAACCATTGTCACCGGCGGAACTAGTGTCCTCTTCTCAGGCAGTGCGCCCCTCGTTGGTCATCTCGATGTCAGCGGCTCGGTTGAATTCGCTCCCGTCAGCGGTCCAGCTCTGCAAACACTCCCCAAACTCACTCTCGGTGGCACGCTGACAAGCTCAGGCAACTTAACGGTCACCGGCAAGACCACGCTCTATAATGCCAACATCATTGGCCCTGAGGGCAGTACCCTCCAGTTCAATGGCGATGTCGACATTGCCCATGGGCATCAACAGATCTTCAATCGCGATCTCTTCTTCCAAGGCAATACGCTCTGGACCGGAAATGGACGCATCTACACCTATGGTGAGGTCACCATTACCAATTCGGCCAATAGCACCTGGCAAGTCAATCCAGGGCCAGAACTCAACTGGACTCTCGGACTGCTGGCGGCCGATGCCAATCAACCTGTTCCCACTGTGGTCAACTATGGCACCATCTCCAAAGAAACCAGCGACGCCTATGCTTCGTTCGATGCGCACATCGTCAACCATGGAGATATCCAGCTGAGCAAGGCCGCTCTCTATCTCGGCGTTCCTGGGCAAAACCATATCAGCTCCGCCCAGGGATCCATCTCCGCTGGTCCTGATACACAACTGTTTCTGACCGGCGATTGGACGCTCGAAGATAATGTTACCGTCGACACGATCCTGCTGGTTAACGGAACTTCCACCGTCATGGGAGCATACACAGCCAGTACCCAAACCATCGTCACCGGCGGAACCAGCGTCCTCTTCTCAGGCAGTGCGTCCCTCGTTGGTCATCTCGATATCAGCGGCTCGGTTGAATTCGCTCCCGTCAGCGGTCCAGCTCTGCAAACACTACCCAAGCTCACTCTCGGTGGCACGCTGACAAGCTCAGGCAACTTAACGGTCACCGGCAAGACCACGCTCTATAATGCCAACATCATTGGCCCTGAGGGCAGTACCCTCCAGTTCAATGGCGATGTCGACATTGCCCATGGCCATCAACAGATCTTCAATCGCGATCTCTTCTTCCAAGGCAATACGCTCTGGACCGGAAATGGACGCATCTACACCTATGGTGAGGTCACCATTACCAATTCGGCCAATAGCACCTGGCAAGTCAATCCAGGGCCAGAACTCAACTGGACTCTCGGACTGCTGGCGGCCGATGCCAATCAACCTGTTCCCACTGTGGTCAACTATGGCACCATCTCCAAAGAAACCAGCGACGCCTATGCTTCGTTCGATGCGCACATCGTCAACCATGGAGATATCCAGCTGAGCAAGGCCGCTCTCTATCTCGGCGTTCCTGGGCAAAACCATATCAGCTCCGCCCAGGGATCCATCTCCGCTGGTCCTGATACACAACTGTTTCTGACCGGCAATTGGACGCTCGAAGATAACGTTACCGTCGACACGATCCTGCTGGTTAACGGAACTTCCACCGTCTTGGGAGCATACACGGCCAGTACCCAAACCATTGTCACCGGCGGAACTAGTGTCCTCTTCTCAGGCAGTGCGCCCCTCGTTGGTCATCTCGATGTCAGCGGCTCGGTAGAATTCGCTCCCGTCAGCGGTCCAGCTCTGCAAACACTACCCAAGCTCACTCTCGGTGGCACGCTGACAAGCTCAGGCAACTTAACGGTCACCGGCAAGTCCACGCTCTATAATGCCAACATCATTGGCCCTGAGGGCAGTACCCTCCAGTTCAATGGCGATGTCGACATTGCCCATGGCCATCAACAGATCTTCAATCGCGATCTCTTCTTCCAAGGCAATACGCTCTGGACCGGAAATGGACGCATCTACACCTATGGTGAGGTCACCATTACCAATTCGGCCAATAGCACCTGGCAAGTCAATCCAGGGCCAGAACTCAACTGGACTCTCGGACTGCTGGCGGCCGATGCCAATCAACCTGTTCCCACTGTGGTCAACTATGGCACCATCTCCAAAGAGACCAGCGACGCCTATGCTTCGTTCGATGCGCACATCGTCAACCATGGAGATATCCAGCTGAGCAAGGCCGCTCTCTATCTCGGCGTTCCTGGGCAAAGCCATATCAGCTCCGCCCAGGGATCCATCTCCGCTGGTCCTGATACACAACTGTTTCTGACCGGCGATTGGACGCTCGAAGATAATGTTACCGTCGACACGATCCTGCTGGTTAACGGAACTTCCACCGTCTTGGGAGCATACACGGCCAGTACCCAAACCATTGTCACCGGCGGAACCAGTGTCCTCTTCTCAGGCAGTGCGCCCCTCGTTGGTCATCTCGATGTCAGCGGCTCGGTAGAATTCGCTCCCGTCAGCGGTCCAGCTCTGCAAACACTCCCCAAACTCACTCTCGGTGGCACGCTGACAAGCTCAGGCAACTTAACGGTCACCGGCAAGACCACGCTCTATAATGCCAACATCATTGGCCCTGAGGGCAGTACCCTCCAGTTCAATGGCGATGTCGACATTGCCCATGGGCATCAACAGATCTTCAATCGCGATCTCTTCTTCCAAGGCAATACGCTCTGGACCGGAAATGGACGCATCTACACCTATGGTGAGGTCACCATTACCAATTCGGCCAATAGCACCTGGCAAGTCAATCCAGGGCCAGAACTCAACTGGACTCTCGGACTGCTGGCGGCCGATGCCAATCAACCTGTTCCCACTGTGGTCAACTATGGCACCATCTCCAAAGAGACCAGCGACGCCTATGCTTCGTTCGATGCGCACATCGTCAACCATGGAGATATCCAGCTGAGCAAGGCCGCTCTCTATCTCGGCATTCCTGGGCAAAGCCATATCAGCTCCGCCCAGGGATCCATCTCCGCTGGTCCTGATACACAACTGTTTCTGACCGGCAATTGGACGCTCGAAGATAACGTTACCGTCGACACGATCCTGCTGGTTAACGGAACTTCCACCGTCTTGGGAGCATACACGGCCAGTACCCAAACCATTGTCACCGGCGGAACTAGTGTCCTCTTCTCAGGCAGTGCGCCCCTCGTTGGTCATCTCGATGTCAGCGGCTCGGTAGAATTCGCTCCCGTCAGCGGTCCAGCTCTGCAAACACTACCCAAGCTCACTCTCGGTGGCACGCTGACAAGCTCAGGCAACTTAACGGTCACCGGCAAGACCACGCTCTATAATGCCAACATCATTGGCCCTGAGGGCAGTACCCTCCAGTTCAATGGCGATGTCGACATTGCCCATGGGCATCAACAGATCTTCAATCGCGATCTCTTCTTCCAAGGCAATACGCTCTGGACCGGAAATGGACGCATCTACACCTATGGTGAGGTCACCATTACCAATTCGGCCAATAGCACCTGGCAAGTCAATCCAGGGCCAGAACTCAACTGGACTCTCGGACTGCTGGCGGCCGATGCCAATCAACCTGTTCCCACTGTGGTCAACTATGGCACCATCTCCAAAGAGACCAGCGACGCCTATGCTTCGTTCGATGCGCACATCGTCAACCATGGAGATATCCAGCTGAGCAAGGCCGCTCTCTATCTCGGCGTTCCTGGGCAAAGCCATATCAGCTCCGCCCAGGGATCCATCTCCGCTGGTCCTGATACACAACTGTTTCTGACCGGCGATTGGACGCTCGAAGATAATGTTACCGTCGACACGATCCTGCTGGTTAACGGAACTTCCACCGTCTTGGGAGCATACACGGCCAGTACCCAAACCATTGTCACCGGCGGAACCAGTGTCCTCTTCTCAGGCAGTGCGCCCCTCGTTGGTCATCTCGATGTCAGCGGCTCGGTAGAATTCGCTCCCGTCAGCGGTCCAGCTCTGCAAACACTCCCCAAACTCACTCTCGGTGGCACGCTGACAAGCTCAGGCAACTTAACGGTCACCGGCAAGTCCACGCTCTATAATGCCAACATCATTGGCCCTGAGGGCAGTACCCTCCAGTTCGATGGCGATGTCGACATTGCCCATGGCCATCAACAAATCTTCAATCGCGATCTCTTCTTCCAAGGCAATACGCTCTGGACCGGAAATGGACGCATCTACACCTATGGTGAGGTCACCATTACCAATTCGGCCAATAGCACCTGGCAAGTCAATCCAGGGCCAGAACTCAACTGGACTCTCGGACTGCTGGCGGCCGATGCCAATCAACCTGTTCCCACTGTGGTCAACTATGGCACCATCTCCAAAGAAACCAGCGACGCCTATGCTTCGTTCGATGCGCACATCGTCAACCATGGAGATATCCAGCTGAGCAAGGCCGCTCTCTATCTCGGCGTTCCTGGGCAAAGCCATATCAGCTCCGCCCAGGGATCCATCTCCGCTGGTCCAGATACACAACTGTTTCTGACCGGCAATTGGACACTCGAAGATAACGTTACCGTCGACACGATCCTGCTGGTTAACGGAACTTCCACCGTCTTGGGAGCATACACGGCCAGTACCCAAACCATTGTCACCGGCGGAACTAGTGTCCTCTTCTCAGGCAGTGCGCCCCTCGTTGGTCATCTCGATGTCAGCGGCTCGGTTGAGTTCAGTGGTAGTGCAGGCTCGGTGCCGATCGTGATTCCCGCGCTGAGTGTCTATGGGGGCACGATACGGGGAACATCTGACTTGACTGTTACTGGTGCAATCAACTGGAATTCTGCGACCTTCCAGGGCGTGCAAGGGCAGGGAAGCTTAAGGCTCACCGGCAACACGACATTATCGGGTACGATTTTTGTTCACGATTATGCACTGATCAATGAAGGAAACCTGACTTGGACTGCAGGAA
Source organism: Rania fehmarnensis (assembly GCF_056494185.1). NCBI lineage: Bacteria > Pseudomonadati > Planctomycetota > Planctomycetia > Pirellulales > Pirellulaceae > Rania > Rania fehmarnensis. Next base: position 8,662,108 of record NZ_CM151398.1, read on the forward strand.
CCATTCAGTTTTACGGTTCCGGTAGTAAGTTTCTAAACGCTGCGGGCGCTACTTTTGATAATCAGTTTGATGGCACCTTGGGCAGTTTCGACAATCAACGCATCCGATTCACCAATGACGGCACCTTTATAAAATCGGCCGAAGATGGCACTACCTACTTGCAGATGCAACTCTACAATCGAGGCTTAGTCGAAATCCAACGCGGTCGACTTAACATTGGCGGTGGCTATGTATCCAACTCTATCGATCCACCGCCGCCTGGAGTGGATCCAGAACCGGGACCGGGATGCGAGAATGATACTTGCCCTCCTGGTGAACCACTCGTCTATCACGGCGACTATACACAGGACTTTGAAGGTAACCTGGTTATTCAGATCCAGAACTTCACGCCTCCCGGACCATACGGGAATCCTGCCAGTGATTACGGACAATTGACCGTCACTGGCAAGGTTACGCTCAATGGCACCTTCAACGTTGAATTGCTCGATGACTTTCAACCAGTGGTCAACCAGCGATTTTTGGTCATCAATAGCGTAAGTGGTCAAGCGACGGAAGGATCTTTTACCAACCTGACTGAAGACAACACCTTGATCGTCGGCAACACAATATTTCAGATCATCTATGACGGTGGAGACGGAAATGATGTGGAATTGTTGGTCCTGGGACAAGTGGCCAGTTATCACGATATAGCTGGTACAGCCGGCGATGACAACTTCGAGGTTCGCTACACGGGCATTGATACGAATACTTGGCTGGTGAAACGCAATGGATTGCTGGTGTACAGTGGAATGTTGGCAATGCCCACCACTCAACTGCGAGTATTAGCGACCGCTGGAGTCGATACCGTGACCGTGTATGGCACCACCGGTCCGAACACATTTGAACTGAGTCAGAACTCTGTTACTGTCAACGGCTTTAATCTCGTTGGAGAGGCGGTTGAATCATGGCGGGTCAATGGCAACGCTGGCAACGACTTCTTCGTCGTTCATGAGAGCTTTGCTGGAGATGTCAACGGTGGAAGCGGAATCGATCTGCTGATGGCTCCGGATATCGCCAACGCCTGGTCAATTCTCGCGGCCAATCGCGGTGCGCTCAACAGCAGCGTTACATTCCAATCGATTGAGTCTCTTCGAGGTGGTAGCGCAGACGATTCATTCGTTTTTTCCTCCAGTGGATCCGTTTCCAGTCACATAGATGGCGGAGCAGGGTTTAACTTGCTGGACTATTCTGCGCGCACTTCACCGGTCACCATCAACTCTCAGACTTGGACAGCGACTGCCACGGGAGGTATCGTAGCGATCCATTCAGTGATCGGTTCCAGTGCCACAAACGACACGCTCATTGGCAGCAGCAACTCAAATAGCTGGCGTATCACCGGTGCCAATTCCGGCAATCTCAATGATAACTTGCTCACCTTCATGGGTATTGAGAACTTGACGGGCGGCTTAGCGGACGATCTCTTTACAATCAGCACAAACGGTGCCCTCGCCGGTACGATCAACGGTGGAAGTGGTAGCGATCGAATTGAGCTGGATGCGCGCCTGGTTGCACCGAGTGTAAACGTCAGTTCGGCTGGCCGCAACATCGTTGGCATCGTCGGTCTATTCTCCAGTGTCGAGCAGTTAACTACAGCCAATTTGACCGATAGCCAGCTCGTCGGTGGAGAGAGCAATATTAATTGGGCCGTCAACGCTGAGGGACAAATCTCTGCCGCTGGTGTGATCTACACTGGCTTTAATGTGATCGCGGGTGGCAACGCCAGCGACACCCTGACAGGTCCTGCTCTGGAAAAACTTTGGACTATCTCCAACAGCAACAGCGGCATACTAACGTTTCAATCCACGTCGCTTCAGTTCTCCGAAATCGAGAATTTGACGGGGAGCGCAGATGCCGATACGTTTGTATTCGAGATGTTCGGCTCGCTTAGCGGAACGCTCAATGGCGGGGCTGGCACTGATCGCATCGAAATAGCAGCTCGCGGCTTTGCACAATCAGTAACGGTTAGTACTGCTGGAAGGAGTGTCGAAGACGTAATCGGATTGTTCAGCGCAATCGAGCAAGTGGTCGCTTTTGACGAAGTGGGTAGTCAACTGTTCGGTGGCTCCAGCAATACGACTTGGACTGTAAGTGCCTCGGGACAGATCTTGGTTGGTGCTGTAACCTACGAAGGATTCAATTCAGTCACGGCTGGTGCGGGTATCGACACTTTAGTTGGCCCAGCTGCAGACTCTAACTGGAACATCAATGGACCTAACCGAGGACAGCTCGGCTTTGGTGCTAAGACTATCGAATTCGATGGCATTGAAAATCTCACTGGTAGCACCCAAGCCGATACGTTTGTAGTTGATTCAACCAGTTCATTGAGCGGAACACTTAACGGCGGTGGTGCAATCGACATCTTGCAACTCGCTCCTCGGTCGTCTGCCTTGGTAGCCAATGTTGCGACCACCGGACGTAGCATCCTGGGCGTGATAGGGCTGATGACAGGTATTGAACAGGTTAGCACCACGGCTGCAAGTGGCAATCAGCTGGTAGGCGGCTCAGCCACGACAGCCTGGACCGTCAACGCCACGGGGCATATCACGGTTGGATCAGTGAGCTTTACTGGCTTCGATTCGATCGTTGCCAGCAGCGGCCTGGATACACTCACCGGTCCCGTTACCAATACCATCTGGAATATTGATGGCGACAACAGTGGTCAACTGAGCGCCGACGCAGTTAGCGTTACCTTCACAGGTATCGACAACATTAGTGGTGGCCCAGACGTCGACACTTTTTACATTGGAATCAGTGGATCTCTCTCGGGTAATTTAAATGGCGGTTCGACGGGGATTAACACTCTTAGCTATTCGTCTTGGTTGACCGGCGTAGTGGCGAACCTATCGACTGCGGTCGCGGGCAACGCGAGCGCCATCGTCGGCATCGTGCAGAACTTTGGCGTCCTGATCGGTGGAAGTGCAGGAGATATCCTGACTGGACACGCGTCGCAACCTACAGTTTTGGTCGGCAATGCAGGCAACGACTCGCTTACAGGAAAATCGGGTAGAGACATCCTGATCGGTGGTTTAGGCGAAGATTCGCTCACGGGAGGCAATGGCGAAGATATTCTGATCGGTGGCTACACGCTCTACGATTCATCGCCGATGGAATTGATTAGCCTCCTGGCCAAATGGCGAAGCACAACCCTCAGCTATCAACAAAGGGTTGAAAGCTTGCGGGCCCCAAGTTCCAGCACAAATCAAACGGTCGATCCCTACCTCGATCATGACACTGTCTTCGACGATTTCGAGATTGACAGTCTCTTAGGCGGAACGGGACGAGATTGGTTCTGGGGGGAACTGAACGAAATCGGTGACTTCATAAGCAGCGGAACCGCCAGCGAAACCCGAAACTGAAGAGCGGTTGAAAAATGAGGCAGGTAACTTGCGTGTTGACGGCCAGCGGTACAAATGTGGTGGTTAATCAAACGAGACGCATCCACCGTCTGGCGACGGTGGCTACGGTTTAGCAATGGTCGCTATTGGGCGTTAGCGATTTCATCCCATTCTGTTTTGAGCGAGGGCAAGTCAATGCGGTGGATCAACAGGTCATCTTGAGTAACCGGCTTTCCAGCCTTCAAGTTCTCTTCCATCTCCAGAATCCATGCATCGACTGAAGCAAGGTGATGGAGTGAGGAATTCCATCGGGACGAGAGCCCCCACCAGCGAATTCTCTGCCGAATGAACTTTGGAATCCAACCCAAGCGATGCTGATCTAGTTGAGCGTAGGATAATGCAAGAACCATCCAATCTTGTGGCGAAGGCGCACCTTTGAGCAAGTCCATCGATTCTTGGGCACGGCCAATCGCTTCGCGATACTCTTGATTGCGATAATGGTACATGGCCAGGGTATTCCAATAGGCAGCCTGGCGATTCTTGGGATCGGCTATCACGCTTTCGAGCTTCTGTTTGAAACTCGATGTGTCAAGCTCTGTGCGTGCAAGTGCACAAAACCAAACACACGCATTCAACTCGAATGGGACCGTTGATTCGCGGTACGTCTGCAATAATCGCTCGCATACATCACGATATTCTGACAATTTTTGTTGACCAAGGTAGGTTCCAGCAAGTCTGGTAAGTACAAGTCGTTTGGCTGATTCATCTGTTGTTTTGTCGCAATGATGGAGATCCATTTCTGCTCCCGCGAAATCGCCAAGGAGCATTCTGAGTTTGGCTCTACTCAAAAAATGAGAGCTTTTCTCTGGTTCCAATTGCGTCAGCTGGTTTTGATGGAAATGGGCAGTAAACCAGTTTTGTGATTTCACTGCCGCGGCAGCTTCCGCTTGATGCCAGGCAATGCTGGTTGCCCGAGTTGATCCTTGCAACTCTGCCGATCCGGAATTATCGATAAACCACGAACGGATATTGCCTGAGATCGTGCGAACGATCGTCTTCCCATCGGGACTGAACTGGATTCTCCCATCGGAATCGTGCTGCGAATCAAGAGTCAACAGTTCGTGCCCCGTTTCGGCGTCACTGAGCCAGAAACGCGCATCTTGGGTGCAGGATATCAACCGCCTGCCGTCAGGACTAAAGCTTACTTCGTTGATTTTACCGGACTGTCGTGTATGTTCACAGAGAAAAACCGGTGCATTGTGCCGCAAGAGATCTACATCCGTTCGCCAAACTATTAGCTTTGAGTCAGCTCCCACAGTTGCCAGTCGTCGTCCATTGGGACTGAAGTGGACCAATCCGAAATCGCCATCCGCTGGCAACTTGGAGAGCCTCTTCCCACGAATGTCGCAAATCAAAACACCCTGCCCCTTACAGGCAATCGCCACGATAGGGAGCTCTGGATGGAATGCCACACTCTTAGCTGTAGCCCCAATTTTCCAAGATTGTTCCATTGATCGATTTTCAATGTCCCAAACGATTACCACTCCGCTTGTATCCACAGAGATAGCGCATCGCGGCTGCTTGATGAAAGCGACGTCCAAGATAGGGACTTGATGCCCTTCGAGCACAGCCAAGCATTCGCTAGTCGCTCTCTCCCAGAGGCGAACCGTCGTATCCTCGCTGCCGGAAAGCAATTTTTTCCCATCACCCGAGTAGGCTAAACAGGTAGGCGCCTTCGTGTGCCCGTATAGCTCTGCAAGCACCTTGTGGGATGCGAGCTCGCGAATGTCGATGCGAGGCTTTGGCTGGGCGCTGCTTGTTCGATAATATGCCAACGCCATTTCGCGGCAGGACGGACTGATCGCGATATCACTCATGCGGCTAAAGCGAACGCGCGTGGTTAACTGGCGTCGATCCGTAACTGCCAGGTTCCACACTCGAACTCGGCTGTCGCTTCCGCCACTTAGCAGGTATCGCCCAGAGGAATCGAAGGCCACATCGCGAACAACTCCGTTGTGGGCTCGAAGTGTCTGCTCAATTCTTCGAGTCCAAATATCCTGTATTTCGATCGGCTTACCCTTTTCTGCTGAAACAAATCGCCTCCCATCGGGTGTAAATTTTCCAGCATTAAAGCCAGCTCCCCATTGTTCATCCACCTTCGTGATTCGATCATCGAAGAATCGGTAAAGAAGTCTTTGTCCGGTCCATGTTGCGAGATTCAAAACTTTTCCCTCTGGGGACCACTCGATTCGGTGAACGTCTCCCGCCTTATTGCCCAGCGACTGCAACTCCTGGCCGGTTGTTGTATCCCACAGTGTTACTTCATATGCTCGCGACGCCACAACCATTCGCCGTCCGTCGGGATTGAAGTCCAAACTCAGAATTGATTTGAGCGATGGGTCTTTACCATTTTGGGAGCACTGATATTTGCGAACCACTTCTCCGGATTCCGAAGAATACTGAGTGACGCATCCGGTCGTATCTCCAACAAAAATGAATTTGCCATCGCGACTAAACCGAGACACTAGGGCATCAGCGTCAGTAAAACTGTTCTTGAGCGATCCATTGGTTAAGTCCCATTGTCTGACACCTGCGATCTTTCCTCTCTTTCTCGAAACCCCGGCCGTCACCAACCAGTTAGCGTCAGGACTAAAATGCACGTCGGTCATTCCTGCGGACTTGTACCCCTCTAGCTTCCACTTCAATTCATTTTTTTCGATATCCCAGATATGAATCGCCTCGGGTTCAACTTGCTGTGAATCATTGCTCACCGCCGCCACCCATCGCCCATCATGGCTGATATCTGCTTGGATAATTGGATCTCGTAGCTTCGGCGACTCCCAATGTGCCCTATTGTTTTGCTGATTCAAATACCCCCACTCCCAGCCTCGATATTCTAGAGGCGTCTCCGCCAGGATTTCCCGACTCCGATCAAGGCGATTGGCCTCATGTTCAAACAGCGCCAGTGCAATATCGCGGTCATACAACAATTGATCGTTGCGTTGTAGAGCTACCTGTTCGCCGCGCCGGCTATGTTCGGACCGCAGCCATAGAAAGGTCATCCCGATGGCTGCCACGAACACCGCCGCCAACAAAGCGGTCAGCGATGGGTGGCGGCGAGCCCATTTCAAATTGCGTTCCACCAAGCCTGCTGGACGCGCGAGAATGGGTTGACCCGCGAGAAAGCGTTGCAGGTCATCGGCTAATTCGTTGGCCGTCTGGTATCGTTTGGATTGATCCTTGCACAAGCACTTCAGGCAAATGGTTTCCAGGTCGCGAGGTATCCTGGCTTGTAACCTGGAAGGCGGAATAACTTCAGAGGTACGAACTTGCTGAATCGTCTCAATCACTGTAGCCGCGTTAAAGGGCGGCGAGCCCGTCATGGCGTTATACAGAATCGCTCCCAGTGAATAGATATCGCAAGCCGGTCCGATAGGCCCCAGCGCAGGATCGATCTGTTCGGGCGCCATGTAACTGGGCGTGCCAATCATGGCTGTCCCAGTCGCTGTCCGATCCAGCGCCCCTTCCAGAAATTTGGCCAGTCCAAAATCGGCGATCTTCGGCTCGCAGCGTGTCAACGGTTGGCTATCGAGCATCGCCAGTTGCGTCATGACAGGCACTTCAATCGCCTGACTGCGATCACTGGGCGAGAGCAAAATATTGGCAGGCTTCAAGTCGCGATGGACGACGGATTGGCTATGAGCGTAGTGTACGGCACGGGCCAATGTTTCTACTATCTTGGCCGCAGTCACCGGTATAAAAGGTCTCTCATGCGTGGCTTGTGCCAGCGTCCCACCAGAGACGAGCTCCATCGAGAAATATGGCACGCCCTGTATCGAAGCGACTTCGTAAATCTGCACGATATTGGGATGGTGCAGCTTTGCGACCAACTCCGCTTCGTGATGAAATCTGGCCACTGTCGCCGGATTCAGGCTCGACAGGATATCGATCGTCTTCACCGCCACCAAGCGATTGAGCCGCTGCTGCCGAGCGCGATAAACTACTCCCATGCCGCCGTGGCCGATGATCTCTAATAATTCGTAGTCGCCAAGTTGATCGAAATGCACTTTGCGCTCATTGCGTGCGGCTTGGCCGGTAGTCAGCTGGCTACCAATCGTCGAGTCAGAAGGGATTGGCGTATCGGCTTGATCACGAAAGACGTGGTCTACGCTGAGAATCTTCTGCAGATCTGCTCCATACTCTGGAAAGCGAGAGTGCAACGCCTCAGGCGAGATTGGGCGGTTCGCTTCCTGACTCAGCACGAACTCCAAATAGATCAGCTCAAGAACGGCTTCCCTGGACTGGCACAGTTCGGGACGCCCCGCCAGGATCGACTCGCATAGATTCGACTCACCCAACCCATGCCTACGCTCCAACTCAGCCAACGCCTGGCGTAGGGATTCTGCATTCTTAGTTGCGACCGCAGCCGATATCTCATTGGTCAGTTCATTTTGCTGCATTGGAAATCAGAGTCAGCACAGGGACCTAAGAGCGCTCAGTCAATTACAAAAGATCAAAAACTCTCTCAACTGAGGTATTGGTGATAATTGGCTCGTTCGTGGCCCGGCAGTGGCCCCGCCCCAGCGCCCCGCCCCAGCGCCTTGCGCCAGCGCCCTGACACGAGTGCCCTAATCCCGAATTGGACGTGTCCACGTGCTCAGTACAATTTCAAATCATTATGCTATCTTCCGCGAATACCCAATGCCATAATGGGGCCAAACTGTTACATGATTTTGATTCATTTTTGGAAAAAATCGTTTTGAACGACCAGAAGACTAACGACGAGTTTTCCGAGTTGCTCGTTCGAGCCAGGTCCGGCGATACGGTTGCTCAAACTCAACTATGCCAAGAGTACGAAAGGCAGGTGTACATCGTGGTACGGGTGCTGCTGGGCCCGTTGCTGCGCCCCCATTTGGACTCGATCGATTTGGTCCAGTCAGTACACCGATGTTTGCTGGCTGGAATTCGCGATAAGAAGTTTGAGATCGCCACGCCTCAGAATCTGATTGCGCTCGCCTGCTCGATGGTTCGTCGAAAGGTAGCTCGCAAGTGGCGCATTCACCGGCGCCAAATTCGTGCGGCCGCCGATCCATCTGATAGTCAGTTGCTTTCCATGACACTTCGAAATCTATACTGCCGCGAAGGTTCGCCAGCGGAATTAGCGCAGTACGCTGACTCGCTCGAAAAGTTTTGTGAACGACTCAATCCAATCGAGCGGTTCATGTTGGAACGCAAGCTCGAGGGGTACACGACCGGGGAGGTAGCCGAGCAACTCGGTATGCATCCAGTGGCCGTGCGCGTTCGCTGGAGCCGACTGCGCGATCGCTTGGCGGCTCAAGAAGTCTATCTCGACGGAATATAAGGAACCGTAAAAAGATAAATGACCGGACTCACAGCGTTCCAGAAACGTCGGATTCAACTTTCAGCCTTATCTTCTTTCGTGGCAGATCAATTGGCGGATGCTGTTTTTCAACAGAGGGACGCAAGGTAACGAAGCCTGCGTTGTTGTCCTGCGCGCTCATCGCATCTAGAGTTGAGTCTTTAATGGGCAGCCGTCTAACAACATTTCCGTGATTATTTTCTTTTAGATGCAACAATTTCTTGGACTCTTGGCATTAGAGAGTAATCGTCTTTGCCGTTCCTCGACTCTGCCTAAGGAAAGTCCCAATGAAGTCAAGCCGCCCCAATTTCGTCGGCCGCCTGCGCGAAGCATTTCGCCTCAATAGCCTTCGCTCAAAGCGCGCAGTAACGAAAAGACTACTTCGGCATGAGCAGTTGGAAGGCCGGCGAGTCATGACGCTGCCCGTCAGTTTGGCAATCGCAGAAGGTTATGCTGTGGTATATAACTCAGCGGCCGGCGATACAGTAAACGATACATTGAGTGTTGACGCATTCATTAATTCTCCAAGTGACGTAGACAGCTTCTACTTCGCGCCGCAGTTTACGGGCACTTATACAATCAACGTTGGTGAATTTGGCAATGCGGTTGACCCAGAAGTGGCGGTCTATGTCGCCAGTACCGGCGCCCGTATCGGCTACAACGACGATATTTCGGTGTTTAACGATGACGCTCGGTTGGTCCTGAATTTGACCGGTGATGTACGTTACATCGTTGCCGTAGCCGACCAACCAGCCACTACGACTGGCAATGTATCAGTAAGCATAAGCGGTACCTCGACAACGCCCACAATCGCGTTGAACGCGAATACGTTTGGCGATGGTAGTACGCTCGTCGGGCTGGATGTCAACACCGACATTGATTACTACAGGCTCACGGCACCTGCTGATGCGACAGGGAATTTATCGGTGAACCTAAGCGGCGCCACGTTTACGCCGCGGTTGGCGCTGTTTGATGCTTCGGGTGCGATGGTAGCAGGGCCCGCAGCGTCGATTAACTATAATGCCGTCGTGCCTGGCCAAAGTTATCGAGTAGCGGTCTTCTCCGCAAGCTACGCAAGCTCTGGAACAGCTACTCTCAATTTCAACTTCAGTGACATCACCGCTGTCGTGACCAACACGCTCGATTCGGGACCTGGATCATTGCGACAAGCGATGCTGGACGCCAACGCTCACGCCAACGAGGGCGGCTTGCCTGACAAGATCCGTTTTGCAATTCCTGGTCCACAACGGCACACCATTGCGCTCAGCAGCGCTCTGCCGGATATTACAGAAGCAGTCATCATCGACGCTTCGACTCAGCCTGGAACAGGCAGTTTCCCATCCATTGCCATCGATGGTGGCGCGCTAGCTGGCGCGATCGACGGATTGAGAATCTTTGCCAATGACACAACCATAAGGCAACTGAACGTCCGTAGGTTCCCCAAAGATGGCGTGTTGGTCCGAGCCAACAATGTACTGCTAGAGAGCCTGGCTGTCGGTAGCGACTGGACTGTCGAAAATGCTGCGGGCAATGCCGGTTACGGGATTCAAGTCATCGGCTCGAACAACTCTGTTGCCTTTTGCAACGTACATGCCAACGGCCTGAGCGGAGTGTTTATCAACGGCGATGCCTCGGACAACAATTTTATTGTGGGCGGCAATGCGGGGCTGGCACTCAATGGAGTCAGCACACTGCCCAATGCTGGACATGGTATCCTGATTGTCGATGGCGATGCGACGAGAATTCAGGCAGTCCATGTTTCAGGCAATGGTCAATCTGGCATTAGGATCACGGGATCGGCTACGGGCACCGACCTAGTTGGCAACTTCATCGGTACGAGCTTGTTTGGTACGCAAGCAGTACCCAATAATGGCGACGGTATCCTTATCGAATCCTCAGGCAATAGGATTGGTGGACCTGGAATAGGTGAGCCCAATACGATCTCCGGCAACAGGCTCAATGGAATTAGGTTGACTGGAGCGGCCGCCTCCAACAACACAGTGGAAGGCAATTTTGTCGGTACCAACCCAACCGGAACTGCCGCGATTCCTAATCAAGGCAGTGGAGTGCTCGTCTCAGGCGCTCCCAATAATCGGATTGGTTCAGCCACCGATGCAGCTAGTGGTAATGTCATATCGGGAAACAGATTTGCAGGCATCGCTTATTCACTTGCCGGTGTGGCCGGCAATGTGGCTTACGGGAATAAGATTGGCACATCGAAAGCCGGTACCGTGGCCATCCGCAATGGCGGCAGTGGCGTACTAATCTCAGGAGGTGCGAGCGGTGTGCTCGTAGGCGGCGAAACTTCGATCAAACGCAACTTGATATCCGGCAATACCGGGGCGGGAGTGACCATCGGGCTGAACAGCAACAACAATACTGTCTCGGGTAACTTCATCGGTACTGATGTTACCGGCGGAGCACCCTTAGCCAATGGCGTTGCCGGGATAACTGTCCAAAGCTCGGGCAATCAAATTGGTGGTCCAACCTTCAGCTTTGCCAACAGGATCGCTGGCAACTCTATCGGCATCAATCTCACCGGCGCTGCAGCAACGCTCAATACGATCCGGTTCAACATTATCGGAACCCCCATCGTTCCCAATACCAGTGCCGGCATTCAGTTTGCCAGCAACGCATCGGGCAATACGGTTGGCCCATCCAATTCGATTCAAGGCAATCAATCGGGTGTTCGAGTCAATGATGGCAGCGTATACAACCGCATTACCAGGAACTCATTCGCTTCCAACACGAATTTAGGTATCGATCTATTGCCGCTGGCTGGCATCAATCCGCAAGATGCCGGGGATGCCGATGGCGGCGCCAACCTGGGCCAGAACTCACCAACATTTGTGGGATCGCCGCTGAAGATAGGTAATGACTTGCAGGTCAACTTCCGCGTGAATTCCGCGCCCGCCAATTCCGCGTACCCGTTGGCAATCGAGTTTTACTCAAGCGATGGCGCAGGTGAGGGACGCAGATACCTGGCTGCGACGACCTACACGGTGGCCGATCTAGCGATTGGCCCCAAACTGGTGAACTTTGCGGGAACAGCCGCCACTCTTGTGGCAGGTTCGACCAAGATCATTGCCTTGGCCACGGATGCAAGCGGCAACACGTCGGAGTTTTCGGTGGAGCAAGTCTTGGCCGCTCCCTTAGCAGCGGCACTAGCAATGCAAGCTGACACGACGCAAACCGGTGAAAAACTAGCTGTCAACAAAAATGAAGTAGTCAGCCCCTTAGAGGCAATGAACATTGTCACTGCAATGAACACACGTTCGGTTGCAGAAGGTGAAGGGGAGCAAACCCGTTCCAACGGACCACTGCCATACGATACCAACGGTGACGGAGTGCTCAACTCACTCGACGCCATGCTAGTTGTTGATTGGTTGCAAGCGTCGCAAACCAATGCACTGCCGGAGATCAGTCGCAAGCGAGAAGTTAACACCAGGGACCGAGCAATTGAGGAACTGAGCCTTGATATTGAACTAGGAATTCTCTAACCACCATCGCCAGAGGGTGAACTCCCAGGCGGTGGTTGTCCACCGCCTGGCAGCAGTGGCTAAGCACGTGGACACATCCAATTCGGGATTAGGGCACTCTTCGTGTCAGGGCGAATCAAGCCCTGAACGAACTACAAAATCCACGAAAGAAAATAATGATCGCTTTGCAGAGACACTAGGTCGAAGTCAGGGCGCAAGACATTGGTGCGGTATGCCCCCTGGCCCCTTCAAGCCAACCATCTAGCCGGACCTGCAATCCGATCCATTTTTACCGGTCAAAGCCCCGATCTTCGACAACATCACGGACTAGCAGCACAGTAAGGTAGTAGCCGCAAACTTCATCGCGAAAATGCTTCCTGCTTCATTTGGTATGGTTAAGCTTACTAAGTGTTATTCACCTGAAATGTGGTGTGTGCCTACCACTGTCCTCGATTCCTGTTTGTGCCCTAATCCCGAATTGGACGTGTCCACGTGGACACATCCATTTTTGCCGGTCAAAGCCCACGATCTTCGACAACATGGCAAGCTTGCAGGGTACACTACCGGGGAAGTCGCCCAGCAACTCGGTTTGCATCCAGTGGCCGTGCGCGTTCACTGGAGTCGCTTACGTGATCGCTTAGCGGCTCAAGAAATCCAACTCAACGGTTTTGAAAAGGGGGCAGGTCTAGACCTGCCCCCTTTTTTCCAAAGGTCAATCCACGCATGAATTCGCAGCCAATCCACACTTCCATGAGAGAAATCATCGAGCAAGCGATCTCGCGACGCTCATTCGTGCATGTCCTAACCAGTGGGGCTTGCGTGGCGGCTTTGAGCAACTGGGACGCGGGCGAATCGCTGGCCGAAACGGCGCCTATTACGGAGTTGTTCCATTTCAAGAGCATTGCAGTTTCGGCTGAAGACCGTGTCGTTGTTCCCGAAGGTTATGTTGCCGACATCCTCTATCGATGGGGTGACCCGATCAATGGCCAGTCACCTGTATTCCAACTGAACGCGTCCAACTCAGCCGACGAACAGGCGCTGCAGGCGGGCATGGGACATGACGGGATGGAGTTCTTTCCAATTCCCGGTTTCGATCCCAACGAGCGAGGTTTGTTGGCAATCAATCATGAATACACCGATCAAGTCCTGCTGTTCCCAGATGGAATCGAGCCACTGCCTCCGCAGGCGATGCCGCTAGAGAAGGTTCGGAAGTCACTGGCCTCCCACGGGGTCTCTATCGTCGAGATCGCCAAGCAACCGGACGGGCGCTGGCAAATAGTCCAATCGCCGCGTGCTCGACGCATTACCGCGGACACTCCCATTGCCATAGCGGGTCCAGCCCAAAAAAAGCTCGGCGCCGAAGCGCGAGGGACCGTCAATAACTGTGCAGCCGGTCGTACACCTTGGGGCACCTACCTTACGTGCGAAGAAAATTTCCAAGGCGTGTTCGGCACGAATGCGACTGGCTTTACACCCACCGCCGCACAAAAAGCTTATGGTCTTACCGCGGAAGGCTTCTACTACAACATCGATCAAAAGAAAGTCCCGGCTTATCGTTGGTGGGAGCAACTTTCGCGATTCGATCTCTCTCATCCTGACAATGACTCGGAACGCTTCGGTTATGTGGTTGAGATTGATCCGCAGGATCCGAAATCCAAACCTGTCAAGCGGACCGCCTTGGGCAGGTTTCGACACGAGAACGCTGAGCTCACCGTGGCCCCGGATGGTCGAGTCGTTGTCTACATGGGAGACGATGAAATCGACCAACACGTCTACAAGTTTGTCTCGCACGGCAAATGGGATCCGCCAACCAAAGCCGGCACCGGAGTTGATGAGTCGTCGGGCTTGCTCGACAAAGGAACTCTTTACGTCGCCCGTTTCCAGGCCGATGGCAGCGGAACCTGGTTGGAGCTTGCGCCAGGCTTGAACAATATTCCACGCAAATCCAGCCCACAGGATACAGAGGGCTTTGACGAGGCAGACATTGCCATTCGCACTCGGATGGCAGCCAAGATCGCCGGAGCCACACCGATGGATCGACCTGAGTGGTTGGCTGTGCATCCCGAGACAAAAGAGGTCTACGTGACATTGACCAACAACAAGAGCCGACACGCAACCGATTCCGCCAATCCGCGAGCCAACAACATTTTTGGTCATATCATCCGCTGGAAAGAAGATCGAGACGATCCGACTTCAACTGAATTCCGTTGGCAGATCTTCATCTTGGCGGGCAATCCTCAGCATGCTGACCCAGCCAATCACGGAACTACCAAAGGTGACTTCTTTGCGTGTCCAGATGGACTCAAGTTTGATTCCACGGGAATCCTTTGGATTCAAACGGACATGTCCAGCAGCGTCATGGGCAAACCTGGATATGCCGAGATAGGTCATAACATGATGTTGGCCGCCAACCCGATTACTGGCGAGACCAGGCGTTTTCTCACCGGCCCGCGAGGATGTGAAATTACTGGCAATGCGCTCACGCCCGATCGCAAGACGATGTTTGTCAACATCCAACATCCAGGCGAACCAGCGGATGACTTGAGCGATCCAAACATGCCACTGAAAATCAGCAATTGGCCGGACGGTCCCACCGGTGGTCGACCACGCTCAGCCACCATCGCGATTCGCAAGCTAGATGGCGGAGTCATCGGCAGCTGAAAAGGGGTCAGCTCGATTTTTCGGCTTTCAGCGATCGAACCCACCTTAGCAACGCAAGCTAAATCTAGAAAAGAGACCTGCCCCCTTTTTCCCTCAATTCTCTCAAGACCGGCACAAAATCGCTCGCCAACTGCCTTTCTAGTTTTGTCGGTTGGCGACGTCGGTTGGCGACGTCGGTTGGCACTGTGAACTGAATCCAGTGACTTGCGAGGGGGATGGGTCATGCGTGCTGCCTGCTGCTTGGGTTGGATGACCATCGGTGTCTGCGCCTTGGTGACCGTCGGTGCCAGTGGTTGCGGTGTGAAGGAGGCCGTGCCGGCTCGTGTCCATAAAGCCGAGCCTGCGCAAGCCGCGTCTCTTGATGTAGATCACCAATCCGAGGTTGTTGTCATGCCTCGCACCACTCCGACCGCAACACCGGTCTCTGCGACTAAGCAGCCCCAGGCTGATCCGATCGAATCGATCTTCGAGAATGCGGTCAGCGACCTGCTGTCTGAGAAGTAGTTGTTGGATTGCGCATCTTTATTTCGCCTTTCGCGGAGCGAAAGGAGACTCCATCATGTTCGTCAAGCATCCAACCATCGTCACCACCTTGACCTTGTCGCTGCTGATCGCTGTGTGCATCCGCCTTACGCTTTGGAGTCAACCTATGCAGCCGACCAACAACCACCAGCACAGCCGACCGCCACCCTACTAGCCATCCAAAACGCCCCCGACTCCGCCTCTGGTAGCCTCAGCACCGAAGCCCTCATCAGCCGCTGCGAACTGGCGTTGAAGGATTAATCGGCTATCATCGGTTGTTTATGAAAAGGGGTCAGGTCTTGTTTTTCGGCTTACTGCGATCTGACTGATCCACGCAGCGAAAGCTAAAGCCGGAAAAGAGACCTGCCCCCTTTTCCCCTGGAAGGCCCGACTCATGAGACACCGCAAGCTCCGTTACGAACCACTCGAGTGCCGTTTGGCATTAGCTGTTGTAGGGTTGGATCCCACTTTTGGATTGGGTGGCCAAGTCAAAAATGGCTTCGTTGAGAACTCCAGTGGTGGCAATACAGTCCGCGGGGCGGTAGTGCAGCCCGATGGTAAGATCGTTGGGGCTGGCGATCGTGCGCTGGTACGATTGCTCAGCGACGGCGAGCTAGATCCAAGCTTTGGTCCCGATGGTTTGGTTGGTTTGACTTTCCATGCTTCGGCAGTAGCGCTTCAGAGCGATGGCAAGTTGGTGGTGGCTGGCAACTTGAACGGAACATTCATGATCGCCAGGTTCCAAAGCGATGGGCAGCTAGATAATACGTTTGGCCAAGCTGGCCTCGTGTCGCTTGACCTGGGAGATCGTTCGGAAGCCGCCTATGCGGTTGAAGTCGATTGGCTGGGGCGAATTGTCGTGACCGGAGAGGTCAATGGCCCACTGGTTGTGGTGCGGCTGACCAGCAACGGTGCCCTCGATCAATCGTTTGCTGACGGCGGCATATTGATGCACGACATTGGCTCGTGGTCCGTTGCTGAAGACATGGCATTTCAAACCAACGGTAGCTTGATCGTGGTTGGAACCGATCGCAATACCCAAGATGTCTTCGTCGTACGCGTTAACCCCAACGGCACAGTGGATGCGGCATTTGGTAATCAAGGGGTCACGAACATTGACTTTGGCCCCGACGCTTTCTTTCAAGAGTATGGGACGGCAGTAGCCATTCAAGCCGATGGACGCATTGTGGCTTCGTGCAGTTTTGACCTATTTTGGTTGAACTTGTTTCGTTTGAACACCGATGGTTCGCTCGATACGAGTTTCAGCGGGGATGGCAAGCTCTCAATAGAAACAGGCGTTTCGCTGGAGTCGGATCTACAACTCCTGCCGGATGGTCGTATCTTGGCAATGTCCGCACATCACACGTATCGGATCTTGCCCGATGGTCAATTGGATACGACCTTCACCCGCTTGACGAGCATCTTTCCACACTTCTCCCATGCGCTGGCGTTGGCTCCCGATGGAACATTCATCGTGGCCGGTTCCGATGGCACCCGATTGGCCCTTCAGCGTGGACTGGCCAATGGCTTAGATGACCTGTCATTTGGGCAAGATGGTGTTGTACGCGTAGCTACCGGACCCAGTAGTGACACTTCTTCGAGCTCTGCCGTACAGGCGGACGGCAAGTTGATCTTAGCCGGTATGACGCAAAGCAATGTGGGCCTGATACGTTACTCCACCAGCGGCATGTTGGATTCAGGCTTTGGTCAAAATGGACGCGTATCGTTACCAGCACCAGACGGTTATCTACTTGAATCAGTGGCGGATGTTGCGGTCACCGCCAGCGGTCAAATCATCATCGCGGGCACTTTTCGCAAACGCGATACTGTAGACTACGACGTGTTCCTGGTGCGAATGAACATCGATGGTAATGTGGATACAAGCTTTGGTCAGCAGGGCTTCTTGGTTACGGATCTGGGGGCCAACGAGTATGCAGCCGACATGCTGCTCCAGAGTGACGGCAAGATACTTCTGGCAGCCAACAAGAACAGTTCCCTGTGGCGGGCCAATTTGATCCGCTACAACGCTAACGGAACACTCGATCTGTCTTTCAGCCAAGATGGAATCGCGGAGATGGCAACCAATGGGTCGTACCTGAACAAGATTCTCTTGCAGCCGGACAATCGCATTCTGGCAGGTGGCTTTTTGAATTTGGGATCGGGAATTCCACGCTCCTTGCTAACTCGATTTATGTCCAACGGAGCGCTGGACGGAACCTTCGGTGACAATGCTAAAGTGGTCGAGCGCGGCGGCCCAATCGATGCAGTGACTGACATCGCCTTGGCAACCGACGGTAGCATCTACGCGACCGGTGGCAGCCTGATGCTGCGGAAGTACTCGAGTACCGGAGTCTTGGATACGAGCTTTCGTTGGACTCCATTTCAGTTGCAAGTTCCATTTGATTTCCGAACCGAATCCAGGTTGGGCACCAATCCGCAACTGATCGTCCGGCCAGACGGTTTCATCATGAGCGGGAACTTTGGAGACCGCAGCTTGGTCGTTGCGTTTCGGCCGGATGGTACGTTGGACGAACGCTTCAGTGGTGACGGACAGTGGATCGCGACGACTGCGACGCAGGGTAATGTCAATCTTAATCGACTGTTACTGCGAGCCGATGGTCGCGTGTTGGCTACTGGCTCGATCGCCGCCACGGAGACCAACGCGATCAACACCGACTTTGTGGCGTACCGGTTTTCGCAAGCGAATCCTCCAGCGATCACGACGACCGTAGCGATCAATGCGGCTGGGCAAATCGAGATCGCCGATCGCTGGTCTCATGATGACAGGTGGCGCTTTGGTCGCACGGATACATCTTTGATTGTTACTGATCTTTCAACAGATCGCCGTGTTAAGTTCACTGTGATTGGACTACCGGAGATTGCTGGCAACGATACGAAGCAGATCACAATTCCGCTGAGCTTGCTGGAGAACAATCGACAACCACTGATCGTTAGTGGCCAGAGCGGTGACGACCTGTTCACATTCAGCAACCAATTTAACGCGCCGACCTTTGGCATGAGTTTTCGCGGCGGCGCTGGTAGCGACACACTTGATTTGAGCAATCAGACCGTTCCCATCAGCTGGGTGCTATCGGCCGCAACCTCTGGATCCGCACGACCACTGGCCCGCACGCCCATGACCTTTACCGGTATGGACCGACTGATCGGTGGCACCAACACAGATACGTTTCGCTTAACGTACCAAGGCAGTTCAGATCGCTTGGTGATTGACGGAGGCGGAGGCAATCGCGACAGCCTTCAACTCACAGCCGACCAGGATATGTCCGTCGCTCATCTCCGCTGGCCGAATGACAGTTTGCATCTGACCGTTGGTCGTGACGAGCCTCAGCTCTATGCGATGCAAAACATCGAGGCAGCCACGATTGTCGCCGGCGCGAGCGACAATTGGCTTGACTTCTCCGCTTTTCCAGGTGAATTGAATCTGCGCGCAGGCGCCGGTAACGATACGATCTTGTCATCGCTGAGCAAGTCGTTGATCAATGGGCAGGCTGGAGACGACACCATTTTCGGCAGTGGCAGCGATGATCGAATGTTTGGTGGCGATGGTAATGATGTCTTGATCGGCTTGGCAGGTAACGATCAATTGTTTGGCGACGCAGGTGCGGACATTCTCGTCGGCTCAGCCGGGGCAGACCGATTGTATGGCGGCGCCGGGCAAGACCTTCTCATCGGCGGCTTTTGTGAGACGATCGAAGCCTTACCCACATCGCGCATCCGCGCGCTGGTGGTTGAGACCTGGACCACCGCTCCCACCTATGCGCTCGCCTATCACCACCTGTCCGTGATCGGAGTAGGGCGCGATCGCTTAAAGCTGACTGTAGGTACCACCGTCCTGAGCGACAGCGACATCGACACGTACTTTGGTCAAGCCGATCTCGATTGGTATTTGCTCGACGCATCTAGAGAGCTCAACGCCTCACCGCTTGGCCTCCGCGATCAGCAACCAGGGGAACGCATCAGCAGCTAAGACGAATCGGCCAAAAGGCTATTATTGCACTTGGCAGGTATGAATCCGGTCGAACAACTAAACGGATCTTTTTCTGTTCGACTGTTGAATTGTCATAGTGCTTTTGGTCTATTCTGAGATCCCTTTTCAACAGCTTTTCTGCGGTTTCTTGCCCGCAAGCCAACAAAGGATTTAACATGGGTCGCCCGACCAAGCGAAAACTGCGCTCTATGCTCGTAGAGTCGTTAGAAGATCGCCGCCTGATGATTACCGATATTACAAGTGCCTTCTTTTACTATAACAACTCTGCATTTGAAACCTTGGGGGCCAGCCAAGCTATAGACACCAGCAAAGTACTGCTGCGCGCGGGTGATCAACCGCAATTAACCGCCCCTGTCAATGTGAGTAACTATAGCCGAGGCATCAACGGCGTCGTGCTCGAGTTTCAAGGACTCAGTGTCAATTCTCTCTCCGTAAACGACTTTACCTTTCGCAGAACCACCAGCGCTGATCAGGTTCAGACTCCGCCCGCTTATTGGCCCACAGCGCCTGATCCTAGTCTCAGCCTGGTAGCCACGGGTGACAATACCAAACGATTATTCGTTGAATGGGGCAACAACGAGATCCAAAACGCCTGGTTGCAAATTGTGGTCAAGGCGAATGCCAACACGGGACTCGCGCGAGATACGGCTTTTTACGCAGGCAACGCTATAGCGGATGTTGATGGTGCCGTGGGTGTCAACGGTGTGTATCGAGTCACAGGTGCAGATCTGAGTACCGTTCAAGCTGCCATCAGCACAGCACTGGTTAGTATAAACGAGCGTCGTGACTTCGACAAAAGTCGACGCATCAGCGGTGCCGACCTTTCGTTGGTTCAATCTCGCATATCCACGCAACCGCTGCTGAGGAATTTCTATATCCCCACAGCCGGCTCGGTGGAAGAAGGACATGTTCCCGGCAACGCCTACTTCCGCAGTTACTATCGGGCCGAGCAAAGCGGGGTCGACGCTTATAACGCGTACCATGCGACGGTCACAGGCGCGACTTATCCCACGGGTATGACTGGCAGTGCTTTTGGTTTCGACGGAATTGACGACCAGTTTACCGTGAATCCTGGCAACTGGATCAATGGAGCGGTTACTTACGCGTTTTGGTATTACTCCGCAGGCGTCCATTCCACTCAGACGCTTGTAGGAGTGGAGCAGACCAACGGCAGAGGTTGGGCTCTGCAATTGGAGGCGCCTGACAAACTATCGTTGAAGGTAACGACCGAAATCGAGACTCGCAGTGAACTTTTTGTTAGCGAGGATCTCAGTTATCAACCTTGGCATTTTGTCGTACTGACCATCAATGATTCGTGGAAACAGGTTTCGGTTCAGATCAATGCTGGTCCAACCAGCACTGCCAGCTATTCAGGTAGTTTTGCGGCAGACAGCGGCCTGCTGGCCATCGGGAGACCCATGCATGGCGGCGCTCGCTTCAAGGGCCGCGTGGATGAACTGTACGTAGCAGAACGACGCGAGATCTACCCGCACTCCTTGACGTTGTATGCAGCGCCGACTGCAACTGTCAGCCCGCTGATCATGAATTCCGTAACTTGGGCCGGCGATCGCCCATTGGGAGAAGCAGGTTCGATCCGAGAAATTTCACGACGCGTTTATCCAGTGGCACCTGATGGTCAGTATCGGATCAGCCTAAACGCCACCACCACCGCTGGAGCTCCGGACTACGCTGGTATCGCGGCCTTCGACATCGACAAAAAGCGACTGGACTGGATCGATACGGGACATGACACGTCAACCGATACCGTCTTGACGCGGCCGCTCAAGGCAGGCGATACAACCATACAAGTGCAAAACGCGAGCACCTGGTATCGCGGGCCCGACGCGCTTCGCAGGCGTCTAAATTTACTGGTTCAGAACACGTCGACCGGCCTGCTGGATAATGACACGGCCAACTATATCACCATCGACAATGCTTGGGCCGAAAATGGCATTTCCGATAACACGATCTATCTCAGCCAGGCCTATATCGGAATTACATTAAGCGCAGGCACCGTCGTACGCAACTCTCAAGAGGGTATGAACTTTCAATACTCACTGCTGAACGGCTCTACGAGCGCACTGGCCTGTGTGCAGATATCTACAGTTCTCAATGATCCTGCTCAGACAATTGGCAACGATACCAGCCGGCTGCGACCCGGCACCGAGTTCTTACAAGTTGTCGGCAAAGTTGACCCAACGACCACCTATCAAGCCTTGACGGTTGAAGCCCTCGATACGATTTCCATACCTGAGAATGCTACCGCTGGCACTTTTGTAGGCCATTTGAATATTTTGCCCGAAGGCAGCTTTGTCTATGTTGAGCAAGGCAGTCCCAACTTTATTGTCAATGCGTCCGGCGATGTCTACATAAATTCTTCGGCAGTGCTGAACGCAGAAGCCAGTTTCCAATCTTCGCTGACGATCGGCGTTCGAGGCCCTAATGGAAATCGTTCGACACGTAGCTTCAAGATTCATGTAAAGGATGTCAACGAACCAATCACTGACATCAATGTATGGTCGGTCTCCAAGCTATATACGACCGCTATGCACGGCAGTAAAGTCGCTTCGTTCCAAGCGGTCGATCCCGATCGTCATGATGTGTTTTCCTACAAACTGGAAGCTCCCATTTCTGGTTGGGATACGCGATCTGCATTTCAAATCGACGAGTTTACGGGCCAAGTAACGCTCGTCGATGCGTCTCAATTGCAGATCGGCCGGGCCACGCTGAGTGTCGTCGCTACGGATGCGGCTGGTCATCAACGACGCAACAGCGCTGTCTTTAACGTCGTCAAGTATCTACCAGATTTGCCGCCGGGCAATCCCAAGCCGCTCTGGGTTAGTTCGGAGATTATAGAAGAAGGTGATACGGCACTGGTGCAGGTCTACCGTCAAAATGCCAGTACCGAGGAAACCATCACCTACACGACGCGCTCGGTCGAGTCCCAAACTACAGGAGCCATGGAGAGTGGTAACGGCGGGGATTTCCTATCGGCCAATGGTAGCCTGGTGTTTCCTGTAGGCGTTACCACTCGCACCATCCAAATCCAAACGCTTTATGACCTGGTGGCAGAAGATGTAGAACAGTTCGTCGTCGACTTCGAATCGCCGACCTACGGTAACGCGATGTCTGGAATTCAAATCGTCAATAAAGCCTTGCCCACCATTACTGCCTTTGCTGTCAACAAATACCAGGCCGAAGAGCTCGACGTCTTAGAAGGTGAGCTGCTCAGTCTCAATCTGCAGCTTGACGTGCCTTCCGCTGGACCGCGTGCTTTTGCAGAGGATCTGAACTTCGACTACACCACTCGAAACTGGTCGGCTACTGAAGGCGCCTTATATGGCGGGCCAGGGGACTACGAAAAGACGTTCGGCTCGTTCGTGTTAAACGGTACGAGCGAAAAGAGCTATGGGCTGGCTGTTAAAACTTTTTCAGATCTGAATATAGAAGGTCCCGAAGCCTTTATGCTTAGTATCGGCACACCCTGGGGTGTGACCAATAACATCCGCGTCAATTTGCATGACAACCAGTTGGCCATACCAGCAGTGGTAGTTGGCCAGCGTCCAGGTGGACCAGGCCGACAAAAGGTGGTGGTCACCGAAAACGAGTCGCTTGAAATTGGAATCGGTCTAACTCACGCAGTTGATATTCCTGTAAACGTTCACTACTCCACGCTAAACGGGTCGGCGGATGCTGGTGACTACTCACAAACGGCTGGCCTCGTCACCTTTCAGCCCGGTGAAACTTGGTTACCGTTAACGCTCTCGATCACTCGCGATTATAAAAACGAGCCCACCGAGCGGTTCTACCTGGCTGCGCAGTCGCCGTGGATACAGGCGGCCCGGAATCCAGCTCTAGGCATTGACGAGCTGACAATCGAGATCCTCGATGAACAATTGCCTACGGTTACCGTTTCCGATGTGTCTATTGCGGGAGGTGAGGTAGCTACCTTCGAAGTCGCGCTATCTGCACCGCTGACCTATCCGGTTACTGCCGGTTACATGTTTATCAATGGGACACAAAGCGGCTCTTACTTTCAGCCACCAAACGACTTCAACACGCTCGTATTCCAACCGGGTGAGACAGTAAAGCTCGTTAGTATCAGCACACTACCTGGACCAGATCCCGATGACGAGACTTCCTACAACTTCCTCAGCGACTTCTTCTTGGAAGTAACACTACCCTGGTCCAGGGAATTGGGCTACGCGCAAGTGACCTATGCAGGTGGTTACACGGCCAGCCCCACTCAATTCCTTCTGCTCCCAGATATGCACGTTCAGATCGACTGGGCAGACGAAATGTTTGGAAACGATTCGAACCCGTTTGCTAACGCATTTTCTGGTCAGGTCCTTGGTTTCTTGGAAAGCGATCTAGTTACCACGCTGGAGTCATCTACTGAGCATGGTCAACTGCGTTTGTATGCCGACGGGTGGTACCAATATCGACCCGATTCCGGCTTCATTGGGCAGGATTCATTCACTTATCGTCGGGCTGGCTTCACAACGGTTGCCACGGGCAAAGTCATATTCGATGTAGTTTACTCAAGCACCGTCTTGCCCGATCAGTTCGACGTCTGGGGATCTGGTCAGTCTTTCAACATCACGACTCCGGTCACAGACAATGACAGCGTGCTTGGTGGCAAGTCGGTTACGTTGAACGACACAGCACTTGTTCCGACGCCGAGAATTCCAACTCTGATCCGCTCTGATGGACCAGAACAACTGTGTCGACCAGATGTTTATTCGTACTACTACTTTGGCGAAGCCGTAAGCGGTTATGCAGGCAAGTACTATTTCGATCCAACTAACATCGGACCGTTTGACTACTGTGATGTCCATCACCTGTTTGATGGTTTGTCGGGCGAAGAGGATACGGCCAAGCTCGAGAAGTTGTTAGGGCTGGTCAAATTGCCCTCGGGCCGCGTGAAATTCGATGCGCCATTTGTTTACGGTGACGTGCGCGACTTGGAGATAAGTTACGAGTACAACTTAGATTCTGGCTACGCTGGGCTCTACGACTTCCAGCCACCTCGCGAAGTCTTGTCGATCAACTTTGAGACCAATGATCTCATGCCTCCCCAAGCTGGTCATCATGTGGCCAGCGTCCAAGCCAACACCAGCGACAACGTACTGCTAAATGTATTGAGTGCGGCTGGAAGTGTCTTTGTTGATGAGCAATCGGGAATTGCTCGTGATAGCGCTGGCCGGATTTTGTCAGCCTACTCTGCGTCGACTTGGGAATCGCGGAGAATCCTGGCAGGCAATGCACCGCTCAATGCAACAGCCCAATCGGGTCGCTCGGTCAAGGGTGGCTGGGTGGCAATCGAAACCGATGGCTCGGTGCGATATACGCCTCCCGAGGATTACATAGGCGAAGACTTAATAACTTTTGTCATTCGGCCCGACGATGGCCGTTTCGGTATTGTGGATGACCATAACGGTCCTTACGTCTCTGTCCGAGACAGTTTCGTCGGAGGCTTGATCCGCATCAATGTTGGCACACCACCCAGTACGCAGGCCGATCCGTCAGAACCCGATGGATCGTACACAAAATTCACTGCCTGGACGCACGACGTCAAGCCCTTTGACGCATACATCGGTAGCAACACAGGCATTTTTGTGTGGAACGATCACAACGCTGGGTCGGTCGATCTGGTACTGGATGGATTGAACGTGATTGGCAACGATACGGGGGGCGCGATGGGTTTGCGCGCAGAGTTTGCTGTGCAGGATCCACTCTGGGCGTCTTCGGGTGAAACAGTATTGTTTTACATGAGTGAGGACTGGGGAGTAAACATCGGCGTGCCTGTCGGCTTCATTGGGGACATCAATGCCTACTATCGCCTGGTGGATGGCAACAATAAAGTCTTCTGGTATACACCCGTCAAACTATCCGTGCATGGAAAAGAGTATCCACCCAACGGTTCTACCGCGCCCTACTTTGTAACTGTGCCAGAGCGATTGCACTTTGCCGGTGAGAGCTATGTTTACAACGCACGCGCCCTAGACCCCGACCATACTCCGATTACCTATTCTATTGTCAGTGGGCGGCCTGACATGGAAATTGACGCTCAGACGGGCCGGTTGACTTGGGACACTCCGGAAGACTTTACAGGTAACGTAGAAGTCGTTATCCAGGCGCAGGACGGTGATAATGAAACGGCCGAGCAGCGTTTTGTTATTCAAGTTTCGCGCGCCAATCAGGCTCCCAACTTCATATCCATACCCGAGTCGGTGGCGACCGTTGGCGTGCAATACGTCTACGACTTCATGGCTTCCGATCCCGATGGAGATCCGCTGGAGTTCCAATTCTTTGGTCCTTCGAATTGGACTATGTATGCCTATCCCAATGGCCGCGGACGACTGGTCTATACGCCCACGATCGGCGATGCTCCGGGACCAATTCACATCAGCCTCGAAGCTCGCGATCCATTCGGCGAGCGCGCCATTCAATCATTCGAGGTCAAGGTACTGACAGGCAGCTACTCAGATCCCAATCATGGTCCAGTAATCACCACCGTCCCTGAAATCCGCTTTGAGCAAGCTGGTCGCAACCTGACGAGTGTGGGAGATGTGGGTACTGTTCCCGACAACGCGCAGACAATCTGGATGGCGCTCGATGCGAACGAGAAGTCCAGGGCTCAAGTCAGGTTCTCAATCTCGCAAGGTCCTCCCAAAGTCGACGTCATGTTGCTGCTGGACGACACAATCAGTTTCGTCTACCAGAACCAGCAACTGAGAACTCAGTTCCCACAAATCATTGAGCAGTTGCGAGCTGCCTATCCCGATACCGATTTTGGATTTGGTGTTTCGAGGTTTGAAGATTTCAGCTTGCCCAAGAACCAGGAAGACGAAAATGGCCGCCCATTCTTGCTGAACCAACCAATTCTCGATACCTCGTATCGCCGATTCGAAGAAGTTTTGTCTTCGGCGATTGGACGCGGTGGACGGGGATACGGGGGCCAAGATGGAGAAGAGTCTTTAATCGAAGCTCTATTTCAATTAGCCAGCGGCAAAGGATTCGATGGAAATGGATCGGGTACGGTAAACGAAAGCGGGGCGGCAGGTAGCTTAAAAGCTCAGATCGCGCCCGGACCATTCGGGGACGTTCCGCAGAGCTTCTTCACTACTGCCGGTGGTACAAGCTTCGTCACCGATACTAGCATCGAAGCCGCCTATCGGCTGGTTCGCATAGCTGATCAACCTAGTTTGCCTCTGAATGTCCCCCAGTCTGTTTCGCTGAACGGAAATCTCAAAGCCACGGTCTACAAATATCAGGCGACGGCAGGCAGTTCCATGCGCATCGTATCGCAGAACTACTTAGGCTTCCAGAAAATCTACTCGCCAGCTGGCAACGTGCTGCCCTACACTCAAGATATGCAGTCGGCGGTCTATGTGTTTCCCACCACCGGACTGTATTCTTTTGTAGTTGATCCAGAGTCAGCTCCCACGCCCCGCAACGAGCTACTGGTCCAGTACGAAATCAACGAAGCCGATACCAGCTACTTTGGTTTGAACAGTTTTGATTTTATGGCGACCTTACTCGCCGACGCTCCGGTAACCGACTTGTCGAGCGCTATATCTGTTGAAATGGATCAAGTCATTACCCTTTCACAGACCGACAGCCTGCTAAAGATACAACTCAACCATTCGTCGCTGCCCTACCTACGTTCACTCGATGGAGCAGTCCAATGGGAATTGCTAGATCAGACAGGTACGCTTGTTCGCAAAGACTCCATGGACAGCCTGCTGACGCTGACACAAAGTATTGTCAACGAGGGCACTCCGCTCTTTCACGAAGTGAGTTCGCAACCGGGCGGTGGGGCACTAGCCAAAGGCGACTACTATTTGCGAATCAAGAAACCCAACAGCGCCCCCGTGCGCGTGCTACTGCTCAATCCACCCACCTCTGCTCAACTGCTCGAAGCAGATACACCTGATCTATTGCCTTTCAACGCCAATTCAAATCTGATCTTGGCTCACTATGCAGGCCACACTGGTGAAGTCGTCTCATTCGATGTGACCAGTTCCAATCAACAAGTTTATCTCGATACTAAGATCTACGCTCCTAACGGAGCTCTGATGATCGCTCATAACTACCAGACCGAGGGTGAGCCGCTATCGAATGTGAAACTACCTCTGGATGGAAATTACCTGATTGTTGTTACGCCTGGGTATACAGCCGACGGTGGATTGCCGCAAACCAGCGTGGAAGTAACCGTCGATCGCATCAAACAGCATCCACGAGTCGACTTCGTTCAGAAGACGGCCACGATCAATGCCGAGCGTTCATTCACGGCCAGCGCACTGGTCAGCGAACAACATCGTTTGACCATACGCCCTGAGGAGCAAGTCTATTTTGATGGATTGAATGCCAGCGCCCGCTTTCGCGTTGATTTCTACGATGCCGATGGCAGCGTCATTTCCGTACTCAGCTCGGAACTAAACCGCATGTTGCCCAAAGTTGATTACGGGCGAGATGTCGAAATACGTTTTGAACCCATCGACCTGATGGCAGCAGTCAGTCAGGATCGTATAGGCGGTGGTGGCTTCCGCGAAGGCGCTTTACCCTTGGTTATCACGACGACCGACTACGGCACTCGATACCATTTGGAAGTTGACCCGCTCGGTTGTCCCGTCACGACCATCACCGGCTGGGATGGTGCCACAGCCGCGCTGAAGGACTTTGTCGGTAATACCTACATCAACGCTCAGAACCTGCACTGTGGAGCCCCTGATCCCCTTTATGCTGGTATGACCGGCGATCCATACGACCCCGAGTTCTTTACTCCGAACGTGACTTCGGCATCGGTCCAAGATGCCATCAACGCGCTCAATAGTATCGGCGCCGTGATGGTTGGTGTTGGCACCAGCTTGCCTCTGGACAACGGCGCGCCCAGTAACCCTGGGCACATGCTATCCGAGATTGCTCGACTGACTGGAGCGGTGAATCTGTCCGGACAACCCATTTCCGTTTACGAAGATTCCAACAATCCAGCCAACAATTATTCGATCGACAATGGTGCTCCACTGTACGTTCCGTGGTTACAGAACTCGATGTCGACCGCGATCAGTCGCGCGACCAGCGGAGCTATCTCGGCTCTAGGCTTCGAAGTCGATGTAGTCCTGCGAGACTCCAGCGGCGTTGCCCGCTTGGAATCGCCTTCAACACTCTCTGCCGTACCAGGTGAAGAGCATTTCATCGATGTCTCGTTCTTGGGCGATGGCGGCAGCCATAGCTTTTATCTGGAGTTCTTGCGTCACGGTACCAACATCCTGCTGGGTCGCATGCCGATCGGTATCAACTTCAGCTACAACTACGATGCGGATGCCAATGACCAAGATGGCGATACGCTGACATGGTCGTTCATCGGGGATAGTCACGGTGCCACGATCGATGCGGAGACGGGCGAGATAACCTGGCTACCGCCAGACCAAGGCATCTTCACTTTTACGATCCAAGTCGACGATGGCCGCGGCGGCCGCGATACTCAAACCTGGTCTGTTGATGCTACCGCCATCAATGCTCGTAACAATCCGCCCGTAGTCCAACCCATCAGTAACCAGACGGCCACTGTCGGGCGAGCATTCGAACTGGCAATCCAAGCCAGCGATCCGGATAATGATCAATTGCAGTATCGACTACTAGGCAACGATAGCGCTAACCCTGTCCCCGCGGGCATGACGTTCAATGCCGATACTGGCATTCTGCAATGGACTCCTTCTCCACTGCAAATCGGCACCAAGACAATCACGGTCATGGTCGAAGATGGACGCGGTGGAGAGCGCCAAGTCACCTTTACGATCGCTGTCACCAACTCAACAGAGCTGATCAACGGGCGCCCCATATTCACCACCAGGCCGCCACTAATTGCCATTCTGGGTGAGACATACAGCTATGACTTCGCTGCCCGCGATCCCGACGGGGACCCATTGACCTTTAGGCTTGTACAGGCCCCCAGCGGCATGACGCTCAATGAGGCTGCGCGCACATTAACGTGGAGTCCTTCCGATTCCATGGAAGGTCAGTCGCTGGATGTAGCCTTGCTGGTATCGGATGGCCAGGGCGCGACCAGCCTGCAGGCCTTTAAGGTCACAGCCTTGGCTCCCAATCAACCGCCAGTGTTTCGCGACGATAGTCAACTCTTTGCTGAACAAGGTCAAGCTTGGGCCTACGTACCTGAAGCGAGTGATCCCAACGGAGATGCCATTACATTTGAACTTGTTAGTGGGCCAACCGGCTTGCAACTAGTTGCCGGGCAACTTCAATGGCTTAGCCCAGCGCTCGGGACATTTACTTTAGTGGTTGCCGCCAATGACAATCGCGGTGGTAGTGTCAGAAAAACGTATACACTTGAGGTGCTCACCAATCTGACTCTGCCACCTCACATTCAATGGGCCCCCACCGGACCAGCCATCATCGGTCAAAAGTGGACTTCCGATGTCATAGCGACCGATCCAGAAGGCCAGCTACTGAACTTTGAACTGATCGATGCGCCCGCAGGTATGCAGCTAGAGCGCATCGATGCCAATAAGGCCAGGATCACTTGGGTACCTGCATCTTTGGCCGGCAACTACAAAGTGCAATTGTGGGTCACCGACGACGAAGAACGCCGTCATGGTAGTTCAACATCCTTTGCACTGCCGACGCAATTCGAAAACCATGCTCCTATCATCACGTCGATTCCATTTGATGGTATGGTCGGTCAGACTTGGACCTATGCCTTTGCGGCTACGGATCCCGATGGCGATCCCCTGACCTACGAGTTAATAGCTGCTCAACCCGGCATGATTATGGACAGCACCGGGCTGATCAGTTGGGTGCCCACAGCCCCTCGAAACAATCCCAACGAGCCAGTAGCGATCATTCGCGTGCGCGACGGCCAAGGTGGCGAGGCCAAAGACGAAGTATTTGCCAAGATCGTCGACAAACCACTCTTCAATCCGGATGAGAACAATGCTCCCTATGTTTCGAGCACGCCCACTGGCCCAGTCTACTTGAATGAGACCTGGACTTATCGCATTCGTGGCATCGATCCAGATGGCAATTCAGGACTACTGACTTATTCGATTGTCAACCTCAAGCACAACGGACAGACGATTGATCATACCAACTTCGTAAGTGTCGACGCCGAAGGCAAACTGACTGTTCAGCCAACGAATTCAAACAATCTGAACTTGGATGATCCCAACTATGTTTTGACGGTTGGTATCACCGATCAAGGTGGTCGTGTGCTGCATTACGAATTGCAGTTGCGATTCAAGCAGAAGTATATGCCTCCCACCTTCCTTTCCACACCTACTGGCAGTGTGATCGCAGGCCAAACTTGGACCAATACGGTCAACGCCAGTTCGTCTAATGGACCGATTGTCTATGGACTTAGCGCGGACTCGATTGGTACCATCAACCAGGCCGGCTTTGTCTCTCACACCTTACCAGCCGGAAGCGGCGGTGCGGCTCTGCCTTTGGTAGTACAGATTACGGATGGTTCACGGACAGTCGACGACGACTTGATATCTTATCGGCAAGCCACGACCCTCATCGTCTCGGAACAGATCACGGCACAACATCCGACGTTCACTTCGATTCCACCGGTGGCCGTGGTCTTAGGCGGCCAACCTTACTCTTATACAGCTAGCGCAAGCAACGCAACTGCAGGAGCCTTGACATATCGTTTGGTGACTGCACCATCCGGGATGGCAATGAACGGCTCCACTTTGTCTTGGCAGCCGACCGAGTTCGGTAACTACCCTGTGGTACTGGAAGTCAGCTCAGGAACGCTCACTTCCCGACAGAGCTTTACAGTCTCAGCTATCAAGCCGTACCTGTTAAATGAGCCACCCACCTTTCTTTCAAATCCACCATTACCTACGCCTCGCGATGTGGAGTTGAATTACCAGGTTGAAGTGCACGACGCCAATAACGATGCCGTGACCTTCCGGCTGCTGGAAGCACCCGACTGGTTAACCATCGACGCTAATACAGGCCGCTTGACCGGTACACCGCGAACCGCTGGAAACTACAACGTCACGATCGAAGCTCGCGAAGTACAAGCCAATCCGGATGATGCCTTGTTCAGCACTCAGGAGTTTGTACTTACCGTTCTACAAAATGCACCGCCTCGATTTACTTCTACGCCACCGGAACCACGCAACTTCATAATTGGGGCTGGTTCGTACACTTATCCCATAACGGTCACGGATCCCAACTACGAAGACCGTGGGACTCTTGCATTGGAATTGATCGAAGGTCCCAGCGGAGCTGTTATCGACAGCACTAACAAGCTCACATGGAATCCAACCGATGCTGCGGTGTTGGGACGGCATAACTTCCAAGTGAAGGTGAGCGATGCCGCGGGAGCTTCGGCGATCCAGACTTTCTCCGTGCAGGCTTTGACATTTGAAAATCATGCGCCAGTTTTCCAGTCTGCCCTGCGTACTACTCTGCCGGCTGATATTCCCTACGCTCTACAATTGAAGGCAGCCGATCTCGATGGCGATGATATCGTCTATGAGTTACTCGCAACGCTAGACCAGAGTAACAACCCTATTCAGTCGAGCGCGCGGCTCGAGAACGGCAGCATTTTCGTCTGGACACCTCCGCGTTCCTTGGTGAATACAACCGTCCAAATTCGCGTTCGAGCCACTTCGCCACGCGACGGTTTAAACTCGGTTCAAGTCTCTTCTGTGCGGATCACCAATCGAGTAGAGAACTCCGTACCAGAAATTTCGACAATGCCCCGCCACTCCGCGACCGCTGCGTTTGAATATCGCTATCAGGCTCTAGCGCTCGATGCTGATAACGACATCATCACGTGGCGACTGGAAACAGCACCGGCCGGTATGACCGTCCAAGAGGAGAGTGGATTACTCACTTGGAAGCCAAGCACGCTGCAAGTCGGTGATCATAACATCGTATTTAGTGCGGCAGATGGCTACGGCGGACGTGTGACTCAGCAATGGACGATCACGGTCCGGGCGCATAACATCGTACCTATCATCACTTCCGTGCCCAATCCTTATGTGGAACGTGATCACCAATATAGCTATACCGTTGTCGCGGAAGATCTCGATGAAAATCCCTTAGTCTTCTCTCTACAGTCGGGGGAAGTTGGTATGCAAATCGACTCGCTCACGGGCGTGTTCACCTGGGCAAGTCAGCACTTCCACGGCACTCTATCGCGCGCCGTTATTCGGGTTGCAGATACGCAAGGTGGCATCGCGGAACAGACGCTGAATCTGATCACTTACGACCCAGCCATCAATCGTCCGCCGCAAATCGACCAAGGCCTGCCAGGCTATTGGTTGCAGGGTTCGCAAACTACCTACCAGGTCACCGCGATCGATACGCCGCCTGGCTCGACAAGCCTGAACTACTCACTTCCTCAAGCTCCAGCTGGCATGTCGATCCATCCCTTGCATGGCACGATCTATTGGAATCCGAGCCTCGCGCAGCTTGGCCAACACGCAGTGACACTCAGAGTCAGCGACGGAGAATTCTATGTTACTCAAACCAAAACGATCGTCGTCCGCCATAACACCGCGCCTGCTCTTGGCACGATAGCGCGCCAAACGGTCACTGGTGGAAATGCATGGACGCTGACTCCTGTGGTTACCGATGCCGATGGCGATGTTCTCCGCTTCTCGCTCAACGTCTCTCCCACCCAGCCCACTGGTCTGATATTGGACGGGCAAACAGGGGGCATGAGTTGGACCACGGAGGCCGTTAGCTCGCTGCAGACCTATGCGCTGACCTTAGTTGTGAAAGACGACTTCGGTGGTCAGGCAACGCAAACGTTTATGCTGGACGTACTGCCTGATCTGCAAGATCCCGACGTGCAGGTTTTGTTCGATCCAGACAGATTTGAGGCCAACAAGCCTGGCGATCTGCTGGTTACGGCCTCTGATAATGTCGGAGTGCGTCCAGAGACGCTCGCCTTGACGTTGCTGGCGTTCAGCACCAGTCCAACCGGACCATGGACCACCCGCAACGAATCGATTGTTCTCAATCAAGCAGGCCGAGCATCGGTGACCTATCAACAACCGGGCTACTACAAATTCGAAGCCACGGTGCTGGATACCCAAGGACGTCCGGGGCTTGTCGAAGAGACTCTGCAAGTTGTACCCGATGGCACTCCACCGACTATCGTGATTACATCGCCAACTTATAACCAATCGGTTTTTGAGCCACTGCAAATCTCTGGCAGCGTCTTTGATCCTCAGCAGCATTTCCAGAATTACCGGATCACCATGCATCCGGGCGACAAAGTCAACGAAGCGGTCGAAGTTGCTTCCGGCTCGCGCGAAGTTGTCAACAGCTACCTGGCAACAGTCGACACAACGCTAATGGACAATGGTTTGTGGAACATAACCGTCTCCGCTACCGATGAAGCTGGAAATACAGCCACGCATGTTGTCCCGGTCTTGCTAGAGGGCAACTATAAACCTGGCGTGCTATCGCTGTCGTTCATGGATCTGGAACTACCAACTGGCGATGTACCACTGCAAATCGGCCGCTCTTACTCGAGCAATCGAGCCAGCCAGACGCTCGACTTTGGCAAAGGCTGGTCGTTGGATTTTGGTATTCCCAAAGTTGAAGTGGCCTATGCCGAGAACGCCTCGTTCAGTTCCAGTGGCTTCCCTGTTTTGCTGGATGGCACGCGCGTCAATGTAACTCTGCCCGATGGAACGCAAGAAGGTTTCACCTATCAGCCTTATCCGGAACACCCCAACATGCTTGGGATCTCGGTCAGCTGGATTCCCTACTTTGCGCCCGACCGCGGCAACACTTCCTTCTTGGATGTTGAAAAGATCCCGCTGTTCCGCATGGCCAACGGCGATTCTTGGGAGTATGTCTCTTTCACTGGCGGTACTTCGTACCATCCCGCTTCGCGCGAATTCGGCGGCGCATGGAAGCTCTACTTGCAAAGCGGCTTGCAGATCAACGTAGATGGTCGAGCCAGTAATACTGCCTGGTTGGAAGATCGCAACGGCAATCGCACCACGATACGCCCTAACATGATTGAGCATTGGTCGGGGCGTCGCGTCACGATCGATCGCGATGGTCAGAATCGGATTACGCTCATCTCGATCACCTCGGGAACAGAAGCCAATCCAGTTCTCAAGACCATTCGCTACGCTTACGACAATTTTGGCAATTTGATCGCGGTGAC
Organism: Rania fehmarnensis; assembly: GCF_056494185.1. Taxonomy (NCBI): domain Bacteria; kingdom Pseudomonadati; phylum Planctomycetota; class Planctomycetia; order Pirellulales; family Pirellulaceae; genus Rania; species Rania fehmarnensis. Next base: position 8,696,705 of record NZ_CM151398.1, read on the forward strand.
CGACCGGGCCGGCCAGGTCACGACGTTGACTTACCACAGTGCGGATGACAACATCGCAGGCAATGAAAACCTGCTCCGATCCATTATTGATGCCGCCGGGCGCGAACAATTGTTAGCTACTTACCGCGCCGACAAACGTCTCGAATCACTGCAGGACATCGAGAACTGGTCTATCAGCTACGACTACGACATTGCCAACAAAAAGCAAACGATCGACATCGGTTCCGACGGCGCAGCCGGTGATGCCCTGGTAGTCATGGATCGACGTGGCAATCCCGTCAAGTCGGTCGACCAGACAGGCGTGCAATCGCTGAGCGTCTACGATAACGCAGGCAACTTGCTCCAGCAGCGACAAGTTGTGGGCACTAGCGATGGCAGCTCGGGCATTCAAGACGATCTGGTAACACAGTACCAGTACAATCAATATGGCCAGCCAACTACCATCACCGACGCACTGGGCGGTGTCACGCAATATAGCTATGACGCTCGCTTGCACCAGGTTACTAGCGTCACTACCGCCTCAGGTCTGACGACCAGTTACGCGTACGATACCAAAGGCAACCTGCTCAACTCGACCAGTCCACTGGGTATTACCACGTCATTGATCTATGGTACTCGTGGCCAAGTCGACAAAGTCCTTGACTCTGAAGGTAGAGCGCTGGTCGACAATGAATATGACGTCAAAGGTAACCTGGTCAGGACGGTCAGCCTCGATGGGCAAGTGGTCCGATTCGAATATGATCTGCTGGGTAGACAGATTGCCAAGATTGCCGAGCAGGATAGTGAACTCCATATTCGCGAAGAGACTGACTACGACGATGCTGATCGAGTCACAGAAACACGCATAAAACATCTGACGCGGGTTGGTTCGGGTGCCTGGACTTCTACGCTTCAGTCCAGTAGTTCAACGGTATACGATCCGGCTACCGGGCTAGTGAAACGAGCGGTGGATAATCGCGGACTAGTCACCGAGTATTTCTATGATCGCCGTGGAAATACCATTCTGACTATCAACGAAGTCGAGGTCCGTACGCCCGCCAACAACGGGACCTTCGTGACCAGCAAGACGAAGGTTGGCCAGTGGACAGGGTACGACGAGCAGGGACGTGTCAGCGTTTCCACCGCGACAATTCCGGTCAATGTTGATCAGCCTTATCAAAGCCCCGGCGTCAGCGCAACCGAGACCTTTTACGATGCCGCAGGACGAGTTGTTGGGACTAAACAGTTCAAGAACGTGGTCGTGGCAGTAACTGATACTGGCGGCAATGCACCCAATGTCGGCAACTATCACCAACTGAAGTCAGCGGTTGTCAATCGCAATAGCCCCAGTAGTCCGATTGTCGTCGTATCGAGTACACAGACTGTCTACGATAATGCTGGTCGAGCCATACGCAGTCGCGATGCCGGCGGACTATGGACAGAAACTTACCTTGGATTTACAGGCGAAGTTGTTCAGAGTCGCACACAAACCAGAACCAGCACTGGCGAGATAGCCTGGATGGTATCGCGATCGGCTTACGATGATCTTGGCCGGGCGATCGTGTCGGCCGACCCGGTCTTGGAAGGAACTCTATCCACTACAGGAACGCGGACCTTCTACGACGACCAGGGACGCGCCTACAAATCAGAACAGCGTGATGGAATCAAGCTGACTTTGCTTGACCGCTTTGGCGCGGTCGTCTTACCAGGCGCGACTACAGAAGGTCCCTACGCGATTCGTATCGACAATCAAGGCTTAGACAGTTCGGGCAACATCAACCTTATCAGCCGCTCGCTGTCGTTTTATAACGACCGAGGGCAGTTGATTCGCTCCGTCAACAACATCGGCGAGAATCATCCAGGTGTTGAGACAAGGTATGAATACGACTCGCGCGGACGACAGATTCGCCAGATTGGCGCAGCCATACAAACGGTAGAAAGCACCGATGCCCTGCGTCTGGTTTCGGAAACAGAATACGACGAAGAAGGCCGAGCCTATAAATCCTCGACCAATATTCGTGGCCGCGATCTGGGTAGTGATGTATTGATCGACAGATCGGGCGCGCTCTCGACTGTTCAGATGTACGACCAGCAGGGTCGAGCCTACAAGACGCTCCTTCCTGATGGCTCGTTCACGCAGATTGAGTTTGACAACTGGGGCAACGTTACCCGTGAATCTCCGCGACTGGTGCAGGGTCTGAATGAATCAGATACGGCCCTGGATGTTCGTCGCCTGAGTCTTTCCAAGCAAATGGAGTACGATGCCAACGGCAGGTTGATCGCGGTGACTCTGCCAGCAGTACCATTGACTCAGGGGAGCACTGTCTCCATGGTCTCTCCGCGCTTCGACTACGCGTATGATTGGGCAGGCAATCAAACCTGGTTGCAGGACTCGCTAGGCAGGCGCACTCGTTTCGAGTTCGATTTAGAAGGGCGACAACTGTCGCGCACTTTACCCGAAGGTCAGACGGAAACTTTCGCTTATAACGACCTTGGTCAGCTCTTACGTCACACCTCGTTCGAGGGCATTGTCCAAGAATCCATCTATGACAATGGAGTAACCAACCAGTTTGCCTCCGGTGGCGAGCCGACTGAACTGGCCGTTCAATCACCTGTGGGTTCGGGGCGACTGACCGAAAGTCGCTTTTACGATCCGACGTTCAGTAACAGCGTGCCCAAGGAAGTCTGGGCCTATTCTTACGATGAGAAAGGTCGCAGGATTTCGCAGGATCGACTGGCCCGAACGCAACCTGGCGGCGAGTTGGTTTCAGTGCGTCTAGAGAAGTGGCTGTATGACGCGCAAGGTCGGATGATCCAGACTTCAACGCCCGAAGGCACGATCAACTACGCTTACGATCGAGTCACTGGCCAGCTCCTACGCATGTGGACGACCAAAACTGCCGGACTCGAACCTGCCAACCTGGCCGATGCGATCGAGGATACCCGCTATTCCTACAATGAACTCGGTTGGTTGACCGGTGTTACGGTAGTGGAGAAGAACGATGTGCCGCTGGATGTTAGTAAGAATACGTCAACGCTAGCCGACGACCCGGAAGTCACCAAGTATGGTTACGATCTGCATGGTCGCCAGATCCGTGTCGATATGCCCAACGGAGTGGTGCAAACTTCGCAAGTCGACTCGGTCGGAGCCACCACGCTGATGCGGCAGTACGCGCCCGATCCCACACCTTGGGATCTGAGCGACAATGCAAAACTGGCCGAGTACACCTACACGCTCGACGAGTCTGGCCAGCGCACGCGCATGGTGGAGACTTTCTGGTTCGACACCGACAACAACAGTAGTACGCCATCGGTCCCCAGTTCGACGATCTACGACTGGCAGTACGATAACAACGGACGTCTGACTAGCGAAGCGATTGACGGCTTCGACGATTCGCTCGATCGCATCGATACCTTCGAGATGGACTTGTTTGGCAACCGCGTGCGGCGCGTGACCGACCTGATATCTACTCCTGGATTGATCGATCAAGTATTCAGATACGCGTACGATGTCAACGATCGTCTCACACTTGAGGAACTCGACGAGGGGGGCGATGGCGTATTCGAACAGAAGACGAGCTCTACATGGAACTATACGCAGCAAGCAACAAAGAGCGTTGCTCGCGGCACGCCAGCAACGGGTTATCAGCCAGTCACTTCGCAGACATTCGCTTATGATCTTCAAGGTCGCCTGGCTGAAGTCGTCAACACGACCTACACCAGTGGCGTGCCGTCGGCGAAGACTCGAGTCAACTATCGTTACGACAGTACGGGCTTCCGCATTAGCTCCAGCGACTACTCCGCCAGCTCAACAGACCTCGCAACCTGGACGCTCAACTCGAATACTGAGTATTTAGTCGACCACCACAACCATACCGGCTATGCCCAGACGATTGTCGAAACAAGTCGTGACGCATCTGGGCAATTGACCAAGCGGGTGGCGTATACATTTGGTAGCGATGAGCTCACCCAAACCGTCACTACTCCGGACGGCGCAGGATCCCAGCTCAGCGTAACACACACCTTCGCTCACGACGCGCACGGATCGGTCCGTGCACTCGCCGACGCGGCCGGCATACTCGCGCAGGTATACACCTACGCCGCCTACGGTGAACTGCTGGCCATTCACAACAGCGCCGCAGTATCACTAGGGTCCGCACCAACCTCCGCGCTCACCTCGCTCCTCTACAACGGAGAATCCTTCGATAGCCGCATCGGCCAACTATACCTACGCGCACGATGGTACGACGGACATCGCTTTACCACCCTAGATCCATTCGCGGGTAACCGTACTGATCCGCTTAGCTGGAACAAGTATGGATTTGTGCATGGGAACCCCGTGATGGGAGTGGATCCGAGCGGACTTTCTCTGCTTGGTGCAACGATCGTTGCAGTGTCCACGATGAATGTCCAAACCATAACGCACGATGCGCCAAAGGTTGGTGCTGGGGTAACTGCTGCCGCCGAGGTCAGTTCTTTCGCCACGATTCACACGGTGCGGGCGGCCTCTGTCATGACTGCGGCGGAGGGTGGTACAGGTGGTGCAATTGCCGCCATGATTGCCATACCCACCATAATCGGAACGGTTATTGGGTACTTCAATGACATTGAACGACAGGCAAGGCAAAGACAAGCAGCAAATACATCAGATGTCGCAACGGGCGGCGGAGGCGGGACTAGCGGTCCGAGTGGCGGAGGTGGGTGTGCATGTATCCACGAAGCAATTTATCACGACCTAGACACTCAGAAGCGTGCTACAGGCGTTTCCGCAACACTTGGTCCAAGCTCCTTAAGCATTGACCATGGTCCATTCAATTTCCGTCCGACTTGGTGGGGTAATTTGGCAACCGAGAGGCCAGGAGTAGACTGGAGGCGAGGGCATTTGTTGGCGCGAGCCATGGGTGGTGAACGGATACGTGAGAATTTGGTGCCTTTGACCCTCAATGCGAACAATAGCCAATATGCAATTATGGAGAACTTCGTTAGAACCAAGATGCTACCACGAGAATGTACTCTCTTTTTTGCCACTCCCATTTATGTCGGGAGCCTGTACGCACCGGTCGGAGTAGCTGTATTCGCCTGGGGGGACAAGAGCGGAATTCACGAATGGCTAATCGCCAATGACGATACCCCGCGCAACTATCATGCCTGGTAACAAAAACGAGTGGAATGAGGATATCAACCAAATTCAGTCGATGATGGTACCACCATCGAAACCCGATGTGCCACGACTAGGATTCGATCATATTCTCGGAACGGCTCACACACTACCTGCCGACTACAAAATGTTTATGGAGATATACGGCTGCGGTTACATTTGTAGCAGCCAAGGAACGTTATGTTTACCCGACGTTTCTATCAATAGAAAGATCAATTGGGATGTGCCCATCGTCGATTTCTTGCAATCCATTGGAAAGCCGGATGTTGCCTCTTTCCCGTCTGATCACGGGATAGTGGTTTTCGCGAGCGATGAAGAGGACAAGTCTTACTACTGGATAACTGCAGGTGATCCTGACTGTTGGCCGATCGTGTGTTTCGACGGAACAGACGTACTGACAACGTATCAAAGATCGTTCTCAAGCTTTTTACTATTGGCAATGCTAGGAGTGTCTGCAGAACCTGAAGCAGTTAGAGGCGGACGAGATTTTAAGTACTGCCCAATATCGGTCGCAAGTTCCCAGGGGTTTGAAGGACAATAGGTAGATCGGTACCCGTGACGCGGCGGTCTGCATTCCTACTGTTATGCCTTGAGCCGATGAAATGGGGCAGGTCAGGGTCTCTTTTTTGGATATCAGCGATCTGAATCGTCACCCAACGAAAGCGAAACAACTCCATGGAAGCGAGCAAGTCACGAATTCGTGCCAGCAGCGATTGGCTAGCTCGCTGAACAATTTCGCGATCCCTCTGACTTAACCTGTCGCTTTTCAGAAAATCAAAAACCGCCATTTCTTCGAGCGACAATCCCTCTTCAACAGCCCGGCGCTGCTCGACATCGAGGTTGCCGGCCAGGACCACCAGCGCCGCAAAGGTTTGCTCGATGGTCGTGCGATCTTTCTCGCGATTGTAGTCGGCTACGATCCCCTGGTATCGCTTGTAAGTCTATCATCAGCGGGTTGCGATTGACCATGGCTTGCAGCTTTTTCTCGACGACGTCACGAATGTCTTGTAGCGCGAGATTCTTTCGTGGAATGCTGGCGAATTCGTCCTTCAGTTTTTCAAAGTCAATTCGGCTTAAATCAATCGTCAAGCCTTCTGCATGATCGTCACCCAGCCCCGCCGCCCTGATCGCCGCATTGACGATTCTGTGCAGTTCTTTGACCACCCCGTCAATGCCATCGAATACTGTGTTACCTACTATGCCAGGGCACGAGAAAGTACAAGTGCGACGATGAACAGCAGCCCAGCTCCAAAGGTGGCATATGCATATCTTTCCAAAGCCCGATCGATACGGTCAGGAAAGCTGTACCGGAGCCGTGCAGCGTAGACGGGAACTGGAATCAGCAACGCCAAAAGTAACAGCGTGGACCAGATGCTCTCTCGCCCGATGATTGCAACCAGTGGCATCAGCAGGCCGCAAGCTATCAGGTACACTGTCAATTCGATAAACTCAAAACTATCTCGCATCCGTCTTACTCTGCTGCCAACTCTAAAGTCCGAAGTTGAAATTATGAAGAAGAGGCTGAATCAATGAAACCCGATGACACACCAACTTCGAACGCCTTACCTCCAAGAGATGCACACAAGCGAGGATTGCACCGGACCATGACTCTTGGCGGGGCTTATGCGACTCGCAACTATACCGTCAAGCACTTGCAAGATTTGAAAGGCAAGACAGTTCTCACCGAGACCATGCCCTTTACGACTAGTGAGGCGGTGGCCGCCGAAGAAGCTGGAATCGATACGCTGAAAGTCAAGTTTGATCCAAGCAACCCGGCCAGTGCTATCGCGATTCGCAAGGCAGCGCCGCATACATTTATGACGTTCTGTATCGGGCTAACAAAGATTGCTACCGCGGCCGAAGCGATTCGTGCTGGCTACGATGCCATGGAAATAGGGGCAGATGGGATCATGTGCCAATGGGGACCAGAGCTGATTCGAGCTGTTTCAAGTGCTGGAATTCCTGTTGAGGCTCACGCTGGTCTCGTCCCTCGCTTGAGCACATGGACCGGTGGCCTTAAAGCGGTCGGAAAGACCGTCGAGGAGGCGCTATGGGTATTCAAGCAGATTCAGGCCTTCGAGGAAGCAGGAGCCTGGGCAGTCGAGGTTGAAGTCGTACCTGCCGAGTTACTCAAGCAAATCTCCAGTCGCACAAGTCTGGTAACCTCGTCGATTGGCGCTGGTAGTGGTGGAGACATTCAATTCATGTTCGCGGAAGATATTTTGGGCAACCACGCTCCTCCTTACCCACGTCATACCAAACAATATCGGGACCTTTTCAAGATGGAACAAGCGCTGCAAGCAGAGCGAGTCGGAGGTTTTCGAGACTACATTGCCGATGTCAAAAGCGGACGCTTTCCAGGTCCTGAACATATCGTCAAGGCACCCAGCGGAATGATCGATCAGTTCCTGACAGCCGTCGATTGCAACCAGACCGAGTAGCGGCACTGGAAAGGAATGCAGTCAGGAAGATCGCCGGTTAAAAGGGGTCAGGTCTCGACTAAACTTTGTCCGTTGTTCTATGCGGTGTTTGGCACGGGAGGGCGAATGCTCCTGCTGAGCCCAACACCGTTAAGAGGAACGGACATAGACTCGGGGGCTCATCCGTTCGCATCGTCGCCTATCAAGCTGATGCTGCGATCACCACATTTCCCCGGAACTATGTCCGTTCTGCTGAACGGTGTTTGGCTCAGGAGGACCTTCGCCCTCCCGGACCACCGGTCGGTAGAGAGTCTGGTTAGTAGGTGCTGAGCGGCTGAGGACAGCCGCTCTACGGAATAATGGGGTCAGGTCCACACCTGACCCCATTGATTTGCATCGAGTCTCGGAGAGACTCGACTACGTGGCATTAGCGGTTTTCTATAAACGACTTCGCAACGCCAAAATACCATTAATGCGACCACAAATGCTTTTTTGTGAATTTTTGTATATTTCTTTCTGAATGGCTCCTTGCGTTACGTCCTACTCTATGGCGAGAGTGGATCGTTCCACTCTGTAGCGGAATTACAATCGCGATAAAAAAACGCTCATTGGGGTTTGAGCCCATATCCTCGAGGGCACGCGCGAAGAATAATTGGCTCGCGATCGCTAGTGCCTCAGTCCTCCTTGAGCTTTGCCCCGGTGAAATATGGACGGTTCGAGCACGGTATACAACGCTGGTCCTGCGCGCGCTGACTCAAAGGGCAGCGAAGACCGCGAGGCAATCTTCCAGCCGCTCACGTTTCGCAGCGGCTTGGTGGTCAAGAATCGGCTGTTCCGCTCGAACATCTCCGGACGCTTCGATCATTACAATGGTCAAGGCACTTCGGCGCGCCTCAAATGGGAAAGCAGCTTTGCGCAAGGCGGCGTGGGTTGCATTATTTCTTCGTTCACGCCAGTCACCATTCGCGGTCGCATCATGGTCAACTATGCGACTATCGATGCCGATGACAAAATTCCTTTCTGGAGGCGCGTAGGTCAAGCCGTACATGCGGCTGGTCAAATGGCGATGCCCGACGATCCCTCGCAGAGTGGACCGTGCCGCTTTTTGATGCAACTCAGCCATTCCGGACGGCAACAAGATGTCGGAGGTGTCGAAAATCAATATAAAAAAGCCCTTAGTTCCACCAGTTCACCTGACTACTTTCACGGCATTCAATGCCAGGCGATGACCACGGCTGAAGTTGAACAGACCATTCGCGACTTTGCCGAAGGCGCCAGGCGCGCCCAAGACGCTGGACTCGATGGCGTCGAATTGCATGGCGCCAATGGCTACCTGATCACGCAGTTCTTGAGCTCAGCGATCAATGATCGCAGCGATCGCTTTGGTGGGCGATTGGAGAATCGGGCTGAGTTTGTCTTGGAGATCATTCGAGCGATCAAGGACAAGACCGGCAAGTCCTTCCACGTGCAGCTCAAGACCAACGCAGCCGATTTTAACAACGCACTTTACCCCTGGCATAAGAAAGGAAACGTACTGGAAGATGCCATCTCGATCTGCAAGTGGGCGACCGAAGCCGGCGCCGATGCAATTCATGTTTCCAGCGGCAGCATCTTTCCGCACCCGCGCAACCCGCCCGGCGACTTTCCGCTGCAAGATGCCAAAAATTGGTATGACGGCATGCTATCGAGCGGTACGAAGACACACTTCAACTACTTTATCTTTCGCAATCGCCTGCTAGGGCCACTGTTTCGCTGGTGGTGGAACCATCGTCGAGGGCTGGCGTATGACCAAATCAAGACCGGTATCAACCTCGGGGTAGCCGAGCAGATTCGCCAGGCTCTCGATCCGGAAATCAAAGTGATCGTCACCGGCGGCTTTCAACACGCTTCGGTTATCGGGCAAGCTCTGCGCGAAAAGAAAGTGGATGGCGTATCGATCGCGCGGCCTTTGATCGCTAATCGCGATCTCCCCAAACTGTTTCACGCTGGCATGGATTGGGATGACGCTGCATCTACGCCCGCTAACGCGTGGCCGATCCGCAATCGTCATCCGTGCAGTTACTGCAACAAGTGCCTGGTCAATGACCTGGAGAATCCGCTCGGATGTTATGACTTGGATCGATATTCAGATTACGACACGATGATCAAAGAAGTCATGGAAGTCTTTGACGATCTCGATCAGTTCGAACCGTAAATCAACCTGCCCAAGGTCGCACTGCCAAAATGCCCAATCGTTATATTTCACCCGCCGATGCAGGTGCGCGAGTCATCCGCAGGCGGCGACGCTATGTGATCGCTACCGCGCTATTCATCCTCGCGGGTTGCGTGTACTGGTTGTACTTTGCTCAAGTCCCAACTGAGTATGCGGGCGACGCAGATCACTTCCTGCATGGTTCGATCGGTTCCGACAATGCCGCTGGTATACCGCTGTCAATTTGGAAGATATTACCCGATACATTTCCTGAATATCTACCCGATGCTGGCAAACAATATCTAGCTGCAAAGGCTGCGAGTCAAACGACCGGCAAACCAGTTTCCCATCGCGATGGCTACGCAGCATTTGGCTTTTTGATGCGCGACGGTCATGATCTGCCAGTCGGCTTTTCCCAACGACGATATCGTATAGACCTGGTTGGATTGAACTGCGCAGTGTGTCATACCGGTACTGTAGCTGTCCAAAATCATCCGCAAGCAGAGGCCGTGTACGGCGGTGCATTACCGACTGAGTTCATTGGCCCCAGCGACTCTAGCGGCGCTGGCCATCTGCTAGTCTATGGCATGCCTGCCAATGGCATGGATTTGGAAGCATATTTCACGTTTCTGTTTCGATGCGCTGAAGATCCGCGATTCAATGAAGCGACCATACTGGGCGCGATCGACGCCGCCGCCGAGCGCGGTGTGGGGGCCAAGGTCAGTGGCATTGAACGCCAACTGACCAAGATCGGTGTTCGCCAGCTACGTCAGACGTTGCTCGCGCGACGTCAGCAGCTGCATTATCTCTCAGGGCTGGACCATCAACTCGACGAGCCGGTTGTTCCGCGATTTGGTCCCGGTCGCATCGATACGTTCAGTCCTTACAAGTCGATCCAGTTTGGCTTCCCGTTTGACGGAACATATGGCATTGCAGATTATCCATCGATCTGGAACCAGCGACCGCGCGAAGGTATGCATCTGCATTGGGATGGCAATAACAGCTCGGTATTCGAACGCAATATCAGCGCATCGATTGGTGCTGGTGTCACACCTGTTTCGATTGACATGCCGCGAATGTTGCGCGTGGCGCGTTGGATTGGTGCGCCACCGCTCGAAAACTCTGGCTATGAATACGTGTTTCAGAATCGTCCCGCCAGTGGTCCCGACCCACATCGCCCCTACATGGGCGAGATGCCAATTCCGCAATATCCTTTTCCGATTGATCAAACGCTGGCCAGTCGCGGAGCCAAACTGTTTCGCACCTATTGTGCGCGTTGCCATGGCGATTGGACGTCAGGTCCCGCTCCTCACGGCAAGTCTGTGGAGACCTTGCCAGGCCTGGGACAAGTGGTACCGTTAGCGGATATCGATACCGATCCCGCTCGCCTGAATTCCTACACCGAGGCGCTTCGAAACAATCAATTCCGATTGGGCTCGTCTCAGTGGTGGCGATTTTCTAACTTTCGCAAGACCAATGGCTATGCCAACAGTCCATTGGATGGCATCTGGATCAGGGCGCCCTACCTGCACAATGGTTCTGTGCCGACGCTATTTGACCTCTTCAGCCGTCCCTGCACAGCCGAGGATTTTCAAGAACTCGGTATCACATCTGAGACCGACGTGAACGCGCTGGCCCGCGATGCCGATCGAGTGGCCGCCATAATTTCCAAAGCGCGTCAGCGACGCGCGCGGCCCCCAATCTTTTATCGTGGCGATGATCACTACGACCAGGTATACGGCGGCTTTCGCTGCGATCGCGCAGTCAACGATCAAGGTCGCGCCAACTACTTGTATTCGACCATCCGCATTGTCGATGGTCAGATCGAGTCACTACTGGGCAATGGTCATCAAGGCCACTACAAACGCGTCTTTGAAGACGGCTCTAGCTATGGTGATGAGCTGTCGGCGGAGGATCAGTGGGCCCTAGTTGAGTTTCAGAAGTTGATTGGCTCCGCGCGCGACAAGGTGCTACCATGAGTACTCGACTCGAATCGCTCTATCGCTTCGCGCTCTTTGCGACACTCATCTTAACAGCCTGGTTCGCTATCCCCGGCACATTCTGGCCGCATGCCGTGCTGGATGTTTTAGGAGTTCCGGTCCCACGTGGTCTGGTGTGGACGGCATTTGCCTTTCAATTGTCACTGCTGGTATCGCTTTACTCCGTGCCAGTGATGATCGATTGGCGACGGTATTTGTTTAATGCCGTGGTAGGAGCAGCGACCCACTTGCTACTGGCCGTCTATTGGTGGTGCCTGTATCCATGGCAAACGGGTCTGTCCGCCTGGGGATTAGGTTGGTGTGAAGCATTGATGGGAGTCGTACTGTTCAGTTTGTTAGGTCTAGTCTGGAAAGAGTCGACCTGCCCAATCACTCCACCAATTGCTCTACCCGTTAAGGAGAGCGTTCTATGAGATCGTTACCGCCTCAAGCTGCTGCGCGATTTCGAAAAGTGATATGGAGCCTGGCGGCCCTGGCAGTAGTGGCTGCGGCTCTCTTGGGCCTGCTGGCTTGGGAGAAGTTGTTTCGTGAGTATCCACAAGAGTTGGATCGACACGACGAACTGGCTGCGTTGAAGTATGGATCCATAGGCACCGAAGAAGCCGGAGGCGTGCCGTATTGGATCTGGCAAGTGCTACCGCAGATATTTCCGGAGTATTTGCCGGCGCCTGGTGGCTATACGTCGCTGGGAATGGTGTGGGAAAACGGATCGGAGATGCCCGTAGGTTTCACGAAACGCCGCATCGGTTTTGAACGAGTCGGCATCAACTGTGCGGCGTGTCATACGGGCTCGTATCGCCTTTCCTCAGCAGACGGTGGCACGGGTATCACCCAAGTTGTCGCCGGTGCACCGGCCAATCGCTTCGATGTGCAAGGCTATCTCCATTTTCTATCTGCTTGTGCCAATGATCCACGCTTCAATGCGGACACCATCTTAGAGGCCGTCGAATACAATCACAAAATGTCCCCCAGTGACAAGGCGCTCTATCGGTACGCTTTGATTCCTGGAACCAAAAAAGCCTTGCAGAAGCAGGCTCAAGAAGCGCGCTGGCAGCAATCGCGGCCAGCCTGGGGCGCAGGTCGCATCGATCCGTTTAATCCAGTCAAGTTCGGAATGCTGGGCATGGATCCGGCGAACGATCCGACAGTAGGCAACTCCGATATGATGCCGTTCTGGATGATGCAGGCCCGAAGCACCGCGCGCGGCTACCATCTACATTGGGATGGACTCAGCACCAATTTGCTCGATTGTTCACTGGCAGGCGCACTGGGTGATGGTGCCACGACCAAGTCACTGCCGGTGAACAAGATTCAGCACATGATCGAAATCGCAAGACAGCTGGCGCCACCCAAGTGGCCCGCAGCGTTTGATGCCACTCTTGCGTCCAAAGGGCAAGCATTGTTTTCGGAGCACTGTGGGCGCTGCCATGCGCCCAATAGTGAACTGGTCAATCGACCCGTAAACCTTCAGGACGCTGATGGAGGAGTCCATAATACGGATGGTAATCGCCTGGCGATGTGGAACATATCGGACCAGCATGGCGAATTCCCGTATCAAATCTACAATCGCTTTGGTGACCAATACTATTGGGATCTGAATAGTTTTGTACCGACATCGTCTTATATATCGGTGCCCTTGCATGGCTTATGGCTGCGAGCGCCTTATCTGCACAATGGATCGGTGCCCAGCATGTTGGACTTGCTTGAGAAACCAGCGACGGGCGAGCAAGCGCAAACGTGGATCGAGGCACAGCAGCCGGGATTGTTCGCTTGGATCAATGCCAACCTGACATCGTATCAGCGGTCATCTCAAGTCACAGCCGCAGATTGGCAGCGTCTGGCACGAGCAGTCCCTGGTGTCGTCGCGGCGGCGCGAACGGCCAAGACACGCCCACCGCTGTTCTTTCGAGGACAAGACCTGATCGACACCGCGCGCCTCGGTTTCCAATGCGATCAGCTCGATCCAGCAGCCCATGCACGGCCATTTGTATATGCCACCTTTATCCATGGCAATTCGAACAGTGGTCATTTGTACGGCACGGAACTAAGTGCTGAGGACAAGCTTGCGCTCGTCGAGTACTTGAAGACTTATTTAGAACAGGGAGAGGTCAATGGCCGTTGAACTTTTGCGCTCTCCTACGCTCACCAATACGTGGGCCAAGTATTTTCAGATCGCCATGTGGATCGGCATCGCGCAGAACCTGGTCATGGCGGTGCCGGCCATCTTTCTCCCCAGCGTGACGCTGCGCTTCTTCGGGCAGACCGTCCCCTCTGATTTGACATGGGTATCGGCTGCCGCGCTGACGCTCGTTTGCCTGGCATGCATGTATATTCCGGCTGCCTGGAATCCGCTTGAATATCGTTGGACGACATGGCTGTCCATCTTCGCCAGGCTGCCGGGAGTGCTCTTCTTTTGGTTCTGGCATCCGCATCACTATCCACTGTTTGGTTGGATTGACTTGATCATGTTCACCGTGCAACTGCCTCTGTGGTTGCTGGCGTTATCCAATACCCAACCATATCGCAAATAGGGTACCCGCTTTCATGTTGCGAAACACCTTTGAATGGTTAGATAGTCGTCGCTGCACCAACTTGATCTCGCGCGGTGCACGTTTAGCGCCGCGTCCCTGGTTGCTCGGTTGCCTGGCATTCAGCCTGCTATTAACGGGTTGTCGCGACCCGATACCTAAAGACGAAGCGGCAGCGAAAACTCCGATCACGGAACAAGCCGCCCAAGATCGCTTCCCGATGGCCGAAGCGGATCACTTTGCAGGCATGGATGGCACGGCTGACCCAGCGGGTAAATTCGACGACTCGCGCATAACTTTGACACCCGACGAGATTCGAGGCCGCAACGCCTGGATGATGTGGTGCGGTGGCAATGAAGCCTTCTGGGATTGGCTAGCCCGAAACGGATACGGTTCGATCGATCTCTTGCAAGTCATCGATAGCGCCAAACGCGATGATCGCTTTGCGCGAGCCGGTATGGTCACCGAACCTGGCGCGCGTCCACCCACTGCGGATGAAACCAAGAAATCGTACGGTGTGCGCTATGATCGAATCGATGCGCCGGGTCCGAAACCCAACAAAGATGTATACGGTTATCCCACAGGCATCGTAGGCTTGCGGTTGTTTGTCAATCCAGAATTCAAGGGTCATGCGATCACGCGTTGGGATCCAGCCCGCTATTACAAGGACAAACGTTACGCGACCGATCCAGCCACCATACGACCTTACCGCGTCGGTATGAGCTGCGCGTTTTGTCATGCTGCGCCTGATCCTCTGCGGCCACCAACGGATCCCGAGAATCCGCAGTGGGCCAACCTCTCGGGCACGATTGGCAACCAGTATCTGCGAGTCCGCGAAGTGCTGGGCAATATGCTCGATAGTGACAACCTTCTTTATCATGTCATTGACTCGCAATTCCCAGGCACTATTGATACCTCGCTGATCGCATCGGATAACATCAACAACGCCAACACGATGAATGCCGTCTTCGGACTGGGGGCGCGCGTGACTCGCTCTCTTCACAACCCCTTTGAGCGATTGGATGCGGAGAACGAAAAGTATCCTGGCGTTTATCACACTCCACCTCCAGGCGCTGTGTTACCTGATTTCAATTCCAATCCTCGACCCGTGCCGCGAGTGCTGGTGGATGGTTCGGATAGTGTCGGTGCTTGGCTGGCATTTGCTCGCGTCTATCTGAACATCGGCAGCTATCACCAGCAGTGGGTGCGAACTCACAACCCAATTCTCGGTTTCCGTCAGCAGCATCCGTTCAAGCTGAGCGATATTGAATCGCATTCGGTTTATTGGAAAGCGACCAAGTATCGCGTTGATCCCATGATCGCTTTTTTCTTGAAAGCGTCTGCACCTATGCTGATGAAAGATGCGCCGCCCGAGAAAGACGTGGTACTACCGACGACTCAACCTTGGGAAGATCCACACGCGCAAGGTCGTCAAGTTTTTGCCAAGAGCTGCATGGCTTGTCATTCCAGCATCCAGCCTGGAGATGACCCAATCCTCGAAGCCAAACTGAAGATCGATAACATCGATCCACTCATGGACAAGAATCGAGTGAGTTTGCAGCTAAACAGTACCGACCTGGTGCAACTGACCCACGGCGATGGCGAGCTGCCCAAGGATTATCTCGCGTGGGCATCGGCTGTCGTCAACCAAGAGCATTTCTGGAAAAACAACTACCTGTCCAGCGATGCGCGCATCCCCGTAACGCTGGTACAAACCAACTCGGGACGCGCTGTGGCGACCAATGCCATGCATGGCAATGTCTGGGAAGATTTTTCGTCGTTCACTTACAAGGAACTGAAGCCTGTTGGACCGATTCGGTATTACGATCCGTTTGCCGCCTCGGAGAAAGAGTATTCGCCTCCCGGTGGTGGACCAGGTTATTACCGTGTACCCACGTTGATCAGTCTGTGGGCCACCGCGCCTTATCTACACAACAATTCCCTAGGAAACTTTACCAATGATCCATCGGTAAAAGGACGCTATGAGGCATTCAAGGATGGTATGGAAAAGCTGCTGTGGCCCGAGAAGCGATACGAGTCACACGATCGTGGAACAGTTGAATTGACTGACAACGTCCAGTCCACCCAACTCCAGTCCGACCATGGACTGATCTGGCGCACGCCCCAAACGACGACCTTTACTGTCTTCAGTCACCAAGTTCCGCCAATGATCCGAGGTTATACCGGATGGTCGAATTGGCTGGTTAATTTTCTGCCTTGGGTACCATCGTTTGTATGCGTGGCACTCGGCCTGGCGTTCTTCTTCCTCGAGAGCATTCAAGCCAAATGGTTGAAGTTCAAGAAATGGACAGCCAATGCACAGCCAGTGATCACGTTCCTGCACATCGTGGCACTAGTGGCGATCGCGGCACTACTAGCTCTGATCATTTTCAAAATCTGGCAGTATTGGATGGCGATGACTATCGTCGAGGAAACTTCCGGTTGGGGGCTGCCTTGGATTCGATTGCAAGCGGTGTTGGTGGTCGTGCTGATTGGTTTTCTTCTGTACCTCCTGGGTAATCGCTATATACCAGGCAGCGAACTGTTGAATCAATGGAATCAGTGGATCGCCATGGGTTGCTTTGCGTTTGCTGTTGTCTTTGCGTTAGGTCTGGGAATGTTTGCGGCGGGGCGGGGCAGCGATCTGAAACTCGGGCCTTTTCCGAAAGGCATGCCCGTCAATCTGATTGCCAATATCGACCCCAAAGCGTCGCATAAAGACATCGTGGCCGCCTTTGAAAAGCTGCTGCATTACTTCCGCGAGTTCCGAAGCAATCAAGATCACGAGGTCGGCTTGCATCACTTTGAGTCGGAAGTAGCGCCGGCGTTTATGAAGATCAGCAAATGCCCAGACTTGGTATTAGATCGAGGCCACGATTACGAATGCATTCGTAATCTCAGCTCAGATGAAAAACTCGCCCTGATTGAATTGCTGAAAACACTCTAACGTAGCCTCCGCTATCCCCTGCTAGCGCATCGGGTTATGAATGAATACAGACGAGCCTATGACTCAAACCAACCATGACACCATCCCTGAGGATTGGCAAAAGGAAACGTCGCCTATCGACTTCATTGTCGTCGGCGCTGGTGCCGCTGGCTGCCCACTCGCAGCCAGGCTAGCTGAACGTGGTTATTACGTAGTCGTCATCGACATGGGCCCCAAACACGCGGATCTGGCCAGCACACAAGTGACCGATCCAGTTCAAGTCCCGCTGCTCCATCCTGAAGCCACAGAGGATCCACGTTTCGCTTTAAAGTACTTTGTCAATCAACGCGATACTGAAGCCGATCAACCGCCAGCGGAGCAAGTGTTTTATCCGCGAGGGCAGGGCGTTGGGGGTTGTACAAATCACAATGCGATGATCACCTTCTGCGGACCGAATGAGGATTGGGATCAGATTGCTGAAATGGTTGACGATCCGTCCTGGAATGCGATGACGATGCGGACTTACTTCGAACGGATCGAAGATTGTGACTACGCCCAGCCGCGATCCACTTGGGAGCGATGGAAGGCCAAACTGATTGGACGCACTGGCTGGGAAGGTTGCCGACATGGAACCAGTGGCTGGCTGACGACGACGCTGCCTGATATGCATTTTCTGAAGCAAGACAAAGCCATGTTGGGTGTAGTGCTGAAAGCAGCTACGGCATCGATGCGTAGCGGCGTCGATCAGTTGTCAAATTGGCTCAAGTATTCAGCATCAGGACGAGTTCGCGCTGTGATGGATCCGAACCATTGGGATAATATGGAGCGACAACGAGCCGGTGTAACACAGATTCCGTGTGCCATCGATCGTCGTGGCCAGCGTAGTTCACCACGCCAGCGTTTGCTGGATGCCGAAGCTAAATGCAACGGTCGCTTGCACATACTCAGCCATGTGCTGGTTACGCGAGTCGAACTGTCAGGGGATCGGGCAGTCGGGGTGCAAGTCATTGCGAAAGCTCACGTCTATCAGGCTGACCCAAACCATCCAGGTACGGACAACTCCGCCGATACGCCCACGCAGGTCATTCGTTGTCGTGGCGAAGTAGTACTCGCTGCTGGTGCATTCAACACTCCGCAACTGTTGATGCTCTCGGGCATTGGTGATCAAGAGTTATCGGCCACCAACATCCGTCATCCGATACCTGGTGTCGGTCGCAATCTGCAAGATCGGTATGAAGTTTCGGTTCAAGCGACCTTGAAGAAGCCCTTTCAATCACTGCAAGGCATTACGCTAACCAGCAATTCACAGTATGCCACCAACGATGTGGTTCTAGATCAGTACCTGCGAGCGATCGCGGCCAGCGGTCAGACTGGCAATTCATCCGGACACTCACCAGGCATTTACTCGAGCAATGGTGCACTGGTGGGTTTGTTGTTTCGAACGAAAGAGGAAGATGAGATCGCGGATATCTTCATTATGGCGCTTGCCGGACAATTTGCCGGCTATCGTGTGGGTTGGTCGACACCAGAGACGTTGATTCCAGGGCTCGACGCCCTCGCACCTGGCGCTCGCGCGGAACATCGCACTG
Organism: Rania fehmarnensis; assembly: GCF_056494185.1. Taxonomy (NCBI): domain Bacteria; kingdom Pseudomonadati; phylum Planctomycetota; class Planctomycetia; order Pirellulales; family Pirellulaceae; genus Rania; species Rania fehmarnensis. Next base: position 8,715,496 of record NZ_CM151398.1, read on the forward strand.
TCAGCTGGTTAGTCCTTAAGGCTCGCACCAAAAACTGCGCGGGCACAATTCGACTCGCCTCCAGCGATCCGACTGCCACGCCTGAGATTCACTTCCGATCGTTTGCCGAGTGTGAAACGGATAACGCCGCATCGGATTTGAACGCGCTGGTTCAAGGCGTTGAGTTCGTGGATGAGATGCTCCGCGAAGGCATCAAGACAGGTGATATTCAGAGTGTAAGTTATCCCGGGCGCGTCGATGATCAACCGCTTCGCGATTGGATTCGCCAAACAGCTTGGGGCCATCACGCGTGTGGCACTTGTAAGCTAGGGCGAAAGGATGATCCCTTGGCAGTGGTCAATTCTCGCTTTCAAGTCCGAGACATCAAGAATCTGCGCATCGTCGATGCGAGTATCTTTCCGCGCATTCCGGGTTACTTCGTCGTGACCAACATCTATATGATCGCGGAGAAAGCTGCGGATGTACTAACCGAAGATCATCCGCGCACGACGCAGCAGATTGAAGTCTCTCGCGAAGCGGATGCAGCCGCGCCGGTGATTCCTTCCACTGCGGCGTATCGCGAGCGGCGCGTCTTCCCGAGCCAATTCGAGGCTGAGGAAGCGGCCCTGGTGCGAAATCGCAGAAAGGCGGCCGGACAATGAACAAAGTCGATAACGAAGAAGTGGTGGTCAAGATCGACGAAGCCGTGGATAAGCCCACTGAAGGAATACCGACTGCCCAGCAGTCTGCGCCCGAACATAACTGGTTGTGGAATCTGCCAACGGCTCCCGAAAAAAGCCAAGAGGGCTATCCACATAACACCTTGGGTCTGGCCATCTCAGGCGGCGGCGTGCGCTCGGCCACCTTTGCGTTGGGATTTCTACAATCCCTTGCCCGCCGTAATTTGTTGCGACGCATCGACTTGATGTCGACTGTTTCGGGCGGTGGTTACGTGGGTTCGTTCTTGGGTCGATATTTCGATCAATTGCGAAGCCTTCCGAATATCGATGCGGCGGGGCAACACCCTGCACATGAGATCGTGGCTAGTACACTGACGAACAATCGATCGACGACAATCACGTGGCTCAGAGAACATGCCAATTACCTGGCCTCGACAGGCTCGAGTGAATCGCTATTCAACATAGCCACGTTCTGGCGCAACTTCTTGGCTCTGCACTTCGTATTGGGTGCATTCTTCTTTACGATCTTTGGCATCATGAATAGTGCCTTCTATTGGGAAGGCCTCACCGAAGCACTCAAGTCATCGCGTTCCTTGGTGGAATCGGTATCACCGGTGGGTCGAGCGATCGCAGGCCCGGAACTTACGATGTGGTGGTTGTTGACCGAAGCCACGCTGTGGTACTTTCTGTTGCCAGTCGCTTTAGGTTACTGGATGGTTTCGGAGGATCAACAGAGTCGGGTGATCTTACCGGTTCTGGCCATCTATGGCTTGCTCACCTTTGCAGCCACCTTTGCTCTTAAAAGCGCACTACCGCTAGGCATCTTAGCCGCCACGATGTTGGCCGTCGTCTGGGGTATGTCACAAGTTCGACAGCAGATTGGATCGGCCAATCCCAATAGCGGATTTCGTCGTCTGTGGGTCCGTCACTTGTTAACGCAGGTGTTGGCTACTGCCACCGTCACGCTGTTCGTATTGGGTGTGCTGGGACTGATCAATGCGATCGGGTATTTCCTTACGCAAACACTGCTCGTGGAACAACTCTCATGGACCGACTTCTTAGGGCGTATCAGTTTGCTTGTCGGACCTTTCCTGTTGGGCGCGCCGCTACTGCGTGGCCTGGCCGGTCTGGTATCCAATCAGAAATCGGGTAGTGGTTCACTCTTGAATCAACTGGCCAAGGTCCCTTATCTATTGACGGGAATCATTTTTCTGACTGGCACGATCTTGCCGCTCTCCGTGGTGGCTTTCTTTTCACACGCAGTCTACGGCAATGGCGGCAACTTCGGACAAGGTATCGCGGCCACCATCTGCGGCATTATTATCTCGCTGCTCTTAGGAGCTCGCAGCACGCGTGCGTTTGTCAATCGAAGTGGTCCTTTGCCACTGTATGCTTCACGACTTTCGCGGGTATTTCTAGGCGCTGTCAATCCTGCGCGACATCGACAATATGGACAGAGCGACGTGACTTCGTTGATACCCGGCGATGATGTCGATCTGGATAAATACAAACCGCACCTCGCAGGCGGACCGCTGCATCTGTTTAACATCGCCGTGAATGAAACCGTCGATGTTGCATCGCAACGTGGTCAGCGCGATCGTCAAGGTGAGAACATGGCCATCGGCCCTGTGGGACTAAACATTGCCCAACGCTGGCATGCGAAGTGGGGCACCGTGCAAGATAGTTGTATCCAAGTCAAGCCAATCACCGATGGTGTGAGCCCGCATCCGTTTTGGCATCGATTTGGCAAGCAGGTGTTGGTTGAACGCTTAAGTGTTCGCATGTGGATGGCCATATCGGGAGCCGCCGTTAGTTCAGGGGCCGGTCGTTTGACTGGCGCAGCCTTTTCGCTCCTGATCACACTTGGGAATTTTCGATTGGGCTATTGGTGGGACTCGGGATTATCGACCGACGAGCGGGCTTTGACACCGATTCGTCCAACCATCTTTGAACGCACCAAGCGCTGGCTGATGGAACTACTGACCACTCAATCGCTATTAATCTCTGAATTGCGAGGGCGATTCGGCGGTCCATGGCGGCGCTATATCTATCTATCCGATGGCGGTCACTTCGAAAACTCCGGTGCGTACGAACTACTGCGTCGTCGCGTTCCGCTGCTGATCGTCATCGATGGTGGTCAAGACCGCAAAGGGCATAGTGTGGGCTTGGGCGAACTGACTCGCCTGGCCCGTATCGACTTTGACTGTGAATTGGACCCGGTCGACATAGCCACACTACCGACACTCGGAGTGCCACCAGGAATCGCCAATGCCTTAGGCATACCTGCCGATTTATTGCCTAACGACAAGGGCATAGCCCCACGTCATGCCACATTGATGAAGGCCACCTATCCCGCCTGGCAAGGCCCTGGCCCTGATCCGTGGTACGGTCGAAACCATTCTTGGATGCTGTACGTCCGTTTGAGCATCACCGGCGATGAACCGATGGACATCGTCAGCTACCAGGCTCAATACTCCGACTTCCCCAATCAAAGCACGCTCGATCAAGACTTCGATGAACCTCAATTCGAGAGCTATCGAAAACTGGGCGAGCATATTGGTGAAAAGCTATTCCCCTAACTGCGCACTTGTAGCCACCGTCACCAGACGGTGGACTCTCGTAGCCACTGTCGCCAGACGGTGGACTCTCGTAGCCACTGTCGCCAGACGGTGGACACTCGTAGCCTCCGTCGCCAGACGGTGGACTCCGCTGGCGGCGAAATCCACCGCTTGGCAGCGGTGGCTACCGAAATCAGCGGTACCACCTAGTCGGTCGACGAGCACGGAAATCCACGTGCCTGGAGATTTGATGGAGTATGGAAATTCGAGCAAGCCACGATTCAAGCTCGACGCGCTCGACTCCAGGCAGTCGAGACTGGGGCCGAGAATAAGGCGGCCACGATTGTCCCATACTCTCAATCAAGTTCGGAGATGGCTGCGACCATCCAGTCCTTGAATACCGACCGATTCAACGAGAGTAGTGTTAACTTGCAAAAGTCACGAAGTGAGCCGCCGAGTACGGCGAATGCGGCCTCGGTTAACTCACCAACTGACAGCGCGACGATGGGACTTGCCTTATCCGGAGGTGGGATCCGAAGCGCAGCATTTAATCTCGGGGTACTGCAAGCGTTCGCTGAGCAAAAGTTAATAAGCACGTGGACACATCCAATTCGGGATTAGGGCACTAACCGGATGCCAGTGAAGGCATTAATACGAACCGCCCAAGTTTGGAAAATACGTCCGTTAGTTTATTCACTAACGATCCGAGATTCTTTCATGCAGATGCGGGTAGCTCGCTATATTTGACATGTTTCCAAGTATGCTCGATTTTGTTTAGTTCTGGCGAGTATGGTGGCAATGGATACAGGATGAGTCCCTTCTTCTCCCACTCGGGTAGTTTGTGTTCGACCAGCTTGCAAGTGTGTGGTGATGCATTGTCAAGGACAAGAACCGTCGTCTTATGGATCTGGCTCGCATAATCATCTAGTACCTCGACCACAGTTTCGCCGTTGATGGAACCTCGATGCATGTAGGCATTTACGCTACCGGATTCTTCGATGCCTAGGACATGTATCGCTTTTCGCTCTCCGCTTAGATCGATGGTCTCGCGCGTGCCAATATTCTGCCAGCCCGTATGGGACAACTGCCGTCAATGAAAACGTCGCTTCATCGAAGTATGCCACATTGACTTCAGGCATTTCAGCCAACTCGCTAAGCTCTTGCTGGACCATATCGAAAAGCTCGGGATTTCGGAGTTTTTTGAGCGACTTCCGAAAACGCTTCCACCGCATGCCAGCCTTGCGTGCCCAACGACGCAATGTTCGACGACTGATTGATTCTCCAGTTCGATCCTTAACTCGATTGATGACCTCGTTAGGATTGTTGGGATGTTCGTGCAGTAAGTCTATTGCTAACTGCTGACCAGCTTCGTCCAATTTGGCTGGACGACCTGGTCTCTCCTCGTCCTCCAGACCTTCGCGTCCACGCTCTTCCCAGCGAGCCAGCCAACTTCGGGCTGTATCATCATCAATGCCAAAGATGCGATTGAGCTCGGGTACTGATACTTTTTGAGAGCTCAGTACAACCGCGTGCGCTCTACAGCGAACTAAATGAACCTCATGAGTTCGCCAGGTCTTAAGCAAAAACTCAAGATCTTCACCGCTCAATTCAGTTATAAACCTCGTGCAAGGCCGCGCCATGACAGTCTCTCCGTTGGTGCCGAGGAGATGACTTTTGCCAGCCAATGCAAACATAAAAAAACTAAGAGTCCCATCCCTTCTTTTGTGCACTATTTGTGCCCTAATCCCGAATTGGATGTGTCCACGTGCTTAGGTGGGTCGGCGTACCGTCTCCTGCGCGCAAGGTACCGTAGTAAATTGCTGCCCGAATTCGACGTGCGACGTGCTTAGCGATCCTTTGGACTGCGCGGTACTGCGACAGCCTTGGTCGATTTAGGTGTAACCTGATACTTGACCAGTTCGTTGATCACCTTCTCGACTTCTCTTGCTTTACCTGTACGTATGGCTGCTCGTAAGCTGGCTTGAGCTTTCTCAGAGGATATCCATTGCATAGTCTCTGTATCGAATTCACGCGCAGGTGCGATCGCCAGAGCCAGCATACATACAAGTACTTCAGCGGAGGTGCGACAGCCAGACTTGCGAAACACACCACGCGGTAACATGACCGCTAGTCGACAAAGCTTTTGGATCGGCAGAGGTGGTCGGGACACGTCTTCGATCAAGCCTTTACACCAGGTATTGAACTCATCGTCCTCTCCCTTTGCCAGCCCTCCAAACGTCTCGTGTGCAATCTGAGCGGCTTTGATCAGCAAATCTCGCCCACCAATTTGAAAGAACGAGGTGGGCCATTCGGGACGAAAACCAGCATGGCGTCGATTGCATTCCACGGCGATACCATATAAATCTGCAGGCTGGATTTTGTAATCGTTTTCGGCGGTAACGGCATCCAGGACCGACCAGACATAATCGCGGATCGCTAGCTGGCGGCGGTGATTGGAGTCGGATTCGTAAGCATGCACCGCGGCCAAAGTCTGACCGCCAACTTGCTTGTCGAGTAGCCAACCGATTCGGGCATCATCATCGGCAATAGACCCCTCTTGTCGACACTCATTGCGATAGCTGGATCGAAATGAGTCTTCCAAACGTCGTATACGTTCTTGTTGCAAGCTTAACTTGGTCGGTGTCCCACGTTTAGCAGAGCCGTTCTGCTGAGCGTGCGTGTCGCCTACCTGAGCCGCCGCACTACCGGTGCAATCGAAGTCGCTGATATCACGCGCTAACAGCCGTCCGATATGTTCACCGAGTTGACGAAACGACTCAACTTGCTCGCGTGAGTAGAACTGATTGGATATCGGTTCGTCTGGGAAATTCGGATTCGTCTTTCGGAACTGCTCGATGTCAATATCTTCGTCGCCAGTCAGTGACATTTGAACATAGACCAGCAACGCTTCCTTGGGCACCTGATGATCGTCGAGTGTTTGAGGCTCCGGGTAACGAATCCGACCCAAGACGAAATGCTGCGGCGACTTATTATCGAGCTCCTCAGTGCGTCTTAGGCGACGCGTATCCAGTGGACGCTCATGATCCAAATCCAGTACTTGGACACCATGATCTAAACGGAGCTTGCGAATCAGATCGGCAAGCACCCCGAATTCAAAGAGCCCATTGTTACAACCGGCGTCGGAAACAATGATGATGCGACAGCGTCTCGCAATAAGTTCCTCGACACCCAGGAATTCGCGAAAGCCACCGTCAGCGACCACGACATACCGGCACTTCTCCGTCGGGCACTGGGCCGTGGCGATCAGGCGCCCATTCCAGAACTCACGAGCCATATCGATCAGTGAGAATCGTCGGTTGGGTGGCTGCGGCAACATGGTGTTGGGGACCCATTGTTCCAGCCGGAAATTGAATAAGTGCAACAGGAACTGCAGACTCGTATTGTTCGACATCCAGGGTGTCACCGCTGCGCCAGAGAGCACAACCGCATCTTCAACTCCCACTTTGCGATCCCAGAATTTACTCGTTGGCAGATAGGTCGCCAGGTTCCGCTTGCGGCATGGCAACCAGCCGCAGTAGAGTGGCGAAAAGACAAATGAATACCAATCCGACGCGTAACTGCCGTCCAACTTCGCGGGATTACCTGCATCTACATCGCTGCTAAATCCATCGATGTAAGTGGGTACTTGCGGCAGCATCATACCGGCCACAAATAGGGGATACGGTGCACCGTGATGATGAGGATTGAGCGCATCCAAAGGCACCACATTCTTGCTACCATGCTGCAAGAAGGTCGCATGCACGCGACTCTTATAAAAGTGGAACCAGGCGCACGTCCAGTTCATGTCCACCAGGGCAAGGCACAACAGGTGAATCACGATGGCCCAACCGGCAATTAAGCTGCGAAACCATTGATCTTCGCGGACCACAACTGGCGTGCTGACCATCACGCGTTCTTTAAAGACGCGGGGGTAAGCCACTTCCAGACACATGCGATTGAATGTCCAGAGTTCCAAATCGGTAAAGGAACTGAAGTCCAATCCCGATTGTCCCCTGAAGGCCTTTTCCAGAAGCGACTGAAAACCATCGAGATCTTTGTAACGAGCGCCACCTTTGACCAGCAGCTTTCCACCTTTTGCAATCCAGGCGTTGATAACCGAATGCGTATCATTCTCTGTCCATGTCGATTTGATACCCGCTTTCCGAATGCTGCTAACTTCGATATCGTTCACTTCCTTCGGCTGAAGCGCAATTCTTCTGGCCACCAGTTTCAGCAACTCCATAGACTTGTTAGCCGCGTCGGTCGTCGTGGGCTGCAATGCGTTACGCACTACCGAGGAATTGTTGGTGGCTGTGCCAGAGGTCGCTGTACCAGAGGCTGCAGTACCAGAGGCTGCAGTACCAGAGGCTGCAGTGCCAGAGGCTGCAGTGCCAGAGGTTGCAGTGCCCACCACTTTGCGAACTTCGGCTTTCGAGATATCCGTTTCCATACCGTTGCTGAGAGAATTATTGAGGGCTGCGACCAGCACTTCTCCTTGATGCAAGATCTCACTGCTAGATTCGATCACATCTTGAACATTGCTGCGCGTGGGCAAGATCGTAGCGCCTAAGACTTGCACATAACGTGAAAGTGTGGCGTTATATAACTCGTACCACGAGTGCCACATCAATTCCTCGTTGCGCAGAATTTGCTCAGCCGCAGCCCGCTGCTTCTCAAGAGCCAAGATGTTTGCAACTGCAACATCGACACTCTTGAAGTCGTCGTTCCCTATCAGCCAGCGGAGGTCATCGCGGTCCGTCGATTCGCCTACATTAGCCTTAGACTCTGCCAAAAGAGCGGCCAATTCGGGATAGTTTTTGATATCTTGTGCGACCAGTTCTGGCGGCCGTCTCGTGACGAAGCCAGAAACGTTTTCGCGGCCAATGAAACCGACTAATGCAAAGATGGCGCCCCAGGTGGTGCAGCATAGCACGACAGACAATGCCATCTTTTGCCAGACTGTGGCGTTGGCTCTTTCACTGCGCAACAAACTTGGCAGACGCAGTAACGGCGAGAAAGCCAAGGCGACCAAAATCACGATGGGCCACTGAAGCGATTTGAGGTCTAACGATTGTGGCAACCAGCCAGAACCTTGGGAAATATTGAAATCTCCGTTGCCAATCATTATGGAAATGCCTAGTAAGAACGCTCCAATAATGATTAGCGCTGGTCGACCCGGACTGGTGCGTAGAGCTCGCTGACGAATCCCCATCCAAGACAAGACCACGCGTCTGACAACGAGCACGGCCAGGGCCACAACGGCACAACTGAACATACCCACACGCAGATCGGTATTCAAATCCAGCAAACCTAAGCGGAGTCGAACTGCGGGTTCGTCAAAGACTCGAAAAATGATGGCGATGATCGCGGCGAAGGCCACGACCAACGATATAACGGCGGCCGCCATACCGATCGTTCGCAGAATGTACGAAGTTACAATCTCCATGGGGCGGTTAAGATACTGGCCATGTAACAGGAACTTTTCGGTACAAACCGATAAACGTTTACTGCGACGCAAGATCTCTGTACTGCTGGCCGCCATCTTGGGCTGAGATTTTTGAACCTGCGCACTTGTGCCCGGTAAGGCGTTGGTCGCCCCCGGTACAACATCAGCGTCATCGCCTTCTTGCCTAAGTGCTTCGGCACGGTTTAGCGGCCCAGACCGGTTCGCTTGATGCAGCGAATAAAAGCCGTTGGCATATCCTCCTCCTGATACAGACGCCATGTAGTCGACGTGCTTCATCAAACCCGACTCTTCAAACGCTTGAAGCAAACCGAGGTTATACATGGCTGAACGGATACCGCCGCCCGAGAGCGACAGCCCAACCAGGTCATCTGACGAAGGGGCCGGGTATTGCGATGCCCCATCGCCCGACTTAGCAGCCAGGCTATTCCAATACTCGCGACGCTTACGAATCGCCAACTGTAACTCGTCCTCGTGGACCTCACTCAGCGTCTGGCACGTTTTGTTTTCAGGCGGAGTCATACGATTTACTCGCGTTGACAGTAGATTTTAAAGCTGTGGGCCAAGCCTATCGCGTTTGTAATCACATTTCAATCATTTTCTAATGGAGTTTTCCACCAGATATAAAATTAAAGAGGCTCTGCAGATAAACTATGTTCAGTCTGCGTAAACTACGCGGTAGATTTCCGGGCCCAGTCGGATCGCCTCCCATATTGGAGACGATTATTCTTGACGGACCGTCAAAGTTCTCGGACAGTTTTTTAGAAATTATCTGCACGCTGCGGTTTCGCCGGCCCCAGGTAGTCTCCTTTCGCTCCGCGAAAGGCAAGGTTCCCTTTGCGGAGCAAAAGTAGACACCCACTGGCTCTTAGTTGCTGGGCGAGTTGACGCTTAAATCCTAAGCACGCCAGTGCCACCCCAAGGCCTTTGCATCTCGATAGTTGAAAGCTGTACGATCTCCAGGCGAAAAAGGGGTCAGGTCTATTCCTCGGCTTTCAGCGATCTGACTTATCCACGCCACGCACGCTAAAGCCAGAAAAGAGACCTGACCCAGACCTGACCCCTTTTCTCACGCCGTTGGCCTTAGCTTATCATGATCAGTATGAGCGACGTCACAGAAATACTGAATCGAATTGAACAGGGCGATGCCAACGGAACTAGCGAGTTGCTGGTGGTGGTTTATGAAGAGTTGCGCAGTCTCGCGCGACACAAGCTATCGCATGAACTGCCCGGTCAGACTTTGCAAGCCACGGCGCTGGTCCATGAGGTCTACCTGCGTTTGCTGGGCCAGCGCGACGCCTCGACCTGGGAGAATCGCGCTCATTTTTTCGGCGCCGCCGCTGAAGCCATGCGTAGGATACTAATCGATCAAGCACGCCGCAAGAATTCTCAAAAGCATGGCGGCAGTGTCAAACGAGTCGAGCTGGATGACAATATCGCGTTGCCCGGTCACGCGGGTGTTTCACCTGAAGAATTGATGGCTTTAGACGAAGCCCTAAAAGAATTCGAGGCGCTTGATCCTGTGCGGGCGCGCGTGGTCAAATTGCATTACTACAGCGGCTTTACGCTCCCCGAGACAGCCGATGCACTGGGCGTCTCCTTAGCCACCGTCAAACGCCAATGGGTCTTTGCCCGCTCGTGGCTCTTTGGAAAAATGCGCGACCGATGAGGCTGTCATACGATGATCCCTGATGCAAGTCAACCAGACCATGATCGCATTGAATCGATCCTCATAGCTGCGTTGGATATCGTCAACGAAGCCAGTAGGCAGAAGTATGTGCAGCAAGCCTGCGGCAACGATTTGGCACTGAAGGCTCAAGTCGAAGAGCTGATCGAAAATCATTTGCAGGCTGGCAGTTTTCTCGGGCCGTATGATCATCCTCAGCCCAGCTCCGATCGCATTGAAGATTTTCCAGACTCACAGATCGGACCATATCGGTTGCTCAAAAGAGTCGGCCAAGGCGGCATGGGAGTCGTCTTCTTGGCTGAACAATTGACACCTTTCCAACGCCAGGTGGCCGTGAAAGTCATCCGGGCTGGTATGGACTCTGCGCAAGTCGTCGCCCGCTTCGAACAAGAACGTCAGGCGCTGGCCTTGATGAATCATCCGCATATCGCGCGGGTTATCGATGGTGGACTAACCCCCGATGGACGGCCTTACTTCGCGATGGAGCTAATCGAGGGTTTGCCCATCACCCAGTACTGCGACAAGCATCAACTGACGCCGCGTGAGCGCCTGGAGCTATTCCTGCCAGTCTGCCAGGCAATTCAACATGCTCATCAGAAAGGCATTATTCATCGCGACCTAAAACCGTCCAACGTGCTGGTCACCGAAACCGAGGGTAAACCGTGCGCTAAAGTCATTGATTTCGGGGTAGCCAAGGCAGTTGGTAATCTATTCTCCAGCGCGACGGTCGATACGCATCTGGGTGCCATCATTGGTACGTTGGAATATATGAGCCCAGAGCAGGCAGTCCCGGATCGAGAGGATATCGATACGCGCAGCGACATCTATTGCTTGGGCGTACTACTGTTCGAACTGCTGACGGGCACGACGCCCTTGCAACGTCAAACGTTGAAAGACGCTGCCATGCACGAACTGCTGCGTTTTATCTGCGAAGAAGAAACGCCCAAGCCCAGCGATCGACTATCAGCTATCCACGATCTAACAACCATTGCTGCGAGCCGCGGCGTAGAACCCAAAGCCCTCGAGCATGTAGTTAAGGGGGACCTGGATTGGATTGTGATGAAGTGCTTGGAGAAAGATCGTAATCGTCGATATGCCTCGGCCAGCGCGGTCGCTCGAGATATCGAGAGGTTTCTAAGCAGCGAACCCATCGAGGCTGGACCACCTGGCGCTGCTTATCGCGCGCGAAAATTCCTGTGGCGCTATCGGTGGGCAATGACGGTGGCCACGTTGTTGTTGCTAACGTTGGTCGGCGGTATCGTCGGCACGACGATCGGCATGATTCAAGCCGCCCGAGGTCAGGCCGCCGCACGCGATGCGTTGGCAGTCTCGGAGAAGCAGCGTGATCGAGCCGAGCGGCACTATCAACGGGCTATATCCGCGGTCGATCGACTCTTGACGCATGTCGGCGAAGTTCGACTGGAGTCCGTTCCGCTGATGGACCAGACTCGCCTGCGACTTCTGCAAGATGCCTTGGACTTCTATCGTGAAATGTTGCAAGAGGAAAGTGATGACCCTGTCGCGCGCCGCGAACTTGGCTTGGCCTGGCGCAGGGTTGGAGATCTGCAAAGCAGGTTAGCAGACAAACAAGCAGAAGCGTCCTTTAGGCGAGCCATCGAGATCCATCAAGAGCTACTAAATGAACGCCCGGATGACGTCCAAACCCATCACGATTACCTCAAGAGTCAAAGGTATCTTGGCTTTGAACTCTACCGCTCGGGTCGTCTGCCCGAAGCCGAACAAGTAGCCACGGAGGTATTGGACCGTCAGCATTTCAGTACCCAGGAAGCTGTTTCGGAACAGGCCCTGCTGCTCTATCTGCAAGGCTGCCTTCGCTCTGCAACGCGCAGATCAGATGAAGCGATTGCGGCGTTCAAGCAAGCCCTAGAGTTAACAGATGACTTATTGCGAAGTGCCCCCTCTCAATCCGAATACCAGTTGAGTCGAGCGAACATTCTTAATCGCTTGGGCAGTGAATACCGTGTGCGGCGAAGTTGGGAGGAAGCCGAGAAATGCTATGAAGATTGCCGCTCCGCCATGGATCAGCTCCTGACGATCGACCCGGAAAATACCGCAGCCAAATTTCGTTTAGCAGCGATAACAAGTAACCTGGGCTTGCTATACGCTAATCGGGATCGCCCAGCCGACGCCGTGGCCGCCAACGAGAAAGCGATTTCGCTCTTCTCGGCTCTAGACCGCGATCACCCCGGATTGCCCGACTACAAATGGCTCATGTCAAGAACCCTCAACAATGTAGCGCTCTTTCACTCTCGTAGCGGAGATCCAGCGCGAGCGGCTGCCGACAACGAAAAAGTTGTTGCTATCTTCAAAGAGCTAATGACCAAATTTCCACACAGGCTCGATTTTATGGAGAGCTATGCCAGTAGCTGTGGGAATCAAGGAAAATACCTGGGCGAACTCGATCGCCACGAAGAGTCCATCAGCTGGAATACGAAAGCCATCGAAGGCACCGAACAGCGGTTGGCTATCGAACCAAACCATACCGAATGCCGTTTAATACTTCACAGCAATTTGATTGGGAGAGCAGGATCGTATCGACGATTGGGAAATTTGGAGTTGGCCAATCAAGACTATCGTCGCTCCTTGGAATTGAGCCAAGGCGAAAGCCATGCTGATTACGTCAATTTTCGTCCACGAGCCCTGGCGTTTGTGGGCGAGCACCAACAAGCCGCTGCGGCTGCCAACGCGATCGTGTCCAGTCCCACGGCCACAGCCTTCAACTTTAGCGAGATGGCCAAGGTCCACGCGACCTGCGCCCAGGCCGTCGGCCAAGATGCCAGCCTTGATGAACAGCAGCGACGCGAGCTATCCGAACACTATGCCGCGCGTTGTGTCGAACTTCTGTCGCAAGCCGCAACCAAAGGACGGTTTCCGACCCTCGAGCACGTGTCCGACTTGGAGGCTGACGATCGACTTACCCACATCAAAGACCGCGAAGATTTCAAACAGCTTGTCAGCGACCTGGAACTCAAACTACAAGCTCCGCAGTAGCCGGCAGCTCAGCAGATGGACGTGTCGCCGCGCTTAATTCTGCTGTGAATCCGATGTCGACCCTCATCAGGCTTTAGCCAAGCGTCAAAAATAGTCCCACTTCAGTGAGCCTTCTGTCGGGGCATTCTCGCATTAAACTTTGCCTACAAACCAGTAAGCAGGTGGGATGCATCCACGATGCTTAGGTAGTGATTATTTAATAGGTGGATGAATTTACCAATGCACACTGTCCCACCCCTTTGCATGGCGAACCGAAATGGTGTCGCAGCCAAACGAAAAAGTCCTTATCAAGACAGTTTGCGCCGACGCAGCGGCCTGGGGTTCGAGCAACTCGAAGCTCGCCAGCTCTTGGCTACCGATCTCGAACTGGTGCGCGATATCAATACGAACACTGCCTCATTTCGTCTAGATGACCACGCGACTACCGGTCCACTAACCTATTTCGGCGGTGGTACGCCCGGTCGCAACGGTTTATGGAAAACCGATGGTACCGATGTCGGCACTGTTCTTGTTCGCGATTTCTCTGCCTCTCACTATGCAGGTCTGTACAACTTTACCTTGGTAAACAACGTTTTGTTCTTCACGCTACAGGGCGCCGAGGGTAGTGAGTTATGGAAAAGCAATGGCACAGCAGCCGGAACCGTTGTGGTGAAGGATATTGAATTTGGGCGAGACGGCTCGGAGCCGTATGAACTGGTGAACGTAGCCGGCACCCTCTATTTTCGAGCGACTACTTCCAGCCATGGGTCCGAGTTGTGGAAGAGCGATGGAACTGCGGCTGGTACCGTCATCGTTCGCGACTTGGCGCGCGGGACCACCTCGTCGAATCCGCAGTACCTGACCGCGGTCGGCAACACGCTTTACTTCACAGCCGCCACCACCACCAGCGGCCGTGAATTGTTCAAGAGCGATGGTACCGCCGCGGGCACGGTTATCGTCCGCGATATTCAACCCGGCTGGGCATCGTCTTCGCCAAGAAGTTTAATCAACGTCAACGGTACGTTGTTCTTCACTGCCAAAACAATCAGCCACGGATATGAACTATGGAAAAGCAACGGCAACAGCGCGACTACGAATCTGGTAAAGAACATCGCGCCAGGCACGGCCAGTTCCTTCATTTCCTATATGGCTGCTGTCGGTAGTACTCTCTATTTCTCAGCTGAAAACGGCGTTACCGGCGACGAGCTTTGGAAAAGCAACGGCACTTCGGCCGGTACGGTCTTGGTGAAGGATATCCAACCGGGTTCGCAGGGGTCCAATCCTAGTGAATTAGTGGCGATGGGCGGTCTATTGTATTTCACAGCTGTTGGTCCCACTGGTCGTGAATTGTGGCGCAGCAACGGTACCACGACCGGAACCATACTTATCAAGGACATCCGGCCAGGTGTCTATGGCAGTTACATTTCCAAGCTGCACGTGGTGGGTACATCGGTTTACTTTCGCGCCAACGATGGTGTACACGGCAATGAACTATGGCGCAGCTCCGGTAGCGCAGCCGGAACCGTATTAGTCAAAGATTTCATTCCGGGCATCCAAGGTTCCTTCCCGGCGAACACCTCTGGACGGCCCGCATCAGTAGCGGGCAAACTGCTCTTAACCGCTCAGTCCGATGCCGTTGATCAACCTACGCGATTATGGTTCAGCAGCGGTAACGCCGCCGGTACGACCATTGTTAGTACGGTGGGTACTGAAACAGCCGCGGGTTTCGTCAACGCCATTAATAGGCCTGGGCTGGTAAACGTAAATGGCACTTACTATTTTGTGGGCAAAGGCCCTGACGCTTCTAGCAGCGGTCTTTGGAAAACCGATGGCAACCCAGGTGGCACATCCTTGGTCAAAGCATTCGTCCTGGGCGATTACCTGATCAACGTTACGAATCTAACCAATGTTAATGGCACGTTGTTCTTTGCAGCCTGGGATGCCACTCGCGGCGTCGAACTTTGGAAAAGTGACGAGACAGCGGCTGGAACCGTGTTGGTCAAAGATATCAGTCCAGGTTCGCAGTCCTCCCATCCGCGTAACTTGGTTGCTGTGGGCAGCACTCTCTATTTTTCTGCTTTCACAGATACCCATAATTCGGAATTGTGGAAAACGAATGGCACCAGCGCCGGAACTGTGCTCGTCAAAGATATCCGTCCGGGTAGTTCGGGATCGAATCCCACTCAACTCTTGGCCATTGATTCGACGGTTTATTTCACTGCTGATGACGGCGTCTGGGGCAACGAGTTATGGAAGAGCGACGGCACAGCCAGCGGAACGGTATTGGTAAGAGATATTCTATCCGGGCCGAGCTCATCGAATCCCGCGAGCTTCGCTCAACTGGGATCGACACTCTATTTTACTGCTAACGATGGTATGCATGGCACTGAACTCTGGACGTCCAGTGGACGTGCGTTAGAAACTTTCATGGTGGCCGATATTAACCCCGGCACACCGAGTTCGAATCCATCGGATCTAACTGGCATCGACAACACGCTTTATTTTGTTGCCTCTAGTCCAAGCAACGGTCGCGAGTTGTGGAAATCGTTAGGTACTGCAGCTTCAACGGCTCTGGTGAAGGATATCAACCCAGGGCTGGACAGTTCCGAACCTCAAGAATTAACCAACGTCAGCGGCAAGTTGTTTTTCAGCGCAATCAGCAACACCTTGGGCGTTGAACTCTGGCGCAGCGATGGCACAGCTGGCGGTACAGTGCTAGTAAGAGACTTGTTTCCAGGTTTAGGCAGCAGCATTCCAAGGTCGCTGGCAAACATCGGTGGACGTCTGTTTTTCTCCGCGAACGATGGTGTAGTGGGTGATGAACTCTGGAGCACCAACGGGACATTCAACGGTACTGTCTTGGAAGCTGATATCCATCCTGGCATCGGCAGTTCGAAGCCAAAGGAGATAGTCTCGCGTTCCGGGCGTTTGATCCTGATAGCGGCTGGACGCACCGTCGGTCGCGAACTCTTCGCTCAAGTCCTGCCGGCTTTGGGACAACTTGGACTACACGCGGAAGGCGAGTCGATGCCGCCGGCTGACGCCACTGACGCCGCTCTAGCTTATTTTTCGTTAGAAGAGTTCATGAATTTGACCGCGAAACGAAAACCGTCCGCGGCCGGTAATGCCGGCTGCAAGTGAGTAACCCTGTCGCTAGCCCCTAACATTCTCGCTGGAGAATCGAATATGACTCGAACAACATCTCGCCCAATTCGTCGTTCGTGCAGACGCAAACTTGGTATGGGAGTGGAGCAGCTGGAAGTTCGCGCTCTGTGCGCTGCTGGTACCTTTGCAGGTGTTCCCGACGTTGTCGGGCAGTTTGTTAGTATACAGTCACATGCGGATGCGTTGGCCTTTACCTTGCCCGACACCAACGGCGCTCCCGATTCGAGCGACTCCTTTATCAATCCCAATCACTATCAAGGGATCACGCGATACCCCGGGCCAGGTGCGGCAACTTTTTATGTTACTCAGCAGAATGGTTCCGGTGGCTATGTGCTGGTGACGACCATGTCCACACGCCCGACCGATGGCGAGAGACTGGGTTCCAATTTGCAGCGATTGGGTGTGGACACAGAAGATGCTGTACCGTCGGTGGCAGACAGCTGGCGCCGCTCGATACGCTTCGATGGCTCATGGGCCGTGGATGGCAAAGTCTTACGTGGCTATGAGCATCCCGGTGGTATGGCTATCGTTGATAATATCTTGATGGTGGTAATGGATACGCCTACCAGCTCCAATCCGGGGCTGGCCGGTGGAGTCGGCGCGATTGTGTTATTCGATCTGGGTAGCGATGGCTACCGCCGAGTCACGCCACTGCCGATTCAAGTGTTGCCACTTTCGCATAAAGCTGACAACCTGGCAGTCATCAAAGACAAAGGCAACTATTTGATCTACGTCAACGGCGATGGCGGATCACAAGTTTACACCTATCGCACCAACACTGCCGATCTCCGCTCCAATGCCTTGTCGATCAGGCAGTTGAATCGGTTCAATCCATCTTCGTCGTCGCAACATGTCGGTCCAAGCTGGCCGACGGGAACCGGGGCACACCAAAGCTCAACGTTTATTCGTCAGAGCACAAGCAGCCAGCCGCGCGACACTGATCCGCTGTTCCTGGTGGCCACTCGTCTCGATCCATTCGCTTTAGAAACTTTGCATGGCACTGACTATGCAGACCTGTACAGAGTCACTTTTAATGCTATGGGTCAGATGAAGTTAACGTGGTCACGCACCATTCAAGTTACGCTGCGTTATGACGGAGCTGGAACGCTGGGCAACTTTGCTGCCGCCGGAGGCGCATACATAACGCCTAGTGGTGAACTGATGCTGTACGCTACACCCCATAGCGATGTCGACACATCCATAGGTGTTGACAATGTCCGCATCGCAGAAATGGGACATCGCTACGGCGTGCGCAACAATAGCCCCTTATTGAATCCGTCCGTTTCCACCGCCAGTACATACCAGGTACAAGAAGGTGGCACCGTACAACTCGTCGCGCAAGGCAAGCCGGCTGTCGGACCTTGGGTGGAACTATTCGATGACGTCAACTTTGGTGATCGGAGCATCAAAGTTAACTACCGCGATCGCGCTCTTTTTGAACTATCGAACTTTAACAATCTCGATGGTTTCAATGACAAGACCAGCTCGGTCCGCTGGCGTTTGCCAGTAGGCATGAGCGTGGAGCTGTTTGATGATGACAATTACAGCGACACACGCAAAGTACTAGTTGGAAATGGTTCTGTACAGCAGATCTCTAACCTGGGTGGCTTCGGCGACAAAGTTTCCTCCTTGCGCTTCGTCGGCGTCGATCGCGCTAATGCCCTAACATACGCTTGGGATTTGGATGGCGATGGAGTGTTTGGAGAGTCGGGAACTGGTGCTAGTCGGGGCAATGAGAATACCAGAACACCACTCTTCAATGCCGGAACCCTGGATGGTCCCAGTAACGTTAACGTGGCGGTGCGAGTCACTGATGGTACTGGCCGCTCGTCGCTGGCTAGCACGACCATTCGCGTTTTGAACACGCCTCCCACCGTGGCGATAACTGGACCAACTTCCGCCAACGCTGGGGTCCCTCTAGTGTTCACCATATCCGCCACCGATCCCTCGTCGGCTGATCGCTCCGCCAAATTTACGTACTTCGTCGATTACGGTGATGGGACCACGGCCGAGTTACGACCAAGCCCTACCGCCATAACTCCCGCGGTGGCTGTCAGTCATACCTATTCGCGGAATGGCCTGTACTTGATCCGGGTACGAGCTGTGGATAAAGATGGTGCATCCAGCCTGGTAACCAACCTGCAAGTTGCGATCGGTCCGGTCTTCAACGAATAAGACCGTCGTAGGACGGGTCTCCAGGCCCGTCCGATCCGTAGGACGGGTCTCCAGGCCCGTCCAATCCGTAGGACGGGTCTCCAGGCCCGTCCGATCCGTAGGACGGGAATCCCGAATGGGAAGCCATCGGTTGGAAGTTTGAATCGTAGAACGGGTCTCCAGGCCCGTTCATGCCCCAACTCGGGCTTGTCATTGTTGATGGCGGACGGGCCTGGAGACCCGTCCTACATGCATCCCCATCGTGGACGGGCCTGGAGACCCGTCCTACGTTAAAGCTTGCGATCTAACTCGCCGCCCAACAGCCAGCAACCATGACCAGCAACTTTTTTAGCGATTTACTGTCGAACCTGCCAGAAGAACTTTTCGTTGCGCTGCTGGACTCTATCAACATTCCCGCACACCAAAAGCATCGAGTGGAATGGACCACACCAGATGAGCCGACAGTATGGCTGGCTGTCTATTACGGGGACGCGCAGGGACGTAGCTGAGATGACATCCGATATCAACTATCTGCGAGTTGAGTTACCAGACGAAGAGACGGCCATTGAAGTCCACCTGCGCCCAAGATTTGGAAGCGAAAGAAGTAACGTCACCTTTTGCTCCGCCAAAGGAAGCTGCCTTTCGCGGAGCGAAAGGAGACTATCTCGCACTTCCTAGGCGGTTGCAAACCCATCGGCCAAGTGATAGAAAGCACACGCTTTATACTGCTTGGCCCCTCACTGTCTGCCCGAACAATGTCTCAACAAAATCTATTTCGACGGTGTGTGCAGTTTGGCACATGCTGCTTCTGCTTGTTTCTTGTAGCGACTGGCCCGTTTGCCGGGGCAGTCGAGCGTTTCGTGGGTCCTCAGGGGTCAAATCAAAACAGTGGACTTACCAAAACCAGTCCTTGGAAAACTTTGGCGCATGCTTTTGGAAATTTGAATCCCGGTGATGTGCTGACCGTGCTGCCTGGTGACTACATCTTGAGAAATGACCCGGGCCACACCAACGGCCGCATCAATATCCATCGCTTCGGTGGCGTCACCATTCAAGGCAACGACAATGCGTGGACTACGATACGAGCGGAAACACCTGGCACGGTGAACATAACTGGACACATCATTTTTCAAGGTTCCTACATCCGTCTACAAGATCTGACTATCATTGGCGACAGCCAGAATGATGAGCCGGGAATCCTGGGATTTGACGCACACCATATCGACATCCTGTACTGCGAAGTATCGGACTGCCGTGGTGGTGGTATCCATTTAGCCCATTCGGACTCGCTGCGTTTGATCGGCAATTCAACCCATCACAATGCCGCGCAGAATCCAGCTCAACATAGCGGCATCTCGATCTACCAACCGATTCGTTATCCGGATGCCGAACAGCGTTACTGGAACATCTATCTTGGACACAACTACAGTTATGCCAATTACAATGGAGTCATGGGTACGCTGGGAATCACCGATGGCAATGGGATCATTTTAGACGACAGCAAGTACACTCAAGTTGGTTCACTCAGCGACGCGCATCGTCAGCGAATTGCTGGAGCGACTCGGTATCCAGGTCGGACTCTGATCGAAGGCAATATGTGCAACTACAATGGTGGCAGCGGTGTTCAGATTCACCAGTCCGCGGGCGCTACGGTCAAGAACAACACCTGCGTTGGCAACCGTCTTTTTGCATTCCTAACCAATTGGCACTACTTGAATCAGGGCCAGGTCGCGCTGACGCACTCGGTCGACAATCACGTCCTCAATAACGTGCTCGTCTCCGATACGGTGGTTCATGCTTTTGGATATGGCGGTGCGCCCTACGCAGCCTCGGACTACGATGGTGGCAACAACTTCTGGGAAGCCAACTTGCTGTATACAAAAGTGGCCGGTTCGATCCTGACCGACAATCCCGTTACCAGGAATCGAGCCATTATCGGCAATCCGCGGTTTGCCAACGAAGCTGCTTACGACTATCGTTCACTCTCGGGCCGAGGTCGGGGTGTACCCTGGACAGGCCATGTGTACTACGACATCTTCGGTACCATGGTTCCATCAGGCGGACGGAACGATTTGGGCGCCATCCAAAATCCATAAGCACAGAAGTTGATCGACGCTGTACCCTTTGGAGGTCAGACGATTAAAATACGTACTGACGGGAGCGAGAGCATGAGCTTGACATCGACCGAACCTGATCCGAACCGCGATTGCTTGGGAATCCCCTTGACTGTAATGCGATTGAGCGAGTCTTTCGATGAGGTGGTAGCGTCGAATCCTCATTTGCGAATGGAGCAGAACGCGACAGGCGAGATTGTCATCATGACTCCTACAGGCGGTGAAAGCGGCTCAAGAAACGCGGAGTTGACGTATCAATTGAAGCAATGGGTGAAACACAATGGAGGCATCGTCTTTGATTCTTCAACCCTATTCTGCCTACCCAATGGAGCCAAACGTTCGCCCGATGTGTCGTGGATCTCGACCGTACGCTGGACTAGGCTTTCGAAAGAAGATCGCAAACGTTATCCGCCGATTTGTCCGGACTTCGTAGTTGAATTGCGATCGGAAACTGACCGCTTGACCGACTTGACTTCCAAAATGCAAGAATACCTCGACAACGGAGCGCAGTTGGGCTGGCTCATCGATCCCCTGACCAAACAAGTTCACGTCTACCGGCCATTGAAAGATGTTCAAGTACTCAGAGATGCGGACATGATTTCAGCCGATCCAAATCTGCCAAGCTTTATTCTGGACCTCCGTCCGATCTGGGCGGACGCATAGTAGGTCACTGAGAGAAAATGTCACCAAGAGAAATCATGAATAACAAAGAACGTCAGACACGACTTATTGGAACGCTGGTGCTGCTAGGTATCTTGTTCGTGGCTAGCAAGTTTTACTTTAGAAAGGTTGATGACAACTCGTTTACCATTGCTTCACCCGCCAATGGAACGCCTGTACAAGCACAGGAAGAGGAATTGCCACCGGCTTCTACTGAGCCAGTCGTGGTGACTGAAGCGCTGCTGCAGGGAACATGGAAAGCCAAATCGTTAATAATAAACGGCAAGTCCCCGCCAACGTCGATGGTCAATGCATCGTCGTTGAAGATTGCCGGAACGACTTACGATGCAGACTTCGCTGGCAATTCAGATCACGGGAGCTTTGCAGTCGATCTCAGCGTGGTCCCTCATCAGATGAAGATCGACATTTCCGAGGGAACCAACGCCGGCCAGACCCTGTTCGCCATCTTCGAGATGCCCAACGCATCGACCTTGCGCATCAGCTACATCACTTCCGCCACCACCTATCCGACAACCTTCGAGCCCGAAGACCCCACCGGCTATTTCACCGCCTTGTACATTCGACAGCCATGATCTATTTTTTTGACGCTTCTATGTTAATGCGAATTAAGTCGCTTACCTCGGCCTGGTGCAGCATACCTGTTACTTCGTCAATCATGAAAATTGATTGATCAGTGGCAAAGCAAACAGCTTCCACTTGATCGCCTTTGTAAGGTGCCCAGACTTCATTGTCAGCTGCAATATCATGGCTAGAACGGACAGTTGCATGGTCCTTAAGCACGAGCGGATGACCCTTGAAGGCTACTTGCCCTATAATCGCCGAATGTTATTCAGTCGATCTTGCACACCGCTTCCACGGGGTACCGCTGGTGATTCGCAAAGCTCTAGCCAGAATTTTGATCGGTACCGGCATGTTGGTGATGGTGGCGTTCATCTTTTTGCTGAAGCACCGCACATGGCCAGAGCAAGTCGGGCTGGCTGTCCTTTATCTCGTTCTGCAGATTCTCCTCTACGACTTTTGGCGTCGGATCTCAAGCCGCACACAGTGCCCGCAATGCTCAAGCCCCGGGGCTAGACTGAGCTACGATGAGAATCGGGAAGAATATTTGACCTGCGCAGCATGTGGCCTACACCAAGCCACCGGTATTTCGCAACCGAACGACTAAACACGTCGACAAGTCCAATTCGGAATTAGGGCACTGCTGCCTGTGACGGGTTGCTCGTTAGCCCATGAGCCATCTCAGGGTGCTTTGATACTTCGGTTTGATTTGCCTGGTCAACAGCAGCCCGAATATCAACCGCTTCGTTTTAAGCACTGGCTATGCTGCGCATTGCCAGTGCCACCCAAAACCCTAAACAGCGGCACGGCGGTTGCATTGTCACCTGTCCATTGACTTATGTGACCTTGATGATCTCAGCCGGAACAAACGATAGCGTGCGGATTCAGGGTGCTGTGGTGACTCGTACTCGATTGCTTAGGAAGTAAGACTATGTTGGGGTTTTTCTGGTGGATCATTGTTGGTCTGGTGGCTGGCCTCTTGGCTCGTTTGATGGTGCCAGGGCGTCAACCAATGGGCTGGCTGTTGACAATTGGCCTTGGGTTAGTGGGATCAGTCGTTGGAGGATTGATCTCATCGGCCATGTTTGGTACAGATCCTCAGGACACCGGAATTCAAACGTCTGGCTTGGTAATGTCGACGGTCGGTGCGGTGATTGTTCTGGCCCTTTATCTCATGTATGCCAAACGCAATCAACACGACCAAGTTGTCTGAGGAAGTACGCGGTCACGTCCAATTCGCATGTCCCGGGAGCCCATTACGTCCTGAGAATTGGTACGCCGACACGCCCGACCCAGGACATACTTTACACGTAAAGTAGTTTATTTGTGCTGCAAATCAGACTCAGGCAGCGGGACCGACAGGCTTCGAGACCAACACTACTACCGAGTGCGATTTTATTAGGATGGTCTCGCTGTCGACTTCGAGCATTTGTGACGCTTCGTGAATATCATCTGGGCTGCTGCGGCTGGTATCAATCGCCACGCGCCAGTAGTTCGTTTCGAAATGTTGTATCCTGAAGAGCTTGTCTGTTGGCTCGGAATTGACCATGACATACAAGTTCTCGTCGATCTGCGAACGTCCGTCGAGGAAGAAGGCAAAGTGCTGGGAGGAGAATGAAAAGTCAACTTCGGGGCCAGTTCCGTACCAACGCACGTCATCTCGCCAAAATCGGCTCCGCGAGAGCGTGGGGTGGGATTTGCGGAACGCAACCATCATCCGGAAGAAGCGAAAGAAGTCTTTGTGCGTTTCCAACCGTTCCCAATCCATCCAGGTCAGTTCGTTGTCTTGGTTGTATGGATTATTGTTTCCGCGTTGAGTGGCCAAAATCTCGTCACCCGCGCGTATCATGGGAGTGCCATTGGACAGCAACAGCAGACAACAGAAGTTCTTGGCTTGTTGGAGCCTCAACCGCATAACGTTGGGCGGTACATCGATATCGCCTTCCCAGCCACAGTTCCAACTGTTATTGTCACGATGTCCGTCTTGGTTTTGCTCGCCGTTGGCCCAGTTGTAGCGTTCGTTGTACGAAACCTGATCGTAGAGCGTAAAGCCGTCGTGGGAGCTAAAGTAGTTGATACTCTGATGAGGATGGCACGCATCTAACAATGTGTCTGGAAATAGGTCATCGCTTCCATAAATTCTCTGAATGGCCGCCCCAACCAGGCCCTGGTCGCCTTTGACAAAACGTCGCACTTCGTCACGGTAGCGACCATTCCATTGCAACCAACGCTTGCCTGGAAAAGCACGCCCCAGTTCATCAAGCCCGTCGGCATCCCATGGCTCGGCAATTAAACGTATCGACGCCAGCACCGCGTCGGCACGGATCGCACCAACCAGGCGTGAATCGTCCGACGACATGTGACCATCCTGGTGCCGATTAAAGACGGATGCTAAATCGAATCTGAATCCATCGATGTGATACCCTTGAACCCAGGTTCGCATACTTTCCAGGATCATTCGCCCGACATGACGATTCTTCGTATGCAACGTGTTGCCAGTACCAGAGTAATTCGCGTACGGCCGCGACGGATCACCGGTCAGTATGTAGTAACTGCTGTTGTCGATACCCTTGAAGCTATAACAAGGTCCGTGCGTATCGCCTTCGGCAGTATGATTGAAGACTACATCCAGCAGAACTTCGATCCCAGCCGCATGTAGCGCCTTGACCATCGTACGAAACTCACTGGCGGCATTTTGAGGATCGCTGGCGTACTGAGCATGCGGCGCGAAAAAGTTCAGCGGCATGTATCCCCAGTAGTTGCCCTCTTGCGGTCAAACTGAAAAACCGGTAACAACTCGACAGCCGTAACTCCCAGTTCTTGTAAGTAGGGTATCTTGTCGATCACACCCAGGTAGGTTCCCCTGCGACATTCTGGCACTCCGCTGTTTGGATTCTGGGTAAAACCTCGCACATGCATTTCGTAGATCAGCAAATCATGCTCATGGAAGGGCGGACGATCATCTCCCCAGTCAAAGCGCGGTAATCCGTCAGTCAGTACACCTAACGGAGCTTTGCCTATGTTCGACCCGGGACTGATGGCGGCCTGGCGATCGAATTGCGGTGGGAAGTAGATCTTGGTTGCGTAGGGATCGAGCAATAGTTTTTCCCGATCGAAAGCATGCCCATCAAACGCTGCTCCAGCGCTGGGACCATCGATCTGGTAGGCATAGTAGCCAGCGCCATGCAAAGCATCTTCTGGGACTCGACAATGCCAAATGCGGCCAGATTTGTTGGTCAAGTAGTTGAGTTCCAAACGTACCGCAGGCGTGCTTAGGTCATCTTCGCGAAAGAGCAGCAGAGACACAGATGTGGCATGTTTGGAATAAAGAGCGAAGTTGAAGGCTCTCTCTTCCGGCAGCCAGGTTGCGCCTAGTGGCGCAGCGCTTCCCTCTGTCTCAAGCCAGGTGCGCCTTGTCTTGCCAATCTGCAGATTGTTTGCCGCCGGCAACGCAGCCGTCGGGGGCAAGTTGGCCGGGAACACTCGTTCATCCGTTTTGATGCGTACGTTCATGTGAGCACTCGGACGCGTATGAATTGGAGATGTAGCCATTTTTGATTTGGATGGTGAGCAACCGCAAGCAAAAAATTCTAACTTCGTCGAACTTTAACGACGTAAGGAGTAGCAGCGTGTGGCACGATTTGTTCTGATTGACAACTGCTTACATGGAGACTCTATTGTGAGCACTATCTGCGACGCCAACCCCTTCGCAACCCAAACTGACCTATCGAGCGGCAATTCGAGACCGTTTTTCTAGAGAGGCTTTGTATGGCGAAGTTTAGTCTGGATCAATATGCGATCACGGTAGCTGACGTGCGCCGAAATCCATCACCTGCAAGTTTGTACCAAGAGGCGCTTACTGGTCCCCGTGTTCAGGTAGCAGTGTGAATCGATTTCTTGCTGCAGCCAGTGAGTCAATGGGAACGGTCACCTTCGCGATTGTAGTCATCGCGCTCGTGGCCACAGTTGGACTCATCATCGGTGGAGCGCGTTTTCGAGGCATTGGACTCGGAAGTGGCGGTGTGCTGTTCGCGGGCATCCTGTTCAGCTACTGCGGCGTTGTCATCGATGCCCAAATCTCACAATTCGTAAAGGAATTTGGCCTCATTCTGTTTGTGTTCACGACTATCCGTCTGGGGTTAGCAGGCGGGCCATTACTGGCAGCCATTGTGTTAAGTCTGGTGGGAAACATTGGCAGCCTGGTTTGGTACATTCCTTCCTCTGCCAATCGCGCGCTGAGGGATTTGGGAATCATTCTCTTTCTGTCTTGCACGGGACTAGCAACAGGCGTTGCCTTTTTCAACGCTGTCGTCAGTCTCGATGGTGTAAAGTGGATGGTGGCGGGATATTTTGTGACGGTCATTCCTCTCTTAACCACAGGCATCATCGCCAGGCTGTGGTGGAAGCAAAGCTATTTGGTTATGTGTGGCGTGATTGCAGGCAGTATGACTGATCCACCGGCGCTGGCCTTTGCGAACTCGTTGGCGGAATCAGAAGCAAGTTCTACGGCATACGCGGCGGTGTATCCGTTAACTATGATCTTGAGAATCGTGGCGGCTCAAGCTCTTGTGTTATTGTTGGGCTAAACACCGGGACATGAATCTTTCGATAGAAGCTACGGTTACATATGAAACACGGATACTTCCAACGTCAGTTACCTGCGCAGCTGGCCGATCTGGCCGAACTGGCCATGGACCTTCGCTGGAATAACTGTCCAGCGGCCCGCCATCTTTGGAAGCGATTTGATCCGGCGATGTGGGACCACACCGAAAACCCATTGCTGGTGTTGCAGTCTGCGCATCAAAGCCAGATCGACGCTGCCTCCAAAGATGAATCGTTATTGGAAGCCCTGTCTGCGTGGAGAAAGGAAGTCAACGAATACTACAGCACCGAGCCCGAGTTCAGTTCGCTTGATCCGGGCAAGAAGCTGAAACTGGTCGCTTATTTCAGCATGGAGTTCGGTTTGGCCGAGTCGCTGCCCATCTATTCGGGCGGCTTGGGAATGTTGGCCGGTGATCACTTAAAGACTGCCAGCGACTTAGGTGTACCTCTCATCGGAATTGGATTGCTCTATCAACAGGGTTACTTTCGCCAAGAGATTGGAGAAGATGGTCAGCAGCGGGAAGCCTATCCGTATAACGATCCAGGTTCGCTGCCCGTAACACCCGTGGCCGATGCCGATGGACATTGGCTGCGAGTACGATTGCCGCTGCCAGGCCGCACACTCTATTTGCGAGTTTGGGAGGCCCATGTTGGTCGGGTGCGACTGTTCTTGTTAGATTCCAACGACGCCATGAATACGCCTCGAGACAGGGGCATCACGGCGCAGTTGTACGATGCACAGCGCGATCGGCGCTTGCTCCAAGAGATCGTGCTGGGAGTTGGCGGCTGGAGCATGATTGAGCGTCTGGGCCTGGATGTCGACGTCTGTCATCTCAATGAAGGTCATGCAGCCTTCGCTGTTTTGGCAAGAGCTGCGAGCTTCGCCAAGCACCATAACGTTCCCGTCCCGGTTGCCTTTACGGCTACTCGGGCTGGCAACGTATTTACCACTCACACGCCCGTGGAAGCGGCTTTCGATTGCTTTGATGCCAAGATGATCGCCCAGTATGCTCAACCGTTTCTTGACCAAGCAGGCTTTCCTCTGGAAGAGCTCTTGCAACTGGGACGCGCCAACCCAAGCAATCAAAGTGAACCGTTCAATATGGCCTGGTTAGCCATGCGCGGCTGTGGTCACGTGAATGCGGTGAGTCAACTGCATGGCGAAGTCAGCCGTGGACTGTTCAATGTATTGTTCCCTCGTTGGCCGCAACGCGAAGTGCCTGTCCGTGCCATTACCAATGGTGTCCATGTTCCAACTTGGGCATCGCACAAGGCGGCTATCATTTGGGGTGATGAAGATGGTCGACATCTGTGGCTTGACGGATTGAAGCACGTCAGTGATCGCATCCGCAATTTACCGGATGAGCAGTTGTGGGCGTTTCGCACAGATCAACGCCTCACGCTATTGAAATACATCGAAGCGAACTACTGTCGCTCTCCGGATGCGGCTGTCTCGGCAGCTTCGGTTGATTGTAGCCTGTTTGATCCCAATGTCCTGACGATTGGGTTCGCACGACGCTTTGCGACTTACAAGCGAGCCAATCTGATGTTATCGGATCGAGAGCGGCTGGCGCGACTGCTGTTGGACCAGCAGCGCCCCGTGCAACTGCTGGTGGCTGGCAAGGCTCACCCCAACGATGGGCTTGGCAAGGCAGTTCTACAGCAGTTAGCCCTCTTCCTGCGTAGGCCTGAATTTTGTGGTCGAGCGATTTTCCTGGAAGATTACGACATGATTCTCGCGCAACACTTGGTTGCCGGCATCGACGTGTGGTTGAACACGCCCATACGACCCAATGAAGCCTGTGGTACAAGCGGTATGAAAGTTCTCGCCAATGCGGGCTTGAACGCATCCATACTCGACGGCTGGTGGGACGAAGCAGTCGAGATCGAAAACGGTTCAACTCCTCCAGGCTGGGTAGTTGGCTCGCGCGCTTCTGGTCCGTCAGATCAATTGAATGCTGATGATGCCTCTAGTCTATTCGATGTTCTTGAACGTCAGATTATTCCCGAATTCTATGAGCGTGATCTCGATGGTATCCCGCATCGTTGGATCAGTCGCATGAAGTCCAGCATGGCCAGCCTAACGCCTCAATTTAGCGCCACCCGCATGTTGCATGAATATATCGAACAAGCGTATCTGCCGGCTGCCACCGCTTACGGCCAGCGATCCGCGGGCGACGCGGCGCTGGCTCACGAGATCCGCACTTGGACCGATCAACTTCGCGCCCACTGGCATCACATCCGGCTTGGCAAACTCAGATTTGACCAGGAGTCCGGAGTGACCCAAGCCAACATCGAATGCTGGCTCGACAACGCTCCCATCAACTCCGTGAAGGTGCAACTCTATGCCGAAGCCCACGAACATCATCACGCTGTCATCGTAGACATGCAGCGCGGCCGCGAATTACCCGGATCAGTCAACGGCTTTTTATACTCTGCCACCGTCCCAGACGATCGTCCATCAAGCGCCTTTGCCATTCGCGTAGTGCCCTATCACCCGGCCGCTATCGTACCCATTGAAAACCAATGCATACTTTGGAACGACTGAAATGACGTGATTGCAACGGCAGCTGGACTCGCCAGCGTTTTAGGAAGTTTACTCGGCCACAACTCTTCTAAGCGCATCGACGTGTCCAGGTGCTTATGTAGCAGTCTTCTGTGCCATCGCAATGCCGCTCATCGCTCCGATACGGTGGCTAGGCTCGGTCAGGGACTTACACCACTGGATAGCAGCTTCGATATCTTTTCGGGCAATGGTCGCCGCTATCTCTCGGGCTAAGATCGCGGCGCGCGGATGAGTGCCGAAGCTGGCCAACGTGGCCTTAGCACCTTCGACTCCACTGGCTTCGACACCGGGTGAACAAGCTAACTGGCTGCGGCCCAGTTCGAGCAACGCTTCACCAAGAGGAAAGCGGTCTTTCACAAAGTTGCGAATGCGACCGGTTGCCGATACAAAATCTTGGTTGTAAGCTTCGGCAATCGCGATGCGTGCCTGTATGGTGGAGACTTGTAGCCGAATTTCGTCGGCTTCGTAAACTTGTATCTCCTTGATGCCTTCGCAGGCGCGGCGATAGTGAACCTGGTAGAGGCCACCATCTCTCATCTCGGCGGCAGCCGCAGCCACGTACGCATAAGCCAGTAAATCCAGTACAGTGCGACCCCCAGATTCTGCGTTGTTGATGTTGGATCTACCAACGCGAACGGAAAGCAAAGACTGATAGGGCCGTTGGCCGCGCATCTCATGTATTCCTAGTTCACCACTACGGATTTGGGCAAGTCCGTTCAAACTCTTGAGATCGTGTGCTTCGCCGTAGATAGCCAGGGCCTGGTAAATGGATAGGTCATAGTAAAAGCCGAGCGAGCCATCGTGGCTGTCAAAGGCCATCTTACCCAGAGAGTCAGCCCTCTCTTTATTACCCGCTCGCCAAAGTAGAGCCGCACAGCGCATAGGTACGTAAGCTTTCAACCACATATTAATCTTGTTTTGTGGATGCCGAGCAGCACGATCAAGAGCGTCCACGTCGACGGTCACCTCCGTGATTACGTCTTCGAGCAGTTTGGATTTGCCACTGCCTGCAATCTCTTGTGCAATCTCGAGAGTTGTCTCCATCGATTCTTGGACATTCTCTATTTTGCCTGCCAGTTTGATAGACTCATCAACATATTTTGATGTTTCAGCACCAACTCCCGCCGCTGGCTTAGCCAACGCCATCACCAGCATGGCTCGGGTATGGTGGTCAAGGCTGGCCGACGCCGTCTCATTGACAGCTTGTTCCACCCACCACTGAGGAGCATTGGCTGCGGCGTGAGTAAAGGCTTTACGAAGCGCTGGATCGCTTTGCGGGAAGTCGGGCCAGAGCATGCTCAACACCTGAGAGTGATCACCACGTTTAATCATGCCATCAATCTCGTGACTTCGAACTTGCTGTTGAATATCTGGCAGCATGGCAATGGCCGCTTGATAACTGGCCTCTTGCTCGGCCGCATTCTTGGCTGCGTCGATACTAGCCAGTTTTTCTTGCCAGGCCTGGCCGCCGTACCGCTTTAACATGCCGGGTTCAATAGTTCGTACCAAGCCATCGAAGACGGCTTTGGTGGATTCTAATTTGAGGGCCTGTTCAGCGATGTGGCGAGCGGCGCGATAACCAGCCTTGGATTCATCGAGCTTCTGAGCCATTTGTAGGTAGTCACGTGCCTCATTGAACTTCTTCATGGCCGTTTCGGCGACCACGGCGGCGTCATACTCCCGCCGGGCCAATCTGTCAGCTTGGGCATTCAAGGCCGCCGTGCGCGCACTGCTAAGCTCATTCAGTTCGGATTTCAAATTCTCGGCGATAGTTCTGGACCGTCGCGCCAGGTTAATGGCTTCGTAATAGGTGCGACTAGCCAGCTGGTAGCCAGCCAAGGCATCCGCGAACCTGGCGTTCGAGTAATCCTTATTGGCTTGAGTAAGCAACTGTTCGGCTTTGTCCCATTCACTGCGGGCGTATTCCCGCGCGCTATTATTGTCTGCATCATAGTGGGCTCGATTGGCCAAACTCTGCGCTTCGTCAGTTCTTTGTATTAGTTGCTTGTCGACAACAGTTGATGGTGTGCTTGTTACCGGCGCGGCGGTCGGCGGATGGGCGGAAGTGGGTTGATGGGCGACCATTGTTGAGCTCTGAGGTGTAGCCGTGGCTACACCTGATCTAGATTGAGGTGTAGCCGAGGCTACACTTGGATGAGGTGCGTAGGCCGCGGCTCCAGACGTTGGAGTAACGGCAGGAGCCGTTGGCGCAGGCGGATTCGGTTGAGATGGAGTAGCCGCGCTGGGCGCTGGGCCGTTCGTGGCCACGCTTGGGTTGTTGCTGGAATGGTTGCTCGTCGTTGGGTTGCTGACCGGACCTGCCACATTGCTGCCTGGTTGCGTTCCTACCCACATGCCGCGGTTTAGCCAACCGAAGCCAAGTACCGTGAGAACCAAGGTGCAAGTAATCAGCGTATCGCGAGATTTAGCAAGACTAATGGGACCAGTAGAAGCTCCTACGCCGAAGAAGCGACTGGTTGCCACGCTGGCAGCCCGAGTAACTGTGGGCATGTCAGGTACATGAGTTATCCCAGGCACATTGGACGAAGGAGCCAGCTGCCCCAGGCAGGCTTCTTCAAGCGCGTCGATCATGGCCACGCAAGTCTTGAAACGGTCGCGAGCTTGCTTGGCCAGGCCGGTGGCCAGCACTTCGTTGGCAAGAGCTGGCAGCGACTCGATCCGCGGCGGCAGGTCGCTAAGAACACACAATCGCAATATCTGCGGATCCGACGATTCGAAAGGTAGTCGACCAGCCATCATTTCATACAGCACGACAGCCAGCGCATACTGATCCGTCCGGCCATCTTGTGGCTGCGCCTTCCATTGCTCAGGGGACATATAAGGGTAGGTGCCGCTGACGTCAAAGCTTAGTCGACTCATCCGCGATACACTACTGCGAATCTCCTCAGCCAGCCCAAAATCGACCAGCAGCGGCTTGTGGTTAACCGCCTGTATCATGATGTTTTGCGGCTTGATGTCGCGATGCACAATGCCATGCTGGTGCAAAAAGTCCAAGGCTACGGCGATGGGCCGAAGCAGGTGCAGAACCTGTGTGGGCCGAAGTGGCTGACCATTCTTCTCCGCCATGTATCGATGAACTGCCAGAGTCACTCCGTCCACAAAGTTCATCACCAGGTAGTAACCGATCTCTTCATCTTTCCCCAGATCGTAAACGGGGCAAATGTTCTCGTGGTTCAGCTGCTCGACTTTGTAGAACGACTCTTCGATTCGTTTGATCTCAAGGGCATTGCCTTGAAGCAACAAAGGCAAGAGCTTGATCACCACGTGCCGTCTGCGCACTGGATCGAAGGCTTTCCAAACTTCGCCCATTGCTCCGCCGGGTAAGCGACTTTCAATCTGGTAACGTCCTAAGAGCCGACCAGGATGTAAAACAGTTGGCGGCATCGTCGGCTTGTGCCATACGCTGTCCATGGATTCTCCCCGGGCTGTGCTCATAGTGTCACCGGACTATCGAATGAAAGTTGGGCAATCAAAGTTTGGTTGATGATGAGAACGCGCATTAAGTGAGCACCGAGACGCTTCCTGGTGCAGAGAAACCATGGTCTCATGGCCGGGCGCGAATGCGCGATCCGCCCGCTATTTCGTTCCACTCATTGGGCGAGTCGTCGTAATGAATGATCCAGCGATCTTTTGACTCAGCCTTAACGATGACACCTGCATACCATCGTCCGCGCGAAAAGATTTCGATTTTGTCTTCTGCCTGCCAGTCGTTCTTTACGCCTCGAGCAGTGTTGGCCGGTGTTGCGTCGAGACCAGGTATGGCTTTGTTCTCAATCGTTTTCTTGGCGGTCGATTCATCCAGCGTCGCTCTCTTGGCAACTCGTTGGACGCTTTCCAAGGCTTTGCGGCCGGTGGCAGTTATATCCATGATATGGAGGACGCCTTTATCGACATAGGCAAACCATCGCCCATTGTCCGAGAACTTCATCGCGGTAACGCATTCTTCGAACTTGCGCGGCACTTGGTAAAGCATTTCGCCAGTGTCCAAAGACCACATGGCTAGTTTTCCAAACGGATCACACGTGGCGACAATGCCCTGAGGCGAAACGGCCAGTTCTTTGACCAATTGTCGATTCGGCTTTTTTGGATCGGGTTCGGCGATACCCAATTCGTCATAGACACTATTGATGGCTGCGGCAGTTACTGACGAGCTACGTCTCGGTTTGGAGCCATCCGCCTCAGGCGGAGTCCAGCCCAATTGCAATCGCGAAACGATCTTCTGCCGGCTGACATCTATTACCTCGACACCTTCAAAAGTAGCAACCAAAACGCGATTATTATCATAGGCAAAAGCCACTTCATAGTAACTATCTGTAACTAGAGGAACGAAGGCGATCCGCTCCTGCGTAGCGATGTCAAAGACTTCGATACCATTCTTGGCGTTCCCATGCTGGATACGAGAAACAATGGCAAACTTTGTCTGGTCCGGTGAAATATCGTACAGCCCTACGTTATCGATATCGACGGCGTCTAACCGGGCTACGATCTTAGCGCTGCTGGCATCACGAAACTCGTGTTTGCCGTCGGTCATACACCAAGCCAGATTCTCCCGGCCAGTTTCGGCAGCCAGTTCTTTGAAGCGAGTTTTGCCGCCAGTTGCTGGTTCCACTGCCAGTCGACGTAGCGTGTATGTCTTGGCATCTTCATCGTTGAACACACCTGGGTTGAGCAACTGGAGTTGCAAGAAGGTACCGGCGCTACCGCCCAACTTCTTTAGGGCGTCTCGCACCGTCGTACCTGTCAATGTCTCCATGCGTCCATTGCGTCCTTCGGCTACGCCAATCAGTTCGGCGCCCTTCATCACTCCCGCTTTCTCCGCAGGACCGCCCGGAATTGTAGTTTTGACGATCAGTTTGCCACTTTGCTGTTCCAGGTCGATACCTATGTAGCCAGGAGTACGCTCGGTTTCTGCTTTGACTGGCGCTGCCGTCAGTGTATCCAGCAGTACGGACCGGTACTCGCTGAGCAGGTAGACTCGGTTACCGTCTTGGCTATAGGCAATCGTGAAGGGTGTCAGCTCGTACTGCCCTGTAACTCGCCCAAGTTGCGTATCGATGAACTCCGTCTTGTCACCGATGGAAATAGCCAATTGGCTGCTGTCGGGCGAGAACTGCATTGTTCGGAAAGACTTAGCCCAACCAGACCCTTGTACGTACCGGAACGTGTGATGTGCGCCTTCTTGAGCCGCGCTCAGGCTGGCTAGCCACGCGCAATAAGCGATACAAAAAACAACCTGGGCTGATCGATTGGTTAAACTGTTCATAGTCGTTGGTGTACCGTCTAATAGGTCGGAAAAGTCCCGTCTACCTGATAGATACCGTTACCGTTGCGCAACTAGACACGCTACCTGCATCTAAAATCAAAAAGGAGGAAGAAATTGCGATTGAACCTGGTTTGCTCGAGCCTCTTGGCACTGCTGGTGCCAGGAAGCATGCTGGCCTTACCCACGACGGTCGCGGAGACTACCGTGGGTGGTAAGCTATCCGGTCAAGTGACATGGACGGTCGCAAATAGCCCTTATATTTGCACTCAAAATCTGGAACTGCCGGCAGGCTCGGTGCTAAAGATTGAGCCTGGAGTCGAACTGCGACTGCTGAACCAGACAATCACAATTGGTGGCAACCTGATCGCCAAGGGGACAAAGGAGAGTCCCATCCGGATGACTTCGCAGAACCAGGAAGCGCCTAAATCCGCCGACTGGGGACCGATACTCTTCCAGGCGGGATCAAATAGGTCCCAGCTCGAACATGTCACGGTCGAGTTCGGCCAGGGCCTGATCCTGAGCCGTAGTAGCCTCACAATCAACAATTGCACGATTCGACATAACCGTAAAGAGTATGGCGGCGGCATCTATGCCATCGACTGCAAGCCAGTGATCAGCAATTGCCAGATTCAGTTCAATGTGGCAGACCGAACAGGCGGTGGGATTCGTACAGTCGATTCCGAATTGACGTTACTAGGCTGCACGATAACCAGCAACTCCGCTCACGATGAAGGCGGTGGCGTGTCGATCGATTACAACTCGGCGAGAATCGAGGGCAACATAATCTCCTCCAACTGGGCTTCTCAAGGTGGAGGTATCGCCACTGGCGCGACGCAAGTTGGCCAAACGTCGATGACGGGCAGTTCGCACAGTCGGCCAACCATTCTTAAAAATCGCATTATCAACAACTGGGCACTCTTCGACGGTGGCGGCATCTATGTCACTGGCACGCCAGACATCTCGCACAATGTCATCTTGGGAAATCGAATTCAAGCACCTACGCTGCGGAAAGAAGCCAAACGCGTAAAACGAACGTTTAGTGACCATGGCTTGGGAGCTGGCATCCTGGTTGAAGAAACCTATGGAGGTCCGCTGACGATTCAAAACAATACAATCGCAGGTAACCGAGGCGCCTATTGGGGATCGGCCATCGCAACTCGTCGAGCATCGGGCAAAATTGACCAAAACAGGATTATTGGAAATGCCGCTCTCGAGGAAGGTAGCGCTATTTCCATGTTGCTGGAAACCTCTTCACCTAGTTTTGTCTCACAAGGCTTTGGAAATGATTGGAATGTAGTCAACAATGATATTCGCGCGAACACTGGTGGTGGATTGCTCATGGAAGTCACGGATGCATCAAGTAAGCAAACTGTGATCCTGCGATCCAATAACTTGGTCGACAACGGCGGACCTAATGTTGTCAACTCCACCCGCGCCGATGTTCACGCGGCCAGCAATTACTGGGGTACAGAGGACCCCGACAAGGTCGCTGTATCGATCGTCGACTACTACGATGAAAACAGTCGCGGTCGCGTACTATTTGACAAGCCTGGGAAGGAGGCCGATTTGCCACAGAACTCGAAACTCTCGGCAGAGTTGCTTCAGTGGCGTGCGGCCTGCCCCGAGGGCTTTCGGGCGGGGCAGGGGTTGACCCGACTGCCCGATACACCGCCGAGTATAACCGCCGCCTGGAAACCCGATCGCTCAACAAAGACGGCAGGCTACCTCGTGCACATGGCTCGCATCTCCCCCCAGTTCCGTGACGTCGACTTACATCGTGACCTACGAGTATTTGTACGTTGTGCGGAAGGCGCTTCGCCACTGGACGTCGGAAATGTTACCCGCACTGTCTTGACTGGATTCGAGGTGGGCCAGTGGTACGAGCTATCGGTATCAGCTTACGATTTCGACGGCAATGAATCGGGGGTTTCTGAATCCATGCAGGTCAAAGTCGAACGTTAATTAAAGCATCCACAAAACCAGGCGGAGCGTTTTTTCTGACTACGATCGGCAGTATCAAAGAATCGAGCGTACCGCTGCCCTGAGCAAGAACCTACTGTTCGCTGGCTTTGCGACGGATGGCTTGTTGAAGCTCTTTCATGTAGTCGCTGGCGTCTGGCATTGCCTCTATCCGATTGGCTTCCACTGCAAGCTGTGTCGCGGGCAGCGGTAGCTGAAATTGTGGGCCTTGAGGTATTGGCTGCGAATTGGGTTGTCTCTTGGGTTGTGGCTGCGAATGTGGTGGTAGCTGTAGCTGTGGCTGTGAGGGACTTCGAAGTTCATGTTGAAAGGTATCAAAGCTGCCCAGCTTCAGCGACACCTTAGCCTGGCTGGCATGTGCTGGTGTTGCAGGCTGCATGGACAACGTGTACCTCTGGTTGCCTCCAGTTCGCCATAGCGGCGCGTACCTCGCAGTTTCCAGTTCAGTTGCCCAACTAGAACAATGGCTATCGATAACGCAAACAATTGCATAACCGAGGTTAGACAGTTTTTCGCACAGTTGATGCAGCTGGTCGTCGACTTCTGTAGAAATTCGCACGATCAGATTCATACATGATTCCATAGCTAAATCTGTTATGGCGTTGGCAATCCGGCAGGCACCTTGGAAGAGATTGAGGCAGAGGCTTGCGTCCTGCGAGCAACTTCCCAATGCTGGATGCAATGATACGATCATTTCTGGATCGGCTACCGCTGCCCCACCGCGATCATCAAACCAACTAACGGCAGAGTGAATTGCAGGAACAGTAAACGTGTCGCTCTGGCCAATTATAAAGGCAGCTAAAGGCGGATTTCGATTCCTCTGGCCGCAACACCACTGGTCCATGCAAAGTCCAAACCAGTTATCATCCCAATCACTGATTTGCTCGATCAGTGGTATTTCGTCTTGGCTGGTGTGGGTTCTCATCGGTGAAAACGACGCGAGGGCTCTACGCTTTCGGGCGCGGTGCAACTGAGTCGCCCAACGTTGCAGTTCACCTAAACGGTCAGGATTTTGACAAAGGTCAAAACGAATCTCTTCACCCAGGCTCATGTGGCCTCTCCTATGCATATCATGCTTGGAACTCCACGTTACTTTCCAAATTCCTTGTCGGCCTTATCGACCTTGAGTGCTACCTGCTCCTTGGATGGCTGTTCTTTCTTTTCTGTGTTTAACCACTTCTCGATGCGTGCTTTGAAGAAAGAGACTCCCAATAACCCGGCCGTTGCCAGATCGATTTCATCCGCGTGGTATCCTTCGTGTTTCTCGTTGTCGATAGCCGGCGCATCTTTTCTGACTTCCGAGAAGGTGATTCGATCGGCCTGTCGACCGCTTTTAAAGAAATTAAAGATCGCACGCTCCTGATTATTCTCCATTCTGTTTCGATACTGCTCTGCATAAGTGTCTCGTGGTATTTCGCGAGGTTGGCCAACTAGTGGCTGATGAGCTGGCTCAGATGGATTGAGCTCAAATGCAGGTCGAAACTTACCGGACTCACTCATGAGTATGTCCCTTTCAATTCTATCGAGTACTTGTTGTGGATCTCCGTTCTCGCAAAAGATGACCGAGACTCTGTGTTTGGCGGCCGCGTCCAGAAAAGCTTGTTCCATGCGAGGCTCGGCTCGCCGTCCGACCATGACCAAGTGGCTCTCGGCGTCCGGGCTGACTTGTGGGCTGCGGGTATAACTGGCGACCTTTTCACCGTATAAGTCTCCCATCCGCTGCGCGGACACTTCCGTCCACTGGTCCATCTGGTCTGTTTTAAAATCGATTACATGTCGATCATTGATGAGTAAATCAATTCGGCCGGTTCCGGTAATCTCTTTGGCCTCGTTACGACACTGGACTTTTAGTTCCACATCGACATCATAGCCAGTCGTTTCATACTCCCAGCGCTCCTCAGCGTGGCCGCCAATGATCGTGTGATACGCCTGACCCTGGGATTTACTCCAAGGAAACTTCTTATTCGAACCATCGTGCGTCATGGTAACATCCAGGAGTACGTACTACAGATTGCCTGATATCCGCCGGACACCAGACTTATAACCAGGTAAATTACCAGTACGATCATGGCCAGCCTGAGAAACAAACCCAACATAAAATTTACTCCGGTGTGAGCAAGTGCAGGGGCCAACTCGATCTGCGCACCGAGCGGATATCTTTCATGCCAGCGCCTCGATAAATCATGGCTTCACAGAAGTACGAATCATGTTCGTAATCTAACACCGCCAATTCTTGGAACACATCCTTGGTGACACGACGCATCATTTGGTCTTGTTGATTGACGATGCGCGCAGCTGCTCCTCGCAAACCCTGTCCAGCCGCAATTCCACCCACCGCCATCATTTCCTCACCGAACAATTGCGATGCATACTCGTTCGTTTCATCATCGCTGTTGCGTAAGAACATCTTCGTCGCGCAAAGCCCTAGGAGGCTCATCACGGGTTTGGGTGTATCGCTGAGTCTGGTCAAGCTAGGAATATTGTGTGTAGCAATAATGTTTGCATGATTGCTCTCGCGTGACTGGGCAAAAAATGCTGCATCGCTGCAACTTTTGCCGGCTGTGAAGTATTGCTGAAACTCATCGCATAGAAAAAAACTGGGGCGATCTTTGCGTAGCGAACGCAGAACTTCACGATAGTAGTCCAACTTCACGAACGTTCCAATTGTCGCGGCCATGGCCTCCTTCTCCGCTTTAGGCATATGTACGTAGAGAATCTTGCCATCTCGCAGCATTTGATCGATGCGCATGGTCGACCTTCCAGAGAAGGCCGTAGCGTAGGGCTCGAGCAAAAATGGATCCAGCATATTGCTCAGATGCGTAGAAACCCCACTGCGTTGTCGCGAAGGCATGTGTACCCATTCGTGAAAGAACGTTAAGCAGGGCTCGTTGCGCGAGTCGTTGGGATCCAGCGCATCGGTTCGGTCGGCAATACTTCTAAACGAAGTAAGCAATCGATGAATCTGTTTCACGCTGGGTACTTCATCGCGAGTATTCGTAGTCCGCAGCAGATAGATTGAATGCTGCAGAAAGCGGCTAGCGACATCAACCCAGAACGAATCATTGCCCGACTCCATGCCCAGCGTCTCCATCACGCTGACAAATCGCTTGGCCAACTCCAATTCATCGTCTTGGGAATCCAAGGGATTCCAGCGGATACTGTGACGTTGATCGTGCGGATCGATAACGATCAGGTCTCCCAATCGATCGTATTTACGCAACAAGTGAGTTAGTTTTCCATGAAAATCGCCCTTGGGGTCCAGGATCAAGCCGGCAGGTTGCGCTCGATTGGCTTCTCCTGCGGCCACGATACCTTCCAGAAGTGTGTTCAAGACACAGTTGGTTTTGCCCACACCAGGCATGCCAAAAATGACCAGGTTTCTCGTAAAGTCCTGCCATTGCCAGTGAATACCGCCTGCTTCAAAACCGCCTTGGGGCTCCAACCCGGTCCCACTGCCTGGTGATCCCGCGAACCAACTCAGCCGTTTGGGCTCGTAGTGGCCAGTTCGCAATTGGCCCGCCAACGACCTATGACGCTGTACTAGCTCAGTGAGCAAGAATCCACCAATCACCGGGTATCCCAACAGACAACCAAATGAAATCCACCATAGCGGCCGATAGACCAGGCTCAGCCTTTCTAGTATCGGAAACCAACAGGCGTATACCATCAAGGCGATACTAACCAACAACATCAGCAACAGAACAACCAATGGGCTGACAGCTTGATCGAGAGCATCGAGGTACTCGCGCCAAGCGCGTTCGACAGGCTTAGGCGCGTCAGCATAGCACCAGGCGTACACGTTCTGCATTGCCTGGCGACGCGGCTTCAGTAGCAACCACCCCAACGTGATAGCGGCGGAGAAGAACATCGTTGTGAAAAACAAACGACGTTTATCTGCAAAGTCCATCGACATGGGCACGCACTGCACGGCGATCAGGGTCAATACACAAACACCAATCGACAGAGCCAAATTGCGGCGCTGAATGTCTACGGATTCTCGATTGACTGCAGTCACAAACTGTTACCTCAAGCTGGATCGACTCGCAGGCCACCATTGTCTTCAACGCGAATGGCAATCGTTTTAGCACCTGCATCTTTGGCCAGTAACATCGACTCGGCTAACAACTCGTCGACAACACGTTCCAGTTCCCGGGCACCAAAATCTCGTAGTTTGCTACCCTTTTCCATAGCTTCAACCACCAATTCTGGCGATACGAATCTCAGCCGCAGATCATACTGCCTGGCCAGGTTGCTCATTTTCAGGGCGGCGATCTCTGCCAGCACGATGCCCTGCAAGGGTTGGAAAACGCACACGCGGTCCAACCGGCCGATGACCTCGGGACGAAATACTTTGCAATCTTGCAAGTGCTTTTTGATCGCATGCATTTGGTCATACGGATCGTTAACTTGCTCACATATCTTGGCAATAGCCTCGTGTTCTGCGTTGGATGTCAACACGATAATGGATTGAGTGAAATCTGCCGTCTTACCCGAACCTTGCTCGGTCAAACGTCCGTCGCCCATCATCGACAGAAACAAATCGAACATCCCGGGCCAGGCTTTCTCGATTTCATCAAACAGTATCAGGCGACGTGGATCTTGGATGAGTGGTCGAGTTAGCTGTCCACCCGCTTCCCATCCCTCGTAACCTTTGGGCGTTCCTATCAAGCGTGTCTTGCCTTCGGGGCCGCTGAAGTCAGCGCAATCCAGTAACAGCAGATTCTTTTCGTCACCAAACAGATATTCGGCCATCGCTTTGCACAGCTCGGTCTTACCTGTTCCTGTTGGACCGACTAGCAGAATATTGGCAATTGGTTTGCGGCGACTCTGCTTAGCCCACTGAAGCCGAACCGTGCGGCTGATGTCTTCGATGACGGTGTCCTGGCCACGCACACGGCCGCGGAGCGAGTCCATCATCTGGCCCTCGTCAATTGTTCTCGATTCATCGTTCTTGATTTGTGCAAGCAGCTCTTTTAAGCGACTGACATCGGTTATTTGTAATGGATCGATCATGCTGTCACTTTCACCGACAGAGGAATGGGCCAATCAGACGATTCCAACGACAGGTTGGTCTGGTGGTTATTTTTCGCTCGCAGGATCACCTTTTGGAGATTTCGGGCGATACTCGATTGCACTAATTGAAAGCCATGAGAGGGTCGAAACGCGGCAGCTTCATGGGCTAGTATTTCTGGAGAAACGAACTGCACCGACAGGCCAAAGCTGGAACAATGTTCGCTGATCATATGGGCCGCTACGCGCGCTTTGTTGATCAGATCAGGTTCACGCAATATTAAACTCACCTGAACTTGAGCCAACAGACTCAGATCCATGTTAGCGTTGCACACTAGAACCTCTTGAAGTCGCTCTTCGCTATGTCGATCGCTCGTTGGTTGTAGGAATTCCACTGCAGCTGGTGGCAGCGCTGCCGACTCCATCGAAACTGCCAAGACAATTATGACTCGCGTGAAATACACACTGCCCCGGGCCGTCCAGTCGTACTCAACACCTCTTTCTAAAAGTTGTGCTATACGCTGCTGCGCCATCGGGTCGAGCAACTGCACATTATCGAGATAGACGATTTGCATGGGTTGTTTTCTAACCGCCGTCGTCAAGCATCCTTCCCTGCCTGCTTCGCCAAATAGATAACTAATCGGACTGGAGTTCGGTGGCAGCATGGCTAAGTCGATGTAAGTATGCAGGCCACGCCTTAGCAAAAGTCCCGCCAGGGATTCCGCCACCAACCGCTTGCCAACGCCAGATGGTCCTGCGAACAAATAGGTCGCAATTGGTCGGTTCTCTTGGCGTGAACCTGGCTGATTGCGCAAGGCGAGACGTGAACTCAAATCCACCAGCAACGTTTCTAACTGCGCATCGTGTCCAAAAATCTTGGCCTTCAACTTCTTTAATGCCCATGAAAAATCATGGGCTTCACGCAACATGAACTCTTCGTCCAGTGCATTGATTACCTTGCCGGCAGTTGGAACTTGTTGACTGGTCAGCCAACAAACCGCATTTAAAATCCATCTGCCCAGCCGATATTGATACAACTTGATGCACACGGGTCGCTGATGACGGAGCAAATAGAATGCGCCAGCCAGGATCACCGCCACAATCACTAGCAAGAGCATAGCAGCCAGGCCCAGATTACGCTGGATGAAAGCAAATACCATCCAGGCTGCCGACAGCAATAGGATCGTTTGTAGGAAGGGGTGATTCATGATGGACTCGTGATCATTGCGGACTGGGATTGCTCGCAGCAGTTCCCACGCTCGTGGCTTGGGAAGGATCAGTGGGCAGAGGTGTCGAGTTCTGGCTTGGCAACAAGTGATCCAATGTGTAATGACCAACATCGACGACTCGATCGGCGGCCCGAGCTGCACTATCCATGGTGTCGAGGACTCGATCGGCAACACCTAGCGATTTAGATGTCACCTGCTGAGCTTGCTGCGACAACCCAGTTGAGGCCGCCCCGACGTTCGAGACCGGGTTGGGAATACCTTGAACCATCGAAGGCATGACGTTAGTCCAACTTTCGATTCGAGGCCGAGCCGAACCCAAGCCGCTTGAAAAGAGGAATGTGACCGCCAAGGCTGAACCGACAATGATGGCCAGGACAGCCAAGGGGTTGGTCGAGCCTGGCACCGAACGGAGTGTGTTACCTGTTTTCACTTTTTGTTTCCCTCAGTTCGACCAAGTAATGAGACGGCTAAGACCAGGCAGCGCGTACTGTCGCAACTCATGGCAATACGACTCCCAGTGGCTGTATCTCCTCTGGAGCCATCACGCGCACAAAACCTTCGCCTCGACTAGTTCGGCAGGCTACCGTAATTCCACCTCCGCCATCGT
Source organism: Rania fehmarnensis (assembly GCF_056494185.1). NCBI lineage: Bacteria > Pseudomonadati > Planctomycetota > Planctomycetia > Pirellulales > Pirellulaceae > Rania > Rania fehmarnensis. The sequence goes on from NZ_CM151398.1 coordinate 8,758,805, forward strand.
AAATGCCTCGTACCGAGATAACGGTTACACCGGTAGCGGATACGGGTATCGACAGCGTTGAACCGGCATTGGTAATCGGTACCAAAAAGGCAGGCTGACCATTCAACAGAATCTCCACGATGTCGCCATCGTTAAAGCAGTTATCGCGCAGGTGAACGTGATAGAACCGCGAGTCACCCTTGGCTATTTCCTGGCGTAGCCCAGGAGTCAACGTAGCGGAGGGTACCGGGGATGAAACTGAGGCAGGCGAAGACGAGGGCGATAGGGCAGGCGTCGATTGATTTGCGTTGGTAACTGGAGAGACAGAACTCGACGCCAGTCCGGCATGGGTCGGATCGATCGCGCTGGGATGGCTGGCCGACATCCTGACGGCAATGGCTCTATTGTTAAGATCCATCCGTGGGATGCTTTGGGCCTGAGCGACCAAGTGCTCCACAGCCTTCCAGTCTTGAGCCGCCAAGGCCTGCTGCACTGCTGTAGTCGTAGCCTCGTCTTCGTCTTGATCGCTCAACAAGATCGACGAACTAAACTGTTGACTACCGTCAGGATTCATCCATTTCATGGCCTGACCACTTTCGCTCGCAGCTTGAGCGTGCTCCCAGCCCGGTGTACGCTGCTCGTCGTTGGTCAGTCCAGGTCGGGAGCTGCTAGTTGCGAGCCAGGCAGCACAGACAATGGCGACGGGCACGACCAGCCAACCCCAACCTTGAGTAAATCGGCTGCCCCGCCGACAATGCGACGGCGGCAACTCGCTGTTGGACTTGGGACCATGGGTCGGAACAAGTGGCTGGTTGCCCAAAGGTTTTGCAACTTGCAACGATGGTTGGGGCGGCAATTTCATCAGCGCTCGCATCCTCAAAGATTGGGCCTGATCAAACACTCTGCAGTGCTCGGTAAGCTTACGTATGAAGTAAGATCCCCAACGGCGGCCCAAGGTGGACACAAATACATGGCATTTCTTCGCGATATCCGCACCAACACCCTCTATCTACTGCCAGCATCCAGTCGTTTTGCTGTGGGTCGCAGTCCCAGCGCGGACTTACCTATACGCGACGAAACCTGCTCGCGTGAACAGTTTGTGATCGAAATTGACGCGGCCAATCGATGCACCCTGTGCCCTTTGTCCAAGGTCTCTCCAACACTTTGTGCGGGAATCGCCCTCACGGATCCGGTTTCCCTGCAGCAGGATGTCATCATTTCAGCCGGCCAGAGTCGCTTTGAGTTCTTGCTTGAACATCCGCCGACAGAGGTAGGAGTAATCGGAGGCAACCCATCGGATGTTACTACCAGGACAGGAGGAATCGCTCAGGCCGAACTTTCCAGTGATTTCTCTTTTCTGGTGCAAGGAGAAGTGATCCTTGGTCGCGATGTTCGCCGGGCTTCCGTCGTCCTGCCACATATTCAGGTCTCTCGAGTTCACGCCTCGATCAGAACAGAAAGTGGTAGATATTTCCTCCGAGACCTCGGAAGCTGTTGCGGAACATTTCTCGATGGTCGTGCCGTCCACACCACCGCCGAACTGGTAGATGGTTCAACCATTGGCATCGGCCCCTATTTGATCACCTACTCTGCAGGTCGACTTAGTGCTCAATCGCGAAGCGTTAATCACCATCTGATCGCGCGCCAGATCGTCAAACGAGTCGTAGAGCGAAACCACACCAAAACCATTCTCGACCATGTTTCCTTAGGGATTAAACCGCGTGAGTTCATTTGTATCCTGGGTCCTGCGGGTTGTGGAAAATCGACCTTGCTGAAAGCGCTAGGCGCGAGAGAATCCGTGGATGAAGGCAGTGTTCATCTCAACGGCATCGATGTTGTTGCCAACTACGACCAGCTCAAACGCGATTTGGTGCTGGTCCCGCAGCGCGATGTCTTGCCCGCGGGCCTAACCGTAGAACAGTCGCTACGTTTTACGGCTCAATTGCGCTTGCCAGCCGATACTTCGCCGGATGAAATGCAGGCTCAACTAGAACGCATCATTGAATCCGTCGGCCTGTCCAAACACAGGCGTACGCGCATCGCCAAACTTAGCGGTGGTCAAACGAAACGCCTTAGCCTGGCAACTGAATTGCTTGCCGATCCCAACATCTTGTTGCTGGATGAAGTTACCAGTGGACTGGATTTGCAATCCGACGGTGAGGCGATGAGGCTCTTTCGAAGCATCGCCCAACACGGTAAATCGGTCGTTTGCGTCACTCACAATCTGGCGCATGTCGAAGAAACTTGCCACTTCATTGTGGTCTTGGCCGAAGGCGGCCGACTAGTCTTTATGGGCCCGCCGCGACAGGCGCTAGAGTTCTTTCAAGTTACCGACATTGGCAAGATCTACACGCGCTTACAAGAACGTACACCCGATCATTGGCAGCGCGTCTTTCGGTCTCATCCATTGTACCAGTTAATGATTGTGGATAGAGCTTCGAGTTCGCCGCCCAAAGATTCGCCAGTTCACGCCGAGGCACTTCTGAGGCTGCCTCCCTCAGCGCAAACATGGCGACAGTTCTCAGTGCTAGTCAATCGATATGTTCGCATATTGAGGTCGGATGTGGGCACTCTCATTGGTGCAGTGGGACAGACGTTGTTGATTGCCTGCTTGTTGGTGTTGGTGTTCGGAGATGTAACTGCCGCTAAAGACGCCAACGGTGTGCCCAATCTGTATACACAAACCAATTCAAGCGCCCTGCTGTTATTCCTGTCTGTGGCAACTTGTTACTGGTTCGGATGTAATAACGCATCCAAAGAGATCGTCAAGGAGCGGCCTTTGTACGAGAAGGAATACCACGCGGGTCTAGTGCCCTGGGCCTATTATGGTTCAAAGCTTGTGCCCTTGGCGCTTTTCAGTATGCTCCAAGCCTTCGTGATGTTCGGCGTGGTGTACTGGTGCTGTCAGCTGCCGGGCTCTTTTCCTCATGCCGCTGCGATCGTGGGAGTCAGTTCGGTCATCGGTGTTATAACCGGCTTGACCATTTCCGCGCTGGTAACCACTGAAGAACTCGCTACTTTGCTGGTTCCAGTGGTTCTCATTCCGCAAATCGTTTTGTCAGCCGGTCTCAAGCCGCTCTACGGCTGGTCCGAGTTACTGGCTCAGTGCTCTGTGAGTTGCTACTGGACCTATGGTTTGATTCGCGGCGTATTCAGTTCCAGCATGCAAACCTATCTAGCCAGCCCACCTACGACTCTCATTGCATCCAGTGCAATGCTCCTGCTCCAAGCATCCGTCTGCATGTTCGTCGCTATCTGGAAACTGTCGAAAGTGCGCGGGCATGGCCAGAGATCATGGTCGATCTTTGCTCGTAAGCCATAGCCTCGCGCAACCTTTATCAGTTTCTAATTCAACCCAGACCAAATTCAGCGTGTCCCACGCTTGCGAAGTACATTCGAATCCCATTCCGATCCTAACTGGAGCATGGCAAGATCGTGGGAAGTTGAGTGTGGTAGTTCCTTGCAGATTGCCACTTCCGGCTCGAGCAGCAAACGGCTGCCCGTCTGAAAAACAAGGTCATGCGAACTTGCGTCGGTCCAGCGCTGAGAATCTTCTGAAGTATGGTTAGTGGCCCGCCAATCTTCACGCTCATTCTCTGGTGAGATCGTTGGCAGACTGGTGCCAGGAGCGATAACAGTTGCTGCCGCCGCCGCGCCCACTTTACCAAAACCCGGTTTTTTAGCCACGCTGACTTTGACGTAGTTATTCCAAAGTCCGCTAACCGGATAATCTCCAGCTCGACCGAATTGGAAATAAGCCTCGCCGTTATAGCCTGGCTGGCCAACATCTAGTACCGCCCAGCCGCCATTGCTGTTGAACATGCCGACGTTGTCTCGTCCATCGCGATCCCAGTCGCCGGCGAAGGGCAGGTTACCTGGGCCACTGAAATGAAATGGTACCTCACCGTTGTATCCCCTTGGGCCTGAGTCCAAGTAGAACGAACGACCGCCCGAACGAAACACGCCAACTTCATCGATACCGTTTCCATCCCAGTCACCTGCGATCGGTAGATCACCGGCTAGTCCGAATGCAAACGGTTGCTCACCGTTGTAGCCGCGAGGCCCGGTGTCGAGGAAGAAATGACCGCTGCTTGGTCGGAATACTCCCACTTCATCGATACCATCACCATTCCAGTCACCCGCTATGGGCAAATCGCCGGGCAGTCCAAATTGGAAAGCGCCTTCGCCTGAGTATCCAGGTTTGTTGACATCCAAGAAAAACAATCCGCCGTTCGGTCGAAACACGCCGATCGTGTCGCGTCCATCTCCATCCCAATCGCCAGCAACTGGTATATCTCCGGGCAAACCAAACTGTACAGATCTTTCACCGCTATTGCCTTGGGGACCAGTATCGGCAAAGAAAAGGCCGCCCTCGGGACGCCACACGCCAAAGTGATCTGCTTCTCCAATCGTAGCGCGCGCCTTTATCACTGCTCTGTTGGCGTTCACTCTGCCGCGCGTGACCGTCAATTTGCTTTGGTCGGATAGGGGATCGACCGTACTCATTATGATCTGTTTCAGAGTGCTGACCCCGAGTTCGGGATTGATCGATGCAGCCAAGAGCGCGGTACCGGTTACATGCGGTGCCGCCATACTGGTGCCGGTAAAGTATCCATAGCGTCCGCCCGGCAAAGTGCTGTAGATGTCGACTCCGGGAGCGGCGATATCGACCGACCGTGCTCCATAGTTACTGAAGGCAGCATAGCGACCAGCCGAGTTGACAGCGGCCACGCTAATGATATTGGACGCATCGTAACTGGCCGGGTACGCGGGACGGAGATCGTTTGAAAGATTGTCGTTCATGGCGCTGGCCACCAACAGAATGTCAGCCTCGCCGCTACGAACAATGGCATCTCGCAAAGCTTGCGAATAGCCATAGCCACCCCAACTATGATTGGCGACTCGAATATTAACTCCATAGTCGACGCGCATCATCGTGACATAATTTACGGCAGCGATAATATTCGCCATCGAAGTAGAGCGGTTGTCCGCACCCAGAATACGGATAGCCATGATCGATGTATTCCACGCCACGCCAGTAACGCCGCGAGCGTTATTGCCTACGGCTCCAATGGTACCTGCCACGTGGGTTCCATGGCCATGCGCATCCATGGGATCACTGTCCCAGTTATAGAAATCAAACCCGTGAACATCATCTACAAAGCCGTTGCCATCGTTGTCGAGACGGTCCCCGGCGATCTCGCCGGGATTTCTCCACATGTTCGCCGCCAAGTCGGGATGGTTATAGTCAATACCACTGTCAACCACAGCCGCAACCATATTTTTCTTGCCAACCGTCAAGTCCCAGGCTTGATCAGCATCAATGTCCTGGTCCGCGCTGTTCCGCAAACCGTACAGTTGTGGGAACGCAGGATCGTTGGGTGTACCCTGGGCTGTGCTAATCAGATTGGGCTCAAAGTACTCAAGTGCGGGAATGGCCTGCATGACTTGGGTGGCTTCAGTAAAAGACATACCCTCAGCCTGCACCAGCACTTGCCCGTTCTCGCCTAGCCCGCCGACAACTTTGATGCCTGCAGCATACTGACTGAAGAACTCCTTCGCATCAACTGCGGTGGAGATCCCCGACTGCTTGGTGAATTGTACGACCCATTCCTGGTGCGCAGCTTCGACAGGCACCCCTTTCCACTGGACCGTCTCCGTGGCTTGACAGGCGGCGGTACTGGATGCTGAATCCGAAACACGCGCAAACCAGGCGCCGTCGAACTGATGTTCCCGAACGGCCGATGGTACGCTCAGCAAATCTGCCGCCATCAGACTTCGAACCTCCATGTGTTCGTGCCGCAGGGTTCGAAATTGCCGGCCAGCTTTGCTGGAGTTTCGATGCCCCAACTTGGACAATCTGCCACGATTCACATTTAAAAATCTCATCCTATCAGCTCCACAAAAGATTGGACCATTCGGGCACAGGCTGTCGCGATGCGAACTCAAGGTGTCGCCCGTACACCTATAGGTTCCGAACCGATTCGTCGAGTGGACAAGAATTTCAAGAAATTGTCCGTTCGAAGAATAGCCGCTCTCAATCACCCTGAAGTCAGCACCGCGAGTTACGAAAAAGCGTTTTCGCTTGTCCACTCTCCGTTGGCGTTGGGAATCTTATTGCTAGTTACCCTTTCAGTTATTCCAATTTGAGAAGGAATCGATGATGACTTGGCTTTCGCAAACAAAGCTCTTGGCAGTTCTAATATCACTGGCCACCCTAACGGGATGCACATCGCCTCAAAGCGATAGCCCACTCGCCGAACAACCCCAGCCTCAGACCGTAGAACCATTGACCGAGAATGAAGTTGAGTTGGAAGCTGCAGCTGAACAAACGCCCCAGCCAGCAGTTCAGCCAGCAGTTCAGCCAGCAGTTCAGCCAGAAGTTCAGCAACCGTCTCAGCCAGAGCCTCAGCAACCGGTTCAACAACCGGCTGAGCAAGCATCGCAGCCGCCTGCCCAAGAGCCGGTTAAGAGCGTGAGTTACGCAACCCCAGCGGTTCCGTCAGAAGCAGAGAAGGCCGAAGAGAGTGCAGGCCAGATCTTCGATGCATTTACGGAGTTGATGAACACCCATAGCCAAGATCGCGTTATCCCTGTCGAAAGGGCTCGGCAGGACTGTGTCAAGCTTCAAGAAATGCTGGGCCAACTGATCGCCAAGGTTGACGAGGCACCCAACGCAGCCAAAGTCCACCTGATGACTGGCGAAGCAGCTTATCGCTTGGCCCAGTTGCTCACGGATTTGCAGGGGCAGAACTCCGATGCATCGCGGGAGTTGGTGACCGGTGTATGGTCGCGTGCAGTTTTGTGGAGCCATTCGAACAAGCATTTTCGACGGTCGCTAGAACTGGATACCGATAGTGCTTTACCATACGGTCGTCTAGCACGTCTTAAGATCCTGCGTGGCGGCACTCTCAGCGATCCAGAGTTGGCGCAGTTGATGTTCGCCGCCTTGACCCGAAATCCGGCGGACGCTGATAGCGTACGTTTGTTGGTTGTGACGTTGCTGCATAGTAACATCTTGGACAATAGTACTTCAAACGAATTGGCCATCGGCCAGCTGATGAGAAACCTGCGCGGCGACGCCCGCGACGAACTGAAGGCGAGTTTGCAGTTTGTCGAGGAAGAGTGGGAGAACAGCCAACGCTACTCCGAACAAGCGGCGATTCTGGGACACATCGACTTAGACGAACGTCAATCCATGCTCCGCAACGCGAGGCTCAAAGGAATCATCAAGGTCTCGTTAGGCTTGGGACTATAGCTGCCTCGGCGGCCGTGCGAGCCCAACCGTTTGTCGGCAGCCGTCATTCTACAGGATGTCGGATCAAGTAGATTCTGGCTGCGACTTACCGTAACATAGACAGTTGGCGTTGACAGTCTACTCGTGATCATCCGGCGAAAAAATGAGTATTGCAGAGAGACCCGAGTTCGTATCGGTTAGCGACTATTTGACTGCCGAGGCAACAGCCTCGATACGCAGCGAATACGTCGATGGTCGGGTTCGAGCCATGACCGGCGCAGCCAACCGTCACAATCGAGTCAAGGTAAATTGCCTCGTTCAACTTGGTCTCGCCCTAAAAGGGATGAAGTGCCAACCATTTGATTCCGATACGAAAGTGCGAATTCGTAACGCAGGACGAACGCGATTCTATTATCCGGACCTTCAAGTCGTGTGTGAAAGCAATGCTCCTACCGAGGTATATCAAGACACCCCGGTTCTGCTGGTCGAGGTTCTTTCGCCTTCAACTCGGCAGTATGATTTGGATGAGAAGCTTGACGCATACCTTGAAATCCCTTCGCTGGAATGCTACGTCATTCTGGAGCAACATACGCCATTTGCCATCGTGATGCGACGAACGGAAAAGGGATTTCTCCGCGAGACTTACTCTGGCATCGAAGCAGAAATTGGTCTTCCATTCCTGGGATGTTCTCTATCGCTTCGCGACATCTACGCAGGGATCGAATTCACAGCCAATTGTATTCAGGAGCATGTATCGGAGTATGAAGTTTCCAGCGACTAACGCCAGTGGGCAGTAGTTCTTCAATGCGCCGAACACTTACGATAGGTTCAATTGCCCCTTGCCAATGAGGCTTCTTCGGCCCCACCGAGTTCGTCTCGGTGGACCGATGACTGAACGGCTAGCCCGTGGACCCTAGCCCACCAGTCGTGCTTCCACCGACGCAAGGTCGGTGGAGAGCAGTGTGACTCATCGCAGCTACATGGACAGCCCGTTAGTTATGTGAACTATTCCTTGATCAATTCCATTAGTCCCTGGAGCACTAGGTCATGAAAGCTGACGATACCCATTACCTGACCATTGCTGATGACCGGTGCACGCATGATTCCAAACCTCTCCAAGAGACGAGCGCAATAGCGGATGTTCATTTCCGGATTTACACTTAAGACAGGTTTGGCCATGATCTCATACAAGTTCACTCGTTCAGGTGACCGATCCGCGGCCAGCACTTTCTTAGCGATATCGGAAATAAGCACGAGGCCGTATTCGTCGTCGGCGTTGCGTTTGTCGATAATCAACGCCCGCGTTTCAGGATGCTTCATACACTGTAACGCGGCTTTGACTGTCAGCGTTCCATCCATGAGATCGAAATTCCGTTTCATGACGTCAACGACACGGACAATCTTTGGCTCATTCATAATTTTGTCTCAACGATTTCTGTAAGCTTCTTGATCTGGTGCTGAACTCCCACCGCATCCTCCACGTCGATCTGCAGAGCGATCCCAGTTCCTGGTGTAGTGTCGAATGCTCCTGTCTCGCAGATTCGCTCCAAGATTTGCCTGCTCAAATGTTGCTCGACCAAGAACAGCAGTACATCACATTGCGTATCTAGAGATAGTCCCAAAAATGTTTTGGCGGGTTTGAGCCCTTCGCCGCGCGCATTGCCAATAACTGTGGCTCCAGTAGCGCCTACTTCACGCGCTGCTCGCATTACCGCCTCCGTCTTGTCCTCGTCTAAAAAGGCGAGTATCAATTTAAAATGCATTCGAGTCTCGCGTTACAAAAAGTGTTTTGGTCGAAGAATCAAAAATAACTAGTCACTAGGGTTTTCAGATCTATGGCTGGCTCGTGTCGTCCACCACTGCGCAATCAGTCCGTACGCCATGACAGTGATCATAGGGAATAAGACGGCCAAGGCGATCATCCCGAATCCTTCGGCCAAAGGATTGCGGCCTGGTATTTGCCCAGCCAGTCCCAATCCAAGTGCCGTGACGAGTGGGACCGTAATCGTCGAAGTCGTTACGCCCCCAGAATCATATGCCAGCGGAACGATTTTTTTAGGCGCAAAGTATGTTTGCACAATTACGACGAGATAGCCTGTCAAAATGAAATAGGGCAATGGTATCCCCGACACTATGCGAAAGGTCCCCAACGCGACGCCCATGCCAGAACCAAATGCCACCGCTCCCCGAAGCCCCCAGACATGAATTGTCCCTCCGGAAACTTCGTGGGCTTTGATCGCCACAGCAAGCAGTGCTGGCTCCGCAATCGTTGCACTAAAGCCGATTGCGAACGCAAACAAATAGGTCCAATGAAATCGATACCAGGGGACGATGGCATCAGGTTCCAGCGTCAATCCCTTAGATACGAACTCCGGCGAAGCGAGCTGGCGCGCCATAGCTTCCCCCAATGGAAACAGCGCGAGTTCCAGCCCCACCAAGAATAGTGCCAAGCCCAAAACTACGCAGGCGACACCCGCGAGTATGCGTTGCCAATGTGCAATAGGACGGCGCAGCACCAGGCCCTGGAAAAAAATGACAACCAGAACTATCGGCATCACATCACGCAGCGACATGACCACCGAGCAGCCAATTTGTTGCATGAGGTTTATGAGCACGCAATTCCCCAAATCAAAACAAATAGGATGGGCGTCAGCGACGCAAATGCAATAAGTCCGAATCCATCGATGAGTGGATTGCGTCCTCTGATGTTCGATGCCAGGCCGATGCCAAGCGCGGTAGTCAAAGGAACTGTAATCGTGGAAGTTGTGACACCACCCGAGTCATAGGCGACAGCCACAATACCCGCGGGAGCAAGCGGCGTAAGTAACAGTACCGTTGCGTAACCCGCCATGATCAAATAGTGAATTGGCCATCCCTTGATGATTCGCAATACGCCAACAACTAAAGCCGTTCCTACTGCCAAAGCAACTGTTATCCGAAGGTTAAATGCATAGTTGCCGCGAAGTGTATCCTGTTGATTCAATCTTGCGTGGGCAACATCGTTATCTGCAACTTGCATATCAGCCGCCTTACCCGCAATAGCTATCAAGGCTGGTTCCGCAAACGTGGTCCCGAACCCAAGAGCAAAGGCGAATGCAATCAGCCAGCCGACACTACCTCTGCGGGCCAGTGCATGGGCCATCGATTCTCCAAGGGGGAACAACCCGAGTTCAAGTCCCTTCACAAATAATGCTAACCCGATCACAACCAGAACGAGTCCGATCGATATCTGCCCCAGATTCTGGATCGGTTGACGAAACACCAAGAGTTGAAAGGCGCCCACAGTGAGAATGATCGGTAGCAGATCCCGCAAGCTCAAGGCTATTGTCTCGAAAACTGCTCTCAACATTCTCCAATCCATTGGCTTGCCCTTCATGGCAAGTTACTCCCCTGGCACGCCTGCGATGGCTTGACAGTGAGCATGCTGCAGTCGCACGAGTCGAGAATTTTTTCGGCGGTATTGCCGAGGAGCATTCCTGGGATGCCACTTCGCCCGATCGTCCCCATTACCAAAAGATCTACCGCCTGAAACTTCGCAGCTCGACGAATCTCTTGCCAAGGTGCACCCCAGGTCTGATGCACTTGAATGCTGCTTCGATCGACCGCAAGTGACTCGATGAATGCATCCATTCTCTTTGACGCCTCTAGATTGATCTCTTGTTGCAACGAACTCCCTTTGGGAATTCGACAAATTAGATCTTCTGGAACATCGTTTGAATCAACGACGTGCAACAAGTGGAACTCAGCCTTGGCTTGTTGCGCTAGCCATAGACCTTCTGTCGCAGCCTTGAGACTGACATCTGAAAAATCGGTTGCGGCCATAACAACTTGCGGCGGGCAAACGTGTTCGGCCTTGACGATCCAAACCGACGAGGGACATTTTCGGATCAGCCGTTTCGCCGTACTTCCGACTAAGAACTGCTCCCACGGCATAAGACCTCGTGTCCCCACAATCACGAAGTCATACATCTGTTTTTCGACCAGCTTTATTATCTCCACGAAGGCAATGCCAAAGAACACTTGAGTCTCGACAGGAGTTGAGCAGGCCAGTGGTTCAATCAGTCTATGTATCTTGGCCTCTGTATCGCGTCTGGCCGCCAATTCCAGCTCTTCAGGCGAATCACCTTCGTTGGCCCAAAGATCTAAGAACAGGTCCAGCTTGGGGCCGGTTTCGGGTGGCATCGCGTGAGATACAGATGGCAATCCATGGGCTACAGTGATCGTCGCGCCCGTTCTTTTGGCGAGCCATACAGCTTGCCTCAAAGCCGCCGGCGATGACTCTGAGAAGTCAATGGCTACCAAAATCCGTTTCTGATTTTCATCACTACTCATGCGATTTCCCCTACGACCTTATGTTTAGTTGCTCTCTTGTTCCAGAATTGCCAGTGTGGTTTTGAGAACCGTGTCAGGATTCAGCGAGATGCTATGAATGCCTTGCTCAACCAGGAACTTAGCGAACTCCGGATAGTCGCTGGGTGCCTGTCCGCAGATGCCGATTTTGCGCCCCCGAGCGCGGCAGGTGGCGATGACTTGGGCAATCATTTTTTTCACGGCGGGATTGCGCTCGTCAAATATCGGCGCAACGATTTCGCTGTCTCGGTCGACTCCGAGAATGAGTTGAGTTAGATCGTTTGAGCCGATGCTGAAACCGTCAAAGATGTCGGCAAATTCTTCGGCGAGAATAACGTTGCTGGGAATCTCGCACATGACGTAAAGCTCCAACTGGTTTTCGCCACGCCGCAATCCGTGCTTTTCCATTTCGGCCTGCACACGGCGGCCATCCTCGACGGTGCGACAGAAGGGAATCATCAGCTTTAGATTGGTTAAGCCCATCTCGTCTCGTACTTTTTTCATGGCACGACACTCGAGCGCGAATCCCGCTTGGTAGCGAGGGTTGTAATAGCGGCTCGCTCCGCGAAAACCGAGCATGGGGTTCTCCTCTTGCGGCTCATAGGCACGTCCGCCAATGAGATTGGCGTATTCGTTGGTCTTAAAGTCGCTCAAGCGCAGGATCACGTCCTTGGGATAGAAAGCGGCGGCAATCATCCCGACACCCTGCGCCAACTTGTCCACAAAAAATTGTGGCTTGTCGGTGTAGCCGGTTGTAAGCCGTTCGATCTCAGCTTTAGCTGAGGAGTCTTCAAGTCGCTCGAAGTCGACCAGTGCCAGCGGATGGATTTTAATGTAGGTCGTAATGATGAACTCCATGCGCGCCAGACCAACGCCTTCGTTGGGAATGAAGGAGAGCGAGAAAGCTTCTTCAGGATTGGCCAGGTTCATCATTACCTTCGTGCGCGGATGGCCGAGTGTCTTAAGGCATATGCGCTTCACTTCAAAGGGCAGCACACCGTCATAGACGAACCCCGTGTCTCCTTCAGCGCAACTCACGGTCACCATTTGGCCGTCCTTGAGTGCCTCCGTTCCGTGCTCTGTACCGACGATGGCTGGAACGCCCAGCTCACGACTGACGATTGCCGCGTGGCAGGTGCGACCGCCGCGATTGGTAATGATGGCAGCGGCTTTCTTCATGATTGGCTGCCAATCGGGATCGGTCTTATCCGTCACCAATACCTCGCCCTCTTGAAACTGATCGATGAACTGCGCGCTCTTGATGACTCGAACTCGTCCAGTGGCAATCTTCTCACCGACGCTGCGCCCGCTTGTCAGCACCGAACTGCGCTGGCCCAGTTGAAAGGACTCCAGCACTTCTGGGTCTTTTCGAGACTGCACTGTCTCGGGCCGCGCCTGCACGATGAACAGTTCCCCGGTTCGTCCGTCCTTGGCCCACTCTAAGTCCATGGGAGCCGGCTGGCCACGCTTGGCGGAATAGTGATCTTCGACGATGCAACCCCAGCGCGCAAGCGCCAAGACTTCGTCATCGGAAAGCGCTAGCTTAGCGCGATCGCCTGGCGAAACGGGAACGTTCTTGACCATCTTCCCGCCGCCCGTGTCATACACCAGCTTGAATTCCTTGCTGCCGATGGTCCTTTGCAGAATCGGTCGGTGCCCCGTCTTCAAGGTCGGCTTGAAAACAACATACTCGTCCGGCGTAACCGAGCCTTGTACAACGTTTTCGCCCAAGCCATACGCGGCGCTGATGAGTACCGCATCGCGAAACCCAGTCTCAGTATCGATGGTGAACATTACACCAGAGCAAGCGAGGTCGGACCGCACCATGCGCTGTACGCCGATACTCAGCGCGAGCTTAAAATGATCGAAACCTTTGTCCACCCGATAACTGATCGCCCTGTCGGTAAAGAGCGACGCGAAGCAACGCTTGCAAGTCTCCAGTAGAGCTGTAATACCTTGCACGTTTAGATAGGTTTCCTGCTGTCCGGCAAAGCTTGCGTCGGGCAAGTCCTCAGCGGTGGCCGATGAACGCACAGCTACGTCAAGTGGCACGGCACTGTCGCCTTGCAATTGGCCATATGCCTCAGCGATGAGGTCTTGCAGATCTTGCGGAAGTTTCGCATCGAGGATCGCGTGACGCACATCATTTCCACGTTGACTCAAATTCGCCATGTCGCTTGTGTCTAAGTCGGCGAGCGTCAGGCGAATGCGGTCATCTATCTTTGCTTCGTGGATGAAATGGCGAAAGGCGTCAGCTGTAATGGCAAAGCCGTTCGGAACTTTCACCCCCATGCCTGAGAGCTCGCGCACCATCTCACCAAGTGATGCGTTCTTGCCACCAACATGCGGCACATCAGCTATGGTGATATCAGCGAACCAACGGATGAAGGAATGTGCATCGGAAGTCTTCATGGGATTCTCTCTTGTGTGTGGATAAATGGTCTACAACGATTTCGCCAGTAGCGAGGCGAGGTCAGCTGTGCGGCTGGAGTAGCCGCGGAGCGAAAATGGCAGGTTCGCTTCCTGCATTGGAATATTCATCGTCGACACACTCGCGATTTCATACATTCAACTTGACAATCACTGAGCGAGAAGCAGTGGGATTTTTGTATTGCGAAGCGTTTCAAGCAGAGTGTCGCCCAGGACCTTCCGCAGCAACACGCTACGAGCGCTGTTCCCCATGACGATCATGTCGGCCTGCCACAAGTCCGCTTCCGCCAGAAGCAACACGTTTGGATCACCTGGGTTGTAATCATGGGTCACTCGATAGCCGTGCGCCCGACAGTAACCCTCAGCAGCCACCAACAGTTCACGTGCCTTGTCGTTGGAAGCATGAAACGTGAACAGTCGCAGTTCCGCTTCAGGCCACAGTCGCAGTTGCACGAACCGCTTCATCGCCTTGGCCGACTCCATGGAACCGCTGTAGGCGATCAGCACCCGAGAGATGTTACGGTACTTCTCCGAAACGGCAATCAGCGGACCAACACCAGCAGTGACCAAGCGAACCAGGAGCGATTCAGGATCTCCAGCCAGAAAGTCGTATTCAAAAATGCTGCGCAGGCCAAACAACATCAGGTCGTGATATCTTGCCAGATCGATAAGCGACGTGAACGCATCGCCAGATTCCTCGGTGACGCGATGTTTGACATTGGCTGTCTGGCAGGCAGATTCAAAATCGGAAACTGCTTGTTGAATCTGCAAACGCGCAATCTCCAACCGCTCCGAGCAAACCCACCCGCGATTCGGCGCTGTCACCAGACCGGTGCCCTCGCTATGAACGAGACTCTTATTGAATATGGTGACTCCCGTCACCTCGGCATCATGCGTTTGCGCCAGCGTAACGGCGCGCTGAACAGCCACGGTTGTATAGGGTGTGCCCGCCAATCCTACCAGGATGCGTTTTATCATGTTCGTCCTCCTTGCTCTTCGTATCTCATCGTTTTGGCTCCCTCGATGGCATTTCTGCATCGGCAACCGTCGCGAAACCGATACTCGCCGAAACTGTCCATTGCCGTCGAATCCACTTCTCCAGTCCCACAATCGAATAGGCCACTACGGCGGTCAACAGAATCCTCCACCAGGCGTCCCAACCAATCGGCTCGCTATGGAAAAATTGGTTCATGAATGGAGCGTACGTGAACAGCAACTGGAGCGTCACCATGCAGCCCGCGCCTACCCATATCCACAGATTGGAGAAAATGCCGATTTCAAACATCGACTTGGTTAGCGAGCGGCAATTGAACAGATAAAAGAGTTCCACCATCACGAACACGTTGACCGACACGGTTCGAGCGTAGGCATCGCTGCCACCTTTACCTAAAGCCCATTCGAATGACCCAAACGCACCGACAAGCAATATCAGTGAAACGAGCAAGATGCGACCGATTAAAATGCCAGTCAGGATCGGTGTCGTGGGATCGCGAGGTGGTCGCTGCATGATGTCTGTTTCTTTGGATTCGAAAGCCAACATCAGCCCTAAGAGCACTGCCGTGGTCATATTGATCCACAGGATCTGCACGGGCAGGATCGGTAGAGTCGTGCCTGCAAAAATCGCGGCCAGGATAACCAAGCCTTCACCCATATTCGTGGGCATCGTCCAAACGATGAACTTGGTCAAATTGTCGAATACCCCGCGTCCTTCTTCGACGGCGGCTTCGATGGTCGCAAAATTATCATCCGTCAGGACCATGTCGGCTGCTTCCTTGGCGACTTCGGTACCGCTGCATCCCATGGCCACACCAATGTCGGCTTGTTTTAGCGCCGGCGCATCATTGACACCGTCTCCAGTCATCGCAACGATGTGGCCTCCCGCCTGTAGAGCGCGGACCAGACGCAGTTTTTGTTCGGGCGTCACGCGCGCAAATACGGCCACTTGATCGGCAGTTTCAATCAGTTGAGCATCGGATCGCTCGGCCAGTTCGCGGCCAGTCAGCACCAGCGGTCCTTGGGGCGTGGCTGTCCGCCCGTTCAGTCCAATCTGTCTGGCAATAGCCTGAGCGGTCAGGGCGTGATCGCCCGTGATCATCTTGACATGGATTCCAGCCGTCTGGCACGCTTGCACCGCGCTAATAGCTTCTGGTCGCGGTGGGTCGATCATCCCCTGCAGACCCAACAATGTCAGCTCTTTCACGTCAGCGTGGCCAATCGACTTTGTGTGGTCATGCAAGTCGGATGACGCCAGAGCCAGTACTCGCAAGCCTTTGGCGGCCATACACTCAAGCTGCCGTTGCAATGCGTCTGAATCTATCGGAACCCGATGACCACTTACATCGAGCATCGCCACGGACTTTGGCAGAACCACCTCTGCAGCCCCTTTGACATACAGTTTGCACTTGCCGTCAGCCGCGCTCTCATGGAGCGAAGCCATGTACTGATGTTGACTCTCGAATGGAATCACATCGATCCGGCGCAAACGTACTGACCATTCCTTAACGTCCATTGCCGCTTTGGAGGCCGAGGCAATCAAGGCACCTTCCGTTGGATCGCCTTGAACCTCCCATCGTCCCGATTTTTCTGCCAGTGTTGAGTCGTTGCAAAGTAGTCCAGCTAGCAAGCATTCGCGCGCAGCCATGTTCTCTGCCAGTGTAATTCCAGACTCGCTCACTGTTTTTATCTCACCAACTGGGCCGTAGCCACTGCCGGAGACTTCATAGAAAGTACCACCTGCCAGGATTTCGCTGACGGTCATTTGATTGACTGTCAGCGTCCCCGTCTTGTCGGAACATACGATCGTGGTGCTTCCCAAAGTCTCGACGGCGGGCAACTTTCGGATGATGGCTCGACGACGCGCCATTCGCGCTACACCGATCGACAATGTAATCGTGACAGCTGCTGGCAGTCCTTCAGGAATGGCTCCGACTGCCAGGGCTACTGCAGCCATGAACATCTCGAAGGCCGGTTGCCCGCGCATCCAACCCACCAGGAACGTCACGCCAGCCAGCCCCAAGATTACTACCAACAACAAGCGGCTGAACTTGGCAATTTTGCGCGTTAACGGCGTTTCCAACATGTCAGCAGTGGAGATCAGTTTCGAGATGTGTCCTACTTCTGTACTGGCGCCTGTCGCGAAGACCACACCGCGAGCTTGACCGTAGGTCACGAGAGTGGACGTGTAAACTAGATTGCGACGTTCTGCGAGTGAAACGTCCGCAGGCATCACATCCCTTTGTTTGTTCACCGGCACCGACTCTCCCGTCAGGGCCGATTCATCAATTTGCAGATCGCGACAGTAGAACAGGCGCATGTCTGCAGGTACTTTGTCGCCCGACTGTAAAAAGACAATGTCGCCTGGCACCAACTCGGTTGAGGAGATTCGCCGCATCTCCCCGGCTCGCAAGACGCTGGCTTCGGTCAGTGTCGTCTGGGCCAAGGCTGCCAGCGCCTTGGCTGCACTAGACTCCTGTAAGAATCCAATAACCGCATTCACTAGAACGACGCCGAAGATTACAGCCGAATCAACCCACTCGTGCAATACTGCGGTGATGGCTGCCGCCATCAGCAAGATGATCACCAACGGTGTATAAAATTGCAGCAGGAACCGCATCCAGGGACTGGTTCCTTTCGCCGCAGGAATTAGGTTAGGGCCGAATCGCGTCTGTCGAGCCTGAAACTCCAGGATGTCGAGCCCTTTTTCGGCGTCCGTGCCCAACAACTGCAAGACTTCTTCAGCGGGAATTTGGTGCAGATTATCTCCGACAATTCGATCCACAGTTTGATCGTCCTTGGGTTGCGTTAAGAGTATCGACTTTGGTTAGCGACGGAACGATTATGGGCCAGCGCCAGACCAACGGATATCGAACCCTACGACCATAGTGTTTTGGTGGAATCCACCATCACGATGGCGAGGTGGAATCGCTTCAATGAGCCGCGTCGCGAATGACCTAAACTAAACCAAGAATCTCACATCAAAAGCAGTGACATCGCCGCTGCGATCACACCATAGACGAGCATCGGTCCCACGGTCCGTTTGAGTATTTCCCCCTCTCGATTCTCCAGACCGAGTACCGCGCAAACGGCGACTATGTTGTGGATGGCGACCATGTTTCCCATCGCACCTCCAACGGATTGCAGTGCGATGATCGTGGTCCGATTCAACCCTAGCTGAATGGCAATGGAGTCTTGAATCGGCCCGAACGTGAGGTTGGAAATGGTACACGAACCTGCGAAGAATGAACCAGTCGCTCCAAGATACGCAGAGAAGTACTGCCACGAACTACCGCTGACCGCAGCCAGCGATCGACCCAAGATCATCACAGAGGACACTTCGTCGCCCGCCATCAGCAGTCCTACAAGCACCAGCGCTCCAAGCAACGAGAGTACTGGCTTGACCATGCAAACGGAGGTTTGATTCCATACAAGCTTGGCAGTTCCAGTAGGGGCACGCAGCACCCATAACGAAACTATTGAAATCAGAATGAACGGTATCAAAGATGGCACATAAAGCACCTGGTGCATCCATTGAGTTTCGGTTCCGAAAATATTCTGCAATTGCATGACCAGGGCGGCGCTTATAGAAAAACGCCCCAAGCTTCCCAGCGAGATCTCCCACGCGGGAGTGGTTGCGGTAAGTGCATCACGCAGACCGAATTGCGGAATGCGCGTTAAAAGAAGCACAAACACCGTCGCCCAAAGCGGGAACAGTGCCCTCATCACAGCGTTCACCTTCGGAGAGGCACTCGCATCCTCTGCTAGCTCGTCGTCGCTCGTGAGACCCACTCCATTTTTCGCCAGCCAAACGGCAAATATGAGACCGATCATTCCTCCAACAACAGCCGGAAACTCATCACTAATCCACGCCAGCCCCGTCATAGGTACGACACACGCCGCCAGCGCGAGGTAGATAAACACCGAGTTACGATAAATCTCTTTCCAAGTCAGTAGAAGGCGAAATGCCAGCAGCGGGACGACGACAGCTGCAGCGCTATGGACCAGCGCGGACTTCCACGCGACTGCTTGTAGTTCGCTCGAGCTCAAATTTAACTGGGCAAATCCAAACCACGTAGGCGTACCAACTGCACCGAATGACACAGGGACACTATTGAGGATCAGACAAGCCATCGCCACACGCACCGGCGGAAAACCTAGGCCGACTAATAGTGGCCCAGCCAGTGCGGCGGGTGTTCCAAAACCACTTGCGCCTTCGATGAGAAACTGAAACGACCATCCAATGATGACGACCTGCGCCACGCGATTGCGGGTAAGACTGTTAAGCCAATGGCGAATCGTTTCCATCGCCCCGCTGATTTCCATCGTGCGGAACAGAAAGATCGCACCCCACACGATCGAGATCGGAGTCAATGCCATCAACAAGCCCGACACAACCGCAGCATTCACGACGCGGGTATCCGTGCCAAACCACGTCAGTCGTATCGCGTAAGCAATCGCCGCAGCCAGCGGCAGCGCCCGCGAAGAAGCCATCGGTGACTTCTTCGTCATCGAAAAGATGAGCAACAGAATGGGTAAGGCCGCAAAAATCAGATCGACAAATGGCATCAGCTTTGAAGTACTTCCACAATTAGTTTGACGACTGTTCGCAAGGCCACATCAGAAGTCCAGCCTTATTCATAGCGACCCAGAGACGAAAGTCCAAGTGCAGAGAGTCGATCTTGACTATGGACCAGGGCGAGGCCAATGGAAATCAAACCCTACGACCATAGCCTTTTGGTGGAATCCACCATCACGATGGCGATTTGGAATTGCTAAAATGAATTGTGGCGCAAATGCCCCACGCGAACCAAGAGATTCGATTCAACTAATACAAAATAGGCTTCGCAAACAATGGAAGACTCGGCTTCGACACAGGGGGCCAATGAGAGCGAAAATCGCTACCGTTGGTTGCGAGCTGCCGTTGCTGACTATCACTACCACGTCCAGGTATGTGATGGCCGGATCGTACGAAAGATCCATGGAGCCGGTTGTGAGAAAGTAACTGGGTATAGAGCTGAAGAATATGCGGCCGACTCTACGCTGTGGCTTGCGATCGTAGTGGAAGTTGATCGTTCGCTTATTGAGCGACAAATGGACAGTGTGCTCGCGGGCAATCGTCCCTCTGCGGTTGAGTATCGCATCCATCGGAAGAACGGCCAGTTGCGTTGGATCAGCAAGATGGTTATTCCCTACTACGATGACCATAACCGTTTGGTCGCTTACGACAGTCTGGTTACCGATATCACCGAGCGGAAACTGGCCGAAGAATCACTTCGCGATAGCGAGGAACGGTTTCGCTTGATTTTTGAGGACGACTTGACGGGCGATTACCTGGCCGCGCCCGACGGTGAAATTCTGTTATGTAACCAGGCGTTCGTCGATATCTTTGGTTTCGATAGTCGAGAGGAGGCGGTTGGCAGTAACTTGGCTAACCTGTACATGGCGCCGCATTCCTGGCCGGCCTTTGTGCAGTTGCTATGCGAAAATAAGGCACTGGAAAGATACGAACGTGCGGGACGCCACAGCGACGGTACGATTCGGCACGTCATCGAGACTGTGTTGGGTACGTTCAGCGCTCGAGGAGAATTGCTTAGAATCAAAGGATATGTATTCGATGACACCGAGTCCAAGATTGCTGCTGCCAGACTCAAGCGTCGCAATGAAGAGCTTGAAGGACTTGTCGCTCAGCGCACACTTAGCATGCGTGAGAAGCACGAACATCTGCAAGCCATCTGGAATTCCGCCTTTGATGCAATCATCACGATTGATGGCCGTGGATCGATTGAGACGGTGAACCGAGCGACAGAGAAAATGTTTGGCTACACGGCTGCAGAGTTAATGGGCCAGAACATCAAAATGCTGATGCCCAAACCCTATAGTGACGAACATGATGGCTATATTCGCCGCTATCACGAGACGGGTCAGGAGAGAATTCTGAATACGCCACGTGAGCTTGTCGCTGTGCGCAAAGATGGTTCGATATTCCCCATTGATCTCTCCGTGACGCAGGTTGATCATTCGGCATACTTTACAGGTATCATTCGCGACATCTCTGATCGGAAACGGCTGCAAAGGCACATTCTCGAAATTTCTTCGGAAGAGCAGCGTCGTATTGGCCGTGAACTGCACGACGGCACGGGGCAAGAATTAACCGGGCTGACTTTGACGGCCGGTGCACTGCTCGAAATGATCGATGCAATACCAAGTCCAGATGACGCAGGGCAGTCAATTCGACAGCTCGATGAAAACGCTTATATTCGTATCCGCAATACAATAGCCAAGGTCAATCACCAGTTGATCGCTGCGAATCGCCATGTACATGAACTGTCTCATGGAATCATGCCCGTTCAGATCGATTCTGGAGCACTGCAGTCTTCCCTGGAAGAGTTGGCTACATCAACCACCATGCTACCGGCAATCCATTGCAGATTTCATTGTCCGCTGCCGGTCACCGTTTCGGATAACTCCACTGCGACTCACCTGTACCGCATCGCCCAAGAGGCCGTGAACAACGCACTTCGACACAGTCAAGCCACGGAGATCGTTTTATCGCTGACGCAATGCGGTAGAGAAGTTGTGCTGGAGATATTGGACAACGGAGCTGGAATAGAGGAGAAGTACAGCCGAACAGCCGATGCCAAGAAAGATCGCGGTATGGGGATGCGTACGATGCGGTACCGCGCTGGAATCATCGGAGGCACTTTGCAGATCGAACGACGCGCTACTGGCGGAACGTCGGTCAGATGCGTATTAGTGCAGGCCAACGAAAGTGATTCGTTATGACAGTAATGAGTCGACCCGCGAGAATTCTTATCGTTGATGACCATCCTTCGGTTCGGGATGGATTGTCGTTGCGTATCACCTTGAACTCAGATTTCGTAGTTTGCGGCGAAGCCGATTCCGAGGAAGAAGCTTTTCAGCTTGTGAAACAGTCAGCGCCCGACTTAGTACTGATTGACATATCGCTTAAAGAAGGAAACGGCATCGATCTGATCAAACGGATACGATCGTACGATCCCGCCATCAAAATGCTGGTTGTCTCAGGCTTCCAAGAGTCACTCTATGCTGAGCGAGCTTGTCGAGCTGGAGCGTTGGGATACCTCAACAAACAGGAGTCCAGTGTTAAGTTGATTGAAGCGATTCGAACCGTCCTGACAGGCGAACGCTTTCTAAGTCCCACCCTCGCTCGTCGATTAATCAACCAATCGTTGGGCGTTCGCGACCAGACGAAGAGTCCGATCGAAAATCTTACGAACCGCGAACTTGAAATTTTCCGCATGATCGGTGAGGGATTGACCAGCGGCGCTATTGCCGAACGTCTTTTCCTGAGTCCTTACACCATCGATTCCCACCGGGAGAATATCAAACGTAAACTTGACATCAGCAACGCGGCTGAATTGTCACGTGCCGCAGTCCAATGGTTGCTGGAGAACGGATAAGCACGCCTCGGCCATTGCATGCGTTCGGCGACTTTCGCGCATTTCATGGTTCCGATCGCTGGCGTCACCATTGGCGGCTTGTAGCATAGCCAATTGGCGATCTGCATATCGACACGAAGATTTGGGTTTCGGTGCCGATGAGGCTTCTTCGGCCCCACCGAGCCTCGCCTCGGTGGACCGATGACTGATCGGCTAAGCCCGCTGGACCCTAGCCCACCAATCATGCTCATGTCTCATCGACAACCTCGCCATTCAAGTCGGTAATCAGATCATCGATGGAGCGAAAGAACCAGTCTAGCGAACCCGCTCCAGTCAATGAGTCTAGATCACCCGAGTCATCGAGCACATCGACTTGCTTGGCCAGCGCGACACTCGGAACTCCCACACCAGCTCTGAGCGATGTAATACGTTCGATCTGAGTCTGAGCACTGGTCCATGTGGCCAGCAAGGTGTTCACGTTGCCAAAGACGGCATCATGCAGCGTGCGCCCAGCGATCAGGATGTCTTCATCATCGCCACCGCTGAGAATGTCGGCACCCATCCCACCAATCAGCATGTCGCGTTTGCCTAGACCGCTCAGTTGATCGTTGCCACCGTTCCCAATTAGTACATTGGCGAGCCCATTGCCCGCCAATGTATCGCCGGCTGAACCACCGACTGCGTTTTCAATGGTCACGGCAGAACCGAGTCGCAGCGTACGATTGGTATGCACGCTTTGCACGGCGGTTGTAGCCAGGTTGAGCGTCACGGGAATATCAAGCGCTGCAAAGCTGATCGTATCCAAACCCGCGTTGGCTAACTCGGTAATTTGGTCCGCCTCGGGGATCAGGGTCGGGTCAAACAGGTAGACGTCATCGCCTGGCCCGCCACGCAGATCGTCATTGCCGCCAGCGCCGTTTAGCGAATTCGCGTTTCCGTTACCTATTAGCAAGTCCGCCACCGCGCCGCCAATTGCATTCTCAAACGTATCGCCTGCGTTCAGTTGGAGGACTCGCCCCGTATGAACAGTCTGTGCCGTACTCAATCCGAGATTGAGTGTCACGGATGTCGGCAATCGATTGAAGTCGAGCGTATCCGAACCCGCGCCGGGCAATTCGATTAACTGGTCATTCTCCAAAATCGCCGCTACGCCCAACACGTATCGATCGTCGTCCTCTCCTCCTAATAGAATGTCATCACCAGCGTCACCATTGAGCGTGTCATTACCAATGCCGCCCATGAGCGTGTCATTACCGCCTGCACCCACCAGCGTATCGTTGCCGGCATTGCCTTCGATCACATTGACCAGCGCGTTGCCGACCAGCACATCGGGACCTTGACCTCCGATGATGTTTTCAAAGCTGGTGCCTGACAGCAGATTCAAGGCCAGGTTACCGTTGATATTTTGCTCGACCGAGAAAGTGAGATTTACTTGCACCAATGCATCGGTGGGCGTGAAGTCTAACGTATCGATACCACCGGCCGACTCATCCAAGCGAAACGCCACCGGTTGGTTGACATCGGCATCGAAGCGATAGATGTCATCGCCAGCCCCGCCCGCAAGAGTCACTGCCTCAAAATCTTGTGCTGTTAGCCTGGCACCATTGGTGCTTATGCCCGCATTATCCACAATGAACACATCGGTGCCGCTAGTGGCCTCGATGCGCAGTGAATCATTGCCCCCGCCTCCTCTGAAATCAAGCACTAAGGATTTCGGGAAGACTCCATACACTTCGGCAGCTTGAATGAGATTGAAGGCATGAGTGACGGTCACGCTGTCGCCCGTCGGCGAAACCTTGACGGTGAAAACATCGTTAGCAGTAGTGCCTTGGAGTAACTTCTGTACGAAGAGTTCGCGTCCATGAATGTCGTCTTCGGCGGATAGGAACACGTTGGAACCAACGGTCGTGATGTTCTTGGGATTGCCGCCAAAGAAGCCTGGCACGAAACTGGCGATGCGTTTGGTGCCCAAGGCGGTGCCATCGCTACGATAGAGCTCGTTGCCATTGACGGAATCGTCGGCGGCAAAATAGAGCAGGCCATTGACATTGGTCAGATTAATAGGAAAAGAGCTCGAGGTGGGGCTGATGTTTCTCACTCGCAAGGTACCAGCGGCCGTGCCATCGCTGGCCCACAACTCACCATCATTGACGCTATCGATCGCCGTAAAAAAGAGCTTGCCGTTAACGTTGGTTAGTTCACTGGGATACGAACTACCGATGCCGGCACGGATGTCTCTGACGCGCACCGTACCGGCACTAGTACCGTCGCTCTTCCATAATTCGTTACCGGTCGAGCCATCACTGGCGCGAAAGTACAGCGTACTGTTGACGACTGTTAATTCAGTCGGATACGAGCCGATGCCCACAGAGCGATTGTGGATGTTCCTGACCATGACGGTACCAGAGGATGTACCATTGCTCCGCCATAATTCGCGTCCATTGATACCGTCACCCGCTTGGAAAAACAGCACACCGCCCATCACGGTCAGGTTGTCGGGTGCGGAACCCAAGGCACCACTGCGAATATTCTTGACCATGCTGGTGCCCGCACTGGTGCCATCGCTCTTCCACAACTCCGGCCCGTTGGTGCCATCGTTGGCTTGGAAGTACAAGGTCCTGCCAACTACAGTCAGACCGGTGATGCCTGAACTAGATAGGCCCGGCCGAATATCCTTAACGAGCTCGGCCGTACCTCTGGACGTAAAGCGCCACAGCTCGCGGCCCTGTGTTCCGTTATCAGCGACAAAGTACAACGTGCTGTCGATGTTCACCAATTGACTAGGAGCCGAACTAACTATGCCACGTCGGATATCGACGGCCAGAGTAGTGCCACTGGTGGTACCATCACTCTTCCAAAGCTCGATGCCGGTGGCTGGTTGGTACGCGGCGAAGAAGAGGGTGCCATTCACATTGATCAGCGAGGTAGGATTCGACGATTCCACGCCTGCATTGATATCCGCCACGCGCGATGCGTCGGTTCCGTCGCTCGACCAGAGCTCAGTGCCACTATCTGGCTCCGTGGCCACAAATAGCAAACGCCCATTGACGTTGGTTAGTTCAGAGGGATTGGAATTCTTCGACTCAGCTGTACGGACAGGCACAGTTCCGGGACCTGTTCCATCGCTCTTCCAAAGGTGCTTCACTGAATAAAAGTTGGGATCGCGAGCACTGAAGAACAGCGTGCTACCCACATTGGAGAGAAAGGAAGGATACCCAGCGGCATCCGGACTCTTCACCATCACGGTACCAGCCTCCGTGCCATTGCTCTTCCAAAGAGACTTTTCTTCACTCGAGTCAAAGGCGGTGAAGTAGAGCGTTCCATTGACATTGGTCAGTTCACGGGCATACGAGTTCCCGGCTCCCGGTTTGATGTCGCGCAGCACAACCGTACCGCTGGTAGAGCCATCCGATTTCCACACCTCGCGGCCCAGGTCGACTGGTCCTCCGACACTACCTTGTTGGCTGATTGCTGTGAAATAAAGCGTGCCGCTGACATTGACCAGGGAGGCAGCGCCGTCATTGCCAAACTGATTGGTGTCACGGATCGTCTGCAGGAGGTTGTTACTAACTCTGGTGAGTGCTCCCGAGAAACTGAAGTGGAGCAACCCGTTGAAGTTGATGAGTTCCCTAAACGCATTCTCAGCAAAGCTTGTGGCAACCTGTTGTGTACCCGCGGCCGTTCCATCGGTCCGCCATAATTCGAATGTCTGATTGGCCGTGCCGATGCGCGTCGGTTTGGTTGTGAAATACACAGCACTACCGACATTGGTGAACTGCGCAGGGTTCGAGTCTCGCTTTTGCGTGCTCACACCTGTAGTGGTACCAGTGGCGATGTCGGAAACCAGCACGGTACCGGCCGCTGTGCCATCGCTCTTCCAGATCTCACGCCCTGCAGTGGTGTTGCTGGCGCTAAAGTACAGCGTGCCATTGGCGTTGGCCAGTTCTCTGGGAACGTTCGCGCCTGTGGCCGCATTAACTGGTTTGACCAAGACAGTACCCGCTGCGGTGCCGTCGCTCTTCCAGAGTTGCTGTCCATTGCCACCATTGGCGTTGAAGAACAATGTTCCGTTGACATTGGTTAAGTACGCGGGAACGGAGCTCGCGGTTCCGGGATCAATATCTTTGACGACCTGTGTTCCAATCGCAGTGCCATTGCTCCTCCACAGCTCGTAGCCTGTGGCGCTGGCTTTAGCACGGAAGAACAACAAACCACTGACATTGGTCAATTCATCGATCTCGAAGTCGTCTGGGCCGGGCGCAGGGTCTAGCACCATCACCGTACCACTGGCGGTTCCATTGGTCTTGAACAGCGCCATCCCGGTTTCCGGCGTCGTGGCCGTAAAGTACCCGATGCTGCCGACTTGCACGATCTCACTGGGATCTTCGTAGGCATTGGTCTGCGTGTTGATGTCGCTAACCAGTTCAAAATCGGCAGCCAGCAACCGGCGCGGTTCAGCGATCTCCAGGTCCAGGATGCGTCGCCTAAGCCGCCGCCCAGTGGGCCGTTTCCATCGTAACGCGACATGTTTAGACGTTGCATGGAGCGGCTTGATTGCCACCAGTTGGCGCAAAGAATTCCAGGACATGAACACAGGCTCCAATAATGCATCAAAACTTGACCGCATAAGCCGATGCCGCAGCCCCAGGCATTTGTTACATGGCTGGCGAAATAATTTTCCTAGCTGTTGACTAAGTCACGCAGCGACAATGCAGGCCTGTGTGTACTCGCGCAGTGTTGGGGCGACTATAATACGTTCTGTTGCCCGTTATGTGCAGTTTTTGATCGGAACGACTGTATGACAACACTGTGGGTTCATGATCCTCGTATCGCCAGTGAATTGATTGCTCGGCGGAAAGAGCAAGGGTTTGATCGTTACGACGAAGTGTGGGAGGGAGTCTACGTGATGTCGCCGATTGCCAACAACGAGCATCAGTCGCTCGCTACGCAGCTAACTATTGCCATAGGAACAGCTGTTGATTGGCGAGGGCTAGGGCGAACCTTCACGGGTGCGAACGTGAGCGATCGTCGTGATGATTGGACACAGAACTACCGAATTCCTGACGTGCTTGTTTTCAAGACGGGAACCGGTGCAGAGGATTGTGGTACACACTGGTTAGGCGGCCCTGAGTTCGCAATTGAAATCGTCAGCCCGGGCGATCGCACATTGGAGAAACTGGATTTTTATGCGCAAGTGGGGACAAGGGAGTTGCTGGTCATCGATCGCTCGCCTTGGCAATTATCACTCTATCGAATGAATGCCGAGCGCAAACTTGTGCAGGTCGCACTAAGCCGGTTTGACAACCTTGTTACCATTTCCTGTGCCGAGTTTCCACTCAGATTTCGACTCAATGCCGAGCGGTCTAGCTTGGATATAGAGTCAGGCGAAACTCTAATTCGATCGATTGGCATACAACCTTAGTCCGGGTTGTCGTCACCGAACATGGCAAACCACCAGCCCGCGGCAATCCACTGGTAGCCTTGTCAACAAAAAGCGAAACCCTGAAACTATCCGCGACCACCTTCGCAGCAAGTCTCACAAATAATGTGGCAGCGTGAGCACTGAAGTTTGGCGCGGATCTCGATCAACGCACCTCCACAGACCGGGCAAGCTGGTCGGCAGGTTTCTTCCGTTTTCTTTTCTTCGTTCGCTTCCGACATGGAGTACCACCTCTAGTCGCCCGTTTGATACATTTAAACTCTTCATTCGAAACAGAAACTCACGCCTGGAACTTTAGTAGTTCCCAAGCGCATGCGCCGTGCAAACGACTTGATTGTACGCCATGTTAGTCAAATTGGCTTCGAGACCCGTTGATTTGCGTCTCGGATGGCTCAGCCTCGATGCGACCGTCGGCGAAGCAGAACAAGTCCGACAGCTGACCACACTGGGAACAGCGCACTTCCAAGACCGTGGGGATCTGCGGTTCGACAAACAGATAGTGGTTGTTGCTAATTTTGCCCTGCCAATGCTCGAACCGTCCACCGCATCGCGAGCATGTAAGAGACTGCAGCGCGAGATTGACTTGAGTTTGCAGAGAACTCTGACAACGTCGCTCGCGCAGCCACAGCAGTAGGCCGCCGACCCCAAATGCGATTGGTACAATCGCAAGCCAGAATGTCATGTTGGTATCTCGCAAACGCGGCTTGGCCATCAGTGGCAATTGGAAATCAACAATCTCAGGGCAATGGAGAACTCCAGCTCACTTGGTTCCACTGAAAATCTGAACGCCACGAAGGATCCCGCTTCAGGTAACCAGCCAAAGCGGAGACAACGCGATCAAGTGTCAGATGGCGGTCGTCCGACTCATAACGCTCGATCATCGAGCCTTCCTGATACTCTAGTGCATAGCCCTGCGGTGGTTCTCGTTGCCTGGAGCACCGCTGAACACAGAGACGACCGATGAGGCCGCGAGATACAAGGGACCGGCCCACGCCAACCACTTCACGTGATTCGCTTGATGAAAACCAAATCGGGGCGGCGGGATTCGAACCCACGACCTCTACCACCCCAACGAAACATTGGCGACTCTCCCAACGCGCCCCAAGTCGTTATTGTTATTGTGGTTCTATCGATGCGAGAGGTTCCATGGCATGCACTACGTGCACGACTTAGCACCGTTTTCTCCGCCGTTTCGTGCACATTTCGTGCATCGTGTCTGACCTCAACCGTCAATTGTTTTAGGCTCTTGCATCTTGGACACTTTGTAGCGATTGACGCCTCGACACGCCCTCATGAGCGACTCGGGACCAGAGTGTCATGTTGATCTTTTGCATCGCTGAAGGAAACTCGCCACATCGCAGAACATCACCGCCGTTTCTTGACTCGCTCAGTAATCGACGCAAAGCCCTTCACGGAAACACTTTAGGGCGTCCGCAAAAACAAATTGAGTGACTGGTACGGCCGTTGCCCTGTTCCGAATGGACCATTTGTCATCCTCGGAAAGAGCAACATGATCCACAGCAAGTCCATCGCCAAATTAGCCATCGCATGTGCATTGGCATTCACCGCCGTTAGTTTGCAGTGTGTTGCCCATGGCCCCTGGTCAGAGTTTGGCGTTGGCAGTCATGTTGCGGTGACGCTTATTGATGGTCGCCAAGTACGCGGCCAGATCGACTCGCGCTCGAACGATGAAGGACTCTGGCTCTGCACGAGCTTGGAAGGAGCCACAATTGGCACACTCATAACAACAACCAACATTGTTAAAATTGTCGCTGATAAGCCAGTTGAGTTGCCGGTTCGCGGAGTACTCCAACTTCCGGGGAATACCTTAATGCCAGCACGAAAAGCGGAACCAAGAACGGCACAGACTTTGGAAGTGGTAGCTCAAATTGCTAATTGGGATGGTGATGTGCAGCCTGATGGCGTACGACTGCATTTAATACCGCGTGACAAGAATGGCGAGTTCGTGCCGATAAGCGGTCAACTGGATGTTGAACTGCTGGTAACGAGCATGGACGGTGCGCGCATTCGATCCCAGACTCACGAGCAATGGTCCTCATCCGTTCAATCCGAAACCTACACACAGTTTGGGGCCGTCATCGACTTACCATTTCGTTCATTCGATGCTGTGGCTAAGGGCGATCGGGTACTTGGTTCTCTAAAGGTTCGATTGAAGTTGGCCGGAGAAGGCGTTCTGGATGCAGCTATCGAAGAGTTCCCAATGTTTGGCAAGTCACAAATGTCGCGACTTGAAAAGACAACACGAATTCAACGCCCGTTGCCTTGACTAATTGCGTTTCGGCCAGCGTGGGTTCCGCATAGCATCCTTCAATTGTGGTTCCGGTCTTGGGGCACTTTCCAACGTTGGTGTGAGTAGCGGAGTTGTCGTTCGATACAACTCCATTTGTTCGCCCTGGGTAAGGCAATTTCCAAGCGGTACAATTCTGGGCAATAGCGCCACTACCACTTCGGAACGCTCTCGTTCCACCACCCGGCGCTGGAACAGTCGCCCTACAACCCAGATGTCACCGAGGAAGGGCACTTTTGATTGACGCTCGTTGTCGATCTCTTGAATTAAGCCACCAATGACAATGCCATGGCCGTCAGGCACCATGACGCTCGTGTCAACTTCTGTCGTTTCTTCTTCGGGCAACGTAGTGGTTGGATTGATGTCGCCGCTTGATACTTTGGGGCGCACTTTCATAACGATCTGCCCGTCGGCGGATATCTGCGGTGTGACAGTAAGCACTACGCCTACTTCCAGAAACTGTACATCTTGAAGAGTGCTGGTTTGTGTTGTAGTTGTTACGAAGTAGCCAAGCCGACGTCCAATTTGGATCTTTGATTCTTGGCCATTGACCATCAACAATTTCGGTGCAGCCAGCGTCTTGGAATCATTGGTCGAAGCCAAGAGGTCAAGCAATGAATTGAAGTCGGTCCCATCGACTGTCAGGATCGCAGTTTGCCCTAAGCCTGTCGCCAGCGATTGCGTTCCTAGCTTTACGTCCGCGCCGGATACTCGAGCCAAGGCGTCGAAGTTAATACCATGTCGCGTGTCATCTTCTAGTTTTACTTGCAACATGCGAACTTCGACCATTACCTGCTGGGGTGGACGGTCGGCTTGAGCAACGTAGGCCGCTATACGTTCCAGATAGGGAGGCAGGTCCTCCACCACCAACTGCTCGATGGCTTTACGCTTTTCCTTGCTGTCGACCTGTCGGGCAAAAACCTTTCCGATCGGCGAAAGCAATCCCGTAACCACTTTCTCGATGTCATTTGCAGCTGCATAATTTAGATCAAAGACCCTGAAGGCTCGTCCTTGAACCCAGAAGCTTTCTGACGCTTCTTTCGTGACGGGCGTGAAATAGATTACTTCATTCATTCTGGTCCAAGTGCAACCACTGATCCCTGCCAACGCATCAAGGGCGGTCTCAAGTGTGGTGGGCTGCAAGGAAATGGTTACAGGCGTCGTCAGTGCACTTGCAGCCACAATACTCAGCCCCTGCTGCTGGGCCAGTAACGAAAGCACCGTATTCAGCGGCGTTTCTCGAACGGATAATGTAATCAGCGGCCCGTGCGCTTGAATCATGGCCGGATTCGGAGCGTTCAACACGGGAATCTCCCTTTGCTCTTCCACTACCGCTGGAAAATTTGTGATTTCCTCTGTGCGATAGGATGGGTTGGGCAAAGCGAGGTTGAAGGCTGCTGGCGGCGCAGGCAGAGTCTGCAATGCTTGTCCGCCAAGTTCTGGTGGGATGGGTGTGGCTTCTTGAGTGAAGGCCACAGGACGAACACAATTCTCCACAGGAGTCGGACTGATGTTCGGCAAACTCGTGCTTTGGAATGCCGACTTGCTTGCCGTTTGATTGGTTAACGCTTTGCTCTTAGCGCAGCCGCTCGTAACAATGGATGATAATGCTACGACATGCAATGCAAGCATTGCAAAACGAAGTCCCCACTCGGATAGAATCCGAGCGTTGGTCCATTGCATCTGGAATCCGTGCTGACAATCCATGTTCAAGCAATTCGTAAGCTAGTATCCGCCCCCGAGATCTAACCACGTCGATTGAATCGTCCTTTGGGGAAGTGAGTGGCTATGATTTCTGTCATGGCCAATTGCTCTACGCTATTCGAGCAAGTCACCCAGACCTTCGCATTTTGTGCATACCGCCAATGTCCGGCGTTAACCGCTCAGAAAAGTACGTTAGTTCATGGTAACTTTGGTGCGACTACCCGGAGAAATCAGCATTGGATTGCCGCTAGCAAAACCAGGAGGTGGCTTGTCGAGGAAGATGTGTCGATAGTTGAAGCGACAACTAGACGACGCGTTTATAGTAGTGCACAACGTTACGCCACGAAACAGACTTTCGATCATATCCTGGGGAGCATTGAGGAGGCCTGAAACGTAGACCAAGCCATTGATTTCCGATGCATAACTATCGCTGGTGTCGGTGTCGGACTTTCCGTCGAACGGGGCGGTACTAGGGTTGAAGTTTGTAGTTTGGTTCGCTTCGCTCAGCTCCACGTTACTGGTCTTGAATTGAATATCTCCGCGCACGAGCAGTGCTGGATAGTTCTGAACTGCGGTATCCCATCGGATCGTGCCCTCTATGACGCTGGTGGCTGCAGGATCCAGAAGCACGACCGTGCCTACTACTCGGCAGTCCTTGATGTTTACTGGCTGACCAGCGCAGCGCAACACATAGATACCTTCGACATTCTTAATACCATAGGAGTTGTTCGTGGGGCTTAGAACCTGTTTCTGTATAGTGCGGTAACCATTGACGAGCGGCAATGAATTCACATCGATCTCTGTTCCATTATCAACGTAGTAATCAAACACGGCACTGCCAGGCAAACGACGGACAGCGGCAGCCGGCGATATTGTGCCTTTAATCGTTCCCGAGGCAGTACCAACACATTCGACGTTGCCTTGAATGGAAGTCAACAGACCAGACGCCGTCACATTGCCGCCGCTACTAACTTGTTGATTCGTCATGAACTGAACCGCAGATTTGAGCAGCATATCGCCGCCGCAGTGCAAAGCTGAACCAAGGCATGTCAGCGGCTGGCCGTTTGGCATCAATCGTACACTTTCGGCAACAACTGCTCGGCCAATTCGGCCTACCCCAATTACTCTGACCGAATCGGAATCGTCATCATTCAAATTCCCATCGTCGTCCACCAGTTTCCATTGAAAGACGCCTCTTCCGCACGCAACTTCGCTGCTCAATACGCCGTGACTAAAACGCGTCCGCCAGTCGTCATGCGTTTGAATCTGTGCCACTCCAAACTCTATTGCGGATTCTGCGATAGTCTCAGCAATGATGACATCTGCATCGTCGATAGTCGTACGCAGGCGCAGACTGGCAATTGAGAGGGCGACCAGACCCATTGTTGAAACAGCCAACGAAGTGAACAGTACGGCAACGTACAGGTAGCCCTTCCGTTTTCTACCAAGTCGCATCCAGTTGTTTTTGAAGTTACGCATGTTACTGGTCCGTCGCATGATTGACCAGTGAGACGCCGCCAGAGACATCGGTGTTTGAACCGGTTTGCAGACTCGCTCCCACCCACGTGACTAGCGTTTGGCTCAGCCCTTGGGATTGATGACTGCCGCCAATGCTATATCGATAAGCTGTAAGTGAGTAGGTTCGGCCGGTAGGGGACGTGACCGTTACCAGTATCTGACGTAGCTCCGGTGGACTCCCTTGGATATTGTTAACCACAATGTCGAGCATGGAAGTTTTGTCGACCACAACAACGGCACGATTCCAGCCGGAGAATCCGGTGATTGCGTTGCCGCTGCGATCGGTCGGAGGCGAGTCCGTCCATCCGTTGAAATCGTCCACATCGTCGGTAGTTGTTCGCCCGCCTGGGCCTAAACTCTCGCCGGACTCCAGCCCAAACGTTGCCGTTTGGTTGGGATCCTTGAATGCCTGCATGGTGATTTCGTCGACCAGTTTTTGGGCTAACGCGATACCGTCGCTACTTTCAACAGCCACATTCGCACTTTTCAGGGCAGCACCCACGCTTAGCAAAGAGGTTGTCATGAGTAGACCAACCAGCAGCGATGACACCACAACTTCAGCTAACGATAACCCACGTCGTTTTGAAGAACAGTCTTGTCGGACAGGCATAGTGGTCCCGGTGGTTTCTAAGGCTTAGTTGGTTCGAAGGTTGCA
Organism: Rania fehmarnensis; assembly: GCF_056494185.1. NCBI lineage: Bacteria > Pseudomonadati > Planctomycetota > Planctomycetia > Pirellulales > Pirellulaceae > Rania > Rania fehmarnensis. The sequence goes on from NZ_CM151398.1 coordinate 8,792,840, forward strand.
AATATCGACACGGCACCTGCTTTCGAAGATTTGCTCGAACCCCAGGTGGCGGCAAAGCCCTTGTCGACACCGTCGTAATTTTTTGTGCGGATACCAGCGTTTGTGACGCCGGTGTTGGATCTGTAAACCTGGTCTGAGTCATTCAGTGCCAAGGCGAGCCAATAGTAGCCGCCAGCCAAGGCTGTATCTGGCATTGTCAACTTGACCCAACCCATGGCCGAAGTTGAACTACCAGTTTCTGATTGAGCTAATAGCGTTCCGGGCTCGCCCGATTGATCGGAGTAAAGAGCGACTCGAATTAACTTGGAGGTTCCTCCGACATAGGCAGAAATGCTTCTAAGTTTTCCAGGTTCAGACAACGGCACGCGCGTCGCGATTTGGTTGTTTGCTTGACCGTTGACGCTAGAAGAGTAGATAGATTCGTAGCCAAAATTCCTGAGCACAACGGTAACAGAACCAAGTCCGGTAGCCCATTCAAGGGCTCGTTGCGATAGCCCTAGTCCTGTGTTATTCAACATCAATTGACTGGTTGTGGAATCGGACCATGGGATCATTACCCGTCGGCCCGCTGCCGTCCTACCATCATGTAAAGCCATGCCCGGATCCACTGTTACCAAAACAGGATTACCTGATATGGTTGCCAGGGAATTTAGATCGGGTGATGGAGAAGTTGTCAACTTGAACATCTTGACCGGTAGCATGCAAACAAGTGCGGAACCCGCCACATTATTCGCTGTAATGTAGTGGGCTTCATCGCTAACTGTCACCGACATGGACATGGTGGCATCAACGGCCCCCGCAAAACCGATGTCGTCTGCAAGATCTCCGTGTTCGTTCAGTATTCCCATCGGTAACTTGCAGAGAGCTGATCCCACGTTTGCGAACTTGGCAGCGTCCACTGTCGAGCAGACATAGACGGCCTTCGCACTCGCAGCGACCTTAGTCAGTTGGTCAACTCCTTCGTTCAATCCCACGGTGGTAACTTGGAAATTCCAAGATTCGACGATGGACTTTCGTGTCATTTCCGATGCCGAGATACAGGTTGAGTCGTTGACAAGCATTACGATCTGCGAACCGGTTTGCTCAGCGGGCAACACAATGCCTGGTATCGTTGAAGTTGCGTAGTCAAGCGCAAACTTGCGAACATCGTTAGCTACAACTATCGGTGAAGAGTTGTTGTAGCTCATGGTCAGCGGATCGCCAACAATGCCCGACCAAGAGTAGGCCAATCGTTCCTGCTTGCTATCCCCATCTCTGTCGGGAACTAGAAAACTAACGGATCTTGCCGAACGTTCCACAAAGCCGGTTGCCATTTTCAAGTCAGCTAGAAGATCATTCTTGGATAACGTCAAGTCAACCTTGGAGTGCGTTGCACTCGATTCTGGTCGAAAGGCTTTGCTCGACACAACCACAGCGGCACCGAGACCTGCCATCAGTACAGTTGCGCAAGCCAATGACATAACGAGCTCGATCAGCGTATGACCAAGACGATTTCTACGATACCGATGGCCGCGATGGCATGCAGCAGTCGTCTGCTTCGTTGACGCAAGTCGATTCATCAACGCACACTTGCCTCACCTGAGCCAGCATCGACTATCACTTGAAACGCGTGGGCACCCGAAGCCACAGTGACCTGGTTATTGACCAGTGGTAGCCCTGCCACCAGTGGACGACCATAGTTATTAAAACTGATAGCCAAGCTTCCATCGAAACTGACTGCCGACAAGCTAACATTTGCATCAATATCTATCAGATTGACCGCATAGTTCTGCCCAGGAGAATTGGGGGCCTCTACGCTGACCATGTCATATCCGGGCGGCGACATGCGAAACACAACAGTGGCTAGCCGGCTGGTTTGCATAGCTGATCTCCGAGCGTAGTTCAAATCACCAGCGATCCGCTTGGCAACGGCTTCGCATTGAATCTTAGCCAGTGCCGAGGCAAACCGTGGTGCAGCTACAGCTGCCAAAATGCCCATGACCATGACGCAGATCGTTAGATCTATCAGCGTTACTCCAAGTGGGCTACTTGACCTTCGCAGGACTCGTCGATGGAAGCTAAATGAAACCACAGGATTCATCCGACCAGAGGTGTAAGTGTGACGTTGGCAACAATACCCGCGTTGTTCGACGCCGCGATGTGTACAGCCGGTCTGTTGTGGGCCTGAGTTCGATCGAGTAACTGACGCAAGTGATCTTGCCACTGGCTACCAATTTCCAAAATATCTTGACGAGCCAAGAAGAAGGCGTTTACTACTCGAGGATCCCATTGACTGCCAGATCCTTCGACGAGAATGCTCTCTGCCTTGGCTAAACTCATGCCCGTGCGATAGGGGCGATCACTAGTGAGCGCGTCGAACGTATCGGCCACCGCCAAGATTCTGGCGATCAGTGGAATTTGTTGACCCACCAATCCATTGGGATAACCACTTCCATCCATGGCTTCGTGATGATACAAGACGCCAGGAATCAACTTCTGCAGTGGCTTTAGTCCTGAGAGCAATCTGGCACCGCGTTCGGGGTGCATCTTGATAATCGCAAACTCTTCCTCTGACAATCTTCCGGGTTTGAGTAAAACGTCGTCGGCGACACCGATTTTGCCAATGTCATGTAGTAGTCCAGATAAAAACACATCTTGGCATTCATCGGGAGTCAGTCCCAGCTCCATAGCTATTCGCCGACTGATCAGCGCCACTCGGTCGCTGTGACCACAGGTGTAGTGATCTTTGGCTTCAATCACTCCCACCAACGTGTGAATAACGTCGACGACCAGAGCTTCCTTTTCTTTGAAGAGCCGATTGTTAGCGGCATGCGAACCGAGTATTAGCGCTGTAGCTTCCAGCAAAGATGCCTCCATTGAACCAATTTCATCGTGGCCGAGTGCATCAATTGATTGAGTGTATAAAGGCCGTCGCTTGTTGATGCCGGCTAGCCAGCCAAAATGTTCGCCGCTCTTCTCAATGGGGACTATGACAATCGACCGAACTCCCGAACACGCTTCCGCTGGAACATTGACAATGGTTCCATGGAAATTCCGGACGATAACTTTTCGCTGGTTGTCGATTGATTGATCAATGTAACTTCTTAGACAAGCTGGATCAGGTACCACCCCGACCCGGCCGACGAATGCGTCACCTGCGTGTGCATTGGCGTTGAGGATGCACAGCCCTTCCAAGCTCGCTAGTTCGCACAACTGCGGCAAGATGGCCTCTGCGGCTTCTGCAAGCGAACGGTTGGCAACGCAGTAATCAACGTGACGCGAGAGCCGACGAAGGAAGGTTAACTCTTCGAAACTGTCGGTCAAACGCATCGCATACTGGTCGATCAGTTCTTGCTGCAGTTGCGTTTCCGACAATGCTTCAGCATTCTTGACTGCCACTTGCGCGGTTTTGCAGGCGAGTACATCGATTGAGAGTTTGACTAAGCCAGCAACAATGACTGTCTGCCCATCCTGTTCGCGAACGGATACAGCGACGATTGCTTGGCCTGTGGATGTCGTAAATGACCTCGGAATGCCGTCCGGAACCTGGCCAATTTCGTTAAACCAGCACTGCGTCGCGTCGCACGATTCCAGACCTGGGGCCTCCGGAGCCACTGAATAGATGTGGAGGTTCTGCCAGCCTGCCGCGGACTTCGTCCAACATCCGAACGGCCCTTCGAACACTTCTTGGAGTTGTGCCTGGATCTGTGCAGCCCGCCCCAGCCGAGTTACTCCACTCTCTTGAGTCGCCATTTACTTGTGCCCCGTCAATCACAAACCTGAAGTTTCGTCAGCCCCGTCAAAACAAACCATAGAAATATGGCTCACTGGAAAGACATGGGCTCCGAACATAGGGAAAAAATTTTCCGCAACGATTTTTGCTCAATTACTGAGCTAGATTTCAATGCTCTTTCGAGGGCAGAGGACGCTTGGAACAGATCTATCGGCTGTAGCGGGGCTGTCTCGCCGTCAATGTTTCAAGTCTTGTAATATCCGAGGGCAATATGTACATAAGAAACGCGCGTACCTTTCGTCAACAGGGCAAATCTGGTTTCACATTGGTCGAATTAGTTATCGTCATCCTGATTTTGGGAATCCTAGCGGCTGTCGCTGCACCAAAAATGTTTGACACGGCGACCAACGCACGCACAAGTGCAACCCGTCATTCGTTGATGGTTGTTCGTGATGCAATCCAGCTCTATCGCGCTCAAAACGGAGCTTTGCCCGGTGAAGCCGGAACAGAAGCCGACCTCAAGGCCGATTTGACCAACATGCTGAGTGGTCAATTTCCTCGATCGGAAATTGGTAACACCGGCGATACGGTTCGAATCACCACCAGTGGTACAGCTCTCTCAGCTAGCGGAGCTCAGAGCTGGGCCTACGACAACGTTTCGGGGCAGTTCATCTGCAACTCGGCTGCCGGTTCCTCGTGGTAGTTGGTCTTTCACCTCGTTAACAATGTGCCAGGTGAGCCAACATGACCAACACCTTGAAAAAACCGAATGCGTTAGTGGCTGAAGACGATCGCGCGCTCGCGGACATTGTTCGCCTAGCGCTTGCACGTGCAGGCTATGCAGTTCATGTCGCCCACGATGGTCGGAATGCATCGCAACTGCTAGATTCGATCGCATTTGCGGTAGTGGTTTCTGACTATCAAATGCCGGGAATGAATGGCGACATGTTGCTAAGAAAGGCCCGCGATAGCTCGCTTTCCTGCCATGCAAAACTCGTACTGTGTTCGGCCAAGTCCTACGAACTTGACTCCGAATATTTGCGAACCGAACTTGGACTAGCCGGGGTTTTCTACAAGCCTTTCAGCTTGAGTGAATTGGTTGCCACAATTCAGAAGCCAGATTCGAACAACTTGCTTGACCTAGGATCAATCGGAGGAAAGCAAAATGAATCCGTTACCGCTTCTGCAAAACGCTAGCGCACTGCGTGCGCTAAACATCCACTTGATAGTCTCTTGCGTCATCGGTGGTGTCGTCTACTTTGCCGCCACACAAGGTGATTCGACCCAGGGTCTATCATTATCTGCGTACACTGCGTCCGGGTTATTGTTAACGGTGATCCTTGGTTGCTCCCTGATAGGCAAAGAGCTAGCTGTGTTGTGCCGTTGGGAAACGCTGCTTGCGAAGCTAAGCCAGCCAGATCGCGAGAGATTGGGTAGCTTGACTCTTCAATCATCCTCTGGCAACACTCCTGCTGATTTTGGGTGGAATAGACTGGTTGAACTTGGACGAAGTTGGCAAACGCTAGATCAGCTTCAGAACAATCTTGAAAAGCATCTGACCCAAAGTCCCGAACAAGAATGCTCCGAAATTCTCAACGCGCTCGTCGAAGGCGTCGTCTTAATGGATACCGATGGCAAAGTACTTTATGCAAATACAGTGATGCTCGGTGTCAGTGGGCGCGACACGCTTGGTGATTTAATTGGTCACGAATTAGTCGAGGTCCTCTCTTTGGATGAAACGACCGCCCTGCAGTTTCTTGATACGTCCACTCAACATGCGACTGTTGAATGGTCTTTCAACAATGGGAACTCTGACAAGAAGCTTCGCGCATCGAGAAGATTGCTTGGACCAGATCGCTATGTTTGGACCATACGTGATGTCACTCAACAACGTTTGGCGGAAGCGATGCGTGAGCGTTTCTTGGCGGCTGCAACGCACGAGTTTCGCACACCGTTGGCCAACATTCGTGCGTATGCGGAGTCGTTAGAACTTGGACATGATGTCGACGCAGAAAGTCGCAAGCGATTCTATAACATCATTCAAAGTGAGTCATTGCGATTATCTCAACTTGTAGATGACTTACTGGATATTAGCCGTATGCAAGCTGGTGCACTGGCTTTGGAAAGCCACGAAACCGACTTGAGTCGAATGATTGAAGAGATTGCTGGCAAAGTTCACGGGCAAATGCGCGAGAAAAACCTGCAATTCCGCATGGAGTTGCCACCTAAGCTGCCTAAAGCCTCAGTCGACAAGAGCAAGCTAAGTGCTGCGTTAGTCAACTTGCTTGGAAATGCCGTAAAATATACTCCAGACGGCGGGAAGATTACCTTTCGAGTTGACCTGGTCAACGAACGCATTCAGTTCTCTATAACAGACACTGGCATCGGTATTGTTGCTGAAGAGCTGCCGCGCATCTTCGACCGCTTCTTCCGGAGCAATGATGATCGCGTACGCGGAATTAGCGGAAGCGGACTGGGACTGTCCTTGGCACAAGAGATCGCCCGGTTGCATAGCGGCGATCTTGTTGTTGAGAGCGAGCTGAACAAGGGCAGCACGTTTCGCATGACGATTCCCTTGCCCTCGATGTTCAACTAAAGGGGCAGGAGATGGCTATTCAAAGATATCAGCAGGGAGCAGCCGAAGTACTGCAGTTCGGCGAACGACTCACACGTGCCGAAGTTGTGGAAATCAGTGCCGAAGTTTCTACAGTTACCAACGTTCGACTTTCCCAAGTGATACTGGACTGTAGGCGAGTGCGATTGTTGGATAGCGCTGGTCTTGAACTCATTTGCGATGCGCAAGCCCAATGCCAACGCCGTGGCGGACAACTTTTTCTTGCAGCCGTGAGTCCCTTAATCAGTGACGTGCTACGCGTTACTGGACTCGACAACCGGCTCCATCAGTTCAAGGATGTGGTGGCTGCTGCAGGAGCATTTGCATCATGAGCCTGTTATCTGACATGTCGCTTGTTCGCGAACCCAACAGGCGAAATCATAGTCGTTCCAGTTCCAAGGCGCGCTTGGGAGAGCGATTGGTTTCGGCGGGGATCATCTCGCAGTCAGAACTAGAGGCAGCGCTGGCGGAAAAGACTGGGCAAAAAATTGGCGAAACTCTCGTCCAATTGGGTTTCATCGAGGAATCTGATCTGCTGCCGTTCCTCGCGGAACAATTGGGCGTGCAGCATGTCCAATTGCGTGAAGGACTTATTGACCCAGCGGCGGCCAAACGCATCCCCAAGGATCTTGCAGAAAATTGCGCTTGCCTGGGCATGTTCTGTGTCCACGGGATGCTCACCGTGGCCATGGCAGATCCGCGCAATCTACGCGACATTGACAGAATCGAGCGCGCCACCGATTGTCAAGTACGACCTGTGTTGGCTCTACGGCCGGTCCTCGATGAATTAATTCCTCAAGTATACGGCGAAGGATTTCAAGTCGAGTCGCTAACCGCCGACATGGAACGTGACGCGATTGCTCTGGATGACGAAGTCGTGCGACTTGAACTGGATAGCATGGGCTCTGCCGGCGACAGTAGCCCAGTAATCAATCTCGTGAACTACATGGTTCTCCAAGCAGTACGTCAACGCGCCAGCGATATCCACGTCGAGCCTGGTCCACAACATTCGACCGTTCGTTTTCGTGTGGATGGAATCTTGCGCGATGTACTTCGCCCGAAACGCGAATTTCATGCTGCGCTCATATCGCGACTCAAGGTAATGGCAAAGTTGGATATTGCCGAGCATCGCATGCCACAGGACGGCCGAATTCATGTGGTCGTAGATCAACGGCAAATTGACTTACGTGTTTCGACGCTGCCCACCGTACTCGGCGAGAAAGCTGTGTTGCGAATTCTTGACCGAGCCAGCGTTACCTTTCGACTGGAAGAGTTGGGCATACCGAACAACCAACTGGAACAGCTTCAGAAAATGGTTTCGCGGCCCAACGGATTGTTGCTGGTGACTGGACCGACTGGCAGCGGCAAAACGACGACGCTGTATTCGATAATTGAATTGCTCAAATCATCAGAGCGCAACATTGTAACTGTCGAGGATCCAGTCGAGTACCGATTGGATATGATCAATCAAGTCCACGCCAATGTGGCCACCAACCTAACGTTTGCCAAAGCGCTCAGGGCCATTCTGCGGCAAGACCCAGATATCATCATGATCGGCGAGATCCGCGACGCCGAAACCGCAGAAACGGCCGTACAGGCCGCGCTGACTGGCCACTTAGTGCTCAGTACGCTGCACACGAACGATTGCGCCAGCGCTGTAACCCGTCTAGTGGATCTAGGCATCGAACCGTTCAAAATCGGGGCATCGCTGCTCGGCGTAGTTGCCCAACGACTAGCGCGACGAATCTGTCCGAACTGCCGCGGCAACTATTTTCCAAACCAGCGATTGTTCGACGCGGTTTGTTATCAAGGTGACCGCGATCGCCCGTTCATTCGCGGCAGCGGTTGCGAACGCTGTTTCGACTCAGGCTATCAAGGGCGTGTCGGTATTTACGAGATGTTATCTGTCTCGCGTGAGATGCGCGACTTGATAGATGCTTCAGCACGAGTGGATGCGCTTCGAGATTGTGCCCGTCGAGACGGCTATCACACCCTTGCCCAACAGGCCGTTCAACTCGCCGAGGATGGTATCACATCTCTTGAAGAAATCGTGCGCGTCGCAGTGTTCGAGTAGCAACCAATTTAGAGAATAGTGTTCCGGTGTTCCAACCAACCAGCAGTGCAACTACCCATTCAGCGAGCATCAGGCCCACTGGCATCTTGCCCAGACGCGATCTACGTGAAGGAAGTACTTCCCAATCGTCCACCGTGCTTGCCAATACGCAAGTTCCGAAGTCCATTCCCGGCAAACGCACAGCGACGCTGAGACGAGCGACTTCGTCACAGCACGGCAAGAAGCTAAGCAAACGCGAACTGCTAATTATCGTCACCCAAATGTCGATTATGTTGCGTTCAGGTGTCGATTTGGCCGACGCAGTCCGCAGCATTCACCTGAGATCATCCAACAAATCTATTGCCGAGGCACTCGGCGACGTCTATGCCTGCCTCGAAAACGGCGATTGCTTGTCGGCTGCGCTTGAGTCACAGCGTCATTGCTTTGGTGGTGTCATGGTCGCCTCTGTGGCAGCTGGTGAAGCATCGGGCAGACTCACTGAGGTGCTATCCCGATTTGGTGTCATTCTACGTGACGAACTGCGATTGCAAAGTTCCTTGCGGTCTGTGCTAGCTTATCCATTCGTACTGTTCCTGGTGACCGGTATGGTATTGGCTGCCATGATTTTCTTTGTACTACCACAGTTTTCGGGCATCTACGCAGCCTCTCGCGCCCCCACGCCGGCGCTTACAAGGCTCTTACTCGACGCGTCCAGTGTCGCCCGAAACTACTGGTGGCTCGTTGTCTCTGGAATTGCCATTCTATCTGTCGTGATAGTTGGTCAATTGCGATCCCAAGGCGGCAAGCAGCGTATTGATCGTTTGTTACTGACGTTGCCGTACGTGAACACGATTGCGAATGCCCTCTTGGCTGGTCGCATGTTCCGGCTGCAAGGTGCCATGCTCGGGAGCGGCGTGCCAATCCTCGATGTTCTCGATTTGACTCGCCATTCGCTTGGTAATAGTTGCTATCGAGCACTGATCGACGACATTGAGGAGTCGGTTACCAATGGCAAAGGCGTTGCCGACGCATTCGAAGGAAGTATCTGTATCCCTGAAGGGGCAATCGAGATGATCGCAATTGCTGAAGCCAATGGACAACTGGCCAGCGTATTGCAGACCATCGGTGAATTCTACGAATCAGAAGGTGAACAGAAGTTGCGCGACGCAGTGAAACTGGCCGAGCCAACCATCATTGTCGTCCTAGGGGTAATCGTGGGTGCTGTCGTCTTGTCTGTAATGCTGCCGCTTCTCGATCTATCAACTGCGGGAGGGCAATAGCAATGCTTGGTCAACTGACACGCACCAAAGTAGTGATTGGTCTGGACATCGGGACTCATTCAGCCAAGCTTGTTGTTACTCGCACTCTGAAAGACAGTTGGGAAGTGTTGCGAGCTAGTTGCCTGCGATTGTCACCAGACGATCAAGAAAGCGCGGAGACCTTAGCTGAGAAGTTGTTGCCATGGCTGAGCGATAACGCTGAAACTACCGGTGGTACATGCCTGACATCGCTGCCCTCATCGTTCGTTGACTATGAGCACCTGGAATTTGCCGAATCAGAAAATCATGACATAGATCAGTTCATCGCCGAATCGGTCAAGCAGTTACTAGGGAGTTCTGCGGAGAAAGCGGTTTTTGATTACTGGTCGGTCGACGAAACGACTAAGAACAGGTCAGCCTACGTAGCCTGGACCTCCAGCGAATATTCTTCTCAACTATCCAAAAAGATCAGCCGAAAAGGTTTGCGCTGCGAGGCGATCGACGTACCCGCACTTGCTTTGGCGCGTGCCACTTGCGCAAACAAGCTCAACGCAAACGGTCGATTGATTCTAGACATCTCGGCTGGCGAAGCCACTTTCATACTTGCTCGTGCCGATAACGCCGACTTCGTACGAAACCGCATTCACTTTGCCAACCAATCGGCAGCGGAATCCGTTGCATCGACTCTTGGCATTTCTATTGAGAATGCGGAGCAATTGATTTGGCGATGGGGCCTGGCCGATGAAACTCAGCGCGATCGAAGTCCCATAAACCACCTCGTACAATCTCAATTGGAAGCCTGGCTCGAGAGTCTTGTCTTTGAGTTTGAGCGAACGGTTCATTTTCTGCAACATCGGTACGGCGCTAATGTTGTAGATGAGGTCGTCCTATGCGGCGGTGGCGCCGCGATCCGCAATCTTGATCAATGGTTGGCCGTGCAACTAAACATGAGCGTCTCATTCGCAAGCTTGCCCATGAAATGGCATTGGCGATCAGCTGAGCCGTTTGCGCCAATTTTTGTGCAGGCACTCGGCTTAACGATGTATGGTGACATATCGTGACGAAAAAAGTCAATCTGCTACCCATTGCCAATCGACTAGCTACCGAACATCGTCTTCAAATGCGTCGTTGGTGTGCAATTTGGTTACTGACAATTCTTGGATTTACATGCTGGTACGAACTGGCTGAACATCGCAGACACCAATTGAATCAGCAACTCGACGCTGCCATGAATTCCATAGCTCCGGTTCACTTTGCAGAAGTCGAGATCAGTCGACTGCGCCGCGAGAGCAAAACCTTTCTTGATCGCGCACTGGAAGCGGAACGCCTCGAACAATCAGCAGTACCACTGGCGTTGATTCAGACCGTTGGGGAATGTTGCCATGCACTTGGTGCTGAACTTCAAATTGATTCACTAAGGATGGATGAAGCGATCAGCAGCGGAAATACTAGTAGCAAGTCGGCCGTCATCCGCAAGCAGTTAATGATAGTCGGCTCATCAACGGTTGACGGACTAATAACCATGCTCGTAGCACGATTAAATGAGTCGCGAGTATTTCAGAAGGTTGAATTAGAGAGTTCCCAGGCGGCCGGAGAACGCGGCGGAGCCAAACGCATTTTTCAAATTCGCTGCCAACAGTAGTCTCTACAGTAATTGCAATACGACGATGAACTCAATTCACAATGTCCGTTACACATGGATTGCACTAGGCAGCATAGTATCTGCTGCGCTGGGGAGTGGTGGCTACGCGTTTCTCAATCCTGCATTTAAAGATTGCCACCGCATTGAACGCGAAATCGCTGTAACAAGGCATTTGGAAGACACCAAGGATGAAGTCCTTGCATGCCTCAGCCAAACATCTCACGATTACCTGCGGGCCAAAATGCTCTTTGAACAGATTCAGCAACGAAGCCGACCGGAGTTCGGCGAATCAACGTTCTTGCAGTGGATCAACGAACAAAGCGAATCCGTTGGCTTTGAAGTCAAAGACTTCCGACCATCAGGGCGCGACGTAAGCGGTGAGTTATTGGCCAGAAGTGTCATGATCTCGTTACAGTGTCCGTATCAGGCCGGGATTGAATTCCTCAACCGGTTGCGTCATTGTCCACAGATGAACCGAGTAACCGTTGTCGAATTTATCCCCCGTGACGAAAAACGATTAACCTTCAGTGTTACATTCAACTTGCTGCTCTTCACTGAGAAGCCCGCTCAACACGTAACTCCCAACAAAAGCCTGGCCAAATCGTGAAAACAGCTACGAACAGCAAATTGAAATATGCTTTGGCCTCATTCTTGGCAGTCGTTCTAGCTGTTGTAGTTTTCAAAGCGGTTCTGCCAACATCGCTCAAACCTGTTTGTGAGCCGCAGAATACAACCATAGTCCCGACACAAACAGTCGCAGAGACCAAGACTGTTTCGGCTACACCAGATAGCGCCGCCCAGACTGTCTTGCCAATTCCAACAGTGGATATGAAGCAGTTAACTTCGTTCGATCCTTTTCGAACTATGGTAGCCACTGCCGAAGTTTCAGACGCAATCGATTTGAAGGACACATTCCAACCACAAGCGGTAGAGTCGGTCGATACGGTAGTTTCCAACGAAACTGCCTCCAAAGTGATTTCAGTTTCTGCAATCATAACAGGCGGTCAGCGTCCGGCCGCGCTCATTGGCGGCAGATTATGCTACGAGAATGATGTACTGGGAGACGGCTGGAAGATTGTGGCCATCAAGGCCAGTAGCGTCGTCGTATGTCAAATCGCTTCTGCAAACTGAGTCCACTGACGAGCATCTGTCGCGTTGCGACTGACTCGTCTTCGACGGTTGGACGCACGTAGCATTGATCAGAGGCATGCACTGACGAACATCGTCAGGAATCCTATTATCAACGATTCGCTTGATGAAAATCAATCGGGGCGGCGGGATTCGAACCCACGACCTCTACCACCCCAAGGTAGCGCGCTAATCCAGGCTGCGCTACGCCCCGAGTGAACCTTTGAACAGCTGGGGTCTCCGTCAGCTTCGCGGGAACACTTAGCTCCGCAGGGCTTCCGGGTAGTGACGCCTATGGGGTGGGGCGTCGAGCTGGACCGGTTCGGCTTGATCTGGCCGGAGGCCGGCCGATCAAGTATGCGATTGTAGTCCATCCACCAGTTTCTACAAAGGTGGGCTCCAAAATCTAAACTCAACTCGAAAAATCGCTGGGGCATTGCTAGACGCTTGGGACGCTGCGACGAAATGTGGTTGGGACACAGGCTGGAAGCTTGTGCTACACAGAAGACACAGGCTGGAAGCCTGGGCTACAGGGAAGACACAGGCTGGAAGCCTGGGCTACAGGGAAGACACAGGCTGGAAGCCTACGCCACAGGAAGCCTATGCCACAGCTACCATTCTTCTGAGGGTCTGGAGGTTTTCGATGTCGTAGTCGATGTTGGTCTCGGGGTTGATGCCTTTTTCGGTCTCTAAGAACATCGGCAGGTGTTTCACGGGTGCCGACTTGATAAAAAGCTTTAAGGGCTTTTCGCCGATGGCTCCTTGGCCGATGTGTTCGTGGCGGTCGACTCTCGAGCCCAAGCCCTTTTGGCTGTCGTTGAGATGGATCGCTTGCAGCGATTCCAGGCCAACGTGCTGGTCGAACTCGGACCACATGGCTTTCAATTTGGCTGGCGTCGAATAATCGTAGCCGGCTGCGAAAGCGTGGCAGGTGTCGAAGCACACGCCGATGCTGGCCGGCAGGTTCAGTCGCTTGACGAGCCAACCAAGCTCTTCGAAACGCCAACCTAAACAACTGCCTTGGCCTGCCGTGTTCTCCAGCAATAACCGGCAATGCTGAGGCTGGATGCGATCATGGACTAACTCAATACCTCGAACTATGTTCGAAAGACCGACCTCGGGAGTGGCATCCAGGTGGGCTCCGGGGTGCATAACCAGTCCGGCAAGCTGTAGTGCTTCGGCACGACGCCATTCGGTCTCCAGAGCCGCAATCGATCGTTCCCACTGTTCGACCGCCACAGAGGCTAAGTTAATCAGATACGATGCGTGAGCAACAGGAGCGGGAAACTTGTGCTTGGCCAGCGCTTGCTGAAAACTAGACAACTCATCCGGCGTCAAAGCCGTGGTGGGCTCGGGTACACTACCGGAACCGACAGCCGCTTTTTTGGTGGGCCGAGCCGTGATGGGTATGCAAGACTTAGCGGCCGGCCATTGACGCGGTTGGCATACAAAGATCTGCAAACAATCGCAGCCGACCTCAACCGCGCGATCAATGCCGCACAAGATGCCGCCTTGACAAGATACATGAGAACCAAAAAGAAATGACATGCTTTGAAGTTTGAAGTTTGAAAAGTGGAGTTCGATAAGTGAAGTGGGAAGTATGACGGCCATCTTGGGTATTTCGGCATTCTATCATGATGCAGCCGCGACGCTGGTTGTCGATGGTCGCATTGTGGCTGCAGCGCAAGAAGAACGCTTCACGCGGCGCAAACATGATGCCGAATTTCCACACCATGCGATCGCTTATTGCCTCGAACAGGCTGGGTTGTCTCCCAACGACTTAGACTACGTGGCGTTTTACGATAAGCCGCTCCGCAAATTCGAGCGGCTGATCGAGAACTACCTGGCCTTGGTGCCCAGCGGTTACCGCTCGTTCCGCCAAGCGATACCTGTATGGCTGAAAGACAAGCTGTATACGCGCCGCAAAATCAAATCGGCCCTGACGGGCTATCGAGGGCGAATCGTTTTTCCGGAGCATCATGAATCGCATGCGGCAAGTGCGTTCTATCCGTCGCCTTTCGAAGAAGCGGCCATCTTAACGATGGACGGCGTGGGTGAGTGGGGCACGACGTGTATCGGAGTAGGGCAGGGTAATCGGATCGAATTGAAACACGAACTGCGTTATCCACATTCGCTCGGTCTGTTGTACTCGGCTTTCACTTACTACACCGGCTTTCGCGTCAATAGTGGAGAATACAAGCTGATGGGCCTGGCACCCTACGGCCAGCCCATCTATCGCGATCTAATCCTCAAACATCTGATCGATCTAAAAGAAGATGGATCACTGCACATGGACATGCGGTACTTCAACTACTGTCAAGGATTGACGATGACCTCCAGCCGCTTTCATAAGTTGTTGGGTGGCCAGCCGCGGAGCCCCGAATCCGCGATCACTCAACGTGACAAAGATCTCGCAGCTTCGATTCAAGCGGTCACCGAAGAAGTCATGCTGCGAATGGCACAACATGCGCATCGCATTACCGGTTCTAAGCATTTAGTGTTGGCCGGCGGCGTAGCGCTGAACTGTGTGGGGAACGGGCGTATCTTGCGTGAAGGACCCTTCGAGCAGATGTGGATACAACCGGCCGCCGGTGACGCGGGCGGTGCACTCGGGGCGGCGATGTTTGTTTGGCATCAGTTGCTGGATCGGCCGCGCGTGCCCGAAGCACTCGATAGTCAGCAAGCTTCGCGGCTGGGACCCGAGTTCGATCAAGCCGCAATTGCGAAACAGCTGTCCAGCGTGGGCGCAGTATTTGAAACGTGCCGCGACGATGATGAGCTTTGCCAGCGCGTCGCTCAGTGGATCAATGAGCAGAAAGTAGTTGGTTGGTTCCAAGGGCGCATGGAGTTTGGGCCACGCGCACTCGGTGGTCGCAGTATCTTAGGTGATGCTCGCAGTCCGCAGATGCAATCGGTGATGAACCTCAAGATCAAGTTTCGGGAGTCGTTTCGCCCGTTTGCGCCGATCGTGTTGGCTGAAGATGTAGGCCGGTATTTTGTTTGGCCTCAGCGGGCTGAGTCGCCTTATATGTTACTGGTCACCTCCGCGCTGCCGGGTGCCGGACTGCCTGCCGTTACGCACGTGGATCAATCGGCTCGCATTCAAACTGTGGATGACCAGCGTCAACCCTTGCTGCATAGTTTACTGATGCACTTCAAACAGCTAACCGGGTGCTCGGCGATGATCAATACGAGCTTCAATGTTCGCAGCGAACCAATCGTGTGTACGCCTCTGGATGCATACAAGTGTTTCATGATGACTGATATGGATGCGCTGGCGATTGGGCGGTGCGTGCTATTGAAGGCCAATCAGCCCAGTGGTGCAGCCGTAGATCGCCAAGAGTATTTAAAGCGATTTGAGGTGGATTGAAGCAAGTAGAGTCAAACTTGATGCGTCCAAAGTCTGGCGACTTCGGCTACGGGGTTTTGTTGAGTCGCTACACTGGGTGCGCCTCGCCTGGCGGCTACGGGTTAAACGAGTAACCATGATGCGTCCAAAGTCTGGCGACTTCGGCTACGGGGTTTTGTTGAGTCGCTACACTGGGTGCACCTCGCCTGGCGGCTACGGGTTAAACGAGTAACCATGATGCATCCAAAGTCTGGCGACTTCGGCTACGGGGTTTTGTTGAGTCGCTACACTGGGTGCGCCTCGCCTGGCGGCTACGGGTTAAACGAGTAACCATGATGCGTCCAAAGTCTGGCGACTTCGGCTACGGAGTTGCTTTGGGGGTTGGTGGTCTGCTAGGCTTTAGGGACTCTGTTTTACTGACCAAGTGCACTTTTTCGAGCTCATCCATGACGAGCATTAGCCACCAGCCAATGACGACTTCTGCGCATGTGTACTCGATCGACCAAGTGCCTGCCTGGCAGACTCGGCGAAAGATACTGGGGATGTCGGCGATACTATTGCCGTTTGTGGACAGTGGCGATATCGACTGGCGGGGATTTCGCGAGCACGTGACGCGCACGCTGGAAGCGGGCTTGGTGCCCGCAGTCAATATGGATACGGGCTATGCCAACTTGATCGATGAATCGACGCGTGTGGCCGTCTTGAAAGCGACTCAAGAGTTGGCGGGCGAGCGCATGTTTGTAGCTGGCGCGTTTGTAGGCGATGCACCGGGTGCGGGCTTCGCGCGCGATGCGTATCTGCAGCAGATCGACTCGATTCAACGCCATGGTGGCACGCCGGTGATCTTTCAATCTTTTGGACTGACCAGTCAGAATGATGACGATCTGTTTCAGGCTTATGCGGAACTAGGTAAACATACGGAACGCTTTATCGGATTCGAACTGGGTACGATGTTCGCACCCTTTGGAAAGATCTATTCGCTCGATTTCTATAAGCGGTGGATTGCGATTCCGCAGTGCATGGGAGCCAAGCATAGTTCGCTGGATCGGCAACTGGAATGGCAACGGCTGGCGGTGCGGGATTCAGTGCGGCCTGAGTTTCATGTCCTGACCGGGAATGACTTGGCGATCGACATGGTGATGTATGGCAGCGATTATCTGTTGGGGCTAAGCACGATGGCGCCAGATCTCTTTGCGCTGCGCGATCGGTATTGGCTGGAAGGCAACGCCGAGTTTTTTCATGTCAACGACTGGTTGCAGTACTTGGGCAACTTCGCGTTTCGCGCGCCGGTGCCAGCTTACAAACATACGGCTGCTCAATGGCTGAAGTTGCGAGGTTGGATTGCGACTTCGAAGACGCATCCCAAGAGCGCGAGTCGTCCAGATTCGGACGTTGAGATTTTGAAGGTCGTACTGAAGGATGTGCAGAAGTATTGCGAGTAAATTTGTAGCAGCGATCGACGTTGAGCTCAGAAACGTCTCTATGCCAAGTGGATAAATTTCAATGAAGCACTCTTGGTTGATTCTTGCCTTGTTGGCAATACCGCTGCTAACCTATGCTCAGCCGCCGGGGATGTTTGGCGGGCGTGGTGGTGGCGGTCCGAGGCGATTGCCCGACCGCAGTGAGTTTCCAATGTGGACCAACCCAGATGGCTTTGGATCCGATGGGTTTACCTTTGCTCGCATCGAATATACATCGCGTTACGCAGGCGGCTGGGGGAATCGCTGGAGCAATGATTTTCCCGATAGCGATTGGAATTTTTCTTATCGCTTGAAAGAAATGACGACGATGATTGTCGATCCCAACGGTCGCGTGCTGAAGCTGACCGATCCCGAACTGCTGGACTATCCGTTTATTTTTATGAATGGAGTGGGCTCGCTGGATTTCACCAACGAAGAGGCTGAGTGTTTGCGGAAATATCTGCTGCGCGGTGGCTTTATGATGGTGGATGACTTTTGGGGCGAAACCGAATGGGAGAACATGGTGTTTCAGATGGAGAAGGTCTTGCCGGGACGTAAGCCCGTCGACTTGCCGCTATCGCATCCGATCTTTCATCTGGTTTACGATTTGAAAGAGAAGCCTCAAGTGCCCGATATTCGGACGTGGCGCATGGGCAGTAACTTTGAATTCAATCATGGCGGCCCGCCGGGCGACAAGCTGCCTCACTTTCAAGCTTACCACGATGGTGACGATCGCATCGTAGCCTTACTGTGCCACAACAATGACTTGGGCGATGGCTGGGAACGCGAAGGCGAGAATCACGAATACTTTGCGACGTTTTCGGTACCATGGTCCTATCCTATGGGGATCAACATTATCACGTATGCGATGACTCACTAATATTGAAGCGTTCCAGTCGAAACGTTCAAATCAAACGACCACACTTGTTCAGAAAGATACCTGCATGTTGCTCAAGATGAATCGTCGTTCGGCACTGGCGGCTTGTGTGGCACTGCCACTGGCGGCGCAAGCGGTTGGGCAGGAAGCAGGGGCCACTTCGCCGGTGAAGATCTTGGACACGCGAGTCATTAGTTGGAAACCGCCGCTGTATCATGGCTGGCCAACACTGGCGCGTCGCAAAAATGGTGAACTGCTGTTAGCTTTTTCTGGTGGTCGCGAACAACACGTGTGCCCTTTCGGTCGACTGGAATGGATGCGATCGAAGGATAACGGAGTTACGTGGGGCTGGCCTCAGGTGTTGTGTGATGGACCAATCGACGATCGCGATGCGGGCGTGGTGGAGACGGCGAAGGGTTCGATCCTGGTTACGACTTTCACCTCACTGGCTTACGAGTCGATGCTGGCCAAAGCGGAGAAGGCTAAGCCGGGTGAGCCAGGAGCGTTCGCCGATCCGAAGTTGGTCGATGAATGGCGAGCAGTGCACTCTCGCTTGACTTCGGAAGAACGCAAGCAGGAGTTGGGGTGCTACATGATGCGCTCCACCGATGGTGGTCGTACCTGGTCAGCTCGTTATGCGGTACCAGCCGACAGCCCACATGGTCCGATCACAACGCGTGATGGTCGCTTGCTATATCCTGGCAAGGACTTGTACGGTGATGGTCGCGTAGGAGTCTGCGAATCGACCGACGACGGGTTAAGCTGGCAGTGGTTAGCCACGTTCAAACCTCGGGCTGGAGATTCGACTGCGCAGTATCACGAGTTGCACGCAGTCGAAGCAGCTGATGGGACGCTGGTTTGTCAGATTCGCAACGAAAACAAAAACAACGATGGCGAAACCTTGCAGTGCGAATCGAGCGATGGCGGCAAGACTTGGACCGAACCGCACACAATCGGCGTGTGGGGCTTGCCTTCGCATTTATTGCGGCTGAGCGATGGACGACTATTGATGTCGTACGGTTATCGCCGCCAGCCCTTCGGCATTCAAGTACGAGTAAGCGAAGATCACGGCCGCCATTGGGGACCTGCCATTACGATCTCGAGCGATGGCGTAGGTGGAGATTTGGGTTACCCATCTACGGTTCAGTGCGATGATGGAACACTGGTGACCGTGTGGTATGAGGTGCTAAAGGATTCGCCCCTAGCGCAGCTTCGTCAGGCTCGGTGGGTAATGTAGAGCGGCTGTCCCCAGTCGCTCCGCACCTGCTTAGCATGTGTCTTCCGACCACGAGTCTGCGTGGTCTGTCCCGAATCTTCAGCTGGCCGACTTTTTGGCTCCCAAGCTGGCGTTTTTTCGACTGCCATTTTCACCAGCGCCGCCTCCGCGGGGACAGAGCTGGGGATGTAGAGCGGCTGTCCTCAGCCGCTCCGCACCTATTGAGCATGTCTCTTCCGACCACGAGTCTAGGTGCCTACGAACCTGGGGGTCTGTCCCCGAATTCAGGCTGATGCTAGCTAAAGAGGTTAAGCGGGCTGCGGCTGGAGTTTGGCTAGGACTTCAAGACGGTGCCGGGCACCGCACTCCAAAGAAACCAACGGTTTGAAGATACATGCTCAGCGAGTGCTGAGCGGCTGGGGACAACCGCTCTACGAACCCGGGATCTGTCCCCGAAGACTGGCCTGATGCTAGCTAAAGAGGGACGGCGGGCTGCGGTTGGAGTTTGGTTAGGACATCAAAGCGGTGCCGGGCACCGCACTCCAAAGAAACCAACGGTTTGAAGAAACATGCTCAGCGAGTGCTGAGCGGCTGGGGACAGCCGCTCTACGACTCGGGAGCGGGCTACGGTTGGAGTTGGGCTAGGACATCAAAGCGGTACCGAGGCACCGCACTCCAAAGAGGAGCGGGTGGGACTTCCGCGTTACGGAGTGGCTTCGACAGGTGGCGGTTGCAGTTCCACCGAGTCTTTGTAGTTATGAGCGTCCATCAAGGTAAAGCCCAAGAAGAGGGCCACGAAGATGAACGAACTGATGAAGACAATGGCATTGAAGGGCTTTTCGTGAATCATGTGCATGAAGAACAGAATCACTAGAGCTGCTTTAATTGTCGCTATAAACAACGACAGCCAAATTTCCATCGAACCGGTATCCAGCGTCGACTGGTACACGGTCACCCAAGTCAAAAAGACCAGAGCAAAGAAAACGGCTAGCAACTTCCATATGGCCATCGGGTGCGCGAAACCGTGATGTCCGTCATGGGCATGACCATGGTCATGTGCATGTTCGATCGCAGCAGTGGTGTTCTCGGACATCGGTACGCTCACTTAATCAGATACAAAAGTGGGAACAAGTAGATCCAAATCAAGTCAACCAAGTGCCAGTACAGACCCACGTAGTCCACAGGCCCAAAGTACTGCTCGTTGAAGTGATCTTTCGTGGCGCGAATCAAGAGCCAACCCATCACCAACATACCGCCAATGATGTGGATAGCGTGAACGCCAGTCATGCAATAGTAAATGCTGAAGAACAAACCCGCGCGACCCTTTTGGTCAACGTCGGCATCCGTTGGTTCACCAGGTTGGAAATCCTTCGATGCTTCGGTGTGAGCTTCGACGGATGTTCCGCCTTTGGCCGGTTCACCATGAGCAGTCTGATCCGCGTTCATTTTTTGGGCGTCTGCAACCTCATGAGCATGATCTGGCTCATGAGCACCAACTTCAGCATGACCACCCGCAGCCGCCAGGGCAGCCAGTTCGGCATCCTCCTGGGCTTGGAAGAACATGCCAATCCCAACGCCCACAAAGTAACACAGCGCAGTTGCCAGAAATGGCCCAGCAATTTCCGCAGTGGCTTTGTCCTTCTTCACCAGTGCCAGGGCGTACCAAGCGCCGAAGCCCACCGCGCACAGGGCAGGCAAAACGCTGAAGTAAATCAGCCACTTGGAAAGGCCTTCCTCGTGATGCTCACCGGCATGGGCCATTTGCGACTGATAAAAACCAGCGGTCAGCAAACCAATGTCCCACTTGTGCGAATACTCAATTGCCTTAACGCCCAAGAAGATGGCTGCACAGCCCAGCGTAATCGCCAGGCACACCACCAACCCGGTGCGTTGACGCATCTGAGCACAACGTACACCCCAAGCCATCGACAAGCTGCTAAATAGCAGCACGCCGGTATTGAATGCCCCCAGCTTCTCGTTGAGGAACTGACTGGAAAATTCAAATACGGCCGGATGCAAGCTGCGATACAGCGCATAGGCGCAGAACATGCCGCTGAAGAACAGCACTTCTGTAACCAGGAACAACCACATCCCTAGCTTGCCAGAGTCGAACTGCTGCTCCGGATCATCAAAGTGGTGAGCCTGAAAGGGCATGTGAGCATGGTCATGACCGTGCTGGTCATCATGCTCGGGCTGGTGCGTCGAAGGATCGAGAGTCGCAGACATTGTGTTTACGTTTGCTCGGTATGAGTACTAATGGGTAGGCGCTGGAACCGCTGGTTTTACATCGTGCCGGTATTCCCAACCCTTCTCAGGGCTGATGTAAACAAGCGGAGTAAAATCATACGGATCGTTGACGACTGGTGCATGTTCAAAGTTGTAATGCGGCGGTGGCGAATCGCAATGCCATTCGAGAGTGGAACCGCCCCAGGGATTGCGAGGTGCTTTGCGACCGGTGAAGATCGAAGAGATCAATACGCCCGCAGCGATCAACAGACCAAAGCCCAACAGGAAGGCACCGACGGTCGACATTTGATGGAGGAAGGTGAACTCCTCTTCGTACATCGCATAACGACGGGGCATGCCTTGGGTGCCCATCACAAACTGGGGCAAGAAGGTCAGATTGAAACCGACGAACACGGTTAGCGCAGAAACCTGGCCCCAGAATTCGTTGTACATCTTGCCGATCATCTTCGGCCACCAGTGGAAAATTCCACCGAGGAAAGCGATCAGCGTGCCACCCATCATCACGTAGTGGAAGTGGGCGACCACGAAGTAGGTATCGTGCAAGTGCCGGTCAGTTGACAGAGCACCCAAGAACAATCCAGTCAGACCGCCAATCGTGAACAAGAACAAGAAGACCAACGCATAACACATCGGCGTGGTCAGCTGAACCGTACCCTTGTACATCGTAAAGAGCCAGTTGAACACCTTGATGGCCGATGGAATCGACACGGTAAAGGTCAAAGCACTGAAGACGATCGTCGTCACTTCCGACATACCGCTGGTGAACATGTGGTGTCCCCAGACCAAGAATCCAAACAGAGCGATCGCAATCGAGCTGTATGCAATCAGGGTGTAACCGAAAATGGTCTTGTGGCTGTGGACGCTCATCAGTTCGCTGATGATACCCATGCCAGGCAGAATCATGATGTACACGGCAGGGTGCGAGTAGAACCAGAAAAAGTGCTGGAAGGCCACCGGATCACCGTTGAGTGCGGGATCGAAGATACCGATTTTTAGCAAGCGCTCGGCAGTCAGCAGCAGCACTGTAATACCCAGCACTGGCGTAGCCAGAACTTGGATAATCGACGTTGCATAAGTAGCCCAGAGGAACAACGGCATCTTGAACCAAGTCATCCCGGGTGGACGCATGGTGTTGATGGTAACGATGAAGTTCAATCCGGTGAAGATCGAGCTGAAGCCCAGAATGAACACACCCATGGTAGCGAAGACAACTGCGCCTTGAGCTTCGGTGGTAGTGCTGTATGGAGTGTAGAACGTCCAACCGGTATCCAGTCCGGTCAGCAGCAATGAGCACAGGAAGAAAACGGCGCCTGTCACCCACAAATAAAAGCTGCCTAAGTTCAGTCGCGGAAAGGCCACGTCTTTGGCACCCAGCATGACGGGCACCAGGAAGTTACCCAAGGCAGCCGGTACGCTGGGGATGATGAACAAGAACACCATGATCGCGCCGTGCAGCGTGAAGACCTGGTTGTAAACCTTGTTCGACATGAAGTGAACGCCAGGCGTCCACAACTCAGCTCGAATCGCCAAGGCCAACAAACCACCAGCGAAAAAGCTGGTTAGTACGCCAGCTAGATACATCAAGCCGATGCGTTTGTGGTCCAGGGTCAAAGCCCAAGACAAAAAGCCTTTGGTGACGTTGAGATAATTCGTCTCAGGCGAGTGTGCGTGCGCTGCGCCTGCACTGGGTGTTGCGACTGCGCTCATAACCATTAACCTCGTATCAGTATTGGGCCGACCGGCGGCCCGTAATTAAGCTAACTTGTATCTGAAATTTCAAATCTGAATTTGAAATTTAAAGTTGCGGCCTATTTGCCTTCGACCGGCGGGGCACCACCGTCCTTGAGCGACTGGATCAACGCGATTAGGGCGGTGATCTGCTCTTCCTTCAATTTACCCTGGTAAGACTGCATTTGGGAAGCTCGTTCGAAACCGACCCGCTTCTTACGCTGCGGTTCGAGGATCGATTCGCGAATGTAGTTTTCATCCATCTTGACCGAGCCACCACCGAACAGTTGCACTTCTCCGCCGAACGACTTGGAGAAGCTGGGGCCGACCACAACTTTACCTTCTTCCATCGAATGGCAACCCTTGCAGCCAACTCGATTGTAAAGCCACAGGCCGTGTTTGACCGGATCCTCAGGCGGCTTGTTAGCCTCATCTAGCCACTTAGCGTAAGCCGCTTCATCATGCACGGTTACATGGCTGAGCATATTGCTGTGCTTCTCGCCGCAGTACTCAGCACAGAAGATGTCGAAGGTGCCTTCTTTGATAGCTTCGAACCACATGGTCTGCACGCGCCCCGGAACCACATCCGTTTTGCAGCGGAAGGCCGGGATAAACATTGCATGCAATACGTCATCGGATCGCATCCGCAGACGCACAGCCTTATGGATCGGCACGTGCAGTTCGTCGGAAATAGCCCCGTTGGGATATTGGAAGGTCCAAGCCCATTTGCGAGCCGTCACGTTGATGTCAATCGTATCGGCCGGTGGACGCATCATGTCGAGATACCCTTCGGTGCCCCGCACGAAAATCCACACGACAATCAAGGTTGGTACGACAGTCCAAGTCACTTCCAGCAGGTTGTTATGCCAGGCTAGCGACGAGCCTTCGTAACCAGGTCGCCGGCGATACCAAATCACAAACAGCACCATGCATACTACAATCGGGATGAAAAATAGTAAGCAGATGTAGTAAATCAGCATGTAGAAGTCATCTACTTCTTTGGCGAAAGTAGACGCTTGCTCCGGAAACCATTGGGTCGCCGGCTTGTCAGCCAATAAGGGCCACGATTGCGGCATCATCTCTCATGTCTCGCAGTAAGTTGCGGATCTGTATCAATTGGTAAATGAGTATCGTTGTCGGCGCTCTGCACGCCAGTATTGTCAACTTGGTTGTCGTTCTGGGTTACCACAGCTACGCCCGGTTTGTTCTTGCTCGAAAACCAGAACGGTGCAATCAGCCCCAGCATCATCAACACCGTGACCCCAGCCGTGAAGCTGAGCAAACGTCGCCCGTCAGCGGTGTAGCGGTTGGCATCGGGATTATAGGAGTAGCACATCTGAACGAACGAGTCAGCCAAGCTCGCACCGAGTTTGCCTTCGCTGGCATCGTTAAGAGCAAACTTGAATTGTTCGGGTTCCTCGCGTAGCGACAGGAAGTACCGACAAATGCGACCTTCGGGACTGATAAAGTAAGTCACCGACGCGTGGCTGTAACGCTTGCTGGCCTTGTCGTAGGAGTAACGGAACCCCAGTGCGTTGGCCAGCGCAGTAATCGACTTCTGCTGGCCAGTGAGGAAGTGCCAGCCTTGCTCAGCCCCAGGCTCTGCCAACAAATTCACGTACTTCTTTTTGGTCATGGCGGCCTTGGTAAACGACTCGGTCGGATCAATACTGACCGAAATCATGTCGAACTTGTCACCAATTCCGGCACCATTCATTTCGCGCAGGGTATCGACCAGGTTCTCGAGTTGGGCCATGCACAGGCCTGGGCAATCCGAGTAATTCATCGTCAGCACGATCGGCTTGCCAGGCTTGAAGTAACGTTGCAGTGGAGCCGGGTTACCTCGTTCGTCATTGAATAAGAGGTTCAGTGGAATGAATTCTCCCACACGATCCTCGACCTCGATGCCTTGAGCGGACATCGGCAGGTTGTCCTTCAACATCTGCGCATGCGCGGTGCCGGGCAAAGTGGTCAAAGCCACTGCCAGCCAAACGATTGCGTTGATAGTTGAGAAGGTATTCATGGTTTTAAACGAACTGGTTAAGACTGTTGGTTTACCGGGCTGCCATGACTTCGCCACAGCGAACGCGATCGTGTAGCGAGATCAGGGGGAACCGTGGCTAACGCCAGCGGCTTACTACGTGTTGGGAGCTGGCTTAGGCGATTTACTTTTGACTTGTTCGAGCAGCATCGCCTCGGCCTTTTCAACTGGGATGTACCAGCGTTGGGCTTTAACCGGTGGCGCGGGTTGGCTGGGAGGTGCTGCACCGTCTGCAGGCGGCGGTGGGGGTAGTTCAATTTCGACGTGGTCGTACTTGGCCAGCGAATCTCGCTGCGATTGCAGAATATCCTCCGAAGAGGTGTAGCTCTGCTTGATCAGCTTGGAATCCTCTTGCCAATCAATCCAATTATAGGTCAGGGCTTGCAGGAGCAAGACCGTGATGGCTAGCAGGATGACGCTCATGAACGTCAAGTATCCGAGCGTTCCGGTGTTTAGGTCGTCGTAACGTGCCATGATTTATAGGACTCGTGTCTCGCTCGTAGGTTACATAACGTGATAGCTGAGCGATTCCGGCACCCAGGGGTTGCGTTTGGCAACCAGCGGCACAGAACCAGCTCGAATGATCAGCAGCGACAGGAAGACGGAAATCATGCCTACTGCACAAACCGCATGGGACAACCACATCATCACCGAAGTTGGTCCGGTTTGTGGCATAACCATGTAAGTGTGATCCATCCAGTGCATTGCTAGCAGGAATACAGCCCAAACGCACATCGCGGTTCGGTTGCGGCGGACGTGGCGAGACAGTAGGCCCAGCATCGGAAAGGCAAAGTGTCCCAGGATCAAGACAATTCCGACGTATCCCCAACCGTTGCTCAAACTCATGCGAGTATTGAACCACAGAGTTTCTTCAGGAATATTGGCATACCAAATCAACATAAACTGGCTGAAGGTGATGTAGGACCAGAAGAACACAAA
This sequence comes from Rania fehmarnensis, assembly GCF_056494185.1. NCBI lineage: Bacteria > Pseudomonadati > Planctomycetota > Planctomycetia > Pirellulales > Pirellulaceae > Rania > Rania fehmarnensis. The sequence continues at coordinate 8,819,105 of NZ_CM151398.1, forward strand.
ACCAAACAGGAACTTGCTCATGTCGTGGAAGTGCTCCACGTTAACGTACTTCAGCACGCGGCCATTCTTTTGCAAGGCTGCGAAGGTCAAGATCATAAAGGCGTAGAAGCCCATCATACTGCCGGCGAAGATGTACACGCCAAACATAGTGCTGAACCAAACTGGCTCGAGCGACATGACCCAGTCAAAAGCGGCAAAGTTCAAAGCCAGAGCAAACAACATGATGCCGGGACCAGCATATCGCTGGAGCTTTAGCGTTATCTCGGCACTGCCAGTTTCATCTTGCTCGCGACTCTTGGCATAGAAATAGGAGGCAGCGATCACCCACACCCCAAAGTAAACCAGGGCTCGAAGTGTGAAGAACTTGCCTTCAAAATAAAACAACTTGCCTTCCGACAGAGTCGATTCGGACGAGTTCCAAGGGTACAGCGAACCACTGTCGGTCAGGAGCACCATGGCAATAATCGGCAAGAACAGCACGGCCCACCAGGCGACGTTCACCGCCAAGATCTCTGCGACCCGACGTACCGTGGCACACCAACCAGCGCGTGCCAGGTTGGTCACCATCACAAAGAACAACGCTCCGATACAGAACGTCAGGCAGAACATGTAGTTGCACAAATACGAGTGCAGGAACGTACGAAATCCCACCAAGCGTTGGTCCGGAGGACCACCCAAGTAGCTCAAGCCCAAGCTAACCAGAATTGAAACCGCACCCACGGCCATCAGCACAGGTGCTGCGGCTCGCCAGTGAGTGGGCAGCGAATCGTCGTCATTGATTACAGTCGTGGCAGCCATGTTTTTGCCTAAGCGTGCATTACTTCAATTTTTCTCGGCACAGGCTGGAAGCCTGTGCCACGTTTTCTCAACACAGGCTGGAAGCCTATGCCACATCTTTTCTACACAGGCTGGAAGCCTATGCCACATCTTTATCAACACAGGCTGGAAGCCTGTGCCACATTTATTTCGTAACGGTTGTTAACTTCTCTTTTTGAGCCGGTGGTATGGCGTCTTCGGGGGCGTTGCGACTGAGTTGCAGGGCACGCACGTAGAGCACGATAGCCCAACGTTCCTTGGCACTCAAAACATTCCCGTACGCGCCCATCTTGCCGCGACCATTAGTAATGGTGTGGAAGATCTTGCCAACCGGCTGTTCTTGAATGCGTGGTTCGTGCAAGCTGGTCGGTTGCACCCAATAGCCTTGAGCCAGCTCGGTGGCACGTTGATTGACCAAGCCGGTACCATCGCCCGGAATACCGTGACAGACTGAGCAATTCGTGTTGTACTTCAACTTGCCCAGAGCCATCATCTTTTCGTCTGCATCATCAAAGGGGAACTCTTTCACCCAAGGCAGTTCGGGCTCTGCCGCGGCAGGTGCGGCCGCCGATGGAGCAGCAGGCGCAGCAGCCTGTGCATCTTGAGCGGGAGCAACCGCCGCAGGATCAGCCGGTTTGGCAGGGTCTTGGTTGGCCAAGCTAACCATGCGTATCGCTGAAGGAGCTGCGTCCAAGGCTACTTCTTGGGGCGTGTAACCCAGTTCATATGGGTCGCTGGTGCCTATATCGCCACGAGCCACTGTGCCAGCCACCGGCGGACGCGATGCGCGACCATCGGCGAAAATCGTTGTCGTCTGTTGCGCCTTCTTCTTGGGTTGGAAGTCCATGTCGAAGAACACGTGCAAGCGTGGATACTCGCTCTGCGAAGCTCGCATGCGCAAGACCACCGCAGCCGGCAGCAAGCCAATCAACATGATCGCCGCGATCGTCTTCCATAGGAACGATGGCACGTGATCGGAGCTCTCGTCTTCGCGAACAACTTCCAAGCTCAGCGGACTGGTGCTCTCGAGCAGCGCCTTAACTTTTTCCGAATTGAAATAGCGATCACGCGAATCGACCCACAGGAAAAAGCGGTCGTCCGTAGCGCGATCAAAACGTGGATTGGTAAACACCGGATTGCTGAACTTGGGTAAACCGTTCAGCAAAATCATCGAGATCACGGTCGAGAAGGCACTAAAGAGAATCGTGCACTCGAACATGACCGGGATAAAAGCCGGCAGCGAAAAGTAAGGCTTGCCCGAGATGATGTATTTGTAACTGACCGCATTCATCCAGTACTCCATGATCAGAGCACCGGTCAAACCAGTCAAACCAAAACAGAGCACAATCCAAGGCAACACGGTTGGCTTGATACCCAACGCTTCATCGATGCCGTGCACCGGAAAAGGTGCGAAAGCGTCGGTGCGGGTATAGCCCGAATCACGGACCTTGCGGCACGCCTCAATCAAGTGAGTATCGTCCGCGTACTCCGCCATCCAACCGTATGATCGCGGTGGAGTGATCTTCTTTTCTTTCTTTGGACTACTCATATTCAACAGTCGCGGTTAGTGGCTGGACCTGCCAGGATTAGTTTTTTCGCTCTGAGCCGAAGCTCGGGGATGGCTTATCAAACTTGATGCAACACAGGCTGGAAGCCTATGCCACACTTTGCGACACAGGCTGGACGCCTGTGCCACAACTTCTCGACACAGGCTGGAAGCCTATGCCACATTTTCTTAGTGATGGTCATCGTGGCCGTGGGCGGCGTGTTCGGCATGCCGCTGGATAGCCAGTACCCCTTTAACTTCGGAGATGGCTACCACCGGTAAGTACCGGCAGAACAAACAAAACAACGTAAAGAAAATTCCAAAGCTGCCGATGAGCATCAGGATGTCGAATATTGTCGGACTGTAATAACCCCAGCTCGACGGCAAGAAGTCGCGACTGAGCGAGGTTACGGTAATCACAAAACGTTCGAACCACATACCAATGTTGACGAAGATCGAGACGATCCACATCGCCACCACGTTGGTGCGGAAGTAGCGGAACCAGAATAGCTGCGGCGATATCACGTTGCAGCTAAACATAATCCAGTAAGCCCACCAGTAAGGACCGAAGGCACGGTTCCAGAACGTGAAGAACTCAAACGGGTTACCCGAATACCAGGCGATGAAGAACTCAGTGGTGTACGCCAGTCCAACCATGGAACCAGTGGCCAGAATGATCTTGTTCATGTTCTCCAAGTGGCGAACAGTGATCAGATCCTTCAGTCCATAGATGGCTCGCACCGGCACCAACAAAGTGACCACCATACCGAAACCGCTGAAAATCGCCCCAGCCACGAAGTACGGCGGGAAGATCGTCGTATGCCAACCAGGAAGTTGCGAAACAGCGAAGTCAAAGCTAACGACCGTGTGCACCGAGAGCACCAGCGGTGTAGCCAAAGCGGCCAGAATCGTATACGCCTTTTCATAGCGCATCCAGTGACGCGATGAACCACTCCATCCCAAACACAGGATGCCGTAGATCATCCGTCGCCACTTGTTGGTCGAACGATCGCGGAAAGTCGCCAGGTCAGGGATCATGCCCATGTACCAGAAGACCAACGAGGTCGAAGCGTATGTACCAACGGCGAACACGTCCCACAGCAGAGGACTGCGGAACTGAGGCCACATCCACAGATTCAAACTCGGGTACGGCGTCAGCCAGAAAGCCAGCCAGGCACGACCCACGTGAATACCAGGGAAGATACCGGCGCAAACGACCGCAAAGATCGTCATGGCTTCGGCAGCCCGGTTGATACTCGTGCGCCAGTTCTGTCGGAAGAGGAACAAAATAGCCGAGATCAGCGTACCGGCGTGACCGATACCAACCCAGAACACGAAGTTCACGATTGGCCAAGCCCAGTAAACCGGGGCCATGTTACCCCAGATACCAACGCCCTTATAAAACAACCAACCCACACAGCCCACGAACATCGAGGCCAGGCACACAGCCGGCAAGAACGTGAACCACCAAATGGCTGGCTGCTTCTCTTCCGAGATGCGAGCCACCATGCGGGTCACCGAACCATAGTCCTGGTTGCCCGTAACCAGCGGAGTGCGCCGGCCGGGGGTATCGATGGTGTTATCGATATATGGAGTACTAGCTATGCTCGCCATGACCCTCGCCAGATTCGTGTGCGGGTGAATGATGTCCTTCAGCCTTTTGATCGGCTGTCTTCAGACGGGGATGAATGTTGCGGACTCGAGCCAGGTACAACGTACGCGGCTTGATGTTCAATTCTTCCAACATGGCGTAGTTGCGCGGATCTTTTTGTAAGCGCGATACGCGAGTGGAGGGATCTTTAATATCACCAAAGACAATAGCCTGAGTCGGGCAAGCGACCTGGCAAGCCGATTGAATCTCGCCGTCTTCGACACGACGACCTTCGGTGCGAGCGTGAATCTTGCCAGCCTGAACGCGCTGGATACAGTACGAACACTTCTCCATCACACCACGACCGCGAACGCTGACGTCGGGGTTGAGAACCAGTTGCTGCAGCTTGCGATTGGCTTGCTCACGCCAGTCTTGCCAGCCGTAGAAGTAACCGTATTCCGTGTTGTAGTTGAAGTAATTGAAGCGCCGAACTTTGTACGGACAGTTATTACCACAATAACGCGTGCCGATGCAACGGTTGTAAGCCATCGCATTGATGCCTTCTTCGGTGTGAACCGTCGCGGCCACCGGACAGACTTGCTCGCACGGGGCTGTCTCGCAATGCACGCAGGCCACCGGTTGATAAACGATCTTGGGTGCAGCTGGATTGCCCGAATAATAACGGTCGATGCGAATCCAATGCATTTCGCGGTTGCGTGAAATTTGCTCTTTGCCAACAACCGGAATATTATTCTCCGACTGACAGGCAACCACGCAAGAATTGCAACCGATACACTTGTTCAAATCGATCGTCATGCCCCACTGATAAGGCACTGTATCATCGTTTTCGAGCGTATCAATTGGCTCCTTCCAAAGCGAGCCGTGCTCAGGATGGTGAATACCTTTGTGCTCGATAAACTCGTGACCACCTTCGGTGATCTGCTCCAACGTACCTTCGCGGATCAGCTGATGTGACCGCTTGGACGTTTCGGTCGCACCCAACTCATCAATAGCAAAGTGATCTTGAGTGGTGGCCAATTTGTACGGCACCGACGTCGGCGTGATGGTCACGTTCTTGAGCACATACATAGCGCCGGTGGTGCGCAGTGGAGCCACGCTCTTACCAACCACCGCGTTCTTGCCTTCACCTAGCCCGCCGCACACGCGACCATAACCAATCGCAATGGCCACCGAGCCATTGGCCTGGCCAGGCACTTCGAAGACAGGCACTTGAATCTGACCGTCACCCGAGCGCACAACCACCATTTCGCCGTGCTTGACACCCAGCGCCTTGGCAGTGGCAGGACCCAGCAATGCAGCATTATCCCACACCAGCTTGGTTGTTACTTGCGGCAACTCTTGCAGCCACACGTTATTAATAAAGCGACCATCGTACATCACGTCGCTGGGATACAGCACCGCTTCGAATCGCTTGTCATCGATCTTGACAGTGTCGATGGCTCCATCAACCAGTGGCGCCGCAACATCGCCGCTAACAGCCAGTGCGTCGCTCTTGACGTTCTTGACGTAACCATCATGCAGAGCTTCGCTCCAACCGCGATCGGTCAGACCACTTGCCATAGTAGCCGCTGTCTTCTTCACCAAGTCCACTGCCGCGACGTCCGTCACTCCAGTTAACAAGGCTACGATCTCAGCCAATGACTTGCCACTGAGCAGCGGTTCGATTTGAGGCTGGCAAATGCCATAGCTGCCGTCAACGCCGCGCACATCACCCCAGCTCTCAAGAGGATGGGCGGTGGGCAGAGCCCACGCACAGACTTCAGCCGTTTCGTCGGCATAGTCCGTGGCGTACACCGTGTTAGGAATGTCTTTTAGCGCCTGCGCCAACTTCACATCGGCCGGTGCGGTATAGACCGGGTTGTCACCCAGAATCCACACGGTATCAAATGCTTTGCCGCTAGCCTTGGTGGTAAAGTCGGCCAGCGTAACCGGTTTGGCCCCTTCGACCACGGATCGCGAAGGCATGAGCAACATGGTCTTGCCCACGTTCTCAAGCTTTTGGTTGATGCGAATCGCGCTCAGCTGAACATTCAGCGGTAGGTGAGCACCAACCGAAACCAGCGAGGCTCCTTTGTGCTTGAACAGGTCTTCGGCAATCGCTTCGATCGCTCGCGTCACTTGTTCTTCTGGCTCGACTTCGTCGTAAGCTTTGTCAGCCTCAGCCGCTTCGACGGGCTTGGCACCGGCGATCAGCTCATCGACACGCTTCTCAACCTTGGCCAAGAAGGCTTCGATTTCGGTGGTACGTACAGGCATGCGGAAGTCGGCGGCAGCGCCCGTCACGCTGTAGCGACTTTCAATCACGTACAGCCGATTCATCGTAGCCGGATCAGGCGAGCGACCTTTGGAGAACTGACGCGAGTAGACCACCGAGTGCGGGTCGATGCCCAGCAGATCGCTATCGAAACAGCAGATAAACTTGGCAGCGGACAAATCGAGCAAGAGCTCGGCCGGTTGACCTGCGGCTTGGGCGCACGCCGCATCCACGGCTGTAGTATCGATGCTCGAATAGTTGACCAACGTCGCTTCGGGCATGGCCTTGAGGGCTTCGCCTACCAAACGATTAATCGTTGGCGAGAGCGAAGGAGCCATAACGATTGCTAGCGACTTGCCGTTATTGGCCTTGAGAGCAGTCGCTCGCTCGCCGGCGAACTTAGCAAACGCATCCCAATCCGCTTTGGCAACAGCTTTGCCATCACGAGTCAGCACCGAGTCCAAGCGATCTGGGTCGTAGAGGCCCAAGATGCAGGCTTGCGTGAACACATCCGAGCCTGCGCTAGCAAAGCGCGCATTGACCTGGCTCAGATCGTTCGGCTCGCTGGCCTTCATGATCGGATGCTGGGGATTGCCATCGACCTTCAGCGGACGACCTTCGTAGTTGCTGATGATCGCGTGCACCGCGCGGCCAGCCAATTGGAAATTGGTCGCGTAGTGCTTGGCAATGCCAGGGTTAGTATTTTGTGGACGAACCACGAAGGACGCGATTTGATCGGGTCCATAGCGGCATCCGGCGACGCCACCGAGAGCCAGTGAAGCACTCATCAGCTTCAACCAGCGCCGGCGCGATACGCCTTCGGGAAATTCCGAAGCTGCTTGCGGAAACTCGCGCTGCAGGAATTGATTAAATTCAGCAGTGCCTTCGAGCTCCGAAAGACTTCGCCAATAATCTTGCTTGCCGACTTTCGTCGAAGATTCAGCTACGCTCATCGGTGACAAACCGCACAGTTGTTTTTGGGATGAATATTGTTTTCTTCCTGCAGCTGCTTACCGAGCTCTTCAGGATTTTCAGTTTTCCAATCCAGCTTGGTTACGAATTCCACTGGACGCAGATTGGGAGCAGGATTGTTATGGCAGTCGACGCACCAGGCCATCGACAACTCCTTGGCTTGCCCGACGCGTTCCATCGTATCGATGCGTCCGTGGCAAACCACGCAACTCACACCGCGCGTAACGTGGGCAGCGTGATTGAAGAACACAAAGTCCGGCAGGCGGTGAATACGCTTCCAAGGAATTGACTTGCCTGTTTCCCAACTTTGATGCACAGCCTTTAGCTTGGAACTGGTCGGATGCACGGCCGCCAACTTGGGCGTGCTGGTCTTGGGATCCAGCGGGCTATGACAATTGATGCAGGTTGACGTGGCCGGAACAGTTGCGTGCGCACCTTTATCGACACCCGTGTGACAGTAGCGGCAATCCATTTTCAGTTTGCCAGCATGAATCACGTGGCTGAAAGGCACCGGTTGCTCGGGCGCGTAGCCCGGATTAAGGGTCGCATCGTCGGTTGCTCCGAGAAACAGAGTGCCGCCGTAACCGGCGCCGCCCAACAGCAACAAACCAAGCACCGGCAGGAACTTGTTGACCCAGCGAGGAAAGAGAAATCGGTTCATTTATTTCGCATTGCTCTCGTAGCTAGTTTCCACCAACCAGCGTGAAAGGAACGTGCACTGACTCGAAGACTGCCCTGCGGGGGTGATATGAGGATATCGTCGGAGGAGGTTTCCCCAGCGGGACAGGAGCGCGTGGTCTACTGACCAGTGTCTCCCTCCCACAAATCGGATGTGCGGACGGTTCTACTGATCAGAAGTTGCCCAGTATCGTACCCGCAGGCACTTTTGTTCAATAGCACCTGACACTACGCGACAAATGGTCGCACAGTCATGTGCGCATCAAACTGCCCAAGCCGCCAAACTCAACGAGCGAGCGCAAGTGTCCTAATTTCCACCCAAATTGCCAAGGGGGTAGCCAGGGCCCGCCTCGAACTTGGTAGATTTTTGGCAAGCACATCCCGGCGCTTCAGCAAGGCTTGGCTACGGGGAAAGATTTTTACTTTCATTTGATTCCAGTTAAGAGTCGGCCAACTCATGATCCAAGATCGCCAACAACTTGTCGAAGATACCTATGCCGAAGCCTTTCGCAGTATTTATGCAGAATTTCTGATCACCGCTCGCGACCGCAAGTGGCTGGAGAATTGCTGCCATAAAGTTACTGGGCATGCCACGAGCACAATCATGTGCGATTCGGAGGTTGGGGTGGTAAAGTTTGTCGATGGAACATCCGCTGGCGAAGTTACGCCAGATGGTCGAGTGGGAGCGATCGTGCAGGTTCACGTGCCGAGATTTCGCAAAGATCGCGTCGAGCATTTGGAGAAGGTCTTGTTGGCGCGCATTGGCCAGAATGTGCTGCCCTGTCCGACTGCGCGCTGCTTCAATCGCCTTGATACCGATCCGTATTTCAAGCTGGGCCGCAAAGTCGCTTTCTTCGGCGATGGTCATCAATTTCGCGACCAGCGTTACGGGACATTGGGCTGGGTAGTACCGACGATGGGCGGCGAGTTCTATCTGACCCGGCGCTTTGGATTTCGCGATGGCATCATGGGCGGCAATTTGTGGTTCATGGCCACGAGCGAAGACGCAGCGATCGATGCCGCCGAGCGCGCCGCTGCGGCCGCCGCCAAATGCGACGACTGCGTCCTGACATTCCCCGGTGGAGTGGCCGCCAGCGCCTCCAAGGCGGGCAGCCGTTATAGCTTTTTGATTGCCAGCACCTATGCCGAGTATTGTCCGACGCTCAAATCAAAACTGGGACAGGCTTCTCGCGTACCCGATGGAGTCGAGTCGATTATGGAAATTGTCATCAACGGCAGTTCGCTGCAGGCTGTCGCGGACGCAACTTACGCCGCGATCGATGCCGCGCTGCCCACTCCCGGCCTGGTGCGCATCACCGCCGGCAACTACGGCGGTCGTTTAGGCAAGAGCTTTATTTACTTGTACCCAGAAAAACAACCCATAGCATAGGCACAAGTGTGGCATAGGCTTCCAGCCTGTGCTGTGGCATAGGCTTCCAGCCTGTGTATGTGGCATAGGCTTCCAGCCTGTGGCAATTAAATACACAGACACAGGCTAGAAGCCTATGCCACATAACACAAACCGCAACTTCCCAGCAGAGTCACAAAGGCTAACAAGACGACGATGGCAATCACCACAACATGCGCAGGCTGTGGCAAGACGTTGGCGGTGGCTGACGAGTACGCAGGCCGGCAAGCGCGTTGCCCGGAGTGCGGTACGATTTACACGGTACCTGCATCGGCACCTGCTCCAATCGATCTAAGTCCAAGCAATCCCGGCAGAACACCAGGCATCTTGTCGGACACGATCGGCTATTCATCCGGCGATGCGCCTTTGGACCTAGGCAGTTCGACTTACCCTGCGCCACTTTCCCCACTTCCACCGCCAACCCCACTTGCGCCGCTGAATGATCCTTACGCCGAGCCGGAGATCAAGTATTGGATGCGGGCCACCAACGGAGCCGAATACGGTCCGGCTGATCGCGCAACGTTGGATCGCTGGTTTTCGGAAGGCCGCGTGGGTCAGCATTATCAAATACGCATGGGCGAAAATGGCATGTGGCAACCGGCGACGATGTTCCAGCCTGGCAACCGCTCAGCGATGCCAGCCTCGCCGGTCACCGCCAGCGCCACCAGTACTAATCCGTATGCATCCAACAGTACCAATCCCTTTGCCGCTCAAAGTGCCATGGCTGCGGGCGTTGCCACTCAGCGGCAGTACCCCAAGACTGATCAGAGCGGTTTGGTATTGGCGATGGGCATTTTGGCTTGGTTGGGTTTCTGCCCGATCTTCGGCATTATCGGCTGGGTCGTAGGAGCCCAAGCTATCTCGGACATTCGAGCCGGCCAGTCCGACCCCAGCAAACTGGGACTGGTGCAATTAGGCTATTACTTGAGCATGGTCAACGTAGTCTTAGTCATCGGCTGCATCGGTCTGATCTTCTTGTTCGCCGCCATCGGCGCAGTAGTCGGTTAGCCCTCGAACCATACTTTACCCGCAAACTACTTTGCTTTATACATAAACTATTTTGCTTTACATATAAAGTATACCTAAGTCGATCTACTTCATGAACAAGCCTGATACTGAGAGCAACGAATTCGAATCTGCCAGCCAGGAGAAGGAACTGTCGTTACTAGGTGAGATACTCGAGTTTATCGTCGAGTACAAAAAGTGGTGGCTAATCCCGATCGTAGTCTCGCTAGGCCTGATCGGCCTACTAGCTCTCCTAGCCGCCACCGGCGCCGCCCCCTTTATCTATACGCTGTTCTAAGCCTCCGGCACCACCGAGCGTAGGACGGGTCTCCAGGCCCGTCCGTTCGAAGATGATGCTGTATGGCCCCGAAAGCCGGAGACACGGACGGGCCACTCGTGGAGCAAAGATGAAAAAGCCAATCCGGTCCAGAAGCGTGGCTTCAAACCGTGTGTCGACTGCAAAGCTACTTGCGATTAGTTGACACACTCACCCTTAAAGCCCTTGGGTCTCCAGGCCCGTCCGTTCGAAGATGATGCTGTATGGCTCCGAAAGCCGGAGACACGGACGGGCCACTCGTGGAGCAAAGATGAAAAAGCCATTCCGGTCCAGAAACGTGGCTTCAAACCATGTGTCGACTGCAAAGCTACTTGCGATTAGTTGACACACTCACCCTTAAAGCCCTTGGGTCTCCAGGCCCGTCCGTTCGAAGATGATGCTGTATGGCTCCGAAAGCCGGAGACACGGACGGGCCTGGAGACCCGTCCTACAGCAGGTGCCCCCTCCCGCAGACTTCGGCTTAACGCCTCGTCTGCGACCTCCCCCAGCTGCGCCGGGGGAGGTGACGCTTCGCAATCAATACTGACGCAGGTAACTTTTGGCGTCTCGGGGCGGGCGCGGTTCCCAGTAGGTTGGCTGGTCGCCGCGCTTCAAGCGCAGCGCGTCGCGACCCATCATGCGGAAGGCCAAGCCGATAGGCAAGAAGACTCCGACATAAATCAGTAGCAGCGCGAGCTCGCCTACAACCAGGCCAATCGGGAGCGTGATCAACATGGCTGCGATAAAGATGGGACGGACCAAGGGCGGTGCTAGCCAGGCACAGGCATTGAGCAATAAGCTGGCACCCACAATTACCATCGTCCAAGTAAAGCTAACGCCCGACCACCAGGCGATCAGGGGCAAGATCAGCAGGGTACACGCTGCGAACTGGCGCAATTGCCGCGGAGTCGGTTGCCACTGGATGTCCATGATGCTCATGAATTACGCCTGCTCTGCTGGTGGTTCAAGACTCGGTGGTTCAAGACTCGGTGGCTCAAGACTGAGTGGCTCGAGACACTGGGCGTCTTCGTGGCGAGCATTGTTGACGTGGGTGCTGACCGGCATAGGTTCCAAGTCCGTTTCGCGCTGCGACAAGAGTAACTGCTGGGCAGCCTCGGCCGACGTGCTGGGGTCCAGCCAGGTGGCCAGCGCTTGACCCGTTAGAATAGCTGGCATGCGATTGTGGATGGGCGACAACAAGTCTGGGGCGCTGCCGGTGATGATGGTCGCGCTATAAACTTCCTGATCGCTGGCCTTGCGATTGCGATCCCACAAACCCGCAAAGGCAAACAGATGGCTATCGTGCTTGTGTATCCAAAACGGTTGCTTGCGTTTGCCTTGAACTTGCCACTCGTAGTAACCATCTGCCGGGATCGCGCAGCGATGTTTGCCTAGCGCCGTACGAAATGCCGGCTTCTCGCTCAGCGTTTCCACGCGAGCGTTAATCATGCGATTGCCGATCGCTAAATCATCGGCCCAAAACGGAACCAGCCCCCAGCGAAACGCTCGCGCTGCAATGATCGACTTGTGCTGTGCGTCACCAGTTTGACTGATCAAACCTACAATCGATTGCGTTGGCGCAATGTTATAGCGCGGCTGCCAATCAGCCGTAGCTTGCTGCAACGACTGAGCATCCAGACTCGACTGTAGGAGTTCGGGTAGCAGCAATTGCCCCCACTCACTGGGATTGGTTTTCAGAGTAAAACGACCACACATAACCGATGACAATGCTAAGCTGACTAGCTACAAGGAACCGCACGCATGAACTCAATCATCGAAGTTACCACAACCTGCAGCAGCCTAGAAGCCGCCCGCGAGCTGGCGGCACGCCTGGTCTCAGCCAAGCTGGCCGCATGCGTTCAAGTTTATGGTCCCATCGAAAGTGTCTATCGCTGGCAAGGCCAGGTTCAAACCGAGCAAGAGTGGACCTGCACGATTAAATCGCTGCCAAGCGTAAAAGAGCAACTGGTCGAGTTCATTGAGGCTAATCACTCGTACGATGTGCCGCAAATTCTGGTCGTTGAAGTTGCGGCCACTCAGGCCTATGCCCAGTGGGTCGAAGAGAACGTCCAACCTGAAATCTGAGATGCAGACTAAGGCGACACCGCTGTTAAGAAGCGGGCCAAGGGAGCGCGACGCCCTGAGCTCGGTTGGGGCTCAGCGTCCAATCCTTGAGCTTCTAAACCAGCCGTGAGAGAATTGTCGACGTTGATCTCGAGTTCTGATCGCAACACACGCACGTCTCTGGGTGCCTCGATGCCCAAGCGAATGACGTTGCCTTTGACCTTGACCACCGTAACCACGATATCGTTGCCGATTTGGACCTTCTGATTCAACTTGCGACTGAGAACTAACATTTGGCGATCTCCATAAACTGCCTGGGAACTGTGCTCCTGCCGTCGTGCCCGATTGTGTGAGTCCGTTAAAGCGAACACCGTGCCAATCGCAAGCAGAATTCGAAATCGCTGGTTTTTATGGGGTTTTGTGGGCTTTGACGCGAATAACGCCAGAGCTAGCGTGGAAGAATTTTCAATCGTTGGAAGAAAGGTGATCTCGCGTAGCCGATCTCGCCAGAGATTGGATGAAGCGGCGCCAGCGCGTCCAAAGTCTGGCGACTTCGGCTACGAAGGATGTAGCCGATCTCGCCAGAGATTGGATGAAGCGGCGCTAGCGCGTCCAAAGTCTGGCGACTTCGGCTACAGGAGAGAAGATTACGGAGTAGCGGCTTCTAGTTCTTCGCGATCGATTTGACGATCACGGTTGGCGTCGAAGCGATGGAAGGAATACTTCTGGATGGCCAGAGGGGCTTCGTCGAAGTGAACGTGACCATCTTGGTTCAAGTCGAGCTTGGCTAAAAAGTCCTCGGCAAACTTGGCGCGCTTCGAGGCTCGGTCTGCGGGCGAATCAGCGGCGACAACTTCATTCTGGCTGCGCGTCTTGCCAACTTGATCCAACGGCTGAGACACTTCGAAGAATGCCACGGCCATCTCTTCCCAAGTTTGATCGCCCCAAGTCACCAGTGTATGCGGATTGGGATTCACCGGATTGCCACTGGAGTTATCGAAGCGAGCGGTGAATTCAATGCCATCCACTGCGTCGAGTTCGATAGGCGCAGCGAACTCGTAAGTGTGCTGCCAATTGAAATCATACTTGGGCACGTCCAGCACAATGTTCTGTTGGTCGTTTTGTTTCATGGTCAGCTGAAATGACTTGCCGCGCACGTGCATGTGAGGGCTGACGGCCAGCAATTGGCCGCCTTTGGGGAAACGCTTCAAGCGAGCTTTAACCGGATGATCCGCCACACCGGGTGGAATCTCGAAGTCTTGATTGATGGCCATGACCGTGATGACTTCGTTCTTGACTTCTGCCGCATCGGCAAAGACCATCCCGACACGTGAGATATCGGTTTGTTCGGTACCGTTGGGCGTGTAATGCATTTGAAAGACAAACTTCGAACCGGCAGGAATGCGGCGCGCACTGCCAGCGGGTAACAGATGCTGTCGCTGACCGGGCACATACGCGGTCAACCAGCTCACACCACGAAAGTCGACGCCATCGGGTGGACGAATAAAGACGATCGCATGATGCACAACACCCGCATTACCGGGAACCACTTGAGCTTCACTGACCCAACGATCTTCAGTCAGGCCTGGATCGACGACAAAGTATTGATAGTCGACAGTGCCTTCGCCCGGAATGGTGTAGGGAGTGGAGCGCATGGGCAATTCGAGATCAGGTGAGCGCGACATGTACCATTTCGACTGGGCAGCCACGGTGGCTGTGGGCAATTGGCTGGCCTGGCCGTAGGGCATACCCGCATCGACCCAATCGCGCACGAGCTGTTTATCTGGTTCGCTCATCGAACGCGCATTCTGCAATGGCAGGTGACCAGGAGCAGCATGCCAGGGTGGCATGCGACCATCGTTGATCACTTCGATAATCATATCGCCCCAACCGCGAAGCTCTTCATAGTCGGTCATGGCAAACGGACCGATCTCACCGCTGCGATGGCATTCGACACAATTCTGATTGAAGATGCGGACGATCTGATTGGTGTAGGTTACATCCGCTTTAGAACTCGTCGGTTGTTTCGGACGTCCGATGCGGCAACCAACCGATTGTGTTTGAGTAACATTGATCGGTTCGCCGCTCAGAATGGCATCGATGGCCATGGTTAGTTCCGACACGGTTGCTTGTGGCTTGGTCAAGCCTGGCAAGTATTGATCATCGATGCGGCCTTGATAACGTACAACATGTTGTCGGTCGAGCACCACGACTTCGGGCGTGCGTTGGGCGGAGAATAGTTCAGCCACTTTCTGATCGTAGTCCATGCCGATAGGAAAGCTGATGTTGTTCGACTGGCAAAACTGGTTAACTTCGTCGAGCGTATCTTGCAGATTACTATCGATGCCCAAGAAGACTACACCACGCGCGGCATATTTATCGGCCATCCGTTGCAAACGCGGCGCGTATTGTCGAGCCAAAGGACATTCGGTTCCCAAAAAACAAACCACGACCGCTTGGGCATCGCTGGGCAAGGAAACTGTGCGACCGGCGGAAGCTGGCAATGAGAAGTTGGCTATCGATTTGCGTGGGGCGGCCAGTGGGGCGGCTCGTGGGCTGGTCGCGGCGGGTTCTTGAGCTGAGAGCTGCGGTTGCAGGGCCAGTGGAATTGTGAATATTAGGATGACGAAGCAGTGGACGACTATGGGTAAGTTTTTCATTTCAGTTCCGATGGACGTTCAGAGCGGGTGCTATCGGCACAGGACTGCCGACCTACAATATTCTCTACGATTAGCCCGCATCGATGCAACCGGAAACGGCCCAGATGAGCGATTCACAAAAACAAACTATCCTTCAATATCAAAGTTTCCTCGACGCGATGGCCCTGGCGGCGTGCCTCAAGTCGGCCTCCCAATTGGGTGTGTTTCAGGCTTTGCGCAGTGGGCAAAAGAACTTGGAGCAGTTAGCGACAGCCTGCCAGTGCGAGGGGGAGGCTCTGACAGAGTTATTGCGTGTTTTAGTGACGGTGGGAGCGATCGAAAGCTACGGAGACGACCTGGCCATCTCGCAAGCTGTGGGCCTGTTTGCCCCAATTGATGCCGATATGGGACAGAGCCTCTGGCATGATTTGCCTCAATATCTGCAGAACTCCGATGCCAACCATTCTAGTCACCGACTATCGCAGTATCGTCAACGAATTAGCACTCGCCAATGGTCGCATACGGCGGCCGCCATGCAGGCGGCCGAGGTGTTGGGCATCGGAGCTGCGCTGCGCGGGCTGAACGTATTGGAGTTGGGCAGCGGGGCAGGCGTCTGGAGCGCCGCTATGGCTTATCGCGATCCCAAACTGCGCATGACCTGCATCGATGAACCAGCCATGCTGGCTCAGTGTCGAGCAACCTATGCGAGCATCGATCTGTTGCCCAGTGTGACCTTTATTGAAGACGACTATCGCAGCTGGTCACCACCGCTAGGCCAGTTTGATATGGTGATCTTGCCCGAAGTTGTACAACTGGATCAAGATCCAGCCGCTGTTATCTTGCTGGGCCGCGCCGCCGACGCTTTGCGCGTTGGTGGACAGGTGGTCATCCTGGAAACGCTGCGTGAATCCGATGGGCCACCTTTAGCACTAGCCACCAAGAGTCTGGAGTTGGCTGTCGCCACCGGCGGTCAACAGCGGACTGCAGCGCAATTGCAACGTTTGCTTATCGGCGCCGGTTTCGGCGAAGCCAAATGGGGTTGGCTGACCGCCAGCCCACATGGAATTGGCTTGGTAGTAGCTGGTAAGACTTAGTGTCTCCTTTCGCTCCGCGAAAGGCAAGCTACAACTATCCCACACGATACTTCTCATTCCACCACCCATCACTTAACCAATTTCAATCACCCAACCATTGCTTGCGCCTGTTGAGTTAAAGCTAACGAGGCCGCGTTTCGCGTGGCCGTGCCCGTCGCGGAGCCAGAGGAGACCATAGTTGCGAATACTGACGCTGACCGACGTAGGCTTTACGTGGCGCAAGCCTGCCTTGCTGGATAACATCAACCTGGCTATCGACAAAGGAGAACGCATCGGCCTGTTGGGCCGCAATGGTACCGGCAAATCGACCTTGATGAAGATCCTGGCTGGGGAAGTTCAACCCGATCACGGCCAGGTGCGCATCGAACCCAAAGTGCACATCGCCAGGCTGATCCAAGAAGTCGATTCCCAATCGGTTCGTAGTCCGGAAGGTCAGCCCGCGACAATACGCGATGTCATTTTGCAGGGCGTTCATTCCAGCCAATCGCAAGAATGGGAGAGCACAGCTGCGCTGGATCGTGTTCTCAATCGCATGCAGCTCGATAGCGACCTGGTCTTCGATTCACTCTCTGCTGGCATGAAGCGCCGCGCGCTGCTGGCGCAGGCCATTGTCAGCAGTCCTGATCTGCTACTGCTGGATGAACCGACTAACCATCTGGATATCGACTCGATCGTGTGGTTGGAAACTTTTCTCAAAGGGTTCCCTGGGGCATTATTGTTTGTCACGCACGATCGTGTTTTTCTGCAGGCATTGGCCACGAGGATTTTGGAAATCGATCGCGGTCGGCTACTCGATTGGGAATGCGACTACAACAAGTTTTTAGAGCGCAAAGCCGATGTGTTGGCTGCCGAAGAGAAACAAGCTGAGCTGTTCGATAAACGTCTGGCCGAAGAAGAAGTGTGGATCCGCAAAGGCATCGAAGCCCGGCGCACACGCAACGAAGGTCGCGTGCGTTCGCTAGAAGCCATGCGCCGCCAACGCGCCGAACGTCGCGATAAAGTTGGCAACGTTAAACTGCAAGCCGATGTGCAAGAGAAGTCCGGGGCATTGGTCATCGATGTCGATCGCGTATCGTTCGCCTACGACCAACGCCCGATTATCAAACCTTTCAGCACCAAGATCATGCGCGGTGACAAGATCGGTATCGTGGGCCCCAACGGGGCAGGCAAAAGCACGCTTCTGAAACTGCTGCTGGGTGAATTGAAACCGACCAGTGGCACGGTGCGCTTGGGAACCAGACTGGAAGTGTTGTACTTTGATCAACTGCGCGAACAGATTGATGGCGAAAAGACCATCGCTGAAAATGTGGCTGATGGCAATGAACGACTGCTGATCGGTGGCAAGGAGCGCCACATCTACAGTTACATGCAAGACTTTCTATTCACTCCGGATCGCGCTCGCCAACCCGCCAAGTTCCTATCCGGAGGTGAACGTAATCGATTGTTGTTGGCTCGCCTGTTTCGGCATTCCTCCAATGTGCTAGTGCTGGACGAGCCGACCAATGATCTTGATACCGAAACACTCGAGTTGCTGGAGGAACTGGTCAGTAGTTATGCGGGTACGCTGCTGCTGGTCAGTCACGATCGCGCGTTCTTGAACAATGTCGTCACTAGTATTTTGGCTCTCGATGGCCAAGGCCAGGTCACCGAGCTGGGTGGTGGATACGACGATTACGCTCGACATCGAGCTCGGCAAATCGAACAAGCTGCGGAGGATCGCAGTCGATCTGACAAGTCGACGGCCAAAGTTGAACCACCCGTAGTCGCCGAAAAGAAGACGGCCAAGAAGTTAAGCTTTAAAGAGCAACGTGAGCTGGAGGCCTTGCCCGATCGCATTGCCCAAGCCGAACGCACTCAAGCGGAGTTGCATGACCAGATGAGCGCGCCGGAGTTCTTTAAACAAACCCCGGACGCAATCAAACTGGTCAATCAAAAGTTGGCTGATCTAGAGACCGAGCTCGGCACGCTGTACCAACGCTGGGAAGACTTGGAGAGCAAGTGAGCCTAGGGGCCGAGTCTCGGAGAGACTCGGCTATGCACGTAGCAGCGTCTCTCCGAGACGCTGATCTTTTCCTCAGCGGAATTTTGGGACGAAAGAGATTCGAGTCTCGGAGAGACTCGCCTACGTGGGGCACGTAGCAGTGTCTCTCCGAGACACTGTTAATTTTCTGGTTGAGTCATGCGGTGGTAGTGATCGAGTCTCGGAGAGACTCGGCTACGTGAGTACCAACACTATTCGTGGTCGCGATTTTCTTTACCAGGCGTGGGCACCAAGGGGACCCACTTTTTCTCGGTGCGAGGATGGCGCCCAAAGGCGACATCTTCGGTTTGTTTTTCAAACTTGACATGGTCGATGACGGCATTTTGACGATCATCACGATCGATCAAATAAATTTCTTCGCCGGCCGCTGAGAGTTTGAAGTTTAGATGCAAGCCGTCTTTGGCTTTGCGATCTTCGTCGGCCCACAAGACCAAGTAACCGCCTGCAGGCAGACTGGTGCCTTCAGGGAAACGCCATTTGCGCGGTGACCCTGCATTATCGGTCAAGTACATGCCGCTTAGGTCGATCGCTGTCGACGTTGCATTGCGCAGTTCAATCCAGTCGTCATAGTCACCTTGTGGATCTTTGACACTTTTGGTGTTGGAAGCCATTACCTCATTGATGACAACGGTGGTCGAAGTGCTGGCTGAAGGCACATCTTTGCCAGTACTGGTTTGCTTGCGGAGCTTGGTTGGATCGGGAGTGGTTCTCTCCCAAGAAACGGCTGTGGCTTTCGCGACTTCAGGATGTGCGAGCAAGAACTTGCTGCGAGCATCGACGAAACTGCGCACACTCATGTGTCGTCCGGCTGGCTCGCCCGAGGGTTCTGCATCGCTCATCGCAGCTTCGAAGGCTTCAAAGCTCTCTAGTTTGCGCGTATCAGCTGCGATGTCATCTTTCAGGAGCGTATAGGATTGGTTGACCAGCGGTCCGATATTCTGCCAGGTGAGTGAACGTTCAGCGATCGTACGTACATAGCTCAAGTACTTATCGCGCAGGGCGGGTACTTTCAGTAGCTGGCTGCGGAGTGGTTTGCTGGCATCATCCAGACCCACTAGTGGGTCGAGCGTTACGCCACCGGCGCCACCACCAGGGCCACCAGGACCACGTCGTCCACCGCGTCCACCGCCAGGTCCAGCAGGGCCTCGTCCGCCACCCGGACCGCCACCGGGGCCACCGAAGCCACCTGGACCGGGAGGGCCAAAGCCACCTGGGCCACCTGGGCCACCGGGCGGGCCGAAGCCGTCAGGACCTTCGCCACCGGGTCCACCACCAGGAGGTCCACCACCAGGAGGTCCGAAGAAGCCGCCAAAGAATCCTCCGGGACCACCGCCGGGACCACCAGGACCGCGACCGCCGCCGGGAGGTCCCATCGCGCCGTGGAAGGCTTCGTTCATATCATGCGGAATCAAATGGAACTTGTGGTTGGCATCCAGATAGATGCTGTAGTCGCTGGCGCGTACCCAGTAGCCGTCGTTGTTAATCAACGCACAGTCCAGAGCCAAGAACCAAAGTGCGCCGTCGATATCCAACATCGGCTCCAAGGCAGCTTCCAATTGTTCGACCGGTGTTTCGTCGATCGTCTTACACAGCTTGATCAAAGCCTGCCAAGCTTCATCGCTATCTTCAGACTTGAGCGCGTAGCGGCGCCGATAGTCGGCTATGTTATCGCCCGTGTAACGCAAGCCACCATCACCGCCTGGACTGCCTTGCACCTTCCAGCGCGTGCCTTGCGATGAGGCATAATTCTCTTTCAAAAAATCCTTGTTGAACTGTTGTACGTTGGCATAGATACCCCAGCTCTCGCCATTGATCACCACGCGTACAAAATTTGCTTTGGGGGCGGGAATGTACTGACGTGCAATCTGCGAATACAGCACCGAACTCATGTACGATGGATCTTCGTGAGCATTCAGCAGGTTGAGCGTTTTGTAGCCATACAGTTTGGCATCATCGTCCGTGAAATCCAGGCTGACATTAAATGAGCGTTTGAAGCCAGTGGGCACCATGCCATAAGAAGACATACCGCGGAAGTGCACGCCGACTCCGTCATATTTTTTGCCATCGACCATCAGGGTCGCAGGAACTTCGACATCGGTATTGTTGAAGGCTTCGAGTTCCTTTTCCCAATCTTCGTTAGGAAAGGTGAAGAACAACGTGCGGACAGTAGCCACATCGTATAGATCTTTGTCGGGATAATTTTTTACATCGGCTGGCGACATTTGCTTGCCTGGCTCAGGTGGCTGTGCATTCTGGCGTCCCATTCGACCGCCACCTGGAAAACCACCGCGACCACCACCGCCATTCTTGCGAGCTTCAGCGCGCTCGGCCTGGTTCAACTTGCCATCGCCATCTTTATCATATTCCTTCACCAATTCACGATTGCCGCCCATGGGACCGCCAAAGCCACCGGGACCAAATGGCATGGGCGGCATAATTTCGTCGTCTTTTAAGACACCGTCTTTGTTGGCATCCAGTCCGCGCAGAGCCTCAGGTGCGTTTTCCAATTCCTCGGCGGAGATCTCGCCATCGCCATCTTTATCGAGCGCCTGCAGCACAGGCAGTGGCGGCATACCGCGACCTGGACCACCGGGCCCACCAAAGCCAGGCCCACCAAAACCCGGAGGACCAAAGCCGGGCGGACCAAAACCTGGAGGACCGCCGGCCTGGTCGGGACCACCGTCCGGAGGCTGCGCGACGAGCAGCGGCAGTACGAAGAACGCAACTGCCAGCACGCACAGTCCGCTCAGCCCTAACATGATTCGATTCAAGATAACGCTCCTGGATTTGTTCATTTTGTATGTGAGAGTTGGATATGAGAGTAGAGTGATGAGTTTGAAAAGCTGGTTCCTACGCCCGGCCGGCGACCAAGCCTAAGCGTTGACATCCGTGTACATATTTGGAGCAACGCGACGCCCGCAGCGCCAACGGATACAGCAGTTCCTTCAACTCGCTTTCGCGACCAACGGGTGTTTTGCCTTCGAGTACCATAAAGTCCCGCAAACGCACTGGAAAACGCGTCGACAAGAACTGCTTGCCCGTTTGATCGTAGAAGGCAAGGTCGTAGTCAATCGTCAAGCGCAGATCGCCTGCCACGAAGTGCTCGCGTTTGTATTCAACCAGTACCGTGGGTTCGCTGTAGGTCAGCAGATAATTCAA
Organism: Rania fehmarnensis; assembly: GCF_056494185.1. Taxonomy (NCBI): domain Bacteria; kingdom Pseudomonadati; phylum Planctomycetota; class Planctomycetia; order Pirellulales; family Pirellulaceae; genus Rania; species Rania fehmarnensis. The sequence goes on from NZ_CM151398.1 coordinate 8,840,709, forward strand.
ATAGCGATGTGGCACCGATCGCGATAGTTCACTGATCCAATGTTTGTACGCCAGTTCAGCCAGAGGTTGCTGGCAAGTGACGTGCATGCGATGCTTGCCTGTGACGCGATTGTCCCGCCATTTGACTTCCAGAAAAGCATGATGGCCGGGCAGGAGTTGATCGTACCATCGCAATCGTAACTTGCGACGCGTACCCAAGCCTTTGAGATTAGCCTGGCAAGCCGACAAGCGAGCATCGTCAAAGTAAACGCTACGGACGGTTGATACTTGGTGGTTGTGAACCTGGCGAGTGGCATTGGTATCAAGCAAGCGCCGCACTGTTCCAATATCCGAACCGCTGAGTACGTACTTGACCTCGCGACGCTGCGCCAGGTCTTGTCGCTTTTCGGTTTGATCGAGTACGGAAAACATACGCTGGCCCTACGAACCTTAGGCGTTATTAGGGGGACTTGGAAATACTGGAGTGCCTTCACCAACTGGTATTCAGATTCACATACGATATCTCGCAGTCGGGCAATCGCTCCCGAAGTTGCGAGATCAATTCAACGGTTTGTCGAGGATGAGTTTCTTTGATGACCACGCGGACCTGGCCGCGGTTGTTTTCGACGTCGAAGCGTTGCAGCGAGTAACGCGGCACCGTTTCCTCGAGGGCCACCATGGCGCTCGATTCGCCTTGACTGAAGTAACGCTCTGAGTCGCCCGAAATGGTCAGCAGCAGATTCTGCTCGCGGCGGCCCCCAGTGCTAAAGTGCATCGACAGTACGACCACGGAAACTACGACCACCAGGACGACAGCCAAAAGCGGCTGGCCGGCCCCCAAAGCCAGGCCGATACCGATACACAGAAACAAGTAAACCAGTTCCTCGGGCTCTTTAATGGCTGAGCGAAAGCGGACAATCGACAGGGCGCCGACCAATCCCAGCGAGAGAGCCATCGATGACTTGACCACCGAAATGACGCCAATGGTCACCATCGTCAACAAGGGAAAAATGCGTGTAATAGCGTCCGCGTCGTTAGCCGAACTGCCGCATTGCCGGTACAAAAACCGGACATACAGCGACATGGCCGCTCCCAGGAGCAGATAGATGGCCACGGTCATGGCCGACACATTTTGCTCCACCGATACGGCTTGCCGAAGTTGGTCGAGCGTTTCTTTGAGATGAGAATCCATTGTTTAGTTTGACGGTGTGCGAGAAAAAGGCAGCGAAACCGGGCAAATTCTAACTCGCCTGAGGACCATACTGCAAAACTAACCCGGCAATCCACCGTAAGTTTCGAAATAGTCCGCATTCGTACTCCTACTCGTACTCGTACTCGAAATGCGTTCGAGTAGGAGTAGGAGTAGGAGTACTCCTTACTCCTTACTCCTGTGGATCGGCCTGAATCTTTTGCTGTATCAGATATAGTCGTTGGCTGGTTAGAATGTTGGGCATGAATGAGGAGATTGCACAGTTAAGAACCGATGGCAAAACGGCACTGGCGGATTTGTTTGAAACCTATCGCCCGCGGCTGGAACGCATGCTCGAATTTCGTTTGGACGAGCGTGTTCGGGGGCGCGTCGACCCTGAGGACGTGCTGCAGGAAGCCTACATCGAACTAGCCCGGCGGCTGCCCGATTATCTGGAAGATGCGCGGGTCTCGGTTTTTGTATGGATGCGGCAGATCACATACCAGATTTTGATCGGTGTCCAACGGCGACACTTTGGTCAAAAGCGCGATCCGCGGTTCGAAGTCACGCATGCTCATCAACCTGACCCCAACGCTACCAGCCTGTCGATCCTATCCGCCTTTGCTGAGCAAATGACTTCGCCCAGCCAGGCGATGGTCCGGCAAGAAGAGTTACAACAACTGCGCGAGCTGCTGGAAGGGATGGACGAGATCGATCGCGAAGTTTTGGCTTTACGACACTTTGAACAATTGACCAACAATCAAATCGCCGAGGCTTTGGGAATCAGCATTACCGCCGCCAGCAACCGTTATGTGCGCGCCATGTTGCGGCTGAGTCAGATTGCCAAAGGGCAAAAAAATGAGTGAGTGTGACGATACCATCGACGGCAGCGACTCTGGTCGCAATCCGCTGGAAGTACTGGCAGCCGAATTCTCCGCCGCGCGGCGCAACGGCGCCAATCCTTCAATCGATGAGTACGTACAACGCGTCCCCGAACAACAAGCAGAAGCTCGCGCGCTCTTAGAATCGCTCGCCCTATTTGAACGCGTCAGCGAACAAGAACACTCCCGTTATGCCAATCATCGGCGTCAGCATCGCATCGTGCATAAGAACCTCGAACAACTGGGTGACTATCGCATCATCCGCGAAATAGGTCGCGGTGGCATGGGCGTCATCTACGAGGCCGAGCAGATCACGCTGAAACGCCGAGTCGCGCTGAAGGTCCTAACCACCAACAGTCATGAATCTGCCAAGCAACTCGAACGTTTCCAGCGCGAAGCTGAAGCGATTGCGCGCTTGCACCATACGAACATCGTGCCCGTATTCGGTAGTGGTTCGCAAGATGGCGTGCACTACTTTGCGATGCAACTGATCGATGGTCAGCCGCTGAGCCAAGCGTCTGAATTGTCATTTGTCGACATCGGCAAGGTAGGCATGCAGGCCGCCAGCGCGTTGGCTTACGCGCATGGTCACGGAGTATTGCATCGCGACGTCAAGCCGTCGAACTTGTTATTGGATAACAGTGGCGAAGTTTGGGTGACCGACTTTGGGCTGGCTAAATTGAGCGACGTCGGTGAGCTGACGCAGACGGGCGACGTCATGGGTACGCTCAAATATATGGCGCCTGAACAGCTGGAAGGTCGCGCTGACGAGCGCACCGACATTTATGCATTGGGACTGACCCTGTACGAACTGGCCACTCGGAAACCAGCGTTCGACATTTCTAAATCGCTCTCCAATCGCATTCGCAATCACGAAATTGCCCAGCCGCGTCAAGTCAATCCGGCGATACCTCGCGACTTGGAAACGATTATTCTGAAGGCCACCGCCTTCGAGCAAGTGCATCGCTATGCCAGTGCGGGAGACCTGGCCGAGGATCTGCGCTCGTTTGTGGACGATCGACCAATCGCAGCGCGGCGTGCTTCGGTGGTGGAAAAATTGAGCCGATGGACCAGGCGCAATCCGGCACTGGCTGCGACATCGGCTGCGGCACTGCTGCTGTTAATTGCAACCACGATCGTGACCAGCGTAGGGCTGGTTACGACCCGCGCCGCCTTGGATGATGCCCAGCAGGCGCGCGATGCAGCTCGCGCGGCTAGCACTCAAGCCGACAAAGCTCGCCAGCAAGCCGTCGCCAGCCAGGCTCGAGCTGAAACGAATCTCAACGTCGCCCTGCAAGCTTTCGATTCAATCTTCGACAATGTCGCCCAACGTGGCGTGCCTCAATCCCTGTCGATCGACCTGCAAGCTGCCGCTACTGAAGAAGGTACTAGCAACTCCAGTGGCCCACAGGCAGATAACAAACAAGTCGCCAGCGAAGACAAAGACCCAAACAGTGAGAGGTTCGAAGTCACGCTCAGTAGCGCCGACGCAGAACTACTGAATAGTCTCTTAAAGTTCTATGCGCAGTTTGCTGAAGGCAATAGCGAAGACACGGCCCTGCGAGCGCGAACTGCCACGGCCTATCATCGCATCGGACAAATTCAACTCCGATTGGGCAAAGGTGATGAAGCCATCAACTCTTATGATGAAGCCTTAAAACTTCTACAGTTGGCCCAGAAACAAGATCCACAAGACCAGCGCACGACGTTAAACATCGCCAAGATCTACAACGATCGCGGTTTTGCGCTCTCGACAATGGCTCGACCAGTGCAAAAGATCGTGTGGGAACACAAAGAAGCGATTCGCATTCTTGAATCGCAAAGTGAAGAGATGACCAAGCTGGCCGACGTGCGTTTCGAACTGGCTCGTAGTTATGACCTAGCCGGCTCGCTACTGGGTCGAACCGGGGCTTTGTCGGACGACAAGCCGCAACCCGGTGGTAGATCGATGGGCGGCTGGCGACGTTTCGGAGCCTTCGGCCCGCCACCGAATGGAATGCGACCCGATGGCCCGCCACTTGACCGTCAGCCACCTGATCGTCAGCTACCTGATCGTCAACCTTCAAATGGCTTTCGACCTGACCAACCCTTCGATCGGCCACCACGACAACCAGGTCCACCACCGGATGGATTGGATGGTCCGCCGGGTCCACCACCGGATGGTCGACCTCGCGATGTATTGAATGAATTATCTCGCATGTTCAAGCCGCCCAAGCCGCCCGAGAACGGTCAACATCGCGGACCTGGAAGCGGACCACCCAACTTTGGCCCCAACGACAAACCTCGTCCAGGTGGCGGTTGGTTCGGGGGCAAAAACCCGATCGAAGTCGATCTGCTGAAAGCAGCTGAGTTGTTTAAGCAATTGGCAACCGAGTTTCCCGATCGCCATGATTACTTGTTGGCCTATGCTCAATCACAGAGGCATGTGATGTTGCATTTTTTGTCCAGTGGACGCATGAAAGACGCGACCGTAGCCTTCAATGAGGCACGAGAAACGCTTGACCGGTTGTTGGAGCGTACGCCACGCGATCCGAACGTGTTGCTCGAATATGCCGATACCTTGTCGACCGCCAGTGCACGTCTAGATCCGCTGGATGACACGCAAGCCGAACAGTATTTGCGACGAGCCATCGATACTTGCCAAAAGCTCTGCGATTCCTTTCCGAGCGTACCCGAATATCAAGCCATTTTGGCCAACAGTCATGATCGCTTGGGAATCGTGGAACAAGGCAAGCAGCATTGGTTGCCAGCTGAGGAGGCCTTCGCTCAATCAATCCAGCGGCTAATCAAGTTAGCCGAACGATTCCCAGACAATCGCTATTACCAAATCAGTATGCTTCAAGCCGCTACGCATTTAGCTGAATTGCGTTTGATCCCCGATGCACGCTTGAATACAGACGCCAAGCTCGATGAAGCCTTAGCGTATCTCGACCAAGGTCTGGCCGCCTACAAAAGGAACTTTATCCTGGAACCCATGGCAGGCGGATCTGTGGAGCGAGCTCATCGCGTTCGCGAAAAACTAGCCAACCGCCAGCGATAACCGTAACGGAGGCTTGTAGCCGAAGTCGCCAGACTTTGGACGCGTCGCCGATCAATTTCCAATCTCTGGCGAGATCGGCTACACGCAAATTCACGAAATGCTTGACGCATTCCACTACATGCGATAACCGTAGCCGAAGTCGCCAGACTTTGGACGCGTCACCGATCAATTTCCAATCTCTGGCGAGATCGGCTACACGCAAATTCACGAAATGCTTGACGCATTCCACTACATGCGATAACCGTAGCCGAAGTCGCCAGACTTTGGACGCGTCACCGATCAATCTCCAATCTCTGGCGAGATCGGCTACACGCGAATTCACGAAATGCTTGACGCATTCCACTACATGCGCATGAGCGTTAGGCTCTCTTGCAATCCGCTGACCACTGCGCCGGTATCGGAGCCTAGAGCAAAGAAGCGGAACCCCAATTGTTTATGCTGGGGCACCAGTTGTGGACGCGAGAGAATACCAGGTGTCTTACCATGGCGCTGGCAAGCAGCGATAACATGCTTGAGCGCATCTACAAACGCGGCAGGCGTAAAATCAGCAGGGCAGCCCATGTTGACCGATAGATCCAACGGGCCAACAAACAACACATCGACCCCTGCGATGGCTGCGATTTCATCGGCTGCTTCGACTGCTTGTAAAGTTTCAATCTGGACGACGACCAGGCTATTTTCGTTGGCTGATTGAAAATACGGCTGCCATGTTTGGCCGTAATCGGTGGCACGAATGATTCCAGCTACGCCCCGCGCACCCAACGGAGGATATTTCATCGCGCTAACGGCAGACTGCGCTTGCTCGGGTGTACTCACGTACGGAAACATGATCCCGGCTGCGCCGCTGTCCATCACAAATTTAACGACATCGGGATCGACACTAGGAATACGTACGATGGGAGCCGCCTGGCTCCCGCGGCATGCCAACAACATCGGTCGCAGTTCTGCCAATGAGCCGCTGCCGTGCTCCAGATCGATCAACAGCCAATCAAAGCCGATTCCAGCCGCAACTTCCACCGCTGCCGGTGAGCCGAGATTCAGAAAGGTGCCGGCTAGAAATCCCGTTTTAAGTCGCTGGCGATCGATCCACTGCATAGTAGTCTCCGGTGAATGCTCAGATGTCTGCAGGATTTTAACGCACAGACGGAGGGATGATGATACAACTTGCGCGCTCGTGCGTTAAAAACCTCTGGTACAATGGTGGTTCGAAACTAAGTCTTCCCACCTTGCGAGCCCAACCATGCGCACTATCACTCTCATTTGCTTGTTTATCTCGTTGATCGTCGGTCAACTTCGGGCGGCAGACAATCAGCCTCCGGCTGGCTTTACCGCACTATTCAACGGGAAAGATTTCTCTGCTTGGGAGGGGTCGGTGCAGATCGATCGCCGCCTGAGCATGAAGCCCGCAGAGTTAGCGGAAGCTCAGGCCAAAGCCAACGCGCTGATGGAGAAGCACTGGAAAATCGAAGACGGTGCCTTGGTCAACGATGGCAAAGGGGTCAACCTGGCCACGGTCAAGCATTATGCCAACTTCGAATTGATGGTCGACTGGAAGATTAACCCCAAAGGTGATAGTGGCATTTACCTGCGCGGTATTCCCCAAGTTCAAATCTGGGATTCGGCTTCGGTAAACCCCGAGCGATTCAAACTTGAAAAGGACAAAGGCTCGGGTGCTCTGTGGAACAACAAGAATCCCGAACACAAAGTGCCGCTGGTGTTCGCCGATAATCCACCCGGACAGTGGAATACTTTTCACGTCACCATGATCGGCGACAAAGTCTCCGTGAAACTCAATGGCAAGTTGGTCGCCGACCAGGTACCGCTGGACAATCTTTGGCAAAAGGACCAGCCCATTCCCGAGCGTGGCCCCATTGAATTGCAGTACCACCCCAACCAAGACGGAGTGGCCGACAACCTGTACTTCAAGAATGTCTACATCAAAGAACTACCATAGTCGTAGCCGATCTCGCTAGAGATTGGAAATTGATCCCTGGCACGTCCAAAGTCTGGCGACTTCGGCTACGGGCTTCCCCTACGGTTATGCCACTCAACCTTGCCGCTGAACGACTATAATGAAACAATGGAGGTTCTGCCTCGTAGCGGGGGGGCGGTGTCCTGAACCGTCTACCAAATCGTTGATTGAGGCGTTTATTGGCCGGCGCGCGGAAGAGGTACTCTCATGCCAGAGGATCGCAGACTGATTTGTGCACTAGCCGCATGGTTATGCGCATGTGCGTTGACTGGTCAGCCGGCGATCGCTCAATCTCAGACCAATGAGAGAAAAATGGAGTGGGCTAGCTTACCTAGCCATCGCTACCTGCCACCGCCTCAAGGCGCTCGCAGTGTCCTCGACCAAGTGAAACTGCTTGAGAAGTTCAACGATCTGGTAGGGCAGAATCCAGAGAAGTCACCGTTAGAACTGTCGCCCCAGCAGCTTAAGATGCTGAACAACCTGGTCGAGAGTTTTCGCAACGATAAAGGCGAATTGGAGCTGCCCGATCCCAAGTCGATCCCACCGCAGTGGATAGATAACTTAGTACCAGACCCAAAGCAGCGCGAGCAGGTCAAACGCATGCTTGAGCAGTACTCGCGCGATCAACAGCTACCCTTCAAGAACTCACGCGATGGCGTGCCAATGCCTAATGACCTGCAGGCACCACAGCAGGAAAACACCAGTGGTGACCAGCCGGATTCTGAGTCAAAGCTAGGTGATACATCACCGTTTCAGCGACGCGATGCAGCAGCCCGCCAGCAGCCGCCAGCCAACCAATCGCTCGATAGTCCTTTTTCAGACAAACCATCCGATCGTCAATCAAGCAACCCGCAAGACAATCCGCAAGAAGATCAGACTGGCAATCAATCTCGACAGTCAGCAGCCAACGATTCACTGCCGGGTGGGATCCCCGAAGAATACCGCGCGCTGTTCAACAAGTTAAAGCAGTTTGAACAACAGAATCGTAAGTCGCTGGAAGCGCAAGCACCGTGGCAGTCGGGCCAAGAAAAGAAGATTGATTCGGTTCGCAACAATCGAACTGACGTACCGCCCAGGTCCACAGGCGCACCTAGTGTGACTGATGCTCGACGCCCTAATCAGGCTAACCGCAGTAGCCCATCGAGTGTCAAAGCTCGTCGAAATCCAAATGCGGCCTCGCCTAACTCTTCGGCCGGCGAGCAATCGACTAAACCCAACAACGCCGCCTCCAGTAATAATCCGAACTTCGGTAACTCAGGCTTGCGGCCTCGCGACTCGGGTATCGATGCTAATCCGTTGGATATACCCAATCCCAATTATCCTGCCAGCGGCGCAGCCTTTTCATCTGATACATCTGACCTATCCAAAGATGGTAACGCAGCGAATAAGAGTGCTAATGCCGGCGGCCAAACACCCAGCTCCAACACGACGCCGGATTCGAATACGGCCAGCAGTCCATCAGAATTGCTGCAGCTCGATAGTCGCGATAATCCATTTAGTAGTGAATATCGCGCACCGCAGGCGCCCCAGCCGGAAGGCAACCAAGCCTTGACACCGGCCATGGATGCAACCTCGCTGGAGGGAACTGGGAGCGGTAGTTCTCGGCAATCTGCTTCGTCGCGCATCAATCGCGGTTTCAATGTTACGCGTCTTTCGGAACAGTCCGGTAACAATCGCACGGAGATGCGGCGCAAGATTGAAGAAAGTGGTTTCGCCAAGTCGCTGAAGAAGATCGTGGAAGATACGATCAAGGAGCAAGAAGCGGAGCACGCACGCAGAGCCCAACGCCAAGGTACCGCAGCATCGGCCAATAGGCAAATTAGCCCTTCGAACATGGATACGCTTAAAGACTTGGTTCGATCGAGCCAGAATGGAGTTGAAAATGCAACTCGCCCTACCAATGCACCTTCGGCCAATGCCCAAGCTGCTGGTGGCAATGGCCCGAACAATCGTCCGTCGGCCGGGTCATCCAGTTGGTCCAACTCCTCCAGCAAAAACTCGGAGCAGTGGACGCGCTGGGCCAATGATCTGTGGAAATCGATATCCGTGATTCCAGAAGATGCGCCAAGAAGAACAAGCAATAGTTCATCGTCGAGCGCAGGTGGTGCGACAAGTCTGGGAATGCCAGAATTTCGCTGGACGAACTCCATGACCACTGTATTGCTGCTGGCGGTTGCGCTGATCGCAACCGTCATCTGGCTCAGTCGTCGTCGCCTGGTGGAAATGGCGACCGCTTCCCAACGCCAGGCCGAATGGGTCAAGAATGTTTTGTCCGACGGATTGAAAACGCGAGCCGATGTAATTCGCACGTTTCATGCGTTGGTCCGTCGCACGCGACCAGTGGCTGATTGGTGGACGCATCGCCTGGTGGTTCGACACTTCAACCAACATACTCCACAATATGCTGCGGCCATGAGCGAACTAGCTAATGTCTACGAGCAGGCTCGTTACTATCCGGAAGATGCAGACCTGACTCCTCAACAATTGGAGCAGGTTCGCCGCATTGTTGAATCGCTCAGCCAATCCAAGATGTGAAGTCGGCTACACAATCTTGCCAATTTATCTACGCATTCTCGTCGCTTATGGACTTCTGTGGTGGTTGAGCACTCCTGGCTCACTGATCGCTCAAGTTCCGCAATCAAAATTTGATGAAGCGGATCGTCAATGGCATCCGCAATTCGACTTGTTTCAGCTGCTACTGGAAGAGCAGGGCATCAAGACAGTCAGTGATATCGGTGGACTGCTGGCTAAGCCTGAAACTTCGGCACTGGTGATTACGAGCGAGGATGGCACGCTGGGCAAGCTCTCGACCAAGCGAATTTTAGATTTCGTGGAGGAAGGCGGCACGGCTATTCTGCTATGCGAATTGAACTCGGGTCCTCGCTTCTTTTCGGACTTTAGAGGACTGGGAACATTCCGCAGAGGTCCAGTAACAGTCACCGACCCGCGCTATCGTTACGAAGATTATGACGATTGTCTGAAGATCACCACCTTCAATGACCCGCAAGACTGGTTCCCAGGAGTCAAGACGATCATTACCAATCGAGGTGATTGGTTTGTGCCGGCGGAAGGATCGCGTTGGCAATGGCAAACGATTCTGGCCTACCCTAACATAACCTATCCATTGGATAGTCGCCGCAAAGCACTGATCGCGGTTGGCCAACCTAGAACTGTCCCAGCAAACTCGACCAGTGAGGCTCAAGGCATGTTGATCGTCATGGCCGACTCGAGCCTCTTGACCAATGGCATGCTCTGGCATGGCGATAATGCCAAACTGGCGCTACGCACCGCCGAGCTATTGAAGCAACAACGTCGAACGCAGTTGGCTTTCGTCCATAATGATCGAGTACTTTCTTCCGCCACCGAACGCCTGGCGGAGCAACTGCGTAAAGAACGCAACAAGATCAATCCGTCGGATATGCCACTGCCGGAGCCCTCACTGGAACGCATGCTCAGGTTGGGTAATGCAATTGCCAAAGAAGTGGCTGATTCCAATGTGTTGAACGAAGCGCTTTCCCAGCAGCCACGCAACATCAGCCCCCGACGCTATTTTCGGTTCCTGTTGGGCGCACTGGTGGTGGCCGGATTACTTTGGGGGATGTGGAAATTGCTGACCAGTCGCGCCATTCGCGAGATGTGGTTAGCCCGCAGACGTATGCGACATGCATACGAGATAGTTTCGGGCAACGAAGCAGGAGATTATCGCACCGCTGCCGGATACTTGGCGCGTGAATTTTGTATCCAATGGACCGGTTCGAGTCATTCGAGCGACTGGCAAAAGGCATTGGCCTTGCTCCTGGTTCGCTCCCCCAGCATCGTGGCCGAAGACAAACGTCAGCTCACTCGAATTGTGGATATCGCTAGTCGCGGTTGTCACGAACAAATGGCCGGTCTCGAATTTCAACACTTCGGTCGTACGATCGCTAACTTGAGGAACTATATTGCAGTCACCGCCTGACATGGCGATTAACCCGGGCGCCACAATCCCCTAAGCAATCCGTTGTGAACAACCAAGTTACTCAGAGTGCCTCCCGTTGCTGACAGAGCTAAGGCTCTTTCAGTGCCTTCTTTCCTTTAACCATTGAAAATCATCTCGAGTGCTCGCTGCGAATTCCAATCTTGACCAACTCGCCTCGCGAGTTCGCGACCTGCGTGAAAAGACCCAAGCCTCCGTCGGCCAGATCGTAGTCGGTTTAAGCGGGGTAACGGATCAGTTGTTGATGGCCTTGCTGGCCAGTGGTCACGTACTTTTGGAAGGTGTGCCGGGCACTGCCAAGACTACGCTGTGCCGCACGTTTTCTACGGTGTTGGGCATACATTTTGAACGTGTTCAGTTCACACCTGACCTGTTACCCTCGGACGTCACCGGCACTCAAGTACTCGATCGCCAAACCAGCGATTTCATACTTCGCAAAGGGCCCGTGTTCTGTCAATTATTGTTGGCTGATGAGTTGAACCGAGCGCCGGCGCGTACTCAATCCAGCTTGCTGGAAGCGATGCAGGAACGCCAGGTCACGATCGAAGGCAAGACTTTGCCGCTGCCAGAACCATTTTTAGTTTTGGCCACTCAGAACCCCATCGAGCAAGAAGGCGTCTATCGCTTGCCCGAAGCGCAGTTGGATCGCTTTCTATTCCGAGTGATGGTCGGCTATCCCGACCGCGAGCAAGAGATTGGCATGCTGGATCTGCATAGTCGACCAGCTGTCAAACTGTCGCCCGTAACGAATGAACAAGAATTGATTGCTATCCAACGGCAGCTCGACGATGTCTTTTGCACTCAAGAGATGAAAGGGTACATCATCGACCTGGTGCGGCAAAGCCGTGTCCATCCTGACTTACAACTCGGAGCCAGTCCGCGGGCGGCGATCAATTTGATGAAAGCCGGTCGGGCTCATGCGCTGCTCAATGGACGAACTTATTTGACGCATGAGGATGTGCAAGCGATCGCCTTGCCTGTGCTGGGGCACCGCCTGATCATGCGTCCTGAATCGGAGATGGATGGCAAGACGGTCGAGTCGGTAGTCAGTCAAATCGTGCAATCAGTTCCTGTACTGCGAGACCCCAAGCCATGACCGTGCGGGCTCGCGTACTGGCAGCCATCGCGTTGTGTGGCTTGAGCATCGGCACCGCGCGTGGTCAAATTCTTTTGTCGCTCGTTTCCTTGTCGGTCATCGTGTGGATCTTCGTCCAAGGTTGGCGATTTCGCGCGTGGATGCGATGGGAACTGCCGAGTATAAAGCTTTTACGACTGGTCGGCGGTCGCGCTGAAGGGGATACACTCTGGGCGACCCGCAGAGCTGATTTCGAAGTTCGCTTGACGACGCGCAAAGCTTCGCGACTGAACATTCGCTTTCGCGATTATGTTCCGGAGCAGTTGGAGATCAACCCGCCAGAGTCCGCTCCACAGCCAGCGCTGACCACTTTGGACCAGAAGGCCAGCAAACTTGATGCACGAGAGCAGCGCGACCAATCCTGGCATCGCACGGACAAATCTGCTGAGCCAGTGCAACCGCCTTGGTTGAGCAGCTTGTGGGAACGTGGACATTTGCGTTTGCGAAGACTGCTAAACGACGTCAGTCCGTTAACGGCTCAACACGAAGCCGAACTTAAGGTGGGACAACAATCGGCCAGCATTCACTACGCTGCTCGAATACTCTCGGCAGGCAGGCTGAGATTGCCTGGTGTGCGTTTGGTGATCGAAGACATGTTTGGCTTGTTTCGCGCGCATCGTTTCTTGGATGCGCCCAGACAATATGTTGTCTTGCCCAGTTACTATGAATCTGGTGAGATGCGCCCCACAGTCAAGCGGCACAATTCATTGCCGCGTCATGGTATCCATCGCCTGCAACGCTCGGGCATGGGCTCAGAGTTGTTGGAGTTGCGTGAATATGTGCCGGGTGACCCACCCAAATCGATCGCTTGGAAGGTCTCAGCGCGTCGTGACAAATTGTTGACCCGGCAATACGAATCCGAGGTACCAGTCCGCGTTCATTTAATCGTCGATGGTTCAGTGCCGACGCGAATTGGCGGTTTTGGTCTGCGACTGCTGGACCAAATCAACTACGTGGCAGCCAGTGTTGCTCAAGCCGCTATCGCGGTCGGCGATCCGGTGGATTGTCTGCTGGTAGATGAAACCGGGGCCAAGCGAATGCCTTGGTTCTCGGGTGATCGCGGTTTGATGGAATTGCTGAAGGCCTTAGCCGATTTTTCGTTGAAGGCACCGCCATCGACTGGACCGGTCACGTCGGCCGCCAAGATGACGGCGCTAGCTGTCTGTCACGAACGTTATCCCGAGTTACTCAACAGTCGAGTCAATCGTGTTCCTTGGGTCTGGCGGTCGGACTATCGACGACGTTTTCGCATGGTCAACGTGATTAGCCAGTTGTATGATTTGCCGCTTCGCGAGCATGTTGCTTGTATGCTCAGCGATGAGCCGATCGGCAAATATCTGCAGCAGTTTTTGCATGACGCTGGCATGCCTTGGATGGCACCGCTGCTACCAGCACCAGACGAACCGATTGCGAGCGCCACGGAGAGGATGGAAGCGATCAGCCACAATATACTGCGAGCGCTGATGCACGCGCACGATAACGAGGTCTTCGTGATCATGGCAGATTTATTCAGCGCTGCACCTCATTTCCAAGCATTGCAGCGCACGGTCAAACTGGCTATCGCCAAGCATCATCGAGTTGCATTTATCTGTCCGACTACAACCTTCCTTCGTCCGCAGCAGCAAGCCGTGTTGCCAGGTTCCGAGAGTATTGCTGACTTGCTGTTAGCTGCAGAACGTACGCGTATTCGCGATCTGTCGTTACAACTAAAACGCGAGCTCACGCATGTGGGGGCTGCGGTTAGTTTTTCAGGTGAGAAGGAAGCTATCGGAATGGTGCTGGCCGAGATCGATACGGCCAGAAGCGGTCGTTCGCATTTTCAGAGGCAGCGTTGATGAACACGCAACTTGGTGGATCGACCACATCAGCGACCGAACTGAAAGTACTGCCAAAGTATTTACTGATAGGAGACTTGGCGCATTTGGCGGCGGCGGCACTCTTGATGTCGTACTTGTTGTTCTTCGATGCACCGGTGGGGCTGCTTATTCAATTAATACTCACTGGCACTATAATTTGGGTCATGCTGCGGGGGTGGACTTGGGTGATCTTGTCTGCGTTGCTGGCCAACATACTGGTGCGTGAACCGCAGCAGGGCGTTGGGCTGATCGGATGGGGATCTGTTTTTTACGCTTGGCTGTGCTTGTGTTTGTTGGCTTACGTCGCAGGGTATCGCACCTGGCGCCGCGAACTGCGTTATTGGTTAGGCCTGGGACTACAAACGCTGTTGCATGCCCAACCGGATCCTCCTGCTAGCTCTCAGGCCGAGATCGATACCGCCTTGGCACGAGAATCGACTGGCAGCACACCGCGAGTCGGCGCATTGTGGCAGTCAACGGCCATGGCCGTTAAGCGCGTAGCGGGACTGCTGGTCGTGGTGCTCATTTCGATGATCGTGTTTATACAACTGCCGGTCAGCCGTTCTGGGGTGGCGTTGTGGTGGGATCGGAGTTTGATGATGGAGTTGAAATTATGGCCGGGCCCTTTGGCATTTGTGCTGGCTGTCGTTGGCCTGTTGTTGATCAGCGTAGCCACTTGGCGCGGCCTTTCACGCAGCGAAGCGGAGTTGTATCTGCGAACGCTGACAATGACGCATTACTTTCGTGATATTCGAAGCATATTGGGACGTTTGAAGAAGCTGAGAAGATAGCGCACCGGAATGGGGAACAGTCGAGAAAAGTACTTCTTCAGGTTCAGCTTCTTTGGGTAGATAAGGGCAAGCATTAATGTTATGGTTTCGCGAGATAGCTGGTTGGTTGTTGATATTGGCCGCGCTCTATGTGTTGCGGATGGCATTTATCTTGGTCACCAACTTAGAGACGCCGCGCGTGATTGAGGGAGGTGTCCTGGTGATTGCCGGGCTGGGTATTATGAAGGCCGGCCTGACGCTCATACGAATTGCGACGGCGGGTCGGATATGTTCATAAGCACGTCGACACATCTTCATCGATTAGATCGAGCAGACCTGGTTCAGTTGATTTGCATCGACAATACACGATGCAAATCTTGCAGCTTGACCGGCTTTTGCATGAATAGGATGTTGGGTTCGTAGTCGGCATCCAGATCGCGATAACCACTCATCAGTACTACATGAACTTTAGGATAACGCGTGAGTACCCAGCGTCTAAGTTCGACGCCGTTCATGGAGCCAGGCATGCGCACATCGGACAACAGAATTTGAGGTGCGCCTGAGCGTCCAATGATCTCCACAGCTTCATCGGCATGGCAAGCTTGCGTGACTACGTAGCCGATCGACTTAAGTCCTGCGGCCAAGACAGTGCGAACAGCTTCTTGGTCTTCGACCAACAGAACTTGGTTGTATCTGGCGTTGGCACGAATTTCTGAGTGTCTGATTTCGGGTGCTTCAAGACGTTGCGTCAGTGGCAATACAAAACTAGCAACCGTTCCTAAGCCAGGGGCGCTGGTCAGACGAAATTCGCCACCCGATTGTTTGACGAAGCCCGACACGGTGCTCAAGCCCAACCCGGTGCCGGCGCCGGGCTTCTTGGTGGTAAAGAACGGCTCGCAGGCATGAGCTAATTCCGCTTGGCTCATGCCTTTGCCATTATCGCGAACTTCGAACAGGCAATATCGTCCGGGCGGCAAGTCTCGCCATTCGGATTGAGTATGTGGATTGAGTTCGATTTGTTGAACATTGAGCTCAATGGTTCCTCCTGGAGAAGTTAGCGCATCGCGTGCGTTGGCCAGCAAATTGATGACTGCCGTAGTTAATTGAGCGGCGTCAATGCAAATAGTGGCATCCCCAGCCTGATCGTGTTCGACGTAATGAATGGACTTGCCAGTCATTTGCCGATGCATGGTGCGAGTGGCGGCTAACCAGTTGGCAACTTTCAATGGTCTGGGCTCAAGCGGTTGTTGGCGGGTGTAGGCCATGAGCTGGTTAACGATGCTGGTGCCTGATTCGGCTGAACTGGTGATGGCATCGAGTAGCGATACTGAATCGATTGACAACTGAGGGTTTTTCATTCGAATGAGTTCGATCGAATGTAGAATGACTGTCAGGAGGTTATTGAAGTCATGAGCCACGCCGCCGGTGAGTTTGCCTAATGCTTCATCACGGAATTTGCGTTCCATAGCCAATTCGAGTTGTTGACGCGAGGTAACTTGTTGTTGGAGTTCTGCAGATTGGTCGGACAAACGTTGTTTGAGTTCTTCGTTCAATTCGTGTTCGCGTCGAGCCAGGGCGGCAGTAGTGCGTCGTTTGGCAGAAGCTCGAATAAACAGGGTGGTGCCGATCAAGGTCAGCGCCGACAGCAGGATACTGCCGTTGCGAATGAGTTCAGCACGATCAACTTCGGCGGATTGGCGTCGCGCGACTGAGATGCTTAGCTCTGCTTGAGCTTCAGCTGCGGCTTGTCGAGCTTTGGCGGTCGAGAGTTCAAGTTCACGTTGTTGATCGTCGTATGTGCCTTTGATGAATTGTGCGAGCTCTTGAGCACGTTGCAGATCTCGATCGGATTCGAGCCTGCGGCATTCTGATAATGCATCGAGCGATTCTTGGTACTTGGACAGGCCTGCCAGAAGTGTTGAGCGGAACTCGAGTAACTCGATGCGGTGTACTGCAACCAGGCGCGAGTCGGCCAATAGTCCATCAACGCCTTCCAGTGCTTTCTGAACTTCCCCTAAGCCGAATAGGGCGCGGAGGCGGCGGAGTTGAGCAAAGGTCCATGAGCGATACATGGGTTTCAAGTATTCGCTGGCCGAATCGGCGGCCTCCAAGGCGGCGGCGTACTGGGTACTATTGAGTCGGCAGCCAGCCAAGGACAGATACAGCAGTCCGAGCGCCTGGGGGTCGGCCTGATTATCTAATTGACCGATAAGTTTTTCGATTTCAATCGCCGCTTCTTGTGGGCTTTCACGACTGCGCAGATCTTGTTTGCGTAGTTTGAGAGCCAGCAGCACTTGTGGATCGCTTGATTTCTCTATCCAGGGCTCTGAATGCGTTAATATTTCGCGAGCCATTGAGAAGTCGTCTTCAGAAATTGCCAATTCGATCATATTGATGCCTACTTGGGCAGCGACTTCCGTCTTCTGATATTTGACCGCTGATTCAAAGGCTTGTTGAAAGTATTCAAATGCTTTGTCGATAGCGCCGGCGGCTTCAGCGATGTGGGCAAGTACGCTATATGCAAATGCGACTTCGAATTGATCTGGTTGTGACTTGGACAGATCTATGGCTTCGCGAAGCAGTCGTGCGGCTTGAGAGCGATCACCGAGAACGTTTAGGAAGGTGGCTCGATTGCACAAGATTCTGAAGAGTAGTTGTGGATCCGTGTGGGCATTTTGTCGCGCGAGGGATTCCGCTTTGGCGAGCACTTGCTCTGCTTCGGAGAAATCGGCTTGGTCGGCGAGCACTCGGCCTTTGGCGGCGTAGGCGGCGGCTAGAACGCCTGGTGAGTCTTGGGCTTCATGTTGAGCGATTAAATCAGTAGCCACTTTGTCACGCTGGTCAGTGGAGGCGTCGTAGCGTTTCAAAAGGGCTAATTGATGTTCCAGCTTGGTGTTACCTTGGCTGGTTTCAATTAAATGCCAAAGTTGTTCGAGCGTTATATCCGGGGCTGGGGGCGGGCGTTGCTGTCCACGCAACGAATAATTGGCGGCGCCAAGCACAAGCGATCCAATGAGGGCAGCTTGCAGGCAGTAGCCGAGCCAGGAACGTGATTGGTAAACAATGGCGATCGTAGGTGTCACTGAACGAATTGCACCTAAATCGAGTTACTTGGTGTGTGGGATAGGCAGGTCTGGTCTGAAGGGAGGGAAGATAGTTCAGAGCCAGCCCAAGGGCCAATAATGCAGGCATTTGGAGGAGTGTCGAATGTACTCTTCATTGAAATTCCCGGCAATATTTAGACTAGGGGCTACTTGCAGTTTTCTGGCGGGTCAGTCCAAGATCTCCCTTCTATGGTTAGTTGACCCACAAGGAAAGTGCTAGTCATATGGGAGAAAGGTTGCCATACTATGGGGAATTTCCTTCAGTGCTAGCTTTGCGCGGTAGCGCACCAGGTATCAGGCGAGTACGAAACGTGAGCTCCGATCCGGAAGCTGCTATCGCAGCGATTTGCGAGACTTACCGTCAGCAGTGGACCCAGGAACATTCTGGGGCTAGCCGGGTGATTCGTTTTTTGAAGCAGCACGGTCCTGGGCAGGACGACAAGCGTTTGACGGTGGATTTGATTCGTGCGGATTTAGAAGCGACTTGGGCTCACTGGGCGGGCTGGGTCGAGGCACAGGTGAAAGCGTCGGCGAAGATTGATGAGTTGTTGGGGGTGTGGAAGGGTTTGCCACGCATTCAGAACTACGGTGCTTTGTTTGATAGTTCTAAAGAAATGGGGCGGTACTGGGTGGACTTGGCCAATGCGGAGTCTCAGTGTCGTGATCGTTGGGGCGATGCCGTGGGACCCATTTTTTATGAGCATCATTTTCAGGTTAAGACTGAAGAATTTCTGAGACGCACCCGTCGCCACATGCGATGTTGTTTTGAAAGCAATGATGATTTTTCGGAGGTGTTGTTTCCACTGCGAGGCATTAACGAAGTTGGGCGACAGCGAACGCGTGATGTGCATCCCTACTTTTTTCAGCCCAAGCCCGATGGAAATCGAATTGTCGTGGCCAGTCGGTTTGAGGCCGAGGTCAGTCGCGAGCAGTTATCGTTGCAACTGTTAAGTCCCATGGTGGCCATCGTGACCAATCGCAGTAACGTCAACGCCATCCGCATTTCGCCCCTAGACATCATCGTTCAGTGCGACCAACGCATCGCACTTCTTTTCCCCTTCACCATCCAACTCCCCGGCCGCAGACTCTGCTGCTACTAACCCCCCATGTCATCCATGCCTGGGGACAGATCACGCGACTTCCTCCACGCTTGGCCACGCCCGGGGGCCACGCCCGGGGACAGAGCACACGCTTCCCTAAATACCCCGGGTCTGTCCCCGTGTATACCCGGGGTCTGTCCCCGTTCATATTCGCAGGCATTTTGAGGCTCAAGCGGTGGTGGGCGCGCGGTGGTGAGAGCGGTTTAGTTCGGATGCGCGCAGGTGGAGCGGCGGGGAAACGCTGTTTGGGAGTGGCGCGCGGGTGTGGGAGCGATTTTTGAGGGCGTTGGCGGGTGTTGTGTGGCCGCTGGGGTGAGACCGGGATAGACCGGTAGCGAGACGCACCCGGTAGGTGAGTTTTTAGAATGGCCGAAATTGCCTGGTTTGAAGCTTTCCGGCTAAGCCAGCAGAGCTTGTCGTGTGCCCGTCGGCCCTAGGCCGACGAACTAGACATGTCTGCCGCTTGCTCCGGCGCAGTTGGTTCGATCGGCTGCTGGGAGAGCGGTTGGATGGTCAACATCTCACGCGTGGCTTTGGGCATGTAGAAACGCTCATTGCGCGACGTGCTATGCGCATCGACGCTTTCGGGCATGCCAGCTACTGTGCTGAAGAGCTCATTGAAGCTGGTGACCAGCTTCATCCACACCTCCGGGGGAATCCCCAAACGCTCGAGGATCGGCGGGGTGTCGCTGGGCATCACGCCGCGTTTGCCAGGGCGAATCTGCCGCGCACACCATTCGAGCAACTCGATGTACTTGCCAATGGTCATCGTCAAATAGCCACGATCACTACAGCGCTGACAACTGCGACTGAGCCGTGGTCCGATCGGATCCAGTGCTTCGTTGATCTCCAGCGGCGCCAGGTAGCCGCCCGGCCGCCAGGGCACAGGCGGCAACTTGCGCAGCTCGGCCATCTCCGGCGACTCCTCTTCGCCCTCCTCAGGCTCGTAGGCCATCGCCGATCCAAACCGAAGGATCTGATCGGCCAGTGTCTCAGCCAGCGAACGCCGCCGGTCGGGCGCGGCCGCATTGGTGGAGAGGCTAGACGCCAAGATGTCCTGCGGCGGCGAGGCCTCCCTGCGATGGCTGGCAGCCACCTCCAGCGGCTGCACCTTGGTATCGCTAACCACTTGATCGCTGCCTAAGTGATCGCTGCCCAGTTGATCGTCCAGCAGGCTGTCGCTGGCCAGCGGCCGCGCTGCGCTTGAGCCGGATACTGGCTCCGTACCAGGATCGGAGATGGCTTCAGGTATGGCCTTGTTCTCGTCAGCTGGCATGACCATCAACAGATCTTGCAGTCTCCGCTGGATCGAGGTGTACTGGCTGTCTTCGAAGGTGTAGGCCATGACGGCGCGGATGGGATTGAGATTGATGTAAATCGAGCAAGCCAACACGGCTTCTTCATCCAGCAGGCGTACGCCGTGGAAGCGACCGTTCCAGAAGCTGCCAGTGGGCTTATTGGCTGCTTTGGCTTGGGCGTTGGCCCGCTGAGCCACGTGTTGGCAGATCTTGCGTATAAACCACGAGATGTCGCTGAGGCGTTTGCGCAGCTCGGCGATAAACTCCGGCTGCCCGGTCAGGGCTCGAATCTGAGCTTTGGTAGGTCCGGTGGGCAGGGGAGCTCTGTCTTTATTCTTGCCTTTGCGTTTGCCAGAGCTGGGCGGGCAGAGGGTCAGCCAGCGGCGAGCTACCTCGGCATCGCTCCAGCACAGGACCACATCGGGCCGGGCTCTGCCCAGAACATGAAAGTGATTTTCCATAATAGCTTGATCCAGCACGTCGAAGGCGAAGTGCCCGGCACAGAACTGCATGTAGGTTTGAAACCACTCGCGTCGTTCGGAATGATCTTCGCCGGTGGTCTCGTCCAGTCCCATCAGGTACTGGCCGCGGACACAGCGATTGGAGATATGCACGGTGGCGACTTCGTCTGGACTGAACAAACTTCTCCGAGGTTTTCGAGCCATGATCTTGCACTCCTTTTTCTTGTGCTAGCAAACAGCAGTAGCCATCGGTAGCCCGGTGGCCGGTAACAACGAAACGTCACCCTATATAGATAGTGATGCGTCAAGGGCGCGCCGCCCCGCTGGCTGAGTGCATACCCTGTAAGCACCAGGGTTTTTCAAGATTGGGTCGCCCGAAAATATTCTGCAATATTTTTCAAGGCTCAAAAATCGCGTCTTCAATTTGCCCTAGTTTGTGAGCTAGCAAAGGCAAGAGCATGGTGTATGTCCCCAGTGGCGGCTTGCTTGCAAGCCGAGCAGGTGTCTGTCCCCAGCCTCACGCCTGGGGACAGACACAATACCGTTCGGCCCTCGAATTGCCTTGCTGTCGAGTGTGGAAATGCTAGCGTTTTTTCAGGGTGAATCGAATTGCTAGCGTTCACAGATAGAGTGTGCAGTTGTTGCGTTTTCTGGATCGGCGCGCACCGGTAGCCCAGTTGAGTGCTAGCATTAGAGACTAGTTGGCTTGGGACTTAGGGAGGTCGCTCCTTCAGGCGTTCGAGATGCCGCTCCACTTCCTCCAGACTGGCCCAGCCATTGATGTAGTGGCAAAGCATCTCGAAAGTGCGTTTGGTCGGAGTGCGTCCGGTGTAAATCAGGATCAACATGCAGGCTATCAACGCACAGTAGACCTGGATCTCAACGCCCTCTTGCTTGTGGCTCAGCAAGTGACGACAGCCCAACAACTGCTTGAGCATTCTAAAAAATAGCTCAATACTCCACCTGAGCATATATAAATAAGCGATCAACTCAGCCGGCAGATCAAGCATGTCGGTGACGATTCGTAGGACGCCATCGCTGCTGGGACCAGTGCTGGAGAAGTTTCTCCCCCGAGTTCGACCGCGACTGGTGTGAGGCGAACATCGCACGCAAATCATGCGAACCGGATGGTCGGGACGATTGTTCTCACTGGCCCCCACTTGAACGAGTTGATCACTCAACACGCCGGCTTGCCGGTCCTGTTCCGTTAGCGGGCGATCCTCAAGCACTTCAAACTGGATCTTGTCGCTAACGCGACAAACATAGTTACTGTCCTGAGCATGAATCCTGTTCCAAAGTTGGTACTTGGCATACCCTCGATCCATCATATAGCAGTGGTCAGGCGCAATAGTTCGTTCGAGAACTGCTGTTTCTGAGTCTCGGCCCTTGGGATTTGCCCCGGTTACATCTATACGCTTGGGCAGACCCCGCAGAACTTCGAAGTGGGTATGCAACCTGTAACCACAGCAAGACTCATTGATCCAAGCCAGTTCGGCCACTTGCATTAAGATCTTGACGACAGTGCCATCGACGGCCATTAGCGTCTTGCTTAACTGAGAAAGCCTCTCAGGCACTTTGGGCTCGGGCAGGAGCTTCGCTAGCTCATACATGATCTCCTTGACCGCCTCGGGGTCAAACACCCTGACCGACTCCGACAGCGAGCCCATAGAGGCTCGAGAGATGCCGAACTTCTTTTGGATCTTCTTGAGTTCGGTCACTTGCTGAAGGCCCCGCAGAGAGTCGACCGTAGGGGAGAAGAGCCACAGCAGGATCAGCATGCAGTACTGGTCCATGAACAATTTGCGCTGGCGGCCCTGATCACGCTTCGTTCCCACCTTATGCAAGCGTTCTAGAAATGGACGAAGCGCCTTTAAGTACCTCAATCCTTTGATGTCTTTAGACCTAATATGCTTGCCATTACCCTCAGAATCTGACGCAGACATCCTCCACCTCCGTCAAATGCTAGCAAGAATAACCCCAATCTCACCCAACAATGTCAGCATTTTACGCCCCGACGCCCCTCAGCAAGAAGAGTACCGAACGGTATTGGGACAGACACCGGGGTGATTTGCTGGGACAGACCCCGGATTGATTTGCTGGGACAGACCCCGGATTGATTTGCTGGCATTGCATGAGGGTGTCATGTGCGCGTGCTCTGTCCCCGGGCGCGCCCGGGCGCGACGGGGGGAGAAAAGGTAGAGCCAATGACGATGCTTACAGACGCACCGTGGGGACACACACTCCGTTGCGATGCTAGCAAAGCCGCGGGAGTTGTATATATCCCCAAGCGATCATGGCATTGCCGGGTTACTTTGGGGACACGGATAAGAGTTGGGTGGGTATGGATTGGGGCCAGGGAGCGGTTAGGCGGGCTTTACGCACTCGGACGCGACTCTGGTCCGTGTAGTGGAAAACGCCAAACCTAGTGTCGTCCTGAGTGTGATCAATCGGCTCACTCAACACTTGCACGCCATTGAGCCTCAACATGACCTGCCCGGCACCCAAGTCGAGTTCCAGCTTGTTCCAATCGCGAGACTTCAACTCGAACGGCACCGCGGATTTGGCTGAAACCCGGTTGTCAGGTGGCAACTCGCCATAGGTCGTCATCTCTGTTAACCAGTGTAACCGTATGCCCGCGGGATCCAA
The DNA here is from genome assembly GCF_056494185.1 of Rania fehmarnensis. Classification (NCBI taxonomy): domain Bacteria; kingdom Pseudomonadati; phylum Planctomycetota; class Planctomycetia; order Pirellulales; family Pirellulaceae; genus Rania; species Rania fehmarnensis. Next base: position 8,864,116 of record NZ_CM151398.1, read on the forward strand.
CATAAACACCGTGCGTCCCAAACAGGGATGCACTGCGAATTCTCCAGGCTCGTAAAAAAATTCGTATTCCACATGCCCTTCAGGCTCGAGCGGTTGCTGGTAGTGCAGTACCGACTGCTCGCCAGGACCGGAGTCCGTAGATCCTCCATCAATCAATTCTCCATCCTTTACTGACCAAGCGAGCATTCGTAAATCAAATCGGTCAGTCCCTTCTTGGTAACTGGTCGTCGATCGCCCAACCGCAGGCTGCATCTCGTTCAACCTGCAACTGGGTACGGGTGAAACATACAGCGAACTGAACCAACCGCGCAAATCATGCGCAGGAATCAGATCAACTGACTTGGCAATACTGGGGTGCCCCTCAAACTTGATTTCTCGAATGCTCACATCAAACCGATCAATTGTGTTAAAGCCCACCCAAATTGGTTCAGGCCGCCTAGGCTCGGTGTACATCAATTGATCATCAACATAGTAACTGAGCGAATCCTCATTCACGGTCAGTCGATGTCTTCTCCATATACTGTCTTGTGCATCAGGAAGCATGACAAATAGGCTATCGCCATCGTTCGCACCCGCTACATGGCATTTCGATGGCTCGTTTCCAAATGCCTTAAAGAAAATTCCCGCAGCTGCAAAAAGAACAGCGGAATGCTGGTCGAGTTTCGCTTCGAATTGAAAACTAAAGTTACCTTCCAAGGGATACCTCAAGTACAACAACTCTTGATCTGATCCACCACACGCCTCCAGCCATGATCGACCATCGGTAGACCACCGCGCAGGCATGTTCCCCGAAGCCAGCCCATGCGACTCCAACGGCAAAGTTCTTATCCAACTCGAAAAATCTCGGTCGCCTCCCACAACCTGATCCGGTTTCCAACCTCGCAAACGCAATCGATCTCGCATCCAGCCGTTTAAGTACCGCTGATACCACGTCAACTTCAATCCAACCAACTCCGATGCCAACTGCGCTGCCAACCCAGCCAATGGTTTCGACTGCTCCGTCTGATTCGACAACAGCGTTATCAACTGCAGCGCCAGGATCGGCTTTCGACAATAGAGGGGCTCATCCGGCTTAGCTACAAAATCCTTAACCTGCTGCTTAACCCTACTGCTCAACTCATCCGAAAAGGGCCGCTTCAATGTCGCCAGTACGATCGCCAGTGCAAGCGTCGCCTCCGGTCGCTCCTGACGATATGCAGCTTCAAAGCGCTCGACCAACGAATCTTCCAGACCAAGCTGTTCAGCCATAACGGCCAGCAAGTGATAGTTCGACAGCACCGCCGACTCCCGCGCCGAAGTAGCTTGCCCATGCGGGCTGGGGCCAGAATCATAGATGGCTGAAATCAACCGCACTGGCCCCGTCTCCGGTAATGTCCAATCGATGAGCGAACGATAGGCTTGCCTTTGATCAGAAAAAATTTGTACGCCATGCAGTAGCTGAGCACCGACTTCGTCATTATCGACTATGTAGTAATCGTTTTTTGTATCTACAAACTTCTCCCGCTCACCCAAGTACTTCAGCGCTAGCTCCAGATTTTCATCGCGCAGATACGCATGCACCAATTCTTCACAGATCTGAAGCGAACTGTTGGTCTGTTGATAGAAGCGAACGTTTTTCAACCCAGCGAGTTCCAACGTAAGCTTGATCGCTTTTTCGCGAAGCTTGTCATCGAAGTTCTCTTCGACCAATAGCCGGCGAACGCGAGTCGCCAGACCGCCTACATCACCATTTATTGAGGAGAACTTGGGCTGCAGTCTCTCCAAATAGAATAGTGCATACTCGGCCACAGCCAACCGACTGGCTTTTTGATCCAGTCCAGCCTCAATGGCCTGGACCATGCAATCAATAGGTAAATCGAGCAAAGTTTCACGATTAATGGATTGCAGGAGCTCAATAGCTTGCTGAGTCTGTCCAGCCCGCAGCCACGCATGCGCAATAAGTGGTTTCACTCCATCATCACTCGCACCCCGTGTCAAGCCTTGCGAAGCGCCACGCAAACACTCGACAAGCTGTTGAGTCTTGCCAAGACTAGCCGCATGTTTGGCCAACCGGTCGAAAAGTCCATCACCCTGTTGCGCGCTCAGCGAACCATCCAACGAAGTCACCCGCGGATCGCGCACTAGCTCCTCCACTATCCTCCAATCTTTCAGCCAAGAACATGTCTGTGCATTGTTTCCACTCTTGCGCATCCATTTGTCATCGAACTGCAACAGCCTCCAGATTGTCGAATCGTCATTGTCTTCGCCAGCGGACTCGACGGCACTACCCAACAAACTTCCCAGTGTATTGGTCGTGAACTTCTGTCCGTTGGCTAGCCAATTTGTAACGGCATGTATAGCACAAAACTGCGCCAACTCCGAAAACCCCTGGTCAAGTGCACTCTCGGCCCAATTCAATTCGAGCTCGATCGAATGTCCGGGCAATTCGCTTAACTGACCAATCAAGCGCTGGGCTCCCAAAAAATCCCGCTTGCCCATACAGTTTTGGATCACATCTCCATACACAGCCGCTTGCAGTCGTATATCCCATGAAGCTGCGTTCCGTTTCAACCAGTCGAGCACCGTCTGCACATCCACTTCGGCTCCACTACTAAACCGCAATTCTTGCCACCGAACGAACGCGACAGCCAACATGCGTTGCGACAATCGTTTATTCGATTCATCCAACACCATTTTTGGCGTCGGACTCTGCAAGAGTTGATCGAGGTCTGTGTATGACTGGCGGTTGCTCGTACAAATTGCATATGCAGTTTGTAAACTCAAATCATCCGGTCGACTGGCCCGCAATAGTCGCAGTTGTTCCGCATAAGCAGCGACTTGATTCAGACCCTCTGGCGACTGCTCAAGACGGCGAATGATATCCAACCAAACAGAATGCAATTCGACAGGACGCGTGGAGTCATCAATAAAGTAGGTGGCAAAATTTACCGTAAATTGGTCCGTAGTACTGGCTGGCGGTAAGATGTCTGTGAGCGCCGGACCGCCGACTTTGCGCACCATATCCCGGACTGCTTCTGACCTGACACAAAACCGCTCAACGTCCCCCGCGACATCTTCGCTCAATTTATCCATGCTCGGAAACTCGAGCGAGTCGATCAGCTTGAGTGCATCGGCTAGGGCACCCATTTCCACCAGCAGATCAACCGCCTCACTTATTCGGGAGCAGCTTTGGTAGTCATAGGAATTCAGCTTGTCATGGTTCTCCAAGCGAAAGCGTTTGACATATTTTTCAAGATTGCTCCACAGCAAACTCCGGGCTTCTTGAGGACGATTCAGTTCTACTAAGAGTCGACAGACTCGATAATGTAGCGACGTCCGCAGCAGATAGTATTCTGGGTCATAGACATCTGGCCGAGTCAACTCAAGCTGGTACATTTTCAAAGCCAACTCGCGCATCGGCGCGTGAGATTCGATCTCACTACCGATCAGCCATAGGACATCACTGTCTGGTTCAGGTCGAAAGTCTGGAGTAACGATCGGAGCCAGCAACTCAGTGGCTTGATCACATCGTTTCTGAGCTGCAAGCACCAGAGCTAGCGCGAACTTGCCTTCGTACCAGCCCGGTTGCTCCTCGATGCCTGTGCGAATCTTTTGCGCCAACTGCGCAAGGCGATCGCCATCATCCGCAATCACAGAGATACACGTCGTCAGCCAGTTCGACTGAAACGAGTTGGGCGTGATCTGGTCGCCGCGCAGTAGCAGACTCCAACCATCTTGTGTGGCCCGGGAATGTTGTATGAGAATAGTGGTCAGCCTGTCATGCAGTTCTTCCCGCTCCAGCCACGCCACCTTTTCATTGAACAAGAAATCAAGTCGACTCAGTTGGTTCTTGATGGCAGGCATATCGAGCGATTTGAACAGCAGCGAGTAAGCCTTTTCCGTCATCTCCTCGGATTGTGCCAGTCGCACCACATACAAGTTGGCTTCTGGCGGGACCTTTTGATCTGCAACCTGCAGCAAGGCATCTAACAATTGGTTCTCCCGTTGTGCCGCCGAAACATCGCGATACACCCTTTTAATCAAAGTGCTTAAGCGTCTGGGGCGGACCTTAATCAGCTCCAGCCATAGATCACAAGCTTGGGAATACTGGCCCACATTTCCCAATTGCGTGGCCTTGGCCACCAGCGCCGCTGGGCTGGCAGACTTGCCAACGTCGGCTTCAACCAAACGGGACCTGATGGCTGCGGCTTTATCGTCTAGCTCAGCCAATTCGTAAAGTTCGATCAGCTCCGTTTGAATTCGCAGGCTCTTGGGAGCAAGCTCGTACCGGGCTTCGATCTTGGCGATATGCTCGCTAAGCTTGCCCGCCGATTGGATGACATCGAGTGCATTGCTGCGCTGGTAGTGCGCGGTTGATCGTGAACTACCGTTGAACCGCGGCGCCGTGCGTTGGACGATCTCCATGGCAACCTCGAGAGCTTGTTCCTGCTGACCTCGCTGAGAAAAATAATCCATCAACGACGCTAGTTGAATCGGTGAACCTCCAGATCGTCCACGCAGACGGCGCATCGACTCGTCAGCCAGTTCGTGCAACTGCAGACGATGCATCATTTCAGCCAAGGTCGTCTGCATTTGAGTGTCCAACCGGACGGTCAACAGTCGACGAATCGCCTGAGCCGCGCGATCGCGGTTGCCGAGCATCTCCGCCAGGCGCGCGGCCGCAAACTCACGAATCGTCATATCCTGCTGGTCGCGAGTCGCCATCGCATCGATCGTCTGCAAGGCTTGCTGCTTCAAGTCTTGCCGCAGATACAGGTCCACCAGCAGCAATCTCAATGTCGTCTCGTTGGCAAGCGAGTGTTGTCTGGCAATCTCAGTGGCTCGCTCGAGCAAGTGAATCGAATCACTCACTTTGCCTTGCCAGAATCTGATGTAGGACGCTGTCTGCAGATACTCGACACGTTGACGTGGCTCTAACTCGTCGCCGTGGCTAGCCAATCTGGTAGCCCATTGGTCAGTTTGATCAGCAGCTTTCAAGAACACTTTGTATAAGACGGCCAGATAATCATCATCGGGGCCTAATCCCGAGGGTGGGAAAGCCATCATCTTCCATTGATCGTCGCCCTCTATATCCAAGAATATACGCCGCTCTTCGCCAATCCAGTCCAGATACAGTTGACCACTGGTGGAGTTGGCCTGCGCCGAGAGTCGTTGACATCGTTCCAACAAATCGAAAGTTCGCTGCACATAGACGGGGTCCTCAAACCCCTTGGAGAGTTTCTGCGCAATACGATCCGAACTCACAAAATACTCCACAAAACTGACACCGCTACTTGCCAAATGATTCAGGGTTACGTTTCGAGCGTTGAACGCCAGATCAAGAACTCTCCAGAGCTCGTCATCTGCCTCGTAGTTTGAAAAGTAGTACAGACCGGCCATGGCCCGATCAGGTGTATTGAGCTGCGATTTGTATTGCTCCAGGACTTCTTTCGATTCTTGTTCAAGGCCAGCCTGCGAAAGCTCCGTCGCGTATAAGACGGCGTTGGGATAAAAAGCATTTCCTGTCTGCGCACGGTCGCCATTGTCGATTCGGGCCAGTGTCTCGAGTTGTTTGAGACGATCGACTGCAATAGGTTTGAAGGTTGCGAGCTCCGCGGCAGAAGTCGCACGGCTTTCGTCCGAGGTACTTTTCAAATAGACAATTCGCTCTGCGCGGCGCACCAAGCGTTTCCGGATCAGGTCCCAGCCATCATCTGGACTTAAGTCTAATAGTCGCCAGGCACTATCCCACGTATCCGGACGATAGATGTCGGCTCCCGGCATCGCGTCAATTAGAGTCAGTATGTAGCGCGCCGTGATCCAGTCGCACGTTGCATCGACATCGTCTTGTGAAGAGCGAGCCCGCTGTTCTATCGACTTGTAGAGCTCCAACTCCTGTGAGTCGCCCTCCTCATAGGCACTCTTCAAAAGCACAAAGTAGGCGTAACTACGCGCACAACCGAAGTCAGCCGGCGGCGTTGGCCCTCCCTGATTTGGATTGGAAAGGGCGTGTTCGAGGAACGATATCGAGAAAATTCGGGCAACGCGGGGGCTGGTCGTCGCGTCGCCTGGACGACTGGTGCGATGGCTCACGCTGGCTTGAGTATCCAGCGGAACATTTAGCTGGAGAATTGTCTGAGCGTCCGTAACCGCCGCTTCCCAATCATCGCTCGCAACGTACAAAAGCATCCGGCTGACCAGTACTTCCCAGGCTTGCGGATTGGACTGAAGTACTTTGTCGGCCAACAACAGTCCACGATCAACTGCCTTCGCTTCGCCTAGGCGATAGATTTGCCTGACGACATCGGCATAGTCTTGTTTGGTATCGAGCGTTGAGAGCCACACGAGCTGCGCTTCGTCGAAATAGCCGGCTTGATTCAGGAGTGAAGCCAAGGTCTGAGACGCAGCAACATCGGGCGTCTTTACTATCAGCTCTCGTTGCAACTCGATAGCGCGGTCCAAGTCACCCGCTTGCTGGCATATCGTAACCAACTGCTGCAGCAGCAATGGATCCGGATCCGAAGCTTGCAGCAGCGCTTCCAAAGTTTGACGCGCCAGGCCCAAATCACCTGCTTCTTGATAAGCCGTTGCGATAAGGTCAGCCGTTACGATTCGATTGTTTTGCTCGCGACCGCGAATCTCCAAACGACTGATTAGCTGGTCGAGACGATTGTTGCGCAGATATAATTCTGACAATTTCTTTACTGCGTCACGGCGCGAGCCGTCGGTTGGTGCGCTCTCGAGCATCTTCCAGAATAGTTCAATGGCCTGGTCAGTCTTAAAATCATCCGACAAATGCGTGGCTAACCAATTCAGAGCGTCTTGATTGCGAGGATTGCGCTGCACGCAGCGGCGCAGAGTTTCTAACTTCAAATCGCGATTGCCCAGGCTTTCACACAAGTCCGCATGCGACTTAAAAGCTTCCAGCGTACCGCCAGAACTAGCCAACATTTCTTGGCTGGCTGAGATTGCCAATTCGTTTTGACCACCAGCGGCGTAGAGTCTGGCCAGACTCTCCAGATGTGTCGTCCGAAAGCGGACATCGACTTCGATTAAACGCTGGCGCATCTGAATTGATTCGGCAATCAGGCCGAGCTTTTGGGAGAGGCGCGCAGCTATGTCCAATCCATCAATCGACTGTGGAGATGCGGCGATGCTTTTCTTGATCGCCTGTAAAGCCTCGACAGGTTTATTGGCAGCTTCATAGAGCATGGCCAGTTCGCGCATGCGATCCGCGTCGCCAGGAGCAGCCTCAACGGCAGTCAGGGCTTGTTTGATTTTTTCGGAAAGTTGTCCGGCTGCTTTATAGTTCTCGATCGCCGCATGGAAGAGCCGCGCCAGGTCTTCTGGGTTGTCCGCTTCAGCTCGAGCCCATTGCAATTGCTGCTCGGCTAACGAAAACTCGCGAGCTTCGGTGAGCCACTGGATGTAGCGCAAGCGGTGCATGATCTGCGGTTTGCGCTCGCAGGCCTCGCGCATGACTTCCAAAGCTTCGCCCGTTTGCTGGAACTGGTGCAAGATCTCTGCCAGTCGCACCAGATTTTCCAGCGTGCGCTGGTCGCCCTCGGCCAGCGAGCGCCATACCGCGAGCGCTTCGTCTGGTCGTTTGAGTTGATGTAGAAATTCGCCGAGATACTCTTTGTACTTAGCCTCCTCCGGTGCCATGCGAATTGCTTGTCGATAAAGGTCGATTGCCTCGTCGCTCAACTTGGCATCGCGCAACAGATCAGCCACTCGGGAATACGTGGACGCATCGTTGGGATGCAAAGCTATGAGGCGTTTCCACACGTTGGCTGCCGACATTCGACGTTCGGGTTCGGCAATCTGCGAGTCGCTTAGCAGGACCTGGCCATACTTCACCAGGTAGTCTGGATTGTTACTCTCGCTCGAGAGCAGAACTTCATATTGCTGCGCAGCTTCCTTAAAGCGATGCGCAGTTACGTATGCGTCGATGAGTGTTTGCCGCAGCTTGACATCACTAGGCGAGCGCTGGAGAGCACCGATCAGTGCGGCAATTGCCTGCTCGCTTTGACCTTGCAACGACAGAATTCGGGCCAAGCGCAATTGGACATCAATGTCATCCGGGTGATCTTTGAGCCAACCTTGGTAATATCTGGCCAGACCAGAGTAATCGCCCGATGACATGTGGATGCGTTCGATGCTTCGATGCGCTTCGTCATAGAGAAAGCTACCAGGTCTAAGCTTGATGAGAAGTTGTGCGATCTGCTCGAGAGCATTCTGCTTGTTGCCGAGTTGACTCTGCAGATTGGCAGCTTCCAACGCGAAGGTAACGCGATCGTTTTCATTTTTGGCGGATTGCGCCAAGGCGGTGTATCGCGCAAAGGCTCCTGATAAATCTCCTTCTTCGACGAGCGTTACTGCAATGCGTTGCCGCACGCTGTCATCACCAGGGAAGGCCTGTTCCAGTTTATTCCAGATTCGCAGGGCGTCCTCGACTCGACCTACGCGTTGATAGAGGCGTCCAAGTTCGCGGGCGACATTCAGAAAATCACTTTTCGATGGTTTACGCTCAATGGCCGCCTCGAAGGCTTCGGCAGCGCGGTCCGTGTCACCAATCAACAAGAGTGACTGGCCATGGTGAAACGCAACCTGCGGATTATCGGGCAGCAGAGCACGGGCCCTACCCAGGGCCGTAGCGGCCTGAGCATCTTCACTGCGTTGCAATTGAAGCAAGCCCACAAGATACAAGATGCGGCCTGCTTCGTCCCCGGATGAGGCTTGTGCCTGGTCGCTGAGCCTGGCTATCAACTCCTCGACTGCACCATACTGCACGTGATATGCGAAGACGCGATCTAAAGCAGTGCCCGTAGCTGGGCGCTTTCGCAGTAGCTCTAGAAACTTATCGGCAGCAGCTTGTTCTTTCTGCTGCTCCGTGCTCGGCGGCGTCTGGGCCATGAGTAGTGGCGACGCGCAGATCAGAACAATATGAAAAGTTGCAATTAGCGCGAGTCTTAAAGACATTGGCAGTTCCGAAAGTAGAAACAGCGTCAGAACAGACAGCCCGGTGAAGCAACGCATTGAGTTAACAGATATGGATCATACTGCGAGCTCTGCGCTACATCTTGGTGCTGTCTATGTAATCCGCTGTGGTTACAGCATCATGGGCTAAATAAAGACTCGGGCAATTTGTCTGGCCAGGCACCGCTGAGTTGAACATTGCGGACGCGGACTTTCGTTTTATCTCGATAGTGGAAAAGTCCGAAGGTGGCCGCCGGAGTGGTGAAGTCCCAAGCTTGATCGAGAATTGTCTGATCGTTCAAGATCAATCGAATTCGATCGGCACTGGCTTCGATGCGCATCTTGTTCCAGTCGCCAACCTTCAAATTTAGAGGTATGGCGCCTGCGGCTTTGACTTCGTAGTCGGCCGGTGTACTCCAGGACGAATTGTTTTCGGTCATCCAGTGCCAATGCACCCCGTCGGGTCTGAGCACGAAAGCGGTACGTCCCAGCGCAGGATGCACTTCGAATTCATTGGGATTGTAGAAGAACTCGTACTCAAGCTTGTCACCTGTGCTGAGCGGGTGAGCCAGTTGCACCACCGACTGATGGCCGGGCCCCAGCGTACTGCCTTGCCCGCTAATCAATTCTTCATTTTGAATCGTCCAGTTCAAATCCTTCAATTGATCAGAGGCTACTCCGCCCTGGTAATAGTAGGCTTCGTCATCTGCTGCCTTCTCTTGCTCCGCCATTTTCATGGAAGGTAAAACTTGTCCGTAGTAGCCACCAGTCCAACCGCGTAGGTGATCTTTGCCAAGCAAATTGATCTGCTTGGGAATAGTGGGGTCTCCGGTCAATTTAATGTTCGTAGAACTGCTTTGTGAGTAGCCGCTGGTACGAATACCTAACCACATAACTTCCTGGACTCGAGGTTCTTTATAGACCACCACATCATTTAGTTTTAGAACCAGTGCATCATCCTGTAGCATTGCAGTAAAGCGCAGATCGTCATCTTTCTTGATGTCCTTCAGAATAGAGCGATGCATGTCGCGATAATCTTCTCCCATGAGATCTAAATAGAATTGGTCGCGACCCCAGCTGGCAACGCTGACGGTCATGCCGCCGATCGACATCGATGTTGCCTGGCGGCGATCGAACTTTGTTTCGAACTCGAAGCTGAAGTTTCCAGTCAGTGGATAACGCAGCCACAAATTGTCTTGAGCGAATCCACAAAGGTGTTCGACCTTTGCTTGTCCATCGGTCAACCAAATACTCGGCGTATCACCTTCGTAGAAGTCATGCGCCGAACCATGCGTACTGGATATCCAATGGGCGAGACTGTTGGCTGGTTTCAGCTGGGCGGCATCCGACCAACCGCTTTGATATTGCAACCGTGCCAACCATGGTGACAGGTGGTTTCGCGTAACATTCTTGGAGATTTGCTCGATAATTTGTTGAGACCACTCACGATGATTCTCTTCGCTGGATAACAAAAGTGCCAATTGCAATTCGCCGCTGGGCACTGGGCTGCGAGTCTCAGCGTACTCCTCAGGGAGTGTCAGTTTGCTTAAGCGTTCGGAAATCGCAGTGAGCAACTCGGGAGGTACAGGTTGTTTGAGTGTTGCCAGAGTAATGGCCCAACCCACGTCAGCTCCCGCCCGACCTTGCTTGCGAGCAACTTCGAGTCGCTGCAAGAGATCATCGGTGATCTTGAGTTCTTGAGCGAGCCGAGCCAGGGAATAGAAATTGGAAACGAGGGGCACGGCTGGATCGCAGGTTGGCGCAAACGTAGGATAGTTGCCGCCCACGCTGGCTGGGATCCACTTGGGCAATTCAGCCCGCCGCGACAAGGCGAACAAGGTATGCACGGCGCCATCGCCGCTAAAGGTCCAATCGGCTAGAGTCCGATAGGCTTCCGCGCGGTCAGGCTTTCCTTGAATGCTTTCCAGCGCCCAGCTGCCCACCCAGTCGTTGGATTGGTCAAAGCCCAAATTGTATGCGGGTTCGCGCTGAGCCAAATACTTGAGGGCTTCCGCTGTTTCACCGCGCATCAGCAGGGGTCGAGCAATCTGCTCGTTTTGCCCAATCAACTGTTGAACACCATAATTACCCCCATATCTCTGATTGTTGTGAATCGAGAACTCGATGTAGGTATTGATCGCCGAATCACGTAGCGGTTTGTCCAGGCCGCGCTCAATCGCAGTTGTGCTGACCTTGAGCGCCAAGCTGACGTAGGGTTCAACCTCTTGGTATTGTTGTGTGGGCTTATGGCGTTCGATCAGCGCCAAAGCCAACGTGATTGCTGGCAGTCGGCTGGCATCCTCCTCTAGGCCAACTACAAGAGTTTGCACGCACTGGGCTAGAGGCAGTCCGTCCAGGGCGACTGGATCAATGGCTTTCAATTCTTCAGCAGCTTTGTCTGCATGCTTACCGCGTAGCCACAGATGCGCGGCCAACAATTTTTGTAGATCGGAGCGCGCGGCAGATTTATCACCACTGTCCGAGGGCTGCAGTCGATTGACAATAGCCTCGATCTGCTGCGACTGAGCCGCGCGTTTTGCCAAGCGATCGAATAAACTGTCCACCTCTAATTGATTGCCGCTGTTGCGACCGGCGCTGATTGCCATGGGATTGGGCTGCTTGCCCTCAGGCATTATCCAATCAGTGAGCCAAGTAATAGCCAGAGATGGTTCCAGTTTCTTATCGGACCATAGCCGCTCCAATTCTAGCAGTTTGCGAGCCACCTGATCGCTCTTGGTCTCAGTACCTTCATCACCAAACGGGTTGCTAGTTACAACGCTGGCACGTTGATTGGCACCCAACAGTTGTCCCAATGAGCCGGCGGGTTGAGCAGCGACGACAGCGTTATCTTGGCTGACCACTTTGGGCGCCTGGCTAGAACTGACGATGGCCAGTTCCGTCATATCATTCTTAATCGCATAGACTGCCAAGTCGATCAACGGCGATGACGAGATATCGGACCACTGGGTGACCGAAGCCAACAATTTGGCCGCGCCACTTGTGTCTTTGCGCTCAAGAAACTGTTTGCTCAGCGACGCGACCAAGCCCAGGCGTGTTGTCGGCGTCCACGACTTGGCGTGTTGCGTTAGCCAATCCAATACCGGTTGAACATCGGTCGAGCTCTGCTGGCTATGCGCGAGCTGTTCCCAACGCAAGTAAGCAACCGCCAGCAGTTCATCATATTCCTTGTGGCTCGAATTGACGCTCGGCTGCGCGGCAGGCGTCGCTGGATTGGGAGGGCTGGCTGGAGTGGGTTTCGAATTTGCATTCGATTCAGGTTTAGCAGGCGGATTAGTTGTGGTGGCGGCTACGGGCGGGGTTGGCGGATCGTTGACCAGCTGAGACAGTGCATCGATGGAACCAGGCTGGCTGGATGCAAGAGCTAACGCCACTTGGACACTCAGATCTGCCGGCCGTGACATATGGAGGCCCGTGAGTTGCTCGACTAGTTCTTCGATCTCCTTAGCATTTTCTGGTTTGGCCTGCAAATCGGAAACCAGTTCGAGCCAGACCGAGCGCAGACCGCCGCGGGTGAAAGGTTCATCGTTCAAGGAGATACCAAAATCAACCGCCAGCGGTCCCTTGGCCTGTGCGTCGATCATAGCGGTAATGGCACCGAGCCCACCTGCTTTGCGCACTTCTTCGAGCAACTTTTCAACGCGTTTGTCGAACTCTGGCTCACTAGCACCACCGTAGTTGCGAGCTTTGTCGAAGTCGGATCGATCAACCTCGCGCGCCACTTTCAAGGCATCGGCATAGGCGCCCAGTTCGCTCATGAGATCGATGATGCTGTTAGCAGAACTGATTCGCCTGTAGGCCTCGTATTGTGGATTTCCATAACGCGCTGGATTGGGATTGTTCTTACTGGCTTCCAGTTGGGCGCGTAGCATTTCGCGCCCCTTTTCTTTTTCACCCATTTCAGCGGCCAGGCGACATGCGCGACCCGCCATGGTGTACTGGAATTCATTGTTGGAGCGGTTGGATGGTTGTGCGAGTCCCACATCGTACATCCTGGCCGCTAGCGGTCGCATGGGTGCATGCGTATCGATGAAGCTGCCTATCAACCAGCAAGCGTCATGGGAAATGGGTGGTAAGAAATTGACGTCGATGAGCGGTTCGAGCTGCGAGATGGCGGCATCGTATTGTTTGCGTTCGGCCAGAATCATCCCCAGCCACGCCTTGCCTTCGTACCAATCCGGCTTCTTCTCCAATTGTTGACGAACTGCCTTTTCCAAGAAGTCGACCAACTCCGGCGATTCGACGGCCTTGCGGGTGAGCATCGTGAGCCCATTGGAATTTCGACCATCCGAATTGTAAGACCAACTGCTGAAGAGCGTACTCCAATCCCCAGTGATCGACGATGATGAGGCCATGTAGCCACCCACTAGTTTCTCGAAGATCTCTCGATCAGTGAGTAAGTTAGGTACGTTGCTGAGCACGTTATTCAAGTTCTGCAGATTCGAGCCACGCATATCTCGGCGATCGAGAACTGCCAGCAGTAGTTGCCGAGCTTTGGGATTGGTCTTGTCATTTTGCAACAGTTCGCCGCACAGCTCGCCAACTCGATAGTTTTCAAACTTTTGGACACCGACCTCGAGAACGAGGTCCACCAATTCTTCCAGGCGTTTGGTTTGTTGGAAAGGACGAACGATTTCGTAGTAATCGTTCTGGAACAATTGCGGTTTACGTTTGAGCAGTTTCAAGTAGACATCGCACAGTTCTTTGTGCTTGCCAACAGTCGTTAGCTGTTTGACCATGGCTTCTAACGCAGTTGTACTATCGGCGCTGGGGCTGGTGCTTTTATCTTCGCTATCGAGGATCTTCTGTACTTTGTCGTTCTGACCGGCCGCCACATACATTTCCATCAACTCAGTCTTGATGCGCTGACTTTTGGGGGCGCGTTCCAAGCGTTTTTCAGTGTTGGCGATCAGAGTATTCAGGCGACCAGCCGAGGCCAAAATTTGCAGGGCGCTGGCGCGGCCGGTTTGTTCACTGGTGGTGCTCCGCGAATTTCGACTGCGCACCGGTGCGCTGCGTTGCAGTAGTTCGATAGCGACTTCAGCCGCCTGGGCATCGGAGTTCTGACTCTTGAAGTAGGCCATCAACGTTTGCAGTTGCTGCGTCGAACCACCAGTGCGGCCGCGCATGCGCCGCACTAGATCGTCGGCCAACTCTGGCATGTTCAAACTGTGCATGAGTTTAGCCAGGGCGATTTGCGTGTCGGTATCCAATCGCACACCAAACAATCGTCGCGCCGCCTTCTTGGCTCGCTCTTGATCTCCCAAGGCAACGGCCAGTCGTGCGGCGGCATACTCGCGAACCGTCATGGCACCTTGGTCATAAACCGTGATGCCTTCGATTGCTTGCAGGGCTTCTTGTTTGCGATCTTGACGCAAGAACAGGTCGGCTTGCAGCAATCGCAATTGTGCTTCTTCATGCGATACTTCTTTGGCTGCCAGGTCGATAGCTTGTTGCAAAGTCTTGATGGCCTCATCGGTCCGATCTTGCCACTGCAGGAAGATCGCAGCGACCAACATCCGTTGGACTTGCAAGCGGGGTTCCATCTCGGCAGCGTTCTGTACCAAACGGCCAAGCCATGGTTCGAGATGTGTTTTCAATTGTTCTTCGGCTCGACGATACAGCATCAGCACGTTGTCGTCAGGTCCCAGGCCAGTTGGCGGGAACGAGATCAACACTTCTTGCCCATAGCCATTGACGATGTTGTAGGCGCGTCGCTCCATACCCATACTGCTCAAACGCAACTGTGGCCGACTGACTCGACTTTCGGCCATCAATTGGATGCTGGAATCCAGCAGTTGGAAACAGCGATCTCGATAGGCAGGGTCCTCTGCGCCGGACGAAAGTTTTTTCTTGGCTCGTTCCGGATTGATGAATTGCGTAGTCAGCTGAAGCAACGAGGCGTTGCCGTACGTTTGCTGGACAACAGCCTTGTTCTTAGGGTCCAAGGCTGACTGGATAGCGGCCCATAGCTCATCATCGTTACCGTAGGTGGACAAGAAAGAGATGCTACTGATAGCGGTTTGAGGTGTAACGTCCTTCGGTCGCATTTCATCGATAAAGCTTTTCGCCTGATCTTCCTTGCCTGCCAGCTTAAATTCCGAGGCGAGCATGGCAGGTATGGTGTACCGCTGGACATTTGCATTGAGTTTGTCGCGTGACTGTTCAGCGGTGAAGAGCTTTTTGAGCTGTTGCAGTTGCTCGTCGTTCATGGGCTGTGGCTTCTGGCCGCCACGATCTTGCATACTCATCCGGCTGGAAAGCAGGCTCTGCAATGGATAGCTGCCGGACTCTTCGTCGACTTCGGCTAAGCGCCATACATCCTCCCAGGTTGATGGATTGCGATAATCGCGCTGCGATTGCTGGGCAATGCTCTCCATCATGGTTCGGTTTGCGTACCACTCCCAAACTTGATCGGCCGTAGCATCGGGTTTCATCGCCTGTTCTTTAGAAGCCTCGATCAGGGCGCTGAGCCGTTCGGTATCCTCGTCGCCTATGTGTTTGAGTTGCACGTATCGCGCGTAAGCCTTGGCATGTCCAAAATCCGTCGGGCTAGGCAACTTGTTCGAGTTTGAGTAACCGTAACGTGGGTCGACCAGGTAATAGAGTTCATACAAGCTTTGACGCTGCATGCGCTTGCTATAGTTTCTAGCGTTAGCATTGACATTGGCATTGGTCGGTCGTTTGCTGCGCGCGAGTGCTGCTTGAGCTTCGCTCGAAAGTGTATCTTCGGCCAGTTTCAAGGCCAACACACTGTCAGCATCCTTGGTCGCCTCGGCCCACGCACCGCTTTCGGCGCGCAAGACCATGCGACGGAGCAACATTTCCCAATCTTGCGGATTGGATTCCAGGACCTTATTGGCCAGCTCCAAGGCAGCCCGCTGCTCGCCTCGACCGAAGAGTCGATCAACCTGGCGGCCCAATTCAAGTGTGTCACCGCGAATATCGACGGTCGAAAGCCACAGACTCTGCGCCTCTTCGACTGCGCCTATGTCGATCAACAGCGATGCCAAACGCGCTTGTGTTTGTTTGTTGGGAGTAATGCGCATCAGCTCGCGTTGGAATTCGATAGCGCGATCAACTTCACCTGCTTGTTCACACAGAGCCACCATACGTTCGAGCAACACTGTGTCGCGACCGCTTTCTCGCAAGAGTGTCTCGAGTGTCTCACGAGCCAGGCCCAGATCGCCAGCTTGTTGATACGCGGTAGAGACGAGGTCGGCGGTGGTACGTCGGTCATTGGCTTCGCGACCTCGAAACTCCAATCGGCTGATCAGTTGGTCGAGTCGATTGTTGCGCAGATAAAGTTCCGCGAGCTTGCCGACTGCTTCGCGCTTCTTCTCGATCACATCGGCGCCATCGAGCATCTTCCATACAAGTTCAATGGCCTGGTCCGTTTTAAAGTCGCTGGACAATTGATCGGCGAGCCAGCCTAGTGCTTCTTGACTGCGAGGGTTCAGTCGCAAGCAGCGGCGCAGCGTATCTAGACGTTCATCGCGCAGTCCCAATTGTCCACACAGATCGGCGTAGAATTTAAAGGCTTCGATCGCGCCACCAGCGCCAGTTAACATCTCTTTA
This sequence comes from Rania fehmarnensis, assembly GCF_056494185.1. Taxonomy (NCBI): domain Bacteria; kingdom Pseudomonadati; phylum Planctomycetota; class Planctomycetia; order Pirellulales; family Pirellulaceae; genus Rania; species Rania fehmarnensis. The sequence goes on from NZ_CM151398.1 coordinate 8,880,670, forward strand.
CCCGTAGCCATGGCCAGATCGTTTTGTCCGCTGGTCGCGTAGAGCGTCGAGAGACGTTGCAGGTGGGCAGTGCGAAAACGTCGGTCGATCTCAACCAGGCGTTTGCGATACTCGATCGACTCAGGTAACCGACCAGCGTCCTGCGCCATTCGGGCGGCAACGTCGAGTGTTTCGACTGCGCTGGGGTCGGCAGCGATGGCTTTTTCAATGGCCTTGAGTGCGTCGCTCGGTGCTTGGGCTGCTTCGTGTAAGACGGCCAATTGTCGCCATTTTTCACCATCAGTCGGTGCAGCCTCGGCGGCCGCAGTGGCTTCGGTAATACGTTGTGGTAGTTCGCCAGCTGTTTGATAGGCTTTTACCGCAGCTGTAAAGACACGAGCGCGATCTTCGACGCTCTCTGCTTCGGTTCGAGCCAGCGTTAATTGCTCGTTAGCTTGCTCATGCTCTTTGGCATCGACTAGCCATTCCGCATAGCGCAGACGATGGGCGACCTGCGGTTTTAATTGGCAGGCTTCGGCCATGGTCTTCAGAGCTTCTTCGGGTTGTTGGAATTGATGGAGTACTTCGGCCAGTCGCACGAGATTGTCGCGCGTGCGTTGGGCACCTTCGGCCAGAGATCGCCAGACCACTAGGGCTTCGTCGGGACGTTTGAGTTGATAGAGATATTCGCCCAAGTATTCTTTGTGTTGTGGCTCTTCGGGTGCCAGCTTAATTGCTTGTCGATATTCAGCGATCGCTTCGTCGTTGAGTTTTGCGCCGCGCAGCAGGTCGGCCACTTGCGAATGCACGGCAGCGTCGTTGGAACGTGCGCTAAGGAGACGTTTCCAAACTTCTGCCGCTGACTTTTGGCGCTTCTCTTCGGGGATAGAGTTATCACTCATCAAGACCTGGCCGTATTTGACCAGGTAGTCAGGATTGTTGTCGCCACTAGCGATGAGTGGTTCAAACTGTTTTGCTGCTTCTGCAAAGCGGTTGTCCGTCAGGTATGCATCGATGAGTGACAACCGCGGAGCGGGGTCATTGGGCGCCCGCTTGATGGCCGCTTGAAATTGCTCGATGGCTTCTGCGCTGCGACCTTGCAAGGATAAGGTGCGAGCCAAACGCAACATCACGTTCAAGTCGTCAGGATGATTCTTGACCCAGCGCTGATAGTATTCTGTCAAGCCAACGTAATCGCCGCTGGACAAGAAGATGCGTTCCACGCGACGGCGGGCTTCGTCGTACAGATAACTGCCGGGGCGGAGTTTGGTCAGCATCGCATCCAGTTCGTCGGTGGCCTGTTGTCGTTGACCAAGTTGGCTGCGCAGATTCGCAACTTCCAATGCATAGCCCACGCGATCGTTTTCGACTTTGGCAGATTTGGCGAGGGCTTCGAAGCGGGTAAGAGCGCCTTTGAGATCACCTTCTTCGGCCAGTGTGGATGCGATGCGCTGACGCACGCTATCGTCGCCTGGAAAATCTTTCTCGAGTGTATTCCAGATCCGCAGGGCATCATCAACGCGACCTGCACGTTGGTAAAGACGTCCGAGTTCGCGGGCTACATTCAAGTAGTCGGCGCGGGCCGGTTTGCGGGCTACGGATACTTCGAAGGCTTCGGCAGCTCGATCGGTATCACCGACTAAGATCAAGGCCTGTCCGTGATGAAAGGCGACCAAGGCATTGTCTTTTAGAAGATTTTGCGCGGTAGCCAGTGCTTTGACGGCTTGAGCATCTTCGCCACGTTGCAATTGCAGCAGTCCAATTAGAAACCACAGACGACCCGCGTCGTCGCCTTGCGCGGCGTTGGCTTGAGTTGAGAGATCTTCGATCAGCGCTCCGATGGAACCGCGTTCAACGTGGTAACCGAACACGCGATCCAGCGCAGTTCCGCTGGCCGGTCGTTTCAGCAGCAGTTCCAGGAACTTGTCAGCGGCCGTCTTTTCTTTTTGTTCTTCTGGGCTGAGCGAAGTTTGATCGCTAGCGGCCTGCCATGCAAAAACATTAGATGTTGGCAGCGCGTATAGAAATAGAAGACAGCAGCTTATCAATGCAGAAATTGCCCAGGGGCGAAAGCAACGCATTGCGACTCTCCCGATTGATAGATAGCGCGACCCAGAGCGGCCCACAGCATATTGGCCTGGACGATTATACATGGCGGCAAAGACGGGAGGCAGTCTGTCCCCGTAACCGAAGTCGCCAGACTTTGGATGAGCGGGGGGACAGAGCACGCGCACGGCGCCGCCGGTCAATGCCAGCAAATCAGACCAAGGTCTGTCCCCCAATGCTCCAGCCCGGGGACATACCCCCGATCAGCTGCCCATGCTCGTGGTCTGTCCCCGTAGCCGAAGTCGCCAGACTTTGGACGGTAGAACGGAGGCGAAACGGCCGGGGACAGGGCGAAGCGGCCGGGGACACAGCACGGACGGTAGAACGAGGGACAGAGCACGCGCTCGGCGCCGCCGGTCAATGCCAGCAAATTGAGCCCAGGGTCTGTCCCCCAAAGTTCGAGCCCGGGGACATACAGGACATACACCGGATCAACCTTTCGTCCTGCCGGTCCACACGTCTGTCCCGTCTGTCCCCGCTCAGGCTGAAATCCAGCGTTGCTAGGATCAGAGATTGTGCGGGGACATACAACGGAGCGGCGGGGACGATGGTTCTACGATCCAAAGTCTGGCGACTTCGGCTACAGTCGTTTCTGCCACTGTTAGGCTAGATAGTCACCAGAGATGCCGAGCCCGCGGCCGAGTTGGCATTCGCATACCAGCTTGGCGAAGCAGAACATCCAGAGCGTCAGTCGCGGAACCTCTTTGATAGCCGCCGCGGCTTCACTGCGAATGAAGTCGATATTGGCCTGGCCGCGAAGTACATTTTGTTCGCGATAGATAATGGTCCACACGCAAGCCCAAACTCGGCGGAACCAAGGCGGGTAGTCGCGAGACTCACCAACCAGGATGCGTTCGTGCATGGCTTGTAGTGACGGGACACATGTGATCCAGGGCCCCGCTGCGGCATGCGTCTCACACTTCGTTGCGTTCTTGGGAACCAGATTGCAAGCACCCTGCGCGATAACCCACCACAGCCTCTCCTCGATTTCGGCCAGCGCTGGCCGCTCGACGGAAAACGGATCTTCATACGGCAGAATCATCCACTCGGCTTGGTCAAATCGCACCGACCAACGCTGCTTGTCCCACAATGCGGTGCAGTCTAGATGTAGCGTCAACCCCGCGGGTATCGCAGTGGTGCTCAAAGCTTGTTGCAGCCGCACCGCCTCTTGACGTAAAAGGCTAGTCCAATCGCGATTATTGACTTCGGCGCTGAGCGGAATTTGACAGGGCTCGATGCCCAGCAAACCAACCCAGGTCTCGAAATCAATTGACGATTTGCCCTCCGAAGCCTGATTGACCGGCGCCTGACGCCGGGTGTACGCAAAATTATCGTCACGATCGAATACCCAATTCGGCTGCCCAATGGGCATTATTTCCAGCATCGGCAGCAATCCTTCACTGCTGGCAAAGTCCCATAACTGCCGCGCCGAGGTCAAACGGTCACCCTCGGCATGCTGCCGAGTCAGTTCATTGATGGTCTCCATCAGAGGCTTAATTCGCTGGGCAACTGGATCGCGAGCAGCCAGGGTCAAAGACTGTAACCATTGCTGCGTAAAGGACTTATCGCTGGTTCCGGAACTCATGTGGGTCTTTATTCGAAAGGTCTAACTGTAGTCGTAACTCGGTCCGAATCGCGCGGCCCGCTCTGGGGCTGCGTCGGACGAGTGGGGTGGTTTAACAAATCGGTGCCCCGCTGGATAGCCATCCACGCCAGCATTTTTTCGAACCTTTATCACTCTGGTGCGTCCAAAGCAATTTGAGGTGTTTAGCGCCACTCCATGTAAAATGTGGGGTGGAACCCATTTATGGCATAAGGGTTCCTGCGTGTGCATTTTTGCCTTGGCTTCCGGCCTGGGTAATTAAGACCTCGGCTTTCGGCCCATGTGGCAGGTCGTAAGAGGGGGTCAGCAGTAAACATGTGGTACTGAATGGTTGCAGTACATGACACAGGCTGGAAGCCTATGCCACTGGTACCAGGCTGGGAGCCTATGCCACATAGGACACAGGCTAGAAGCCTATGCCACAGAAACTCCGATGAATCGAATCATGAAACGCAAAAAAACAGCCCGCCGAAGTCGATCACGCCAATGGCTACGAAGCTTGTCTCTGGAAGGACTCGAAGGCCGCTTACTGATGGCCAACGATGTCGATGACCAGATTTCCGAAGCCATCTCGTTGGGGACCGCATCGACCACTCCCCGTTCCGCCAACGATTCGATTTCGCCCAGCACCGATGTGGACATGTACAGTCTAACGGTTGCAGCCGGTCAGACAATCGACTTTGATATTGATACAGTCGAAAACGGTAGCAACGGCTTGGGTAGCTTTATTCGACTGTTCAATGCCCAAGGCACTCAGATAGGTTTCAATAACGATGCTGCAGCCCCAGGTGAGAACAGCGTTGGCTACGATGCCTACCTGCGCGTCACTTTTTCCCAGGCAGGCACCTACTACCTGGGAGTCTCTAACGCGAACAATACTTCTTACAACGCAGTTACCGGTGATGGTGACGCCGAAGGTGGACAGTTTGCCATCGGCAACTACTCCATCACCGTGCGCGCGCTGCCGATTGATACCGACGATGCCATAAGTGAAGCGGTCGACCTGGGCTCGATTTCGACTCTAGCCAAAACGACCAACGCGGAGATCGATCCGGATATCGACGTCGACCTGTACAAGTTCACTGTCAACAATAATCAAGCCGTTGATTTTGATATCGACACCACGCTCAACGGTCCAGGCGGATTGGGTTCATATTTACGCCTCTTCAATTCGTCCGGAAACCAAATTGCATCCAACAATGATGGCGTCGCCCCAGGCGAAACCGTCTTGGGCTTCGATTCTTACTTCCGCTATACCTTTACTACTGGCGGCACGTACTACCTGGGCGTTTCTAACGTTAATAACGACAGCTACAACCCAGTCAGCGGCAATGGCGATACCGCTGGTGGCCAGCATTCAATCGGCCAGTACAGACTGATCGTGCAAACGCCTGCCGCTCCGCCCAATGACACCGATGACAGCATCCCCGAAGCAATAGCACTAGGTTCACTGAGTACGACACCTATCGTGCGTTCCGGCGCGATCGATCCCGATGTGGACGTTGACATGTTCAGCTTCATAGTCGCGTCAGGCCAGTCCGTCGACTTTGATATCGATACCACGCTCAACGGTCCCGGTGGCCTGGGATCATTTTTGCGAGTATTCAATAGTCAAGGAACCGAACTAGACTTCAATAACGACGCAAATGCTCCAGGTGAAAACGTCGTGGGTTACGATGCCTATTTGCGTTATCGGTTTGCCACCGGTGGCACTTATTATGTGGCCGTCTCCAACGCCAACAACACCTTGTACAACGCGCAGAATGGCAACGGAGACGTGGCTGGTGGATTGAACTCGACCGGTGCGTATCAACTAACAATCCAAGTCTTGCCAATAGATACCGATGACGCGCTGAGTGAAGCGACTTCGCTGGGAGCCATAACGAGCCTCCAGATTTCCAGAAGTGGACGCATCGATCCCGACATCGACGTGGACATGTACAGCTTTACCGCCACAGGTGGTCAGACCGTAGACTTTGATATCGACACGACCCTTAACGGCGTCGGCGGACTCGGGTCGTATTTGCGGATATTCAATTCGCTCGGGCAACAACTGGCCGCCAACGATGATGGTGTCGCTCCCGGAGAATCGACCCTCGGCTTTGATTCTTACCTGCGCTATACCTTTCCTTCGTTCGGCACGTATTACGTAGGCGTGTCCAACAACACCAACAAGACTTACAACCCAACCAACGACAATGCCGATACCGCTGGCGGACTGCACTCGATCGGTGACTACACGTTGGTTATTGGAGTGCCTCAAGCTGCACCGGTCGATAACGATGATTCGATCAGCGAGGCTCGCGCTCTAGGCCCCCTATCAACTACACCTGCCACCTTCAATGGCGATATCTCGGTGGATGTTGATGTCGACATGTATAGCTTCGTGGTGACCAGCGGCATGGTGGTTGATTTCGATATTGACACGCCTGCTAACGGCCCCGGTGGTTTAGGGTCTTATCTTCGAGTCTTCAATTCGAACGCGCAGGAGTTAGGAGCCAATAACGACGGCACGGCTCCGGGCGAGAACACGCTGGGCTTTGATGCTTACTTGCGATTGACCTTTGCCACAGCCGGTACGTATTACGTGGGCGTCTCCAATGCCAACAACGTGCAGTACAATCCGACCTCTGGTAATGGGGACACCGGCGGTGGTGCGAATGCCACCGGTGCTTATCAAATTCGCCTCACCGCACTGCCAATCGACACCGACGATCAAGTGACCGAAGCCACAGGCCTAGGGACGATTACGGCTACCGCGATTTCCCAATCAGCAGCCATCGACCCCGATATCGACGTGGACGTGTACAGCTTTACCGCCAGCCTGGGACAGACGATCGACTTCGATATCGATACGCTGACCAATGGTCCAAACGGCCTGGGTTCCTACTTGCGGCTCTTCAATTCCCAAGGCGTACAGCTAACAGCCAATGACGACGCAGTGGCCCCCGGTGAGAACACCTTGGGCTTTGATGCGTATCTGCGTTACACCTTCAATTCAGCTGGCACGTTCTATATCGCGGTCTCCAACGCCAACAACACGACTTATAATGTGCTAAACGGCGGTGGCGATAGCGCTGGCGGTCAGTATTCCATCGGTGACTATACGCTAGTTGTTCAAGAAGTAACGCTGCCGCCTGAAGATATAGACGATCAAATCAGTGAAGCGATCGCGCTAGGAGCAGCCACGACGACAGCCATCTCGCGGACTGGTTCGATCTCACCGGATATCGACGTCGATATCTACAGTTTTACCGTGACTGCTGCTCAAGTTGTCGACTTTGATATAGATACAACGCTCAACGGCGCCGGTGGCCTCGGTTCCTACTTGCGACTATTCAATGCGCAAGGCCAAGAACTAGCCTTTAACAATGATGGTTCGGCCCCCGGTGAAGGTGCCCCCGGCTTTGACGCTTACTTGCGCTATGTCTTCGCGTCGGCAGACACCTATTACATCGCTGTATCCAATGTAAATAACACCACCTACAACCCGACCAGTGGAACGGGAGATACCAGCGGTGGAACCAATTCTACGGGTGACTACACGCTGATTGTTCAAGCTCTACCGGTCGATACCGACGATCAATTAAGCGAAGCCAATGTACTGGGGGCAGTCACCACCACGCCGCTGACCGCTCAAGGCAGCATTAGTCCCGACATCGATGTCGACATGTATCGCTTCACGGTCGCCGCCGGACAAGATGTGGACTTCGACATCGATACCGCGATCAATGGTGTTGGTGGATTGAATTCGTACTTGCGCGTCTTTGATTCCAGTGGCCAACAGATCGCGGCCAATGACAATGCCTCCGCCGTGGGCGAAGGCGCAGCTGGCTTCGATGCTTATCTCCGATTCACATTCAGTTCGGCCGGTACGTACTATGTAGGTGTCTCGAATTTTAATAATACTGCCTATGATGGATCGACCGGCAATGGTGACGGGGCAGGGGGGTTGCATTCGATTGGCGACTATACCCTAACCCTACAGATTCCTGCGACTGAGGTATTCGATAGCGATGACAGCCTGGTCGAAGCACCATCGATAGGTTCAGTCAGCACAACGGTCATTGTTAGATCGGACACTATAACGCCTGACACCGATGTGGATATTTTCAAGTTCACGGTGACAGCCGGTCAGATCGTCGACTTCGATATCGACACGCAGCTCAATGGCGGCTCGGGACTGAATTCATTCTTGAGGCTATTTGATAGTCAGGGTACACAATTAGCATCCAACAACAACGCGGCCGCCGGCGGTGAATCGAGTGTTGGCATCGATGCCTACCTGCGTTACACCTTTACCAGCGCTGGCACCTACTACATCGCTGTGTCCAATTCGACCAATGTGGGCTATGACCCGGTTACAGGTGGTGATGACCTGGCCGGTGGTCAGAACACTACCGGCGACTACACCTTGCTCGTCCAAGGTTTGCCAGAAGATCTAGATGATCAAATCAGCGAAGCCGCATCGCTGGGCACGATCACTACCACTCCCAATAACGTTTCAGCTTCGATCACGCCGGATGTCGACGTCGATCTGTATCGCTTCGTGGTAACGACCGGCCAGGTGGTCGACTTTGATATCGACACGACGCTCAACGGTGCAGGCGGTCTGGGCTCGTACTTACGACTGTTTGATTCAAGTGGTACGCAGTTGGCTGCCAATGATAACGCGGCGGCCCCCGGCGAAAGCTCGACCGGTTTTGATGCTTACCTTCGCTATACCTTCGCTAACGCCGGCACCTTCTATATCGGCGTATCGAACTCGAACAACATTTCGTACGATGTCAACACAGGCAACGGCGATACCTCGAGCGACAGCAATGCGACCGGCGCGTATCAATTGATCGTGCAAGCGATTCTTACCGCACCGGAAGATCCCGACGATACCATTGCAGAAGCCGTGGCCTTGGGCGCAGTTAGTCAAACTGCGATAACAGTCAACGGCTCGATCACGCCTGATACCGATGTGGACATGGTTCAGTTCACAGTTACCGCTGGCCAAACGGTTGACTTTGATATCGACACCACAGCCAATGGCGTGGGCGGAGTCAATTCACTGATTCGTTTGTTCAACGCCAGTGGAACAGTGTTGGCGTCGAATAATAATGCAGTTGGTCCCGGTGAGAACAGCGTCGGATTCGATTCCTTCTTGCGATTTACCTTTACCAACGCGGGCACCTATTTCCTGGGCGTTTCCAACGCTGCCAATGCGGCCTACGATCCGACTACTGGTTCTGGTGATACCGCCGGTGGCCAAAATACGACTGGCGATTACACGCTGGTGATCAACGAGCCAGTGGGAGTGACCGACGACTTGGATGACTCCATCGTGGAGGCAAGTACGCTGGGTGCGGTTACTACAGCGGCGATCACCACCAATGGTTCCATTTCGCCAGACGTGGATGTCGACGTATACAGCTTTACCGTCACTGAGGGACAAACCGTCGACTTCGATATCGATACAACGCTCAACGGTACGGGCGGGTTGGGCTCGTACTTGAGATTGTTTAATGCCGCAGCCATCCAGTTGGCCGCCAACGACAATGCCGCGGCGCCGAATGAATCCACTGTAGGCTTCGACGCTTATCTGCGGTATACGTTTGCCACGGCCGGAACTTACTTCATCGCCGTTTCGAATTCGAACAATGTGACCTACGATGTGAGCAACGGCAATGGTGACTCACTGGGTGGCAGCAATGCCACGGGCGACTATCAGTTGATTGTGCAAGGCGTGCAGGGGGGAGTAGCCGATGCCGACGACGCCACCTCTGAAGCCACGCCCCTGGGACAAATTACGACCACTCCCATTTCGCGCAGTGGAAGCATCTCGCCGGATACGGATGTGGATATGATGGCCTTCTCCGTATCGGCTGGGCAAGTCGTCGACTTCGACATCGATACAACGCTGAATGGTTCAACCGGCTTGAATTCGTACTTGCGACTCTTCGATTCGCAAGGTCAACAGCTAGCCAGTAATAACAACGCAGCAGCTTCGGGTGAAGACACTATCGGCTTTGACGCGTATCTGCGATACGCCTTCACAACCGCGGGCACCTACTACATAGCCGTCTCCAATTCGACCAACATCAGCTTCGATGCGTTGACTGGCAATGGCGATACCGCCGGAGGCAGCAATAGCACAGGCAGCTACAACATCACGCTGACCGGTTTGCCCGTCGACAATGACGATACTATCAGTGAAGCCAGTTCGATAGGCGGTGTAACGACGGGAGGTATTACCGTTAATGCCGCGATTAGTCCTGACATCGACGTGGATGTGATTGCCTTCACCGTGACAGCTGGTCAGACGGTCGATTTTGATATCGATACCGACAGCAATGGTCCTGGCGGCTTGAATTCGTATATCAAGCTGTACAACGCTGCTGGCGACCAGCTGGCAGTGAACAATAACGCAGCCGGTATCGGCGAATCGACGATCGGCTACGATGCTTATCTGCGACATACCTTCAGTGCAGCTGGCACGTTCTATGTAAGTATCTCGAACGCGACCAACAACACATACAATGTCATAACTGGCAACGGCGATACGGCCGGTGGCGTGGGCGCGACCGGCGACTATCGCTTGACAATTCAGGCTGTGGCCAGCGATCCGAACGATCCCGATGATACGCTAGCCGAAGCGGCCAGCGCTGGCGCTGCATCGACCACCGCTTTCACGATCAATTCATCGCTGAACTTTGCGACCGATGTCAACATGGTCAGCTTTACAGTCACAGCTGGTCAGACGGTTGATTTCGATATCGATACCACCAGTAATGGCGGCAGCGGACTCCAGTCGTTCCTGCGGCTGTTTGATGGCAGCGGACAACAGCTAGCACTGAATGACAACGCTTCTGCACCCGGCGAAGGCGCAGTGGGTTTCGATGCGTTTCTGAGTTACACGTTTGCCGATGCGGGCACGTATTATATTGCTGTGTCCAACGCCTCCAACACTACTTACAGCCCACTCAATGGCAGCGGTGATGCAAGTGGTGGAGCCAATACGACCGGCGCATACACGCTGATCATTCAGGCTCAGCCGCCAGTCTCCGAGCCTACGTTGACTCTGCAAATCGCTCCGACCACGATCTCCGAACTTAACGGCACGGCCGTAGGCACCGTGACCCGCGTCAATAGCGATCAGTCGGCTGAGTTGACTGTCAATGTTGTCAGCGGCAACACCAATTCTGCGACCGTGCCGGCTACGGTGACCATTCCCGCGGGCCAGGCTTCGGCCACTTTCAATATCACGGCCGTGCACGATACGACTTTGGGAACGCGGACCGTAACGATTACCATATCCAGCCTCGGCTTTGCCAATCAATCGCAAACATTGCAGATCACCGATGCGGATGGCAACAGCCATAACAACGATATTGCTGAAGACGTCAGTGGCGATGGAGCTGTCTCGCCTATCGATGCCCTGCTGGTAATCAACTACCTCAATCTAACTGGTCCTGGACCAGCCCCGGTGGGTAACACGCCTCCCTTCCTGGACGTTAGCGCCGACGGTTTTGTTAGTTCCCTGGACGCGCTATTGGTAATCAACCGATTGAATTCCACCGGCGGTGAAGGCGAAGCTGCCATAGCCCAGCCGGCCAGTGTGACTAGCGCTAACGACCAGTTGATGCTAGACTATGCCACGCAAGAATCGCTCAACAGCAAGACGCGACACAAGTGGGCGAGCGCAGTGGATGATTTCTTTGCTAACTGAGTTTTGAGATTGAGACCTAACCAATCTGACCGCTGAGCTTCCCATATTCTCTTTCTTAAAATCTGTAGTTCGATCGGGGCTTAGTTTGCCCTGACACGAAAAGTGCCCTAATCCCGAATTGGATGTGTCCACGTGCTTACCACGATGAAAATCCCCGCCACCTTCTCGCTCCTGGTTCTACTACTAGCCTCGACACTCGCTGCCCAAGACCACTTGAAAGCGCTCTCCGATGCTCGCTGGAGCGCGGAGAAAGCCAACACTTGGTACGCTGACCAACCTTGGTTGGTAGGCTGCAACTTTATCCCCAGCACAGCCATCAATCAGTTGGAGATGTGGCAAGCCGAGACCTTTGATCCGCAAACGATCGATCGCGAACTGGGATATGCCCAGAAGCTCGGCTTTAACTCCGTGCGTGTCTTTCTGCATGACCTGCTGTGGAAACAAGACAGCCAGGCCTTCCTCGCACGCACCGACAAGTTCCTGGAGATCGCTGACAAACATGGCATCAAGACAATGTTCGTCTTGTTCGACAGCTGCTGGCATCCGCAGCCCAAACTCGGTAAGCAACCCGCACCTAAACCGTTCACGCACAATTCGGGCTGGGTGCAAAATCCTGGTATCGAAGTGCTCAAGAACCCGGACGCTTATCCGCACCTCAAAGAATACGTGGTGGGAGTTGTCAAACACTACGCCAATGATCCGCGGGTGGTGGTTTGGGATGTGTGGAATGAACCGGACAACTTCGATGGCGGCGCGCCAGGTCGACCTGGCCTGGAACCCAAGAACAAGCCGGAACTGGTCAATGCCCTGATGCCCAAAGTGTTTCAGTGGTGCCGCGAAGCCAACCCGTCGCAACCGCTGACGTCGGGTGTATGGCGAGACTCGCATGTCATCGACACCCTGGATGATTGTAAGAAAATTCAGTTAGCTGGCAGCGACGTGGTGAGTTATCACTGCTATGGCGATGCGGCTAGCATGAAACTATGCATCCAGCGTCTGGGCACTCTGGGTCGACCACTGCTGTGCACCGAGTACATGGCTCGCCCCAATCAGAGCACCTTTGCGCCACACTTGGAAGTGATGAAGCAGGCCAAGGTAGGCGCTTACATGTGGGGCTTTGTCAACGGCAAGAGCCAGACGATCTATCCCTGGGACTCGTGGACCAAAGAATACAAGGCACCACCACCGCTGTGGTTCCACGATGTCTTGAACGCAGATGGCTCGCCCTACAAGCCGGAAGAAGTCGATTACATCCGCTCCGTCACCAAAGCCGACTGAATCGTTAGACCTAGTTGCGGCCTAACGGCTACATCGTTTAACCCGTAGCCGAAGGCTAGGCAATCGAAGTAGGTCACTCACCAATACTAAGTGACCTCGTTGAGCAAGTGGACCATTACGCACAGGCCACGTTGGGTTAGAGGGTGCACCTCGCCTAACGGCTACGGGTTAAACGAGATGCTCAGGTAAACGCCACGTTGGGTTAGAGGGTGCACCTCGCCTAGCGGCTACGGGTTAAACGAGATGCTCAGGTAAACGCTACGTTGGGTTAGAGGGTGCACCTCGCCTAACGGCTACGGGTTAAACGAGATGCTCAGGTAAACGCCACGTTGGGTTAGAGGGTGCACCTCGCCTAGCGGCTACGGGTTAAACGAGATGCTCAGGTAAACGCTACGTTGGGTTAGAGGGTGCACCTCGCCTAGCGGCTACGGGTTAAACGAGATGCTCAGGTAAACGCTACGTTGGGTTAGAGGGTGCACCTCGCCTAACGGCTACGGGTTAAACGAGATGCTCAGGTAAATGCGACGTTGGGTTAGCCGGGATACTCAGCCACGTAGATGGCTTTGGTTTGGGTGTAGTCGTAGAAAGTCTCTTCGCAATTGACGCCGCCACCGGGGCCGCCAGAGATGCCTTGACCGCCGTATGGTAAGCCGTAGGCAACTGAGTTATGGCAGTTGACCTGGCAAGTACCATCGCGGAACTGCTTGGCCAGCTCGATACCACGCTCTAGATCGCGGGTCCACACACTCGCGCCCAAGCCATAGGGAGTGCTGTTGGCCAATTGCAGAGCTTGTTCGGGTGAACCAACTGGGCAAATTGTGGCGAAGGTGTGAAACACTTCCATGGGATTGCAATCGACACCCGGTGCCGCGCGATACAGAGCCGGCTTGATATAATAACCTTCGCGACCGGCCACTTCGGCTGGACCACCAGCCAGAATCGCTTGGCCACCGCGCCACCCCGCTTCTTCTTGAGCCCGCAGAATGCGTGAACGCTGCGTGGCATTGACGACGGCTCCCAACTGCGTGCCGGCATCAGCCTGGTAACCGATCTTGAGTTGATTGAAGAAACTCTTCTGCGCATCGATGAAGTTGTCAGCGATCTTCTTGTCGACGAAGATGCGGTGAATGGTGCAGCAAGTTTGACCGAAGTGTTGATTGGTGTAGCGGCCTATCATCCGCGCCACAACTTCCGGATCAGCATCACCCAGGACGATCGCCGCGCCGTTGCCACCCATTTCGCGTTTCATGCGCGTGCCGTGCACATCGCACGTACGCATGATGGCTTGGCCCACGCCAGGCGAACCGGTGAACGAGATATAACGCACACCCGGATGTTCGGCGATAGCCTGACCGGTGATCTCACCGCGACCTGGCAGGACGTTGATGACACCAGCTGGAAAGCCGGCTTCTGCAGCCAGCTTGCCGATATAAAGTGCCGACAGCGGCGTATCTTCCGCAGGCTTGATCAGGATGCAATTGCCTGAGAGTAGCGCAGGAAACATAAACCAACTGGTTAAGACAATGGGATAGTTCCAAGGAATGATACCGGCCACAACGCCCCAAGGTTCACGATAGGTAAAGCCCTTCATGCCTTCGCCCACATTCAGCGCTTCGCCATCGCCCATCTCCGCTCCGCGCGCAACTTGGCAGAAATATTCGGCGCAAGCGCGAATCTGCGTAAAGTCACCTTCGGCAAGTTCAGATACTTTGCCACCATCGCGAATTTCACAGGCCAGCAAGACATCGCGGTCGCGCTCGCACAGTTCGACCAACTTGCGCACCAGGGCAATGCGTTGATCAACCGGCGTGTTCTTCCAACCCTTACCCGCAGCCCCATGAAAGGCTTTCGTGGCAGCATCCACGGCCAAATCTACTTCGGCTGAGCCCATTTCACATACGCGCGCCAGCACTTCCAGCGAACCTGGATCTTGCGTCTCAAAGGTCGCGTTCATCGATCCCTTGACGGTCCTACCACCAATCAAACCACCCAGGGGCTCCCCTCCGTTTTGGCAAAACTGAGTAAACTTGGCGGGCGTTTCAAAACGTGCGGCTGTAAAAGCACGAATCTCGGTAGCAGCAGTCGACATGGTAAATGGCTCCAAAGATAGTGGAAAGTAATTGGGCCCACATTATACCTTGTTTGACTTGGTACAGGTCTGCCGTGCCCTAAGCACGCGGACGGGTGTCGTTGACTATACTGAACGACCACAGGTTCTCATTTCTGGAGGCTCCGATAGTGGCTGTCAAGGTAAAGTGCCCTTCATGCGCGCATGAGATGACTCTCAAGTCTGTCAAAGCTGGTCGCTTCAAACCACATTGCACCAGCTGCAAGTCGGCTTTCTTGTTGATTGTCGGCCAAGGCGATTCGCCTCCGATCACGGTGAGTAAGCTGGCACCAACGGTAGCTGTCGAAGCTGAGCGTACCGTTGAGCATACGGCCCAGACAGTTGCGTCTGTGAGCCAACGTGCCCTACAAGCCGCCACTATCGATGCAACTATCGATGCAACTATCAAAACCACTGCCGATGCCACTGTCGATGCTCCCTCAGCGCCAAACGCCAGCCGCGCACAGTCGTTCTCCGTCGATGCCACTGTCGATAGTCAAAATGAACCAAGTGCCAGGACCGTCCGTGCGCCATCGCTCGCTACCCAAAAAGTTTCCACCCCGGTAGCGAATTCAGCCCCGATGCCCGAACGGCTTGGTGGCTATCGCATTGTGAAAGAACTTGGTCGCGGCGGCATGGGCTCGGTCTATTTGGCCAGGCAACTTTCGCTCGATCGTCAAGTCGCTGTAAAGACCATTCAAAACGATTGGGCCAACAACCCGCGTGTCATCGCTCGATTTATTCGCGAAGCATACGCCGCTGCGCAGTTGACGCATCACAATGTGGTACAGATATATGATCTCGGTCAGGACCACAACATAAACTACTTCAGCATGGAATTGGTGGAAGGTGGTTCGCTGGATGATTTAATCCGGCGCCAGGGCAGCCTGCCACCTGGTGAAGCGGTTACCTACATTCTGCATGCAGCTCGCGGCCTGCGTTTTGCGCACGAGCATGGCATGATCCACCGCGATATAAAGCCGGCCAACCTGATGCTCACTCGCGATTGTCTGGTAAAGGTTGCTGACTTGGGCTTGGTTAAGACGCCAGCCATGAGTCAAGAGGAACTCTCTATCGCTGAGGACAAGAACTTGATGTTGTCCTCTGCACGTTCACAGGTTACCGGCGCAGGTTCGACGCTGGGTACACCCGCTTATATGTCACCTGAACAGGCTGAAGATGCAACCAATGTTGATCACCGCGCGGATATCTATTCTCTCGGTTGCACGTTTTATGCACTGCTCGTTGGCAAGCCGCCTTACGGCACTATGAGTGCACTGGAGATCCTCTCAAAGATCAAAACGGAACCGATTAAGCGCGTCGACAAAATCAACGCCACCGTTCCCCATCAACTGGCAAGTATTATCGAGAGGATGACCGCCAAGTCTCGCAGTGATCGGTACGCGTCGCTGGATGAAGTTATTCAGGAATTAGAGGCGTATTTGGCTGGTACGGGCAGATCGAACACAGATGCTGCCAGAGCGAGCGCTGATACGCTCGCTGCCGCCGCCGAACAGTTGCGACGCTCACCTGCGGCCAAGCTGCGACAATTATTTCCATCACTCCTCGCCGGCCTGGGCGGACTTGGGTTGTTAGCCGGGTTGCTATTCAACTATCGTCTCGCTTTGGCCTCCATGCTCATGTTATTGCTCACGCCCATCTTGGTATGTCTCATCACCAGCCTGACAGGAGGCCGCTCGCCAATAACCAGTCGCCTGCGAGCGCTGCTGGTAAGCAGCTCGATCGGGGACTGGCTCACTTGGATGGCTGGCGCTATGTTGTTGCTGATCTTGGCGTGGCCACTGGGCATGATAGGTTGGGCACTTGCCGCCAGCTGCGTGTCGGCGGGATTGGCCGCGGCGTATTATGCCCTGGTTTCGCGCCCCTTGTCGCAACAAAGACAAGGGGCCTTGGATTCTGCCGCGGAAGTATTGCGTACGATGCGATTGGAAGGCAAAGACGAAGTTACCATCGCGCGCTTCGTAGCTGAATTCAGTGGCCCATATTGGGAAGAGCTCTTTGAATCTCTGTTTGACTACGACCTAATGCGACAAATGCGGAGCCAACTCTCTGGGTCGGCTAAATTGCGAGGTACCAAACGTTTCCAACCATGGCGAGATACGTTAATCGATCGCATAGATCTTCGCTTGAAAGCTGTGCGCGATGAACGAGAACGACGTCTCTTAGCCAAAGTGGAAGCAGCTAGCCTGAAAGCTTCAGGCGTCAGTGGACAACAGGCCGAGCAACAAGCGACGGCACTGGCAAACTCTATGGTCGCAGCTGCCACAGAAACTCGAATACTCACCGCCGCTTCGTTGACCAGTGGCAACACTAGCGATGCGGCAGCCAAACGCGAACGCATCAAGCAGATGCTCAGCTCAGCACGCAGTGGCAAACCTCAGTCGATAACGACGAAGGCATCGCGGGCAACAGGTGCGTTACTGGAGCAACTGCTGGGAGGCAAACTGCGGCTTCTCGTGGGGGCCTTGTTGGTGGCCGGTAGCGTGTTGTGGGCCAGCCAAAACAACCTACTGGACTCGGACAAGCTGTCTCAAGTCGGACAAACGATTCAAAGCAGTACCACGAATTTGCGCGACGGCTCTGCCACACTGCAATCAGGCCAAGCCGCCGCCCGCGAGGTCAGCCAGCAAGTATCCCAGCAGGTCGATAAAATCATGCGCAATACTAAACCTCTGAACTTCCCTATCGTCGGAGGCCTTTTCACCAGCTTAGCACCAGGTGTGATAGGCTTGCTGGTAATGCTCTCCGCTCTGGCGGGTACTTGGCGATTGAGCTTGGTGGCACTGCTGGCCACGGCTATCGCCTTGTTGGGGCCGAACTTTGGCGTGCCTTCGTTTGGCATTACGCAGGGCAGTGCCTGGATTAGTTGTGGTATTGGTATTGCTATGCTTTGCGCCCCGATTCTCGTTAAACCATTAAGATAGTCGTTCCACCGTGCACTGCCATCAACTGTTCTCTGACTCTAAATCGCATGTCCTGCATGCCGCCCTTGCGCTCGGACTTCTCTGGATTTTTGCCGGACCTGCCCAAGCCCTGGAGATTTACGTCTCCCCTCAAGGCCAAGACAAATGGTCGGGCAACCTGGCAGAGCCCAATAGCGACCAGAGCGATGGGCCAGTGGCTACGCTGACCAGAGCTCGAGATCTCATGCGTAACCATCTGCGCAGCGCAGGGGCCAGGACGGAGCCGGTCTACATTACGTTGCGGGCCGGTGTCTATCGCTTGACCGAACCGCTGCAACTGGGCGCCGCTGATTCTGGTAGTGAGCAATCGCCGGTCATCTATCGCGCCTACCAGGACGAGAAACCGATCATCAGCGGTGGGGTGGAAGTCAGCGAGTTTCAAGCTGACGCTAATGCGAAGAGCATCTACCGCGCAGAGTTGCCTGAGGTCATTGCCGAGCCAGCCCAGGTGCGCATGGTCCTGCACCAAAAAAATCGCTTGCCTATGGCGCGCTGGCCCAATCGCGATACGAAGGAACCGATTGCAGGCGGTTGGGCATACGTCGATGGCCGTCGACCAGCCAAACCATCAGAGGCCGTGGCCGGTGAGAACGAAGAAAGCCGTCAGAAGTTGCAGATGCGCCAGCAGGACATTCGGCGTTGGCAGAATCCAACCGAGGGCGAACTGTTTATCTTCACACGCTACAACTACTGGAACAATCTGGTACCGATCGACAACTACGATGCCAAGACGGGGCTAATTCATACACAGGAACCATGTTCCTACGCCATCAGGGCCGGCGATCGCTACTTTGTGCAAGGCATGCGAGAAGAGCTTGATGCGCCCGGCGAATGGTACATAGATCGACAGGCTCGATCGCTATTGATCTTTAGCAAAGCCGATGATCTCAAAGTCACCTTGGAACTTGCAGTGTCATCCAACTTGATCGGCACCCGCAGTGGCGCCAGTCATATTCGCTTCGAGAAACTAGCCTTTGAACTCTGCAATGACACCGCGCTGAAAGTCATTGACTCCAAGCACATCACGATTGTTGATTGCAGCTTCGAGCATGTTGGCGACTTAAACGGGCATGCAGTTGCGTTTCATGATGGATCTGCCAACCGAGTCAGTGGCTGCGAGATCAATGATGTCGGTGCCAGCGGTATCTATGTTTCTGGCGGCGATGAAACGACCTTGCAGGCTGCGGGCCACGTGGCCGAGAACAATCATATTCATCACGTGGGAGTCATCAACAAACACACCGCCGGAATCTGGTTGAGCGGTGTCGGAAACTCCGCCATTAAAAACTCGATCCACGACTGCCCGCGGACGGGTGTCATGATGCCCTTTGCAGGTCCCAATGCCCGCAACACGGTCGAGTACAACCACATTCACCACGTCAATTTGGAGACTCAAGATACCGGTGCCATCTACGCCTCTGGCCGTGGATGGCTGGCCGGTCGCGGGCATGTAATTCGATACAACTTTGTGCACGATAGTCTGGGGTTTGGTTGGAATGGCCAGCGCTGGATAACACCTTATTATGCTTGGGGAATCTACTTGGATGATGCTTGCAGTTCCACCGAGATCATCGGCAACATCGTAGCTCGTGCGCCGCGAGGTTGTTTGATGATCCACAGCGGTCAATACAATCGCATCGAAAACAACATCTTCGTCGATGGTGGTTTGCAACAGATTGAACTGCGCGGCTGGGAGTCGAAGTACGGCTACTGGAAAAACCAGATCCCGGCGATGGAGAAGCGCTACAACGAAGTGAAGGATCAGCCTGCCTGGCAAGAATTCAAATTGACGGCTCCCTCGCAAGCCGACAATAGCACCGGAAAACTATTGATCGGCAACATCTTCCGCAACAACATCATTGCCTATCGGGGCCGCGATGTACTGTATATGGATGTGGTCAATTTGGGCAAGCCCTTCGATTGCAACCAGAACTTGATCTATGCTCGCGGCACACCGCCAATGATTCAAGTCGATGAGAAGTCGAAACTCTCGTTTGAACTCTGGAAGGGCCAAGGAATGGACGACAAGTCTCGACAAGGCGATCCTAAGTTCAAGAACGCTGCCAAAGACGATTACCGCTTGGACGAAAGTTCACCTGCGCTGCGGATGGGTTTCAAACCGATTCCCGTTGAACAAATCGCACAGTGATCACAAGTTTTTTTAGACTGGCTAAGGTTGGGCCTCTAACTGAATCTTTGCCAGTTCGCGTTTGGCTTCATTGATTAGCAAACGACTGGAGGCCTCGAACGGCCATGGATGGATCAGCTTGAGGTTCTCTTGCTTATCCAATAATGAGCCGTGGCAGATACGAGTTGCTTTTTCAAGATAGCCGGTGGCAGCTTCCACATCGCCTCGATGAGCAGCCAGCAGGGAGCGACACGCCCAGTCGTCCGAGTAGGCATTATCATCCACAGGCCGACGCTCCATGAGAGCCTCCGCCTCGATCATCCAACCGCAGCGATAGTAGAGCAGCGCCAGCGTGTTTTCAGCCTCACCGACATCGTGTCCATGCAGCCGACCTCGAGCGATGATATCCTCCATAATACCCAATAGTCGTTCGGCATGGTGGGGTCGTTCATCCAACAAGATCGCATTGTAGATCAGGCCGTTGATCAGCTCGATCTCAGTGATGTTCAATACATTCCGGTCATAGGCATTTAGCGCTTTCTCAATCAGGATGTCCGAGTAGTATTGACACTTTTGACGATCGTTGTTGGCCAGACACGCGATCGCCAGACTATCGATCAGGTCATCCCAGGTACCGCCAAGTTGATGAGCTTTCGAGAGATCTTCGATCGCTTCGGGCCAGCGTTCGAGGGTGGCTCGCGCATGGCCGCGGCGACGGTACTCAAATTCATTGGTCGGTTTAAGCTCAGCCAGCCGCTCAAAGTTGATTCGGGCGACATGTTTCAACCCGGCAGCGCGTGCCGATTTGGCTTGATCCATGTTCCAGTTTTGATTGGCCACTTCAAAGTTTTCATCGGGAACTTGATGCAGTTTGCTCCGCGCATCATACAACTGCACCATGCGGTCCCAGCTGCTGATGATCAATTCGTCACTGGGGTGAAACGCGACGCAACCTGTCGTAGAGCGTTCGCGAAACGAGATGGCTTCCTGTCCTGACTCAACGTCCCAAACTTTGACGATCCACTCGCGACCGCAAGAGACCAGGCGTTTATCGTCGGATGAAAAATCTAAATCGTTGACTTGTCGTATGTGAGCCCTTAGTGTCCGCACTTCGGTACCCTCGGTAACTGACCAGAGCTTGATGGTTTGATCGGCACTGGCTGTTCCTAGCAAATGTCCGCCGTGATTGAAGGTGAGTGATAAGACTGTGTCGCCATGTCCTGTGAGTTCATGGACCAGTTGACCACTTGCCAGGTTCCAAATGCGCGCCACGCGATCATTGCCAGCAGTTGCCAACAACTCGCCATTGGGACTGAGATCGATTTCGTTGATGGCAGCATGATGTGCCTGCCACTGACTGAGTAGTTCGCCTGACTGCCAGCGGTGAATATGCACAGAGCCATCGGCGCATGCCGCGATAACCAGTTCACCGCTATTGTCGATGCGCAGACTATGAACGGCACTCGAGTACTGCAAGACTTTGACCGGTTTGCCAAGGGTGGCATCCCAGAAGCGAACCGTCTTATCCGTACTAGAAGTGGCCAGATAAGCGCTGTCGGGAGACTCGGCTACGTCGGTCAGGTTATCCGTGTGACCATGGAGAGTCAGAGTGTTCTTGAGAGTTTTCAGATCGTAGACCAGCAGCACTTTGTTGCCCTTACCCCACGAGTGACTTTTGACGATTGGCATCAAAATACGGTTTCCATCGCGGGTGAAACGCAAACGCGAGATGCTGCCCATGTCAGCCGCTTTACTCGCATCGATCTGGTCGACCGGCTTGTCAAAGCTTAAATCCCAAACTTTCACGGTGCCTTCGCTAGCGGCCGTAACTATGCGATTGTCTTCGGTGAAGAAGAGATTTCGTACCATGCCATTATGCGTATACAGCTTTTGAATCAGTTCGCCGTCGGCGGCATTGACGATCAGAACACTGCCATCATTGCTGCACAGACCAATGCGTCGTCCCTCTTGGCTATACTCAAAGGCTTCGATGGCTCCGACCTCATATCGATAGCGAGTTGTTGGAAACGTCGTTATTGGTTTGCCGGTTAAGTACTCTGCCAGGTCGATCCGCCAAATGCTGGCTCCATAATTGGAGAAGGTCAAGTATCGACCATCGGGACTGAATCGCACCCAGCGCAGATCGCCAAACTTCTTATCGATCGGTGTGCGTATCTTGGTGACCCAGTCGTAGATCGCCGCTGTGCCATCGCGTCCGACGGTAGCCAATTTTGTTCCAGTGGGATCGAAAGCAATGTCCAGGATCATGCCATCGTGGCCTGGCAGCACTCGAATCAACTTGCGACGTTTCACATCCCAAAACTGCACCTGCTTGTTCCAGGCAACCGCCAAAAGTTGGCCATCGGGTGAGAACTTTATGGACTTGGAACCTTCGGCGGGATGGGGCAAACGCCAAACCAGTTCACCCTGCATGTTCCAAATCTTTACACCCGGACTCTTCAGCCCATCCCAGGGGTAACTGGACGAGGCCAGGTATTGTCCATCGGGGCTAAAATCCAAGGCCATGATCGGCCCTTCGTTGGGCGTGATGGTGACAACTGCACGTCCCGATCGCAGATCCCAAACAATGATATCGCCAGGCCAGTTCCAACCCCATTCACCACTGCCTGTGGCCGCGTAGTTGCCGTCGCGAGTTACAGCCATAACGCATAATAGATCTTTGTGACCTTTCATGCTGACTAGTTCCGCGCTGCACCTGCGTTTAAGAAAATTCCATTCAAAGTGGCGCATGGACTTCGGACATTCGTCTAACAATTCGTTGGCTCGACCAACCATGTTGTTCAGATACTCACCATGAGCCTGGCCCACGCGTAGAAAGTACTCGCTGCGCTGCGCGTTGGCTTTTTCCGCTTCTGCAATATCGCGATGCTTAACCGCACGATCGGCGGCCAGACGGGCTTTGTAGTCACTGCCTACAGCCGTCCGCCAAAGTCCCAACATACCGAAGAACGATATGAGCAGAAAAGCGACAAAGGTCGCTTCCAGTGGTCGACGACGAGTCCACTTAAGGCAGCGTTCGAAAGCTCCCACACGTTTGGCGCGAATCGGTTCACGGCGCAAATATCGCTGCAGATCGGCGGCCAGCTCGGCGGCCGTCGCGTACCGACGACGCGGATCCTTTTGCAAACATTTCAAACAGATCGTCTCTAAGTCGCGCGGTACGCGCTTGTTGACGACCGATAACGACGCAGGTTCGTCGTTGACGATCTGACGCATCGTCTCTAACTGCGTTTCAGCGACAAAGGGTGGCTTGCCGGTCAGCATTTCGTAAAGCATCACTCCCAGCGAATAGACATCGGTGGCCGGAGTGACCGTTTGATGAGCGCCACCAACTGTTTCCGGCGCCATGTAGCTAGGAGTGCCGACCGGGCCCATCGAACGCGAACACTCGCTGTGACCTTCTTGCAATTGTTTAGCCAGTCCAAAGTCGGCTACTTTGGGATGTTCATGTTCATCAAGCAACACATTGCAGGGTTTCAAGTCGCGATGAATGACACCTTGTTGATGCGCATAATGAACTGCCGTGCAGATCGTGTACAACAACTGAGCTGCATGATGGGGCGCAGGCAAACCCAATTTCAACCGACTATCCAGACTTCCGCCAGTGATCAGTTCCATCGATAGAAATGGCCGTTGTTGATGCGCTCCAACTTCGTAAATCTGAACAATGTGGGGATGGTGCAAACGGGCTGTCGACTGAGCTTCCGCTTGAAACCGATTCATCTCGCGCGGACTGGCGAATTCGCCCGAGAGAATCATCTTGAGGGCCACATCACGATTGAGATTCAATTGCCGCGCCCGATACACTACTCCCATGCCGCCGCGACCGAGTTCTTCCAACAACTGATAATTGCCTACCAAGCGACCAATCTGATCGTCGCCGCCCGAACGCGATCGTCGCGATCTTCCGAGATAATCGCTGACTTGATCCGGGCTATGCGGATCGGGGTGGTCACCAGAATCGGCGGTTGAACCAGCCGTCGATAGCTGCTGCCATTTGGAGCCAGCCGTTTGTACCGTCTCGGCTTCACATAGCTGGCGATGCACTTCCAGTAGCTGCATCAAGTCGGTGGTCCAACGGGGAAATCGCTCGAACCACTCTTGATGGCTACACTGCTTTCCGAGTTCCTCACGCACCACGTATTCGGTATAGATCAGCTCCAGGACCAGTTCATTGTGGGCGGCCAGTTCGGGCATTTGCGCCAGAATATCTTCCGCCAGCACAGGTCGGCCTTCGCGCCACTGACGTCCCATGTCGCTGCAGGCAGTTCGCACACACTGTTCCAACTGTTCGATGGCCAGTGAGCCTGAGGACATGGTATTACCGCTGACATTGGGGGAAAAATGGGTGCTCATGGCGCGCCTTTTGGCACTTACCTACATGTAATTGCCACGACAGGGGTGAAGTGTTACACTTTTTTGCCGTGGCTGATGAATTTTCTCAATTATTAGCGGATGCCCGAAGCGGAGACCGCGAAGCACTGACTCGCATCGCCGAGCAATACGAAGCCAAGCTTCGTGTGGTCGCTCGCGTTCATCTCGGTCCGGCTCTGCGACCCTATCTGGATTCGCAGGATTTAGTTCAGTCTGTCCACCGTAGTATTATGGTTGGACTGCGCGATGCCAAGTTTGACATTTCGACGCCCGAAAAATTAATCGCCTTAACCCTGACCATGCTGCGCCGCAAAATCGCCCGGCATTGGCGACGCATGCGCCGTCAACAGCGAACCAGCGGCGATTCGCATGATGTCGGTAGTATTGTCGAAATCCTGGCTTCGCTCAGCTCACCACCGGGCGGGCCGGAGGAAGAAACTCAGTTCCGCGACTCGATTGCCCACCTTTGTTCCCACATGGACGAGATCGAAAGACAGATTATCGATCTCCGTTTGTTGGGTTTTGCTGCACCTGAGATAGCCTTGCAAACCGGGCTCTCTTCGGTCAACGTACGCGTACGCATGACCCGTTTGCGCCAACGTTTGGCCGCGGCCGGTGTGCTGGATGATTGGCTGTAAAGACCAGATGACCACTATCGACGAAATCGACTTCTTCTATCTATCGATGCCCGAAGTGCTCGATATCGGTGACGGCAGCCAAGACGCTTTGCTAGTCCGCGTGCGCGCAGGACAGTACGAAGGCTGGGGTGAATGCGAAGCTTCACCACTGGTTTCGATCGCCAGCCTGGTTTGTCCGATGTCGCACAGCGCTTGCAAACCTGTCGCTCAGTCGGTGCTTGGCCAGAAACTCGACAGTGTGGCCGACATCTATCGCATCGGTAACGCGGTCCGGGCTGGCAGTCTCGATCTACTGCAAGCCGACCACACGCTTTCGGGAATCGATATCGCCCTGTGGGATCTAATGGGCAAACGTTTCTCCGAACCAGTTTGGAAACTGCTGGGCTACAAAAACTCTCACCCCAAAATTCCCTATGCGTCGGTGTTGTTCGGTAACACACCTGCGGAAACATTGGCCAAGGCCAAAGGTATTCGCCAAGACGGGTTCGTAGCCGCCAAGTTTGGCTGGGGACCATTTGGGACCAAAAGCGTAGAAGACGATAACGCACAACTGTTAGCGGCCCGCGAAGGTTTGGGCAGCGATGGTATTCTGCTGATCGATGCCGGAACCGTGTGGAATACTGATCTGGAGGCCGCGCGCTCTCGACTCGATACACTGCAGTGCGTGCAAGCAACCTGGCTAGAGGAGCCGTTTGTGTCAGGCGCGTTGGCTGAGTACTGCGCGCTAGCGATCGGCAGTGAACCAGTCAAACTGGCCGGTGGCGAAGGTTGTCATACCTACCACATGGCTCAGCACATGATCGATCACGCCGGTTTAGGCTACGTGCAGATTGATGCCGGCCGTATCGGTGGCATCAGCGTCGCCAAAGCTGTAGCCGATTACGCTGACGCCCAAGGCGTCCGTTATGTGAATCATACATTCACCTCCAACCTGGCTCTGTCAGCTTCGCTGCAACCCTTCGCTGGTCTGGCCAGTCACGGCATCTGCGAATACCCTACGGAACTGAAGTCGCTAGCGATTGAGATGACCAGCAATCACATCGTGCGCGACGCCAACGGCAAGATTACTGCTCCCGATTCGCCGGGACTGGGTATCGAGATCGACAAAGCCGCCGCGAAGCGATATCTAGTCGATGTCGAAATCAAGGTGGGTTCGAAGGTTCTGTATCGAACGCCAGAACTTTAAGTCTTTCTGTGGAGCAGCTGTCCTCAGCTCTAACCAAAGCATCTTTGATATTTACAACGCAGAGACGCAGAGAATCGCAGAGAAGTCCTCAGCGTTTTCTCTGCGGACTCAGCGGACTCTGCGTTTCAACAAGAAGCCTGAGCGACTTGCCGGGTGCTGCAGTGTAGAGCAGCTGTCCTCAGCTGCTCGGAACCCTCTAACCAATGTTTCTTCCGACCGGTGGTCCAGCTCTACAGGTTTACGACTTGCCGGGTGCTGCAGTGTAGAGCAGCTGTCCTCAGCTGCTCGGAACCCTCTAACCAATGTTTCTTCCGACCGGTGGTCCAGCTCTACAGGATTACGACATGCCGGGTGCTGCAGTGTAGAGCAGCTGTCCTCAGCTGCTCGGAACCCTCTAACCAATGTTTCTTCCGACCGGTGGTCCAGCTCTACAGGTTTACGACTTGCCGGGTGCTGCAGTGTAGAGCAGCTGTCCTCAGCTGCTCGGAACCCTCTAACCAATGTTTCTTCCGACCGGTGGTCCAGCTCTACAGGATTACGACATGCCGGGTGCTGCAGTGTAGAGCAGCTGTCCTCAGCTGCTCGGAACCCTCTAACCAATGTTTCTTCCGACCGGTGGTCCAGCGTTACAGGTTTACGACTTGCCGGGTGCTGCAGTGTAGAGCAGTTGTCCTCAGCTGCTCGGAACCCTCTAACCAATGTTTCTTCCGACCGGTGGTCCAGCTCTACAGGTTTACGACTTGCCGGGTGCTGAGCGGCTGGGGACAGCCGCTCTACGATTGCGCGGTAGAGCCGATTATGCCGGTTGTAGATGTTATGGCTGTTTTATTCGTCGTAACAGCCAACGCGGATTTCATCAGCCTGGGTAACAGCCGCATTCGATATCTTCCTTCAAGCGAAGTTGTGGGCACGCGTGTAGCCCGGCAACGTTACTTCGGAAGCTATGGACGGCTAAAACCAGGAAGGTGCTCGGATGGTCGCACCACGCTCTTTACTCATGCTAGCATTTGCGTCTCTCAGCCTCTCGGGCTGCGCGGCGAATCTGCAAGACTTGCACTATTCGGTCGTTAACAAATCCCGAGCCGAGTACTCTTGGTACAGCAAGACCTCTTTCGGCGATCGCTGGAATTGTGGTTCGGACTATGCCTGTGGCTACAAGTCGGGTTACTACGACGCGGCTACCGGCAAAGGATGCACTCTGCCACCAGTTCCGCCACCGTGTTACTGGGGTACCAAATACCAGTGCTGCGAAGGTCAGAAGCACATTCAAGACTGGTATCGCGGATATCAATGCGGTGTCGCGGCTGCCCAAGGTAGTGGCTATCCATCGTTCCATGATGTTCCCCTGGGCCCTCAAGCTCCGGTGATTAACAAAGACGGCTGCGGCGCCTGCTACGCACCCACGGGCTGCTTGTGTGAGAACACAACTGAAGGTGAACTGACCAGCCCCGAGCTGCCAGCCATACCACACTTGTCGGCCAGTCAATCGAACTTAGCCGCCACAAGTGCTCTGCCTATTTACCAGGCCAGTGCCACATCGGGCAGCAGCGTGCAATCGACACCCAACCTCGGTTTGATCGGTCCAGTTGGTTCCGTACCGACGCCAATCACTGCCAGCTATGAACATACCGCTACCAGCGCAGCGGCATCCCATACAAATCAACCCATGGTTCGCTAATCTCAGTCCCATATAGACAACGGATTGTCTACTGGCTGCACCCAATCCTGGGCGTAGCAAGTTTGGAGATCAAGGAAGGTCCGAAAATGTCGACACCAACTCAATCGCAACGTCTGCTCATGTGGGCAGCTCTGGGATTGGCGGTCATGTCCAACGTGGGTTGCGTGACGTTTACGCGTCATGCGATTCCAGCGCATCGATTGCCTGACCAGTTTCAAGCACCTTCGCGCAGCTCGATGGAGCCCATCAACTTTGCGATGCTGGCTCAGACACCGCCTACGGACTACATGCTGGGTGCTGGCGACCTATTAGCTGTCTCCGTCGCCGGTATCATTCCGCCTCAAACCACGGAACTGCCGCCACCAATCGCAGTCACTACGCTCAATCGCGAATACTATCCACCTGGAGGTATGATCAACGCCCCAGGCTTTGGTCTGCCACTGCCAGTGTTATCCGATGGTACGCTGTCGATGCCGCTGGTGCCACCAGTGCAAGTGGCTGGTAAAACGCTGCAGCAAGCTGCCGATGCCATTCGCAAAGCTTACCTGGCCAAAGATGTGGTCAAGGAAGGCAAAGACCAGATCAATGTCTCCTTGCTACGCAGCCGCATCAATCGCGTCATGGTTTTACGTGAAGACGCCTCGCTATCGGCAGCCGCGGTGATTCGCAAGGGCGAAGCCATCATGCACAAACGCGGCAGCGGTCAAGTCGTCGACTTGCCAGTCTACGAATCCGATGTCCTGCATGCGCTGACTGCCAGTGGCGGTCTGCCCGGGGTCGATGCCAACAACGAAGTCTGGATCCTACGCAAGAGCATGTTGGCCAATGGTGATTCGGAAACCATCGTGGCCAGCGTCCAGCAAGGTGAAAAGTCGGCTGAAGAGATTATCAAGAGCGTACCGTCGCACTTGCAAGCGATCCGCATACCCTTGAAACTCTGCTGCGGCGAACCAGTGCCGTTCGGCCCGCAAGATGTCGTGCTCGAAGATGGTGATGTTCTGTACATCGAACCGCGCCGTCAAGAATACTTCTATGTCGGTGGTCTGTTGCCCGGTGGTCAAATTCCGATTCCCCGCGATGAAGACCTCGATATTCTGGAAGCCATCGCTCTGGCCAACGGGTCGATCGGTGGTGTGGCTGGTACCAGCGCGGCAGCCGTGCTACGAGCCGGTGCGGGTGTAGGTAACATTATACCTCCCACTCGCGTGCTGCTTCTGCGCAAGTTGCCCGACGGTGGACAGTTGCCCATTCGCGTCAACCTGTCCCATGCCATGCGAGATCCATCGGAACGCATCCGCATAATGCCCGGCGACTTCATCATGATGTACTACACACCAGGTGAACAACTGGCCAACGGAACGTTGAACTTCTTCAACTTCAACTTCCTACTCGACTAGTCAACAACCGGCTAATCAATCCGCCAAGAACTGGCCAGCATCCGCAGATAACAGCCATAGTCGCTGTGGCTGTAGGTGCTGGCCAGTTTGATTACCTGGTCCACATCGATCCAACCTTGCCGCAGTGCGATCTCTTCCGGACAAGAAATCTTCAGCCCAGTCCGCTTCTCGATAGCCGCTACAAAGCCACTGGCTTCATGTAGTCCATCCAGCGTACCGGTATCCAGCCAGGCAGTCCCACGTCCAAACACCTCGACGTGCAATGTGCCTTCTTCCAGATAGAGTCGATTGAGATCGGTGATCTCCAGCTCACCACGGGCTGAAGGTTGCAACCGCGCCGCCATTTCACTGGCCCGCTGGTCGTAGAAGTAAATGCCCGGGATGGCAAAGTTGCTTTTGGGAGCCGAGGGTTTCTCGTCGATATCGATAACCTTGCCGGAGTTGTCAAACGTGACGACACCATACTCGCTCGGATTCTTTACCAGGTAAGCAAAGATCATCGCGCCGCGGGTCGTCTCCGCTCCCGAACGCAGCATTTTGATCAGCCCCTGTCCATACAGCAGGTTATCGCCCAGTGTCAGACACACCGGCTGGCCAGCCATAAATGGTTCACCAATCAACAATGCTTCTGCCAGCCCACGAGGTTGCGGCTGCACAGCATACTGCAGGCTCAGCCCCCATTGCTGCCCATCACCCAGTAACGTTTGAAACAATGGTAGATGCGCAGGCGTAGAGATGAGCAATATGTCGCGAATGCCTGCCAGCATCAGCGTCGACAATGGATAGTACACCATTGGCTTGTCATATACTGGCAACAACTGTTTGCTGATCGCGCGCGTGAGCGGTCCCATGCGAGTGCCCGCACCGCCTGCCAGAATGATGCCTTTCATACCTGCTCTCCAGAGATCGCAGATGAGAGCGAAGTATCTCCTAATCGCTCGAGTCGATAACTGCCATCCAAGATAGGCTGCCACCAGGACTGGTTATTCACATACCACTGAATCGTGCTGCGCAGGGCTGTCTCGAAAGTCGCTTGAGCTCGCCAACCAAGTTCACGCTGAACTTTACTGGCATCTATGGCATAGCGGCGATCGTGTCCTGGGCGATCGGGCACGCTCGTGATCAAGCAGCGATAGCTACCCTCGCTCCAGGGAACCAACTGATCAAGTTGATCGCAAATCAACTGCACTACGTCGAGGTTGCGGCGTTGACAGTTGCCACCCAAATTGTACGTTTGTCCAATCACGCCTTGGCGTAATACAGTTTCTAAACCTGCTACATGATCTTCGACGTATAACCAATCTCGCACCTGACTACCATCACCGTAGAGCGGCAATGGTCTGTGCGCCAGCCCGCTGAGGATCATATGGGGTATCAACTTTTCTGGAAACTGATAGGCACCATAGTTGTTGCAGCAGTTGGTCACCAGCGTGGGTAAACCGTATGTCGCATGCCATGCTCGAACCATATGATCGGCAGCCGCCTTGCTGGCCGCATATGGCGAATGGGGATCGTAGGCCGTGGACTCTGTAAACAGACCGCTCTCACCCAGCGAGCCATAAACTTCATCGGTCGAGACTTGCAACCAGCGGAAGCGATCCCGTTGGCTTGCCGGCAAGTCCATCCAATAACGCAGGCTGACATCCAGCAAGCGATAGGTGCCTACGATGTTGGTTTGAATAAACTGATCGGGCGCGTCGATGGAACGATCAACGTGCGATTCGGCGGCCAGGTGCACGATGGCATCGGGTTGAAATTCCGCCAATTGGTGACGGATCAACTGCTCATTGGCGATATCGCCTTGGCAAAAGTGATAGCCACGATGGGTGCTGAGGTCAGCCACAGTTTGCAAAGAGGCTGCATAGGTCAGCTTGTCGATATTCAGAACTTCAACAGGCTGGCCACCTGCCTGGCGCTGCAGAAGCCGGCGCAGGAAGTGCGATCCAATAAAGCCACAGCCTCCGGTGATCAATACGCGCATCATGCCCTCGAATTGCTGGGGCGGCTATCATTGGTCAGCATCATCGCTCTAGCACCTACAACCCATACAATTGCCACCTTCTTATTCGGAACTCTAGGGTTCGTATGGGATTATCTACGTTAGGTCGAACTTATACTCGTACGTGCAAATATGGCTGAGAAGCCCGACATAGTACAGCTTTTTTCGTGCAAGAACACATGACAGGCAATTTAACAGTACTGCTAACCGGCGCCACTGGATTGGTGGGTCGTTTTGTGCTGGCTGAATTGCTGCGCCGTCATGTTCCGACCATTGTGCTCGTGCGCTCGCAACCGATGCGAGATGCGGTCAGCCGCATCGATGAAGCTTTAGCGGAGTTTGAGAAGCAGAGCTGGTTGCCAAGACCGATGGTGGTGGAGGCAGACCTCTGTGCGCCCGGAATAGGCTTGTCGCCCGATGCCTGGTCTCTGCTAAAGAGTCAGCCGCTGCGCATCCTGCATTCGGCGGCCAGCATTCGCTTCGAAGCCGATTCGGCTCACAGTGAACCCTATCGTTCCAACGTAGGTGGCACCCAGAACCTGCTGGATGTCGCGGCCCAATTGCAAGTAAAACAATTCCATCAGGTCTCAACTGCTTACGTGCAATGCGATCGCCATAACGATCGACCACGGGCCAGTCGCACTGCGTTTGAACTGCCTGTACATTCTGAGGCACAGGCTGGAAACGATTACGAACGCAGCAAAATTCGCTCGGAAAACCTGGTGCGCAGTTGCCCACATATCGGACCGGTCAGCATCTATCGCCCCAGCATTGTTGTTGGCGATTCACGCACCGGTTATACCTCGACCTATCACGGCTTCTACGCACCGTTGCAAATCGCCGCTGGCCTGGTGCGCACCCTGGGACTAAATCGTGCCGCCGCTGATGTGCTGCGTCAGCAACTCGGTTTGGAGACCAGCGACAGCAAGAACCTGGTCCCAGTGGACTGGCTGGCAGCGGCCATTGTTCACTTGATGGAAACACCCGCAGCTTTGGGCGGAACCTATCATTTGACACATCCGCAACCTGCCCGACTTCACGATATGCAAACTGCTATCCTGGATGCGCTGGATTCTCGACTTCCGCGCCGCGCGTCCAGTAATGAGTCGGGTGCGTCGCCAGCAGACTATCCACCCGAGATGTTTGGCCAGCAGATGGCAGTGTACAAATCGTATTTTCAAGACGATCCGCCCTTTGACCGCACGCGGGCTGCGTCATTTTTGCAAGACCTTCCATGCCCGGCGATGGACCAGGCCGCTCTCCATCGCCTGGCCAGTACCGCCATCGACAACAATTTTGGTTGGCCACGTCCACCGGCGCCTGCGCGCTTATCGCAACGCTTAAGCATCGATCCACACAAAGTGCCTTCAAGTCACTCTGCTGAGTCGCTAAGGGACATCCAGTTTGAATTAGAGATCTTGGGAGCGCACCAAACGCTCCATCGTACGCAGTCGACACTCCGCTTTTGTCGCAGCGCGGGCAAGTGGCAGCTTAATTCGGTGCTATCATCCAATGTCATTGCTAGCGGTCTGCGCTTAACGGTGACCGAAGAATCGATATTACGTGCTTTATCGAAATCCGACACCCTCCTTTCGCTGATGGAACAAGGGCGATTTACCTTGCGCGGTCCATGGCCGCAGGATGGGCTAGATATTGTGCGCGGTTGGCTGGAGCAAATCGTCATCGTTGATGATCAAAATCCTAGCTAGGTTATAATTTGCTTGTATCCTACCGCGCTTTGCCCGCGGCACCTGATTCACACTTTGACTTGCACCTTGCACACCAGCTCGATTGGAAAAGTCCCTTATTGCCATGTCCATGACCTCGCCCATAGTGGAACGCAGAACCAGTTGGATGCATGAACCGCTGGCGATCATCGGGATGGCGTGTCGCTTGCCGGGTGCTGATGATCTCGACCAGTTCTGGCACTTGCTGCAGTCCGGTCGAAACGGGATCGAACGGTTCCCCGATCAATTTGTTGATCGCGACCTTTATTTGACGGACAAGAAAGGGGTTCGCGGCCAGAGCTATTCTGATATTGGCGGCTTGATTTCGTCGCGGGATATCGATTGGTCGCTGATGCCTATCAGCCAGTCAGCCGGCGCACAGTTTGATCCTTGCCACTTGATCCTGTGCGAAGTAGTCGCCCGCGCCTGCCGCCAGGCTGGTTACGATCAACAAAAACTCCATGGTACGCGGACAGGCGTTTATGTCGGGCACAGTGGTGGATCCACTTGTGGCGGCGAGATCGCCTACCGCACGTTGCTATCGGACTATATCGATCTGTTATCCGATTTGCCCCAATGGCAAGCGTTACCCGAGTCGGCTCGGCAACAGATAGAAGGCGAACTACAGAGCAAACTGCGCGCAGCTCGTCCCGCGCGAAACAGCCAGGGTGGACCGACCGTCGATGCCAGTTGCGCCGCTAGTTTGATCAGCCAGGCTTTCAACTTGTCTGGACCACACATGTCGATCGATGCTGCTTGCGCATCATCGCTAGTTGCCTTGACCCTGGGCGCCACCGCGCTGTGCGCGGGACAGATTGATTCAGCCATCATTGGCGGTGCGTCGTACAACAAATTTGATAGCCTGATCCTGTTCTCACAAGCTCAATCGTGCAGCGCTAGCGGCTCGTCGCGACCCTTCGATGCAGCGGCCGATGGCTTGATCAGTTCCGAAGGCTATGTCGTGTTCATGCTGAAAACACTCGCCAAGGCCCAAGCCGACGGCGATCGAATCTCCGCCGTCATTCGCGGGATCGGCATGTCCAGCGATGGTCGAGGCCGATCGCTCTGGGCGCCACGCAAAGAAGGACAAGCCAGCGCCATCGAGCGTGCCTACTCACCTGGTATCACTGCTGACTCCGTGCAGTTGGTCGAAGCGCACGCAACTAGCACCCAAGTAGGTGATGCTACGGAAATGGAAGCCCTGGCCGGTTTCTTCAAGACTCATCTCTCGCCAGGCAAACGTATACCTGTAGGCAGTGTTAAATCGAACATTGGCCACACGCTCGAGACAGCAGGACTGGCCGGACTCCTCAAAGTCATTCTCGCGATTCACCATCGCACGATTCCTCCATCGATCAATGTCCAACATCTGAATGAGTCGATCGATTGGTCCAACATACCACTGTATGTGCCGCATCAATGCGAGGCCTGGCCCTCGTTACCTACCGGCCAACCACGCCGCGCCGCGGTCAATGCCTTTGGCATCGGTGGCTTGAATGTGCATGTCATCGTCGATGAGTATGTGCCACAGCCTGCGATTGGCATCACCACCAACCTGCCCAGCTCTCAAACGCGTCCCGAACCGATCGCAGTCATCGGCCGCGGTGTGGTGTTGCCTGGTGCACTGGATGTGCGCGCCTTGGCGGAGCTGTTACTCTCGGACCATTCACCAGTGACCGCACCACCAGCTGCACGCTGGCGTCATTTGAGTCAGCGTCGCTTGCCTGCGGACGCGTTAGAAGTCGTCGGCGGTTACATAACTGACTATCAATACGATTGGCGCAAACACAAGGTGCCGCCGAAGCAGATCGCCCAGGCCAATCCTCTGCAATTCATGTTGCTCGAAGCTGCCGAACAAGCCCTGCGCGAAGCCGGCTACTTCCAGCGCCAGTGGAATCGACAGCACACTGCAGTGGTCGTCGGATCGGTATTCGGCGGTGATTTTGGCAATGCACTCTATGCTGGATTGCGCCTGCCTGAATTCAAACGCGAACTAACCCGCTTGCTCGCGCACGCCACCTCAACAGCCATCGCTAGCGACATTGTTCAGCAGTACGAAGCACTGTTCCTCAAGCATTATCCAGCCTTGCTGGATGAAACCGGTTCCTTCACTAGCAGCACCTTGGCTTCGCGACTATCGAAGACCTTCGACCTGATGGGTGGTGCCATGGCGATTGACGCAGCCGATGCCTCCGCGCTAGCTGCGCTCGATGCAGCCACCGGTTTGCTGCGCAGTGGTGCAGTTGATAAGGTGTTGTGCGCCACTGGCCAAAGTTCACTGGACCGGGCTAGCTTCGAGCGCCTGGCATTGACACAGCGTTTAGTCGATCGACGTCAATATGAAGCGGCCTCTCCTAACGAACGTCCTAAGTTACGTGAGTCTATTCCTGCCGAAGGTGTGGCGCTGGTGTTGCTCAAGAGACTGAGCGATGCTCAAGCTGATGGCGACCGCATTCTGGCAACCATTCACGAAGTATCGGCTGTTCGACAGACAAGCGAGCCTGTTAAAACGTTGCCCGGCCCAGCCTGGAACCAATTGCGCGCGCATTTGCATCCACCTGGATACAAAGCCCGCAAGACCTTGGGCAACTTGCAAGGAGCTCAAGGGCTCGTCGATGTCATTGAACAGACCTTTGAGCCAACTGGCCAAGGCAAAATCGCGTTGCTATCCCAATCGGTTGTTTCAGGTATCGACTATTACGCAGCCGTCCAAGCCGGTGAACCTGCACAGCTCATAGTTGAAAACGTAGTCGCTGCCGCCATTGATGCGTTACCCGCGCAGCCTGAGCCTGTTGTTCATCACGAGGCCGTTGACCAGTCGCAGGTCATTATGCGATTCTCGGCTGCGGATCAATCCACGCTTGCTCGGCAGCTGCTTGCGCTTGCCGAACTCAACTGGGATGAGGCGCTCAAGAGTTCGTTATCGAGCCTGGCTGATTCGCCAGCCTGGCGGGCTGCCTTGGTCGTTAGCTCCACGGACTATGTACAAAAACTAAAGACGCTGGCAGCCCAACTCGGCCAAACCAACTCGCTCGTACCTTTGGCAGAGCAGGGGCTCTATTGGTCGCAGTCCGACCAGCGCTGTGGCAAGCTAGCCTGGCTATTTCCTGGTCAAGGTTCACAGTACCCCGGCATGCTGCGCGAGTTAGTGACTGCCAGTCCACTGGCGCGAGCCGCAGTGGATCAATGCAATGCAATACTCGCCCAGCTCGGTGAACCGAGCTTCGAACAGATTGCTTGGAGCCAGCCATCGCAACTCGGTGAAAATGTATGGCACACGCAAGCTGCTATGCTGGTGGCCGACTATGTAACGCTGACTGTCTTGCGATCGCAAGGCTTTACTGCCGATGTAGTTGCTGGCCATAGTTATGGTGAACTGGCTGCGATGTTAGCAGCGGGCTGTTGGGATGTTCGCAGTGCTCTGGTCGGTACTTGGCATCGTTGCCGTTCGATTATCGAACATGCACCCGCAGCTTGCGGCATGCTCAGCATTCAAGCACCTGCGGCCACGGTCGAGCGTTTGATTCGCCAATCGCATTGCCAGGTAGCCATCTCGCATCGCAATGCTCCCGAACAAACTGTAGTAGGTGGTCGACAAGCGGCTGTCACCCAGTTCGCTCAAGTAGTCGATAACGAAGGCATCGCCAGTCGCCTGCTAGCCGTACCAGCTGCTTTCCATACCAGCACACTGGCTATGGCTCAGCAGCCCTTCGCTGACCAGCTACAACAAGTCGCGATTGAGCCACCTCACACGTCGCTACTCAGCAGTGTGTATTGCAAATATATCGCTGACCCAGCTGACATTCGCGAGGCGCTGTGCGCTCAGTTGGTTACACCACTGGATTATGTGGCCCTCGTCGAACGCTTGATTGCTGACGGCGTACGCCTGGTAGTCGAAGCGGGACCTCAACAAGTTCTAACGCGTTTGACTCGTCAAATCGCAGGCTCGCGCTTAATTGTGCTATCGACCGATCATGTCAAACGTGGCCAGCGTTTTCAATTGCTTTCTGCTCAAGCGGGACTCGAAGTATATGGTGCCTCAACAATGAGCTCGCAACTGACCAGTGTTCAACACGCAGAGCCTGCAGCCGTATCCCAGAGCTTTGTCGAACCAGTGCACTTCGATGCCACTTCGGTGCGCAAAGAGCGCATGCGCCGCACGGCCTTACAAACTCCACCGGCTGCAACAGGCGCTACGGTCGCACAAACTGGCGTAACACCCGTCATCCAATTCGATGCTTCCCAAGTTCGCCGCCAACGCAATGCCAATCATCACCAAGCGCGCGAGCACGGAATCCTACCGACAGCCATTAGCGCTGCAGCTCTGCCCGCCTTTCAAACACCCGTTCCGCCAGCGTCAATCGCCCAACCATTAACTCAACCATTAACTCAACCATTAACTCAACCATTAACTCAACCATTAACTCAACCATTAACTCAACCATTAGCCCAACCTGCAGTACAACCTACTGTCGCTGCGACGCCGGCATCTGCTGCCGCAACGCAAACGGCCATTGAAACATTCTTGATCGACTTCGTCGTCGAACAGACTGGTTATCCGGCAGAGATCATCGAACTGGGTTGGGATATCGAAGCCGACTTGGGAATCGACAGCATCAAGAAGGCGCAGCTGTTCGGCGAACTGCGCGAGTTCTTCGATCTTGAATCGCTCACTAGTTTCTCGCTTGACAGTTTCAAATCATTACGCGACATCGTCGATTTGCTGGTAACCGTACCTGGCAAAGGCGACTGGCTGCTGCAGTCGACTCAGGCCGCGCAAGCAATGCAGACTACGAGCCCAACATCGACACCCAGCTTACCAACATCTAGCGCCACCGATCCTATGGCTATTCCTGCTTCGATAGCAGCACCGACACCGGTGCAGATCGAAGCGACCGCTATCGACACTGAAGTCAGCTCATCACCAGCTGCGCAGTTTGATGGAGCTCAGCTGGAGCAACTGTTGATCGACTTTGTAGTTGAACAGACTGGCTATCCACCGGAGATCGTCGAGCTCGACGCCGATTTAGAAGCCGACTTGGGTATCGACAGCATCAAGAAAGCCCAGCTGTTCGGGGAATTGCGAGAGATCTTTGCATTCCCTATCACTGACGCCGGCGAAGGGGCACGCTTATCACTCAACGAATTTAGAACCCTGCGCAGCGTAAAAGATTGGTTGGTTGGCGCGCTGCCGATCAAATCATCGCATTCGCAGTCCACAACTACGGCTGCTCAAATCACCAGTCCAGGGACGCAACAGTCAACGTTCGATAACTCTGTACCTGTAACTCAAGTGGCCAGTTTACGGGAGTCGCAGGATGCTCATGAATTTCGCACGCTGGTTGGTTTAACGATCGGCGACCTGCCGTTTGTCGAACCCAGCGCCTTGCCAGTGGCCAGTTTTGGCACGCACGAAAATCGCGGCCCGAGTAGTGGCCCGACTAACAGCCTGAGTAATGAGCTGAATCGTCGGCTCAGTGGCGAGTCTCTCGGCGTATCAGTTACACCCAATTACATCCCCGCTGTGTTCGCCAACTTGCAAGCGATGACCGGTCGACCCAGCCGGGCCGAAGACGAGCAGCAAGTGCATTACAATGGCGAGCGTCAGCAAGTTCAAGCCGAAGCGCAGCGACTTGCCAGTGCACTTGGAGCCGCCGACATCAGCTTGATGGCTCTGGATGCAAGTATCTTGGCGCAAGCTCAGTGGCAACCGGGCTGCGCAAGTGAAGCTGGCTGCGATGACAGCTCGCTGCGATTGATTGCAGAGTATCAAGTGCCCCGATGGTTGAGCAGTGCGGGCGGTGTACCACTGGCCCTTCACTGGCGACAACACACTGGCCAAAACCAGTTTCAATGGTTAACGCCCGGTTGCGTCCATGCGCTGATGCATTTGAGTTCCCATGGATTGCTGCTGACCGGCGGAAGTCTCAGCCGTAGTGCCGATGCCCACACCAAACCTTCACCTGCCCTTCAATTGGCCACCTGGCTTGCCGCACACGTACACGAGACGACGACGCTGGCTGCGTTTGAGCGCGCTGCCCGCCAGTTGCGATTAACGGGTGATTGGTGGGTCATGTGTGTCGATGTCCATTCCGCTCAACGCGTGCTTCTAGAGTGTCGCGAGGGCGTCGTAGTGATTGAAAAAGGCAACTTGCCCGCAAGCGCATCACTCGCTAACACTTCGTCCGCCCAGGTGTTACTCGATGTAGCAAAACACGAACTGGTCGTGCGAACTCAACTGCGACCGAGCCCGTTTGCTTGTGACGAAGCTCGCATTGCTGTCGCTGATAATGCGGCACCCACAGCGTCTTTCAGCGCTCCAACTGAAATCATTACTCCGCCTCCCACTGAATCGACAGCTACCACACCAATCAGTTTCCCAGCCACCGACGCTGCATACAGTGACAACGCAGCCAATACAACCGACGCATCGATCACCAAACGTTTTGTGTTGCGCATGGCTCCCTCGCCGCAACGGCCTGTTACTGGTCGTAGGCCTACATGGTCAGGCACAGCCTTGATCATCGGCAACAATCCTGTGGCTATCCAGTTGGAATCGCGACTGCGGAGTGCCCAAGTCCCAGTGATGCGCTGGGCTGGAACAGAAGATCAACACGAACTAGCCCAACGCTTCGATGCAGCCATCCAGCAACAATCGATTCGCCATTTGTTCCTGACAACTCCGTGTGATCCACAAGCTCAATCGACCTTGGATGCCAGCGCATGGCAACAACGTCGCAACGTAGGTTTGATGAGTCTGTATTGGCTTTGTCAACGTTGGCATCATCATGTGTGTGCCAGCGGCTGGGTCGATGATGCCAGCCTGGTAGCGGTGACGACGTTGGGCGGCGACTTTGGTCTGCAAGGCAAAGTACCATCGATCGAAGGTGGCGCGCTGAGTGGTTTGCTGAAATCGATCTTGATCGAAAGCTGGGTTCAAGGCTTTCGCACCTTCCCGATCAAAGCCATAGACACTTGTCGCGAGGACTCGCCTGCCCAGATCGCCAACAACATTTGGCATGAACTCTCGATACCCAGCTTTGATGTCGAAGTCGCTTATTGCCAAGGCGAACGCCATGTAGTCCGGGCCATTGCCAAGCCGCTCGATGAACCTGGAAAAGATGAACCGGGTAAAGATGGAACGCGTTGGCCAATTACTGTCGGCGGAACCTGGGTCTGCACCGGCGGAGCGCGCGGGATCACGGCATATGTGGCCGAGCAACTGGCGCTAAAGTACCAATTGAAACTGCATCTGATTGGCACTCAGCCTCTACCTCAGATTCGCGACAGCTGGCGATATCTCGATGACGCAGGCTTGCGCGAACTGAAGGCACAAGTCATGACCTCGGCACGGGCTGCAGGTCAGAATCCAGTGACCACCTGGCAAGACACCGAGAAGGCTCTCGAGATCGATCGCAACCTGCGTCGCTTTAACGACCTGGGTATCGAAGTGCATTACCACAGTTGCGATGTTACCAATCGAACGGCTGTCGCCCAAACGCTGGCCAAGGTGCGCGAAATCTCCGGTCCAATCCAGGGCGTGTTGCATGGCGCAGGCGTTGGCAAGGACGCGAGGTTTGATCGCAAGCAAGCCGAAAAAGTCAATCAGTGCATCGGGGCCAAAGTCGATGGCGCCTGGTCGCTGATCGAAGCCACCTGGCAGGATCCATTGGAAGCCTTCGTAGGCTTTGGTTCGATCAGCGGGCGTTTCGGAGCCAACGGACATACCGACTACTCGCTAGCCAACGATATGCTGTGCAAGCAGATGGATTGGTTGCGCGTGGCTCGACCCAACGTACATGCTATCGGTTTTCATTGGCATGCTTGGGGCGATATCGGCATGGCTACCAAGCCAGAAACAAAACTGGCCCTCGAAATGATCGACATGCAGTTCATGCCTGCTGTCGAAGGCGTAGATCATTTGCTGCGTGAACTGGCCGGCAATAGTAACGATAGCGAAGTCCTGATCACTGACGATCGTTACTATCGACTATTCTACGAACCAGAGTTGTTGGTAGACGCCGCTGGCAGATCGTTGCTCCATTCGCCACCGCCTACGCCGCTGCTGGAAAAGCCATCGACGGTGACCAATGCTCGAGAGCAGGTGCATGTGGCTCAATTGAATCCAGCCAAAGATCCATTCTTGACCGAGCATCGCTTGGATGATCGTCCCTTGCTGCCGATTGTGATTGGAACCGAGCTGATGTTGGAAGCAGCCCGCGCGCACTGGGGGCACATGCAACCTTTGAAGCTCCGCCACGTTCGCGCCTTGCAGGGCCTGCGGTTTTACACCGATACGATTGTGCCCGTCCGCGTGGCCACGCTTGCCAGCGAAGACAACACCAGCATCGAGTGCCGCTTGATGAGCGACTTCCATGCCCGCGATGGTCGCCTGGTCGATCGCAATCGCGTCAACATGACGGGCGAAGTTGTGTTGGCAGGTCAACCTTCACCGCTAACTCGCATCACATTGCCCACAGAAGTGACTTGGCATCGGCCAACTTTTCCAACTGCCG
Source organism: Rania fehmarnensis (assembly GCF_056494185.1). Taxonomy (NCBI): domain Bacteria; kingdom Pseudomonadati; phylum Planctomycetota; class Planctomycetia; order Pirellulales; family Pirellulaceae; genus Rania; species Rania fehmarnensis. Next base: position 8,922,108 of record NZ_CM151398.1, read on the forward strand.
GCTCGAAGTTCTACGTGGGCCTGCCACTGCAGCGTCTGCGCGGCTTTACCATAGTTGAAGAAGGATTGGTGGGACGCATTACAGCCCCAGCCTTGATCGAACTGGCCGGCGGTCGTCGCGAAGTGCGCGGCTGGCAGTTACCCAGTTCGGCAGTGGATGCATGCTTGTTTGCCACCGGCATACTCGCCTGGCAGACCGTTGCGCCTGGTTCGGCCTTGCCCGCAGGGTTTGAAGAGATCGAATTGGGTCGTGCACCATGGGCAGGCGAAGCGTGTCGAGTACATGTGCGTCTGCGCAATGCTTCTCCCGGCCAGGCAGCTTTTGATTTTACGCTCTATGGTGTCAATCAAGACATGCTGGTCAACGTGCGCAATTACCGAATTGCCTGGCTGGCTGACGCATCCAAAGAGCAACTAGCTTCGTCAGCTTCGGTAGTCCGCTAATGTTTCAATCGCCTACATGTTTGCCTCACTTGCTCGCGCCTAGCGACTATGCAAGCCCAGAGCACATGCTGCGCGAGTTATCGGTCATGCAGCGAACCTGGCATGCGGTTGGCACAACTCAGGAACTTGGCACCGATGGCGATTTTCTGACCACCACCATCGCGGGCGTGGCTGTGCAAGTGCGAAACTTTGGTGGCACGTTGCGAGCACTGTCGAACGTCTGCTCGCATCGTCACTGCCTGATCAGTTCCAAGGCCTCTGGCAATTCAGCGCGCATGCGATGTCAATATCATGGCTGGGAGTTTCAAGCTGATGGACGCACCGGTCGTATACCCGAGCCAAAGAACTTCGTACCGTTTGAGCGCGACAAACTCTGCTTGCCCAGCTATCGAGTCGCCACTGTTGGGCAATTGGTCTTCGTCTGCTTGTCGGAGCAGGCGCCCGAGCTGAAACAGTTCCTGGGAGAAGATTTTTATCAGTTCCTGGAAGCTCGCTTTGGAAACGAGTGGCGGGTGACGCTCAAGTGGAATCCCGATTACCCAGCCAACTGGAAAGTGCCGATCGAGAATTCGCTCGAAGCCTATCACGTACCAGCCGTGCATCCCGCCACGTTCAAAGTTGATCCAGGCGAAGACAAGTCGGAGCATTTACTGCTGCCACATCGCACGGCATTTTTTGCGCAGTTGCCGTTTTGTCCGCATTCTCGTCTCGATGCCTTCTTCCAAAACACCGAAGGGCGTATCGTACGCTCTTTAGGATACGAAGATACGCGTGGCTACTCACAGCATCATGTCTTTCCCAATCTATTGTTCTCCTTTACCGATGCCATGAGCCTATGCCACTGCATCTTGCCGGTGGGAACGTCGCAAGCCCAAGCAGTAGTACGTCAATTCGGACGCCAGCCCACAGGCGGCAAGCGATACATGCAGCCACTGTCCTGGTTGTGGGGCAAGCTGACGGCCAATTTGAACAAACATATTCTCAAAGAAGACTTGAGTATGTTTCGTGCGATTCAAGAGGGTCTGGAACATAGCCCACACAGTGGTATTCTGGGGCGATGCGAAGAGCGTATTGCCGCCTTTCAACAATATCTTACGCGGGCCGTTGCCAGCGAGGCGAACTCGGTTTGCACTTCGGCCACCGCATGCACCGTGAATCGTTGCCCGACATCAGAAAGTTCGCCGTCATGATCGACCTCACCAACCAGGTAGCTTTAGTCACTGGCGGATCACGCGGCATTGGTCGCGCTACCGCGTTACGTTTGGCTCAGGCCGGAGCCGATGTCGTCATCAACTACGTCACCAGCCAATCCGCCGCCAAAGAAGTCGCCCAACAAATCGCGTTGCTCGGCCGCCGCGCTGCCACCGTCAAAGCCGATGTTAGCGAACCAGAAGATATCGCCAGCATGTTGCAGTTCGTAGGCGACAACTTTGGCAAACTAGATATCTTGGTCAGCAATGCTGCCTCAGGTGGCTTTCGTAGCCTATTGGCCGCCACTCCCCGACACTTCGAAGCCACCTTCAGAACCAATGTGCAGGCTCTGATGCTGTTGACTCAAGGAGCCATGCCGCTGATGCAAGGCAAGCCACCCAGCCAGCCAGCTCTGCGCCGCAAGATCATCGCGCTCTCCAGTCACGGCTCACATCGTGCACTACCTGCGTATGGACTGATCGGCGCCTCGAAGGCGGCGCTCGAAAGCATGGTACGGCATCTGGCCCTGGAACTGGGCAACCAAGGCATCAATGTCAACGTAGTCTTGGCCGGCCTGGTCGCCAGCGACTCGACCAAGAATCTGCCAGAGAGCCAACAAATATTCGATACCATCGCAGCTCGTCGGTTGGTTAGCGGTCGCCAACTGTTAGCCGAAGATGTTGCCAATGCAATTCTCTACCTGGCTAGCCCGTTAAGCGATCTTGTGCAGGGCCAGGTGTTAACGATCGACGGCGGCGAGGCGCTGCATGGATGAGCCCCAAGAACGAGAATCACTTGCCAGCAATGTCGAAATCAGGCGAGTCCGTCGCCCGGTAGAAGATCCGCGTTCCGATCACCTTTTCCCGCTCGACCTGACGCCCTTCGAACAATACTTGTTACTGGACGACCAGCCGGATCATCCGATGGTTGCCTTCATGCAAGTGGTCGCGGCCACTCAAATGGATACGGGCAAACTCGAAGAGGCGCTCTTTCGAGCTTGTCAGCGCAATCCGCTCTACGCATCGCGAGTTTTACGACAGCCTTTGATTTGGCAGTGGCATTACGATCCCGCGTATCGACCGCGTCTGCGGTCCATCGTCGACCAGCCTCCGGTCCGCGATGGACAACTGGTCGCGATTGACTTAACCACTGAGTGTGGTGTGCGCACCTGGCACGACCAAAGACCCGACGGTCGCTGGCGATTGCTGTTTCAGTTTCATCACGCCTGCGCCGATGGACTCGGCATGCGACGCTACATCATCGATGTGCTGGTCAGTTACGCGCGATTGTGTGCTGGGCAAGATGACCCGCTCCAATCGAACTTGCGGATGGATCGACTGGACCCCAATCGCTTGCTATCGCGTGGATGCCTGAAGCACTTGACCGACACACCTCCCACCGTAACGCTGACGCCTTGGCAGCGCGCGGTAAACACGTACTACTTCTTCTGCCAGCCGCCCACCCCGGTTCGTGGCTCAGCACTGCCCGCGCACACCAACCGCGACCAGCATGCGCCGCCTCATGAACCAATGCTGGTGGAGGTCTTGAGCACCAAAGAATCCGAACCGATTCTGACTCGTGCCCGCGAGAGTGAAATTGGTATCAATGACTTGGGAATTGCCATCCTGTTTCACCGCTGCCGACAGTGGAACGAGCGGTTTCGCCTGCGCGGCAGCCGACGGCGCATTCGAGTCTTGATGCCCTTTGACATTCGTTCGCGCGACGATCTACGCTTGTCGGCTGCCAATCGGATCAGTTATTCATTTCTAGGTCGCACGCACAAACAATGTTTGAACTGGGAACAGTTGCTCAGAAGTGTGCAAACCGAGATTCGGCATATCAAAGACTCGCGCGTCTATTTGGACTTCATACAGGGCATGGCCCTGAGCCAAAAAAATCCGCGCGCCTTTCGATGGATGTTGGGACGCATGCGCAACGTCGCCACCGCAGTGTTCACTTATGGAGGCGATGCCAATCGCGGCTTGACTCGCATCTTTGCCAGCGATCAACAAGGTTATATGCGCATCGGTGATACGCTGATCGAAGATGGCATCGGTACACCACCGGTTCGCTTGAACACCAACATTTCGATGGGCCTGGGCATCAACCACGGCCAGGTCACCATCGCTTTAGCCTGGAATCGTAAAGTGCTCACGCACGCCGAAGCCCAAGAGTTTTTGAGCGGCTATGTAGCTGCGCTGAAGGCCTGGGGACCAACTGGGAGGCCGCCCACTTAGATGGGTCAGCCACGGTTTACGCTTCAAGCCGAATCAGCCACAGATCGCGACACGCAGGGCTACAACGGTGCCCGGATCGGTATGTAGCCACTAGCAGCCAAGATCATCACCACGAGCATAGCGGCTGCGAATGCAATGTACAGAAAGATGTTCGTCCAATAAGCGCCAGGGCTCTGCCGGCGATCTACTTGGCGCCAATTGGTCTGAATCTGACCGGTATACAGAAAGGCCCCCAGGACAACAAACAATAGAACCCCGAAAGCTGCCGCACCCATTAGTCGCACGTGAGGCTGCTCACCAAGTAGCAGCCAGGCCGCACCTGCAACAAAAACCATCGCACAACCAACAGTTACAAATATCTTCATCATCCCCAATTAGCCAGAGTCCAGGTGCTCACAAAATCGCATATTTCGTGATCCCGCCACCAGTATTGTACGAGAGGATGCCAGCGTCAACAAATTCGGCAATTGTCCGGTAGACCGTCGGGCGTGTGAGTCGGCTTTCGCGAGGGCACCGACCAGCCAGTTCGATTATTTGTTTGGCTGTAAAGGGAGAGCCAATCATGACAATCAGCCTCACCAGCAACTTTCGTTGCATCGTACTACGATAGTCGCGGCGGTCGAGATATGTCGTCAACCTTCGGACATAAATATCCAGTTCGGTGCTGCAGGCGTGAATTTGCCGACCCGTGCGAATAAACCAAAACGCCTGGCCGCAGTTTGTACAAGTCACATCGCCAAACAAATCGGACAGGCTGACTGCCACGCTAGCGCTGCAAGCGGGACAGGGTATTGAATCACCATTTGTCAAAAGCGAGGACATTTTGCTGACCTCTAATCGCTTACAATTGACTCTGCCGCGCTTCGTCTACGCCGTCGCACCTCGACATAGGGCCAACGACCAGCACGACCATAATTACTTTATACATAAATCATTATTACAACTCGGAACAACGAATTGTAACCCTGCCACAGTAACCAGAGTAAACGCAATTGTGTCTTTAAGCTGTTTACAAGTCTACGGAAGGCTCCCAGCGATGTACGACCAATTCATGTCCATTCGTCCAACATTTAGATAAATCACTGGGGTTGATGAACACAGCTAAGTCCGCTAACTCGCGAATGCCTTGCGTTTGGTCGCCTACCAGATTGAATTCGTAGAGCACCGAATCGAATTCAAAGCGGTACCAGTACACCGTCAAAGACGGTGCGGATGAAACGATTTCATTGGAAAAGGCGAGTACTTGATCCGCAGTTCGGACATACCCAGGCAACTGCCAGGTCTCGCTAAAGCGAGCCTTGATAGGGGTTGAATACAAGTTGGGAGGCTGAGGAACTCGCATGGACTACGCAATATAAATTCGACCGAATGTCTTTAAAACCGATCTGTGAACATCCGCACTATTGAGCGTCTCCTAGGAAGCCACAATCAACGATATTTCCTCTGTGCCTCTGTGGTTAACAAATCCAGACGCTAACCAGTAGAAGCACAGAAGTTCAGATCTTCAATGGGTATGACTGAGCGTCCGAGTTGACCTTCGAAGCATCTACGAGTTGATGTTCGACCATGTCAGACGATTGGCGGCGGGCTTGTGTCTCGAGCCAGCAAAATAGGCACCGACTAGTACCGCAGTTATCATCAACATGGAGAACACGTCTGCAGGAGTGACTATCGCACCGACAGCAGCACAGCCCAGGACGGCTACGCACCATCGCCAAGTCAACAAGCCGCCCACGTACATTGTCAGAGCCGACACGGCGACGACTGCAAGCGTGATAAGTTCGACAGTTCCAATTCCCAGCACCATTGTGAATCTCCAAAAAGAAGTTGAGAAACTCGCCGAATGCCGTCCGTCGACTCAATCGTCACAGTTGGAAGCGAACACCTGCCAAATTAGCCCATTCAGTCATCAATTGCAATACTTATCCCCTTTTCACCCACGTAGCCGAGTCTCTCCGAGACTCGTCCCCCAACTCGCTACCCGAGCGAAGAATAAAACGCGACCATATCGAGAACCCGAAAATGCGAGTCTCTGAGAGACTCGCCTACGTGGATACTCGATGACGAGTGAAGCCCTTCGATCAGACAACGATTTCTCTGTGTCTCTGTGCCTCTGTGGTTAGCTTTTGGATTTGTAAACCACAGAGTCACAGAGACACAGAGAAAGACATCTTTCGGCACAATTCAGCTATCGCGAAAACATGACACTAGTGCTGAATGACCAATCATTGTGGCCTCCGGCAGCGTATATCTCGATGTCTCCTCGATAGACGCGCAATGATTCAATGTTGTCTCAACGGTCCAGTAGCAGCCACGTAGGCGAGTCTCTCCGAGACTCGCATCTGAATTCTGAATTCGCTGCCGGTGCGCGAAATCAAACTAAACGCGACCATAAACCTTCACCGAAATTACGAGTCTCGGAGAGACTCGCCTACGTGGTCACAGACCAGTCAACCTAAGCGCGATTCGAAATGGCTCATCGCAGGCGTCGTCTATTTCAATCCGTTTTGCGCATCTTCGATGGGCACATAACGAACCTCTTGATATTCAACTGTCTTTTGCTTGGCTTCCGGTACCATCCGACAGGTTGTGTAGTTTACGGTCTTCGTTTTGGTTTCAGGGACCATGGTACACACAGTATAGGTGACCGTCTTTTCTTTGGTCTCATACACCGGTTTCATCACGGTGTAGCTAATCTCTTTCTCATGATTCTCATAGACCGGCGTCATGACCGTGTAATTGATCAGCTTGGTCTTCGTCTCGATCACCGGCCGCATGCCCGGTGGCGGCACAGTTGTAGGTCCAGCCTTGACAGAGCCAGTAACCACCAATGGTGCGGGCGATGGTTGACTGGCCGGAGGAAAGCTGTTGCCGTACCAAAGGGCGCCCGTAACCGCAGTCGCGCTAATGACAAGCACAGTTATTAGCCAAACAAGTCTGGTTTTCATAGCCACTCCATTTACCCTTTGCTAGCATTTTTGCGATGCCATTGTGCCAATAATCATTTATCGGAAAGTTGTGATTTCGCCGACCGAAATACTCTGCAGTTTTTGAGCAAAAGTTCGAAAGAACGCATGTGTGGATTTGGTCTCGATGGACCGATGATTGACTGTCGCAGGCAACCTCTCGCATTCTATGAGAAATAGCTTGCGAGCGTAGGTATCATGATGGGCAGGTTGACAAGAAGGTGAAGTACCATAACCGCAACCAAATTTCGTTTCAACAAGTAGAGCACGTAAAGCATCACTGTACCCATACTATGGTAAAGGAGCCAAGACAAGCCAAAGAACTGTATGTGCGGGACCAGGAAAATCGCAAAGCTAACACATGCCCCGACCCACAGGCGGCCGGTCAACTCGCGAATCCTTTCAATGAGGTAACCCCGGTAAAACACCTCTTCGCCGATGGCAGCAGCGACGACAATCCCAAGTACCACCACTGGATTCAAACTCGTAATCTGATCCGATCCCTGATTCGTAGTCGGCGGCACTAGCGTGCTGGCTACCCAATACCATGCCATGGTTGCACCCCACAAGTAAAGTGCCCACGTGACTTGGCTTTCGTTTGGCCAAGCAATGCCGATTGAAGACAGGCTACGTTTTTCAAAGAGCCAAACTTGCCCCAATATCGCCACGACAGCCACGAATTTCCAGAAGATCGACGCGGAAGGGTTTTTAGGTCCAATACCGACGCCAAACCACCCGAGAATGGTCGCCAAATTGTACACAGCGAATGCAAATGCAAGGCCCAAAGCTAACTGCCTGCCTCGCTCTCCGTTCACCAGCGATCGTTTCTTATTGTCCATGCTTGTACTGCTGCTGCGATAAATGGACGGCATCTTGAATGCCGTCGGCGCTCCGGTTGAACGACCTGTCAGGCACCACTGACGACCAGCTCCAACTGCGGGCGCACCCGATCAGGATCAGTGCGGATGGGAGCGGGAACCGTCGTGACCTGTTTTGCCCCGCAGGCCAAGTAGAAGCCCAGAGCGTTTGGGTCTGCGTCGATGTGAATTCGACACTGGCCAGAAGACGAGGCAATGGCAATGGCTTTTTCAAGCAGTTGACGGCCGAGGCCCCGGCCCATGTGCTCAGGATGAACCCAGAGTGACACAAGTTCCCAGGGTTCGAGGATGGGACACAACTGCGTGAAGCCAACGACCGTTCCTTCCGATTCGGCCACGAAGGTTGGCCAAGCGGCAATTGTCTCCGGCGACGTCTGCAAGTCCGGAGCCCAACGGTCCAAGTCCAGCTCGGAGTAACCCCAGTGAGCCTTCGCGGCGATGGCGATTCGATCAAGTGTTTCGACTTCAGACGTGATCGCTGGTCGGATTTCCATGTGGGGCCTCAGGGCACCGATTACTCGGCCGCCTCGATACTCAATAGAGTTACACTTGAAATAACCCAATAACCCTGTGCGATGGGATTGGAATACTTAATGCTGGAGACTGAGAACTTGGGTTCAGTTAACCATTCAATAGCGGCGTGCCGGCGACTTCAATGCCATAGACTTCGCAAGTTGATGTCCGTTGCCGCTTCAGTGGGTATTATAGCAGACCACTGGCCGTAGTTGGAATCGCCAATCACCGGCAACCAAGATGCCGCCCCATCCGGGGCTAAGACTGCGCGTGCATTAGTTTATGCGTAAAGTATTCTCAGAAAGACGTCTATCTGGTACCACCAGGGCTTGTCTCGGTGGACCGATGACTGACTGGCTTGATCGGGACCCAAGCTAGCTTATCAGTCATGCTTCCACCGACGCAAGGTCGGTGGTAAGCCACACCGCAATAGAAACTACAACCTTCTCAGTTCACAATTTGCTCACCCGCAAGCGACTTGACGTGAAGGCTACGGGCTTCGAAGTCGATCACCTCAAACTGCACGCTTCCTATGGCAAAGCGACTGGGTTGCTGGCGGTCAAGTTTGATGGTCACGCGCCGCTCACCACAGGTCACAATGGCGGAACCGTGGTCGCGATCGCGCATGACCATGGCCTGCAGACGCAGCTGTGGCACAGAGGTGGGCTGATCGGTGACGATAACCGCCGTGGGCTGTTTCCACTGGGCACCAGGCACCGTCGGATCTTTAGCCAGGCTCGGGCAGGCGATGGCTGCCGTCATCAACACGCACATGATTCGTCTCATCGCACGTTAGCTCCGGCACTCATCAGTGCCATAAAGAAGGCCATGTAAACGTAGCCCACGATACCGCCAGCCAAAACGATAATGGCTGGTTCGACCAGCATGCTCAATCGTTTGACTCGACGTTGCAATTCAGTGTCGCACCACTTGGCTACTTCCTCTAAGGCTGATTCGAGTTGCCCAGTACGTGAAGCTATGTCGAGCATGCTGGTCAGCATGGGCGCATACCCAGGTTGCTGATCCAACGCAGCAGCCAAGGGCTGGCCGCGTCGAACCGCTTGTTCAGCCTGATCAATGCAGCCAGCCAAATGTCGATTGGTTTGCAGCCTGGCACAGATGGACAGCGATTCGATCAATTGAATACCGCTGCGCGTCATCACCGAAAGCGAACTAGCCAGCAAACCGGTGCCCGCCAGCTGCAATATCTTGCCGATGATAGGCACTCGCAATAGGCATCGATCGATCACCAAACGTGCCGGAGGCCAGTGAAACGCGGCTGTCAACGCCAGGCACAATGTTACGACCGCGACCAGGACCGTTTGCCCATACAAGTGGCACCAGATCGACAAGTCGACGAGCGATTGGGTCATCGCCGGTAACTTGCGCCCCATGGCTACCAAAAATTTCTGTAGTTGCGGAATCACCGACACGATCAAATAGAGTGCAATCGAAATGGCCGCTACCGCGACGATGGATGGATAAGCCAACGCAACGCGAACTGTATTCAGTGAGACGCGACGTTGCTCTAAATGCCTGGCAGCCTTCTCCAGTACATCGCTGAGCGTACCGGAGGCTTCGCCAACAGCCACCAGCTGGACCACAATCGGTGGGAAACCGCCGCTAGCCTGCAGCGCACCAGCGAACGACTGACCACGCTGAACGTCGTTGACGATATCGGTCAAAGCACGCTTCAAGCGACGCGACGTAGCTTGAGCGACCACCGCTTGCAAGGCACTTCGCAAATCCAAACCGTTCCGCAACATCATAGCCAATTGTCGTAGCGCAACTTCAATGCTCTGCCAGGTGGGTCGATTGAATAATGCTAACGACAATCGCGGACCAGATTTTCCAGCGACTAGCGCTCGATTCGATGACTCTGACCAACTGACCAACTGCAACTTCATCGACTCGATCGCCGACCTTAGTTGTTGAGGCGAAGCAGCGACGTGGTTACCGCGAATCAAGCGGCCGCGACTATCACGAGCGATATAGGCGTAGTTAAGCATCCTGATCACCACACCGTCACCGCTTGAGTAACTTCTCGGAAGCTGGTGGTACCATCGAGCAGCCTCGCAACCGCATCATCCATGAGCCCAGGGAGTTGATGCTGGCGAGCGAAGCCGAGCAGTCGCTCTTCGGTCGCGCCGCTGGTGATGAGTTCGGCCAACTGAGCGTTACCGGCCAAAAGTTCAAACAGTCCGGTACGACCTTGAAAGCCTCGGCCTGCGCACATCACGCAACCACGCGGTTCATATATCGTGGCTCCGGCCAGTTCAACTTGCTCCAGCAATGTAGCTTCGTGGCGGGTCAACTCGCGGGGCTGCCGACAATGGGAACAGAGTTTGCGCACCAGGCGTTGAGCAACGGAAATGCGAAGTGTCGCCGCAATCAAAAATGGATCGACGCCTAAATCGATCAGGCGCGTGACCACGCCCAAAGCTGTGTTGGTGTGCAACGTGCTAAAGACCAAGTGGCCGGTCAAGGAAGCTTTCACCGCAATACTCGCCGTTTCTGCATCGCGGATTTCACCGATCATGACCACATCGGGATCGTGCCGCAACAAACTGCGGAGAGCCTTGGAGAAATTCACTTTGTCGGCTGAATCGATCTCAACTTGCGAAGCTCCAGCGATTTCATATTCGATTGGATCCTCGATAGTGATCACATTACCACCACGAGTCTTCAGCAATTGTTCGATAGCGACATACAGCGTGGTTGATTTGCCACTACCGGTTGGTCCGGTAAGCAGTACCAGACCATGCGGCCGCAGCGTGGCGGTCGTGAATTGTTCACTCATCGTTGGACTCATACCCAAACCAGGCAACGTCAACTGCCCGGCATGTGTGCCTAGCAGTCGCATCGTCATGCGCTCGCCATAACGGGTCGGCAATGTAGCCACACGTAGTTCGATGCGCTGACTGGATGCTGGTCCGCAACTAATACGACCATCCTGTGGAGCACGCTTTTCGGCAATATCCATGCCTGCCAACACTTTTAAACGATTGACCACCGGCTGTTGCAGATCGGCGCTGAGTTGACGATAGGACTCTAACTGTCCATCGACGCGGAGCTGTACTGACAAGTGATCTGAGCCAGGGACCAGGTGTATATCCGAAGCGCCACGCAGCATGGCGGCTTGCAGGATTTCATCGCACAGCTGAACAATGTCCTGCGTATTGGAGGTCGCCTGTCGATCGCGAGTGGTCATGACCACATCTGATGCCAGGCATTCGAAGCTTGCGTGCTGATAGACACGCAAAATCGAACGTCGCAGCGATTCGGGTTCGACCGATAACGTTCTGAAATGGCTGTCCAGATAGTTGGCCAGGGCCTTGTGCGTCGCGGCGTCCAGTGGCTTGGCACAAGCCACAATTACTTCGTGCTCCACTTTCGACAGTGGCAACACGCCGCGACGCTGGGCGAATTCCGCTGGGACACGCAGGGCCCAAGCCGGATCGATGCGAACATCATCCAGGTCGATTAGCGCGGTGGATTCAATCGGTTGTACAGTGGCTGTCGCCATAGGTCTTGGCCCCCTAAACCAAGATGATCAGAATCCATTGATGAGTGCCATCGGCGCTGGATGAGCACGGCTGCATTGTCAGCGACTGAATCGAAATGCAGGCAGGGGCAGCCTGGATCTCGCGCATGACTTGGTGCATCTGCTGAAAACTGCCGCTCAACCGCAGCTGGACGCAGGTGAATTGGTCGGCCGACTCGTGTTCAGCCTCAGCGTGCTCGCTGCTTTCCAAGCAACGCACACCACAGCCGCTGAAGATAGACATCAAATCTGCCACTCGATCAACGACCGACTGACCTGACATCATCGGTTGAACGATTAAACGCTGATGATTGGATTGTAGCTGCGAGAGTTCAGCGATCAGCTGTCGCTCCAGTGTTCTGGCGGCAGCCAGTTGTTGTGCAGGACTATCGTTCCCAGGTGCTGAATTCGACTTGCCTAATTGCAGTTGAGCATCGTGAATTTGCAGGGCCAGTGGTCGACCGAATGCAATTCCATAGGCCAAAACCACGGCCAGCGCCGGCAAGGCGAGATGGTACACCAGCCTGGCTGGCGATTGTACTTTAGCGAGACTCATAGCCCAACCTCCCCGTCGATCTGCCGCGCGACCGCGTGCAAGTTGCCGGCGAGACTCTTTGTAGAGGCACTGTCCTGAGGCGTCTGTTTGGTAGCCGTAGGATTATGGCTGGGCTGAGTTATTTTCAGTTCGAACTGCACCTGGCCATGTTGCTGGCCAAAGGTGGGCAAGTGCACATGGCAGGCGTGATCAGCCAAGGCGTGGCTAAGTTGCGTCGCCAGTTCCATGGCTACATCGCTGCTGGTGGCCCAACCGTGCAGCGAAATAAATTGTGAGTCGCTGTGCCAACTTTCGATCCACCATTGATCGCTTGCGTGGCGATCCAGCAAATCGAACAGGGCCACCCAAGGCTCGATCGTCGAGGGTGGCTGCACACTTGCAACAAGTTTCAGCTTTTCGAGTTGTGCACTGCGAGCGGTGCTGTCGACGATTTGCTGCCGCAGGGACTTTAGTTGAGATTGGACGGCCAGCAGTTGCTGTTTGTCGGCTTTCTCTTGAGTGAGCAATTTAGCTGATTGTTGCGTTTGTGCTTGTAGAGTTTCGAGTTGCTGGCTGCGAGACCAGTAGTGACCACAACAACCCAAAACCGCCAGACTGGCCAAGCCAGTCTGCATCCAAGCCAGGCCTCGAGAGCGATTCCAATCCGAGTCGCGACCGAGCATGCAACGCGCTAAGGCCTGCCGGCGATGAGCCGTGATAAAAGCTGCGCCTAACAACTGCACGTTTTCGGTAAACTCCAACGAGTCGGCTGGTGCATCTGGTCCGTCGAGTTGCCAGGCAGCCAGGGCAGACTGGATCGCAGGCGAGTCGATGACTGAGGAGTGCCCCAACAATTGGAGCAGGGCAGGATGCGTCGCGCCCTGGAAGGTGGCGTTCAGATGCGAGATGACGCTGGTCATGGTTTCTAGATCAGGTGTACCGATCTGAGTGACCCACCACGCCGGGTCACCACTTAAATTACTTGATACATCAAGTATTCTATGCGATTGCAGCTTGGAAGCAAACGCCGAGATGCCGGAGTAGGTTTCTGTTTCGATGGCGATAGCGCGGTCAAGTTCTTCGGGACCGAGCATCAACGTCGTCTCAAGCGGCAGTTTGACGACTTCGGTGAAGAACTCCAGGCCGGCGATCCACACCGGGTGAGATGAGAGGCGCGGCTGGACATCAACTCCCGAATGGTGGGACTGCGCCGAGTGCCAGGCAAGAGCGATACTGGCGGCCAGGCTGCCCGAGGGTGGAGCAGGGCAGGTTGTGACTTGGGATACGCGCATGCGGCGACCGCGACCCGCAAAATCAATGCGGGCCAGCCGTTGGCTGGTCAGTACCAGTAGCGTATGTGTTGCCCCCAACATTTCCGCTGTCGTCCTGCTTAACGCAATTCCATCTCTACACGATTGTCGATTGAAGGATTAACTTGCAGATAATGCACATAACTTTTCTTGATGATCGATTCGCCCCCATCAAGTGCGTCATCGCTATCTGTATCGTCCCAAAGGATAGCTCGCAGGGCGATCGTCCCATGGACCGTGCTTGATCGCCGCACTTCAAAACTACCACTGGCGGCTACTGGCAGCAGTTGTTCTTCGATTGCGCCGGTCGTACCGCCAGCAGCGCCCACTGCGTAGAGCAATACTCCCAGTTGTTCGGTGCCGGTAGGAGTCGGATCGATACGCAAGCCGCTGAGCGAATCAATATCGAATAACCGGCAAATGACATCGCCTTGCACCTCTGCGGCGACTATCGCTACACTTATGTCGGCTCGGTATCCATCTTCGCTGCCCATGGAATCACCATCGGAACCGGTCGATGTGATTTCGATTCCACCCGAGATAGCGATCAGCGTGGGCTGGCGTCCCCAACCATCGAGCACGCTTGCATGACCCGCACTTAAACGCAGATAAGGTCCATTCCAGCCGCTCGTCAGGCTGACATCGTTAACGGTATCGCGGTCCGAATCGAATTGTTGCAGTGATCGATCGATTAGGCCACTGGGTTTTACCAGTAATTCGTTGGCATCAACCGGCAGGTCACCGGTATCCGCTGCGAAACCTGAAATGATCGATGCTCCGCTGGCGAAGCGCCGTGAACCATCGCCACTGATAGCGACTCGTATATCGTTGATGAGCGTTTGAGTGGCTTCGTATCGCGCCTGATCGGCCAGAGGTTGCAGCGACCGCACGGCCATGCTGGACAGCAAGGCCAAGATGCCCAAGACGACCACCAATTCCAGGAGCGTTAAACCACAGTCACGCGATCTAGCGCAAGGTAAGTGCGACATACAAGTCGTCTCCTACATCGCTGGAGTTCAGCGCGCTGGTAGCGGTGGCGGCAGGCAGATCGATAACGCCATTGGGTCCGGCCGATACAATTCGAACGTCTTTGAGGGTGGCTACGGGATTGACCAATTGAACGTCAATCAAATTTTGCCAGCCATCGATGAGTCCATATGCAGTCACGTTGGGATCGCTGGTGGCTCGCAACAGATAAGGTCCGTTCCAGCCACTGCGTGTGTTCGGGTCGAAGCTGGAGACTTGAGTTCCACTGACCGGATTGCGAAAGAGCCACTGAACTTGGAAGCGATCCGCTTCGGTGGCCGCGGTCAGCACGCCGTCGAGCGTGGTGCTCTTGGTATCGTTCCAGTATTGCTCGAGAGCTTTCGCCGCTTCGCCGAGAGTCTGGCGAGTGGTGGTGCTGGCTGCTTCAGACATCTGATCCGAGCACAAGGGAACGAGCACGCCGCCCAGTGCAATCAAGATGCACAAGACGACAACCAGTTCGACCAGGGTAAGTGCACGGCGAGTCATGATGAGTTCGATGGAAACAAAACACGGATGACCCTCGGGCGCGAGAGCCATCCGTGTTTGAAGTTTTGGGAGTCAGGTAAGACTAGTTGTTAGCTGCGATTTGGAAGTAGTCATCCATTTCGCCGCTCAGATCGGTTCCGTCTGGAGCGATAACTGTTACTAACTTGGCACGGTCCAGCGGATTGGGTGTTGGACTGGCACTGTCGGTGATCTGGAAGATCGCGATGAAGCGGCTATAAACTGCTTCAGGGTTGGTTCCTGGATCGCGAGGGAAGTGTACAGGTGCGTCGAGCATGGTCTTGCCGTTCATTTCGCACAGAGGCCCCACACCCAGAGCCACATACTTGCCGGCCACTGCACTGGATACGGTTTCCAATCCCAAGGCGATTTGTTTGGCAGTGGTGAGCCCCTGCACAACACTAGTATCTGCTAGCGCGGTGAGCGTTGGAGGCACAAACGTACCTTCATCATCAGCGTGCACGCCGACAACTGTGATACCGGCTGCCGTTAGTGGAGCCCTGGTCAGAGCCGTTAACGTCAGGTCTTCCAGGCCACCGCTCAGACCAGCGTTGAGCGATCCCAGAGCTTCGCCTGCCAGGTCTTCGACCAAGCCGTCAAAACCATTGGGATAGGTCATGAACTGGGCGTCATAGCGCTGAATGGCAGCGGCAACTTCGCTGATGTTCGATGACGCAGTGCTGCGGCTGGTTCTTGCGACCATGTCGGTAATGGCCGGGATGAGTACAGCGGCCAAACCCACGAGAATCATCAAGACCACAATAAGTTCAACTAACGTGAAGGCACGTCGAGTCGAGTGAGGTCTAATCCAGTT
Organism: Rania fehmarnensis; assembly: GCF_056494185.1. Taxonomy (NCBI): domain Bacteria; kingdom Pseudomonadati; phylum Planctomycetota; class Planctomycetia; order Pirellulales; family Pirellulaceae; genus Rania; species Rania fehmarnensis. The sequence continues at coordinate 8,938,072 of NZ_CM151398.1, forward strand.
GGTCTTCATAACTAAATCTCTTTCTCGGGTAGGCTGATACCGCAAAATCATTGGCATGGCGGTAAAGTTTTCTGATTGAGTACAGGGTGATTCCATTTGTTCAATCGAAAAACTCTAGCTTGCCATTTGGTGCGCTCAGTCCTAAGAAAGAAATTTTGTCAAGTTATTTTCAAGAACCGTAATGTTTTTAAAACGGGGCTCATCGAGAGCGGTGTTCAGCCGGTTAGCATGAAAAACGCTGGTGAAATCAGGCCGATATGGGTCGGTTCCTAAGATAGTCCTCTATATTAGGGTATTCTTGCTCTGGCCCTGTTCCCTCGACAGAATCGATCCAGCCATCAATGACGGAATCTTCTGCATGGCGATCGGCCAGCTGGCTGCGAGCTTCCATATCAAATAGAGCATCATCGGCCTGCGACAAGTCGTCTTCGTACCAGAGCCAGTCGATGGCTGGTGGTGGAGGTGGGGCAATGACCTGCACTACCTTAACTGGTACCGGTTCGATCACCGGTTGAATCACGACTGGTTGCGGAACGATTTCAACGACTGGCACCGGAACTGGCTCGACCTTGGGTTCGGGCTCGACGATTGGCAATGGTGCAGGTGCTGGCAGTGGGTCGGGTTGGACGACGACGATCTTCTTGGGCGCCGGCAGTGCTTCGGGCACATAGATGCGGGCCTCGCCCGGACGACCTTGGGCTGGTAACAATCGGACTTCGACGCCGATCTCGTAAAAGATCTTCATGATGTGTTCGTGGCAGGTAAACATAATTACCTGATGACCCAAGGCCGCAAAGTCGCGGAGCACGCGAGCGGCGGCGGCGGTACGCGGTTTATCGAAGTTAACGAATACGTCGTCTAGAACCAGTGGCAACATAACACCCCGCCTCGCATAAGCGGCAGCCAGCGAAAGTCGGAGCGCTATGAATACAGTCTCGCGCGTACCACGTGATAGGACCTCCAGCGGCAGAGCCTGGCCGGCGGAGTTATCGATACGCAATTGATTCTTGCCCAGCGGTGTCCAAACACGCACATACTTGCCTTCGGTCAATTGATTCAGGAAGGCCGAGGCTTCGCGCAAGGTTTCTGGTTGACGCTCGGTTTCATATACTTCGCAGACTTTATCGAGCATATGCGTGGTGGCGGCCAGCGTTTGCCAGTGGGCAGCGCACGCTTTTATCTGGTTCTCGATGCAAGCCAATTCGAGTTTCGCATCGGGCAAACGCGTGTCTGCGGCCAGCGATTTCATTTCCTGACCGATTTCGCCCTGGCGACCATGCAATTGTTCCACTCGCTTTTCCGCGCTAGCGATGCGTTGCTGGAGGGCATCCCAACGTTTCTCTAATTCGTCGGCTCCAGGATTATCCAAATGACGGGCGATGGTTTCGTAGGCGACTGCGCCACCGATGACCGCGCGAATACGCTCGTTGAATTCAGCATGCTGCGTGAGCAACTTGTTGTGTTTAGTCTTGCGATCCAGCAAGTCTTGCAGTTGCTCTTCGCTCTCGCAACCAATCTCGGCCAGCACTGCGCTATGCGATCGATGCAAACGATCAATGGCCTTGGACAGTTGGCTCATTTGTTTGGCGAGCGTGGCGTCTTCTTCTTTGAGACCTTTGCGTTGTTGAATGTATTGTTCTTGTTCGCTGATCATCGCAGTGAGGCGATTGATCTGATCTAGTGCCAAGGCCGCGGCATCGGCATCGGCGCGCACGGCTGAGACCTCTTTGTCTTTGGCAGCGGCCGCGGCTTGGAACGCCTGGCGTTTTTCGCGATCTAACCTGCTTTCGTTTTTATCCCTTGGATCAACTTTGACGTCTTTGTTAGAGCTGGCCGCTTGACCTTCACGCGTGGCCTTCATGACTTCGTCGCTGGCTTTTTTAGTCGCCGTAGCCTGACGTAACAAACCGTCGACACGCTGCGTGATCGCGCCCAGCTCCAAACGACGTTGATCGAGTTCGTCTTCGAGAGCTTGCATGCGGCGGCGAGTTTGCAGCAGCGAATCATAGCCTTCAGCCATGATGCGAATGCTCTTGGGTGATAGCGATTGAGTGATACCCAAGTGCTGCAGTGTTTTCTCCCACTGACCCCGAGCTTGACGCAGCGCATCGGCCGCCTCGGTAGCCCGACGGCGAGCTGCTTTGTGACGTTCGCTGGCAGCTTGCAAGTTATGTTGAATGGGTAGCAGCGTTTCCAGGGTGGTCAGTTCGGCTTCGGCATCGCGCAGTCGAACTTCTAGTGAACCGGTGTGCGGTGGCAAGCGGCGGTCGAATTCATCGCGTTCGGCTTCGATCTTGCGCAGCTCTTTCTTGAGAGCTTCGAGTTGATCTTCGCAATCGTCCAGTTCGCTAACTGTGGTGCGATCGAGCATGTTCCCCCAGGTGAACCAGAAGAACAACATGAAGGCGCCCAGTAGCAGGAACAACAGACCTGTATTGGGATCGGGTTTGATATTGAACCACTGGCCAGGCATTACCTTGGCCATACCCCACAGCGCAAAGAAGGCGCCACCTACAAAGATCAAGCCCATCATGAACGAACGTTCAACCGGCAGAGCTTCGTCGGCCGCTAGATCGACCGCTTCTTCTTCCAATTGCTGACGACGAGCTTGATGCTTGTCGAGCATATCTTGAATCTGCAGGCGGCGGCGCAGCAGACCGATCAGCTCGCTGGTCGCGCCCATAGCATCGTGCAAATTATCATGCTGACGAGTGGCCAGTGCTCCTGATAATTCTTTGGCCAGTCGATCCGCTTCCTTCTTATCGACTTCGCTCTGCTGCTTGGCCTGCTTCATGCGTCCGAGGTAGGTGCGCACATCGCGCGCCGGCTCGGATAGCTGATTGATGGCTTGAGGGGACAGATCGGGCATACGGGTCATGCGCCGGTCTGAAAGCAAGGCTTCGCAGTCTTCTTCGCTGATACCTAAACGCTTGCCATCCTCGCGCAACTGCTCGGTGGTCTGCGCCAACTGTGATTCGATGCGCTGGATGTGCTTTTGAATCTGCCCGATCCAGGGAGCCTGTTCGGAGGCAGCTTCGATCTTGGGCGTCAGTTTCAGCAAGCTTGAACGCAACGGCAGATTGCGTGAGCGTTCGCGCAAGGCTCGACGCTGCGATTTGACTTCAGCCAGCTTGGTTTGCCGCTGGGCAACTTCAGCATTGATGCCTTTGAGTTTTTCGGCGGCCGACTCGGGTACATCGGTGCGCGCGTTGAGCGCGGCGATTTCGTCGTTGAGCGCGGCGCGCTGTTGCCAATTGGGGCGCACTTGCAAGGCGACTTCGAAGCTGCGCGATTCCAGCTCCCACTGTTCGACGCGTTGTTTCAGTTCATCCAGCTCACCTTGTTGGGTCGCGCGCAGCGCGGCCAGTTCGGCCCAGCGACGACCGCGAGCGGTGAGACTGTCGATTTCATCGCGCAGCTTTTCACGCTTGAGCATGAGTTGCTGCATCTGACCGGCTTCGGGTGTAACGCCGACTACCTGGCTGCGAGCGATCTTCAATTGGCGCGTGACATCGACCAGCGACACACGGTCCAAGCCGCTGGAGAGTTTGTAAAGTTCGTCGGCCGCAGCCGTATCGTCCAGCGTGCTGAGCTCCTGCAACTCGCGCAGGCCGATAGCGAACACGTTGGTAAAGATCGATTCGTCGATACTGCCCATGAGCATCGAGAGGCGATGCTGACCTTGCGAGAGACCGTCCGCACCAGTGACGCTCAGCTGGCCCGCCACGCCACCTTGATCCAGCTGCGCGCGGCGCGCGATCTCGTATCCACCACCGGGACCGGTCACGCGAATCGCGCCGCCAGGTTTGCCACCATGCACCGGCGGCAGATAGCGTTGACGACGTTCAGGTGTGAAGCCATAGAACATCGTGCGCAAAAATTGCATCAGTGTCGTCTTGCCCGCTTCGTTGGGGCCGTAGAAGACACTCATCGTATCGGGCAGTCCGTCCACGGTCAGACTGGACCAGACTCCAAAGCCATCGACCTGCGCGTCCTTGATCTTCATTTATCCAGTCCTCCATAGCGGCGCGTGGGCGCCAGCAGATCGATCTGATGACCGCGAAGCATATCTACGCCCAAGAGTGTGGAACGTTCCAGCATGGCCAGCTGTCCCGCGGAATCAGCCGGCAACAAAGCGGCAGCCCAAGGTGCTGCGCCGGGTGTTTCGCCATCGACGAGCGGTTTGAGATTCAACTCCTTGGCCGCGTTCTTGCGATGACCAGCAGCCACTCGCAAGAAGTCACCCAGGATCGTGTCTTCGTCTTGCCACTTTTTGGGCAGTTGCTTGGGCGGTAGGACTTCGATATCGACCGACCAACAGGACGGCGAACCATGACCGAACTCGCGGCGCAACCAGCCTAGCAATTCTTCTAAGGCACTGGGGCCCACGACACTAGCATTTTCCAAATCCATATGCACGCGCCAGTGAACGAGCACATGCCTGCCGGCTGCCTCGCTTTGGATGCGAGCCACACGCCGCGACAATAGTTGACGCAGGTCTCGACCCAGCGCCACATCGTCGGCATCGATCTCTTGAATCGTTGTCCGCACCAGATCGACTTCGACTTGGTGCGTCTGCATGTTTCGCTGGGCATCGATATCGACTAACACGAAACCATGTGGCCCTGACTCCGCCAGCGATCGCGCCTGGGGAGTGCCACAGTAGCGAATACACGGTTGCTCGGCTGACAGAATTTCGCTTTGATGCTGGCCACCCAGGGCCCAATAGTCGATGCGTTCGTTGCCGAGTGTTTCCAAATCTGCCTGGCCATAGGCGACGGCGATGACGTAGTTGTCGTCGGCTTCATGCGCGTATTCGGCAGCTCGCACCGATTCGGCTCCATCACTGCTGCGGCCTAGCAGGGTTACTAGTGCATGGCTATTGCGTCGCCACACGACCGATTCGACTTGGCGTTTGGTGAATAGGTGGACGTTGCTGGGCAGAGCAACTGCTTCGGGCCAGCGATCGGGATCATCGACCGAACCGCCTGCCCAGTAGACCTCGATACTGCGGGCGGCCAGTTCCTCGAATCGATCGAGCATAAAGGCCACGCCTTGGGCGCCGGCAGAAACTGGATTGAGCAAATCGCCTGCGAGGACCACGAAGTCGACATTTTCGACCAACGCGTGCTCGAAGATACAAGCGGCAGCTTTCCAGGGGGCATCTACCAAAGTACGGCGCAGATGGTCTGGTAAGTCCAATACATCTTGCATTGGACGTTCGAGATGAAAGTCGCTAGCGTGAATGAAGCGAAACGATTCCCTGGCCATTGTGCAAATCCTCCCTGATTGCCCGCCTCGGCCCATGCGCTCGGCGTGCCCTTATGTTAACAGGCCAGGCCATTTTTTGCCAACATCGGTTTTTGACGCACTTTCACCAAGTTGCCAAATGCCAGTCGAGCAGCTGTGCAGGGCTTTTGGGAACCCGCTAACCAATGTCTGTCCCCGCGCGATCGGGCGGCGTGCTGGTGGTCTGTCCCCGCGCTTTTGAACGGGGACACACCCTGCGACCAATGCAAGCTAAACAACCACGTGTCTGTCCCCGGCTGTAAAGAGATCGTACAGCTTTTAAGTCGTGCCACTGCATGGCGTTAAGGGTTCTGAGTGGCACTGGCTATGCGCAGCATTGCCTGTGCTCAAAACGATGCGATCGATATTCGGTCTTTCGGTTGCATAGACCAATGAAATCGAAATTTGTGAGCGCCCAGGCGGTGGCTCACTCCCGAAAGACCAAACCGGTCGCTGTACGATCTCTGAATGATGGGGGACTGCCTGCAAGCAAATCCCGCCTGCAAGACGGGGACAGAGCATCGGCCCGATCTGTCCGCGCGCCGGTGTCTGTCCCCGAGCGCATGCCGGATGCTAGCTAACGATTCGAAGGTTTGGGGACAGACCTCTGGTCAGAGGCGGCTGCGCGCCGGTGGTCTGTCCCCGCGCTTTTGATCGGGGACCAACCCGTCGCGACCAATTCATGCGAATCAACCACGCGTCTGACCTCGGCTGTGAGTGACTAGGGACAGACCGGACAGACCTGCGGTGGTGTTAGGGCTAGAGTGCGGGGGGAATGTACACTTCTTCGTCGACTGTTCAGCTTGAAATCGTCCCTCAATCGCCTCCGCAGGGTGGTTAATGAAAGATACCCCCCAAGTCGACCATGCCCGCCTTGCCAAAAAAGCGTCAAAATGTAACCAATTTGGCCTTGCAATAGTTGTCAAAGGTTCAGCTCTCGTGTTATCATGGTCGATAGATGGGTTGAACATCCCATTCTTCGGGCGTGATACTCGGCTGCCAGCGATAGCTGAGGGGCTTAAAAAGACGATTCCCGCAGTAGTTTCGTACTCAACTGCGGAAGTCGAGCTGGCAGCCGAGTTTCGTTCTCTTCGGCCCCGAGGCGCGTGTTTGGCATCTATGCGCGTCATCTTACCGCCCACACCACGTTTCTCTGGGTGGTTACACGCCAACGAAAACACCCTTGGAGCGGGTCTCGGGTTGGTGCGAGTGCGGGTTTGATTGACGACAAACCACTTCGTCTTGAGTTACATATATGGGGCAATTTGGCGGGTTCACTTGCGGAACAAGTGAATGCAAGTTGATCGTAAACGGCGGGGTGAAATCAGGTAGGGCTCACGCTCGACTGTTTCAAGAGCCAAGCGACGGCGGCCGCCGGAGCACATCGTGAAACCTGCTCGTCGAGGCAATCAGTCAGTGCAAACTGCGCTGGCGGCGACTTTATCGTTCTAACTATTTGTCGCCATAACGGCAAGCCGTGCCCGCTATAGATTAGATAGTCTTTGCAACTCCTTGTGCAATCGCTCGTTCGATTGCGGTTGATGGCAGTCTCTATTTGCAAAACCTGTACATCAATTACCTGCCGCGCTAAGCCCACCAGTTCTTCATCAGTCAGGTTATCCCGGTCTTCCCCAATCATCCGCGCCAGTCGAGCCGCGGCATAAACTCTCGTGCGGGGACGGCCATCGGCTGTAGAGCGATCAGCGGGATCAGCCGAAACTTCATCTAAGAGCAACCACGCATCATCGACGGTGGCAAACAGTTCCGCCATGACGGGAACGCGAACGTTACGCAGCATCAGGTGCGAGACGATGGCACACACAGGTGTGCGTCGTAGTCCAGTGTAGACCAGTTGACCAAGCTCCAGACGTTGGCGGTCGGTTCGCGCCTGGGTAGCCACTTTGCCGAACGCCACTGGAACAATGTCCACGGTCGTCGAGCCGATATCGACCACGAGTCCCTGTTGGCAATATTCTTTGGTCGTCGGCCAACGGCCCAACCAGCTGGCCAGTGCATGCCAGTTGCTGGCGGCCACACTCCAAGGATCGACAATGGCTTGTGGAGGAGTTAACCACTGCCCCTGGACAGAATAAACGTGCATGCGTTCAACCGGTACCGCGCGGCTAAGCTGCTCGAGGATCTGCCCGACACCACTGGCCCGCGACTCGAAGCAGTCGGCCAATTCGCCGGTCATCGTTACGGCCAGTGACCAAGGCAGCTGATGGTTCAAGGGCAACTGCGCGAGCAGGTCGCCGGTCGCCTCAGCCAGCCTGGTATGCTCGGTCCACATTGGAAACTCGAGGCTGGCCGCGTGGGCACTTTCGTCGTCTATCCAGATTGCGGCCTTTAAATTTGCGCCACCCACGTCGATGCCCACCACAGCTGTGTGCATATTGTCGAGTTCCTCTTGTATATTGGCGAGGCAAGCGCCTACCGGTGGACTAAACAGTGCCAAGTGAGTTGCCAGTCCAAAAAATCCTTCGAAGCGGCGCAGCGGCCAAGTATTTCTCCGACGCGTCGGTTACCATTTTCCGACGCGGATGCGTCGCAGTTACGGAGCGCATCATGGAAATAATCTATTGTCCCAAATGTCGAGCTCAATACAGTTTGCCGCCAGAGCATTTAGGCAAACAGGTGCGCTGCCAGAATTGCCAAGAGATCTTCACCGCTGCGTTGCAATCCAGCAACAGCCCACCGCCGATTTTGCCTGTGGGCAGTGGCACGCGCATCGCGCATGAGATCGATTATGAAATCTTCGGCGATGATATGCAGTACGCCGAAATCACGCTCGACCCACGCGAAGCGGTGATTGCCGAAGCCGGGGCGATGATGTTCATGACCTCGGGCATCCAGATGGAAACCGTTTTCGGTGATCCCAGTAAACACGGTGCCAGTTTCTGGAACAAGATGCTGTCGGCCGGCAAACGTGTGCTGACCGGCGAGTCACTGTTCATGACTGTCTTTTCCAATGTTTCAGCCAAGCGAGAGACAGTGGCCTTTGGCGCACCTTATCCCGGCCGGATCGAAGCTTTGCATTTGGATAAACTGGGAGGCGAAATCGTCTGCCAGCGCGATGCGTTTCTATGCGGAGCTAAAGGCATCGAGATCTCGATCGCTTTTCAAAAGAAGATCGGCGTCGGTCTACTGGGCGGTGAAGGCTTTATCATGCAGAAACTCATCGGTGACGGCATTGCATTGATTCACGCCTGCGGCACGATGATGCATCGCCAACTGGAACCTGGCGAAACATTGCGCGTCGATACTGGCTGCATCGTCGCCCTGGGGCCGACGATCAACTACGATATTCAATTCAACAATAGCATCAAGAGCGCCATGTTTGGCGGAGAAGGCTTGGTGTTTGCCACCTTGACCGGTCCTGGACCGATTTGGCTACAGAGCTTGCCGTTTGCCCGACTGGCTCGTCGCTTTGCCACCGGTGCTAGCAGCGGTAAAGAACAAGGCTCCGTTTTGAATTCGTTCGGCGGTATCGGCAGTATGCTCATGGGCGATAACGAGTAACATGTATTGCGCCAGGCGGAAGATTGTTGGGGGACTCGTCAAGATTAGGTAGACCAAAGTCTGGCGACTTCAGCTACAGGGCCAAAGTCTGGCGACTTCAGCTACAAAAGAGACCGGCTGCTTAGAAAGATTACGTGTTTAATGCGTTTAGCCTACTTGGATACGCTCAGCGGTATCAGCGGAGACATGACTCTGGCGGCCTTGGTCGATGCGGGAGCCGATGGAGCGCGTATCGAAGCGCAACTGCGAACCTTGGGATTGCCCAAACTCGAATTGCAGTTCTCGCAAACAATGCGAGGTGGCTTTCGAGCTCTGCGACTGGATGTGATTCACCCACCCGAGCACGCGCATCGCCATCTGGCTGATATCGTTGCCATGATCGATGGCAGCCAGTTAACGCCACGAGCCCGCACGCTGGCCAAACGCGTCTTCACGCGCTTAGGTGAAGCTGAGGCGAAAGTGCATGGCACCAGCCTGGCCTCGGTGCACTTCCATGAAGTGGGCGCGGTCGACTCAATCGCCGATATTGTGGGTATCGCCATCGCGCTGGATGAATTGCAGATTGAACGAATCGTAGCTGGTCCACCACCGACCGGCACCGGCACCGTGCACATCGCGCATGGCCTGGTCAGCGTGCCCGCGCCCGCCACGGCTGAACTGTTGCAAGGTATTCCACTCCGCGAAAGCGCGATCGCAGCCGAGCTGACCACGCCCACCGGAGCGGCTGTACTGGCTGCCCTGGGTGATGGCTTTGGACCGCTGCCTTCGATGAGTATCGAACGCATTGGCTACGGTGCCGGTCATCGCGATTTTCCAGAACAAGCTAACCTGTTGCGTTTGTTTCTAGGACAGTCAGCCGTTGGCGTCGGCAATGATGAAGTCATGCTGCTGGAGACCAATATCGACGACGCCACCGGCGAACAGATCGGGTTTGCCATCGAGCGACTGTGGGACGCCGGAGCTTTGGAAGTCTACTCCACACCAATCGCGATGAAAAAGAATCGTCCGGGTGTGCTGCTGAGCGTGCTATGTGGAGCTGCTTTTAGCCAGCGGTTTGAAGACCTGATCTTCATGCACACCGGCTCGCTGGGAATTCGAAGACAGCTGATGGCCCGCCGCAAACTGCATCGCGAAATCATACGAGTCGAAACACCATTGGGCGAAGCCCGGGCCAAATTGGCCTGGCACTCCGGACGCCAACCGAACGTGGCTCCCGAGTACGAAGACTGTAAACGACTGGCCCTGGAAAGCGGTATGCCACTAGCGCAGGTGTACCAGTTGATCGTGCGCGCCGTGCTGAACCTGAAACTAGAACGCCCCCCAGCTCTGATCAGCCAACTGCCCGCACCCCACATGGGCTCCCATGATCACGATCATTCACACGATCATTCACACGATCATTCACACGATCATTCACACGATCATTCACACGATCATTCACACGATCATTCACACGATCATTCACACGATCATTCACACGATCATGATCACGATCATGATCACGATCATGATCACGACCATGATCACGACCATGATCACGACCATGATCATGACCACGGGCATGATCATCACGATCACTAATCTCAATTCTCAAAAAAGCGAAGCGTGCGGCTAGCGAGCCTGTATGGCCAGTCAATGTTAGCGAAGGCGTCAAACGCCGAGTAATTCACACGTCAGCTACGTGCTAGCATCGGTTCCTACTCCTACTCCTACTCCTACTCCTACTCCTACTCCTACTCCTACTCCTACTCGATAGCTGCAGTGACGGATCGAGTACGAGTAGGAGTACGAGTACGAGGCTAACGCCGCTAACGCCTGCGGCTTAGTTTTGAGAATTCGAATTCCGAAAGCGTACATTCTGCTGTTCAGAAACGCTCATGAAAACTTGGATTCGATCCCACTTTCTGCCCGGAAGAGTACAATGGGAGGTGGCGGATGTTCCCCTCATGTACTACTTAAGGATTGCCTATGCGCCGCGTTTCGCATGAATTGGGTAGCTTGGCTCAGCGCTTTAGCGTACTGGCTGAACAACTCGAACAAGAAATGCAGTCGACCGAGGAAATCTGGAAGGATGACCGGGGTCGAGCGTTTTTGCGCGAGCATCTTTCACCCTTTAAACCTACAGTGTCGCAGTTGGTTGCCAGCCTGCACGAGGCTCACGAACTGTTTGAGATGCTAACCAAGAAGCTCGGCGATCCCGATCGAACGTAGAGCTTGGCTGTCTCAGTGTCGACCTCAAGACCGAAGCTGCTGCTATGAATCACAACCCTCGTTTGTTAACTCGTCAGCGTCTGGAGCAACTGACTCGCGGACTGCAACTGCGCATGGAGCAGGGCACCGAGAAGATGGCGCAGCACCTGGCCGACCTGCGCTCGCAGCTTCAGCAAACCGAAACGGAAGCCGAAGCTCGCACGCAGGGCGAACGCGCGCGTTTCCAACAACAGCAGGCGGCTGCGACCACGGATTGGGATCAGCGGCGCATGGCCGTCTGGGATGATGCCGAACGACGTGCTTACAAAGCGGTACATAGTGTCGGCGCCGAAGAACAACGTCTACGCGTCGATGCCCGTCGCCAAGGCGACGAACTGACGGCCGAAGCTAAAAAGCGGATCGCTGATGTCGAGCGGCGCTTCATGCGTTCCAAAGACAAGACGATTGCCAAGCTGAACAAAACCAAAGAAGGCATTGAACAGATCGCAGGCGCTCTAGCGGTCGTCCAACAAGAAGCCGCCACGTTGTTAGCTCAGCGCAGCATGGTGCTGAATGTCGATGCGACTTCGCGCAGCTTCACCGATGGCCCACCGACCAGTTCGGCCGAAGCCATCGAGCGCTGGCAAAATGTCATTCAACACGCGCGACAGCTGGTGCACTGGATGGCTCACAATCGCATCGCGCGCAGCATAGAATCGATTTGGTTCTGGTTGATCTGCACCGGATGCGGGGCCGTGATCGCTGGCTTGATTGGTGGCCTGGCCATCCTACCTTGGCTACTGGCTGTAGGGATCGGTTTCATCACAGCCATCGTTATGGGCATCGTGGCCATCGTGGCGGTTCATCCATGGATTCGACGCGTGATCCGCGCCGAACTGCCCAAACTGGAAAACGCGTTGGCCGAAGGCCATGCACTCCAACGCGCCTCGATGCATCTAGCCAAAAGTGAGAATGATGCCGAACTGCGTCGCCTGGCCGCCAAACGCGATAGCCGCATGCAAGAAGCTGTTACCTGGCGAGACCACGCTGCCAAGGAATTAAACGAACACGTCAAGAAGGAGATGACTCGACTGCGCACTTACGCCGCCAACGAACGCGTGGCCGTCAAAGAGCAACTCAATCAAGCGCTGCGAACCATCGACCAAGAAGGTCTAAATCAACTGCAGCACGATCAAGCCGCCTTCGCGGCGGCTCAGTCCCAACGAGCCGAGCTGTTGCAAAACGATTTGCAGACATTCGAACAATCGATTCATCGCGCCGAGCTGCAAGGTCAAGCCCGCATGCGTGCAGCCTCGCAAAAGGCAGTCACCTGGTTAGCGCGCAGTCGTCAGTGGTGCCAACATCATTTCCCGGTGTGGGAACAAATGGCCAGCGATGCACCTTGGACACAAGGCGTAACCACTCCCATCTTGCCACTTGGCCAAGCCGTGCTCGATTCACTGCTGCCCGATGCTGTTCGCATCGACGCCGGCGGACCTATAACTGCACCGATTAACTTTGAACCGTTTCGCGATCGATATTTGACGATTACCGCCGATCCCAATTCAACGGCAGCTATATCGCTGATTCAATCTATATTGCTACGAGCGCTGACAACTTTGCCACCTGGCAAGACACAGGTCGCGGTCGTTGATCCTCAAGGTCTGGGGCGTGACTACGGTTGGCTGATGCATCTAGGCGACTACGATCCGGAACTAGTTACGCATCGCGTCTGGACGCAGTCAACACACATTGCCAAACACTTGAACAACTTGGCGCTCAAAGCCGAGGACTTCATCCAACAGTCGCTGCGCAACCAGTACGCAACCATCGAACAATACAATCGCGATGCGGGTCCATTAGCTGAACCTTACCGCTTGTTGCTCTGGTCATCGTTTCCGTTAGCCCTGGATGATCAGTCTTGGAAACCCTTACAGAGTTTGCTCGATACGGGTGCCCGCTGTGGCATCATTCCCATTTTCATTCTTGATCCGGCTCAACCTTGGGAAATACCCGAACGTCGCGATATCCTCATGCGTCGCGGACTGCATGTGAAACTAGAAGGCACGCCGACGCGCATCACCACCGCGGAACCTGCCCTGGCATCGCTGACCATTCAGCCCATCCAACCGCCAGCCCCGGAAACCACGCAAAAGATCATCCATCAAGTGGGTCGACGCGCGCGGCTGGCCAGTCGGGTCGAAGTGCCGCTCTCGGGCATCGCTCCTGCGCATGACCAATGGTGGCAAGCCGATAGTTCAAGTTCGCTAGAAATTCCCATCGGTCAAAGTGGTGTCGGCCGAGTTCAATCGCTCAAACTGGGCGTCGGTACTGCGCAGCATGCGATCGTGGCGGGCAAGACTGGTTCGGGTAAGTCCACCCTCTTGCACGCAATTATCACCAGCGCCGCGGTGAAGTATTCGCCAGAGCGCCTGCGGATGGTTCTGCTGGACTTCAAGAAAGGGGTGGAGTTCCAAGCCTATAGCCAAAGCGAACTGCCCCACGCCGACATCATCGGCATCGAAAGCCAACGCGAGTTCGGCTTGAGCGCTCTGGAGTACGTGGACCAGTGCATGCAAAATCGCGGCCAGCTGTTTCGCGATGCAGGCGTACAAGACTTGCAAAGTTGGAACTTAATCCATCCCAACCAACAGATGCCACGCATGCTGATTGTCATTGACGAATTTCAAGAACTGTTCGTCGAAGATGACAAACTGACCAGCCAGGTCAGCCTGATCCTCGATCGCATCGTGCGTCAAGGTCGATCGTTCGGCGTGCATGCTGTGCTGAGCAGTCAAACGTTGGCCGGAGCCTATTCGCTACCGCGAACCACGATGGGTCAGATGGGCGTGCGCATTGCCTTGCAGTGTGATGCCGCTGATGCGCAGATGATCTTTGCGGATGACAATCCGGCTGCATCGCGTTTGCATCATCCAGGCCAGGCTGTGTACAACGACCAAGGCGGACGCGTGGAAGGCAACTCAGCCATGCAGATTGGTTGGCTGACCAAAAGCGAAATGGTGAAATGGCTAGCCGATTTGCCCAGTCATGGTTATCGCAACACGGACAGCAGTTCCAATCTGCTCGGGCGTTGCGTAGTGTTTGACGGAAATCGTCCAGCCACCTGGGATCGCCAAGCGGCCGCTCGAGCAGTCGAAGCCGCTCGCGCTCAACTTAATCCCGACGCTTGCTGGTGCGTGCTGGGCGAAAGCGTCGCCATCAGTCCCGCAGTCACGATTCCGCTAACCGACCAGGCGGGCCGAAACATTCTGCTAGTGGGCAGCGAAGATTCGCAAACCGCAGCAGTGATCTTGTCGATCGCTGGCTCGTTTGTCGCCCATCATGCTCGACGTGTGCAGCCTCAAATATCGGTGATTCAAGCTGCCAAGCCTACCGATGCCGCTTGTCTATCGCTAAAAGAGCGGATGAATCACACACTGCCAGCTCTGGTACAGTTTGCCGATGTTCGCGGAGCAGACGGTTTGCTGGGCGAGATCCACGCCGCTCTCAAGTCGCGAATGGAATCACCCGACAGCTACGCTCAATGGGCGCCAATCTTGTTGACGATTATCAACATCGGTCGCTTGCGAACCTTCCGGCCGGAAGACGAGTATGGCTTGGGTTCCTTCGGTGAAACCAAGGTCACTCCTGACAAACAGCTCGAAGAACTCCTACGAGATGGCCCAGCGCACAACATTCATACGCTGATCCATGCCGAGAACGCTAACACAGTTAGTCGTTGGCTTAGCCGTTCCGCCCAGCGCGAGCTCGAGATTCGACTGCTCATGCAAATGAGCGCCAATGATTCGACACACCTGGTCGATTCAGTCGCTGCCGCTCACTTGGGTGCGCACGTTATGCTGCTGCGCGATGACGCCAGTACCACCGAAGCTCGATTCCGTCCTTACGAGCTCGATACGTTGGTAGAACTAGTGCCCTGCCTCCACTGACTCCACGTAGCCGAGTCTCTCAGAGACTCGGATTAAATACAAATCTTCATTGCGATTAGAAAGCAAGGACACATCCAATTCGGGATTAGGGCACTAACCGGATGCCAGTCAAGGCATTAGTACGTGCTTAGATCAGCGTCTCGGAGAGACGCTGCTACATGAGGCTAGGGGGTCATGGCGAATTCGGTGCTGTTGATCAGCGCCCAGAGCAGGTCAGCTTGCCAGGTAACGTCGGCCTGGCTGGCATCGCTTTCGCTTTGTAACTTGAGGATGGCATCCAGCTCGTCTTGAGTGGGCAAGCGGCAGATAGTGCTGATGAACATCCACTCCACTTTCTTGGCTGTAGTCAGATGCGGAGCCGACAAGGCTTGCAGCAAGCGGCTTTGAGAATCGCCGTGGACTCTATTGAGTTGGTCACTGTGCAGAGTTACCAGAGCTTGCACAATTCCCAGCGTCGCCGCGCTGTTATCTCCACGCAATTTGCCGAGTTGATTGGCTAGTTGAACTGTCTGCACACGACCTTGATCGTCGGCGATATCGCGAGCCACTTGCTGCATACACGTGGCCATCTGGGTCGATGTCAACGGCTTGATAGGCATAGCGGCGTAACTGGTCAGCTTGGCTGGATCGGATTCTGTGCCGGGTGGGACACTGACTCGTTGATAGGCTTTCGAAGTCACCAGTGTTCGCAGTAGTTCGCGCAGATCGTATCCGCTGCTGGTGAATTGCGTGGCCAGTTCTTGCAGCAATTCGGGATGCGTAGCCATCTCGAGTGACCGCATATCGTCGATCGGTTCGATGAGGCCACGACCAAATACAATGCTCCAGCAGCGGTTCACTGCAGCTCGAGCCAGGTACGGATTCTCGCGCGCGGTCAACCACAGCGTTAACTGCTGTCGCCGTGAACCACTGCTCAGTCCGCTCATGCCGGTCGATACCAATGGTTTGGGCGCGATAACTTCTTCACTACCGGGCAGCGTGACTTCACCCGCATCGCGATCGGAGACCTCGAGAGCATTGAGTGGCCGCATGCCTTCGGCGGAGAGTTGCGCAAAATAAGCCGCAAAGCTCCAGAAGTCTCGCTGCTTCCAGTGATCGAATGGATGATCATGGCACTCGGCACAATCCAATTGCACTCCTAAAAATACACGCGACGTTTTAGCCGCGATCTTTTCGGGCTTGCCTTCCAGGGCAATAAAGAAATAACCCGGTCCCGTGTCGACCGAACCATTGGCTACCAACAGATCGGCCACCAGGCGATCGTATCGCAGGTTGTCAGCAAAACGATTGCGCAGCCAAGTATGCAGACCGGTTGGTCCACCTTGGCCAAACACATTCAGTTCTTGCATATCGGGCAATAGCCAGGCAGACCAAATATTGGCCAAATGGACCGCGCAGGTAGGTGAATTCAACAAACGTTCAACCAGTTTGACGCGTTTGTCAGCGCCATCATCTTTTAGAAACGCGACCACTTCCCCCGAAGTCGGATTGCGGCCCGTTAGATCCAAGCTGACGCGGCGTAAGAATGTCGCATCATCACACAGCGGCGCAGGCTCAAGCCCTTGTTCATGCAGTTTGGCATCGATCAGTTCGTCGATCCGCGACTGTCCACAGGCAATCGATGCAACTAAGCTCAGACAAAAGCCCAGCAGCCAACTAGACCTGGCGATCATTGGATGAGTCTCCGCTTGCGCAGTAGGTGATTTTTCGGCGCTTATATCTTAGCCTATTTCAATGCCGAAATCTGAAAATTGAAATTCGAAATCACAAGGATTCTACGCTCGTGTACCCTAAACAACTCTACTCCTTGATCGTCATTTACCTGTGTTTACTAGCACCCGTACGAGCCGATTCGACTGAACGAGAGCGATTGAAAGCGGTCAGCGATGGAACGCGTGATGCCAGCGGTTTCCTCCAAGCTGCCATCGATGCCCAGCAGGGCTGGTTGGCCATTCCGCGTGGTCGTTATCGACTGGACCGACCACTGGTCATCGAATTAGCCAAGACCGACTACTGCCAATTGACCGGCGATGGCCCGGTAACCCTGATCATGGCTGGGCCGGGCCCGGCTATTCGTTTTATCGGCACGCATGACAAATCGGCCGACCCGCCCGGCTTTGCCGAAAGCGTCTGGCAGCACGAACGCATGCCGACAGTGGAGCGTTTGGCCATCGAAGGTGCTCATCCCGAAGCTGAAGGCATCCATGCCAACGGCACCATGCAACTGACCATCACTCGCGTTCACATGCGCAAATTGCTCCATGGCATTCACCTGGTTGGCAACAATCGCAACGTGCTGCTGGATAGCTGTCACATCTACGAGAACCATGGGATTGGCATTTTCTATGATGATGTAAACTTGCATCAATCGAACATCACGGGCTGTCATATCAGTTATTGCCATGGCGGCGGCATTGTGGCTCGCCAAGGCAATGTCCGCAACATTCACATCAGCGGTTGCGACATTGAAAGCAACATGAGCCGCCAAACCCCAGCCACGGCCAACGTGTTGATCGACTGCCGCAATAGCGAATATGGTACGGCCGAAGTAGCCATCACCGGTTGCACGCTGCAGCACAATTCGCAGGGCCCTGAATCTTGCAACATTCGCATCCTGGGTGGTAGTCGCAATTCGAAAACCGGTGCTGGCAATCGCGAAGGACATATCACCATCACAGGCAATGTGCTGAGCGATGTCGCAACAAATGTACACTTGAATCAATGCCGCGGCGTTACCTTGACTGGAAACACCTTCTGGATGGGGTACGAACACAATCTACTGGTCGAAGAGTCTTCACACATTGTGGTCGGTCCCAACAACTTCGACCGCAATCCGCGGTACGACTACGGCACGGCGTTGCAGACCAAGAATGCTGTTGTCTTACGCCAGTGCGAAGACTGTACGCTCAGCGGATTGCATATTGCACATGTCTGGAAGTCGGCGGCGGGCCTGGTCGTGGAAGATTGCCGGCGGCTGAACATCACCGGCTGCAGCGTGCTGGACTGCGAGAATATTGGCATCTTGGCCAAAAACTTGACGGACAGTCTCATCAGCAATTGCCTGATCAAAAATGCCGATTCCAGCCAGCCCTTCCGCGACCTGGTAATTGAGGGCGGCAGCGGCAATAAAGTGCCAGCACCTAACTGACCGGACTCACAGTGCTTCAGAAACGTCGGATTCAACTTTCATCCTTGTGTTCAGTTAAGTCAACCTGGCGTAACAGGATTAGGCGGCAACAGCTCGGGCATGTCGTGAAATCGCCGGAATTTGCAGCCTAAATGATTACCGAAGCGTTGTACCTGCCCAGAATTCAAGTCAGCATCGATCCCTGAACAATACTACCCAGCTGCCAAGTGCGTTACGAGGGCTTTGCCGGAGGGGAAAAGCGTTCAAAAACCTGTTGGCTATGGAAGCCGATTCCGAACTTAGTTTAGAATACACGCCCCTAAACAGTTTGCTTTTTCACTTTTTCAATACCACGCCGAGATAATAAGCATGAGCAATGTGGCTGAACAAATGCAGCAGCAAGCCGAAGAGTTTCGCACGCGGTACAAGGCCGTGCGCGAAGAAATCGGCAAGACGATTGTTGGCCACGATGATATCGTTCATGGCGTGCTGACCAGTATGTTTGTGGGAGGCCACTGTTTGCTGGAAGGTGTCCCTGGCTTGGGCAAGACGATGCTGGTACGCACTCTAGCCGAGTCGCTCAGCCTCGACTTTAATCGCATCCAATTCACCCCCGACTTGATGCCCGCCGACATTCTGGGCACCAACATGATTGCCGAAGATGATAATGGTCGCCGCTCGTTCCAGTTTCAAAAGGGACCAATCTTTACGCAGATCTGCCTGGCTGACGAAATCAACCGCGCGACTCCCAAGACTCAGTCGGCTCTACTGGAGACCATGCAAGAAGGCACCGTGACGGTGGCCGGTAATCGCTTTGAGCTTTCCAAGCCGTTCTTTGTCTTGGCAACGCAGAACCCAATTGAGCAAGAAGGCACCTATCCGCTGCCTGAAGCCCAACTCGACCGCTTCCTATTCAAACTGGTCGTAGGTTATTCGTCGCGCGACGAACTGAATACGATTGTCGATCGCACCACCCGCGGCACTAAGATCATCACCAACAAAATCATGGACGGTGAAGAGATCCGTCGCTGGCAAGCGCTGGTGCGCGAAGTCATTCTTGCCAAGCATGTGCAAGACTACATCGTGCGTTTAGTACTCGCCACGCATCCGCAAGGCCCGCTAGCGCAAGACATCACCAATCAGTACGTGCGCTGGGGAAGCAGCCCGCGCGGTGCGCAGACGCTGGCCTTGGCAGCCAAAGTACGAGCTCTGCTGGACGGTCGCTACAACGTCAGCTTCGAAGATATTCGTCGCGTCTTCTTGCCCAGCATGCGCCACCGAGTACTGCTGAACTTCGAAGCACAAGCCGAAAGCGTCGACGTCGATCAAGTACTGCTGGAGATCCTGCAGAAAGTGGCCGAGAAGTCGGATACTGAAGTTTGAAGTTTGAAATGTCAAATCTCGAGGCGAATCATGATGCGTGTGGCTTCATTGCTTTCATGGTTTCTTCTCTTGGCTCTGTCGGGACTGGTTAACGCCGCCGACAGGCCAAACGTGCTGTTCCTGATCGCAGATGATTTGAATTGCGATCTGGGATGTTATCAACATCCGCGTGTTCAGACGCCGAATATCGATGCACTAGCCCGGCGCGGGACGCTGTTTGCGCGCACGTATTGTCAGTTCCCACTTTGCAGTCCCAGTCGCACTTCGTTCTTGACTGGCCGGCGACCCAACGAGACTCGCATCTGGACTAATCCCCGCGCAGGCAAGGCCTCCACCGATTACACCGGGACGCCTCATTTTCGTGAATTCATTCCCGACACAGTTACCCTACCGCAACTCTTTATCGACAGCGGTTATCGAGTTGCCCGCATTGGCAAGCTGTATCACTATGGTGTGCCGGGCCAAGTTGGTACCGCTGGACTGGATGATTTGAAGTCGTGGCAGTTGGTGATCAATCCAGCCGGCCGCGATAAGGCCGAAGAGCCCAAGATCTTCACCTATACGCCGGGCTCTTATGGTGGCACGCTCAGTTGGCTTGCCAGCGAGGGGACCGATCAAGAACAGACCGATGGTCTGAGCGCTACGGCCGCGATTAACTTGCTCGAGCAATATCGCGACCAGCCTTTCTTCCTGGCCGTGGGTTTCTATCGACCGCACACTCCGTATGTTGCACCGCGACGTTACTTCGATCTTTATCCAGTTGAGTCAGTTCAGTTGCCTCCGCTCAGCGACGATGATCGGGCTGGGCGGCCACCGGCGGCTTATCTGAGTCAAAAGAAAGAACAAGTCACGATGAGCCATGTCGAGCGGCAGACAGCCGTGTCAGCCTACTGGGCTTCGATCTCGTTTATGGATGCGCAGGTGGGTCGCGTGTTGGAAGCTCTCGACCGTTTGAAACTGGCCGACAACACGATTGTGGTGATGACCAGTGATCACGGTTATCACATGTACGAGCATGGGCTGTGGCAAAAGATGAGCTTGTTCGAGAATTCGGCTCATGTCCCGTTGATTATTCGCTTGCCAGGCGATCAAGGTGCTGGCCAGCGCTCGGAGGCTCTGTCGGAACTGGTCGATCTGTATCCGACGCTGGCGGAGCTGTGCAGTCTCAAAGCTCCGGAATACATCGACGGAGTCAGCCTGACACCAATTTTGCGTGATCCCACCAGCTCGGTCAAAGATGCGGCTTATACGCAACTGCGACGCGGCAACTTCGACGCTTACAGTGTCCGCACCGATCGTTATCGCTTGACGCAATGGGATGGCGGCCAGAAAGGCGAACAGCTGTATGAAATGCACAGCGATCCCGCCGAGACCACCAACCTGATCGATTCCGCCGACCACGCCGCGGCTCTGGCGGAGCTGCGAGCCAAGCTGGCCAAATACGCGACCAGCGTTCATTGACCTTGTGTCAGTGGAAGCACGACTGCGTGGCTAGCGATCAGCCTCCACTGACCTTGCGTCAGTGGATGCTCGACTGATTGGCTAGAAGCAGTCAGTCCGGCGTTTACCAAGACAAGCTCGGTGGAGGGCGACTATCGAATTTCTTGGTTTATGTTATCTTTTTTACTCCTTGAGACTCGTAGTTTGTACCTTAGGTTAGAAGGAATGGCGGCGATGGTAACGTTTGCTGGCAAGAAGGGCTTGGTTCTGGGTATTGCCAATGATCGTTCGATTGCTTGGGCGATCGCACAAGAGATCATGCAAAAGGGCGGGACCTGCGGCGTATCGCACTTGCCGGACAAGCCTGAAGACGAGAAGAAAAAGAACCGCATGCGCGTCAGCAAGTGCACGGACCTTTTTCCCAACAACGTCGCTTTCCTGGAGCCTTTGGACGTTCAAGACGATGTGCAAGTCGAAGCCTTCATGAAGATGGCTGAATCGAAGTTGGGCAAGATCGATTTTCTACTGCATTCGATCGCCTTTGCTGACCGCGAAGACCTGTCGCGCCCGACGGTGGAGACCGGCCGATCGGGTTTCAAGCTGGCGATGGACGTTAGCGTTTATAGCTTGATATCGGTGACCAATTTCGCTCGGCCGTTATTCAACCCAGGCGCGTCCGTGCTGGCGATGACTTACTTCGGTGGCGAAAAGTGTGTGCCGGGTTACAACGTCATGGGAATCTGCAAAGCTGCTTTGGATGCAACGGTGCGTTACCTGGCGTTCGATATGGGAGCTGTCGACGTGCGTGTCAATGCCGTCAGCGCCGGGCCGCTGAAGACCTTGGCCGGTGTGGCTGCGGGCGTCGGTGAGATGCAAGAGTTCTATGGCCACGTCGCTCCGATGGGCCGCTGTGTAACGCATGACGAAGTCGGCCGTAGCGGTGCTTATCTGCTGAGCGACTACAGCGATGGGATCACAGGGGAAATCTTGCACGTCGATGCCGGTTACAACATCATGGGCAGCCCTGGTAGATTGCTCGAACAAATGCGCCCCAAGTAGAGCGGCTGTCCTCAGCCGCTCCGCACCTGCTAACAAAATTCTCTACCCACCGAGCGACTGGGAGGGCGAAGGTCCTCCTGAGCCCAACACCGCCTTGAAGCACGGACAAAGTCTCGGGGAAAAGTGGTGCAAGCATGTAGAGCGGCTGTCCTCAGCCGCTCCGCACCTGCTAACAGAATTCTCTACCCACCGAGCGACTGGGGGGCGAAGGTCCTCCTGAGCCCAACACCGCCTTGAAGCACGGGCAAAGTCGCGGGGATCCCAACTGCTCGCGCCAAAACGAACGCTTCTGTTACCAACACCACCTTCCCCGGATCTATGTCCGTTCTTCATTGCGGTGTTCGGCTCAGCAGGAGCATTCGCCCTCCACAGCGCGCGCGGCTAACGCCTACGGCATAGTTTTATTGCACGATTGCTTCGGCGGTCGTGCTGGCGAAAGTAGCTGAGGTTCTATTGCACGAAGGCTAACAATTCTTGCTTCATGCGATCATGAGCGATTAAAGCTATCTGCTTGCGCATGCGGGAACACACTCCCAGCAAATTGGTCTATGGTATATTTTGGTAAGGAATGAACCCAGAGAGTTAAACCCGGTTGGTTCCGCTGCTTTTACGAGCTTCTGCCAGTCGGGTGTGTCGAGCTAAAAAGAACCAGTCATGATCAAAGTCGGCATCGTCGGTTGTTCGGGCTATACGGCCATTGAATCCATAAAGTTGCTGCTGCGCCATCCCCAGGCGCAGATCGTGGCGGCTACTAGTCGCCAAGCTGATGGCAGCTCGCTAGCTGATATGCATCCTCAGTTCGCCAAACGCACGCAAGTAATTGTAGAGGACTTGTCGCCGGCCGATATAGCCAAGCGCTGCGATGTGGCTTATTGCTGCTTACCGCACGGCGCATCGGCTCCGATTGTGGTCGAGCTGTTAACTCATGGTTGCCGTGTCATTGATCTGAGCGCGGACTATCGCTTGAGCACTCCAGCCCTGTATCACAAATGGTATGGCGATCATCACCCCGATCCAGGTCGTTTGGGTCAGGTGCCTTATGGCTTGCCTGAGCTGTTTCGCGAAGCGATCGCACCGGCGCAGCTGGTGGCCAATCCAGGCTGTTATCCCACCAGTGCCATTTTGCCACTAGCACCACTGCTGCGCGAAGGGATTATCGAGAGCGAAGGCATTGTTGTCGATTCCAAGAGCGGTGTCAGTGGCGCCGGTCGCACACCGAAGCTCGGCAACCTGTATTCCGAAGTTAACGAATCGATGTCGGCTTATAGCGTCGGCAATCATCGTCATCAGCCGGAGATCGTTGATATCTGTTCGCGATTCTCAGGCGTAACACCTGGCTTGGTATTCACGCCGCATTTGACGCCTATGGATCGGGGCATCTTTTCGACTATCTACGTTCGTCCCAAAGCCCATGTGACTGCCAACCAGGTGCGAGAGTGCTTGTGCTGTTTCTATCAAGATTCGCGGTTCGTGCGCATCGTCAGCAGCTTGCCGGCCAGCAAGAATGTGGCCCACACCAACTACTGCGATATCTCCGTACGCGAGAACGATGGCTGGATCATTATCTTGTCGACGCTCGACAATCTCATCAAAGGCGCTTCTGGTGCAGCCGTCCAGTGCATGAACATCATGTACAACCTGGACGAAACGCTCAGCCTGATTTAAAGCCACTTGTGGCATAGGCTTCCAGCCTGTGTGAATTGTGGCATAGGCTTCCAGCCTGTGTCCAAAACTTTCTGCTAAAGAGCAGCTGAGAGCTCAACGATCAAATATTACACAGGCTGGAAGCCTATTCCACATAGCCTGGAAGCTTTTGTCGCACGGCTGTACAATAGAATTGTGGACATTTTTATCCACAATGCAGACTCTACAAACCACGGGGGAGACCATTATGATCCGCGAAGTTGCTGGTGACTTGTTACTTTCGGACGCCACGGCGATAGCGCATGGAGTGGCGCCCAACGATCACTTTGATCAAGGTCTGGCGTTGGCACTGCGTGAGAAGTGGCCCGCTATGGCTCGCGACTTCAAGCATTACTCGCATCAGACTCATCCTAAGCCGGGCGAGATTTGGGTGTGGAGTGGGGTAGGTAACGTTCACATTTACAACTTGATGACGCAAGAAGGCGACCATGGGCACGGATCTCGGCCCGGTCGAGCTTCGGTTGCGAACGTCAACCATTGCCTGAAGCGGCTGCGTCATGAACTGGAGAAAAAACCAGTGAAGAGCTTGGCTATGCCCAAGTTGGCCACTGGCGTGGGCGGACTGGATTGGAGCGAAGTTAAGCCGCTCATCGAACAGCATCTAGGTGATCTGCCGATCGATATCCAGCTCTATACAACGTATCACGCCGGCGTGAAATAGACTCGTCTGCGGTTCTGCTTGTAGAGCGGCTGTCCCCAGCCGCTCGGCACCTGGCAAGCAGGCATCTTCCGACGGCAGGTCCTGTCCCCGATCTCGCAGCGCGTTGCCACTTTGGAGTGCGGTGCCACTTTGGAGTGCGGTGCCTGGGCACCGCTTTGATGTCCTAACCAGACGCCAACCGCAGCCTGCTTCACCTCTTTGGCTAGCATCAGCTAATCAGCCCGGGGTCTGTCCGGACTGTCCCCGGTCGTAGAGCGGCTGTCATCAGCCGCTCGGCACTCTCTAACCCAAGTCGCTTCACACCCAACGTCTGTCCCCATCGCACCCGGGGACACAGCACGCACACGCGGGGCAATAGTCCAATGCCAGCTAATCACCCCGGGGTCTGTCCCCGGTCGTAGAGCGACTGTCCTCAGCCGCTTGGCACCCTCTAACCCAAGTCGCCTCACACCCAACGTCTGTCCCCGTCGCACCTGGAAACACAGCACGCGCACGCGGGGCAATTCCAGGTTTGAAGACGCATGCTCAGCGGGTGCAGAGCGGCTGAGGACAGCCGCTCTACAAGCCGGGGTCTGTCCCCCGTCGCGGTAAGCAATGCCATCATTACTTGCGTCGGATCCATCAGTGGTCTGACCCCAAGAGAAACCAAGTTTGAAGACGCATGCTTAGCGGGTGCGGAGCGGCTGAGGACAGCCGCTCTACAAAGACACCAAAATATAAAGGCGAAGCCGATCAAGTGACCGGCCTCGCCTCGCACGGGGGGTGAGAAAGCCTTGGAGCTTTCGTTGAGCGAGTTCCTTCGCTCACCAACACAATAGGTTCCGGATGCGGCAAGGCGGCATATTCTACTGGGCGACGTCCCAGGACTTGCATATTGACCGCTGACCCGGTTCCGATTGCACAGCCTGGGTAGGTCGCAACTAGCGCAGTTTGCCTTCCATGTCCGCTTGCCACATTTTTCCTGATGGAAACTCCATGGCGGTCAGCCAACCGCCGCCATAACAGAACGTGTCCAGACAGATTAGATGGCGCACATTGAAGATCTCGCCACCGCGGTCATGGGTATGCCCCACTACGGCAACTTTTCCGTTGATATGGGGCGGGGGTACGTATTCGGTTAGCTTCTGCCAACGCAATGAATTGGGAGTTTGCTTGTCCAACGGTAACTTGGGGTTGTAGTTTGCGTGAACAAAAAAGACTTCGTCGGACTCATAATACGGCAGTAGGTTGGTCAAGAACTCGCGATGCGATTCAGGCACCACGCCCATGTCGCCGCAGAAACCATACGAATCCAACGTTTCTACACCACCAAACTGCAACCATCGAAAGGGTGGCATATTGTCGCGCATGACTTCGAGCATCATTTCTTCGTGATTGCCATAGAGCGGCTTGAGCTGACAAGTCTT
Source organism: Rania fehmarnensis (assembly GCF_056494185.1). Taxonomy (NCBI): domain Bacteria; kingdom Pseudomonadati; phylum Planctomycetota; class Planctomycetia; order Pirellulales; family Pirellulaceae; genus Rania; species Rania fehmarnensis. Next base: position 8,963,800 of record NZ_CM151398.1, read on the forward strand.
GCCCAGATCGATCAAACGATCGATCACACCTTTACTGTCGCTGCCTCGATCTACGTAATCGCCCAGAGTTACAATAGTATCGTCGTTCCCAGGTTGAATCTCCCTGAGCAACGCGTCTAATGCTGCTGAGCAACCATGGATATCACCGATTGCAATTAGTCGTCCGCCACCCATACAAACCTTTTCCATCCACCGATTCTGCTCGTCGTCAATAAACAGCAACTGCTGATTGTCACACACATCATCTTTATCCGCAATTCCCGGAGATTCCATGGCCGGCGACTCGAGCTTCATTTCTAACGCACTGGCCAGCACCCTGGTCAATCGCGAAGCGATCGAGTACGCCCAACGAGTCGCTCGTCATCGACTGGCCCAGGAGGCCCAAGGGGAGGAACTGACTGATAAATTGCTGGCCGAAATCCTGGTCGAGCAAGATATCCTCACCCAGTATCAAGCGGAGCAACTGCTAGAAGGACGCACCAAACTGACTCTCGGCCCCTACATCGTTACCGATTGGATCGCGCAGGGGGGGATGGGACAAGTCTTCAAAGCCGTCCATAAATTCATGGGCCGCGAGTGTGCGATCAAGGTCTTGCCCCTGGAACGAGCCACGCAAATCGCTCGCGATAGTTTCATCCGCGAAATTCGCATGCAAGCCCGGCTGGATTGCCCTTACCTGGTGCGTGCCTTCGATGCCGGCCAGGACGGCAAGATTCACTACCTGGTAACCGAGTATGTCCCGGGCATGGATCTACGGCGCCTGGTGAAATTGCGCGGACCTTTGCCCGTGCAGTTTGCGTCCTACATCATTCGCCAGGCTGCTCTGGGCCTGGCCTACGCGCATGAAAAAGGCTTGATCCATCGCGACGTCAAACCCGGCAATATCCTGGTCACACCTCAGGGCGATGCCAAAGTCTCCGATGTCGGACTTGCTGGATTCAATCAAGATCTGACCAACGATCCCCGCGCCGGAAAAATTGTCGGGACAACCGACTACATTTCGCCCGAACAAATTCGCACCCCGCTCGAGATCAAGCCCGTCGCAGATATTTATTCGTTGGGCTGCACATTGTATTACGCCGTTTGCGGCAAAGTACCATTTCCCGGCGGCGATACGCATTCCAAACTCAAACGCCATCTCGAAGAAACCCCGTGGCACCCGCGCCGTTTCGTGCCGGACATTGCGGAAGACTTCGTCGACATCATCGCCGATATGATGGATAAGAATCCCGACAAGCGTATTGCCTCGGCGACTGAAGTAGCCAACCGCTTGGAATCGTGGGCCGACGATCGGCACAACGAACTCTCGACCGCCAAACTCAGCCGCTCTCCCTGGATGGCGCCTCCGCCTCCGCTGGATCCCGATAGCGAAAGCGCCGGTAGCTTGGGCGATGAAGTGGCCAATCAAGAAAGTAGTCAGCAAGGCTCGCAAGTGCCGCACGCCATCAACTTCGGATCTTCAGCTGCCGTCGGCGAAGCGGAGAGCCTGCGCAGCCAATACCCGCGCAGTCAATCCTCCTTGAGTAGCTCGGGTACGAACCTCGACCCTAAACCACTCGTGCCACCGGCTGATCACCTAAGTCCTGCAATGGTCGTCGCCTTGACGCTGGCCATCGCCATTCCACCAACTCTGGTCATCGGTGCCATTCTGGGTTACGTATTGGGCCAACGCTTTTAAGCGCTCCGTAGCCACCGTCACCAGACGGTGGACAAGGCTAGCGAAATCCACCGCTTGGCAGCGGTGGCTACGAATTATTCGATCTGGCCACGCGAGTAAAGTAGTGCAGAACGATCCCAGCAGCCACACTGACATTGAGCGAATCGGTGCCCAGTCGCATGTCGATTTTGATTCGTCGATCAGCTGCTTGCTGAATCTCAATCGGTAAACCATGGGCTTCGTTGCCCATGACAATCACCAGCGGTGAATGGCGACCACAGCTTTCCAAGTTCACTGAATCGTCTGCTAAAGTCGTCGCCAGGCTTTCACAGTGGTGCGTCGCGCGCAGCCAAGCAAGATCGGCAACCAGATCGCGCGAAGCGTACAGCTTCAGCTTGAGCGCTGTCCCCATCGATACGCGCAACACGCGGCGCGACAGTGGATCGGCCGACCAAGGGCCGATCAAAATATGTTCGATGCCCAGCGCTGCACAGCTTCGCAGGATACCGCCCAGGTTCTCGGGGTCTTGCACACCATGCACAGCCACCAGCGTAGCCTCGCGCGATAGCGGTGCTGCTAACTCAATTCGCAGATCCAGCGGTGGTCGGCGAATGCCGCACGCGATCACTCCACGATGAAAATTGAAACCCAAGAGACCAGGTAATTCACTCTCCGGTACAACCAGCGCCCGCAGGCTATCGGGCACGCGCTCGATCCAATCGTCCAAATACTTGTCACTGATTAACAACGACTCGATCGCATAGTCGCTTTTCATCAGACGCTCAACCAACTTGGCGCCTTCAGCAATAAACCAACCGCTGCCGGCTGTCCAATTCGTGGTTCGCATACCACGGAAAGGCGCAAGCCGGGGATCATCGAGTTGGTGTACATGTTCAATCATAGATGTGCCAGATCGTCCAGCCTTTACTGTCGAGATAGAAATGCCTTAAAGGCTGTGGAATGGGACGCGCAGTCATGCTTGCTCGTACTCCTGCTCGCAATCAGCTCGAGCTCGAGCTCGAGTACGAGTACGAGTACGAGTAGGAGTACGAGTAGGAGTAGGAAAGCTAACGTGATGCCACGTGGTCACTAGCTCGGGATCATCTCTGGCCCAAGCAAATCATCCAGCGTCTCACGGCGACGGGCTAACTTGGCTTGCCCATTTTCGATCAGCACTTCAGCCGGACGGAACTTGCTGTTGTAGTTGCTGGCCATGACAAAGCCGTAGGCACCGGCGACTTCTAGAATCAGGTAGTCACCAACTTGAGCCACGGGCAAATTGCGGCGCGAAACAAAGCCGCCTTCTTCTTGAGTAAAGATATCGCCCGATTCGCAAAGCGGACCACCCACGACGACCGCGTGTTCTTTGACGTTCGTCTCGCCATCGCGTCGACAGATAGAGATCGGGTGATGCGAACCATAGAGAATGGGTCGTGCCAGATCGTTGAAACCTGCGTCGAGCAGATAGAACGTATTTTGACCCATCTGCTTGACCGTGCGGATTTCGGCTACCAAAAAGCCGCTTTCAGCCACTAAATATCGGCCAGGTTCGATTTCCAGGTGAATCTCGTGACCAAAGGTGTCCTGCAAGCGATTACGCGTGGCGTTCCAAATTTCGTAATAGCGATCGACGTCGACATAGCTCTGATCAGGTTTGTAAGGCACGGGCAAGCCGCCGCCAGCGCTGACGGTTGTGATCGTGCGACCGATGTTGCGGCAAGTGCTTTCCATCGACGCACATACCTGCGAGAGATGCTCCAGATCGGTACCGCTACCGATATGCATGTGAACACCGGTTACCACTAAACCATAACGATCGGCCCGCCGCAGACAATCGTCCACTTGCTCATGCCAAATGCCGTGCTTGGACTGGGGGCCACCCGTGTTCGTCTTTTGGCTGTGTCCATGTCCAAAACCAGGATTGATTCGCAGCGTAATGTTCCGACCCGGGGCTACTTCTCCCAGTTGATCGATCATATTGGGAGAGCCGATGTTGACATGGATATTGTGCCGCACAATCAACTCGAGCGCCGCTTTGTCGAACACATCGGCCGTATAAACAATGCCGGCTGGATTGGAGTCGGCTACATAACCCGCTTTCATCGCGCGACCAATTTCACCTGCGCTTACGGCGTCGACTACCACACCCAGTTTTCGCAAGCGATCGAGAATTGCGATGTTTGAGCAGGCCTTCTGGGCATATCGAATCGTACCGAACTGGGCCAGGTCTGCCACGCGCTGGTCGATAACCGACATGTCGTATACATAAGTCGGCGTACCGTATTGCTCAACCAGATCGGCAATCGGCACGCCGGCTATCTCTTGTCGCGAAGTTGAAAACGTAGTCGGACAGAAAATCGTGCGCGGAGACATGGAAGGCTTTCGGTGCAGAATTTGAATGTTGAAATATCAAATTAGAAAGTAAAATTCTAAGATCGATCGCGGAAATTTAAAAGGATCACTTGCCATAGGTTGGGTGAGCCACGATATCGCCACTGCCGCCAGCAAAAATCGATCGCCCTCCATCGACCGGCAGGCAGACCCCGGTAATAAAGGGGCTTTCGATAAGAAATCGAGCCGCATAGGCCACGTCTTCCGGCGTGCCTTCGCGTTTAACCAGCGACTGCTGAATAATCTTTTGGCGAGCCTCGGCTGTAATCCGCTCATCGAGTAAGACAGGCCCGGGCAAGATCGCGTTCACGCGAATCTGGCAGTTCCGCTCGCCCAGTTCCACAGCCATCGTTCTCGTCAGCGTCTCAATCGAACCTTTGCTGAGCAAGTAGGCCGCAAAGTCGACGTATGGCCGAGTCAACGCCCAATCGCCAATGTTGATGATGGCACCCCCGCCAGACTGCTGGGCCATGACCAAGCCCGCTGCGCGACAGAGCAGGGCGGGGCCCATCAGATTGACGCGCCACTGCGCCATAAGCGTCTCTTCGGAAACCTCTTCCAGCGTCGTCGGTTCCCAGGCCGCCGCTGAATTTACCAGCACATGCAGCCCGCCATGCCGCTTGCGAATCTCTTCGCACCACTGGACGGCGTTGGTCGAATCGTCAATCGCACCGGTCACGTAGCTGACGCGATACCCTTCAGCTTGCCACTGAGCTGTGGTGGCCTGCACTTCATCGATCGAGCGATGAGCGTGCAGCACGACTGTGTAATTATGCTCGACCAAGTGCCGAGCAATCGCGCGACCCACTCGCCGCGCACCACTTCCTGTGATCAAAGCTACTGGTTGATCTGTATCAAATAGTTTTTGTTTCATGAGCTGATCATTTCAAGTGCTTCAAATACCTGCCGGTTATCGACTCATTAACTTTAGCCACTTGCTCGGGTGTGCCGTGAGCGACGACTCGTCCACCGCGAGCCGCTGCGCCGGGGCCAATATCGATGATGTAGTCGGCCACCGACATCAGGTGCACGTTGTGTTCGACGATGATCAAGGAATGGCCAGCGACTAAGAGGGCATCGAGCGCGCCCAGTAGTTGCACTATGTCCGCTGTATGCAAACCGGTGGTCGGTTCGTCCAACAGAAACAGGGTGCGTCGCGGTGAAGCGGCGACCAGGTGCGCAGCCAATTTCAAACGCTGGGCTTCACCGGCACTGAGCGTTGTGGCGGCCTGGCCCAACTGCAAATAATCCAAGCCCACATCGGCCAGCACCTTTAACTTTTGTTGTACCTTGTTCGCTCCACGAAAGAACTCTCTGGCTTCACGTACCGTCATCGCCAACACATCGGCAATCGATCGATCTCGATAACGCACCGCCAAAATCTCTTGACGGTAACGTTTGCCGTTGCAGGCTGGGCAGTTGATGTAGATGTCGGCCATGAACTGCATGTCGATCTCCAGCAGTCCATCGCCTTGGCAGGTTTGACAGCGACCAAGATCGCTATTGAAACTGAAGTGACTCGGTCCGTAGTTGTGCATCTTGGCATCCATCGTTTCAGCAAAGACTTGCCGAATTTCGTCAAACGCTTTGATGTAGGTGACCGGATTGGAACGTGGCGAGCGACTGATGGGACTTTGATCGACCAAGATGCAATCGTCGATTTGTCCATCGCCGATGATGTCTTCAAAGGGTAGCGTACCCGCTTGTGGTTTGCCCAAACGCGACATCAGCGCGCCATAGAGCGTATCTTGAACTAGCGAACTCTTGCCGCTGCCGCTGACGCCGGTGACCAGGCACAACACGCCCAGTGGAAACTCGACGGTCAAGTTTTGCAGGTTATGCCCGGTGCAACCCACCAACTTGATCCAGCCGCGATTGGTAGGACGACGCTCGGCTGGTATGGCCACTTTGCGACGACCACTCAAGTAAGCTCCAGTCAGGCTCTCTGGAGCGGCTCGCATCTGCTGGAGTGAACCAGCAAAAGTAATGCGGCCACCAGCTGTGCCTGCTTGCGGACCTACTTCGATCAGCCAGTCTGCTTTCTCCAATAGCGTCTCTTCGTGTTCGACCATCACTACCGTATTGCCGCGCCGCGCCAGCCCTTCGATTGCCTGGCTCAAATGCTCGACATCATGCGGATGCAAACCGACCGAAGGTTCATCCAGCACGTACAATATATTGACCAGGCTCGACCCAAGCGCAGCGGTGAGCGCGGTTCGCTGACATTCACCGCCACTCAAGGTGCGCAGCGTTCGATCGAGCGTGAGATAACCCAGGCCAACTGTTTGCAGATAACCCAAACGCAACCAAGCTTGCTCGAGCAACTCCTGACCAACCTCGCGATCGCGCACATCCAGCCCACCGGACTCGGGCAGCACTTGAGGATTGCGCAAGCGGTGGAAGAACTCGATGGATTGATCGATCTCCAGCGCGCACAATTCTGCCAGATTCAAACCACCGACTCGAAAGGCCAAGGCTTGAGGACTGAGACGTTTACCTTGGCACTCCGGGCAACGTGAGTAGCTACGCCAACGAGCCAGAAACACGCGAACGTGCATCTTGTACTTCTTGCGTTCCAGGTACTCAAAGAAACCCTTCAATCCACCAAAGCCGATCTCAGGCACTCCTTCGATAATCTTTTTGCGCTCGGTTTGATTTAAGCGACTGTAGGGCACATCCAATCGGACTTTCATGCGCTCGGCATATTCGATCAATTCATCGTACGCCGGGCGTGCGCTGGGCGTGTTCCATGGCGCAATGGCGCCTTCGCGCAGCGTCAAGCTGGGTTTGGGAACGACCAGGTTCATGTCCAAGTCGACCGTATCACCAAAACCTTCGCACAATGGACAAGCGCCTAGCGGACTATTGAAACTGAACAAACGCGGTTCGGGATTGGGATAGTCGATACCGCAAGTCAAACATCGCAGTTGCGAACTAAGCAGTATTACATCCCACGCGGTACCATCGATCACTTCACGCAGCGGACTGCCATATGCAAGACCTGCGGAAAGCTCGCCAGCTGAATCCGACTCAACGAAAAGGGCTAACTCTCCAAAGCCACTCTGAAAAGCGTGCTCGAGACTTTCCGTAGTGCGACCCACCGATGGTCCACCTTTGACTCGATCGACGATGACCCAAATCTGCCCGGCAGACGGTAGAGCATCGGCCAGTTCATCCCGCGGTTGAGTACCGAGGTTCAGCAAGCGACCACCACTGGCCACTCGCACAAAACCGCTGGCTTGCAGATCGGCCAAGATCGTCGAGCGTTCAGCGATGTCTTCCCAGTGCGTGCGAAAGCCGATCATCAGTTTGCTGGTGCCCGGCAGGCTATCGAGCAGACGTGCCACGCTGGCCGGGTCGTGGCGAACCACTGGGTTGCCACATTGATAGCAGAATAGTTTGGCGATCTTGCTGAACAGCAAGCGGAGGTAGTCGAGCGTTTCGCTGGCGGTACCGATCGTGCTGCGGTTACTGCGCGAAGCGCCGCGGCGCGTAACGGCTAGGGCAGGCGGTAGATTGTTGATCGAATCGTAATCGGGTTTATCCAGCCGTTCGAGAAACTGACGCGTGTACGCGGAAAAGCTCTCGATATAACGGCGCTGGCCCTCGGCATACAGAGTATCCAGGGCCAGCGATGTTTTGCCCGAGCCACTGACGCCACAGATGGCCACCAGCGCGCCGCGCGGTATGTCGACATCCACGTTCTGCAAGTTGTGGACGCGCACCCCGCGCAGCTCGATTGGTTTCATGCGTCAGCTTCTAGTGCTTTACACTTCCTTCGAATCGATCCAAGTCATCAACTTGCGTAACCGTCGACCGACTTGTTCGATTAACAAACCGCGGTTGTGACGACGCGAAGCTTTGAAGGCGGGGGCGCCGGCGCGATTTTCAAGAATCCACTCGCGCGCAAACTGGCCGCTTTGGATCTCGTGCAGAATCTGCTTCATCGTTTCGCGAGTTTCTTTGGTGATGATCCGAGGACCGCGGGTGTAGTCACCGAATTCTGCGGTATTGCTGACGCTATAGCGCATGTAGTTCAGACCACCCTGATAGAACAGATCGACGATCAACTTCAGTTCGTGCATGCACTCAAAGTAAGCCATCTCTGGTTGATACCCGGCATCGACCAGCGTATCAAACGCAGCTTTAACCAGTTCGCTCACGCCACCACACAGCACGACTTGTTCGCCGAACAAGTCCGTTTCGGTTTCCTCAGCAAACGTGGTTTCGATCACGCCACCGCGCGTACCGCCGACACCCTTGGCATAAGCCAAACCGATTTGTCGAGTCTTTTCGCTGGCGCCTTCACCCAGAGCGATCAGGGCCGGAACGCCACCGCCTTTGACGAATTCACTGCGCACGAGGTGACCAGGTCCCTTAGGAGCGACCAACAAGGTATCAACACCCTTTGGCGGCTCAACCTGGCCGAAGTGAATGTTGAAACCGTGCGAGCACATCAGAATCGCGCTCGGCTTGAGATTGGGACGGATCGAGTTGCGATAGATGTCGCCTTGGACTTCATCGGGCAGCAGGATATTGACGACGTCTGATTTTTTGACGGCATCTTCCACCGACATAGGTTCGAACTTGTGGCTCTTGGCCAGATCGTAATTGGCACTGCCGGGGCGCTGACCGATAATGACATTGCAGCCGCTATCGCGCAGGTTTTGAGCTTGGGCATGGCCTTGCGAGCCGTAGCCCAGAATGGAGATGGTCTTGTCCTTCAAGTGCGACAAGTCTGCGTCGTTATCGTAGTAGATCTTTGCGGTCATAGTCGTTCTGCTTTGCGGTACTTTCTGCTTTGGCTAAAGCCGGCTTGAGAGTGAGAGGGAGTTAGGATCTTCGGAACTTTGATAGCAGAGCCGAACATCGATGTTGCGGGCAGTGCTGTGAGGGGAATGTCTTTGGGCAAGTGGTTGGTTGCAGCTGCAAAGCGCAACAGGGTTTGCTATTCCGCTTCGGCCATTCCGGCAGCCACAGTCTCGGCCGGCTGGGTGGTGGAAGCGCCGCGAACCAGGGCTACGCGACCGGTGCGAACCAGTTCAATGATGCCGTACGTACGCATACGTTCGATAAATGCGTCGATCTTGCTCTCGCGCCCCGAGATCTCGATCAGGAGTTCCTCGGCGCCAACGTCGACGATCTTGCCACGGAAAATATCAACCAGCTCACGCACTTCGCTCCGCGCATGACCGGGCGATGCTTTGACCTTGATCAGCATTAAATCGCGCTCGACATGTTCTTGCGAGCTAATGTCGATGACTTCGACCACGGTCACGATTTTCTCAAGCTGCTTGCGGACCTGCTCCAACACTCGATCGTCGCCCACCACCACAAAGGTCATTCGCGACAAGTTGGGGTTTTCAGTCGCCCCGACCGCCAATGAATCAATGTTGTAGCCGCGCGAAGCAAGCATTCCAGAGATGTGCGCCAGCACACCTGGAACGTTTTGCACGAGAGCGGAAATCACGTGCCGCATGAAGATCAACCTTTCAAACCACACTTTTGGGGTAACAGTGCCCTTGCGGACAAACCGAGAAGTGTACTTGCAACCGCCGTTTTTCTCAAGGGAGCGCAAAAACGCTCACGCCCGGTTCGGCGATTGGTTAGCAGGTTCTCCTCGCCTGACGAGCAATCGTTTAACCCGTAGCCGAAGGCGAGGCGCACCCTCTAACCAACGTTGCCCAAACCCAACGTTGCCCAAACCCAACGCAGCGATTGGTTAGCAGGTTCTCCTCGCCTGACGAGCAATCGTTTAACCCGTAGCCGAAGGCGAGGCGCACCCTCTAACCAACGTTGCCCAAACCCAACGTTGCCCAAACCCAACGCAGCGATTGGTTAGCAGGTTCTCCTCGCCTGACGAGCAATCGTTTAACCCGTAGCCGAAGGCGAGGCGCACCCTCTAACCAACGTTGCCCAAACCCAACGTTGTCCAAACCCAACGCAGCGATTGGTTAGCAGGTTCTCCTCGCCTGACGAGCAATCGTTTAACCCGTAGCCGAAGGCGAGGCGCACCCTCTAACCAACGTTGCCCAAACCCAACGTTGTCCAAACCCAACGCAGCGATTGGTTAGCAGGTTCTCCTCGCCTGACGGCTACGGGTTAAACGACTTAGCGGCTAAAGTTCCAGCGGCAGGTTTAGGCCGTCGTAGGCCAGTTCGACGCCTGGCGGCAATTTACTGAGCATGGCGTTGTACTCCAGCTCGTGCGACACGTGGGTCAGATAGGCTAGGCGGGGCGAAACTCGCTGGATTGCTTGCAGGGCAGCTTCGACATGGAAGTGCGTGGGATGAGGCTCGTAACGCAAAGCGTCGACAATGAAATACTCAACCCCCTCCAGCACTGCAAAACTCTCCTCGGGAATCAAATTAGTATCAGTGCAATAGGCGACGTTGCCAAAGCGGAAACCGAGTACGCGAAATCGCGGGCCATGCTCCAAACGCATCGGCCGCACCGTGGCTCCCAGCAGTTCGAAAGGCTCGATGCCCACACGGCGCAGTTCCAACTGAGGCGTGGCGCCGGGATGTGTATGCGGTCTTTCCTGAAACGCATAATCAAAAGAATGCCGCAAACGTTCTTCGACAAACGGTTCGCAATACAACGGCACGGGCGTGCCGAGTACAAAGGGGAACAATCTCAAATCATCCAGGCCAAAGATGTGATCGGCATGTTCATGTGTAAAGAGAACTGCATGCACGACCCCGACGCCCTCGCGCACTAGTTGCAGTCGCAGTTCAGGCGGAGTGTCGATCAGCAAATTCCCTCCGGGCAAACCCACCAGCGCCGCCGCTCGCGTGCGTTTATTCTTGCTATCTGGGCTCGTGCATACATCGCAGCCACAGCCGATCACCGGAACGCCGACGCTGGTACCAGTGCCTAAGAGAATAAAACGACCGCGAATATCTTTGGTTCGAAAAATATGGGGCACAGGGCAAAGCCAGTTCAGCGCGAGTAATAAAGCAACGCGGAACCGGCAACTTGAAAGTGAGTAACAGACTGCAAGTCTGCCAACACTGGAACCCCTAGCGGGTCCCAATCCGCCTAGCGACGTTTAGTTGCTGAGCGCGATCGGATCCAGCACGGCCAATTCCTTGGGATCGTGCGGATAGAATAACGCGCCGATCTGCTTGCTGACAATCGTCAGGAACAATACGCGGAACTTGGCTTCCGTGGTATCGACCACCGAAGGACCGTCCAGTTTGGGGAATTCGTACTCCACAAAGTTCTTGCGGTAGACCACGCTGCCATCTTGATTGATGTCGAAGACGCTGACCGAGATATCGGCGCGACCTTTGTACAGTGTTTGGCCATCGCGTAGGGAGACATTGGTCAGCGTAATTGCCAGGATCTGGTCGGCGCCGACGCCTTTACCGATCGCTTCGTAATTGGGCTCGTCCATGCCGCGTTCGCTCAGCCATTTGCCTACTTTTTCCTGCGGAATAATGGTGATGTCCTTAACATTCTGCTTCAGGAGCATTTCCATGTAACGCGTCATCAGCGTCGAACTGGCATCGTTGCCAATGCCGCGTTCACCCCCGACAACCACCGCCACTTTCTTGCCCTTAAAGCCTGGATACTCCGGCTCGATCTTGTCGCCCTTGAAGGCATACAGCAAGTTGGCAGCCAAATTCACACAGCCACCAGCAGGGACGATTGCGCAGACGATCAGTATCCAAGGCAACCAGCCAGCAATTGTCGCGCGTCGCATTCCTTTGCCATCCTTTGCAAAAGGTCTTTCATCCCGGTGTGCCGCTCCAGCAGCCTCTGGCGAGGTAATAGCAGATGCCGATAAAGGCGACCAGATCAAATGGTTGCACTCAGTTCGACGGGGTCCTCATGCCATCGAATTTCAGGCAAACCGCTGAATCACTGATAGCAATAGCGCCGCAGTCAAACTGGTGGCCAGGCTGAGCGACAGCCAACCGCCGGTCCACCGACCTCGCCAGGCATAGTAGCCAAACAACGGACCATACACGACCGCGACAAACACCAGCACCGCGCCGCCGGAATTTGCATGCCACGCATCGATCACCCGCCCCCGTGTCGCATAACTCCAGGCGGTCGTCATCCCACAGGCCGGACACTTTCCGCCCCAGAGAAGAATGGAACTGCATGGTGGAAAGCCCAACTGCTGATGCGTTCCATAACCCTTGGGATCAGGCGTTAGACTGCGAGCCATACCCAGCAAGCCAAACACCAGCCCAATGGCCACAACAGCTGCCAGTCTGGACTTGAGCGAAGCGCGATGTGGGTGCGATGCGTGAGAGTTGTCCATCGTAAAAGCCGAACGCGTAATCGATTGTACAGCTACATCATCAAGCGGCGAGCTTTATCTTCAGAGGCCACGATCTCACGCCAACTGTCGAGTGCAAGTTCTGGCAAGAGAAGTCGACCAATCGCCAGCGCGCGGCCGTTGGCCAGGTCGACATCGACCCATGTCGCATGCAGTTCGACTTGGCCAGTGGCGATATGAAACGGGGCCGGTGTTCCACTTAATGTAGAACGCATGACCGGTTCGGTCTTGCGACCAAGTATGCCATCCATCGGTCCAGTCATGCCGACGTCGCATTGAAAGCCGGTACCCTCTGGCAAGATCTGCTCGTCAGCGGTGGTGACATGCGTGTGCGTTCCTAGTACCGCCGAGACACGCCCGTCTAGATAGCGCCCCATCAGCTGTTTATCGCTGGTCGCCTCCGCATGCATGTCCACCAAACAAACGCGAGGCTTGTCGCCCAGTTGTTGCCCTACCGCTTGCAGTACGCGATCGGCCGCGGCAAACGGGCAGTCGGTTGGCTTCATAAAGACTCGACCCATGAAGCTCATCACAACCAGCGTATGTTCGCCAATTGAAATCGCCGCCCACTGCAGGCCAGGTGCCTGCGACGACAAGTTGGCTGGTCGAACGATGTTCTGTTCTTTATTTAATACTTCGATGATCTCTTGCTTGCGATAGATATGATCACCCAGCGTGATGCAATCGATGCCGTTCTGAATCAAGCGGCGATAATCACAAGCTCGCAAACCTGATCCATCGGCTGCGTTTTCGGCATTGGCGACCACGGCATTAACGCGAAATATATCCTTTAGCCACGGCACGGCCTTGCAAGTCACGCGCATGCCGGGCTTGCCAACAATATCTCCAATCAGAGCGATTCTCAGTGAACCGGGCTTGGCTGGAATGGGCGTCGGCAAACCTGGCAGAGTATCGCTGGAGCTCACCGGGCTACCTCAACGAAACGCGCTTCGCGCACCACGGTGACCTTGATTTCGCCTGGATAGGTTAGCTGTTGTTCGAAGGCCCGCGCGATATCGCGACAAACCTTGGCTGCCTTCGCATCATCGGTATCTTTGGCACTGGCAATCACTCGCAGCTCACGACCGGCTTGAATCGCAAAGGCTTGCTCGACGCCTTCAAAGCCGCGGGCGATCGACTCGAGTTCTTCCATGCGTTTGATGTATCGCTCCAACGACTCGCGGCGGGCACCAGGTCGCGATGCGCTACAAGCATCGGCAGTAGCCACCAGTAACGTATAGGGATACTCCGTGGTCAGTTGATCATGATGACCCAGGGCTGCATGTACCACGATGTCGTTTTCGCCATGCCGCTTCAGCAAGTCAGCTCCGATCTTGGGATGACCGCCTTCCAATTCATGATCAGCCGCTTTGCCGATATCGTGCAGCAAACCACAGCGACGGGCCAGATCGGGTTTCAAGCCGATCATCTCGGCCAGCATGCCCGAGAGGAAGGCGACTTCCACCGAGTGACGCAAGACGTTTTGCGAGTAACTTGTACGGAAATGCAGACGACCGAGCATATAGATAATGCGTTCATGCAAGCCGCGCACGTTGACTTCGTCGGCGGCCTCTTCGCCTTTGCGGCGGATGAATTGCTCCAGTTCTTTTTCGGTTTGCTGGACTAGCTCTTCGATGCGCGAAGGATGGATGCGACCGTCGGCAATCAGTTTACCCAGAGCCTGACGAGCGACTTCGCGACGCACAGGATCAAATCCGCTGACGATCACTACGCCCGGCGTATCATCGATGATCACATCGACACCGGTGGCTTTTTCAAAGGCGCGAATGTTGCGACCTTCGCGACCGATGATGCGGCCCTTCATATCATCGTTGGGAATATCGACCGTGCTGGTCGTGCTGTCAGCTGTATGCGCGGCGGCGTAGCGCTGCATGGCCGTCAGCAAGATCTCTTGAGCCTTCTGATCGGCCACTTCGGTCAGCCGTTTCTGATGCTTGATGATCTTGTTGCCGATCTCTTGTTCCAGCTCTTGTTCGAGCAAGGTGAGCAGCCGAGTGCTGGCTTCCTCTTTGCTCAGCCCGCTGAGACGCTGGAGCACGCCCGATTGCTCTTGTAACACTTTTTGCAGATCTTCGCTGCGGCGCGTGGCCTCTTGGACTTTTTCGGCAGCGCGACGCTGGTTGGCTTCGACCATCTTCTCTTGCTTGCGGACATCATCGGCCGCTTGCTGCAACGTTTCCTCTTTGCGATCGAGGCTCAGTTCGCGAGCGCGAATTTGTTCACGAGCCTTAGCCAGTTCATTTTCGTGTTGCTGCTTCTGCTGAAGAGCCTTTTCTTTGGCTTCCAGCTCCGCCGACTTGACGACACTGGCCGCATCCGACTGGGCTTTTTCCAGCAGTGACTGGGCGCGCGTTTTGGCATCGCGACCACGAGCTGTATCGAGCAGCTTCATCACCACTCCGCCTATGATCAAACACACAATGCCCACAGCCAGGGGCACAATCGAGCCAAGCGAACTCCCGGCTGGAGTCTGGCTAATGAGTAGAAAATCAGTTATTGCCACGATAGTCACCTTTCTCGGAGGCTACCTTCAGGCAATCGAAACCAATCACTTCAAGAATTCCGAGCCATCCACTGAGTCATCGCTTGGGCACGCCAGGCCGCTACAAGTTTGGCGTGCTGAGTTCGACCAGGATCGCTCAACCAGGATTTCCAGCCAAACTGTCGAGCCGATTCCAGGGGCCGGATGAGTCCAAAATCAACCTGCGCCCCACCGAGCTGGGCGCAGCAGAGCTGGTCCGGCAAAACGGTGGGGTGTGCCTCTGCCACCACTTGCCGAGCACATGGTGACCAGATTGAATCAATCCGGTCGAACTGCCAGGCCAGGTGACACGCGCACCATTCTCGGCCAGCTTCCAAAAGGCGAGGTAGTTGGGCACCGACGGATGGACACGCCATCAACGGAGTGCTCAAGCTTAGGGCCCAAGCCAAAAAGCAAGCTAGCAACAGGAAAAGGAACATCTCAAACGCCAGAAAAGACTGCATTACACGAGGCTGGTGGAATTCGTGAGGTTTCGGTTCGATTGCGTCAATTTATGTCGCGTTCGGGCCAAAATTGAAGTCAGCCTGAGCCTAAACGGGCACTCTGCGGCTGAACTTCCACCAAACCGACAATGTAGCAGACAGATCCCAGTGTGCAACAGATGCCCCAAAAATGGCTGTAACCCGAACGGGCAATCAACCGCTTTAAACTGTAGCGATTGGGCGAAGATTGCCGATACACAAATACGACTATTTGAAACTTGTAAGCTGAGATTTGAAATTGACCCTACCCGGCCTATCCCTGTCTGCACTTCCAGCGATCTCCAGCCTGGCCGGGCAAGCCCTGCGCTCCAGCGCTCAGGCGGGCAGTCAATTTCTGAGTTTGCTCTCCGGCGAGGAACCGGCCAGCTCGACATCCACCACGGGTGAGGATGCTGCCGCGACCAGTCCATCTCCTGAGGCTCTGGACCAGCGCACACTTTCTTGGAGCCAACGATTTGTATCGTGGCTCCGCCAACAAGGAGTGGCCTCGGGCGATCAAGAACTTTCTGTACAACTTTCGCTCGATGACCGCGATCAACCACACGCGCTGATTAACGGACAACCGTCCGCCGCTATCGACCAGGCATTGAGCGACAATCCAACTTGGCTAGAAGAGTTTCGCGACTTGGCGTTGGACCGCATTGATGATTTGGCGGGCCTGGCCTCAGCGGCCACAGCTCCCATGACCTTAACGATCCACGCTCCATCTGACACAATAGCGCCGGCCGCGACTTGGACCTGATGAAGTTTGAAGTTTGAAGTTTGAAGTTCGACGTTCGACGTTCTAAGTAAGTAATAAATTGAAACCTGAGATTGGAAGCATGTCACAAATCAATCGCATTCTGGTAACTGGTGGTGCCGGCTTCTTGGGTTCTCATCTGTGTGAGCGCCTGGTCGGTGAGGGGCACGATGTTATTTGCCTGGACAACTTCTTCACCAGCCAAAAGACCAACGTGGCTCACCTGCTGAACAAGCCGAATTTTGAATTGATTCGCCACGATGTGACGTTGCCAATCAATCTAGAGGTCGATCAGGTTTATCACCTGGCCTGCCCGGCCGCGCCTGGCCACTACCAGTTCAACCCGATCAAGACGATCAAGACCAGCGTGATGGGCTCGATCAACATGCTCGGTATGGCGAAGCGCTGTGGAGCTAAAATTCTGCTGGCCAGCACCTCCGAAGTCTACGGCGACCCAGAGGTGCATCCACAGCCGGAGAGTTATCGTGGCAACGTCAATCCCATTGGTCCACGTGCCTGTTACGACGAAGGCAAACGCGCGGCGGAAACGTTGTTCATGGATTACTATCGCATGAACAAGGTCAACATTCGCATCGTACGCATCTTCAATACCTACGGTCCACGCATGCACCCCTACGACGGTCGCGTGGTATCGAACTTCATTCGCCAAGCCATTACCGGCAAAGACATCACGATCTTCGGCGATGGAGATCAAACGCGTGCGTTCTGCTATCGCGACGACCTGGTCGAGGGCATCAAGCGCATGATGAACTGCAGCAACGACTTCATCGGCCCGGTCAACATTGGCAACCCCGGCGAGTTCACCATTCGCGAGCTGGCCGAACTGGTCATCGAACTGACCGGCGCCACTGGCAAACTGGTTACCAAACCGCTGCCTGCTGATGACCCCACCCGCCGTCGACCCGATATCACGCTGGCCAAGAGCAAGCTCGACTGGCAACCCAAGATCCCGCTTCGCGAAGGGTTGACGAAAACCATCGAGTGGTTCAAGTCGATCGATCTGAGCCACTACCGGCCACCAACCCCCAACTACGTCTAAGTGTGGCATAGGCTTCCAGCCTGTGTGGCATAGGCTTCCAGCCTGTGTCTGATAAACTTAAGGCTTTCCCAGTCTCAAGCTGCCCAAAGCCAACCATCACCATGAAACTGAAACGACTGCGGGAAGACTTTGTGGTCCACGAGGTCACCAACTTTCCGCTCTCGGGTGGTGCCTTCGCAGTCTATCGCTTGGACAAGAGTGGCATCGGCACACCTGAAGCCATTGCAGAGATCCTCAGCGTCTGGAACGTGCCACGTCGCGCAGTGGGTTATGGTGGTCTGAAAGACCGGCATGCCAACACTACGCAGACGATCACTCTGTACAAAGGTCCGCAGCGTGATTTGGAGCAGCGTGGTTTTCTGCTGACCTATCTTGGCCAAGCCAATCGCGCGTTTGAAGCCAAAGACATCGCCGCCAATCGCTTCGAAGTTACGTTGCGCGATCTGACTGAGGAACGCTTGCAGAGTATCCAAGCCATTGTGCCGGCTATCGCGCAGGGGGTGCCCAACTACTTTGATGATCAGCGCTTTGGTTCGCTCGGCGAGAGCGGTCAGTTTGTAGCTCAGCCATGGTGCATGGGCGATTACGAGCGGGCACTGTTTCTCGCCATTGCTGAAATCAATTCTCATGACCGACCGCGTGAGCACGAGCAGAAGCAAATCTTGCGCGATCATTGGGGCGATTGGATAAAGTGCAAAGCCATGCTGGATCGTTCGCATCGGCGCAGCATCGTTACCTACCTGTGCGATCACCCTACGGACTTCAAGCGTGCCTTGGCTCTGCTGCGCAGCGATTTGCGCAGCATCTACATGGCCGCCTTTCAAAGTCATCTTTGGAATGAGATTGTGTCGCGCTGGCTGCAAACGCATTTGCCTGCTGGTGCCTGGTACACGCGCCGCGGTGCCGCCGGTGAGTTGACCTTTTGGTCGTCCACCAGCCAGGAAGTCTTATCTCAAGTGCGCGACCTCAGCATTCCACTACCGTCGGCGCGCTGCCACCAGTGGCCCGCAGGCATCGAAGAGTTGCTCAACGAAGTGCTCGCGCCCTGGAGCATGGATCGTCATCAAGTGCGTGTAAAATACCCACGTGATACTTTCTTCAGCAAAGGTCTGCGCCAAGTTCTGTTGATCCCTGGCAATCTGGCCACCCACGCCGACACCGACGAACTCAATCCCAACCGCCGCAAACTAGTCCTAACCTTTGACCTCCCTCGCGGCGCCTACGCCACCATGATCGTGAAATCGCTGACGTAAGGGGGCCTTTGGAGTGCTGCGGCGTAGCCGTAGCTTTGATGTCCTAACCCAACTGTACCGCAGCCTGTTCGAACTAGGTGATGCTAGCGTTCAGAGTCACTCAGGCTGCGGCTTAAGACTTCACTTACATCAAAGCGGTGCCAATTGGCACCACACTCCAAAGATCAGTATGTCACGTCACAGCCCTCATGCCAAACCTCATAATCATCTGGCACATTGAGTCTATCAGTTTTGAAACTGTACACCGTTTTTACTTGCGAGGGATTAGCGCTTCGTTCAAACCACGCCGCTGAGCACCATTTGTACTGATTGGCGACAGGCACCAAGCGATGACGAACAGGGTTTTGATGAACGTAATTCAGTCTGGCGAGGTATGACTTCTCAAAAGTTAATCGACTATCAAAGTAGTTGTACCATATCGCGCGGGCTAGACATTTTTCTCGACTATTCAGTTCATGAGCGGTTTGCGAATGTATCTGATTGATCAAGCGGTCCAAAGGTTGATTGGCTTGTTCATCACGTGCGATGAAGTGGTAGTGATTGGAAAAACAAGCCCACGCCTCGAGCTGCCAACCGTAACTTTTTGCAAACTCCAAGAGCTTACCTTGTAGAAGATCGAGTGACCAATTTTCACGGAAGAAGTGCTGCTTGTGGAGCGTACCGCCGGTAACCATGTAAATGCCACGTTCACCAATGCGATGAACAGGAGCGTGCGGCCAATCAAAATTCGATTGTGGCAACAGCGGAATGGTACGCGAATTCAGCGATTCGAGTTGCGTAATAAGCCGTTCGACCTGTCCTAGTTGCAGATCGCTGAGCTTCGCTAATTTTTGTGAAAGGCGAAACAATGGAAGAGATTCAGGCATCGCAGCCTCCTCCGAGAAAGATCTCCGTAATCTTGTACGCAATAGTATAGGGAAGCTGTCAAGGGTGACTCCTTGGAGTGCTGCGGCGCAGCCGTAGCTTTGATGTCCTAACCCAACCGTACCGCAGCCTGTACAAACTAAGTGATGCTAGCGTCCAGGGTGACTCAGGCTGCGGCCAAAGACTTCGCTTACATCAAAGCGGTGCCAAATGGCACCGCACTCCATATGGAGTGCTGCGGCGTTAGCCGTAGCTTTGATGTCCTAACCCAACTGTACCGCAGCCTGCACGAACTAAGTGATGCTAGCGTCCAGGGTGACTCAGGCTGCGGCCTAAGACTGCACTTACATCAAAGCGGTGCCAAATGGCACCGCACTCCATATGGAGTGCTGCGGCGTTAGCCGTAGCTTTGATGTCCTAACCCAACCGTACCGCAGCCTGTACCTAACCCAACTGTACCGCAGCCTGCACGAACTAAGTGATGCTAGCGTCCAGGGTGACTCAGGCTGCGGCCAAAGACTGCACTTACATCAAAGCGGTGCCAAATGGCACCGCACTCCAAAGATCACTTCTTCCGTTTAGGTTTAGGATCGACGGGATCTTTGGCGTTCTTGGCTGGAACGGCGGGGGCAGCTTGGGCAGCGCCGGGTTTCTTGGGGGGAACGGGGTCGTTGATTTGATAGTTGCGAATCGGTCCACCACCGACGTAAACCAGCGCACCCAATTGAGCTTGCGAACTGCTCTCAGCCGATTTGTTCCAGGGCACCGTGTACGCTGCAAATTTTCCGCTGGTTACATCGGTGATGTAAACCAAACAGTTGCCGGGTCGCATGTTTGAACTGGCGCGATTGGTAATGGCGGCACCAGTCACCATCAGATATTGGCCACTCTTACCTGAAGCTGGCAACTGAGCTTGAATGTTCACGTAGTACCGTGCGCCAAAAGCGCCGGAACGCGGGTAATAAACCAGGCACTGTAAATCGCCCGTCAAATAATCCAAAAAGAAGACCCCTTCAGCTTCATCACTCACGGCACCGGTGGCCACGGCCATGTTCGTACCACTGGCGGCTGTCGAGACGCGATTCAAATCCAACAACCTCGACTGAGGCGCCGCACTGCGGCCACACCAGTAACCAATACCCGTCGCCAAGGCTAGCAGCATCATACCACTGGCACCCAAGACGACACCTAAACGAACATCACGACTACCAAAGAGCGTTAGCATGTTAGTTTCTCTGGGATACGGTCTACTTGGCTCGCCAGACCAGCGGCATTTCTTTGGCCGACTTCTGCGATAAGAAGTCGAGCAGGAAGACTAGAGTGTGCTTACGCACGTCGTCTTTAGCTTGCTCGAACATACGAGTGCCAGCTTCTATCTTAATCACGTGCACCAGGTGCACGGCACTGGCTGAGTCAAATGGTTCGGTATATTGTCCGGCGTCTGTTTTCAATACATGATCGATAATCTTGGGCATCAGCGGACCATTGCCGGTCAACCACAAGGGCTCGACTTCTTGGGCCACGCGTTGTTTGGTCTCTTCGTCAGCCTCGCTGCCCAGCAACTCCAGGGCGGCCTGGCTGATGGTCAATTGGCCATCCATCAACTGCTTGCGTAGATCCTTCAATTTGTCGTGGGCCGCTTCGCGTTCGGGTGATTTGCCCGGTGGCACGCTGATCCACAAATGTTGGACTTCGAAACGCGTGCCATCAAACCGAGCCTTCTGATTCTTAAAATGCTTTTCCAAATTGACATCCGTTAGAGCCCCCTGCAGATACGAGGGCCAGGACAGGCGAAAGGCCAAGAACTCGCGATAGTTCTTGGTGGAAACGTTAGCTGCTTCCGCGCGAGCGGCCAGGGCCTGAGTGGCAGTTAGTTTCAATTCGGTCGGCGAATTTTCTAGCAGCCACTTGTCGATGACTGAGTCAGGCACACACTTCTTACTCTTCTTCAAGCTTTCAAGCGCCCGACGTCGCTGGGAAATGACGTCCACGGCAACCATCATCAGCGATTCGGGGACTGGTGGCAGATCACTACGACTGCTCGCCGCGCGACCCAGTTCCAAATCGACATCGGCAACCGTAATCAGACTCTCGCCCACGCTTGCCAACACTTTAGTCGGCTCAAGTTGAGGTTTGGTGGAATCGCTGGCGGTTGAAGATGGAGGCGACTGTGCAATGGCCAGTGATCCCATCACCGCCCAACAGACTATGCAAACGCAGAATGTTTTCATCGTGACCTTTTGTGCGAGACCCAAATCGAGCCTTATGGTAGATCAATATCTTCTAGTTCAAATTTGACCGCTTGACGCGTGATCATACCCGGCGATTCGTACACCAAGGTGTAGTTATCCGGATCGCCATTGATTTGAAATAGGAATGCCACACCAACTGCTTCAGAGGAAACAGAATACGATTGAAAGCCCACATTCTCTAAGCGATTCTGTTTAGCGTCGATCAGGTAAGCGCGATTGGATAGAATCCAGCCGCGAAATGAATCGAGCGCCCCTTGTGCAGCTTTGAATTCAGCCAAGATGCGCATCTCGTACACACTGCCGTTCTTGCGAGCATTCTCCAAAGTCACGGTGACTTCGCCGAAGGTTTCGGATTGACGTTTGCCGTTGCCGAATTTTTCAAAGATGTACTTGTGCTTTTCGCTAGGTACGGCGGCCACAAATTCACCGGTCAATTTCTTGATGATGCGTTCCGAACGCGCAGGCCTCTGAAACTGTAAATCAATCTGGGTAGCAGCGCTATTGGAATTGACCGGAATCTCCGGATTGGCCTGCGGGTTGGTCGAGTTGAGCTCGCCGCCTTCGGCCACTTCGACTTTCATCTTGCCCATCGGCAACTCGAGGTAGACAGGTTTGAGGCGCGGCTCCCAAGCGACTTGTAGCGAAACATCGAGTTGGCCTGAGGAAGCGCCCCCGAACTGCGTCGAGGTCTGAGTGGACAGGACACTAATATGAAAGGGGCCACTGAAGTCAGGTTCGGGTCCAGGCAATACCGAGTTATCCATCGCCAATACCAAACCTTCTTCGCTGGAATATGCGTTGATCCGCAAATTGGCTTGAATCATGATGTCGTCGATAACTTCCCAGAACGGTTGCTTGTCGGCCTTCAATTCCACCTCGGTGTCGGGAACCGCTTCGGCATTTTCGATTTTGATCGCGTTGCTGGTTTGCTTGGCGATCTCTTCGATGGCCTTGGTCGCTGTCATCTTGCCCGAGAGTGTTACCAGGCTAGCCTCGAAGAACGTTTCAATGTTCGTAGTTTGCAATTGCGAGCGAATGCGTTGTAAGCGGATCTTTAGTTCGCCCGATGTGTTCGCGTTAACCTCAGGTAGAAACGGAATAACTGCCGGGCCGATTTCAATGAGCCGCTTCTCGGCTTGATCACGCTCTTCCAATTGCTCGCCGTCGAGTTGCCGCAAGATCTTGCGCACCTCTTGAAAGCTAACTTTCTCCTCGTCTTTAGTAGCGGATTTCTCCGGCAGCTTGTCTAAGGTGTCCGGCGTATCCTGCGCCTCAGCCGGGCAGGCCAGCCCCAGCATAAGTCCCAACACAAGTCCAGAGACGGTCAGCTGCGGCCAGTAAAAGCCGGATCGCCGAGTGTTTTGCATGCTCATGATCGTTCGAGCCTTGAGATTGAAGTCGCCGTTACAACCGCTACAGCCGTCGCCCCATCGCCAGAGCTACGGCCAGACCTCTATGGTAACTCATAGCCCCAGCATCCAGCCACCGCGGGAAGACGTAAGTTTTGTGGCATAGGCTTCCAGCCTGTGGGGAATTGTGGCATAGGCTTCCAGCCTGTGTGAATTGTGGCATAGGCTTCCAGCCTGTGTGAATTCCCTAGGTTTCCTGTGTGATATGTCGCACCCGTGCGTTTCGGACAACACAGGCTGGAAGCCTATGCAATTGTGGCACACCGGCTGGAAGCCTATGCCACATTAATCGCGGGCTGGAAGCCTATCCCAATACTTCACACAGGCTAGAAGCCTATGTCACATTCCGAGTAACCATGAATCGAATCACTCTGCTATTAATAATGCTGCTGGCTGGACCAGCCTGGGGCCAGTCGCGTCCTAAGTTGCTGGAGGTCACGTTGCCCGCTGGCCTGGAATCGGGGCTGCCGATTCACTGGGACAAAGAATATGCCTTGCTGCTCAAGCCCAGCGGTTCGATGTTGGAAGTCGATGTCGCTCATGTCCAGCATCATCGCATCATCGATGAAGTCTTTGTGCCTCAATCGTTGACCGCCGCTCGCGGTGGGTTGCAGGCGGAGTTTGGTTCCGGGTTCGAAACATCCACCGTCGGCCCCTACGTCCTGTGTGCTCCGCGCGGACATGTTGAACGCTGGCGCGAACGGTTCCGAGTTTTGCTGGCCGGATACAGTCGCTACTTTGAAACGCGCGGCTGGCAATTGCGCACGCCAGACTTTCCTTTGTGTGTAGTCATCCTGCCCAGTAAAGCCGAATTCGATCACTACTGCCAACAGCAACTCGGCAAGTCGATGCCAAACTTGATGGGATACTACTTTCCCAAGACCAATCGCTGCATGTTGTTTGAGGTGGGTGGTGGCACTGCTTCAACCGACTGGAGCGAGACTGAACGTACGATCATTCATGAAGCTGTGCATCAGCTGGCCTATAACACTGGGGTGCACGAACGACTGGCCGACAATCCGCAGTGGGTCGTCGAAGGACTGGCCACGATGTTTGAAGAGCCAGGCGTATTCGATGCCCGATTGGGTTCGCGACCAGTTCAGGCTCGAGTCAATCCTCAGCAGTTGCCCATCCTCAAACGCATGCTGGCCGACCCTGCATTGTTGGAAAGCCGATTGAATCAGTTAGTAACCAATAACAATGCCTTCAAACAAGACATGCAAAGTGCATATGCACTATCTTGGGGTCTAACCTTTTACCTGGCTGAACGCATGTCGCCGCATTATGGTCGCTATACCCAGCGACTGGCCGGGCTGGGCAAACTCCAACAGTACGGCGATCCCAACCGGGCTGCCGATTTCTCGCGCGCCTTCGAAGCCGACCTGGGCATCATCGCCGTGCAAATGCAGCAGTTCTATGCCGGCCTGTAGATTCGTTTAATTTAACCCGTAGCCGCCAGGCTAGGCAATCGCAGAGGTGGTTTCTCACTGCCAAGTGATTACGTTGAGCAAGTGGACGCTTGGGTAAACGCAGGGATTGGTTAGAGGGTGCGCCTCGCCTGGCCGATTGATTCGCCTGGCCAATTGACTCGTTTAACCCGTAGCCGCCAGGCTAGGCAATCGCAGGGGTGGTTTCTCACTGCCAAGTGATTACGTTGAGCAAGTGGATGCTCAGGTAAACGCAGGGATTGGTTAGAGGGTGCGCCTCGCCTGGCGGCTACGGGTTAAACGAGTACCAAGTGATTACGTTGAGCAAGTGGACGCTCGAGTAAACGCAGGGATTGGTTAGAGGGTGCGCCTCGCCTGGCGGCTACGGGTTAAACGAGTACCAAGTGATTACGTTGAGCAAGTGGACGCTCAGGTAAACGCAGGGATTGGTTAGAGGGTGCGCCTCGCCTGGCGGCTACGGGTTAAACGAGTACCAAGTGATTACGTTGAGCAAGTGGATGCTCAGGTAAACGCAGGGATTGGTTAGAGGGTGCGCCTCGCCTGGCGGCTACGGGTTAAACGAGTACCAAGTGAGTGCCTTGAGCAAGTGGATGCTCAGGTAAACGCAGGGATTGGTTAGAGGGTGCGCCTCGCCTGGCGGCTACGGGTTAAACGATTTAGGCGCGGGGGTGGAACTGGCGGTGGATGCGTTTCAGTCTTGAGGTTTCGACTTGCGTGTAGATCTGCGTGGTTTGGATGCTGGCGTGGCCCAGCATTTCTTGGATCTGCCTGAGATCAGCTCCACCGGCCAGCAGGTGGGTGGCAAAGCTGTGACGCATCGTGTGCGGGCTGATCGATGGATCGACATCGACGCGCAAGGCATAACGTTTGACCAACTCCCAAATCGCTTCGCGTCGCAGTCGTCGGCCGCTGCGCGACAGGATCAGCCAGGGCACAGATTGCGGATCGCGCTGGCCGACCAGGGTAGGGCGTGTCGATTGCATGTACTCGGTAACGGCCTGAACAGCTCGCGGGTTCAGGGGCACCATGCGTTGCTTGGAACCTTTACCTTCGACCTGGCAATAACTTTCTTTGAGGTGCACGTTGGCCAGCAGCAGGTTGGAAACTTCGCTAACGCGGCAACCGGTGGCATACAGCAGTTCCAAGATCGCTCGATCGCGCAAACCTTGCAGATCGTAACGTTTGGGGGCGGTCATGAATCGATCGACGGCCGCTGGCGTCAGGACTTTGGGAATGCGTTGCCACATCTTTTGTGTGGCTAGCAATTCCGTTGGATTGTCTTGGATAACACCTTCCAACTGCAAGTACTTGAAGAACATGCGCGTGGCGACGATGGCCCGCGAGATACTGCTAGGGGCCAGTTTATCTCGTTGCAAGCTGGCAATAAACTCAGAAAGATCGCTCAACTTGAGCCGGGCAGGCGACCTGCTGCCCAGCCAAAGCAGCATTTTTTTCAGATCTCGACCGTAGGCAGCCACCGTGTTTTCAGACAGGTGGCACTCAGACCGCAAATAATCGGTAAACTTTTGATGCCAGTCCAAAGACGGCTTGGCCACCGGAACCTCGGGGGCTGCGCGACCTTCTTGCCGGAGGCGTTGTAGTTTACTGGGAGGCATACAGATGGGTCCTCGAACGGGCAGAAGATATTTAAGCCGATCGGTCGATCCTCCAACTTGCCAGCAACCGATAGTCGAACATGTGGACAATGCGGCATAGATTTTGGCCAGCGATACCGCTAAAAACAACTTTGAGGTACACGTAATGAAAATACTGGTAATCGGCGGTGCAGGTTACGTCGGCAGCCATACTGTTCGTCAATTGATGGCCGGTGGCAACGAAGTTTGGATCTATGACAATCTATCACGCGGTCATCGTCAGTGCGTGCCACCTGGCCGACTGATCGAAGGTGAATTGGCCGATCGCGCTCGATTGATCACTGTCTTTCGCGATTACGAGATCGAAGCGGTCATGCACTTTGCCGCCTTTGCACTAGTCAACGAATCGGTCAATCATCCCGCCATCTATTATCAGAACAACGTCACAGCCACGCTGGAATTGCTCGAAGCCATGCGCTCGGCGGGCGTGTGGCGCATCGTCTTTTCCAGTACCACGGCCACCTACGGCCAGCCCGATGTGCTGCCGATCGTCGAAACTACTTTACAGCAGCCGATCAATCCCTACGGCTTTACTAAGCTGGTGATCGAAAAGGCGCTGCAGGATTACGCACACGCTTACGGATTCGGCTGCGCAGCCTTGCGCTACTTCAACGCTTCGGGAGCCAGTCCCGACGGTACGATCGGCGAAGATCATGATCCCGAAACGCACTTGATCCCTATCGTACTGCAAGTCGCTTTGGGGCAGCGCGATGCGATTTCTGTTTACGGCGATGACTATCCGACACGTGATGGTACATGTATCCGCGATTACATTCACGTTGATGACTTGGGGTCGGCCCACTTGAAAGCTATGCAACTGCTGACCCCGGGGGCTAACCTGCAGATGAACTTGGGCACCGGCAAGGGACATAGTGTGCAAGAAGTAATCGCCGCTTGCCGCCAAGTCACCGGTCATCCTATCCCGGCAGTGGTAGCCCCGCGCCGCGCCGGCGATCCAGCCGAATTAGTAGCCGATAGTTCGCTGGCTCAAAAGACTCTCAGTTGGAAACCGAATTACATTGATATCGAAGATATCGTGCGGACAGCTTGGAAGTGGCACCAATCGCATCCGCGAGGTTACAGTACTTGATGTGATTACGTCAGTCTCTCCCGATGCAGAACATCATTGTTGAAAAGCCTTATCGATTTATTCCGCCGCATCGCGGCAACTTTCTGCCCGCAATGATTCAATCATTGCGGCTGACCGATCGATACCTGGCCAAATATGAAGGCGTTGAATCCTACGAACTGCGCAACGTCGACCTGCTGAAGGAATCTCTGCGCAACGGCGCCGGTGTCTTACTGGCGCCCAATCATTGCCGTTATGCCGATCCGCTGGCCATGGGCTGGGTCGCGCGGCAGATCAATCGGCATGTGTACGCCATGGCCAG
This sequence comes from Rania fehmarnensis, assembly GCF_056494185.1. Classification (NCBI taxonomy): domain Bacteria; kingdom Pseudomonadati; phylum Planctomycetota; class Planctomycetia; order Pirellulales; family Pirellulaceae; genus Rania; species Rania fehmarnensis. The sequence goes on from NZ_CM151398.1 coordinate 8,991,257, forward strand.
TTGGCACTTGTTCAATCAGAGTTGGTTGCAAGCCTTTGCCATTCAAGCCATGGGGGGCTTCAGCGTGTATCGCGAAGGTCTCGATCGCCAATCGCTCGATACGGCCGTAGATGCTCTGGTGGAAGCCGCGCGGCCGCTAATCGTCTTTCCCGAAGGCGCGGTCTTTCGCACCAATGATTTACTGCAACCACTGTTGGAAGGCGTAGCGTTCTTGGCGCGAACGGCGGCCCGCAGGCGTCACAAAAAGGACGGCGGACAAATCTTGATCCATCCGGTGGCCATCAAGTATTTGTATCGCGGCGATGTTCGCAAAACAGTGACGCCCGTGATCGAAGAGATCGAACGCCGACTCACCTGGTCGCACAGTCCCTCATCCTGTCTCTTGCAACGCATCAACAAGATATCGCTGGCCCTGCTGTCGCTGAAAGAGATTGAGTACTTGGGCAGTTCGCAAGAAGGCAGTGTCCCCGAGCGTCAAACTCGTCTGGTCGATCATCTCCTCGGACCGCTCGAAGAGCAGTGGCTGGGCAATCGATCGCGCGAACGTTTGATACCGCGCATCAAAGCTCTGCGGATGAAGATCGTTCCTGGGCTGACACAGAGCGAGGTAACCGCGGCTCAGCGCGAGCAACTCTGGCGGGATTTGAAAGCCATCTACCTGGCGCAGCAAGTGGCATCCTATCCACCCGCTTATTTAACGCCGCCCACGACGGTCACCCGCGTCCTGGAAACCGTGGAGCGTTTCGAAGAAGACTTGACCGATCGAGCTCGGGTACACGGCGGACTGCATGCCGTTATTCAAATCGGGCCGGCCATCGCTGTCCCTGCGGATAAAACCCCACGTGAACAAGAAGACCCCGTCATGGTCCAGCTTCGCTGCCAAATGCAGGGCATGCTCGACCAACTCTCCGCCGAAGCGGCAGAGTTTTCGTAGAGCGGCTGTCCCCAGCCGCTCAGCACCCTGCAAGTCGCTTGGCTGTAACGTTGGTCCAGTGGTTTGAAGAAACTCTGGTTAGAGGGTTCCGAGCAGCTGGGGACAGCTGCTCTACACTAAGGACAACTGCTCTACAGTGTCACGAGCTTCGAACGTTGATTATTATAGTACACAACCGCCTGTCATCCTCTTCCGACATCCGCAGTCGCAAACCATGAAACGCATCCTAATAATCGCTCTTCTGACTGTTTCTGCGAGCATCCAACTTCACGGCGCTGATCCAGCTATTACCGACATTCAACAAGTTGATGCTCAATATGCGTTTATAGGTGAATACACTGGCCAGACCTCGACCGGAACGGTCGGCGTGCGCATCTCCAATCAAGCGGGCGATGAGCCCATGTTTGCCAGAATCTATCGCGGTGGTTTGCCTGGATTGGGCTGGGGCACCGACAAACCGGAATTGGTCAGCGGCAACCTCGATAGTCAAGGCATCAGCCTGCGAGGAAAAGCGGACGGGCAACGTCAGATTCGAACTTCCGGTGGCCGGGTGCTATTGGTCGAAGCCAGTGGCCAAGAAATCGAACTCCGCAAGGTCGCGCGGCGCAGTGTTACTCAAGGCAAATCCGCTCCCGCCGGCGCTAAAGTTCTGTTTAATGGCAGCGACACATCAGCCTGGAAAGATGCCAAAGTCACCGACGAAGGTTGGCTGAAGATGGGCTGCGAAACTGTTGACCCATTGGTAGGTGGTCATTTGCATGTCGAGTTTCGCACACCTTATATGCCGCAGAGCGCTGGCCAGAAGCGCGGTAACAGCGGCGTCTATCTTCAGCGTCGCTACGAAATTCAAGTTCTCGATTCGTTTGCACTAGAAGGAATCGAGAACGAATGTGGCGCCATCTATCGTCAACGTCGCCCCGATTTGAACATGGCTCTACCACCGTTGGTATGGCAGACCTATGACATCTTCTTTAAACCGGCCGTATTCTCTGGCGGTCAGAAGATCACAGGCACCGAATTGACCGTCGTCCACAACGGTGTGCCCGTGCATTATCACACCTTGGTTACCGCGAAGACCGGAGCGGGTAAAGACGAAGGCCCAGATCCACTGCCTCTGTGGCTGCAAGACCATGGTGACCCGGTGGTCTTTCGCAATATCTGGCACGTGCCCACTGAAGCCTTACCCATGGCCAGTCGAACAGACAAACTCGAGCAATTGCTGGTCGACCGGCGCGAACTTGGGCTTTAATGCTTAAAAGTCGAAATCGAACTTTTCCAAGCTGATACTCGCGTTTCAGATCTTGGCTTTCAATTCGACTAAGTCGGCCGTATCAACCGACGCATGGACAGGTGGTAGACCAGAATGGTCATCCGGTAGTATGTACTTGTAAATTTCACTACAAGTAGCAAAGCTCATTAGCAGCAGCGAACCAGAAAGAAACAACGCAATTCTAGGGGCGCGAATCATATGCGGACCTCTCCAAAAACACACGACCAGAAACATACTCTTCCCTGAGCGACATCCGCACACCGCTACTGGACGTCCATTATAGTCGATGTGAATTACGTAGCGGAATCCGTCAAGGCTTTCGAGTGACTTGTAGCGGAAGGCGTCAAGGCTTTCGAAGCTCAAGCTTGATTTCCCGAAAACCAGAAAGATCGAAATGCTTGACGCATTCCGCTACTGGGAAGACTCGAAATGCTTGACGCATTCCGCTACGACGTGTGGTCTAGGGGTCTGACGGAGCACAACTTGGCTGCTTGATCGGTTAGAGCTCGCAGGTGCTCGCGAGTGATCAAGCTGAGCCGATCGACCTGTTGTTGGAAGATTTGATTGCGCAGGCGTTGGAGCACTTCTTTGATTTTGCGCGACAGCGGATCGACGTTGGGAGTTGCCTTGGCCGGTAGAGGCAGCGAACCGATGCCGCTCAACATGCCTTTAGGAGTGGTTGCTGCGGGACTATTTGTTTGTGGCAGTGCGGCTTGGGCCAGCATGTCGATCGATACCGCGCTAGCCCCCAGGGCTAGCAGTTTCAGCATGTGATCTACGTTGCTGAGCGGCGCGTCGACATAGATGGGGAAGCCTGGCGAGCCCGCTTGAGCTGCGGCGTTGCGGGCGGCCACCACACTCCAAGCGAGCTGATTGAGCTGGACGGCTTCTAGTTGATCCGCGGCGAAGTTGGCCTCGAGGATAATGAAGTCAACGCGGGCTGCTAGCGCATTGCTGACATCCGTATAGACATCTCCGGCCAACATACCGATGCCGATGGGAGTGGCACCGCCAGTTAGTTCGCGCACCGTTTCGATCAGTTGCTTCAGTTCATGCCACGCGCCGATCTCCAGTGGCATGCGGGCCCAGCGATTGGAACCTGCATCGGCAATGCAGCGAATCTCAACGGCTTCGGCTGTTTCGAGTTCATCCAGGATAAAACTCTGGTCATAGTTGCGCCGGGCAAAGCGTGCTGGCACATTGGCTACGGACAACTGTTCAAACTCAGTAAGCGGGGCTTGTAGTGGGATGCCAAAATCTTTCAACAGTCCGCAGTAGGCCGGCCAGTTGATATCGCTCTTAGGTATTGGTGGTCGACGTGCAAATAGTGGCACGGGCTGTTGGTAAATCTTTCCACCGGTGCCCACGGCGATTTGTACTTGCAGGCTGGCTTGCGCTGAAGGCGGCAGCTCGCCCAATGGCCCGCTCTGAAAGATTAGTTCTTCGAAGATCGATTGAGGCATGTGCCGGGACCTCAGCTTTCTTGCTTGGCATGAGGACGGTAGAGGCGAAACTCTTTGGTCGCGGCGCGGATGCCCGCTCGCACCAGCAGCAGCCCTAGGCGCATCGCTTCTGAATCACGCATTTTTACTTCGCGCATCGTATCGGCAATCGAAGCGACGGTCCCGCGCACGTAGATGGTGCCGCCAGTGGCCCCAAGCCCCAAGTCGGGTCCCGTGTCGTTACCCAAGATCAAGTTGCCGCCGCGCATCGCGTGGCCAGCGCGTGCGCCAACGGTCTGGCGTACGACGATATCTGCGCCGACCAGACCTAAACCGCAGTCGTCTTTGGCAGTGCCATGCACACCGATAAACCCAGCCCGCGCCATTGCTCCCAGCTTGGCGCCAGCATGCCCGCGAATAAGGATGCCGCCCGAACTCATCGAATGTCCGCCCCAGGCTCCAGCATCTCCGACCAACTCGATATCAGCACCATCATTGAGCATACCGAAATAGGCACCGACGGAGCCACGCAGCTCGATCTTGATGGCGACCTTCAGACCGGTACACAGACCATTCTGACCATTGCAACCGGTGACGATCGTGGCCAAGTCACTCTCTTCAAGTTGGCGCAGCAGTGGATTAAGCCGTGCCTGACCTAAGGCCGCTAAATCAAAGAGGCGGTGTTCGGCGGGCGGAGTTTCAGACATTGCTGTATCTAGTAAGTTGGTTGAGGGAGAATTGTTTTAAGTCTAGTAGCTCAGAGTAAAGTTTCGTAGGCCGATTTCGATGAAATGAACCAGCATCGAGCTGGTACCAGCCGGCCCCTGTCGGTAGCCCTCAGCCTACTGGAAACTCAGGTAGGCGAGGAAATTTGTACGATTATGGCACGCGTTTTCTCCTCATAATCCGGTTCTAATGGAGTTGTTTCCTACTGGGAACTGGTTACGCGTTGGGTTATGATAGATGGTGCTAATGCGGTAAGGAGCAATTTCGCGCGGGGGGCCAGAGAAGGTCCTTGAAGTCGCCCACCTTATCTCGAGATGGATTTTTTAGCCCGCCTCTTTGTCTCGAGCATTCGCAGTTAGCTAACAAGCCGTCTAGCGCAGCAACTGTTTCGCCCGAACGATATCCGTCCGGCTGCGGTTGATGTGCAGACAGCCCAACAGGGAATGAGGCCTCCCAAGCCCAAAGTTCGACATAGCACGCCTGCCGCTTGACCCACACCCTTGCGACCCGAAGTTTGCCCTGCCTGTCCTCCAGCGCACCGCATTCTTCAAGGCAATTGCGCCGTGAATGACTAGCTCGATTTATTTTGTTTGTTTGGCTGGTTCAAACTTGCGTCGCAGTCCGCGAACGTCCCACCAGGGCCTTGGAATAGACCGGATGTCTAGCAACTTTGCGTAATCTTATTCAAGCATCTATTCCATTCACCTGAGGAGTTTGTACCCATGGCTAGTCGCGCCCCGACCTTAACGAAGCCCAAGACGAAACCCAAGGTAACTTCCAAGAGCATCCTCTCCAAAGCCAAACCGCCCGTCGCCCTCAAGGTCACAGCCAAGCCCGCCACCAAATCTTCCGCCAAAGCCATTACCATCTCAGCCAAACCTGCTGCCAAAGTTCCTGCGACCAAAACTGCTGTCACCAAAAGTGGCGTGACCAAGCCAGAGACTGCCAAGTCACACCCAGCCCACACGGCCGTCGCCAAACCAAAACTTCTCAAAAGTTCGGCCGTTAAACCCGCCGCCGTGGATGCTAAAAGCACCGCAGCTCTCGTCGCTCCGCAACCCAAACCGCGCCGCCGTGCTAAAGGCGAAATTCGGACGCGCATTTACTGGGCAGTGTTCAATACCGATTTGCGCCGCGTCGCTGTATTCGAATTCGATCAACGCGATGAAGCCGAACGCCGCGCTACCAAGCTGACCGAATCCAGCGGCGAACACCACTTCATCCAAAAAATCAAAGCCATCGTTCAGTAGTGGTGTGCAATCGACCTCATTTTTTAAAACGCAGAGTCCAACTAGTCTTCTCTACGATCCTCTGCGTCTCTCTGCGTTTTAAAAAAGAACCCGCTAACCATTTGAAATATGGCAGCGATCACGCGCCATTAGCCCATCAACAGCGATTCGCCGCCGTCGATCCAGATTTCCGTCCCTGTAATATGTCGCGCCGCTTCGCTGGCTAGAAACAGCATGAGCTGGGCTACTTCGGCCGGCGCGCCGACCTCGCCGTGTGTCAGTGGGACGGTACCCTCAGGATACTCGACGGCAGCACTGACATTTTCTAGCTCACGAGCCACCGTCTTGCCGTGAATCGGCGTGGCAATCGAGCCCGGGCAGACTACGTTGACGCGAATTCCATCGCGAGCCAACTCCAAGGCCGTCATCTTTGCCAGGGTGACTTGCGCAGCTTTGGAACACGCATACGCAGTCGCGCCGCAATTGCTAAACACACGCGTACCATTGATCGACGCGTTGATGATGACGTTGCCTTTCGTCTCGCGCAAATGCGGCACCGAATATTTCATCGTCAGAAAGGCACCGGTCAAATTCACTGCCAGCGTCTCATTCCATTCGGCTGGAGACAAGGACTCGAGCGAGGCCCAGACACCATTGATTCCAGCGTTGGCTACCACGATATCTAGTCGGCCGAATTGTGAGATCAACTCGGCCACAGCGGCTTCCATCTCCTCCGGTTCAGCCACGTTGGCTTGCAGCACGCATGTCTCCGATCCAATTCGCTGGGCAGTTGCCTCCAACTCCTCGCGATCGCGCCCCAGCAGGCCTACCTTGGCACCTGCTCGAGCGAATAGTTTGGCAGCCGATTTGCCGATCCCCGAACCGGCCCCTGTAATCAAAGCCACGCGTCCTTCCAGGGACAGTAGTTTGTCCAACTCCATGTTTATCGCTTTATATAATTTTTTTCAGTTGGGAATGAACTTAAGTTTGAAGATCGAAACTCAAACGCTAAGCCTGAGGCGCAATCACGACGCATTCATACGGTTGTAGCACCAGCGAAGCTGTATCGGGCACTTCGTGGGCGGGCTGGCCATAACACGGCTGCTCAGAACGAAACATGATCTGGCAGTCAGCGCACGCAATATCGGGCAAGGTTTGCAAGCGGTTGGTCAAGTTGAAATAACACGCCAAGTGACCAGCATCGCTGCGACTAACTCCACCGCGAATCAGTTCCAACCCGCTGGGTTGTTGATTGTCCGGCCACAGCCTCGCACTACGCTTTTTGAAATCTTGTAAAGCGGGCCAATCTCGGCGCGCAGCGAGGAGATCGATATAGAGTTGCCTCAAGCCACGCTGGAATTCGTTCATGTGCCAGGTGAAACTGAGCTTCGAGACTTCAAAGGTTTGCGGCGATTGCGGGTCAGGGATCGCGCCCTCTAGTTCATAATCGCGAGCGCGACCGCGACGCACGTTTTCGATCAAGCCTTCATCTTCGAAAGAACAAAAGAACATAAACGGATTCGGCTCGCCATACTCTTCACCCATAAAGATCAGTGGCAAATACGGCGCTAACAGCATCAAACTGGCACACAGCCGTTGTATGTTGGGCTGAACCAGGTGACACAAGCGTTCGCCGTGCGCGCGATTGCCGATGTGATCATGATTTTGTGTGCCGATTACAAAGCGATCGCCCGGCACATCACCCACCGGCGCGCCCCAGCGACGACGACGAAACCGACTGTAACTGCCCGCGAGATGAAAAGTATGTTGCAACACATGTGGCAACTGTTGGGCGGCACCAAAATCGATGTATTTCCCGTGGCGCTCGCCGGTCAGAAAAGCCACTAGCGCGTGATGAAAGTCTTCGTTCCATTCGGCATCCAACCCGTAACCGCCTCGCTCGGGCGACCGGACCATACGCACATCATTCATCAGACTTTCGGCAATGATCAGTCCATGCAAGCCGCGACGCATGGCCGCGGCCTCAGCCACTTCCTTGATCTCCGCCAGAATATGCGATGGACTATTGTCGAACATCGCATGGACTGCATCTAAGCGCAAACCATCCAAGTGGAATTCATCGATCCACTGCCACACACAATCCAGAACAAAATCGCGAACCGCATCGCTATCCAGACCGTCAAAGTTAAAGGCTGGCCCCCAGGGTGTCGTGTAACGCGATGAGTAATACGACCCGAACTCGCCGATGTAGTTGCCTTCGGGGCCAAAGTGATTCAACACGACATCCAGATATACAGCCAGTCCAACTCGATGCGCGGCATCCACCAAACGCTGAAACGCTTCCGGGCCACCGTAACTATTCTGAGCAGCAAACAGATGAGCTCCGTCGTAACCCCAATTACGTTCACCAGGAAATTGAGCCACCGGCATAATCTCGAGCGCCGTGATGCCCAACTCCTTCAGCGACTCTAAACGCGCGATGGCGGCATCAAAGGTACCTTCCTTAGTAAAGGTGCCGATATGCAACTCATAAAAGACCAACTCCGGCCGTGATACACCCGGCCACTGCTGATCGGTCCAAGTGAACTCGTCGGCAAAATACACAGCCGAAGCATGATGCACTCCATCGGGTTGCCACATCGAACATGGATCGGGTCGAGCTGGACCACCGTCCAATCGAAACGCATAGCGTTGGCCAGACTGGATATCGGGCAACGTCAAATCATGGTAGCCCCAGTAGTCGCGCTGCATCACATGAGCATCTGCCTGCGAGCCCGAGTAGAGGACGAGCTGAACTTCGGCCGCGCGCGGCGCCCACACGCGCCACTGCACGCCACCCTCGGTTCTCCGAGGACGACATGACCGACTAGCCAGTTGCTCAGCGATCGCCGCATCCACATCCATACTCCCTTCGATCCCATCCGCTATTTTTATGAAACCACCACGCAAACTACCACGCAAAGCCAACACGCGCCTAGCAAACCCCAGGCCATACTCGGCCGCTTTCGTGTGGGAAGCGAAAGGCCCCCGCTCTTCCGATGGACTGCCAACCCTACTAGCCATCTACACCACAACTGTTCAAATACTCTCTTTTCATGTCCGTCCTTCGCTGAAACCCGACTTTTATTATGCCGCGTTACAATCCCGCCGAGATCGAACCCAAGTGGCAAAAATATTGGGAGAACCACCAGACGTTTCGCACCCCCGATTTGCCTAGGGGTGAGAAATTGTATGTGCTGGACATGTTTCCGTATCCCAGCGGAGCCGGATTGCACGTCGGGCACCCGGAAGGATATACGGCCACCGATATCGTCAGCCGCTACGGACGCATGCGTGGCAAGACGGTCTTGCATCCCATGGGATTCGATGCCTTCGGGTTGCCGGCCGAAGAGTACGCCATTCGGCACAACGTACCGCCCCGCGAGTCGACGGAGAAGAACATCTCCGAGTTCACCCGCCAATTGAAAATGCTGGGCTTCAGCTACGACTGGGACCGCGTCCTGGCCACCACCGATGTGGAGTACTTCCGCTGGACGCAGTGGATCTTTCTAGTATTGTTCGATACTTGGTACGACACCGCAGCCGGCCAGGGCCGGCCGATCAGCCAACTGCCCATTCCGGCCGAGGTGTCCGCCCAAGGCGAGTTCGCCATCAACCAATATCGCGATTCGTTCCGGCTAGCCTATCAAGACGATGCCCTGGTGAACTGGTGTCCGGGTCTGGGGACGGTACTGGCCAACGAAGAAGTGATCGACGGTCGCAGCGAACGCGGCGATCATCCGGTTCAGCGTATTCCGCTGCGGCAATGGATGCTGCGGATCACCGCCTATGCCGAGCGTCTGATCGACGATCTGGAAGGTCTCGATTGGTCGCCCAGCATCAAGAAACTGCAAACCGACTGGATCGGTCGCAGCCTAGGTGCAGAAGTCGATTTCTACTTGGGCACTGCCGCCGACTTTGCCGCTTGGCGCCAAGCGCGTAGCCGCAGCGGGTTGCCGGTGAACAATCCCACCGATGCCCTGCGCGTCTATACGACTCGACCCGATACCTTGTTCGGCGCGACCTACATGGTGATCGCGCCTGAGCATCCGCTGGTTGAGCAACTGACTACGACCGAACAACGCGCGGCGGTTGAAACATATCGCCAGGCAGCTTCGTTCAAGAGCGATCGCGAACGCACCGAAGGCGAACGCAAAAAGACTGGCGTCTTCTCTGGTTCGCATGCGATCAACCCCGTGACCGAGCAACCGATTCCGATCTGGATCGCCGACTACGTGCTGGCCAGTTATGGCACCGGCGCGATTATGGCGGTACCCGCTCACGATGATCGCGACTATGAATTTGCCAAGCAGTTCGACTTGCCGATTATTCAAGTCGTTGAGCCTGGCGAAGGTGTCAGCCAAGAAGACCGCGACAAGATTCAAGCTGGCACCAAGTGCTTTGCGGACTCGGGCATCGCGATCAACTCCGGTAGTTATACCGGCCAAACCACCGACGAGTGCAAATCCAAGATCACGGCACAGCTAACTGAGCAAGGCTTGGGACGTCAGGCAGTGAACTACAAGTTGCGCGATTGGCTGTTCAGCCGTCAGCGTTTCTGGGGTGAACCTTTTCCGATTCTGCACGAGTTGGATGCCAGCGGCAAACCCACCGGCGCTATTCGCGCCGTGGATGTGAGCGAGTTGCCCGTCGATTTGCCGTATTTGGAGGATTACAAGCCTCACGGTCGGCCCGAACCACCGTTGGCCAAAGCGCCTGATGAGTGGTTGTATGTCGAGCGCGATGGCAAGCGTTATCGACGAGAAACGAACACCATGCCACAGTGGGCTGGATCCTGTTGGTACTTTCTGCGGTTCATCGATCCACGCAACTCGCAGGTGTTCTGCGACCCAGACAAAGAGAAGGCTTGGATGCCGATCGACTTGTATGTGGGTGGTGCCGAGCATGCGGTGTTGCACCTGCTCTACTCGCGCTTCTGGCACAAAGTGTTGTACGACCGCGGGCATGTAAGCACCCGCGAACCATTTCAAAAGCTGGTTAACCAGGGCATGATCCTGGGCGAGATTGAATTCACAGCCTACAAAGACGAGGCCGGCGCATGGGTCAGTGCCAGCGATGTACGCGTAGGTGAAGAAAAACAGACCTTCCACAAAAAAACTGGCGCGATCGTTACCGGTGCGCGAGTTCCTGAAGAAGAAGTTACCAAGCAAGGTGACGGTTTCGTTTTAACCGCTGTGCCGGATATTCGGGTCGACAGCCGCGCCTTCAAAATGTCCAAGGCCCGCGGTAATGTCGTCAACCCGGACCACGTCGTGAAAGAGCACGGCGCTGATTCGCTGCGTCTGTACGAAATGTTTATGGGACCATTGGAAGCGACCAAGCCGTGGAGCATGGCTGGCGTGAGCGGAGTACGCAATTTCCTGGATCGCGTGTGGCGAATGATCACCGACTCGAAATCCGATGATCTGCAACTGCTACCAGCCATTCAAGATGTCCCGCCTACAGACGATCAGTTGCGCATGCTGCATAAAACGATTGCAGCGGTGACGCGCGATCTGGACAGCATGAGTTTCAATACCTCCATCGCCCGATTGATGGAGTTCGTCAACTTCTTTAACAAAGAAGAGGTGCGTCCGACATCGGTAATGGAGCAATTTGTCTTGCTGCTATCACCGATGGCTCCGCATATCGCGGAAGAACTGTGGTCGTTGCTTGGCCATGCACAATCGCTGGCCTACGAAGCCTGGCCTGCATATAAAGAAGAGTATCTCAAGGAAGCTGTTGTCGAGGTGCCGATTCAAGTCAACGGCAAGATCAAAGGGCGATTGCAGGTGCCCGCCGATACCGATCAAGCTGCCCTGGAGTCCATCGCGCGCAGCGATGCGCGACTCAGCGAGTGGACCGGTGGCAAGACGATCGTCAAAGCTATTGTCGTTCCCGGTCGCCTGGTCAATTTTGTGGTCAAGTAATGCCATTGTCCGAGAGCCAATCTGCGGTCGATGGCTTGCCAGCGACCAATCAGCGTCCGCCACGCGTGTTGGTCATGCTCTGTACGTACAACGAGCGTCACAACTTGCCGGAGATGCTCTCTGCCTTGCGAGCCACGTTGCCAGCTGCCCACTACCTGGTGGTGGACGATAATTCACCCGATGGCACTGGCGACTGGGCCATAGATCAACAATCCGAGCACCCCGATCTTCAGGTGCTCAAGCGCTCAGGCAAGCTCGGGTTAGGCTCTGCGCTACGTGATGGCATCCGCTGGTGCTTGCAGCGTGACTATGATTTCTTGATCAACTTGGATGCAGATCAAAGTCACGATCCGCGCGTGGTCACGGAAGTCTTAGCCCCGAGTTGCTTAGATGTGCGGCAGCAAATCGTCACGATTGGCTCGCGTTATGTGGCCGGCGGGGCGTCGACTGGATTGTCGCCGTGGCGACAACGTCTCAGTCGTTTGTTGAATTGGCAAGCGACGCGATTGTTGAAACTATCCGTGGCCGATTGCAGCGGTTCGTACCGTTGTTATCCGGTCAAGCTCTTACGACGACTGAATCTCGATAGCTTAACATGCAACGGCTACGGATTTTTAGAAGAGATTCTGGTGGCCCTAGCGGAAGTAGGTGCCGAATTTCGCGAGGTGCCAATCACCTATCATGCGCGTGGCTCAGGCAGTAGCAAGCTCAGCTTGAGCGACGCGCTGGGTGCCGTTTCGGTCATTCGCCGCTTGTCAAAACGCCGGCGATAGTACTGACTACTATTGGCGCGTGTATTCGACGGTCATCATCTTCATTTCTTCGCCGCCTTGTGGGGTGAGATACATATCGAAGGTATGCTTGTTCTTGTCAACAATCGTGGTCACCGATTTCCACTTGGCAGGCTTACCGTCTGGGCCAGCTGCATTGGCAATCATCGTTAACTTCTCGCCCTTAGCATCGTAGTCGCCTTCAAACATCATGGGTGCCATCGTCATCGAATCAACCCACACGCTAACATACTTCTTCTTGGCTGGATCGTAACCGTCGAGCCCCTTACCTTGGAACTTCATGCCACCAAAATCGGTGTTGAAGTCGCTAGTCAGCCACAACCCGCCGCACTCGAGCTTGTATTCCGTAGCACCTTTAGATTCGCTGCCCTCGCTCTTGAGGACAAACGACCACTTGCCTTCCAGTTCCGCCAACTTCTTATGTTGCGGAGTCGGCGTGATCTCTTGCGCGTGCATCGACGAAGTTGTTAAAAGACCCAAAACGAACAAAGCTGCGATACGAATCATGAGCAGTACCCCTTGTAAAAAGAAATGTGGCATAGGCTTCCCGCCTGTGTTGTGGCATAGGCTTCCAGCCTGTGTTGTGGCATAGGCTTCTAGCCTGTGTCATGAACTAACGCTCAGTGTACCAACTAGTTTCCGCCTGGGATTTCAACACCAAGAGAGTTTCTTTCTCAAACGCAGCGAGACACCGCCGATCGCGGAGAAAACAGTCACTTTTTCTCTGCGGCCTTCGCGGACTCTGCGTTGAAAAGATGGCTCGGCGAAGGTGGCGAGTCTTATTCGCCGCATACCAACCAATTATTAACGTTCAAATTCAGGCTTTCGAAAGCGCCACAAACAAAACGATATCTACAACTGAGATCTATTGTAGCGTCCGCTATCTGTCGCTTAGCAACTTCTTTTCGAGCACTAAAGCGGTTCTTGGCGCTGTTATCAACCTTATGGTTTGTTCATTAAGAGATCGTAGGACTCTTTTGTGGTGCTCAGCAGGTATTACGCGAGCTCATGACGACCCACACTGCCTAGATTGACCATTGGCGAATGCTAAGCCGCATCTAGAATCCCTAAGAGGGAGTCTATGTGCTTCTGATTGACCTACTCATATCTTCTTTATCGTCGGAGTTCACTTAGTGATGAATCGCAAGAGACAAGGTTTTACCCTGGTAGAGTTGCTGGTGGTTATTGCCATCATCGGCATTCTGGTAGGGCTGCTGCTGCCAGCGGTGCAAGCAGCGCGCGAAGCTGCACGTCGCATGTCATGTAGCAACAACTTGAAGCAACTAGCACTTGCTTTCCACAACTACGAGAGCACCCACAAGAAGGTACCACGTTTGGCGAGCTGGGTTGATTCCGGTGCTGGCATGCAGCAGAGCAACTGGAACGGTTACTCAGCGCACACCATGCTGTTGCCCTACATTGAACAGGGTCCTTTGTTCTCACAACTAGCGTTCAATCAGTATCACTACGACATGACTGTCAAAGCACCAGCCACCGTGCCAGCGATGGTGGTCGGTCACACTCGGATCGCAGCGTTCTTGTGTCCTTCGGACCTCGGATACAACGCTGCTTCCAATATCGATCCAGCGACCAAGTGGGAACTGTCCGATATGGGCTGGAACAACTATGGTTGCAGCGAAGGCTCGAACGTTGGCTGGGATGTCGCAGTAGGCGATCAAAACGGATTCTTCAAGCGTCAGATCGATACCAAGTTCGGCGATGTGATCGATGGTTTGTCCAACACGATCATGATGGGCGAATTCAATAAGGGTGATGCCACCTCGAGCATCTTCACGGTGGTCGGTGGCGACTTCCCCAACGGCATACCTTTTCCAGGTGGATTCACCGCTCAGTTTCCAACACAAGCCGCCATTACCGCTTATGGTCAAAGCTGTTTGGCAGCTGGCACATCCAGCCACCGCAGCGAAGCCGGCTTCCGCTGGAGTGCACCTGGCTTTTACAACACCGCCATCAACACGGTTGCCCCGCCAAACTGGATCTATCCAGCTTGCATGCAGTGCGCCGGTTGCGGTCAAGGTGACTCAGCAGGGGTTTGGCCAACTCGCAGTCGCCATACCGGTGGCGCAATGCACGCCCTGGGTGACGGTTCGGTCCAGTTCATTTCCAACAGCATCGACCTGATCACCTATCAGGCGCTGGGTAGTGCACGCGGCGGCGACCAAGGAAGCCTTGAGTAATCGCAGCTCGTTAAATAACGCAGCACGACTAGATCGTGGTTGAACTTTGCCCCGCCCGAACTCGCCCGGTCAGTCCCGTGAGTTCGAGTGGGGTTTTACTATTTCGACTTTTGGAGACATTATGAATTTCAATCGTAGATGGACGAGCCTGGTCGCAAGCGGGCTGATCAGTTTCGCCCTGGTGGGTTGTGGTGGCGTCAAAGAAGAAAAGTTAGTCGTGCAGACCTCGACGATCGAGGCCAACGTCCGCAAGACCCTGGAAAGTTACGAAAAGACGGGTAAAATGGGGAGCAGTATGAGCTCGCTCTTATCCGACATCAATGGCATCAAAGCGTCCGACTCTGCCAAGGGTGAAGCGTTGACCAAAGATTATCGTGAACTCCAGTTGATGAAGGAGCCGGCTAAGATCAAAGCCAAGGCCAAAGAGATGCTGGGCAAGCTCTAGGACGACCACACCCTGTGTTGATGGTTAAAATGCGATGCCTAAGCGTCTAGTCTTGAGCGATTCAACATTCTTGGCTTTTCTATTGGGCATGAGTGTCTTGAGTGGTTGTGATAACTTCGCAACCACTTCACCGATGAGCAAGTCGTCGGCTTCACCGGCTGCCTTGTCCCCCACTCAGGTCGCCCGCATTGAACGCTTCTGTGGCGATTGTCATTACATGCCAGATCCGATGACGTTCCCCAAGTCGCGTTGGGACAAAGAGGTTGAGCAAGGTTTCAAGTTCTACATCGATTCGGGTCGCACCGATTTGGAAGAACCCACCCACGTGGAAACCGTGCGCTACTTTCGCGAGGCCGCCCCTGAGCATGTCGCTATCCCGACTGTCCAGTCCGAAGCCACCGAACATCGATTCGTGCGCAGTGTTCCCTTGGAGCACATGAGTCAACGTGTCGCATGCGTGGCCCACTTGGCCTGGGATGCCGGACGCGGCACGTTGTTATTGTCCGACATGCGCAACGGCTTCGTCAGCGAACTGGAACCGAGTGCCAAGTGGCAGGCGCGTGAACTGGGCCGTGTTACCAATAGTTGTCGAGTGACACCTTGCGATTTCAATAACGACGGATTGCAAGACTTGCTCGTATGCGACTTGGGCAGCTTCCCGGTGGGTGATCACGACTTTGGCAAGTTGCAAGTCTGGCTGGCCCAAGCCGATGGTCAGTATCAGCCGCTGACGTTGGCCGATCACTTAGCCCGACTGGTCGAAGCTCGGCTGATCGACTACGACGACGATGGCGATCGCGATGTGATTCTGGCTGAGTTTGGCTGGCGCACCACCGGCGCGATGAAGCTGCTGCGCAATCCCGGCGTGGATCCTACTGCTGACAAACCATGGCCAATTGAGATCATCGATAACCGTCATGGGGCTTTAGGGGTTCAAGTTGCCGACTTTGATCTCGATGGTCGTGAAGACTATCTGGTCTCGTTCGCTCAAGAGTTTGAAACTGTTGAACTCTATCACAACGCTGGTCAGGGTCGCTTTGAAAAGCAACAGCTCGTGCGCTTGGTTGATCCTTCCTATAACTCCAGCTCGACAACCTTGGCCGATATCAACGGCGATGGTCGACTCGATATCGTGCATACCAATGGCGATTCGATGGACGCGTTTTTGCCTAAGCCTTATCACGGCGTGCGTTGGTTGGAGAACAAGCCGGACAATACCTGGCAAGTACATGAACTGGGCATGTTAGTCGGCGCCTTGTCATCCTGCGCTGCCGACTTCGATGGTGATGGCGACGTAGATATTGCGGCGGTGGGTATGTTGCCGATTATGGATGAAGCGTCGGCCGACAAATACGATTCGATCGTGTGGTGGGAACAGACGCCGGGTCTGAATTTCAAACGTCATGCGATAGAGCAATACGGCCCCAGCCATGCTGCCTGCACCGCTGGCGATGTCAATGGCGATGGCTTGCCCGATCTGATTGTCGGCATCTGGAACGAAAGCGTAGGGCCGCCCTTAGCAATTTATACCTCTCAGCCCAAAACGCCCTAACTGTAGCCTAGGCTGCCAGCCTGTGTGGCATAGGCTTCCAGCCTGTGTGGCGTGTGGCATAGGCTTCCAGCCTGTGTCTTAGCAACCTCCGCCGTGACCGTGACCCACTACCGCACTGCATAACATTAATGCCATCGAAGAAACCGCCAGTGAAACGTCGAAGATGGATGGTTGTGCTGCTGGTGTTCCTGGGGCTGCTGGCTGCAGCTTGGGGTACCGGCGGTCTGCACTCGCTGGCTCATTTGTATGTTCGTCAGGCTTTGAGTGACGGCCATGATCAGCTGGCTGGCAGTCGTTTGACGTTAGCCAGTTGGATGGGCGATTCGAGTGAGACAACTTTTCTGCAGGCTCGACTTGCCCGACATCGAGGCCAGTACGATCGCATGCTCAAGTTGCTCGATCAAGCGCATCGCCTGGGATATCCAGCGGAACAACTGGAACTGGAAACGTTGCTGGCTCAATCGGAAACGGGTCAATTGGATGACGAGGCTGTTTCGCGGCTGAACGGCTGGTTGCTTGATCCAAGTGTCGATGTGCGCGAAGTGAGCGCGGCGTATGCCAATGGGCTGGCCGCTACGGGTCGTTTTGCAGAGGCGCGGCAAGTGCTTGGTGCGTGGGCAGCGGATTTTCCGCAGGATGCCCGGCCTGTGTATCGGCTCGGTCGCATCCACGAACACGAGCGCAATAAGACTTCGGCCATAGAGACATACCGACAAGCTCTGCAGCGCCAGCGTACTTATATTCCGGCGATCTATGCGCTGGGGCGATTGCTGCTGGACCAACGTCAACTCGATGAAGCCCTAAATGTCTTGCAGACATGTCCGGATGCTGACAATGTTCTTCCCGTCCAAGTCGTGATGGGCATGTGTAAGAAGGCGCAGGCGGAACCAGTGCAAGCTCGACAGCTGTTCGAGCGAGTCCTCTCGCATTCACCGGCAGAGATCGAAGCCGCTTACCGCGAGGTCAACGAACCCAGCGAACGACTGACAGTCGCTGCCGAACTTGGCAAGTTGGAAAGCGACGAAGGCAATTACGCCGCGGCCAAACAATGGTTGGAGAAAGCCATAGCCCACAATCCGCGCGACATTCAATCGCGCTATGCCTATGCGGTCGCCTTGCGCGGCTTAGGTGAGAAACAAAAAGCTGAAGAAGAGTTTGCATATGTCAAGAAAGCCACTGAGGCGTTGGCCGGCGTCAACGTCTTTTGGGATCGCATTGGCAGCAATCCTGCAGATGTTGAGGCCCGTCTGGAGCTCGCCAAAATCTTGCTGGAACATGAATCGGTGCGCAACGGTCTATTCTGGCTGCGAAGTGTTCAAGCGTACGATCCTGGCAATGCACAAGCTCAAGAGTTAATCGAACGATATGCTAAGCAGCCATAAAACAACTTCTTGTACGAGATAATTGGGCGTAGGTCTCATTTTTTAGCGCAGGCCATCAATTCAGATTCAGTGAAAAGGCAGACCTGCCCCCAATTTTTTGGCCGACGCGAAGCGTGCTTTACACGACGCGAAGGAAGGGGGAATGGGAGATCGAACAAAAGAGGAGATCCTGGAAAAGGTCTGGGAACTTTATGAGCAGTTTGGAAAAACAGTGCCTAAATGGCTAGAGTAACACCCTGTATCGAGTTGAAAATGGAAAAGCCTGTCGAACTGATGATTGAAAGTGTAATTGGCCAGTCGGTGTGGCGATCCATCGTCTTTAATGACCGTGCGATCTCGTTCGCCCTAGGAAAGGAAATTGCACAGTCCATTACGATTTCCGCACGTAGTAGAGGCGAATGGGAATTCGGTTCTTATAGCGCCGCATGGCGAGTAATTCGCAACAATCGCATTTTGTTAGGTAGTAATGATGTCATGGGGGATGCATCTGAAAAGAATGCGATTTTAGAGCAAATCGACTTCGGTCGGGTAAGCGGTGTCGAATCAATTGGGATACATGATGTTGTTGTCAAATTTGACTCTGGAATTGACGTAGAATTTTTCTGCAATTTTTCGTTTGACGACGAAGTTTTTTTTCTATTTTGTCCACCCCACCAGTGTGTTGTATTGTCTGTAAACGGTGATTGGTCAGTTCAAAACACACGGACCTAGTGCCAGTTCTTCGAGTTGACCCACAAAAATTGGGGTCAGGTCTGGGTCAGGTCTCAATGAAGGGAGATAATTGGGGTCAGGTCTAGCGGCAGTATAGTTACGTTGCAAACTTCTCGGCTCCATCGCCGTAAGTCGCGTTACTTTACATGTAAAGTAATGGCCAACCGCAGCGGCCCCTCTTCTCCCTCAATGTACGTACCAATGGCAACGAAGTTTGGATACAGCATTCCAGGGTGCTGCCTGTGACGGAGTAGCTCCTTGGCCAATGAGCCCTGTCTGTGGATCTTTGAAGAATAGGAAATGTAATGCTGATTGAGGAATTCGTACCGCTTGTCGAAAAGCTAAGGGAAGAAAGGCCAGTGTGGTTCGGACTCGAGAGTGATCCGCCGGCCACGCTAACGCAAATACAGCATGTTGAAGCCCAGCTTGGAGTACGACTACCGGAGTCCTACCGACTCTTTGTAACAAGGTATGGCGGAGGCTACTTCGCACTCGGAAACCTATTTTCAGTGTTTCCGGGAAGTGACTGGAACATTGTCGAGCGAAACCGAGGCGTACTTGCGTTTGGTTTTTTAGCGGTTTCCGACAATGGTGTTGGCGATCTATACGGGTTTAGAGTGACAGACGGTGTATGTGAAAACGAAATCGAGTTGTTGGACCACGAGACGGGGATCTTTTCCCAACCCAAGTACTCAGACCTATTTGAGTTCCTTGAGGAAACCGCGATGAAACCGCGATGAAAATTAGGACCTGATCCGGACCTGATCCCAGTTTTTCAGGTCCCCGTTCGTAGAGCGGGTGTCCTCAGCCGCTCAGCACCCGCTAACCCAAGCCACTTCGAACCAGACGTCGACTTGATCGGGGACAGACGCCAGGCTGCGATCCGGAGGTCTGGCGACTTCGGCTACAGTGGAAATGACTGAGCGGCCCTGGAGAGCCGCTCTACGGGAGAGCGGGGACAGACCGGACTCACGACTGGTGTGAAGAAACATGCTCAGCGGGTGCGGACGGCTGGGGACAGCCGCTCTACAGGGGCTTGGTTAATGCTACTATTGTTCACTGGCCAGCCGGGCGGCTTCGACTTCTTCGGGGGCGAAGAGTTCGTCCAGAGGATTGGCGACCATTTGAACGACCAGCAGCACGCGTTCGGTGGTGCGTTCGCTCGTGCGCGTACTGAACATGGCCTGGCCCAGGCCGCGCGGGGGATCGGACAGCGAGCACAAAAAGAATTGGCCGGGACCGAGCGTAACTTCCATGGCCATGTAATCCCACACCTGCTGCAACTGGCGAACATCGGGATACTGAGCCATCTTGTTGGGACTGACACGCACCGATTCGATCGGATCACCGTGTTGGATTTCAGGAGTCATCTTCAATCGAGCTCGACCATCCCCCAACGGCGCGGCGCGCAAGTCCAACAAGACACGGGGATTAGTGTACGTGTTGCCTTGCAAATTGCCGTCACGCATATGCAACACAGTAATCGGTTCAGTTAGACCAGGTCGCAAATGCAACTCTTTGCGGCGTCCAGCATGACAGTGCAGTCGCTGCGTATCACTGGGCACCTCCGCGGCCAAACCCAGTCGTTCCATCGAGTTGCCCGGCGAGGAGGAGTTCAACTCCTTCAGACGAGCTCGAATGACTTGCGGCATTTCACCGACCAACACGCCGCACTTCAGGCCGTTGGCGAACATCGCCCGCCGAGTCGACATGTCGATAACGCCTTCATCGACTACGCGCCAAACTTCATTCAGCGCCGCAGCTTGCTCTTCCGGAAAACGAATCAGGACCGCATGCACCACGACCGTATCGGGCGCCAGCTTGGGCGAGCTAAGCACTTGCTTGTCACCAATTGGCTCTTCGCTACGAGCTTCCGTCCGCCAGGGCTCGGTCCATTGATAAAAACGGGCACAACCGCTGCTGACCACCCCAAACAGGCAACTTAATAACACCAACCAATATCGTGGGAATCGGCGCCTTCCAAAGTGGATACTTGGGCCGCAGAAACGCACGCCCGCCCAGCCTGCACAGGGAGTACCCCTGGCGGTTTGACCCGCAGTTCGCGTTTGGCCGAGGTTGACTTGCATCCCACGCTGCTACTAATCTCGATGACTAAGACTACAATCTGCCGCGGATGCTAGTCGCAACCCCCGAGCCACGTCAACCGAGAAATAAGCCAGCAATGGAGGACAATATCGCAGCCCGCCAGACCACAGCCGACCGCCAAGGGTATCGCATACTGGCGTGCAGTGGCTCACTGGACGGTGGCGGCAGCGAACGTCAACTGTGGCAACTAGTGAGCCACTTGGATCGTCAGCGATTCACACCCAGCGTCTATTTGCTGGCTCGCCGCGGAGTGTACTTGAGTCAACTGCCCGCAGATGTATCCGTGGCTGCCTTCAATGACACACATCCGCAACCTACCGCCTTCCCACCCGGACGCATCTCGTGGTTGCAAGCCCGGCATCTGCAAACGATCGTAAAAACAAGTGCTATCGATGTCGTCTACGATCGCACCTATCACATGACACTCGTGACCGGCACACTGCCACGCAGCGTGCCACGCATATCCGTCATTGTCAGCCCGCCCAGTCGCGACGTGGCCAGCAGCGAGCAGCGCTGGCGATGGTTCAAACGACGGCTGCTAGCTCGCGCTTACACTCGCGCCGCTTGCACGCTGTGTGTTAGCCAAGAGGTCGCCCTCGATGCTGCGAACTATTATCGAATACCCATGGAACGCTTCACCGTGCTGACCAACCCGGTAGATATCGAAGCTGTCCAGCAGAAATCGCAAGACGATCTGCCCACAGTCGCTGCCTGCTTGCAACATGCGCATACCGATCAAATCCACATGGCCGTCGTTGGCAGATTCACAGCTGAGAAGGGACATGCCTTCGCAGTGCTATTGGCCGCTCGCTGGCGCGAGGCTCAGCAGAACATCACACCTACTCAACAGTTGCACCTGCACTTCATTGGCAACGGACCTTTGGAAAGCGCGATTCAGCAGCAAGTGCGAGCCCTAGGACTGGCCAGCCTGGTTCACTTCCACGGCTACCAAACCAATCCCTATCCGATTCTGGCGGCCTGCGATGTTGTTCTGGTCCCCAGTCGCTACGAAGGTTTTCCGAATGTCGCCTTGGAAGCGATGGCTTTAGGTAAACCCTTATTGATGACCAACTATGGAGCCACTGCCACAGAGATTGCCGGCAGCCATCAGCAGCGAGCCAGCTTGGTGGCGATCGACGATCTCAATGGCGCAGTCGAAGCTCTAAAAAACGCATCCGCTAACTGGCAACCGTGGCGCCAGCGCGCTCAGCACGCGCAAGCCTGGGTGTGCACCCATCATGCCCTGGAACCATGGCTGGGCAAAATGAGCGACTTACTCGAGCAAGTTGCCCGTCGGAGGCAACGATGAGTACATCACCGCTACCTAACGAAGCAACCAGTGACACGCCCGCACGTGGAACCAAACGTAACTTGTTTTGGTTAACATCCGCTTCAACGTTGCAAGTGGTCATTCAGTTTTTGATCCAAGTCGTCTTGGCATATCAATTCGGCGCGACGGCAGATACCGATGCGCTGGCAGCGGCCTTGGTAATACCTACCGTACTTGCAGCCATCATCAGTGGCTCGCTGAGTTATGTGTTGGTACCAGATCTGGTCGCGTGCTTCACTGACCAACAAAGGGTCAAAGTCGGTTGGCATATGGCCACTCTATTTGGAATTGTCACCGGGCTGCTGGGATTGATGACGACGCTGGTGGTGATGATGGGCTCACAAACGATTGTGGGCTGGCTATACAGTCACATGGTGAACGAACATCAAGAACTGTCAGCCAAACTGCTAAGTATTCTCTCATGGCAGATTGTCATGTCGACGATTATCAGTTGGTCCTTGGCAGTGCATCACAGCCGCCATAGCTTTATTGTTCCAGCTATGGGCGGTGTGTGGGGTACGCTGGCAACTTTGGTGCTGGCCATGATGTGGGGGCCACAAGGGGTGCATACGATTGCCCTGGCTATCAATGTCGGTTCGCTCATCAGCGTAGTAATTCACGTCGCACCGCTACTGATTCATTTGCGTATCGGTTCAATACCTGGCGCACATTTGCGCCGTTTGCTCTGGGCTTTGTTTCCATTGGTGCTGGGCAGTCTTTACTTGCGCATTGACCCATTGGTCGATCGATCGCTGGCGTCGCAGCTAGACGAAGGCACAGTGGCGCATCTGCATTTTGCCCAACGCATGATCGTAGCCTTGTTGGCGATCAGCACTAGCGGCTTAAGTGTAATCGCCTTTCCGCAATTGGCAGGGCATTTGGCCTCCAGTGGTCGCGATGCCTTTGCCAAACATTTTGCCTTGGCCATGCGGCGATTGATTTTCATCGTGATCCCGATCGCGATTGGCTTTGGAATCTATGCCGTACCGGTCATAACCGATCTGCTGCAGCGCGGCCGGTTCGATGCCCGCGATTCGGCGGCTGTGGGTGGATTGATCGTGTGCTTTATGGGCATGTTCATCGGTGCCAGCTGGGGCGAGCTACTTGCCCGCGGTTTTTATACGCTCGGTGACACGCGCACACCGACGATTGTCGGCGCTATCGCAATTACGATTGGATTGGCGGCCAAGTGGTTCAGTTTGTCGACGCTAGGTGTCTGGGGCATAGCCTTGAGTACTTCGTTGTCCCTGATGCTGTCAGCTATGACTATGTCCGTCATCTTAGCGCGACGCACCCACGGGCGAATTCTCGATGGTAGCTTGCTCAGCCTCACAATCGCCTCGGCGGCTGGCCTGGTCGCTTGTGCCGTATGCTCGGTACCGTACACTCTAGCGATTGGTCGTACCTGGCTCGCCGCACCGTTGGGAGCTCTGGTATACATCGCGATCATGGCGCAGGTCATTAAATGGAAGCCGTCAATCGCCTTGGATCGCGACCTCTGAACCGTTCTTTATAGAAGTCGGCGCTACGTTTGATGTCACGTTTATCTCTGCCCATTGATTCTGCACTAGATGAAATCATCGCGGCTGTCAGGTCACATGCAGCAGTTATCGTGGAAGCTCCGCCGGGCGCTGGCAAGACCACACGCGTGGCACCAGCGCTACTGCCGATCGCGGACTCAGGACGAGTCGTGCTGGTCGAGCCACGTCGGATTGCGGTTCGCGCCGCCGCCGCTCGGATTGCCTATGAACAAGGCGTGCAATTGGGACAGCAAGTTGGCTATCAAGTGCGCTTCGATCGCCAAGTGACCCGAGATACCCAGTTGGTTGTAGTTACGCCCGGTATCTTGCTGCGCGAATTGCAGACCGATGGAGTGCTGTCGGAAGTCAGCGTCGTTATCTTGGACGAGTTTCACGAACGTTCGCTCGAAGGCGATATTCTGCTGGGCATGGTTCGACGAGTGCAAGAGACGATTCGACCAGACCTGCGCTTAGTCATCATGTCCGCTACGCTCAATACGGCCAGCATCGCCGAGTATTTGAACGCGCCGCCAGTTATTTCCGTACCTGGCCAAATGTTTCCCGTAACCATGCGTCATGCGCGACCTGGCCCACCGCGCAAGATCGTCGATAGCGTATGCGATCAGATTCCGATCGCCTGCGAACGCGACGACGGAGACATGTTGGTATTCTTGCCAGGTGTGGGCGAGATCCTGCAGGTGGCACGCTCACTGGAACGAACTGCGCAGCGCGCAGGCTGGAGCGTGTTGCCCTTGTACGGTGATCTCTCGCCGGAAGAACAAGATCGCGTGCTGCGACCGGCGGACGGTCGCAAGATTATTCTCGCGACCAACGTTGCCGAAACATCGTTGACCATCGATGGCGTACGCATCGTGATCGATAGTGGTTGGGCCCGCGTGCAACGCGTCGATGCCGCGGTAGGTCTAAACGTGCTGCAACTAGAACCCATCTCGCAAGCCTCTGCCCAGCAGCGTGCAGGTCGAGCGGGTCGTACGGCATCGGGTGTATGTTATCGCTTGTGGGATGAAATCACTCATCGCAGTCGACCGCGACATACCGATCCGGAGATCATGCGTGTCGAACTGGCCGGCGCCGCTTTGCAATTGCTGTGCTGGGGCGAAAGCGACCTGGCACAATTCCCCTGGCTCACGCCACCCAAAGACGAAGCACTCGCTTCGGCCTTACTGGTACTCGAGCGTTTAGACGCCATAGCAGATGCTCGGCCAACTGCGCTGGGTCGTCAGTTGGTCAACTTTCCAACGCATCCGCGCCTGGCTCGATTGTTGTTGGCGGGTCATGCGCTCGGCATCCCCAGTGCCGCCTGCCTGGCCGCCGCCATGTTATCGGAACGTGATGTGTTTGATCGACGTGGACCGCGCGATTCCCGTAATCCACCACCCACGCGCAGCGCTCAGCATAACGATTGCGATGTGACCGAGCGCATCTTGGCGCTCGACGAATTCTTGCGCACAGGCCGCACTGATTTTGCGATGGGTTCTATTCGCATTGGCGCCGCCCGCCAAGTCGAACGGGCCGCAGCTCAACTTCGCAGCATTCTCCAAGGGCAAGCTGGCCGCATCGCTCACGAAGCACCGCTCGAGCGCAACGTATCGCGCGCCATGTTGGCAGCGATGCCCGATCGAGTAGCCCGCCGGCGCGATGCGCATCAACCGCGCGGCCTGATGGTTGGCGGTCGTGGCGTTAAGCTCGATAACAGCTCAGGTGTGCGAGCTGCCGAGCTGTTTGTGTGCGTCGATGTCGATGCCGGTGGCAGTGAAGCCAGCGTGCGCCAAGCATCAGCGATCGAGCGCCAGTGGCTGGGCGAGCAACATCTTCGACAAGTCGATGAACGATTTGTGCACCCGACAACCGGTCAAGTCGTCACGCGCCGCCGCACTTACTGGTTCGATCTGATGCTGGATGAAACGCCCGTGGCCACACCGCTGGATGAAGCGACCGCGGACCTGCTGGCCAAGTCGGCTATCACTCACTGGCACAAAGTTTTCCCCAGCGGCGATAAACAGCTGAACAGTTTCTTAGGTCGAGCGCGATGGCTGGGCAAAGCCCTGGCCGATCCCGAGTGGCCCGACCTAAGCGATGCAGGATTGCAACAGCATCTACCACAGTGGTGCGCAGGTCAACGCGACTTGGAAGCCATTCGCGCTCTGCCTTGGCGCGCGCTCATCGAAGGCTTGCTAACCAATGCGCAGCGCTCACGCTTGACGCGCGAAGCTCCCGAAAGTTATACGCTGCCCAGTGGCCGCAACGTGCTATTGACTTACGAAGCCGACAAGCCACCTGTGCTCGCCGCTCGTATACAAGACTTCTTTGGCCTGTCGGCCACACCCCGTCTGGCTGAAGGCCGCGTCCCGCTGCTCTTGCACTTGTTAGCCCCCAACAACCGCTGCCAACAAATCACCGATGACCTAGCCAGCTTTTGGCAAAACACTTACAGCGAAGTTCGCAAACAACTGCGCGGCCGTTATCCCAAACACGACTGGCCAGAAGATCCTAGAAAGTGAGCACTGGTTGAGCTAAAGCTCTGCCAGTGCCACCCAACGCTAACTGAATTCCGTTTAAGCCTGCAGCTTCTTATAGCGGAAGCGTTTTGGTTCTTCGGGATTGATGCCTAAGCGTTCAGCCCGTTGAGCTTCGTAGGTAGCAAAGTTACCTTCGCACCAGTGGACGTAACCGTCGCCTTCAAAGGCGAGGATGTGTGTGGCCAGTCGGTCCAGGAACCAACGATCGTGGGAGATCACGACCACGCAACCTGCGTAGTTTTGAATGCCTTCTTCCAAAGCGCGCAAGGTATCGACGTCCAAGTCGTTGGTCGGTTCGTCCAGCAGCAAGACGTTAGAGCCACGGCGCAAGAGTTTGGCCAGGTGTACGCGATTGCGTTCACCGCCGGATAGTTTGCCGACTTTCTTTTCTTGATCGGGTCCGCGGAAGTTGAACTTCGAAACATAACCCCGCGCGTGCAATTTCTTGCCACCCATTTCCAACACGTCGCTCCCACCGCTGATCTCTTGATACACGGTTTTGTCGGGATCGAGGGCGTCGCGGTTTTGATCGACGTACCCCATTTCCACTGTTGGACCGACACGCAACTCACCGGTGTCCGGTTTTTCTTCGCCCATGAACATGCGGAAGAGCGTGGTTTTACCAGCCCCGTTGGGACCAATCACACCGACGATGCCACCGGCCGGCAAACGGAATGTCAAGTTATCGATCAAGACGCGATCGCCAAAAGCCTTGCTGATATTATCGGCTTCGATCACCAATTCACCCAAGTGCTTGCCGGGTGGAATCTGCAGTTCGAGCTCGTCTGGTCGATCTTCGAATTGCTCCGCAGCCAACTTTTCATACGAAGTGATACGCGCTTTACTTTTGGCTTGCCGGGCCTTGGGCGATGAACGAATCCACTCCAGCTCGCGAGCCAACGTCTTCTGACGACTGACTTGCCCCTTCTGTTCGCGCTCCAGGCGAGCTTGCTTTTGCTCCAGCCAGGCTGAGTAATTGCCTTCGAAGGGGAAACCCTGGCCACGATCCAGTTCCAGAATCCACTGAGCCACGTTGTCCAAGAAATAGCGATCGTGCGTAACCGCGACCACCGTGCCAGGATAATGAGCCAGATGCTGTTCCAGCCAGTTGATGGCTTCGGCGTCCAAGTGGTTGGTTGGTTCATCCAACAGCAGCAAATCGGGTTGTTCAATCAGCAGTTTGCACAGCGCGACGCGGCGACGTTCACCGCCTGATAACGTGGTGACATCAGCATCACCGGCTGGCAGATTCATGACCGTCATGGCCACTTCAATCTGTCGATCCAGTTCCCACAAATTGTTGTGGTCGATAATATCCTGCAGGCGAGCCATCTCGTCGTAGAGCTTCTGCAATTTGGCGTCGTCGGTCACCACGCCCAACTGTTCCGATATCTCGTTATAGCGATCCAGCACGGCTCGGCGAGTGGCCACCGCATCGTTGACGTTGCCTTGCACGTCCTTGGTCGGATCCAATTGCGGTTCCTGCGACAGGTAGCCTGCCGTAAACCCGGATGTCAAACGGGCTTCGCCATCGAAGTCTTTGTCCTGGCCAGCCATGATCCGCAACAAGGTGCTTTTACCCGCCCCGTTGGCACCCAGAACGCCAATCTTAGCACCCGGGTAAAATGATAGCCAAATGTCCTTGAGAACTTCCTTCTGACCATGTTTCTTGGTCATCGACTCCATTGTGAAAATGTACTGGCGATTCATAAGATTTTTCGTATGCAGACTGCCGATGGGAAAAAGGCCTGAGCTGCGTGAATGTACCCGCAATGCACAAAAATGGGAACCCGCGTAGCTGTGGCATAGGCTTCCAGCCTGTGTATCTTCACTCGCTGGGCCCCCAGGATATCGCACTGCACGCCAACAACACCAAGATGGACCAGTTTTGAAAGCAAACCTGCAAAAAACTGCTATTCGCCAGTTTGGGCAAAGCAGCTAAGATGGCCATCTGAAAGCGGACTTTTCCTGCCTAGACAACTCGGAAGTCGGCAGGCGTGAGAAAGGACTCTCTACATGTCGAGCCAGTTTCGGTCGAGCGCCCGTAACCTCGAACGAACCTTGAATACATCGCCAAGTGCTATGGACCCTTCGCGTCCACAGCGCAGCCGGCTGGCGCTGCGCCACCTCGAAGAGTTGCGCGCGATGCAATCTTTGCCTGAGCGCGTGCTCATCGACGCTACTTACACACTGGGTTCCAGCCGCCGTTCGGGAATCGAGCGCGTCGTACGTAACGTGCTGACTCACTGCCAACAGCTCTGTGCGGCCAGCGGCACGACCTGCTCCACCTTGATGAGTCTGAACGAACAGTTCTTTCATATTGATCCCGGCCAAGATTCGCGTTTGAAGCGCGTGCTCGATACGCAGAGCGACATCCTGGGCGCGCTGCCGCGCGGCTATCGCGCGCTGACCGAAAGCCTCGTCAATCGTTTTCAATCGGACCGCCTGCGCCATTGGCTGTTGCCGCAGCGTGGTCACATGGGCATGTTCAAACTGCCGTATCGCTACTGGTATAAACACCAAATGCGAAAGATGTGCTCTCAAGCAGAACGCATTGAACCTGGCCAAGGCGACTTGCTGATCCTGCCTGATGCTTATTGGGCGCGGAAGGAAATTTGGCCAGCGGTGGCCAAGGCGCGAGCCAGAGGCGCATTCGCGGCTGTAGTCGTTTACGACTTGATCCCGTTGACCCATCCACAATTTGTCGGTCAGCGGCGCACGCGGCGTTTCGAAGAGTATCTCAAACAAGTCGCCACTCACGCGGATATGATTCTGGCCATATCGGAAACCGTGCGCCATCAACTGGAAGAAACGCTGCCCAAACTATTGCCAGGCCAAGACTACTGCCAAGCCATAGTTGACTTCCCTCTGGGTGCTGAATTCCCAGCCGAGTCCCAGCCCACCGCCGTACGCCACGAGCTCAAGCAGCTGTTCGAAGATCCTGCTCAAGAAAGTCCGTATTTGACCGTGGCTGCTTTCGACCCACGCAAGAATCATCGCTACTTGTTGGATGCTTTTGATCTCTGCTGGACGCGGATGTTGCCCGAGGCCAAGGCGGGAACCGCTTTACCCAAGCTGTGCCTGGTGGGTCGCGTAGGTGGCCGCTGTGATGACATCATGCAACGCATCGCGCATCATCCACTCCTGGGTCGCCAGCTGTTTACGTTTCATGATCTGAACGATGCCGAGTTGCAATACTGTTACCGCCAGTGCCGTGGGGTGATCTTTCCATCGATCACTGAAGGCTTTGGATTGCCGATTGTGGAATCGCTGTGGCACGGTGCGCGAACTCTGGCCAGTGACACGCCCATTCATCGCGAAGTCGGCGGCAACAGTTGCGAGTACTTTGACCTGGCGCGTCCTAGCTCGCTGGTACAGTTGCTGACGAGTTCTGTAGCCGCGACCGATCGCACGCACGTCCGCCCCTACACCTGGTCCGAAAGCGCCGAGATCTTCTTCAGCGAGTGCCTGCAAGGCTACCGCCGAGAGCACCCAGGTCGATTGGTCCGCAGTGCCTAATGTCTCCTTTCGCTCCGCGAAAGGTCCTCTCCACTTCCCCTCTCGCTTCTAACCCTACCGCTCCTGAAACTTCCATTTGTGTTTGATGACGAACCCACATTAGATCCGAGCGATTGGCAAGCGGTCCGCGCTCAGAGTCATCGCATGTTGGACGACATGCTGGACTATCTAGCGGATGTCCGGCAACGGCCCGTGTGGCAGCCCGCACCACCGGAGGCCAGCGCTGCCTTTCGTCAAGCGTTGCCGCAACATGGTAAATCGCTCGATTCAGCTTATGCTACTTTTCAACAGCACATCCTGCCTTATGCGATTGGCAATGTGCACCCCGGCTTTATGGGTTGGGTGCAGGGAGGTGGATCGGTAGTGGGCATGCTGGCCGAGATGTTGGCCGGAGGATTAAATGCCAATCTGGGTGGCCGTGATCAGATTCCGATCGTGGTCGAAGCGCAAGTCGTACGCTGGATGCGCGAGCTCTTTGAATTTCCTGAGTCGGCCACAGGGCTGTTCGTGACCGGATCGTCGATGGCCAATTTGATGGCCATCTGGATCGCTCGCTTTCATCACTTGGGCAGTGCCGTGCGTACACACGGACTGCAGGCGTCTGAACAATTGCTGACAGTCTATGCCTCCGTCGATGCCCACGGCTGCATCGATCGCGCTGTCGACCTGGCGGGATTGGGAACGCGCGCACTGCGCAAGATACCGGTTGATCACCAGCATCGCATGGATATCCAGACGCTGGCCCAAGCGATTGCCGAAGATCGCGCTGCCGGCAAACATCCGCTGTGTGTCGTCGCAACTTCGGGTACCGTCGATGTCGGTGCCATCGATGATCTGCAAGCCGTGGCCACGATTGCCCAGAGCGAGCGACTCTGGTTTCACGTCGACGGAGCGTGTGGGGCACTGGGAAAATTCTCGCCGACTATTGCTGCCAAGCTGAAGGGAATCGAGCTGGCTGACTCGATCGCGCTGGACTTTCACAAGTGGGCCCAGACTCCCTACGATGCAGGTTTCTTGTTGGTCAGGCATGGTAATGTGCACTACGATACCTTCGCAGCTCCAGCCGCTTACCTGCGCCGCGAGACGCGTGGCATGGCCGCCGGTGCTCTCTGGCCCTGCGATTATGGACCCGATTTGTCGCGTAGTTTCAAAGCCTTGAAGGTTTGGTTCACGCTGCAAGTCTACGGCGCGCAGCGCTTGGGCCGCATGATGGACCACACCTGCCAATTGGCCCAGTACCTGGGCACGCGCATCGCAGGCACTGACGAGCTGGAATTGGCGGCCGAGGTTACGCTGAACATTGTCTGCTTTCGCTATACCGCGGGCGACTCCGATCGAGTCAATGCCGAGATCGTAGTCCAAGTGCAAGAGTCAGGCCTGGCGGCACCCTCGAGCACCACCGTCGACGGTCGTATTGCTATTCGCGCCGCCATTTTCAACCACCGAGCCACCGAAGCGGATGTCGATCGCTTGATCGATACCGTGCTGGCCTGTGGAAGACGTATCACCAGCTCCTAATTCACAAAAACTTTTTGTAGCCACCGCTGCCATGCGGTGGATTTCAACGGCAACTGAATCCACCGTCTGGCGACGGTGGCTACCATGCAAATTCAACCGACCAATACAATGGGCTCGAATTTAATGTCCCAGCCACAAACGATCCTTGGACTTTCGCGAATCATGCACCTCGCCTTTGCGGGCGATGACTTGAGCCAACTGGCAGCTGAGTTGTCCAGTCGTATCGCCAAGAGCGGCGAAGATGCCGGCGCGATACTTGATATGTCAACTATTTTGCAGATTCGCGGCCAAACCGAGTTGGCCATGCAATTGCAAGCTCAAGCCCTCAGCATGTGTCAGCATTATCGGCTTCAGGGCAATCCGGCCGCGCCCGCGACACGGTTGTTGGCCATCATGGGCCCAGGGATCATCATGGACAATACGCCGCTGGAATTCTTGGTCGAAGATTCTGAGATCGCGCTGGAACTATTGTATTTAGGTACCGGACTGCCCGCTCCAGAGCAACTGCCCGAACATGATGTGGCATTTGTTGCCGTGTGCCAATCGGATGCCAACGACGCTCTGCTGCAAGGCCTGGATGACGTAATGCAGCATTGGCCGCATCCCTTCCTGAATCGCCCGCACGCCATCTCGCGACTAGCCCGCGATCGCGTGGCCGCGCTGCTGGAAGGGTTGCCCGGTGTTATACCTAGCCGCACCGTCCGCATGCAGCGCGATGAAGTGGAAGGCCTGGTTCACTTTGCCGATTCGCCTTCGGATTTATTCCCTCTGATTATTCGACCCATCGACAGCCATGCGGGTCACGGCATGACCAAGGTCGACGACGCTCAAGCGCTGGTCGACTGTTTACAACTCGATCCTAGCCCCGAATTTTTTGTGGCGCCCTTCATCGACTATCGGGGCGTGGATGGCAAATATCGCAAGTATCGCGTGGTTGTCATCGACGGCCAGCCCATGGCTGCGCACATGGCCGTATCAACGCGCTGGATGGTGCACTACTTGAATGCCGATATGCTCAGCAGCGCCGACAATCGCTGGGAAGAAGCTCAATTCATGGGCAGCTTTGATCAGCGTTTCGCGCGCCAACATCGCGGAGCCCTGCGGGCCATCGACCAGCATCTGGAACTGGACTACTATTCGATCGACTGCGCAGAGACGACCAGCGGTGAACTAGTCGTTTTCGAAGTCGATAGCGGAGCGGTCGTGCACTCGATGGACCCAGTGGACCTGTTCCCCTACAAAGCTTCGCAAATGCAGCGCGTCTTCGCTGCGTTTCGGAATGCAATCGGGCACAGAACGCTCGGCCGGAAACAAGCAGCCGCGTAAGGTGTAAGGCTATCTCGTTTAACCCGTAGCCGCTAGGCGAGGCGCACCCTCTAACCAATCGCGGCTTCAGAGTTAGGCAGAGAGTGGTTAGAGGGTGCGCCTCGCCTTCGGCTACGGGTTAAACGAGGTAGCCTCACCCCTACTCCTTACTCTACTACTCCTTACTCTACTACTCCTTACTCTCAAAAGTCTTCTCGGGTTAGTTCTTCCATCAAGAGGCCTTTGAGACATGAGAGCTTCATCGCCGCCAGGCCTTGCATCTTGCTATAGGGCGGTCGATTGGCGGGTGCGTTCTTTAGCTCGGCTGCGAGTTGTTCGTCTAAGTGCTCAATGAGCTGGACCACTGTTTGTGGCTGAAGATAACTGGCGGCGCTCAGGTCGAATCCGCGCGAGTAGGGACGAGCTGCGTCGGCCCGAATTTGTTCCATCAAGCGCGGCACCTCTTGCGAGACGATCTCGCGTGTCAGTTCGGGATAGGTGTGGCGAATCGCGTAAGCCATGTCAAGACTTTGCGTTTCGCGAGGCGAGACGATAGGCAGTATGCTATTGGCTGCATCGGTGCGCGCACTTCGTAGGATTTCCAGGGCCAATTGCCAGGCGGCTTGCTGGCCCAGCTGAGGAGAGACTTTATTCGCATAGGCCACCCAATGAAAATCTGGAGTCCGACTGGCCGAACGCATGGCATATCCTGGGAGGCTCGTGGCCGCAATCAAGCGGACATGAGCATCTTTGAAAATCTGTTCCGCATCAGGGCGATGTTCGACCAGGGCGCCTAATACTAACCAACGCAACAGATCCTGCCGCAGAGGATTTTTCTCGAGAGCCCGCAGAGCTTCATGCGGCGCTAAACGCCCCAACTCCAACATTAGATCGTCGGTGAACATCATCCGAGTGCTGGGTAGTTCATCGATGCTGCCAGGTGCTAGTCGTAGCAACATCATCGTCGAACTGGAAATCCCCATTCGCTCTTGCGGCGTCATATCCCGCTCAGTTACCTGTAAATTGGCCAAGACTTCATCGGCAAAACTCTGCGGGTCCAGCAGAGCTCGGCACAGTATCAATCCCGAGGGCATGGGCATCTCGCGACCGTTGGCCAACCGGTCCATCTGCGTCTGCGTGATCGAGATAAACTCTTGCAGCTTGTCTCGATACGGGGCCAAGGCTCCCAAGCGATACAATTCCAGCGCGACACTGGCAATCAGATAATTTTGCCCTCGAAACTCCGTTAACCCGCCGAGGGCTAGCGGTAGTCGATTGCCATTCTGCACAGGCAAAGGAATGGTCTGCATAACCTTTTCAAAAGCGGCCTGGCTGGGATGTCGTTTCGCCAAACGCCACAGCACTTGAGCTCGGGCTTCATCACTCTGCATAGCGCCGGCCAGACGCTGCAATTTTTCATCCTCCAAGCCGCCCCAGAATTGCATAAATTCCAACCGAAGCGCATCGTTGCCGCGGCGATCATTATTCAATAGTTCATTATAAAATTTATCCGGTTCCAAGAACGCCGCCTCCGGCAACATGGGCGACCGAACCGGCAAGGCCAGCTTGCCCAAGCCGTCGATAATCGTCTTGGCCAGCTTGCGTCGCTCGGGCAATTCATCTCGTTGCCACGGGGCAGGGTCACCGGTCGCTTGATTGGGCGCCTGGGGTCCTAACTCTACCGGGTGAGTGAAGTCTGTAATACGCTTGACCGTCCAGCCCTCCTCGCACAGCAACCAGGACGAACCGTTGACTTCATCAAAGGCGAACTCTCCTTGTTGATTGGTGATGGCACGCCGCACCGAGCGCGCTTGAGAGAGCCAGACCATGCGACCAGCCAAGGGCTGAGAGCGATCGTCGACCAACCGCCCGCTTAGTTGTTGAGCCGGATGAGGCCTGGGAAGAACGAGGTCCGGGAAAGTTATGGTGGGCTGATCCCACTGATTGAGCTGCGTCACCGCTTCAACGCGGCTGGCCGTTTGCCCGTCACCACCCACAGGTTCAAGACTGAATAGGAACTTCAATTTCGTATTGGCTAATTCGTTGGGGAGCGTGAATGCCCGAAACACTTGCGATGGAACCAGGTTGATCACGCCGCTGGCATCACTGGTCACTTCAGCAGCCACCCGCTGTTGAAAAGGAAATGGCATGCGGTCATTGGCTTCGGCAGCCTCGTAGCTCAGGGTGAGTCGCATAGCCTGGTCCGTGATAGGCTGACCGTCCGGATCGATCACGCGACCTTGAAAACGCACATTGCATTCGATGCCTTTAGTTTGCGTATCAAACTGCAATTGAAACTTATCACTAGGATCGGTGTCTATCATGCGGCTATAGATGCGCGAACCAAATTCACGTGTCAGCCGAATTTCTTGGACGATCGCATCCTGGCGCATGAATGCCAGGCCGCGACCATCGACGGCCAACTCGCCTGATCCAAAGCTGCGATCGGCGCACGTTATGTTGAGACTCATGGGTGGCTCGGCCGACGTGATGATGCGCTCTGGTCCAAACTCGGCAACCTCGACCGGATAAGGTCGCATACGATGAGCGGTGATCGGATCGACAGTTACGGTGGCTGCGCCCGGCCCGATCTCCAACTGTGGATTCGCTGAAGTTGTCCAGAAAGATTCCATGGACCGCGCGTCGGCATCACTCCGCATGAGCACGCGATAAGTACCCGAGATAGCGGGCAACTGATAATTGCCCTCAGCATCGCATTGAGCCACCGCTCCAAAACCAATGTATTGCGAATTAGTCTGGCTCTGCGCTATCAGCCGAATCTGCACGCTACTCAGGTCGGCCGGGCCGCTATCGGATTGAACTGAGCCTTTGACGAGTGCAGCCGGTTTGGATGCAAATTCAACTTGAACAGTTTCGCCAGCTGTTACTTGGATAGCAGTCGGTGCAGCCAACTGCGTCGGAAACTCGTCTTTGAAACCATAGAAACCTTGATAGTTCAGAAAACACCAACCTTCGCCCGCCGGCACATTGTCAATCTGAAAAGAACCGTCTTCTTCAACCTGAAGTTTTAGCGCGGCGTGGGCCTGTTGATCAACAGCGTACATCGTGCGGTCAGCCTCGGTCATAGATACTTGGGGCTTGAACTGCTTGGCCAGGTGCGCCGGAAATTTGCCAGTGATGCGTCCCAGCGCTGGCAAGCGAAAGATGACCAAATCAGCCGGGTCACGCGTTACTCCCATGGCCTTATCGGACTGGGGTATATGCGCCATAAATTCTTTCCCAGCGCGATCCGTAATCTTTACGCCCAGGCCATGCGAGTGGCGTGGCATACTGGCCATGCCCAGTGCATCTGTCGTGACGACATGCTCTGCCTGCCAGTCGGAACGGGCGGTCAACGGTTGTGGACCACTCAGGCTGATGGTCGCCTCTGCAACTGGCTCACCCAGGCTATCGACAACACGGATGGCTTGCCGTTTAGGGCGACTGAGTTGAATGGTGGCCGCGCGCGATACGGGCACCACGCCCATGGCGTAGCCGGATTTCCACACCGTAACCGGTAGCGATCGATCGCGCAGCACTTCGTCCGTTACCGGAACCTCCAGCACGGCCGCGCCTTGGGCATCGGTGGTAGCCATCACGACCTGAGGCCTGAATCTTGAATCCTCCGCGGGCTGAGCATCACCAGCGGCCTCTGGCGATCCGCGCGCCGCAGAGAAGGTCACAGCTGCCAGGCCATCGGCGATCGGTGCATTCTGTTGATCGACCAACTTGATCTTGATCTGTCGCATCGAAGTGTCTTGGGCAGTAACGATCGGACCGATGGTCAGAGCGATTGCCAGACAGACAAGGCCTATGGCGAGCGATCGCCATCTGTTGAACATGATTGACCTCGTCGATATCTCTCAGAAATGGGTAGGTAGAATGTTTTAGCGGAGAGCCGGTAGCGGAATGCGTCAAGCATTTCGAAATATTGGACGCATTCCGCAGCGGGCAACCTCGGAATGCTTGACGCATTCCGCTACGGGCCGAAAGGCTTGACGCATTCCGCTACGTGTTTCTTTTCATCTTAACAAAAGCTGGGGTGATAAGTTACCATTTTGCCCAGAGGCTCTCTGTGCTTTCCATCCCTAACGGAAACTATCGATATCGTGCTGTCCGGTTTACTGGTCGTTAACAAGCCTGCGGGAATTTCCAGTCGTGATTGCGTCAACCATGTGCAGCGAGCCATTGGCGACAAGCAGGTGAAGGTCGGGCACGCCGGCACGCTCGACCCTTTGGCCACGGGTGTGTTGCTGGTGTGCATCGGGGAAGCCACCAAGTTAACCGAGCAGTATCATGAACTGGACAAACGCTACCTGGCTGATTTCGAGTTTGGCAAGAGCAGCGACACGCTGGACCGCGAAGGCGAAATCACCTTGCACACCGACCTCACTTCGCCGTCAAGTTCCGCTGTGGAGGCGGCCTTGGAGCGCTGGACAGGCCCCGAGGTTCTGCAGCGACCACCGCGTTATTCGGCTATCAAGATCAAAGGCAAACGCGCCTACGACCTGGCGCGGCGCGGGACTGAATTTGAACCCGAAGCCCGACCCGTTGCCATCCATGCATTATCAGTTACCCATTATCAATATCCACACTGGACGCTGGATATCCACTGCGGCAGTGGGACCTACGTCCGCTCAATCGGCCGCGATATTGCTGCGGAGTTCGATAACTTTGCCATCATGACCGAGCTAGAGCGAACGGCGATTGGACCCTTTCACCTTTCGCAGGCCATACCGCTGGACGATCTCTACGCAATTAGCGATGTACAGGCGGGACTCCTTTCGCCTGCGGAGGGTTTGCCAAACTGGCATCGTGCTCACATCACCGCCGATCAAGCCCAAGCTCTGCGGCATGGACTGAAAATTACTTTACACGTAAATCAATTTTCTCCCGAACTGGCAGGTCCTCGATGGTTGGCCCTCGAAGAAGACGGCACGCTGGTCGCCCTTTTGGATGTGCTTCCCAGTGGTTACGCGCGGCCAGTTCGCGTGTTCAACATCTGATGTAAGTCCCAACAGCAACCGACCGCGCCACTAACTCCTACTCCTACTCCTACTCCTACTCCTACTCCTACTCCTACCTGCTGCGTGAGGCCCACATCAACAGGGCTAACAGCCAGCCCAGCCCTACCAGGGCCAGGCACAGCCCGGAATCTTGATAGCGCATGCCGAAGTGCAAGAGTTCGAACAGACGCTGGGCGACGGTCGTAACCCCCGGCGGCAGCAGTAACAAGTGCGTGCTCAATTCGCCAACGCTCAACGTGGCCAATAGCAACCAGGCTAACAGCCATAGTCCGCGTGTGGGTCGCCAGATAAGAGTTGTCCAGCGTTGCCACCCCGACAGTTGATCCACCTGCGCCAGTTCCCAAGCTTGACGACTGACGCTCGATAAGATCCCACCCACTAACAACCAGGCCAGCGGCAAAAGTCGCGATTGCTGGGCGAGGATGGGCGCGGCCAACGTATTGTCGTAACACCAACTGAGACCTGGCACATTCAGGAATAACTGCATGAGCGTGGCCGTCACCAACGGCCCGGGACAAGCAATCAGCACCAGGCACACGGCATTGAAAATCCAACGCCAGCGACTTTGGCCCGTTAATCCGCATGCGGTCCGCATGCCTGAGGCCAACACCAACGCCAGCGTGGCACTCGAGGCGGCCAAGGTCGCTGACCAACGAAACTCGCTGGTAAACTGCGTGGCTGTTTCGCGGATCGTCAGCGCTAGCCGCCCAGGCGACCAGGCATGCTGCATCAATCCATCGCTACCTAACCGCGATTGCCAGCCGGCTTTGATAACCAAGTTGACCAAGGGCACAACGACAATGACCAGCACCAACAGCCATACCAGCCCGCTCAGCGGCCAGCGCCAGCGACCGAGCTGCAAAACTTGCGGTGGGTGCGCGGCCACATGCGAAGCCAAGTTGGATAGCGAGGGCAATTGGCGACGCAGGCACCAGGCGAGCAGTACCAAGGGCAGGGCGCACAACAGCACGGCTACGCCATAAGTGACCGGCGTATCTGACCCCAAGCTGATGTCGAGGTAGACTTGTTCCGGCAAGGTGGGCACTTGATAGAGATTGGTAACGACCATCTCGGTTAGCACGGGCACAATCATCCACAAACTGGCAGCCGCTAGCCAACCGCCAAGCTCTGGCAATAATACTTGACGCATCAAGTTTCGCTTGCCGCCATCCAGCAGCGCCATCTCTTCGCGCGAGCCCCGCGACCAATACAGGCCCGCGGCAAGTATCAACACACCGGCTGGTATCGCCGCCATGGCATGGATGAACGCCACCGCCGCTAACGCCGCCAGCGGATTGCCCGCTACCGCTACTTGTGAAAGCGGCCACCATCCTTGCGTGCCAAAACCCGCGCTCCACGCTCCTACCAGCGCGTAGAGTGGCACCAAGAGCTGACTAAACAAAGCCAACCATGCCAGGCGAGCGCCAAGTACATTGGTGCGTACAATCGAAATAGCCAGCAGGCAAGACAGCGGCAGCGCAATCGCAATCACTCCCACCATGACCACGAGCGTATTGAGAATCGCTGTGTAGAGTTCAGCCCAGCTCAACGTGGTTTATTCCATTTGACTCTTGCTGCGTAGTATGTGGTGATAATGCTGCGCAAAACGATGCGCCTCATCGCGTACATACTGTAGCAGACGCAGCGCAAAAGCGTGGCGACTGAGTATCAGTGGTTCACTTTCCCCAGGCAAATACAACTCTTCTTCGCGTTTGGCCAGCGAGAGCAACGTGGGTGGCTTGATTTGCTGATCGCGAAAGGCCGCCAGGGCTGCGTTTAGCTGGCCTTTGCCGCCATCGATCAGCAGCAAATCGGGGAAGGTGTCTTGATTGTCGCTCAAACGCCGAAAACGCCGCGAGATCACTTCGTGAATGCTCCGAAAATCATCCACACCTTGCACGTCGCGAATCTTGTAACGGCGATAGCCGGGTTTAAATGGCAAACCATCGATGAACTGCACCAAACTGGCAACGGTTTCATTGCCCCCTAGATGCGCGATATCCACACCCTCGATCACGCGCGGCGCTTCGGCCAGCTTCAACACCTTCTTCAATCCCGCCAGGCCTTTCTTGGGATCAATGTAGAAGACTTGCGGCTGAGCATGGGTATCGAGTTGGCCACGTTCATCGAGGCGCTCGAGCATTTGCACTTCATCGCGCAGGCGGGCTGCTTTTTCAAATTGCAGTGCCTTGGATGCCGCGATCATCTCTTCTCGCAACTGCTCCATCAACTTCTTCTTACCGCCATCGAGAAAGGTCTGCAAACGTTTGATGTCGCGACGATACTCTTCTTTGCTGATCCGCAGATTGCAGGGCGCGGTACATTGTTTGATCGAAGCCAACAAACATGGCCGGAACCAGCGCCAGCGGGCATCCTCGGCGTCGATATCCAACGAGCAAGTTCGGAACTTGAAGATGCGCTGCATGACTTGCACCGCCGCCCGCAAGGCTCCGGCACTGGCAAAAGGTCCGTAGAGTTTCACGCCTGAATCGCGCGGCTGTCGCGTGATTTCGACGCGCGGAAAATCTTCGCGGGTGGTGATCATCAAATAGGGAAAGCTCTTATCGTCTTTTTGTTCCTTGTTGTATTTGGGTTGGATATCTTTGATCAAGCGACTCTCGGCCAGCAGCGCATCGACTTCGC
Organism: Rania fehmarnensis; assembly: GCF_056494185.1. Classification (NCBI taxonomy): domain Bacteria; kingdom Pseudomonadati; phylum Planctomycetota; class Planctomycetia; order Pirellulales; family Pirellulaceae; genus Rania; species Rania fehmarnensis. The sequence goes on from NZ_CM151398.1 coordinate 9,031,375, forward strand.
TTTCGCATTCCATAAAGTCGATATCGCAGATCTCCATGATCCAATGCGAGGTGCGGGCTTCTTGTTGAGCGGCTTTGAGAAAGTAACTGCCGGCTCGGCTACGCAGGCTTTTGGCTTTGCCGACGTAGATCACGCGGCCAGCCGTATCTTTCATCAAATACACCCCCGGCTTGTGGGGAAAACCTCGCACTTTCTCGGCGGCTCGGCGAAAACCAAACGGCAGATTGGAGGCTTCGGACGTCGCCAGTTCGCGTTCCAACTGCTCCGCAGTATCCGCTTCCTCTAGCGGTTCTGGCTCCGCGAGATCGACTTCCTGGTCGTCATCTTCGCCGTCGAGCGATTCGTCAGGTTCTGGCAATGGACGCATGTAGTTCCGTAGCGGAAGCCGTCAAGGCTTTCGTCGCACCCTCGTTGTTGAATGAATATCTCCGAAACTCTTGACGAGTTCCGCTACCTATCTACGAAACTCTTGACGAGTTCCGCTGGCCTGTCGCTGCGCCTGGGCCAAACGTCGCGAACTTCAAGTACAATTGTGACTGCGGTGTGACAGTAGGCTGATGGCAGCCTTAGGTCACAAATATTTTTCGCCCAACTTTTTATTCTAGCAGTATATGCGGATCACCAAAGCGATCATTACGTCGGCCAGTCCGAATCAGGCTCGGCTGCCCTTACAAACTGTGGTAGACCAGGGTGGCCAGTCGCGCACGGCACTCGAATTGGTGCTGGAGGAGATCATCGGAGCGGGCATCGAAGATGTCGCAATCGTGATTTGCCCCGGCACGGCTGATCGCTATCTGCATGCTGCCGGTGATCATGCACAGCGTCTGAAGTTCTTTGAACAGGATCAGCCGCGTGGGTATGGAGATGCCTTGCTGCGGGCGCGCCCGTTTGCCCAGAGCGAACCGTTTCTGCACCTGGTCAGCGATCACTTGTATGTCAGCCAGAACGGTCGATCTTGCGCGGCGCAGTTGGTCGAGATCGCCCAACGCGAGCAGTGCGCCGTATCCGCCATTCAACCCACACGTGAAAATCAGCTCGCCTACTTCGGAGCTGTAGGCGGAGCACCGGTACCGCGGCAAACCGGTCTCTATGAAGTCAGCACGGTGCTGGAAAAGCCGACGCCCACAACGGCCGAACAGCGTCTGGTCGTCGCCGGCCAACGCGCTGGACACTATTTGTGCTTGTTCGGTATGCATGTATTGACGCCTACAATTTTCGAACTTCTCGAGAAAGCCATTGGACAGTTAGGCGACGGCCAGACTGCCAACTTGTCTAGCTCGCTGGATAAACTGGCCCAGTCGGAACGATATCTGGCTGCGCAACTGGATGGCAAACGCTACAACATCGGCGAGAAGTACGGCCTGTTGGTCGCTCAATTGGCCATCGCGCTTTCGGGCGATGACCGGGATCGTATCTTGACCGAACTGGTCGAACTCTTGGCGAAAGGCTAATCACCAATGAGCGTCCAGTCGAATTCCTCCGCCGATACTTCAACGACCGACAGCCAAAAGGCGTCTGGTCAACCGCACAGTTTGATCGACATCATCACGTCATCGAGCGACCTGGTCCGCAATAGTCCCCTGGATGCGTGGTGCCGCGATCGTTCGCTCAACGAACTGCAAGCCGCATGTAAAGAGCTGGATGAATTTCGTCGCCAGCGCGAGAACTTGTACGAACGTGTGCGAGCTCTGTTCTTTTTGTACTCGATCCATCGCTTTCATTTGCCCGAGCGATTGGCGGGTCGCGAAGTCGGTGTGATTCCCTTTGGTGGCTTTGAAAGTCTGCTGCAACGTCGTTTCCACGAAGCCATCGATGAGTTCTTGGGTGAGCAATCACGCAGTGGTCCCAGCGTTACGCTTTCCAGTGCGCTGGCCAGCGCTTACCATCGCCTGGCCTTTCAAACACTAGCCGACCAGGTGCGTCGAAGTGTTCGCACGGTGCGCGGCAATCAATGGATGTTTCGCACGGGTCACCCTCAAGATCTGCCGCTGCGCGTTCGCAGTGAGTTGCTCACACCGGGTCCTGATGGTGGTTTTCCCGTGCTGGCCGAACGCACGAGCGTGCGCATGGATTTTTCGCACAGCGGTTGGAGTGACATCTTTTTCTTGGGAATGGATTTCCCGGAAGGTGCGCGCGTAATCAATGCATCGATCGACCTGGCAGTTCAAGGTCGACATGAGTCACCGCAGCCACCGATCGAATCGGCCATTCGCGTTATCGATCAACCTGTCCTGCGTTTGGTTAGTCTCGATTTGGATGCCTGCGCGGAAATCACGCGCCTGGTCGATGTCTACGATTTCGGTGCCGACTACTTGGGTCTGTTAAAAGCAGCAGTGATCGCCGCTGGTCTGATCCCGCCCGGTATGGAAGGTTGTGATGTTCCGATCGAAGAACTGCTAACGCAACTGGTCGGACCCGGCCTGGGATTAGAAGTTGTTAGTCGCGTCAACGATATTCCCAAGGGCTCGCGCCTGGCCGTCAGTACTAATTTATTGGGGTCTCTCATTGCCGTTTGCATGCGGGCGACCAGCCAGGTCTCACAGTTCACTGGTACGCTGATCGAAAGCGATCGACGCATCGTAGCGGCGCGGGCGATTCTGGGTGAATGGATTGGTGGTTCCGGTGGCGGGTGGCAAGATTCGGGTGGCGTGTGGCCCGGCATCAAACTGATTCAAGGTGCGCCGGCTGAAGCCAGCGATCCAGAGTTTGGCATTAGCCGCGGTTGTTTGCTACCGCGCCATCATGTCTTTACCGACGATGAAGTCAGTCCGCAGACGCGCGCACTTCTGCAGGACAGCCTGATCCTCGTCCACGGCGGTATGGCTCAGAACGTGGGTCCGATTCTGGAGATGGTCACTGAGAAGTATCTCTTGCGCAGTGAAGCGGAATGGGAAGCTCGCCAAGAGGCCATGTCGATCCTGGATGAAATCACCGAAGCGCTGCGAGCAGGAGACATTCGTCGCGTCGGCGAGCTAACGCATCGCAACTTCACCGGTCCACTGCAACGCATCATTCCTTGGTGTTCCAATCGCTATACCGAATTGCTGATCCAACAATGCCAAGAGCGATATGGCGAAGACTTCTGGGGCTTCTGGATGCTGGGCGGTATGGCGGGTGGTGGCATGGGTTTCATCTTCGCGCCAGAATGCAAAGAGGAAGCCAGTCAGTGGTTGGCCGAGACGATGCTCCAGACCAAGCGCCAGCTGGAAAGCTCGCTACCGTTTGCCATGGACCCAGTGGTCTACAATTTTGCGATCAACGATCATGGCACGCGAGCTCAACTGCGACATGACGATCAGATGCCCACCGGATACCACGCGCTGATGGTACCGCGTTGGTTGCGCGAGAACATTCAACAACTCTCGCCACAAACGCGTCGTCAGGTGGAACGCGTGGGACAGCTATGTCGGCAACCTCACAGCGGCGACCTGGCTGCGCGATTGCTTGATCGCATGTTGCCCGGCGCGGTGAAGACCAGCACGGAGGTGGCTGACCTCGATCAATTGCTGCGCAGCCAAGGCTTTGATCCCATCGCGCATGAACAGATTCGCACTGACTTGCTCAACGGAAGATTGGGGTTATCACAGAACCGATTACCGAGCACCGCAGATATTCAAGACGTATCGACATCCGAGATTCAAGATGCCCGCCGCGGTGGATCGCAACGCCTGACCAAAGCTGCTGCCGATGTTATCGCTGCCGGAGGCGTGGCCGTGGTGACCTTAGCGGCTGGTGTCGGCAGTCGTTGGACGCAAGGTGCTGGTGTAGTCAAAGGCTTGCATCCATTCCATAAGTTTGGTGGTCGCCATCGCACATTCTTAGAAGTGCACCTGGCCAAGAGCCGCAAAGTCGGTCAACAGTTTGGTCGCGCGCCGACCCACATCTTTACCACCGGTTATCTGACCGAAGCTCCTATTCGTCAATCACTCGCCCATATCGACTATGCAGGTCGCATGGCGGTTGTGCCTGGCAAGAGCGTAGGCCTGCGCATGATTCCCACGCAGCGCGATCTGCACTTTGCTTGGGAAGAGATGCCACAGCAAGTGCTCGATGAACAGCAAGAAAAGATGCGTGCAAGCGGTCGCAATGCGCTGCTGCAATGGGCTGCCGGTTGCGGTGAAGCCAGCGACTATCGCGATAATCTACCCAAACAATGTTTGCATCCCGTCGGTCACTGGTACGAAATTCCCAACATGCTGCGCAGCGGCGTCATGCACGAGTTGCTCTCGGAGCAACCGCAGTTGCGTTACTTGCTGCTACATAACATCGATACGCTGGGCGCCACGATCGATCCAGTTGTGTTGGGGCTGCATATGGCTTCGGGGGCTTGCCTGTCGTTCGAAGTGATCACGCGGCGACTGGAAGACCGCGGTGGCGGCCTGGCCAAAGTCGACGGACGCATCCGCCTGGTCGAAGGCCTGGCCATGCCCAACGAAGAGGAAGAATTTAAACTTTCGTTTTATAACTCGATGACCACTTGGATCGACATCGATCGATTGTTGGACGCATTTGGATTGACTCGCAATCAGCTGGATGATCGCGAAGCCATTGACAAAGCCATTCGCAATTTGGGCCGGCGTATTCCGACCTATATCACTTTGAAAGACGTCAAGAAGCGGTGGGGGAATGGTCAGGAAGACGTCTTCCCGGTATCACAGTTTGAAAAGCTGTGGGGCGATATGACCTCGCTGCCCGAGATCGATAGTCAATTCATCGTGGTACCCACAGTTCGTGGACAACAGCTCAAAGAGCAAGCTCAGCTGGACGGCTGGCTGCGCGATGGCTCCGCCGCGCAAATCGAAGCCATGCTTCAGTGGTAGAAAGGCCTTGCGATGAATTCATTAATCGACAGCTCGCTACCGCTGTCGGTGCGCGATGTGACCGTGGCTTATCATCGCAAACCGGTGCTCTGGAATGTGACACTGGATGTGCCGCCCGGTTCGCTGGTGGGCCTGGTGGGTCCCAATGGCGCCGGCAAAAGTACGCTGCTGAAGGCGGTCGTCGATATGATTCCCAGAATCTCTGGGCAAGTTCACATCTTCGGTCACCCTTATCGACATAGTCGCAGTCGACTGGCTTACGTTCCCCAGCGCGAAAGCGTAGATTGGGATTTTCCAGCTACGGCACTCGATGTGGTGTTGATGGGCACCTATGGTCGACTGGGTTGGTTCAAACGCGTCGGACAACCCGAACGCCAGCAGGCTCTGGCGGCTTTGGCTCAAATGGAAATCGACCACTTGGCCAACCGTCAAATCAGCCAACTATCCGGTGGCCAGCAGCAACGCACTTTCTTGGCGCGGGCGCTAATTCAACGGGCCGACTTGTATTTGATGGATGAACCGTTTGCTGCAGTCGACGCGGCCACGGAGAAAGCCATCGTGCAATTGATGCGTGGCCTGCAGAGTCAAGGCAAGACGATCATCGTTGTGCATCACGACTTGCATACAGTGCCCGAGTACTTTGATCATTTGATTTTACTCAATACGCGGTTGGTTGCAGCGGGACCGATGGACACCGTGTACACCAAAGAGAATCTGCAAAAAACTTACGGTGGCAAGCTGACGCTCTTGGAAGAAGTGGGCGAAGCCATGCGTCGACGCGAGCCACGAGCCACACCATGATGGCTGCAGCACTACCCGTATCGTTGCTGTCCTCTGTATGGCTGTGCCTGCTGGCTGCAGTCGACGCGCCGGCCAGTTGGTGGTGGCGAGCGCTGACCTTGCAGGATTACAACACGCGCGTGGTCTTGTGCGGCACCGTGCTCTTGGGGATCGCTTCGGGCTTGACCGGCGTGTACATGTTATTGCGGAAGCGAGCGCTGCTGGGCGATGCCATCAGCCATGCCACTCTGCCCGGAGTCGCATTGGCGTTTCTGTTGTGCATTGTCACTGGCATCGAGAAGAGTTTACCAGTGCTGCTCGTGGGTGCAGCGATCACCGGTTCACTCGGCGGACTAGTCGTGCTCATGCTGCGGCATTGGGTGCGCATTCGCGAAGACGCGGCGCTGGGAATTGTACTGAGCGTCTTCTTTGGCGCCGGTGTGGCTATTACGCGCATCGTCATGGGACTGGGCAATGCCACGGGTTTGGAGAGCTTTATCTATGGTAAAGCTGCTTCGATGACGCTGTCGGACGCACAACTCTCGGGTGGCCTGGCGCTGGTCGTACTAGTCGTGATCGTGGCTTTGGCAAAAGAGCTCAAGATACTGTGCTTCGATATTGAACTGGCTAAGAGCCAAGGCTGGCCAGTGATCGCGCTCGACCTGCTGCTGGTTAGCCTGGTGGTGACGGTCACCATTATTGGCTTGCAAGCCGTAGGCATGATTCTGGTGATTGCCCTGTTAATTGTGCCAGCAGCTGCGGCGCGTTTTTGGAGTCACAACCTCAATAAGATTCTAGTCACAAGCGCGGCCATCGGCGGTGTCAGTTGTGGAATTGGAACATTGATCAGTGCCAGTTATGAGCGTTTGCCCAGCGGCGCTACGATTGTGCTGGTGTCCTGCTTCTTTTTCGCGATCAGTTTTTTGTATGGTTGGGAACGCGGCGTGGTGTGGCAGCTGGCCCGCAATTTTCGTTTGCAACGGCAACAACAACAGCAACACTTGCTGCGTTCGCTGTATGAACTACTGGAGGCCGATGGCAAGATTCCGTCAGCACCCCCAATTCGACCGAGCGAATCTGTGGCGGCAGCGATTGTCGCTCAACATCGAGGCTGGTCGCGCGTCATGATCAGGCGCGTAGCCTTGCAGTTGGAACGACTCGGATTGTTAACGTTTCGGCCTGACGATCATGTCCAGCTGACTCCGCGTGGCCTGGTGGTGGCCAGGCGAGTCGTGCGTGAACATCGCTTGTTAGAACGATACTTCATCGATCAAACAGCTGTGTCGGAAGGCGAGGCCGATCGAGGTGCTGATTATCTCGAGCATTCGTTGGCACCTGAACTACTGTGGGAATTGGACAATTCATTCGGCGATGAAACTTTTGGCTCGATTCCGGCCAGCCCCCATCCACTGCGCAAGGATGATTCACTCCGCCAAGATGAGCAGAGGTAAGCTGAGCAAGCATGTTCAATTTAACCTGGCAAGTTGATGGCTGGATCATGGTCACCGGTGCGCTATGCAGTGTGGCAGCTGCGCTGCTGGGAAACTTCTTGGTATTGCGGCGCATGAGCCTGATGGGCGATGCGATCAGCCATGCCGTACTGCCTGGACTGGCCGCAGCGTTTATCCTCTCCGGCGAGCGTCAGGGCTGGATGATCTTTGTTGGCGCCGCCATCGTGGGCGTGCTGACTGTGTTCTTGACCGAAGCGGCCAAGGAGTTTGGTAAAGTTGATGAAGGGGCCGCGATCGGCGTAGTGTTCACTTTCCTGTTTGCGCTCGGCCTGGTCATGATCGTGCAAGCAGCCGACAAGGTCGACCTCGATCCAGGCTGCGTGTTATACGGCGCCATCGAAACAGCCCTGTTGACCGAAAACGAAACATTGCACATACCTCAAGCAGTGGTCAACCTGGCCATCGTGACCATGATCAATCTGCTGTTTGTGGTCGTGTTCTATCGACCGCTGAAGGTCAGCACGTTCGATCCACAGTTAGCGCAGGCTCAAGGAACTCCCGTTCGGCTCTTGCATTACGCTTTGGCCAGTTTAGTGGCTATCACCAGCGTGGCCGCCTTTGAGTCAGTGGGAAATATTTTGGTGGTGGCAATGTTCGTTGTACCACCGGTGACCGCATGGTTGTGTACGGATCGATTGAGTTGGATGATTGGACTGAGCATCGTCTTTGCAATTCTATCGGCAGTGCTGGGGCACTTGTCTGCGTTATGGTTACCCGCAATGTTTGGCTTGGGCAGTACGACTACTTCGGGCATGATGGCCGTGGCGGCCGGTTTCTTGTTAGCGTGTGCAGCCTTGTTTGCCGTCCGCAAGGGATTGATCTCTCGGGCTGTCCAGCAATGGCGAGCCAGTCAACATATTCTCGGCGAAGACATGTTGGGTCAACTGTATCGCAACCACGCGCAGGGCACAATCAAGATGCCGTTACAGGAGTTGATCCAGACTCTACTAGTACCACGTTGGAGAAGTTGGTTAGCACTGCGAAGACTGCTGCGGAATGGCTGGGTCGAACGTTTGGCCAGCGACGTAACATTGTCAAGCAGCGGATTGGCGCTCGCCCAAAACATTGTGCGTTCGCATCGTTTGTGGGAGCAATACTTATCGGCCGAAGCCGGCTTGCCCGAGCGGCTCTTGCACGATGGTGCAGAGCATTTCGAACATTATACCGATCGCACTCTGCGCGAGCGACTGAACGCTGAAACCAACGCCCCTGCCTTGGATCCACACGGCAAGAGCATCCCACCAGAAGCATGACTCCTTGGAGTGCTGCGGCGCAGCCGTAGCTTTGATGTGATAACCAACTGTTCCGCAGCCTGCACGAACCAGATGACTTCAAACTTTCAGGGTGACTCAGGCTGCGGCTGAAGACTTCGCTTACATCAAAGCGGTGCCACATGGCACCGCACTCCAAAGTTGCATTCCAAAGCGCTAAATCTTCTCTAGCTCCAAGATACGCTGCTTGATCGCACTGACTTCGTCTCGACGTCCTTCATGTTCGAGCAAACTCATTTCATTATCGAGTGATCGAATAAGCATGAGTTTGTCGTCGCTTTGAATCAACTGAGCTTGTACGGCATGGAGCGCATCGAGGCCTGGATCGGTGTCACCGATAATCAACTGGGCCAGAGCCATATCAGCTAAGGCTTGCGTTTTGGTGGGCCAGCTGGCACCGGACGATTCGGTGAGAGCTTTGTTGAGCAACTGAGCACCTTGTTGGTACGCGCCGGCTTGGAGTTTCGTGCTCCCCATGGCGGCGGTGGCGGCAGCGGCGATCGATGATTCGGAGCTGCTGGCTGGTCCGCTGAGAATCGCGGCAGCGGCGGGACCTTGGCCAAGCGCTGCCAGGCAACGCGACTGCGCAATACGCAACCACAACATGTTGTTGCCACTGGTCGCAGCTTCAGCGCGTTTGAAATTGACTAGTGCGGCCTGCATTTGCCCGCGTTGAAACTGAGTTTCAGCGATACAGGCCCACAGGGCCATATCAGCTCCGCCATCGCTGGTGCAACCCAGCGTTTGCAGTTGGTGACCAACTGCGGTAATCAGTTCGTTGGGCCAAGGTGTGTTTTCAGGACGACAGTTTTCAGCCATTAACCAAAAGGCTACATCGATCGGCTGATCTTCTTTCATGTTGGCAATGTGAGTGGCCACGGCTGCGTTCCAGGCTTGGCCGGCCAAAGGCGGTTGATCGCTGCGTCGCGCGGCTTCACCAACCATCAGCGACATCTCGGCTGCTAGCAGGGTGTTGCCTGAGTTGTAAGCCGTATCGACCGCTTGGCGACAGAGTGCTTCAGCCCATGCGTGGCGACCCGCCACTAATTCGCGCAAGCCCAATAGTCGCAGACAGTCGACTTTGACCAGTGGATGATTGAGGTTGGTGGCCAACTGTTGTAGTTGAGCTGCTTGTTCGTTGGTCGGATCGGAGGTTTGTAGGAGTTGAGCAAAGGCGTTGCGGGCTTGCTGATAAGGTCGAGCTGCCAAGGGCCGCTCGCGGGCTAGCTTCAGCAGTGACAGCCAACTGTATTCAGCGTGATTGGAGCGACGAGAGATAACTTGCGCGGTCAAGCGAATAACTGGATCCTCGGCAGAGGTTGCCCAGCGCTCGGCTAACAAACGTTCAGCGGTCTCGCGATGGAAACCGACCAATGAGGCCGCGGTGCGAGTGCGATTCTGTGCGGCTAAGGGCGAGAGCATCGAGTAGAGTTTATCGGCGGTCAGTTCGCCGCCTTCGGATTGACCCAAGACAATCTCGTGGCCATCGAAGCGAATCGTGCGCGCGGGCGGATTGGCGATGTGACCGGTCCCAGAATCGGCGAGCGATTTTACTTGACTTGGGACTGCGTTATGATCCGCGCCGGTGGAGGAAGCGTCGCTGAAGACGGAACAACCTGACTGGGTTACGCCGAGTGCAGCCACGATCAGCGCGATCCACATCGAATTATTTGTAGAGCTCATCATGATGGATTCAATTGGCGGTCATAGAACGATTGTGAAGCTGGAACAGTTTGGCGCGTTGACTGCTTTCAACTTCGGTACGAGTAACTTTACAAGGCAAGGCGTTCATCGTGCCCATGGCGTCAGGGCTATTGGGATGTGTGCTTAGCTCGCCCAGAAGCATTTCCGTGGTGGCGGCTGATTCGGTAGGCGTATTGAAAACATACGGTCGCACGATGACAACTAGTTCGCTGCGCGAGCGACCGCTGGCTTGCCGACGAAACAGCAAGCCCAGTCCTGGGATGTTGCCGAGCACAGGCACCTGATCGCGTGAGTCGCTGACTTGTTCCTCGATCAAGCCACCCAAGGCCACGGCCATACCATCTTGGGCGACGATCGTGCCGCTGATCGTACGACGTCGGACTGTATCCACGTTGACATTGGTGACGCCCGTGCCGCTAGTGGCTGGAACCGGAATGGATGAACCGGCCAAGACGCGTTCGGAATTTTCTTCAATGACGCGCAAAGTAACCGTGCGATCGGCGTTGATGTTGGGTGTGATGAGGAGTGATTGGCCCACGTCGCGCAGTTCGGTGATGGGCGTGGCGGCAACAGCACCGTTAACAGCGCTAACGCTGCTCAATACTTGGGAGGGTGTAAAGCCGACGGTGAAGGGCAGGGTATCGCCGACGAAGATTCGACTCACTTCGTTATTGGCGGTGAGGATGAGCGGGGTGGCGAGGGCCGTGACACAATTCTTACTTTCGAGCAGTTGCATGCGCACACGGAACTTGTCGTCGACCATTTGAAAAGTCAGCGAGCCTGGTACACCGCCGGATACACCGAGGCCCGCACCGAGGCTGCGGGCGACTGTGCTGGCACCTGGAAAGGCCGGTGCGAGCGCGCCATCGCTCATGGCAGTTGATGCATTACCACTGGCGCCAAAGTATTCAAAGGCGGAGTTGAAGCCATCGGCTAATACGACGCGCAGCACTTTAACTTCCAGCAGCACGGTGGGCGTGGGCACATCCAGTTGTTCAATCAGACGAGCGATTTGCTCCATGGATCGATTGTCACCGGTACGTACGATGACTTGATTGTTGCGACGGATCGTAGAGATGTAGATCGTTGCATCGCGGCGTTGCAACAGATTGGCTTGGGATTGTTCGTCAAGCTGGCCTTGTTGGGCAACTTGGTTTTCGAGTTGTTGAATTTCGCCAGCGGAGAGATTGTTCAGCGAAGCATGATCGCGTCCGCCGGCAGGATTCTGACCGAATGGCGCAGTCGAGTAGTTGCCGTTCATACCCGGCAAGCCTAGCGAGGCACCACCGCCCATGCCCATGGCATTCATTCCTCCGTTCATGTTGCCATTGAGTCCGCCATTGATTCCACCACCACCGCGGTTACCAAGTGCAAATGAGTTCGCTGAACTGCCTGCGCCCGAGTTGTTAGGGCTGCCCAGCCCCAACGAGCGGCCATCGACCATATCGAAGCGATTGAATCGGCGCGAGAGATCGACCAGGTCATCGACATCGGCATCAGCGCGGTTCATTTGCACGCGATTGCCAAAGACTTGTTGGATAACTTGGGCCACGGCGATGGGATTGGGGTAGAGCAGCGTGAAGACGCGAGTTTGCTCTTCGCGAAAGCTGGAGAGATCTTTTTCGTATTCTTGGCTGGTGGCGATGCGAACGATCCCTGAAGCCGCTTCGATACGATAGAAGAGACCATTGGCTTTGACGATAGCTTCCAGGGCATCCAGCGCGGTGACATCTTTGAGATAGACAGTTACTTTAGCTTTGCCGGCTTCGGCCGAAGTGATGACGTTCAAGCCTGACTGCTCTGAGAAGAGCTTCATCGCTTCGGCCAGCGGTGTATCATCGAATTCGATCGACTCGAGCACGCGGTGGGTAGCTGCGGGCAGTTCTTCGATGGAGCCGCCTGCCAGGGAGAGCTGCGTCGAGCTGGGCTTGCGGGTGGTTGAGCTGGATTGGTCGCCGATGTGCATGCGAGCCACAGTGCCGCTGGACTTGATTGTTGGAGCCGGCCTGCTGGCATCACGTTTGATGGGTGGATCAGGAGTGGTGACGGTAATTTTGGAACTGGTGGGTGCGGGCGTAACGTCACTCGTTTTTGGTGCAGCGGGTGTTGACTGAGTTTGTGTTTGGTCGGGCGATGGGACATCCGCGCTGAGAGCTTCCTCGATGGACACGTCGGCAGCTGAAGCTTCGGCAGGTGGAGCTTCGGCAGTCGAAGCTTCAACAGTAGGCACTTCCGTTGTCTGAGCTTTTGCGGTTTGGGGACTGGCTGCGCTGGAGCGAGTTGCCGGCAAATTGGTTGAGCTGGGGCTTGTTGACTGAAGAGCAGCGGAGTTGCCGGCGGGGGCAAGCGAAGCGTGGTCTTTAGTGACGCGAGTGGGCGCCGCATTTCTCGGCGGAATGGCTGGCTTGGTTGGAATTGCCTCCGGGGGTTGTGCTAGCAATTCAGGTGCGGCGATGGCCGGTTTTCGTTTAGGAACTTGAGGTGCTGGAGGCAGCTCTTGTCTGCCAGAGGCTTGAACTACGAAGGACTTGGATTCGGCTGGATTGATCACCGACGTATTGGCTTGTCCCCGCCCGGCGTCTTCCTCGGGGACAGACCCCGTGCCTTGCGCGGGGACAGACCCCGGGACTTGTTGGGGGACAGACCCCGTGGGAATCGATGCATTGCTGCTATTGAGTGGACGCGCAGGTGGAGCGGGCGGGGCTTCAGCGTCAGGACGCTTGGCCCACTTGGTTTTGCTAGCGCCAGTTGGCGCTTTCCGTGCTGGCGCAGCGGGAGCGGGAGCGGGTACCGAATCTTGATCGGGAGGATCAAGATTAGCACATGCTTGCCCAACCAATGCCAGCAAGATCCCTGCGCAGAAAGCCATCGCCCAAAGCTTCCACGCCGGACTCAACGTCAGGAACATATTGCTCGTCTATTGAAAGGTTGGTGAGCGGGCGCAACACCATGGCAATCTGTATCGACAAGCTAAACCTTAACGCTTGAGGGCAACCTGGCAATTTCGGCAGACTTTAACGGCGCCTTTTGCGTGCCGTGCCTCGGCAGACGATTTGCACTACCTCTGACCATGCCATTCGGGGACAGACCCCGCGTTCGTAGAGCGGCTGTCCCCAGCCGCTCGGCACCTGGCGAGCATGTGTCTTCAAACCCCAGGTCTGTCCCCGATCTCGAAGCGGACGTCTGTCCCCCGGCGCGCCCGGGGACAGACCGGACAGACCCGTTACAAGAACTAAACAGACCGGTGGCTTGAAGCTACATGCTCTGCGGGTGCGGAGCGGCTGGGGACAGCCGCTCTACGAGCGCGCGGGGACAGACCTATGTCGTGTACAACTGACGAGCCCGGGTAATGGTTTCGAAGTCTAGGCAATGCAGGATGCCTAGCGGGGCTGGGGGAATGGCGTCGTAGAGTATCGTGTCGGGGCCGCTGTGGTAGATGAGACCCAGCACATGGGCCAGCTCATGCAGGGCAATCGTCTCAATGTCATAACTCCCAGACATCTCGATTCCCCAGCGAACGCTAGCATTGAAGTGCAGGGGCAAGGGCGGGCCGCCGAATAGCGTGTTGCCCGGCGGATAGTCAGCGTGAGCATGGACCGTCCCCACAAACATCAACTCGGGGTCAGCATGCGCGACATACCACTCGACTATCACATCAGGTAACTGCCCCGCCACAAAATCAGCCACCGCAACATCCAGCAACTGAATATCGATCGGTAAACCTATTGCGTTCCAAGTCGCGATCGCGCGCGACAGGGCCGACCAGGCGTCCAACCGCGAGACGCCGCTGTGCAGTTCCAGCGCCAGGCAATCACCCAACGCCACCACCAAACTCGCTTGCCTCCACGGCAACTCGCGCCACTGACGTAAACTAGGCCGAGTTGCCTTGCGCGCACTCAACAGCAAAAGTTCCATCGGGCAGTGCCGTGGTACCGAAGGCAGACGACCTGCGGAATAGGGTGAGTCGGACTTCATGGTGAATCTCTGAGGCAACCGCTCAGGCCGGCCGCCAACGCCACTGAACTACTGAGCAGGCGCGGTTACTTCGGAGAAAGGGACCGTGATGGGGACCGAACCAGAGTCTTGCACGGTCACGTTGCTTTCCTCTTTGCCGCTCTTGTTGGTCCAAGACCTTGAAAAACTGCGCGTCAGTGGGACTTGCGTTTGAGAAGCATCCGCGGGTAACTGTTGACTGGGCGGCATCACGGCAGCAATCTCACCCAGTGGTTTAAACGTCATGACACCGGCATCGAACACTAAACCGTATAACAATCCGTCCCCACAGTTGGCCCGCGCCGTCGTACCGCATATCCCCAGTGGGCACTCTTGAAACGGTAAGAAGCCCACATAGCGAAAGCCATACAACTGCTTTTTGCCTTGCCGATTCTTGCCAATGACCGACTCGTAATAACCCAAGGGCACATTGCGCGCAGGCACTTGTATCGAAGGTCGCAAGTTAACTTGCCCCGCACCGCTTGTCGGCGAGACGACTGCCTTCAATATCTCACCCGTGGCTTTGAGCGTTTCATCGGTCTGCGAATCGAGCTTCTGGTTGATTGAAGTCAGATTCCAGCCATCCTGAAGAGCCACATTGACCTCAGCTATCCCCAAGCCAGGTCGCACATTGATCGAGTACTCTTCCGAATAATCGGGCAAATAATCCAGCGTGATCGACACATGATCGGGCGAGGCCACGCCGTCTTTGGTCGTCTGAGCAGCTATCAATAGATATGGCTTGGGTCGGTAATAACGTATGCCATGATCGCTGGCAGTGGGATTAGCACGCACTACCACGCGCGGCGTACACGCAGCCAGGCTGAGACAGCCAATTAAGAACGCCAGACTTCCAAGTTTATAGGCGCACCGCATGCGCACAGACAGCCAAGCTGGAGGGGTCATGCTCGGGCTCCTGCCAAGACTTTAATGCTCTTCGGGCAAATAGCACTGGCCGAATTTATCGGCAAAGTCGAGCTCAAGAATCCACATTTTGTGGGGGACGAAGTTGCCGCTGCGGGTAAACCTCGCACAGGCGGTGGATAATCATCTGGGGCTTGTCCACCGTCTGGCGACGGTGGCTACTCAAATGGTTGCGAGTACAAGTAGGAGTACGAGTACGAGTAGGATTAAACAGGCGAGGCGGGGTCTTCGATTAGATGCACATAGCTGTCGTAGCGACGAGGATCGATGCGGCCGTCAGCTACCGCGTCGCGGACCGCGCAATCGACTTCGTGTATGTGTGTGCAGTCCGGGAATCGGCAGTGATTGGCATACGGCCGTAGATCGCGAAACAGCCCAGATACTTCCGCTGGCGACACATCCCACAATTCAAACTGGCGAATACCAGGGGTATCAATAATCGTGCCGCCATCGTTCAGCGGAATCAGTTCGGCAGTCGTCGTAGTGTGCTTGCCTTTGTTGTTGTCTTCGCTGATCTCGCCAATGCGCAATCCCAGTCCATGCTGAATGGCATTCAGCAACGAACTCTTGCCAACACCGCTTTGACCGGTGACTACACTATTGCAACCAGCTACCAACTGTCGCAGGGTATCGATGTGCCAACCCCGCGCAGCGCTGGTCAAGATCACACGATACCCCATCTGCGCATACACACCAATCAATGGTTGCAACTCGGCCGGATCAGTCAGATCCACCTTATTGATGCAAATGACCGCTTCCAATTGAGCCTGTTCGGCAGTCACCAAGAAACGATCGATCAAGTGCGGTTTCAGCCCCGGTTCAGCGGCGCTGGTGACAATAATGATCTGGTCGATATTGGCCACCAACACATGCTTGCGGCCCTTGCTGGTGCGGCTCAGTACGCCACGACGCGGATGAATCGCGGTGATGATACCTTGTCCGGTGCCTTCGGGACGAAAGGTGACTACATCGCCGGCGGCGACCACGTGCCGCTGGTCGGTGGACATATTCTTGAGCACGCGGCGCACGGCACAGCGATACTCGGTACCATCTTCGGCGCGAACGACGCTCTCCAAGCCATGAACTCGCAGCACCAAACCGGTGAAAGTCTGATCTTCTTCGCCGCCGATATGCGCGGACATACCGGCCTTGGCTCCTTGGCCGGCCTGGTCGGTAATGATGGTGCGACGACGAGTCAATTCGCCTTTGCCGCTGATACGTTCGCCGCTGGCCAGCTGCGAATCGTCGAGATCATCTTGCTGAAACTTGCGTGTCAGATCGTTAGGGCGTTTGCGACCTTGGTGGTTCTTGCGAAAATCGATGCGGACTTTATCGCCTTTCGATTTCTTCGCCATAACCCTATACCACCGTTTCGCTGCGAGCGCTGACTTCTGGTTCTTCCGACGGACCATGCACCGATGGCCCAATCAAGCTTTCGATCTCGCGCTCGTTCAGTTCTTCACGGCTGACGAGCCCACCTTTGATGGCTTCCAATTCCGCCCGTTTTTCTTCGAGCAACTGGGTGGCTCGTTGATTGGCGTTTTGCAGGATGCGCGATACTTCGTCGTCGATCATTTCTTGCGTGTGTTCGCTGAACTGGCGCGTTTGATGAATCTCACGTCCCAAGAAGGGATCATCATCGGACGTTTTGTAACTGACCGGTCCCAACGTCGGGCTCATACCCCAGTGGGTGACCATGCGGCGAGCGATACCGGTGGCCCGTTCCAAGTCGTTTTCCGCGCCCACACTGATCTCGTCATAGATTAACTTCTCGGCCGCGCGACCTGCCAGAAAGACAACCAATTCATCCAGAAGTTCGCGCTCACTGGTGCTAACGCGATCTTCCGCGGGCAAAATTTGCGTTACGCCCAAGGCGCGACCACGCGGAATAATCGTGACTTTGTGCACGCGCTGCGCTCCGGTCAGAAACCAGGCAGCCAGCGTATGACCAGCTTCGTGATAAGCGGTCTTTTCTTTCTCGTCCTGCTTGAGCACTTCTTCGCGCTTGGCACCCATCAGCACCTTATCGCGCGCGTAGTCGAAATCTTCCATCGAGACGCGCGATTTGTCATTGCGCGCCGCCCACAGGGCTGCTTCGTTAACCAGGTTGCGAATATCAGCTCCGGTCAGGCCAATCGTCACGGCGGCCAACCGTTTCAGATCGACATCGTGATCCAACGGTACATCGCGCACGTGGACTTTGAAAATCTCCAAGCGGCCCTTGAAAGTCGGACGCCCCACGGTGATGTGCCGATCAAAACGGCCCGGACGCAACAGAGCAGGATCCAATACATCGGGACGATTGGTCGCAGCCACCACGATGACCGAATCACCGCCGGCAAAGCCATCCATTTCGCTGAGGATCTGGTTGAGCGTCTGCTCGCGTTCATCGTGCCCACCACCTAGTCCCGCACCACGCTGACGACCGACGGCATCAATCTCGTCGATAAAAATGATCGCAGGTGCGGTTTCTTTGGCATTGAGGAACAGGTCGCGGACACGACTGGCACCCACGCCTACGAACATCTGAATGAATTCGCTGCCGTTAACCGAATAGAACGGAACGCCTGCTTCGCCGGCCACCGCGCGAGCCAGCAGTGTCTTGCCGGTACCAGGAGGACCGTTCAGCAGCACGCCCTTGGGAATGCGCCCACCGAGTTTCTGAAATTTTTCGGGGCTCTTCAGGAAGTCGACGATTTCTTGCAGATCAGCCTTGACGCCTTCTAGCCCCGCCACATCATTGAACGTCGTCTGCTGGTCGCTCGGTTCATAACGTTTAGCTGTCGAGCGGCTAAAGCTGTTCAGAAATCCACCTCCGACAAATTGATCGCGCGTCCGTCGGAACATGAAATACGCAAACGCCATCAGCAGCAGCGGCACGCCTAACATCAAGAACAAGAACATGTACTGCACAGGGGCCTGGTTAGCGTAGGCTATCTGCAACTGCTCGCTATCATCGTTGGTACGCTGTTTGGCCGAATCGAGCTTCTGAGCAAATAACTGTCGATCGCCTTCACTGTCGGGCAAGACGACGCGAAATTGCTTTTGCAGTTTTCGTGGACCACCATCTTGCATCTGCCGAGGCCGCACTTCTCCAGTGGCAGTGATTTCCGGCGGCGCATCGGGCGGCGTGCGAAAAGTGCCTCGGGCTTCGCCTCCATCGATTTCCAACAACAAGACGTTGTCGTTCTCGAGTTGCTGCACAAAGAAGCTGTAAAGGATCGTGCTGCGATTGGCATCCGCCCAAAAGCGGCTGACGATATACATCGACAGCAGCAGCACAATAATGACAAACCAGAACGGCGTCCTGCGGGCTTGATTGGTCTCGTCGGGCTTCACGGGCGGCCGCTGAGGTTTTTCCATTGCCAATTTCTTTCTGCGTTGCTTCTTCAGTTAGGGCTGCCCAGGGTTACAGACCCCATGGCAGCGAACTCTCTATTCTATACGGCGGGGCCACATTTGGGGCATAGGGGAGTGGAATGTGACCTAGGCTCAATCCCCCCTTAGCTAAATCCGAATTCTGGACTTCCCAACCGTTTGCTTCATGGCTCGATGGCCTGCCGCAAACCTATACGCCTGCAGCTGAACGACGTTGCAGTTCACGCAAGATTCGCTGCTGCCCCACCGTCGGCGGTGTATCTTCACCCGCCACGCTGCCGACGGTCAACCACTGCCGCTGGACCGTTTTATTCTGCCTCAACGCTTGCTGCAAATCTGTGGCCACATCCAAATCCGCTTTGCGACGAATCGCCATCACCTCCATCCAGGTGTATCCATCAACCAACAATTGCCAGGTCCACGACCAGTCATCTAGCGGAACTGGCGAGCCTGTTGCCGCTGAAATAGCAGTGGTTTGGGTGGCAGTATTCTGGGTTGCAGTGTTATGGGTTGCAGTGGATGGCTCCTTAGATAATGGGACCAGCGGTTGCACGGCAGGTTGTACCGGGGACTGCAGGACTGGCGCGCTCTCCGGCAATGCAGCAGCCGCATCGGTTGCCGAAGCTATCGCTTGTAACCGGCTGACAAGCCGTTGCGATAACTGCATGCGCTGGATGATCTGACGGCGATCGACCAGCCCGCTCGACACATCGACCGATAAACTCACTGTCGGCCGATGCTTGTTGACCTCTTGCTGCTGCAACAATCCCGATGCCAAGAATGCATCAACGAGCTCTTGAGCATCGCCTTGACGAAAGTTCACCAACATCCCAAAGCCACTCAGCCGATGCAGCCTGAGCTTTTGAACTTTGGCATTGTTCGATCCACATAAGAACTGACAAATCAAGATCTTGCCCAGTCGTCCATGCGTCCTATCGATGGCCGCCAGCACTTCCAGGAGCAGCTGTCGCAACTCAGCAGGCACGGTCACTAACTGCTCGAGCGAGTTGACATCAGCCGCGTCACCAGAGTGCGCGTGATCCGCGCTGCCGCCGGCGGCAACCTGAGCGGGCGTCAGATCGCTGCGACGCTGGGCTGAAACCTTATCGCGGGCCACATGTTTCTTCGCCTGGCTCGCGCGTTCTAACTCAGCATCGGTCCTGGGAACCCAGTCAACCGGGCCCGACGACTCGACAGCGCCAGTGTCTTTGGTGCCAGCAGAAGAGTCAACTTCAACCAGGGGATTGGCAATTGCCTTGGTAGCAGTGGAACCATCGCGCATGCGCTGGGCCAGGTGCGGCCAGCCTGTGGCCCCCAGACAACGATCGCAGTGCCCGCAATCTTCGGCCGCCGTGTCACCAAAGTAATCCAGGATGGCCGCCTGTCGACAGCGCGGCGTCTGAGCATAACGGACGACTTGGTTTAAGCGTTCGTATTCGGCTTCCTTACGCTTGTCCAGTGCCACAAAGTCGATCTGCAACTGATCGAACGGAACGTTGCGTTGCACAAAGTGCGTGGCGCGTCCACGAAACGGAGGCACATAGTCGAACACCTTCAATTGCTCGGCCAGTTCGCGCAAGTGACGATTGAGCACGTCGCGATCCATTTGCAATTCTTGCAGCAGCCACCGCGGATGAACATAAACATCTTCGCCGCGACGTGAGCCAATAATTCGTTCGACAGCCCGCAGGACTTTGCGTTTCACATCGGCATCTTTACGCAGCATGTCGACCAGCGTCGGTAGATCGCTTTCGATCCGCAACTTGGCCAAACCTCCGCCGGTCTCCAAACGTTCGATGACTCCCGTGCGGGCCACGATCGTCAAACTACTGCCCACAGCCTCCGACGAAATGCTCATCCCCATCCCCGAGCGGATTTCGTCCAGCGTCAGTTCGATCGGGTCTTCTTTGCGTTCAGCCATGAACTCGTAGACCGCCTGGATCACTTCGCGCGGCGGATAGTTGTTGTCGATGAAGAACTCTTGGATGTAGCGATCTTGCATGGAGTACAACAACACGCATTGCGATTGCTGCCCATCGCGACCAGCCCGGCCGGCCTCTTGATAGTAGGCCTCCAGCGAGCCTGGAATATTGAAGTGCACCACAAAGCGCAAATCGGGTTTATCGATCCCCATTCCGAACGCATTGGTAGCCACGATGATGCGCAGCTCGTTCTTCATGAAGCGTTCTTGAATCGCACGGCGATGGTCCAGGGGCATGCCCGCATGATAAGCACCCACAGGGATGCGCAGTTTTTGCTGGATCAGTTCCACCAGCGAATCACAACGCTTACGCGTAGCTGCATACACAATTCCTGAACCCGGTTCACGCTTGAGGAACTGCTCGAGTTGCTCCTCTTTCTCGCGATCGGACTGGCGCTGTACGACGCCAAAATCGAGATTGGGCCGCGCAAAGCCGCTCATGAATTGCTTGGGACGCCGCAGCCTGAGCACTTCAACGATATCTTCGCGCACACGCGGTGTGGCTGTAGCCGTCAAGGCGACCGTCTGAATGTCTCCCAACCACTCGCGAAAGCGACCCAATCGCGCATAGTCGGGGCGAAAGTCATGCCCCCATTGGCTGATGCAATGCGCTTCGTCGATCGCCAACAGTTGAATAGGAGTCGCGCGAATCGCTTCTAGAAATCGATGGCTGCGCAGACGCTCAGGAGCCACGTAGACCAGTTTGTATTTACCGGCGGCCACATCCTGCAACCGCTGATTTTGTTCGCCCAGCGATAATGTGCTGTTGATCAGCGCCGCCGGTATGCCTTTCTTGCCCAAGGCATCCACTTGGTCCTTCATCAAGGCGATCAGGGGCGAAACAACAATGGTCAAGCCGGGACGTATGACCGAAGGCAATTGGAAACACAAACTCTTGCCACCGCCGGTCGGCATCACGCACATGCAGTCATGGCCGGTAACAATGGCCGAGATCACTTCGCGCTGACCAGGTCGAAAACTCGACAGGCCAAACTGAGCCAGTGCGCGATCGAGATCTTGGTTCATGCTGTCCATGAGCTGCAATCAATCCGTTGTGGTGGACACAAGGCAAAACGCGTTAAAAACGAACTTTCGTCAGTTTGGGCAACTTGGCCTTCAGCGCCTCGACGCCTTTCTTGCTGACAACGGTGTTGTCCAAGTATAGCTCGGTCAGATTCTCGAGACCTGACAACTGAGCCAAGCCTTCATCGGTAATACCCGTCTTGCTGAGTGTCAACGATTCCAGTGACTTGATCTTGCCGACATACTCCATGCCAGCATCGCTGATGTCATAGATATCTTCCAGTACCAGCGACTTCAGTGGTAGCTTGACGATGTGGACCAGTCCAGCATCGGTGATGCGAGATAACCACAACTCCAGCTCGACTAACTTGTTTAAGCCAGCGATCGCTTCTAGCGTGCTGTCGTCGGCGCGCGATTCACTCAAATCCAAACGCTCGAGATTGGTAAACACACTCAAGGTCTTGAGTCCCTCAGGCGTCACCAGGCAGTCACGCAGCTTGAGTGACTTGATGCCCTTGGCACCCGCGATCGATTTCAGACCTTCATCGCTAAAGGTCGAACGAAAAGCATCTAGATCCGTTAGCTTGGTCAAAGTGGCGAGCGCACTACCGGCGCCAGTGACCGCAGTATCTTGCAATCCCAAGGTCGACATGTTCGTCATCGTGCCAATGACGCTCAAGCTCTTGTCAGTGATTTGGCGACCCCACAGTTTCAGACTGCGAATCTTGATCAGTTTGCTCAGCGCCAGAATGCCTTCGTCGCTAACGCCCGCGCAGTCGCGGAAATCGAGCAGTTCGATCTGCGTGGCGTCGGCCAGTTGCTTCACACCAATGTCGGTGGTCTTGGTCAAGTTGGCTCGCAAGTATTTGAGCTTTTTCATTTTGGCCAGATTGGCATAGGCCGCATCGGTGATCTCCGAACGTTCCAAGGTCAACTCCGTCAACGTCGGAATGGTCAGGAGAGTTTCAATACCGGCATCGCCAATAGCACTGCGGTCAGTCGCGATCAGCCGCTCCAGTCGCGGATGCTTGGCCAGTTCCGCCACGGCCAGGTTGGTAACATCGGGCCCGGTACAGATGATCGTCTTCAAACCGAGCAATTTGGCAGCGGCCGTGAACAACTCCGTGTTGCCGCCACCGGCATCTTGCATGTCGACCACTTCTATATTGCCGCCGCTATTTTTGCGCAGCTTGGCCCCGGCCTCCTCGAGAGTGGCCACAGCCTGGCTGTCGTCGGTAGGAATGGGCGCTGCGGTCGCGCCAGCCGATGTCTTAGAGGATTCTGACTTCTTGGCTTCGCACCCGATCAGTGCGACTGTTGCTAGCAAAACGGTGGTTAGACTCAAGAACCGCATCGAAATCTCATTACAGCAAAAAAGGGGGTAATTTAGTTGACCTGTAGCCGAAGTCGCCAGACTTTGGATGCATCAAACACAATTCATCCAATCTCTGGCGAGATCGGCTACGTAAAGTCCAATCTCTGGTGAGATCAGCTACGTAAAGTCCTGTATTAGGATACCAGGATCGATCGATCCTGATACACCTTTAGTGTAGGGAACCCGGCAAGAGCGCGAGGCATACTAAACCGAGGATAGTGATTCACGGACTTTGGTCAGCAGAGTTTCTGACGAGAACGGTTTGGCCAGAACGTTTTCATCGGCCAGGACGCCAGGGCCCAGCGAATCGGATAGGCTGTAACCCGAAACCAGGAGGACCTTGATGCCCGGGCGGTAGGCTTGCAGATTCTCGCGCAGTTGTCGGCCGCTCATTTCGGGCATGACGATATCACTGACCACCAAGTCAATCTGCTCAGGGTTCTGGCGGAAGATCTCCTCGGCCTGTCGACCGTTGCGAGCTTCGAGTACCTGATAGCCAGCTGATCGCAGGATTTGACAGGTCAAGTTGTGAACCATTTCGTCATCTTCGACCACCAAGAGCGTCTCATGGTTACTGGCCGGCGTACTGGACTGGTTCGATGATGAGTCCGGTGCCGGTAACTCCAAGGAACGCGGTAGATAGATGCGTACAAGTGTTCCCTGCCCGGGTTTGGAGTACAACGAAATGTGACCCTGGCTTTGATTGACGATGCCGAAGACCGTGGCCAGTCCTAGCCCGGTACCTTTACCAAGTTCTTTAGTGGTGAAGTAAGGTTCAAACGCTCGTTGACGAACGCTTTCGTCCATGCCGCATCCATTGTCTTGAAAGGTCAGCAGCACATATTGTCCTTCCGGGGCGTCGATATGTTCATGGGCGTTGGTGGCGTCGACGTGCAGATTGATCGTTTCGATCGTTATTTGTCCGCCGGAGGGCAGGGCATCACGGGCGTTGACCGCCAGGTTCACTAATACTTGTTCCAGCTGGCCACGATCAGCGCTCACCGGCCACAGATCATGGGCCAGCTGGGTTTCGATTTGAACCTCTTCGCCGATTAAGCGTTGCAGCATCCGCTGCACTGCGTCCACAATTTCATTTAGATCCAAGAGCTTAGGCAGCGTCATCTGCATCCGACTGAACGCCAGCAACTGTTGAGTCAGTGATGCAGCCCGATTGCCCGCGCGATGGATCTCGTTCAGATATTCACGACCTTCAGCGGTCAACTGAACGTCGCTATCAAACATCTGGCAATAACCGTTAATCACTGTTAACAGATTATTGAAATCGTGCGCGATGCCGCCAGCAAAGCGTCCGATGGCTTCCATCTTTTGAGCTTGACGATACTGCTGTTCGAGTCGTCGAGTCTCAGTGACATCTCGAAAGACCAGTACGGCGCCGGTAACCTGGCCGCTGGCATCTCGAATCGGGGCAGCGCTATCGGCGATCGGATACTCGCGACCGTCGCGGGCGATCAGGATTGTATGATTGGCCAGACCGACTACGATTTTCTCCCGGAGCGCTTGGGCAGCCGGACTGGCAACTTTTACACGCGTCGTTTCGTTGACAATGTTAAAGACTATTTCCAGTGGCTGACCGACGGCTTGATCAGTAGTCCAACCGGTAAGCTCCGTTGCCACATCGTTCAACATGGTGACCCGCCCATGCGAGTCCGTTGAAATAACAGCATCGCCGATACTGGCCAAAGTTGTACGAAACCATTCGCGTTCTTGGTGAAGTTGACTATTGATTAGCGCCAGTTCATGAACGCGATCTTTCACCCGTTGATCGAGCATCAAGTTCAGCTGCACCAGCTCATGTTCGACTTGCCTGCGGGCGGTTACTTCTGCTTCCAGTTCTGCGTGCGTCGGCATGCTCCGCGCCGCCGGTGCAATGCGAAAGAGGGCTAGTACCGTACACCAAGATACGATCGCGGTGAAAAACTTTAACATGCCCGCCAGGCGATAAGCTGGCCACCAAAAGATGGCCGCTTCCATTAGGTGTGTAGAACCACACAAGAAGATAAAAGCTGCGAATAGCAGATAGATATTGCGAAAGCGCATGCGCCCCCGCTGTGACACCAACAGCCACAAGAGGATTGGGATGGTGAAATATGCCGACCAGATACCCAAGTCGGAAATAATATGTAACCAGCCATGCTCGCTCGTCCAGACTCCACACCGCCAACGCGGAGGAAAGCCGGATGTATCCAGCAAGCGTCCCAAGAATTCCACAGACATGAGGGGAATGATCCGATGCGTTTCTTTAGGAGCAATCTTTCTCTCAGTAGAACAACCTCCTCGCAGGGTTGAGCATCGGCCACGCCCGGTGATAGTCTACTGCACGCGCTGCACCGCGTGAGAATGAATGGCGCAATTACGCCATTTCATCGGTCTCCTTTTGCTCCGCAAAAGGTAGGAGCCTTTCGCGGAGCGAAAGGAGACATTTAGCCTTTCGCAACGTTGATGAAAGAAATTTATTCGCCGCCGTAGATCGTGCGCACTACCTTGGCTTGATGCAGGTTTTCCAGTGCCAGATCCGGGTCGAACAAGTCTCGATCCCAGACGGCAATGTCGGCCAGCATGCCGGCCATCAGACTGCCGTGCTGTTGCTCGGCGAACTGAGCATAGGCCGCTCCACTGGTGTAGGCTTGCAGGACTTGTGGTAGTGGCAAACGCTGCGCGGGAACGAAGCCGCCGGGCGGTTGGCCGTCCAGCGTTTGGCGTGTAAGCGCCGTGTGCATGCCCAAACGCGGATCAAGATCCACTACGGGCCAGTCGCTGCCGAAGGCCAGCTGACCTCCCGCATCACTGATGCTCTTCCATACCCATGCCCGACTGGCGCGATCTTCTCCTAAGTTGGCCGCCCAGACATTGAAGATGTTGCTGTTGGGATTGGCATGGTAGGGTTGCATGGATGCGATAATGCCCAGCTTGCCAAAACGGCCGATGTCTTCACTGGAGATCGATTCGATGTGCTCCAAGCGGTGCCGCCTGCCACCTTGCGGAACTGGATTCGTCTTAGCAGCCAGCTCCAAGGCGTCGAGCGTCATGCGAATACCGCCATCGCCGATCGCATGCACCATGATTTGCCAGCCACGTTTATCAAGCTCTCGCACGACTTCATTGAGTTGGGCGGGCGTAGTTTCTGGTAGTCCCTGCGTAGGTCGATTGGCATAAGGCTGTAGCAAGGCCGCCGTATGCGATTCGATGACACCGTCGACATACAGCTTCACTGCGCGAATATCGAGCTGCGGAAATCTCGCCCGCAGTTGATCCAGGCGGTCGATGTCCGTGTCCAACATATCGGGTCGCCCTTCGAGCGCAATCGCCATCCGCAGATTCAGCTCGCCACCGGCTCGCAAGCTTTCGAATAGCTCTAGCTCGGCCAGGCCCACTCCAGCTTCACACACGCTGGTTACGCCTAGCGCATGAGCCAGCGCGATGCCTTGCCGGAGAGCCGCAAGCTTCTCGTCACGCGTCGGCTCAGGAATTACTTTATCGATCAAGGATTGTGCCGCTTCTTTCAGCACTCCCGTCGCTTCACCTTGGGCATCGCGCACAATGATCCCAGCGGGTGGATCGGGCGTATCGCGCGTGATACCCGCCGCTGCCAGTGCTTTAGAATTGACCCACACAGTATGCCCGTCATAACACCGCATGATGGCTGGAGCATCGGGAATCAGTCGATCCAAGATGGCTTTGTCAGGCAAGCCACTTGGGAACGTACCATACAGCCACCCTCGCCCCACAATTACTGGCTTGGATGGATTCTGAGCCATGTATTTCTGGATGGTCGCTTCGATGTCAGCGATGGACTGACAGTCGGACAAGTTGACTTGAGCCAGCGATAGCGATCCAGACAGGAAATGCACATGCGCATCGTGCAGCCCCGGCGTAACGGAAGCTCCCTGGGCATCGATGCGTCGCGTGTTGGATGTCGCCAAGGCTTGGACTTCCTGGTCGGAACCCACCGCTACAATGCGGTCACCACGCACCGCCAACGCCGTAGCGCTGGGTGTCGACGAGTTGACCAGTCGGCCACCGGTAATAATTAAATCCGGTGGCTGTGCCTGCGCAAGTGAAGACCAGCCGAGCAACAACACAGTGATCAACGTGCGCAGCAGGTCAGTTGGCCGGTGTGTCATGGGAATAGAACTCCGAACTTTGTGCAGGGCTGGCCAGTGTCGTTCCGCAGCTAGGGGTCGGGAATGACAGCGCGGGAATAAAATCGCGATTGGGAAACCGTAATGTAGCTGAAAAAATGCTGGCACCGGAATGATTGCCCGGATGGCTAGAATCGGAATCGCGTGGCGAATAAAATGTGTAGATCGCAACTGATTGAAAGGACGCTGATGTGCCAAGGAAGATCCGTGAACTCATTGCTGATTTGGAAGCAGCAGGCTTCGAGGATCGCGGAGGAAAAGGTAGCCACCGAAACTTTGTCCATCCAAACGTTCCCAAACCGGTTACGATTTCCGGGAAAGCTGGCGACGATGCGAAAAGGTATCAGGAGCGTGCGGTAAGCAAAGCAATCGAGGAATCCAAGTCATGAGCGCTGCTAATAAATACGTAAAGATAGTTGAGTGGTCCGACGACGATCAGTGCTTTGTCGGCAGTTGCCCTGGCCTTTTTTACGGTGGATGCCATGGGGACGATGAAAAACTGGTCTTTGCTGAACTCTGCCAGATCGTCGAAGAAATGGTCAAACTCTATGAAGCAGAGAGTCGGCCCTTGCCACCGGCAACATCTGGGTACGACTGGGCCAACACGATCACGAATACGACTACAACGCGTTGACACATGGGTGCGAATCAGCCCACGCCTAGAGCCAGGGCAAGGCGTTTAGATCTACGTTGCCACCACTGAATATGATCCCCACGCGCTTGCCCCTGAGCGGTAATCGCTCTTGGAGCATGACCGCCAGTGGTACCGCGCAGGACGGTTCAATAATAATTTTCAGTATCTGCCAAACCAGTTGCATGGCCGCGACGATCTCTGGGTCGCTGACGGTGGCAATATCGGCTACATGATGTTGAATGACCGAAAAGGGTTTAGGGCCCACCGAAGTTCGCAGTCCATCGGCGATCGTGTTGGCGACACCCACCGCTTGCAACTGGCCCGTGCGGAATGATCGCTGGGCATCATCGGCCCCGGCTGGCTCAGCACCATAAACGATCACGTTGTGAGCCTGACCCACGATAGCCGTACCCGACAACAAGCCGCCACCACCCACGGGTGCGAGTATGGCATCCAGTCCGGGATGATCCTCGATCAACTCCAAGGCAGCGGTACCCTGACCGGCGATCACTTGCCAATCATCAAAGGGATGCACGAGCACGGCACCCGTGGCGGCTTGCACCTGCGCGGCCGTCTCTTCGCGGGCCTCGGGCGTTGGCTGGCAAAAAGTGATCTGGCCGCCCAACCGGCGCACCGACTCCACCTTGGGTTGAGGCGCATTGCTGGGCATGACCACGTAAGCCGTGGTGCCCGAATTGCGCGCGGCCAGCGCCAGCGCCGCGGCATGATTGCCCGAAGAATGCGTTACCACTCCCCGACTAAGCTCTGCCGGCGTCAGTGATAACACCGCATTGTGCGCTCCACGCGCTTTGAAGGCACCGATCTTTTGAAAATTCTCGCACTTGAAAACCAACTCAGCCCCAGTCATCTCATCCAGCGTATGACTGGTCAGCGTGGGCGTACGATGAATATAGGGCTGAATGCGAACGTGAGCAGCACGAATGTCAGCCAGCGATGGAAGCATGGGGGAGTTTGAAGTTTGAAGTTTAAAGTGGGCGGTTTAGATTACTTCGATCACTGTTTTGCCCAGGACATCCATGCGGGGTTGGATGCCCAGGCCGGGCGCATGCGAGGCAGACATGCGGCCATGTGTGCGCTGGGGTGCGCCGACTGCCGTGCTGACCGTTACATAGCTATTAAAGTCTGTGGTTGTAAACAAGTAAGGCGTGGGAGTACTCTGCGCCAGGTGGGCAATGGCTGCGGTGGCGATGTCACCGCCCCAACTATCTTCCAGCGTCATACCGATACCACAAGCCACGCACAAATCGCGCGCTTGACGCGTTTTGGTTAGCCCGCCCAGCTTGCTGATCTTCAAATTAACCACGTCCATCGCCAAGTCGGCTTTGGCTCGCAACAGCACACCCAGGTCATCAATGTTCTCGTCCAACACGAAAGGCTGGGTAATCTGACGCCGCACCGCCAGACACTCTTCGTAGGTCAGACACGGCTGTTCAATATACACATCGATATCGCGCACAGCCTTGGAGACACGCACGGCTTCGTGCTGTACCCAGCCCGTGTTGGCGTCCGCCACCAATCGATCACCCATGTGTAGTTTGTCGGCCACGGCGCGGATACGCGCGATATCGACATCGGGATCGCCGCCGACCTTTAATTGAAAGCGACGATAACCTTCAGCTCGGTAACCAGCCACACGAGCGGCCATCTCATCAGGCTCTTCCTGTGAAATCGCGCGATACAAATGCACATCGTCACCATAGCGACCGCCCATCAGTTCGCAGACGCTCATGCCGCAAGCCTGGCCCAGAATATCCCAGCAGGCAATGTCGATCCCGCTCTTGACGTACGGATGCCCTTTGAGCGCCGCATCCATCAGCATATTCAGTTTCGTTAGCTGCCGCGGATCATGACCGATTAAGTGTGGTCCCAGTTCCTGCAAGCCAGCGCGAACCCCGGCCGCATAAGCAGGCAAATAAAACGGACCTAGCGGACAAACTTCGCCGTAGCCCGACAAGCCGGTATCGGTATCGACGCGCACGATGGTACTGTCAAACACGGTCACCGATTTGCCACCACTCCACTTGTAAGTAGTTTCGACCAGGGGAAGTTCAACGCGATAAGCTGAGATGCGAGAGATTTTCATAGATGTGTTTCGGGGTAGCGGAACTCGTCAAGAGTCTCGGGGTAGCGGAACTCGTCAAGAGTTTCGGGATTGAACTGGCAGGCAACGAAAGCCTTGACGGCTTCCGCTACAGGCTTAGCAAACGAAAGCCTTGACGGCTTCCGCTACGTGATTAGTCGTTGTCTTCGACTTGCGTGACTGCCCATTCGGGATAAGGGACGGCGGAGCCTTTAACGGCACGCCATAAGATTCTATTGAGAGTATCTTCGGGGGCTTTGTCTACTTCGACAAAGTTCAAGGTCGACGACACGAGTGCATCTTCGCGCAAGATTGGATCGACGATCGCTTGAGGATCTGGATTCATTTGATCCAGTGGTACCAGGTTGGGTACCGAATCGAACGGAGTCAGGTTAGCGGTGTCCGTAAAACAATCGAACATCGGCGTAGCGCTGGCGTCGAACTGATTCATGGGCGGCAAGCCTAGAATCTGCTCCATCGTCCGGATGAGACTGGTCGTATTGTACTGAGTGCTAATGGTTTGACCGCGCTTAGTGTAGGGACTGATACAGTAAGCCGTAGTGCGATAACCGCTAATGTGATCCCAGCCGGCTTGTGGGTCATCTTCGATCGCAAAGATCGCCATATCTTTCCAAAACTTCGAATGGCTGAGGGCTTCGACGATCCGGCCGAAGGCCAAGTCGTTATCGGCCATGCAGCTGGCCGGCGTCGGGCACTTGGGTTTCGTGCCACTGCCATGGTCGTTAGGCAAGCAAATGATGACCAGGTTGGGATACTCACCTTTGGCTTCGAACTCTTTTAGTTCTTTGATGATAAAGTCAGCCCGATACTGGTCGGGCACCGACATCTCCCAACCAACATAAGTCGACGGTGAGAACGGTCGCAAAGTTTCCACCGCCGGTTCACATTCAAAAATCACTTCGTCGCTTTCGCCCTTCCACGTGCGGTAACACGACAGATAATCGGGCGTACCTGTGCGGCTGGCGTCGCGATAACGAACTTTGGGCATCATGAATTCGCCATAATTGCGCAGGCTCTTCTTGTGCGCCAAGACGTTGTCCCAGATAAAGCCGGCCGGCGAATAGGCCAGCGCGTCGGCTTCGTCTTCGCCCATACCATCGGGATAGCTGCGAGGGAAACTGGCAAAACTCTTTTCCATGTAGTCGGTGCTGAAGGCAGTGGTACTCCATTGATGACCGTCCGCGCTCAAGATGCCAGTGCAATAAGTGTTATCCAGCAGCACAAACTCCTTGACCAATTTATGTTGGTTGGGAGTAACTTCTGCACCAAAGATGCACAAGTCCGCATGTCCGCGGCCTTGAGGCAGAGCGCCGAAGACCTGATCGTAGGTGCGGTTCTCTTTAATGATGTAGACGACATGTTTGATCAGGCTGGGTTCGCCAATGCGCTGAGGAATCGCACGTGGCGGCACATCGCCGCGCGGCTGGGCGGCGGCGGCCGCAATCGCTGGTCGCCGCAAGTTCTTGGCCACGCGTTCCGATAACATCGCCAACTGCTCCTCGTTTTCGGGCAGCGGGCAAAGCGAGAGCGAGCCGGTGTAGTGATGCGAGTTGAATCCCTCTTTGCCGTCGCCTTGCTTTTTCGGCTTGAGGGGCAAGCCCTTGATGTTGGCCACAATGAGTTGTTGGCGATGGGAATCAAATACCAGTGCGCCCGGGAACCAACCTACGGGTATTAGTCCCAAAAGCTTGGAATCGCCTTTCTCTTCGGGCTCAAATTCTGCAACGGCGATGGCGTTCTGCGTTCCGTTGGCCACGTACAGGCGTTCACCAGCGGGATCAAACACCAAAGCGTTCGGCGAAGCACCAAATAGTTCGGCCGGCGTAGACTTCATCCAGATCGTATCCACGATTTGCTGATTGGCAATGTTGATAATGCTCAAGTGATCGCTGCCGGCATTGGCGCACACCACAAACTGGTTGTTGGGCGAAACGGCCAGGGCCGAAGCATGCAGACCTGTGACAACTTCGCCAATAACTTTTCCACCATTTAAATCGACAAACGAAACTGAACCTTCGCTGGCGATATCGCGCTGATCCACGCGAACAGTAGTCCCACGACCGGCTGGACCGACGCGATCGTTGGCACCTGGGCGACGACCGCCCCAGTTGCTGACGATGGCCACATTTCCGACCAATCGCACATCGTAGGGTGCTACGCCAACGTCAAATGATCTCAGCAGTTTGCCACTGCTGGCATCGATCTCAAGCAAGCGATTGGACAAGTTGCCGCAAACATAGAGTTGACTGTTGTCCGGTGACAAAGCCAGACCACTGGGAATTTCCGCTTTTCGTCGTGGAGCATCGGCGTTGGGTAGCGGCAACGTGTGCGAAGGTTTGACTTCACCTGACTCAGTGACGCTGAACACTTTGATCGAGCCGTTGACGTTGCTCATATAGATGTGTTGCGAGTCCGACGAAAAGATCAGCCCGGTGTAACTGACCTGGCCTTTCTTGTCGGGTTTGAGAATATTGGGCGAGACCACATCGGTCGGCGGTTCATTCAAACCTTCATCGGGCAAATCAACTTTGCTCTTAGTCGCGCCCGTCACTGGATCGAGCACCACCAAGTCGCTGGTCTTACCAGCCACTACCAAGGTGCGTCCATCGGGCGACAGGGCCAGCGCTTGCGGTCGCATGCCCGGCAGATCGATGTGCTTGCCCCAGGGAGTTAGCAATTGATTGACGGGCGTAACGATCACATCATCGCGCCACCGACCAACCAGGTCGGTCGGCGTGGCCTCTTGCGCCGCGGTGTGGTGGACCAAGTTAATGATCAGCCAGCAAGCGATTAAGTGTTTCATGATTTCTCAGTCGTGCTTGATGCGCAGAAGTTGACGCAGGGGATCTATTCGTTTTTTACTTTAACGTCACCGTAGTTATGAACTTCATCGCAGATGCGGCGGAGGACAGCTTCCAGGTCGCCACCGGCTTGCTGGAAACGATCGGGATCGATGGCCAGGGGTGCCCCGATGACGACCAGCGGAGCGCCGTAAGCTGGCGTCTGAATGGCTTGATCGATCGACAGACCACCCACAGCTTGCACGGGAATGCGAACGGCATCGACTACTTCGCGGAGTTGGTCCAGCGGTGTGGGTGCCTTTTCGCCGCGAGCGGCGATGCCGCGGCGTTCATCGTAGCCGATGTGGTGAATGACGTGACTGCATCCCAAGTCTTCCAGGAATTTTGCACCGGCCACCATATCGGGGCAACCGAGGTTATCGCCCATGACGCCGATGCCATAATCTTTACCGGCTTTGACCACAACTTTGATCGTTTCTTCATGGGCTCGGGCCATGACGACCACGTGGGTGGCCCCGGCCTTGGCCATCATTTCGGCCTCCAAGTAGCCACCGTCCATGGTCTTTAGATCGGCCACGATGGGCACGCCGGGAAATCGCTCCCGCAGCGTTCTCACGGCGTTCAGCCCTTGCGCCAGAATCAGTGGGGTGCCAGCCTCCAACCAGTCGACACCCGCGCGGCGTGCCAATTCCGCTGTTTCAATTGCTTCCTCTAATGTTGTAACATCCAGCGAAATTTGTACGATCGGTCGCACTCTAGTGACTCCAGGTGGGTAGCATGACCAGCCGCTCACCGGGATTGTTCCAGGCAAGCGACTGCTATCGAAAAGACATTCGCAGAATTCTAACCACAAAAGCAAGCGCGACGAAAGCTGCCATGAAAGTTCGACCCCATCGCCGTCATCGCCAGTCGCTCAACCAGCGTCGACGAGCCAAACCCGGCACCCCACCCGGCACCATTGTCGCAGATCCCAACGCACAAGCGACGCAAATTCGCGTCATCGCTTACAGCGCGTCGGCGATCCACGAAACCGATATCCAATCGATCGAACAATTAAAGCCGCTGTTGCAACATTGGCCCACGATTTGGATCGATGTCTCGGGTCTGGGGACCACGCAAACCATTCAAGACCTGGGCCAGCTGTTCCAGTTGCATCCGCTAGCGATGGAAGACGTGGTAAATGTCCACCAGCGAGCCAAACTGGAGAAGTACAACGATCACTTGTTCATCGTGGCCCGCATGTGCAATCCCGAAGATGACGTGCACACCGAACAGATTAGTTTCTTCTTAAGGCCCGGCGTCTTGATTACATTTCAAGAGCGACCCGGTGACTGCTGGAACGCAGTGCGTGAACGCATCCGTCATTCGCGCGGCCGCATTCGCAGTTCGACGATCGATTACCTGACTTACGCCTTAATGGATTCAATTGTCGACAGTTACTTTCCCATCGTCGATACACTCAGCGATCGCTTGGATGCTCTGGATATGGAAGTTACGGCCCAAGTACATCCGTCGCAAATGCATCGCGTGCACGATCTGCGCGCGGAACTGCTGGCTTTGCGCCGCGCGATTCGACCACATCGCGAGATGATCAACGAACTGACACGCGAGGATGTGCCGTTGATTACCGCTGAAACTCGCGTGTTCTTCCGGGACTGTTACGATCACATTATCCAAGTCATCGACCTGGTCGATACCTATCGCGAACTAACCGCCGACGTACGTGATTTCTACATGTCCAGCGTCAGCAACCGCATGAACGAAATCATGAAAGTGCTCACGATCATCGCCACGATCTTCATGCCGTTGGGCTTTATCGCGGGCATCTACGGCATGAACTTCAACACCCAGTCGCCTTGGAACATGCCCGAACTCAACTGGCGATTCGGCTATCCCATGGCACTGGCTGCCATGCTGGCTACCGCCTTTGGGTTCATGTGGTACTTCAAACGCAAAGGCTGGATCTTCAGCGGCGGATAGACCTGGTTACCAGGCTCCGCCTGGTAACCCACTGCCTTGCAGGCTCCGCCTGCGCATCGAGACAAATTGCAGTTTGCTTGTTCGGACGGTAACGCGACGGGGAAGCTACCGTTATCCCGCGCACTACGCGCTACACTTCGTTCTTAGCAACTTCGATTGCGGCTCGGTCCGATCGAACGCATTGGGCCATCCAACGCTCGCCGCATCACGCTGGGCGAAAAATAGGGGAATTGTCTTTTTGCCTCTAGCTGTCAGTCGTGCTCCCGCCGGGGCAAGCCCGGCGGAGAGCAGAATCGCTTCGCGATTCACATGACAGATCTGATGTTGCTTCAAATTGCGTAATTTGCGATAAGCACCACTTACACGTCGAAGGTGCTATCGGATGGCTAAGCCTACTGGCAAAATTAAGCTCAATGGCTTGCATGACCAGCGGAATACTAACGCCGCTGCAGGTCACCGCTCGGAGCCTGCCCAGGTAGTAAGCCAAGCCAACCGAGCTGATAAGACGGACCGATCGAACAAAAAAGCCGAGGCTCAGCCTTCGAAATTCAAGTCGTTCAGCTCGATCTTTCCCGGTGGGCCGTTGTTGTGGCTGTTGATGGGATTGGCGATTGGGCTGGGTGGTTGGCTGGGTGGTCGATCTTATCTGCGCCGCGTTTTGGCGGAACGCTTGAGCAGTGCACAATCGGAGCAAGTGGCTCTGGAATCCATCGATGCACTGCTGCGACTGGATGCCAACGCCACGGTCGAAGTCTCGCAGGGACTGGGACATCCTGAGTTTATGGTGGCCAACGCCGCCTTTCGAGCTCTGAGCGGTCAACTGGAAGCCTGGTCGAAACTCGATGCCGACGATCGACTGCTACGCATGCAACAGGTGGCCACACAGTTAGAACTCATCCCCGCCGACGTCGATCAAGATCATCGCATTCTGATAAGTGGATTAGCATCGCGCATTTACGCTGACGCACTCAGCAATCGAGAGCCTGGGGCGGCGAAGTTGTTGGACGCTTGTCGACGCGTCATTGCCAAGAGCGATCCCGCCGCTGTCGGCGCCCGCCTGGCCAGGTTGGAATCACCTGGGCCCGGTCCCGAACTGGCTCGCGACCAACAGGACACTAGTCCAGTCCCACCACCACTACCGCCACTGAATCCAACCAATCAAGCCACTGCACCAGCCAACTTACCAGCTAACTTGCCAGCCACTGGTTCGCTCAGCGATGCAGAACCCGACGAGGATGCAACATCTGACTATTCGTCCACCTCTAGCATGCCGCGCATGAGCATCAGTGATTCCAATCCTCAACCTACCAATGGCAAAACGTCCATGCAGTTGACGTCGGGGCCAACATCGGTCTCTGTCGACTCGATGACTGATGGCGAGCTTGAGTTCGACGGTGGGAACCATCCTGAAGCCAAACTGGCGGTCGATGCGTCCAGTCGCACGCGTGTAACCTCACCAAAAATCGTTCCCTTGACCAGTCAGAGCCAACCGTCGGCTGCCGAATTGGCTGATCAAGAAGCGCTGACGATCAGCGGTATGGATGAATTGCAAATCGATCAATTGGTGCGATTGCTGTCCAGCCTGCAGCCACGTATCAGCCAGGCAGCGGCGCTGACGTTGCGTAAAAAGGGTATGCGTGAGCGCGATCTAACGATGGCCATTCAGTTGGCCTCAGGTTCTGCCCAGCAGCGCAGTAGCCTGCTGACCGAACTGGTCGGACTGGACGACTGCGATCCTCGACCGTGGCTGTTGTGGATGGCTACCGACGGACAAGATCAGGTACGCCTACACGCTGTTGGCCTGCTGAAACCGCTAGCCGATAACGACGTCCGCCGCGAACTGCGATTGTTGCTGAACAAAGAACGCAACGAACAAGTCGCCGCCACCATTCGCAACGTGCTGGCCCAGTAAGTCTCCTTTCGCTCCGCGAAAGAGAGTTTGGAGACACTGGCCTTTCGCGGAGCGAAAGGAGACTAACTATTGCGTCAATGCTTCTAGCACCGCTGCATCGTGTCCGTCGACGCTTACTTTCTTCCAGACCTTGACGATCTTGCCATCGGGACCGATCAAGAAAGTCGAGCGTTGGATGCCCATCGACTTTTTGCCGTACATGTTCTTCTCGCGCCACGCACCATACTTTTCCGCCACGGCGTGATCGACATCACACAAAAGTGGAAAGTTGAGTGTGTACTTGTCGCGAAATTTCTCATGCGAAGTTTGGTCGTCGGTGCTGACACCTAACACAACCGCTCCGGCGTCGGTCAGTTGACTGGACGCATCGCGAAAAGCGCAAGCCTGGCGCGTGCAACCCGGCGTGTCATCGCGCGGATAAAAGTACAAGACGACGTACTTGCCTTTGTAATCGCTCAACTTCACATTCTGGCCGTTATCAGCCACAAGTGTGAACGCGGGGGCTTTGGTACCTTCTTCTGGCCAATCGCTCATGGTGGTGATGGTAACTCTAGGTTCATCTCGGGCGTGCGCAGCGAGTTAGGATGGGAGGCTATTAAACGATCTTCCAATCCAAGCAGCGTTTCAGTTCTTCTTTGACATCGCTGCCGTCTGGCGTGTCGTCGCTATCGCGGTCGTACCAACTCTCTTCGAACTTGACGTAACCCGATTCGCCCTTGGCCGCTTGAGCCATGGCGACGTTGGTGGTCAGAGCAATCACGGCATCGGCCATGGCTACTTCTGGGTAGCAGCGAGGCTTGTTTTCGGCAGCTTGATTGCGAATGCACCAGGCCCAGTGTTCGATCTCTTCGGTGTACCCGCGCGAGACTGGTCCTTCGGAGGCGGTCTTGGCCGTGTTGGAAGCAGCGTAGCTGCCGCTGGCTTGAGTATCCAGGCTGTAACCTTTGTCCTTGTCGCCTTTGACACTAATCTTCGATGCCACATCGGCATCTTTGTACAGCATCAATTCCATTTCGCGATCCAGTACGATCGCTCCCTTGGTGCCCATGACGACTTCGCCGTAACCGCCGAAGCCGTTACCGTTGATCGACGAGTAGGTCACGACGATCTTCTTGTTGGGATCCTGCGAATAACCTGGGATCGGTTTGTCGGGATTGGGTTTGGTGTATCCCACATCGAACTTGGCTGAATACTCAGGGCCAGGAAATTCGTACATGCAATACACATGGTCTTGAGCATCGCGATCGAACGGGAAGATGTGACGACCACCTACGGCATGCACGGTCAAGGGATGAGCCTTGGTACCGTCTTCGCGGAGGGCCGAGCAGAAGATCGTCGAGGCGTCCAGTTGGTGCGACCCCAGTTCGGCCATCAGACCGCCGCCGGTTCGATCCCACAATCGCCAACGACAAAGTTCTTCCAAGGCAGTGCGCACATAGTTCTCGCCATTGAAAGTCAGCGCCTGAGTGATGTAGCCATGAGCCTCGGCATCGACCTTCGAATCCTCCATCCAACTTTCCCACTGGCGAATTTGTTTGGCCAGTTCATCTTGTTTGGCGGGATCGTTGGATTGATCCAATTCGCGTTTGAAGGAGTTCAATTTCTCTTCGATGCGATTGATTTCGCGCTTCTTGCCTTTGCTGACCACCACTTCTTTGGTACCAGGAATCGGCATGGCCCAGCTATCGTTGCCCGGCAAATTGCCGCGATGCCACTGAGCGCGAATGTGATGCAATTGACCGAGCAGACCATTGCGAATCAAGTGCACAGCATTGTCATACAGCACGCTGTAGTGCCGCTGGTGACCGGTGGCCAGGTGCAGAAATTCCCCTTTCTCAGGTTTGGCTTCTTTGGCAAAGCGAGCCATGGCTTTGCACTGCGCGACGTTGTGTGCCATCAGTTTTTCGGTCAACACATGCTTGCCGCGCTTCATGGCTTGGATGGCGATAGGAGCGTGCAGGAACAGGGGCAGGGCGATGATGACTGCTTCGATTTCAGGATCATCCAGCAGAGCTTGCATGCCGCCGTTGGTCGAGTCATAGACTTTGACATTGGCGCGGGCTTCAGCTTCGCTGGAGTAGCCAGCTCGCTTGATCAAGCCGGGTCGTGCGGCCAGCGCAGCTGGACTGGCCCAGTCGCCATGGAACGCGCGATGAATGCTGCTGGGACGAATATCGGCGATGGCTTTCACGGTCACATATTCAGGCGTGCAACCACCCAGCAACACGTTGCCTTCGTCACCCACGCCAATCACGCCGACGCGAACTGGGTCGGTAACTTTGCCGTAGCCATAATAGGCGGCTCCCAGGCCGGCCCCGGAGACTACGCCGGTCGCTGCGATGCCTTTGAGAAAATCGCGACGCGTAACGCCAATAGCTTCGTAATAATTCTCTTTGCCGATTTCGCGTTGATCGTTGCTCAGTGGGATCATGGGTTTATTCCTGCGATTGAATCAGTTAGTTCGGTGGTGAGTCAGTTATGCTTTGGTGATTTGTTGGTGATTTTCAATTTGGACACAGGCTGGAAGCCTATGCCACACTTATGCGGTTGGACACAGGCTGGAAGCCTATGCCACATTTATGCGGGTTGAATGGCGACTTTTTTGGATTTGCGATTCCACCAAGTCCAGGGAATGAAGTCGAGGCCGGCATAACGACCAGCATCGGTGGCCATCAGGACCAGGAGCGACAAACATTCTACGGCTTGGAAGTAAGTAGGAGCGGTGCCGGGATAGCCGGGCATTTGCGAGAGCACGACGCTGAGCAGAAACAGGGCGCCTAGCAGCGATGCAATGGGAGTCAGCAGGCCAATCATCAGTAGAATACCGATCGACATATCGAAGATGGGAATGATCCGATCGACGACGCTGGTTGTCAGCATGCCTTCCCCGGGCCGTTTAAAGCGAAACGGTCCTGCCGCTTTGAATTGTTCTTGACTGGGCATACTGTTCAAGCGGCGTTCGTATTGTCGCCAAATGCCATCGACCGATGTCAAAGTATCACTGACGGCCGTGCGCGAATCTTTGGAGACTTTGCGAACCTGGCCGTTCAGGCTGGCCACTTCGTTCCAAACCTGTTCGCCTTCGAGGGCCTCGAGACGTTTGGCATTGACCCAGTACTTCTCAATGTCTTCGGCACCTTCGGCGAAGACTTCATCAATCTTCTCTTTGTAAGTATCGCGCAGTTTCACCAGTGGTTTGGTTTGCGCTTCGGTCAGGCCGAAATGGTTCTTGCATTGTTCGGCGGCGTTATCGAACAGCGACTTCAGACCTTCGCGGTTCAAACGCACTTTGCCTTCGTAGTCCCAAATCATGTTATGGAAGCTACCGGCCAGTGGACCTTCGGCGCTTTTGAGAAAACCTTCGGATTCGAAGCTACCGCTACGTACTTTGCTGGCGCCTTCCATATAAAAATGGTAGCCAACGCCAAACCGTAGCAGCACGATGGCCAGGATGCCGAAGATGCTGAGGCGTGCATACGAATGCATAAGAGACACGTTTCTCCAGGTAGGACGGCGGGTTAGGGGAGCTCCCTAATTATGGCTGCTAGGGCAGGATAAGCCAAGGTCTCGCTGCTGGCTTTGCTGCAGAGCGGCTGTCCTCAGCCGCTGGTTGTAGAGCAGCCCCCAGCCGCTGGTTGTAGAGCGGCTGTCCCCAGCCGCTCAGCACCCGGCAAGTCGGCATGCAGTCTACAAAGGGTTAATGGTCGGTGGAAAATTGGTTAGCGGGTTCGGAGCAGCTGGGGACAGCTGCTCTACGTCTCAGCACCCGGCAAGTCGGCATGCAGTCTACAAAGGGTTAATGGTCGGTGGAAAATTGGTTAGCGGGTGCGGAGCAGCTGGGGACAGCTGCTCTACGTCTCAGCACCCGGCAAGTCGGCATGCGGTCTACAAAGGGTTAATGGTCGGTGGAAAATTGGTTAGCGGGTGCGGAGCAGCTGGGGACAGCTGCTCTACGTCTCAGCACCCGGCAAGTCGGCATGCAGTCTACAAAGGGTTAATGGTCGGTGGAAAATTGGTTAGCGGGTGCGGAGCAGCTGGGGACAGCTGCTCTACGGTCGTAGTACACCTTGCATGGTGCCGCGACGCTCGAAGACTTGGATCAGCCCGCTCTTGATGCTGCCTTTATTCAAGCACCAGTGGGGGGCGATCAAGTCCTTGGGTGGTGCATCGCCTGAAATTCGCTCGATGACAGTTTCTGGTGGCAAGCGTTCAATGAAGTCTGCAAGCAGTTCCAGGTATTCATCCAGTTCCAACAGTTTGACCTCACCGCTAGCGACTTGATCAGCCAGCTTCGTCCGATGAACCGCATAAAGGTTGTGGATCTTCACACCAGCCGGACGCCAACGGGCGACTTCTTCGGCCGTTTGCATCATCATTTCCCGAGTTTCGCCAGGCAAACCTAACATCACATGCAGGCTGACTGAGAATTTTCGGTTTTGGACACGGTTCATGGCATCCAGAAAAGCATCATGATGATGGCCGCGATTCATCCAGTCCAAGCTGGCATCATGCATGGTTTGCATGCCCAGCTCCAGCGAGACATAGCTGTGCTCGGCCAGTTCGTCGATCAAGTCCAGCACATCGTTGGGGGCACAATCCGGTCGCGTGCCGATGACCAGTCCCACGATGCGCGGGTCACTGAGGGCCGCTTCGTAAAGCAGTCGCAGCTTGTCCAGCGAGCCGTAAGTGTTCGTGGCCGGCTGAAAATATCCTAAATATTTTTCAACGTCGTAGCGCCGCCGCAGACCCTCGATACCCTGCTCGATTTG
This sequence comes from Rania fehmarnensis, assembly GCF_056494185.1. Lineage (NCBI taxonomy): Bacteria > Pseudomonadati > Planctomycetota > Planctomycetia > Pirellulales > Pirellulaceae > Rania > Rania fehmarnensis. The sequence goes on from NZ_CM151398.1 coordinate 9,072,513, forward strand.
GCGGGTGATATCAGTACGTTTGACGCGGCGACTGGGACTGAACGCGCGGTTGTCGCAGAACGTACAACCACCTAAGGCCACGGTTCCGTCCACGTTAGGGCAGGTAAAGCCACCGTCGAGGCTGATCTTCTGCACCCGCGAACCGAACAATTTGCGGAGATATTCGTTATAGGGGTAGAACTTGTAACCAGCGGCCCGCCAATCGAAGACTGCGGAGTGATCCGGTTTAGCGGGAAAAATTGACGCGTCCATTGGCCAGGCGTAGGATAAAATGGGAAAGGTTAGAGCCAGGCTCGTTGCCGAGGCGACATTTCAGCTGTGCATTCTAACGTGTAATCGACGACTATTGTCTTCTTTCGCTCCGCGAAAGCGCTCTTAAAACGCAGCTTTCGCGGAGCGAAAGGCGACAATGCTTTTTCCTTTATTTTGGCGGTGACTTAATAATGGGCGAATTCGGTGAACTGGTTCCCACTGGAGGTGGTGAAACCATCGTCTTGAAAAAAGAGAAACTGCTGATCGGCCGCCGCGAGAGCTGTGATATTGTCCTGCGGTTTGCCAACGTCTCCAGCCAGCACGCCCGCATGACGCTCGAGAACGGTTATTGGTTCGTCAAAGATATGGGCAGCAGCAACGGTACAAAGGTCAATGGTTTCAAGATCGATCGCAAGCGGCTCGATCCTGATGCGGTCATCTCCTTTGCCAAACATGCCTACACGATCCACTACAGCCCTGAAGCTCTGGGTGCCTTCGGCGCACCACCGCCCGATGATGATCACATCGAAGAAGTCTTGCGCCGCAGCTTGATGGACCGCGCCGGACTGGCTCGACGAAGCCAGGACAATCACCACAAAAACCGCGACATTCTGGAAGAAGAAAGCCAAGGCGATTGATACGCTCACTTGCCGGGTGCTGAGCGTAGAGCAGCTGTCCTCAGCTGCTCAGAACCCTCTAACCAAACTTTCTTCCGACCAACCGACCCGCGTGACAGGCAAACGACTTGCTGGGTGCGGAGCGGCTGGGGACAGCCGCTCTACGGTGAGGCTCACCTTTTCAAAGCTTCTGAAGTTCGCTAGCATCCTGATGCGCGAACCTCGGGCTCGTCCTGGGCTTCTACATGCATTAGGTGCAGTCATTTGTAACGCTGCCCACACCTGAATCCCGCTGCAGGAGGCTTTGGCTCTGTCATGCTCCAAGTTCAATTGCCCGATGGTTCTATCGTTGAGCATCCCGATTCGGCCACCGCGATGGATGTGGCCAGCAAAATCGGTTCTCGCCTGGCCGCCGCGGTGATCGCGGCCAAAGTCGGCGACAAAGTCATCGACGCCACCAAGCCACTGGCGGAATTCGGCCCTGGTCCCATTCCCCTCAAACTCTTAACCGACCGCGATCCAGAAGCCTTGAGCGTCCTGCGCCACTCGGCCGCGCACGTCATGGCCCGCGCCGTAATGCGACTGTACAAAGGCGTATCGCTGGCCTTCGGCCCCACCATCGCCACCGGCTTCTATTATGACTTCGAGCTCGAAAAGAAGCTCAACGAAGATGACTTCGCCGCTATCGAAGCCGAGATGGCCAAGATCGTCGAACAAGCAGAACCGTTTGAGCAGTTTTCATTGGGGCGCGACGAAGCCGTCAAGCTCTGCAGCGATCTTGATCAGAGTCTAAAAGTCGAACACATTCAAACTGGCCTGGCCGATCACGCGCAATTAGGTTTCTATCGCCAAGGCGAATTCATCGATCTGTGTCGAGGCCCACATATTCCGCATGCCGGCAAGATCAAGGCCTTTAAACTGCTCAGCGTTGCCGGGGCTTATTGGAAAGGCGATGCCAGTGGCAAACAATTGCAGCGCCTGTACGGCACTGCCTTCTTCAGTCCCAAAGATCAGCAGGCTTATCTCGATCAACTAGAAGAAGCCAAGCGCCGCGATCATCGCGTCTTGGGCAAGAAGATGGGACTGTTCCAAATCAGCCCCGAAGTTGGCCAAGGGTTGTGTTTATGGTTACCCAAAGGTGCCCGGATCCGCGTGATCCTCGAAGACTTCTTGCGCAAAGAACTGCTCAGTCGCGGCTACGAACCCGTCTTCAGTCCACATTTGGGTCGCGTCGAACTGTATGAGACCAGCGGTCACTTTCCTTATTACCGCGACAGCCAATTCCCGCCCCTGTTTGTCGAACAAGCCGGCAGCCTGGTCGATGCCTGGATCGAACGTTTGAAGAGCGGAACGCTGACCGCTGATGAAGAGCAACGACTGATCGGCGCCGCTGGTGTGCTGGGATGTGAGTTGCCTGAATACAAACCGGAAGCCGCGATCGAAGAGCGGCTCGCCATGCTAAACACCTGGCAACGTGCGCACGAACGTTATCTGGTCAAGCCGATGAACTGTCCGCATCATTGCCACATCTACAAGGCTCAACAGCGCAGCTACAAACAGCTGCCACTGCGGTTGATGGAATTCGGCACCGTGTATCGTTATGAACAAACCGGCGAGCTCAATGGCATGTTGCGCGTTCGCGGATTAACTCAAGACGATGCGCACATTTTCTGCACCGCCGATCAAGTTGAAGATGAGTTTCGCAACACCATCAACTTGACTCGTTTTGTTTTGGAAAGTGTTGGTTTGACCGACTATCGCGTGCAACTGTCGCTGCGCGATCCCAAGAGCGACAAATACGTAGGCAGCGAAGAGAATTGGCAAAAGGCCGAGTCGGCCCTGCGCAAGGTGCTGGAAGAATCCGGTTTGAATTTCCAAGCGGCCGAGGGCGAAGCGGCGTTCTATGGTCCGAAAGCCGACTTCATGGTGCGCGATTGCATCGGTCGCCAATGGCAACTGGGCACCGTGCAACTCGATTACAACTTGCCCGAACGTTTCCAACTGGAATATACCGGAGCCGACAATCAGACTCACCGGCCCGTGATGATCCACCGCGCGCCGTTTGGTTCGATGGAACGTTTTGTGGGCATGCTGATCGAACACTTCGCCGGCGCCTTCCCACTCTGGCTAGCGCCCGAACAAGTGCGCGTCCTGCCACTGAGCGAAAAGACTAACGACTATGCGCTCGAGATCGAACGCCAGTTGATCGCGGCTGGCATGCGAGTGACTACCGACCTGCGCGGTGCCAAGGTGCAAGCCAAGATCCGCGATGCTCAGTTGGAGTTGATTCCCTACATGTTGGTCGTCGGACCCAAAGAAGCCGAAGCCGGTGCGGTCGCCGTCCGCGATCGTATCGAAGGTGACCAAGGCTCGATGCCCTTCACCGAAGCGCTCGCCAAGTTCCAAACCGAAATTAGCCAGCGCACCATTCGCCAGATCGCTACCCCGACTACCGAAGCTCCACCCGAGCCAAGTAGTGAAGAGCAGTTTGCGTATTAAAGCTGCCAATGCCGCTGTGGAGCTGATGGTTGAGGATGTAGAAGAAGAACACAGGCTGGAAGCCTATGCCACACACAGTTATAGGTCTTCTAGCCAGCGGGCGGCGGAGGCGTCGCTGGGCATGCGCCAGTCGCCACGTGGGGAAAGACTGATCGTACCGACCTTGGGACCATCGGGAACGCAAGAGCGCTTAAATTGATTGGCGAAGAACCTGCGCAAAAATACGGCCAACGTCGCTTGAATCTGTTCAGCGGAATACGCTTGCGAAAACGTCGCCAGGCTGGCCAGGTGCAGGATCTTTTCAGGCGAATAGCCAAAGCGCAGCATGTGATACAAGAAGAAATCATGCAGCTCATAAGGGCCGATCGAACCTTCGGTCGATTGCTCGATGGAACCATCGGCGGCCACGGGCAGCAGTTCGGGTGAAATCGGAGTGGCCACCACGCGCAGTAAAACGTCGCGCACGTCACCGGAGAATTGATTTTCGGCCGCGTATTGCACCAAGAAGCGTACCAGCGTCTTGGGAATTGATGTATTGACGTTGTACATCGACATATGATCGCCGTTGTAGGTGCTCCAACCCAGCGCTTGCTCGGATAGGTCACCCGTACCCAGTACAAAGCCGCGGCTCATAAGGAGCAACGTGCGCACGCGAGCTTGAACGTTCTCGAACACCAAATCGTGGCGATTGCTCTTAGGCAACTTGCCGAGTTGCTGATGAAATTCATCGACGTTCAAACCCGCGGTATCCAGACCAAAAGGCTGATGACCAATCGCGCGAAAAGTATCGAGGCAAATTTGACGAATGTCGATCTCGTCATGAGTGATGCCCAGACCGCGCATGAGTTGGCGAGCCGATTGCAGCGTCAGGCTAGTCGTGCCATAACCAGGCATGGTGACGCCATGAATGCGTTCCAGCGGCCAGTTCTGCTCGGTGCAAGTTTTCACTGCCACTAGCAAGGCCAACGTGCTGTCGAGACCACCGGAAACACCGATGTTTAGCGGCGTCTTCGGACCTAGTTGCCGGACACGTTTGGTCAGAGCGGCGCACTGAATTCCGAAAATTTCTTCGCAGCGAGCGTGCAACTGATCGCCAGCGGACGGTACAAAAGGCGTCGCGGCTACGCTGCGCAGTTTGCCGGCTCCGATGGGGTTGAGCTGGAAACCGATGCGACGATACTGGGATGCATGCCGACCGGCGGCCAATTGCCAACTGCCCGTGACACGTCGATCATGCGCTAGTCGCTCCAGGTCGATATCGGCTGTCGCGGACGATGACTCAAGCCAGGTGCACCCGCCCGCGCCCACGCGCTGCGACTGGGCCAGGATCGATCCGCCTTCGGCAATTAAACAATGTCCACCAAAAACCACATCGGTCGTCGATTCAGTCGGCCCCGAACTGGCATAGGCATACGCAGCCAAACAGCGGCCCGATTGACTTTGCACCAGCGTCTGGCGCCAACTGGCTTTGCCGATCAGTTCATTGCTGGCCGATAGATTCAGCAGTAGATTGGCACCGGCTGAAGCTTGCAAGCTACTGGGCGGCACGGCCATCCAAAGGTCTTCGCAGATCTCGATGCCCACTACCAAATCATCAGCGACCAGGAGCACGTCGATTCCGAAGGGTACCTGGCCCAGCTGACCGAGCTCAATCGTTTTAGGCTCTTGACCACTGCCGGCCGCAAACCATCTCGCTTCATAGAACTCTTGGTAGTTGGGTAAAAACTGCTTGGGTATAACCGCCAACGCGCGACCGCAGCTGATCGCCACGGCGACGTTAAAGAGACTTGATTCCACACGCGCTGGCAGACCGACCACCACCAGCTGCTGGCGGTTCTGGGTGGCCGTGACTATTTGGGCCAGGCCTTCGAGAGCCGAGTCGAGTAACTTATTCTGAGCGAACAGATCGGCGCAGGTGTAGCCGGTCAGCGAGAGTTCGCCGAAGACGATCACATCGCTGTCATGAAACTGCGCGAGGCTGTCGATGATGGCCGCCGCGTTGGCTTGGGGATCGGCCACAGTGATTGGATGGCTGGCCGCACTTACGCGCACAAAGCCGTGGTTCTGCATGGCGATCTCAATACCATTGTTGCGAAAGCGGCTTGATCACGACTTCCGGCACGTGAACCGCAGGCGGCAAAGCGATAATGCTGAGCACTAGCTCGGCCACTTCTTCGGGTTGCAGAATGCGCTCGCGATGTTCGTCGGTCACCGGCGTGGGGCGATGATCGAGAATGGGCGTGTTGACTTCGCCCGGATAGAGATTGGTAATGCGAATGCCGTCGGCTGCCACTTCGTTGGAGACACATGTCGACAGCGCAGTCATCGCAAACTTGCTAGCCGAATACGCCACGCCGCCCAGGGCAATGGCGCGCTTGCCGGCCACTGATGAGACGTTGATGATGGTGCCCGACTTGCGAGCCCGCATGGCGGGCAGCGCAGCGTGCAAACAGTTGTAAGCGCCGGTTGCATTGATATTCATGACATGATCCCACTGCTCGGGCTGCATGACGTCCATGGCGCGCTGTTTGATATTGATCCCAGCGGCATTGACCAGGATATCGATATGGCCGAGCAGTTCGGTAGCCTTGGCGAAGAACTGGTTGACTTGCGGACGATTGCCCACGTCGATGACCGCCCACTGAATGGAAGTGCCCTTGGCCGCTTCGGCCAGCACCGCTTCGCGACGACCGCCGATCAGTACCTTGGCTCCAGCCTCGGCCAAACTCTTGGCCACTGCCAGGCCAATACCGGTCCCACCGCCCACGACTACTGCTGTTTTGTTCTTGAGATCAACTGACACTTGGATTCCAGGTAAATACAAAGGAAGAGTTCGGTAAGCCCGCCAGAGCTAGGCTAGCACGATTGTCACCTCCACCAAGCTTTGCTTGGGGGAGGTCGGAGCCCGCGTTTAGCGAGGCTCCGGGAGGGGGCAGTGCGCTATGCAGGACTTGGCGGTACTCACCACCTCCGCTGCCCGGACCCCTCCCGAATCTTGCTACGCTCGATTCGACCTCCAGGGCGAAGCCCTGGGGAGGTGACCGATCAACGCTTTATTGTAATCGAAATTCACTCGCCCCAGCGGTGCATCAGCTGATGTGGAATTTGCAATTGATCGAGAATGCGGGCGACCACGAAATCGACCAGGTCGCCCAGGTTATCAACGCCGTGGTACCAACCGGGGGCAGCCGGCAGGACGACGATGCCAGCTTGAGAAGCGCGCAGCATGTTCTCGATTTGAAAGGTGCTGAGCGGCGTTTCGCGCGGCATCACAACTAGCGGTCGCCGTTCTTTCAGATGAACTTCGGCCGCCCGCTCGATCAAGTTGCTGCTGGCCGAACGCACTATGCCGCTGAGCGTACTGCCCGAACAAGGACAGATCACCATCGCCTCAGTCAAATACGAACCGCTGGCAATCGGCGTGAAGTAATTCTGATAGTGATGATAATGAACTTGCGTAGCATAGGCTGCTAACCTGTCTGTGGTATAGGCTTCTAGCCTGTCTGTGGTATAGGCTTCTAGCCTGTCTGTGGCATAGGCTTCCAGCCTGTGTTCCTCTCCACCACTCTCCGCCTTCTCGACTCCCCACCAACTCGCCGGGATACTCCTCAGCAATGCAGCCAATTCGCAGCCTTGGTCGCTCAACTGAATATCAACACCCAACTCTTGCTTGATCACGGCTGCCCCTGAGGGGCTGATCGTTAGATGCACCGTCCGGCCGTTGGCCAATAGCACTTGCAGCAACCGTACCGCGTAGACTGCTCCGCTGGCACCCGTGATGGCCAGCACCAGAGGACGCTGACTCATCGCTCACCTATGTACAGCGTGGCCACGCCAAAGGTCAGCGGAATCATGCGAATGTCGCGCAGGCCCACTCCGCGCATGCGCTGCGCGAGTGCTTCACCACAGGGGAACTCGCTGACGCTGCTGGGCAAGTATTCATAAGCACCGTGACCATTGCGGGCCATTGACTGCCCAATGCGCGGCAAGACGTACTTGAAATAGGCTGAGTAGAGTTGTTTCAATCCAGGCGCGCTGGGTTTGGAGAACTCCAACACCGCAACTTGTCCACCTGGCTTACATACTCGCGTCATCTCACGCAGACCTTGATCGGTGTCTTCGACGTTGCGCAGCCCAAAGGCGACAGTGACAGCTTGGAAGGTCGAGTCGGGGAAGGGCAGGGCTTGCGTGTCGGCTTCGATGAACTCGATTTCTGGATGCTGAGCCTGGCCGGTAGAGGGCTTCTTGGATTCGGCGCGGGTGAGCATGGGCAGACAGAAGTCACTGCCGATCACGCTGGCTCGCTGACCCACTTTCTTGGCCAGCATCAGTGCCAGGTCGCCGGTACCGGTACAGCAATCCAGGATTGGCTCCGAACCATCCAGGCGCAATTCGCGCACCGTACGTTTGCGCCACGAAATATCGATCCCCAGCGACAGCACATGATTCATCAGATCATAGCGCGGCGCGATCTCCTCGAACATCTTACGCACGCGCGGGCCTGATTTATCCAGTTGGATCATATGGTTCTCGATAACAATTTAATTCACTGGAGCAGTGGCTCTGTTTGTATCAGCCAGCAGGAGCCCGGAAGCCGGTGGCACTTGTTAAGGCAACAGATAGAGTTGCATTTGGCGGCAGCCGTGAGCTCCGATCACCAGCGATTGTTCGATATCAGCCGTTTTGCTGGGCCCAGACAGGAACAATCCAAAACCCGGTTGGGGCGGTTGGACGCGCGCATAAGCCTGATGCATGTTGTGCAAGACTTCGCGTCGCGAGACAACCAGGACCAAAAACTGCGTAATGAAGAACACGACGCGGTGGCGCAAGTTTTCATCAGTAACCCACACTGCGCCATTCTCGGCAACCGCAAACTGGCCAGGGTAGATAACAAAATCGAGGTCTTCTAGATCGTGCGCGTCTTCAGCGGCCGCGACATCGACATTGCCCGGCAAACCCTCGACGCCCGAAAAGACGCGTTTGGCTGAGAGAAATTGCGGAAACTTCTTCAGGTTGGCTTCGATCTCGGCGACGCTATCGACCTCGATGCAACTGCCGCCGACGAACTGGACAACTTCGGCCAGTTTTTCCAGCGGCTGGTCAAACTGGATCCACGGCCCGTCGACTACCTCCGGTAAAGCGGCTTGAGGTACTAACTGCCGGCGCAAGGTCTGCAATAATTTGTCACGTGTATTGGTCATCGCCTAATGATAAATCGATCCTCCATCAGGTGGAAGGATAAATGCTGCCCCAAATAGACCCGATTACTGCTGAGATATTAAAGCTGGCTGAACTGCTGCCGGTGGTCGATGCTGAAACGATTGCGCTGTCGGACGCTGCCGGTTGCATCTTGGCCCAACCGCTGCTAGCCGATCGCGATAATCCACCGCTGAACGTCTCGGCCATGGACGGATATGCGTTCAAGTTGCAGGATGTTGCCACGACCAATCGCTTGCCCATCCAAGGCATTGCCGCGGCCGGACATGCCGCGCCAGTTCTGCCACCGGGTCACGCGGTCCAGATCTTTACCGGTGCGCCAGTACCGTCTGAAGCGGACTGCGTCGTGCCCCGCGAACAAACGCATGAGTCACCAGAGTATGTTGAGTTGACCATTCCAGTTGTCGAACTGACGAAGGGCATGAACATTCGCTACCAGGGTGAGAACGCCAAAACTGGCAGCCAGGTATTGCCCGCCGGTACATGGCTGAGCAGTGCAGCCATGGCTGGCGTGGCATCGGTGGCCGGACCGACGTTACAAGTTTATCGACCGGTGCGAATCGCCATTTTGAATACCGGCGATGAGCTGGTGCCACCCGGTCAGCCCGCGGCAGCCTGGCAGATCCGCGACTCCAACGGCCCGACGCTGGAGGCCACCCTGTCGAAACATCCTTGGATATCGATCGCAGTCAGACGCAACGTAGCGGATGATTTGAGTAGCGTGGTGGATGCTCTGCGAGCTTGCAGCGATGTGGATGCGATCATTCTCACCGGCGGCGTCTCGATGGGTGACACCGATCACGTACCGCACGCGATTGAACAAATTGGTGGTCAGATCGTCTTTCATCGCTTGCCGATTCGGCCCGGCAAACCGGTGTTGGGCGCGGTGTGTGGGCAGCAACTGATCGTTGGCTTGCCGGGCAACCCGGTCAGCGTGGCGGTGACTGCGCAAGTTATCGCCTGGCCGCTGCTGCGTCGCCTGGCCGGTATGGCGCACATCCTACCGCATCATCCGCGCGTCAGCCTGGCCAATGCGGATGACAAGCAATTGAAGCTGCACTGGTTTCGTCTGGTGCGGCTGCGCGAAGACGGGCTAGCCGAGACCGTCGATAATCGCGGCTCGGGCGACTTGATCTCGCTGGCCCGCAGCGACGGCTTCATAAAACTACCTGCCGGCATGCAGGGCGCAGGACCGTGGGAGTTTTATGCTTGGTAAGTATGTAAAATGGGGTCAGGTCACCTTTATTGAGACGTGACCCAGACCTGACCCCGATTTTCAGTGACACGCGAGTGGCAGAGTTCGCTGCGGCGCATGCCGGTATGTGCGGCCAGCAGGCTCATGGGAGAGAGGAACGAGTAGCCCGATTTTTCTTCGATGTGCTTCAGCAGTTCATCGAGTTCTTCTGTGTTGAGATACAGGCAATCCCAGAGCGGGTCGGCTTGCTCGGTGGTGAGCCCGCCCCGCTTGATTTGATATTCGATCTGCTGCCAGGTTTGAAAGGGAGGCTTTTCATCGCGTTTGGGAAAAACGAGTCCGCGACGCGGAAAAGGGTTTTTCGAGCAGCTCTTGGGAGATGGCCCAGTTCCAAAGCGAACCCAGTGTGGCGAGCTCCTTGCGGATCGTGGTACCGCTGACGTTGCCACGTTTGCCTTTTTCCGTTGAGCGTTTTGTGATGTATTCCTGGAGTTCGCTGTTGGTCAGTGTGCGTAGGGTTTTCTTCGGTCCTATCAGCCGCACGAAATGCCGCATGTGCACGCCTGCCGATTTGAGCGTCGTGGCTTCCATTGCGCCCGCCGGGATTCGCTCCCTGTAGACTGCAAACAGTTCACCGAGGGTAAGCGTGCTAAGCTTCTTGGGCTGGCTGGCAAGCTTTCCATCGGACAGCAGGAAGGCTGGAATGTCCGCGTCATCTGGAATGACGAGTCGACCGCTTTCTGCCAGCCGAATATTTTCGTCGACTCGAACTGACGCAGCCGATGCCTTGCGTTGATCTGTGGTCTTCAACGATCGCTTGAAGGCAGGCCGCCGTAGCGGAAGCAGATGTGGTAGGTGCCGCTGGGATCGCGTTGGAGAGATGCCATGAGTGAGACTCCGTCTTCGGGATACTTGAAGAATAGGAGTGTCTCGACCGAAATGTTAGCCACGCTTTGGCAACGGCCATACAACAGAGATCCAATTTGGGCCAGTCACAGCCAACGCGGATTCACTGTGAATCCACCGCTTGTCACTGATTTGTCACTGATTGGATTTTTCACAAAAAAAGGACTTAGAGCGGGTTGCTCTAAGTCCTGGTGTTTTCAAGGTTTGCGTCGCTTGAGCGACCCTGAAAAAAGGCTCCCCGAACCAGACCCTCTTCGAAATTGGGCGAGAGAGATGCGGTTTTGCAAGGGAATATTGCAACGCGTGGAATCGCCGGGGCTGAGTGCTGGCTGACAACCTGTGTAAAACTCGCGCTGGCTGTTAACTGGTGGGTGGAAGTTTCCGAACGGGAGGAAAGTGGTGGGCAGGTTAACAAGCGCGAGAGTCTAGCAGAACACCATTCGCCACACACTTCTTTCCCTCGAAAAGTCGGAACCGGTTGCCTGGCACAACCACCTCTTGCGGCGCTTCGTCGGCATGGAACCAAACTCCGGCCATTCTAGCCCACCTTCGCGGCTGAGCAGCCCAGTGCCCCCAGAGGCCCGCATCGAACGTCGAACAACTCGCGACAAATGGACCGGACCCCAATTTTCGTCGACTTTAACTGGCACGGTTCAATACGGTTCAACACCCCGTGCAACTCAAGATACTGGGTAGTCAATTGCAAGTCGTATTAGAAATGTTGAGACATATATCACCTTTACCTTCGAGGCACGACGCATGATTCTCCTCGCGCATTCTTCGCCTCGCAGCGATATCACAAGGAGCCCTTGTCCGCTTACTGGAGAAAGTGCATTTCGCCAAAGCCATTGAAAAAAACCAGGACAATAATCACACCGATCGGGAGGGTAACAGGCTTGGGCGAGGACAGGTCGCGGACTGTTAAAATGCAGCGGACGGATGACAGGAGCTCGGCTGGGCAATCGAACTACCAGCCGGCTGAGTATCCTGGTAAAATCGGAGATTCGTGGATAACACTTTACGAATCGGAAATGCTCATGGCTACAACAATCGATGCACCACTGCAGTGGGTGGAAAACGTCGCCACGCTTCGGCTTCCGGAGCAGGCCGATCGTCATCTGCAGCAATTGATGGATCGGAACAACGAAGGCCTGCTCACCGAGCAAGAGCGAGCGGATTTGGCGGCGCTGGCTGAACTGAGTGAACGTCTGTCTTTGGTTCGAGCTGAGGCTCTCCATCTCCTCGGTCGCAAACCGTAAGGGCGACCGCTCGTGGCAGATGATACTCGCGAATTGGTGACCGCTCGAGCTGGCGGGCGGTGTGAGTACTGCAAAATGCACCAGTCGCTCCAAGGAGCTACATTTCACATTGAGCATGTAGTTCCAAAGGCGCGCGGAGGGAAGAGCGACCCAAGCAATCTGGCCTTGGCATGTCCGAGCTGCAATCTGCACAAGTCGGATAGAACTTCAATGACCGCTGGCACTATTGAGGTGCCCTTATTCAATCCGCGAACTGATGATTGGCTGGACCACTTCGACTGGGACGACTACACCTTGGTCGGCAAAACCGACGTCGGTCAAGCGACAGTCCAGGCGCTCAATCTCAACCACGAGCGCCGGATTAAAGTCCGTCAGGCAGAACAGCTCTTTGGTTTCTTTCCGCCTGAATCGACCGGTGATTGATCACAGAGGGCGACTTTTGTCAGGCCACCTGCAACTGTCGCGATAGGCAGTGCGTTGCAAGTAATTAGACTAGTATTGCCTCTGCACGACGAGGCTTCTGGAGCAAAGCCTAATTGGTGTAGTGCCCGCCGATGTCTCAGCAGTCCGTACGATACGCCGTCGATCGATTGACGCGACGCCTGGTCGACTTTGCCAAGCTGATGGAGCTGTTCGATAAGAGTGGTGTCAAGCTGACGGTGGTAACTGGCGCCGGACCTTGGGAGTTTTGTGCTTGGTAAGTCCAGTCTTTTTTTGAAACGCAGAGTTCGCAGAGCACGCAGAGAAAACGCGTTACGGATAGACGACGAATTCAATGCGTCGGTTGTCGGCGCGGCCGGCGGCGGATTGATTGTCGGCGCGCGGGGCGTTGGGGCCGGCGGCCACCGTGGTTAACTGTCGAGCGTCGAGCTGATTGCGACGGGCGAGTTGATCCAAGATCGCTTGAGCTTGAGCGGCTGCCAGTTGATATTGCGTGGTCTGCTGGCCGGTCCCACTGCCGGTATCGGTATGAGCTTCGATAGCCACGCGCTGTCGCGGGAAGTAACGATGGATGGTATCGGCCACGCGGTCGAGCACTTGATAAGCCGCCGGGTTGAGTTGTGCCGATCCTTGCGCGAAGAGTTGATCAGCGGGTACTCGAATGCGCACCGACTGACCTTCCATCTGCACCGTAGCCCCGGGCACTTGGATATTCGATAGCGGTGGCAGCGAACCGATCGACGCCAGTGATCCCAACGGCGGCGAGCCCAGCGCCGGTGGCGGCGCAGCTACGCCGGGATTGAATCCTGGGTTTACACCTGGATTCATGGCCCCCGGATTCATGGCATAGCCATTGGTGCTGGGAGCGAGAGCTGGATTGCCAACCAAGCCGGGCACGGAATTGTTCTGACCGGAAACGTTCGGTCTTAGAGTCGCGCCGCCGCGAGCGTTGATCGATGCTTGCAAGCCGCGAGCCTGACCTTGCAGATCTTGCTGCGCCAAGCGAGCTTGTTGAAGTTGATTGGTCGCGTCTTGCAGTTGTTGCTGAAACAAACTGGCGCGCTGATCGGCCACTTGCATGCGTTGTTGTGACTGAGCCAGTTGGGTGGTCAGCTGGCGATTGTCCATATCCAGTTGCTGGATGCGGCGTTCGAGCTCCGAGAGCTGAGCGGGATTGCCCATCATTATGCCAGGCGCACCAGGATATTGGGCTCCCGGATACTGAGGTGCTGGATATTGGGCACCGTAGGGTGCTCCAAACGCACCCGGCGCATAGGGATTGCGACTACAGCCCGCAGCGGCCACAGCGCACACGCAGACCATTAGCCAGCGGCTAAGGCGGTCGTGCGTATTGAGGCGTCCCTGGGACATGTAGGCTTCCAGCGTGCGCAAACTTACTACAAAGCGGTCCAACCACTTCAATGCCCTGGGACAGTAACAACTTGAGGCCGGCGATATCAAGGCCAATTTGTCAGTGATCGGTTGATCGACCGCGTTAGGCTGGCGGTCGTCGGGCGGTGCCGCACTTCCGCCAATTACCCGCCGGCCTTAAAATGCAGTCTTTTCATAAAGGCACCAGTGATGAAGCAAGTTGAGCATGACGTGGTAGTGGTCGGTGGTGGTCCTGGTGGTTACGTCGCGGCTATTCGAGCGGCTCAACTGGGCTTGAGTGTCGCTTGCATCGATGAAAATGATCGCTTTGGCGGTACCTGCCTGCGCGTCGGCTGCATCCCCAGCAAAGCCTTGCTGGAATCGAGCCATTTGTATCACGAAGCCCAAACGCAGTTCGCCTCTCATGGCATCCAAGCTCAGGGCGTGGCCCTCGACCTGGCCGCCATGCTCGCCCGCAAAGACAAAATCGTTGATCAGTTGACCGGTGGCATCGACATGCTGCTGAAACGTAAAAAGGTGGTCGCCTATCGCGGTCGCGGCAAATTGCAGGATCCCGATACGGTGGTCGTGCAGGGTAAAGACGAGCCCACTGCCCTGCGAGCCAAACATATCATCCTGGCCACCGGCAGTCGTTCGGCTACCATGCGCGGCATCCAAGAAGATGGCCAGCGCATCGGCAATAGCACAATGGCTCTGGCCTTTCCAACGGTACCCAAGCATCTGGTGGTTATCGGAGCGGGCTACATCGGTCTGGAACTGGGCAGCGTGTGGAAACGCCTGGGCAGCCAGGTCACGGTTCTGGAAGCTCTCGACCGCATCATGCCTGGCATGGACGGCGAGATCGCCACGCTGGCGCAGCGCACGCTCGAAAAACAAGGGCTGACCTTTCGCTTGGGCAGCTGGGTCGAAAGTGCTACTGTCGAAGGCGACAAGTGCGTCGTGCGTTGCAAAGGGGCTGACCCGATCGAATGCGATCGCGTATTGGTCTCGGCCGGTCGCGTGCCTTGTTCGCAAGAACTCGGACTGGAAAGCGTGGGTATCGAAACCGATCGCCGCGGCTTTATCGCGGTCGATGAAAATTTCCAAACCGCCGTTAAAGGCATCTATGCGATCGGCGATTTGATCGGCGGCGCGATGTTGGCGCACAAAGCCAGCGAAGAGGGCGTGGTGTGCGTCGAGCGTATCACGGGCATGAAGAGTCATATCAACTACGATGCCATTCCCGGTGTGGCCTACACACATCCGGAGATCGCCACCGTGGGCAAGACCGAAGAGCAGTTGAAAGAAGCGGGTATCGAATACGTCAAAGGCATTTGTCCGTACGGCGCTAATGGACGCGCTCTGGCCCTGGGTGAATCGCAAGGTCGCGTCAAGATGTTGGCCGATGCCAAGACCGATCGCGTTTTGGGTGTGCATATCATCGGTGCACGCGCCGGTGATTTGATCGCCGAATGCGTGGCCGCCATGGAGTTCGGCGCCAGCAGTGAAGACATCGCCCGTTGCTGCCATGCCCATCCCACGCTCAGCGAAATCGTGCACGAAGCTGCACTGGCCGTCGGAGGCCGAGCGATTCATACTGCGTGAGCACATTGCTAGTTGGCTAAAGTAAAGTGGACAAAAGACCAATGCCAGTGCTCGCAACGAAGTGGTGCGGTTGGCGAGACTAAGCCGAGGGCATTAGCCCCGGTTCCCACTAACCAACGGCTATGAACGTTCAACAACCGAGGCTAACGCCGGCTAACGCCTACGGTTTAGTTCACAAGGTGATGCTATGCTCCGACGCACGTTTCTGACTTCGACAGCCGCAGCGACGTTGACAGCGCCGTTGGTCGGCGTGGCTAGTCCACTGGCTATTACAACAGCCAATCCATTGGCCAGCGACGTCAGCGTTGAATTGCCCAGGCTGAGGGTGCCGCTGTCGTTTATCATCGATGATTCCACTTGCCTGGTGAACATGGGCCGCTTCTGCATGCCCCAGTTCGCCACCGCCTGGCCCGATCGCGATGAGTATGATCGGCCTTGGCAAAGCTGGCCCACTGAAATTCCTGATGACTTCTTGCGGCGCTTTGCTCTGTGGTGTGCCGAACATGAAGTCCGCGGCAAGTTCTCGATGGTTCCCTACCCGGCGTGCGTTGGCTGGCTCGATCGCGAACTACCCGGTTGGTCGCGCGCCCAATTGCAAGCCAGTCTGAAGCTGGTGCGCGAATCGATCGTGCCCAATTGGGACATCACACCCGAGATGATTACTCACACGCGCGTCATCGATGTGAAAACCGGTCGCCCGTTGCCAGAGATCAACGCCGGTACGATGGAGAACTCTTATCCTCAAGTCGACCAGAGTGTGGATGAACTGGCTAACTACCTGGCGTATGCCCTGCGCATCTTGAAGAACTGCGACTTACCGTGTGAGGGCATCACGACGCCCGGTGGCTTTGGCAACAAAGTCAAAGACAAACTGCCGCTAGCCGTGTTTGAGGCGGTCCGTGATGTGTATGGCAGCGAGTTGCCCTACTACTTCAAATACGTTTCCGAAGGTGACGAGCCGACCGAACCCAAGCTGGAAGGCCGGCGCGATCTGGACAGCGATCAACCGCGTGTTACGGTCAATGTCCCAGCTGGAACCGGCGATTGGTTCGGTGGCTGGGATGGTGATCGCCCGAGCGAAGGGCATCTGTACTGCAACGAAGATGCTACCGCTGGTCGCATGGTGCAATTGATTCAGCACAAACAACCAGCTGTCATGTTGTGCCACTGGCCAGGCCTGTACGGTAATGGCAGCGAAACGGGATTCCAACAATTCCAGTCGATCGTCATGGCGCTGGCCCAACGATATGGCCAGCAAACGCAGTGGATGAAGATCTCGGAGATTGGCCGCTACTGGACGGCCAAAGAACTGACGCGCATCACTCGTAGCGATTCAGCTATCAAGTTGCTGGCGCCGTTTAGTTGCCCAAAATTCACGTTACGCATTCCGGGCTGGGCTGCTCAGAAGATCACGCTCGAAGCCAAGCCGCTGACGGAAGTGCGTGCAGCTGAGTTGCTCAAGAGCAGCTGCGTGTGGTTTGATGGGCAAGATGCAGTCGTCTGTTTTGACTTGGTGCGCGGCGCGATGACTTTGAAACTGGAAAATTGAAATTTCAGTTTCTGCATTCGCGGGTCGTCAAACTGCGTAAAATAAACCGCTTCTGGCAGTCTGGCTTGATTTGCTCAGTATGCCTGCCGAATTGATTATCGGCTCATCAGGCCCGCCAGCGACATTACCGCTGGCAAGTGCTTTCATGATGCGGGAGCGACCAAGTATGGCATCGGATTTACGACTGAAAGAACAACTGCCCAATCTAACGGCGGCGATCGTAGCGACTTATACCAAAGAAGATCGCATCAACCACTTGGGCCATTGTCCGCTGCCTAAATATGAAGTCGTAGTCGGTATCCTGGAAGACTTGAAGGACATCCTGTATCCCGGCTTTCGACGACGCGAAGGTTTGCATATTGGAAATGTCATGTACCACGTCGGCAATTTGATCGACGGTTTGCATGACAAATTGACTCAACAAATTGCCCGCGCCTTGCATCACGAAGATCGGGTGCGCAATCAAAAGAGCGAATGCGTAGATCCCGTGGACTACGAAGCCAAGGGGCAAGCGATCACGCTGCATTTCTTGGAACAGATTCCGCGGTTGCGGCGGATGTTGGCCACCGATGTCGAAGCGGCCTTTGATGGCGACCCAGCCGTTAGCAGTCGCGATGAAATCATCTTTTGCTATCCGGGCTTGGAAGCGATCACGGTCTATCGCATCGCTCACGAGCTGCGCAAACTGGGCGTACCCTTTATCCCTCGTATGATGACCGAATGGGCTCACCAGCAGACTGGAATTGATATCAATCCTGGCGCCAACATTGGCGAATTCTTTTTTATCGATCACGGCACTGGCGTGGTCATCGGCGAAACATGCGAAATCGGTTCACGGGTAAAGATCTATCAAGGTGTAACGCTGGGTGCGTTGAGTTTTCCTACTGATTCCGATGGCCAGCTGATTCGAGGCCAGAAGCGACACCCCACGATCGAAGATCGCGTAGTGATTTACGCTAATGCTACCATTCTCGGTGGCAAAACGATTGTGGGAGCCGAGAGTATCATTGGTAGCTCGGTGTGGATTACGAGCAGCGTGGCCCCCAAGACCACGGTTGTGTTGGAAAAACCCAAACTGCGCATGCGTATGCCCGACGAAATGGCGCCCGAAGCCAATTACCAGATTTAGCCCGTAGCCGAAGTCGCCAGACTTTGGACGCGCCACCTCTAATTCATCCAATCTCTGGCGAGATCGGCTACGATTCAACCAATCTCTGGCGAGATCGGCTACGCGATTTGACTGACGTGCGCTAAGAAGTAACCAAAAGGTGTGGGGAATCTGCCTGAGGGCTGCCGATGACAGAAGTAAGCAATCTTGCGCGCCCGAAACAGCTCGCGTGATTGTTTGGGGGCGGGGGCCTTTTTGCGCTAACTACGTGAGCGACGAGATGCGGTCAAGTCTGCTACTAGGACTCCTGATTTGCGCTGGCGGATTGGGCAGTTCCTATGCATCTGCAGCGGAACCATGGCTGAGGGACTCGGCATCCAGTGCCGCGACCGAAGCCAACGCTGTTGAGCGCATACCGTTTGCTCGGATCACCGGGCAGGCTCAAGAGAACATTCGCGCTGTCGTCGAGCGGCCTAGTTTCTTTCGGCGGTTGCCGACGCAAACCATCGAGTGCGATCCAGAGCTCTATACGCTACTGGTTCGGTACCCAGAGATCATTGTCAACATCTGGGAGTTGATGGGCATTACCAAAGTCGAAGTCAAACGCATTGCGCCTTATGTCTTCAAGGGCGTCGATGGCGCGGGCACCACGTGTCGCGCTGAATTGCTGTATGGCACCAGCGATGTGCACGTCTACTATGGCAATGGATCTTATACCGGTTCGATGGCCGCACGCGAGATCGATGGCCGCTGTGTCAGCGTATTGCACAGCACCAACGGAACCAGTCGCAGCGGCGAGCCCACCGTGACGGTGACGATGGACATCTTCATGAAGCTGGACAACTTCGGCGCCGATTTGTTGACGCGCACGCTGGGGCCACTTGTTGGCAAGACCGCCGATTACAACTTTGTCGAATCCGCCAAGTTCGTGGCCCAGCTGTACGAACTGTGTCGCGACAATCCAGCCGCCGCGCAGCAGTTGGCCATGCGGCTTAATCGGGTCGATCCCACGGTGAAAGCCAAGTTCTCCCAAGTGGCCGCGCAGATTGCCGCCAATCATCCAAGCGCGGTCGACGCAGCCGAGCTGCAAAAAATTGCCGAAGAAGAAGCCGCTGCCGCAGCTGCCGCGCAGCGCCGCACCGCCGCCGCTGTCCCCATGCCTGTTGCCAGCCCAGCTCAACCCGCCGCGTTAATCACTGGTAACAGGTCCTCGCGCCAAAGCGGTGCCAAGGCCAGCCTGTCCGACGGCAGTATCATAGTCCCCGTCCGACCAGTAGTCCCGCGCTAACCAACCCCTGGACAAATCGTTTAACCCGTAGCCGCCAGGCGAGGCGAACCCTCTAACCAACTCACCACTACCCACCGTTCCCAGGTCTCACTCAGCCGAGCCCGCCAGGCAATCGGATCAAGCGCATGACAATCGCGCATGCGCCCTTTGCCTTTCGCAGAGCGAAAGCAGACCTTAGGCAAAATGTTTCATGGCTGTCTCTTTGAGACCTTTTAGATCTAGTTTGCCGGTGCCGAGTTCCGGGATTTTTTCGACTTGCAAGAAGCTATCTTCGCTGGGGATGTAGAGGTTGGGTAAGTCGGCTGCGGCCATCTTCTTGAGCAGTTCACTCTTGCTGATGGGCAGGCTGGTGTAGAGCACGATCAAGCGTTCACCGCGTTTCGCATCTGGGACGGCGGTGACGGCAGCTTGCAGTGTGCCTTCTTCATTTTGACCGATGATGCGGCTGATGGTTTCTTCGATGTGAATATGTGGCACCATCTCGCCACCGATTTTGGAAAAGCGACTGATGCGGCCGGTGATTTCGATGAAGCCATCTGGATGGACGATGCCCATATCGCCGGTGCGATACCAATCGCCATGCATGACTTCGCTGGTCAGATCGGGCCGTTTGTAATAGCCTTGCATCACGTTGGGGCCGCGAATCTCCAATAAACCGGCTTGGCCTGTCGGCAAGGGAGTATCATCATCGACTGATACGGTCCGCGCGAAAACATGTTCGATAGGTCGACCAACGGTGCCTTCGCGCAGTCCATCGCCGGGCTTGGTCTGGGAACGACTAGGTGGAATATTGACCGACACCAGCGGGCTTAGTTCCGTTGTGCCGTAACCTTCCACTGGTCGCATGCCGAAGGTCTTTTCGAACTCGTTGGCAACTTCGATCGGCATCTTTTCGGCGCCGACTACGACCACGTCGAGCGTCTTGAACTGCTGCGGCTCGACGCGCCGAATGTAGTTGCGTAGGAAGGTGGGCGTGGCTAAGAGGACAGTGGCTTTGTATTGTTCGGCCAACTTGCCGATTTGCCGTGCATCGAGCGGGCTGTAGTGAAACACAACCGACGACGGCAAGGTCATCGCGGCCCACATCGTCACGGTATACCCGAATGAATGAAACAGCGGCAGGATACCCAGTACCACGTCGCTCGAATTCAAACGAATACACTCGTCGATGCCATCCACATTGCTGGCGATATTGTCATGCGTCAATATCACGCCTTTGGGTACGCCGGTTGAGCCTGAGGTGAAGATAATGGTCAGTGGGTCATCCGCTTTCTTGCGATCGCCACCGAGAGCTCGATGCAAGCTGGCCGCAGAACGCAGTTTGACATTGATGGCGGCCATGAGCTTGTCTAGCAGCGAGATCTTGTCTTTGAGATCTTCCAGATAGACGAGCGGTGTGCCTACATCCAGCTCTACCTTCTCCATAAACTTGCGGCTGGTAATCACGTGCTTTAGGCCAGCAGTTTGACTACAAGCTTTCAAGGACGCCGACGAGACGGTGTAGTTGAGATTTACCGAGATGCGATTGGAAAACGCCAGAGCAAAGTTGGCAGCCACGCAGGCTACGCTGGGCGGCAAGAAGACACCGACGTTGATCTCGTCTTTAGCGATGACTTCGCGCAGCAGGTAGCGACGCAAGGCCAGAACGCGAGTCAGCAGAGCCGGGCCCGTCAACTTTGCGCCGGTGGAGTCGGCAATTTTGAAGGCGGATTGAGAGGATAGCAGTTGAGCGATCAACTGCTCGGTGACCAGTGGTCGAGCTGGATTTGCCATCGGAGATTATCAGTTGCTGGGGATGAGATTTGAACGTGGGGGGGAATCTGCAAATGATAATCTCTAGCTAGCTGCTACGGGAGGGCGAAGTACCTTGCTCCTTGGAGTGCGGTGCCCTCTGGCACCGCTTTGATGTAAGTACAGTCTCATGCCGCAGCCTGAGTCACTCTGAAAGTTGGAAGGCACCTGGTTTGTACAGGCTGCGGTACCTACCGTTGGGGCCAAGCCATCAGATGACAGTTTGACGCCCCCGTTCTAGTCGCCTTTGACCACCAGGAGCGCTTTGGCGATGGCGCCTGAGTGCATGGTTTCAAAGGCTGTTTCCCATTGATCCAGCGACCAACGGCCGCCCACGATTTTGTTCACGTCCAAGGCGCCGCTCGCCAATAGGACCAAGACGCGTTCCCAGATGGCCCATGTGTGCGAGAAGCTGCCCTGCAAGGTGACGTTCTTTTGAACGATAGGGTCCAGCGAGAAATCGACCGGTGCACGACCCCAACCTACTTTGCTGATCCAACCGGCTGGGCGCACCACGTCGATGGCGGTACGTAGCGTGGCTGAAATGCCGGCGGCGTCGACCACACCTTCACAGCCCAGCCCATCACGAGCCTTGGCCCACTCGGCGGCTTTCGATACATCGATCGCTTCGCAGCCTAATTCTTCGGCCAGCTTCAGCCGCACCGCATCGCGAGCGATCCCGGCTACCGCCACTTCTGCTCCACGCAACTTGGCAATTGCCCCGCACAGCAAACCAATCGGGCCAGGTCCCAACACCAGAATCCGATCGCCAGGCAGTACGTTGACATTGGACACGACTGCACTGAAGGCTACGCAGCACGGTTCGGTCAAGGCAGCCGTCGTCAGTGGCAAGTCCTTAGGCACATGATGCAGACAGCGGGCTGGCACCTTGACGTGCGTCGTCATCGCACCGTCCACGCCGTAACCAAAACCTTTGCGTGACGGGTCGAGATTGTAACGTCCCACGCGAGCCAGCGGGCTGTCGGGATTGATCACTGCGGCAGTTTCGCTGACGACCCGATCACCCTCTTTGAAGTTCTTGACATAGCTGCCGACCTTGGCCACGCGACCCGAGAACTCGTGCCCCAGAATCACCGGGTAGTTGACCGGCCAGCTATGTTCAGCGGTCCACTGATGCAAATCGCTACCACACACGCCCACGGCCGCTACTTCCAGCAGCACATCTTCGGGCCCGATCTCGGGCAGTGGCACTTCGCGCAGTTGGACAGAGTGAGCCTGAGGAGCAAAATTGACGATCGCAGGTTGCAGAGCTGTGGACATATTCGGTGGATGTAAGGGCAGGAAAAAGACGGGAATTTCAAGATGAACGCGGCCACAGTTTAGCACATTTTGAAGTCCATTGCCTCGTAGAGCGGCTGTCCCCAGCCGCTCACTCCCGGCACCTGCTCTGTCCCCAGCTGGATTCGCGCGGGGACAGACCACGGATTGTTTAGCTAGCGTGATCGTAAAGCGGCTGTCCCCAGCCGCTCAGAACCCGCCAACCATGCATCTTCCGACCTACGTCTGTCCCCCGACACTCCACGGGCACCTGCTCTGTCCCCAGCCGGATTCGCGCGGGGACAGACCACGGATTGTTTAGCTAGCGTGATCGTAGAGCGGCTGTCCCCAGCCGCTCAGAACCCGCCAACCATGCATCTTCCGACCCAGGTCTGTCCCCCGACACACCAGGGGCACGTGCTCTGTCCCCGATCAGCATTCGCGCGCGGGGACATACCATCAGTGGTTTAGCTAGCGTAACGGTGGCTGGGTTTAGATATCAAAGCGGTGCAGGATCACGCGGCGATCCCAAAGCAAACCGGCGATCCCAAAGCAAACCTGCTCTGTCCCAGCCGGGTTCCCAGCCGCATTGGCGCGGGGACAGACCACCCGGCACTGCAATGCAAAAGTGTTATGCTAGCAATAGGTTGCTATGCTGCCAGCCGTACGGTTTGCGTTTGAGGTTGCGAGATGGTCAGTGGCAAGGCGAGCGGCTGGGCGTCGTCGGTTACGACCTGGCACGCCAGGCGGCGCGTCATGTTGATCACCAACGGACTACGCAGATTGGTCGTCAACGTGCGACCCGTTTTGCTAATGATGGTCATGATGAACACGCGATCCGAATTGTGCATCGAGATCGGAGTCAGCTGACGTCGCGATACATTGACCTTGTAGTCCAGCTCCAGCTTGCGGGGACTCATGATCGGCAGCGCCACTTGACCTTGCGAGACAGATTGCAGCCAGGCTACATCCGGATTGGAGGCATCCGGCAAAATAATCCAATGACGGCAGGTCTCAAAGCCAATCAAGCCTTGCGGAAAGAGTATCACATGCTCCTGTGAGACTTCGATCTGACCGAATCGCGTCGTATTGACAATCATTCGATGAATCCTTTCCGCTGCAAACCCGTGGCCCTTACTCTCCGATTTATCGTCAGAGTCTGCCACGTTTAACGAGCCTATTTGGTAGGATTTCCGGAATGACAACCTTGAATGTAGACTTCGCAGTAATCGGTGGCGGTATCGTGGGGCTAGCAACTGCCTGGCAGTTGCACCAACGCTATCCCGACGCATCGATTTGCTTGCTTGAAAAAGAAGCGGCAGTCGGCCAGCATCAGTCCGGACGCAACTCAGGCGTGCTGCATTCAGGCATCTACTACAAACCAGGTTCGCTCAAGGCCACCACTTGCCGCGAAGGCAAACGGCAAATGGAGCTGTTCTGCGCCGCCGAACAAATCGCTTACGAACTGTGCGGCAAGATCATCGTCGCTCTGGACGAACTAGAAGCCACGCGGCTGGATTCCATCTACGAACGTGGCCAGGCCAATGGAGTCAATTGCTTCAAGATCGATGCCCACCAAATTCGACAGCTGGAACCGCACTCCGCTGGCATCGCCGCCATTCATGTGCCCGAAGCTGGGATCGTCGATTACCCAGCCGTGTGCCGGCGATTGAGCGAGAAACTGAAGGCAGCCGGCCACACAGTGTTGCTCGATAGCGAAGTGCGAACCATCAGTTCCAGTTCGAGCGATGTGCGCATCGCGACGAAGCAGACCAACATTCAAGCCGGCCAGGCCATCACCTGTGGTGGCCTATACAGCGATCGCCTGGTCCGACTGAGCGGTATGCAACCGCCCGCCAAGATCGTGCCCTTTCGCGGTGAGTACTACGAACTGAAGAGCGACAAACGACACCTGTGCCGCCATCTGATTTACCCGGTGCCCGACCCGAATTTTCCATTTCTGGGCGTGCACTTCACGCGGATGATCGACGGTTCGGTCGAATGCGGACCCAATGCCGTGCTAGCCCTAGCCCGCGAAGGCTACTCGTGGGGCACGTTGCGCCTGGGTGACCTGGCCGAGTCACTGACCTATGGTGGCTTCATTAAGCTGGCCACTAAATACTGGCGGACTGGCTTGGGTGAGATCCATCGCTCACTATCGAAGGCGGCCTTCGTGAAAGCCCTCGGTCGCCTGGTACCCGAACTCGCCAGCGAAGATTTGCGACCCTGCCGAGCCGGCGTGCGGGCTCAGGCCGTAGCCCCCGACGGCTCGCTAGTCGACGATTTCTTGTGGGTCAGTGGCCAACGCATTCTGCACGTCTGCAACGCACCCAGCCCCGCAGCCACTGCATCACTGGAGATTGGCAGACGAATCGTCGAACTACTCGAGTAATTAGCAGATCAATAATTGAAACAGAGAGACCGCAGAGTCCGCGGAGAAAACGCGACAGCTAATCGGTACGCGGCCTCTTCATCTCCCCGCGTTCCGGCCACAGTCCCTGGTGGTGTTCCAAACTCAACTGACGACCAGTAAACCTGGCCATCGCTTTTCGACACCAATCATAGACTTTCCATGAACCAGCTGAACCGCTTAAGAGCAGTTGGAATTGCTGGGCATCGCGAGCGATGCTGGCTGCGGCCAAGTTGCGCTGCGCGGCTCGCAAGTTCTCGAACAACTCCGCGTTCCACTGTTCTTTGCTGCGACTGGGTTGGTTCCAATGAACTTCGATCGGCTGACCGAACCAGGCCAGGCACTCCGGTACGCGCTCTTCCCAGAACGTGTATTCAATAGCTGCCGGCACAAACCACACACTGCGACTGGCGCCCTCATCTGGCGGCTGAGTATGCGAAAGCTTGTGAGCCAAATGCGCCAACCCAGGCATGAACGGTTGCTCCAAATGTCGCGCATCACAAAACTGACCCTCGGGCGTTAACCACAACGAAGCCGTCGGTGATTGGGCAATCCGCACGCTGCGACGCAAGAACTCTGCCGACCCGCGCAGCGAACCTTGCTCGATGCCATAAAATCCCATGCGCTGAAAAACTTTATAGCGTTCCAGAGCCGCCGCATCGATCGGCGCATACATGCAGTGATCGGGCATCAACCGCGAACGCAAAAAGATCGCAATCATCGGGTCCCACCACGAAGCATGATTGGCGAAGACCACCAACGACGAACCGCTGTTGGCCAGCACCGGTCCAAGCTCCGTAGCGTTGGCCGCGATCACATGAAAGTGCTTGCGCAAATATCCGGGCAAGAAATGCCGCTCAAAACCATTCACTAACCATCGATCCGTGCGAGGCAGATCGATGGTTTCAACTTGTGCTTTGCGTTGTCCTGTGACTTGTTCTGTGCGTTTCATTAACCCAGCGCATCATCGGACCAGGGGTGCTGAATCTTTATCCAGCGTATCGGCGGCGATCCAGCCGCTCATCATAACCATCGGCATGCCCGGTCCGGGATGGGCGGCGCCACCAGCCAAATAAAGACCTCGGTAATCGCGATTGCGATTAGCCGGTTTGAAGGCACCCAGGTACTTGCCATGGCTGGCCAAGCCATAGATGGCTCCACGCCACACATGATAACGTCGATCGATATCCTCGGGCGTCAGATGATGCTCAACGACGATCCGCGAACGAATATCCGCGCATTTGCCGGTACGCTCCAGTTTATCGAGGATCACTTCGCGATACTCAGGCAGCATCTGCTGCCAATCGTGGTGCGGACGCAGGTAGGGCGTATGAACCAAGACATACAGTGCCTCACCTCCCGGCGGAGCCACGCCAGGCTCGGTCGCCGCCGGGGCGCATACATAGCAAGTTGGATCCGGTGCAGGTTCACCCTGGCGATAGATCCATTCGAACTCTTCATGCGGATCCTTCGAAAAGACGAAATTATGATGCAGCAGGTGCTCATAACGCTTCTTAAGACCCAAATACAGCACGACTCCGGAACAGGCTGGCTCGCGACCTTTATCCAACTTGGTAGCCACGGGCGTACCACGCAACAACTCGCGATGCGTGCGTAGCGAATCGCAGTTGGACACCACCGCATCAAAGGGAATCACTTCACCCCGACTCGTGCGCAAGCCAGTCACGGCAATGCCACTGGTTTCGATCGCTTCAATCTCGCAGTCACATACAAACTGCACACCGAGTTCCTCGGCGAGTTTCGTCAGAGCCACCGGCACGGCTCGCGTACCTCCCATCGGATACCAAACGCCTTCGCTGGTTTGCATGTGCGCAATACCACACAACACCGCGGGCGAGGCATCCGGTGCAGAACCTACATACTGGGTAAAGTGATCGATCATCTGAGCCACCCGTGCGTCAGGCACATGCTTGCGCACGACCGAGGCTACCGATTGCCCCATGCGTAACGACATCACATCGCGCAGCACCGCTAGATCAAACACTCCTCCCGCTTGAAACGTATCGGTCAAGCCACCAATACTGCGCCAAAAGAAGAATCGATTGGAGACATGGTGCAGTTTCTCCGACATCTGAAAGAACTTGGCATAACCATCGGCCGTGGCACTCGAATTGGAATACTGCCGCAGATTGGCGCACATCTTCTGCGTGTCGGCCAGCAGGTCCAGAGCCGTCCCATCTTCAAAAAACGACCGCCACTGAGGATCCAATGGAACCAGCGTCAGATAATCCTCCAGCTTGCGATCGGCTTCCGCAAAGATCCGTTTGAGCACACCGGGCAAAGTCAGAATGGTGGGCCCCATGTCAAAGCGAAAACCATCATCGTTGTGCTCAGCCGCTTTGCCACCCAGCCAGGGATTCTTTTCAAAGAGCGTCACTTGATGACCACGAGCAGCCAAGACGCAGGCGGCAGACAGGCCACCCAGCCCGCCACCGACTACTCCAACGCTCAGGCCTCGAGTGGTTCGATCAATCATGTCAGTAGTCTTTAAGGTGTAAGGTGTAAGCAGTAGGTGTAAGGTGTAAGGTGTAAGCAGTAGGGGTAAGGCTTACTCCCGTTATTTAAGCATTGATTTTAAGCCGGTCCACATGCTGCTCCAGGTGGGTCCGTGTCGCAGCAGCAAAATGCTGTGCAACATTTTGTTCAACTGGTCCGGAGACGTGGTTAGATGAGGCATCCACCGTCCGCGGCGCTGACATGTAACTTTGAGTTGGGTCAACTCGCGTAAACCTTCCAGGCCACGCGTCAGCCCATACCCGCTCAGGCCGCGGCCACCGAAACTAACGCGAGGGTCGGCAGTCGGCACGATCACGTCATTGATCGTCACGCAGGGGGCACGCAATTGGCCGGCTAACATACCGGCCGGCTGGGGTTGCCCGAAGATCGATGCGCCCAAGGCATAGGGACATTCGTTGGCCAATTGGACCGCATGCGCCATATCGCGCACTTCGATCATCGACAGGAGCGGTGCGAAGAGATCTTCGCGAGCCACAGGCATGTGCGGTTGCACTTTATCCAACACGATAGGCTTGACCTGGTCGGCCTGCATGAAGTCATCGCGGCTGCCATAAGCCAGGCGAGCGCCTTGGCTGATGCTACTATCGATAGCTTGCAGGGCCACCTGGCAACCCCGACTGGTGATCGCGCGGGCGGGCGTTTGCTCGAGCTGCGCTCGCAGCAGCGGTGTCAAGCGATCAAGCGTGGAGCGAGTGCCAAATAGGCGGCGCGGGGCGATGCACGTCTGGCCACCATTGAGCGACAAAGCATAGGACAGAGTGGCCGCCACGCGATTCAGATCAGCCTCGTCCAGCACCAGCACCGCATCATTGCCACTGAGCTCAAAGGTCGCCGGGGTCAGAGAGTTGGCTAGCCGCTGGGCAACCTGCTGGCCGTTGGTAAACGAGCCGGTGAAGACCACTTTATCCACACCCGCCGCGATGGCTAGCGTCGCAGCTTCCGGTTGCGTCGGGAGCACGTCGATCAATTCACCGGGTATCGCGGCTTTGACCACCAGTGACTTGAGCATGTGCATAGCCTGCTCGCAGCCGGGCGCGGGCTTGACCGCCACTGCATTGCCGGCAGCCAGGGCCTGCAGCATCGGTACCGCGTTCAAGAACAGTGGGTAGTTGGATGGCCCAATGACCAGCACAACCCCCAACGCTTGTCGCGACTCGACAATTTCAATACCACCCATCCACCAGGCTCGGCCACGGCGCGACAGGCGGCGAGCTTTCAAAACTTGCCCGCCATGCCTGGCCACATAGCGACAAGCTTCGGCCACCGGGAGCACTTCGCTGGCCATTATCTCACCGCTGGTCGCAGCCGATCGGTGCACGCTGGCTGTCAATTCGTCGGCATGCAGGGCAATCTGCCCAGCCACACGACCAACCAAGTGCAAACGTTCAGACCACGGTCGCTCGGCCCAGGCGACCGAGGCTGAACGCAGAGCACTAATGGATTGGTTTACCGATTTACCCTCACCCAGCGATGAATCTGCATTTGGCGGCAGTGGGCTGGGACTGTGATCGAGCGAAGGAGTTGGCATACATGTGATTGTAGCATCTGGCATAAGCAGCAAACGTGTAGCTGTGGCTGTGGCATAGGCTTCCAGCCGGTGTGGCATAGGCTTCCAGCCTGTGTGCATTCAAATTCCCATCCCGGCATCGCGGCTGCCCAGCTGTTGCTGGGTGTCAAGTAAAACTAGTCCGTGTAAAGCTATGTTCCAGTAAAGGTAGTATCAACACAGGCTAGAAGCCTATGCCACATGACACAGGCTGGAAGCCTATGCCACACCTATCGCAGCTAGGCCACACTGAGGCCGGCAGAGCCTTGCAGGGGCACCAGCGGCAATTGGGCTTGGTGAATAAATTCGCAATCCAGTCCCAGGTCTGGCAACATTTGCTTGCAAGTAATGCGGCTGGATTCATAAATCACTGGCAAGCCGCTACCTGGATGCGTTCCGCCGCCCACCAGGTAAACGCCATCGAGATCTTCAAAACGGTTGTGCGGTCGTCGATGGAGCATCTGGTCCAGGCCGTGCGCCAAGTTGAAGGTCGCGCCACGATAGATAGCATGGTCAGCCATCCAGTCGGCCGGCGTGATCATCTTCTCAGTAACGATGCGTTCTTGGACATCATCGAGCCCGATATGTTTAAGCTGGTCAAGCGTTAGCTGGCGGAACGCCCCGCGCGTGGCTGCATTCCATTGAATTCCCCCTCGTTCATGAGCCAGCTTCTGATGCGAGACGGGCACCAAAACGTACAAACTGCTGTAGCCTTCCGGTGCCAGTGATGCATCGGTCACGCAGGCGTTCTGCACATAGAAACTGGGATCATCGGGCAGAGTAAAATCGTCTTCGATTTGTCGCAGGTTCTTGGCATAGTCGCGTGCAATGTGAATCGTATGGTGCGGCAAGTGATCGTAACGCCCGCGAATTCCCAGGTAGAGCATAAAGGTGGAACACGAGAACTTCTTGCGGGCCAGTCGGTTGTCGGTCCAGCGCCGACGCAGGTTATCCGGCACCATGCGACGCATGGCTTCGGCAAAGTCAGCATTGATAACGACGCTATCGCACGCGTACGAACCGTGGGTCGTATGCACTTGGGTGGGCCGGCGGCCTTCGAAGTGAAAACCGGTCACCGCTTCGCTGGTGCGAATATCGACGCCCATTTCGCGAGCAATATCGGCCATGCGTTGGCTGACGCGTCCACAACCACCGTACGGATGGTACACACCATGTTCATATTCAAGAAACGAAAGGATCGAGAACAGGCTGGGGCATTTGAAGGGCGACATGCCGAGGTATTTCGATTGAAACGAAAACGCGATCATCAATCGCGGATCGCTGAAGTAACTCTTCAATTCGCTAGCCAACGAACGCCATGGCCGCAACCAGCCGACGGCGGGTAAGAAACTCGATCGTAGTAAGTCCGTGACTCGTTCGAAGGGCGATTCGAGGATCGGCCGAAAACATTCGAGCTTGCGACGATTGTCTTGCATGTAGCGCGTCAACCCGCCCACATCTTGAGGCGCCAGGGCCGCGATCTGCTGTTCCATCTGCGCAATGTCTGGTGTGGCATCCAGTTGACCGCCGGCACCAAAGGAGATGCGATACTGCGGGTCCAACCGCTTCATCGGCACATCGTTCCAGAGGTTGCGCCCCAGCGATTGAAAGATCTCGGACAACACGCGCGGATAGAGAAAAAACGTCGGTCCCAAGTCAAACTTGAATCCAGCCTGCTCGAGCGTCGAAGTCCTTCCACCTACGAAGGATTGCTTCTCTAGCACCGTAACCCGCGCACCGGCCTGGGCCGACTGCATGGCCGCGGCCAATCCTCCCGGCCCGGCTCCGACTATGACTACATGCGGCTCCGCCATGCTTGCATTCCCCAATCTCTCAATAGTTGAATAGGCCGACCTCTCCGAAGTCGACTCAGATGTCTTACAACTGTTGTTGTAGCAAGCTGACAACTACCCCCGAGAGGGGTGCGGATATTATTCGCTGGGAAATAGCCACATAAAATAATCTGAAAGAATTTCAAATCTCGAATTTCATAATTCGAATTTCAAATTCGATGTTCTTGAAACTTCACTAAAGCACGTAGACGCGTCCACGTGCCTATTCGAGGTAAGTGCCGGAGTTGGCGCCGAGGGCATATTGTTGAACCAGCTGCTCGGCATGCTCAGACGTAATGCTGCCATCGGCGATGCGGGCGGCGACTTGCTTGCGAAACGAGTCGACCAGGCCGGACATTTCGTAGCGGGCAAACTGCATCATATCCGTAATACGACTACCACCGACAATTTTTGTCACATGCGACCTGCCGTCATTGTCGACCACGACGTGAGCTTCGTTGGGCGCGCCGAACAAATTGTGATAACTGCCCATCACCTCTTGATACGCGCCGGTGAGAAAAATGCCTAAGTAATAATCTTCACCGTCGTGCCAATTGTGGACTTCCAACGTCTCTTTCACATCTTTCAGGTCCACAAAGCGATCGATCTTGCCATCGCTATCGCAAGTGACATCGACCAAGGTCGCATAGTCGCTGGGACTTTCGTTCAAGCGGTGAATGGGCACCACCGGGAACAATTGACCAATGGCCCAGGCATCAGGGGCTGAGCGGAAAAGTGAAAAATTGCACAAGAACTTTTGCGCCAAAATCTTTTTGAGATGTTCAAACTCTTCGCCAGGAGCTTTGCTGAGCTCCGATTCGGCCAAGGCGCGATCGCACACTTCCCAAAACAGCACTTCGCCCTTGGCACGATCTTCTAAGCTGATCAAACCGAGATTGAACTGCGTGTGCAGACCGTCCTTATGCTCGAGCGCATCGTGGTAATACTCGGCAAAGTTCTTGCCGTTAATACTGTCGCACAGCTCTTTGAGTTCGGTGATAACTTGCGGATCATCTTCATCGATGGTGATCTCCGGCTTGTCATCGGCAAAGGTTTCGATTTCATCGCGAATCGAAGTGATAAAGATCGAATGATAAGCGGACATGAATCGGCCGCTTTCCGTAACCAGGTTCGGATGCGGCACGTTTTCTTCATCGCAGATGGTCTGCACGACATATACCACGTCGTTGGCAAACTCTTGCACTGTGTAATTGACGCTGGATTCGTAACGCGTTTTCGAACCATCGTAATCGACGCCCAGTCCGCCACCGATATCCAAAAACTCGATATTGCAGCCGATCTGTCGCAGCTTGGCATAAACCCGAGCCGCCTCTTTCATCGCGTTCTTGACGCGTTTGATATCGGTGATCTGCGAACCAATATGAAAATGCAGCAGCTTGAGTTGGCCGATCAATTTGGCTTCGGTCAACATCCGCACGCAGTCGAGAATTTCGGAGGTGGTCAAACCGAACTTGGCTGAGTCACCACCGGAGGAGGCCCATTTCCCGGAGCCACGCGAATAGAGCTTGGCACGCAAACCGATCAACGGCGCCGCGCCCAGTTGCTGAGCGACTTTGATAACCATCTTCAGCTCGTTCATCTTCTCAACGATGATTACCACGCGCTTACCAGCTACTACACCCAACATGGCGGTCTTGACGAACGCCTCGTCCTTAAACCCGTTGCACAGCAGCAGGGACTCGGGCGTTTGCTCCTGCGCAATGGCAGCATACAGTTCGGCTTTGGATCCGCACTCCAGGCCGACGCGGCAGCGCGCGCTATCGCGCAGAAATTCTTCGACTACTTCGCGGCGTGGATTGACCTTCATCGGAAAGACCGGAAAGTGCTGGCCCTGGTAGCCGTATTCGGTCATGGCATTTTGGTATGAGGCCGAGAGGGCTCGCAGTTGGCTGGTCAGAATTTGCGGAAAGCGAATCAGCAGCGGCAGTTGCAGCTTGCGATCCTTCAACAGAGAATCCACCAATTCTTTCAGATCGACCGACCGGGCATCACCTTTGACCGGCAGCACGGTAATATGACCCTTGTGATTTATGTCGTAGTACCCTGACGACCAGTTCTCTACACCATAGACTTGTTGGATTTCCTGTAGTGTTTCTTCGTTCATCAAGGATTCGCGTGGGTGGTTTGGGGTGCCGGCATATGAAACGCAACCTACGATTTTGTCTTAAATGAGCAGATCGTGCAACCGATCGTCGCCTTTCGCTCCGCGAAAGGTAACCAACCGGATCTCACAGGACCGCCGGATTTAGAACACTAAAATTCTCGCGATGAAAACTGGCTAATCAAAATCCTCGGCCAGCGGCAGCTCTTCAAGCGACTCCATGCCAGCCAGCTTCAAGAGGCGATCGGTGGGGTAGTAACGAATGACGCGCTGCTTCTTGGCGCCTTCGCGACGCATTTCGAGCAGTTGTCGACGCACCATTTGGCCGAGAATGCCGCCGCAGGGTTGGCTGCGCAGCTCTTCTAGCTCCTCGCGCGTAATGCCCGGCCGATACGCCACAATGGCCAGGCAATCTATGGCGGCTTGCGTCAGCTTGATCTCGCGGACACGTCCGTAGAAGCGGTGCCCCACGTCTGCAAATGCGTCGGCCAATTGCAAGCGATAACCTTCGCCACTAGCCACGATTCGCATCACGTGACTATCGCGCTCATAAGTTTCGTTCAGCTCCGCCACCAACTGCTGGATCTCGGCGGCCCGCACGCCGCGCATCATGCCAGCGATCTCCGCAGCCTCAATCGGCGCGTTATCGGGTCGACCCACGAACATGACCGCTTCGAGAATCGAAAGCGGTGTAATAGGACACTTGTCGCTTTCGACCAGCTCGTCGGCTACCGGGTCAAAAGGACTGTCCGCATCTGGCTGAGTGTCAGGGCTGGTTTCATCGTTAGCTTGATAAGGCACCGCTCCTTGCCCGAGCAGTTGAGCATAGGTTTGGCCCAATTCTTCCAGCGAGAGCCCAAATTCTTCATCACCACTTTCATCGGAGGTGCCATTGATGGCAGCATCGGGTTGCCGCGAGGCTGAATCACGCTCTTCCATGCTAGCAGCCTGAATTTAAGTTTTAGGGCCTGACGTGGTTTGGGTCGAAGGCTTCAGGTGGTCTGTTCCACGGCCGGTTGTTTTTCGGTTGCCTTTTGATCGTGCAGCAAGCGATCGAGCACTCCATTGACGAACTGACCTGAATGCTTGTCGCCAAAGCGTTTGGCCAGTTCAACGGCTTCGTTGATGGCTACGCGACCAGGCGTATCACCGAAGAGTATTTCGTAGCCTGCCAGTCGCAGCACATTGCGATCGATGGCCGCCATGCGGCGCAGCGACCAGTTCGTAGCCCGTTCGCTCAGCTGTTTATCGATTTCGCGGCGATTCTGGCGCACCCCGCGCAACAAGCTGGTAGCAAATTCGACAAGCGGTCGATTGCCTTTCAAACGCGAGACCAGAAACTGATCTGAGTTCTTGAGATTGCGTTCGGGATTGAGGTCATCTTCGTACAGAATCTGCAGGACGACTTCACGGCATCGACGGCGGGTGCTCATAGGCTTCGGCGCAAACTCGCTTGCGGGGTGAATGCGACTGGTAAAATGTAACAGCTCTAGTTTACGCGGATAGCCAAAACTGTGCCAGTGATAAAAGTGGAAGTGCTCAGTGGCACTGCACTCCCAGGGCCAGCATGGTCAGGACCGCTTCGGCGGCCTCCTCACCTTTATTGCCGACGTCACCGCCGGCGCGGTGAATGGCCTGCTCGAGCGTATTACAAGTTAGCAGGCCGAGGGCCACGGGTTTGCCGCTGGTCTGCATCAGGTCCATCAAAGCCAGAGAGACCGCGCGGTTGATGTGCTGGTCGTGGGTCGTTTCGCCGCGAATGACGCAGCCGAGGGTGATGGCCGCCGCGACGCTGCTGCGATCGATCATCCATTTGGTCGCCAACGGAATTTCCCACGCGCCTGGCACTTTAGATACCAGTATATTGCTGCTGAGCACACCGGCTTGCTGCAACGTTTGCATGGCTCCGCTGAGCAATTTGTCGGTGATCGATGCATTGTAAGTCGACACGATGATGGCGACTTGGGATTGCAGACCAGAAAGGGCTTTCAGGGCAGCAGCGTAGTTATCCATCTCATCCATCGTTCAGAGTTGTCAATCATGCACTGGTTGCCAGCGCACCGCGAGCCCCGAAGATCTACTTCCTTAGGGCGTTTAGGTTCGAAGGCTCATCAGGAATTCGGCGTTGGTCTTGGTCTTCTCTAATCGGCCAACCAATTTTTCCATGGAATCCGGCGGGCTCAGTTCGCTCAGAGCTCGACGTAGCATGGTAACGCGGCGATGCTCTTCGGCGTCCATCAGCATTTCTTCACGGCGGGTACCGCTGCGATTGATGTCGATAGCAGGCCAAATGCGCCGGTCGACCAGGGCTCGATCGAGCACAATCTCCATGTTGCCCGTACCTTTGAATTCTTCAAAGATAACATCATCCATGCGGCTGCCGGTTTCAACCAGGGCAGTCGCCAGAATTGTCAGCGATCCTCCCTCTTCGACTTTGCGGGCCGAGCCAAAGAACGATTTTGGTTTTTGGAGCGCGTTGGCATCCAGTCCACCGGTCAGCAGTTTTCCGCTTTGCGGACATTCGGAGTTCCAGGCGCGAGCCAAACGCGTAATGCTGTCGAGAAATATGATGACGTCGACGCCATATTCGACCATGCGCTTGGCTTTCTCCAGCACCATGTTGGCTACCTGGATATGCCGCGAAGTGGGTTCATCAAAAGTACTGCTGACCACTTCGCAGTTTGGTCCACGAACTTCGCGCTCCATATCGGTCACTTCTTCAGGCCGCTCGTCGACCAGCAGAATCATGACGTAAGCCTCGGGATAATTTTTCAGGACGGCGCGGGCCATCTTCTGCATGAGAATCGTCTTGCCAGCCCGCGGCGGACTGACGATCAGACCACGTTGTCCAAAACCGATCGGCGCGACCAGATCGACCACGCGTGTCTCGACCCCTTCACTCTCCGTTTCCATGACAATCCGCTCTTTGGGATGCAAAGGCGTCAAGTCATCGAAGCTGACTTTCTCGTGGCGAAGCTCGGGATCTTGATAGTTGAGTGCTTCGACTCGCAGGAGCGCAAAGTAGCGTTCGTTTTCTTTGGGTGGTCGAATCTGACCAGAGACGGTTACGCCGTTGCGCAGTCCGAAGCGACGAATCTGGCTGGGCGAGACGTAAATATCGTCGGGGCACGACAGATAATGATGCGAGGGGCTGCGCAGGAACCCAAAGCCATCGGGCAAGATCTCCAGCGTGCCTTCGCCGTACATCAGACCATTGTTCTTGAGGCGGCTCTTGAGAATTCTGAAGACCAGCTCGCGCTTATCGCTGGTCTCTGCGCCGCCGACGTTTTCGCCCGCAGCGATGCTTTGCAACTCTTCAACGCTCATGCGCTGTAAATCAGCCACGGTGGGCAGCGCTGAGCTGGCATGGCCATTGCCATTGCCGCCACTGGGGCCATCGACTGGCTCACGGCGCAGGCTGGCACCACGCTCGCTGGCGATTTCTTCGGCCAGCGACAAAGGCTCGCGCTCGGCGTCAAGTTCGCGAATGCGCTGTTCAACGGAAGGGTCGGCTGCGGGACCGCGCAGGCGACTGGAATCAATGGGAGGGCGGCGAAGCGGCCGATCCCCTCGCGGTCGGTAGCGAGGGCCGTTCATGGCAGGATGCTCCTACAGCAATCAAACAAGGAATGGTGCGATAAGGTTTTGTGGTTGGAAAGTCAGATCAATTAACCATTCGTAGATGATGGCCCCGGCTTGGAGCCAATAATGGCTCCAGCTCGTTTCAACCACGAACTGCCTGGCGGCATGTGAACTTCAATAAGGCTTTGAGGTGGGAGGTTTCGGCTACAGTTGGCTGGTCGGAGGGAAGAAGAGAACAAGCCCGACCACCATTGCCTGACAATAGTATAACTGACGTCTCACAAGGGCAACAGCGAAACTATCTGCCATGAGACGGTTGGCTGACGGTCAACAGCTTGATTTAACCCTACAGGCGTGGCTTTGTTTTGCGGAACTAATCCCACAGAAAGCAATTTCGCCTGCTCTTCGCTGCAAGCGAGTGGTGATTAGTTTTCCCTAAAGAAGCTCGGGCGCCAAGCGGCAATTATCAACAAAAATAGCGTGAAAGAAACAGCCAAAAAGTTGGAAAAAAGTTGGCTTTATGGGACACTGGTCGGCACAAGCGAGCCCACAAACTCGCGACTTTTGGTTGAAACAGCCCGCAGCGTTGCGCCGGAAAGAAAGCGGGCTGGCCCCC
This sequence comes from Rania fehmarnensis, assembly GCF_056494185.1. Lineage (NCBI taxonomy): Bacteria > Pseudomonadati > Planctomycetota > Planctomycetia > Pirellulales > Pirellulaceae > Rania > Rania fehmarnensis. Next base: position 9,109,535 of record NZ_CM151398.1, read on the forward strand.
AACTGTTGCTCGAAACTGGTACGCTGACCGTCACGCTTACTTGAGGTGTAAAATCGTTGATGACTGTTGGCGATACGCTAACTGTCGCGTTCTGCGCGCCGACGGCGGTGAGCACGCTTTGGGTAACAGTCAAGCAATCGCTGGCCGTTGCCCCGGGCACGATGCCCCGCCGAGCACCTTCGTAGGCTGCGTTGTCGATCGAGTTGCGCAGCATGTTCATGCGCGAAAACTCTAGCGTGCCCAACAGGATCAGGAACACTATCGGTACGCAGATGGCCATCTCAATGGTCAAGGCCCCATCACGCTCAATTGCTCGTTTCATAAACAATTCTCGCTTTAACAGCGCATTACCATCACTGGGTCAACAGTACGGGTAGATCCTGGCCAATCTTTTGAAAGGCTTGAACCAATTCCCAAGAGGTAGGCGCGTGATAGTAATCGCCGCCGGTTTCGTCAGCAATCGCTTGCATCAACGCTGTGTTCGCAAAATTGCTATAGGAGATCGTATGGATGGTGATCTTGGCTGCCTTGCAAGCCTGTGCTTCTGCGAAAGGATCGGGACCGAGATTGGGTTGACCATCAGTCAACAGTATCATGGTGCGTGCCGCGTGCGAACTGGCTTCCGGCGAATTGATCAGCTGGTTGCGACCAATCTGCATGCCTTCGCCCAAGTTTGTCCAGCCCACCAATGGCGCGCCGCCAAGCGAATTGACACTGTTGTAAATGCTGGTGTAGCTGGTGCTCAGTGGCTGACGATACACGCCGACAGAATCAAAGGTCACCAGCCCAACTTTTTCAATCGGCGAAGTGCCATTGAGGGTCGTCATAAACGTGTCCAGCGATTGGACGAGAACCCCCCAACGACTGAACCATGGGTCAGGCGGCGTCGTGCCACTGCGCAGAAATGGATACGTCATATCGATGTCCAAACGGTACATCATGGAGCCAGAGGTATCAAGCACCAGCATGACATCGCGGTCGCCACGAACGACGGTGGCGCTTTGCTGAGAGTTATAACGTGAAACACCTAGCAGACCACCAAATATCGAATTGATCTGACCACCCAGTGATCCGCTGGTGCGTTTGCCCACGATCCGAAACGCATTGCTGGGCCAACCGCCGGCATTGAAGTTATAGACGCCACTGGCTTGGCGCTGCGCATTGCCTTGGACAATGTCTAAATCCGAAAGCTGTAAAGGTCGGCCGGCCACGCGATTGAGCAGCGCCACCTGTTTGGCAGCCTGGCGTGCCGACCAATCGGAACCACCATTGGCCAACACTTGTCCAGCACCACGAGCCGCCGCATCGACCGCGCTACGCATTTCGGTGCGAGTTAACTGAATGAAGGCCGTATCCACCGAGAAGGCGGCGGCAATGATCAGAATGACAATGCCAACCGCCATGATAGGTATCATCGAACCTTGCCGCGCATGTTGGACGGTTCGATATCTCGCAGAAAGTGATCGCATAACTCAAGGCCTCCAATTACTCTTTGCGCATCGAGCAATCCGCCGTTAAGCGGTTAGAACCAAAAAAGCCAAATCGCAACAGCGAGTTAGACGCCGCTGGCGCCGACACGCTGACGCGAATGATGTCGCCTTTGGGCAAGCCTTCGATCGCAGTAGGATTCAGCACGATTTGCCCACCGTTGATCCGTCGCTCGGTCAAGATCCGCTCGGCTGCGCTGACCACGTCGAAAGTACCGCCTTGCGGATGACAGGCGACGCGGGCGCCTTCATAGGCGGCGATCGTCAAACCTTGACGCAGGTAGATGGCCGAACATATTTCGATCGACGCAAAGGTGAAGAGCACCATTAGCGGCAAACAAATTGCCAGCTCGACGGCTGCAACGGCTGCCCGTTGACTCCGCACGGATGTATTACCTTGATGACAGGTGGCCCCAACCATAATCAACCAAAAAGTAGTATTCCAAAAGACTATTCCCCGAGGGTACCTTAGGTCAAATCTCAATTCACACTTGCTTGGAGAGAGCATTTTCCGAGAATTGTCTCTCAGCCCGAGGCCACAGGCTTGGTACAATCGGAGTGGGCGCCCTAGGTGCGAATGCTTGACGCACTGGGCAACCAGTTTTTTATCCGCCAAGTGGGCGAGAGCAGCAGCCATGAGTAAAGCCCCCGCGAGAATTCCGAACCTCTACCAGTTGTTGGGGTTGGCACCGCTTGAATCGGACCGTCAGCAGATTGTGGCTGCCCTCAAGAAAGTGCAAAGCCGGCTGAAAAGTTTGCGCGAAAATACTGCCGAACCCAAACTCGACGAGCAAGCGCGTGTGCAAAAGTTGTTGGCGCTCGGTCAACAACTGCTGCTGGACCCAAATCGCAAACTGCAATACGACCAGGACTGGCAAGTTGCATATGGTTCTCAGGTCGCGAAAGAAGGAATAGCGTCCGTGCGGCCCGCAGCGGCCACCAACGCAGCCGCACCCCAAGCGATCGCGCAGGTCGAAACCGTGGCCAGCGCGACCCATGGCTCTAGCTCGGTCCACTGGAGCATGGATAGCCTTGATTCTCTGCTGCCCTCAGGTGATCCACAGGCTCCGTTCAACTTGGCTGAGTATCTCAGCACCAGTCAGGTGCGCGATCCGGCGGCAGCCGAAGCGGATCTGAATAAGCTCATTGCACTCTTGGGCGGGGAACCAATTCCATCCCAGTCCGCCACATCCACTTCCAATTCGCCGGCCATCATAAACGACCAGTTCGTAGCCCATGATTTGAATGCCCATGCGTCGCCTTCATCGATGGACTCGCCGGCGATTGTCGACGTAGTGCCCGGACCAGATAGTTCTCGGGCGGTCAGCGTGCTTGCCCAGCGCATCCGCAAGCGGCAACAACGTTCGTTGATCTTTGGTGGCTTGGGACTGGTCGTAGGTGTCTTCGTTTTGGCTGGGCTGTTCGTGTATTTGAACCAGGGCAAACCGCGCGATTCACTGCTTACTCAAGCGCCGGTTAAGCTCACGCCTAATCCCACGCAGCTCACTCCGCCCGTCGATGGCCCTGACCAGGCTCCATCACCGCTGTCGCCGGCCAGCCTGCCTGAGTCCCCCGCGGGAACTCCGCCAAGAGCTACAGGCAGCGGCTTGATCCAACCAGGTCAGTTGGCCAGACCACTCGAGATACAAGCTTCCAACTCGCCTGCCAACGCAGAGCCAGCGATGAACTCCGAGTCGAACATGACACCCGCTCCGGCTGTATCGGCTCCTACTATGCCTGAGCCAGCTATGCCCACTCCAGCTGTTCCCACTCCAGCAATGCCCGAGAAACCGGGCGATGCTCCGACAACTCCAGGTGATGCGACTCCAGGTGATACACCGGCGGGCGAGGCAACAGATGCGACCACAGCGGAACCGGACGCGATGACCGATCAGCCGCTCAGCGAAAGCGACAAACGCAATTGGCTCAAGGGCATGAAGGCGGTCACCGTTTCACTCGGCAAGCTGGATACGACCAGCGCTGAGAAGCAACTCGAAGAATTGAAGCCCGCGATCAAAACCACTTTGCAGCGCGATCAACATGCGCGCCTGATCGCTGTTACCGCGCTAGTCCTCGAGGCTCGGCGGAGTATTGGCGAGGCGATCAGAAATCTAGAACCGGGCCAAGAACTGACCATCAAGAACGCCAAGGTGGCCTTCATTGAAGGCGATGAAAATCACATCGTTCTGTTTCAGAATCGCAATCGAAAACCATACAAACTAGATGAGTTACCCGCAGGTCTGGCCGAAGTGTTGATCGATCAGAATTCGCTCGACTCGAAAATGCTGGCAGCCAAAGGAGCATACCTGATGCTGCACCCGAAGAATTCACTGGTTGTAGCCCGAGCCAAACAGAACTTGGAGGATGCCGCCCAGGCCGGCGCGATCACACCTGAACTGGCCAGGTTTTATGAAGACAACTACGCGTTGCCCTAACCTATCGTCTCCTTTCGCTCCGCGAAAGGCATTTGCCTCTTCATCGCAAAGGGCTATCCAAAAATCGACCGCGTTCACAACCTTAGTTGATTTCTTAGACAAGCCGTAACGCAACCGAGGCTAACGTAACCGAGGCTAACGCCTACGGTTTAGGCGGCTTTGGCACTGCGTTTTGGAGGTGGCTCGCGCCAGCGGCGATGGACCCACCAGTATTGTTCGGGTGCCAAGCGGATGGCTTCTTCTAAGCGTTGGTTGTACCAGGTTGTCAGCGACTTGACCGATGCTAGATGTTCGCCCACTTGGTCGGGTGACGCCAAACCGGTACAGCCCAACTCGAAACGCAGAGGTCGATCAAGCCGACGATTGTAGGCTACCGCCATCTCAGCGCCGCTGGTCAAAACAAACAGGGCGAGTGCTTTGTGGCATGACGCTGGCTGACCGAGAAACTCAGCCCAACAACCTTTCGGGCCAGCATGCTGATCGGCCAGCAGAGCCAGCGCACCGCCGGCCTGCAGAATGTTTTGAACTGGGACGGCACTGCCTTCTTTGTCGAGCATGTGCTGGCCGCCCAGCGAGCGAAAGTGGGTGATGAAATTGTGGATGTATCGGTTATCAAGCGCCCGCGCAATGGTGGTCGAGGGCACACCGAACACACCGGTGGCAAAGCCGGCCAGTTCAAAGTTTCCAAAATGACCGGTCACCAAAATTGTCGGCCGCTCACCCATCAACGATTGAAACATCAACTGCTTATTGGGCAAGTAGAAGTGTTCGCGCCAATTGGTGCGATGCACTTTGCGTGGAGCGTGCGCGATCTCGCACACCATCAGCAGCAGATGCTCCCACATCGACTCGCGCATCACCGACAGTTGTTCATCAGTGATGCTGGGAATAATCATGCGCAGGTTTTCATCGATCGTCGAACGCCGGATGCGGACTCGATGAGCCAGAATGCGTGCCAGAATGCGGACTCCGCGCTGGCAATTCTCGAGCGATGTCGATTGCACGAGCGCGATGACGACCCGCAGCACAACATAAACTAACCAGTCCTTCATGATCGTCTCCTTTCGCTCCGCGAAAGGCCTACTAAGCACGCGGCCACGTCCCATTCGGGATTAGGGCATCTAAAACAAAAACTTCGATTATGCGATTTGTGGTCAGTTGCGTACAGGACGCCTGGGGCGTTTGTCGGGTTGTATCGTAAACCAACAAGCGTTAGACATCCGTTCTTCTTCGGGTCGGGCGCACGGGTTTGGAATCAGACTTGGCTGCGTCAACCTCACGGGCCGAAGCGTCACGCTTTAATGTCTCTACCGCGTTGGCTTCAGGCGATGCGACTTCAGCGTCGCTGTGCACGCGTAGTTTGGGTTTGAACCAGCCAGCCGGCGAGCCGGCTTTGGTCGGATTGGCATTGGCTGGTGAAACAGGCTCTACTGGAGGACGGGCAACGCTGAATGAAATCTTGGTCGAGCTGGAACTGGACACTTCAGAGCCGATATCGCCCAGGTACTCTTTGCGAACTTCAGGATGTTGCTTGACGGTATCCGGAGGTCCTTCGCACAGCACGGTACCTTTGCTGATGACATAGCAACGATCAACCGTATCGAGAATTTCGCGAGCCGCGTGATCGGTGATCAAGATCGAAATGCCCTGATCGCGCAGACGATGAATGACTTGTTGAATACTTTGAACGGTCACCGGATCGATCCCGGCAAAGGGTTCGTCGAGCATGATAATTTGTGGATCGGAAACCAGGCAGCGGGCGATCTCCAAGCGACGACGTTCACCGCCAGACAAACGCGAGGCGCGGCTCTTGCGGATCCGCGTGATGTCAAATTCCTCTAGCAACTGCTCGGTGCGCGTTTTGCGCTGGCGATAGGGCATGCCCAGCAATTCCAAAACCGCCAAGATGTTTTGTTCCACTGTTAGCTTGCGAAAGACGCTGGACTCTTGAGCCAGGTAACCCATACGACCTTCGCGAGCGCGGCGATACATGGGCCAGTCGGTCACGTCGACTCCACCCAACAGCACCTGGCCACGGTCCGGTTTGATGATACCGCAGGTCATTCGAAAGCTGGTCGACTTGCCAGCTCCGTTGGGACCAAGCAAACCGACGATCTCGGCCTGGCCAACCCGCAGGCTGACACCACCGACAACTTTTCTGCGACCATAGACTTTTTCTAGCCCGCGAACTTCGAGCACGTCCATGTGCTGCCTTTCGTTAACCGATCAACGGATGCGTCCCATGCGTGGGAAGTTGGGATGAGGCACCGGCGCCTTCCATAGGTGTGGCCAGAAGACTAGCAAAGCTTTGCCAATAAGGAAACGCCGTTCTACAAAAGGATGACCATGCCAGACGCGCGCATCGGAACTGGCGGCACTGTTGTCACCCATGGGAAAGAACTGCCCTTCCTCTAATTGAAAATCCATCGAACCCCGTTGGCTGAATAGCTCGACCTTGTCCCATAGTTCTGGATGAGCATGTATCCACGGAATCACAGCTTGGGGCGATTCGGCAGTTTGGGTTAACTGCATGCGGATCGACGGATCGGGAACGCGAGCGATAACTTCTTTCAGTCGACCTTCGTTGTACTCGCAAAAGGCATCGGATGTGACCGCGATATAGTAGATATCGCGCCAAACCTGTGCTCGGGTAACGTTCAGCCCCACGCCTTGGCCACCGATAGCCAGGGGCGCCGCATCCAGCGGATCGTTGGCTTGCCAGTAAGGTCGTCGTGCCGCGCCGGACCGAAAGCGACGGGAATCGAACACCGGTGGGTGATCAAAATTGACCAGGCTACCGTTGATCCAGAGCATCAATTGATCATCGATGTTGGCGATGCGCAGGCGATATTGCCCCGCTCCCCGCACCGATGTTTGCGCTTTGGGAGTGATCTGTTCGTTCTGGTTTTCTGACGCGAAGATGTTTAGCGGCTGACCATTGTCGGTGGCTTGCCAGGTGGCTGAGCCTGTAGCGGTATCGATTTGGCAAGTGTAATGAATACCGAACTCGACTACGTCCAGGCTGATGGTCCCTTGGTCGCCGGTAACATCTACGTCGAACTCGGCCGACAGATCGCCGACCCAGTGCATGCCGTCTTGAGAAAGGAATCCAACTGGCCGAGAGAAACCGGGCAGCGAGCCGGCTAAGCCCAAATATCGAATGGAATAGGAGGGGACAACTTCTAGCGCTCGATTCTCGGAGGTAATGCGCTCTTTGAGTGGTCCTTGATTGGTACTGAAGGTTTGACGTAGGCGGCGAAGGTTCCAACCTTGTTGAACCTTGGGTGGTCTTTGATAGACGTCCTCGCGCTGTCCAAAGCCGGTGGTGTTATAGGCTAGAAAGTCAGTGATCAAACTGCTGGAATAGGGATCGATATCCAGCGTGCCTTGAGTGGCATCCAGCTCGGCCCAAAGTTCCTTCGGAAAATACTTGTGGTAGTAGCGCAGGAACTGAGTGCTCGGAGAGCCGGCTGCCAGCTTGGCTGACCACTTGTCGATTTCTTGGCTGACTTGCCAGGAGCCGCTGGCATCGCGATCGGGTTGCCAGAGGCTGGGCCAACCGCGAGCCACGAGGTCATCGGCTTGGTACTTGGTATCGCTGACCACTTGCATCATGGCCAGGGCTTTATCGGGTGGCTTGCGCGCTAGTTCGGTAGCGGAATCTTGTTGGCTAACATACACATCACCGCCTTCGATATGCAGTCGCTCGCCGGGCAAGCCGACCAAGCGCTTAATGTAGTTCATCCGCGCATCGGTGGGATACTTGAAGACCAGAACATCCCAACGATCGGGGTCGCGGAACAGGTAATCAAACTTACTGACCAGAATACGATCGCCGGAGAAGGTGGCGTGGTTGGAGTCGCCGGCTAAGTCAAATGCGTTGATGGCGCGGCAGGTCGCACACGTGCTACCCAGGGCGACGAAGTTGGTCAGACTGGCGCGGCTGTCGTTATCAAATTCGCTGCTGGCGGTACTTTGATACAGGTGACCACAATGTTCGCACACGGTGTCTTTATGGGCGCCCATCAGGGTAGGTGCCATCGAACCGGTGGGAATCACAAAGGCTTCGGCCACAAAGGCGCGAAACAAGAAAGCCAGGATGAAGGCCACGATCACCGACTCGATCGTCTCTCGCGTCACATGCGGATTGGCAGGCTTCTTGGCCTTGATGATTTTCTTGTCCTTGGTCGCCGCGGCGCTGGCAGCGGTGCCGGCGGGATTGTTGGCCGCAGTTGTGGTGGGCGGATTGGCAGCATCTGCCATAGAGTTGTCCTGGGAACAAAATGTTGTGAGCGGAGGTGGTCGCGTTCAAAACTATCTATTTTGAAGTGGCACGTGGGCATCCTGAGTATACAGGATAGGCCCAATTACGTGATAATGGCCTCTATCACCCTTCATACATTCTCTTCGCCCCCCGCAGCAAGTGAATCACGATGCGATTTGCCATTTGCAATGAAACGTTTCAGAACTGGCCCTGGGATCGAGCCCTCGAACTGACGCTGGAATGTGGTTATACCGGCTGGGAGATTGCCCCCTTTACCATGGGTGGACGAGCCGATCAATTGCCGCCCGCTCGGCGCCAGCAATTGGCTCAGCAAATCAGCCGTGCGGGCGTCGAAGTAGTTGGCTTGCATTGGCTTTTGGCTCAGACCGAAGGATTTCACCTGACGACCACCGATGAGACTATTCGTCAGCGGACGGCCGACTATTTGAGCCACTTGGCCGAATTGTGCCGCGATCTGGGTGGGTCGATCATGGTCCTGGGTTCACCTCAACAGCGAAATTTTACTGCCAGTGAAATGACGCACGAGCAAGCCGCCCAGCATGCAGTTTGGGTGTTAGAGCGCGTCCTTCCGGCACTGGAAGCCAACCAGGTCACCATCGCGATCGAACCACTCGGACCAGGCGAAGGCAACTTTCTCAATCACGCGGCTGATGCCGTGAAGATCATCGATCAGCTCAATTCGCCGTGGATTCAGTTGCATCTGGATGTCAAAGCCATGAGTACCGAAGGCATACCGATCGACCAGATCATTCTCGACAATGCCAAGCACATGGTTCATTTCCACGCTAACGACCCGAACCGCCGAGGTCCCGGCATGGGCGAGGTTGACTTCGTTCCGATCTTTGCCGCTCTGCGCAAGATCAACTACGAAGGCTGGGTGAGTGTCGAGGTTTTCGACTACACGCCTGGCATCGAAACCCTGGCGCGCGAAAGCATGCAAAACATGCGCTCGGCACTAATGAAGCTCTAAACCTCATGTCCCGTAGCCGAAGTCGCCAGACTTTGGATGCGTTCACGTGGCTGGGGACAGACACCTTGGAGTGCGGTGCCTCGGCACCGCTTTGATGTCCTAACCAAACTCCAGCCGCAGCCTGATGCTATCAATAGCCTGCGGTCGTAGAGCGCCTGCCCCCAGCCGCTCAGCACCCTCCGAGCAGGCGTCTTCAAACCACAGGTCTGTCCCCAGCAATGAAGTGGTGATCCAAAGTCTGGCGACTTCGGCTACGGGGACAGACTCCTTGGAGTGCGGTGCCTCGGCACCGCTTTGATGTCATAACCAAACTCCAACCGCAGCCTGATGCTATCAATAGCCTGCGGCCGTAGAGCGGCTGTCCCCAGCCGCTCAGAACCCTCCGAGCAAGCATCTTCAAACCACAGGTCTGTCCGGTCTGTCCCCGCACGGAAGATCGGGGACAGACCCCGAGTCGATATGCTGGCAATACATGCGGACTACCTGTGCGCGTGCTCTGTCCCCCACCCGCGATCGGGGACAGACGTCGGGCTCGCGATCCAAAGTCTGGCTACCCTTCGGCTATGGTGGAAAGGAATCAGCGGCCCTGGAGAGCCGCTCTACGAGGGGAGCGGCCCGGGAGACTGGGGACAGACCCCGAGTCGATATGCTGGCATTACATGCGGACTACCTGTGCGCGTGCTCTGTCCCCCACCCGCGATCGGGGACAGACGTTGGGCTCGCGATCCAAAGTCTGGCTACCCTTCGGCTATGGTGGAAAGGAATGAGCGGCCCTGGAGAGCCGCTCTACGGGGGGAGCCAAAGTCTGGCGACTTCGGCTACGGCGAGCGTCGAGCGTTATTCGCGGCCGGTGTAGAGCGGGCCGATGACGCTACCGTTTAGAAGATAATGCGGACGCGATAGCGGGTCGTGCAGCGTAACGTCCGACGAGACACCCAGCGAATTGAAGATCGTCGTGCAGATATCCGCTGGCGACCATGGGTTGGTTTTGGGATAAGCCGCACTGGCATCCGTCTGACCAACTACCTGACCGCCACGCACACCCGCGCCTGCAAAGAGCGCCGAATAAGCGTGCGCCCAGTGATCTCGACCGGGAATCGATTCACCGGGCAACGTGGATACCTTGGGCGTGCGGCCAAATTCGCCCATGACAATCACCAGCGTTTGTTCCAATAAACCACCGGCGGACAGATCATCCATCAAGGCCGCCAGGCCTTGATCCAGCTGCGGCAACAAGCGATTCTTCAAACGTCCCCAATTGTCGACGTGCGTATCCCAAGTTTGCACGATGCCCATGGCTGCTTGGACAATCGGTACACCAGCTTCGACCAATCTGCGGGCCAACAACAGCGACTGGCCAAACGAATTGCGACCGTATCGCTCACGCACAGCATCGCTTTCCCGCTGGATTTCGAAGGCGGTGGACACGCGGCCACTGGTGAGCAAATTGAAGGCTTTGGCCTGCTGCTGCCTAAAATCTTCAGCCGTGGAACTGCCGGGTAAAGCGGACACACCTTGATTGAAGCGCTCCAATAACTCACGACGCGACTGCACCCGCGCCAGCGGCATCTCGGCCGACATGCTCAGTGCATCTAGTTTGAAGTTGGGATCGTTGGGATCGCTCTTGATCTGCCATGGATCATGCTTGGCACCCAAAAACCCCGCGTGCTGACCCGGCCAGGTCAGCGGCCCTTCGATGTAGTAATTGGGCAGCGTAACACCGGTTGGAATGCCATTGTTGAGCGGGCGAACATAGTCCAAGGCTGCTGCATAATTGGGAAAGTCATTGCGAGTTTCCACGCGATCCAAATCACTTCCACCGCGCGGCAAGGGCGTCGGACGTCCGGTTAACGCCACGTGGGTGGCCAGTAAATGGTTGTGCTCTTGATGAGCCAGCGAACGAATGATCGACCAACGTTCGGTTTGCTGAGCCAGCTTCGGCAAGTGCTCGCAGACTTGAACGCCTGGGATTGTTGTAGCGATCGGCGAGAACTCACCACGAACTTCAGCCGGTGCGTCCGGTTTGGGATCGAGCATATCCAGTTGGCTTGGCCCGCCACTGAGCAAGACCATCAACACCGATTTGGCTCGCCCAAAACCAGGCAAGTCGCTATTGGCTGCCCGAGCGCCGAGCGCTGGCAAACCCATCGCAGTTACGCCAGCAGCCCCCGCCATCAAGAAACAACGACGATCAACTTTGTAGCTTGGTGTCACGGCTCTTTTCTCCTGTACCGCAATTCTACCACAGATTCTACTTGCGAAGCGGTTGGATGAGCTCTTCAAATCCCTGGATGGCCCGCAGCGGGGCGACGTCAAAATCGGTAAGCAAATAATCCAAATTGACATAACCCGCATCGATGGCGAGTTTCAACGTCGCCAGCGCTTCAGCTTGAGCGGCGGCCTGGTTGTCCTGGTCAACCGATTGGGCAGCAATGGCCAAGGCAAAGGCGGCGTTCCCTAGAAGAGCCAATGCTTCATCCGACTTTTCTTCGCGAAAACGTTCGACTATGCGTCGAGCCTGCATGGCTGCGGGCTCGACCTGGCCTGCCCAGGCTTGCGCGAGCATTAAAAAGGATCGAGCGGGCCACAATCCATCGGGATTCACCTTGCCTTCGATTTCCTCCCGCTGTGTTAGTGGCACTTGCACAATGTCGACCACGCGGCTGAAGTACTTTTTTCGGCGAGCTTCATTGTTTTCGGCAACCGCTGCCAGACCCAATCTGTAGTACGCCATGGCCCACTTGTCTGACAGTTCTCGCATGGCTGCATCGGATTGCAGAGCATGCATAACCAGCAATAGATTGACATACTCGGCTCGAGCTTCATTGGGTCTTTCGATCTTTAGCAAGTAGTCACCGAGGTTCTCGTAAATCGTCGTTAGCGTTTTTTGGTACCGAATGGCGTTTGGACTCTCTTTCAGCAATTTCTGCAGGAGCGTGATAGCCGAGCGGTAGTGCTGGATTGCTGCCTCTTGGTTGCCCAAGATGGATGCAAAATCAGCGGCGTGCTTGTGGGCTAGATGACAGTCGTCGATCGCTTTGGCCCGATACAACTCCTCAATATTGGTTTGGGCCAATTCGTAGATCCCCACAGCTTTCTCAGCTTTTTCGAAGTTTTTCCGGGCGAGCTCGATATTGGCCGTCGCAGTATTCCAACTCGCGTGGGTGGAATCGACTAGCGCTTTGGCCAGGCGAATCTGGCGGAGCGTAAGTGACTCTTCTGACTGTTCATACTCCAATGCCTTTTGTCTCAACTCGATCACTCGCTCGAAGTTTGAATTGCTTTCCGGAAGAGCCAAATCGGCTTGGACCAGAGCCAGGCCTTGAATCGCCGTGGCCAGGTTTCCCAATGCTTTGCCGTGATCCCCTTGCTGACCATCCACGACTCGTTGGGCTATGTCCCGGGCCGTTTGATATTCAACTAATGCCTGTTGCAATAGTTTTGTCTTCTCCGGCGCAAACACCAACTGAGATTCATCTTTGAATTGTTCCCCGCGCCGCATGTGAACGGCCATCAATCCCCATTGCCGCGATGGACCAATTTCTTTGTCGGTCCGCTCATCATCAGCTTCGGCAGTCAGTAGTTCCTCGCTCAACTTAGAAATCTCATGCAGGGGAGCTTGGTTGAACGGAACGCTAGCGAGCGATTGCGGTAGCCGGTTGACCACTTGAAAAATAGTCTCACGCCGCGACGAGAGGCGCTGATCAGCGATTTGTTGTTTATGCTCCAGATCTTTCAACTGCTTTTCAATTTGATCGCGCTGCCCAGAAATACGACCACGATCGGCGTTAATTCGCGCAGCCGTCCAGATGGCTCCGACGGTTAAGGTAAACAGTAGCGCGGCCACCAAACCAACCAGGCGTGCTTCGGCGGGATGTCGACGACAGAGTCGTACCAGGCGTTCGACGCGGCCGATCGGGCGAGCCATGATCGGTTCATTGTTCAAGTACCTACGGACGTCGGCGGCTAAATCATCTGCGCTGCTGTAGCGGCGGGACGGGTCCTTTTGCAGACACTTCAGACAAATCGTTTCCAAATCCTTGGGCACTTGCCGTTCAATCTCCGCCGGTCGAACCGGCTCGGCTGAGCGCACTTGCTCGATCACCTCCCAGGCCGTCGCGCCTTTGAACGGAGGACGCCCGACCAGGAACTCATACAGTATCGCTCCTAACGTATAGACATCGGACAACGGTCCGATCTCGTGTGAACTGCCGTAAGCTTGTTCCGGTGCCATGTAGCTGGGCGTACCCAGGATGGTACCGTCTTTGGTTAGATGACTTTGGTCTTCCATGCGCCGGGCCAAACCGAAGTCGGCAATCTTGAGTGTCTGGTTCGACGTTACCAACACATTGGCTGGCTTTAGGTCGCGATGGATCACACCGCGCGAATGAGCAAAGGCGACGGCTTCGACTAACTGCAACAACATTTGCGCGGCCGCTGCAGGTTGCAAGGTTTCTTTGGCTAGTCGCTGGGCTAGTGTTCCGCCTTCGACGAATTCTTGAGTGAAGTACGGCAGATCGCCCACAGAGCCCACATCGTAAACTTGCACGATGCCGGGATGCTGCAACCGCGCTGCCGATTGGGCTTCGACTTCGAAACGCTGCAACTCTTGCGGCCGTGCATGATCAATATTGAGCATCACCTTTAAGGCGACCATGCGATCAGCACGAATTTGTCGAGCCTTGTAAACAACGCCCATCGCCCCACGACCAAGCTCGTACAGGATCTCATAACCTGGAATTCGAGTCGTGCGTTCGGTTGTGACTGCAGCAGCGTTACCTGCAAAGGACTGCGTTTGATCGGCTTGGTCGATCGGTGGCAGGGGAATGGTCCCGTGCGAAGCAGCCCCGAGGCTCAACTCGAAATCAGCCGTCTCATCGGCTTGTGGCGACAGATTAGTCGTTTCCAGCGCACCTTCTACTTGCGACTCGTTCGCCTCGTCCCCAGGCTCGGGAGGCACGTCAATTGTTGGATTGTTGTCGCCCATCTATCAACTCACGCCTTGAGTAACCGAAAACGATTAAATGACCGGGCGAGGCAGCGGCGCGGCCAGGTCGATATTCCACTGATCACCACTCCTAGAAACATGATGAGGCTTCCTGGTTCAGGCACGGCAGTCACATTGACTATGCGCAACGTCGACGTCACCTCGCCACCTACATCCTGTAAAAATTCATTAATATTCCCACCCAGCACACCGCTGGCATCAGTTTCAATTGGATTGAATGTCACTTCATACGCGCCGGCGGCTAAGCCGCTCGTATCGAAGACCAACTCTCCAAGCGTCAACGTATTACCCGTAGGCAATGTATTGGGCAAGCTAAGCGTAACCGCGGCGACGCCGACGTTGGAAAACGGTCCCGATCCTTGAAAGTTGTTTTGCAGATTACGAAGTGAGAAACGTGTATAGTCAAAATTAAGCGGCAGTGAGTTATTGGCTAAGCTCAACGTGAACGAATCAACGTAGTCTCCCGGATCTCCTTCGAAATTCAGCGCTAGATCAAAATAGACCTCGTCCGGGATCGTTTGCTGCTGCGGGCCCAGAGTCAGGTTAAGCTGAAAATCAGCACGCAACGGTGTGGCCAGGCAGCTAACACCCAGTAGAACCGCAAGCAGGTAGGTTTTCATAGTAAATTCTATAAATCCGTGATAACTTCATCGACTAAATTGCGTTGCAGTGAGTCTTTCACGCCCGGGCCACTCGTGTTTTGAATGTACCAGTTGAGTTTTCGATTAGGATTGCCGCCGGCGTTAACTTCGCCAGAAAGCGTATCCAGCACATTGTCATCGACAAGATTGGTGTTGCTGAGTTGCACGCCTTCGACGCCAGTGGACCGCAGCGTGGTTACTCGGGTCTGATACCAACCCAGCGACACATCGCTGGCATTGCTCGACCAATAATTACTCAAGATGACCAAGGCGGCATGATCTTCGTCATAAACGCTGGAACCTGAAATCATCAGGTCGCCATCTCCCAAACTCTGCAACGAATCGCGGCCGGCACCGCCGATCATCAGATCCGCTCCCGAGTTTCCAATCAGTTGATCATTGCCCGCGCCACCGATCAGAATATCACTGGCCGCTCCGCCACGCAGCACGTCATTGCCTGCGCCGCCATAGAGTTCAGCCGGCACGTTCAAATCAGCCGCAATATCAATCGTGTCATTGCCCGCCAGTCCATACAGCACGATTCGATCCACAGCATCCATCGCACTGCCGATAGGATAAACGCTGTCAGGGCCAGTTGCCGCAAGTTTGATGGCCATGCTGGTCGAATCTATCTGCCTGACGGAAATCACATCGGGACCAGCCGTGGCTCCACCGTACAGCACGTTTTGACCATTCTCATTCACGACAAGTAACGAAGTGACCACGATCATATGCGAGATCTGCGCCAGAGAATCGCCACTGGACGAGCGGGCTAAAGCCTGGATCGCAAAGCCTGAGGTGGGACTGGTCGTAAGGTAGCTCACAGGGACCGTAATGGAACCCAGCACAATTGGCCGAGTAGTGGAACTGCCGTCGCCCCAGTCGATCACAAACTGGGCATCGAGGGGTAAGCCTGCACCGCTAACATCAAACCGCAACGGCTGTCCAACAGCGGCAACTGTGGGACCATTAATGGACACCGTTACCAGGTTGGAAACGCTGACGGCCTGCTGCAGCGTCAACACGCCTCCGTCTTTGTCAAAGACTCGCGCATACGCAATTTGATCACCCGTTGCCGCAAAGCTGATCGTTCCGGAACTGGATGAACTAGCCGTCGCGTACGAACTGGCTAGCTCCGACAAGCTACCGGCAAAAGAGTACCGGAGCGAGTCTCGATCGATCATCGATGCATCACCCGCTGCGACTGTGTAGAGAGTTGGAATACCTTGGTTGGCAACCGCAGGTCCACTGAGCGTACCGCTGGGCGGAACGTTAGTGGCCGATACTTGTGCGGTGTAATCACGTATACCATTTTGCTGGTCGAGGATGCGGGCCGTGACTTCATAGGTTCCGTTATCGGGCAAGGTGAAGGTCATCGAGCTGGATGTATTAGCCCCTAAGTAGGTCGTGGGCAATGTTCCACTGACGACGGTGCCATCACTGCGTCGCAGGATGAACCCATATCGGAACCCAGTGGAAGTATCCGAGGCGGAGGGATCGGTCGCCGCCGTGAGCGAGATGGTGAACTCGCTGCCTTCATCCAAGGACACCGTCGGTACACCAATCAAGCTTGCACTTGGGGCGATATTGGCATTGATGATGTTCTCGACCGAATGCCCAACAGGCAGTGAATAAGTGTAGTCCAGCCCGCGCAGATCGAGCGTATCATTGCCTGCGCCTCCGAGAATCTCATCCGCCAGATCGCCAATGACTGAGTCTGTTGCCTGGAAGAGATCATCGGCCGCGCCACCGCGCAGCCTGTCTGCTCCAGGTCCGCCGATCAGTACGTCACCTGGTACCGCAGGTTGCGACTGACCTGCGGCAAGTACTTGGAATCGCGAGAGGAATAGTTCATATCGACCGCCCAGTTCGCTCGTCGCTGGCTGAGGGGACAACGATACAGCTACATAGTAGTCACCATCGGCTGGCAACGTGACATCGACCAACGTCGCATCCAATGTGCCTTCGAAGTCATCGTCATTCTCAGCGATCAGAATGCCACTGACAGTGAAGATCTGCAATCTGCCATCAAAGCCAGTACCGCGCAGTGGCCGGATGCTGTTGGCCAGCAGTTCGATATTGATTACTTCGCCCTGTCGACCGGTGAACTTGTAGTAGTCAGTTTCGGTAGTCCCCGCACTATTGTCATGTGCGAGCTGACCCACCACCGCCATGGCCGATACATCGAACGACTTGCCTGAGAATGTGAAGCCAGTCTCTGGTGCTAGATTCGGTACGTAGAGGGGCGTGAGCATGCCAAGCTCTTCTGCGGTCGCCAGGGTGTTATGAGCATCGCGGGCCGTAGCTAACTCGAGCTGCGTATGGCCGATATCGTCAAAGGCCAGCTTAATCGCTTCGCGCGCACCAAAGAACGTTTCGTTCATCGCATCGGCTATCGTGGTTCCCACCGAGGCTGGGCTGGCGATGATATGCCGAGGTGTTTCGATCGCATCCAGTGGCCCTGTGTACTGCGGAAAAATGCGACTGAGATCAGCTCCGCTGAATAGGCCTGTCCCAATCGGTCCAAACGCGTCCCCGTGACGTACACCGGCTGTATGCGCTAGTTCGTGAGACGCGATGGTGGCAGTAAGAGCTACGATGCCAGCCGAGAATTGAGCTGATGTAACATCGGGTCCCAAAATTTCGCGGACCACATCCTTCAGTGGATTGATGTTGACCTGGCTGACGATGCGTCGATTGAGATTGCGAAAGTCGACTTCGCCGGCATCTCCACTGACACCGCCGCCACGGCCTTCACTGAAAACGAGTCGCACCATCGATCGTCCCGAATCCGCCACGGCGGCACGAGCTTGCGATTCGCTCTGCGTAATCGTCCAACCGAAGGCTGCGTAGTCGAGGCTCATGCGTGCTTCAATCTCGTCGCGCTCAGTAGCCGTGTAGTTGTAGTCGCCACGCGTCGCACTGAAAGCCGAATCGAAATCGAGCAATACCACTGCGGGCAAGTCTGCAACCAGCAGATCATCGCCGGCTCGACCTTCCAAGCGATCTGCCCCAGCCGCTCCGTAGATCGAATTGGGCAACTCATTACCCAGCAGCACATCATCAAAGCCAGTACCCACAATGTTCTCGATACTCGCGCCCGACGAGAGCGTCAGTTGCATGGGACCAAGTTGCTGAGTCAACGTCGAGGCGATGTCCAGGGTCAGTGGTGCGCCAAACGCAGTGAAGTCCAGCGTATCGCGTCCAGCATCGGTCGGCAGTTCTGTGACTGTGTCGTGATCCAGCTGGCCTTCACCGAACACATAGATGTCGCTGCCTGCACCACCGGTGATGTTATCGTCGCCGGACAATCCTTCGAAACGACTGTCGAGCGCATTGCCGATCAGGGTGTCCGGGCCCATCGTCCCGGTGACATCTTCGAACTGGCCGACTGCAGGATCGAGACTGCTTCTATGCAGGCTGAGCGACAGAGTGCCTGCGGCTAGCGCTTGGGGCGAATTCAAATTCAAGTTCAGTGTCCCCAATCCACCGGTAGTCAGGCCGTGGAAGTCGAGCCAATCGGTACCCCCATTGATATCTTCGTACAGAGTATCACTGCCCAAGCCACCCTCAGCAGTGACCAACAGATAGTGATCATCGCCGCTGCCACCTGCCACATTGTCATTGCCTGGCCCGGGGGTCAATGTATCATCGCCGCCCAGAGCAAAGATCTGATCATCACCTGCGCCGCCATCGATGACATTGGACTGATCGGTGCCGGTTAACATGTCAGCGGCACTGGTGCCGATGATGTTTTCGAAGGCACCCCGCAAGAACAAACCTAGTTGGTTGCTGATGACGGTCTGAGTGATGCCTACGAGTCCCAGGTTTAACGTGGCAGAGATAGCGAAGTGCGAAAGGTCGAGCGTGTCGGAGCCGCGCGATTCAGATTCGATCGTCTGTCGATCGATGAACTGCAATTCATGCAATCGAAGTTCTGCTACTTCAGGTGCAACGCTCAGCGGACGAATGTCGTAATGGTCATCGCCATCATCGCCATACAGGTCTCCGTCACGTGCATTAGCGACGAGCGTATCATCACCGTCGCCACCCGATAGAATACTACCTGAGCCACCGTTGAAAGTTAGAGTATCATTGCCTGCTTCACCTAGCAGAATGCCCAGCGAGCCGTTATCGATGCGGAGATCGTCACTGCCTGAGCCACCGGCCGCCAGGTTTTCACGACCGCTGACGATTTGCAGCGTATCGTTTCCGACTTCGCCCAGCAGGATCGCCAAAGTACTATCGGTAGCTTGGAGCGTATCACGGCCCAATCCACCTCGCAGGCTCGCTTGCACAGCTGAGGTAGCGATCAGTGTATCATCACCTTCTTCACCAAAGGCTGTAGCTCGCAGGCTGTCCAAGACTTCTATTGTGTCATCACCCTCGTCACCAAAGGCCAGGTTCTCTAGTCCACCACCTGCGATGGAGACAAAATCATCGCCGGCACCGCCAGAGAGTCCACTGCGATGGCCTGCGAGCAACATGACCGTGTCATTGCCATCTCCGCCTAGTCCAAACAAACGCTGATTGCCTTCTAAAGTCAGCGTGTCATCGCCCGTGCCACCCAGCAGCACGATCGACGAAGGCAAACGTGTGCGCAGCGGCGATACGATGAAACCAGGCAGAATCATCCAGGTCGGTATACCATTGAGTGGATCGGCGGTGCCTTTTTCGTTACGAGCTGTGTTGGTCAGCAGAGGTCCCACGGAAAGTGTATCTTCCCCAGCCTGGCCATCCAGCACGAAGTAATTGCTCCCTGCGGCAATGGCTGTTCCCGTACTACCGTACAGTTGAAAATCTTCATTACCATCTCCGCCAGCCACGTAGGCACCGTCGGCTCGGAACAGTCGCAGGACATCATCACCAGCATCGGTGCGAATCGCCAGGTCGTTGCCGCCGATGACGACAATGGTGTCGGCTCCATTACCGCCGTCGACATCGACCGTGCTGCCAGCGCGCACCAAGAACTCGTCGTTATCCTCGGCACCGATGACGCGCACGTTGGTACCACCGGCGACAGTAATTTGATCTTGGCCGGTGGCGGTGTAAACCAGAATGTCGTGGCCACCTTGAATTAGTACGCGATCATCTCCACTATCCGTGATTGCGGCGAAATCGTTGACCATGTCGATGCTTAACTGGTCATCGCCATCGCGCAGGTTGGCCAGAATGCGAGTACCACCGGTCAGTGTTACGCTATCGACCACCGAACTACCATAGATTCCCACATCTTGGCTGTTGCCTTGCACAGATAGCGTGAGCCCATTGATACCCTCGCGAGGAGTTCCGAATACACCGCCCTCGATTCTTACTCGCTGAGCATTTTGAACTTCGACAACATCGCCATAGCCACCAAAGATGTCGACATCCAGAGAAGAGATCACCGTGATTTGGCTTGGACCACGCTGGCTGCCGAAGATGTCCACGTCCAGGCTGTTATTTTGAACCGTGAGGTTCATGATCGAAGCATTGCCGGAAGGTGTGGCACCAAAGATGCCCGCGGCTATGGTGATCGATTGCGAACTGTCGATAACCACGCGATCGCCCACACGTGTTATCGAGCCATCGATTGTGACCGCCGTACCGCCAAAGATATCGACATCCAAGCTACCTGTGACCGTGATGTTCGAGTTGCGATTGGTGGCCCCGAAAATTCCAACATCCAAGCTGCTGTTGATCACCGTCAACATTAACGGAGTAGACACCGAAATGGCGCCGAAGACTTCCGTGAAAATCGTGCCGTGCGAGACGGCGTTGAAATGGACTGCATCGCTGGACTGGGCAAAGATGCCCACATCTTGGCTGGAGTTTACTTGCAAGGTGCCGCCGGAACGCAGTGAGCCAAAGATGCCCACATCTTGCGAATTGTTAACCGTTGCATCTAGCGTCGCTCCGCTACTGGTACGACTGCCAAAAATATCGACGTCGAGCGAATTGGTCACTTGCAGGCTAAGCGCTTGCGTATTGGCACCAAAGCTAGATGCTTCAATGACGACTTGTTCGACGCCTTGACCAAGCGTGCTGGCGTCGGCTGGTCCGAGGATGATGGATCCGTCGACTACGCCGAAGATACCCACATCTTGACTGGAGCTGACCTGCAGGCTGACGTTGCGCGCGCTACTGCCGAAGATGTCAACGTCCAATGAAGTAGTGACCGTCAGCGATAGATTGGCCGCGGAGTTAGATTGACTGCCGAAGATATCGACATCCAGCGAATTGGTAACGTTGACGGCCAGTGATGGCGAAGTCGAGACTGCGCCGAAGTCCGAAATGTGCAGCGTAATCCGCTCAAGTTGGGCTGTTGTACTACTGCCGAGCGTGACAGAACCTTCGCTGACGCCAAAGATATCGACATCCAAACTGGATGTCACCACGATCGTGTTCTGGCGGGCCGCGCCAAAGATCCCTACGTCTATAGAACCATTGACGGTCGTAATTGTATTGGAGTTGCTAGACCGTGCACCAAAGATATCGACGTCCAAAGAGTTGTTGACCGTGGCGACCAGCGTTCCCGAACTATTGATGGCACCAAACAGCCCGCCATCGATCGTACCATGCGTTACTTCCGTCAGATCGATTTGATCGTCACCACTACCAAAGATACTGACGTCTTGACTGGAGCTGACTTGAATTGTGCTGCCGCCGCGTTGACTGCCAAAGATATCGACATCCAGCGAACCATTAACCGTGGCGGATAGCGTTGAGCTACCTGTACGAATCGCGCCGAAGGCACTTTGGCCAGTACTGGCACTGCCCGAATCAGCAAAGATCTTGCCGGTAATGTTGCTGGCAGTAACCTGGTTATGGCCCTCGGATCCCAGAATCAACACCGGAGCCTTCGCGCCGCTGGAAGGTCCTGTAACTTGAACTACATCATCACCGTCGCCACCATCGATGGTCGTAGTGGCAGTGGTGCTGAGCGAACCGAGGATCGTATCGTTACCCTCGCCGCCCAGAAAATTGCCCGTGGTACTTTGCAGAACCAGCGTGTCGTCGCCGATGCCGCCATCAAGGATTACCCCAGCGCCCGCGCCGGACAGTTGATCGTTGCCTGCGCCGCCTTGGATTTCAATATTGACCGAGCTGGTTGAGCTGGCAGACAGCACGTCACCTAGTGGACTGCCCACCAGTTTCTGGAAGGAACCATTCAGGGCCAGCGTGCTGTTGTGATAGGCATCGCCTGGTGTGCTGGTGGGAAAGACACTCTGCGGCGTACCGCTGGTTGAACTGAAGTCGAGTGTCACCCCAGCGGGTGCAGCGGTCAGATCAACTGTATCGTTGCCGCCGCCCACATCATGGATGACTACCGTGCTAAAGTGTACTTCGTAGGTGTCATCATCCACGCCACCGGTCATGGTGTCGTTGCCACCACCAATGAACCGATTGCGACCGTTGCCGCCAACCAACACATTCGTGCCCGTACCAGCTCGTAAGATGTCCAGACCATTGCCGCTGGTCAGCTGATCGTTTCCCGCACCACCATCTAACTCGGTTGCCACGTTCACGGCGGAGGTGTCGAGTGTATCGTGGCCATCGTTACCCCAGATAACAAGCGGCAAAGTAATAGCACCGGTGGCGGTAACCTGGTCATCACCATCCAGACCGAGATAGCCAAGCACACTAGCGCCGGCAGAGATGGCATCCGCATTCTGCGCAGCAGTCAGCACCACCACATCGTTACCCGCACTACCAACCAGTAAGTAATAGCTTGCCAGCGTGTTGGTAGTATCGTCGGTTACACGGGCGACAATTTTCGTTGGGCCGGCGAGCGTGGTTGTAAATTCGTTGGTGGCTGTGGTAGTGAACGCACCACCATTGACGCTCCAAGCATAGGTCAATCCCGGTTGATCATCGCTGCCCGGATCCACAGCTGCGGCGCGAAAAGTGACCGTTGAGCCGACTGCACTGGCAACTTCCAGTCGCACACTCGGAGCCGCGTTGATTATCGCAATGGCCAGCTCACTCTGCGTCGTGAGACCTTGGGAGTCGGTAACGAAGACACGCACTGTGTAGGTGCCTTCATCGCCAGGTGTGAAGGTGACATCTGTGGGACTGCTGGTAACTCCAGCGACATCCACGAAGCTACCTCCCGGTCGCGCTAACTGCCAGTGATAACTTAAGCCGTAAGTTTCCCCTGGATCGGTGGCAGAAGCCCGCACGGTCACCGGCATGCCTTCGGCGATCACCACGGTGCTGGGTGGTGAGATAACCGTCAAGGCTTGAATTGTAGGCGCCAAGCCCACGACTCCGGACAGTACATACGTGGCACGAGCCGAGCGGGTATCGGTCAGCGTAACTTCCAATTCAATCAAGAATCGTTCGCCTTGAGGCGGAGCAAAGTCAAACGCAGGTATCGAGTTGCCGGTACCCGACTGAGAGTAGGCCGACAGCAATCTGCCGTTAGCATCGCGCAAGCTCCAAGCATAACTGGCGGGCGGGCCACCGCTGAGACTGGCCGTGAATGAAGCACTGACTCCTTCTGTCACTGTGCCACTGGGACCAACGATGGCCAGGCTGAATTCCGTTTCTGGAACGACGATGACCTGACGTGCCGTACCGCGACCGACACCGGTAGTCGAACTGAAGTCATCGTCGGTGGCGATGGCCGTGATCGTATAAACACCGCCTCGCAGCGGCGTAAACGAGAAATTGGTATCAGGAACTCCCACGGTTCCCAGGCCTGGCTCATCGCGACCATTGCGCTGGATGCTCCAAGTGGTCGTGAAGGTATCAATCGTGCGTGGTTCGGTAATGGCCGCGATCAGGTTGACTGGCACGCCGACTTCGCCGCTGGTGGACGGCGTGATGATCGACACGATCGGACTAGTGTTGGAGACGGTGACGTCGACGGTTGGAGCAATCACGCTGGCTCCGCTGCCACCGACTTCGCTGATCGATAGATAAATGCGGTAGATCCCATCGTCGTTCGGGATGAACTCGAGTACACCGCGCGACGGCTGGGTAAATGGATAGTTGGCTTGGACGATCACACCGGCGGCGGTACGTTTCTCAACCTGCCAGTTAAAGTTCAGTTGCTCTGCGCGGCGGAGTTCGCTTTCCGGCGCGCGAGCCCGCACACTTTGACCTTCGCCACCTGTAGTAGGCGCAATGATCTCGACGGCCTGAGCCAATCCGAGGACTTCGAATTGACGTGTTAAACTGCGCACGCCAGTTGGACCACCGTCGCTATCATCGACTTGCAGTGTGACGAAATAGATGCCTCCGCTGGTCGGTGTGAAGCTCGCTTGCGAAGCCGCCGGATCGGCGCTCATGGCTTGCGAGAAGACAATCGGCCCAGTGAGTGAACCGAAGCGAACCTCCCAGGCGTGACTGACAATATCGAGTTGTCCTGGATCGCTGCTATCGCTTTTGAACGTAATCGGCTGACCTGTCCGAGCGCCCGATGGATTGATTTCGTATTGCGGAGTTGGCGCGACGTTTTCGATGGTAATCGTATGCGGACCCAGAATGACTTTTTGCTCGTCCCCAAGGGCATTAGTTTGAGTCAATGTTAATGTGACGACATAGGTGCCTTCGTCGTCGGGGGCGAACTGAATACCGGCTTCGTTGCCAGTGGCGTATAGTTGACCATCCTTGCGAACATCCCAGCTGTAGCCAGTAACGGCGTAGCCAGAAACCGTACTACCCACTGCGAAGGCTTTGAGGCTGATGGGACGACCCTCTGGCCCGCGGGTTGGCAAGCCACGAATAATGGCGGAAGTTGGAACAATGCCTTGCGCAAGTTCCGAGGTAACTTGAACGTCATCGCCTTCCAGTCGCGGCCCGGTGATGGTGGCTGTAAGGAACTTGGCAGGCGGCAAGTCACCTAAGCCACCGACTTCGAAGTCGGCGTTACCATCCGCATCCGTGACTACGGCGCTGGTGCCAATGAATTGTTCGGCTTGGCCCGCAACACTGGCGGCGAAGAACTCGATGGTGAACGCAGTGTTGGGTGTGGCACTGGTAATCGTCCCAAGCGCAAAACCATCGACACGGGCTTGTGTGAGCGTGATAACACCCGGGGGTGATGCAACAGAGATGGATAGACCAAGATTGTGATGAATCAAGTTGCGACTCAGGATCGCATCACCACCCCAAATCAAGACACCGTCGTTGGTTGTGCTCGCGCCAGGTGAGCCACTGCGAACGATAGTGTTGTCTTGCACCAACGTGCCGATGCCGGACTGGATCTCCACGCCATAGATCGCATTGCCTAGCCCTGCCGAAACGCCACCCAACACATCGGTACCGATGCCGTTATTAATTATGTTGGTGTTGACACTAGAACCTCGAACTTGCGTTCCGACTTGGTTACCGCTGATAATGTTGGTATTGAAGTCGCTGATGAAGCCCACCGCGGTATCAATCGAGTCGACAATATCGATGCCAACCTGGTTACCCAGGGAGGCAGTCCCGTCGGCGTTTGTACCAATGCGATTGACTTCGATCTTGGTGTCTGTCGAACTAGCCACCAAGATACCCACCGTGTTGCCACTGATTAAGTTTCCTGATGGACGTCCATTGCTATCGAAGTCTCCGCCGATTGTCGTGCCCACGGCGTTAATAACGCCTATTCCTTGATTCTCGTGGGACTGGCTGAACATGGCAGTCTGACCATCTGGACCCACACCCACAAAATTGTTGACAATTGAGTTGTCTTGCGAATTGTCAGACACGAGGATTCCACTGCCCGCATACTGTACGATCACGTTGGAGAGTGCATCGCCCACAATACCAATCGCATTTTCATCCGCATCGGACAGGGCAATTGCATTACCGAAGTAGCCCAATGGAGCGGTGCCATCGGCGTTTAATCCCAGCCAATTGTTGTCAACCGCGTTTAAGTCTGATCCAACGATCGTGATACCTGAGGTAGTTGTCGACGAACCTACGATCAAATTGCGAACGGGGCCTATTACATTCTCGTTCGAAGCGTCCGCAATGTTGATGACTTCATCGGCTTGACTGCGCACAAGTGTGCCATCGAAATTGGTACCCAAGTAATTGCCGCGGACACCGTTTCTAACAGAACCACCAGAAATGAGCATTTCGTAGTGAAAGTTTCCACTAACGATGTTGCGCGCGCCGCTGGTATCGCCACCAATCAAATTGAGGCTCGAGGCTTGAGTGATAACGATGCCAGTACCGTTGGCAACAATTTGATCACCGTTGCGATCCAAGCCGATGATATTGCCTTGGATCGTATTTTCATGCGAGTTATCGAGTTCGATGCCACCGTTGAGGTTGCCAGAAATAATATTGCGAGCTTCGCTGACCAGACCACCGATCAGCGTCTCGCGGCTGTCGTTTTGCAGTTTGATCCCGACTTGGTTGGGTAGGGCGAGCAAGCCGTCGACATCGGTGCCGATGAAATTGCCGGCGATGGTGTGGTTGAGAGCACCCTCAAACAGAATACCTGGACCGAGGTTGCCGCTGATCAGATTGCCCAAGCCAGATGAATCACCACCAATAACGTTACCCGCAGGGTTGCCTACGATTTCACTTTGGATGCCCGCCTCGACATTGGGGCGAGCCAGGCGACCGGTCGGATCGGTACCGATGAAATTACCCGTGATGGTGTTGCCGATCGAGTTCCTGATTCGAATGCCGTATAGTTGATTGCCGGAAATGACGTTACGGTCCGAGGCGTCCGAACCACCGATGGTCGCGCCAGTCGATGTCTCACGCAGGACAATCCCTTGGATGGTCGGCACAGCAGGTACAGTGCCATCGGGTTTCAGACCAATGTAGTTGCCGGTCAGAGAAACTGAACTGCCAAATACGTCAAACGCAGCAAGCCAACCAGTCATCGATAAGCCGCGAATCGATACGTCATTAGCATTAATCTGAAAACCATCGCCCCTGTCACTGATCATCTCGATCACCGGGTGATCCACGTACTCGCGCTGGGTGGTAGCATCGATCAAATGGCTATTGTCGATCGAGGGCAAGACCGATGAACTGTAGTCAAAGGTGTAGACGCCGTTGACAGCTTGCTCGGCAGGAATACCAAAAGCGATGATATTTCCACCGATATCTCCCGCGTCAACTAAGGCATCGGCCAACGAACCAGTACCTGAGACGGCAGTAGTGGTAACGATGGCTCCCTCACCCAGATACTCGAGCACCACATCGTTACCACTGCCACCGCGATAGGTGATCTGAAAGATCTCCGAAGTATTGAGCGCAAAGACTTGTCGCTCTGGCAATCCCGCGAACTGGCCGATGACGCTCTCAGTGCCATCGTTCTCGATAATCGTAAACTCAGTTCCAACCTGCGGATGATTGGCCATGGTTAGCACAACATCCAGCGTCCCAGCCAAGGTAACCGTCCCATTGACCCGCAATTGATCATACTGGGTGCAAACCAGTACGCCTTCCACTTCCACTTCCAGGGCACCGCCAGAAGCGAGGTTGTAGTTGCCGTTGATCGTCAGACAGCCCGGTGAATTGCCCGGGGCTAGTTGGCCACCGATTTGATTTACATTGGCAGGGATGGAACCAGTTCCTTGCAGCCTACCACCGCTGACAAGGATTTCGGGTGAACCGGTCAGATTGCCATCGACGCGTGTTGTACCGCTGGCTTGGTCTAATCGAGTCGCCGCATACTGCGAATATTGATTCCGAACTTCCGTCGCCGATAGCGCGCGATCGTAGATGTGGAACTCATCGATGGCACCCGAGAAAAAATTGGTAATGGTCGTAGCAGAGGTCTGTTCGGCCCCAATCAAGAGTGGAAAGTTACCGTAGCCCAATGACGCAGCCGCGACAGATGCTTTCGCCAGGCCGTCAACGTATAGCGTAGCCAGGTGCGCAGTCACATCGAAGGTCAGGGCCACGTGATGCCACACGCCCACCTCAGAGGTCATCGCAATCGCTCCGATCGATCCGCCCATGCTGTACTGAATCAAACCGGAACTTGCTTGAGTGGAGACTTTGAACGACGAGGCAGGCGCGACTGTTTGTAGTTTGCTGAATAGTGTATCCGTGCCGGCGGGTGTCGAACTGAAACGAAACCAACCTTCGAGTGTCGTACTGACCGGATGCAGTGCAGCCGAATCGCTGATCGACACGTAGTCGTTGACGCCATCGAAATCAAATGCGCTGCCCGAAAGACCAGTCGTGAAGCTTGTTCCGCCAACGAGCGTTCCAGGGTTTGTGCCAGTGCTATCGGAGGCATTGTTCTCGCCTGCATAGCTGCTGATAAGGCCACTGGTGGTTAAAGGGCCAGCTTGTAAGCCGAAGCGACTGGAGGCATCGACCAGCACAGTGCCGCTTTGCGTAAAACTGCCGAAGGGTTCAAAGTTCTTGCCGCCGAGGACGGACAAGCTGCCCGTCGATTCAATACGGCTTAGCTCTCGCATTGCATCGTAGACGTAGCTGCCAGTCGAGCCAATTAACTGGGCCGCAGTTCCAGTCAAGCTTACGACAGCAGCTAGTTGCTTAATTCGAAAGAGCGACGAACTGGACGTACTGGGATACAGCCGCAATACGCCGCTGCCACTAACCTTGTAAGCACCCCCGGCAAGGGCTGTCGTAAATGTGTTGCTGTCACTGGTGAGACTGGTAAAGTTAGTAAACGTCGTCGGCTTGACGTCGATGCGTCCGCCAGAATCGACTTCCAAGCTGCCATTGTTGGTGAAGCTCGCTGAGGCAATAGAGATAGTTGCGCCATCACCAGCGATCATGCGTCCCGTGAGTGTTACCGAGGGTGCTGTGGTTCTCAGGTCGAATAGAGCAGGAGAGACGTCCGGTTGCACGAGTCCTTGAAAGATATAGTTGGCTGATCCCAGGGCGATATTCTGGCCACGAAGCGTAAGGTTGAGACCAAAGGTTACCGTGGGTGCACCTGTGGTGACGCTCATCTGATTGGATGTGTTGGCTCCAAATACTATAGCGCCACTGCCCCCGATAACTTGAGTGTTGGCGAACTGTACGGAACCAGCCGTCGTCGATACTCCTACTAGCAGCCTGCCATCGATGGTCAGACCATTGCTCACCGTTAGTGCACTACTACCAACGGCAAACTGGACGTCGGTACCACTGGCTATAGTGACATTGTCAAAGGTGAAAAAGCCACTGCCAACAAATGGCGTACTCGATACCAGTCGACTGTTTCTCAGTGTGCCACTACCACCAAAGAGCCAAGGACCGGTGGCTGCATCCAGCGTCAGGTCACCGCTGAAAATACCCACGATCGTAACGGTTCCACCGCTCCGCAAGAATGTGCCTTGTCCTGCACTGGGTGTAGCAGATCCCAACGCAAACTGTGTCATGGAGCCAGCCAGGCTGACAGTCGTGCTCGTAACGCTAATGGTTCCAAGATTATTGAGTAGACCACCAACTGTTAGCGCTCCACCAGTAGCGGTGGTAGAACCGTTGTTGACAAAGGAGCCTGAAGGCTCGAGCCTGGCCGTGTTGGTGCCAGAGACCACAACCTGGCCGTCATTGATCAGCGTAGCTGAGTTGACAGTAAACGTGGAACCAGCGAGCGGTTCCACGCGTCCCGCAATTCGTACCGAAGGCGAGGTGGGAGTGACTCGAAAGGTGCCTCCGGCGACATCGGGTTGCACGAGGCCTTGAAAAATGTAGTTAGTTGATCCCAGGGCGATATTCTGGCCACGAAGTGTAAGGTTGGGTCCAAACGTTACCGTGGGCGCAGGCGAGACCCCGCTCATCCCATTGCTGCCGCTAGCGCCGAATACAATCGCGCCACTGCCTCCAATCAACTGGGTATTGGCCAATTGAACTGTACCCACAGCAGAGGCGGAGCCGACAAGTAAACTGCCATCAATCGTCAGGCCATTGCGCACAACAAGTGCACTGCTACCGGCGACTAGTTGGACTTCTGTACCACTGGCAATGGTGACATTGTCAAAGTTGAACGCACCACTGATGGTAACCAGGGCATTTGAAACGAACTGGCTATCTTTTAGCGTACCATTGCTACCCAAGAGCCACGCTCCGGTGGCTGCATCCAGTGTCAGGTCACCGCTGAAAATACCCACGATCGTAACGGTTCCACCGCTGCGCAAGAATGTTCCTTGCCCGGCACTGGGTGTAGCTGATCCCAGTGCAAACTGTGTCATGGAGCCAGCCAGGCTGACAGTCGTGCTCGTAACGCTAATGGTTCCAAGATTATTGAGTAGACCGCCGACCGTTAGCGCTCCACCACTAGCGGTGATAGAACTGTTGTTAACAAAGGAGCCTGAAGGCTCGAGCCTGGCCGTGTTGGTGCCAGAGACCACAACCTGGCCGTCATTGATCAGCGTGGCTGAGTTGACCAAGAAGGTGGAGCCAGCGAGCGGTTCCACGCGTCCCGCAATACGTACCGAAGGCGAGGTGGGAGTGACTCGAAAGGTGCCTCCAGCGACATCGGGTTGCACGAGTCCTTGAAAAATATAGTTGGTTGATCCCAGGGCGATATTCTGGCCACGAAGTGTAAGGTTGGGTCCAAACGTTACCGTGGGCGCAGGAGAGACCCCGCCCATCCCATTGCTGCCGCTAGCGCCGAAAACAATCGCGCCACTGCCTCCGATCAACTGGGTATTGGCCAATTGAACAGTACCAAAGGCAGAGGCGGAGCCGACAAGTAAACTGCCATCAATCGTCAGGCCATTGCGCACAACCAGTGCACTGCTACCGGCGACTAGTTGGACTTCTGTACCACTGGCAATGGTGACATTGTCAAAGTTGAACGCACCACTGATGGTAACCAGGGTATCTGAAACGAACTGGCTATCTTTCAGCGTACCATTGCCACCCAAGAGCCACGCTCCGGTGGCTGCATCCAGCGTCAGGTCACCGCTGAAAATACCCACGATCGTAACGGTTCCTCCGCTCCGCAAGAATGTTCCTTGCCCGGCACTGGGTGTAGCAGATCCCAACGCAAACTGTGTCATGGAGCCAGCCAGGCTGACAGTCGTGCTCGTAACGCTAATGGTTCCAAGATTATTGAGTAGACCACCAACCGTTAGCGCTCCACCACTAGCGGTGATAGAACTGTTGTTAACAAAGGAGCCTGAAGGCTCGAGCCTGGCCGTGTTGGTGGCAGAGACCACAACCTGGCCGTCATTGATCAGTGTGGCTGAGTTGACAGTAAACGTGGATCCACCCAGCGGTTCCACGCGTCCCGCAATACGTACCGAAGGCGAGGTGGGAGTGACTCGAAAGGTGCCTCCGGCAACATCGGGTTGCACGAGTCCTTGAAAGATATAGTTAGTTGATCCCAGGGCGATGTTCTGACCACGAAGTGTAAGGTTGGGTCCAAACGTTACGGTGGGCGCAGGCGAGACTCCGCTCATCCCATTGCTGATGCTAGCGCCGAACACAATCGCGCCACTGCCTCCGATCAACTGGGTATTGGCCAATTGAACAGTTCCAAAGGCAGAGGCGGAGCCGACAAGTAAACTGCCATCAATCGTCAGGCCATTGCGCACAACCAGTGCACTGCTACCGGCGACTAGTTGGACTTCTGTACCACTGGCAATGGTGACATTGTCAAAGTTGAACGCACCACTGATGGTAACCAGGGTATCTGAAACGAACTGACTATCTTTCAACGTACCGTTGCCACCCAGGAGCCAAGGACCGGTGGCTGCATCTAGCGTGAGATTGCCAGTGAGCGTACCCACTAGATTGACCGTGCCGCCGATGCGCGTGAAGTTACCCAAACTGGCCTGTACGAAACTACCGCCTAAATTGAGAGTGCCTGAGACGAGCGAAAGCGAGGTGCTGTTGACCCAATTTGTTCCGGCTCGCGTCAACGCACCACCGTTAACTGTGAGGCTGCCACTGCCCGACGTATTGCCGCCGACGCTCAGCGATCCACCGGTGACATTGATGGCTTCCGCAGTATCAATAGCTCCTACAGAACGTGTGCCGGTCGAATAAGTGATCGTCGGCGAATTGGGCAGATCGGGAATAATGGCCGTATCCGCAGCACCAGGAATCGTGTTGGTGCTCCAATTGTCGGCGTCATTCCAGTTGAACGTGCCAGCGCCACCATCCCAAGTAATGCTGGCCAACACGCGCCGCAGCTCCAGCAATTCAAAGGCGAACCGTCGCCGTTGCGAGCGAGCGGCCCGCTGACGACGAGCTCTAAAAGATGGTTCGCTGTCCGACGATTCTCTGCGAGGGGACCAGGCGAATCGCTCGAGCATTGCGGATTCCTCGTGATGACTACTGGAGACACATGATGCGAGACTTGGCCAATAGTCACCCACCAACTTATGGGGGAATTGCTATTGGATGGTCTCCTCCGAGCACACCTCCTGAGTACTTAGATGAGGTCCATAAGTTGACCTCGTAATGAAATGCGCACTGCGAGACATAGAAAGCCTGGGAAAAGGCGAAAATAGTTAAAATCCGCAGAGTGGCAATCCAAAGCCGACCAACAGCATGGTTGGAGGAATGTAACGGAAAGCACCGAGTTGATTGAGTTCCGCTGGCTGGAAGCGCATGACGCAGTGGATGGATGGAACACAGGCTAGAAGCCTATGCCACAGAAGGCACACAGGCTGGAAGCCTATGCCACATTAGGCGGCACCGTGACTGGAATCACGTTGCAACAATTCGGTTGCAATTTCGTTGTCCGATACGCTCATGCGGGTCATATCAAGATGAAAGTGCTCCGCAGCCCTGGCGTTTACACCATTGGCAAACTCTCGATAGGCTCTCATCGCCCCAAACCCGATCGCCACACAGCACAGAACTAACCAAGCCGAACTGGCCGTCACGATCCAGGGAATATCTTTCTTGATGCGTTCATACGCAGCTTCTGAGTTGGCGTCGCGCGAACCAGGTTGGGCTTGCACAGCTTTGCCCAAGGCGAGATTCGCCTCCACCGTATTGCTCGTCGTCGCACGATTACCCACATAGGACAACAGCGAAGCCACATCGCATTTGCTGTCGATTGTGAAGTAGAGCGCGTTGCCGGTCAAAAACACCAGCAGCATCACTGCTACCAGGTCCCTACGCAAACGATTACGAGCTCGGCGCTCACGATGAGAGCGGTGTGCCGACAGCGTGCCATCAACTCGATAGCAGTTTTGGCGCGACGCACGCTTTAGAGCTTGGGGCATACATCGCACAAAGAGCTCTATAAGCAGAATCAGCGCAGCGAGCTGGGGGATCAACAAGTACAGCACGTCAGATAGCGAAGTGCTACCTAACACCGGGGCACACAGTGACGGGGCACACAGTGTAGTGAGCTGGGGGATCAACGAGTACAACACGATCGGCCTTCGCCTAGTACAACCTCTAATTGGGGCGCCCTCCCAGAATAGACTCTCAAGGGGAGAGATTCAAGCCAGATGGCGTAGATACGCCCATTGTCACCCTCTAATGTGGGTGGCTTGCAGCATGTAGGGGAGAACAGATGAACACTATACTAAACCAAGGGCCCCTAAGGCTACACTGGGCGGATTGAAATCTTAGTGTTTTTCAAATTATGTTGAGTACAGCAGAGCTATCCCCAAAACTGTCAGCTTTTACGCCGACCTGCTGCAGCATCCACAAGTACAGATTGCACAGCGGTGTTTGAGCCGCAAATCGCTGATGCGTGCCACCCTCCAGGCGACCACCACCGCGTCCCAGCACGACAATCGGCAAGTCATCGTGATTGTGCCGGTCTCCATCGGAGATGCCGCTACCGTACACGATCAAGCAATTATCCAGGAGCGAACGCTCGCCCTCTTGAATAAGCGCCAGTTGCTTGACCAGGTAAGCGAACTTGCTGAGATGATAGACGTTGATCTTGGCAACCTTCTCTTGTTTTTCCGCACTTTTGCCATGGTGCGACAAGTCGTGGTGACCTTCGGGAGCGCCGATTTCCGGATAGCCACGGTTGCTACCTTCATTGGCAAACATAAACGTCAGCACGCGCGTCGAATCACTCTGGATTGATAAGGCCACCATGTCCATCATCAAGCGGACATGATCATCCCACTCCTTGGGAACACCGGCCGGCCGAGGGTAGTTTGGAATACCATCTTCACCTACGCGTAGCTTGTCGGCTCCCACCAGGCGATTCTCGACATCGCGAACCGCGTACAGGTATTCATCCAGTTTGCGGTTATCAGCAGCACCTAATTTCTTTTGCAAACCCTTGGCATCTTCCATGACAAAGTCGAGCACGCTTTTGCGACGTTCGATGCGCTGCGATTTGTTCTTGGCTACGCTGGCGGCATCGGCACTGGTGAACAAGCGATCGAACACGGCCGCTGGATCGATCTCCTTCCCCAGCGGGCTGGTCGAATTGCGCCACGATAGATTGCTGGAGTAAGCGCAACTGTAACCCGAGTCGCAATTGCCTGATTGCGCACTGCCCTCCAGGCCTAGTTCCAACGAAGGAAACCGCGTTTGCTTACCTAGAGCTTGTATCGCAACTTGATCGACGGAAACTGAATTCTGTATATCCGCGCCGTCGGTCTTGCGCGGATGCGCGCCGGTCAAGAAAGCCGCGCCGCTACGCGCGTGATCACCACCACCGTCGCCATGAGCATGCGCTCCGTCGAGCGTCAAGCCACTCAGAATCGTCATGCTCTTGCGATAGTCGGCCAGTTGTTCCAGCGTCTTGGGTAGTTCAAAGCTCTTTCCTTCTTCGGCCGGTGTCCAGTCGGGCATGTGAATGCCGTTGGGCACATTGAAGAACATCAAACGCAGCGGTCCTTGGGCTGCATCTTTAGGCGTCGCTGCCAACGCCGTCGGTGCCATGCACTCCAGCCATGGCAAGGCCACCGCTGCCCCGAGCCCTCGCAGAACGGTTCGTCTTGGAATCGTGGTCATGGTTGCTCCTGTGCAG
Source organism: Rania fehmarnensis (assembly GCF_056494185.1). NCBI lineage: Bacteria > Pseudomonadati > Planctomycetota > Planctomycetia > Pirellulales > Pirellulaceae > Rania > Rania fehmarnensis. Next base: position 9,144,168 of record NZ_CM151398.1, read on the forward strand.
TGACTGCAGCCTTCCGACTTGTTTGTACCGACTTGTTAGCACCAAACTTCGTTAACTTCGAATCCATCCTATTCACGTTCCCCGAACCGCATGAAGGGGTCGCTGAGCACGATTTGGGTTACGAGGGTCGAAAATCGGTAGTCGTCTTCGGCCAGGCGAGCCACGATTTTGTCGACCGCACACTTGTCATAATATTCCAATCCGCGTCCCAAGGCGAACGTCATCATCTTTTCCGTAAGGCAGCGCGCGAACTTCTCGCTTTGTTGGGTGCGCAGATGAGCAATCAATTCGCCTGCCCCTTGAACCGTCGTACCATCAGGCAACTTGCCTTCGCTCTCTATCTTGTCTTTACCATCGGTTTTCCGCCACCGACCAATGGCATCAAAGTTTTCAAGAGCAAAGCCCAGGGGATCCATCAAGTTATGGCAACTGGCACAGGCAGGATTGGCGCGATGCTGTTCTAGCCGTTGTCGCAGACTGCCTGAAAGTTCTGACTTGTCCAGTTCGGGAACGTTGGGGGGAGCCGGGGGTGGCGGTTCGCCCAGCAGATTATCGAGGATCCATTTGCCGCGTTTGACCGGACTGGTGCGAGTTGGGTTACTGGTCACCGCCAGGATGGCCGCCTGCGTCATCAAGCCTTTGCGGGGATAGCCTGCGGTAGACACCTTGCGAAACTGATCGCCCGCCACGTTCTTGATGCCGTAAAACTTGGCTAGCGGTTCGTTGATATAGGTAAACTCGGCATCGAGAAGTTGCAGGATGCTCAAGTCGTCGCGCATGACTCCCGCAAAGAATGAATAGGTCTCGCGCTTGAGCAACTGTTTGATTTCAGCATTCCACTCGGGGAACTGCTGCGAGTTGGGTTCGAAACTATCGAGCTTGGTCAATGTTAACCACTGACCTGCGAAGTTCTCGACGAACCTTGAGGACCGCCGGTCAGCAATCATGCGTTTGACTTCAGCACTCAGCGTCTCTGGTTGATGCAATTGATTCTTGTAAGCCAGCAGCAACAGTCGATCGTCAGGCATCGTGCTCCACAGAAAGTAACTCAAACGCGTCGCCAACTCGTAATCGCTCAGCTTGGCAAACTTCTCCAGGGCAGGGCCCGCGCCTTGTTCGACCTTAAAGAGAAAGTTTGGCGAGACGAGAATCGCTGTCAGGGCTGTTTGCAGGCCGGCTTCGTAAGATTCGCCTTCCTCGCGCACCGCGGCTGCCAGGCCAGCCAGACGCTCGACCTCAGCCGAGGTAGCCGGGCGACGAAAGGCTCGGCTAGTCAAACGCGAGATCACTTTGTGAGTAGCTTTATCGGCCGAGATCTGTGAGTCGGGTTCTTCAATCACAATCAGCTTGTGACTGTCGGGAAGCGTTTGGGGATCGAGTGGCTTGGATGGCTGCTTTCCATTTAGATGCACTGCATGGATGTACAGGTTGCGATCTTGATTGGGAGCACCATCTTTGCCTTCGCGATAAAAGTCGTTGGTGAACTCGAACTTAAAGTTTCTGCGGCCCGCTTTCAACTTTAGGGTCAAGCCAATCGCTTGAGCTTGCTCGGCGTCGCTGGCCTTGATCAACAACTCGCGTACTTTTTTGCCATCGAGCGTAACGAGCAACTTAGCCGGTTCATCACCCGCCTGGTCGCCATGAGCTTCGATCTCGAGGCGGTACGTTCCTGGCCAGGGTATTTGTTCGCCGAATTCAGCTGCTCCATTGCTATAGAAATCCATGCGTTGCTCGACCGGCTTGGCCCCGCCAGTGGCTTTGAGCTGATTGCCTGTGGCCGAGTATTCGTAGTTGGCCCCGGACTCGGGAGCCTTGATGGCCTGTTGGGCAATCGCTTCGGCAGCTTTGATGTACTTCTCCATCAACAGCGGTGGCAATGTCAGCACGTCGCCGATGTTGTCAAAGCCATACCCCACGTCATCGCCTGGAAATGCTTCGGCGGCAGCATAATCCACGCCCACCAAATCACGCACTGTGTTGCGGTACTCGTGACGATTCAACCGCCGCAAAGTAACACGGCCAGGATTCGGCGTGCGGCCACAGTCGATATCATTGATGGCAACTTCCAACCACGAAACGAATTGAGCCCGCTCGGTATCGGTCAGTTTGACATCGCTTTCGACCGGCGGCATCTCTCCAATCTTGACCCGCTGAATTACCTTTTGCCAGACGCGCCGCTCCTTCATCAGCGTTTTGACGTTGCTCAGATGCTCCAGCGTCAAACCACCATCGGGCTCAGCTCCGCTATGGCAATCGATGCATGCCTGCTTCAGCAGCGGCAAAACTTGCGCCTGAAAACCGCGCTCAGCCTCCACCGGATCGGCGGCGATAACCACAACGGGCAGTAATATCAAGCAACCCAGTAAGACTCGACCCACAGCGCCGAGAAGCATAAATGGCATAGGCGTTTAGCCTGTAAATTTCGTGACTGAGCGATGAATCGTATTCGCAACTACAACTTCTATTCTACGCCTACTAAACCGCAGGCGTTAGCCTCGGTTCCCAAACGTTCACGACGTGGGAGCAATAACCGGGGCTAACGCCGGCTAACGCCCTCGGCTTAGTTTTAGGTGTTTCTCCAAAAACTCGGTCATCATGCTGTACATGTGATAACGCTGTTGAGGATCAACTACGCCATGGCGATTCTTCGGATAGATCATCATGTCGAACGGTTTGCCAGCTTTCTGAAGGGCATAGGCCAGCTGGAGACTGTTGCTCAGGTGGACATTATCATCCCGCTCTCCGTGGATGAGCAGCAAGCGACCATGCAAATCGGCGGCGGCTTCCACTGTCGAACTGCTCTTGTAACCCGCTTCATTGTTTTGCGGCAAATCCATGTAACGTTCGGTGTAGACGGCATCGTAGTTGCGCCAATCGGTTACTGGTGCGCCCGAAATGCCGGCTTTGAATTTCTGACTGTGCGTTAGAGCATAGGCGGTCATGTATCCACCATAACTCCACCCCCAAATGCCTACGCGCTCGCGATCGGCCCACGGTTGAGTGCTGACCCAGTCGACCGCATCTTCGATGTCTTGCAATTCGACTTTGCCCAAGTCGCGATGGACCTTCCAGGTATCCGCGATTCCTCGACCGCGCGACGAGCGGTTATCGCACAAGACAACCGCAAAACCTTGACTGCATAGATATTGATGCCACCAGTAGTTGCTGCCGCCCCACGCGTTGTTAACCGTGGGTGCTTGTGGACCCGCATACACATGAAAGAGAACTGGCAAACGCTGCTGACTGCCCACCACCCAGTCCGGCGGCAGCATGATCAGGGCTTGCATATCCAGTCCATCGCGAGCCTGGATCGTCATCAACATCGGCTCAGCCAATTGCACGTACTTGTAACGATCAATAACCGGCGCACCTAAAACTCGCGATACTTGTCCGTCCAGCGATTGCAGCATGGTGCGCGGCGGACTGGCCAAACTACTAAAGCTGTCAATCACGTATCGACAATCTTCGCTCAATCGCGTGCGGTGTGTCCCAGCCAGCTTGGTGATCTGCTGCGTCTGCCCCGACTGGGTATCGACGCTCAGCAGATGCAACTCAGTCGGATGCGAGTAATTGCCACTGACATAAGCTGTCTGGCCATCCGCCGTAACACCTTGTAAATCGGCAATGTCCCAATCGCCTTGTGTCAACTGATTGAGGCTTTTGGTTGCCTGGTTGAAGCGATGCAGATGCCGCCGACCAGCTGGTAGATCGCTCAACCACAGAAAATCGCCCCCCGGTAAGAACTTGGGTTGCCCCAAGACCTCGATCCAACCGGGACTCTGTTCATGAATCATGCGAACGCATTTGGCGCTACTGGCGTCGACCGCAACAACACTTTGCTGCGTCTGGATGCGATTCTGAATTTGCAACCACAACTGGTTCTCGGGCGACCAGGTAACGCGTACCACCAGGCGATCGTCGGCTGGGTAATCGGATAGGTCGATTTCACGCAATGCGCCATCAGCCACGTTGGCCAACCACATGCGGGCAATCGGCAGGGGATCGCCCGCTTTCGGATAGCGAGTCTCTTCCAACTCTTGTCGGTAGTGAATGCTGTCGGAGACCGCGTAACCCAGCACGGGTGTTTGATCCAGTTGCAGGAAAGCCAATTGCTGGCCATCAGGACTGAACCAAAAGGCGCGGAATTGACCGCGTCCGTATATTTCCTCTTGGTATACCCAGTCCAAAATACCATTGAGAAGTTCTGTTGAACCATCTTTGGTAATGCGCTGCTGCAAGCCTGATTGGCAATCGATCAAATATAGATCGTTATCGCGGACGTAGGCGACGTGTGTGCCAGTGGGGCTGAGTTCGGCCAGTTCTTCCTGTTCTTTAGGCGATTCGGTTAAGCGCTTAGCAGTGCCCGACTGGGCATCGAAAAAATACAGATCTTGCTTGTAGACGTGGAGCCCGAAACGTTGCTCGACCTTTAACGTAGCTGGACCGATCGCTTTCAGTGCCTCGGTGTCTTTTTCGAACTCGGGCAATTGTTTGAACGCCGCCCGCATCTTCTTGATAACGTCGTTAGGCCGCGAGGCACCGGTAGCTGGATCGACTGATAACCACTGCTCATCGCGTTTGAGCATCAGTTCACTACTGCCTGCCATCCAAGTCGCACCGCTGTTGCTGCTGGTCGAGTATTCGACGGTCGAGCCTGGTCGCATGACATGTTCAAACGTCAACTTCTCAGTCGGCGCAAGTTTATCGATTGCGGTCAAGGCTGCTGGCGGCAAGTCATCCAACACGCGCTGGACCGGACATTCGCCGCCGACCTTCAAGTCTGGATCAAAGAAGTTCCAAGCGGCCAGTCCATCTTCACTAGCCGGCTCGAGCAAGTAAGCGGCCAATATGCCCAGCGGTTGATTGGTACGCACGATGTACGTACCGGCCGCCAGCGAAAGCTGCTCGGGCTGGACACTAGCCGTGATGGATTTGAGTTTGTGATTTTGTAACTCGATGCCGGGATCGATGGCATCGATATTGAAGCGTTCACCTGGGACGCTGGTCAAGCCGCGCTGCAGCTGTTCGATAACAACTCCTTGCATCTTCAAACGCGACAGTGCCCAAGCTGCTTGAGGCGCTACGGCATACGCCTTGGGCAGGGTGGTCTTTACCGTTGGTTCTGCCGTGACCCACAAACCAACTTGATAATCGTGGGCTGCATAGTTGGCAGCCGATTCCGCATTGTAAGGCGGACGGGGCAGGGCTCCGTCGGATCGTTGATAGCCCATGGCTTGAATGTCAACTCGCGTTTGCACCAGCTGGGCTTTCAAAGGCACTTCGATGGAATCGCCCGCTGCACCCGTCGAATTTGAATTACCATCCAGGGCAGCGCGAACTTCTGGCGCATGACTATTGAAGTACCGCACCAGTTCATCGACAAAGTGATACGTGACTTGCACGCGACGCTCGTACGACGCATACGAATAGGACTCGGCCAAGATGCCGATCTTGCCGCGCAACCCCATTAGCTCGATGCTATAACGCGGCTCGTGACCAAAACTCTTCCAGTTCTTGTGTTCGTCTTCGAAGTTGCCGTAGTAGAACGTGTTGATACCCGCACTGGCCATGCGCTCTGTTACTTCGGGCAGCAGGTTGCCATGCAACATCTCGCGAATGTGTGGTGGAGCGGCTGGGTTACTGGGCACCGAATACGTCAGATCGTAGCGATGCAATGAACCGTTGGTCGTGTGCGCATCGACTAGCACATCAACATTCCAGCGCTCCAAGCTGGCTACCAGCGAGCGAACTTCTGGCGTTTCCAGTTTGACAAAGTCGCGATTGAGATCGAGCCCTTGCGCATTTTCGCGAATGCCTGATCCATCATCCGGACCAGCTTGTCCAGGTCGATGCAGCAGCCCTCGACGTTCATTGCCATCGGCATTGAAATTCGGCACAAGGATCAATCTAACATTCTTACGAATGTCTGCGCGTTCACCAGCGGCATAATCGCGGAGCAAGGCAAGTAGAGCCTCTTTGCCATCGCATTCACCGGAGTGAATTCCACCCAGCAGGAGCATGGTGACAGCCGGACCTTCGCCTGTCGGCGGAACAATCAGTCCCCAGATGTCGCGGCCCTCAACGGTTTGGCCGAGCGATTCCAGCGCGGTGCCAGGCCACAGTTTGGCCAGTCGGCGCAGAAACAGTTCGGTATCTGCTCCGGTGGCCGTGGCGCGGTACTGGCTCGTTTCGGCTACCGTCTTCAGCTCTTTAACACTCGCCGGTTCAGCCGCAGGGCTCGGCGCTGGGCTGAGCAGAAGTGTGCATATCAGCAGGCATCGGGAGTAGATCGATGAAGCGTATCGAGTTGGCATGCGGCCCCTTTGTGCGTTGACGGAATAATCGCCTCTACCCAAGTATATTCCGTCAGTGAGCGGCTGTCCTCAGCCATTGGCTCTACACAGACCGCGTGGGCCCAGGGTGTCTCAATGGTGCGTTAGGCGGATCGCAGATTCCATTTTGAAACGCAGAGATCGCAGAGTCCGCTGAGAAAACGCTGAGGTTCTTCTCTGCGATCGTCGTGCGCCCTCTGCGCCCATAGTGGCCGTTAGCCGCGAGTGAAGTTAGAGGGTGCGGAGCGGCTGAGGACAGCCCGCTCTACGCGTTTAGCGATCCGATACGACCTTGGCGGTCACGACCGGGTTGCTTTCGACTTTACTCAGCATGCGATCCACTTCGGCTCGTACTACCGAGACCGGTAGAGCGTAGCTGCTGACGCGACCGGCGCGGGCGATGTTGATACCGACGGCGCGACCATTCAGATCGACCAGTGGTCCGCCGCACTGATTGGGCTTGAGCACGGTGTCGTGCATGTAGATGCTGCTAAAACCGCTGCTGCGTGCGCTAATCAGACCGTTGACTTCCATTTCTGTTTCATCGCGCAAGTCTTCGGAAAAGTCCATCATCCGGACATGGGCATCAACTTGGCTTTCACCGCGCTGGACGGTCAGGCTTACCGACTGGCCAGCTCGGCACTTAGCCAGGAACTCCAGCGCCGCGGCTTGCGAGGCCAGCGAGCGACCATCGATCGACCGAATTCGGTCACCGGGCAAGAGCCCCGCGATATCAGCACCCGAACCATATACGACACTTTGAATAACGGGACCTTTGTCTTCTTTCAACTGCACACCCATAACTGGCTTGCGAGCTGAAATCGTCATCAGGCCGGCGCTAACGACACCGACTGCCGCTGGAATCGATTGAATGTTCGGGGTGGCTACCCAGTTGCCCCGGGGTGGGATGCCGTTATCAGACCACTGGATGACCGGCAGATCTTTATCTGGCACTCGAATCAAGGCCAGGTCGAGGCTCGAACTGCGTTCGACAACTTCGGCCAGTGATTCATTGCCATCGGAAAAACGGCAAATCAGTTTACCGGTAGGCAATTGACTTTCTTTGGAGATGATCCAGCCGTCGGCTCCGACCACTGTCCCGTAAGCCACACGTTCGTCGTCTGCCACCAGTTCAACGGTGCTCTTCCAGCTATCGCCCAACGCTTCGCCAAAGGCTTTCAGCATGGCGTAGCTGGCCCGCTGATTGTATTTCGATGGGCTGTCGATATTGGGGCGACGTGAACTGCGGCGCGATGGCTCTTGCACGAGCAACTGCATTTCTTCGTTACCACCGATCGCATGCCAAGCTAAATCGTCGTCGCGCTGCAAACTTTGTTCGAATTGCAACTGCTCGTTGATCGAAGAAGTTATGGGCGACTCAGGCAATAGCCTAGTAATAGACAGAGCCGCGAAGCCGATGGCCGAAAGAATCATCAATTGATGAGGGACGCGCACGTTCGTCGGACCTTTCCTAAGCGCATCGACCTGGTGCGTCCAGCCCCAAAGAAGATGCATTCATCAACTGAGTCCCGCTATCCTCAGCGGCAACTGACGAGATTCTGATTATACCAACCGGCCGGCCCGCGGGCGCTAGGCACTGATCCAGAATTGGTCGACTTTAAATTTTGTCTGAGTGCCGGTTGCGAATGCTGTTGGCGATTACTGTGGTGCGACGCCGACTCGCACGAGAAATCGCATGCGTTCACTATCGCGGAGCACTTCGATGCGTACGGTATCTCCGGGCAAGGTGCCCAACACTGCATTTTGCAAGTCTTTGAATGACTCGATCTTCTGATCTTCGAACTTGACGACGAGGTCACCCACCTCCAGACCGGCTTCGAACGCTGGTCCGCTGACTTCACCCAGCACAGCCCGCGTCTCGCCTTCTTTTAGTCCGACCCCAATCATCGGTCGATAACCTGGCAGAACGCCCCAGGCTTCGCCGGACTTCAAACGGTCCCAATCTTTCTCGAAGGTATCGACTGGCACATGCATATTGTCGCTGACATCGGTACCGATCCGCGAGTGAATGCCGATCAGTTCGCCCTTCAAATTGAATAGTGGTCCTCCACTATCGCCTCCGATGAGGGCTACGTCCGATATGAGTGTGTCATTCATCAAGTTCAGAATACGACCGACGCGAATCACAGCTCCGCGGCCCGACTGCCATCCGCCGGGATGTCCCGAGCCGATGACCCACTGGCCGGCTTTTAGCGAGCCGCTTTTGCCGATGGTTGCATACGGTAGGACTTTGCCCTTGGTATCGACGATCTTTAGCAGACCTGCGTCGACATTGCGATTCATGCCCAGCACTTGGGCTTTCAATTCTGTGCCATCACTCAATAGCACTTTGGCTTCTTGGTTGGGGCGACCGCCGACGTGCGCGGCGGTCAGCACAAAGTTGTTGGCGATGATTACGCCGCTCCCTTGAGCAGCGCCTTGCCGCACATTGACCGTCACCGACTGAATTGCAGCGGCGACTTTTGATTGCTGGGCTTCTAGAGCTTTTAGTTCTTTGAGCGTTTGAGGTGGTCGACCTGCGTACACATTTTGCAGGGAGCGATCCAGATCGACAAAGGTTTGACCATCGACGGCCAGTTTGCTGGCGCGGCGTTCCTGAACGCCGCTCGATTTCCCGGAGTCGCTAGTGGAGGGTCGCAGGCCGGATGACGGAGAGTCCTGGGCAGGCGCGATCTCGATGATTGTGCCGTTGTCCGGCAGAATGATGGGACCATCTTGTGCCAAGCTAACACTAGCCGCACCTAGAAAGCATGCCACGCAGGCGACGAAGGCTAATCGCATTACAATCGTCCAGTCGAGGAAACAAAGGTCCCCTTTCGCTCCGCGAAAGGCAGCCAAACTCAGCCACAGGTGTTATCAAGTCTCGATGCTACAGCTAGATAGTTGCGGCACTCTGCCAGTGGCGCAGCCGGTGGAGACATTGGCGATTATTCGCAGGTATGCGGCAAAATGAAACCCTCTGGACGTCCATTTTTTCAGGCTCAGCCCCCCGCAGGGGCTGGGCAAGTGGGAAGGATTTAGGAATGTACCGATCGTTACTGATCGTAGGCTGTGGTTATGTTGGCCGTCCCGTGGCTCGCCAGTGGCAAGCCGCCGGCGGTGAGGTAGCCGCCGTTACACGAGGCGGACAGGCCGGCCAGGAGCTCCGTCAGCTCGGCATCCAGCCGATTGAAAGCGACTGGTTAGAGGCTGACCCAAACTGGGGCTTCGATGCCCAGTGCGCGCTGGTCGCCGTGCCGCATCGAGCCGACGAACGGTTGGGCGCAGAGACGCATGTGGTAGGCCTGTCTAATTTGCTGCGGCAGTTGCCCAATTTGCAACGCCTGGTCGTGCTTAGCACCACTGGAGTCTATCACCAGAACGACGGCAGCTGGGTGGATGAACATTCAGCCACCGAGCCGCAGCGCATTGGTCCTCAAATCGCCCTCACCGCCGAAGGCTGGCTGCACAAGCATGTCGCGCCAGAGCGTTTCACTTCATTGCGTCTGGCAGGTATCTATGGACCGGGTCGCGTGCCCTTGCTGACGAAACTGCGGTCACAGGAGCCGATTCCCGTAGCTGAAGGCTATTTGAATTTGGTGCATATCGACGACATCGTGCCAGTGGTCATCAGATTGCTCGAGCCCTCACCCAGTTCGCTGTACGTCTTGTCCGATGGGCAACCCGTTTTGCGGCGTCAATTCTACTTGGACGCAGCTGACATCTTTTCAACTCCAGCTCCCCTGTTTGCTGATGTTCAGCCCGACAGCTCGCGCGGGGGACGCAGTGAATCCAACAAACGCATTAACCCCGCCAAGATTTTGCGGGAACTACACCTAGAGCTGCGAGTGCCGAGTCACAGCAGTGGTTTGCGTCGATGCCAAGTGGCATAGGCTTCCTGTGTGGCATAGGCTTCCAGCCTGTGTGGCATAGGCTTCCAGCCTGTGTGCCGACAGGTTTAGCGCCAGCCCTGACCGTCGGGCCGTTGGACTCGGGCAGCCGACCACCGGCCCTATGCCACTCCTTGAGCATTACGCTGCTTGTCAACTAGAATCTCGGACGCTTACCGAACGAACACTTGTAGGAACGCGGACACCCATGTTGGAACGCAAGCCGGTTTTTCCTGGCGTAATCGAATTGAATCTTCAAGCTGGCCACATCATTGGCTGCAACGTCTACTTGATCTACGACGGGGAGGAGTGGATCCTGATCGATATCGGCTATGAAGAGTCGGTCGAAGAGATTGTCGAGGTGATTCGCGAAATCGATTTTCCGCTGTCCAAATGCAAGACGCTGATCGCTACGCATGCTGACGTGGATCACGGACAGGGTCTGGCCCTGGCCAAGCAGTTGCTCAAGACGACCGTTTCGGCTCATCCGAAGGCAGCCTCATTGTTGGCCGTGGGTGACAAGTTGCGGACCTTTGCCGAGATCGAAGCTCAGAATATTCACCTCAGCATGCCACCGGTTGAAACTGAGCACATTATCAATGAAGGCTCGATCATTGAAGTCGGCAACCTGCGGATTGAAACCTGGTCGACACCTGGCCACGCCGATAGTCAGCTTGCATTCCGTATGGGTGAGCTGTTGTTCTCGGGTGATAACATTTATCGCGATGGTTGCGTTGGGGCGATTGATGCCCATCACGGTAGCGACATCGCGGCCTTTATTCGCTCGCTGGAGCGCATCAAGCAAAGCGACGTTAAGTGGCTCTTGCCCAGCCACGGTCCGATTTTTCGCAAAGACAATGCGATGCTTGAAAAGACTATTCAGCGATTGCAGAGCTATCTGCACATGGCCGACTTTGGCACCTGCGCGGTCGATTGGCCCCTAATGGACCAATGGGAAGACGAGATCGCCCAAGGCATCATGCCCAAGTAGCCTTTTAGAGCAACGCTCCCCCGCCGCTCCCACACCCTCTGACCCCAGTCGCTTCACACCCAACGTCTGTCCCCAATTGTAGAGCGGCTGTCCTCAGCCGCTCGGCACCCTCTAACCCAAGTCGCTGCACACCCAACGTCTATCCCCATCGCGCCCGGGGACAGAGCACGCGCACGCGACAATCGTCCAATGCTTGCAAATCAGCCCGGGGTCTGTCCCCGATCGAAGATCGGCTGTCCTCAGCCGCTCGGCACCCTCTACCCAAGTCGCCTCGCACCCAACGTCTGTCCCCATCGCGCCCGGGGACAGAGCACGCGCACGCGACAATCATCCAATGCTTGCAAATCAGCCCGGGGTCTGTCCCCGATCGAAGAGCGGCTGTCCTCAGCCGCTCGGCACCCTCTAACCCAAGTCGCCTCGCACCCAACGTCTGTCCCCATCGCGCCCGGGGACAGAGCACGCGCACGCGAAAGATAGTCCAATGCTTGCAAATTAGCACGGGCTCTGGCCAAAGTCTGGCGACTTCGGCTACGTCGTCCAAAGTCTGGCGACTTCAGCTACCGGTGGCTACTTGGAAATCCAAGGAGCTCTGGCCAAACTTTTTGCCTTTCATGTCCTCGATCGTCAGGCGCAATTGGTAGCGGCCCGGCTCGATTTTGGACGGCATGTAGATGCGATAGACCAGGAAGTAATCGCGGCGGGCGCGTTTGCAGACTTCGACATCCTGGGGCAAGAGCACGTCGGCGACTTTGACGTTGCTGGCATCGACGATTTCGTAACTGCCTTGCAATTTCGTTTCAAAGCCATCTTTGACTTGTTCGGAAATAAAGTTCTCGATTTCGCAGTACAGCAATGCTTCTTGACCAGCACGGAACTGGGCGGTCGGAAATTTGGTAACCGCCCCAAAGCCATCGACGTTGCTGCAGAAGGCGGCGTTCTTGACTTCCAAACTGCTGACGGCGGCCAGTTCCGTCAAAGCTTCGCGTTGGCTGTTCAGCACCAAAGGCCAACGGCGCGCCAGTACTGGGTTGCCCGTCGGATCGATGGCGTGATGCCAAGCTTGCAAATTGTGACGAAAGAATTCTTGTTCGTGCGTTTGCAGCGAATCGATCGGCTCCATGGCACCTTCGAATTGACCGGAAGCCAGCAACACTAAACGCTTAACGGCTTGGTGATGCAACTGCTCGGAAGGAGTTAGACTCTCCGACCACTCTTCATCCAGGCTGCGCAAGGCTTCATGCAAATAGTCTTGACTGGACAGCCGCTTGGAGTTGGCCAGACTGTCCAGCGTACGGCTCGCATCCGAGTGGCTCGAACTGGCGCCCCGATCCTGCGCTTCAGGCTGCTCGACCGGTCGACGTTGAACGGGCCGTTGGCCGGAAGCGGGTTGCACGGCGGAGGAATCATCGCCCGTTTCCGCCGAGGCGGGCATAACGGCCGAATCATAGGACCGCTTTGGCAAATGTTTGCTCGATTCTTTATTGGCAACTGCGGATGACTTGGATGACTGTTGAGCGCCGCGCGGAGGCAACACACGAACTTCATCGCCAGCTCCGGTATCGATGGGCTCAGCATGCGCAATTTGTCGCGACGACTTGCGATTGGCGGGTGGCATCAGTTCTTCGGGTTGGTAACGTTCTTTGGAGGGCAATGGATCCTCTTCTTCGACACCCGTGTTGGCATACAGCGGCTGCTTGGCCGGTGGCAATGAATCCCCTTGGCCATCGTCGTCGCGGAGCTTGTAATGGGCGGGCGCCTCGACCGATTTGGCCGCGGATCGGGCAGTTGGTGATTTAGCGCTGGCTAACTTGGATTTAGATTTGGCAGCCGAGTTCGGTCGGCGATCGGCAGGCCGCTTGCCGCTGGTTTGGTCATCGTCATTTAAGTTGTAGACGGTCGATTCTGCAGCTTGGCTCTCTGCAGCTTCGCTCTCGGGGTCCTCCCAATCGCCATTAGCACCTGACTCTGATGCAAGCTGGGAATCGTCGTCGGCCGACGCAGCTTGCTTTGCATAAAATTGACGTTTAGCCAGTGGCCACAGGGAAGGAGGCAGATCCTGAAGGTACGGCGCCCACTGCGAATCGTCTGCGTCTTCGTCGGGCAATTGGTCCCACCGAGGTTGGCCATGACTGCGATTGCTGTTGCTCTTGGCCAACGAATTGGCTGAGTAGGGATTGGGCCGGCCACCGTAAGTATCGCCGTAACGTTCGCTGGCGCCAGCCCGATAGCTGCCGGCGGCCGAGTTAGCCTCGGCATCATATTGCTCTGCGTCCCGAAACTGCGGCCCAACAGTCAACTCGCGAATGCTCGGTTCACCTTTGCGCGCCATGCGCAGAGATCCTTGGCACCCGACCGAAGCGGCCAGCGCTCCGACCAAACTGAACAAGGTCAGACTGAAACAAGCAGCTCTGCGCCAATAAATCATCCAAGGTAGACATCGTGTCATTGCCAGCATCCCTGCGCTAATTCTCGCGCGTCAGCAATCTTTGCCGCTAAGGTTCGATATGGGCTGCGGGGATCATAGAAGAATTTTTACTTGAGCGTCAAGACTTCAAAACGACCGCGCTCGGTTTGACCGGGCACAACGTTCAATGCATCCACATGCAGGGCCGCTTTGATATCCTCCGCAAAGCCGGCGGCCACCAAATTAGCTCCTCCGCGAGCTAGCTGCAGTTGTTTCAGCAAGCTTCCGCTGTGTTTAATGTGATGCCAACTGTTGAAGGCTAGCCAGGCTGAGTCGTTGGCCAGGTTCCAATCGAGTTGCTCCAGAATGGCGCCGGCTGTGATCACGTCTTCCAAGGCCACTTGGCCGTCGGTGCCCGCACAGACCAACCATACACTGGCTGCCTGCTCAGGTTGCTGACCAGGCTGTTGCTCCGCCCAGTGCAGAATCCAGCGTACAAGTGCATTTCTGTTCAGCAGTGAACCGAGCACAACTTGTTTCGCGTCGGCGACGGCTTCGACGGCCGCGGTGCCATTGGTAGTCGAGAAGATCAAGTCGCGTTCTTGGACGACTTGCGCTGTGTATTCAGCGGGACTGTTTCCCAGATCGAAACCTCCAATGCGCACGCAGTTCCGTTCGCCGCACAGTAGCGGTCCAGGCAGTGGGGAGTGGGTAGCAGCTGAGGAAGTTGGAGCTGCTGGCGTCTGCGACAGCGACCTGGCCAGTGACTTGGCTTGGTCGATATTGCTGACGACGCGCACGCTGCGCGCGCCGGCCGCAAGGGCCACGCAAGCCGTTGAGGTGAACCTTAGCGTGTCGATCACGACCGCCAGTTGATGGTTTTGGGACCAATTTTTAGGTAATTCGCAAGGCAGCAGGGCTACGGAAACAGCTGGAAGCATGGTTATCACCAAGTTTATGGAAATAGGGAGTAATCTAGGAGGTTTCCAAGGGCCTGGGAGGGGCGCAGGGTCACAGGATGAACATTTTTTCCCCAGCGGTGTCCTTTGACGAGGGGCAAAAGTGGTGAAAATGCGGGTTTGGAAGCAGCTTTTCCGGCCGAATTCACCTTGCGGTGCACGGCTAGACCGATACACTATTGCGTTTCCAATCGAAGTCAGAGGCCAGCGTAGCTCAGTTGGTAGAGCTACTGATTTGTAATCAGTCGGTCGGGGGTTCGAATCCCTTCGCTGGCTCCTCAAAGCTATCGAAACGGATAAGCGTCAGGTTGGGAGGTTGCCCGAGTGGCTAAAGGGGACGGACTGTAAATCCGTTAGCATTGCTTACGTAGGTTCGAATCCTACACCTCCCATTGGCGAGCCAATGCCGCTACTGGGTCAACGCCTGCGGGTGTAGCTCAATGGTAGAGCAGCAGCCTTCCAAGCTGAATACGAGGGTTCGATTCCCTTCACCCGCTTTCGATTGTTTGCTGCTGTAGCTCAGTTGGTAGAGCACTTCCTTGGTAAGGAAGAGGTCATGGGTTCAAGTCCCATCAGCAGCTCTTGCTCCTTTATTGAAAGGGAGCAAGAAACGCAGTAGGTTTTTTTGGTTCGCTGACGTCACGATCGTTTCATGTCCTTGGTCCCTGGTGTGAGCTCAGCACTTTAATGGCTCACCAAAGTAACTCAGTTTGTTAGGTGTAACGTACAATGGCTAAAGAGGTATTTGAACGTAAGAAGCCGCACTGCAACGTCGGCACCATCGGTCACATTGACCACGGCAAGACCACCACAACGGGCGCCCTACTGGCCGTTCAAGCAGCCAAGGGTCTGGCCAAGGCCAAGGCTTATTCGGATATCGCCAAGGGTGGTACCGTTCGTGACGCAACCAAGACGGTGACAATTGCTGTTTCGCACGTGGAATACGAAACAGAAAACCGTCACTATGCGCACATCGACTGCCCCGGTCACGCCGACTTTATCAAGAACATGATCACCGGCGCTGCCCAGATGGACGGCGCGATCCTGGTCGTTAGCGCCGCTGACGGCCCGATGCCGCAAACCAAGGAACACGTCCTGCTAGCTCGTCAGGTTGACGTGCCTGCGATCGTTGTGTTCTTGAACAAAGTTGACCTGGTCGACGACCCTGAACTGTTGGAACTGGTCGAACTGGAAATCCGCGAACTGCTCAGCAAGTACGGATTCCCAGGCGATGACATTCCAATCGTTCGCGGAAATGCCCTGGCCGCCTACAACAGCCCTGCCGATCCAGAAGCCAGCAAGCCAATTTCCGAATTGCTCGCAGCTGTCGACGCCTACATTCCTCAACCTACCCGCGAAGAAGACAAGCCATTCTTGATGGCGATCGAAGACGTCTTCTCGATCGAAGGTCGTGGTACTGTAGCCACCGGTCGTGTTGAGCGTGGTGTGATCAAGGTCGGCGAAGAAGTCGAACTGATCGGCCTGAAAGAAGCGCCGACTAAGACCACCGTCACCGGTGTCGAAATGTTCCGTAAGGAAATGAAGGAAGCCAAGGCCGGTGAAAACGTCGGTTGCCTCCTCCGCGGTATGAAGCGTGAAGATATCGAGCGCGGTCAAGTTTTGGCCAAGCCCGGATCGATCACCCCGCACAAGAAATTCGAAGCTGAAATCTACTGCTTGAGCAAAGAAGAAGGCGGACGTCACACGCCATTCTTCAGCGGCTATCGCCCTCAGTTCTACTTCCGTACCACGGACGTAACTGGTTCGGCCAAGCTGGTAGGTGCAGAAATGTGCATGCCTGGCGATAACGTCAAGGTCGAAGTCGAACTGCAAAAGCCCATCGCTATGGACGACGGCGTTCGCTTCGCTATCCGCGAAGGCGGTAAGACGGTCGGTTCGGGCGTGGTCACCAAGATCCTCGAGTAAGCTGTGAGGTTTAAGCTGCAAGGCTTAAGCTGTAAGCTGAAGACGATTAGCGGAAAAGACATAGGTAAGGTGTAGGCCTCTTCTGGCTTACACCTTACTCCTTAAAGCTCAATTGCTTTAAGATCCAGGGGCGTAGCTCAATTGGCAGAGCACCGGTCTCCAAAACCGGGGGTTGAGAGTTCAAGCCTTTCCGCCCCTGCTGGATTTTTGCTGGAAGCTATGAAGCTTCTGAAGCTGTACGACAAGAAGCATATAAGTCAGTAACCCGTGGGACGAGTATGGCCGCCAAAGAAGGTGTGATGACGAGCCGGACGATTGTCCAAGAGCTCTTTGCTTCGGGCTTTTACAAGCCCAATCAGGGACGCATGGTTCGTCAGGTTACAGCCATAACTATTTGGATCGTATCGATCCTGGGTGCCTGGCGTTTCCATTCGCTTGTCCTGATGAACTGGTTCGGCTCCAATGCGGCTGGTTACCTGGTCGCGGTGGCCATCGGTGGGCTGGGCATGTGGATCGGTTTTCGGCTGGTCAATTGGCCCAAGTTTGCCGACTTTCTGATTTCGGTGGAAGCCGAGCTGAACAAGGTCTCGTGGCCGAGCTGGCGTGAACTGAATCGTGCATCGCTGGTTGTGATCTTCACGATTTTCTTCCTGGCTGCGATTCTGTTTGCCTATGACTTCATCTGGCAAGCGATTTTCTCGTTCTTGCAGATCTCGTAACGGTTTGGCTCGCCGGATCGCCTTTGGCAGGCTCCTTTGTTTGCAACGCAGAGACGCAGAGGATCACAGAGAAGCCCCTAAGCCGTAGGCGTTAGCCTCGGTTGTTACGGGGTGGCTTGGGACGATACATGTGCCAGGTTTAGAAAAGTTTCAAATTGGGCTTTCGCGAATGTCGAAAGCCTTTACAATCTGCGACTCTGCCAAGTGGTACCAAGCGATTGGCCTGTAAATAGTCTTGGCAGTTTTCCTAGCCAGGAGATTGGTGAGCCCTGCAGCGCGAGCTGCTCAGGTGGCCGCACGATCGCCTGTACTGGCATGGAGATCAAAGTGGTGAGTGAATCTGAAAAAACGTCGGCCACACCAGCTCCTATGGACTGGTACATCTTGAAGGTGGCCTTCAATCGCGAAGACAGCATTCGCGAATCGCTTGAGAAGCGTATCAAGCTGCACGGCATGGAGTCGAGCTTCGGCGAGATTCTGATTCCCACCGAAGACGTGGTAACCTTTACACGCAATGGCACGCGTCGGGTCGTCAAGCGTAAGCTTTACCCCGGTTACCTGATGATCTACATGACGGTCAATGACGATTCGTGGTTCCTGGTTCGCGAGACACCAGGGGTTGGCGACTTCACTGGCTCAGGTGGCAAGCCCACTCCGATGGATCCGCACGATGTCGAGCGGATAATCAAGTCGGTACGGCCTGACGAAGAAAGCGATGCCCCCAAGACGGAGATTCCGTTTAAGGTTGGCGATCGCGTTCGCGTCAAGGAAGGTTACTTCCAAAACCTGGAAGGCGACGTCGAGAAAGTCGACGAAGCCAACGGCCAGATCACGGTCATGATCAGCATCTTCGGCCGCTCGACCCCGGTGGAACTGAACCACTGGCAAGTTGAAGCGGTTTAGCAACTCCAGCAAACACGAATCGCCAGCGTCGCTCAGTTGGCTGCCGCCTGAAACGGTGCCAGAGTGAGCGACCAATAAATACAGCCTGTTGAATTTTTTCCAAGCCGAACACTAAGCAGCAATCACTCGACTACCAGTGGAGTAACACGCGTCTCATGGCAAAGCAAATGGTTGGACAAGCCAAGTTCCAGGTGCCCGGGGGAGCTGCCACCCCCGCGCCACCTGTTGGTACTTCGCTTGGTAAATACGGTATTAATCTCGGTCAATTCGTGTCGCAGTTCAATGAACGCACGCGCGAATACAACGGTACTCCGATTCCCGTGGTCGTCACGGTCTACTCGGACCGCAGTTTTGAGTTCGTCACCAAGAGCCCACCAGCCGCCTCGCTGCTCAAGCAAGCAGCCGGCATCGCTTCGGGTTCGGGTGTGCCGAATAAAACCAAGGTCGGCAAAGTCACGAAAGCGCAGGTGGAAGACATCTGTCGCAAGAAGATGGCCGACCTCAATGCCCGCGATCTAGAGCACGCAATGCGCATGATCGAAGGTACTGCACGCAGCATGGGCATCGAGGTGGAGGGATAGGCACGTTATGGTTAAACCATCCAAAGCAATGAAAACAATGATCGCCAAGGCACCCAGCGATAAAACGCCCATGCCATTGGCTGACGCCGTGAAAGTGCTCAAGCAGTTTCCGGCACGCAAATTCGACCAAAGCGTCGAAATCCACATGCGACTGGGCATCGATCCATCGCAGGCCGACCAACTTGTTCGTGGCTCGGTTGTACTGCCGCACGGTATCGGACGTTCGCAGCGAGTAGTGGTCTTCGCCAAGGGTGACCTGGCTGCTGCCGCGACCGAAGCGGGCGCTGACGCTGTCGGCCAGGAAGACCTGGCCAAGCGGATCAAAGAAGGCTGGACCGACTTTGATGTCTGCATCGCGGCTCCCGACATGATGGGCCTGGTTGGTCCGCTCGGTAAAGTGCTGGGGCCTCGCGGCCTGATGCCTTCGCCGCGCGCCGGCACGGTTACCGCCGATGTCTCCCGCGTGGTCAAAGAATACAAGGCCGGTAAGGTTGAGTTCCGCAACGACAAGGGAGCCAACTTGCACGCCGTGGTGGGCAAGCTCAGCTTTGAAGCCCCCAAACTGATCGAGAACGTCGAAGCCTTCATCAACTATGTGATGTCGCTCAAGCCGAACTCGGTCAAGGGAAATTATGTCAAGAGTATCGCCCTGTGCGCCACCATGACGCCTAGCGTTCGCGTGGCCGGTTAAGGAGTAGTTCGGTGAGTAAATACGTAAAGAATTTAATCTCTGGCGATATCCTCCGCCGGCTCGATGGCGTCAGCGATGCCATTCTGGTCAATGTTATCGGCATGGATAGCGGCTCGACCTACCAGATCCGCAAGAATCTGCGCGACAAGAAGATCCGCATGCTCGTCGTCAAACGCAGCATGGCGGCACGGGCTACCGAAGGCACCAGCCTGCGGCCCATGTTCGACAATCGCACCGGCTCCATGGCCATCGTCTGGGGTTGCGAAGATTTTGTCAGCCTGGCCAAAGAGATCGCTTCGATCGAAAAGTCCAAGACTTTTAAAGAGTTTGAAGTCAAAGGCGGAGTGATGGACGGCGAGGCCCTGACGGCCGAGCAAGTCCTCGCCATCAGCAAGTGGCCAAGCCGCGTCGAGCAGATCTCGTTGCTGATCGGACAAGTGCTCTCGCCCGGCTCGAGCCTCATGGGTCAACTGCTCAGCGTCGGTGGCGCACTGGCCAGCCAGATCGAAAAGATGTCAGAAGCAGTGGCAGAAGATGCAGAACCAGCAACAACCCCGGAGGGCGGCACTCCTGCAGAGCAAGCGTAAACCAGAGCGTCATGTAGACGGCCACAGCTGTCGGCGTGACCCGCGTAGTTCATCCCTCGCTAATAGCTTCGGGTTTTTGTTTGGCCCCTCGCTGCTAGCGACGGGCCTGTGATTGACAAACCACATACACAATTTTTAGTTACACCAAAACAAATTTACTTTTTGATAGCAGAGGTTTAGAGAATTATGTCCGAAACCGCATTCGCAGACGACATCAAGGAACTGGGCGACAAGCTGGTTGGCCTGACCCTCAAGAAGGCCAAGGAACTGAGCGACTACATCAAAGAAGTCCACGGCATTGAACCGGCTGCCGGCGGCGCTGTGATGATGGCTGCTCCTTCCGATGGCCCAGCCGCAGCCGCTCCTGTCGAACAAACCGAGTTCGACGTGATCATGACCAGCTTCGGCGACAAGAAGATGGAAATCATCAAGATCGTCAAGAATCTCACCGGCGCTTCGCTGATGGATGCCAAGAAGCTGGTCGAAGCCGTTCCTGCCAAGATCAAGGAAGGCGCTAACAAAGAAGACGCCAACAAGATCAAGAAGGAACTGGAAGACGCTGGCGCCAAGGTTGAACTGAAGTAGTGCTGCAAGTACCCGTGACACGGGCTTCCAGCCCGTGTTACCCTCGGTGATCATTTGCGATTCTGCTGCTGATTTGTCAAGCGACTGGAGCTAGCTGGTTACTAACCCGCTAGCGACTGCTCACGGGTCGTTTAGACACAGGCTGGAAGCCTATGCCACAGAGGTTCAATGCTTGCATTATGTCAGTTTAATTGCCCTTGACCCCTCGATTTAGGGTGGGTTGGGGTGGCGTATCGGAAAAAATATTCGCCGCAGGCGGCTGGGATTGGGGTTTACCTATCCCAGCTGGTCGCGGTATATTTTCCATTTGTGGTTGTCGGCTCTGGCTCGGTGTCTGTCTGAACTGTCTCTCTCCCCCGGCGCGGTACGTGTCAGGACTATCCTCAAGCTCTAAGCGTGATGGGTCCTTTTCTCTGGGCTCAAGCTGCGCACACGCTCGGCACTGGCAGTGCGTGTTTGACTTTGGGCTAGTTCGTGCGCCAGCAGCGATAGCAGCAGGCCGAATTCTTTTTCATGGACTCAACTAGGAGATCCCTTTCCCAATGGCCACTTCTTCGCAGCGACGTCTTCAACCTACGCAGGTTCGCAGATTCGGCTCTGGGCTGGATGCATTAGCCATTCCAGAACTCACCCATCTCCAAACACATAGCTATGAAGCGTTCTTACAGGAAGATATTCCTTCCGACAAGCGCAAGAATCACGGATTGGAAAGTGTCTTCCGCGAGATCTTCCCGATCGAGAGTTTTGACAAGACTGTCTCACTCGAATACTTGCGCTATGAACTGGGCAAACCTCGCTACACTCCCGAAGAGTGTCGCCAGCTGCGCTTGACCTACGGCAAGCCGCTGAAGGTCTGGCTGCGCCTTAATCGCGAGTCACCGATCGAAGAAGAGGTTTACCTGGGCGACATTCCCATCATGCTCGGCGGTGGTGAGTTCATCATCAACGGTGCCGAGCGCGTGGTGGTTAGCCAGTTGCACCGCAGTCCGGGCGTCGACTTTGTCGAAGAGATCGACGGCACCAGCGACCGCAAGCTGCCAAGTTGCCGCGTGATTCCTGAGCGTGGTAGCTGGATCGAAGTCAACGTTACCAAAAAGGACAGCCTCAGCGTCCGTATCGACCAGAGCGGCAAGTTCTCGGTCATGACCCTGCTGCGGGCGATGAGCCCCAAGTACAGCAGCGATACCGATCTGCTGCGATCCTTCTACGAAACCAAGAAGGAGAAGATCGTCGATGGTCGCTCGGTCGCCAAGATCGAAAACAAGGTTGCCGTCGACGACGTGGTCTACCCCAGCGACTCAGAACGCGCTGGAGAGATCATTCTCGAAGCCGGTAACAAGATCCTCAAGAATATCGCGGAAACGATCTGCACCTGCGGTGTAGCCAGCATTGAGATCATGGAAACGCCCAAGACCAACCTGATCACCAATGCCTTGGCAGAAGACAACACCAGCAGTCACGAAGAAGCGCTGCTGCGCATCTATCAACGTCTACGTCCAGGCAACCCACCGCAACTGGAAAAAGCCAAGACGCTCTTCCACGAAAAGTTCTTTGACGTCAATCGTTATCGCTTGGGTCGCGTCGGTCGCTTCCGCATCAATCGCAAGCTGAACCTGGACGTCTCCGAAGATGAAATGACTCTGCGGCCGGAGGACCTGATCGCTTCGATCCGCTATATGATCAACCTGTTCGATCCAGATTCGGGCAGCTACTTCGACGATATTGACCACTTGGGTAATCGTCGTCTGCGCACGATCGATGAACTGGCTAGCGAAGAATTGCGCAAAGGGTTCCTGAAGCTGCGCCGCACGGTTCAAGAGCGGATGAGCATGAAAGAGGCCGACGAAATGTCGCCTCGCACACTGGTTAACCCCAAGAGCATCAGCGCTGCAATCGAATACTTCTTCGGTCGTGGTGAGCTGTCGCAAGTGGTCGACCAGACCAACCCACTCAGTCAATTGACGCACGAGCGCCGATTGTCGGCCTTGGGCCCTGGTGGATTGAACCGTAAACGTGCGGGCTTCGAAGTCCGCGACGTGCACATCTCGCACTATGGTCGTATCTGCCCGATTGAAACGCCTGAAGGTACGAACATCGGTCTGATCAGTTCGCTGGCTATTTATGCCGGTGTGGATGAATACGGATTCCTGGTCACACCATACCGCCGCATCGAAGGCGGCAAGCTGACTGAAAAGGTTGAGTGGTTGCGAGCCGACCAGGAAGCCGACGTATACATCTGCCCAGCGGATACCGAAGTGAAGAACCTGGCCTTGGTGCAAGGTCCCAACTTGATCGCTCGTTATCGCGCCGACTTCGAAATCGTGCCACCCGATTCGGTCCAGTACATGGACATTGCTCCGAGCCAAATGGTCGGTGTCTCGGCTGGTCTGATTCCGTTCTTGGAGCACGATGACGCTAACCGCGCTTTGATGGGTTCCAACATGCAACGGCAAGCTGTGCCGCTGCTGGTAACCGAACCACCGATCGTGGCCACAGGTCTGGAAAAAGAAGTCGCTCATAACAGCGCCATGGTCGTGCGCGCTCGCCGCGCCGGCAAAGTCACCTACTGCGATGCCAGCCGCATCGAAGTCGGCCAAGACATTTATCACCTCAAGAAGTACCAAGGCCTCAACGAGCGTACGTGCCTCAACCAGCGCCCGATCATCAATCTGGGTGACAAAGTTGAAAAGGGCCAAGTGCTGGCCGACGGGGCTGCGACCTACAAGGGTGAACTGGCCCTGGGTCGTAACGTATTGGTCGGGTTCATGTCGTTCGATGGTTACAACTACGAAGACGCCATCATCATCAGCGAAGAGCTGGTGCGAGCCGACACGTACACGTCGCTGCACATCGAAGACTTCGATGTTGAAATTCGCGAAACCAAACTGGGCCGCGAAGAGTTCACGCGCGATATTCCCAACGTCTCAGAAAAGGCCCTCCGCAACCTGGATGAAACCGGGATCGTACAAGTCGGTACCTATGTGCGGCCCGGCGATATTCTGGTCGGCAAAGTCTCGCCCAAGAGCAAGACCGAACTGACGCCAGAAGAGAAGCTGCTGCACGCGATCTTCGGTCGCGCCGGTGAAGACGTCAAGAACGATTCGCTAGAAGTACCATCGGGTATCGAAGGCATCGTCATCGACACGCAGAAGTTCAGCCGCAAGATGAGCCTCTCGGAAGATGAGCGCAAGGTCTTCGAACGCGAATACAAACAAGCCGAAACCGAGGGCAATGACGAAATCGCCCAAGCCTTTATGAGCATGGTCGATGAAGTCGAAAAGGCGGTTAGCGTCAAACTGGCCGACGACGATGGCACTCCGCTCTCCGGCGGACAAGATCCCAAGTACATCGCCGAGCGCGCGCAAGGTTTCAACTTGTCGCGTTTGCTGAACAAGCTCGATGAAAAGCATCATGGCGAAGTTCGCAAACTGCACAAGCAACTTTGGCCGGCGGTTGAAGAAGCGATCGACAAGCGTGATCGCAAACTCAACAGCATGAAGCGCGGTGACGAACTGCGGTCAGGGGTGTTGCAGATGGTCAAGGTCTACATTGCCACCAAACGCGTCATCAGCGTGGGTGACAAGATGGCCGGTCGACACGGCAACAAGGGGGTCATCTCCAAGGTGCTGCCAATCGAAGACATGCCGCACTTGCCCGATGGCACTCCGCTGCAGATTCTGCTCAACCCGCTGGGCGTGCCTAGCCGTATGAACGTGGGTCAGATTTTGGAAACGCACTTAGGTTGGGCTGGAGCCAAGCTGGGCTTCCAAGCCATCACCCCGGTGTTCGACGGAGCCACAGAGACTGTTATCAACGACTGCTTGCAAGAAGCTGGTCTACCGCGTCACGGCAAGATTCGCCTCATCGATGGCCGCACTGGCGCAGCGATGGAGCAGGAGACTACGGTCGGTTACATCTACATGCTCAAACTGCACCACTTGGTCGACGACAAGGTGCATGCTCGCAGCACTGGTCCTTACTCGCTCATTACCCAGCAGCCGCTCGGTGGCAAAGCCCGCTTCGGTGGTCAGCGCTTCGGCGAAATGGAAGTGTGGGCGTTGGAGGCCTACGGTGCCGCGTACATCCTGCAAGAATTGCTCACCGTCAAGAGCGATGACGTCGAAGGTCGAACCAAGATCTATGAATCGATGGTCAAAGGCGAGAACACACTCGAGGCCGGCACACCTGCCAGCTTTGACGTGCTCAC
This sequence comes from Rania fehmarnensis, assembly GCF_056494185.1. Lineage (NCBI taxonomy): Bacteria > Pseudomonadati > Planctomycetota > Planctomycetia > Pirellulales > Pirellulaceae > Rania > Rania fehmarnensis. The sequence continues at coordinate 9,168,943 of NZ_CM151398.1, forward strand.
CAACGAAATTCGCGGCTTGGCGCTCAACATGCGACTGGAAAAACGCCGCGTTTGATTCGGAAACCAAAACTCAAGCTTGAAATTTGAGATCTGAAAATTCGGTTTTTCAGATTTCAAATTCAAAACCAATACAAAAAACAGCACAGCACACTACGACACTCCCAGCCGTGCCACACGAACCAGGAGCGAGGCTTTATGTCAACCGCTGAAATTACTTACGATCGCGTCAACGACTTCACTTCGGTAAAAATCTCGCTGGCTCGCCCGCAAGACATCCGCAGTTGGTCGTTCGGCGAAGTCAAAAAGCCTGAAACGATTAACTACCGGACCTATCGTCCTGAAAAAGATGGTCTCTTCTGCGAACGTATTTTCGGACCTGAAAAGGACTGGGAATGCGCCTGCGGCAAATACCGCGGCATGAAGTACAAGGGCATGATTTGCGATCGCTGCGGGGTGAAGGTAACTCACAGCCGCGTACGTCGCAAACGCATGGGCCACATTGAACTGGCTGCACCAGTGGTGCACATTTGGTTCTTCAAAGCCATGCCCAGCCGCTTGGGTGCGCTGCTGGATATGAAGACCTCCAGTCTCGAGAAGGTGATCTATTTCCAAGACTATGTGGTCATCGATCCCAAGCAAACCGAACTCAAGCCGCTCCAATTGCTGACTGAAGGCGAGTATCGGGATGCCCGCACCAAGTGGGGCGAAGGCTCGTTTGATGCCGACATGGGCGCCGAAGCAGTGCGCAAATTGTTGCAAGCCCTCGACCTGGCCTCGCTGGGCGACGTACTGCGCAAGACGCTCGCGGAAACCAATAGCAAGCAGAAGAAGAAAGATCTAATCAATCGCCTGAAGCTGGTCGAAGCTATTCGCGATAGCGAAAACCGTCCCGAATGGATGGTGCTGGATGTGATCCCGGTGATTCCGCCAGATCTGCGCCCGCTAGTGCTACTCGATAGCGGCAACTTTGCGACCAGCGACCTCAACGATTTGTATCGCCGGATTATCAACCGCAACAATCGCCTGCGCAAACTGGTCGACCTCAATGCGCCTGAAGTCATCATTCGCAATGAAAAGCGGATGCTGCAACAGTCAGTTGACGCGCTGTTTGATAACAACCGTTGCAAGCGACCCGTGCTGGGCAGCAGCAACCGCCCGCTCAAGTCGCTGACCGACATGATCAAAGGCAAGCAAGGTCGTTTCCGCGAAAATTTGCTAGGCAAACGCGTCGATTATTCAGCGCGTAGCGTGATCGTGGTCGGACCTCGTTTGAAGCTGCACCAGTGCGGTCTGCCCAAGAAGATTGCGCTGGAACTGTACCAGCCATTTATCATTCGTCGCTTGAAGGATCTCGGACACGCTGACACGATCAAGTCGGCCAAGAAGATGCTCGAGCGCAAGGACGAAGAGGTCTGGGATATTCTCGAACAAGTGATTCGCAATCACCCTGTGCTCCTGAATCGTGCTCCGACGCTGCACCGCATGGGTATTCAAGCCTTTGAACCCAACCTGGTGGAAGGCAACGCCATTCACTTGCATCCGCTGGTTTGCAAAGGCTTCAACGCTGACTTCGACGGTGACCAGATGGCGGTGCACTTGCCACTGTCGCTGGAAGCCCAAGTTGAAGCTCACACGCTGATGATGAGCACCCACAACATTTTTGCGCCGAGCAATGGTCGTCCGATCATGAGCCCTTCGCAAGACACGGTTATGGGTTGCTACTACATCACCATCGAAAAGCACGGCATGCGTGGCGAAGGCATGAAGTTTTCCACGATGGAAGAAGCCGACCTGGCGTTCCATCAAGGCGTGGTCGAACTGCACGCGCGCATCAAAGTTCGTTTGCCCAAGCACCGTCGCCTGAAGACCGAAGAAGGCAACGCGCAGATGGGCGCGATCATCGAGACCACTTACGGTCGCGTGCTGTTCAACATGATGTTGCCCAACGGCATGGACTTCTATAACACGGCCCTTCGCGGTAGCGATTTGGCCAGCGTGATCAGCGACTGCTACCAACGTCTGGGTCGTAAGGCCACGATCAACCTGCTGGACGATATGAACCAACTTGGTTTCCGCGAGTCGACCCGCAGCGGTCTGTCCTTCGGTACCGATGACCTGGTAACACCCGATTCGAAGACCAAGCACTTGGCTGAAGCCGAGAAGAAGGTCATGAACTTCCACAAGAATTACAGCCGTGGTTTGATCACGCAAGAAGAGCGTCACAACCAGGTGCTGGACTTGTGGACGCATGCTCGCGAAAAGATCACTAAGGACATGATGGCGGCGATGGAGCAGGACGAACACCTGGGCCCATGGTATGTCAATCCGGTGTACTTGATGGCCCACTCCGGTGCTCGTGGTGGTATCGAACAGATTCGCCAGTTGGCTGGTATGCGTGGTTTGATGGCTAAGCCAACCGGCGAAATCATCGAAACGCCTATCAAGGCTAACTTCCGCGAAGGCCTGACGGTGCTCGAGTACTTCTCAAGTACGCACGGTGCTCGTAAGGGTCTGGCCGATACAGCTTTGAAGACAGCCGACTCCGGTTACCTAACGCGTAAACTGGCTGACGTCGCTCAGAACGTGGTGGTCACCTTGCATGACTGCGGTACTACTCAAGGTATTACCAAAGGCGTGGTCTACCGTGGCGAGAAGGTCGAAGTGCGCTTGGCTGATGCCATCAATGGTCGCGTGGCTCTGAAGAACATCGTCAACCCTGTGACCGACGATGTGATCGTCAACGAAAACCAGATGATGACGTTGGACATCGCCCGTAAGATCGAAGAAATGGGACTGGAGCGCATTCAAGTGCGCAGTCCGATGACGTGCGATGCTTCGCTGGGTGTTTGTCGCCTGTGCTATGGCATGGACATGTCGACCGGTTCGCTGGTCGAAGAAGGCATGGCCGTCGGTATCATCGGTGCCCAGTCTATCGGCGAACCTGGAACGCAGTTGACGATGCGTACGTTCCACATCGGTGGTGCCGTTAACCGCGCCGTTGAAGAGAGTGACATCAAGGTCAAGAAGGGTGGCGTGGTCAAGTTCGCTCGCCTGCGCGTGGTGAAGAACGAAGAAGGCAAAGAAATCGTGCTCACGCGTAATGGCGAGATCTCGATTCTGGATGCCAAGGGTCGCGAACTCGAGAAGTACGAAATCCCGACCGGTGCCAAGCTAAACGTGCAAGAGAACATGGAAGTAGTTAAAGGCGCCGTGCTGTGCGAATGGAACCCGCACAAGATTCCGATCCTCTGCGAAGTCAGCGGTAAAGTACGCTACGATGACGTCGTCGAAGGCGATACGATGCGCATGGAACGCGACCCGTCCGGTGGTGCTCGTCCTGTGATCATGGATCACAAGGGTGAACGCCATCCGCAAATCGTGATGGAAGATAGCGATGGCAAAGCCCTAGACGTGTACTACCTGCCTGAGCGCGCCGTGATCACCGTGCCCGAAGGTACCATGATCAACGCCGGTACCGAATTGGCTGAAATGCCTCGTGAAGCTTCGGGCATTAGCGACATCACCGGTGGTCTGCCGCGGATTACGGAAATCTTTGAAGCTCGCAAGCCGAAGGATCCATCGGTGATCGCCGAAATCGACGGCACGGTCGAGATTCAACAGACCAAACGTCGTGGCAAGCGCACGATCATCATCCGCAGCGATAGCGGTACCGAAAAAGAACACCTCGTACCGCACGGCAAGCGATTCCTGGTTCACACCGGAGACATCGTCAAGGCCGGTCAAGCATTGGTGATTGGCCCGCTGGTACCGCACGATATCTTGCGCGTCAGCGGTGAAGAAGCCGTTCAGCAATATTTGTTGCACGAAATTCAACAGGTCTATCGTAGCCAGCGCGTGGATATCAACGACAAACACGTCGAGATCATCATCGCCCGCATGTTGCGGAAAGTGAAGATCGAATCGCCCGGCGATACCAACCTGCTGCCCGGTCTGGTGATGGACAAGTTCGAATTCCGTCGCGTGAACACAGAGCTAGCCAAGTGCGTGAAGATCGCTGAAACTGGCGATAGTGAATTCTCGATCGGTACGTTGGTGCCGCGCGATACGTTTGATCAATCCAACGCGCAGATCGAAGGTTTGGGTGGTAAGCCTGCCAAGGGCAAGAAACCCAAGCCCGCGACCGCCAGCACGCAACTCTTGGGTATCACCAAGGCGTCGGTACAGAGCAGCAGCTTCATCTCGGCCGCCAGCTTCCAAGAAACCACCAAGGTACTGACCGAAGCGGCTTTGGCTGGCAAGGTCGACCGCCTAGTTGGCTTGAAAGAGAATGTGATTCTCGGTCACTTGATTCCGGCCGGTACAGGATTCCGCACCTTCCAAGATTCGGAAGTCTCGTACCGTCGCGAAGCCTTGGAAGACCTGGTCACACGCGGTGAAGCGGCCATGGAAGACAGCTATCCCCTGCTGCAAGCTCCCGCCCCGGCGGAAGAAGCCAGCGGCGACGGCGATTCATCGGCCAGCTAACAAGTGGCATAGGCTTCCAGCCTGTGTAAGCAAAAAAGAAACCATCACCTGGTTACCAGGCTCTGCCTGGTAACCCGCTGCCCGCAGGTTCCGCCTGGGCATCTTTAGCCAGAGAGTTACACCGCCGCCAAAGAGATCGTCCAGCTTTTAAGTCGATGCTGCGCAACGATTTGTAGTGGTGCATTCTTTGCCGAACACGCGCTTCGGTAGGCGAGCCCCCGCCCGCGAGTTCGGCTCGGTCGCCTCGTCTTCGACCTCCCCAGCTTCGTCGCTGGGGGACAGACACTTTAAGAGCGCAGGGACTGTCCCTCGCGCTAGTATGGGTGACGCTAGCATAGAGACCAGTGGTGTGTCCCCGCGCTCGCGCTCTAGGTCGGGGGACAGACGTTGGGGTGTGAGACTTGAGATCGCCGGACGGACTGGCTGGGGACAGACGCTGTACAGGCGCTGAGTCTGTCCCCGCGCGAGAATGGGTGACGCTAGCATAAAGACCGGTGGTGTGTCCCCGCGCTCACGCTCAAGATCGGGGGACAGACGTTGGGGTGTGAGACTTGAGATCGCCGGACGGACTGGCTGGGGACAGACGCCGTACAGGCGGACGCTGTACAGGCGGACGCTGTACAGGTGCAGGGTCTGTCCCCGAGCGAGTATGGGTACGAGGTTGCCTGCTGTGGTGGACAACGCCTATAATCGATCGCGTAACACTGTTTCGCCTGCTTTTTTCGAAGGAAGGAATCGATTAATGGCAACCTCGGAACACAAGCGACGTGCCAAGCTTGCCAAGAAGCAAGCCAAGGATCGTCAACGTCATAAAGAGCTGGCTCAGCGGCAAAACATGCTTTCATCTACGGCTGGCAAGATGCTCTCGGTCGCTGGCGGCGAGATCGCCAAATGTTGTATAGGTGACAGTCTGGAACGTGGCCTTACGACTCTGATCTTTGCTCGACGCGCAGCGCGTGGCCAGTTGGCTTTCATGGTTCTATTGCTGGATACCTACTTGCTCGGCGTCAAGAACGCCTTTGGTGATATCGGCGATGCTAGCCGTTTCGAAACAATCGTTGGCCGAGTAGAGGAGAATGAGGGCCTGCGCGATATTTCGCCCGCACAGGCTCGTGGGCTGGTCGAAGCGTCCATGGCCTACGCCAAACAGTTTGGCTTTGCGCCTCATCCAGACTATCGTAAGTGCGAGCCGCTGTGGGGCGATGTGGTGGCCGAGTCGGTGGAAGGATGGTTCACCTTTGGAAAAGACGGCAAGCCCACCTATATCAGCGGCCCGAGTGAAACGCCCAGTCAGATTGCCGCCATCACCCAACGACTTGCGACCACCTGTGGCGAGGGCAATTACTCTTTTGTGCTGGCTAACCCAACTGGGCTGATGGTCGAGCGGCTTGAAGGAGATGACGATGACGGCGATCGGTACGACGACGATGATGAAGATGATGAACTAAGCTGAACCCTGTAATGATGAGGTATTTGAAAATGCGTTTGATACTCGGAACCGCCATGTTGTGTGCGACAGCTGGCTGGGTGTTTGCTCAAGTGCCAACACCGAAACAACCTCCAGGCGAGCTGCGGGAGACGAGTGACAAAGCGCTGATCGCCGATACCTCACCCCAGCAGGCGCTCTTCGACAAGTTCACCAAACTCATGACCGGCGCCAAGATGAAAGGCGTCTTCACGCTCGATGGTATGCCTGGCGACAAACAGATGGCCGAGACCTACGAGATTGAAAAGGTCGAGAAACAGCCCGAGGGCGACGAGTGGATCATCACCGCCCGAATCAAATACGGAGACAAGGACGGATCGTTCCCTGTCCCCGTAGAAGTCAAATGGGCTGGTAAGACACCAGTCATTACGCTCGATAACATCACGATCCCAGGCCTGGGTACCTTTTCGGCGCGCGTACTATTTCATGGCGATCGCTATGCGGGCACGTGGCAACATGATGACAAAGGCGGTCACATGTTCGGCAAAGTGGAACTACCCAAGTAGCCACTATCGCCTTGGCCGCCACTGATTGATCAGTAGCGGTCTGCTCCAGAAGCATTAACTGCAGTCGTGGAATCGAGTTTACTGACCAGCAGGCTTGTCAGCTGCGGCGGGCGCCTCTGCCGCGGGTGCCGCAGGTGCGTCAGCGGCCGCAGGTGCTGCTTCGGCAGGCTTGTTTCCAGCTGGCACTTCGCCGACGTTGCCGGGGGCAGCGCTTTCGCCAGCATCAGCAGCGCCGCTACCCATACCGCCAAAGCCTGGCTTGGATTCAAAGCCGGGAGGCAACTCGGGCATCTTGGGTGGTGGAGCCGGGGTCGTGTCACATCCAGCCATAACCAAACCACAGCCACACAGCAAACTTGCAAACAGCACGCGTTTCATCAGGAAGGCTCTCTACGAAGGAAAAGGAGGGAAGTCCGCTCAAGCTAAACTGAAACCAGATCAATTGCAATAGTCGGATAAAGGTCGATTATTAGGTAAACCCATAAGCGATTTCAGCCCGACTCATAAGGCATACGCTGCCACCGGAAATTCATCAGATTCGCTGCCAAACTGCTGAAAGCTGCAGTTTGTTGCGTCGGAGTGTGGTAATCAACTCCTCGACAATATCGGGAGTCGCGGCGTGGTTGAACGTAACCGCCAAGGTAGCTGCGGCATTTTTTCGCGTTAACCCACTAGAACTACCTATGACCGCATCCTGGTAAACCAACTGATTGGCTGGATCGATGGCGAAAGCTCCCAGCCGCCAAGGGTAGGCACTCGCCTGCGCGGCTTCGCCTTCACCAATAGCGCTGGCAGGGGCGGTGCGCTGGACATTGATGCGGACCGCACGATGGTTGGCCACACCGCCTTCGCCATCAGTCAAATCAAAACGCACAATACGCGTTCCCACATAAGGCGAGGTGGACGCATTGGTAAAGGCCACTGCCCGAATCACTTCGCGGACCACCGACTTGGAGGCATTTTGCGTGAACAGCACATTCAGATCGCGACCAGTGCCACCGGTTGCCATAACTCCCACAACCACTCCATTTACCAACACCCTCGAGCCCGACAGAGACACAGTCGACGTTGAGGCCAAGACCAATCGGTCAGCCAAGTGAAACGTTGTGCCCAAGGATACCGATAGCTTGGCACCATAGAACAAAGTTGTATCCGCATCCTCCAGCAAGCCTTGTGGCGCTAGACGCACTGGGCCATTACCCGTATAGGATTGAGCCGCGACCGCCGGTAGCGTCAAGGTCGGCAAAGCGGGTTTCAGTCTCCACAACTCTCGACCGATCGAAGCTCTGGTCGCTGTCAGCAACACTTGTTGTCCACTGACCATCATTTGCGCTGGATCGCTACTGGCAGCGCCAGGATTGATATCTTGAGCCAATCGAGCACCTGAGACCGCGCCATTGGTTTGCCACAACTCTCGACCACTGGCACCATCATCGGCAGCAAAGAAGATGACTCCGTTAAAGTTGCCTAAAATTTGTGGATCGGAACCAAGCGCTCCGGGTCTGGTATCGCGCACTTGCACAGTTCCGGCAGCCGTACCATCGCTTTGCCAAAGTTCAACGCCATGAGTTCCATCATTAGCCGTGAAGTACAACTTGCCATTGGCGTTGGTTAGTTGAGTTGGACTGGATGATCCCGTGGGGTTAATGTCTTTGACAAGAACCGCCCCGCCCACTGCCGGTAGCTTCCACAATTCTTGACCGCTACTGGAAGTTTGCGCAACGAAGTACAGGGCTCCATTGGCTTCTTGTGGTTGCGAGATCGCCTGAAAGCCAGAAGCCAAGACAGTGGTTCCTGCAGGTGTGCCGTTGCTGCCATACAGTCGCCACACCGTTCCGACACGCGCACCAAAGATCATGCGGCCATTAAAGGTCGTAAGGGCTTGCAACTCGGAACTGTTCTGCGCACCAGGATTGACATCGACCGCGATCGTTGTGCCCGCAGTAGTACCATTACTCTTCCACAACTCGCGTTGACGGAAGCTAGCTGCGAAGTACAGCGAACCATTAAAAGGTGTCAGGTATCTAGGCGAAGACGAATAGCCAAAACCTCCGGAGTACGGATGGGCATCGTAGCGCGGATCGATGTCTTTGACCATCACCGTGCCAGATATAGTGCCATCGGTTGTATACAGTTCTTCACCTAAGGACGATCGATCGAGCGTGAAGTAAAGTTGATTCCCCACCGGAACCATCGGTCCGCTAAAACTTCTCACTTGATCGACAAGTCGAAAAGTGCCAGCAGCTGTACCATCGCTGCGATACAGCGCTTTGAAGTTAATGCCAAAAGCAGGCGCATTGACAGTGAAGTACAACAAGCCGTTGGCGCTAGTGAGATTATCCACGTTAGCTGAGGCCGCGCCAGGCGCGATGTCGGTCACCAGCGACAGCGAGTTATCAGCATTCAAGCGAAACAGCTCGCGTCCCACCTGGCCGTTATCGGCTGCCACGTAATATTGCCCGTTGAGTTCAATCGCTCCGGGCAGCGAAGATGCTGAGCCAGGGTTGATATTGATGGCGGTCAGGTTGGCAGCCATGCATTGCCGCTGCTCCAGTGACTCGACCCTTAGACTACGACAACGCGCGCGACGCTGGGCTGACATAAGAGAGGTTCCGGGCGATTTGAGGGTAGACGAGAGTCGTTCTCAATTTAGTCAATTTTGTCGCAGGGTGGTATGGTTTTTAGGTTTCAAGAATCCGAATAAGTGTTACTTCGAAACCTGTAGCTGGGAGTTTAGGGGGAATCTGGGGAAGAAATCTCGAGCTCGGTGGCTCGGGTGTCAATTTATGAGCTACATAATAGCGCGCCCAAAATATAGTCACTTGGGTTGGGTTTGAGAATTTATAGTAGGGTCAACGAAGATCATGGCTAGCGCCGCAGAAATTACCGTCGTTTCACCGGAAGTGGAAGCTCGCAGATTCTCGCGACTGTGGTGGCTGGCTTCGTCTGCCCTGGTGCCTTGGATGCTGATCTCGTTCGTAACCATCATGGCCTTTGGCACACCCAATGTGATCATCACACCCATCATGTGGATGATGCTCGTGACGATCTGGAGTTATCCGCTGGTAGTGGTTTCCGCCCGAGTCTTGGCTGCCTTGTTTCATCGTTACGGACTGCAACAAAAAGCCACTATGGCTCTGGCGGTGCCCGGAGCCATTGGCGCGTTCCTGTTCGGCATGTTGGTAACACCGGTGGTTCTATTTCCTGTTTTCACCGATGGTTACTTTGCCCTGATGGGCAGTTGCCTACTGAGTATCATGATCGCCGGTAGCGTAGTCCGCTGGATGCTGCGCTAAGCCGTAGGCGTTAGCCGGCGTTAGCCTCGGATCTGTGGAGTGCTGTGGCCTCAGCCACTGATGTCCTACCCCAACCGTACCGCAGCCGGCGCGCACCAGGGGACGCTCATGATCAACGGTTCGTGCAGGCTGCGGTGACGTTTGGTTAGCACATCAAAGCTACGGCTACGCCGCAGCACTTCAAAACCGGGGCTAACGCCCTCGGCTTACTGTGCTACAATCGACGGCTCGTTCAAGTTCGAGCTGTTTTATTCACCGGAGGCGAAGCGGTGGATGTTGTCAGTCACTCCATTACCGACCTGACTATTTTTGTGTTAGCTATCTATGTTGGCTATCACGTCGTGTGGCATGTCACACCCGCTCTGCACACACCGCTAATGGCGGTGACCAATGCCATCTCGGCTATCATTATCGTCGGTGGCATGTTGGCCGCGGCCCTGACAGAGACTTGGACCGGCAAGTTGCTGGGGGCGACCGCGGTAGCCTTGGCCTCAGTCAATGTCTTCGGCGGCTTCTTGGTCACCCGCCGCATGTTGGAGATGTACCAAAAGAAAAAATAGACTGGAGCAACTTGATGAGTCTCAACTTGGTGGTGCTGCTATATCTAGTGGCCTCGGTCTTTTTTATTCAGTCGCTGAAAGGTTTATCGCATCCGAAAACTGCCGCGCGGGGCAATCTGTTTGGCATGATCGGCATGGCGATCGCCGTGCTCACGACGCTCGCACTGATCATTCAACTCAAACCGAATGCGTCGGGATTATGGTGGGTAGCTGGTGGCATTATTGTGGGCGGCGTGATTGGCGCGGCCATGGCCAAACGCGTGGTGATGGCCAAGATGCCCGAATTGGTTGCCTTCATGCATTCGATGATCGGGTTGGCTGCGGTCTTGATTGCCATTTGCTGCGTGGCCGAACCCTGGGCTTTTAACCTTGTCGAACGCGGACAGCTGATTCCGCTGGACAATCGCGTCGAATTGTTTCTGGGAACGATTGTGGGAGCCATTACGTTCTCGGGGTCCGTGGTGGCTTATGGAAAACTATCCGGCACCTATAAACTGCGCATCTTTCAAGGGGCTCCGGTCGTTTTTGCTGGCCAGCATATGCTCAATCTGGCTTTGGGCATCCTGACCGTTGGCTGCGGTTTGTGGTTTGTGGCTACGCAGAGTTGGACGCCGTTTTTGGTGATGACCGTGCTTTCGTTTGTGCTCGGTGTGCTGATCATCATTCCGATCGGTGGAGCGGATATGCCGGTGGTTGTCTCGATGCTGAACAGTTACTCAGGTTGGGCCGCGGCTGGCGTGGGTTTCTCGCTGAAGAACCCGATGCTGATCATCGCTGGTTCGCTCGTCGGCTCCTCGGGCGCGATTCTGTCGTACATCATGTGCAAAGCCATGAATCGTTCGTTCATCAGTGTAATCCTGGGTGGCTTTGGCACGACGGCCACTGCATCGGGCGAAGCGACGGCTGCGCGGCATGTTAAGTCCGGCGCCCCGGAAGATGCTGCTTATATTCTCTCTCAAGCCAGTTCGGTCATCATTGTGCCGGGCTATGGTCTGGCGGTCTCGCGGGCCCAGCATGCACTATTTGAGCTTACGGCCAAGTTGCAACTACAAGGCGTTCAAGTGCGTTATGCCATCCATCCGGTCGCCGGTCGGATGCCTGGCCATATGAACGTCCTGCTGGCCGAAGCCGACGTGCCGTATGATGACGTCTTTGAAATGGAGACCATCAATTCCGAGTTTCCGCAAACCGATGTGGCGCTGATCTTGGGCGCCAACGATGTGGTCAACCCCGCAGCCCTTGATCCCAAGAGCGCCATCGCCGGCATGCCTATCCTGGAAGCCTACAAAGCTCGGACAGTCATCGTCAACAAACGTTCCATGGCCGCCGGCTATGCAAATCTAGACAACGAACTGTTCTACATGGACAAGACCATGATGGTCTTCGGTGATGCCAAACATGTGCTAGAAGAAATGGTCAAATCTGTCGAAGCTTAAAACACATCTTCGGCATTTTCCATAGAATTTTAGATAAAACGCGGGTGTCGAAAACTCTTAACACCGGCATCTCGTTATTCCATCGTCTGGCGACGGTGGCTACGTCTATGTCCACCGTCTGGCGAGGGTGGCTACGTTTAGGTTTTGATAGGCTTTGCCATGCGTGCGATCATTGCGATTTTGTTGTTGTGGTGCTCGCCGCTAGTCTTGGCCGATGACAAGGATACTAATGAGAAGGCTACAGTGGGCGTTCGCGTTCATGACGCAGATGGTCAGGCGATCGCCAATTCGAAACTGAAGGTATTTTTGTGGTCAGGCAAGTGGGATTCGACCGAGGTAGCAGCGACCAGCGATGCACAAGGTCGAGCAGAACTAGTCGGCATTCAGCCCGACAACTATGCCACGATTGTCGCTCAGGCAGATGGGCTGGCAACAACGACATTGGACCTCCAACTGATCGCGGGCGAAGTGCGCGAGATTCAATGTGAACTTCGTCAGCCTATCAGCGGCTCGGTCCGTATCCTCGATAGCCAAGGCACTCCGCTTAAAGGGGCTGTGCTGTCTGCACTCCAGTTCAACGCAGGCGATGGCGGAAGTTTCATGCATCGTCACGGGTCTGCCGATCCATTTCCATTTGAACCGACGACCAGTGACGCGCAAGGCGTGATTCAATTGCCGCCAATGCCTCAAGGGTCCAAAGTAAACGTGGTAGTCTTCCATCCTGACTTCCAACCCAACCGCGTCGACAATCTCGAACTTATTAGTGGCGAGTTGGCGACCATCAAACTCGAAAAAGGAGTTCAACTGGATTTCAAATATGTGCCAGGTGCGGGACTAGACTCGCTTCCTGAATCCCTGCAAATCAACACCAACCTCAGCGCAGAGCCTGATAATCGTTCGACGCCCGGCGCCAGCCTGTACCTAAACCGTCAACTTCAATCCACGTCTTGGCACTGCACGATTGCACCGGCTCAATATCGCAATTTATACGTATCCAGTCGATCCGACGAGTTTACGATTACTCCACTCTATTCGGCCGATGATCCGACTTGTGCACCCCTCCTGAACATCTCCGACAGCCAACCGCGTCAGGTTGAGCTGCTCATTCGCAAGAACGTCAAAGTCCGAGGCCAACTGACCGGCTATCTCGAGGGCCTGACCGCCCAGTCCACGGCGATTGGTCGGACTGAGAACCTACATCCGACTCTACAAATCGCCGTGGGCGATCATCGCTGGCTGCCTGTCTCATTTGGTACCGTAAAAGCTGATGGTTCTTTTGAGTTGCTGTTACCGCCAGGACCAGCCAAAGTGAGTTTCGGGAGCCTTCAGTCGGCGATCGTCGAACCGAGGGAAGTCGAGTTCACTATCGAACCCGGCAAAGAAGTGATGCTGCCAGAAATCAAGATTCGCCAGCTCAACTCCATCACTGGTCGCGTGGTCGACCAGCAACAGCGGCCCATCGACAAAGCCATCGTGCGAATTCATGTCGGTGTCTGGACCAGCGACTACCTAACGTGTGATGCCGATGGTGGGTTCAGTTTATCGCCCGACTTGATCGTGGATACCAGCCGACACACGCCCCAGCAGTTGCCAGTCAGCATCTTGGCCTTCGACCCTCATTCGCGGCGCTGCGCGCATGTAGATATCTCCGACAATTGGCAGACAGCCCAAAATCTTACCATCGAGTGCCGCGAGCAACCCAAAGGCTGGCTGCTCGATGCGATCAGGAAGCAGGAGCAGGAGTTCGGACAGTCCGTCGATTGGTTTCGCCGACGAGAAGAAACATGGGAGCAACGACGCAATGACTATGCAGCCAAATTCCAGACCGGTTCCATTGGCCAACTCGCCCCAGAATTAGACACAGGAACGTGGCTTAACACCAAGGCGCAATGCTTGAAGGACCTGCGTGGCAAGTATGTGCTCTTGGATTTCTGGTTTATCGGTTGCGGTCCGTGCGAAGTCGAGATACCCGATTTGAAACTGACGCATGAGCGATTTGGCCCTGAACGTTTCTCGGTTGTCAGCGTGCATGTCACTCCGCAAACCATCGAGAACGTCCGCGGCTTTACCCAACAGAAAGGTATGACCTATCCAGTGGTCGTCGACAACGATGAAGGCGAAATCGAAAAGGCCTATGAGCAAGCCGGTGTCCAAGGCTATCCAAGCTACATACTGCTTGGCCCCGATGGCCGCATCGTGCACAACGACTTTCTAAGCAACGACTTAAGCCTGAGCGTCTTCAAAGCCGAGATCATCTGGTCGCAGTTGCAAGACTAAGGCACACGCGCGCAGCGTTAAACCAACTCAGCCAATCGAGCTTCGACATGCTCGATCGTTTCATTGACGTTCAGGTTGCCCTTGGTGATCTGAGCCGAATTCAGAATGTACAGGCCCGGCACACTGGTGGTTACTGGCGGTAACTGTTCTGAGTAGTTCAGCGTCGGCAGGGCCATCACGTGTTTGGCGCGAGCCGTTTGGATGGCGCGCACCTGGCTGCGATTGAAATTAGGATACATCTTCTCGAGCGTCGAGAGACAGCGCTCGTGAATGCTCTCATCGGGCTCGGTCAGCCCGGAATCATCGGCCAACAGGTAACGTGGCAAATAGACCAAGTAGTTACCACCCAGATACTTGGGATCGACAATCGAACCCATCTCGATGACGCCAGTCAGCGGTACCCAACTATCGGTGATGTTGGTCACATAGTAACCACCCAGCGGCCGATCCAGCAGCAGCGAGGTACACACCACGCCCAAGTACTCGGCCGAAGCCAAACGCTGCTGTTCATCTTTGTTCAGCTGTGGGCAACTGCGCGAGATGATCGGCGAAGGTACTGTCGTAATGACTCGATCGAACTGCTGAGTCGTCTCTTGACCATTCTGACCGAGGGCAACTTGCAGTTTGCCGCTGGTCGGGTCATGCGTAATCTTCTGAACGGGACTGGCCGTCAGAATCTGCACGCCGCGTTTCTCTAGCTCGCTGGCCAGTGTCGCCAGGATACGTTGATAACCGCCGGGCACGTAACCGAACATCTCGCGTTTCATGCCGCTGCGCCGGGCTTTGTACATGCGATCGATGTAAGACCAAATGAACGCAGCCGAGGTCCGCGTGTAGGCATCACCCAGTTTGGCTTTCAGGAGTGGCAGCCAGATTTTTTCGTATGTGCTGCGCCCGCTCAGTTTGCGCAACCAATCGGCTACAGGTATTTTTTCCAGGGCTCGCCAATCGCGCAGTTTGGAAGCATAGAAGATCGTGCTGCCCAAACGAAACTTTTGCAGCAGCGAGAGGGGTGGGAACATCAGGAACTCGAGGGAGCTGCTGAGCGAATGCAAGCGACCGCCCGAGTAAAACCCGGTGCGCGTCTGCACCCAACGGATCTCCTGCTCCAGCCCGACCTCTTCCAGAATGGCCCGCAAGCGCGTGTCCGAAAGCAGAGTCACGTGATAGAAGCGATCCCAGGTCACGTCACCCAGCGACCAACAACTGGTCAAACCGCCTAGCTGCGGCGCAGCCTCCAGCAGCGTGACATTGTTCCCACGCTCGGCCAGGCGCCAAGCAGTGGCCAAGCCTAACATGCCACCGCCGACGACTGCCCAGGAATCAGATTTTGATATGGTTGCGTTCATTAACAACTGTAGGTCGCACTAATCAACTGTGCGGCCAAAACGATGGCGGAGCACCATGCGAATTGTACGACGAACGGTTTGCATTATGCGCATTTTGCTGACACCGCGTTTGAAGTCATAACGCAAGAGCAGGGGTACTTCCCCCACGATCGCGCCCATGCCCGCCAACATCAGCAGCAAATCCGCCATGCTCGCAAATCCAGCCTCGCGCGTCAGTCGACCATTGGTCTTGGCGATAGCTTCTTTCAATAAACCCACCCGGTAGGCACGATAACCGCAGGTGTAGTCACGGCAACCTTTGATCGGCAGCAGAGTTCGCATCATAAACCGAGCGCCCAGGCTGAGCAGTTCGCGATGCCAAGCCAGACCGACCACGCGGCCACCAGTTTGAAATCGCGATGCAATCACGACATCGTGACCTTCGCGAATCATGGGCACCATGCGCGACATCAATTGGGGCGGATGCGTATTGTCGGCATCCATAGCTACCACAATGTCATCGTCGCTCAAGCCTTCAATGCCACGCGTCAAACACGTTGTAATCGCTGCACCCAAGCCTTGATTGCCTTGATGACGAACAAGTCGCACAGGGTAAAGAGTTTGCAGCTCGTGAGTGACTTCGACCGTGTCATCACTACTGCCGTCGTCAACGATTAGAATGTCAAAATCCCAGAAGCTCTCACTAAGTGTCTCAACAATCCGCGGTACCAATCTCACTAGTGCTTCGGATTCATTGTAGGCCGGCAGAACTACGCGAACGTGTGTAGATCTCTTGATCGGTTCCGATCGCCCACTTCCTTCGAATACTTCGATGTCAGAGGCTGATACGGAGCCCTCCAATAATGGCTCAATCATCTTCGGTTTCACTCATGATGTCGTATAGTAAGCCGGGTGGGTCCGCATGACCGCCCAGAATGGCATCTCAGCATGATACTCAAATCGGGGAACGGCCGGAGAGCGAAAAATTAGGCAATTCGGGCAAACTTACCCAAAATCCCCAAACTGGTGAGGTCGAAATGCCAAAATCCGCACAGCCGTTACGTTTTCGGCAACCTATACTTGCCGGCCTTGTAGCCTGAGTTTGCGCCCTGCAAGTGCCGCTCGAGAAGAACTCCCACAATTACACAAATGACCTGCTCGAAGGTAATATGGAGAAGGCAGCAAACTTGGCCGCACACCTTAACCGTTTTTTACCCAATAGAGGGCTCGAACCAATGCGATCGCACTTTTACGTGATTCGCGCCATGCTGGCGACCATCGCCGGTCTGGTCAGCCTGTCCGCTACGTCTGGCATCAGCCATGCCCAGGACTACCCGCCGTTTGACAAGGTCATCGAAGGATTCACCAAGATCGATCCGCCCCGCGACGAATCTCGCAGCATGTACGAGACCTATGTTCGCCAGAAGGACAGCCAACTGCTGTTCGAACTGCCCAAGAACTATGCTGATAAGAAGTACTTCATCGGTTTGACCGTGGCCAGCGGCCAGATCTTCGCTGGCTTGCAAGCTGGTGACTTCTATGTCCAGTGGCGTCAATACAATAATCGCCTGGCCCTGATTGCTCCCAACTTGGAAATCCGTGCCGTCAAGGGAGATACCGAATCGAAAGATTCGGTCGATCGTCTCTTCACCGGTTCGGTACTGTTGGACCTGCCGATTCTGACTATGTCACCCCGCGGTGGACCGGTCATCGACGGCGATGCGCTGTTAGTGAGCAATGCCAGCGTGTTCTTCGGCGCGTCCGGTCGTTCGACTAATCCAGCACTAGCCAAGTTGGTTAAATCGAAAGTCTTTCCACAGAACATTGAACTGGCCTTCGAAATGCCCAACACGCGTGGGCAGTTGCAAACTCTGTATTATTCGATCAGCGAGATCCCGGCCAACACCGGTTACACCCCACGCGTAGCCGACCAACGCATCGGATACTTTACCACCTCGTACTCCGACTACAGCAAGTATCGCGCCGAGGACGTTGCCATTCACTTCGTCAACCGCTGGCACTTGCAGAAGCGCGATCCATCGCTGAAAGTCAGCCCGCCAGTAGAGCCCATCAAATTCTATATCGAACATACAACTCCCGTGCGTTATCGACGCTGGGTCAAGAAGGGTATCGAGTTCTGGAACGAAGCTTTCGAGAAGGTTGGTATCTCGGATGCCATCGTGGTTGAATATCAAGACAAGTCGACCAACGAACACATGGACAAAGATCCAGAAGATGTGCGCTACAACTTCATTCGTTGGCTCAATAACAACGTCAGTACCGCCATTGGACCTAGCCGTGTGCATCCTGAAACAGGACAAATCCTGGATGCCGACATCGTGCTGACCGACGGCTGGATTCGCCATTTCGACAAGCAATTTGCTGACTTTATGCCAGTGGTGACCATGGAAGGCATGAGCAACGAAACCTTGGCCTGGTTGGCTCAGCATCCAACGTGGGACCCACGCGTACGCTTTGCACCACCTAGCCAACGCGAACACATCGCCGCCAAGATTCGCTCACAAGCCTCGCAGCCATACGCGGGTCAAATGAGCGAGAAGTGGAAGACGCAAATGCTCGGCGACGATCCACTGGACGGCCTGGTCGGTCGCACCAGCCAGGTCAACGGCATGTGCATGGCCGCTGATGGCTTAGCTCTGGATATGGCTACCATGCGATTGTACATGGCGATGGCTCCAGAGTTTTTCGAAATGGATCAAGACGGCGAGAAGAAAGACGACGAGAAGAAGAAGGAAGAAGCCAAGAAGGAAGAAGGCGACAAGAAGGAAGGCGAGCCTAAGTCTGACGAGAAGAAAGACGAAGAGAAAAAGGACGAACCTAAAAAAGAAGAAGCTAAGAAAGACGAAGCCAAGAAGGACGAGCCTAAGAAGGACAGCAAGAAAGATGAAGCACTGCTGGACGGCATGCCTGAGTCATTCGTAGGTCCACTGCTGGCCGACCTGGTGGCCCACGAAGTTGGCCACACGCTCGGTCTGCGTCACAATTTCAAAGCCAGCAGCATTTATGAGCTGAAGGAAATCAACAGCGAAAAAGTAGCGGGCAAGAAGTCGTTTGCGGCATCGGTCATGGATTATCTACCGATCAATCTGCGACTGAAAGAAGGCGAAGTGCAAGGTGACTTCGGTATGCTCAAGCTGGGTCCATACGACTTCTGGGCGATCGAATACGGTTACACTTTCAAAGATCCCAAGGAAATCCTGGGTCGCTGCGCCGAGGCTGAACTGCCTTTTGCCACCGACGAAGATACGACCGGCCCAGATCCGCTGGCGCGTCGTTACGACTTCGGTGCCGATCCCTTGGCGTATGCCAAAGATCAAATGGAACTGGTCGAACGCTTCCGCAAACGTTTGTTGACCGACTACATGAAAGACGGCGATGCGTGGAAGAAAGCTCGTCAAGGTTACGAACTGACACTGAACTTGCAAGCCAAGAACGTCAGCATGATGGCCAATTGGATTGGTGGTGCGTTTGTTCACCGCGACAAGAAGGGTGACCCCAACGCGCGTCCACCGATTGTGGTTGTGCCAGCTGACAAGCAGCGAGCCGCGCTGAAGTACGTGCTCGAATCCAGCTTCCGCGATAGCGCGTATGCACTTTCGCCCGAGTTGCTGCAACGTTTGACTCGCGATTTCATGGGACAAGGTGCCGGCGGCTTTGGCGGCGACCCGACCTGGCCCGTTCATGATCAAATTCTGTCGACCCAAGCGTCCACGTTAACATCGTTGATGAACGCTACGACCCTGCGTCGAGTGTACGACAACGAATTCCGTGTCCCGCTCGATCAAGACATGCTGACTCTACCCGAACTGCTCAATGCGATTCGCGATGAGATTTGGACGGAGTTGGATGCCAAGCCTGAAAGTGACTTCAGTGCTCGCAAGCCGATGATCAGTTCGTTGCGCCGCAACCTGCAGCGTGAGCACATGGAACGCATGATCGATTTGACCTTGCCCAATAACGGCAGTTCCGCCGCTTACAAGGCAATCTCGAATCTGTCGGTCAAGCAATTGCGCGACCTGAAAGAGAAGATCGATCAGTCGCTCAAGACCAACAGCAAGCACATGGATCCGTACACCGAAGCTCACCTTTCCGAAGCATCCCATCGCATCGAAAAGGCGCTGGACGCTGATTACATCTACAATCAGTCCAGCGGCTACGGCGGAGACCTCCTGTTCCTGCTAGGCCAAGAAGCTCAACAAGCCAAAGCACCGACTGAGCACAACAAGTCTCAGCAAGATCAACCGGTCGACCAAGCTGAATAAGCCACAGGCCGTGGACTGGTTGGTGTGACAACTGAAGTACCTACCGGCAAGCCGTCGAAAGATGGCTTGCCGTTTTTTGTAGGTCATTACTGACTCTAAAGTCGTGATTGCTAATTCAGGCTTCGCAAGCCTCTATTTGTATTTCCAGATTTCAAAGTCCTGATTTCAAAGTCCGGCCACCAAGACTTCACGCTTGCCACCGGGCGGTCCTGGCAAACGGCGGACTACAAAACCGGCCTCTGCTAGCGTTCGACGCACGGCTCCGCTGACGCAGTAACTGACCAACAGTCCATCGGGGCACAGCAACTCTGACAACTTTTTAAAGATCGAAGCTTGCCACAGTTCGGGATTGGTCCCTGGACTGAAGGCGTCGAAGTAGATGGCATCAAACAGGCCCTCCACTTGATCTAACGTTTTGATGGCGTCGCCTTGGTACAGCCAGAGCGTGTTGGACTGGGCCAGGTTAAATTGACTTCTAGGTTGTTCGATTCCATCCCCAAGCGTCTGCAAAAACTCAGTTTGCAGCTCACGCGCTGCGGTGAATGTGGCTGGTAACCAGCTACTAGCGACCGCTGCGTCGATTGCGGCCGCACTATCGAGTTGCTGCAATATATCGCACGGTAACAGCGCATTTTCCAGACTTACGTATTGCAACTGGCCGCAGTAGGCTTCGGCCGCAACTGCAGTCAGCAGCCATCCCATCCCAGTGCCAAAGCCCAGTTCCAAGACCCGTACTAGTCGTGGCGGCCGCTGAGCCAATTTCGATTCGACACCGCTGTTCCGCAAGTAAACATACAAACACTCCGACAGCGCACCACAACCGCTATGATAGGTCTCGTTCAGTCGCAGATCTCTGAGCGTCCGACTACCATCATCGGTAATCATCACCTCCAAGTGCGGCATGCTAGTCGCTATAGTCTGTCGAACTGGCGGCATACGCCCTCCGGACCGGCTGGCAGTTTGTTGTGTGTCCACCGTCTGGCGACGGTGGCTACCTGGCGTTAAAAGTGGCGCTGTCCAATTAGTGTAATGTTTTGGATGAAGAAGATGACGCATCAACTATCTAGGACAATCAACATGTCTTCACTAGGGCACATGCTGTTAATCGCGCTTACCTGCTGCAGCTCAGCATGCCTGGCTGATGACCCGGCCCGCGACCCAGCTCAGGACTTAGTCGAAAAATACCGGGCGGCAGCCACGCAAAAGTGGGCCGACGAAATGCAACGCATGGCGATGCTCGATGCCACGGAAACGGACCCAGACCATGCGATTCTGTTCCTGGGCAGTTCGAGCATTCGATTGTGGAAAGATATTGCCACCGATTTGCAGCCTTGGCCGGTTATCTCGCGAGGCTACGGCGGAGCCAAGTTCTCGGACCTGGCGGTGCTCGCTCCTCAAATTGTCAAACCCCATCGCTTTCGAGCGGCGGTCATCTTTGTCGCCAACGACGTCACTGGCGGTAAAGAAGACATCCCTCCAGCAGAAGTCGTGAAGTTGTTCGAACATGTAGTGGATACCATTCGCCACCAGAATCCTCAGGCACCGATCTTTTTGATCGAGATCACGCCCACACCCAAACGTTGGGCAGCCTGGGACAAGATCAAACGCGTCAACGAACAATTAAAAGCCGCCTGCAATCGCGACGACCAGTTGCACTTTATCAGCACCGCCGATCAGTATCTGGATGACCAAGGCCAGCCGCTCCCCAAGCTGTTCGTCGAGGATCAATTGCACCAGAATCGCGACGGCTATGCACGCTGGAGCAAGATCATCTTGGCCGCGCTAGAAGAGAAACTGAAATAGTTGTCGATCCCCGTAGCCGATCTCGCCAGAGATTGGATGGTTCGCCGATCTCCGTAGCCGATCTCGCCAGAGATTGGATGAATTGTGTTTGATGCATCCAAAGTCTGGCGACTTCGGCTACGGGGGGGTTATGCAGCTTCCGCCTACTAGATAGCCGCAACGGCGGCCTGTAGACTTTGTCGGTAGACAACTTCCGAAGAACCACAAGCGAGTTTGACCATGAATTGGTTTCTATTGGCAGCTGATGGTGATGCACGAGCCGTGTTGATGATCGTCTTTGCGCTGATCATCATCCTGGGCATCATTTTGCTGTTCGCCATGCTGGCCAAGTTTTTCTGGTTGTGGATTCAAGCGGTCACCACGGGAGCACGGATCGGACTATGGGATTTGTTTGGGATGTGGTTGCGCCGCGTGGATCCCAAGACCATCGTGCGTAGCAAGATCATGGCCGTGCAGGCTGGACTGGGCGAAGACGAGCTGACCAGTCAATTGCTGGAAGCCCACTACCTGGCCGGCGGCAATGTTCCGCAAGTTATTCGCGCGTTGATTGCGGCCCGAAAATCCAAGACGATCACCTTGTCGTTCCGCGAAGCGACAGCGATCGACTTGGCTGGTCGCGATGTTTTGGAAGCCGTACAAACCAGCGTATATCCCAAAGTCATCGACTGCCCACCGCGTGGCTCGGCGCGCCAATCTCTGGATGCAGTAGCCAAAGACGGTATTCAGCTGAAGGTCAAAGTGAGAGTAACGGTTCGTGCCAATCTTCACCAGTTGATCGGCGGAGCAGGGGAGGAAACTATTATCGCTCGAGTGGGTGAAGGTATTGTTAGTGCCATCGGATCCGCCACTGATCACAAGGTAGTGTTAGAGAATCCCGACGTTATCTCCAAGGCGGTGCTTGCCAAACGACTCGATGCTCAGACTGCGTTCGAAATCGTATCGATCGATATTGCTGATATCGATGTCGGCGAGAATATCGGTGCTCGGTTGCAAGCCGACCGTGCGGAGGCCGATATGCGCGTCTCTCGTGCCAAGGCGGAAAGCCGTCGAGCGGCGGCGGTAGCTGCCGAACAAGAAATGAACGCGAGGATCGAAGAGAGCCGCGCCAAGCTGGTCGAAGCAGAGGCCGAAGTACCCAAGGCGATGGCCGAAGCTTTTGCCTCGCAAAAGCTGCAGATCATGGATTACTACCGGCTCAAAAACGTGGAAGCCGACACGCAAATGCGCCGCAGCATTGCTGACTCAGGAAATTCGGCCTCTAAGCAAGTCACGCAAGTACAATAGGTCCAAGCGCGAAAGCGTTTGTGGCTGAACCTACCCGAGGTTCAGTCCCGGTTTTGGGCGCGCATTCCCCTGTGTTAGCCTGAAAGACCTGCCTGCTCCTGTGTGGAAGTGCGGAAACCACGTAGGCCCGAAACTTCCTGGCCGCGCATCCACAGCTTCTTGCAGCTATGCGAGTGGGTTCGCTGTCTTTAAACTTGTCCGTGATTTCCCTCGAATCTCCAATGATGATGAATCGCTTTTTGTGTCTAGCCCTCAGTGTCGCTTCTTGTTTCTCAAGCGTGCCAACTGCTGCTCAGGATCCGCAGATCTTTGCCGGTGGCGATCCGGCTGATACAGCTCTTCCGACGCCCGAGCCTGCCTCGCAATTGAACGCCATCATCGACCCGCTGGTGAACGCGCACCAAGGTGATGTAGCTGTATCAGTGCGCCATCTGGTCACCGGTGAAGCCTATCACATCAATGGTGATCGACCTCAAGCAACAGCCAGTCTGATCAAGTTGCCGATCATGGTTGAACTGTACAAGCAAGCAGTCGAAAACAAGACGGCGCTCTTTAGACAACTCGACCTGCGTAACGATGATCTCGTCCCGGGCTCAGGCATCTTAAGCACGCATTTCTCGCCGGGCACACGTTTCTCCATTCGTGATGCCGTGCGATTGATGATCGCCGTCTCGGACAACACCGCCACCAACATGATCGTTGACAAGATCGGCATCGAGTCGGTTAACGAACATATGGCTCGACTGGGTTACACCGAAACACGGCTCCATTCAAAAGTCTATCGACGCGATACCTCGATCGATCTGCCGCGCAGCCAACGGTATGGCTTGGGTAGCACAACGGCCAATAACATGGTCGACCTGTTAGCCCGTATGCATGCTGGCACCGTTGTCTCGCCTACCGCGTCCAAAGACATGTTGGAGCATCTGGCAGCCTGCGAAGACAAACAAAAGTTTCCCGCTCTTTTACCACCCAATACCAAAGTTCGTCATAAGACTGGATCGGTGGACAAGGTGCGCACCGATGCTGGGATCATTGAGACTAGCAGTGGTCCTTATGCGCTATGTGTATTGACCGAAAACAATGCCGACATCAGCTGGTCACCTGAGAATGCAGGTGATCGCCTATGTGCCCAAATCGCAAAGGCCTCGTTTGATTATTTCGAGGGTAAAGCTCAACCCAGCACCACGCCTATTCCAGACAGTAGCGTCACTTCGCCGCTAGCCATGGGCGCCAGCGGCGAGATGGTTGAGGCACTGCAGCGCACGCTGAACGCCCAAGCAGAAATCACTGAAAAACTCAGCCTAGATGGCGATTTCGGACCAGCTACCGAAGCCGCCGTCAAACAGTTTCAAGCCGCCAAAGGACTCGAAGTGACGGGTCAAGTAACCGAGGCCACGTGGAAAGCTTTAGGACCGCTGCAACTGGAAGATGAACCAGTCGAAGAACCACAAATCGTCAACTCACAACAACTGGAGAAAGTAGCCGCCGATGATCCATTTGGAATACCGGCTGTTACTTGCAAAGCCTGGACAATCGCCGATGCCACCAGCGGCCAAACTCTATGGGGACATAACCATGATCAGAGCCTCGACATCGCCAGCACCACCAAGGTCATGACCGCGTTTCTGGTCATGCAGTATTGTCGTGAGCATCCGTCCGCGTTAGACGAGCGCCTCGTTTTTTCCAAACGTGCCGACACGACAATTGGTTCTACGGCGGCGGTGCGCGCAGGCGAGCGGGTGCGAGTTGGTGATCTGCTGTATGGCCTCTTGCTGCCATCGGGTAACGATGCCAGTGTCGCCTTGGCTGAACACTTCGGTTCGCGCGTGCTGGCTCCATTAGAAGCGACTGTTCAATTGCAGGAAACGGATCCTTTACAAGTAACGGACCCATTGCAGGTAACTGGCGGACTTCCAACCGACGCGACCACCGAGTCACTCACGCCCGATGCGATCCAGCTACCACCACCAGTCATCAATCCCGAGAATCAAGAGTTTGAACTGGCCGCGTCAGAGGCAGCTGCGGTATCTCCGCCGATTGCCTCGAGCGCAGAGAACTACGCTGCCTTCATCAAGGCTATGAATATTATGGCTGAGCGATTAGGCATGCTGGGTACACGTTTTGTCAATCCTCACGGCCTGACGGCAGAGGCACACAAATCGACTTGCAATGATCTGGTCAAACTCACGCTTGCTGCCCGACAACTGCCGCTCTTTCAACAGGTGACAACGACCAGGCAGTTTGGCTGCAAGGTAACTGGTAGCGATGGGTACGTTCGCAACATCAAGTGGGAGAACACCAATCAACTCTTGCCCATAGAAGGCTATCGCGGGGTCAAGACGGGCACGACCGACGCTGCTGGAGCTTGCCTGGTATCTGTCGGTAGCTATCGAGACCGAGAGTTAATCGTCGTCGTACTCGGTTCAGCCGCCTCTGCCTCACGCTACGCCGATAGCCGCAACCTCTACGCCTGGGCTTGGCGCGAGTTGTTCACTAAGCCGTAGGCGTTAGCCTCGGTTTTCGGATGGCACTGGCAATGCGCAGCACTTCAAAAACCGGGCTGAGGCCCACGGCTGAGCGACTTCCCAAAATGTTGCTCGAAAAACCTCGCCTGCGACAGAACACCACAACACTCAGCAGAAAGGGTGATATCGTTGCCTTTATGGTGATTCTGGGGCCATTAGACGGTCCGAACGCGGGCTTGTTCTAAAGTTTTTGTAAATTTCGATGGGCAATTAACTTGACCTTAATGCTTCGTGACGCTTCACTAGTACGTACCCCTGACTCATAGCCCTCATAAGGTTCGAACAGTTTTTTTTGGTTCGTTCGTTTTCTTTCATTTGGGAGTTCCGATGATGAAGTCGGCTCGGTTTGCTGCTCGACAAGGTTTTACCTTAGTTGAGCTTCTCGTGGTAATCGCCATTATTGGTATTCTGGTTGGCTTGTTGCTGCCAGCCGTTCAAGCAGCTCGTGAAGCCGCTCGTCGTACGCAATGCCAAAACAATCTCAAGCAATTGGGACTTGCAACGCACAATTTCGAAAGTGCCTACAAGAAGCTGCCTCCAGGGCAGATTTTCTCGACGGATGTGTGGGCTGACGTGGGAACACGTCCTGACCACGTAACGTTCTTGGGCCAGTTGGTTTACTTGCTGCCCTTCATGGAGCAGACTCAAGTTTATCAACCGTTCGGTCAAAACCTGGCTATGGACGCCAAGGACTTCCAGTACGGTGCAACTTGGCCAACCACGATTGTGCCACGTCGCAGCCCTTATTGGAACTTCACCGACATCAATACGATCGCCACGCCAGCTCGTATTGCCACCTTCTACTGCCCATCGGACTCTGCCGATGATGCACGTATGTTGGGTGCATCGACTTTCCACTTGTGGATGGTCCGTACGCCTGCTGGTCCGACCTACGGTGGTTTCCACATGAACGACATTCCTGGTGACCCGATCCTGTCGCGTCACTGGTGCACCAACTACTTGGGTTGCGTGGGTCGTCTGCCAAACACGGGTGCTTCGCTCGGCTTGACCGGTATCGGTGCAGCTGAAGTCGACAACTACCTCGGCTTGTTCGGCATGCAGAAGCAATACACCTTCGGCAATTGCAGCGACGGTCTATCGAACACGATTCTGTTCGGTGAAGTCACCGGTGGTTTCAACGACGGCAACACTGGCGCTGGTCGTCACCATTCGCACACTTGGTTGATGGGCCCCATCGGCGTTCACTTCAATGCTCGTCCGGTTGCCACTACCACCACGATTCCTCCAGCTTATGTTCGTCCACGCTACGAAGACTTCAAGTTCAGCAGCCGTCACGCTGGCGACATCATTCAGTTCACCTTGGGTGACGGTTCTGTCAAATCGCTGACTCGCTCGATGGACGCCGAAGTTTGGTTGCGTTTGGGCGGCCGCGCCGATGGTCTGACCGTTGAAGGCCTGGAATAAGTTTTCTTAGGAAGAAAGTCGAGAGCATGCTCGCACGTTTGATGATTGTTGTTTTTCTGGTTTGTCCGGTATTGGTTGGGTGCGGCGATAAGCCGACCAATGCGCCTACCGCGCCGCCACCGACCAACGTGACCAAAGACGCCAAGGGTAAAGAACTGCCCAAGGGCCTGGTTGCACCGGAGTCTCCGTTCTAAGCAACTAAGGTTAACTTCCTTAAAATCTCTTGAAGGCACGGCCAACCACTGCGTTAGCCGTGCCTTCTTTTTTTGGGGGTAGCTGTAACCACCGCTGCCAAGCGGTTGTAGCTGTAGCCACCGCTGCCAAGCGATGGACGAGCGAGCCAGTCGCCGCCATGCCGAACAGTAAAGGCTGGCCGACGAGACGAGCATTCGCTGATCGCATCTGTTTGATAAAGGCCTGGCAAAATCCAGCACGTCCACCGCCTGGCAGCGATGGCTACGCTCTCTCTTTTGAGCTAACTTTCTCGCAACACACGCCCTCTAAAGAGCGAATTCTCGCGAATCTACCGGCGACACACCCACCCAATAGATATCACTATGAGATCGCCAAGAATCTCATGTGGAGTGTTTTCGCAAGCTAGAAACGCTAACTGAATCTACATATCCGAAATTCAGTTAACACGCAGCTAACTTGACTGCATTTTCTGATCGGATCTTTAATTTGACGTAGTTGCTGATCACTAGTTCACTGATATCCAACCCTAATATTTCCTCACGGAGGAGCGTGAATTGTTTTGTTTGTTCGTTCCTAGAGTTGGGAGTTCTAAGATGAAGTCGACATGGTCGACAGCTCGCAAGGGTTTCACCCTGGTTGAGCTGCTAGTGGTTATCGCCATTATTGGTATTTTGGTTGGCTTATTATTGCCGGCCGTTCAGGCAGCCCGCGAAGCTGCGCGTCGTACGCAGTGCCAGAACAATCTCAAGCAGTTGGGACTGGCAACGCACAATTTCGAGAGCGCTTACAAGAAGCTGCCTCCCGGTCAGATCTTCTCGACCGATGTCTGGGCTGACGTTGGTACGCGGCCAGACCACGTGACGTTTGTGGGTCAGTTAGGTTATCTGTTGCCATTCATGGAACAAACGAACGTCTACCAGGCGTTCGGGCAGAACCTGGCCATGGATGCCAAAGACTTCCAATATGGCGCTACCTGGCCGACCACGATCGTGCCACGTCGCAGTCCGTATTGGAACTTTGCCGACATCAACCTCGCCACTGCCACGCGCATTGCAACGTTCTATTGCCCATCAGATTCGGCCGATGATGCCCGATTCCTGGGTTCGGACGTATTCAGCTTGTGGATGGTGCGCACACCGGCCGGTCCGTCCTATGGTGGTTTTCACATGAACGACATTCCAGGTGACCCAATTTCATCACACCACTATTGCACGAATTACCTGGGTTGTGCTGGTCGTTTGCCCAACACGGGCGCTTCGCTCAGCCTGACCGGCATCGGTGCGGCTGAAGTCGACAACTACATCGGACTGTTCGGCATGCAGAAGCAGTACACCTTTGGTTCCTGCAGTGACGGTTTGTCCAATACGTTCCTGTTCGGTGAAGTCACTGGTGGGTTCAACGACGGCAACACTGGTGCTGGTCGTCACCACTCGTTTACTTGGTTGATGGGCCCCATCGGCACGCACTTCAACAGTCGTCCGATTGCGACCACAACCACGATCCCTGCAGCATACGTTCGTCCTCGCTTTGAAGACATCAAATTCAGCAGCCGTCACGCTGGCGACATCATTCAGTTCACCATGGGTGACGGTGCTGTCAAATCGCTGACTCGCTCGATGGACGCCGAAGTTTGGTTGCGTTTGGGCGGCAAAGCGGACGGACTAACGATCGACGGCTTGGACTAATCACTTCCTGAAAGAGATATCAAGAATGCTCGCACGTTTGCTGATCGTTGTTTTGCTGGCAGGGCCCTGCCTGGTCGGTTGTGGCGACAAGCCAACCAATGCGCCTACAGCGCCACCGCCAACCAATGTGACCAAAGACGCCAAGGGCAAAGAACTGCCCAAAGGTTTGGTTGCTCCTGAATCTCCCTTCTAAAGACTTTGACGCAGGCCGATGCATTGCATCGGCCTGCATTTTTGTCTCCTTTCGCTCCGCGAAAGGCAACGGCTTCTCTAACGAAGCAAATAGAGACTCTCTGATTCGCAAATGCCGCAAGTGCCGCAAGTGCCTTTTGCGGAGCAAAAGGAGACTATGTTTTTGATCCGACGTTGGGTACGGGAGCGTGAGCCGCAGGCACATCTTGCGGGGCATCCACGGCTCGCTTGGTCTCACCGCTCTTGAGTTTGCGTATCCGCAATTGGCGAGCTCGTTTGGTACGATCGGAAATCATATCGCGCATCGATTCGAGTTTACCGAAGCACAATAGTCGGTCACCGGCTTCCAGCGTTCGCGTTGGATTGGGATTGGGAATGACGGTAGTGTCGCGATGCAGCGTCAACACGTTGATGTCCTTTTCGCGCAGGCCGGCATCGTGAATCGTCTTGCCCACATACTCGGAGCCTTCGGGCACCGACAATTCTGCCACTCCATAACCGCGACTGACCGTCAAGCGTTGACGGATATCGAGTTCGGGAAAATTGACTTGAGCTGCTAAGAAGTCAATGCAGGCTCCAGCGACATCCAACCCCGTAGCCGACTCGATGCCCTCTAGGCCGGGCGAACTGTTGACTTCCATGACCTGCGGTCCATCTTGCGATTCCAGCAGATCTACACCTGCGATGCGCAGGCCCATGATCTGTGCAGCCCTCACGGCGGTTTCGCGATATGCATCATCCAGCCACACGGTTTCCGTCTTGCCACCGCGATGCACATTACTACGAAATTCCTGGCCTTGAGCCACGCGGCGCATGGCTGCCACTACTTGATCGCCAACTACGAAAGCGCGGATGTCGCGACCGCGACTTTCAGCGATGAATTTTTGTACCAGCACGTTTTGCCGAGTGCTTTGTAGCGTTTCAATAATTGCCTCGGCGACCTTGACCGATTCAGCCAAGATCACACCCACGCCTTGCGTACCTTCCAGTAGTTTGATTACCACGGGCGCCCCACCCACACGCTCGATGGCGGGCACCACGTCAGCCCGATCCCGGACAAACGTGGTGGGGGGAATACCAATTTGATGTCGACTGAGAATCTGCATCGACCGCAGCTTGTCACGCGAATTGGAAATTGCGTGCGATGAATTGGGCGAGAAGACATCCACCTGCTCAAATTGACGCACGACCGCCGTACCGAAGTAAGTGATCGAAGCACCGATCCTGGGCAGGATCGCATCGTAGCGACTCAGGGGCTTGTTGTAATAATACAGATCTGGATTGCCAGGATTTAGATCGATGGCAAATTTCAACGTATTGAGAACGCGAACCTTGTGGCCGCGTTCTAAGGCTGCTTCTTTCAGCCGCCGCGTGCTATAGCATTGCGGACTGCACGAAAGAATTCCCAGCTTCATACATGTCTCCGACTGGTATAATTACTGAATGGTATTGCCGCCTGCCAACCCGACAGGCAAAGCTGCGACAGCTTAGGCAATCCGTGGGCCAATCCTTCGCCGCCAACATACCAGATACTAGGGGGTATTGAAACTATGAAAATGCGGTCGCCCATCGAACAGCTTTTCGTTCGATCCCTTGTCGTCAATGTTTGCCTTGTACCATTGCCCGCCACTGTGACTCCAAGCGTAGCACAGGATTCGGTGGCCACCAGTGGTGCGGCACCGTCGGATCAGGTTAAAGTTTCCGACGGCGTTTCCACCGACCAACCCTCCGCTCAGTTAGGCGTAGCGACCTTCGGCGGCGGCTGCTTCTGGTGCGTCGAGGCTGTCTTTGAAAATGTCCCGGGCGTAACCAACGTCGTGTCCGGCTACGCCGGCGGCACAGTCGGCAAGCCCACTTATGAAATGGTCAAAACAGGCCTGACCGGACACGCCGAGGTTTGCCAGATCGCCTATGACCCCGCCAAAATCAGCTACTTACAACTGCTCGAAATCTTTCTCAAAACGCATGATCCCACCACGCGGAACAAGCAGGGACCCGACTACGGTACTCAGTATAGATCGGTCATCTTCTATCATGACGACGAACAAAAAGCTCAAGCCGAAGAGCTGATCCAACGGCTGGATAAAGCCAAAGCGTTTCGCGGCAAGGTTGTTACGCTGCTGGAACCCTACACCGCTTTTTTCTTAGCCGAAGAATATCATCAAGATTATTATCGCAGGCACCCAGGCGATGCTTACTGCATGACCTATACCCGCCCCAAGGTCGCCAAGGTCAAGAAGGTAATCAGGGAACTGGAACGCAAAGAGAAAGAAAAGACGAGCCAGTAAAGTCATGTGGCATAGGCTTCCAGCCTGTGTTCTCGGCCTCCACTGACACAAATGTCAAACTTGTATCAGTGGAGGCCCCGACTCTCTAACCGTTTGGCAGCTCGAAATTGGAAAGTCGAGCCAATAAGCGCAACCACCAGATCCCACAACTTGAAATCGGCGCTAAGCGTTTGTTGTAGAGCCCATCGTTGACTGTATCCAAACCCATCACCGGCAGGCCGAAGGGCGAAGACTGGCTAGAACACACATTGAAGTTGACAACCAACAGCTCAACCAACGTAAACCCAACACGAGCCCCTTTCATAAAACGACCTTTCAAGAACATCCAAGAAGAAATAACGAACGTGCTTTGGGGACAGGACTAGAAGGGGGTCGTTCTTGGGGTTCTCTATGTGGTGGTTGGGTCCCCGCTGGTGAATATAGATGCGTGTGAACGCGCGTCAACGATGATTGATGACTCACGTGTGTGAGTGAATGACGACCCTACTTTCAAACCCCTGTAGCCCTCGCTTCAAATCGGCTAGGCTAATTATTGTTAAACGAGCCCAACTACTATCAGGAGATAGACCATGGTCCGCACTGCCAGCGTGATGTTGCCCTTAGGCACTACTGCACCCGATTTTCGTTTGCCTGATTTCGATGGCCAGCTCGTTGCCCGCGATGATTTCCGTGGCCGTCCAGGATTGCTGGTGGTCTTTATGTGCAATCACTGTCCCTACGTGAAGCATGTGGCGCCGGAACTCGCCCGCATCGCTGACGAGTATCAAGCTCGAGGCATCGCTGTGGTCGGCATCAGCAGCAATGACATCACCGCACATCCCGATGATGCCCCCGCCAAGATGAAAGAAGAAGCCGCCGCGCAGGGCTACAACTTTCCGTATCTGTACGACGAGTCGCAGTCGGTAGCGCAGAGCTACCGCGCTGCCTGTACGCCGGACTTCTATCTATTCGACTCGGAGTTCAAGTTGGTGTACCGAGGTCAGATGGATGAAACACGACCCAAGCAAGGTGCTCAGCCGACCGGCCAAGACCTGCGCGCCGCTCTGGAAGCACTGCTGGGCGAACAAGCGATCCCTCAACCACAACGCCCCAGCATCGGCTGCAACATCAAATGGAAACCCGGCCAGGAGCCCGAGTACTTCAACTCAGCTGGTCTCTAATCGCCGCAACGTAGAGCGGCTGTCCCCAGCCGCTCGCACCCGGCAAGTCGGCAACCTGTAACACTAGTCGCTTAGTCGGAAGAAACTCTGGTTAGAGGGTTCCGAGCAGCTGAGGACAGCTGCTCTACTAGTACGCAACTTCAAACAAGATGGGGCGATGATCCGAGCCCCAGACGACTGGCCCTAGCCGCCGATTGGTGATCGCGCACTGGCCGTAGCAGAGCGCGTGGTCGATCGGAATGCCGATGGGTCCAAGCCAACTGGGCCAACTGGCCAGGTTGCCCAGCCCAGTAGTGCGCGAATCGACAAAGCCTGCATCGATCATGCGCGCAAAAGCGGGTGCCCACGGAGTAATGTTCAAGTCACCCGCGACGCATACCGGACTGGTTTGCTGACGCGTCCACAGCTTGAGGGCTGCCAGCTGCTGATCGCGTGACAGGGAACGCGATGGCGGCACTGGAGACCAGGTATGCATGGCGATCAACTTCAATTGATCTTGCGCCACCGTCACTTCAATCGAAGGCATGACCGATCCGGCTAGTTCGAGCCTGTCCAAATCCACGTCGTCGCGATTGCTCAGCACCGCTATGCCATTGCCGCTCCACGATGGAAACGATAGGCAGTGCTTGTACTGCTGACGGATAGCCGGAATTTGCTCGAAGAGATTCGGACGCACCTCGATCAACACGAGCACGTCGACCGGATGACCGACGATTACTTGCTCGATCTCTTCCAAATGTTCATTGACACACAACACGTTCCAAGACATGACCTGCAACGATCGCTGCAACTTGTCAGGCGATGCGCCGGGCGCTAACCACAGAGTCCAAGGCTGAAACAATATCAGAAAATACGCGGCCGGCGGAATCGTCCAGCCCAGCAGCTTCCAATACCGACTCCACGCCAATCGCAACATGACCAGCCCGCTAGCCATCAAGCCATGCAGCACAAAGTGCGACGCCAATTCGATCCAGGGCCCCCAGCCGGCTAGCATAACCATGGCGGCCCATGCCCACAGGCAGAGCACGATGACCACAGCCAACCGACGACGGCGAGGGGCTGGCGAGATTGCCCGTTTTTCGATTTTAAGTGAGTTCATTGGCGATCATTATAAGCACATGGACACGTCTAATTCGGGATGAGGGCACAAACAGGACTCGAGGACCGTTGGTAGGGCCCTCATATGGCTCCTGAAAACATCGGTATCGACTACTTTGTCGACAGCGGACTGGCAGCTAGTTAAGATTGTTGAGTCCCCAACCATCACCCATCCCCACTCACACCGAGACCCACCCATGTTGCTACGAAGTTTTGCACTACTCTGCGTTACGCTAACCAGCCTTTCCTGGTGCTGCGCACAAGATGCCAAAGAACTCTTCAATGGTAAAGATCTGACCGGCTGGAAGGGCAACTCCGAACTTTGGTCTGTCAAAGACGGGGCAATCACCGGCACAACCACGCCAGAAAACCCATTGACCGCCAATTCGTTTCTCATTTGGGAAGGCGAAGTTGCCGACTTTGAACTGAACCTGGACTACAAGATCACTGGAGAAAATGCCAACTCCGGCATCCAATATCGCAGCAAAGTCGTGGACGCTGATAAGTTCATCGTCGGTGGTTATCAAGCGGACATCGATGCCACCTTGACCTATGCCGGTATCAACTACGAAGAACGCGGTCGCGGTATTGTCTGCAAACGCGGCCAACGCTCCACCATTGGCCCCGATGGCAAGATCAGCGAAGAAGAAATTGCCAAAGATGATGATCTAAAGAAGGTCATCAAGGCCGATGTTTGGAATCACTATCGCGTGGTCGCCAAGGGCAACAAATTGAGCCACTACATCAACGACACCTTGATGAGTGAAACAATCGACAACCAACCTGAGAAAGCTGCGACCAAGGGCGTCTTGGCCCTGCAAATTCACGTGGGCAAACCAATGGTCGTGCAGTTCAAGAATCTGAAATTGCAGCAGTAGTGCCAGAGCCCCCGAAGCTTGCCGCCGGCACACGCGATGGCGGCAAGCATTTAGAGTCTGCCTGTCTAGCCCAGCCTGCTAGCGTTTGGCGTGTCGCCGTAAACAACGACACGAAACGCGACACAAAAAATCAACTTCGAAAGCCTTGACGGCTTCCGCTACTGGAAGAAGACCTCAGGAAGCGTGGCTCTTGGGGTGAGTCTCCAGATAATGCTTGTAGGCTGGACGGATTTCGCGCATGGGCACCCAGTGTCCATGCGTCTTGGAGGTGCTGGACACCATGGTGTTGGGTTGCAGCTCACCTTTGCCAATGCGCTCCAGCATCTGGGTTTCGGATATCGGCCCAACCGCTTTATGGCCTCCGAAGAAGCCCGTTTTGATGAAATACCAATCGGCTGACATTCTCTAGTTCTCCCTGCTCGAAGCATCGAGGTTTAGGTAGGGGGGAGTTATTCGTCGTCGTCCGTGGCGCGAGCCATTGGCACTAGCCTAAGGGAACTTAGGATCGCCACAGCATGGCTCATGCAGGATGTTTTCCTACTTTTTCGTAACAAATGCAACAGTATTTGTTGCCTTCCACGGAATTTCCTAGCAAGTTTCTATCGGCAATTTCGTCTGGTAAGTCAAGCCCTAAGCCGAATCCTGACAACCACTTAAGAACGTGGTCTTCCGTCCCATAGCAACCAGCTGGCGGGCTCTAGTTTTAACACTGTGTTATGCCAATTGTTTCGGGCAGTCGGCCTGGTTACCGGGCTCTGCCTGGTAACTCGCTGCCTTGCAGGCTCCGCCTGCGTCGTTCAAAAGCGGCCCACGTTTAGACGGGGGAAACGGCATCAATTATGTTGAACGTTCAAAAACCGGGGCTAATGCCCTCGGCTTAGGAGAATCGGGGCTTTCGCTTCGGGGATGGCGGCACTATGTTTTGTGGTGCGTTCGCCCCTCAAATTGCTCGCATTGGAGTTGGAATTAGCTGTGTCGCATCGCCTTCCTGCCGGTTTTCGTTTTGCTTCGGCAGCTTGTGCTATCAAAAGTCGAGCTGGTGCCAAAGACTTAACTCTTATTGTTTCGGATTCCCCAGCCAGCGCAGCGGGGGTGTATACCCAAAACCAAGTCGTGGCTGCTCCCGTAGTGCTCTGCCGCGGTCGGACGCCCATGCGCGATGCACGAGCCATTGTGGTCAATAGTGGCAATGCCAATGCTTGCACAGGTGTGCGAGGGATGGAGGATGCCCAGCGTATGTGCGAAATGGCGGCCACCGCCATCGCGGGCAGCACACCGGTGCGGGCCGATCAAGTGTTGGTGATGAGCACCGGCGTCATCGGTCGCTTTCTGCCCATGGACAAAGTTGAAAAGGGCATTCAAGCCGCTGCCTCACAATTGGCCGCAACCGAGACAGGCTTTCTGAACGCGGCCGAGGGCATTCTCACAACGGACAATGGCCGCAAAGTTACGTCGCGTCAAATGGAAACTCAGGGCCGCCAGATTCATATCGCCGGGATGGCCAAAGGCGCCGGCATGATTGGACCGAATATGGCCACTATGCTGTGCTGCGTGTTGACGGATGCTCCGTTGGCGGCCGAACAACTACAAGTCTTGCTCAAACGCGCCGCCGACAAATCATTCAACAACATCAGTGTGGAAGGCCACACCAGCACCAACGACACTATGTTGCTGCTGGCCAATGGGGAGGCCGGCGGCGAAGTACTCAGCGGAACGGCCGAAGCTGAATTCGCTGAGAACCTGGAAGCCATGTGCATCGAACTGGCCAAGCAAATACCTGCCGATGGTGAAGGTGCGACACACTTAATCGAAGTCGATGTCCGTGGAGCGCAATCGGATCACGACGCGCGCAAGATTGCTCACACGGTCGCCTGCAGCAATCTCGTTAAGTCGGCCGTATTTGGTTGCGATCCGAATTGGGGACGCATCGTGTCGGCCACCGGTTATAGCGGAGTACCGATCGATATCAGCAGATTGGAATTGCATGTCAATGGACTGCTATTGTTTCAGTGCGGTGAACCGGTCGGCTTTGATGCCAAGACGGCCAGTCAGTTGATACGCGATAATCATCTAACCCATATATTGTTAATCGTAGGCGACGGGCCCGGCGCATGTCGCCACTGGACCAGCGATCTGACGCTGGATTACGTACGGTTTAATTCCGAATACACCACCTAGCCTGTTAAAGTCGCAATACAGCATGAGCACATCGCGCCATGTGACTGGCACGATCTATGGCATTGGCACCGATATAACCGAGTGCGTTCGCATTGCCCAGATGATTGAAAAACACGGTGAACTGTTCTTGACGCGTGTCTATACCCAACAAGAAATCGCCTATTGCTCTGCGCGCAAAGCCGCCACACAGCACTACGCGGGTCGGTGGGCGGCTAAAGAAGCGGCTCTCAAAGCCATCGGCACCGGTTGGTCGCGCGGTATTCACTGGACCGACATCGAAGTGGTCAATGCAGTGGGCGGCAAACCGACGATTATCATCGGCGGTCAGGCGCGCGAAATATGTTTGCAGCGTGGAATCGGTGAACTGCTCATTAGCATTTCGCATTGCCGCAATTATGCTACGGCCTTCGTCACCGCCCTCTATGCTTAGTTACTGCTAAGCACATCGACACGTCCAATTCGGGATTAGGGCACAAACAGACACAGCGAGAATGGAACCAACGATGAATCGCAAGATGGTCCTGTTGACTTGGGGATACTCCAATCCGCGGACGGCCAAGACCGCCGCTGGCTTGCTGCGCTATTGCCCTGACGAATGCGTGGCTGTCTTCGACCCTGATAACGCGGGCCGCAAAGCACGCGAGTTCCTCGATGCTGGTGGCGAAACGCCGATGATTGCTCGCTTGGATGAAGCGGCCGATGCGCGCACGCTGGTCATGGGCATCGCGCCTCCTGGCGGCCGCATTCCGGAAGCTTGGCGCAAAGTCTTATTTGAGGCTATCGACCGAGGCATGGATATCCTCAGCGGTTTGCATGATTTCCTGAGCGACGATCCAGAGTTAGCCGCGGCGGCGACCAAGCGCGGGACGCGCATTATCGATGTGCGTAAAAACAACTTTCGTCAAATCGCGCGTCGACAAGAACTCAATCCCAATTGCCTTCGCGTGCATACCGTCGGTCATGACTGCAGCGTGGGCAAAATGGTAGTGAGCTTGGAACTAACCCATGGCTTGAAAGCACGCGGCGTCGATGCACACTTCGTCGCCACCGGCCAAACCGGCATCATGGTCTCCGGTGGTGGCTTGCCACTGGACTGCATCGTGGCTGACTTTGTGGCCGGTGCTGCTGAACATCTGGTTTTGGAAAATCAACATCACGAAGTGCTGCTGGTTGAAGGCCAGGGCAGCCTGGTACATCCATCGTATTCGGGTGTCACCTTGAGCCTGCTACATGGCTGCTTGCCCCATGCGTTAATCATGACATTCGAAGCTGGCCGCACTACGGTCGGCGGTATCGACCATGTGCCGATCCCGAACCTGATGCGCATGCGAGAACTATTCGAAACCATGGCCAGTATCCATCAACCCTGCGTGACGCTGGGCATTGCCATGAACGGTCGCCGCATTCAAGCCGATCAAGCCACTCGACTGGGCAAAGAACTCGAAGACGAAATGCAACTGCCCGTGGTCGATGTGCTGCGCGAAGGCCCTGAGCGTTTAGTCGAAGCGGTTGATCTGTTCCGTCGCGAAGGCGCATGGCGCAAGTTCGGTATGTAAACTTTTGCGATGTTCGCACTCCGCGCTCTGCATTCTCCACGGAAAGGCACTTATGCAACTCAAGATCAAATCGTTCGACTTGCCGCTGCGCGATCCCTTCACCATTGCGCGCAGCACGACCACCGTTCAGCCGACCATGATCGTCGAACTGCATGCCGATGGACTGGTTGGTTTCGGTGAGGCAACGACAAACGATTATTACGGCGCAAGCCTGGAGAATATGACTCGTTTGCTCCATGAAGTAGCCCCACGTTTAGCCGATTTCAAGTTAGAGAATCCAGCTGAACTGTGGCGCGAACTGGATCCAATCTTGAGCGAGAATCGCTTTGCCCAGTGCGCCCTGGACTGCGCGGTTTGGGACTTGTTTGCCCAGCAGCACAACCTGCCGCTGTATCGCTTATGGGGCTTTGATGCAGATGCTCCCTGTCCGCCGACTTGCTACACCATTGGCATTGATACTCCCGAGGTCATGCTGCGCAAGCTGCAAGCCATGCCGGGTTGGCCCATCTACAAAATCAAACTCGACCACAACGGTCTAAGCAATGTCCGCTTCTTGCGTGAGCACACGTCGGCGACCTTTCGCGTCGATGCCAATTGTTCTTGGCAAGCTAACCAGGTGCTGGGCTTGGCCGACGAACTAGCGACTTTGAATGTCGAACTGGTCGAGCAGCCGCTGCCTGCGGAGGCGTACGCCGAAATGCGGCCGCTCAAAGGAAAGTCGCCAGTGCTGCTGATGGCCGACGAGAGTTGTCAGGTTGAAAGCGATGTTGATCGCTGCCTTGATTGTTTTGATGCGATCAATATCAAGTTAGTCAAATGCGGCGGCCTGACTCCCGCCCGGCGTATGATCGCCCGCGCCAAGCAGAATGGTCTGAAGGTCATGGTCGGATGCATGACCGAATCAAGCATCGGCATCGCCGCAGGCGTGCATCTACTACCGCTGCTCGATTTTGCCGATCTTGACGGAGCACTGCTCCTGGCCAAAGATATCGCCACTGGTCTGCAGTGGCACCAAGGCCACTGCCACCTGCCCGAGCAACCCGGCCTCGGCGTGCGATTGGTTCCGTAGCGCAGCTGTCCTCAGCTGCTCAGAACCCTCTAACCAAAGTTCCTTCCGACCAATTGTAGAGCAGCTGTCCTCAGCTGCTCAGAACCCTCTAACCAAAGCATCTTCCGACCAAGCGACCAGTGTTACAGGTTGACGACTTGCCGGGTGCTGAGCGTAGAGCAGCTGTCCTCAGCTGCTCAGAACCCTCTAACCAAAGTTCCTTCCGACCATGCGACCGAGTGAACGAGTGACTAGTGTTACAGGTTGACGACTTGCCGGGTGCTGAGCGGCTGGGGACAGCCGCTCTACGACCAGAACCCTCTAACCAAAGCATCTTCCGACCATGCGACCGAGTGAACGAGTGACTAGTGTTACAGGTTGACGACTTGCCAGGTGCTGAGCGGCTGGGGACAGCCGCTCTACGACCAGAACCCTCTAACCAAAGCATCTTCCGACCAAGCGACCGAGTGAACGAGTGACTAGTGTTACAGGTTGACGACTTGCCGGGTGCTGAGCGGCTGGGGACAGCCGCTCTACGACCAGAACCCTCTAACCAAAGCATCTTCCGACCATGCGACCGAGTGAACGAGTGACTAGTGTTACAGGTTGACGACTTGCCGGGTGCTGAGCGGCTGGGGACAGCCGCTCTACGCGACGCGTTCTACTCTTTGATCACTACCGTACTACCTTGGCCTAACAAGGCATACACTTCACGTGCGTCCAGCGGAGCCAGGCTGATGCAGCCGGCGTCTTTCAAAGTAGGATCGATAACTTCGGCTGAGCCGTGGATGCAGATGTCTTTGCCCAGATGCATCCAGAAGCCACCATACGGATTGCGCGGATCCGAATGCGGGATGAGGTACGATTGGCCGGTGATGTAGGACTTGTCGCGCAGCTTCTCCACAATCGTGAACTCACCTAGCTCCGGCTTGGGCGTGTCGCCGAAGGTGACCGGAAAGATACCAGCATAGAGATCACCCAGGAACATCACTAGTTCGCCGCGTGAGAGATCGACTTCTGCACGGAACGGACCGTTAAAAACTTTCAGCTCGGTACCCGGCAGTACGACGCGCGTACTGTCGAGGCGATTGATGCTGGCCAAGGTCTCGGGCGAGACGCGAAACTTGGTGGCGATCGATTCCAGGGATTCACCCGGACTGACCACGAATCGATTTTCGATCAAATGTCGCTTGGAGTAAATCACTTCTGCAGCCAGAGCGTCCAACAGCTCGCGCAGGTCGCGGTGCTCAGACTCTTCGAGCGTAATGTGATCGAAGTAAGGGCTCATCAGTTCGAGCGCCGCTTTCAGCTTATTCTCTTGCGTCAATTCCAGCGCCTGCTTGTGAGCGACAGCATACGGCAAAGCTGTCTTGCTGGCCTTGGGATCATGCGGCTTAGAAAGCTGTGCATCGCCACCGACGTTACTTGGCGGCAACGAATTGGTTTGCCCAGGCACACTTACGAAGGAGTCCCCAGATGGCGCGGCCGGTGGATCGAAACTCGGCAAGTTTGGCATCGGTGGTAACCCTAAGTCACTGCTGGGATCATTCACCAAATTCACTTCGGGAGTCTTGGTAGAATCATCGGCACCCAGTAGCGGAATTGACGTGCCCTCAGGCAGATCCGCTGTGGCACCGGAATCCGGCAGCAGCTTGCTACCCAGACTCTCTTCCTTTTTCGATTGCAGATCACCTGGAAAGCCAGGTAGAGGCGGCGAATCCAGACTCAGCGATGGTGGGCTGGCCAGTGGGGGTGCCTGCGAGCCTGCTGGCGGCGGTAGCGTCAGTGAGGCGGTCGGCGGAGCCGTGATCGCCGGCGGAGCCAACGGGGCCAGGTCCGCCGGAGGCGGCGAGGGCGAGAGCTGCGGGACATCGACTAGCGAGCCCGTATCCACGCTCAAACCCATCTCATTCTCGTTCCAAGCTTCCAAATCCGGAGGCAAGGTCGGTTCGGGTGCGTTCATGGCTACGTACGCGCCATAGCATACGCCCAACAAAAGAACGACTACAACTGCCGTTTTAATGGTCTGCACGACTATCCTCCTTGACACTCTCATCGCTGGCCCAACGGGCTGCGTCCAGTCCGAATTTTGCGAATCCTAGAGATTTGCCGAAAAGCTTGCTAGATCAATTCTCGGCAGCTTATCATGACACCCATAGCCCGCGCTGCCCCTGCGGTAAGAACTTTAACTCTCCTTGCAAACCACTCCCATGCTCAATGCTCAATTGGCCGAACTAGAGCAGGAGTTCCGCAAACAATGGAATGGTTATCAACCGCAGGCTTATGCGACCTTTCTCGAACAGGTTGCACCCGACGACGAAGTCGCTTTGCTAGCTCGACTGCTGGCCGTCGAATTGGAGTATGCCTACCAACCGCCCAACCTGCTCGAGCATTTGGAAGTCGAGCCGATCGACGAAGACGAACGCGTCGAGCCGCGCGTCATGCTCTTTCTGCATCGCTTTCCGCAACTGAAGTCGCATCGCGAACTGCTGATCCAACTCGTTATGCTCGAATTTGCCTTGCGTCTCCGCTTCGACCCCAAGACCCCCAACTACGATTCCTACTTGGATCTCTGCCCCAACGAAAAAGAACGCGTAGGCAGCATGATGCAGGTAATGGAAGAAAAACTCTATCGCCTCGGTGGCACTAACCAAGAGCCCTCCGAATCCAATCAGAACGACACGACCGTCGCGGAAGGTAGTAGCCAAAAGAAGATTTCGTTTTCGCAATTGCCCTGCAGTTTAGGGTACTTCCTGCTGACCGATGTCATCGGCCAAGGCGGCATGGGGACCGTGTATAACGCGGTCGATCTGCGCAGCGCTGCCCATGTAGCGGTGAAAATTATCAACCGCGCCGATTCATGGAGCATCTATCGCTTTATCGAAGAGTTCACCTGGCTCTCGACACTCAATCATCCCAACGTCGTCAAACTCTACGATACGTTCAGCGAAGCGGACACGCGTTACTTTTCGATGGAAGTCGTCGAAGGCAAAGCCATTCGCGATTGGTTCAGTGGTATCAGTGGCCCGGATCGCTGGGGCCAGTTGCGGCGCGTACTCAGTCAAGCCGCCCTGGCTGTGGCCTTCTTGCATGATCACGAAGTCATCCATCGTGACATCAAGAGTTCC
Organism: Rania fehmarnensis; assembly: GCF_056494185.1. NCBI lineage: Bacteria > Pseudomonadati > Planctomycetota > Planctomycetia > Pirellulales > Pirellulaceae > Rania > Rania fehmarnensis. The sequence continues at coordinate 9,211,046 of NZ_CM151398.1, forward strand.
AACTTGATGATCACCGGTCGCGGTCGCGCAGTGCTGCTGGACTTGGGACTGGCCAGTCGCATTCAAGAGGATCAGACGACTGCCTCAAAACCGCTCGATGGCCAGCAAGTCGTGGGAACCTTGCATTATCTTTCGCCTGAATCCTTGCATGGAAAAGAACCGGGCTTTGCCAGCGACTGGTACAGCTTCGGGGTCATGATGTATGAAACGATGACCGGCGCCTTTCCGCCCGTGCGCATCGATATGCATGCCGCGATCGAATCGGGTAAACGCTTTGAACTGGATTATTCCGCCAGCCATGAACAACTGGCCGCCTGCCCAAAAGAGCTGGCCAGTCTCTGCTTGGAAATGTTGCGCACCGAACCGGTCGAGCGGCCGGGAGCCGCAGAGATTATTCGTCGTTTGGGGAGCGATGTCGGTCAGCCAATTCCTTTCGTCGTCAGTGAAACCGACTTTGTCGGTCGTGAAAGCGGCTTAAAACTGCTGGACGAAGGGCTGGCAGCGGCTCGCTCTGGCCAGGCGGCTCTACGGTTGATTCGTGGCGAATCCGGTATGGGCAAAACCACGTTGCTCAACCGCTGGCTGAAGTCGATCTTGGCCAGCGATCCCGCAGTTCGCTTGGCGCATACCGATACGGTCACGGTCAGCAAAAATGTTTTGCGGTTGAGTATTCGCTGCCACAGCCAAGACCACACGCCCCTGCGAGCGCTGAATTTGTTGGTGCAAGAACTGGTCACTTGTTTGGCCATGCAGCCTAAAGAATTGTGGCACGATTTGGCCAAGGGCGGTGGCGAGGAGATCGTCTACACCTTTCCGCAAATGGAACGACTGGGTGGCGATAGCGTTTGGCCGGCTCAAACTCGCACCGGCGATTCGATGGAAGGGGTGGCGCGCCGAGCAGCCGGTCTGCACGCACTACTAGGCTGGTTAAAAGGCCTCAGTCAACGTCGACCACTGGTGATCTCCATCGATGATGCCCACTGGGCCGATAGTGAAAGCGGTCGCATTCTCTCGTTACTGCTACGCAGTCCAGATGAATTTCGCGGCCTCATCATTCTGGTCGATCAAGGTTCAGAGGTGGATTCGCCATTCTTGGAAAAGTTGATCGAACCAGAAACCGACCTGCCTAAATCGGGAACCGTATACGAGATACCGCCGCTGTCGCGCGAGCAGTGCGTCCGACTTTTAGAGTGTTGGTCGGGCCGGTTGCGCATTCGGTTAACGGATGAAGTTTCCGCTGACATTCTCAAACGTTCAGGTGGCAGTCCATTCCTCTTACAAGAGCTCCTGCGTTCCTACGTCAACTACATCGTCCGACATCGCTTGAGCGACGAAACTTGGTTGTCGGGTACGCAGAAGAACTCTGGAGTCCTGCATAATCGCTTTTCGATGTTGCCACCGGCTACAGAAAAGGTACTGCAGTTTCTAGCGGTCTCAACCCAGCCCTTGGGCATTCATCAATTGCAGACCGTCACGCGCGTCATGCCCGGCCAGTTGCTGTCAGAACTAAATCATCTCAGTGGCCAAGGCTGGATTCGTTTTAGCGGAACAACACTGGATTCCGAAGTGGAAATATCGCACGAAAGATTTCGCGAAGTCGTGCTACAAGCGATGATGGAAGATCGCTTGCAACGCCGCCATTATCGACTGGCGCGCATGTTATCCAGCGAGGTGCCACCACCTTGGCGACGCATTGCTCACCATTACTCGGAAGCGCGACAGTTTCGCGAAGCGGCCGCCTGCTACATGGAAGGCGCTCGCGCAGCGGCGCGCCGCCTCTCTTACGCCGAAGCTCTCTGGATGCTCGAGCGGGCGTTTCATCCTCAAGCCCAACGCACCGAAGGCGAAGTGCGTTCGGCGCTCCGCTTGAAGGCGGATTGCCTGGCTGGACACGGTAACTCACTAGCAGCCGCTCACGCATATGAGCAACTGGCACTATCGGCCGAAGATGATAAGACGTTGATGCAATGTCTGGCCGGCGAACAGTGGATTCGGGCCGGTCGCCTGGCGGCTGGACTAGAAAGCCTGCGCACCGTCTTGCGGCAACTGGATGTCTTGGCCGATGGTTCATCATGGCTGCGCCGAGGTTTCGCGCGTTGGCGCCTGAATGAAAAGGCCAGGATGATGCCCACGCAAGCTACCTTTAAAGCCGATGCCACTCCCTTCACCGAAATCCAACAGTGCCTCAACCGTATCAGTGGCCCACTGCAGTTCCTCGATGGCGAACTTGGTCGACGCTTGATCACACGCATGTTTCACTTGTCGTTAGAACGTGGCACTAGCTTCGATCGAGCTTTGGCGACCATGCGTTGGGCTCTCATGCTCTTTTCACGCTCGACAATGCCCAGGCGTCGAGCGGTCAGCTGGATTCGATTGGCACGGCGATTGGCCCGGCAGAGCGGCAGTCAAAATTCCCGCGCGCGGGTCCATGCGTGCATGTTCATGTGGTACAGCATGCAAGGACGATTTTCGACAGCCCTCCGATATTCGCAGCGAGCCGAACATTTATACGCCGCACATTATGCAACCGATACGTGGGAAACCGGATTTGTATCGTGGATCTCACTGGCGCATTTGTGGTACTCGGGGCAACTACGCGAGCTATGCCAACGCACCGATTCCTACCGCCAGGATGCCGTCCAGCGGACCGATACGATGTGGACCTACTGGATGCATGTCAATGCAGCTCACCTGGCCGACCTGGTGCGCGATGACATCGAGGCCGGTCGCGATTCACTAGCCAAGGCCAGCGCCGTGCTGAGCGACGAAGTATTCGAGATGCCACAAGTGATGCTGTGGGTTTCACAAGTACGCCAGTTGCTCTACGAAGGCGATTTTACGGGGGCTCGCGCCCGGCTGATGCAGCGCTGGCCCTGTTTAGAGGCCAGTCGAATCATGTCGATCGCCTATCACGAATGGTTGATGCGTTATCTGCGGGTCGTGTGCGACCTGGCGTGTGCCCAAAGCGACGCCACTCAAGCTGCCATCTATTTAAAAGATGCGCGCAAGCAGATCGCCAGGTTGCTGAAGTTGCGCGAACCCACCTTCTTGATTTACGCCCGCGCCTTACAATTGACCGTCGAAGCAGCCGAAGGTCGCGTGCCCAGTCGACCGCAGTGGCAAGCTGTGCTGGACGCTGCCCGCAGCCAACAACTCAATTTGTTGGCACTAGCCGTCGAATGGCATGCCGAACACTGGCATCCAACCGGCTTTGTCCGCGCCATTCGAACTCAACTGGCCGAAGAAGGTTGTATGAGTGCCGAGAGACTGATGAACCTGATCCTGCCACTGCCAAGTTAAGTTTGTTTTCTCGAGCGACCCATAGCAGTTACGCACAGCCTGGGTGTGCCCAAGGAATCGTAATGCCGAAATTCGAGCATATTCGCCATAAACCACCACAAACTCTCGCCGCACCTCGACCCTTGGTTTTGGTATCCGCGCCACTTCGCAGTAGTGTTAATCTTTCGCGCATGATTCGGTTGGCAGGGAATTGTGGGGTTCAAAAACTGATTCACTGCGGTAGCGGCAAGGTCGATCGCGAAATTGCTCGCGATGCCGCCGATTACGTTCGCCTGGAAACTCATCGCAGCCTGCCGCCGGTGCTGATCAAACTGCGCGAAAGCGGTCTCAGGCTGGTCGGGCTGGAACAAACGACTCACTCGCAGTGCCTGTATGAGTATCGATACGCCAGAGAGACCGCCCTCATCATCGGCGCTGAGCGCGAGGGACTCAGCCAGGAGGTCCTGGACCTGTTGGACGATGTCATCGAAATCCCCGTCTACGGCCAGCCCGCCAGTCACAACGTCGTCACCGCGACCACCATGGCCCTCTACGAATACTGCCGTCAGTTCCCTACGTAACACACCGCTCTACGGCGCTACGTCAAACGCGACTATAATCAACTTACAAACCATCGTCACCTATCCGTCAGGCAGTGCCTACTAATGAATATCCAACGCAATCCCACGCGATCGGTCCGCGTGGGTACGATTTCGATCGGGTCGCAACATCCTATCGCTGTCCAAAGTATGACGGCCACTCATACGCGTAACATTGATGCGACGGTGGAACAAGTCAACGCTTTGGCTGCCGCGGGCGCCGATGTAGTGCGGATTGCGGTCGACAGCGATCAAGATGCCCAGGCCCTGGCCGAGATTCGTCGGCAGACCACCGCCAACTTGTCGGTCGACCTGCAAGAGAACTATCGTCTGGCACTCAAGGTTGCTCCAAACGTCAACAAGATTCGCTATAACCCCGGTCATTTGTACCATCACGAAAAGAACAAACCTTGGCAGGAGAAAGTTCAGTTCCTGGCGCAGGTCGCTCGCGACCACGATTGCGCTCTGCGCGTCGGCGTGAACTGTGGGAGCGTGGACCCTGACAAGAAGAGCAAGTTCGACGCTCACGATACGATTACTCCGATGATCGAAAGCGCTACCGAACATTGCCAACTGCTCGATGAGCTGGGGTTCGAGCGCTACGTGGTTTCGCTGAAAGACAGCGATCCCACCAAAGTGGTTGAGATCAACCAGCGTTTTGCGGCGCTTCGGCCCGATGTGCCACTCCATTTGGGCGTGACCGAAGCGGGGCTGCCGCCGGATGGCATTGTCAAAACGCGCATTGCGTTCGAGCAGCTGATCGGCCGAGGCATTGGCGATACCATTCGCGTCTCGCTGACGGTGCCTAACCCGCGTAAGCCCGAAGAGATCGCCGCGGGCCGTTCGATCATCGATGATATCTATGCGGGTCGGCTGCGCAGCGTGGTTGCCTTGAACCCAAATGCGCTCAATATCATCTCGTGTCCGAGCTGTTCACGCGTCGAAAACGAAGAATTCGTGGAACTGGCTCAAAAAGTGAAGGAAATGACCCGCTACGCTCAGGACTACGCAATTACCATAGCTGTAATGGGCTGTCGCGTGAACGGTCCAGGCGAAACCGACGAAGCTGATTTGGGTCTGTGGTGTGGTCCGACGCGTGTGAATCTTAAACGTGGCGGTCAGGCTATAGGAGCCTTTACCTACGAAGAGATTCTGCCGCGCTTACAAGCCGAGCTGGATGACTTGATCAGCCAACGCAGTCCCGCCTCAGCCACTGCAAAACCTTAAACCACTTGTTTGATGTTCGATTGCCGAATGTTGCTAACCAATATCGCTCGATCTATTTGCTTCTGTTTGATCAACTTCCTTGCGCTCACCGCGACATGCCAATTGTATGTATGCGCGCAAGAGCCTGCTGCTCCGCCACCGATCACGGAACCACTGGTCGCGCGCGTCGAGATGAAGTTGACCTTAGGCGACAAGATCATCGATACGATCGAGAAGGGGGACTTGCTGACCGTTCTCTCGGAACGCGAAGATGCCTATGTCATTCGCACCTTCAATGGCCACAAAGGCGCAGTCGATAAAGCCAATGCGGTCAAGCTCGCCGAGTCGATCGACATCTATGACGAACTGATCAAAGAAAACGACCAGGAAGGTCGTCTGTACACGATGCGGGCCAGCGCCCATTGGGCTCTGGGGCAACACGACAAGGCATTGGCCGACTACAACCAGGCCATCGAACTGGGATACAAAGAATCCCATGCATACGCCAGTCGTGGTATCTTCCAAGCGGCCACGGGCCATCATCAAGAAGCGGTAGCCGATTTCACTGCTGCCCTCGAGAAGGACCCCAAAGATACTTCGTCGCTGATCAACCGTGCCGCCGCTTATATGGCACTTGGACAAGGCGCCAAGGCGGTCGATGATTACACCAGCGCCATCAAGTTGGACGAAAAGAATCCGATTCTGCTGCAGCAGCGAGCGATCGCCCTCAAAGCGGCCGATCGCTTGGAAGATGCGCTGGCCGATTACACCAAAGCCATCGAATTGAATCCCAAAGATGTCTCAGCCTGGATGGGCCGCGGCTTCATCTATTTCCAACTCGGCCAACATGCCGGGGCCATCGATAACTTTTCGCGCGTCATCGCCGAAGCCCCGCAAATGGCCTCGGCTTATAACAATCGCGGTTACAACTATCAACAATTGGGTAAATGGAAAGAGGCGCTCGAGGACTACAATAAAGCTCTCGAACTGGTCCCCAAGTATGGCCTGGCTCTGCAGAATAAAGCCTGGCTACTTGTGCTCAGCCAGGACCAATCGCTCCGCGATGCCAAAGCGGCGATCAAGCTGGCGGAAGCAGCCTGCGAGCTGACCAATTATCAAAACGTCAATGACCTGCTGGCCCTGGGTGCCGCCCTGGCAGCTGATGGCCAATTCGAAAAAGCCATTGGTTGGCAAGAAAAGGTCCTGCAACTCTTGCCCGAAGAGGACAAAGGCTTTGCCAAGCGCGTCTTACAGCGCTACCAAAACAAAGAGCAATTTGACCCCAAAGACCTGGGCCAGTAAGCCACGTTGTTCTGTGACCCTGTGCGGACTTTGCGTTTCAAACAAGAACCTGTTAACCAGCACGAGGTTGGCCTTCGCGAAAAGGAGACTATCTTCCTTTGGCAGGTTTGAATACGATATCCCAGTAGTGATTGGCCGTATTCCTCTTGCAATTCAGGACTCAACGTGGCTGCGGTGGCTCAGCATCCCTTCGATAGACCAGCGGGCGGTCCGGACGAACCACGTCACCAGCTCACCACAGCCCAGCGGATAACCGGCCAATCGATCACGCTGTTGGCCAGGTTTTTCAGCGGTTTTACGGTTCGCTGGATTGATTGCCAGCCGGACGTCTGCCAGCGAGTTTACTTCGCCAACCACACCAGCCACTTGGACGCGGTGGTTTTATGGTCAGCTTTACCCCGCGAACTGCGGCGGTTGACGCGCCCGGTGGCTGCTCAAGACTATTGGGCTCAGACGCGTTGGCGCAGGTTCTTGGCTAGTTCTTTCAATGCGCTGCTGATCGATCGCAAAGAGATCAAAGTCCACCAAAGTCCGGTCGAACTGATGATCAAAGAGATCGGCAATACTTATTCGCTAATCGTTTTCCCTGAGGGCAGTCGAGCCGATGAAGGCGAGATGGGGCAGTTCAAAAGTGGCCTGTACTACCTGGCCAAGAAGCGTCCTGATCTGGAGTTGGTCCCGGTCTACATGGACAACATGAATCGTATTCTGCCGCGAGGTGAGTTCCTACCGGTGCCGCTGCTGAGCAGCATCACCATCGGCCCGCCGATCTGGCTCGAAAGCGGCGAACAGAAGAACGACTTCTTGAACAGGGCTCGCGAGTCGGTTCGTGCTTTGAAAGATCGGTGAACCATGACCGACTTTCAAACCAATTTTCTTTTAGGGACTGTACTGGTAACGCTAGCCATTGCGTCGCTGGTAGGACGTTGGCTGCGGCGGCAACCCAGTGCGTCGATCAATCCGGCGCTGGTCAGGCGTTTTCGACAGCGGCTGAACGCCTGGTGGCTCATGACGGCCATTATGGTCTTCGGACTGTTGGCTCATCGAGCTGGCACGGTCATCATGTTCGGCCTGGTATCGTTTTGGGCCATGCGTGAATTCATCACGATGACACCCACGCGCCGCAGCGATCATCGTGCGCTGTTTCTGGCTTTGGTTCTCTTTACTCCGCTGCAGTACATTCTCATCGCTGTGGGACAGGTCCAACATCCGTTCCGCGAAACGGCCATGGATCTGTATGGCATCTATAGCATCATGATCCCAGTTTACGCCTCGCTGTTCATTCCTTCGATCATCGCCATCGCCGGTGACAGTAAACGCTTCCTGGAACGCACCGCGCAGATCCAAGCTGGATTGTTGATCTGCGTTTATTCGCTCAGCTACGCGCCAGCTCTGCTGTATCTGCCGCTGATCGATAGTGCCGGCCAGCCCTGGAATCGCAATGCGGGTCTGCTGTTCTTTTTTGTGCTCATGTCGCAGTTATCAGAAGTCTTCCAATGGACCTGGGGCCAGATTGCGGGCAAAAAACTGATTGCGAAAGACATCAGCAGCAGTCGCACGTGGGAAGGATTTTTGGGCGGTACTCTGTCGACAGGTTTAATGGGCGCACTGCTGTACTGGGTTACGCCCTTTCAGATCTGGGAAGCGGCTTGCATGTCGATGGTCATCGCCGTCATGAGCATGTTTGGTGGCTTGACCATGAGCGCCATCAAGCGTGATCGCGGCGTCAACGACTATGGCACGCTGGTCATGGGCCACGCCGGTGTGCTCGATCGCATCGACACCTTCTGCTTCGCTGCCCCCGTGTTCTACCACTTGACCCGATTCTTCTACTCGTGATGGAGGTAGCCACCGCTGCCAGGCGGTGGATTTCGCTGCCAGCCTAGTCCACCGTCTGGCGACGGTGGCTACCCTATGAATCCACGGTTCTTTAGGAGCCTACTCCGTTGATCATTGATACTCATGCCCACCTGACCGATCCATCTTTGCTGCAGCAGTTGGACCACGTCTTAAGTGAAGCGGCCGAAGCCGATGTGGGTGGGATGATAGCGGTGGCTACCAACTTGGAGAGCTCTCGAGCTTGTATCGCACTGGCGCAGCGCCACCCGAGTGTCCGCGCCAGTGTCGGCATTCATCCCAACTACTGCGCTGCCGCCAACAGCGGTGACTTTGAAGCGATCAGCAGGCTAGCGGACAATCCGTTGGTGGTAGCGATTGGTGAGACGGGCCTGGATCGTCACTGGGACGATTCGCCTTGGGAGATGCAAGTTACCAATCTGGCTCAGCATGTCGAGCTTTCCCGCCGCGTCGATCGCCCCTTGATCATTCACACGCGCGACTGTGCCGAGGAGACCCTGAATATATTGCGCGGTCATGCAGAGCAGGGGGGAGCCTTTCGCGCCGTGATGCATTCCTTTACAGGACCGGCCGCCGTGGCCGAAGGTTGTTTGGAGTTGGGCTTGTACATTTCGTTTGCGGGAATGGTGACGTACAAGAACGCTGCGGATTTGCGTGAAATCGCCAAAACGATTCCTGACGATCGCATTCTGGTTGAAACCGATTGCCCGTATCTGACGCCGCATCCACTGCGTGGCCAGCGACCCAATCACCCTGCCTTGGTCGTCCATACGCTCCGCTGCCTGGCCGAGGTCCGCGGCGTCTCCCCCGCTACGCTCGCCCAGCAAACCACCGCCAACGCCCAGCGCTTGTTTGGCCTGGCACTGACATCGTAGCCCCCGTGTAGAGCGGCTGTCCCCAGCCGCTCAGCACCCGTCAAGCGTTGCACTTCTAACCACAAGTCCAACCTAGACAGGCGGCCTCAGCACGTGGACACATCCACGTGCCCAAAACGCCGCCTGTACGACTAGTACTACTCAGCTACTATCTTGGTTATTTTGTCTGGGCAGGGCGTGCGTTCCGACCGCACTTGGATTTAGATAGATAAATGCGCACGATATACCTCGACTACAACACCAGTACGCCGATCGCCGGGAGTGTCCGCGATGCGATGTTGCCGTTTTTGAGCGAATTTTATGCTCATCCATCAAACTCGCATTGGCAGGGCCGCGCCATGCAGGAAGCGTTGGAGGATTCACGGTCACATCTGGCTTCACTAATCGGTTCTCATCCGGCGGAACTCGTCTTTACCAGTGGTGGCACCGAGAGCATCAACTTGGCGCTGATGGGCGCGGCCCGGGCAGTAGCGCAGCAAGAGCCCAACCTGGTTCCGCATCTGATTACGTCCAGTTTGGAACATGCCTGCGTCCTGCGCTGCGCAGAGGAACTGGAGACACGGGGCTGGCAAGTTACCTTTATCGGCAGCGATCCCCAAGGACTTATTCGGCTGGATGAGCTGGAGGATGCCATGCGCGACAACACGCGCCTGGTCAGTCTCATTCATGCCAGCCATCTCTTGGGTACGATTCAGCCGATTGCTCAAGTGGCTGAACTGTGTCAGGAGAATCGAGCTTTGCTGCATGTCGATGCGGCCCAGTCCGTCGGCAAGATTCCGGTTAACGTATCCGAACTAGGCGTCGACTTGCTCAGTTTAAGTGGGCACAAGTTCTATGCACCGAAAGGCATCGGCGCCTTGTACGTTCGCATGGGCGTGACGATCGAACCGATTCTCTTTGGCGAAGGCAACGAAGCTGGCTTGCGGCCTGGGACTGAAAACGTATCGCACGTGGTAGGCTTGGGACAGGCCGCGCGCCTGGTGGCTCAAGGCATGGAACTGGCCAGCGACCGACTAAGCGAATTGCGAGATCGCTTTCATCTGCAGTTAGAGCAACTCTTGTGTGAACACTTGCCGGTGCATGGAGCGCGGGCTGCGCGCGTGCCGCATACGCTCAGCCTGCAATTGCCCAATGTTTCGACCTCGATGCTCGAACAGCGTTTGCCCGAAATCTGCTTGATGCCACAGCCCACCGGATCCTATCGGCGCAGCGGCGGCAACATCTGCTCAACCTACGCCTCGATCGGCCTCTCCGCCGACCAGGCAGCCCGAACCCTGCGCATCAGCTTCGGCTGGAACACGACCGAAGACGAAATCGATCGAGCCTGCCACCTAATCGCCGCTGCCTATGAAAGCCTGAAGTAAGCGGCAGAAAAATGATTGGGCAGAAAAATTTGAGCCTTTGGTCACTCTTCTGAACAAAAATTTCGACCGTGATCGCCATGGCGATATCGCGAATCGAATACTTCATTTTGTTCGATCAATCACATCCAGGCGTCAACATCTTTCTGCCCACACATCTTTCTGCCTCCGTGATACGGGCAAAAAGATGGGATCGCCTGGGCTTGGAATTGTCGGCCAGTTCGGAGGGGTGGGAACAGTATGACGACCGTATGTGAGCCGGAGATGTGTTATGCACTAATGGCCATACTAAATTCAACAAGAATGTGTGGCGGGCATAAGTCGATCGATTAGATGTTAATCAGACTGGAATCGATCAAAGAGTTGCGGCGAGTGGTGAGCCACACTACCACTCGCCGCGTCATCAATAGCTAGAAGCTATTTCTTCTTCTTAGCGGCTTTCTTCTTAGCACTCTTCGCTGGTGCGGCCTTGGCCTTCTTTGCTGCGGCTTTCTTTGCCATCGTAATACCTTTCACGATCTAGAGACTCCGTCGAAACCTATGCTCGCGCGAGCATTCCATGGACGCTGAATATAGAGGTATGGTGAAATGGAATCGAGTGGAGAATCTGCGTCGTTGCAAATTTTTTTTGAAATTTTTTTGTGACGCGCTTAGACGATCAAGACCACATTGGCGACGACAACGCTCGAATTGGTAGCGCTGTGTACTGATCCTTGTAGCCATAACGTGCTTGAGTTGGACCATGCATTATCAATCGCCGGTGGCCCACCATGATTCATCGCAGGCGCTAGAGGTGATGCGCTGCAATCCATGTCCATGCATCGCGCAAGGTTTGATCAATAGGCCGGCGCACATACTGCAACTGGCGCTCAGCTTTGGCGGAACTGTAGGCGTGATGCAGCCCACCCATCGCGATGGCAGCGCCGTTGAACAGTCGCTCCTCTGCACCCGAGAGTCGATACCAGAAGTCGGCCATGCAAGCCGCCGCAGGAATCACCGGGCCCATGCGAAACACGCGTTTTGATTGGCCAATCACTTGTACGATTTGGCTGCACAGCTGAGGATATGGCAGGTTTTCGCCAGCCAGAATATAGTGCTGGCCGCGTTCGCCGAGCGTTAAACCGTTCACAATCGCAGCCGCTACATCGCGCGCATCACATACGCTGGCCGTTCCGCGCGGCGATACAACCACCGGCGCTTTCTTGACCGCCAATATCAATGCACCACTAGATGGTTTCCAGTCATAGGGCCCGAGCATGAATCCGGGATGCACAATGACCACATCCAAACCGCGACTCTCTGCCGCAATGATCTCTTGTTCGGCGGCTTGTTTAGTAAGCACATAAGTGCAAGCGGTTTTCGGGCAACCTGCACCGCGTTCGGCAGCTGTCTCATCCAACGGTTGATCGGCGGCCACAGCTGCCGGCAGCGTATCGACCGTCGAAACGTACACCAGTCGCACTCCGTAACGCTGGCAGATCTGCGCCACCGCTCGAGATCCATCGACATTGGTGCGCTGGGATTCCGCGCGGCGATGATAACCGATGTGGATCGAGGCCGCCGAGTGGATAACCGCATCGCAACCGGTTACCGCCTGGTCCAAGATGTCCAGATCGTTCAGTTCGCCAGTGACTACTTCCACCTTCAGACCTGCCAGTTCAGGACGTCCAGAGGCGTCTTTTCCGGCTCGCGCCAACACGCGCACGGCGAGTCCGCGCGCCAACAGCTCGCGAACAATGCAATTTCCCAGCAATCCTGTAGCGCCAGTAACTAATATCCGCTGTGGCATGGGCTCTTCGCCTGTGTCCTTCCCCAAAAAACGGCTCAAGGTTTTCTATCGATTCAGCTCTTGCTCTTCTTCTGCAGTGCCACTCTCTGGGTACCAGCGCTCAAAGAAGATGGCTAGTAGGACTACCAGAATCGCACTGGCAATGATCAAACCGATGGCCGCACCCGCCAGATAGCCGGCCAGCGTATCGCTGACCAGTCCACCCACCAGCGCCCCCAAGCCTGCCAAGATCGCTGGAGGGACTGCCATAAAGGTGAATAGCCACACGCTCAGCATGGCTCGACCAGCCGCTAACGCGTCGCGTTGTTGCAAGGCGCGTGGTTTGATCACTCCCCACAATCCCAACAAGTTAATCGTCGATGCCAAAACAAAGGCAGTCGGAATCAAGACCAGGCTGACCATGACTACATCCAGCCAACGCTCGCGCAGCAGAATCAGAAACATGGCCACGGTTAAGATGTGCGTAACCAAGACCGGCAACAGCGGCCCGGCCAGCATACCCAACACGATTCGCCACGCCGGCAAGGGCAATTGCTTGAATACCAGGCGATGCGACGTTGGCCCCAGAAACCCTACCGGCAATTGCAACAGCAGCAGAAAATCAGCATAAGTGGTCAGTCCAGCCAACCACATCAAGCCTGCCGAGCCTTCCATGCGCTGTCCGTTGATGAATAGTGGGATCACCAATATCAACGTCACTATCGACAGCGTGTACAAAATGAACCGCGGCAGCAACCGTAGAGAAATTGTCAGTTCCAACCAGGCAACGCTACCGATACCACCCAGTCGACCGATTCTGGGAACCGAAATGCGCCCCAACCAACCGCCTTGGACAACTGTACCACTGCGCAGAGCGGATTGGCGGCGCGCGATGGCGCGATCGGTGCGTTCAGTGGCGGCTTCACCAAAACCTCCACCCAGCGCATAGACCGCGGCAACTAATAGCGCCAGAATCGGCAGCCGAGCCAGTAGCTGCAGCGGCACTGTGGGCCAGAATTCTCGTTGCTGCAGCGGCGCAAACATCCAAGCCACCGGCGGCAAGAGCACGCGACCAAGTTGCGTCGTCGAAGCTTCCGCCGCAACACGACTGAAATCCAGTGTTCCGCCACGCGCTTCGATGCCGCGCACCGATTGAATGACCATCACGATCAACGTCCCCAAGGCCACGACACTCAGCAAGGCTCGGCCGACTTTCACATACCTGGGTAAGGCATTGCGGGCAGCCAAAGAGGCGATCATGCCTACCAGCAACGATACGCACAGCACCATCCATATACCCACAAAGCCCGACAGCACGTTCGGCATGTAAGCGAAAGCGACCGCCGACAGAATCAATGAACTGAACAGCGAACGATAAGCCAGCCGCACCAGGTTCAGCGTCAGGATGTCGCGCGTACTAAATGGACCAGATACTAAGAAATGAATCTCGGCCGGGCGCATGACGAGTCCACGATCAGCCGCGGCGGTCAGCCAGGTTGCCAGCAAGTAAATCAGCGCCCAAAAAGGCATCGCTGCGCCAAAGCGCAAACTCTGAGTGGCGATCAGCGGATCTTCGCCCGCGCCCGGCGCTCGATCCCTGGCCATCTGCACGTTTGCATATTGGCCAAAGGCAATAAAGCCAATGAATAGCAGCAGCATGAGCACCATGCCCATTTTGCGAATCCAGCGTTTGCCACGCACCAGGCTGCGCAAACCGCTGCGAATATCCAACCATAGAAGTAACCACAACGCTGGATGCATTCGCTGCTCGTAACCTTAGGAACCGAAAAAAAATAAATGACCGGACTCACAATGCGCGAAGAACGACGAATTCACCTGTCACTGATTTGGTTGAATCAACCTGACATCATGAGTTCTGTGACAACGGGTTGGAACGTAGCATAAAATAGCCAGAAATTTTGTGGGTTGAATGACAGGCATGGCAACACACTTCGCGGAATTCAAGGTGAGCATCGCCCCAGGAACGGCACCAGGGTTTGATGGAGATCAAGCTACCCTGTTACGATACGTCCGGTCATTTATTTTTTTACGGTTCCTTACTTTTGAGTCTCGAGCGTGGCGCGGAAGAATACATCCTCGAGCGAACCGGTGATACCGTACTGCTGCCGAGCATCTGCCAAGGTGCCTGAGAACAGGCATTTGCCGCTGCGCAAGATAACCAAATACTGCGAGATATCTTCCACTAAGGCGAGCAAATGACTGCTGAGTAGCACGGTCGAACCTTCCGCCGCCAACTCCACCAGCGACACTTTTAGTTGTCGAATGGCAACTGGGTCCAGGCCAGTTAGAGGTTCGTCGAGCATGATGACATCGGGCTTGCGCAAGTAAGCACAGGCGATGGCCACTTTCTGACGCATGCCCCGCGACAGTTCGCTAGCCAACGCATGAACTTTGCCTGTAAGTTCCAATTGCTCCAGCAGAGCGGCGGTGCGAGCGGACGCATCAGGTACGTTGTAGGCCGAAGCGATGAACTGCAGATGCTCGTGTACCGTTAAAGATTCAAACAATGGTGGATCGTCAGGCACGTAGGCTATGCGACGTTTGACCTCCAGCGGCTCCCGCTCGACATCAAAGCCCACGACCAGCAGCCGGCCAGCCGTGGGTCGCACAATGCCACACAAAGCCCGCATCGTCGTCGTCTTGCCCGCACCATTGGGACCAATCAAAGCCCCAATCACACCTCGCGGCAGCGCAAAACTGACACCGTCAGCCGCGACCACACGATCGTATTCTTTGCGGAAGTGCTCGACGGAAATTACATCTGACATTATGGACGAATCCCTAAGCCGACGGCGTTAGCCGCGGTTAACTTTGCCGACGGCGTTAGCCGCGGTTGCACGACATATGGTGCTAGAACCCGAGGCTAACCGCCCGCGTGAATGTCAAACGTCTCAAAAACCGAGGCCAACGCCTGCGGCTTACTTCTTTACGTCATAGACGTAGATCAAATCCAGATCGCGCAAAAACAACTTGCCTTCGGCTACCACTGGATGTGACCAAACTTGCCCGTTGCCGCGGTTGATTGAACTCTTGGCAGGGATGGTGAACTTACCACGTGGAGTCCACTCGTTGACCGAGGGATCGATTAGGTAGCACGTGGCAGTGCTTTCGCCGTAGACATAAATTCGGCCATCGGCATAGGCAACCGACGCGCCCGAATCGCCTGCTACACGACCTTCCCACAGGACATCACCTTTGAGGAAATCCATGACCACCCAACCGGCCCGCGATTTCATGCCGTAGACTTTGCCATCGACCAATACTACACCACCGTGGTGGTTGATTTGGTTCTTGTTGGCGTAAACCTTTTCGGCTTTGACGGTTTTCTTATCATCAGAAGACAGCTTCATCAGCACGCAACCTACGCCGTAGCCAGCAGTGTGGTAAACGTAGTTATCTTGGATGATCGGCGTCGGAATCGTAGCAGTCGAGGCTCCGGTGGACTTGTCGGTCCACAGGGTGCGGCCATCATCGACGGCAAAGCTCACCAGGCCCTGTCCGCTGGCGGTCGTATAGCAATCGACGCCGTCGACGTTGTGTTTGATCACCGACACATAATGCGGGTCGGCATCGTAACCGGTGCTCTTCATTTTGACTTCGCCACTATTCAGATCGAGCACTTGCAAGAACGACGCGCCGCCTGGGCACACGACTACGCGATCGCCATCGACCAGCGGTGATTCGCTGAATCCCCACTTGGGCATCTTGCCGCCCAAGTCCGAAATCAAGTTCACTTTCCACTGCAGCTTGCCGCTCGACTTATCCAACGAGCAGCAATTGCCTGCATCATCCAGCACGATCACGCGATCGGCCAGCACCGTTGGGGTACTGCGTGGACCGGTGCCCCAGCCTGAGGCATAAGCATCTCGGTCAACCGCCGGAGCTAACTCTTCGCGCCACAGCTGTTTTCCAGTGGCAGCATCCAGACAGAAAGCAAAGTTCTTGGCATTGTCGCCTACCGTGGCCCCCA
The DNA here is from genome assembly GCF_056494185.1 of Rania fehmarnensis. Lineage (NCBI taxonomy): Bacteria > Pseudomonadati > Planctomycetota > Planctomycetia > Pirellulales > Pirellulaceae > Rania > Rania fehmarnensis. Next base: position 9,227,284 of record NZ_CM151398.1, read on the forward strand.
GCGAATAGAGTTTGCCTTCGGTTACGGACATCGATGCGTAACCCATACCCGCTTCTTTAAACGTCCACGCCAGCTTAGGGCCACCTTCGGGCCAGCTCTGCAAAAGTCCGGTGGACTGGCTTTGATGGTCGCGATGCACACCACCCCACTGTGGCCAACTATCCTTCGATGGCTCAGCGGCCACCAATGACAAACTGCCAACCAGGCAGCACGCCAAGCTGAATATCGATGTGAGTTTCATGGGCTTTAACCTCGGAATATGTGTCAATAAAAACGATGTACATTCTTTGCCAACTCGGTTGCGGAACGGGGCAAGTTTTTTCCCTTCGAAAGTCCGAAGCGCGTTTCGAAAGCCTTGACGGCTTCCGCTACGAATTTTGGCCCAATACGAATTTGGCCCCATATTGTACACTCGATTGGCTTGATGATCGTAGGGCCTGACTCTGAGCGTTACGCGGGGCCGATCGTCTCAACTTCTTTCCAATGCGAAGCGTACTGGATCTGAAAGAGTTTTTTCATGGGTTTGGGTTGCAAATAATCGCACAGACCGCCGGTGCTCTGGCCATAGCTACGCCGATACCCCCAGCTAAATTCGTCTTCGAAACCTTCTTTGTAGCTCACATACAAGTGATCCGCGGCCCGAGTCATAGCCACGTACAGCAAACGTCGTTCTTCTTCGAACCCATCGGTTGCAGCCAGAGCTCGCGGTAGCGGAATGCAACCACTCATGGCACTCAGGACGTAGACCACCGGCCATTCGAGACCTTTGGACGAATGAATTGTACTAAGGACCAACGGGGGTTCCTTGGGTTTCTTCGATTTGCGTGCCTCCAAGTCGGGCAGGTCGGCGGTACTGGTTGGCGGATCGAGCGTCAGGTCTTCCAACATCTGCTGTCGCGTTTCAAACCGATCAGCCATCGCCAGCAGTTGTTGCAGGTCGGCTTTGCGAGTCGCGGCATCATCGTAGCGATCTTCCATCAGCGGCTGATAGAAACTGAGCACGCAGGCCAGCTGGGCCGACAGGGCCTCAGGTCGATTGGCCACCAGGTCTGTTAGCAGCTTCATCAGTTGTGGCCACAGGCGAGCCGAACCGACAGGCGGTTTGATCTGATGCCAAATCTCGATGCCTACGGTCGACACTTCCAACATCTCGATAGCCAAAGCCGCGCGCTTGGTCCCGATGCCCGGCAGCAGCATCAGCAAGCGCAAGGCCGCAACTGTGTCTTTGGAATTCTCGGCCAGGCGCAAGAAGGCAAGCAAGTCTTTGACGTGCGCCGCCTCGACGAACTTCAGTCCGCCATACTTTACGTAGTTGATCTTGTTGCGCAACAATTCCGTTTCCAGCGCCAGCGAATGATGGGCGGCGCGAAACAGCACGGCTTGATCCTTGATCGGAATGCCTTCGGTCTTGTGCCGCAGTATGCGCCGGACGATAAACTCGGCTTGCTCTGAATCGCTGTAGCAAGATACCAGTTGCGGTTTGGTGCCCGCCTCGCGAGCGCTCCATAGTTCCTTCTCAAAACGCTCTTTGGCTTGCTCGATCAGCGCGTTGGATACGGCCAGCAACGGTTTCGTACTGCGATAATTTTGTTCCAGCTTGACGACCTTGCAGTTGGGATACTGCAACGGAAATTCGAGGATGTTACGGATGGTGGCTGCGCGAAAGGAATAGATCGACTGGGCATCATCGCCCACGACGGTCAGCCCCTTGCCATGGGGCGCCAGTCCCGACAAGATCTGCGACTGCAGCACATTGGTATCTTGATACTCGTCGACCAGAATCGCTTCAAAACGCCCACGGATACGCTCGCCAATTTGCTCGTGATGAGCCATATCGCGCATGTTGACCAGCAGATCATCGAAGTCGAGGATCCCCAGCATGCGTTTCTGTTTATCGTACTGGGCAAATAGTTGTTCCAGTGTGCCGGTATGCGAAACAAAGTCGGCGTAATGTTCTTTGATCACTCGCTCTAGCGGCCATTGACTGTTGACCTGGTAACTGTGGATCGAAAGAGCGGTGCCTTTTTTGGGCAGCGTCTTGTCGCCGTACTTGTCGATCACTTTCTTTAGCAGGGCATCGAGCAGATCTTCTGAGTCGGTTCGATCGTGGATGGTGATATGCTTGGGTAGACCGATGGCTTCACTGAAGATGCGCAGCAGGCGCACGCTGGTACCATGAAAGGTACCGGACCACAGCCCGGCCAGATCGACTTCATTGCCCACTAGTTTCTTGGTGCGCTCGGTCATCATGGTGGCGGCCCGACGCGTATAGGTCAGCAGCATGATACGGCTCGGGGCGATGCCTTGCTGGATCAAGTACGCTACGCGATGGACCAGGGTCGTCGTCTTGCCGGACCCCGCACCAGCGATGATCAGCAGCGGCGACCGGTCATGCATGGCTGCCGCCCGCTGTTCAGGATTCAACTGATCTAGCGTTCCCAAAAAATTCCCCTTCGATGAACTCAGCGACAACCTGAGCGCCCGCGTCTTCGTTTAACCCGTATCCGCCAGGCGAGGTTTTTTCGTTTAACCCGTAGCCGGCAGGCGAGGTGAACCCTCTAACCAAACCCTGCGTTTACCTAACCATCTTTTGCTTAAAGAGGTGACTTCCCACTACCATATCAGCTCCTTCGATCACCTAGCCTTCGGCTTCGTTTAACCCGTAGCCGGCAGGCGAGGTGAACCCTCTAACCAATATCTGCGTTTACCTAACCATCTTTTGCTTAAAGAGGTGACCTCCCACTACCATATCAGCTCCTTCGATCACCTAGCCTTCGGCTTCGTTTAACCCGTAGCCGCCAGGCGAGGTGAACCCTCTAACCAAACCCTGCGTTTACCTAACCATCTTTTGCTTAAAGAGGTGACTTCCCACTACCATATCAACTCCTTCGATCACCTAGCCTTCGGCTTCGTTTAACCCGTAGCCGCCAGGCGTGGCGCACCCTCTAACCAATCTCTGCGTTTACCTAACCATCTTTTGCTTAAAGAGGTGACCTCCCACTACCATATCAGCTCCTTCGATCACCTAGCCTTCGGCTTCGTTTAACCCGTAGCCGCCAGGCGAGGCGCACCCTCTAACCAAACCCTGCGTTTACCTAACCATCTTTTGCTTAAAGAGGTGACTTCCCACTACCATATCAACTCCTTCGTTTGCCTCGCCTTCGGCTACGGGTAAACGATTGAGGTGACTTCCCACTACCACATCAACTCCTTCGTTTCCCTCGCCTTCGGCTACGGGTTAAACGATTGAGGTGACTTCCCACTACCACATCAACTCCTTCGTTTGCCTCGCCTTCGGCTACGGGTAAACGATTGAGGTGACTTCCCACTACCACATCAACTCCTTCGTTTGCCTCGCCTTCGGCTACGGGTTAAACGATTGAGGTGACTTCCCACTACCACATCAACTCCTTCGTTTGCCTCGCCTTCGGCTACGGGTTAAACGATTGAGGTGACTTCCCACTACCACATCAACTCCTTCGTTTGCCTCGCCTTCGGCTACGGGTTAAACGATTGAGGTGACTTCCCACTACCATATCAACTCCTTCGTTTGCCTCGCCTCTGCGGCTACGGGTTAAACGACTTCAGGTTATGATATACGACCCACCTGCATTTTGTCTCACCGGAGCGACTGGTCATGACTGGACCTCGACCTATTTTGGCGGCGCTGCTTTGGATCGTGGTTGGCCCACTGACGCGGGCTGGCGAAGTCGCCAAGCCGCCGATCGATAAACCGAATATTGTCATCTTCTTTGCTGACGATTTGGGCTATGCCGACCTGCAGTGCTTTGGTGGTCAGACGATGGTGACGCCCAATCTAGATGAGATGGCTCGGCAGGGTCGACGCCTGACCAGCTTTTATGCTTCGCAAGGCGTATGCAGCGCGTCGCGTTGCTCGCTGATGACCGGCTGCTACAACGTGAGGGTCGGCATCTTGGGTGCGCTGGGGCCAGGGGCCAAGGTTTGCCTCAATCCCGACGAACAAACGATTGCAGAAATTGTTAAACCGCGCGGCTACAGTACGGCTATCTTCGGCAAATGGCATTTGGGAGATCGCGAGCAGGGTTTGCCACTCCATCATGGCTTCGATGAATACTTCGGCTTGCCTTATTCCAACGACATGTGGCCCTATCATCCTACGGCCAAAAATTTTCCAGCGTTGCCCCTGATCGAAAATGATCAGAGGGTCAACACAAATGTGACGGCCGACGACCAGCAGTATCTGACCAAATGGTGCACCGAACATGCGTTGGATTTCATGCGTCGACATCAAGACCAACCGTTTTTGGTGTACATGCCTTTCAGCATGCCGCATGTGCCCATCTTTGCTTCGGAGAAATTTGCCGGCTCCACTGGCAAGGGATTGTTCCACGATGTGATTGCTGAGATCGATTGGAGCGTCGGCCAGGTGCGCCAGTTTTTGCGCGACTCCAAACTGGAAGACAAGACGCTCGTTCTGTTCACGTCCGACAACGGACCATGGTTATCGTATGGCGATCATGCTGGTTCGGCTGGACCGTTGCGCGAAGGGAAGGGGACTGCTTGGGAAGGCGGTGTGCGCGAACCGACGATCGCCTGCTGGCCTGGCCAGATTCCGCCGAGCACCGAATCGGCTCAACTGGCAGCCACCATTGATGTGCTGCCCACGGTGGCTTACTTGACCGGAGCTGCATTGCCCGAGCGCAAGATTGACGGCCTGAATATCTGGCCACTATTGGCTGGCGACGACCAACAAACAACACCTCATGATGCCTACTATTACTATTGGAATCGCGAACTGCATGCCGTGCGCAGCGGAGCTTGGAAGTTGCACTTTCCGCACGAGTACCGCACGCTGGTCCAAGCCGGCAAAGATGGTCGGCCTGGCCCCTACAAACAACTCACATGCGATTTGGAGCTATACAACCTGGACAGCGACATCGGCGAACAGCACAACGTGGCTGAGCAGAATCCCGAAGTAGTCGAGCAGCTGAAGGCTTTGGCCCAGCGCATCCGCGGAGAACTCGGTGACTCTCTCAATAAACAAGAAGGTAGTGAAGTGCGACCAGCGGGCACACTACCCTAAAAACTCACACCTTACTCCTTACTCCTTGCCTTACGCTAACAAGCCTGGCACCAACTTGCCATGCACATCGGTCAAGCGATATCGTCGACCTTGGAATTTGTAGGTTAAGCGTTCGTGGTCGATACCCAGCAGATGCATCATGGTTGCATGCAAATCGTGGATATGCAGGCCATCGCGGACGATGTTGTATCCGAACTCACACGTTTCGCCATAGACCGAGCCGGCTCGCACACCACCACCGGCCATCCATACGCTGTAACAACGCGGATGATGGTCGCGACCGAAGTTGGTGGCAATCTTGCCCTGACAATAATTGGTTCGGCCAAACTCACCGCCCCAAATCACCAGCGTATCGTCTAACAATCCGCAGCGCTTCAAATCTTTAACCAGGGCAGCGGCTGGTTGATCGGTTTCTTTGCAGAGTTTCGGCAATGCGCCTGGCAAGCCACCGTGGTGGTCCCAGTCTTGATGATAGAGCTGGATGAAACGTACACCGCGTTCGGCCAGACGCCGCGCTAGCAGACAATTGGCGGCGAAGGATCCGGGCGTCTTAACGTCGGGACCATATTCGGCCAGCGTCTGCTCCGACTCGTCGCCGAAGTCGGTGGCTTCAGGCACACTCCGTTGCATCGAGTATGCCATCTCGTAGTGTTCGATACGGTTCTGAATCTCGGTGTCCGCCACTTCGCTCAGTTCATGCTGGTGCAAGTCGCGCAGGCGATCGAGCAATTGGCGTCGACTGTCGGGGCTGACGCCCGGCGGATTGCCGAGATACAGCACGGGGTCTTTAGCGGCGCGGAACAGCACACCTTGATGTCGAGTCGGCAGAAAACCGCTGCCCCACAAGTGTGCACCCAGCGGCTGACCACCTTTGTCTTTGGTGATCAACACGACAAAGGAAGGCAGGTCCGCCGTCTCTTGACCCAATCCATAACTGAGCCAGGCACCAATGCTAGGCCGGCCCGCGATCTGAGTACCCGTCTGCAAGAACGTTACCCCGGGACCATGGTTAATCGCTTCGGTGTACATCGAGTTGACGATGCACAGATCATCGGCGATCCCCGCGGTGTAGGGCAGTAGTTCACTGATCGCTGCGCCGGCTGGTCCATGTTTGGTGAATTTGAATGGCGAACCGACGAGCGGGATCGACGATTGATTGCCGGACATACCGGTCAAGCGTTGGCTGCCGCGAACCGAATCGGGTAACTGCTCGCCGTTCATTTGATTGAGCAGCGGTTTATGATCAAACAAGTCCAGCTGCGATGGACCGCCCGACATGAACAAGTAGATCACGCGTTTAGCTTTGGGCGTGAAGTGCGGTTGGCCAAGCACACCGCGATCCAGCGGTGACTTGCTCGCATCTTCCGCTCGCGCATGTTCGGCGTTTAACATGCTCGAGAGCGCTAGCCCACCCAGTCCCAAGCCAGTCTGAGTCAAAAAACTGCGACGTTTCGGCAAGTTGAATTGGTACATGTTTACACTTCAAGCTTCGAACTTCGAACTTCAAACTTCATGCTCATCTTTTCACGACGCACACATCGTGATTGAGCAGGGCTTGCGCCAGAATGGTGGCGGCGGCAGCAGGCGGTGCTTCGATCGTGGTATCGCGGGGCGTGGTGCCCACTTTCAGCAACTCTTCAGCCTGATCGGTGTGCTGTTGATAGTAAGCCAGTTGCTCTTGATAGAGCTGAGTCAGGATAGCGATCTCTTTTTCATCGGCTGGTCGGCTGAGGCAGCGCAGCGAGGCGAGCTGGATCATCTGCTGGAGATCACCGCTGCTTTCCTTGTGCAACGCTTCGCCTAACACCCGCGCGGCTTCGACATATTGTGTACCGTTGAGCAAGATAAGAGCCTGAAGCGGGGAATCGGTGCGTTCGCGTTTGGCGATACACACTGCGCGGCGAGGAGCATCGAACGCCAACATGGCTGGTGGCGGTCCGGTGCGGCGCCAATTGGTGTACAGACTGCGACGAAACACGCCGTCATCGCCCGAAGGTGTTAGGGGTTTAAACGCTTCGCTCATCTCGTACGGATTGACCGGTGGACCACCGATTCGATGTTTCAACAACCCAGCTGTGGCCAGCGCGTTGTCGCGAATCATCTCGGCCGGCAAGCGAAAACGAGGCCCGCGTGCCAGCCATTCATTGTCTGGATCGTCGGCCATCATGTTCGCATCGCTCACGCTGTTTTGGCGATAGGTCTCACTCATGACGATGGTCTTGATCAGGTCCTTCGTATCCCAACCGTTGTGGATGAAACGATAGGCGAGCCAATCGAGTACTTCAGGGTAGAGCGGACGTGAGCCTTGACTACCGAAGTCCTCAGCTGTTTTCACCAAGCCACGACCGAACAAGCCTTGCCAAACTCGATTGACGGCCACGCGACTGGTAAGTGGATGTTTCGGATCGGTCAACCACTGGGCCACGCCCAAGCGATTCTGAGGTGCACCAGCGGGCAAAGGCAGCAGCCACTGTGGCACGTCGGCGGGCACTTCGTCGCGACGCTGGTTGTATTCACCGCGGGCAAGAATGTATGCGGGTTTGGGTTGTTCGATTTCTCGCATGACCATGATCTCTTTGACCGCGTCAGCCACTGTCATATATTGACTGCGAGCGGTTTTCAACTGCGAGTCCAATTGACGGGCATCGTCGTTGATGGCGGCTAGGTAATACTCCAGCAGCACGACTTGGTCCGCAGAGTCGCTTGACAAAAGCTCTGAGGCTTGAGCGGCATCGAACAAGGCTAAGGCTTCCAGAGCGGTGAGCTGTTTGTTGTAGACGCGCATGTCATCGACTAAGCCGTCTTTGAAGCCACGATCGCGAAAACGTTCGGCCAGGGCGATGTTGTCACCGCCACCACCGGTGATCTCTTTGGTCAGTTTGTCCTTGATGACTTCGACATCCGCTGCCTGGCCATCGACATAGATCTGGAGACCTGCAGCCTGGCTGCTGCCATCGTAGGTGACGGTCACTTGCTGCCATTGGTTCAGCGGAACAGCGTTACGAGCTTTGATCGAGATGGCATTGCCAGGCCAGAAGTGGATTAGCGACCACTTGAGTCGACCATCTTCGATCAGCAGTTCATAACCGCGACTGGCCGCATCGGTCCAAGCCCGCGATCGATGGAAGACCACAGCGCGTTCTTTGGTATCAGGAGTTTTGATCCACAGCGAAATACTGAATGGTTCATGGCGACCAAAATTGCCGATAGGCAAATCAACGGGATCGTCGCCTGTGAATTGGATCGCTTGGCCGGCGTGACCGGGGGCGAGTTTATTGTCGCCTGAGAGCTTGGCGGGTTTATCGGCTGCGCTGCTATTGGCCAGTTTGCCATCTTCGAGTGTATCGAAGGTGAAGTGACCGACCAGTTCGCTGGTCAAAGACTGCTCGATTTGTTTCTGGCGCGCGGCGGCATCGAGCTGTTGAAGCTGGCTGCGCCAATGTTGGTAGTCAGCTTGTTTCGTTTCGCGCATGGCCAAGCGTTGGCTAGCTAGCTGTGACGATTTCTGCTGGAGCTCTTGCAGATTCTTCTTGGTCGATTCGTCGGCAAGCCACAATGTAGGTGTGGGTGGCGACGGAGTGAAATAAGAATACAGGCCGGCTTCGTCGATGTTATGGAACATGCCGAACAGCCCGTAGTAATCGCGCTGCGTCACCGGATCGTATTTATGATCGTGGCAACGAGCGCACTCGAAGGTCAGGCCTAGGAAAGCGGTGGCAAATGTTTGCACGCGATCGCTGACATACTCGACGCGATACTCTTCTTCGACTGAGCCGCCTTCGGATTCCTGTTGATGCAAACGATTGAAGGCGGTGGCCAGGATTTGGTCGTCGGTTGCACCCGGCAGTAGATCGCCGGCCAGTTGCCAGGTGATGAACTGATCGTAAGGCATGTTTTGATTGAGGGATTTGATGACCCAATCGCGCCACGGCCACACATCGCGTTCGCGATCCACTTGAAATCCATAGCTATCCGCGTAGCGGGCTGTATCGAGCCAATCGACTGCCATGCGCTCGCCATAGTGTTCGGAGGCGAGTAAGCCATCGACCAGTTTTTCGTAAGCATTGGGAGAAGTGTCGGCGACGAAGGCCTCGATCTGGGCGGGAGTGGGTGGCAGGCCGGTTAGATCAAAACTCAATCGTCGAATGAGCGTATGGCGGTTGGCGGTCGGTTGGGAGTGGTAACCTCTCTCGGCCAATCGAGCTCGAATCAGCCGATCGATCGGCTGGAGAGCGGAGTTGGGCTCGTTGGTACCAGCAGCCGAATTGGGGACGGCGGCTGGCAGAGCCGGTTCGGTAACGGGCATGAAGGCCCAATGCGGTTGGTACTCCGCTCCGGCATCGATCCACTGGCTGAGTTTTTCGATTTCTTTTTCGGTGAGTGGATCGAGCTTGGAATCAGGCGGCGGCATCTGCACATCGGGATCGCGACTAGTTACGCGACGGATGAGTTCAGCGTCTGCTGCCTTACCCGGTTCGAAAGCGCCTGAAGCGAGGGCTTGTTCCCGATCATCCAAACGAAGATCGGCTTGCCGGTGACCAGCGTCGGGTCCATGGCAGAAGAAACATTTGTCGGAGAGGACTGGTCGCACATCGCGATTGAAGTTGACCGAATCCGCGGCTTGAGCCTGCCAAGTGGAAGCCAGCCCAAAAACTATGGCTAGCAAAGCACCCCGCAAGTCAAACACAAAGGTGGGGAGTAAGGCGGGAGTTTTCATACCTACCTATTGTACGCCACCCCACCTCCCGATTCCACATCTAGCACAGCTTTGACCTCCTAGGGTCTGTCCCCCGCCGCGGACGTCCCCGATCGTAGAGCGGCTGTCCTCAGCCGCTCGGCACCCTCTAATCAAGTCGCCTCACACCCAACGTCTGTCCCCGTCGCGCCCGGGGACAGAGCGGACAGACCATGGGTTAAAAATGCATGAGGTCTAATGCTGGCTTTTGTTCGTACTCGTACTCCTACTCGTACTCGAAAAGATTCCAAGTAGGAGTAGGCAACTGACGTAACGCCAAGTTGGCTAGCGGTTCTGAGCTACCGATCCTGCTCAGCCGCTGGGGACAGACGTGCTGTCGGCCCTGGGTCTGTCCCCGATCGTAGAGCGGCTGTCCTCAGCCGCTCGGCACCCTCTAATCAAGTCGCCTCACACCCAACGTCTGTCCCCGTCGCGCCCGAGGACAGAGCGGACAGACCATGGGTTAAAAATGCATGAGGTCTAATGCTGGCTTTTGTTCGTACTCGTACTCCTACTCGTACTCGAAAAGATTCCAAGTAGGAGTAGGCAACTGACGTAACGCCAAGTTGGCTAGCGGTTCTGAGCTACGGAACCTGCCCAGCGGCTGGGGACAGACGTGCTACCGGCCCGGGGTCTGTCCCCCGGTGCGGGCGATCTGGTTTGGGGACAGACCGGACAGAGCTGAGGTTTGAAGATGCATGTTCAGAGGGTGCCGAGCGGCTGGGGACAGCCGCTCTACGGAGCGGTGCATCTTGCATAAGCTGCCTAGTCCTACTAGACTTTGAAATTCGTTTTGCCAAAGGGTGCAATCAATTTCGTTGCCGGGTAGGGGGCCACAGAGGACAGTTGGATGCGGTTTCGCCAGATACACCATATTTCGGTCCTCGACCCCGGTTCTAAAATCGAAGCTGTCTGCCATTTGTCGGGTCGAGAAGACTATCTCAGAGATCATTTTCCGCGTTTTGCCGTGATGCCCGGCGTCATGATGCTCGAATGCCTCTTTCAGGCATCGGCCTTGCTCGTTCGGGCTACCGATGGGTACAACATGGGGCTGGTCTATCTTCAAGAGGCAAAAAACGTTAAGTTTTCAGACTTCGTACAGCCCGGCCAGAGCCTGAATGTGGTCGCAGAGATTATAAAACACGATTCTCAGACAACGCTGCTTAAGGCTTCCGGCAAAAAGCAAGATTCGACCGCCGTCAGTGCGCGGTTGGTTTTGCGACGCGGCTATATCAACGGCAGCCAGCAGCAGTCACACTCTGACCTGTATGCCAACAACTTTATGCGCGAATTAACCGACAAACTATTGCAGACTCAGCTCGAAAGCGCCGTTGTTCCAGGCTAGTTAACCCCCCTGGAGCCAAACGCGGACCCGGGGCTGAACAATCTGCCGGACACGATTTACTGGCTCACTACATTTGCAGAAAGATTCACAGATGGCAAATTCCGAAGAAGTTTTCTCCAAGGTTCAGGCAGCCCTGGTAGACGCTTTGGGTGTTGAAGACGATGAAGTAACTCCAGAGGCCACCATGGTCGGTGACCTGGGCGCCGAGTCGATCGACTTCCTGGATATCGTCTTCAAACTGGAAAAGGCCTTCGGCATCAGCATTCCTCGCGAAGAACTCTTCCCGGACGACATCCTGACCAATGCCACCTACGTCGAGAACGGCAAAGTCACCGCGGGCGGTCTGGCTGAGCTGAAGAAACGTTTGCCTTGGGCAGACCTGAGCCGATTCGAACAGAATCCACGCGTCCAGGACTTCGGTAATCTACTGACCGTCAACGACCTGTGTCGTTACGTGGAAAGTAAACTCTAACCAACAAAAGGCCCCACAAAGGCCGATTCACCAATGAGATGGTTTTGGATCGATCGCTTCGAGCGATTTGTGTCAGGCGTCGAAGCGGTCGCTATCAAGAACGTCACGTTCGCTGAAGAACCGCTCGACGATTATCTGCCCAGCAGGCCGCACTACCCACATAGCCTCATCATTGAAGGCATGGCTCAAACCGGCGGCTTGCTGCTCTCCCAACTCAGCAACTTCGAAGCTCGTATCGTACTGGCCAAAGTCAGTCGCGCCGAGTTCTTTCGAATCGTCGAACCAGGCGACCAACTGCGTCTGACCGCCCGCCTGGAAAGTGTCCAACCCGACGGGGCGATCGTCGAAGGCGAAACCTACGTCGGCGACCAGCTGCAAGGCCAACTGCAATTGACCTTTGCAATCCTGGACGAAAGCTATGGTGATGCATCTTTCTTTGAACCGGTCGGCCTGATGCGCATGCTCCGCGTCCTCCGACTGTTCGATGTAGCCGTCGACCAGCAAGGCAATAAAATTCCTGAACCTCGAGCCATGCTCGATGCCGAAGCCGAAGAGGTGAAGAGCTACAACCTCTCGCCACTGACACCGATCGATTAGCCAAGTCGTGGCTTAAACAACCACATTTCACAGGAACCAACAGGCATGACAGCGCGTCGGCGAGTAGTAGTAACCGGATTGGGAATGATCAACCCACTAGGCAACGACGTCCAAACCGTCTGGGAAGCTCTGCTAGCCGGTCGCAGCGGTGTCGATTTCATCACCATTTTCGACGCTTCGCAGTACCCCACCAAAATTGCCGCCGAAATCCGCAACTGGGATGTGTCCAGCTGCGTCAAAGATCCGCAAGCCTGGACCAAACGCGGCCGCCATGCCAAGTTCGCCGCCGGCGCCGCTCATCAAGCCATCCAGGACTCGGGTATCCTCGACTCAATTACCGATCGCGGGCGTATCGGCGTGTACTTCGGCGCCGGTGAAGGCAATCAAGACTTCTTCAACTTCACTCAAATGCTTTGCGCCGCTCACGCAGAAGGCGATTTCAACCTCGACGCCTTCATTCGCAAAGGCCTCACCATTCTCGATCCCGAACTGGAACTGGAACAAGAACCGAGCATGCCCGCAGCTCACCTGGCCACCATGTTCGATGTTCAAGGTCCTAACATCAATTGCCTCACCGCCTGCGCAGCCAGTAGCCAGGCCGTGGGTGAAGCGACTGAGATGATTCGTCGCGGCCATGTCGATGCCATGATCGCCGGCGGGGCTCACAGCATGATTCATCCCTTTGGACTCACTGGTTTTAATCTGCTGACCGCTCTCTCGACCAATAACACCGATCCTACTAAAGCCTCGCGGCCCTTCGATCGCCTTCGCGATGGCTTCGTCCTGGGCGAAGGCTCATCGGTCGTGATCCTGGAAGAACTCGAACACGCCAAGAAACGCGGTGCCAAGATCTACGGCGAAGTGCTCGGCTACGGTTGCACTGCTGATGCCTATCGCATCACCGACATCCATCCTGAAGGCCGCGGCGCGATCGGTTGCATGCAAGCGTCGCTGGACGATGCCGGTGTCAACGCCGATCAAGTCGGCTACGTCAACGCTCACGGTACGAGCACTACCGTCAATGACAAGGTCGAGACCGTGGCTTGCAAAGCTGTCTTTGGTGAGCGAGCTCCCAAGGTGCCGGTCTCCAGCACCAAGAGCATGATGGGTCACCTGATCGCCGCCGCCGGTGCCAGCGAAATGATCGTCTGCCTGCTGGCCATGCGCGATAGCGTCTTGCCGCCCACGATCAACTTGGAGAATCCAGACCCGTTATGCGATCTGGATTACATTCCCAACCAAGCCCGCGAGGCCAAAGTGTCGGTCGCGCTGAACAACTCGTTCGGCTTCGGCGGCCAGAATGTGACCCTGGCCCTGGGCGCTTGGAACGGTTAAGGCACATGATTTGCCTCTAATCCTCGAACGTGAATCGACTTGCCAAGATTGTCACTCTGGCAGCGAAACACTGTTGTCATGTCAGTTGACGTCTTTAGAGGAATGGGAGCAATGTCACATCATCCGCAGTACTTTTACGTCCAAGAGTCGCCACAACGCAGTGGATTGCTGGCGGGATTGATGAGCCTCTTTGTGCCTGGCTTGGGTCAGCTCTATAAAGGCTACGCACTGTGGGCTCTATTCTGGTTCGTGCTCGTCCCACTAGGTTACGCAGCCCTGATCGTTCCCGGCTTGATCATGCATGTGCTATGCGTGTACTTTGCCATCGCCAGCGATGCCCAATAACTTACGTTACCTTGATCGCCGACGGTTAGATTCCTTCATTGAAACGCTGAAACGCTGAGACACTGAGAATACACGATTGAGCCTCACGTCAGTGGAGGGTGCTCGCCAAAGCGGCTGGTTACTGGTGATACCGGTTGCCATCCCAATTGGGCAGCAGGCGACGCACCAGTGGTTTGATGTGGTCTTTGAACCACAAGCCTTTGACCTGCTCGCGCAAGCGCAAGCGGCGACGATAGAGATGACGACGCCAACGACTGGAATCTACCAACCCGTAACTCATTTCGGTCACGACATTGGTTAGCTTGTACTTGTAAGCCTGCTCGCTGTAGCCCATATCAATCGCCCGCACCCCGCCAGCCGCCGCCTCGCGGGCAATGTCCAGAAACATCTGCGTGCCGGGTGAACCATACGCATACTGTTCGTCATAAACTGGAAACCAGTAATGCAACCAGTCACGGTCGAGCAAGCCATAGTGCAACGCTACCGGCACGTCACCGGCATACAGCACGCTCAACAGCCCGCGTATATGCGGAGCTTCCATGCTGTGCAAGTTCAGCAATAGCTGGCGAATCCAATCGACGGCCAAGATGTTGAAAGTATGCGTTCGATGATACTGCGCACCTTTCAACTGAATCAAATACTCAATCAACTTCGGATCGCGGCAATCGTACTCCAAACGCAGCGGCCCAACCTGCCTGGCCAACTTGCGACTCTTCTGTCCTTGTCGATCAATGGTGGTACTGGTCGACCGCAAGTGATGCTCGTAACCCAACGGGTCGACCGTCAAGTCAGCCAGGAACGATGGACCACGGCCCATCTCGTAGCGCTCGATGTCCGGCGACTGGGGTGGGGCAGCGTGAAAGGCGAAACTTCGCAGACCACAACGATTCAAGAACTGCAGAAAGCTGAGCGGATACTCCGGCAGTGCCAACAGACCGTGAGCATCATTAACTCCCGCCCCCACCGGCGTCGCTTCGTTGCGTCGCTTGCGAACAAACGGCAAGATGGCCAGAATCTTCGAGCCTTGTCGCGCGATGGCCACTTCGACTTTCGGACCAACTCGACTGACGGCCGCAATAAAGTCGTAACTGAAGAACGGCGATCGATAGCAACTATCTAACCCACGAATGCTCTCCCACGCTTGGCGCAGCTCACCACATGGCACGCCGGATCCGAGCTGCGCAAAGACGTGAACTTCGTGTTGAATGCTCTCGATCGATGTAGCTGCCATCGGGGCCGATATTCGCCGCAAGCCGTTGGTAACACACTGCGCTTCCAACTCGCCTTGGCGGTCGTTAAGCTCAATTTGATCGTTCTGAACGAGCCTACTCATTTGGTTCCGCAATAGTCGCCTATCGCTCCCCCAGCAAGCTCGCAGCCATCCACAGCGCAAGTGCAATCTACGAGCGTTCAGGGCGTAATTCTGGTCGCCCCACGAATTGCAGGGCTCTTCTCTAGCGGACGCTGACCAACCAAAATCTCACTCCACGCCAAGCAACTTGGAAAAATCTACCGGGCGTTATTGTGTCATATTCGGTTCGTCAGCAAAACTAACCACCTCTGGCATGTGAACCCAGGAAAAGTAGGCAATCCTTCCGCTACCTTTATTATAGTCGCCTCGACAACTTCCAGGACAGCAATGAGTGAAATACCCAGCCAAATACGCTTGGCGTAGAAGCCGCTTCCCCAAAAGTGGTATCCAGAAGCGCATTTCCATTGCCCCCAAACGCCATTCCTGTCTAGAATCCCACCGCGTATCCACAAGCGATGCGCACGTTAGCATATTCAAGTCCAGCTTCGCAGCCCGAAGCTCCCTCGACGCAGTGCGTCGAGCCACCGGTGGGATGGATCATGGAAGTTCCGAAACTCGATCAGACTCTGCATTCGCCCGAGCAAGCTCAGCGTTTGGAAGTCGCTCGGCAAATCATGCAAGGCGAGGCCACCGCGATCGCGCAAGTCTCCGAAGCACTCGACGATCAATTCCTCAGCGTGGTCGATCTGATCGTCGACTGTCCCGGACAAGTCGTTATCAGCGGCATGGGCAAAGCCGGTTTGATCGGCCAGAAACTCTCGGCCACCTTTGCCTCAACCGGCACGCGCAGCATCTTTCTGCATCCAGCCGAAGCCGTGCATGGTGACCTGGGACGCGTCGACGCCAGCGATATCTTGTTGCTGCTCTCCTATAGCGGCGAGACCGATGAACTCAATCGACTACTGCCCACGCTGCGCGGGCTGGCTGCGAAACTTGTAGCCATCACCAGTTCGCGCTCCAGTACTTTGGCCCAAGCGGCAGACTATGTGTTACCACTCGGGGCCCTGCGCGAAGTATGTCCCCTGGGACTGGCGCCCAGCACCAGCACAGCGGCGATGTTGGCTCTGGGTGACGCGCTGGCCCTCTCGGTCAGTCAAGCTCGGGGCTTCACACGCGAACAGTTCGCCCGCAATCATCCAGCGGGTAGCTTGGGACGCAAGCTGGCCCCAGTTGATGACGTCATGCGTCCACTACCAACCTGTCGTGTGGCCAACTGCCAAACTAACTTATGCGAAGTACTCGTTACAGTCAGCCAACCCGGTCGTCGAAGCGGAGCGGTCATGTTGGTCGATGATCATCAGCGTTTGGTGGGCATCTTCACCGATAGCGATTTGGCTCGACTATTGGAACAGAGACGCCACCAGCAATTGGATCGTCCAATCGCTGAAGTCATGACCACGCGCTTCCGTACCGTTACCAGTGGTTCGCTACTGTCAGTCGCCATCGACTTGCTGGCTCAGTTCAAGATTAGCGAACTGCCCGTGACTAACTCGGCTGGTCAACCGCTGGGGTTAATCGACATCACCGATGTTATCAGCCTGGTGACTCAAGCCGAACAACTGCTTTCGTCCACTAGCGACGCAAACAGCCGATCCTCGCTGCCGACTGTGGCCGAAGATGGCAGCGTCATTTCCTATCCACTGTCGACACCCAACCACATGGCTGATCACTAGCCCGGAGCATTTGTGGCACCAAGAGACCCTGAACGCGCTCGGCCGATTCGTTTGATCCTGTCGGATGTCGATGGGGTTATGACCGATGGGTCAATCATCCTGGACAACCAAGGCATCGAGAGCAAAGTCTTTCACGTCCGCGATGGTCTGGGTATCAAGCTCTGGCAAAAGGCCGGTTTTACATTCGGCATTCTGAGCGCGCGCAATTCCCAAGCTGTCAAACTGCGGGCGCAAGAATTGGGGATCGAGATCGTTCGCCAAGGCTTTGCCGATAAATTACCGATCGCGCGCGAAACTTTTAAATTAGCCAAAGTCACAGCCGAAGAAGTCTGCTACATCGGCGACGACTTACAAGATCTGGCCGTGATGTACGAAGTCGGCCTGGCGGTCGCGGTAGCAGATTCCGCTCCTGAAGTTCGCCAGGCTGCCGCCTGGGTTACCACGGCTGCCGGTGGTCGTGGTGCCGTGCGCGAACTGATCGAACGTTTGCTGAAGGCCAAGGGCCGCTGGGAAGAGTGTTTGCCCATTCGACCCAAAAACTAAAACCGTTTTCGGTTGTCGTGTCGACACTATCAACTTAGTACAGCCAACTTATTGCCGCCAAATTACTGTCGCTTAGTCCGTAGCCACGAGTCCCACTTATCACCATGCCCTTAGCCCTGAAGCGATATTTGATCTGCCTCAGCCTTGTTGGTGTGGTGATGGCGCTCTACAGTTGGCTCGTTGATCCTTGGTTGCAATCACCCAAACGCGATCCTGCGCTGGTGGCCGTTGCAGTTTCGGACAATCAAGTCGAAGGCTGGTGGAGTGAGCTCTTTGCACCAGATGATTGGCAGAACCAGCGGCCCATGGTCATTCAGACCGAGCAGGGTACGCTGCTGTTTAAATCGCTCAAGCAATTGGATTCCGGCGAGCGAGTCAACCTGAGTCCACTAACGCTGATCGTCCCTCTTTCGCAAGCAGCCCGCTCGGTGCAAGTGGGCGATCTGAATGCCTCGTTGAATGTCTATCGCAATTCCGAACTGGCCGTGATCGTAGCGCCAGAGGGCGCTGAAATTGAATTTCGCGAAGTTCCCGACTGGACCAAAGGCCCCAAGCCACCTGTGGTGCGTGGTCAGTTGCTTGGGCAAATTCAAATCACCGGCATCAAACCCCAAAGCGAAGTGCCAGCGACCGCTTCGCGTGTTGCCTGGTCGATTCGCACAGCCCATGTGCGTATCGAAGGTCGGCGAGTTTGGACGAACCACGAGGTCGAGTTCATTGCCGGCAATAGCCAGGCCATCGGTAAAGATCTGGCGATCGGACTGAAGCGCGACTTGATGGGTTCCGGCCCGAGCACCGAGGGTCAATTCGGTTTGCTCGACTATCTGGAATTGCGAACCATCAAAGAAGTCAATGTTAATTTGCCGCCAGGTGGTCTGTGGAAAGATTTCGAACTTGGTCGACCCGAGGTCGCTCAAGCCCATGCCAATGTTCCTGCGCGCGTAACGCTGCGTTGCAAAGGCTCACTGGCCTTCGATTTCGATGAGTCGCGAGCCAGCTTGTCAGACCACGTCGATGTCGAGCATCGATTCGAAAACGATGCACATGCCGATCAGTTCATGTGCCATGAACTGATCGCTCATTTCGCGGCTACGGAAACAAATGCCGCGCCTGATGAGGGAGCAGTCATGGTCGGTCCTCTAAGGCTGGAAGGCGTGGATGCACTGGGCATTGACTCCGTTGGTCCTCGACCTGCGCAGAGCACGGTGCAGATCATGGCACCGAACATCGCCACTGAACTGGTCGCCAAATGGCTGCGCGTAAAACTCAAAGCGAAACAAACAGAGTTCTTTCTGGACTCGCGCAATGGCCGCAGCAGTGAAGGAGCACGCTCGGGTATGACTCAAATCATGCTCAGCTACCTGGGAAATGTCTTTCGCGCTCCGGACCTATACTATTCGAAACTACCAGGTGATCAGCAGATTAGTCTGCTCAAATCCAACGGACCGGGCGAAGTACAAACTGCCGCCGATTCACCTGTGGGACAAGCTACCGCTCGGTGGAAAACCACGCTCACCATGCGGCCTGGGGAACTGAACAGCCAGCCCGGTGCGGTGCTGAGTGTGCCCAACGCGCAGTTGATCCTGCTGGACGGCATGGCCGAGCTGCAAGCCCATGATCGCGGGCATTTGCGCAGTGATCAAATCGTAATTTCGCTCCGGCCGTCGCCGGCCACTGGGGCCAATTCGTCGCAGTCCAATCCTACCAGTATGCGCGTTGAACGCTTGGATGCCTTTAGCCTCGATCGCACCGCTGACCCAACCAAGGAAGTTGTGGGCGATGTCATCCTGGGCAATCCCACTCAGAACATTCAAGTTAAGAAACTGCACTTTGAATTTTTGTATCCTCAAGAAGCCAGCGACACAGCTGCTAA
Organism: Rania fehmarnensis; assembly: GCF_056494185.1. NCBI lineage: Bacteria > Pseudomonadati > Planctomycetota > Planctomycetia > Pirellulales > Pirellulaceae > Rania > Rania fehmarnensis. The sequence continues at coordinate 9,246,579 of NZ_CM151398.1, forward strand.
GAACAATCTAGAACTCTCCGATGCTGCCGGTCGACCCATGCGACAATGGGTGGGTCCGCCACCGGGCACCGGCGGAGCGGGACAACTGCGAACGAACTCGAGTCGAGCTGGCCAAACGGCCCTGGGCGCCAACACGCCCCACACGCCTCTTGCACCGAGCGAACAGACTTCGTCTGCGCAGTCGACGTCCTTGTCCGCACCGCCGATTGGACTTCCACTGTCTCTTGCGCCCGCCACCAATCAACCGGCCACCAATCAACCGGCCACCAATCAACCGGCAACGCTTGGCAATCTGGCCAGCACGCAAACCACTGCACCGGCTGGAGCGCGGGTGCTGATCTTGGGTAAAGAGCTGCATAGCAAGATCATCATGGCTGCGCCCAAACCGTGGATCGATCAGTTGATCATCACTGGCCCGGTCGTCGTTTCGCCCGATGGCGAGGTGGAACCAGGCGCACCGGTGTGGCGTGTGGCCGGTAACGAAGTCACTCTCAACGGCGGCACTGACGAACATTACGAATTGCAGATCGTGGGCAAAAGCGATGCACTGGCACGCATCACTTTCGGGGATGGTTGGATCGAAGGACCGGTCGTGCGACTGAGCCAGCGCACAGGTCACTTGTGGATTGATCAACCCGGTACGCTCTGCGTGCCCGTCGGACTGATGAGCAAGCCCAACGCCACTGGCAACAACCCGCCATTGGCGGGCGGTCCACTGGGTTCGCAAGCCGGTATTGAGTGGATCGAACCGATCAAAGTTCATTGGGATGGAGGCATGTTATTCAATGGTCTGACTGCCAATATTCGCGGACATATTACCTTCGACGGTTATGCCCGTACCGGTCCCGATCGCTTGTTGTTTTTGAAAGGCAGTTGTGAATCGGTAGAGGTGCGTTTGACTGAAAACATCAATCTTGGCAACCCAGGTAAAACCTCCTCGACGATCCATAGCGTTACTCTGCGCGACAATGTCGATATCAAGTCGGCTCAAACAGATTTGCAACGCAATCGTATCTCGCTGGAAGAGATCTTGTTGCCGGAGCTGACCTTTGAAGTCGCCACGAACATATTGCGCGGACGAGGACCGGGCGAGATTCACTCGCAACATCAATCCACCGGTGGTCCCATCGGCACTCTGGCTGGAAGCAGCCAAGGCCAGACCGCCAAGTTACAGGGCTTGCATCTGACGTTCCGCGATTACATGGAATTGAAACTGGTCGACAAGATGTTGGATTTCCGAGGTCGAGTCGAAGTTGGCATCGGCCCACTGCAGTCCCTTGAGCAGTTCATCGATATCGCCAGCATGCGCACGTTGCAGCCCGAACAATCCTTGCTGCGCGGCGATCACTTGCGCATCTATGATACGTCCGACCTGGTTCGTGGTCCCACAGCCAGCCTGGCCGAAGGTGCTTGGGAGATGGAAGCCAACGGCAACGTCAACTTCGAGACGCGTACCGAGAGCGGTGAAATGGTCGGACGCGCGTCGCGCATCACGTACATTCAATCCAAGGAACTGGTAGTAATTAACGGTGATCCACAGATTCCGGCTGAAATTCGCTTTCGCCCCGACGATACCTCGCGTTATGCCTTGGCTGTGCTGAGTTTGTGGCAAGGCAGTATCAACACGCGCAGTCTGCAACCCAGCGGCGATTTGAAGATCGCGGGCAACTCGCAATTTGTACCGCGTGGCGGCAACGTGCCAGATAATTGGAAGACCGGCAACATCAACGCTGCATCCGCTGCACAAGCTTCGCCCAACAGTCCACCGGTCAATACGCCTGCGCGACCTAGAGATGCAATTAACGATTGGTTCAAACAGTAAGATCCACCACCTGGTGGCGATGGCTACGGCACTGCAAGGTCCACCGCTTGGCAGCGGTGGCTACAGGGCTGTCCAATTACGATTTGAAGTCCAGTTCGCCCTTCAATCTCTCTTCTGCTTCTTCAGCCCAAGGACTCGAGGGAGCCAATTCCAGAAAGCGCGACCAGTGTAGGGCGGCGCGCTCGGTCTGCTTGAGTTCATCCAGCGTGCGGGCCATGTGGTAATGCACATCGGCATAATCTTCGTACTGCGAGAGCGTGCCTTCAAAGGCAGCCACAGCCAATTCGAGTTGTCCCAGTTCCACCAGCACACAGCCCAGGTTGGCGCGGGCTTCGACCAGGTCTGGGTTCAGTTCGAGCGCCATGTAATAACGTTCACGCGCCGCGGTCAGATCGTTCATGCGATACAGCAACTCGGCCAGCTGAAAACAGATGTCAGCCGACGCGCCTTGACTGGCCAGCGCCGCGCGATACCAATCAACAGCCACGTCTAGTCGATCTTCGTCTTCGGCAATGTTGGCTTGCTCGAGCATCTCGGCCAGCGACGCCGGTGCTTCGCCAAACTGCGTCGCGCTCAGACTGGCAGCTGTCAAGGTTTCAAACGAGATCGTGGAACTCATCTCCGCTACGGCGCTCGGATCTTCGTCATCCAGCGCGCCGAAGTCGATGCGCATCTGGCCAGTCGATTCCACCAGGCCATCGCCTTGCCGCAACAGCAGCACCTTACCCTCAGCGATGATCGACAGTTGCTGAATAGGTCGGCCGTCGCTGGGAACCAGGTGAGCCATGTTGGCCAGTTGCTGCTGGATGCTGTGGACGGTCGCGCCTTCGGCCAACCACTGCGCCAATTGGCGGGCAGTGGCCACTTCTTGATAGTCGAAGTATGGCAAGCGCATGACTTCTTTGGCAGGCTTGATCAATCCCATGCGATGCCAACGACGGACCACGCGCACCGATACATTCAGAAGATCCGCCAACATGGCCGGGGTGTAGAGTTGCTTGACGGGTTGCGATTCCGAGACGCCCAGACGCTGCCACAGTTCCGTCTCTTGAACAACTTCGATGTTGCCAGCCTGAACAGCTTGGGCCACTTCCGGCTCGACATCGCGAGTCCAATCCGACAGCAGCGGTTGATCTGCTCCCACGACGATAATCTCGGTCGTGGGCGTCGGGCGATCGACCAGTCGTCCACCCGCTTCGCGAATCAGGCGCGTCATCTCTTTCTTGGTTGTGCCACCGAGTTTGCCCACGGTGGCCACACGTTTACCAGACAGAAACGCTGGATCCAATTGATCATCACCCCTGTAGATCGATTCTTCCGAAATCGATCGTGCATCGAACTTGAGTGCGCCACCTGCGTGAAAAACGAATTCCGAGAACTCGCTGCCCGGATTCTAACCGTTATCGACTCCGGCTGGGAGTGTACGCGGCACGAACCAACTATAGATGGCTGGCAAGATTAAACAGGTGAGCATGGTCGAAGTGATCAAACCACCAATGACGACCGTGGCCAGTGGTCTTTGAATTTCAGCCCCATCGCTGGTCGAACTGGCCATCGGCAAGAAACCCAAACTGGCTACCAGGGCTGTCATCAACACCGGACGCAAGCGGGCCAAGGCGGTTTCATGCACCAGTTGTTGCAGCGGTACGCCTTGCGCGCGCAAGTTCTCGGCGGCGCTCACCCACACTAAACCATTCAGCACCGCCACACCAAAGAGCGCGATGAACCCGACACCGGCGGAAATACTGAACGGCATTTGCCTGAGGGCCAAAGCAAAAACTCCGCCCGAGGCTGCCATGGGCACCGCAATGAAAATCAACATCGCCATGTTGACCGAGCCCAATGAAGCATGCAGCAGCATGAAAATAACCAACAGCACAATGGGAGTAATAACCGCCAGTCGCCAGCTAGCCGATTGCAGGTTTTCGAAATCGCCACCCCATTGCACTTCATAACCAGGTGGCAGTTCGACATGCTGCTTCACCGCCGCCTGGGCATCGGTCACAAAACTGGCGACGTCGCGATCACGCACGTTGGCAGCAATGAAGGTGCGACGTCGATTGTTTTCATGCTCCACACCCGGTGGCGTTTCTTCGATCTTGATCATGGCCAGTTCACCTAACGGAACCGCTTTACCACCCGCTTCCGATACAGGTAACTCACGCAAGCGTTCTATTTCGCTGCGCCATCGATCGGGGATACGAACCACGATCGGGAATCTCGCGCGACCTTCAAAGACCTGGCCCACCACATGACCGCCGGCCGCCGAGATTACATTCATGACCTTCTCGGCTTCGATGCCATAACGGGCCAGCGCATCGCGATCGGGAATGATCGTCACTGTTGTCAGGTTCGCCTGGTAATCGGCTTTGACATCCAAGGCCCCGGGTACATCCTTCAGCACGCGTTCGATCTCTTTGGCTTTCGCAGCCAGGATGGTCAGGTCTTCACCGAACAGCAGCACAGCAACCTGCGCCTTGACGCCGGCCACCAGTTCATCGACCCGCATCTGGATGGGCTGCGTGAATCCAAAGACGGCTCCGGGGACATTGGTCTCCAGGGCCGCAGCCATTTCCGCGATCAGATCATTGCGCGATTTGGGCTGTGGCCACAGACGTTTGTCTTTCAAAATGACCCACACATCCGTTTGATGCACGCCCATCACATCGTTGGCAATTTCTGGGCGGCCGGTCTTGCAGAAGACAGTTTTCACTTCGGGAAATTGTTTCAGTTGTTCTTCGATTTGATCGGACAGCTCGATTGCACCTTCTAGCGATGCGCTGGGTAAACGCTGCGCCTCGACCAGCAAGTCGCCCTCTTCCAACGTGGGCATGAAGTCACCGCCCAGATTGTAGGCCACCGGTATGCTGACACCGACCACGGCCAAACCGATAAGCGTGGTAGCCACGGGATGACTTACAACAACCGTAACAATCGGCGCGTAGATCTTCTTTAGCCAACGCAGAAACCACACGTCTTCTTTTGATGGGCGTTTGGGCAGTCCCACCGCAGCCAAGGCTGGCATCAAAGTCATCGACAGCACCAGCGAACCGATCAGGGCGAACAGTACGGTGAGCGCCATCGGACGAAAGAGTTTGCCTTCGGTGCCCTGCAGAGTCAGGATCGGCAGATACACCACGCCGATGATCAACTCACCAAACAATGTAGGTTTGCGAACTTCGATGGCAGCATCGCGAATGATCTTCATCCGTTGCCGCAGGTTAACTGCATGCGACAAGCGATGCATGCAGTTCTCCACCATGATGACCGACGAGTCGACAATCAGACCAAAGTCGATGGCACCCAAGCTCATCAAACTGGCCGAGACGCCGACCATGTACATCATGTTGGTCGCAAAGAGCATCGATAGTGGAATGGCCAGTGCAGTGATGATGCCTGCGCGAAAACTGCCTAGCATGAATAGCAAAACGATAACGACCAGAGCGCCACCTTCAACCAGATTCGTAATCACCGTTGCCAGCGTACGCCCAATCAAGGCCGAGCGATCATAGATGATTTCCAGTTGGACACCGGGCGGCAAGACTTGCTCAATCTCGGCCAGCCGCTCTTTGGCCGCCGACACCACTGTGCGCGAGTTCTCACCCACCAGCATCATCACCATCCCGGTGACGATTTCGCCGCGACCATCACGCGTTACACATCCTTGTCGGGGCAGGGCGGCATGGCACACCTGGGCTACATCTTGCACCAGTACGGGAGTACCTGTGCTGCCGCGCCGAATAACGACGCGCCGCAAGTCGTCCAAACTTTGGATGATGGCCTGGCCCCGGATGAATTGTTGTTCGTTATGGTGAACCACATAACCGCCCCCGGCGGTACGATTGTTGGTCTCGAGCGCATTGAACAATTCCTCCAGCGTGATTCCCGTGCTGGCCATGCGTTCCGGGTCGGGTTGAATTTCAAATGTCTTGTAATAGCCACCATGCGTGTTGATCTCGGTGACACCATGCACCGACCGCAGTTTAGGAGCGATCTCCCATTCAAGAATTGTGCGCAGTTCGGTAGTTGAATAGTTCTCGCCGCGCACTTCGAATTGCAGTATCTCGCCCAGCGCAGTGGCCAAGGGGCCGATCTTGGGTGTGCCATAGTTGTTGGGAATCAACTCAGCAGCCTGGCCGAGGCGCTCGCTGACCAATTGACGTGCCCAATACAAATCAGTGTCTTCTTCGAACACAATCGTGACCACCGAGATGCCAAAGCGCGAGATGCTGCGCAACTCCTCCAGCTTTGGCAAACCGCCCATGACCGATTCGACTGGATAAGTGACATAACGTTCTACTTCGACCGGAGAGAGTGAACCGGCCTCGGTGATAACCGTCACTTGTGTATTGGTCATATCAGGTACAGCATCAATGGGCAGTTGCAAGGCGCTATATACGCCAGCGCCTGCCATCAGCAGTACCAGTCCAAACACCATCAAGCGGTTGGTGAGCGAAAAGTCGATCAGTTTTTCGAGCATCGTTTACTCTTCTCGCTCGAGCAACAATTCGCTCTTCAAATGAAAGACTCCGCCCACCGCAATACGTTCACCGGCAGCCAGTCCCGCGATGACTTCAGCCTGGTCGGCAGTTCTCTGTCCCAACCGGATGTCGCGCCGCTGAAAAGTTCGATCATCGCTGGTGACAAACACGAAGGTCTGGCCTTCATGAACGGCCAAGGCTGATTCGGGGATCACAATGGACGAACTCGTTTCGCCCATCGGCAATTCTGCTTTGACATACATTCCCGGTCGCAGTCGTCCATAGGCATTATCGACGGTTGCTACCAGGGCAATGGCATTGGTCTGCGGATCGACTTCGCGACCCATCATGACAACCGTGGCGTTCATGACCTCGCCCGGCAAAGCAGGGGAGGACCAGGTGATCTGCTGGCCCGACTTTAGTCCCAGCGCGGTCCATTGCGACTCGCGGATATCCGCCTTCAACCACAAGCGACGCGTATCAGCCACTTCGAGTAACGTACTGCCAGCTTCGACGCGTTCATGCTCGTTGAACCAGCGTTTCTCGACGGTACCAGCGCGGGGAGAGCGAACTTCGATGAGCGACAAATCGGTGGCATCACTTGTACTATACGCGGGCGTGAGCGCAGTGGCTGGCACAACTTCGGCGGCATTGGGCGCTGGGTCACCTACCGCTGCGCTGGCCAGGCCTAACAGTGTCGTGACGCGGCCTGTGGCGATTTCGTAACGCCGTTGTGCATCTTCGAGCGCGATCTGGGATGCGCTAGCGGCGCGATCCACATCGAAGAGCGTTTGTTCCGTTACAGCTGCCAGCGCCGCTTGACTGCTGGCCAATTGCATCTGGCGTTCATCGAGGGTGCGTGTAGAAACCGCACCCGAACTGGCGACCGAAGCCATGCGCGCCGATGACGAGGCCGCCAGATTCAGTTCGCTGTAAGCTGTCAGCAACTTTTCGCGCGCATCGCCGATCGATTGATCGCTGAAGGCGGTTCGAATTTCTTCAGCTGTCTTTTGGGCTTTGATTGCTGTGACCAGTTGTCGAACACTTTCAGCGCGATTCTTGTCCCACGTAGCTTGGCGCTGGGCCAGTTCCAATTCGGCGGAGCGCTGCAATTGATCGGCGCGCGCACTGCCCACTTCAGGGCTGCTCATCGTGGCCAAGACTTGACCGGCCGCGACTTGTTCACCTGGTTGAACCATGACCTTGGTTAAGATGCCGGCTGATCCCAGGCGAACGGCGGCCATTTGAGCGGGATCATAGGCCAGGCGTCCTGGCACTTCTACTGCTAAACGCGCGGTAGTAGGTTCGACCGTTTGCGTTTGAACCTTGGCTGCAGCGAGCTTCTCCGCGCCAAGTTCCACTTGGGTCCGCTGCAGTACTTGCGATACTTCATCTTCGGGCACATCAGCTGGATGCAAATAATGAGTGGCGTAATAGTGCCAGGCAGCCCAGGCGCCCAACAGTCCCACCACGACGCCCAGTGTGGGCGCTATCCGAACAAGAGCTTTCATGACAATGCGTTTCTGCGTAGCTGAGCCCGACAACGACTCAGGGGGGAACAACTCGAGGCAGCGAACTGACAGAGTTAGCACTCAGAGATAAAGACTCTGGGCTATGCAACGCTCAACATCGCGATACGCAGAAGGCGACAATGGGAGACAGGCGTTTAGGCCGGACGCGCGGCGGCGCCAGCGGAATCAACCGTGGAGCTTCGCTAGAGAGGGCGGCTGGTCCATTCAAATTGATTTCGATCCCGCGCTGATTCAATTGAGCCGAATCTTCGACTGCTAGATCCATCAACGAGTGAGCCACTGAGCCAGGCAGGCTCAACGGTGGAATCGGAATCGTATCGTGATCCGAACTGCCATCAGGCGATGGTGTCGGCGTAGGCAGCACAAAATGAATGTGCCAATGACTGCCAGCTAGTTCCGTTAGGCTGGCGTGAAAGTGCTCCAGATGCTCCAGCAGCGGAGCGGTCGATCCAGACACGTCGGCCTGCGCCGCAGATAGCGCGGCAGTCACATCGCCATGACAATGCAATACGGGAACAGGAGCACGCCAACTGCACAGACACAGCAGCCAAACGAGGCAACTGCGCCATTGCAGGTTTAGGTCGCGTTTTGCAGCTCGAGTTCCCATAGCCGTCCATTGTTCTCGACCTGCGACCGTTTGTCAAATTTACGGCCCACAACCGTGGTCCGTAGCTCTATGGTCCGTAGCGGAACGCGTCAAGCGTTTCGTGACTGTTACGCAAGATCCTTTGTCGGTTGGGTCCGGCGCACGATAGGTAGCGGAACGCGTCAAGCATTTCGTGAACGGTTATGGTTCGTCGTCGATGACTTCTTCGTCGTCTAACTCGTCATCGTCGTCGGTTTCTTCGGGGAACATTTCGCTATCGTCGGGTTCGATTTCGTAATCGTCTTCGAGTTCTTCTTCGAAGTCGTCATCGAAATCGTCATCGAAATCGTCGTCGTCGAAATCACCAAACGGATCTTCTTCGACTGGATCTGCACCCAGAGGCAGTTCGACTGCGTCGTCTTCGACGTCGGGTTCATCGCCCGTATCGTCATCGGACCATTGACTGGCTCGAATCGGTTTGGTCAGACACTCTGGTCGATAGGGTACTTCCGCGCTTAATGCGCCTTCGAACCAGTCTTCTTCCTTAGTGAACACCGCCATGATGGTTGGTGAGGTCCTCGGCTGGGGAGATTCAACGAACATGTGCTTTTACAGTGAGCGACTGGGGCGATCGATCAAAATGGGTCAACGGCTGCCACTGGAAACCGTCATGCTCCCCAGCGTTGCAAGCACAACACTCGCTTACCGAGGCGATTTTGTCAAGCCAGCCGCAATTTTTAAATCCCGTAGCCGAAGTCGCCAGACTTTGGATGAACTACCTCACGCTCTCCAATTCTCCCGTAGCCGAAGTCGCCAGACTTTGGACGAACCACCTCCACGCTCCCCAATTCTCCCGTAGCCGAAGTCGCCAGACTTTGGACGAACGACCGTAACGCTCTCCAATTCTCCCGTAGCCGAAGTCGCCAGACTTTGGATGAACGACCGTAACGCTCTCCAATCTCTGGCGAGATCGGCTACATTTCCAATCTCTGGCGAGATCGGCTACCTATGCAATCTCTGGCGAGATCGGCTGCACCGGTGCTGAATTGCGAGATACACACGTAGCCAGCACTAAATCGCCTGTAACGTTCAACGTCGTGCGACACATGTCCAAGATGCGATCGACACCTAAGATGATCGCAATTCCTTCTTGAGGCACACCAACCTGGCCCATGACGATAACGATCATGGGAATCGAGCCACCGGGGACGCCGGCGGTGCCCACGCCAGCCAGAATCGACATCATCACCACCACTACCTGCTGGATCAGCGTCAGTTCAACCCCAAACACTTGCGCCAAGAAGAGCACCACCACGCCCTCAAACAAAGCGGTACCATTTTGATTGGCAGTTGATCCCACGGTCAGCACAAACTGCGAGATATCGGGGCGCAAATTCAGCTTCTCTTTGGCCACTCGCAAAGCTGTGGGCAGCGTAGCGTTAGAGCTACTGGTTCCAAAAGCCGTGAAAATTGCTTCGCGCGTCAGCGAAAAAAATTCGCGGGGTGACATGCGAGCCACCAACCATAACATCACCGAATAAACGACAAACATTTGTATGGCCAGGCCCAGCACAACGGTGCATACAAACCAGAGCAGCACGCGCAAAATATCAAAGCCCACTGTGGCAGTGATGGCAAACATCAAGCAGCCCACGCCAACCGGGGCTAACTTCATGGCGAAGCCGATGATCGTCATCGTGACATCAAACAGACCTTCCAGCACGCCGATCAGCGGTCCGGTGCGCTCGCGCGACAATGTTAGGGCGACGCCGACCACTAGAGAAAAGAACATTACGGCCAGCATCCCGTTGCCTTTGCTGCTGCCATCAACGGCGCCGACCATCTCTTGCAGTGGATTCTCCGGCAACATATCCAAGAGCGTTTGCTGCACGGTCTTGGCCGATTGTGATTTCTTGACCGCCTCGTCTGCCGCCTTGGCATACTGATTGCGCAGCTCGGTCTGCTTCTCCGGCGGTAGGCTACTGCCTGGCTTAAACACATTGACTAGCGCCACGCCAATAAACACGCTGGCCAGGGACATGACCACGGTATACCCCAACGTGCGCAGACCCACGCGTCCCAAGCTGCGCAGGTCGCCGAGTTCTAGAATGCCCAAGATCAGCGCCGAGACAACCAGCGGCACTACGACCATGATGACCAGCCGCAAAAAGACTCGGCCGAGCGGTTCAAAGATGCTCTGCGCGGTCCACTTAACCCAAGCGGTCCACTCCGGCGACTGGGCAGCGATGATATTTGCCGAGATGCCTAAGACGGCACCAATCAATAGTCCAATCAGAATCTTGACATGCAGCGGTAGACCACCGTTACTGGCTTCTGTCACGTTCTGGTCACTCGTAATTCTCGGTGGCTATTCTCGATTACCGGAGATGCGAGCCATACGTTCGCTGGCACGTCGTTTCATCGGAAACAGTTTACGGCGCTTGGGCTTGGCGTCGGCTGCGCCGTTAGCGCTTTCCGCAGGTGAGCCCTCACCGTTGGCGCTGGCTTCCTTGATCGCACTTTCCGCCTGGTCATTGAATTCGGCCAGGGCTTTGGGAATCGCAGCCAGAGAACTTGGGTCAACCGGTTCACCAGCGGCACCACTACCTACACTGCCAGCTGGTTCCAGCGAATCGCGAATCAGCAAGCGATTGATGTTCAGTTCGATTGACGTCAACTGCGGACCTTCGCTGGCAGTTACGAAGGTAAAGGCAATGCCTTCGCGGCCCATGCGGCCCGTACGACCAACGCGATGCACATAGTCATCGCAGTCCAGTGGAATGTCATAGTTGATGATGTGCGAAACGGTCGACACGTCGATACCACGTCCCACCACATCGGTCGCGACGAGCAGATTCAATTCCCCGGCTCGCAAACTATTGAACACGCGATCGCGATCGCGCTGATTCATATCGCCGTGGATACAAGCCATGCGCATGCGGCCCAGCTCGGGAATGCGATGTCCTTCTTTTTGAATGTCGCGATGCAAACGATCCGTGCCGCGCTTGGTGCGGCAGAAGATAATTACTTGCTGGGGCTTTTCGCGCTGCAGCAAATTGAGCAGCAGTGGAAACTTCTCATCTTGGCGAACAGTAAAGTAGCGCTGCTCGATCGTTTCGCCCGAGACTTGACTCTGCGAGCAATTGATGCGCACTGGCTCTTGCAAGTAACGTTCGCTCAGTTTTTCGATAATGGGCGGCATGGTCGCGCTGAGCAGCATGGTCTGCCGATCGGTCGGGCAGGCGCGCATGATGCGTTCGATCGCGGGCCGGAAACCGATGTCCAACATCCGGTCGGCTTCATCCAGTACGACGCACCACACATCATCCAGGCGCAGAGTGCGGCGGCCGATATGATCGAGCACTCGACCCGGTGTGCCGACGACCAGTTGCACACCTTTGGCCAGCGCATCGATTTGCTGACGCATGTGCTTGCCACCGGCGGTTACCAGCGTGGCTGTCGGACAGCCCCACGCCAGTTTGACAATCTCTTGATGGACTTGCTCAGCCAGTTCGCGCGTCGGTACCAAGATCAGAGCCTGCGGATAACGCGTCTCGGAAAGTGGATCTAGCATCTCGAGAATGGGAATACCAAAGGCGGCGGTCTTGCCGGTGCCGGTGCGAGCTTGCCCGACAATGTCGTGGCATTCCAAAGCCGGTGGTATTACTTGAGCTTGAATCGAAGTTGGTTCTGTGTAACCTGCACGCCGCAAAGAGCGCAGCATGACCGGCGACAAATCCAACTGATCAAAAGAAGTTATGTCCTTTCCCGTTGCGTCGTCCACTGTTGAGAGATTTTCCGTGTTGATGGTTCCGTGTAAAACTTAAGGCCTGCTGAGACAACTGGCTCACCCCATTGTCGGCCTACCACTACTAGATTGCAATTGGGGAGATTTTTTATATGTCCACTAGTCACCATTCTTGGACCGATTTAGCGATTCAATGGGTGCTGGACGGCCATAACCAACCCCTGCCCAGCGCGCTTGCCGACGCAATTTCGGGAGCCAATGGAGTGGAACTGGAGGAATTGCTCGACCAATTGTCGACCGAAGTACCCGCCTTGGAAATAACCGCCCGAGGGGAAATTCGCGACGAATCCAGCCGGAAACCGGCACCTGGAGAATTGCGTTTGCGCACGATTTTGCAACTGACTGCGGCCCGCGTCCTCAGCCTGCGGCTCAGCCAGGATGGCCAAACCAGCTCGGCCGCGCCTTTGCCTTTGTCGGCCAGTGTTGCCCCAGAAACGCTTGGTGAACTTGCCAGTCAGTTAGTTTCGATCAGCCCGATTGCCACCGCCCACTGCCTGCAAATCATGTCCGCTCAAGGCGATCGCCGGTCGCTGACGGTCATGGCTGAATTTTTAAAGCGTCAATCTCTTGAAGACGAACAGAGCGTGGCTGTGGCTCTCAGCCCACTGTTTCAATGGCCACCGGACGATCTAGGAGTCGTTTTCGAAATAGTGGGCGACGATATTTGGCACTGGCAATTGCTTGGCGGACTGCTGGACCTGGCCGGCCACAGCTTGCGCAAAGGTCGTTTGCGGCCGCATCCGCTGGCCGGGCAGGCAGCCCGTTTGCGAGAATTGCTCAGTTCGACCACGGCCAGATTGTCTCGCATGGAAGCCAACCCCCAACAGTTCGGCGAAGACATCGCTACGATCCAACGCGTACTGAACAACGCCATCGCCTTGACCGTTTCGCTATGCGATACGCTGGGTCTGATCGGTGACGGGCAAGCGATCAAGCAACTAACCGAAGCGATGGAGCTATCACATCGGCGTATCCAGACCGAAGCGGCCGGGGCTCTGGCCCGCTTGGGCAACCCAGCTGGCCTGGCTCGACTGAAAGACATGGTTCAAGACCCAGCGTCACGCCTGCGGGCATTGGCCTACTTGGACGAGTTGAACATCGATGATGTCGAGCTGGAAGACTATCGCCAACCGGTGGCTTTGGCCGAAGCGGAGGTCGTCTGCTGGCTGGCTGATCCCCAGCGCTTCGGCGTACCGCCCGCCGACCTGGAACTGATCGACGAGCGCACGCAGTACTGGCCCAGCTTCGAAGATCCGCAAGCCTGCTTTCTCTATCGTTTCACCTACCATTTCGCGCAAGGAGATTTGAGCAACCTGATCATCGCCGGTCCGATGGTCTCGGCTTTTCAAGCCGATTTGCGGCGGATGGAAGTCGACGACGTGTACGCCCTGTTTGCAGGCTGGCAAGCAGAACATGCCGACATTTACGAAGTGCCGCGAGCCAGTTTCAATCCTGCTCAACTTCAGGAGGCCGAGCGTTTGATGGAGGGCATCCGCCATGAGGGCGTCGATGATTTGCAGCTGTTGGCCCTGACATTTTTCTTTGGCGAAGTGGCGATCCTGGCCGTGGGCAGCCGCGGTGGCCAAAGTGTGGGTGTCGTTTACGATGGGCTGGAGAGCCTGATCATGGCCTGCGACACTCGGCCCACCAGCCTCACGCCCGACCTGCTATTGGCCCTATATCGCGGCCGCAAATTACTGCGATCTTTCAATCCGTAGGCTTATCGTACCGACCGCATCTTCGTAGCCACCGCCGCCAGGCGGTGGACAGGGTAGACCCCACGTAGCCATCGCCGCCAAACGATGGACGGCATCTTCGTAGCCATCGCCGCCAGGCGGTGGACCAGCTAACCACCGCTTGGCAGCGGTGGCTACAGAATTTCCTATAGATCAACAAGACAACCAGCTGGCCAGCGAATACGATAAACAGAGTGTTATACCTAGTCGTTGTTGCGGCAGTGATCCGCTAGTCGAAAACCAAAGCCAGATACATGCGTGGAACAATCCGTGGGCTGTTAGTCTTGACCGCTTTGATTGCAGTGTGCGTGGGCAGCTACTTCCCACTGGCCAGCTATATGCGGGAACGCAGCAAACCGGTGTTTCGTTTCCAGAGCGTGACCAAAGGTGATATCACTCAAAACGTCAATGCGACTGGTACGGTGGAACCGGTCCAACGCGTTACCGTGGGTTCGACGGCCAGCGGTCCCATTGCCGAGTTATTTGTCGACTACAACGATCACGTCGAGAAGGATCAACTGCTGGCCCGCGTCGATCCACGTTTGTATCAACCGGTCGTCGAGCGTGATGAAGCCTTGATGGAGACGCGCAAAGCGGAAGTGCTGCGCGCGGAAGCTAAACTGCAACAAGCTCGCAACGACGAACGTCGCGCTTTGGAGTTGCAACGTCGCAGCCAGGATTTCATTTCTGCGACCGAAATTGATCAACTGAAATTTAATCGCATGGTTCAAGAAGCTGAACTGAGCGTGGCCAAGACGGCCGTCGAGCAGGCCCAAGCCAACCTCGGTAACTCGCAAGCCAACTTGGAGTACACCGAGATTCGCTCACCGGTCAATGGCATAATCATTCAGCGCAAAGTCGATGTGGGTCAAACGATCGCCGCTCAGTTCCAGACGCCTGAGTTGTTCATCGTGGCTCCGCGCATGGACGAAGAGATGCACATCTATGCCGCGGTGGACGAAGCCGACATCGGTCTGATTCGCAAGGCCCGCGATGATCAACAACCGGTGCGCTTCAGCATTGATGCTTATCCCGACAAGCTGTTCGAGGAAGGCAAGATCGTACAGATCCGTTTGAGCAGTACTGAGAAACAAAACGTCATTACTTATCCGGTGATCGTATCTTCACCTAATAGAGATTTGTTGTTGCTGCCGGGCATGACAGCCAATCTATCGTTTCAGATCGTCCAAAAGAAAGATGTGCTGAAGATTCCCAATGCGGCGCTACGTTTCTATCCACCCAAACGCGACTGGGTACATCCCGACGATCGTTCGATCTTGGACGGCCTTGAAGAGGTCAACTCCGCTCAACAAAGCCAAAGTAACCAAGCCCAGAATCGCTCGGCCGACGAGCGAGCAGCCATGGCCAAAGAGCGCGCCCGTCGCCACGTCTGGGTCGCCCGCGACGGCCTCTTACGAGCCATCCCCGTCATCACCGGCATCTCCGACAACCGCACCACCGAAATGATCGAAGGCGACCTAAAAGAAAACGACAACCTGGTCGTCGGCGAAATGCCCAAGGTGTAACTAGCCGTCGGTTCCATTGAACATGTTGGCGAATGCCTCGGTATCCGCATCAGAACTCATTCCGGTGCTTCTTTCTCTTTCGGCTTGGAGAATCGCTCGCGCGCTAATGCGATTGCCTGGTGCAGCTTTTGTTCGAGCAGTTCTTTCGCGGGCAACTCTGTCAGGTAACGCGAAACTCGTATATTGCTGTCTTCCAATCGCAATAACTCAACATGCTCTTCTGACTTATCCGCGCAAAGAATCAGTCCGATAGGAGGTTCCTCGCCGGGATGCATTTCATGCTTCTCCAGCCATCGAAGGTACAGTTCCATTTGGCCTTTATCCGCCGCTTGAAACTTGCCGAGCTTCAAATCGATTGCCACGAGGCACCGTAGGCGACGGTGGTAGAACAGCAGATCGAGGTAGTAATCTTCATTGTCGACCGTGATCCGTTTCTGCCGAGCGACGAAGGCAAAGTCGGTACCCAGTTCCAAGATGAAGGCTTCCAGTTCACGGAGGATCGCTTCTTCGACATCCTTTTCTGAATGAAAGCCGCTCAGTCCCAGGAAATCGAGGAAGTACGGATCGCGAAAGACCATATCCGGTGTCAAGCGATCCACATCGCGAAGTGCAGCGATGTCATCAGCGATCAGCTCATCAGGCTTTTTGGCGACTGCCGTCCGTTCGAAAAGAAGGTGCCCGATCTTGTGCCGCAGCGTCCGAACGCTCCAGCGTTCGACCCGGCACATTTCTGCGTAGAAGTCGCGTTTTAGCTGGTTATCCAACGGGATAAGTTCGACGAAATGGCTCCAGCTCAATTGTTGCGACAGCGTCGCAACAATTGGCTCTTCGGGGAATCCGTCCGCAAAAGAAACCATTCTTGATAGACTGGATCTGGAAAATCCTGGTCCATATTCCGCTGTTAATTGTGTTGACAGCGTCTGCGCTATCTCTTTGCCATACTCGGCTCGCTCATTCCGCAGTACGTCTTCAAGGATGCGCTTCCCAATCTTCCAGTACATCATGACCAGCGTTGAATTGACCGAGCGAGCGGTCTGCTCGCGAGCAGCCTCGATCAAACGGCGAATGTCACCAAGCAGGTTGGGAGCTACTGGCGCGATGTGCTGTGCCTCAGAGAGAGACATTTTCAGTGGTTTCGATTTCGCCATGTAGTCCGTACCTTCTTTGCGCTATGTCGTTTGACCACATGCTCATTCTGGACAGATCTGGCTGACGGCATCAAGTAGTGATGGGAGCATCCGTTCTTCCGGCGCGTTATTGAACATGCTAGCTAAACGTTTAGCATGCCGCGGTAGACGAAGCCGACATCGGTCTGATCCGCCAGGCCCGCGATGATCAACAAACGGTGCGCTTTAGCATTAATGCTTATCCCGACAAGCTGTTCGAAGAAGGCAAGATCGTACAGATCCGTTTGAGTAGTACTGAGAAACAAAACGTCATTACTTATCCTGTGATCGTATCTTCACCCAATAGAGATCTGTTGTTGCTACCGGGGATGACAGCCAATCTTTCTTTTCAGATCGTCCAAAAGAAAGATGTGCTGAAGATCCCCAATGCGGCTCTGCGTTTCTATCCACCCAAACGTGACTGGGTACATCCCGACGATCGTTCGATCCTGGACGGCCTCGAAGAGGTCAACTCCGCTCAACAAAGCCAAAGCAACCAAGCCCAGAATCGCTCGGCCGACGAGCGAGCAGCCATGGCCAAAGAGCGCGCCCGTCGCCACGTCTGGGTAGCCCGCGACGGCCTCTTACGAGCCATCCCCGTCATCACCGGCATCTCCGACAACCGCACCACCGAAATGATCGAAGGCGACCTAAAAGAAAACGATAACCTAGTCGTCGGCGAAATGCCTAAGGTGTAACCAACGTCGGTTCCATTGAACATGTTGGCGAATGCCTCGGTATCCGCATCAGAACTCATTCCGGTGCTTCTTTCTCTTTCAGCTTGGCGAATCGCTCGCGCGCTAATGCGATTGCCTGGTGCAGCTTTTGTTCGAGCAATTCTTTTGCTGGCAACTCTGTCAGGTAACGCGAAACTCGTATATTGCTGTCTTCCAATTGCAATAACTCAACGTGCTCTACTGACTCATCCAAGTGCTCTGAGGGGGCCCATCCCCTCCTTTCTCTGAGCGCGTTCAAGACATGGCCTGAATGAGCGTGCAAATATCACGCTCACTTGCCACGTTCATAGTCCACCCTGTGGACAACTTGAATCTACACCTTGACCCAAGCAACGAATGACCGCTAAGTTACAACTCGATAGCAAGCATTAGCCCCCAGCATGTATTGGATTGTTCGTGGCCAAGAATAAATCGTCCTCAGAGGCGAATGAAGAACCATTGGAGAAGCAGCTCTGGAAAGCTGCTGACAAGCTTCGCCAGAACATCGATGCAGCCGAATACAAGCACGTGGTGCCGCTGGATCGTGTGGCCGAATTGGACTATGTCCTCACACCTGGTCGCTATGTTGGTCTGCCCGACGAGGAAGACGATTTCAACTTTGTGGAACGATTCCTGGCACTCAAGGCCAAGTTCGAGGCTCAGCTGTTGGAAGAAGCCCAATTGAACAAAGCAATCGCTGAAAATCTGGCCAAGATCAAGGTGGAACCATGACCAAGCTAATTCATGGTGACGACTACCGGCAATGGATCGTCTCCATCAAGGAGCGGATCCAGACATCGCAAATCAAAGCCGCCGTGGCAGTGAATCGCGAACTGGTAGAGCTCTACTGGTTTCTGGGTGAGCAGATCACCGCAAAGCAGAAAACCGCCTAGTGGGGTGAGGGCTTTCTTCAGCAAGTAAGCACGGATCTGCTTTCCGAATTTCCTGATATCAAAGGGTTTTCCGTTCGAAACCTACAGCGAATTCGACGCTGGTATCAGTTCTGGACGAACGCGGAAAATCAAACTTTGCCAAATGCGCCACAGGCTGTGGCCACTTTGTCCGAAATCGCGCCACAGCTTGTGGCGCAAATTCCATGGGGGCACAACGGCGTCATTCTCGAGAAGCTGCGAACGCCTGCCGAAGCTTTGTTTTACGTGCAGAAGACCATCCAAAACAACTGGTCGCGTGCTGTGCTAACGCACCAAATCGAAAGCGGCCTGCACTTGCGCGAAGGCCAGGCGATCAACAACTTCCAAGCGACCTTACCCAAGCCGGAAAGCGATCTAGCCCAGCAGTTGCTGCGCGATCCCTATAACTTTGACTTCCTGACGCTGACCGAACAATACAACGAGCGTGAGCTCGAAGATGGCTTAGTCGATCATTTGGCCAAGTTCTTACTTGAACTTGGGGCGGGATTTGCCTATGTCGGCAGGCAATACCGCATAGTGGTTGACGACGATGAATACTTCATCGATCTGCTGTTTTATCACCTTCGTTTGCACTGCTATGTCGTCGTCGAACTCAAGGTGGAAAAATTCAAACCTGAGCACGCAGGCAAGCTGACTTTCTATGTTTCAGCAGTTGATAGCCAAGTCCGCATGCCCCAGGACGGGCCGACCATTGGGATTCTAATCTGCAAGTCAAAGAGCGACATCACCGTCGAGTATTCGCTGCGTGATTTGAATAAGCCGATTGGCGTTAGCGAGTACCAGATCACGGCAAACCTGCCTGAGCAGTTGCGGTCTTCACTGCCGAGTATCGAACAGATCGAGGCTGAGTTTGGAGAACTTGATAATGGCCAGTAGTTGGGAGGAAAGTACCCTTGGCGAGTTTGCCTCAATTCAAACAGGACCATTTGGTAGCCAGTTACATGCAAGCGACTACGTAATAGATCGGCTTTTGTCTGCTCCGAGGCTGATGAGCACGATGGACTGCTCGCCAAGGTCTTGGCCACGCTGCAAAAGCCGGGTTACATCGTCACAGATGGTTCGAACGCTGTGGATGGTTTTCGAACTTTTTTCGACAAACATGAAGTTCTAGACGCACATCAGCGGTGTACAACCTTCACGGCTATGGGCTGCCAGCTTCGACCAATTGCCACAGTGGGACAAGCCGCGGGACCAACCGTGGTCTGGGAGGTAACGGCTGGCTAGCTCGGCACATCGGCCAAGCACTGAACCTCGCACACGCATCCTCCACGACAAGACCAAGCCAGACTCCGAACGTAAACGCATCTCAATATCCACTCATCGTCGGTAATTGGGAAAGGTCTCTCGCCGTTCCTCGCTGCTGCAGAAAATCCTGCGCCTATGATGACGCCCCATGTCGTCTGCATGTCCCACTCCATCAAGTCCAACTCCTTATTGCTGGCAATCAAACGACTCGCTCAGCTCTCTGCGAATTTGTGATCGACGAGACATCAGGGTTACGAGTTCGTCGATGTTGGTGTTAGGCGTGGCTGTGTCCACCAGGAAGATGACAACATGTGGAAATAGCCAGGTTGGGAACAACGAGCTCGTGCAGCTTGCCATCGTGCTTAAACTGAGTCGTATAATCCTGAACGACTGGAACAACTGCATCTCGAGCGCAATTGTGTTACCACCACGGTGCCTAGCAGCGCCGAGTTTCAGAGCGATCTACAATCCAACGATGGCGGTGCCCCAGGCCAGGCCGGAGCCGAAGCCGCTCATGAGGATGCGGTGGCCGGCGAGGGCTTTGCCGCTGAGGATCGCTTCATGTAGTGCCAGGGGGATGCTGGCGGCGCTGGTGTTGCCGTAACGATCTAGATTGACAAACACCTTATCGCGGTCGATTCCAAAATCAGCTACCGCGGCATCAATAATACGATAGTTGGCTTGATGCAAGATCACGCAGTCCAAATCGCGAAAGCCTAAATCGGCATATGCCAGGCAATCATGCGTACTATCCGATACCGTGCGCACGGCCCACTTGAATACCGCTCGACCTTCCATCTTCAGATACTGCTCGCCGGCAGCCAACGTGTCAGCGGTCAGCGGTGAACGACTGCCACCACCTGGAATACACAGCGACTGACCACAACCTTCGGCACCCAGTGTAAAGCTCAGCAGACCTTTGGTGGCATCGTCTGTCTTGCGCAAGAGAACTGCGACCGCGCCGTCGCCAAAGAGCGGATAGGTTTTGACATCAGCTGGGTTGATCGTGCGGCTCATGACCTCCGCGCCGACCACCAAGGCGCATTGACTGGAGCCGGTGTGTACGAACTGGGCAGCGGTTACCAAAGCATACATGAACCCCGCGCAGGCCGCGTTGACGTCCATCGCTGGTGCCACTGAACCCAAGGCGCGTTGCAGGTGACAAGCGGTCGAAGGCGTGGGATGGTCGGGGGTCATGGTGGCCACGATGATCAGATCGACATCGGCTGCCGTGGCGCCGGCTCGATCCAAACACTGCTGGGCAGCCCGGATCGCCAAGTCACTGGCCGCTTCATCGGGTGCCGCTTTGCGCCTCTGCAGAATGCCGGTGCGCTGCACTATCCAGTCGCTGTCGCAACCCAGACGTGCCAGGTCGGCATTGTCGACAACTTGCTCAGGCACATAGGCGCCGGTCGATACTAGTTCGATACCGGTAAGGCGTCCCATGCGGCTGCGTCCAGTCAGCACTCTTTTAGGAACCGCAGCAGCTTGAGCCGCAGGCGCTTGGCTCTGCGAACCCAACAGTTCGGACGCTACACTCATCAATCCAGGCCTCACCGGAGAATAAATACGCCGCCAAGTCGAACACTCTCGTCCAGCGAACCACCCAATATAGCAGACCCCAGCTATTTTCCCAAATAGCTAACGCATGGGCTCACTTTTTGGCCTTGGTCTTGCCGCCCGATCGCAGCTCTTTGCGCGCGCCGTCGATGGCCGATTTGCGGTTCGGATTGTCAGCCTGGCCAGTCATTTCATACAGAAAACGGCTCGGAAACGTGGGTCGCGGCCGCCCCCACTTGTTGCGTTCCAAAGGCAACGACAGCGTGAGTTCATCTTGAGCTCGCGTGATGCCCACGTAACACAACCGACGCTCCTCGTCGACATCGTCAGGCGTATCGCGCAAAGTGCGGCTGTGTGGCAGAATCCCTTCTTCCATGCCGACCATATACACCACCGGGAACTCGAGCCCTTTGGCACTGTGATAGGTCATCAGCCAGACCGCGTTGCGCTGGGCCGCCTTCTCTTTGGGACTGCCGAACTCGCGGCCGGCCAAGGTGACTTCATCGATAAAGCCCGCCAGCGAAGGCTCGCGGGCCTCAGCCTCATACTGAGCCACGGCATTGACAACTTCTTCGACCGAAGCCTCACGCGCTTCGCGCTCTTCCGGTTCAGGATACAGTCGCATGAGTTCATGCATGTATCCAGTATCTTGAATCACCCCGCGCACACAGTCGGCCAGCGGCATGCCGCCGCTGAGCGCATGGCTGTACTTCTCGATCATGTGCTGCAATGACAAACAGCCGCGACGCGCCGGCTCCGGCAACTTGCTAGTCACCGTGATGCGGTGCATCAATTCCCAAACTGGCTCACCCGCGTTGACCGCCTGGCTGAGCAGCGATTCAACCGACTTGGCACCAATACCTCGCGGTGGCGTATTGATGATCCGCAGCATCGAGACTTCATCGCGCGGATTATCAATGATCCGCAAGTACGACAACACGTCGCGAACTTCTTTGCGATCGAAGAACGATTGACTGCCCATCAGCACGTACGGCACTTTCGCTTTGCGCAGTTCCGTTTCGAAGACGCGTGGTTGTTCATTGGTGCGAAACAAGATCGCCACATCTCCAGCTTGACGCACGCCGCGATCGAGCAGACGTTGAATTTCGAAGGTAATTTGCTTGGCTTCTTCCACTTCGTTCTTGTACTGCATGACGCGGGGTGCCATGCCGCCCATGCGACTGGCACGCAATTGTTTATCGTGTCGATGCTGATTGAACACGATCAGCCGATTGGCCGTTTCGATGATGGCGGCAGTCGATCGATAGTTACTTTCCAAGCGCACGACTTTGGCTTCGGGCCAATCGTTGCGGAAGTTCAGAATGTGTTGCACCTCGGCGCCGCGCCAACCATAGATCGATTGATCATCGTCACCCACCACGCACAGATTGCGATGCTCGCTGGCCAGGAATTTGATGATCCGATATTGCGACTGGTTGGTGTCCTGGTACTCATCGACCAAGATATGATCAAACCGCGAAGCTTCGGCTTGGCGAACGTCTTCATGCTGGCTGAAAAGTTCTTCGGTCACCAAGAGCAGATCATCAAAGTCGACCGCACCTGCCAGCTTGATGGCTTGTTGATAACGACGATAGCCGCTGGCCGCCACGTGCTCGGCGTCGGTGCGAGCCAGGTCACCAGCTTCGGCCGGGCGGACCCCTGAGTTCTTCCAACGGCTGACGTGCGAAAGCAAGTCGCCCGGCCGCATCACGCCGTCGCCCACACGCAACTGCCGCAGCACTTCGCGAGCTACCGATTCTTGATCGCTGCGATCGTAAATGGCGAAGCGTTCGGGATACCCCATCAACCGGGCATGCCGCCTGAGGATCTGCAGACAATTGGAGTGGAAGGTGCCAATGACGGGTGCCGGCGGCGGTTCGGTACCCTTGGGCACTTTTTTGGGTTTCCCCAGTTTGTGCGCAACCCGCTCCTTCATTTCCTGGGCGGCTTTATTGGTAAAGGTCACCGCCAGAATGCGGTTGGGTGCCGTGCGGTGTTTGATCAAGTTGGCGATGCGAAACGTTACTACTCGCGTTTTTCCAGTCCCGGCTCCAGCCAGCACTAGCAGCGGGCCGCTGAGTGTTGCAACCGCAGCGGCCTGTTCTGAATTGAGATTGTCACTCATCAAGTTTTCCCGTAGCCACCCATCCAGGTAGGCTTTCAATCATCGCCAGCGTCTCGAGATCGTACAGCTTTTAAGTCGATTGTGCGAACGGCTTTACGTCACCCTGCTTGTTCGTACTCGTACTCGTACTCCTACTCCTACTCGAAAAATCTCCGAGTAGGAGTACGAGTAGGAGTAGGAGTAAACCCTTGGCAATTTAATAGTTAATAGCTGTGCGATCTCTGTTGGCCGGAGGTATTTTGGCAAACTGGTGTTGCGTAAATGGGCTAGTTGCCTAAAATTCGGAGTTCCCGGAGGCCCGGATACTGACACTTGGGCACCGTTTTCATCGAAACAAAGATTACCCGAAAACTGCTTAAGTCGAAGGCTAGCGTGCCATGAAAGTTGTATCGTCGATCGGCGCACTGAAGTTTCGCCACCCAGATTGCCAGGTTGTCCGCCGTCGCGGGCGGATCTATGTAATCTGCAAGAGCAACCCGCGCTACAAGGTCCGCCAAGGCGGCGCCAAGAGTCGCAAGACCAAACGCTAATAAGCGGCTGGAAACGCCTCTCCAGCTGAAAAACCTGCTGCCCACTGGTCCCACGCCCGTTCCGCAAGCTACGTTGGTGGTAACGATAGTTATCAGCCCTGCGTTCTCATTGGAATATTCGGCATGTGCGGAATAGTCGGTTATATCGGCAGCAAACAAGCCAGCCCGTTTCTCGTGGGCGGCTTGCGGCGCCTGGAATACCGCGGTTACGACAGCGCGGGCATAGCCACAATCAACTCTGAAGGCATTCGCGTCACGCGCGTTGCCGGGCGCGTCGAGCAACTGGACCAGGCTGTGGCGCGACGACCGCAGGTAGCGACCGCCGGCATTGGGCACACACGCTGGGCCACCCACGGTCCAGCCACTGAAGAAAACGCTCACCCGCACTTGGGTGGAAATGGAATCCTGGCGCTGGTCCATAACGGCGTTATCGAGAACTACGAAACCCTCAAACAGTCGCTACAAGCTCGGGGTTATCAGTTCCATTCGGCTACCGATAGCGAAGTTATCGCCCATCTGATTGCCGACCATCTGAAGAACTCCACGACTCCCAGTGGCTCCAATACCACGGATGCCGTCGACCGCTATGTTGAAGCGATTCAGAAGACACTGACCCAACTGCGGGGCACCTACGGCCTGGCAATCGTGTTTCGCGATCGACCCGACATGCTGATCGCCGCCCGCTGCGGCAGCCCTCTGGTTATTGGCGTGGGTCGCGGGGAGCAGTTCTTGGCCAGCGATACATCGCCTCTGGTGGGCTTTACCGACCGCATTATTTACCTGGCCGATCATCAACTGGCTGTGCTCAAAGCGGATTCGATTCAGGTGATCCATCGCGACGAAGGTCGAGTGCGTCCCGACGTACAGCCGCTCTCGGCACAAACGCAAGAAGTCGACTTGGATGGCTATGCCCATTACATGCTCAAAGAAATCTACGAGCAACCGCAGTCGATTCGCAATGCCCTGCGCGGTCGGATCGACAAAGACAACGGAACTGCCAAGTTCGGCGGACTGAACCTGACCCCACAGCAATTGCGTAGCGTACGTCGCTTGCTGCTGACCGGTTGCGGCACGAGCTGGCATTCGGCCATGGTGGGTGAATACATCATCGAAGAACTGGCGAGGTTGCCGGTGGAAGTTGAGTATGCCAGCGAACTACGCTATCGCAATCCACCGGTCGACCACGACACCCTGATCTTCGGTATTACCCAAAGCGGCGAGACGGCTGATACGTTGGCTGCCCTGCGTGAGATGAAGCGCAAGGGTCATCATACGCTGGCCATCTGCAACGTTATTGGCAGCAGCATCGCGCAAGAGGCCGACGGTGGCATTTACTTGCATGCCGGTCCAGAGATCGGCGTCGCTTCGACCAAAGCCTTTACATCGCAACTAACGGTGCTGGCGCTCTTGGCTTTGCACTTTGGTCGGCTGCGCGGCCTGAGCTTCGAAGCCGGTCAGCGCATCATCACGCGACTGGAAGAGCTGCCCGAACTGGTCGAACGGTCGCTGCAGTGCCACGCTCAAATCAAAGAAGTTGCCTCACGATACGCGAGTGCCACGAACTTCTTATACCTGGGTCGCAATACGAATTTCCCGAGTGCCTTGGAAGGCGCTCTGAAACTTAAAGAGATCAGCTACATCCATGCTGAAGGCTATCCTGCGGCCGAGATGAAGCATGGTCCGATTGCCCTGGTCGATGAACACACGCCGTCGGTCTTTATCATTCCGCGCGGTGTCGTGTATGACAAAGTGCTAAGCAACTTGCAGGAAGTCAAGGCTCGCGGGGGCCCGGTAATTGCAATCGTCGATCATCATGATCCACAAGTCGATCGCCTGGCCAATGAAGTCATTGTCGTGCCCGAAACGGAAGAGTTCTTGCAACCGATCATCACTGCCATTCCCATGCAATTGCTAGCGTACGAGATCGCTACGCTACGCGGCTGTGATGTCGACAAACCTCGCAACCTCGCCAAGAGTGTCACCGTCGAGTAAATGTGGCATAGGCTTCCAGCCTGTGTACATGTGGCATAGGCTTCCAGCCTGTGAAAGTGTGGCATAGGCTTCCAGCCTGTGTAACCATCAGCCCGACTACATCCCCATCTCATCAGAAGGCAACCCGAGCAGATGAATACGAATCTTGGCCTGAGCTATCAAGCTCGCAAAGCGCTCAACGTTCACATCGGCGAAGCGGCCGGAACCGAGATTGCTAACTTGTTACAGAAATTGGTAGCGCAGATCGAAGAGCTGAAGCGTACCAAGGTCAACATTACGCCCGTGGTCCCGACTGCCAAGCTGCCTGACGAGATGTCAGCTGCGCTGGAACATGAGCATTTCTAACGCTTGTGGCATAGGCTTCCAGCCTGTGGCATAGGCTTCCAGCCTGTGTGTATCGGGCAGATCTGTGCGCAGCGGCGCACTACTAGTACCGCACGAAGTAACTCACCGCAAATCCGAGTCTCGGAGAGACCTCGGCTACGTGCTCGACGAACCAACTTGACGCATCGAGTACGAGTAGGAGTAGGAGTAGGAGTAGGAGCAAAACCTACAAAAAATTAGAGCGGCTGGGGACAGCCGCTCTACATAGTTTCCAAAGATAATGATCGCCAGAGGGTCCAGGGCGCTTAGCGCTTGCTGAACTGGGTACCGCGTCGGGCACCGTGCAGACCGTACTTCTTGCGTTCCTTCATGCGTGAATCACGGGTCAAGTAGCCGTCATCGCGCAGAGGTTGGAACAATTCCTGGTCGTGGCTGCAGAGAGCACGAGCGATGGCCATGCGCACAGCGCCGGCCTGACCACTGATACCGCCGCCTTGAACGCGAGCGACCACATCGACCGAGCCTTGCTGACCGACGTGCTCGAGCGTTTCGATCACTGCCTTCTGGTGTTGAACGCAAGGAAAGAACTGGTCCAAACTGCGACCGTTGACGACAATCTTGCCGGAACCTGGTCGAATCCGTACTCGGGCGACGGAGGTCTTGCGACGGCCAGTGCCTAGTGAATCACCGCTGACCTTGTCTTTCTTTACTGCAACCATAACGCTTCAAACTCAAGAGAAATACGTGTGTGTGACTGAATGAAAGTAAGTTCTTACGAAGCCTTCTTGCCAAGTTCAATTGGCTCGGGCGACTGGGCAGCATGCGGATGCTCGTTGCCTACGTAAACCTTCAACTTAGCTAGCATATGGCGACCCAACTTGTTCTTGGGAAGCATGCGGCGAACGGCTTCCAGGATAAGATCCTCGGGTTTGCGGTCAAAGCGAGATTGATAGCTCTCCATCTTTTGACCGGTGTAGCCGTTGTACCAAGCGTAGTGCCGGTGTTCCATCTTATTGCCAGTCATGACCACTTTCTCCGCGTTGGTAACGACGACAAAGTCGCCGGTATCTACGTGAGGAGTGTAAGTTGGGCGATGTTTGCCCATCAGAATCATCGCAATATCGCTTGCCAAACGGCCCAAAATCTGATTGGAGGCATCAGCCAAGAACCACTTTTGTGGCAGTTCGTTAGGCTTGGCAACGTAAGTCTTTTGCATGAAAGTCGGCATGGCAGAACCCGTAAGGGCCGAAATAACCTGTGTTGAAATCGCTCTAGTAGCGGGGAAGCCCAAAAGTTTAGCCGCCTGCCCGAAAGCTCGCAAGTCGTAATTTCGCTCTTGTCACTGGCCAAGGCCAACCAGTACATCTCAGACCGATTATGGGGAGCCGTAGCCGATCTCGCCAGAGATTGGATGAGTCGAATTTCCCGTAGCCGATCTCGCCAGAGATTGGATGTGTGAAGTTTGACGTAGCCGATCTCGCCAGAGATTGGATGTGTGAAGTTTGACGCGTCCAAAGTCTGGCGACTTCGGCTACTACAAAACTCTAGATTTCTTTTCAGCATGCAAGATCCAACACCTCGGCACGACTGGCTCGCAACTCTGTTGAGCCGCGTCGCCTACCAATCGGCTAGCCGCCCGGTGTGGACGGCGTGTGCTGCTGCTCTGGTGACTTGCCTGGCTATTGTCCTGACGGCCTCGAGGCTGGAATTTCAGACGAGCCGTCTGGCCCTGCTCAACCCCAAGGCCGCCTATAACCAACGTTGGCTACAGTTCCTGGACCGCTTCGGTCGCCAAGACGATGCGGTCCTTGTCGTCTCCCACACCGACCCTAAACGTTTGGCAACCGCCCTAGTGGACGTCGGCATGCGGCTCGAGGCAGACTCGCAGCTGACCGGGGTGTTGTATCGCCAATCGTTGGGCAACCTGGCTTCCAAGTCGCTGTACCTGATGCCGACTGATCGCCTCAGTCAGCTGACGCAACTGCTGCAAACTTTAACGACCATGACCAGCTCGGCCGACTCTACATCGTCGGTAACGCGGGCGGGACATGTGGAGAATGTGTCAGGTCTTCACCACAATTCCAACTTGCCGATCTTCTCGGCGATCCATCAGGCTCAAAGGGGCCTGGCAGAATTGGCCGATTCCATTCCGCTCGAGGGACCACTGCTGCTGGAAGATGGTGGCACTCTAGGGCTGTGCCTGGTTCGCATGCCGCACCTGGATGACGAGCCTGAACAAGCCCAAGCGGTCATTGATCGGCTGACCGAACATATCGACAAGCTGCAGCCGCAATACCCTGATGTTCAATTTGGTATGACGGGCATGCCCATTCTGGAATGGGACGAAGGTCGATCGAGCCAACGCGACATGCAGAAGGCCACGCTGCTCAGCCTGGCTGGCGTGGCCCTGATCTTCGTGATTGGGTTTGGATCATGGCGGATGCCATGCGTGGCAGTCCTCGGACTGGCGATTGGACTGATTTGGACAGTCGCCCTGGCAACCTTGTTTATTGGACACTTGAATCTCTTCAGCGTTGCCTTTGGCGCCATCATCGCGGGCCTGGGCATTGACTACGCCATTCACTTCCTTTCACGACTGCGGACTACAGACCTACTGCAACGTCACGCGGCTGAGTGGCCTCAAGCTTTGGGTGAGGCGGTTGCCTATTGTGGCAAAGGCATCGTGACCGGAGCAGTCACGACGGCCGCCGCCTTTGCCGTTGCTGTGCTCACCCCTTTCAAAGGGATGACTGAACTGGGATTGATCTGTTCCTTTGGAACTTTAGCGTGCCTGGTGGTGACCTTGACCGTGCTGCCGGCGCTGATCGTCTTGCAAGCTCGTTACTTGCCCAAGTTCGAAGTGGCCTCATGGACCGGCGGGCTGAGTGCGTTTCACCAGCGGATGATGCATCTGCTCGCATGGAGCAATCGCTCGAACATGCGTTTTCGCACGCCCATGTTGATCAGCACTGCGCTAGTGACTATCTACTCGGCAGCCCAGATTCCACGTTTGGTTTACGATCACAACCTTTTGAACTTGCAAGCTGAAGATGCACCCAGCGTTCAAATCGAACATCAACTGACAGCCCGCTCACAACACAGCGCGTGGTTCGCCGTCAGTATGGCTCGATCTCCAGCCGCAGCCCGCGCATTGCACGAGCAATTTTCCAAGCTACCCAGCGTGGCCAGAGTTGACGAGATCGGCGGAGTGCTGGCGGACAGTCGCGATGCTTCCAAGCGCGAACTGGTCAAAGCCTGTCGCGATAATGCATTGATGCTGTCGCACAGTATCCAACAAAACTCGGGCGCCGCGCTAGCCGGAGTCGTGCTTGGGCAAGCAGGCTCAATCCTGCCGGCCAGTCATCCATCGCCTCCATCCATCGATCCGCAGCTGGCCTATCAAATCCAGCAGTTAACTAACTCCATAGCAGCCATGTCCGCTTTGGAACCGCCTCAACTGTCAGACTTTCCTGACGCCGTCCGCATGCGAATGTCGAGCGCCGATGGCCAGACCTTCTTGCTGCGCATCTTCGCCAAAGAGAATCTATGGAAGCGCGAGAATCTACAACAGTTCGTACGAGAACTGGAATCGGTCGATCCGCGCGTAACCGGCCATCCAATTCAAACCTGGTATGCATCCGGCGAACTCGAGAACAGTTATTACCAGGCCGGCATCTATGCGATGCTGATTGTGAGTGCACTATTGATGCTCGACTTGCGCAGTATTCGCCTGGTGGTACTGTCGCTAGTGCCAGTGGGCATCAGCTTTGTGCAACTCTGCGGTTGGCTAGTCGCAATGGAGATTCCCTTCAATGCAGCCAACATGATCGCACTGCCGCTGATCATTGGCATCGGCATTGATGATGGCGTCCACGTCATCCATGATTTTTCACACCGAGGCAGCCACCGATATCGTCTTGGGGGCAGTACGACGCTGGCTATATTATTGACCAGCTTGACCACGATGGTTGGCTTTGGCTGCATGAGCCTGGCTGACCATCGCGGCTTGCATAGCTTGGGGGTGGTGCTGCTGTTCGGAGTCGGCTTGTGCTTGATGCATTCGTGGTTCACCTTGCCAGCCATACTGAGTTTTATGGGCCCCGCGTTCGACAGCCCAGTGTCCGACAGCCCAGTGAATCCAGCCGCGGTAAACAATAGTCCCGCGCTAACTTCTAACGAGGAACTTATCCATCCGCTTAGCGATGGGCAATCGTCGTTGGTACTACCACTTTTGCTGAGCGATATTCCTGTGGTGATGTCCTTGCCGGACTACCCGGAGCTATCTAGCCTCTGATTGGAAACGCTGGCCAGGATCTGGCTCAATACCCACTGTGTAGCTTCGACGAGACGTGCTGCGCGAGCGCCAATGTCCTGGGTATCGACTGGGGCAGGGCATTTCAAATGGGTGGAGTGGTGGATCGTCTTTTGACTAGACCGAAAAGCTAAGCAGAAGAAGACTCTGCCATCGAGCTCGATTGGGCAACCAGGTCCAATGTGACCAGTAACAGCAGCAGCGATGTCTGCTTCGGGCGTGGCGTTCAATGCAGCCAGCGCTAAGAGTTCCGTAACTTTTGAGCTGACCGGTCCGATCTCGGGATCATCCAGGAGTTGAGGGTCGATCCCTAGCCACTCCGATTTGCTGTCGTTGCGATAGACCACCAGGCTGCCGCACAAGTTGTTGGAGACGCCTGGGATATTGGCCAGCGCACCGGCCACTTGGCCGGCGGTACAACTTTCGGCTAGCACCAAGCGCTGTCCGGCAAGTTTGAGTTCTCGAGCCAAGCGATGCGCGATATCGATGGTAGATTGCATGGAATGTCTAAGCCCGTGGATGCGTCCAATTGCTGATTGTTCAAATCTTTAACTTGAGCTTATGCCGCATCACGGGATGTGATCATCGGCGACACAATCCCTACGACCCTACCAAATAGAGTTCAGCAATTGAGTGATAGTGGTGGCCGGTTCCGTGCTGGAGCATGGGAAAAATCTACAGTTTAGAACACGTGACCCCGATGTGCGATTGGCGCGCTCGAAATCTGCCGATCTGCACTACGCCCTTTGGATGAAACCATGTTGACTGCACCTCTGAATTTTGCGCACTCTGATTTCACTGCGCTGGGACTCGATCAGGCCAAATCGTCGTCGAATTCCGGAAAAGTGCAAACGGAACAGACTGTTAATATTTTACACGTGATCAATGGCGAACATTTTTCGGGCGCCGAGCGTGTGCAGCAGCATTTGGGCAAGCAGTTGGATCAATTCGGTTACGCTGCCCATTTTGCGTGTCTCAAGCCCGGCATATTTCCTGAGCTGAGCGAACTACCGGCGGGCCGCGTGCACTTGGCCGCCATGCGCGGGCGATTCGACTTGCGCGCAGTAGATCGCGTGGTGGAACTGGCGGCGGAGACGCAGAGTTTTCTACTTCACGCCCATACGCCACGTGCCGCACTGGTGTGTGCGTTTGCTGCGCATCGTTTGCAGTTGCCGTGGGTTTATCATGTACATTCTCCAGCCGCCCGCGATAGCACTCGCAACGTGCTGAACCGTATCAATGACTGGGTCGAGCGATTTTCGATTGCCTCCTGCGACTTGCTGATCACCGTCAGTCGTTCTTTGCGGCGCGAGATGTTGCGGCGCGGTGTAGCGCGGTCGCGACTGGTGGCAGTGGCCAACGGCGTAGCAGCAATTGAACCGATCAAAGCCGAAGAGCGATTGACGCAGCCTAACTGGCGCTTGGGCCTGATCGCTCTGATGCGGCCTCGCAAAGGAGTTGAGGTAGCGCTAAAAGCCATGGCAGAATTAAAGTCGCAAGGGCAGCCGATCTCGCTGGATCTGATTGGTGGTTTCGAAACAGCCGCTTACGAAACTTCAATTCGCACCATGCTGACCGACTTGAATTTGCAAGACGTGGTGCGACTAACCGGCTTCTCCAGCGATGTGCCGAGCGCCATTCGCACTCTCGACGCGCTGGTGCTGCCGAGTCTCTTTGGCGAAGGCATGCCCATGGTCGTCCTCGAGGCACTAGCGGCCGGCGTACCGGTGGTAGCCACGCGTGTTGAAGGCACACCGGAAGTAGTGCGGCATGGCCAGGAAGGCATGTTGGCCGAGCCACGCAATGCAGCAGATTTAGCCGACAAGATTCGTCAGTTGTGCAGCGACCGAACGAGTTGGCTCGCACTCAGTCGCGCTGCCCTGGCTCGCCATCGCAGCCGCTTCTCCGACATCGAAATGGCCCGCCGCATCGCTCACGCCTACAATCGCATCCTTTGATCTACAGCATGTGGCATAGGCTTCCAGCCTGTGTGGCATACGCTTCTTGCTGGCGTCATCGTTTAACCCGTAGCCGCCAGGCGAGGTGCACCCTCTAACCAAGTCTGCGTTTACCTGAGCATCCACGTGCAGTGGTCAGTGATTTGCCACCTGAGAATCAATCGCTGCGTTCGCCTAGCCTGCGGCTACGGGTTAAACGATGTAGCCGCCAGGCGAGGTGCACCCTCTAACCAAGTCTGCGTTTACCTGAGCATCCACGTGCAGTGGTCAGTGATTTGCCACCTGAGAGTCAATCGCTTCGTTCGCCTCGCCTGCGGCTACGGGTTAAACGATTTGCCGCCAGGCGAGGTGCACCCTCTAACCATGTCTGCGTTTACCTGAGCATCCACTGGCGTTGGTCAGTGATTTGCCAACTGAGAGTCAATCGCTTCGTTCGCCTAGCCTGCGGCTACGGGTTAAACGATGTAGCCGACAGGCGAGGTGCACCCTCTAACCATGTCTGCGTTTACCTGAGCATCCACGTGCAGTGGTCAGTGATTTGCCACCTGAGAGTCAATCGCTGCGTTCGCCTAGCCTGCGGCTACGGGTTAAACGATTTGCCGCCAGGCGAGGTGCACCCTCTAACCAAGTCTGCGTTTACCTGAGCATCCACGTGCAGTGGTCAGTGATTTGCCACCTGAGAGTCAATCGATTCGTTCGCCTCGCCTGCGGCTACGGGTTAAACGATTTGCCGCCAGGCGAGGTGCACCCTCTAACCATGTCTGCGTTTACCTGAGCATCCACTGGCGTTGGTCAGTGATTTGCCAACTGAGAGTCAATCGCTGCGTTCGCCTCGCCTGCGGCTACGGGTTAAACGATTTGCCGCCAGGCGAGGTGCACCCTCTAACCAAGTCTGCGTTTACCTGAGCATCCACGTGCAGTGGTCAGTGATTTGCAACTGAGAGTCAATCGCTGCGTTCGCCTAGCCTGCGGCTTTTGAAGTTGCGCCTTTTTCATGCTAGCAAAAAAACTGCTATTGCAAAAAAAGCGGGTCCATTCCATGAAAAGTTTGTTGAATATCACCAAACATGGAGGAGGACCCGCAATGATTATCGTCGCCGAATCTGCCAAGTCGCTCAAGGGGTATTTGGCTCAATGTAATCTCAAAGAACGCGCATTGATGATGTTCATGCGAATGGTGCTCGCCTTTATTCTGCATCGCGGCCGAATGAGTTGCTCGGC
Source organism: Rania fehmarnensis (assembly GCF_056494185.1). Lineage (NCBI taxonomy): Bacteria > Pseudomonadati > Planctomycetota > Planctomycetia > Pirellulales > Pirellulaceae > Rania > Rania fehmarnensis. Next base: position 9,280,151 of record NZ_CM151398.1, read on the forward strand.
TGCTGCTGGTAGTATTTGCTCCGAGGCAGTTCATCGCGGGGAGGTAACTCGTTTCTTGGCGCAGGCACGTTGGCGGAAATTCGATTTCAATAAAGGTCTGGCCAAGGCACTGCTCGCGAAAGAGTCGAAGCGCGGCAAATTCTTTTTCATTGTGGATGCAACGCAGAAGACGCAGTCTGGTAAGACATCTCAAAACACATACATATGTAGCGCTGGCAATCGCCAACGCAAGAAGAACGGGAATAGTAAAAACAGGAAGCGCGTGAAGACGGATGCTAAATCGATCCACAGCTTCACGTGCGGTGTGCTGATCACTCCCAGTGGCATCCGTGTGCCAAGGCAAATGCCCCACTACACGGAAGAATACAGCGAGCATCGAAAAGTTCCGATGCTGACAACGGCAGAGTGTGCTGCGGAAATGATCCGCACGCTCCCATTGCCAGATGATGCGGAAGTAGTGGTGATAGGCGATACGGCCTATGAATCTCAGGTTGTACGCGAAGCTTGTGAGGAAAAAGGATACACATGGATCTTTCCGGCTAATTCGGAAAGAGTTTATCAAGGCACCAAGGGCAACCGCCCCAAATTGCGGTCTCGTTTAAAGGATTGGACGAGTTTGTCGCTCAAGCGAACCAGGCTTCACGCGAGTACGGGCAAGTACGCCTCTTACCGGCGGCTTTCCAAGTATCGTATTGGGCCGAAAACGAAACATCGCGATTACTATACGCACAAGGAAAAAGCAGAGGTACGGAACGTCGGTTCAGTGCTACTGATTTTTTCGACAACGAAATCCAATCTAGTGAAGGCGACTTCCGACGACGTCAAAATCCTGATGACGAATGCTGTTGATTTGAGTGTGCTTGAAGTGATCGAGATGTACTCGCTCCGCTGGCAAATCGAACTATTCTTCAAAGAACTAAAGTCTACGCTCGGTTTCGATCAGTACTCGTTCAAAGACTTCCGAGCTGTGGAGACTTGGACTGAGTTGGCGATTACTACGGTATTGTTCTTGGAAGATATGCGTATCACAAGAATGAATGACCGTAGGCTCGACGAGGAGAGGCGACGATGGTGGGCCATGCAGCGACTGCATGGACTGTGCTTAGCCTACCGCCAAGAAAGTATGGGCCAAGAACTAAAGTACATCAACGACCGCCTAAAAACTTCTGGAGGCATCAACAAACTCAAACGATTGATGGCTGCAGCACTTCCAACAGAATACAGGATAGCCGTATGATTTAAGCAAAAAAGGCGCAACTTCAAAACCTGCGGCTACGGGTTAAACGATTTGCCGCCAAGCGAGGTGCACCCTCTAACCATGTCTGCGTTTACCTGAGCATCCACTGGCGTTGGTCAGTGATTTGCCACCTGAAGATCAATCGCTGCGTTCGCCTCGCCTGCGGCTACGGGTTAAACGATTTGCCGCCAGGCGAGGTGCACCCTCTAACCAAGTCTGCGTTTACCTGAGCATCCACGTGCAGTGGTCAGTGATTTGCCAACTGAGAGTCAATCGCTGCGTTCGCCTCGCCTGCGGCTACGGGTTAAACGATTTGCCGCCAGGCGAGGTGCACCCTCTAACCATGTCTGCGTTTACCTGAGCATCCACGTGCAGTGGTCAGTGATTTGCCAACTGAGAGTCAATCGCTGCGTTCGCCTCGCCTGCGGCTACGGGTTAAACGATTTGCCGATTGTCAAACTTGATCCAAGCAAACCGAGGCTAACGCCGGCTAACGCCTACGGCTTGGATAGTGTTACATCGCCGAAGGTCATGTAGACCAGTGTGCTGCCTGCCGGACCGCAATAGGCACCATTGGCTTGGGCCAGCCTGACGGTTACCGCCGTAAATTCCCAAGCGTCTTCCTCCGAACACTCAATCATGCGGTTGGAATACTCAGGCAGACCGTGGTCTTCGCCAAATCGACGAGCCAACTCTGCATGCTTACGCAGTGGCTCTTCCACGGATGGATGATCCCAACCCCACAGAAACGTACCATCCTCTATGTTGTAGGTGCCGACGATTTGCATATCAGCAGTGGCCACCCGGCCATCAGCGAAGACTAGCGTAATCTTCCCAGTGTCTTGGTCGACCGACCAAGTCTCTTCTTCGCCCAACTGCCAGGTCGCGGTATGAGCGGCCGTCTGCGCTTTCAATCCCTCTAGCGATTGCTCGATGAATGCGTTGACATCGGGAACCACGACATCCTCCAAACCACAATCATCGAAGGAACGGCAAAAAATACATGACTAGCCGATTCAAGTTTAGGACGGCAGTGAACTGGAGTCACCAGGCGACTCGCCGGCACGGTCGAAGTGGCGGAGCTCTTGCAGCCATACGCGAATGTCGTGATCGTACTCGCTAGCCAAATCACCAAAGACCAATTGGCGATGAAACTGCGCAGCGCCGTCTTCGAGCAACTCGGCCGCTTCGGCACTGGGGAAACGACGCCCAGGATCCGGCGCAATGCAGCGTCGACATAAATTCATCAAGTGATTGTTGCACGTCACTTCCTGCGGCAACATATCCTGCAGCTGATGAGGCAATTTGCGTTTGGCTTCCAGCAAATCTCGCAGATTCATATCACCGGGAAAACATGGCCGGCCAGCCAGCATTTCAATTAGCACATAGCCTAAACTTGCCAAGTCACTGCGCGGTGTACAGCAAGACCCCTCTAGAACCTCCGGGGCAGCATAAGCCGGCGTGCAGGCGCGCTGGTTGGGCAGATCATCCAACTCAAAAGCCGAACCAATATCGATCACCTTCGCATGCCCCGTGCGTTTGAGCATGATGTTCGACGGCTTGATGTCGCCATGCACCACCTTCTCACGATGCAAGGCCGCCAAGGCTGCCAGGCAGTCCCGAACAATCGCCACGGCTACACCGGCTTTGAATCGCGTTTGCTCGGGCCCGAAGGTTGCGATCACACTGTTGATATATTCCCAGCGCTTGGTCGCCGATCGCTCGCGCACCATCTCCAACTGGCGCGGATCCATCAACTGTCGCAGGTCATAACCATCGATCCATTCCATGACCATAATGCGAATGCGACTTCGATCGACAAAGTCCTGCACGTCCAACACATTATCGTGCTGAATCAAGGCGACGCGCGAGGCCACTCGCGCTAGTCGAGCCATCGCTTTGTCATAGGCTGCCGGCGATGGGAAACGTTCGGGCGAAAAGAACTTCATCGCCACTGGCTGATTGAAACCATCAGCCCCGCGACGCTCGCTCAGAAACACGACTCCTTGGCCGCCGCTACCTAGCTGGCGATCCAGTTGATGGTACGTGGTCCACTGAACCCGGCCGCCCGAAATGAGTGCATCGTAGAGTTCAATCAGCTCTTTGTTAGTTGGTACAACCGCCTGCGCGCCATCAAGAGCTCGCGTTCGGCCTTCCTCTAGCATCGTTGTTGTCGGCATTGCCACTTCCTTGGCTGTGGGTGTTACTAGTGACTATAACCACCCGGCGCTTAAGATGATACTAGCCGTTTACATTACGTTAACGGCCATCACATCCGGATGTGGAAATCCTAAGCGTTTGTCCACTAGATTCAAAAGCGGCTGGCCGCTCTGAAAACGTCGCAAGTTCTCGCACGCCAAGCGCGTCGAATCACAAACTCGCGACGCCGCCTGAGCTCCAACATGAGGGGTAATGATGACCTGCGGTTGAGTCCACAGTGGACTCTTCTCCGGTAACGGCTCGACATAGGTCACATCCAGTCCCGCTCCCGCCAAATGCCCACTCTCCAGCGCGGCCACCAGGGCCACTTCATCAACTACTTGCCCGCGCGCTACGTTGATCAAGCGACTACCCGGCCGCATCGCTGAAAAGACACTCGCATCGATCAGCTTCTCCGTGCTAGCATTCAGCGGTAAACAAAGGATCAAGGTGTCAACTTGGGCGGCCATCGCGATCAGCTGATCGGCTGGCCACAGTTCAGCCACTTCAGCCGGCTTTCTAACCGGATAATAATCCGTTGCCAGAATTCGAGTGCGAAACGGGGCCAACAGCTGAGCCAACCGACGACCGTTGCCGCCCAGGCCTACAATCCCCACCGTCTGTCCGTGCAAGTCACCCGTTGGTCGACGGACAAACTCACGTGATTGCGCTTGGCGAAAAAATGTCGGCAACCCGCGCAGCAATCCCAACAGCAGTGCCAGCGTCTGTTCAGCCACCTGATTGGCAAACAACCCGGATGCACTGCAAACCGGAATGGATGACTCGATCACACTTGGTACCAGGCAATGATCCAGGCCAGCTGCCGAACTTTGAATCCACTTCAGCCGTCCTTGTCGTACCACATCGTCCCAAGGTACCGGGACTTTGGCATGACCAATAAAGATATCGGCCTCCAGCAGGGCCTTGCCAATACCTTCCTGGCCAGCGTCTACTATCCTAGCTCCCGGGGCCGCAGCAGCTATCTGCTCGCGATGCCGCTCCTCGACTGGATAGCACAGGACAATGTTCCAGCCGACCAGTGAACGAGTTGAACCTGCCATCGAACGAGCGACCCCAAAAGTAATTTTCTAATGCAACCTCCCTGTCAGAACACAAGCGAATTAACCATAACCGATCCATCCAGCCTGGCTAGTGGCCCAGCCCAGCAGCCGCGTGAGCCACTCAGCTTCATGCAGTGGTGGCTGAGCGATTGGGGGCCCGGACCGCTGATCGCCCTGGCTCTCCCGCTGGTGATATCGACCGGCCTGACCTCCGTAATGCTCTTCACCGACCGCACCTTGCTGTACTATTGGGACAAGACCAATTCGGCCTCAGCGGCCATGGGCGCCGGCACGTTCTACTGGGCATTGATGTGCCTGCCGACCGGCATGCTCAGTTACCTCAGCACTTTTGTATCCCAGTACATCGGCGCCGGACGCCCCGAGCGGATCATCGTCGCGTATCGTCACGCCCAACGACTTTCTTGGATGATGGTCCCGCTGTTAGTTCTGGCTTTCGTCTTTGCTGACTTTCCTTTTTGGTATTTCAACCATACCGAAACCATGCAAGCGCTGGAGTCGACGTACTTGCGAACCCTGATCATCGGGGGGATCGCTGTTCTATTTTATAGTGCGCAAAGCGGGCTAATGACTGGCCTGGGCTATACCGGCTGGGTCTTGGTCATCGACGCTATCTCGACGATTGTCAATTTTGTCTTGAGCTTCATTATGATCTTTGGCTACGGCCCCATTCCAGCCATGGGAGTACTGGGGGCCGGCGCAGCGACCGCCATCGCCTTCTGGCTCAAGTTGCCTTTGGCCGCCTGGCTGATTCGAGTTCGACCGGAATTGAGTTCGCTCAGTCGCAGTACCAAGCGCGTGGCCTGGGAACCAGAGATGCTGCGCAGGCTGGTGCAATTCGGCGCGCCGGCTGGACTGCAGATGCTCTCTGAGTCCGCCGCCTTCACGATCATCATGTTGCAAGTGGGTGCCCTGGGACCTTTGCCAATGACGGCCACGACCCTGGCCCTGGGCCTGAACGTCTTGGCCTTTGTACCGATGATGGGTTTGGGTATTGGCTTGGGTGTGCTGGTTGGTCGACATGTGTTGGAACGGCGCGTCGATCTCGCCCAACGTACGGTCACCTGCGGCCTGGCGCTATCCCTCATCTATACAGGTTTCTGCGCGATCATGCTCGGCGGCTTTCCAGACTTTGTTTCGAGCATCTATGCCATGGGCTCCGACGATCGCTTTGATGAAGTTCGTCCGCTGCTGATGCCCTTGCTACAAATCATCGCTTTCTATTGCATCCTGGATGGCTGTCAGATCGTATTCGTAGGCGCAATCAAAGGTGCTGGCGATACAACTTTTGTGCTGCTGGGTACCGCAGCCCTGGGCTTTGGATCGGTTGGACTGGGCCTGATCGGCGAGCTTATTTTGGGCAGCAGTTTGATGCTGTGGTGGTACATCATCGCCATTTGGGTGCTGGGCATGGCTGTTGTATTCGGCCTGCGCTACTTTCAAGGGAAATGGAAGACGATGCAAGTTATTGAGCAAGTGGCTGAATAAACCCAGTTCACACTTCGCCAATGCGAGAAGGCGCGCAAATTGCTTGTGGCCCTCTCTATCATGGATGCTCAAACACACTCAACGGGTGCCGGCACCAAAGTGGCGCTGGGGCTGACCAACTGTATTTTGCTGGCGATGGTGGTAGCGGTTACCAGTGCGGCCATTTACGTACACTATTTCTATGAGCCGAAAGTCGATCCGGACTACGTGTCGCGGTTGACCGAAACGGCTGCGGAGCGGCTGAGCTATCACAGCACAGATCTGGAGCGCGAAGCCTTCCAGCTCACCGAAGAGACCTGGCCAATCGTCCAGCAAGTGTTGATCGAACAAGCACGCCACGATTATCCACTTCTGGCCCGAAGCCTGGAGCATGAAGGCTCCGTGTACTTCAATAACGTCGAAGACGCTTTTCTGGTCAAAGTCAAAACTCGCTACCATGATTATTTGATGCAACATCGGCAGATTTTGACGAGCGAATTTCCTGAACACGCCACGCGGGAAAATGTGCAGCGCGTGCTGGCTGCGTTCGAAGCCACCTTTGCCGAACTGGTTGATCGATATTACTTGGACCATTTCCGTCAAGAAGCTGCCCGCACCGAACATCTCTGGCGTTCTATTCCGCCCGCCCGACTACCTGAATACGATGAACCGGCGTTAGAAGAGCAATTGGCTCAGACGGCTCAAGATTGGTTGTTGACGGTCAGTCGGCCAGCGCCTGCCTCCGATTGAACTACGCTAAGGAACCGTAAAAAAATAAATGTCCGGACTGACAGTGCTGCGGAGAGCCATTGACTTCAAGCCAAGAATGTTCATTGGCACGCAGAGTAGCGGTTCGATGCAGCTCGCTGCGACAGTTGGATGCAAGAATCGCCGGTTTTGGCTGTTAAATTGGTAAAACGGGTCCATGCCCAACCGTGCGGTTCAAACCGATGCCTGCAGTGATGAACGAACAATTTCAAAATCAAGAACTCATTCCCTCTGATGCGATTAGTCCGGACATTTATTTTTTTACGGTTCCTGAACCAATGTTAAGGTGTATTGCCCAATCATGACACGCAGTTTGTCTTGGCTCTCGACGCTCTTGGCCTTTGTGCTTGTCATCGAATGTGGCGGCCTGACCTACAGCGTCTACCACAAAATTCGCCGCGAAACTCAGCCGCAGCGGTTGGTTGATCGCGTCGAGCAAGCGGTCATCCAAAACTACCCTGAGATCAAACGCCAATGGCTCAGCGCGACTGAGCAACAGACACCTCACCTCGCGCAAAACTTCAGCCACTCACTGATTGAACGTTTGCCTCAGCTGCGTGAAGAACTCGAAACACTTACCGTGCGGCAGCTGGAGCGGGGCATCGACAGCGCTGTGGAACTAAGCGCCGATGAGTTTCGGCAATGGCTGCGTGACAATCATCAAGCCATCGAAGACATCTTTGTGCAAGTGGAACAGGCGCCCAACGAAGCACGTTGGTTAGTGTTGGATACGGAGGCCAGTCTGGAAGAACAGCTGGGCGTAGACCTGCAAGATCAAGCCAAGTTGACACTCGAGTTCTACCGCATCATCAACGACAAACTTGAACGGTTAGCCGATCCTGACGCTCAGCTAACACGGCAAGAGCGGCTGGAGCGCCGCACCATTCGCATTGTGCGAGCCTTAACGATGAGCGCTCCAGACGCGCGCAATACTGCTTGGAGAAATTAGAATCGCCCCGACCTTTGGGCACCTCACAGGGATTTAGGCGTAAAGGCACCCCTGAGAAGTGACCCGTGGTCGAGCGACGATCATCAGAGTTTGGTCCCCTGATGACGTTGTCTGAGATCGGAAGCACGCGAAATCCAGGCAGACAGCGGGTGCTCATCTGCAGGCATAAATCTGGCCTACCCAGACCTCCCATGCTTCCCATTCGGGCGAAGACTGGGCATCAGCCGGGCATTGGGTCTCAGAAAGACCCGCTGATAGCTCCAGTTACTCTCAGTCACAATCGCCTCTGAAAATTTGAACGAAAATTTCATGAGCGACGGCCGTTCACAGCCGCTCGGGCGCGATCAACTGTGTGCCGACACCCATCAATGGCAGGTTGTGCCTGGAATCTGACACCGTTTTGCATTTTTTTTGCCAAGAATCTGGCACAAATTCCTCCAACCACCTGCAAAACGCTTAACACAGAACGCTCTTGGCCTAGACTGACTGTTCTCGTTTCCCCACTATGTCTCTCGTCTTTTCCTTTTGATCATGTCACCGAGCTCTTCCATGGATCTTTACGATTCGAGATTCGACACGCGGATCAGCATGCTTGATCGGCTGCGTCAGAATGGAGCGGCTGACCCAGCCTGGCAAGAATTCGTCACCCGATACTCCAATTTGCTGAAAGCCTGGTGTAGGCAGTGGGGCGTGGGTAGTTCGGATATTGACGATGTCGTCCAGGAAACACTTATCGCTGTAATATCAAGCTTGGCGAATTTCGAACATCGTGGGACAGGCAGCTTTCGCGGCTGGATGAAAACGATCGCTCGCCGCTGCTTCGCTCAGTTGATCAAACACTACGTGCGCAATCCGGCTGCCGGTGCCGCCACGCTTGAATCGACCGAACTGGCCTGCGAAAAATTGGTCGATAGCTTCGATCAGGAAGCCCATCGCGAACTGGTCAACATCGCCTTCCAATCGGTCAAGCAGCGAGTTCACGAAGCTACCTGGCAGGCCTTTGAACTGTCGGCCATCGAAGGCTTGCCAGGGGCCGAAGTTGCCCAGCGCCTGCAAATACAAATCTCCAGCGTCTATGTGGCACGAGGCCGCGTCCAACGCATGATCAGCGAAACAATCGCCAAACTCGATAGCGACGCTTGAGCGAATCGCTTCCAATCTCTGGCGAGATCCGCTACGGCTATTTTTGATAGATCGGTAGGTAGTGGTACTTCACCGAGAGGCTGAGCACGGCCAGGCTGGTCGAATAAATCTTGCCTGCTCCACCCTCTTCGCCGCTAGGTGCCGTCCAGGAGCCATCGGGCTGCTGCCGATCGAGCAACATTTGCTTGACCAGCCGATCGGCCGTCTCGGCATGTTCGCCGCCGCGCTGATACATGCCCTGAGCGTAGTAATACGTGCCGTAAAAAAAGAACCGCTCGTTCCATTGCGGAGGATGAGCCATTAACCAGTCCGCAGCCCCGGCTACTAAAGGCGATTCATACTCGCCACAGACTTGCATCGCCAGCAGTCCCGCCGCGGTCATCGTGTAGGTGGGATTATTCTGATCCGGTATGTAACTAAACCCTGCCGGACCTCCAATCGGTACTCCACGCGAATCGAGTCGCGAAGTATACGATCGCTTCAAATAATCGATGGCTTGTTGAATCGATTCGGCCGGCACATCCAGGCCATCATTCTTAGCCGAACGCAGGGCCATCAATTGCCAAACGGATACCGACAAATCCGAATCATTGGAATTAGGCGTGTATCGCCAGCCACCTCGATCTTGAACGCGTTTGGATTGCTTCTGCGCGCTTAAGATCAGGTTGATCGCTTTTTGGCAACCATCGTGGATGAGCACATCTTGTTCAGCGCTAGCACCCATACCCAGCATTTCGGTCAGCATGAGTGTCGTGATACCGTGGCCATACATGCGCGAGCCATCTCGATTGCCAAAGTATCCATCTTTGTCTTGACGATCACCGCTGAGCACGAAGCTGAGTGCTTTGCGCATGGCTTCGCCGCGCGGCGAATTCTCCGAAGTGGTCGCGCCGGCACTGGCCATGGCCATGATCGCCAGCGACGTCATCGTGGTTTCGTTTTGATGCTCCACGATCGCTCCGTCGGCCCGCTGCTTGGTGATCAAATACTTGATCGCTCGACCCACCGTTTGATCCACCGCATCGTCTTGCCCCATTGTCTCCTTTCGCTCCGCGAAAGGCAGCATACAAAAGATCAACAATAACCAACGCCAGGCAATCAGCGTGCGTGAAACTCTGCGAGATGCCTTTCGCGGAGCGAAAGGAGACAATGGGCTACTCATTACTTGCCTCGCTCGCTGAGTACACGGAAGTAGGTCTCTACGGAATTGCGGTATTGGGGCGCTATGGTCTGTCGAGCAGATTCGATTGTTTGTTCGGCACCTTGTTCGCGCAGCTTGCCCCAGTCTTCGCCGTTGCGACGATCGACACTCAAAACGCGGACGGCGGAAGGAGCAGCCGCTTTCGTGTCGGCAGTGTTGCCGGTTTGACGCGAGGCGGCGGTCGATTGTCGTCCTTGCGAACGACTGCGATTCATTTGCTGAGCCAGCTGCCGCGAGGCTTCTTGCATGGTCGATGTCTGCGAGTTCTTTTTCTTGCCCGTGGGCGAACTCTGCTGGGAACTTGATTGGTTGTTATCATCTTGAGACTGGCCGGCCTGGCTAGGATCGGACTGTTGATTCTCGTCGCCTGGCTCTTGTGGCTGAGCATCGCTTTCCGCGTCGCTTACTTGACGATCGAGTTCATCGAGCATGCGGGCGAGCATCTTGGGATCCAAGGGCACACTGGGTTGAGCAGGTGCATCGATCGCCTGGTCTTTGGCTGGACCGGTTTCTTCCGGTTGCGGACCATCGATCATTTCTTTTAGTTCGCCGATGCGCTGACGCAGTTCGGTTTCCGCTGCGCTAACTGCCCCGCGTGCGGCCAGCGAGGCCTCAGGCGGTGCCGCATCTTTGGCTTCGCTGGAGGCAGCATTGGCCTCAGCCGCTTGCTGCGCCTGCTCGGCCGCAGTTGTCAGTTGCTCTAGCGCCGTATGCACTTCTTCGCGGCGCGATGTTTCCACGCGCGATGCCTGCTGACCGATGCGCTCGGCCGCTTGAGGATGATCCAGTCGCTGTTCATGCCGCGAGGCGCGCTGGAGATTGTTCGCTACACCCTGTACGCTCTGCTCGACTCGATCCTGTTGCTGCTGACCAGCCGCCAATTGCCCTTGGGCGGCAGCCAGTTGTTGCATCCAGCCTGTATCGGCCAGTGCCTTCTTCAGTTCCGCCGCGATGACCTCGGACGAAGTTGCGGCACTGTTGGCCAGGCGCGTCGCTAATTCAGCGGTCGGATTCTGACTACTCAGTTCCGTTGGTTTGCGGGCCGTCATTTCTTGCTGTGTTTGTTTGGCTGTGGCCAATCGTTCTTTGAGAGCGGCTTCGCGACCGCGGGCAACTTCGGCTTCGCGCTCCAGGCGACTTACTTGGCGCTCAGCTTCTAACAAACGTTGTTTCACATCTAGCGCATCAGGCTTGGCCTCCAGTTGCTTGGCCACTTCATCGCGAGTGCGTTCGGCATTGCGTTTGAGCGACTCCGCGTTGCGAGCGGCGTTATCGGCCTGGCGAGCTCGCTGTTCATGCGAGCGTTCAACCGATTGAGCGCCACGCGCCTGCTGCTGCAGTATGCGTCGTTCCCAGTCCTCCATATCGCGTTTGCGATTCTTGAGTTCTTGTTCGCTGGCATGCGCGGGCTGAGCGACTTCCTCTTTCAGATCATCGGCGATGCCCTTGAATTCGCGCTCGGCATCTTCGAGACTTTTGACCACCGCATCGGCCACGCGCTGCAGATCTTCCAGCGGCAAACTGCTGTGGGCAGCGCTGGCGTCGGCGATCGTCTGCTGCATCTGTTGTTGCATTTGATGCAACTCTTGTTGTTGCTGACGTGCACCGGCGCGACCTGATACATTTTGGGCTTCGCTGGATAGCTGCTGCATCCACTGGTGCATGCGTTCATTGGCGGCCTGGATATCTTGTTGCAGCAATTGTTTGCGCGCGGCATAGGCCGGGTCGGACTGTTCCAATTGCGATTGCAGGTTGCGTTCTTGGTCGGCTGAAAACGCTAGCGACTTGACCGACTCATCCAGAGCTTTCTTGGCAATGTCGCTCAGTTCTTCGCGCATGCGCGCGTTACGATTGAGTTCTTCCTCTAGCTTCTTTAGCACCTGTTGCGGATCACCGCCCGCCAGGTTGCTCAAGGACTCGGCAGTTTTGTACCACTCATCCATGGCGGCCATTTCCATTTCATTGGCCATTTGTTTGAGCGATTGTCGGGAATCAGCCAGTTCATCGGCCGCCATATTGCCCGACTGCAAACGCTCGAAGTGATCGGCGATCTGCTCGAGTGCCTGTTTGGCTTCACCTTGAGTTTGAGCGGCTTTTTCGAGCGGTGATTTGGCGGCGTTGCTGGTAAGTGCTTCCTTGACCGGCTTCATCGATTCGGCAATTTGTTCGCTGGCCTGGTCGATGATTTGTTGACTGGTATCGGCATCGCGGGCGATGGCCCGCTCGCCATCGTCCAGCAGGTCCTGCGTACTGGCCATCTCGGTCAAGGCATCGCGCAGATCGTTAATCGGTTGGCCCGTTTGCTCTTGTTGTTGACTCAGTTCTTGAACGCTTTGGCGCACGTCGGGCACTTCATCGGCCGCGGCCGACTCGGCCAGCTTTTCCGTTTCCTTTTGCAGTTGCTCGGTCTTATCTGCAGCTTTGCGGGCCAATTCAGAAACGCTCGGAGCAGCTTCCATCAGATCGACGCGGGCATCTCGGGCTACCGCATCCAGTTGTTCTTTAGCGGCATTCATTTGGTCGCGCATGTGAGCCAACTCGGCTTCGGCTGAGGCTTCCGCATCAGGAGACCAGCGGCGGGCTTGGATCTTCTGTCCCGCTTCGTTAGCAGCTGCTTCATAGCGAACGCGATCGACCTGTTCGGCGATTTTGCCATCGACACCCGCTTCGCGCAAGGCGCGGGCTGTTTGTTCGATGCGATGCTTCAGCGCGTCCCACGCGCGTGGACTTTCGGTTCGCGCCTCGATCGATGTCGAACTCCAGCGTTCGATCTGCTCTAGATCGGCCAGGTGTTTGTTGGCTTCGTTGAAGTTATGTACCGCTTCGAGCTTCCTGAGTGCACCACTCGTCCTTTGCATAGTGGCCGCATGTTCGGGTGTAAAGCGATCGCCGGAGCTATCCATCAATTGTCGCGTCGCGCGAATCGCATTGCCCATGTCGCTGACGTGATGGGCATCGGCATCACCGCGCGCCTGCTGCAGCTCTTTGCGATGTTGCAACATTTGCAGATCGCGATTCCATTGATCGCGCTGGGCAGGTGTCAACTTGCCGCCTTCTTGCCTGGTGGCTTCGGCCACCAGGTTGGATAGCTCGCCCAAGGCTGTGGCCGACGAATCGCTGCGCGCATCCAGTTCGCGACGACCGTTCAGGATCTCGCTATCCAGGCCGCCATCGACGCTCATTACGGTTTGATGCTGTTTGACTTCGGCCAAGATTTGCTTGCTGAACTCTTTAAAGTTCGGGTTATCGTCTGGATCGCTGGCGGCGCGTTCGATCCGTTCGGCCATTTGCCCGGACCATTCGATCCAGCCTCGCAAGCCGTGGGTGCCTTGTTCGCGCAGCAGCGGCGAACGATCCACCATGACTTGCTCCAGTTCACGCAGCTGCCGCGCCACCACAACTTGACGACGCTTGAGCTGAGCAGGTGAAGCCTCTTCGGCACCAGCCACGAGTTCTTGTTGGTAATCCTGGATGGTGCGCATGCCGCGGGCAACTTCACTCAGCACATCGTAGGCGACGAACTCACGAAATCTGCGATCGATGACGCTGATCGAGTCGCCCAACTTTTCGGCTGAACTTCGCACCCGGTTCATACGTTCGTTCATTTGCTCTGCAGAATTACTTGATGTATCAAGTAATTCTGACAAGCCTGCCAGTTCGGCCGACAGTTGCGATTCGATGCGAGCCAGTACCTGTCCGGTGCGTTCCAGCTCCGACAAACTGACCGAATCTTGTGGTTGCTTCAGGTTAGCTTCGACCTTCTGGCGCAGTTGACTTGCGTTATCGCGAGCTTGCTCGGCAAAGCGGGCGCTCACTTCCTTGATTTCATCCCAATGGTCGGTGCGTTGATCGGGTGGCAGCTTTTCTTGCTCTTGCTGCGTTTGCTGTAGTTGGCGAATCTGCTTCAGCTGCGGTTGCATCTGTTCGGCGTACTTGCGCAGTTCGGCCGCCAGTTCGATGCGCAGGGCGGTGGCCGGTCCACGCTCTGGGTCGACTGCCGCACTGGACACAATGAACTCCAAGGGCGACGAGATCGTAACCTGGCCCGCGCGATCCTTGACTTGCACAGCCACGCGCAACGTATCGCCAATACGCACTTGCAATTTCAAAAGATCCAACTCTTGAATAACCGGCGTGCGTACCAGTGGCGAGGTCGACTCTTCGGCTTCATCAGCTGCGATTTCGTCACTCTGGGGTGGAGCTGTCTGCTTTAGTTCCAGCGATTTGCTCAAATCAATCGTCGAAGTCACTGGCGTTTCGCCATTGAGACTGTTGATCAACAATGCCTCGGCAACCGGCAACTCATCGCGGGCCTCCAATTCCAGGCGTACGAGTTGATTGGGCTCAACCACGAGCATGCTGGCCTCAGGCTGGATCCAGGCCAACTGCGGCGCATCGTCGATCAGGGCATGAACTTGATACTCACTGCTAAACGCATTGGTAAATCCTGTGTTGGCTGCTTCCAGATGGACGCGATAAGTAAAGTCTCCATCGATGGGCAGTTCTGCTTGGAACAGTCGTCGATCGTAGGAAATGGTTTCGCCCGCCTCAGCCTTCATCAAGTAGGCTTCGCTGGCCAGCGGCTCGAGCTGAACTTTTTTTGGTTCTGCTGATTCGGGCAAGCTGACATTCAACCAGGCCCGTCCAATCGGTTGATTGCAAAACAACTGCAATTGAACTCGACTGCCGCGCAGGGCCTCCAAGTCTCCCAGCTCACTGTCCAATAGCTTGTCCGGTAGCAATGAGTAGGCTGGATGCACGATGCGCATCACGAATCGTTCGACTGTGGGCCTGGGACGACTGGACAATTGGTACCAAGGTGTATGCGCATCTTCGGCCACGACTCGATATTCGATTGGCTCGTCTTCCATCGTCAGGTTAGCGGTGTACACCAGGTTATCGGCGTTGAGTTCGATGGCTGTCGCCTGTGAGCCGGAGCGTGCCTCGGTGGGCGAGGCCACTTGCGCACGCGTCACGCCACGCATGGCGACTGCATCAGCCTGGCCGGCTGTCCGAGTTTCCAACATCACACTGTCGGGCAGTGGCCCAGCGACGCTGGCTTCGATGGCGACCACCGAACCTTCGGGCAATTGTGTCGAAGCGGGACTGGGTTGCAGAACAGTGATGTCGAATTGCGATATGCGGCCCAAGTTGGCCCCGGGCAACAAAGCCCGAGCCACGCGATGCGGCCAGTGCAAACCAGGCACCCACGCCAGGCCAGTCATCAGGGCCAATCCAACAGTGGCTGCTATTAATCCGCGCGCGATGGAAGACCAGGGCAACAACTCTGAGACGCGGACTGGTGCAATCGCCTTGGCCACTTGGGCTTGAACGCGCTCGCGAAAACTGGATGACGAGAGACTGTTGCTCACATTGTCTTCGCTCAACTCGACAGCAGACAGCAGACGCTGACTCAAACGTGGATCATGCGCTTCGAATTGTCGAGCCGTGGCGGTCAGTTGCTGACCGCGCCCCACCCGCAGCCAGGTACCCAGCAGCGCAGCCAGGCAGGCAACGTAGATCGTACTGCTGAGCAACCAGCGCACAGCAGTCGGTACCACCAGGCTGGCATCGACAATGATTACAACCAACAAGAAAGCGACACCCAGTAGCAAAGCTACCGCTATGCCCTTAGCAATTTCTAATGTCTGCCAACGACGTCGAAACTGCGTCAATCGCTGGCGCGTGATCGGTTCTAGTGCTGCGCTCATATTAACCCCACGCGTTTTCTGAGCCACCATTCAATTGTCAGCAGGAGCACGATAGGTACAAACCACCAGTAGCTCTGCCACAGCAATGTATCGGACTCCAAGATTTTCCCGCGGCTGAGCGGGCGGAGCAAGTCAATTAGGCCTTGGCCATCTTCTTCGGGCAAGAATTGACCACCCGTAACTTCGGCCAGCTTCTTCAGCAGAGCTTGATCACAACTGAGTTGATCCATCTCGCCACTATCGGGTTCCATCACCGCAAACTCACTATGCACGGCCAGGGCATCGCTGGTCAGTCCTGGTGCCACAATCGACACGCGATAGTTACCCGCCGCCGGTGCATTAATCTGACCCGAATACACACCTGCAATGGCCGGTTCGGCCGACAGAGGCACGACGGCGATCACGCGCCCACTACTAGCCGCATTGATAGTGCCGGCTGCATTGGTAGAGTCGACTGTGCCAGGCGCAGCCCCAGTTGTCGCCGCTGGACCAGAAATCGAATCGACAGCCGTGATGATGGCTTCGACCGCCAGGTCGCTGGCAGGTTGACCTTGAGCGTCGCGCACTCGCGATCGAATGGCGATGGTCTCACCCGGTTGATAGACCAACTTGCCAGAATCGATCGCTACGAATTGACCTTGAACCGACATGGGCAAGCGCATTACCCAGCGACCAATCTGATTCCAAAAGCGTTGATGATAGGTATCGGCAACTTTGTACCGCCAGCGCCACGTCTCGTCAGTGCCCGAATAGAAAACGCGACCAGCCCCAAATTGACGCGTGGCCATCAGCGGCATCTCTTCGCCGTCGAGCGTATAAGTGGCTAGCACTTCACTCCCGGGCAAGGACTTCACCGAAGTGGTCATGTGCAGCGGGGGCAAACTGCTCCAAGCCGCTTCGTTCTTCACCGGATCGTTGGGGGTTAACTGGAAAGCAGCCAGTTGCCGAGCGGTGGAAGTGAGTCGAATAGGGACCGGATCAGGCTTGATCTTTTTATCTTCGATCCAATCGATAGGCAGCATCGATTGAATAGGTTGAAACGCCGCATCGCGCAGCATGCCGCGAGCACCATCGACGATGATCAGACCACCACCGCTGTTCTCTACAAACGACTTGATCCATTCGAGCGTCTCTTTGGGCATCACGCCAGCGGGCAATTCGCCCAAGACGATCAGGTCATATTCCATCAGTTTCTCTTTGGTCGCAGGAAACTGATTGGTAGCGCCACCGCGCGGCAGTTTCGGTGGCGCATCGCGATAGTCAGGTAAAACTAAATCAACTTGCCAGGCTGGATCACGATCAAACATATTGTGCAGATAGCGAGTCTCCCAGCGACTGCGACCATCTACCAATAGTAAACGGCTGCGTTTGGTTATGACTGACACATGAAAGACGCGCGCGTTGTTCGACAGGTCGGCTTCGCCAGTTTGTGGTTCGATCTTGGCTTCCAAATGCAGTGGGACCGCGGTGAAGCTGGTGGAGCGTCCGGCCTGTTGTTGAATCTTTTCGACGATGGCTTTAACCGGAAAGGCGAAATCGATACGTCCGCGTTCTTCGCTGGCCAAGGTGCGAGTCTCTTCCCACAACGTTTCCTGGCTGCCGGCCAGGTTGATCGTCAGCTTCAGCGGAGTGGGCTGTGGCATGCGCCGGCGAATAACTAGCGTGCCCCGCAACATGTCTTTTTCAAAGACGCGTTCGGGATGTTCAATCGATACCAGGCTGACGTCAGCGGGTGCTTGTGTACCGCCGATACCGATCGAGAATACGGGCCGGCGTTCAACGGCTAAATTTTCAGCGATCGCCAGCGGAGAAACTCCGGCCGTATTGCGCCCATCGCTCAATAAAACAATAGTTTCCGCAGCGCCGCTAAACGCTAGTTCTTGTGTTGCATCGGGGTCACTCGTTGCACTGGCATTCTTGGCGGTGGTTTTGGTTGAGTCGCTGCCTGCCAGAGCTGCGCCCAATTGCGTGGTAGCTGCAAAGTTGGGCGGCATCCACTGCCGAGGATCTTTGGGTAGTGGCGAAGTTTCGCTGAGCGTGGATTCCCAGAGCTTGGTACGCGTGGCATCGAAGCGTTCGACCACAATTTCGAATTCGTCACTTAACTCGCTGAGCACTCCTGCTTCGGTACCCAGCAATCGCTCGAGAGCTCGCTCGTAGCGCGTGGCTCGATCGAACTCCGTGACAGGTTGCGTGGCATCTTCGGTTGGATTGGCCAAAGACGGGTCGCTGCTGGCGACGGGACTCGGGTCACTCCACCCCAAGGAGGCAGAGATCTTTTGTTTGGTGGCGTCATCCAAATGCATATCGGTAATCGACATGCTGCGTGAACTATCGATCAGAAATCGCAAGCGCCCCGGCTCGCCTTCGCGATAGCGATGATGCAGCACCGGCGCAGTCAGCACCAGAATGGCCAAAGCAATCGCCAGGCTGCGCAGCGTCGGCAGCAACCACCGCACCGGTCCAGATAGGACCTTCGTTTCGCGCCAGTACAACCACCAACACAGGCCAGCCACAGCGCAGGCTAGCAGCAAGCCCAGCCAGAGTGGAATATCACCAATGAATCGCAAACTGCTCATGTGGGCGTCCGAGTGAGGCTCTGCTGCAGCAGCAATTCAGCAATCAAAAACAACACCAACGCAGCCAACAATGGCCGCCAGATCTCGCGACCCGTTTGCTTGACGAGTTCACTTTCCCAAAATGCATCGGCCGAGGGTTGAATCTGCGCATCCAACCGCTTGGCCCATTCATTCATGGCACCATCATCCAGTGGATCCAAGATCGACTCCGCGGCCGGTGGACTGATGGCAATCGCCAACGGTCGCTCGCGTACGCCGCTGAGTTGATAAGCGCCTGGAAAGTGTGTCAAAGCGAACTGCACGGTGCGCTCGGGACCTTGCACTTGCGGTTCAAGTCGAAATCGCAACCCGGCCGGTGTTAACAGTTCGATCTCGGCATTGGTCGCGGGAGTTGCCGGTGCAGAGTTGGTTTCGTTCAAAGCCACGGCCACCGTCGAACCGGTTTCCAGATTCAATCGTGGCATCGAAGATGTCGCGCCATAGAGTACGATCTGCTGCACCAGCGGCACAAACACTTCGCGGAGAGGCAAGTTGCTCCAGCGCTGGCCTGCATTGATCGCCCATTGCAGCACGCGCCCTCGACCCACCACGCGTTCTACAAGCAGTGGGTCACCGTTTTCAAGACTGAGCAGCGGCAAGGAACCGGGCGCTGTCTTCAATTGCATCCAGGTAGTGAAATCGATGCTATCCAGTCGACCATTGCTGCTGCGATTGAAGAAGGTCAGGGCAGGGTGCTCGTACGATTGATTCTGAATCTTCAGTGAAGCTTGCGAGCGATCCTTGGCCCGTGAGAGCCCGCTGTAATCGGCGGCCAGCAGTTTTGAATTGCTGGTTGCTCCCCAGCGACTGTTATACCACTGAGCATCCAAGCCTTCGCCGGCCCAGATCATCAACATGCCGCCGCTGCGCACAAACTCTTCTAACACCACCGCCGTCGAATCATCCAGCTTGGGTATGTTCATCAGCGCCACCGCTTGACGATCTGCTAACCACTGGGCATTGATCTCTTGCGGACCGATGATCTCGCACTGAATTGGATCGGCCCCTGCGTGAGCCTCCGCCCACCCGGCGGCTTCTTCGCTAGTAGCGGCGCCTACCAGGCTGACCGCAAAAGGTGACAAGGCTAAATTCAAATAGGCAGCATCATCGATCGTCTTGGCGTTGGGTGAACGGGCACTGACGATGCCTACGCGCACCGGTTCGATAACTTCGACACTCCACCGCGAGACATCGTCACCAGTTACGGGATTAGCCGGGTTAACGGCTGTCGATTGTTTGTTATCCGTGGTGCGAGCCTTGTCCCCAATCGATACGCTCAGCACATGAGTGCCCAACGTTTGCAGCTGGCAACCGAAGGCTAAAAATATCTGGGAGTCACCGGCGACTTCCACATTCTTGGTCGCCAGCGCTTGGCCATCAGAAAAGAGTACCACCGGCAAATTCTTGACACGTTGACGACCATGATTTCGTACAGCTACGCGAACTTCGAGCGTTTGCTGGGGCGTAGCTACGCTGGGGCCAAGTGGTCGATCAATTTGCACTGAGACATTATCTGGACCGCTGCTCTTGATTGGAATGAACGTAATTTCGATGGGAGCTTCTTTGGATTGTGTGCTGGTTCGCAACGCACTCAAGGCTTCTGGCGAAAGACTCTCCCACTGCGTGCGCTGGAAATCGCTGAGCAACAATAAGTGTCGACGAGCTTGTTTGGCTTTGGCCAGGCGATTGATGCCTGTGGCGATGGCTTCTTCGATGGCAGCCGGGCCAGTGCCCACGCGCACATCGCGCAGTCGGCGCAGCACGCGCTGGGAATCGAAGGTAGCACCCGACGTTTGATCGATCACACCGCCACCGGCCGACAGCACGGTTACTTCGGTCGCTTTGCCAAAACGTTCCACTAGCGATTGAGCCTGGGCGATGGCGCTATCGAAGCAGGTGGCGTTGGCGGCATCTTTGTCGGTCGAATTACTGGGGGCTTCCATGCTCAGGCTGTTATCGATCACCAGCACAACCGAGTGCTCGTTACCGCCCACTGCTGTGCGCCAGGCAGTCAGCACAGGCCGCGCCAAGCACAGGGCCAGTATCGCGGGGATCAACATCCGCAGCAGCAAGAGCAGGAGCGCCTGCCACTGCACGCGACGAGTGTTGATCTTGAGGGCCGATTCGAGCAAGTGCATCGCGCCCCAATCCACTAGCTTGAAGCGCGTGCGATTGAGCAAGTGAATAATCAGCGGAATGGATGCCGCGGCGGTTCCTGCCAGCAACATCGCATTGAGAAAGATCATATCTGCTTGCCTCGCACAGCCAGGTACGACGCCAAGAGCGAAGCATGCGGTTGATCGGTCGTGCAACTAATCAGGTCGATCTTTTGTTTGCCACAACCGAGCGACAACGCTGTGCGGAAGCGTTCCAGATTCTCGATGTAGGACTTGCGCAGGAGCGAACTATCGAGCATCCGCATATGGGTTGGTAATTCCAACGAACGAAACTGAGTGCGACCGCGAAATGGAAACTCCAGTTCATCACGATCCCAAACTTGAAACACCACGACATCGTTTCGCGCGTGCCGAAAGTAGCTAAGCGTCTTGAGCAGATTTTCGACTTCATCAAAACAATCGGATATCAGCACTAGCAGACCGCGTTTGCGAATCTTGGGCACCAGGCGAGTCAGCACATCACCGATAGCCGTTTCACCTGCCGGTTCACTTCCAACGAGCGTGGTCAGCAGACTACGCAAGTGGCTGGGCTTGCTGCGCGGCGGTATATACTCGCGCGTGTCGGTGTCAAAGGTAACCAGGCCTACGGCATCCTGTTGGCCGACCAGCATGTAGGCTAATGACGCGGCCAGTCGGACACCAAACTCATGCTTGGAAATCTTCTGAGGCCCGCTGGCACCATAGGCCATGGAACCACTTTGATCGAGAATAATGGTGCAGCGGAGGTTGGTCTCCTCTTCATACTGCCGGATGAACAGTCGGTCGGTTTTGCCGAACAACTTCCAATCGATCGAGCGAATTTCATCGCCGCGCACGTAGGGACGATGCTCTTTGAATTCGACGCTAAAGCCCTTGTGAGGCGAACGATGCATACCCACCGTCACACCCTCGACGACTTGCCGCGCATAGAGTTGCAACTTAGCCAGCTTGTCGCGATCGGCAGCCGATAGCAGCGGGTTACTCATGGTCACTTCGTTTGCAGTTCTTTCACGGCGCGCATGATGATGTCGTCGGTGCGAATGCCGTCAGCTTCGGCGGAAAAGGTCGGCACCAGGCGATGTCGGAGCACGGGTGTCGCCAGGGCGGTGATATCGTCCAGCGTGACATGATACCGACCGTGCAACAAGGCTCGGCTCTTGGCGGCTAGGACCAGTTGTTGGCTGGCCCGCGGCCCTGGGCCCCAGTCCACCCATTCATTGACCCACGGAGTTTTCTTGGCTTCGGTGGGTCGCAAGCTGCGCACCAGGTCCAACACTTTTTGTTTGACGTTCTCAGGCAGCGGTACCAGGCGTACCGTTTTTTGAAATTCAATGATCTCCTCGCCGGTCACCACGGGCTCAAGTTTGCTTTGAAAGCCGGTGGTGGTGCGATCGATAATCAGACTCTCTTCGTCGCGCGAAGGGTAATCGACGAGCACCTGAAACAGAAAGCGATCGCGTTGGGCTTCGGGTAACGGATAGGTGCCTTCTTGTTCGATCGGGTTTTGAGTGGCTAAGACGAAGAATGGTTCAGCCAGGCGATAGGTCTTGCCACCGATGGTAACTTCGTGCTCCTGCATGGCTTCCAACAGAGCGGCTTGCGTCTTGGGTGGGGTGCGGTTGATTTCATCGGCCAGTAGCAACTGAGTAAAAACTGGCCCGCGTTCGAAGACCATTTCGCGATGGCCGGTGGTAGGTGATTCTTGAATGATATCCGTGCCGGTGATGTCAGCGGGCATCAGGTCGGGCGTAAACTGAATGCGATGGAACGACAGGGCCATCGATTCGGCCAATGTGCGGACCATGAGCGTTTTGGCCAACCCGGGAACGCCTTCCAGCAGACAATGCCCGCGCGACAGCATGGCGATCAGCAATTGCTCGATGACTTCTTCTTGGCCGACAACGATTTTGGCAACTTGCTGGCGAACCCTGGTACAGGCTTCGCGTAAACGTTCGGCACGCTGAATATCCAGGTCGCTGGCCGCAGGACTTGCTTCAGGCAAAGGGAATCTCCCAGGCGGTAAAAAGGGTGGGGTGGTCCTGGAAGAGTTTTGGCACTGGCACCGGCCAAAACTCTTCCAGGCCCACCCGAAGACGACAGGCGGCAAGCCTATCCTACATACCATATGCTAATCGCTGACAGATACGCGTGGGAGATGGATGCAGATCTTCGTACCGTTGCCCGGTTGGCTGTCGATGCGAATAAATCCCCCCGCTCGATCGATGATTCGCTGGACAATCGCCATTCCCAGCCCGGTTCCATCATCTTTCGTAGAGTAAAAGGGCTCGAACAGTCGCTGCTGCGTCGGCTCGTCCATGCCCGATCCGTGATCGCAGACCTCCACGGTAATGAAGTTGCCTGGCGACTCTTCGTCTTGCTCGTTTAGATGTGTTCGAATCTGAATACTGCTGCCAGGCGGCGAGGCGTCGCGAGCGTTGACCACCAGGTTCAATAGAACTCGATTGAAGTGATTGCGATCGATCAGGACCTTGCCGGTCTCGTCAGCATGTTCGATTTGCAGGAGGTAGTTACTGCCGACCGCCGTCTGAAGTACAGGTAAAAATTGATCGACCGCCACCGCCGGACTGAGGGCTTCGGGACTGGCTTTGGTGCTGCGACCGTAGTCGATCAGTTCCGCGATCAACTTGGTGCCGGATTCACAGGCATGGTCGATCACCGAGATGGCGGACTGCATCTCGTCGGTCGCCGTCGAACGAATCACGTACAAGCTGTTGGTAATGCTGACTAGAATATTGCGAAAGTCATGCGCCACACCCAAAGCCATCTTGGCCAGCGCGTCGGATTTCTCCAATGCCACCAGGCGATTGTCGCGTGTTTCGATCGACTTCTTCAACTTCTTAATCTGCGTGGCCCTATACTTGATCGCTATCAAGTCGGCCACCGAGGCGACAAAGTCTCTCTCTTCGGTCGTCCACTCTCGCGCCGGACCGGTATGTTCGCAGCACAGCACCCCCACGACTTCGCCTCCGATAAAGACAGGCGCGTCGAGCATCGAGGTGATTCCCAGCGGTCGCAAGTAAGACTCGACCAACTCGGAAGTCTTGGGGTCGGTCAGGGCGGCTTCGGCTGGCACGATCTTGCGATTGCTGAGCTGATTAAAATACTCGGGGAAGTCTGCCACCTGTAACAGAGCCCCTTCGGACCAAGACTTGGTCTCGCCTTCGTACAGACGCAAACATTGGAGAGTCTGGCGGTCATTGACCAAGACCCAAACTCCGACGCGCGAGATTCCCAGCACATTGGCGGTCGACTCGCAAGTCTGACGAATGATTTGATTCCAGGATGCGCCGGACTCAATGGTCAGTTTAGTTAGCTCTAAACGCACGCTTTCAGTCGCCCGCAGTGGAGCAGGCGAGCAGCTTTCAGGAGTGTCAACAGAGCTCATGTTCGCAATTGGGCCCTAATTGCGCGATCTTTGTTCGAACGTAATCTCCTAAATTTAGAAGCTCTGCCGACTTATTTCAAATTAAACGTCTCCAGATTTCTCAAGTTAGACGTTTTAGGCGTGTGATTTAGCGCCGGCCATTTCGAGCATATGGGGTCGGCGAGCCTCCTTAGCATCACTTCGCAACACGTCATCGATGCGTTTGCCTGCTTCCATCGCTGATACCAGTTGCGAACCTTTGGCAGCGGGCATCTCGTAGAGCGCCGCCAACGCCTGGACTGTCTGCGAGTCTGGTGAATCGCAGCTGCAGCCATCCACGATCAAGTCAAAGCGATCACCCGCAGCCAGCTTGTCGACCAGGCACTTCGCGCAGCCGATACTAACAACATTGCAAGCCTGTTCCTGCAGAAGTTGTTCTGTCCTTGAACTGGAGGATTGGGAATCTTGGTCAAACGTCAATCCAATTCGCATGATAGCGCCTTTCCTGTTAGCCGACTGGCAGTAACCTGATACGCAGCAACCCAATTGGTTGTGCATAGAACACCTGCCCAGTAATCAACGTTTCGACCATCCGAGGTCTCGACCTTGAACTGCACTTGTAGTGTAGAGTTGTTCACAGGCGGACGAAAGACTAGTATCTGTTAATCACTGGCTGGATTCAGCACCTTCGCCGTTTGTTCCTTTTTTCGTCGAGCCGCATAAGAAATTGTCTACGACCGCCAAAGCCACCCGTCCGCTCATCAGTGCCTTTCCCAAGTGTTACTTGGACACCATCTCCCAAGCTCGCACGATGACCGTGTTCGACTGGATCGAACAAGCTAAACAACTCGATGCCGATGGTCTGGAAATGTATGAAGGCTTCTTCACCAGCTTGGACGATGAATACATCGACAGCGTCGCCCATGCAATTCGCCATGCCGGCTTTGCCATGCCCATGCTGTGTTGCTCACCCGACTTCACTCATCCAGATGCCGACAAGCGCCGCGCCGCCATCGACTATCAGAAAAAGATGATTCACGTCGCCCATCGCTTGGGTGGTCCTGGGACAGTTTGCCGCGTGCTCAGCGGTCAACGTTGGCCCGAAGTCCCGCGCGATGTTGGCTTGCAGTGGTGCAGCGCGGCGATCATCGAGTGCATCGATGTTGCCCGGTCGCTGGACATCGTGCTGGGTTTGGAGAACCATTACAAAGACGGCTTCTGGTTGTACCCTGAGTTTGCCCAGAAGATGGATGTGTTCCTGGACTTGCTGGATCTGATCCCACCGTCGCCCCACTTCGGGGTGCAGTACGATCCCAGCAACGCCGTGGTCGCCGGCGATGACCCGATCGAACTGCTGCGGCGCGTCGCTCCGCGCGTGGTTAGTATGCATGCCAGCGATCGCTACCTGGTGCCCGGCACGACCCAAGAGCAACTGAAATCCGCCGAAGGCACCGCTGGCTACACCAACTTGCTCAAACACGGCGTTACCGGACGAGGATCCAACGACTACCCCGCGATTTTCGATCTGCTAGTGAAAAACAACTACCGCGGCTGGATCAGTATCGAAGACGGCATGAACGGCATGGAAGAAATGGCCGCCAGCCTGGCCTTCTTGCGCGAAATGGTTGCCAAGTACTATCCGTGATCGGGGCCCGTGTTCAACTTAACCGAGTTACAATAGAGTCTCCCGCCCTCGACCCTTCTCTGGAGTCTTCCCGCCATGCATACCGTATCCCGCCGTTGGTTGGCCCGCTTGCTGTCGCTCAGCCTGACTGCTGCTGCACTGCCGACCATGGCCTCAGCCGCCGAACCTAAATTTGAGCGCGTTCAATTAACCCGCGAATTTCACGCCGAGGGCGGCACGGCTGCCGACTTGGATAACGATGGGCACGGCGAAGTGATCGTGGGCCCTTGGATCTACTGGGGACCAGACTTTCAGCAGAAGTCAAAATACTACGAAGGTGAACCGATCGATCCGGCCGGTTACTCCAAGAACTTCTTGATGTATAGCGACGACGTTGATGGTGATGGCCTGGTCGATACGATCGTGTTGGGTTTCCCTGGGGCGGAGAGCTGGTGGTATCGCAACCCAGGCAAAGACAAAGCTCGCACCGAACTTTGGAAACAACATGTCATCCTGGATGTGACCGATAATGAATCGCCAATGATCGTTGATTTGGATGGCGACAAGATCAAAGACCTCGTGTGCTCCAGCCGAGGATGTTACGGCTACGCTTCGCGGGCTGGCCAGGACCCCACGCAACCTTGGAAGTTTACGGCGATCTCGCCCAACAATAACTATCAGCGCTTTACGCACGGTATCGGCGTGGGCGACGTCAATAACGACGGCCGCATGGATCTATTAGAAGCCAATGGTTGGTGGGAAAACCCGGGACCACGCACGGGCGAGGCCGCGAACGAACCCTGGAAGTTTCATCAAGTAACCTTGGCGGCACCCGGCGGCTCGCAAATGTTCGCGGTCGATCTGGACGGCGATGGCAAGAATGAAATCGTCACCGGTCAATCGGCTCACGGTTACGGCTTGTCCTATTACAAAGTGCTCGACGCAGCCCATGACAAACTGGAACGAGTCGACATCATGACCGCTGATGAAAAAACGAGCCCAGTGGGGATTGCAGTGGGCCAACTGCATGCGGTCGATATCGCGGATATAAATCGCGATGGTATTCCTGACATCGTCACTGGCAAACGCTGGTGGGCTCACGGTACAGGCGATGATGGTTCGCAAGAACCTGCTACGCTGATCTGGTTTGAAACGCAACGCTCAGCCGGCCGCGTGCGCTTCGAGCCGCATGTGGTCGACATCTCGGCCGGCGTGGGCACGCAAGTCATGCTGACCGATGTCAACAATGACAAACTGCTCGACATCGTATCCGGCAACAAACGCGGAGCCTATGTCTTCTTGCAAATACCAGGGAATCGTCCCGCTGGAGAACTGTTCGTCAAGACCGATGCTTTTGATCAACGCCTGGCTAGTGAGAGCGTAGCGATCAACGATGATCTCGGCGGCTATCGACCAGCCATCAACTCCAAGCATCCACTGAACTTCGATTTTGAATCTGGCCAGACTGGCGATTGGGAAGTGCGTGGTTCGATGAGCGCCGGTGTGCTCGCCAAGAATCAATCCGGTGCTCAAGGTCAATTTGCAGGCACTTCATCGCAGGAGAAAGAACCTGGCAAACTGGTGGGCGAACTGATCAGTCGGCCGTTTATTCTGTCGCAGCCTTACCTGAGCGCGCTGGTTGCTGGTGGGCAAGATCCAAAGGCATGCGTGGAAGTAGTCAGCGAAACTTCCGGCCGCGTCCTCGGTCGCTTTGCCGGCACCAATAGTCAAACGCTCGAGCGGCAATGGCTGGAACTAAAGGACCACGTCGGCATGCCCGTCCGCATCCGCCTGGTCGATCACATGCCCGACGGCGGCTATGCCAGTCTCGACGACATCCGCCTGCACGCCAACAAAAAGTAGAGCGGCTTGGCATGTGGCCGATCTCGCCAGAGATTGGAAGAGGATTAGTGACGCGTCCTGTAGCCGATCTCGCCAGAGATTGGAAAAGGATTAGTGACGCGTCCAAAGTCTGGCGACTTCGGCTACTCTGATCCCTTGCGGGTGGCGTTCCACCATTCCCAAGCTATCGGCAGGACGGAGATAAAGATGATGGCGATGATCACCAAATGAAAATAGGTCTTCACAATTTCTAAGTTGCCGAAGGCATAGCCACCCAACAGGAACATGCTGACCCAAGCGACGCCGCCGATGACGTTATAGAACCAAAAGCGTCGATACTCCATGCCGCCAATGCCAGCCACAAACGGAGCAAAGGTGCGCAAGATCGGCAGAAAACGCGCCAGTACAATCGCTTTGCCACCATACTTTTCGTAGAACGCTTGAGCTCGCAACAAGTGTTGCTTGTTCAATAGCCAGCCGGTGTCGCGACGGAAAATCTGCGGGCCAACCCACTTGCCGATCGCGTAGTTCACAGCATCACCCGCGATCGCCGCGACGATTAGCAGCGGCACCAGGTAGTAGATGTTCAAGTTGTATTCGGGCTTGGCTGCAAACGCGCCCACAGCAAACAACAGCGAATCACCGGGCAAGAACGGTGCGATCACCAAGCCGGTTTCACTAAAGATGATTGCTATTACCAAACCATAAAACCAACCACCCATCTGCGAGATCAGTTCTCCCAGATGTTGGTCCATGTGGATGATCCAGTCCAGTATTTCCATGCTTGTCTTTCTGTCTGCGATCGATTGGTAATGGTCGCAACGCGGCGTGCCCGGGGGCGTGCCCACTCGGCAAAATTACGTTTCAGTATCCTGCGATTGGCCGCTGAAGGCCTGCTCCATCATAGTCCGGTCGAACGCACCTTCGTGATTGGAGAGGAACACAGTTGCTACTCCATTGCCAATAAAGTTCGTTATAGCCCGCGCTTCCGACATAAACCGATCGACTCCGAACAGTAAAACCACTCCCTCGGCGGGAATCACTTTCACAGCCTGGAGTGTCGAGATCAGCACTACAAAGCCCATCCCGGCTACGCCCGCGGCTCCTTTGCTGGTTAACATCAACACGCCAATGATCGTCAGCAGTTGCCACCAACTCAAATCGACATGGTAGACCTGAGCCAAGAAGATCGTGGCCATCGACAGATAAATGGTCGTGCCATCCAAGTTGAACGAATAACCCGCAGGCACAACCAGGCCGACGATCGGTTTAGCACAACCCATTCCCTCCAGCTTTTCCATCAGCGCCGGTAACGCTGCTTCGCTGGAGGATGCGCCCAGCACGATTAGCAGTTCGGTCCGGATGTAAACCAGAAACCGCCAGAGGCTAACGCGATAGTAACGCATCAATGCCCACAACACCACAAATACAAACACCGCCATGGTCGTGTACACCGTCAACATCAGCTTGGCCAGCGGAATGAGGGCTGCCAGGCCAAACTTGCCAACCGTCGTGGCCATACCACCCAACGCCGCCAGCGGTGCGAGCCACATGAGCTTGTGCAACAACCAAAACATGACAGGTGAAATTCGGCTGAGCCAACCGAGCACGCGGTCTTTTCTGCGCTGAGGCATCAGCGTGATAACGACCCCGGTTACGATCGAGACCAGCAAGATCTGTAGCGGTAGATTGCCTTTCAAGAAATGCAGCCAAGAGAAATCTTCCGCGCGCGTACGATACTCAGCGATCTTGCCTTCCAGCTTGGCGACGACTTCTGCACTGGGCGGCAAGACGCCATCGCCAGCCCGAATGATATAGGCCACGGCGATACCGATCAGCAAAGCCAACGTGGTCACAACTTCGAAATAGATCAGCGCCTTGCCACCGATTTGCCCGACGCGTTTCAGATCACCCATCGAAGCAATGCCCAGCGTGACCGTCAAGAAGATCAGCGGCAACACAAAGACTTTCAGCACTTCAACGAAACCTAAGGCCAACGGCTCCAGTCGCTTGCCGGTCTCTGGCGCTAGCCAGCCAATCAACACACCGGCCACCACGGCCAGCAATACCCACACAGTGAGATGTTTCATAGTGTCTCCTTTCGCTCCGCGAAAGGCATAGATTCATTTCCTTTCGCGGAGCGAAAGGAGACAATCCTACACCGTCACAATGGCCTTGATCACGCGGCTGGCCGGGTCGAGCCAGCTGGGAAACTTTTCAATCATCTCTGCGAAGTCGGCATGATGCGTAATCCAAGGCACCGTATCGATCTGGCCAGCTTCGATCAAGCTGATGATACGCGTGAAGTCGCGGGCCAAGGCATTGCGACTGGCCAAGAGCGTCAATTCGCGACGATGCATGATCGGCGCGTGCGGAAAGGAGATGTTCTGCTGCGAGATCCCCACGTAGACCACGCGTCCGCGGATAGCCGCGTAAGCCAGGCAGTCTCCCATGCTGTGATGACTGCCAGTGGCATCGATGACTACATCGGCCAATTGATCGCCGGTCAGTTCCGCCAGGTGTTTGATCGATCCGGCTCGATCGTTGGTATCCAATAGAATCGTGTCGGGAACTTTCATCTGCTCGCGGACGAACTCCAGTCGAGCTGCATTGGTATCCATGACGATGGTCCGCGCGCCGCTAATGCGCGCAAACTCGATCACCGATAAACCAATCGGTCCGGCCCCGATCACCAGCACATGTTCTTGCGCCGTGGGCTGGCCGCGATCGATCGCATGACAACCGATGGCCAGCGTTTCGACCAACGCCAATTGCTCGTAACTGAGCTCACGCGAGACGTGCAGTTTGCGAGCCGGCAAGAGCATGCGTTCGGTCATGCCACCATCGCACATCACACCCAGCGTCTTATGACTCTCGCAGCAGTTGGTATGACCACGTCGACAAGCATAACAGTGTTGACAGTTGATATACGGTTCGACTGCGCAAGTATCACCCGGAGCTACGTTGGTAACAGCCGAGCCGACAGCTAAAACTTCGACACCTAACTCATGTCCCGGTATGCGTGGATAAGAAAAGAAGGGCATTTTGCCCAGGTATCCACCATAATCGGTGCCGCAGATGCCAATGCGATGAATGCGCACTAGCGCTTGATCGGGACCGGGCGCGGCCGGTTCATCGATTTGGCAATGACGAAACTTTTCAGGTGCGTCCAGTGAGATCGCTTTCATAGTTGTGCCCTAGTTGTTCTCGGGCAAGCCCTCTTGGTGTCCGACATTATGCACCGGCGCGAGGATCTGCTGAACTTCTTTCAGCAGCGTGCGATCGATAGGCAAAGCAGCCCAAGTCGCCCACTTGCGAATGTTTTGAGGATTGGCGCTGCCTGCTACGGTAGTTGAGATATCTTCGTTCAGCAAACTGAATTGCAAGGCCAATTGGGCGATATCGATGCCACGCTGTTGACAGTGCTCGGCAGCGGCGCGAGCAGCCGCTTGCACTTCGGGTGGATCGCGGAACCAGACCGGCAACTGCGAATTGGTCAGCAGTCGAGCGCTGAAAGGTCCGGCATTCATAATGCCCACGCCGCGTTTTTGCAGCAGCGGTATGGTCTCGTCGGCAAACCGCGTGTTCTGCAGCGTGTATTGGTTGTAACTGAGCACACAATCCAAATCGGTTTGCTCCAGGATCGTGTGAAAGATTTTTTGCGGATAACCACTGATACCCACATAGCGCACCTTACCGGCTGCCTGCGCTTGGCGGACCGCTGGCAAGGTCTCGTCGATGATCTGCTGCAGCGGAACAAATTCGATGTCATGACACAACACGATGTCCAAATGCCCACAGCCCAAACGATGTAGCGAGACATCGATGCTCTCCGCTACCCGCCGAGCAGAAAAGTCAAAGTGATTGACATCGTAGCGGCCCAGCTTGGTACAGATCGAATAACTATCGCGCGGCACATCGCGGAGCGCGACTCCCAGCAGCACTTCACTCATGCCTCGACCATAGAAGGGCGATGTGTCGATGAAGTTCATGCCCAATTCCAGGGCCACACGCACCGATGAAAAGACTTCATCTAACGTCACGTTACGAAACTCGGCTCCCAGCGATGAAGCTCCAAAGCTGAGAATCGGCAGATCCAATTCCGTACGACCCAATTGTCGACGCTGCATCTAAAAAATCCCTTTGATCCAATAGTGTCGTTCGTTGATCCCCTTGGTCGCTTCAGCCAGCCACCGAGACGCACTAGTTTAGCGAGAATGCCGCTGGGCTGGCACTGGCTGACCGCGTCCACCGTCTGGCGACGGTGGCTACTGAAATTAGATGCCGTAAAACTGGCAAGCATTGTCGCCGAAGATTTTGCGTTCGACATCGTCGCCCAAGGGGCGTATGTAATCAGCCACCAAGCGATATGCATCTTCGTAGCTGCCCGAGAGCATGGCCACCGGCCAGTCCGATCCAAACATCAGCCGCTCCGGCGCAAAGGCATGCAGGATCACATCGAGATACGGCACGAAGTCAGCGGGGCTCCAATGGTTCAACTTGGCTTCAGTGATCATCCCCGAGAGCTTGCACATCACATGCGGATGAGCAGCCAAGTCGCGGATCTCCGATGCCCAAGGTTCCAGAACCGCATCTTTGATTAGCGGCTTGGCAATATGGTCCAACACAAAGGGCTGATCAGGAAAATTTTCCGCCAGGCGAATGGCCGCCGGCAATTGTTTGGGATAGATCAAGATATCGTAGGTCAAATCAAACTTGGCCAAGGCCCGAATGCCATCTTGGAATTGATGCCCCAACATAAAATTGTCATCCAGCTCGTCTTGTACCACGTGCCGAACTCCCACCAGCTTCTCATGTTGGCTGAACTCTTCCAACTGTCGCTCCACCTGTGGACTACGCAAGTCGACCCAACCGACCACGCCGTGAATCAGCGAAGTTGAACCAGCTAATTCCAAGAGCCAACGTGTTTCTTCCAGCGATTGTCGAGCTTGCACAGCAATGCAGCCGTCCATGTCACACTTCTCCAACTCCAGCTGCAAATCCATGGGCAAGAAATCTCGCTGAAGCGTCGAATCGGCTGGTATCCATGGATATTCTGCGGCGCTATAGTGCCAAAAATGCTGATGTGCGTCGATTCTCATGGTTGGTATCTGCAAAGTCTTAGTGCGATTGGGGGCGGTAGTCACTCCCTGTATTCTACCGCTTCACGCCGTAGCGGAATGCGTCGAGCATTTCGAATTCGTGCCCGTAGCGGAATGCGTCAAGCATTTCGAACCAGCGACTTCAATCTCCACGAGCCGAAAGCCTTGACGGCTTCCGCTACAGATGGGCCGAAAGCCTTGACGGCTTCCGCTACGGAGCGGCGTTAGTTCTCGATGAGCCCGCGATTGGTGATGGCGCTATGGCCGACGCCGCCGCGTTTTTTGGGATCGACGATCTCGGACGGGATGTCGAGCGTAAAATAGAATTGCCAGGTCGGACCATTGCTGCGGTCGACTTCGGCCTGCAGTGAATCGCCTTCGCGCATGCTGACGACGGGAGGCGGACCGGAACTGGACATCGATGACCAGGCTTCATCGGCACCGACAAAGATTTTTAGCTCGGCGATATAAGGCGTGATCGTCGCGGTCTGGTTTTGCGAACCGCCTCTGCTAAAGCCATGCATTTCGTATTGCACTTGGCGCGTCTCACCGCGCTTGTACGTGGCTTTGAGAACATTGTTGGCATTATCGTCGTATACCCAGCCGTTAGCGGCGATCTCTTGAATCAGAGCCTGGCGTATTTCGCTGGAGTGATCCAGCGCATTCACCTCGACGCGGCACTTGGCGCCTGGTTTGATCACCATGAAATCGTCGCGTTGGGCAGAGCTGATCACTTCGGCCGCTTTTTTACCGGGCAAAGCCACAGCGCCCACTGCCAGACCATGTTTGCCTTTGACATCAAAGGTCGCTGCATAGACCAGGTGATCATTGACAATGGCTCGCTTGCGAGCTGCCCACAGGCCTGTGCCCCAATACGCATTCGAATCAAAGGTATAGGTCCAGATCGGCAACTCCAGCTTGAGACTAAACAGCACGATCGAACCGCCACCCTGACCATCGAACGATAGCAGTTCGTCACCGACCCAATCAAAGTTGGCACTGAAGGGCGTGCCGACCGAGTTGGCCGCTAGCTCACGCGTCGCCTCTTGGCCAGTTATGTCTACGACGAAGAGCTTGTAGCTATTGAGAACCGCCACGCGCTTGCCATCGGGATGAGCCGCCACGCCCGAACAACCATCCATCGGCACTTGTCCCGCATTGTTACCACTGAGCGCGTCCACGATCCTCAGCCCACCATCTTCGGGAATGAGCACGTATTTTCCACCTGACGATAGCCTCGGTTCCGGAGCGAAAAAAGATTCTTGCGCAGTCTCCCACGCCAGAGCGCGGTTCTTGATATCCCACCCCATGACGCGATGGTTGTCCGTACGCTGTACCACCATATCTCCGGTAGCAAAGCGCGACCAGGGAACCGAATGTCGCCATGACTTGTCATTGGCATGGCGTGCATTCCACGATACGACGGCCTTGGGTTCTTCTAGCGCCGGATCAGCCTGCCACACAGTCAGCGTGGGATTTTCGTCGGAACCAAACGAACCTGAGCTGCGTTTGCTGAACGTAAGCAGTTGCTTCGAAGCGGCATGATAGTCAACCAACATCTCGCCGATCGGTAACATCTGAATGCGCTTAACTGCGTTCTTGTTCAACGCCACCCACATCAGACGCGTCGGCTGCTTGTCGTCTTCCCCGATCGACGCTAATACCCAATTATCATTGCCACCTAGCGCGATGAGCGAACTGAGTCGTTCATGAACGCTGCTAGCTGGAAAACCCACACCGGCTTGTTTCAGTAACAGACCTTTGCGAATAGGATCCGCAGGCAGATTCAACTGCGCTGTGTCGGTAGTGGCAGCTTCTTTGGCATGCCAGCGACGTCCCATACCACTGGTCAAGATTGCAGTCGCCACAGAGAACTCCTCTACCTGGGGCAGGTCGGGCACCGGCACAGCCGCCAGTCCCGCTTTCGATTGAAACTGCTTGACGAAAGCTTGATCTTTCGTACTCAGTTTCTCGATGGCAATTTTGACCTCTTTCATATCGCTGGTGCGCAGCTCGACTTTGCCGCCGCTGATCTTCAGCAGCGCACCCCGCACCGTGTATTTGCCCGTAGCATCGCTCCAGGTACGCGCGCGAGCAATCGCGCCACTTTCGAATAGATGGCGAACTTCGTCGTAGCTAAAAATCTTCTCCTGCGTACCGCCAGCGAACTGGTACGCACACAGCACACCTTTCTTGTTGCTGTCTTGCACTACCGCTGGTCGCCATTCGTTCAGAAAGTAGATCTCGACATCTTCACCAGCGGTATATCGTTCCGCCCCATAGCCTGCGGTTGTGACCAGTCCACACAAGACCAGTACAAATATCGGATACAGCCGTCGCAAAGAGGTTAAGTGCATAAGTTCAACTCGAAGATCAACTCACGTTCCCGCACCAACAATCATTTCTCTACAATTGTAGCGAGAAAAACATTGTTTCGCCACTAAACCGAGGGCGTTAGCCCCGGTTCCACGTAGCCGAGTCTCTGCGAGACTCGCAATCTTCATTCTATATCTGTGAACGATACTTTATTGCCGCTGGATTAACTAATCGCGGCGGACAATCTATAGGGCCCAGAAACCGAGTCTCGGAGAGACTCGGCTACGTGGGCGAGTCTCTCCGAGACTCGGATTACTACGATCGAAATGTCAACCAGAAATCCATCAGCGTCTCGGAGAGACGCTGCTACGTGATCGGGGTGTGGTACCATAAACCAGGATAGCTACCCCGATGCAGAGATCGTAACTATGGATGCGGAAAGTTTTCGAGATTTTGTGCTGACGGTGCTCAGCCAGGCCTTCCCCACTGAACCTTTCGAGGCTGGAGAGCGGGCGGATGCAATTCGGTGGAAGAGCACCGAAATCGGTTTGCACAATCTACACGCTGACGCCTCGCTGCTGCGCACCCAGCCAGACCTGGTTCGCCAGGCGATCATCGATCATTTCTCACGCATCGTGCAACTGACCGATATCGAGCTGGCACTGCTGCCAAGTACGTGGGACGAAGCCCGAACTCGGGTCCGCTTGCAATTGATGCCATCAGCCTTCGCCCGTTCAGGCGTCAGCGTCACCTATCCATTTCTCGATGATGTGCTGATTAGTGTTGTCGTCGATGCGGAACATGGTTACGCGTACGTACGCACCGAAGATGTTCAGCGTTGGGAGGTCGGCCTGGTCGATCTGTACGAAGCGGCCTGCGAGAACCTGGCCGCCGCGTCTCAGAACCTGGCGGTATCGTATTATCCAGGACCACCTGCCATCGTGGCCATCGACACCTCGGACGGTTACGCCGCCGCTCGACTCCTACTGCCCAGTCTGCGGGCCTATGTGAGCGATAAACTCGGCAGCCCGTTCTGTGCAGGTATTCCCAACCGCGACTTCTTGATCATGTGGTCCGCCAGCGACGATCCAGACTTTCAAGCTCGCATGGCAGCCCAATTGATCGAAGACACTCAGAGTCGCTCCCATCCTCTCAGCAGTCGCATTTTGAATGTGACCACCGAAGCCATCCTGTAGCGGAATGCGTTAAGCATTTCGAACTTGTTACTACAAATTCCACGTCCCGAAAGCCTTGACGGCTTCCGCTACAGGTTGGCCGAAAGCCTTGACGGCTTCCGCTACGTTGGAGGTGGGCTTTACGGCGCTAATACTCGCAATGCGTTACGCACTGGTTGCCCCGGATAATACACGCGCGACGAGACCACCCCGGGGCGTACGTAGGTCGGCACGTAGGCGGGCACGACGGGTGAATAACGCACGACGGGTGCCGGAGCCACGTACGCGGTCGGTACTACGGGTCGGTAAGTCGAATACACTCCATACGAACCATAGGATCCATAGCCAGCCGCGTAAGGTGAAGGCAGGACGGCCGCGGGCAGCACCGAGACCGCTGGCACGACTGGTCGAGCCACCACGACGGGGCCACCGTAAACGGGCACACCGCCACCCAAGACCACCACTTGAGCGCTGGCCGAGGAAGCAAACAGGCTCGCGCCACACAACAAACCCAGACCACAGATTGCAGTTCGCCAATTCATTTTCAAAATCTCCAGTTCGATTCGGGCTGACGGGATCAAGAGCGATGCACGAAACGTGCCATTCAATTCTTGGTTATCGCGGGCAACCCAGCTGTGGTTGCGTTGGCCTGACAAATTTTTACGATCCGAATTTCGTCGTAGCTGTACTTGCCGCCCAGTGACTCAAAGACCGGTTTGAGCCGACCATCTTCGGCGGCTGCGAAAGCAGCCACGATCTCTGCTGCCGCTTCCGGACTGACCCAGGGACTGGAATCCGTGACGCGTTCGGCTTGCAGGTATTCGCACAGGTATCCAAACACCGTCGAGCGTGCGCGATCGAGCTTGGCTGCGACCTCTTCAACGGAAAGTCCTTCACGCCAATACGCAAACGCAGAAATCGCGGACGCCCCAATCGACGGCGAGAACGGCAACGCGTCGGGCGCCAAGGCGGCCAAGTTCACCTCGACGTTGCGATCCAGCTTATGCGCAGTGCAATACTGATCGAGAGCGCTGAGAAAAATTTCGCCGTAGTCGAGCAGCTTCTGATGACCCATACCACGCACGCGCTGCAACATGGCCAGGGTGTTCGGACGACTGCGAGCCAACTCGCGCAATGTAGCATCGCCGAAGACCACGTACGCTGGCACGTTGCGTTTGCGAGCCTCAACGCCCCGTGTTTGTCGCAAATGTTCGAACAGGCCGCGGTCGACGCCTTCCCAAGAAAGATTCTGGGCGGCGGTGGCTTTAGTGGCCGCCTTGCGCTGCGGTGGCAATGTCAAGATCGGAGTCGCTTCGCGTTTGAGCAACTGGCGACCAGTTGTCGTTACGCGCAACAACTGAAACTCTCCCTCACGCTCCAAAAACTGCTGACCTACCAATTGATCAATCCAGCCACGAATTGTGTTGAGCGATTCATCTTTCAATAGCCCATACGTGCTCAGTCGCTCGTGACCCAACTGCGTAACGCGTTGATCGGACGAGCCCTTGAGCACTTTCGCGGTGTGGTCGGCGCCAAAGCGTTGATCTAGCCTGAGCACACACGACAGGATCTTCTGCCCGAGCGTGGTCGGATCTTCGACTTGGGCAATTTCATTCAAACAAACATCGCAAGCCCCGCAGTTATCGCTCGGTAAGTCTTGACCAAAGTAAGCCGACAGAGATCGATGTCGACACTCCACTCCCGTGCACAGTTTCTGCATGGCCCGCAGTGCCCGCTCAGCCGATTGTCGCGCATTGCCTTCGAGCGAGCCGAACATCTTTAACCAGGTGATCACTTCGCTGGCGCTGTGCAGCAGCACACATTCGGACTCCAAGCCATCGCGGCCTGCCCGACCACTTTCCTGCTGATAGTTCTCGATCGATTTGGGCATACCTGCATGCACGACGTAGCGCACGTCGGGTTTATCGATGCCCATGCCGAAAGCCACCGTGGCCACGATCACATCGACCTCATCGCGAATGAACGCCTCTTGGTTGCGTTTGCGGGTGGCATCGTCCAGGCCTGCATGATAGGGCAGGGCCTTGATGCCAACTTCCCGCAGTGAACCGGCCATGGTCTCGACTTCTTTGCGACTGACGCAATAGACGATGCCCGATTCGTGACCACCACTATCATGACGATGCCGATTGATGACCTGCATGACTTGACCCAAGCGGCCATCGATGGGCAACATGCGATAGACCAGGTTTGGCCGATCGAAAGAACCGATCAGCATCAAGGCATCGGCCAAACCCAACTGACGCGCGATGTCCTGGCGGACATGTTCCGGCGCAGTAGCTGTGTAGGCATGCACGGGAACCGACGGGAAACGCTGCTTGAGCACCTTCAGCCCGCGATATTCTGGGCGGAAGTCATGCCCCCAATCGCTAATACAGTGGGCTTCGTCGATCGCAAACATCGACACATCGATCGTTTGCAAAAAGCTAAGCATCTTGTCGGTCAACAAACGCTCAGGGGCAACGTAGAGCAGTTTCAGTTCGCCTTGACGAATTTGCAGCGCGATTCGTCGTTGCTCGTCCATCGATTGCGACGAGTTGATGAACGCCGCGGCCACACCATTGGCGTGCAAGGCATCCACTTGATCTTTCATCAGCGAAATGAGTGGCGATACGACGATTCCCACGCCATCCAGACACAAGGCGGGCACTTGGAAGCATAGAGATTTGCCGCCACCGGTGGGCAGAACCACCACACTATCGCGACCAGACAGAGCCGCATTGACAGCCTCTTGTTGCAGTGGGCGAAACGCTTCGTAACCCCACACGCTCTGCAGCGTCTGCTGAGCTCGATTCAGGAATTCCTCGGCCACCACGCTCACAATTCGGCCCCGTCCGTAACGCTGCTATCACAAAAGTCGACATCGACCAACATCGACGTCGTCTAAGTGTAGCAATCACGCGCGCCAAGAGTAGTGCGGTCCGGTTCCCACTAAACCGAGGGCATTAGCCCCGGTTATCGAACGTTCAACATAGTTGACGCCGATTCTCGGCTAAGCGTCGGCCGCATTTGGGCGGGCGCAGGCGGAGCCTGCAAGGCAGTGGGTTACCAGGCAGAGCCTGGTAACCAGGCCGTGGTTAACGCCTACGGGTTGCGTCGGGTTTGGATGCAGACTCTGCCGTCGGTTCAGCTGGGGTGGGAGACTGCGAACTGGTTTCGGGCAACAGTTCAAAGCTGCTGATCATTTGCTCATCCGCCATACCGAATTTCTCGGCGGCTTCACCGCTCATCGTGTAGACCATTGAGACGCGCCGACCGGTGTCATCAGAGATATGAGCATAGACCCAGCGCACCGGTACGTCTTGCGTCTTGCCGACTGCCGTCACGCGTAACACGCGCAAGCTGCCATTCTTCTTTTCGCTGGCGTCGAGCAGCGAATCGAGATTCTTGTCCAAGCCACGTTTGATGTCGTCTTGAAAACCGGCCAGCGAGAGTTGTTGCCCGGCCGAGAGTTTTGGCAGGCGGGTAATATTGCACTGAGCCACGATCTGATTCTGTTCGACCATGCGCAAGATAGCCTCTTCGCCCGTATCGACAATCGTCTTCCAACGGCGATCGGCCAACATTTGATAACGGCCAGGAACCGAAGCGATCTGCATCAGCCAGCGCGAATCATCATTGCTGCTGGCGATGGCGGCTAACTCTTTGACCGTAACATCGCTGCAGGCGTCGGCTTCTTCCTTGCGAATCAATTTCACGCGGGCAGTCAAAGTGAACCCGGGCTCTGCCTGGCTGATGTCGCGAGTTTCAGTTAAAGACATACCAACCCAAGTCACCATAGCGCACTTGGTAGCCAGTTCAGCATGTAGATTTCCATTGACGTTGATCTTGGTGGGCACACTGTTGACGGTGCCTTGTATGTCGCCCAGGCACTCGATCGTCGCTACACCACTCTCAGCTTTGACAACGCGGCATGTTACGGTGCTCGAGTGCACGGCGTCGAGTTGAAAGACTTCGCCGACGGTCTTTTCCGAAGGCGTCCAGCTTTCGTCGGCTTTCACCGGCGAAGCTGGCAAGAGTTGATCGACGACGACGCTATTGATCGGTAAGCGAACCAGGTCGATCTCGCGCGGTGTCATCGGACGGTTGATCGAGTATTGCTGCCAGACGCCATCGGCGCGGACCATACGCGCATCGGCGCACTGGGTTCGCAGTTGATGGCTAATCGCGTTACCGGCTACCCAAGTCTTGACATTGGCTTCGTGATAGTGTCGGGCGGCCGCGGTCATTTGATTCTGCTGGTCCATCAGCGTTCGTTCATCGAAGTCGACGGTCGACTCAGCTTTAACCTCGGCGGTCCGCGGAGCCTTCTTGCTGGTCGGATCTGGATCCGCCACTTGCAGCGTCCCGCTCAGCTGCAAAACTACCCGCGTGCGCGTGGACAGTTGGTCAATGCCTTGGGGAGCTTGCAAGGCGGACGGTTTGCGAATCGCTTTGGGCTCTTGAGCGGAACTTATATGAGGCAGGCTGACCACACCTGCTGCTAGCAAAGCCAAGAAATGGCGGCGCGACCTTTTGCTAGCAAGCGTGTCCAAAGTTTGGATTGTGGTTGCATGGATATGGAACATGGGCTGGCACTCCCTGCCGATTGAGCGGAGACGAAGCAGAACATCTTTGCTTATCGGCAAAGCTTGCCACATTCTGCAACTTAGCCTGTGGGCTAACGCCCTCGGCTTAGTAAAAAATAAAAAAAATTCCCAGCCATCCCAAAATGAGATAGACAGCGAGCAAAAGTGACACAGTCGAGAACTTTTTTCCCTGCGAGGCTGGTGCAAAATGCCCCTACGAAAGCCGGGGCAAAAATATTTTGTGGCGTTTTTCTTGTGCTATGACACTGTTTTTGTTTGTCAACCCCGTTGCGCGAACTTTCGGCCTCCAGTTTGCATCTATGGGTGATTCGCGTCCTGGTTGGACTGCCAATTATGGAAGGTGCCTTCTGAATTGCTGGTCGGCGCGCCCAAGAGGGACTTGAAATCCTCCCTATACCAATAGGTAGAGACTTTCGCCGAACAAGCGAAAGGCGGCTGACTCCGATCGAGTTAGCTCTTATTGGTGGTTGAATCCTCCCGGATTCGTAAGTGGTTGGATTTGTTCGGCTCTCGGCGGCGCGTTAGACTGACAAGCTGGAAGGCTGGCAAGCACCAACCAAAAAGTGTCGGACGCGTTTGTGCTGATCCTCATGATGAGGTTCAACCCAGCCCGTGAACCGTTAGTTGGCGGTCGGAAACCGCAGGGAATTGAAAAAAGACTTGGTTCACAAGCAGGGATAAGGTTTGATCATGCATCAAGACTATCGTATCGCTCTACTGCGTGAATTGCGCGACCAACAAGTTCGCTATGCCCCCCGCGTCAAGCGGCTCGAGCAAGCCGAACGAGCGGAAAAACTATTGAGCGAACTGGACGCTAAGCGTCAATATCCGTACGAGTTCATTTTCTTCCGTGTCACCGATTATCGGCCCACCGACAGCGTGCGGCGGATGATCAGCGGAACCGATGCGGCGCACGACTTGCGACTGTTTGTCGAAGACGTCAGCGATTCGCTCGACCTCCGCTTGGAAGAAGTTACCGAACCGGTTCACACCGTTGAAGAACTCAGCCGAATGTTCAACGTGTCGACCAAGACCATCTCGCGCTGGCGAGATCAAGGCTTGGTCAGTCGTCGCTTCGTTTGCGACGGACGCAAGCGCGTGGGCTTTCTGCACAGCAGCGTAGAACGCTTCGTATCGAAGAATCTGCGTCGCGTCAAACGAGGCGAACGCTTCAGCCAACTCTCCGATGATGAACGCGCCGAGATCATCGAACGCGCTCGCAACCTGGCGATCGATGGAGCCAACCTGTCCGAAGTTGCCCGACGCGTCGCCAACGAAGTGCATCGGAGTGTCGAAACCATTCGGTATACGCTTAAAAATCATGATCGTCGTCACCCCAGCCAGGCGGTCTTCCCTGACCAACGGCCAGAACTGACCGACGACGACAAGCGTTCGATCTACCAACAGAGCCTGCGTGGTGTGAGCATCAGTCAACTGTGCCGCCGCTATGGTCGCGTACGTGGTAGCATCGTCCGCATCCTGAACGAGCAGCGAGCAGAACGCTTGATGGAGCTGTCGTTGGAATTCATTCCCAACGAGATCTTCGAAGGCGCCAACGCCGCCACGGTTGCCGACATCCTCAGCCCAACCCCCGAGCCAGTCATTCCGCCACGCAAGATGAAGCCACCAGCAGGTCTGCCGACCTACCTGGCTTCGCTGTATGACGTGCAATTGCTGACACGCGAGCAAGAATACCACTTGTTCCGCAAGATGAACTTCCTGAAGTTCCAAGCAGCCAAACTGCGCGAACAACTGGACAGTGCCAATCCCAAGACGTCCTTGATGGATGAGATCGATCGTCTGTATCAGGCATCGGTCGACGTCAAGAACCAAATCGTGCAAGCCAACTTGCGCTTGGTGGTTTCGATCGCCAAACGCCATGTCGGCGGCAGCGATGACTTCTTTGGTTTGATCAGCGACGGCAACATGTCGCTGATTCGAGCCGTCGAGAAGTTCGATTACGCTCGTGGCAACAAGTTCAGCACCTACGCCAGTTGGGCGATCATGAAGAACTTTGCCCGCTCAATTCCCGACGAGTATAAGCACAAGGATCGCTTCCGCACCGCTGGTGAAGAAGTGCTGCTCAGCCGCGAAGATGAACGAGCTGACCAGTTCGCGATGGAAATTGCCCATCAACAACGTCAGTCGCAGATCACTTCGATCCTCAATCGTCTGGACGAACGCGAGCAACAGATCATCATCCGTCGCTTCGGATTGGACCACAGCCATGAACCTCTGACTCTGAAAGAAGTCGGCGAAGTCATGGGTGTGACCAAAGAACGCATCCGCCAACTGGAAGCTCGGGCGCTAAGCAAACTCCGCGAAGCCGCCACCACCGAGCACATCGAACTGCCTGACTAAAGCGTCACCTCGTCACCTCCCCGGCGCAGCTGAGAGTGCTGATTTAATTCCAATTTGCTCTGGCATGGGTATTATGGTTGAAGAGGCCGACGTTCCAACTCGGTGCAATCATTATGCTAACGAACCATCGCGATTTTTTGTTTGAGATTCGTGCGTCGGATCTGGCGATCTATAAGCGTGTGCTGCCGCTCAAGTCGCCCCTTTTAGATGCGT
Organism: Rania fehmarnensis; assembly: GCF_056494185.1. Taxonomy (NCBI): domain Bacteria; kingdom Pseudomonadati; phylum Planctomycetota; class Planctomycetia; order Pirellulales; family Pirellulaceae; genus Rania; species Rania fehmarnensis. The sequence continues at coordinate 9,323,304 of NZ_CM151398.1, forward strand.
TGGAGATAGTCCCCTGGGAAAGTTTCCGGCCTGAGCTGGAGAAGTATTATTGTCGTGAGGGAGGTAGGCCCACCCTGCCAGTAATCCTCCTCCTGAAGGTGTTGTACCTGCAATATCTCTATCATCTATCAGACAGCAAAGTCCTAGAAAGAGCCAGTTCGGATTTATTGTTCCGCTGGTTTCTGCAAGTGCCGATTACTTGTAAGTTGCCGGACGGAAGTACTTTGAGTCGCTTTCGGGGTCGCATCGGAGAAGAGGGGATGCAGAAAGTTTTCGACCGACTGATCAGCTTCGCGCGCAGCAAGGGCCTTGTCAGCGATCGGTTGCGACTTAAAGATGCCACACACGTCTATGCCAATATTGCTGTGCCCACCACGTTGAAACTGCTGGCGCAGCTGCGAGAAAAGATGCTCGCTGCTATCGAGCCCATTGATGCTGAGGTCGCTCAAGGATTCCGTATCCGAACCGATCGAAGCCGCGTCGAAACCGAGAAAGAATCCGAGGAGATTCGCCTTGATGCTCGTCTGGATTTAGTCGGCGACATCCTGACGTGGATGCTCGAGCAGCCCGATCCATCCCAAGAGAGTGATTGCCAAGAGTCTTGGAAACGATTCATCGAAGTACGTGCGCTCGCTCAAAAGATCGTGAGCGATTGCTTGAACCCAGGTCAGGGTGATCGCACGCTGAGCGTGGTTGATAGCGATGCCCGCCGCGGAATGCATGGCGAGTTTTACGACGGCTATTTGGTCGATGTGTTGATGGACGCCGATAGCCAGCTGATCACTCAACTTGAGGTGCTTCCGGCAAACGGTGCTGAGGCCCAAGACGCGGTTCATCTGATTGAACGCGAACAGCAAGCTCATGGCAACAAGATCGAACAGCTATCCCTTGACGGCGCGGGATTTAACGGGCCAATGCTGCGCACGTTGGAAGGCCCTGGCGGGATGGAAGTTGATGTGATCACACCGCCGCGTGACTTCGGCAACGATGAAGGCTTTGCTTCGACGGCGTTTGCATTGACCTCAGACGGCGAGCATGTGACATGTCCAGCTGGCCACACATCCAATAAAGGATTTCAAGATGCCACGAAGCCTAACCGCACGACGTTCGACTTTCCGGCTAAGAAATGTTGGGGCTGTCCGTTGCTCGCGCAGTGCAACCCCAAGATGAAAGAGACCAGCCGTCGAGGTCGACGAGTGAATAAGAATGAGTATGAAGAAGAATACAAACGTGCTCGTCAGAAGTCCAAGACAGAGCAATACCAACAAGTCCGGCGTGAGCATCCGGCCATCGAACGGAAGTTAGGGGAAGTGGCTCGGCACGGGCGCGGTCGTTGTGCAAGATACTGCGGTCTGGCAAAAGTGAAGATCCAACAACTGATGACATGCTTCACAGTGAACGTCAAACGACTGGCAAAACTGCTTGCCGTGGAGCGCTGCGCACCGACTGTCGCAATCGGGTGAAAAAAGCCGTTCAAATCGCCGCTTTGGGCAGTCTGGGCTAAATTTCGCCTCGAGACGAACCAGGATTCGTAAATAACAACCTCCCCAGCGCGTTGAGTCAGCAAAAAAACAACCGCCCCACATCAATAAGAGACTACGCTTTGCTATTATCGCATCGCTCTCCAGCTGGGGGAGGTCGCAGACGAGGCGTTCAGCCGAAGTCTGCGGGAGGGGGCACAGCGCTAGGCAAGACTCCTGCGGTACTAACCACCTTCACTGCCCAGACCCCTCCCGAATCTCGCAAAGCCTCGATTCGACCTCCCCAAGGCGAAGCCTTGGAGAGGTGACTGTCACCTCCCCTGCGCAGCGGGGGAGGTCGCAGACGAGGCGTTCAGCCGAAGTCTGCGGGAGGGGGCACAGCGCCAGTCAAGACTTCGGCGGTACTAACCACCTCTACTTCCCAGACTCCTCCCGAATCTCGCAAAGCCTCGATTCGACCTCCCCAAGGGGAAGCCTTGGAGAGGTAACTGTCACCTCTCCCGCGCAGCGGGGGAGGTCGCAGACGAGGCGTTCAGCCGAAGTCTGCGGGAGGGGGCACAGCGCCAGGCAAGACTCCTGCGGTACTAACCACCTTCACTGCCCAGACCCCTCCCGAATCTCGCTAGGGCTCGATTCGACCTCCCCAAGGCAAAGCCTTGGAGAGGTGACATAAATTACAACAGCGAATCCAAGAGCAATCGCAACTTGCGTAGCTCCTGGCGCTGATCGACATCCGGCATCGGCTTGATCTGGATACTCAGCGCATGGTCATATTTGACGCGCTGCAGACTGGTAATCAGCTTGCCGTATTCGATCTCACCCTGGCCGACTCGCACCTGCAATTGATCCTTCTTGGAATCGCGCAGGTGGACGTGGAAGACATAGTGCATGATCTTTTCGATGTTCTTGTTGCGATACGGCCCGCAGTAGTATTCGCTCGGATCGAGCGTCAGCCCCAGGCCGCGGACATTGTCGCATAGAACTTTCACCGTATCGGGATCTTCGCTGAGGCGACCGATCTGGCTTTTCATCGCTACGCGTACGCCTTGCGTTTCGGCGACGCGCACGAGCTCTTGCAGCCGTTCGACTTCTTCATTGAACGGCGTGCCCAGTTCGCCCGATGGCACCGTTAAGGTTACAACTTTGGTAGCTTTGGCCAGTGCGCACACGTCGGAGAACTGCGCGTAATAGTCTTGGCCCTGAGCGTTGATATAGACATCAAAGCTGCACAGATCCAGGCGATGGCTGTCGCGAACAACGCGCACGACCTCATCCATCTCGTTTTGCAACCGACTGGGGCTTAGCAACCCGCCGTCTTCGTGCAAAGCAACTTCAATTGTCGTAAACTCGAGGTCAATGAAAGTCTCGACGACATCCGGCATGGGAATGTCAGGGAAACAATCCGTCGAAACCGCTATGTACACAACCTACTCCTTTGAAGCTCAACCGATCTGGACGCAATGTCCGCTGCCAGAAAGGGTAGCCATCAAAGCGCAAACCCGCAACCCGGTAATTCCAGGAGTGCTCAGCCGCCGGGAGCCGCTGCGGGGTGCAGCGTTCATGGCCCGCCCCCGAACTTAAAGCAAGGCGTCCAGTTCGGCGACCAGGCTGTCAAAGTGCCGCAGGGCGGTTTCGATCGGGGCAGGGGTGGTCATGTCGACGCCCGCGTCCTTCAGCAGGTCCAGCGGATCTTGGGAGCAGCCGCTGCTGAGAAATCGCAGGTAGTCGGCTCGTTCGGCCGTGCCACCTTCCAGCACGCGGCGCGACAAGGCAATTGCCGCCGCCAGACCGGTCGCGTATTTGTAAACATAAAACGCCCGGTAAAAGTGCGGAATGCGGAAGCACTCGAGCGTCAGCTGCTGGTCGATCACAAAATTGCTGCCAAAGTAAGCTTTCAGCAGCTCTCCGTAACAATCGCGGAACGCCTGCACGGTCAGGCCGTCACCCCGCTCAGCCATTTCGTGCGTCAGCTTTTCGAATTCAGCGAACATCGTCTGCCGCACGATGGTGGCCCGAATGCTGTCGATTTCATGGTTGAGCAAGTAGGCCTTCAGCCGCGTATCGCTGGTGCTCTTGAGCAAATAATGCGTCAGCAGTTGCTCATTGAAGGTACTAGCCACTTCTGCTACGAAAATCGTGTAGTTGTAATACTGGAAGGGCTGATTGGCGGCGGAATAATGACTGTGCATCGAGTGACCCGCTTCGTGCGTGAGCGTAAATAGATCGTTCAGCACGGTCGGCTTGTAATTCATCATGATGTAGGGATTGCCTTCGAAGCTGCCGCAGCTGAAGGCTCCGCTCTGCTTGCCTTGGTTGGGATAACGGTCGCACCAACCACTAGCTAACCCTGTGCGCAGCTGGCGGCAGTAGTCTTCACCCAGCGGCGATAGCGAATCGATAACCGTTTCGATCGCCTGATCCCACTGGCGGGTTTGTTCCATGTCGGCCAGGATCGGCACGTAGGTGTCGTAGTGGTGCAGATCCGGTAGCTTCATTTTCGACCGACGCACTTCCAGATATCGATGCACTGCCGGCAATTGGCTCCGCACCGTACCGATCAAGTTGTCGTAAACAGCTTGCGGGACGTTATCTGGGAAAAGGGCTGCCGAGAGCGACGAAGCGTAGCCGCGAGCTTTGGCGTAATAGGCATCGGTATGGATGCTGCCGGCCAAGGTAGCGGCGAGGGTATTTTCATGAGCATGAAACTGTTCGTAGTACTGGTGAAAAGCCGTTCGCCGCACACCGCGATCAGGCGAAATCAAGAGTTGACTGAACGTAGAATTGGTCAGCTCGACGGCTTCGCCTTTGGCATCGGTCACAAAGCCGAATTTCAGATCGGCATCGTTTAGTTGCCGAAAGATTTTGCTGGCCGTTTGAGCCATTTCGCCCTGCATGGCCAGCAGTGATTCTTCTTTGTCGGAAAGCGTATGCGGTTTGAAGCGGGCGATGCGCTCGAGCACCAAACGATAATCGGCCAGTTCTTCGCTAGCCATCATGGCATCGATGGTGGTTTGATCGAGCGACAAGATTTCGGGCCGAATGTAGCTCGCCAACTGACTGGCTTTGACGGCCAGGTTCTGAAAACGCCCCATCATGCCCTGGTACAGATCGTTGGCCTGATCCTCGGTGGTTTTCAAGAAGACATAGGTGCCCAGGCGTTCCGAGAGCAGATCGACTTGCGTATCGAATCTCAAACATTCGGACAATTTGGCCGGGCTAGCCAGTTGGCCACGAAACTTTTCAAAGCCACCGATAAGTTCTTTGAATTTTTTGAGATCTTGTTCCCAATCGGAATCGTTTGCGTAGAGACTTGATAGATCCCAGCAATCCTTGGGGTCGACTTCGCTACGGGCCGGAACACGCTTTACAGTGGCCAAAGCTCTCTCCTGATAGACGGGGCAGTGACGAACAGCGTCCCGTTTTCGCGTAGGATCGCCTTGGAGTCAATCGGTGGCTTCGGGGTAAAGAGTTTTTGTCTTCCTCTGTCTAATTCGTTTAGCGGCGGAGAGTGATCGGGTATATTACCTACTCCCTCATAGCTCCTTCTAAGCAAATCGCGGCACAATGAAGCCATCGCCAGTTGGTTCAAGAATACTGTCAGCCTACGCGGTACTTTTTGCTGGCTTAGCACAGGCAACGCTTTTGGCGATCGCAGTTGTAAATGGTGTCGTTTCCCTGCCATCGGCACTGGGTGTCATTTCATTGTCGGGAGCGATCGTTTACTACGGCGTCCGCGTATTTGCTGGAGACTACTCTGTAGCGAAAATCTTTGGATTGCTCGTGGCTATCAACTACTTGGGACTAACTGCGACAAACGCATGGAACATGAATGATTTCCCCGAAGGCAGCCGTGCCGCGCAGATGGCTGTGTCACGAATGATCCGCGGCGTTGTCTTTGCATCTGTATACGTATGGTATTATTGGTTTCGGCAGAAGACTATGGACGGCTTCTTGTCGGGCGGAATTGAAAATGTTCCTGCGGGGTCGAGTGCTCAACACAACAGCGAGGCAGAGTAACTCATTGCCCGGCCGCGATTGTTTCATCCAGCACATTGGACAATCATCCGCCGATCCAGAACAAAATCCTCCATTAGTATTCGCGAGTCTCGGAGAGACTCGGCTACGTGTAAATCGACTACCCTTGAGACATCTAACAAACCTCTAGTTTTTAGTCGAGCACGTTGGAGACTAGTCCAATGCACATCAATCAATTGACCATCCCTGTTTTGCTGACGCTCTGTTTGTCCTTGGACGCGATTGCGCAAGTCGAGTCGCCTAAGAAGGTGTATGACGAGCGGATTCGAGAAGCTCGAGCTGACTATCGCGTGGCGATTGCCAAGCAAATTCGCGAAGCTAAAGTCGTCGAAGTTTTCTTGCTCAAATTCGATGATGTGCGGAAGGTTGACGTCTTGAAGGACGACGAAGAGCAAAGATTTCCCGTTGCTCCGTACGAAGCTACGACCTCGGTGATCTCGCAGCGCAAGTTAAGCAAAAAGGAAATGGAGCCGCTGTTGTCTGAATTGGCCAATCAGATCGCCTTGCCGGAACATCAGGGCGGTGCCTTCTGCCATTTCCCAATCCACGGGGTGCGTATCTATTCAGACGAACCCAATGGCGAGCCCTGGGGCCCTAAGCTCGTCTACTGCGGAACATTCTGCTGGGCTTGCAGCAACTTTGGCTTCGAATACCCCGATGGCGCCGAGTGGCTGGACACCAACGATAAGCTAAAGGACATCTTCAACCAACTTGTTCCCGTACCACAGAGCGAAGCCGAGCGTTTCAAAGCTGCCCCACCAAGCCAAGGGCGTTCACGTAGCAGCGTCTCTCCGAGACGCTGATGTGTTTCAAGGCACACATTACGATTCTAGTAATCCGAGTCTCGGAGAGACTCGGCTACGTGGTGCGGCCTGGTTACCAGGCTCTGCCTGGTAACCCACTGCCTTGCAGGCTCTGCCTGCGTCGGCAGCAACTAGGTTGAACGTTCACGTTGCAGCGTCTCTCCGTGACGCTGATGCGTAGTAATCCGAGTCTCGGAGAGACTCGGCTACGTGGTTCGGCGTTTGCCTTCGACCTATACTACAAGACATCTAGCTCGATGAGCGTTTGTTCTTTAGCGGTAAGGTTTATCGTGAATGCACCTCTCACGATTGAGAACTGCTCCGATCACAGCGAACTGATCGCTGCTGATTTGCAATTTGCAGATCGCACAGCCGAAGGCGTGACCTTCGATGATTCGCAGCTTACTAGAGTTTCTTTTTTACGATGCGATTTGTACTGGGCGTCGTTTTTCCGCGCCCAATTGTGTAACGTGATTTTTGAGTACTGCGACCTGCGTGGGGCCGACTTCAAGCGTGCGAAACTCTGCGACTGCCGTTTTGTTGGTTGCGATCTCGGTAACGATGCGATTGGCGGCCGAACTTACTTTGACGACGCGGAATTGAGTAACGTAGAATTTGTCAATTGCCGCGGGCGCTAGTAGCATGACTCGATGGAAAACTTCGATACGATCGATGACCCGCATCTTGCGATCTTCGAATACCTGAAACGCAAACATCCACACGATAAGCAATGCGAACCAAGCCCAGAGAGAAACTGAAATGACGCCGCTATTCAAGAAGCTTAATCTGGGCGTTAGCGATACAATCCTGGCGCTCAACGCCCCCGGATCTTTCGAAGCCGAGCTTTCGCAACTCGTCGGAGTAAAATTACTCCGTAAAGCAACGGCCAAATTGAAAACGCCATTTGCAATTGGTTTTGCAATTACGCAGGCTGAATGCGATCTTGTCTCGTCGACCTTCGCCAAAGCGACAGAAGGTGATGCAATTGTTTGGATCGCCTATCCCAAAGGTTCGTCGAAGAAGTACAAGTGCGAATTTAATCGCGATACTGGCTGGACTGTTCTGGGCGATGCGGGTTTCGAACCGGTTCGCCAGGTCGCGATTGACGAAGACTGGTCGGCTCTACGTTTCCGACGAACGCAGCACATAAAGTCGCTGACTCGAAGCGATACTATGGCTATATCGTCAGAAGGCAAACGCCGAACCAATCGGCCCACGTAGCCGAGTCTCTCCGAGACTCGTTTTCAGGGCCCCATAGATTGTCCGCCGCGATTAGTTAATCCAGCGCATTAGACTATCGTTCGCAGATAAAGAATGAAGTCCTTCGATTGCGAGTCTCGGAGAGACTCGCCTACGTGAGGGGGCTTTACTCGATGGGTACGACGTAACCGAGGGCGCCGATGGCTTGGCCCTCGGGGACTTTGGCGTAGTTTTCGTGGCACATGACGCACTTCTTCATGACGACTGGAATGGCGGTGGCCGCCAAGAGATATCGTTTGCCGTCTTTTTCAATGACCTGGTCGACGTAAGGCTTGCCGCCGACGATCTCCTTGATGGCTTTCTTCTCAAAGTCGCTCTTGGCAACGTTGTCCGGTTCGTACGGTTCGCCTGTGGCGTCGATCAACCGCGTTTCATGCCAGCCTTCTTGCTTGGCGACCTCGAACAGTTTCTTGAAAGCGGTGCCGGCTGGCACGTCGGATTTCTCGGTGACGTAATGTGTGGTCACCAGCACAATGGCGTTCTTGTAGATGCCGTCGAGCATCTTGACGGTCTTGCGGGCCCGTTGGACGGCGGCGTCTTGCGGTTGCTCTTTTGACTGAGCGTGTACGGGACTGACCAACATGGGCAGTCCGCCGGTGATCAGCCACAGGGCAGCTGCGCTGAGAACCAGCGACGAGCGAAGTGCGTAACTTGAAACCATAAGTCTCTCCTAAGGTTTGGTGAGGTTGACTAGCTGGCTACCTGGTTTGGCGATATCGGACAGTTTGACCGAGCGGAGATATTCCATCTGGATGCGTTCGGCTTCAGCCAACACTCGTCTGAGTTTGCAGTTGGGTTGAATGACGCAGATCTGTGTGGCGGCTCCCACGCATTCCAGTAACTGGGTTGACCCTTCCAGTTTCTCGATCACGTCGCCAATGGTGATGCATTCGGGCCCGGTGGCCAGTTCCAAACCGCCACCGACACCGCGGACCGTGCGGACCAAGCCCAAGCGGGTAAGGCTCTGCACGACTTTGGACAAATGATCCTTCGAGATCTGAAAGAACTCGGCGATCTGCCCCACTGTCGCGCGCTCCTTAATGCCGCTTAGATACATGAGCGTTCTCAATCCGTAATCGGTATGCAGCGCTAGACGCATCAACTAAACTCGCTAAACAGGTACCACTATTACCTCTTTTACCTTTAGGAGGCTCGATGGTCAAGTGTACACAGTGACGTCCGTTTCCTGCTAACTCCTACTCCTACTCGTACTCCTACTCGTACTCCTACTCGTACTCCTACTCGTACTCCTACTCGTACTCCTACTCGTACTCCTTTTCGAGTAGGAGTAGGAGTAGGAGTAGGAGTAGGAACGTTAAAGCGCTGATGACCAGTGGTTCATGCAGGCTACGGTAACGCTGGATTAGCACATCAAAACTGTGGCTAACGCCTACGGCACTCCAGTAACCGGGGCTAACGCCCTCGGCTTAGTTGTCTCGCGTTGAGAATAGGCGACTCAGAATGATCCTTTTACCAAGCCGGCTTTACATGCATTGCGGCTCAGAATTTTTAAAAGCTATTTACAGAAAAACTTGTATTTCGATTAATTTTGCTGTCGCCCGGTGGTAGGTTCATTCATATAGTTAGAAATGGCGCGACGTTTGCCGTTTCTGACCACTGATAGCCCCTCTCATTCTTGCGCTGTCAGAAACCAAATCACATATAGACACTCACCATGGCTACCTCCAAGATTTCGACGGCGTCGAAACAACCTGCGGCTTCCTATGCTCCTTCGTCCACCTTTGCGGTGCGTCCGGAAGCAGCGGTCAAGAATCGCTTGCCGTGGCTATTCAGCGCTGCGCTATTGTTGAGCACGACGGCTCTGACCATTTCGGGTTATTTGAGCTACGTCGCTTTTACCAGTTCGAAGATTCTGGGCTGCGGTGGTGGTCTGTTTGATTGCGATCACGTGCTGCATAGCAAGTGGTCCACCATGCTCGGCGTGCCCGTGGCAGCCTGGGCTAGCAGTCTTTACCTAAGTGTCTTGGCTGCGCTGCTGGTTTCGGCCAAGTCGGCTGTTTCGTCACATTCTTCGCAGGTCCGCCAATGGACATGGGGCATCGTCACAGCCGCCGGGGTCTCGGCCGGTCTGGCCGCCCTGTGGTTCATCTGGTTGCAAGTGTTTGTGCTAGAGCATCTGTGTCCATGGTGCTTGGGTGCCCACACCTGCGGTATTTTGCTGTGCCTGTCGACATTGACCCTCAGCCCGTTGAGCGGACGCATTAAAGGTCTGTGTGCCGCCGCTGGCTCGGTGGGAACCTTGGGTATGGTCATCATTCAAATAGCGACACCCGCACCGCCGACGTATACCATCGAAACCTTTTCGGTACCGGCTGCCGGTGAGCCTGCCGATGATGCCGAAATGTTCGATGCACCCTCGGAAGGTGAAGAAGTCTTCTTGGCTCCTGACGAACAGGCCAGTTTGCAAGTTCGTCCGGCCGCTTGGACTCGTCAACAACTGGTCAAGTCGGGCGCGATTTTTGGCCTGCTAGCCAGCCCACAGATCATCCTGGTCAGCCAAGTAGCTGACGAAAAGAAAAGCGATGACAAGCCAGCAGATGCGCCCAAAGCCGAAGAAAAACCAGCCGAACGCACCGTTCACCTATCGGGTGCCAATGTAAAGCTGCGTCCGCATCAATGGCCGATTGTCGGTTCACCCGACGCACCCCACATCTTTGTTGAGCTGTTCGATTACACTTGCCAGCACTGCCGGGCTACGCAGCGCGCCATCAAGGGTGCCCGCGAAAAGATGGGTGACCAATTGGCCATCATCGTGCTGCCCGTGCCACTCAGCCGTCAATGCAACGACACCGTAACCAACGAACACTCAGGTCATCGCGAGTCGTGCGAGATCTCGAAGATCGCTTTGGCCGTGTGGAAAGCCGATCCGTCTAAGTTTGCCGAGTACCATGAATGGCTGATGACCACGCCTTCCATTCCTACTGCCGCGCAAGCTCGCACCAAAGCCACCGAAATGGTGGGCGCTGAGAAGCTGAATGCCGAGATGCCTGCTGCTGCCAAGTACCTGCCCAAGCATGTCGATATCTATCGACGCTTGGGTGCGGGCCCAGTGCCCAAGCTGGTCTTTTCCAACGCAGTCATGACCGGCGAAATGACTTCGGCCGAGACTTTGATCTCGACCATCAACAAGCAGCCCAAATAGTCCACGTAGCCGAGTCTCTCCGAGACTCGGTTGCATCACCACCATAGATTGTCCGCCGCGATTCTTTTGTCCAATGCATTAGACCGTCGTCGGTCGATCCATTAGCTTGCGAGTCTCGGAGAGACTCATCCACGTAGCCGAGTCTCTCCGAGACTCGGTTGCATCAACGCCATAGATTGTCCGCCGCAATTCTTTTGTCCAACGCATTAGACCATCGTCGGCCGATCCATTAGCTTGCGAGTCTCGGAGACTCGCCCATGTATCCGAGTCTCTCTCCGAGACTCGGTTGCATCACCGCCATAGATTGTCCGCCGCGATTCTTTTGTCCAATGCTTTAGACCGTCGTCAGTCGATGCTTTAGCTTGCGAGTCTCGGAGAGACTCATCCACGTAGCCGAGTCTCTCCGAGACTCGGTTGCATCAACGCCATAGATTGTCCGCCGCAATTCTTTTGTCCAACGCATTAGACCATCGTCGGCCGATCCATTAGCTTGCGAGTCTCGGAGACTCGCCCATGTATCCGAGTCTCTCTCCGAGACTCGGTTGCATCACCGCCATAGATTGTCCGCCGCGATTCTTTTGTCCAATGCTTTAGACCGTCATCAGTCGATGCTTTAGCTTGCGAGTCTCGGAGAGACTCGCCTACGTGTTGGCCCCCAGCAGCACGCTCTTGTTCTCTACGTTGTAGCCGATGATGCTGACCTTGCCGGACCACGTTGAGCCTTCGGTGACGTGATTGGGTGTACCATCGGGCCAGGCGATGGCCACATCGATATTGTGAGACGGCAGGAATCCGCTCCACCACTCGGCTCCATCCCAATGACCAAACTCGGCTTCTTCAGAAAACTCGGGAGTGTCGATTTCTTCTTCGATGGTCAGCGTGACTGGAAACTCAAAATCGGCCACCGCTTCCAACACCATCGACAGTTGATCGGCATCGTGTTGAGATTGTTGGATCTGTACGAGCACCTGACGCAACCACGCGTCGTCGGCCGCGGTCTTGGCAGGTGAAGCGACCGCGGGAGCAATCATGGGTGGTTCGTCGGCATCTTCGTCTTCGTCGTAGTCATAAATGCCGGCTTGAGTCCCCAGGGGTATCTTTGGGTCGGGGACCACCACAACTTCCAGCGTCTTGGTCCAGTCAGGCCATTTAGGTATGTCGATCCGGCACTTCACGGTCCATTGCACTTTATTATCGGTGAACTTGAGCGATGGGGCGGCGGTGTTGGCGATCGGGAAACTGAAATCGAACGATTGCTTCTGACCAGCCGTCAGATTCAATGTCTCTGCACTGCGAAGCGTTTGTTGAAAGAGTTGATTGGTGTGCGTCTTGCGATTGCTGCCTGATCCCGAAACGCATTCTTCTGCGCACCGCACGGTCCATTCGATACCATTGATTGTCGAGTTCTTAGCGGGCGTGAAGGTCAAATTGGCTTCGACCGGGTTACCGGCATGCACTTTGGGCGATTTCAAGGCACAGGTTACCGGACCAGTTACGCGTTTGGGTAACACGACTTTGAACAAGTAGACCAGCCCCGCAATCGGACCACCCACGATCGCCAGGAACAAGACGATCGGCGAAAATAGAAAGGCGAAGATGGCCACCACTACGACCACCACCGCGCCTACGACAATACCCGTCGGCTTGGCGGCTGCCGTGGTTGGTTTCAAATCGGCCGGAGCATCCAGGGCGATCACGCGATATTCGACTTGCGTTTTGGGATCGATGGCCCATGACAACTTGGCTTGGGCCGATACGTAGTGCCCAACGTTCAAGTAGGAACCGTAGTAGGTTGGTGGCCAGCTGGCTGTCTCTAGTTTAAATGGATAGCTGTATTCTTGACCAGCTTGCCAGGTGCCTTGAAAGAGCGTTTGCTCGGCGACCTGGCCGGTATCCACATTGCCCTGTCCGTGCGTGCTCCAGAGGGTCCGGACCACCAGACCTTTGCAGTTGGTTTCTTTCTCGGCATTAACGATCACGCTGCCCGAGAGCGGCGCGCCGCCGCTACGCGGGTCGTAATCATCCAACTTGATTCTCAATTGGCAGGCAGCCATGGCTCACCTTTTTCAGCAAAGCTTTGGAACGCGACGTAGAGGTACTGCTCGATGAGCCGCACATTGGAACCGAATCGCTGCTGCAGAGCCACCACCTGAGCGAGCGAGAGGCACAGCGGATGCCACTGAGCAGGTGCCGGGCGCTCAAGGCTAGCTAGTATGCGAAGATTGAATACGCGCTGCAACCGTTGTGGAGAAAGTGGCTGGCTCAGATCGAGTGACTTCACTTCATATCCCGCGCGCCGACAGGCTCGGGTCAGATCGACATGGGTACCCAACACCACCGCCCCTGGGACGCGCAGCAGTTGCCGACGACGCCACCAACTCATGCGCTGGGCTTCATCGACCAACAACGGCCGAGTGCGCGGCAGCTGAGGTTGTGTGCCATCTTCAGGGAAATAGACATAACGGCACTCTGCATTCATGCTGCGGGTCAAGATGGCTTGCTGGAGGGCGAGCAGGTGAGTGCTCTTGCCATGGCCGCAGGGTCCAATGATTTGCAGCACGCGACCATGACGGGCTGGACGATTGCTTGGTCCATGTAGCCACTCGACCCAGGGTTCGATGTCGACGACCGCCAGTTGGGCTCGCTCCTGACGTGTCAGTTCGCCGAACGGATTGCGATACAGGTGATAACGCGCAAATGGCGAGTGATTCATAATTCCGCAGGTCCCTAGTCCTGCCAGGCTCTGGCATTTTTTGCCCAACGATTACGTCGACGCTGTGGTCGCTCGTTAGAATAACCCGGTCTCTACCACTTCGTATGGGCCTACGATCATAATGCCGCTTCCTATCCGATTCGTTACGCTGCTGATTCTAATCTGCCTAAACTCTGCGCTGTGGGCGCAGCGCGACTTGCGCGATATTCCCGAGCCGGACCCGGTGGCCGAACAAGCTGCCATGCAAGTTGGCGACGGATTCGAAGTCAATCTATACGCGTCGGATCCGATGTTCGCCAAGCCAATCCACATGAACTTTGATGAAAAAGGACGCTTGTGGATCGCTAGCAGTCGCAACTATCCCCACATCCAACCCGGCGCGCCACCGACCGATCAAGTTGTGGTGCTCGAAGATCGCAATCGCGATGGCGTAGCGGATAATCACACGGTCTTCGCAGATAACCTGTTGATACCCACCGGCGTGTTACCGGGCGATGGTGGCGTTTATGTAGCCAATAGTACCGAACTGATTCATCTGCAGGACACCGACGGAGATGGCCGAGCCGACAAGCGACGCACGATCCTGAGCGGTTTTGGTACCGAAGACACGCACCATCTGTTGCATACGTTGCGTTGGGCGCCAGATGGTTGGATGCATTTGAATCAATCGATCTACATTCACAGTCACATAGAGACGCCTTACGGTATCAAGCGACTGGACGGCGGTGGCATCTGGCGATTTGATCCGACGACGACGCAGTTGCAGATCTTCGCCAAAGGCTTCGTTAATCCTTGGGGACATGCGATCGACGGCTTTGGTCAATCGTTTGTAACCGACGGTGCCTACTATGAAGGCGTCAATTATGCTTTTCCCGAATCGGTCTTTGTGTTTCATCCGGGCGCGACGCGTTGGCTGGCCGGTTTGAATCCAGGCAGCCCCAAACATTGCGGCTTGGAAATCATCAGCGGCGATGCGATGCCGGCCGAGATGCAAGGCCGCATGATCACCAACGACTTTCGTTCGCATCGCGTGTGTGTATTCGAGCTTGCGCGGCAGGGCAGTGGCTATCGCAGCGCTCAGTTGCCGGAACTCATTCGCACACAGCACGTCGCCTTTCGACCAATCGATGTCAAGATGGGTCCCGATGGTGCCATCTATGTAGCCGATTGGTACAACCCGATCATTCAGCACGGCGAAGTCGATTTTCGCGACCCCCGGCGCGACACCGAGCATGGTCGCATTTGGAGAATCACCGCCAAGGGCAAGACGCCGTTGGTTCCGCCGCGCTATGACCAACTGAAAGAAGAAGCCCTATGTAACTTGCTGCATGACTCGGCCCTGTGGGTACGTCAGTTCGCGCGGATGGAACTGGCCACCCGGCAACGCAGCAAGCGCGATGCGGCTCTGGCTGAATACATCGATCGAGCCCGTCGAGCTGACCAGCGTTCGCTGCGACGCCTGGAAAGTCTGTGGGTCAAGCTAAGTGCGCGGCAAGTGGATGATGATGTTATTCAGTTGGTCGATCAATTGCGTCAAGATGATGAACCGCAGATTCGTGCCATCGCTGTGCGCACGATCAGTCGTTTGCATTCACAACTGCCTTCTGCAATCGAGTGGCTGACGCTAGCGGCCAGCGATCCAGATGACCAGGTAGTGTTGGAAGCCGTCACGGGTTTGGGGCAGCTGCAGTTGCCCGCCTGCGTCGAGCCACTTCTGGCAGTGGCCTCTCGGCCTGCCCAGGATCAGTTTCTGAAGTTCGCTCTCTGGAATGCGGTGCGGGCAACCGAAACTTTATGGATGAAGCAATTGAGCGAAGGCCAATTGGATGTACGCAACGATCTTGCCAAACTGCGACTGTTGGCCGACGCGGCGACGCAATCGGCGATCGCCGGTCCATTATTGGATTTGCTGCGCTCCGGAACCACGGCCCAGAGCGTTTCTGGTTCGGTGGTCGAACTGGTCGCCGAGAAAGCCGATGCCAGTGGCCTGAGCGATTTACTGGAGTGGATTCTGGGCCCAGCTACCATGCTGAGCGATTCAGCCAGGGCAGGGCACTTGGAAACATTGGCCCGCGTGACCGCAGCTCGCAATCTAAAACCTGATCGGAGCGAACCGCTGCTGGCTACTGCTTTGCAGTCGCTGCTGGACCGCTTGCCTGCGGATACGCGCGGTCCCGCGGCCGGCCAACAGGCATATGCGGCAGGGCTAATTGACCTGAGCGGACAGTGGCAATGCTCGGCCTGTGGGTCGCTGGTCGTGCGTTGGTTAGACGTGGCCCCAGACGCGCCTGATCGCGCGTTGCTGCCGCGTGCTTTGCTGGCGCTGGCCCGCATTCCAGAGGATGCAGGGCGCATGCGCGTGCGTCAACTGGCCGAAGATGTTACCGCCGAGAGCGCTATACGGGCTGCAGCTCTGTCTGCGCTGCATGTGTTCGATACCGAACAGGCCACGCGAGCCACGCTGGCGTTTCTGGCCACGATCGATGCGGACAAGCTGAGCGATGGCGAAGCGGTGGCCAATGCCCTGGTCGCCAGACCAGCGGGCATCGAAGCATTGAGGAAGTTCATCAGACACGAACAGCCCACGTGGCAAGCCGATGGCGCGCGCATCTTAGTAGCTGCCCTGCGCAATGCGCCCGGCAGCGATGATGTACTGCTGAACGAAGTCATGACGGCCACCGGTCTGGCTGCGCAGGGTTGGAAATGGTCGGACAACTGGGCCAAGCAAATTATCGAAAAGGCTTATACCAGTGGTGACCCGGCCCGCGGCGAAGCGGTCTATCGTCAAGGGCAATTGCAATGCGTGCGCTGTCATGCGATCGGCACCGCCGGAGGCACGATTGGTCCCAACCTCGTCAGCCTGGGTGGCAGTTCGACGCCTGAGTACATTCTGCAATCGTTGATCGATCCCAACGCCAAGTTGAAAGAAGGCTTTCAAACGTTGGCTGTGCTAACCGATGATGGGCAGGTGATCAGCGGTTTGCAGAAAGCGAAGACCGATGCCCAGCTGCAATTGCTGTTGGCCGACGGCACGCTCAAGACGCTGGCCACCGAGGCGATCGAATCGGTTCAGAATGGTCGCTCGCTGATGCCTGCCGGTTTGGTCGATGCGCTGAAGGAACAGGAGCTGGTGGACCTGACCCGGTTCTTGATCGAGCTTGGCAAGTCGCCCAAGTATACGATCGATACCGTGCCGCGCATTCGCAGTTGGTCGATGCTGACCAATACACCCGCAGCCACGCAAATGATCAATCGCACCAGTCTCGATACGGTTGCCACCAGTCCTCCGGAACTGATCTGGGCACCGATCACCAGCCTGGTATCGGGCCGCTTGCCGATCGCCGAGTTGCCGACCTTTCAGCTCTTTCGCGACCTGCCCACGATGGCCTTCGTGCGCTTTGATGTCGATTTGCAGCAATCGGCGCAGGTGCATTTAGAGATGACCGCTGGTGGTGAAGCGGTTTCGCTGTGGGTCGATGGTCGCCCCCGCAAATTGCCCGCTCCCGACGAAGCCCTTCAGTTAGGTGCCGGTGCACATCGGTTTGTCTTGGGTTTGCGCGTCAAAGAGGTCGCGCCCAGTTTCGGCTGTATCGTGCGCTAACGGATTGCGTTTGTACTCGTAGCGGAATGCGTCAAGCATTTCGATCCCAGCTCGTAGCGGAATGCGTCAAGCATTTCGGTCCCGGCCCTGAATCGAAAGCCTTGACGGCTTCCGCTACCTCTACCGGCATACGGCTTTTTATCGGCCGCTCGCGCGCCTGTGGTCTTCAAATCACGTTAAAATGCTGGGGTGCTCTCGATATTCAACTCACGGGTAATAAGCGATGAAATCCTGTTGGACCTGGTTGCCTCTGTGGATAGTTGGCATGTTGTGCCTTGTAACCAGTGTGGGCTGTCGAGGTTGTCTGCGCAGCGATACAGAGAAACTGACGCGCGAAGAATTGGAGAAGAAAGCCAAGGAGCAGAAGGAAGCTTTAGTTACTTCGCCGCTGTTGACATTACCGGCTGACACCGAGATCAAGATTGCGACGGCCAAACCTGGACATTGGGTTGAAACGGTTCGGCAAGTAAAAAGTAATCGCGAAGACTTGCAAGTCATTGCTACGGGCGATGTGTTACGTGGCCAAGACCGCGTGATGAATATCCCTTTCACCAGTATATCCACCGAGTTTACCCGGGCGACGGTCCTGCCCAAAGGACAAACCAAGACGATCGATCTGCAGTATTTCGTACCGACGACCACCGTTGCGGTTGATCAATTTAATCCCGTGTCGACCGCCTTGCGCTTGCGTAGCAGTTTGTTGTCGCGTTCACTGTTGACGCCAATTACGCAAGAGCCGTTTTCTACGGCCGAGCTCAGCTACGGTGAATTCTTGTTGACCGTTGTCTCACCTCGGCCACAAGAGTATGCATTCCTGTCGGCCACTGATACAGTGCTGTGGCGGGGTAGCGATTTAGCTCAAGAAGAACGCACTCGCAGTTATCGCGTCATCTTATGCGGCAGCAAGGAAGGTAAGATCGAGTTGCCTACATCGCTGCTAACGATGACGGCGATGGCCGTGATTGTGTGGGATGACCTGGCACCGGATGATTTGTCTGAAGATCAAAAGACGGCGCTGGTCGATTGGTTGCACTGGGGAGGACAATTAATTATCAGCGGACCTGGCAGTTGGTCACGCTTGCAGAACAGTTTTCTCAGTCCCTATATCCCCGTGCAGAGTGCCGAATCGAAGGAGTTGGGTACAGAGGATTTGGATGGCTTGAATCACTGGGTTGTGCCCGATCGAGCTGGTCAGCCTCAAGAGCCTCTGCAAATTGTCGGTGCCAAGGTGGCTGGCCTGAGCATGCAGTTGGCCACCGGTGGTGCCTGGTTGCCTCACACCAAAGAGCTGGTGGCTGAGAAAGCCGTGGGCCGCGGGCGGATTGTCATGACCAGTTTTCCGCTGCGCGAACAGCGGCTGTATCGGTGGAAGTATTATTCGAGTTTCTTCTCTACGGGGCTGCTCAGACGACCGGCCCGCGACGTAGCCAAACTGCAAGGCGAATCATCGCTGATTCAATTGTGGTCTGCTCCGTATCAACGTGAGAGCAAGAATCCGCTGTTCAACTCGCAGTTGCGGATCGCGTCGCGAGATATGCCACTGGGCGCCAAAAAGTCCGAAGTGGCTGAAGAGTTCGCACAGCGTAGCACCGAAGACATTCAGCGTCGCGTCAATTCGCGGAACCTGATGGCTCCTGGCGAACCAGACCCACCGGTACAGTTCGGCCGTTATGGTGCCGCGGCTCCGGAACATATTCAGTGGGCGCCCAATGGTTGCGCCTGGTCCGATACTTCTGGGTTTGCCTTCAGCGCCTTGTCCACCCTGCGCAACGCTGCTGGCATCGTGTTGCCTTCGCGCTCGACGATCATCACGCTGATCGGTGCTTACCTGGCGATCCTGGTGCCGCTGAACTGGCTGGTTTTTCGTCTGCTGGGGCGACTAGAACTAGCTTGGGTCGTGGCGCCCATCTTGGCGATTGCTGGTGTGCTGGTGGTCACGCGAGTGGCTCGCCTGGACATTGGTTTTGCGCGGCGGACCACCGAGATTGGATTGCTGGAGTTACAAGGTGAATATCCGCGCGGTCACGTGACCACTTACACGGCTTTGTATACTTCGCTCTCGACACCTTATGCGCTCGAATTCCCTGAGCGCGGCAGCGTAGCTCTGCCCTTTGGCAATGTAACCCAAGGGGCCAAGCGCATTGGTGCGGGCATGCAAGTCATTGGTGCGAAATACGGCACCTCGGCAGGTATTCGCTTGGAACCGGTCAACGTGCGTTCCAATTCACTCGAGATGTTGCATGCCGAGCAGATGGTCGGCCTGGCGGGCGGTTTGCTGTATGGCATCCCTGATGCCAGCGATCCGCAGGTGGCTGCGCTGAAGAATACTACGGGCTTGAAGTTAAAGAGCTGCGGTGTGATTCGTAAATCCGCCGCCAACGGAATTGAGTTTGCGTGGATTGGCGATATGCCCGATGACGGCTCGCGCACCGCGCGGTTCGCTACGGCTACGCTCGACACGCCTTGGGAGTACTGGAATAAATCCGCGACCACGCGCCATCCCTCGATTGAAGATGAAGAGACTCAGACCGACACGGAAGCTGAATCCAGGGCGAAAGCCAATGAGCTGTTAGTGGGTGGTCCATTGTCGGAGATGCTCGACTCTGTGCCGCTGGTCAACGGGCAAGTCAGATTGTTTGGTTATACCGATGACCGACCAGGTAAGATGGAGACCGAGCCCAACGATGGCCGGCTGGATACGCGCTGCCTGGTGATGGCTCACTTGCATCCAGCCGATTGGACTCCGATTACTCGCGATACGGCCGTCATTGGCCGGCTGCCAAACGTCATCGAAGACAGCACTTTAAAAGATGAATTTCCCGACGAAAGATAGTCCTCCCCCTCGATAGAAAATTCACATGATTGAACTGTACGAATTCGGCAAGGACTACGGTGATTTTACCGCCGTGGGCAACTTGTCCCTGAAGATCGAAGCGGGCGAAATGTTCGGCTTCATCGGTCCCAATGGGGCGGGCAAGAGTACCACGATTCGGTACCTGGCCACGCTGCTGAAGGCGTCGCGCGGGGATGCGACCGTCAATGGTCACAGCGTCAATAAAGATCCGCTAGCCGTGCGCCGCAGCATCGGTTACATGCCCGACGATTTCGGGGTGTATGACGGTATGAAAGTCTGGGAGTTCCTGGACTTCTTTGCCGTAGCCTACAAGATCGGTCGTTCGCAGCGCAAGCAAGTGATCGTCGATGTGTTGGAGTTGCTGGATTTGTCGCACAAACGCGAGGATTACGTCAACGGTCTGTCGCGCGGGATGAAGCAGCGGTTGTGTTTAGCCAAGACGCTGGTGCATGATCCACCGGTACTGATTCTGGACGAACCGACCAGCGGCTTGGATCCTCGTGCCCGCATCGAGGTAAAAGCCTTGCTGAAAGAGCTGCGGCGGATGGGCAAGACGATTTTGATCAGCAGTCACATTCTGTCGGAACTGGCCGACTGCTGTACTTCGATCGGGATTATCGAACGTGGTCAATTGCTGATGCATGGCCCAATCGAATCGGTCTATCGTCAGCTTCGCCGCAACCGCACGCTCGATATTCGGTTCATCGATAAAGCCGAAGCGGGGGTTTCCATCCTGCGTTCATGTCCCGAATTGCGCTCGATCGACATCGAAGGTAACCGCGTGGTCGTAGAGATGGAAGCTGAGGACGATCGCATCGCCCAGATCATGCAGTACCTGGTACAGCAGGGCATCCCCATGCGCAGCTTCAACGACAAAGAGCCGACGTTGGAGGACGTGTTCATGATGGTCACCAAAGGCCTGGTCACCTAAGCCGTAGGCGTCAGCCTCGGTTTTTTGGAGTGCTGTGGCGTTAGCCGTAGCTTTGATGTCCTAACCCAACCGTACCGCAGCCTGCACGCACTTGGTGATGCCGGCGTTCAGGGTGACTCAAGCTGCGGCATGAGACTTTACTTACATCAAAGCGGTGCCAGATGGCACCGCACTCCATATGGAGTGCTGTGGCGTTAGCCACAGCTTTGATGTCCTAACCCGACTGTACCGCAGCCTGCACGCACTTGGTGATGCCGGCGTTCAGGGTGACTCAAGCTGCGGCATGAGACTTTACTTACATCAAAGCGGTGCCGGATGGCACCGCACTCCATATGGAGTGCTGTGGCGTTAGCCACAGCTTTGATGTCCTAACCCGACTGTACCGCAGCCTGCATGCACTTGGTGATGCCGGCGTTCAGGGTGACTCAAGCTGCGGCATGAGACTTTACTTACATCAAAGCGGTGCCGCGGGCACCGCACTCCAAGGGCTAACGCCCTCGGTTTAGCTAGCATTCTTGGAGCGCCTTCAAATGCATAAATTCGATAAATTTTACCGGCGCCTAAAAATCTGATTAAGACTCATTTGTGCCACCAACGTATTCGTGCTCAAAGAGTTGCATCTGTCGCACCGATACATACGCACAGCATTGACACAGGTGCGAGGCGACGGAGTTCGGCTCGGATCCATAACGGCGGTCTTGGATTGCCTGTGTGACTAGTGGGCTCCGGTGCGTGCGGTGCCCGGAGCTCTGGTCCGTCGGGGCCTACTCCTGAATCCAAAAGTGTTTTTCAAGGATGGAAAAATGAAACTTTCAAGGCTAGCATTTGCTGCCGCGATTGCGAGCTCCTTAATGGGCAGCTTTGCAGACGCGCAGGTGCGAGATGCACGAGCGACTACTTATCGCTCGACTGGTTATTCGAATTATTACACTCAGTCGCCCAGCGATCAGGCACCTGCTGCCGACGAAGGCACACCAGCACCGATCGTCAGTGGCTCAAACCACTCGACTCCGAGTGTTGATCCTTCGATGAGCTACATTGCTCCAGCAGCTTGCTCCAGCAGCTGCGACATCGGCACGGGCAGCATTTCCTGTGACGATGCTTGCGATGCCGCTGGCAGCGAAGCATGGAAACTGTTCCAGTGCCCAGTGCTGGGTTTCAATATTGGCGGTTGGTCGAACGTTGGTTACCACACCGCGAACAACAACCTCAACTTCAACAACTATGCTGACCGCGTTCAGTTGCAACAGCAGTGGTTGTATGCCGAAAAGGTAGCTGATGGCAGCGAAGGCCTGGGCTTCGGTGCACGCATCGACTACCTGTACGGTACCGATGCTCCTGACACTCAATCTTTCGGTATCGCCAATCGTCACTGGGACAATTCGTGGGATAATGGTGGCGCTTATGGCCACGCTATTCCTCAATTGTACGGCGAAGTGGCCATGGGCGACCTGTCGATCAAGATGGGCCACTTCTTCACCATCATTGGTAACGAAGTGGTTCAAGCGACCGGTAACTTCTTCTACAGCCGTCAATTCACCTTCTACAACGCTGAGCCTTTCACTCACACCGGTATTCTGTCGACCTACAACGTCGACGAAGACACGGTGCTTTGGAACGGCTACGTTATGGGTTGGGACAGCGGCTTTGAAGACAACGGCGATTCGTACATCAGCGGTTTCAAGCGCAAGCTGACCGATTCGACCTCGTTGATCTACACCAATGCCTTGGGTCGCTTCAACGACGACAGTGCCAGCGCCAACTTTGGCGAACGTGGTCAGATCCACAGCGCGATCCTCACCACTTCGCTGAGCGACAAGCTGAGCCACATCTATCAGATCGACTACCTGAACACGCACAACGCCAATCAAGACGTTGTCCGCAATACGTTCGGTATGATCAACTACTTCATCTACTCACTGAACGACAAGTGGTCGTTGGGTAGCCGTTCGGAATGGTTCAACCTGACCAACAACACGGTCCACAACGTTGACAACTACAATCAAACGTTTGGTGTGAACTACAAACCCAACGCCAACCTGACCTTCCGTCCAGAAGTTCGCTGGGTATGGGACAAGGAATCGTTCGGCTACAACGAGATCAGCCCCAACGACGGTCTGCCGCTACCAAGCCAGACTTCGTTCGGTACCGACATGGTCTTCACGTTCTAAGTCGGTGACCGCCTGAACGAAGTTCCCTTGAAAAACTTTAAGCCGGCTGGGCCGATCGCAAGATCGCCCAGCCGGTTTTTTCGTGTGTGGCATAGGCTTCCAGCCTGTGTAATTGTGGCATAGTCCCGACGGCCACCTCGTTTAACCCGTAGCCGAAGGCGAGGCAATCGAAGATGTGCATACTCAGTGCAAAGTCTTTGGATTAAGCACGCAAATGCTCAGGTAATCGCTAGCTGTGAAGATCGTACAGCTATTAACTATTAAATTGCCAAGGGTCTACTCGTACTCCTACTCGCAGATTTTTCGAGTTCGAGTTCGAGTAGGAACAAATAGCGCACGTCCATAACACGTGATCGCCTTAAGCCAACAAACGCTCAGGTAAACGCAAGCTGTGGTTAGCAGGTGCGCCTCGCCTGACGGCTACGGGTTAAACGAGGACGCTCAGGTAAACGCAAGCTGTGGTTAGCAGGTGCGCCTCGCCTAGCGGCTACGGGTTAAACGAGGACGCTCAGGTAAACGCAAGCTTGTGGTTAGCAGGTGCGCCTCGCCTGACGGCTACGGGTTAAACGAGGACGCTCAGGTAAACGCAAGCTGTGGTTAGCAGGTGCGCCTCGCCTGACGGCTACGGGTTAAACGAGGACGCTCAGGTAAACGCAAGCTGTGGTTAGCAGGTGCGCCTCGCCTGACGGCTACGGGTTAAACGAGGACGCTCACGTAATAGCAAGCTGTGGTTAGCAGGTGCGCCTCGCCTAGCGGCTACGGGTTAAACGAGGATGCTCACGTAATCGCAAGCCGTGGTTAGCAGGTGCGCCTCGCCCGGCGTCTACGGGTTGAGCGATCACGAGCGATCCATGGCTACGATCTGGCCGACCATAATCCAAACGCCAACGAAGACCGCGCCAAGCATGGCATGGAACCATTCGAGGGACAACATAATTAGAATCCTGCGCTTTCGAAATTTCTTTCTTACAGCGTCGTCCCTGCGCGTTCCCAGTCCGGCCGAATTCCTGGCCAGACTATTTTTCTGTTCCGTCAATCAGCAACTACTCGCTAGCTACCTCAAACGACTTTCCAGCGTGCGCTGAAACTTCCTGTCGTTTGCCGTCGTCATCTCTTGGCTATGGTGAATAAAGATTGATAACAACCCGGCAGCGAGTAACCTCGATCGGCGTTCAGCCAATCGTATGCTGTGACTCGACTCCGGTGGTTATCGACGTAGTACATTTTTAGGTTGAAAGAAAATTTGGTTGGACGTACTCTTTAGCTGACCGGAAAACTTTACCAGCCTAAATTCATCGGGGCACAGAGAATTGGATACTACAAACTTGCGATATCTATTTGCTTGTCTGCTGGCCCTGGCCACATTGGTTTCCCCCAGTCGCGGTGGCGATTTGAAAAGCGACGTCCAGCAAATGGTCCAAGCCGCCATCGAGGCTGGGGATTTACCGGGCGCAATCGTCGCTCTGTGGCATGACGGGCAGTGGGTCTTGCGCGAAACCTACGGCCATCGGGCTGTGGAACCAACTCAGGAACCCATGACGCTCGATACAGTTTTCGATATGGCTTCGATCACCAAGCCGGTGGCCACGGCCACCAGCGCCATGCTGCTGGTTCAAGATGGTCGCTTGGATCTCAATGCACGCGTGACCGACTACTTGCCGGACTTTACCGGCGAAGGTCGCGATGATTTACGCGTCTGGCATTTGCTGACACATTCTGGTGGTTTGATTCCGGACAATGCTCTGGCTGACTATCAGTCGGGCCCTGATGAAGCCTGGCGACGGTTGATGAAGATGAAGATTCTCTCCACACCGGGGCAGAAGTTCGCTTATAGCGACGTCAGCTTTTTACTACTCGGCAAAATCGTTGAAACCATCAGTGGTCAATCGCTAAAAGATTTTTCAGCTGAGCGCATCTTCAAGCCGCTGGGCATGCAGGATTCTGGCTACGTGCCCAGGGAAGAGCTGGCTGCTCGCATTGCCCCCACGGAAAAGGTCGACGGTCAGATGCTGCGCGGTCGCGTGCATGATCCTCGAGCCGCACTTTTGAACGGTATCGCTGGCCATGCCGGTTTGTTTTCGACGCTCGATGACCTCTCGCAGTATGCGCAAATGATGCTCCGCCAAGGGCGCCTCGCCGATGGCCAGGTCTTTCTGCGATCGGACATCTATTGGCACATGACACGACCCTATGTGATTGAGACGCGCGATGAGTTCGGACCGGTCTCGCGGACGCGCGGTTGGGATCACCACAGTGGCTACAGTTACAACGGCGGCCGTGAACTATCAAGCGCCGCCTTCGGTCACGGTGGCTTTACCGGCACCGTCCTGTGGATTGATCCCGATCAGAATTTGTTCTTTGTGTTTCTCAGCAATCGTCTGCATCCCGACGGCAAGGGCAACGTCAATAAGTTGGCCGGCAACATTGCAACGCTGGCAGTGAAACAAATCAAAGAGGCCAAACACCAGACCGCTTCAGACGCGCCGGTAATGAATGGTATCGACGTCCTGGCCGCCCGCGATTTCCGAGACCTGGTCGGCAAGCGTGTGGGTCTGGTCACCAACCAGACCGGCATTGATGCCAGTGGAAAAACCACGCTCTCGCTACTCTCCAATTCACCCAACGTCAAACTGACCGCGCTATTCAGTCCCGAACACGGTATCGAAGGCAAGCTGGATGTGAACAAGATCGGTGACTCGCGCGATAGTTCACTGAATGTGCCTATCTATAGTCTGTATGGCGAGACGCGCAAACCCAAACCTGAACAGCTCGAGCAAATTGATGTGTTGGTATACGACATCCAAGATATCGGCACGCGGTTTTACACTTACATCGCCACCATGAAGAACTGCCTGGAAGCCTGTGCCGAGCAGCACAAGGAATTCATGGTTCTGGATCGTATTAATCCCATTGGTGGACGCGTAGCCGGGCCGATGCGTGATCCGGATCGCTCGACGTTTGTGGCTTGCCATGAGTTGCCTGTTCAGCACGGCATGACGGTGGGTGAATTGTGTTTGATGTTCGCCCGCGAAGGCAAGCTGGATATGCAACCTACAGTCATTCCAGTGCGCGGTTGGAAGCACAGTGATTCGTTTGCCAGTACAGGATTATGGTGGCTCAATCCATCACCCAACATGCGCACGCTCGAAGCTGCCATGTTGTATCCGGGTATTGGACTATTGGAGATGACCAACATCTCGGTCGGTCGCGGCACCGATCGACCGTTCCAATGGATCGGCGCGCCATGGATGGATGGGCAGAAATTGGCGCTCTGGTTGAACGCTCAGAAGCTGCCTGGCGTTTTGGCAGTGCCGCGCAAGATAACACCTGATGCCAGCAAGCACAGCGGCCAGGAGTGCTCAGGGGTTCAGTTTGTCATTACCGATATGGCTCAGTTCGATGCCCTGGCGCTGGGACTGACGGTAGCCCGCGGCCTGGTGGAACTGCACAAGGAGAGTTGGGACAGCAGCAAGCTGGATGTGCTGATGGTCAACAAAAAGTTCAGCGACCTGGCCGCCAGCGGAGCCAAGTACGAAGACATCATGCGCGAAAACGAAGCTGGTCTAAACGAGTTCTTAAAACGTCGGGCAGCTGTGCTGTTGTACGATTGAGTGTCACTAAGCCGACGGCGTTATTAGCCGCGGTTACTGGATGTTCGTGACGTTAACTCCGGCCGCCGGTAACGCTGAATTTCAAATCAATGTCGATTGGCGGCGGCCCCGTTACTCATCGAGAATCTGTACCCGAAAACCAAAATGAGCTGCCTTGGGTGGCTTGGGGACTGGAGCGAAAGTGACGATGAGTTGTCGACAGAACAGGCCGCGTTGGAGTTGGTGATGGGTCGCATTACACGGAAGGACTGCGGAAGGTTCCCCTGCATCAGTTACCTGACCCCGAAAGAGGTGCAAGGCGAGTTCGAAAAGTTTTCGAAGGGTACTGAACAGGTTTCGGAGAAATGGCGAAAGACTCTGCGAACGCGCTTTATCAAGTTCCTTCAGAGTGCTGCGGTGCAGGAGAAGGCCGTGGTTACCTTTTGTTATTGAAGCGACAGACAACTCAAACCTTGATACAATGCTTTACTCAACGCATGGGAGCCTTGCTCGACAGAAACGAAATGGTGATGCGAACCCAAAAATGCACCCGAGTTGCCGATCGGGCATTTCCTCAACGCAAAGTCTCTTGGCGGCGACTGGGTGATCTCCGCCGTTCGTCCGCTTGACATAACTGAGAACTCCCTTCAACAGAGGTCAGCCTTTCTAATGACTCAACGAGTATGCCAACACGTACTTTCATTATCGTGCACCTTTCTAGTATTAACGTCGATACCTCTCTCTTCACCCATCGTTCATGCCCAGGACTCCGCGACGCCGAGATCTGACTTCCTCATGGACAAAATGAGTGGCGAATGGGTAATGACGGGAACCATCGACGATAAAGAGGTGACACATGACGTCAATGTCGACTGCATTCTAAAGCGCCAGTATTTGCGAATCCACGAAGTCTCACGCGAGAAGGATGCCGACGGACAGCCGGAATACGAAGCGTGGATACACATCGCATGGGACAAAGAAAACGCTGAGTATGTGGTGATGTGGCTAGACAACACGGCCACGACCAATTTTGCACCTGAAGGAGTTGGCCATGGAAAACCAGATGGAGACCGGATCCCTTTCGTTTGGAAATCCGCCGATGGGAGCGGCATTCACAACACTTTCAAATACGACCGTGCGAGCGAAACTTGGACGTGGGAAATCGATAACGTTGACAAGTCCGAGAAGGCTTCACCTTTTGCACGATTGACATTGAAACGAAATCTAAAGCGATAACTGGCCTACACTCATCCCAGAATTACCAGGAAAGTGCCGACGTTTGCGCCGCCGGCCTGCCGGTGCCTTACGGCGACCGGCAGAGGTTGTATCGGCCCTTCAGGCCGGTCAAATACTTTACGCATAAACTATGCGCGAGTTGCTCTCCACCGACCTTGTGTCGGTGGAAGCTCGACTGGTGGGCTAGGGCCTGACGACCTAGCCAATCAGTCATCGGTCCACCGAGACGAGCTCGGTGGGGCCGAAGATAACCGGGGCTAGCGCCGGCTAGCGCCCTCGGCTTAGTCTAGTTTGAACAATCGACGGAGCGAATCAAGCAGAGTGGCATGATGATGAGGTTGATCGGCTTGCTCGCGCAGAGCTTGCAGGGGAGGGTGGAGGAGTTTGTTGACCAGGCGTTCGAAGGATTGACGGACTTCTTTCTCCGTGTATTCGTCAGTGCCATGCGCTTGCAACCGATTCAGCAAGCGCGATAACTCTTCTTCGCGAGTCTTATCGGCCTGTTCGCGCAAGCGCTGGATGGTCGAGCCGGTACCGCGATGGACCATCTCGCCTAAAAACTTCTTGGTCTCTTCGTCGATGATCCGTTCGGCTTTGGGCCATTCGGCGCGGCGCAACTGAATATTGCGATCGCAGACTTGCTGCAAGTCATCGACACTGTAGAGATAAACTTCGGATAGCTCGCTGATCCTGGAATCAAAGTCTCGCGGCACAGCCAGGTCGAGGATCAGCAGAGGTCGCGCGGAACGCTTTTGCCAAATGCCACGAAACATATCCAGCGTGACAATCGGTTCGGTGGCACTGGTGGTTGAGACCACTAAATCGGCAGAGATCAAATGTTGATCCAGTTCACTCCAAGACGCGACGCGAATATCAAAGTTGCCGGCGGGGCCAGATTGAAACTCGGCCGCCAACTCCTTGGCTCGTTCGGGATTGCGGTTAACGATTGTAATGTGATGAGCGCCCGCGTCGATCAAGTAACGCAAGGTCTCTTGGCCCATCTCGCCCGCACCGACCAGCACGATACGTTTATCATCGAAGCGCTCGAAGAACTCGGATGCTATTTCGCTGACAGCCACGCTGGGGACGCTGATGCGGCGGCGATGGATTGAGGTTTCGTTCTGGACACGCTTAGCCACGTAGGCCGCTCGTTGGAAGACGCTATTGGTCAGCACGCCGGTGCGTTGGCTGGCCGAGGCGATCTCGTAGGCCTGTTTGACTTGCGAAAGTATTTGAGCTTCGCCGACGATCATGCTGTCCAGGCTGGCCGCGACCGAGAACAGATGTTTGATCGCTTGCTCGCCGTGCAGCTCGATCAACTGCGGTCCGATATCACCCGCGACCAGCCCATGATAGTTGGCTAGAAATTGAGTGACCGCATCTTTGGTCGGTAGTGTTTCGGCAGCGTCGGCGGCCGCATAGAATTCGACGCGGTTACAGGTACTGAGCAGCACGGCCTCCGCCTCGGGCGCCTGCTGTGAAAACTGCATGAGCGCTTCAGAGACTTTGTGCGACGGGAATGCCAGCTTCTCTCGCAACTCCAGCGGTGTTCGATGATGGCTGCACCCGATCATCAACCAATGCATGCGATGATCGCTCCTTGATCAGCCCTGTCAGGATCGAGCGTCGAGGTTTCAGTACGCTGGTGCGGCGCCATAAAAAAGTAACCCAGCACCACGGCCAAGAAGATGAAGTTTGCCAAAGTCAAATAGGCTGTGCGTTTGCCACCGATTGGTCGATAGGTGGTCAATTCCAAGATCACCGCCATCACCGACCAAGCGCACAGGGCAAAGGGTGTTAGTATGCCCGCGCTCAACCAGGCAATGTGCCCGTCTTGATTGAGATTCAGCACGATGCCTGAGAGTAAACCCGCAGTCAGCATAGCGCAGCTAACAAACAGGCTCATGCGATTGAGCGACTGCAAGTACTCCAGCGATGGCAGTCGAAAGCTGCGAACCGTTTTCAGTTTGTGTTTCAGCCGATAAGACTGCACCAGGTACATCAGGCCCGTGCCCAGTCCGAAGGTGATGCTCAGCGTACCGACCAACAAGCTGAATCCGTGAATACGTCCCCAGAGACTGATCGCAGCCTCGCGCTGAAATGGTTCGGCATTCTTCCATAAAAAGGCCAGCGCTATGCACCCCATCAACAGTGGCAACATGAAGGTGCCCAGGGCGTTATCGGATCTCCGTAGCAATAATACGATATAGAGCGTAGCGATGCCCCAGGCCACCAAGAGCGCCCACTGATACCACGAAGCCAACACACCTTGGGCTTGCATGTCCAACCACATGCGGTCAGCCAGGAACATC
Organism: Rania fehmarnensis; assembly: GCF_056494185.1. NCBI lineage: Bacteria > Pseudomonadati > Planctomycetota > Planctomycetia > Pirellulales > Pirellulaceae > Rania > Rania fehmarnensis. The sequence goes on from NZ_CM151398.1 coordinate 9,353,454, forward strand.
GTGTGTGTCAGCCAACCCAGAACCATCCACCCGATGATCAGGTATGGGCGAGCACGAAAGGCAAACAGGGGGCGCGAATACTCGAGCACGGCTACGATGAAGTAGCTGAGTACAAAGCACCAAACTGTGACGCCAAAGGTCATGGCACACTAATCTCTGAAGGAAAAAGGCCAGTCTTTCAAGGGTGAAAGACTGGCCATGGATGATGCTTGTCAGTTGGATGGCTGGGAATGGAGTCCGGGGGTACCCTATGTCACATCCAATCTCTGGCGAGATCGGCTACCAAAATACCATTGAGCAAAGACGCCGGCGGTCTCTACTAGTCCCAATCCTCGTCTTCTTCGTCTTCCTCGACGTCGTCATCGTCGTCATCCCAGTCTTCGTCTTCTTCGTCGTCCCATTCCTCGTCGTCTTCAGTATCTTCTTCCTCTTCGTCGTCGACTTCTTCCCATTCGTCGTCTTCGTCTTCGAATGCTTCCTCTTCGTCTAGTTCCTCACCCTCGACGTCCTCTTCATCCTCTTCCAAGTCATCTTCCTCATCCTCGAGGTCGTCTTCCTCGTCGTCATCGAAATCATCTTCTTCGTCGTCATCGAAGAATTCGTCGTCATCATCATCTACAGCGCGGATGAATGGCGCGCCGAGCAACAGCTCGTCGGCCTGAGCGACCGAATCTTCAAGAAGAGTAGCAACCGAAAAACTCTGTTTCACCGTGGACTCCTTTGCGTCTGTGCCTGTCCCTGAGTCATGTTCGATAGAAGGTTCTGAGATGTTTGTTACGTTGACCGAGGGCGCTATGCCGGTTGGCGCGTTGATCCATTCCGACCGGGGTAACCGATCGGCACTTCTCAAACCAAACATTTGTAAAAAGTTCCGAGTTGTCCCGTAAAGATACGGTCGACCCAGATCTTCGCTACGCCCACAAATTCTTACCAAATCGCGTTCCATTAACTGTTTTAACAATTCGCCGCAACTAACACCCCGAATGGCTTCGATGTCCGCCCGTGGTACCGGTTGTCGGTAAGCCACAATCGCTAAGGTTTCCATAGCCGATTGAGTCAATCGTTGTTCCCCTGGTACATGCCGCATTCGCCTCAGCCAGGGCGCGAACTGCGGTCGCGTCAGTAAGCAGAATCCTCCTGCCACTTCTTCGATTCGAAATACTCGACCTCTGCTATCGTAGCGGTGGTTCAAAAGTCGGACCAGTGTACGCGCTTCCGTAGCATCCGCCAAGCCAGCTACTTGCGCTAACTTACGGCTGGAGAGCGGATCCTTCGATACCAGCAGCACGGCCTCCACCACTTGCAGTTTCTCTGCCTGGCTGACCGCTGGCTCCTCAGCTACGCTCGCCACCTCGGAGTCGGTCGACAAAAAGTGTATAAAAAACCGAGCAGACTGGGAAACTGGGGTAGATGAAATATTTACCCAGTTTCTTAAGGCCGGTTGCAGATTGCCCGCCGGTTTCCATGGTTGCATGTTGGCCGTACCACCTATACTCGTAGTCTATACTGGTTGTTGTATCTACTCCGTCGGTCGCTGGACGGCCACAGGTTAACAGGCTTTAGCCGCCTATCCCACTTCTGCTTAGCTTCAGTAAAGAATCGCCACTATGAGTAGTGATGCTACGGCAGTCCTTCAGAGCGGGCAACCGTCCGGCAAAAAGAACACCGCCTTCTGGAAGATCTTTTTGGCGATCTTACTAATCCTGATTGGGTTAGGATTATTTTTGCTGATGCTATTAGCCTTCTTCGGCAGCGTCTCGGGCAAGGAGTTCAGCGCTTTGTCTTGGTCCACACGCACTTTCTCCTTTACCAGAGAGCCAATCACCGGCCTCCAGGTTACCGGCATATACCATGAAGTCGACTATAAACTAAATCCTATCATCGCCCCGCATATTGCCGGTGGCAGCCTCGCTCCTCAACTCGATCGTTGGGATTTGGTATCGCTCTACCGCGGTTCAGCCTTCACCACGGGTAACGCCCAAGTACTGCTCGATTACTTAGAAGCCACTGATATAAACTCGCAACCCTATTGGGCCATGTGGACCTCGGACCATCCTCAAGCGGCTCCCATCCTGTGGGCTGCTGTGCGAGACTGCGTTCATTTGCCACGCTACGACCAGTTACCCGAACTCTTCGAAGCTGCCCGCGTAGAAACCGACCCGGTCAAATTGCGCGCAGCCCTCAACACGATTATGGTGCAAGTGACCATCGATGAAGCCCGGGCTCAAGCAACTGCGGGCCAGCCGGAAGCCGCTGCTCGGGCTGCTAAATTGGGTTTGCTGTATGATCCCAATTCCAAAGAGCTGCAGCAGTTGCTTGGTCCGAGCACATAAATATGACTGGTCAGTCAATCTATCTGGACTACGCGGCCACGACACCGCTGGATGAGAGCATCGCTCGGCAGATGACCGAGCTGATCAGTCAGCCCTGGGCCAATCCGGCCAGTCTGCATGCCGCCGGCCGCCGCGCTCTGACACAACTGGAAGATGCCAAGGATCGCATCAAGACGATTTGCTTGGGACCAGGCTCTCACGGCTATGCCCTTTGGCAGGCTTGGCACATCGTCATCACTAGCGGTGGCACAGAAGCCAACAATCTTGCCCTGCGCTCACTACGGGGCCGTGAAGACCCTTTAATCGTGGCGGCTACCGAACATCCCAGCGTTTTGACACCGGCGCAGTTGGATCCGGAGCTGTCTCCATGGACGCTGCTCTTGCCGGTCGAGCCGCTGACCGGTTTGCCGAACATCGATGCGCTTGAACAATTGTTGAGCGAGCAAGCTGGCCGGCAGAGGAAGTCGCTGGTGAGCATCATGATCGGTAATAATGAAACCGGTGTTTTGGCTGACATTCCTCGAATTTCCGGTCTGTGTCGCCGCTTCCAGGCCAAGTTGCATACCGACGCCGTTCAAGCCTTTGGCAAAGTCGACGTACCTGCACTATTGCCCATGGTCGATGCGCTGACGATCAGCGGTCACAAATTGCACGGGCCGGTGGGTGTGGGGGCTTTTATCGTGCGGTCCTCGGCCAAGCCTCAGCCCATGCTCTACGGAGGTGGTCAGCAGTTGGGTATTCGGCCCGGCACCGAGTCGGTGCTCATGACTTCCGCCCTGGCTGCGGCTTGCGAATTGGCTGAAGCTAGACGCTCCTCCGGGGATATCGAGTTGTTGAACAACCTGCGCCTTCAGTTTGAACAGCGGCTATGCCAGACAGTGCCGGCCGCCCACGTAATTGCCGGCCAGGCACCGCGCCTGCCGCATATCTCCGCTGTGGCTTTCCCTGGCTGGGATCGCCAGGCGTTGCTGATGGCACTCGATTTGGCTGGGATTCACTGTAGTTCTGGTAGCGCCTGTGCCTCGGGCAGTAGCCAACCTTCGCATGTGCTGACTGCTATGGGGCTGCCGGCCGACTGGGTAGCTGGAGCCATCCGTTTCAGCTTCAGCCATCTGACGACACAAACTGAGATCTGCTCGGCCGTTGAGCGGATTGCCAACATTTTTTCCAAAACAAAATAGTCACCCGAGTAAATCTTGACCACAATATTTATGTCACAGTGTTTAGGTCACGGTGAGATATCGGACGGGATTCGCATTG